>NZ_CP135138.1:0-2399733 GCF_032248735.1 Moraxella sp. DOX410 | reverse complement strand
ACAATAAAAAAAGCGATATAAGAAGTATATCGCTTTTTACTATAACCTGTTTTAATGTCAACATTATCATTAAATCAAGTTAAGAAATAGACATTACACCGTTAAACGATGACGGCCTTTAGCGCGACGACGAGCTAAAACTTGACGGCCATTCTTAGTAGCCATACGAGCACGGAAACCGTGAGTACGTTTACGTTTGATTACGCTTGGTTGGAAAGTGCGTTTCATGCGATTCACCTTGGCTAAATTTACGTGATATTTAACCGATAGCGGTTAAAATACAAAATTTCAAAACAGTTAATCTAGTATTATCCTTAATTTTAACCAATAGGTCAAGGATAACTAAGATTATTGGTTAATTTCTTTCTTTAAATCACAGACACAATCAATTATTTTATTTATTTAAAATAATATTTTTGTATAACAAATACCATTCAACAAAAGTTATCCACAAAAAATTATTTTATTATTATATATTCAATAAGTATTATTTATTATTATTAAGCAGGTCTATTTCTGTGGATATTTAACTAAAAATCATAAAAAAACAAATATTTGCCATGTTGATAAGTATGTATATAAACCGTTGATAGCTTGTTAGTAATTTCCTGTTTTTACTTATCAACAATTATATCCACATTGTTATCCACAATAATTTTATTTGTAAAATCGCTGTTTTATGATACATTACACCAAATTTGAAGATGCTTGGATTAGGAAAGCAAAGTTATGGCTGATGCATTATGGCTTAAGTGCGTTGACGAATTAAAATATCAAGTACCTGATAATATTTTTACCATGTGGATTCGCCCATTATCCGCCTCGATGCATAATAACACGATGGTTGTCAATGTACCTAACCAGTACTTTGCCAGTTATGTTGAAAAAAATCATTTAAGTCAAATTCAAACGATTTTACAACAGCTTGAGCCAACCTTACCGATTCATGTGCAGATTCAAATTGATAAGGGTAACGCAATCACTGATGCTGTCGGTACACAAGACCTTGGTGAGCAAAAAGTGACGCTGGTAAAAACTGAGCAGCAACGCTCTTTTCAGTATATCGATCCGCATTTTACGTTTGACCAATTCGTAACCGCAAAATCCAATCAAATTGCTTATAGTATTTGCCGAGAGACTGCCAACAACTTGGGTCAATCTAAAAATAATCCGCTGTTTATTTATGGTGCGACAGGTTTGGGAAAAACCCATTTGATGCAAGCAATTGCCCATGAGATTTTAAAGCAAGGCAAAAGTTTTTATTACTTTACGTCCGATAAGTTTGTCAACCAGCTGGTGCATTCATTAAGAACACAAAAAATCGATGAGTTCAAAGATAAAATTAAAAAAGCCGATTTATTGATTATTGATGATATTCATGTGATTGCCGGCAAGCAAAAAAGTAGCGAGCAGTTTTTGCTATTGCTCAATGACTTTATGAGCAAAAATAAACAGGTGATTTTGGCATCCGATAAACACCCGAGTGCCCTCACTGATTTTGACGAGCGTTTAAAGTCACGTCTAGCTTGGGGGGTGGCCGTGGCGTTAGAGCCGCCAGAGCTAGAAACCCGTATTCAAATTTTGCAAAAAAAATCCAAGGCGCAAGAGGTGATTTTGCCAAAAGAGTGCGCTATTTTTATCGCTCAGCATATCATCGCCAATGTGCGAGAATTGGAAGGCGCGCTCAACAAAGTTCTAGCTATTTCTCGTTTGCTCAATCAGCCTATCCATCTAGAGCTGGTACAAATGGCGTTAAAAGATTTGATTGCCATGCGTGTACAAGCGGTCAGCATGGATAATATTCGTAAAGTTGTTGCTGAGTTTTATGATATCTCAGTCAAAGACTTAATGGGTAAAAAGCGTTTACGTCATATCGCTCGTCCGCGGCAAGTGGCTATGAGTTTAGCCCGTGAACTAACCAACAACAGCTTTACAGAAATTGGTCAATCATTTGGCGGTCGCGACCATACCACGGTGATGCACGCCTGTGAGAAAGTTCAAGAACTTTGTGTCAGCGATCTGATGTTTGATAAGGATTATCGCTCATTAAAATTAATGTTACAGACCTAGTATTTTGTTAACTCGATTAAAAAGATTTTTAGTTAATTACCCCGTATAATAGATTGTAATTTTTCCATTTGTTAAACCATTCATTTTGATTTGAGGCGGTGCCATGCAATTAGTAATCTCTCGCGATTTGTTACTACAAGCGATTAATTTAATTTCAAAAGCCGCTGACAAACGCCATAACATGGTGATTTTGGGAAATATGAAATTGGCGTTAACCCCCTCTCAATTGGTGATGGTAGCGTCAGATTTGGAGCTTGAATTACAAGCCACCCTTAATTTGCCAGCATCGGCGTGCAAACAACCAGGTGAAATCACCGTTCCTGCCAACAAATTCAAAGATATCGTAAAATTATTGCCCGACGGTTTACCGGTCTCTATCACTGTCGCTAACGACAATCAGTGTTTAATTGTCTGCGGTAGTAGTCGTTTTAAACTCAGCACTTTGCCTGCCCAAGACTTTCCCCTATTGGGTGAGCCCGAGCAAGTCACGCCTATCCAATTGGGCCGTGAAGACCTAGTCGATTTGCTCGATAAAACGCATTTTGCGATGGCAGTGCAAGACGTGCGTTACTATCTCACCGGTATGCTGTTTGAGGTTAAAGAGCGGCAATTGGCGACAGTATCGACCGATGGTCACCGTTTGGCATTGGCACGTACTGTGATAGCGTGTGATGAGAGCGTGGCACTTGATGCAATTTTACCAAGAAAAGCCGTACTTGAATTACAACGTTTGTTAGCAGAGCTTAAACGCATGCTACCAAATCAAGATAATAAAATCACCCTCAATGTGGGTCGTGAATTTTTACAAGTTTTACTCCCCTTTGGGGAAGTCGATAGCACAGGTCAGCTAAAAAATGCCATCATGGTGGCTTTTACCGCCCGTTTGATTGATGGTAAGTTCCCTGATTATCGCCGCGTTATGCCGTCGTCAACCAACAAACTTGCCCGTATCAGCCAAGAGCAATTAGCGAATGTGCTTCGCCGCGTGGCTATTTTGAGTAATGAGAAATCGCGTGGCGTGATTTTTGATTTTTCAGGTGATAACAATTTGATGGTGCGTGCTAGCAATGCTGAGCAAGATGAAGCCAGTGAGCAGCTTGAGGTTAAGTATCAAGGTGAGCCCTTAGAGATATCATTCAATGTGGCTTATTTGCTAGATGTACTTAATGTATTGCAAGGGGAAATTGACTTTCATATGAGCCAAGCCAATGCTTCGGTATTGGTACAGCAAGTCAACGATAGCAAACACGAGTTTGTGGTTATGCCAATGCGTATTTAGTCAGCGGGCATATTTTTTTCAATTTAGTGATGAGTAGTCAAGTAGATAAATCATGCAAATTATTGAATTAACTATTCATCATTTTCGCAATCTTCACACGATTGCATTACAACCCAGCAGTTGTAATGTGGTCTTGGGTCAAAATGGCAGCGGGAAAACGTCGCTATTAGAAAGCATCTATTTATTATCGCGCGGCAAAAGTTTTCGCCATCATCAACCGAGGCATTATATTGAGCATGGTTTTAGCGATACGACGGTTTTTGCTAGGCTCAATGATGATCAAACAGTCGCTATTGCCAAATCCCAAGACGCTACCACGCAATTGCGACTCAATAGGCAGTCGCTTGTCACCCAAAGCCCACTTGCGCAGCTGCTACCCACACTATTACTCGAGCCTGTGAGCCTTGCCCAACTAGAGGACGGTAGTCAAGCAAGGCGTGAAATGTTAGATTGGTTAGGGTTTCACGTGGAACCATCGTTTCATCCCAATTGGCTGTCTTATCAGCGTCTATTAAAACAGCGCAATAGCTTATTAAAGCAAAATTTTGGTAATGCCTCATTGACTAGCCTGCAACAGCAAGAGCTATCCGCTTGGGATTACCAGCTCAGTCAACATGCAGAAAAAATTCACCAAGCAAGGGCCGACATCATTGAACAATGGCATCCCCATTTTTTGGCGCAAGTGCAAAAATTTTTACCCCAGTATGCCGAAAAATTACGATTGCGTTATACCCCGGGGTTTGATACTGAAGCTGGCTTAGCCATTACCTTAGCCAATCGTTTAGCATCTGACATTGAGCTTGGCTATACGCGTATGGGATGCCATCGGGCTGATATCAATGTCGTGCTAGATTTAGTGCATACTGATGCAGCAGGGCATAAACACAAGCAGACATTGCTTGCCACCGATATGCTATCACGGGGTGAAAAAAAACTATTAGTTATGGCGCTTCGCTTATCGCAGTTGCCGTTACTCAATCAGGTCGATAAAGTACCCTTGGTATTGGTGGACGATATCACAGCGGAATTAGATAATGACGCACTTATGTTGTTATTAACTGGCTTAAAACAAGTGAATTCACAGCTGTTTATCACCAGTCTCACCCAAGATATCGTTGAGAGTATTCAAAAGATTTGGCAGGATAATATAAAACTGTTTCACGTGGAACAGGGAAGTGTTAGACAATTATCCCTTGAAGCACAAGGCATTCAAAATGACCTATGAAAACCAATAATATTTTTAGGTGACTAAGGTTAGATGATTAAGTATTTTTTCAAACTGATGTAACTTAAACTCCTTCTTTTTTAGCTCAGCTAAATCACCATTTTGCCTCTCATAAGCGGGGATATTCAGTGACTTTTCCCCTAAAATTTGCTACAATAAACCCTTTATTTTTCGCCAAAAAACTAAGAAAAAAATCAACGATTTTGACCATAAAATCGAGTATGTTCTGACGTTTTTGCCATGCAAAACTTATGGAGTCATCATGACTGATACATCTGCGAATGTAGCCGATCAGACACAACAATCTATTACCCAATCAAGTCATCAAGAAAATAAAGCCTATGGTTCTGACAGTATCCGCGTACTTCGTGGCTTAGAAGCCGTCCGTGTACGCCCTGGTATGTACATTGGCGACACCGACGATGGCACAGGTTTGCATCATATGGTGTTTGAAGTGGTAGATAACGCCATTGATGAAGCCTTGGCGGGTCACTGTGATCAAATTGACATCATCATCCACGAAGATGAATCGGTCAGCGTCAAAGACAATGGACGCGGTATTCCTGTCGATATTCACCCAGAAGAAGGGGTGTCAGCCGCGCAGGTTATTATGACAGTACTGCATGCGGGCGGTAAATTTGACGACAACAGTTATAAAGTCTCAGGTGGGTTGCACGGTGTTGGTGTGTCAGTGGTTAATGCGTTATCAAAAAAACTGGTGCTCGATATCTGGCGTGATGGCTACCACTATAGCCAAACGTATGCTGATGGTGAGCCCGTAGCGCCTATCAAGCAGCTCGAAGCCACCCATCAAACAGGCACACAAGTGCGTTTTTATCCAAGCGATGATATTTTTACAGGCACGATTTTTGATTTTGAAATTCTTGCCAAGCGTTTACGCGAATTGTCGTTTTTAAACTCGGGTGTACGCATCGTATTGACGGATGAGCGCGATGACAAACGCCATGAGTTTGAACATGTTGGGGGTCTATCTGAATTCGTTCATTACATCAATGCGGGCAAAACTGGGCTAAATGAGGTGTTTCATTTTACCAGTGAAGAAAATGATGGTATCAGCGTCGAAGTGGCATTGCAATGGACAGATAGCTACAACGAAAAAGTATTATGCTTTACCAACAATATCCCGCAAAAAGATGGCGGTACCCATCTTTCTGGTTTTCGTTCGGCATTAACACGCTGCCTAAATAGCTATATGGATAGCGAAAACTTGATGAAAAAAGAAAAAGTTGCGGTAACAGGTGACGATGCGCGGGAAGGTTTAACCGCAATTATTTCTGTCAAAGTACCTGACCCAAAATTCTCAAGCCAAACCAAAGACAAACTGGTATCAAGTGAAGTCAAACCCGCGGTTGAATCAGCCATGCACGATAAGTTTAGCGCTTATTTGCTTGAAAATCCCAATGCGGCTAAAGGGATTGCTGGTAAAATCATCGATGCCGCCCGTGCGCGAGAAGCTGCGCGTAAAGCTCGTGAAATGACCCGCCGTAAAACCACCCTTGATATCGCAGGTCTGCCAGGCAAACTTGCTGATTGCCAAGAAAAAGACCCCGCGATGTCAGAGCTGTACATTGTGGAAGGGGACTCGGCAGGCGGTTCTGCCAAACAAGGGCGTAACCGTAAGATGCAGGCGATTTTACCGCTGAAAGGTAAAATTCTAAACGTAGAACGTGCGCGTTTTGATAAGATGCTATCGTCGCAGGAAGTGGGTACCTTGATTACCGCATTGGGTACAGGCATCGGACCTGATGAGTACAATCCTGATAAATTACGCTATCACAAAATTATCATCATGACCGATGCGGACGTGGATGGTTCACATATTCGCACCTTGCTCCTGACGTTCTTTTTCCGTCAAACCCCAGAGCTATTAGAACGTGGTCATATTTATATTGCGCAGCCACCACTGTATAAAGTGAAAAAAGGCCGCCAAGAATTGTATGTTAAAGATGATGAAGAGTTAAAGGCCTATTTGTTGTCGTCAACCATTGACGATACCCAGTTGCATTTGAGTGAAGGTACGCCTGCGGTCACAGGGCAAGCGCTAGAAACCTTGCTCAATGATTATAACCAAACTCAGACCATCAAAAACCGTTTGCAAATCAAATATCCAAGCGCCGTATTGGATGCGTTGGCAATCACCAGCAAGCTTAGCATACCGATGATTGAAGATGAAGCGAAAATGCGAAATTGGCTAGAAGCGTTAGAGCAGAATTTAGCAGTGACGGCAGATGGATTGCACCCACAAATTGAATTAGAGTCCTTTAGCAAACAAGAAGGCGATCATCAAAAAACCTATTATCTACCGCGCGTGACGATTTTTATCCATCAGTTGCCACACGCATACTTGTTAGATACCGCATTTATTGGTTCAGGTGAGTATAGCCGTTTGCATCGCTTGACCAGCCAGTGGAAAGACATGTTGTCAGATACCGCTTATATCGCTAAAGGTGATAAAAAACTGCCGATCAAAGACATGGGTTATCTATGGCAATTTATCATGAGTGATGCGCGCCGTGGTTTAGCGATTCAGCGTTACAAAGGGTTGGGCGAGATGAATGCTGATCAATTGTGGGAAACCACGATGGATCCAGAAAATCGCCATATGCTAAAAGTCACCATTGAAGATGCGATTGCTGCTGACCATTTATTCTCGTGTCTGATGGGGGATGATGTAGAGCCGCGTCGTGCCTTTATTGAGGAGAACGCGTTAACGGTGACTAACTTAGATATTTAACCCAATTTTAGAGTCGTGTTTTAATACTTTAATACAATGGAAACCACCTTATGTTGTAATAAGGTGGTTTTATTTGAGCTTGAATTTTTAAAAGAGATATCACATGATTGCTTTATTACTGCTAGCGATAGCCTTATCGATGGATGCCTTTGCTGTAGCGATTGGATTGGGTGCCAAACACCGCCAAGATACGACAAAAATTGCGGTAATGGCAGGCGTATATTTTGGCGTCTTTCAAGGCTTAATGCCTTTGATTGGTTATCTCGGTGGACGTTCAATCTTAGGATTTATCGCAAATTGGGCGCCTTGGATTGCGTGCATTATTTTGGTGGGGCTTGGTGGAAAAATGCTGTATGAAGCTTTATCTGGCGATGATGAAGATGCCACATTACAAGATTCTACCCCGCACAATATTGCTTTAGATATCGCCAATGATGCCAATGTTGTTATTACGCATAAAACCATGACTACTTTAGCGATTGCAACCAGTATTGATGCAATGGCAGCTGGATTTACCTTAAATTTAATCCCAGTCAACCCTTATGTATCCTGTGTAGTAATTGCCGTAGTAACAGGGATTTTTAGCTTTATTGGCGTATTTATGGGCAAACAATCGGGTACTTGGCTAGAGAGTAAAGCTGAGATTTTTGGTGGGTTAGTGTTAATCGGTATTGGCATCAAAATGGTACTTTAATAAACTGGCTTTTTTGTTTTTAAATTTAATTTGTTAAATAAAAAAAGACTTTCAAATCAATGAAAGTCTTTTTTTATTGTTAAACTTAATCCATGGATTAACGCTCAATACGATACCATGCATCACGGGCTGCTAGGCGAGCTTGTTCCCAAGTCAAACGTGAGCTACCTTTGAATTGTTCCCAATCAGTGCGTAAATCATTTTCAACACTTTCAAACTCATTAGCGGTATTGAAATGATGACGTGCACGATAACCATAATCATACGCTGAGCGATAGTCGGTATCGTAATCATAGCCTTGAGTATAGTAAGTCGTGGTATTGTAGTTATTGCGCCAGTAGGTATCTTCTTCCGTATTACCTTCAAGCGTATTTGCTACGGCATTACCTGTGGCTGCACCTGCTACAGCACCAATTGCACCACCCACCACTGAACCTACGGGACCACCTACCGCACCAATCGCTGCGCCTGTAGCGGCACCGGCTGCCATACCTGTACCACTGGCAACAGGGTTAGCTTCTTTACGCTGTTCGCCTGCTTCAGTTGGATTGACTGCTTCACCGACTTCATGACCTGCTGCCCCGCCAGCTACAGCGCCAATCGCGCCACCCACTAAGGTACCGACAGGACCCGCTACTGAACCAACGGCTGCACCGGCTGCGGCGCCACCTAGTGCCCCAGAACCACTGGCAACTGGGTGAGGTTTTTCGTAAGCATCTTCAGCGGTGGTAGGATTGACTGCTTCACCGACTTCATGACCTGCCGCGCTACCTGCTACCGCGCCGATAGCGCCACCCACTAAGGTACCAACAGGACCGGCTACTGAACCAACGGCTGCACCTGCTGCGGCACCACCTAATGCACCTGTACCAGTAGCAACAGGATGACCTTTTTCTTCACCTTCTGCATAGCCATCCACCGTACGAAGACGTGGTGAATATTCCTGACCAGCAATACGCGCGTCTGTTCTATCCCAACCATCACGAATGGCTTCTTTGGCATCTTCCCATGCAAGACGTGAATTACCTTTTACTTCATGCCAGCTACGTTCAAGGTCTGATTCAACACTGTCAAACGTTGTGCCAGCTGGGTATTTTGCACGATTGGCATAGCCGACGGCATAAGCTGGTTGATAGTCAGTGGTATAATCATAACCATCTTTATAGTAGGTTGTTTGTGAATAGGTATCGTTCCAATAAGTATCTTCGATAGTTGGATCAATCGCTTCACCTGCGGCATGACCTGCAGCACCACCAGCGATTGCACCAATTGCGCCGCCGATTAACATACCTAATGGACCACCAATAGCACCGATAGCTGCACCTGCAGCAGCACCACCCATACCGCCTACTGCGGTACCGATTGGATGTGAGCCTGGTTCACCAGTGATAGGGTCGCGGTTTAAGTCTGAATTATTAATATTATCTACCATGATTGTATCCTCATTTGAAGTTTTTTTATCCAAGCCATACTAGTATTTAGAAAAAATTTTTAATACGGCTGTTATTTTTATTGTCGAAAAACGATTAAACGTGACGTTAACTTAAAATGCATAAATTAAAATCAATTTTTCGTAAAACCGTTTCCGGTTATTACTGTTTCATAATAATAAATTTTTGCGTCTAATCTGTAGCAATATCAGCAATTTTTTCGTAGAGTTTGGTAAACCTAAAGCCTATTAGATGATGTTTGTGTAACAAAGATAATCAATTGGTGAAAGAGATACAAAAAAACGCAAGTAAAGACTGTTTATCAGAGAAATTTTTTAAGAAAAATTTTTACTTAAAACATTCATGTAGCTATTTTTCACCCTATAAAAATCAGCAAATAAAGCCGTTAATTGGTACAATACCCATAAATTTTTGAAACCTGTTAGCATCGGTTCAGTTAAGCTATTTACCTAAATTTAAAGAGGCTTGTATGTCAACATCCAACAACTCAATCAAACAAGACCGTATTTTGGTATTGGATTATGGTTCACAGTACAGTCAACTGATTGCGCGCCGCGTGCGTGAAGCAGGGGTATTCTGTGAAATGTACCCATACGATATTGACGCACAGCGTATCCGCGACTTTGGTGCAAAAGGGGTTATTTTATCGGGCGGTCCAGAAAGCGTGTATGCAGAAAATAGCCCAAAAATTAATGACGCCGTATTTGATATCAATGTGCCTGTGCTAGGCATTTGCTATGGTATGCAAGCGATGGCAGACCGTTTCGGTGGCAAGATTGAAGCCAGTAGCCACCAAGAATTTGGCGCTGCTATCATTGAAAAAACCGCTCAAGATAGCTTTTTTAAAGGCATTGAAGATGAGCCCAACAAATTACACGTTTGGATGAGTCATGGCGATAAAGTTGTTGAGTTACCTGCAGGCTTTGAAGTAACTGCGATAACCCCAAGCTGTCCAATTGCTGCGATGGCAAATGAAAGCAAGCATTATTACGGAGTGCAGTTTCATCCAGAAGTGACCCATACGCTGCAAGGTGAAGCATTGATTAGCCGATTTGTGCACCAAATCTGTGGCTGTGCCAATGCGTGGACACCGGATAACATCATTGAGATGCGTGTGGCGCAGTTAAAAGAACAAATTGGTGATGAGCAAGTGTTGTTGGGACTTTCGGGCGGCGTAGATAGCTCGGTGGTAGCCGCACTGCTTCACAAAGCGATTGGCGAGCAGCTAACTTGTGTGTTTGTTGATAATGGTTTGTTACGGCTCCATGAAGGCGACCAAGTGATGCAAATCTTTGCTGAAAACATGGGCGTTAAAGTCATTCGCGTGGATGCTGAAGAACGTTTTTTAACCGCATTAGCTGGCGTTAGCGATCCAGAAGCCAAACGTAAAATCATTGGCAAAACCTTTATCGATGTGTTTGCAGATACCGCACGTGAACTGTCGGCTGAGGGCAAAGGCATTCAATTCTTGGCACAGGGGACCATTTACCCCGATGTCATTGAATCTGCAAAAAGTCACCAAGGCAAAGCGCATGTAATCAAGTCGCACCACAATGTTGGTGGCTTGCCAGACGATTTGCAGTTCAAACTCGTTGAACCCTTACGTGACTTGTTTAAAGATGAAGTGCGTAAGCTCGGTGTGACATTAGGGCTACCTGAAAAAATGATTTATCGTCATCCTTTCCCAGGTCCAGGTCTAGGCGTGCGTATTTTGGGTGAAGTGAAAAAAGAATATGCCGATATTTTGCGTCAAGCCGATGCCATCTTTATGCAAGAATTGGAAAAATCTGGTTGGTATGATAAAACCGCACAAGCGTTTGCGGTGTTCCAACCTGTAAAGTCAGTGGGCGTGGTCGGTGATGGTCGCCGCTATGCGTGGGTGATTGCGTTACGAGCGGTTGAAACCATTGACTTTATGACAGCACGTTTTGCGCATTTACCGTATGATTTGATTGAAACAGTGTCCAATCGCATCATGAATGAAATCAAAGAAGTATCACGTGTGACCTACGATATCTCAAGTAAGCCACCAGCGACCATTGAATGGGAATAAAGCGACTAAAAAAGCTAATAAAAAAGGCGATTGATTATCGCCTTTTTTATGGGGTTAAACCACGACCGATAGCGTTATCGAGTATTGCTTTTACGTATCGCCAAAACAATCATTACCAATAAAATGCTAAAAAACCCCAGTGATAATTCTGGGATACTAAAGCCTAAAAACGTCCAGTCAATCACCGCGCACTCGCCAGAACCTTTAAATACTTCTTTCAGCACTTGTGCAATCGGCAGCGTATCCATCCAATAGTCTAACCCAGGACCACATGAGGGGACTTGGTCAGGTGGCAGGTGTTGAATCCATACATGGCGAATCGCCACAGCAATTGACCACAAAATGCCAAGCAGCGCGCCAAACATCAACAAAATCTTTGCCCAAGCTTGTTTTGGATTGAGCAAAAAGGCGATAAAGGCAAAAATCCCCATCACAATCAAACCCACTCGCTGAAAGATACACAGCGGACACGGGTCTAATTTTACCACCTCTTGCAAATAAAAATAGGCGAAACTCATGCCTATAATGCTGGCTAACGTCAATAGTCCTGCCAGTCCCCGATAACTTAACAAGCTGTGGGTCAATGAAGCATCACGCATAAAACAACCATCAAACAATTTAGTGAAAAAGAATAAGCCAAACAATAGCGCTTAGAATTTTAGAAATTTAACCCTATAAAATAATCAGCGCAACGATACCTGCTAACTGGCACCTGATAACTAGCACCTACTAATTAGCGAAATTGACCTACATATGCATAAAAATCTTGTGTGTCATTCTGCTCGATATCAGCCTGCTCACGCACAGAGTCTTTGGCAAGCTGCTCGAAGTAAGTCATTTGCTCAGGGACCAATCCTTGATGTCTTAAGCGATTGGCATGCATTTGCGCCAGTGACTTACCAAACTGCCAGCTACTATCAAAGCGTTTGGTATCGGCTAACACTTGCGCTGATAGGGTATTGTCGGGATTTTGCGCTTTTGCCATCATCGATTGCCACGCGTTGCGGTAATCATTGCTACCATAGGTGACATCCATGAGTTCTGATAGCTTACGCATATCTAGCAAATGCTGTACTAGCCAGTCTTTAAATGCGACTTGACCCGCTATTGTATCAATCATTAAGTTTGGCTCGCGCCCTTGATTGACAATTTTTTCTTGGTTTTGAGCAAGTAGGGCATCTTCCTCGGGCAATAAGTCAGGACTATCCAGCAATAGACAGTACAACGCCAAAATTTCCATAAAACAGGCGGTATTTAGGCTGATACCGATTTCGCTATACGGATCTAAGTCAATCGCTCGGAGTTCCACATAAGCGATACCGCGCTTGGCCAAGGCATCACTGGGGTTTTCACCAGGTTGGGTGATTTGTTTGGGTCGAATCGGGCTGTAGTACTCGTTTTCAATCTGTAAAATATGGTCATTGATTTGAATGGGATAGCCATTGTCATCATCGAGTCCCAACGCGCTAAAATTAGGATGCGGCGTGTGGATGGCATTACGCAAACCTGCGACATATTCATCGAGACTGTTGTAGCGGATGTCTAAATCATCTTGTACGCTATTTTGGTAACCCAGTTTGCTCATACGCAGAGAGGTAGCGTTGGGTAAATAGTAAGTTGATGCGTTTATTGGCTTTAGCGGATGCTCGCGACCCTTTAAAAAACACGCGCACACGGCAGGACTTGCACCAACCAAGTACAGTACCATACCACTCAGACGCTTGAAGTTACGAATCAAACCCAAGTATTTTTCATTTTTAAATTCAGTTAATGGCTGGGTATCACCTAACTGCTGTTGCCAAGCGGTGAATAAATTATCACCAAATGATAAATTATAATGCAATCCTGCAATGGTCTGCATACGGCGACCATAGCGGATGCCTAGACCGTGACGATATAAGGTTTTTAGTCTACCTGAGTTTGAGGTGCCATAGTCGGCCAGCAAAATATCTTCATCGCCCGAAATCATACAAGGCATCGACATCGACCAAAACAGCTCATCATCGGTCAAAGCATTTTGTACCACAATATGCAAATCACGCAGCATATCAAGCGCTTCTTTCACCGTGGCTTTTGGCTCAGTAATTAGCTCTAACAAGCTTTCGGCGTAGTCAGTAGTAATAAAAGGGTGAGTGAGTTTTGAGCCAAGCTTTGCCGGGTGTGGGGTAGTGGCGATATATCCCTCAGGGCTCATACGTAAGCCTTCTTTTTCGATACCCCGTAGCATGCCATGGATGTTTTCAGCGGTCAGCCAAGTAGGTAGCTGCAAAGAAGTACAAGTTTGAGGCGCTTGGGTCATAGTTATCCTAGAATTATTGTTAATTGTGTGAAATTATGCCACCAAATCTATACAAACACTATCAAAATATCGTGATGACGAAATTACCAATTGCAATAATCGCCAAACGTAAAAACCCACAGTAAATACCGTGGGTATGATAAAAACTATCGTATTACTCGATTAACTGGTAATTTTTACTTGACATCTGTCACTTGTAATTAAGAGCAAGGCATTAAGAGAAATCCAATTCAGTCTCAAACCCTTTTAATTCATGACGCGCCATGGCTAAGTTTGATTTTTGACGATCAAGTACTAGGTACAAGAATAGGTTTTCGTTACGGACTAGCGGACGGATTAAGTGATATTGTTTACTTAATGTGATTAGGATGTCTTCGATATTATCATTAAGGTTTAAAGCTTTAGAAGCTTTACGTTTTGCACGTACTACTTCAGTATTTCCCGCTGCTGCAACTTCAAGGTCGATACCATTACCCGTTGTGGCAAGGGCTAGACCTGATTCGCTGTCAACCAATGCAGCTGCAATGAAACCGTCGATGTTATTGAGTGAGTCTAAAGATAATTTAGCCATGATAAGCTCCTTGGTATTATTAAATTAACAATAAAGATTGCTTATTAATAATTGCTTAGCTAACAAACTTAAATCATTAACATATTTAACATTAAGTAATTAACTGAAGTTACGCAGCCCTTTAAAAAAGCGCTATCATAACAAAAAAAGCAGTCAGCGAGAGTAAACAAATGAACAAAGACATGATAGAACTCTACAGCGACTACCTCATTGCAAGTTTTGGGCAAACCACCGCCACAGGACTTGCCAATCTACTACAAGGGAGCATCTACCCTGACAGCATCACCCGCTTTCTAAACAGTGAAACACTCACCGCCAAAGAACAATGGCAACTGATTAAACCCATGCTAAGACAGCATGAAAATGCCACACCCAATGCCATCGGCTATCTCATCTTTGATGACACCATACAGCCCAAACCGCACACAAGCGTCGACGACATCAACTGCTGGCACTACGACCACACCCAAAACAAAAATGTTAAAGGCATTAACCTGCTTAACTGTCTGTATCATCGCAAAGATATCGACATACCCTTAAGCTTTGACATCATCACCAAACCCAATGTCTTTACCGATGACAAAGGCAACGTTAAACGTAAAAGTGATAAAACCAAAAATCAGCGACTGCTTGATATGTTTGATAGCGCAATCAAAAACCAAGTCAAATTCGACTATGTATTAGCCGATTCTTGGTTTTCAGCCAAAGCGACATTCAAACATATTCGTAAAGCTAACAAGCATTTCATCTTTGCGTTAAAGTCAAATCGCTTGGTGGCTTTAACCGCGGATGATAGAGAAAAAGGTAACTTTGTACGTATTGATGAATCTAATCTACCCGATAATACCCCTGTTCACGGCTTTTTAAATGACTATCATGATGAAGTCTTGTTATTACGCCGAGTCTTTACAAACAAGGACGATTCTACAGGGGTGTTATATCTGGTATGCTCAGATTTGCAATGCGACAAGGATAAATTTATCAACGGCTATCAAAAACGATGGCAGGTTGAAGTGTATCATAAGTCGTTAAAGCAAAATGCCAATTTGGGTAAGTCGCCTGCTCATAGCCAAAGGGTTCGGTTTAATCATATGTTTTTAGCCACGTATGCGGTGTTTAAGCTTGAGTGTTTGAAAATCAAAACCAAGTTAAATCATTTCGCTTTGCGTACGAAGTTACTAATTTCTGCTAATCAGTCGGCTTTTGCCCAGCTTAAGGCTATTAGCGGTGCGTAACTTCAGTAATTAACAAGAATAAATTAATATCAACCTATATTAGGGTACTTGATGATAACACGGTTAAGTGTCATCACGCTGTTGATAAAATCATTATTACGGATAAAGGCTAACGACACAAATCAAATCTGATAAACGCTGAAAAAATGTAGATGATTTTGTTCAAAGGTAACAAATACAGGATGAATGAAAATTAAAAGGCTAAACTTAACAGTTGCTGGCTATATTTAAGCTAAAGCCTTTTAATTATGCAAATGAACTAGGTAAAGAATCCCAGTAAAATTAGTCAGTAAAGCTAGATAGAAAATGACGAACCACAACCACAAGTCGTGGTGGCGTTTGGATTGTTGACGGTAAAACGCGAGCCTTCTAATCCTTCCACATAATCAATGGTTGAGCCATGTAGGTATTGGTAGCTCAAACTATCAACAACCAATGCTACATCATCGTTACTAAAGGTAGCATCATCATCGCCCAAGTTTTCTTCAAAATTAAAACCATACGAAAAACCCGAACAGCCACCACCCGTCACATATACTCGCAGCATCAAGTCGTTATTACCTTCTGAATCACGTAGGTTACGCACTTTTTTAGCAGCATTGTCGGTCAAGGTCATGCCATCAACCATACTATCAGTTACGGTATCGCTCATCGGAGTATTCCTTATAAAAACTTTTTTCTTATTATGGGGTGCTTGCTTTATACTATCAAGAATTTTCCCATTTAATTTTAGTCAAATTTTTTGAGTTTTGAGCCGATTATGATAGAACTAAAAGATGCCAGTATTCGCCGTGATGGGCGGGTATTATTCAAAGATGTTAATTTGCAAATCCATCCAGGTTGGAAAATCGGGTTAACAGGCAACAATGGCACAGGTAAATCCAGTTTTTTTGCGACGCTATTGAGCCAAAAGGGCGAAGGCGAATTGGCACTCGACACAGGCAGTCTATCGGTTCCAAGCAGTTGGCAAATCGGTCATATGGCGCAAGAGATTGAAAGCACTGACCAATCGGCGATAGATTTTGTGTTGAGTGGCGATAAAGAATACTTTGAGCTGCAAGATAAGATTAACCATTCAGATACCTTGTCAGAAGATGAGCTTGCCCATGTGCACGCGCGCTTTGATGATATCCATGGCTATAGTACCCCTGCAAAAGCGTCTCAAATCATGACAGGACTTGGCTTTAATGTCGCTCAAGAAAGCCAACCTGTGAGTAGTTTTTCAGGGGGCTGGCGCATGCGCCTAAACCTTGCCAAAACCTTAATGAGCCGAGCGGATTTATTGTTGCTTGATGAACCGACCAATCACTTGGATTTAGATGCCATCTTATGGCTTGAAGAATGGCTCAAAGCCTATGACGGCACGTTACTCATGATTTCGCATGACCAAGCGTTTTTGGATAATGTGGTGAGCAATATCTTGCACATTGAAAACCAACAAATGACCCTTTATACAGGCAATTACAGCACCTTTGTGCGTACCCGCAGTGAACGCCTAGCCCAGCAGCAGCAACAGTTTGAAAAACAGCAAGAAACCCGTGCCCACCTTGAAGATTTTATCCGCCGTTTTAAAGCCAAAGCCTCCAAAGCCAAACAAGCGCAAGCCCGTGTCAAACAGCTGGAACGGATGACTGAATTGGCGCCCATCATGGCCGACAATCCGTTTCAATTTCGGTTCAAATCCCCTGTGCAATTAACATCGCCATTACTGGTGCTAGATAATGCCAGTGTCGGCTACAACGGTGTAGCACTCATCGAGAACATTCGCCTACAAATTACCCCTGACAGCCGCATCGGTCTGCTAGGGATGAATGGCGCAGGCAAATCAACGGTCATTAAAGGCTTGGTGGGTGAGTTACCTATCTTGTCTGGGACGCGTAAAGCCGCAGATAGTTTGGTGCTAGGGTATTTTAACCAACACCAAATGGATAGCCTCGATGGCGAAGCATCACCCATGTTGATGCTGCAGCGTCTCGCAGGCAAAACCTCAGACGCTGATTTACGCGCGTTTTTAGGGAGTTTTGATTTTCGCGGTGAGCGCATTGATACAAAAAGCAAGTTGTTCTCTGGCGGCGAGCGGGCAAGACTTACCCTTGCGCTCATCGTATGGCAGCGTCCCAATGTCTTGGTACTGGATGAGCCGACCAACCACCTAGATTTGGAGATGCGGCAAGCATTGAGCATGGCTTTGCAAGAATTTGAAGGGGCGGTCATTCTGGTGTCACATGACCGAGAAATGATAGCCAATGTTTGCGATGAGTTATATTTGGTGCATGATGGGCAATGTAATGTCTTTGACAATGACATCGCTTATTATAGTCAGTGGTTATCACAAACCCGTAAGCAGCAAGCCAAACAAGCGAACGACAATAAAAAGCTCGAAGACAAAAAATTAGCCGACCATAAAACAGATGTTTCACGTGAAACGTCTAGCGTAACCAATGCATTATCTAAAGAAGAACAACGCAAAAAATCCGCTGAACAGCGTAAACTCACCGCGCCCATCCGTAAAAAAATCGAAAACGAGGAAAAGCAACTAGAAAAATTCATGGCGCAGCTAGGTGAGATTGAAGAAAAGTTGGGTGATGCAGGTCTGTATGATGATAGCCGAAAAGCTGATTTGTTAACGTTGCTCGATGAGCAGACGGCATTAAAAAGTGACATTGAAGCAGTCGAAGAGCAGGTGATGAATTTAATGATGGCACTTGAAGAGATGGAAAATAATTTTAACTAGCCAATAAAAAAGACAGCCTAGACTGTCTTTTTTTATTTAATCTAACATTATTTTGCATCAGCAAAATATTTTTGTAAATCATCATTACCACCGATGTGTTTGCCACCGATAAATACCTGTGGGGTAGTTTCACGACCCGTAATGGCTCGTACTGAGGTAATACTGGCGTCTTTACCAAGTACGATTTCTTCAAACTGGAAGCCTTTTTGTGTTAACGTTTCTTTGGCTTTGGCACAATGTGGGCAACCAGGCTTGGTAAAAATTGAGACAGAAGGCTTGTCTTGCCAGTTTGGGTCAATGTATTTAATCATGGTATCAGCATCTGATACTTCGTATGGGTCATCACTGTCGCTGTCTTGGGGTTCGTCAAAGATTTTAACGATTTTACCATCATCGACCAGCATCGAATAACGCCATGAACGTTTGCCAAACCCAATCGCTGAGTCATCAATTAAGCGTCCCATCGCTTCAGTAAGCTCACCGTTGCCATCTGGAATCACAGTCACATTGCTACAGTCTTGGTCTTTTGCCCAAGCATTCATGACAAAGGTATCGTTGACCGAGACACATACGATGTCATCAACGCCTAGTTTGTTAAATTCAGTTGCCAATTCATTATAGCGGGGTAAATGCAGTGATGAACACGTTGGTGTAAATGCCCCTGGTAAGGCGAACAATACGACTTTTTTGCCTTTAAATAATTCATCCGTGCTAACATCTACCCATTTGCCTTGCTGTTGGGTATGAAAAGTCACGCTTGGCACTTGTTTGCCAATCATATCGCTAAACGCCATATCCTACTCCTTATTATGGTAAATTGTTATACTACTTTTAGTAAATTACCTATCTATTTACTCATTATACAAACAAATAAGGTAAAAAACTGTAATCAGCATTATTAAAAAGTTAATTATTTTAATCAGTATTTTAAATCATTATATAATTTATGATTTATTTTATATTATTAACTGTGGTGATAACAGTCCGCGAATTGTTAAAAATTGACAAAATCAGTTATGATAGGGCAGATTTTTTTAGATTTTATTCAACAAATTTGATAAGGAAAACCTTATGCCATCATTTGACGTGGTTTCAGAATTACAATTATTTGAAGTTAAACATGCTGTGCAAAATACCGAGAAAGAAATCGCCACCCGGTTTGATTTTAAAGGCAGCGATATTAAAGTCGAACTGAATGAAAAAGACAAAAAAATTACCATCACCGCAGACAATGAGTTACAGATGGAAAATGTGTATGCCATGCTTGAGAAAAACATGATAAAACGTGGGGTAGATTTGCAGTCGCTCGACCCACAGGATAATCAAGGCTCGGGCAAACAAATGAAAAAGGTGGTCAATCTCAAAGATGGACTTGATGGCGATACCGCCAAAAAAATCAGCAAGGCATTAAAAGAGTCGGATTTGAAAGTATCGGCAGCGATTCAAGGCGATAAAGTACGAGTTAATGATAAGAAAAAAGACACGCTACAGCAAGCGATGGCGTTTTTGAAAGAAAAGCAATTTGGTGTGCCACTGCAATTTAATAATTTTAAAGACTAACACGCAAAAATTAGCACGCAAAAATTAGTACAAAACAACTAGCATAAAAAAAGCCCTTTTCTCAAACAGGGCTTTTATTTTTACAGGTTGCTATTAAAGACTTTCTTTTGTACTCGGCAATCTATCGAGTGCGCGTTCATCATATTCTACCGCCATGCGCAGCGCACGAGCAAAGGCTTTAAACGTACTTTCAATCTGATGATGGCTATTTTTACCTTTTAAGTTATCCAAATGAATAGTTATCATGGCGTGATTGACAAAGCCATAAAAAAATTCACTGAACAAATCCACATCAAACCCACCAATCATCGCACGGGTAAAAGGGATATCCATGTGCAGTCCAGGTCGACCTGAAATATCCACTACCGCACGGGAGAGGCTTTCATCGAGTGGCGCATAAAAATGTCCATAACGCACGATGCCTTTTTTATCGCCAATCGCTTGTTTGAAGGCTTGACCTAGCGTGATACCGACATCTTCGACACTATGATGGTCGTCAATGTGGGTATCACCGTTACAGGTGATATCCATGTCAATTAAGCCATGTCGTTTGATTTGGTCAAGCATGTGATCAAGAAATGGCACGCCCGTGTCAATGTTGCCTTGACCGGTACCGTCAAGGTTGATAGATACGGTGATTTGGGTTTCGGCGGTATTTCGTGTGACAGTGGCGATACGCGATGGGCGAGTGGTCATGGTTTTCCCTTACAGTTAAAAATCACAGTCTTTTATGTTCAGCATCTTTTTCACGCTGTTTGATAACTTTACGCACTTTATCACGCGCACGGTCTTGTTTGAGCTTGGATAGATAATCCACAAAAACTTTACCATTTAAGTGGTCAATTTCATGTTGGATACATACGGCAAGTAGGCCTTGTGCTTCTTCAACAAACGGGTTACCCTGCGCGTCGACAGCCTCAATTCTGACATATTTGGGTCTATCGACTTTGTCATAATACTCTGGCACAGACAAACACCCTTCTTCGTAGCTATATAATTCATCGGCTAATGGGGTGATAACAGGGTTGATAAACACCCGAGGCTGACTGCCATCTTCAGATAAGTCCATCACCACCAATTGAATATGCTCATCCACTTGCGTTGCCGCCAGACCAATACCTTTGGCGGCATACATGGTTTCAAACATATCATCAATCAAGTTTTTTAGGTTATCATCAAAATGGGTGACAGGCTTGGCAAGGGTACGAAGCCTCGGATCTGGGTAATTTAAAATGGTACGTAAAGTCATAATCAATCAACTGTTAATAAGGCAAATAATAAAGCAAAAATTATCTAAAAAAATTGACATAGGGTAACGCAAACGCTAGAGTTTGGCTACTATAACTTATATATAGGTGCAAACCAATCGCTTCACAATAGCAAATAATCAATGATAATGATTGAGTGATTAAAATCCACCAAAACCAATTATTTAAAAAAACTATTTAAAGAGAATCAAAGAGAAAATTTATGAAGCTCCAATAATTTTATGCTATGCTAACCAAAATTTACATAGTGCAAATTATGGGTGATTTTGCGACACATAACACAACATTCGGCTATGATTTTTATAAGTGATGGTAAAGCATATGCCATTTTAAAGCGTTAAGCCGTTGACCTTGAGTATTGGGCTATGACAAACTATAACACCACGACAATGAAAAAATTATCCTTCGCTTTGTTGGCAACCCTTGGTATGACAGTGACTTCGCTAGCCGCTGCTAATAATCCGCCGCCTCGTATCAAAGCCGATGCGCCCAACCGTTATGTGGTAAAAAAAGGTGATACGCTTTGGGATATCTCCGGTAAATTTTTAGAAAGTCCTTGGCGCTGGAAAGAAATTTGGGCGACCAATAAGCAGATTCGTAATCCGCATCTGATTTATCCAAAAGATGTGATTATCTTATGTGTGATTAAAGGGCAAAAATTGGTCGGTGTAGACACGGGGGAAGGCTGTGCAGGCATTGAAAAAGCCATGAGCGCGCCAACCACTACAACCACGGTGGTGAGTGCCGCAGGTAGTATCCCTGCGATTCCTTTGACTGCCATTGAAACTTGGCTTGAGCGCAATATCATCGTATCGCCTGATGATTTTAAAAATACCCCTTATGTGCTGGCTTCAAAAGATAAAAACATTATCACAGGTGTCGGTAACAAAATCTATGCCAAAGGCGTACCACTCATTGTGGGACAACGCTATGGTGTGTATCGTGAGGGCGAACCGTATGTTGACCCAACCACCCGTAAAGTCATCGGTCTTGAAGTCACCCAAGTTGCCGCAGGTATCGTCACTAGCGTAGCATCAAACGGTGTTTCTAGTATCGAGCTTAAAAAATCGTATGGTCAAGAAGTGCGCGAAGGTGACCGTGTGTTTGTCGAAGTCGGTCAGTACTTACCACCTGCGTTTTATCCAAAACCTGCCAGCGTTACCCGTGGCGGTCGCGTGATTCGTATTTTAAACTCAATTAGTAGTGCCGGTCGAGATGGGGTGATTGCCATTAATTTGGGCACCAGCCAAGGCGCTGAGCCAGGCGATGTGTTGACAGTTTATCAAAAAGGCGCTTTAGTCTTGGACGACTATTCATCCGTGAAAGGTGGGGCAGTAAGGTTGCCAAGTGAGCAAATCGGTCATGTGATGGTATTTAAAGCATTTAACGATATTAGCTACGCTTATGTACTCGATGCAGAATCACCGATTCATGAGCAAGATTTCTTATTGCCTGCGGTCGGCAACTAACTATCTTGCTTGCCTTTGCTTGCTTGCCCTTGCTTATGCTTGATTGGTAAGCGATCGTTCAAAAGCCAGTCACCTTGACTGGCTTTGCTGTCTTTAAAGTTTTTATCGTGAGAAAAATTTATAATAGCAAACATTCATAAGCCCTATACATGCCCAAGGAATATACGTGATGCAGGACTATCAGCCTAACCTAAACCCCGCACAGCAGGCTGCCTTATTGTTATGGCATTTAGTGAACTTATCTGTACCTGTTTATAACAAGCTTGTAGCGCGCTTTGGTAGCGCTGAACAAGCGATTCAAGCCAAGCTGGCAGATTGGCAAGCGCTGGGCTTGCATGATAATCACCACAAACGCTTTGCTGAGTTTATCAGCACCAGTCGAACCAGCCAGTTTTTGAATGATACGCTATTAGAACTATTACAAGGGCAGTATGGTGTGGTGTTTGATAATGACCCTTTATATCCGAATCAGTTAAAAAACATCTATGACCCACCCCCTTTGCTATTGTACCAAGGCAACTTATCTGCCTTAAGCCAACCACAATTGGCGATCGTTGGAAGTCGTAAACCTAGCCCACATGCCGAAAAAATTGCCTTTGATATGGCGCAATATTTGGCGCACGAAGGCTTATGGATCACCAGTGGCATGGCAGAAGGAATTGACAAACAAGCACATTTAGGTGCGTTAAGTTTACAGATGACGGCCACACAAGGTGGTACTATTGCGGTACTGGGCAATGGTATTAAACACTGTTACCCAAAAAATCACGCCAGCCTTAAAGCCCATATTATTGCGTCAGGTGGCTGCGTCATTAGTGAATTATTGCCTGATATGCCGAGCAATCGCTACCATTTTCCAAGGCGCAATCGTCTCGTCGCTGGGCTAAGTTTAGCAACTTTGGTTGTAGAAGCGGCTGCAAAAAGTGGCTCGCTCATCACGGCCAGAGAAGCCAACGAGCAAGGCAAACAAGTTTTTGCTATTCCTAGTCATATTGATAACCTCAACGCCAAAGGTTGCCACCAATTGATTCGTGAAGGTGCGACCTTGGTCGATCATCCATCACAAATTTTGGAAGATTTATCAATTTTTAAATCACCGATTGTCAAAGCCACCGAGGTTGAAACAGCGCCGATAGTTGCACAGGCAGTGAGCAATAGCCCTCAATTACCGTCCGAATCAGCACCAAAAACCCAGCCGCACCAAGCGACATTGGCGATGGATGTGCCCCCGCATTTGCAGACACTACTTAATCAACTCGATTGGGTCGGGCAAGATTTAGACAGCTTGGTCGATAAGACCCGCACCGATATTGCGACACTTATGGGCTGGCTGATTGAGCTTGAGCTAATGGGATTGGTGATGCAGCGCGGCGGTCTGTATATGCGCTGCCGCCCTTAATTTTGATAAGCGATAAGCAAAAAAAACTACAAAATAATCGAGGTATATAATGCAATTTAATGACACCCAGCTCGATGCAGTTCAGCAATTTCTACAAGCCGGCAATCTACTGGCTTATCCAACCGAAGCGGTGTGGGGAATCGGCTGTGACCCATTTAACGAAACCGCAGTGAAACAGATTTTAGCGATTAAACAACGTCCAATCGAAAAAGGTATGATTGTTATCACAGGCGATATCGCCCATATTCAGCCATTCTTACAGCCGTTACCACAGCAAGTAGTCGATAGCATTGCGGCAAGTTGGCAGTCTAGCGATGCACAAGCCACCACTTGGTTGTTACCGATTCCTGCATCATTGCAAGGCAAAATCCCCGAGTGGGTCACAGGTGGGCGAGATAGCTTAGCCATACGGGTGATTAGCCATCCGATGATTGCCGAACTTTGCAATCACATCGCACACGCAGACAACAATAACCCGTTTGGATTTTTGGTATCCACAAGTTGTAACCTATCGGGGCTAACACCTGCTACTGATTTCGCGGCTGCTTATCATTACTTTGGTGATGCCATCGGTTATTTACTTGGCGACACCCTTGGATTTGTTCGACCTAGCCAGATTTTTGATGCATTAACCCAACAACAAGTACGCGCTTAATGCCTTGTTTTTAGCAATGTTGTTTTTAACCATGTTTCTAGCGATTTTTAATCCCTAATTTCATAAATACGCAAATTTAGTGTGGATTTCATAGGAAAAACGTCATTTTGACCCGCAAATAATGCGAATCACTCTTGAAATCAAAGGAATTAACCATTATCAAAGCCAATAACTTTAACCGTTTTAACGTGTAACTGTTACCTTGGTGACGGTTACTTTGATAATAGGAGTGATGATTGATGAATTCAGCTGATAACAACCAAAATACGCAACCGCAAAATCAAACTGACGCCGTCTCAACGGAGTTAAAAGATGCCATGGAACAGTTTGAGCCAAGTAACGAGCAAAAAACCATTCCTAGCGACATCAATTTGAGCACCTACGAGCAGCGTATTGCCGAGCTTGAAGGTCAAGTCAAAGAAGCCAAAGAAGCCCATGCCCGTGCCAATGCTGAAGCCTACAATGCGCGCAACCGCATGGAGCAAGAAACCGAAAAAACCAAAAAATTTGCTTTAGAAAAATTTGCCAAAGACCTATTAGACACTGTTGATAACCTTGAACGTGCGATTGAAAGCAGCCAATCTGACAATGATCCTGTGCTTGAAGGCGTCAAACTCACCCACAAATCGCTGATTGCGGTGCTAGAAAAATACGGTGTTAAAGTGGTCAATCCACAAGGCGAAACATTTAATGCCGACCTACATGAAGCCGTGGGTATCGACCCAGAAGCGAGCGCCAACCAAGTCGGTCAAGTACTACAAAAAGGTTATACACTACATGAGCGTTTATTGCGCCCAGCCATGGTTCGCGTAGGTAGCTAGTAAGCAAGCAGTAAACCACGGATTGACTGATTGGTTACAACTGTAGCAAAAAACTTTTGCTAACTGCTTGAAAAAAACCATCGTTAAACCGATATAAAAATACAAGACAACGTGGTGCTCATCACCACTTACCCTCAAAATAAAAATTGGAGAATTTAATCATGGCTAAAATTATTGGTATTGACTTAGGTACAACCAACTCATGTGTTGCAGTGATGGAAGGTGACAAAGTTAAAGTCATCGACAATGCTGAAGGCGCACGCACTACCCCATCAATCGTTGCCTATAAAGATGACGGTGAAATCTTGGTAGGTCAATCAGCCAAACGCCAAGCGGTAACCAACCCACAAAATACCTTATTTGCTATCAAGCGTTTAATTGGTCGTAAGTTTGAAGACAAAGTCGTGCAAAAAGACATCGGCATGGTGCCATACAAAATTGTCAAAGCTGACAATGGCGATGCCTGGGTTGATATCAACAATAAAAAATTAGCACCACCTCAAATTTCTGCTGAAGTTTTGAAAAAAATGAAAAAAACTGCAGAAGATTATCTGGGTGAAAACGTCACCGAAGCGGTAGTAACGGTACCTGCTTATTTTAATGATAGCCAACGTCAAGCCACTAAAGACGCAGGTAAAATCGCCGGTCTTGATGTCAAACGTATCATCAACGAACCTACAGCGGCAGCCTTAGCTTACGGCATGGACAAAAAAGGCGGTGCAGACCGTAAGATTGCGGTTTATGACTTAGGTGGTGGTACTTTCGATATTTCAATCATCGAAATCGCAGACGTTGATGGTGAGCAACAATTTGAAGTGCTTTCAACCAATGGTGACACCTTCTTAGGCGGAGAAGACTTTGACTTGACCTTAATCGACTATTTGGTTGAAGAATTCAAAAAAGAAAACAGTGTGAACCTAAAAGGTGACCCGCTGGCAATGCAGCGCCTAAAAGAGGCAGCAGAGAAAGCAAAAATCGAACTTTCAAGCTCGCAAAGCACCGATATTAACTTACCGTATATCACTGCCGATGCGACAGGTCCAAAACACTTAGTGGTAAACGTAACCCGTGCCAAGTTAGAAAGCTTAACTGAAGCGCTTGTCAACCGTACCATTGAGCCTTGTAAAATCGCACTGAGCGACGCGGGCTTAAAAGCGTCTGATATTGATGACGTTATCTTGGTAGGTGGTCAAAGCCGTATGCCACTGG
Source organism: Moraxella sp. DOX410 (assembly GCF_032248735.1). Taxonomy (NCBI): domain Bacteria; kingdom Pseudomonadati; phylum Pseudomonadota; class Gammaproteobacteria; order Moraxellales; family Moraxellaceae; genus Moraxella; species Moraxella sp. DOX410. The sequence continues at coordinate 2,372,986 of NZ_CP135138.1, read as the reverse complement.
TGCAACAGCGTGTTCAAGAATTCTTTGGCAAAGAGCCACGTAAAGATGTGAATCCTGACGAAGCCGTAGCGATGGGTGCAGCGATTCAAGGTGCGGTACTGTCTGGTGACAAAACTGACGTACTACTGCTTGACGTAACACCATTAACCCTAGGCATCGAAACCATGGGCGGTGTGTTGACGCCAATCATCGAGAAAAACACCATGATTCCAACCAAGAAATCACAAGTGTTTTCTACAGCGGATGACAACCAACCAGCAGTAACTATTCAGGTCTACCAAGGTGAGCGTAAAATTGCCGCACAAAACAAATTGCTTGGACGTTTCGATTTGACCGATATTCCACCCGCACCGCGTGGCGTACCGCAAATTGAAGTTACCTTTGACATCAACGCTGATGGTATCATGAATATCTCGGCTAAAGACAAAGGTACGGGTAAAGCACAAAGTATCCAAATTAAAGCCGATTCAGGTCTATCAGATACTGAAATTGAGCAGATGATTCGTGATGCTGAAGCCAATGCCGCTGAAGATGCCAAATTTGCTGAACTTGCGCAAGTACGTAACGAAGCAGACGGTCGTATTCATGGCGTACAAAAAGCTATGAAAGATGCGGCTGACAAAATAACCGATAGCGACAAAACTGCAGTAGAAGACGCTATCAAAGCGCTAGAATTGGCTGTCAAAGAAGATAATCTAGATGATATCAAGTCAAAACTTGAAGCCCTAGACAATGCCTTCTTACCTGTTAGTCAAAAAATCTATGCTGACACAGGCGCTACGGCAGAAGCGGGCGATGCACAACCTCAACAAACCAAGCAAGATGATGGGGTCGTTGATGCAGAATTTACCGAAGTAAAAGATGACAATAAATAATCAGTTCACCGATTAAAGCCTCGATAAAAATACCGCCGCAAGGCGGTATTTTTTATTTTATTTGAAAATTTTTAAAAAAGGTGTTGACACCCATCCAGATTCACGTATAATACGCCACCACTGAGCGACGAAGAGTTTACAAATAAGTAAAACAAGTTACGAAGCTTAGAAAGAATTAAAATAAAGCTTGACAGAGTAAAACAAAACATATTACAATATCAAGCTCACCAGATGATAGACGATATCTTTGGTACACTAAATAACAACGAACACAAGAACAACTTGTGTGGATTTTCACTTAGGGCGATAAAATTAAGACTTTAATTAATTGTATTGTCAGAGTGAAGATACTCGTAAGTTTATTTGAGCAAAGACAGTATAAATAATTGAGTCAACAAATTAAATCTATTGACATCGCATAGCGATGACAATAGATAGAAAGATTAAACTGAAGAGTTTGATCATGGCTCAGATTGAACGCTGGCGGCAGGCTTAACACATGCAAGTCGAACGATGATTATCTAGCTTGCTAGATATGATTAGTGGCGGACGGGTGAGTAACATTTAGGAATCTGCCTAGTAGTGGGGGATAGCTCGGGGAAACTCGAATTAATACCGCATACGACCTACGGGTGAAAGGGGGCGCAAGCTCTTGCTATTAGATGAGCCTAAATCAGATTAGCTAGTTGGTGGGGTAAAGGCCCACCAAGGCGACGATCTGTAACTGGTCTGAGAGGATGATCAGTCACACCGGAACTGAGACACGGTCCGGACTCCTACGGGAGGCAGCAGTGGGGAATATTGGACAATGGGGGCAACCCTGATCCAGCCATGCCGCGTGTGTGAAGAAGGCCTTTTGGTTGTAAAGCACTTTAAGCAGGGAGGAGAGGCTAATGGTTAATAGCCATTAGATTAGACGTTACCTGCAGAATAAGCACCGGCTAACTCTGTGCCAGCAGCCGCGGTAATACAGAGGGTGCGAGCGTTAATCGGAATTACTGGGCGTAAAGCGAGTGTAGGTGGCTCATTAAGTCACATGTGAAATCCCCGGGCTTAACCTGGGAACTGCATGTGATACTGGTGGTGCTAGAATATGTGAGAGGGAAGTAGAATTCCAGGTGTAGCGGTGAAATGCGTAGAGATCTGGAGGAATACCGATGGCGAAGGCAGCTTCCTGGCATAATATTGACACTGAGATTCGAAAGCGTGGGTAGCAAACAGGATTAGATACCCTGGTAGTCCACGCCGTAAACGATGTCTACTAGCCGTTGGGGTCCTTGAGACTTTAGTGGCGCAGTTAACGCGATAAGTAGACCGCCTGGGGAGTACGGCCGCAAGGTTAAAACTCAAATGAATTGACGGGGGCCCGCACAAGCGGTGGAGCATGTGGTTTAATTCGATGCAACGCGAAGAACCTTACCTGGTCTTGACATAGTGAGAATCCTGCAGAGATGCGGGAGTGCCTTCGGGAATTCACATACAGGTGCTGCATGGCTGTCGTCAGCTCGTGTCGTGAGATGTTGGGTTAAGTCCCGCAACGAGCGCAACCCTTTTCCTTATTTGCCAGCGGGTTAAGCCGGGAACTTTAAGGATACTGCCAGTGACAAACTGGAGGAAGGCGGGGACGACGTCAAGTCATCATGGCCCTTACGACCAGGGCTACACACGTGCTACAATGGTAGGTACAGAGGGTTGCTACACAGCGATGTGATGCTAATCTCAAAAAGCCTATCGTAGTCCGGATTGGAGTCTGCAACTCGACTCCATGAAGTCGGAATCGCTAGTAATCGCAGATCAGAATGCTGCGGTGAATACGTTCCCGGGCCTTGTACACACCGCCCGTCACACCATGGGAGTCTATTGCACCAGAAGTAGGTAGCCTAACGTAAGAGGGCGCTTACCACGGTGTGGTCGATGACTGGGGTGAAGTCGTAACAAGGTAGCCGTAGGGGAACCTGCGGCTGGATCACCTCCTTAACTAAAGCACTAAGTGAGAATTCACAGCAAGTTGTTCTTGTGTATAAAAAGCTAATTCGAGGGTTACGGCTTTAGAATTTACTTCGTAAATTCTCTTGCACTCGGGCAAAGCGATGCTTTGCTAATCCTCGTTCAGGGTCTATAGCTCAGTTGGTTAGAGCACTGCCTTGATAAGGCAGGGGTCATAAGTTCAAGTCTTATTAGACCCACCATTTAACCAGAGGTTAAATGCTTTAGAATTTACTTCGTAAATTCTCTTGCGCTCGGGCAAAGCGATGCTTTGCTGATCCTTGCTCAGGGGCCATAGCTCAGTTGGTAGAGCGCCTGCCTTGCACGCAGGAGGTCAGGAGTTCGACTCTCCTTGGCTCCACCATAATTAGCTTAACGTTATAAAGCAGACAGAGTAATTTAGTAAGTATTAAGAGATTACTTCAATCTGTTTTATCAGAAATCACGACCTGACGAAGGTCTGATAATTCAATAACAACATAGAGAAATGAGTCTGGGTTAATTATCAAGTTCCAACGAAGATAATTAACCTTAGTAATCAGCCAATCAGACCCAAAGAAATGATTGGAATAACTGATTACTTAAAAGTAAAGAGAACTGAATCAAGCGTAAACATAGGTGAAGATCGTTACCATTACCTATACGACCCTTTAGGGTTGTATAGTCAAGTAATGAAGTGCACATGGTGGATGCCTTGGCAGTCAGAGGCGATGAAAGACGTGACAGCCTGCGAAAAGCGTCGGGGAGGCGGCAATATCCTGTGATCCGGCGATATCTGAATGGGGAAACCCACTTGTCATAAGACAGGTATCGTAAATTTATTTACGAGGCAAACCGGGAGAAGTGAAACATCTCAGTAACCCGAGGAAAAGACATCAATAGAGATTCCCCTAGTAGCGGCGAGCGAACGGGGAGGAGCCGACTGATTATAATTTAGAGGAATGACTTGGAAAGGTCAATCGTAGAGGGTGATAATCCCGTACTCGAAAGGTTATAAGAAGCATATTAAGTAGGGCGGAACACGAGAAATTCTGTCTGAAGATGGGGGGACCATCCTCCAAGGCTAAATACTCCTGACTGACCGATAGTGAACCAGTACCGTGAGGGAAAGGCGAAAAGAACCCCTGTGAGGGGAGTGAAATAGAACCTGAAACCGTGTGCATACAAGCAGTCGGAGCATCATTTATGGTGTGACGGCGTACCTTTTGTATAATGGGTCAGCGACTTATATTCTGTAGCAAGGTTAACCGAATAGGGGAGCCGTAGGGAAACCGAGTCTTAATAGGGCGTCTAGTTGCAGGGTATAGACCCGAAACCGAGTGATCTATCCATGAGCAGGTTGAAAGTGACGTAACAGTTACCGGAGGACCGAACCCACTGTCGTTGAAAAGCCAGGGGATGACTTGTGGATAGGGGTGAAAGGCTAATCAAACTCGGTGATAGCTGGTTCTCCCCGAAAGCTATTTAGGTAGCGCCTCGGACGAACACCATTGGGGGTAGAGCACTGTTTCGGCTAGGGGGTCATCTCGACTTACCAAACCGATGCAAACTCCGAATACCGATGAGTGATATCCGGGAGACAGACGGCGGGTGCTAACGTCCGTCGTCAAGAGGGAAACAACCCAGACCGCCAGCTAAGGCCCCAAATTCCTAGTTAAGTGGGAAACGATGTGGGAAGGCACAGACAGCTAGGAGGTTGGCTTAGAAGCAGCCATCCTTTAAAGAAAGCGTAATAGCTCACTAGTCGAGTCGGCCTGCGCGGAAGATGTAACGGGGCTCAAACTAGGAGCCGAAGCTGCGGATTTAATTGTTTCAATTAAGTGGTAGGGGAGCATTGTGTAAGCCTGTGAAGGTGTGTTGTAAAGCATGCTGGAGGTATCACAAGAGCGAATGCTGACGTGAGTAACGACAAAACGGGTGAAAAGCCCGTTCGCCGGAAGACCAAGGGTTCCAGTCCAACGTTAATCGGGGCTGGGTGAGTCGACCCCTAAGGCGAGGCCGAAAGGCGTAGTCGATGGGAAATCGGTTAATATTCCGATACTTGTTTATGATGCGATGGAGGGACGGAGAAGGTTATGCCAGCTTGGCGATGGTTGTCCAAGTGGAAGGATGTAGTTAGGTTTAGTAGGCAAATCCGCTAGACTATTAATGAGATCTGATAGCAAGCTGTACTTGTACAGCGAAGTGGCAAATACCCTGCTTCCAGGAAAAGCTTCTAAGCGATAGTCATAAAGAAATCGTACCCGAAACCGACACAGGTGGTCAGGTAGAGAATACCAAGGCGCTTGAGAGAACTCTGCTGAAGGAACTAGGCAAAATGGTACCGTAACTTCGGGAGAAGGTACGCTGCCGATGGTGAGTAGACATGCTCTACAAAGCTATTGGCAGTCGCAGATACCAGGCCGCTGCAACTGTTTATTAAAAACACAGCACTCTGCAAACACGAAAGTGGACGTATAGGGTGTGATGCCTGCCCGGTGCTGGAAGGTTAATTGATGGGGTTAGCGTAAGCGAAGCTCTTGATCGAAGCCCCAGTAAACGGCGGCCGTAACTATAACGGTCCTAAGGTAGCGAAATTCCTTGTCGGGTAAGTTCCGACCTGCACGAATGGCATAATGATGGCGGCGCTGTCTCCAGCAGAGACTCAGTGAAATCGAAATCGCAGTGAAGATGCTGTGTACCCGCGGCTAGACGGAAAGACCCCGTGAACCTTTACTACAGCTTTACATTGAACTTTGACCTTACCTGTGTAGGATAGGTGGGAGGCTTTGAAGCAGGCACGCCAGTGTCTGTGGAGCCATCCTTGAAATACCACCCTGGTAATGTTGGGGTTCTAACTCAAGCTTAACAGAGCTGAGGACAATGTATGGTGGGTAGTTTGACTGGGGCGGTCTCCTCCTAAAGAGTAACGGAGGAGTACGAAGGTGCGCTCAGAACGGTCGGAAATCGTTCGAAGAGTATAAAGGCAAAAGCGCGCTTAACTGCGAGACCCACAAGTCGAGCAGATACGAAAGTAGGTCTTAGTGATCCGGTGGTTCTGTATGGAAGGGCCATCGCTCAACGGATAAAAGGTACTCTGGGGATAACAGGCTGATACCGCCCAAGAGTTCATATCGACGGCGGTGTTTGGCACCTCGATGTCGGCTCATCTCATCCTGGGGCTGAAGCAGGTCCCAAGGGTATGGCTGTTCGCCATTTAAAGAGGTACGCGAGCTGGGTTTAGAACGTCGTGAGACAGTTCGGTCCCTATCTACCGTGGGCGTTGGAAATTTGAGAGGATCTGCTCCTAGTACGAGAGGACCAGAGTGGACGAACCTCTGGTGTTTCGGTTGTGACGCCAGTCGCATTGCCGAGTAGCTATGTTCGGATGGGATAACCGCTGAAAGCATCTAAGCGGGAAGCCCACCTTAAGATTAGATTTCCCTAAAGAGCCGTTGTAGACTACGACGTTGATAGGTTGGGTGTGGAAGCATAGTGATATGTGTAGCTAACCAATACTAATTGCTCGTTTGGCTTGACTATACAACGCCTAAATGGCTTTGTAGGTAATAACGATTATCACCTCGCTTGATATAGCTCATACTTTACTTCTAAAACAACTCATTTCTCTATCCCCCTTTGCTGACGATAATAGCTTGGAGGTCCCACCTGATCCCTTCCCGAACTCAGAAGTGAAACTCCAATGCGCCAATGGTAGTGTGGTTCGCCCATGTGAGAGTAGGTCATCGTCAGCTCCCTATTCCAAATCACCCCCCCTTACTAATGTAAGGGGGTGTTTTTTTTGTCAAAATAACATGCAGTATTATGATGTTAGTTTTATTCTTTTTATATGCTGCATTAATAACCTACTTATTACATAGCTTTACGCATTTTCACACTGTAAATTTTTGAATCCTATATACTGATTACATCAATGTCGATCCTTTTTTAACCTTAGGCGAACATTTGATGTTTTCTAAAAAATCACAAATATAATTAAATATCTAGGATAAAAAATGACACATAAGCCCGTTAAACCAGAGCCAAATATGAATATTCAGCAAGGCAATGCTGGTGAAACTCATCAGCAGGCTGATAATAATTCAACCAATTTAACTACGCAGCAAGGTATTGTTATTGCAGATAATCAGAATTCGCTAAAGGCAGGTCGCCGGGGTCCTGCATTGCTGGAAGATTTTATTTTACGCGAGAAAATTACCCATTTTGACCATGAACGTATTCCTGAACGTGTTGTACATGCTCGTGGTACGGCAGCCCATGGTTATTTTGAACTAACCAAATCATTAGAGCAATTTACCACAGCTAAGGTATTAACAGAGGTGGGCAAACAAACCCCATTATTTACTCGTTTTTCAACGGTAGCCGGTGGTGCGGGATCAATTGATACGCCGCGTGATATTCGCGGTTTTGCCGTCAAAATCTATACAGAGGAAGGTAACTGGGATTTAGTGGGTAACAACACCCCTGTGTTCTTTATACAAGATGCGATTAAATTTCCCGATATTATTCATGCTGTAAAAATGGAGCCTGATCGTGGTTTCCCACAAGCGGCATCAGCGCATGATACCTTTTATGATTTTATCTCGTTAAACCCTGAAACCTTACATAACTACCTATGGGCGATGAGTGATCGCGCTATTCCTCGCAGTTTACGCATGATTGAGGGCTTTGGTATCCATAGCTATCGCTTTATTAATACCCAAGGCGAAAGTGTGTTCTTCCGTTATCACTGGCGTCCACGTTTGCAGCTTCAATCACATGTGTGGGATGAAGCTGTGAAAGTTGCCGGTGCTGATCCAGACTATCATCGTCGTGATTTATTTGAAACCTTGTTTGAAAATGGTGACGAAGTTGTTTGGGACTTTGGTGTGCAGATCTTTACCCAAGAACAAGCAGAAAAATTCCCATTTGATCATTTGGATGCAACCAAATTAATTCCAGAAGAATTAGTCCCTGTTGAAATCGTGGGTAAAATGGTATTAAACCGTTATCCCGATAATTTCTTTGCGGAAACAGAGCAAGTGGCTTTCTGCCCAGCAAACATCGTACCAGGTATCGACTTTAGTAATGATCCATTGCTACAAGGTCGTTTATTTAGTTACCTTGATACCCAGTTGTCACGTTTGGGCTCACCAAATTTTGCCCAGCTGCCAATTAATGCGCCAAAATGTCCATTCCATAATATGCAACGTGATGGCCATATGCAGATGCAAATTCCTAAAGGTCGGGTCGCTTATGAACCACAAAGTTTGGAACCAGAAAAACCACGTGAAAATCCCGCAGTAGGCTTTAAATCATTTGCTGAGGATTTAAGCCAAGGCAATGATACAGTTAAAGGGCGTATCCGTGCAGAAAGCTTTGCAGACTTTTATAGTCAACCACGTATGTTCTATCGTAGTCAAACCCCTATTGAGCAGGCGCATATTGCTTCAGCGATTGTGTTTGAGCTTTCAAAAGTTGAGACACCCTATATCCGTGAACGCATGGTTGCACAGCTGCTAACGGTTGATGAAACATTGGGTAAACGCGTGGCCGATGGGTTAGGCATGAAACCAGTGCCAAAACCGATTGAGCCGACTGTTCCGGTGCAAGATTTACCATTATCACCAGCTTTGCAGTTGATTGGTAAAGCCAAGCCAACGCTTGAAGGTCGTAAAGTGGCTATTTTAGTCGCAGATGATTCAAATGCAGAAATGCTTGAAAAATATAAAGCGGCGATTACCGCAGCAAAGGCAACACCCTTTATAGTAGCACCAAAAATTAGTATTACGTTAAACAATGGTGAAACCATTGCGGCTGACGGTCAATTGGCGGGTTCACCTTCTGTCTTGTTTGATGCAATCGTGAGTATCATTATGCCGGAGCAAGCGAAAAAGTTAGCCAAAATGAGTGAGGCGATTGCGTGGTTTAAAGACGCGCACGCCCATCTAAAAGCGATTGCTTATTGCGGTGCGACGGATGAATTTATCCTGATTCCCCAGCATATTGAGAAAGATGCCAGTGTGGTGGCTTTAAAGGAAATAGAGACCTTTATCGAGAAGGCCAAATCGCGTGAATGGGATCGTGAGCCTAATGTGCGTGATTTAGCATAACTGATCAACCCAGCAACAAAAAAGCTAGCTTAATAATAAGCTAGCTTTTTATTTATTTGGCGGAAACGGAGGGATTCGAACCCTCGATACGCTATTAACGTATACACACTTTCCAGGCGTGCGCTTTCGACCACTCAGCCACGTTTCCAATCGAGTTGCAATTCCAAAATATAGGTAATCGCAAAACGGACGCCTATTTTACCCAAAATAATGCCAAATGTCATGTATAATTAATCAATTTTCATCGATGGCTAGAGTTGGTAAGTTATAGCGTATGAGTTGTTATCAGCGTTTTTCCCACAAATCACTGTCACAGACACTAGTAGTGATAGCTTTATCCTTATTGTCCTTATGGGCACATTCTAGCAGCTCTTTAGATTATCGCAAACAGCACCTCAATCAATGCGGCAATACCTATGCTAACCAACAAAGTCCGCAGCCTCTTTCGAATCCACCACTTGAGATTTATTATCTATGTCTAAATGGCTTTGCTGTGGGGTATTCGTCACTGAGTAAAACCGCTTTGTGGTCAGCAGAGTATTTGACGCGAGCGCGTATTGAAAAAGCGAGTGAGTTATCTAGGGTTGATAATTTTCACGAGGAAAGTCAGCTGCCTAATCGGGTTAAAGGCTATTTAGCTGATTATCGTAACGTACCTTATGATCGTGGGCATCTAGCGCCCAATGCAGATATGAGTACGCTTGAATCACAATATGACAGTTTTAGCCTTGCCAACATTGTACCGCAAAATCCCGTCAATAATCGTAGCACTTGGCGAGACATTGAGTCCCGTACTCGTTATCTAGCGATTAAACACAACCGTATCTATGTGGTGACAGGGGTGGCTTTTATCAGTAATCGGGTTAAGAAAATTAATAACAATATATTAGTACCCAGTCATCTGTACAAAGCGATTTATATTCCAAGTCTACAACAAGCAGGGGTTTATTTTGTCCCTAATGATGATAGTCAGCGAGTGGAAATCATTAGTCTGGATGAACTTGCGGTAAGAATAGGCGTGGATGCCATGCCAGGGTTATCAGGGAAGGTACAAAAAACGGCAATGACGCTGCCTATTGATGATTATTCACCAGCTACAAAAAATAAAAACACGCCAAAATCAGAGCCCGATAACCAGCAAATTTTATTAGTCTTAGTTAATTTAGTCTTGACTATTTTTGAATGGATAATCAGCCTATTTAAGTCCTAAAAATGGCAATTATACACAAATGACTGATTAGTCATTTTGAGCTTTTGGAATTTTTTAAAAAAATAATTACTTAAAAATCAGTAACTTAAAATTAAAAAAATGGATAATTTTACCCTGTAAGGATGTAGAAAACTATTAGCAACTTTTGTGTATCAAAAAATATCTTTACCTCAAAACCATTTTGGCTATAATGATTGTCAATGGCACTGCATCTCACTTCCCTTACTTTTTTGCAGTGCGCTACAGAAGGAACTGTTATGAAAATTTCTCTTAAATCAATCAGCGTTGGTGTTGCTCTTTCTACTTTAAGTGTTGCTGCTATGGCTGCCGATCCAATCGTGGGTACCTGGCAAACTTATGAAGACAATCAACCAAAAGCGCAAGTTCAAATCTCACAAACAGGTGCTACTTTCACCGGTAAAATCGTTGCGGGCAATACTGAAAAAGCAAAATCTTTTGTTGGTAAAACTGTGTTAACAGGCGTTAAAGCAGCGGGTAATGGCAAATATTCAGGTAAAGCCAAAGACCCACGTTGGGGCTTTGGGTTAGGTGCAGATATTTCATTAAGCGGTTCAACCTTGACTTTATCTGTTCCAGTCAAAGGCAGCCAAACTTGGAAAAAAATTAAATAATCGCTACTGATTTGAAATCTCAAAAAAGCTAGATATCACTATCTAGCTTTTTTATCTGTCCAATCGCAAGTTTTGTAGATTCTTTTAGTATAATTATATAAAAAAATAGGCTGATTGAATCAGCCTATGTTTACTATTCTTTGTCTATTCAATACGTTCGCCATGTACGGCTAAATCAAGACCGGTGTATTCATCTTCATCAGTGACACGTAAGCCCATGGTTAATTGAATCACTTTGGCAATAATGAAAGTCACAATCGCGCAGTAGATGATAACCGCAAACACGCCTTCTAACTGTACCCACACTTGACCCATAGTCGATAAAGCCAGTGGTTTGCCAGTGATAGCAGGACTCACAAAGACACCTGTCAATATGGCGCCGACGATACCACCAACGCCATGCAATCCAAACGCATCCAAGCTATCATCGATTTTTAACAGCCGTTTCAGATAGTTGACTGCATAAAAGCAAACCAATGAGGTGATGATACCAATCGCTAATGCGCCTGCTACAGTCACAAAACCTGCCGCTGGGGTGATACCGACTAGACCTGCTACTGCGCCTGATGCACCGCCCAATACAGAGGCTTTACCACGCACTAATTTTTCAATGGCAAACCAAGTCAATGCCCCTGCCGCTGCCGCTACTTGCGTGACGAGTAGCGCATTACCTGCCAATGCATTTGCCGCCAACGCACTACCGCCATTGAAGCCAAACCAACCTACCCAAATCAAACCCGTACCAATTAAGGTTAAAGCCAAGTTTGAAGGTGCCATCGGGTCACGGTTATAGCCATTACGTTTACCTAAAACAGCCGCTAACACAATACCTGCTACACCGGCATTAATGTGCACGACCGTACCGCCTGCAAAGTCTAGCGCACCATCTGCCATTAACCAGCCGCCGCCCCAAACCCAGTGGCAAATCGGTGCATACACCAATAATACCCAAAGCGCAGTAAACACCATGAAGCTACTAAATTTGATACGTTCAGCAATCGAACCTGCTAAGATTGCCACAGTGATAATGGCAAAGGTCATTTGAAAAGTGACAAATAACAGGGTGGGCACGGTACCGGTTAAATCACCCAGCCCGATATTAGCTAACAATGCGTTATCGAAACCGCCAACAAATTGATTAAAATCGCTGCTACCAAACGCCAGCGAATAACCCAACACAATCCAAACAATAGATACTAATGCTGTGGCACCATAACTGTGTGCCATCGTCCCTAAAATATTCTTTTTGCGTACCATACCTGAGTAAAACAATGCCAACCCTGGAATAGTCATTAGTAGCACTAATGCAGTCGAAATTAATACCCAAGCGGTGTCGCCCGCATTTAGCGTAGGCGTGTCAGCAGCATGAGCCACCAATGGAGATAACAACAATAACGATAAAATTGATTTAGTAGATACTAGTGGCTTTGAAAATTTGGCAAAAGCTGCCCTTGTAATGACGGCATTCATCGTAACCCCCTTAAAATTATTTGAGATAGTCGTTAAGCGGCTTGATAGGTCTTGGTTAATTTTTAAAGGATGGTCGACTTTAAAAGTTAACAAGCGTTGCCACAACGACAGTCATGATAGTGTTAGATAGCATTAGCGCCTGTTTCACCAGTACGGATACGAATCACTTGTTCTAATGGTGATACAAAGATTTTGCCATCACCGATTTTGCCCGTGCTAGCCACGCGAGTGATAGCTTCAATCGCTGCATCAACCATTTCGTCAGTCACCGCAATTTCTAACTTAACTTTGGGCAGGAAATCAACCACATACTCAGCACCACGATACAATTCAGTATGACCTTTTTGACGGCCAAAACCTTTTACTTCGGTAACTGTGATACCTTGAACACCAATCTCAGAGAGTGACTCACGTACATCATCTAGTTTGAACGGTTTTAAGATAGCCGTAATTAATTTCATAATAATTTCCTTTTAAGTGCCGCTTATGGTTGGGTTAGTTACTAGCTGCTGCAGTGGCTTAATAGCGATTACCCTAAACAGCATTCGTATAGCGAGTTGAAAATGGTAGTTTCGATAATTCAAAAGCTATGCCAACTTTCAGAAATGTCCTATTTTTAAGGGGGTAAAAAATACAACTTATTGAAAATAAAGCAAAAACTTTTTTGTGGTTTCAATGCGACCATCACACAGAAAGCGAAATTTTATTATAACCAAAAAATAAAAATTCCTCTAATGTAAATCAGTCATTGCACCAAAAAGGTTATTTGGGTGCCATTAACGATTTTGTAGATAATTTTTAGAATTATTTTAATGGTTAGCAATAAAAACAAAATAATTGCACCAAAAAAGTGCATTTTACTGCCTAAAATTGTTAAATTTATTGGGTAATACAGACAAAAAGTATATCTTCATCGCAAAAATCGTAGCATTTAAACCGTCTTTTATTGCGGTCACTACAAAACATGAAAACTCACATTTAATCGCAAAACTTTTTGTCATAAAATGGTATGATAGAAAACGTTTTTTAGCTTATGCGGCAAGTATTGTTATTGCCTTAGTTAGCGGTACCCTTATTTAAGTGCTACAAGTTTAAGTATTATAAGTTTAAGTGTTACAAGGAATTCTCGTGAGCCAACTCTCTGCCACTCAATCAGCCGTTTCACCTGCTTCAACCAACCAAAGCATGCCATCAGCATCGAGCATGATTCAACGTGGCAATGGCTTACAAGTGGTGGTTGGACTTGGCAAATCAGGCTTGTCGGCAGTCAACTATTTACACGCGCTTGGCTACCCCGTAGCTGTCACCGATGCAGGTCTGCCCAAACTTGCCGAGCATTTGCCAACTGATATAGTGACCAAGTTTGGGGCAATAGATGGCGAACTGTTAGCAGTGGCAGATCGCATTATCATCAGTCCTGGTATCGACCCTTATTTGCCGGTGTTTGATGGCGCACGTGCGAAAAAAATCGCGATTGTCAGTGATATTCAATTGTTCCATGAGGTAGCTAAACAGCGAGATATTCCGATTATTGCGATTACCGGCTCTAATGCCAAAAGCACTGTCACCACCCTGGTTGGCGAGATGGTCAAAAATGCGGGGTTTAAAGTCGGTGTCGGTGGTAACTTAGGAACGCCCGCGCTTGATTTGTTACTTGAGCCCATACAGATGGCGGTGCTTGAGTTATCCAGTTTTCAACTACAGACCACCACCAATTTAGCCGCCAAAGTAGCCACCGTGCTTAACATGTCGCCTGACCATCTAGATCGCCATGGCAATATGCTCGGCTATCACCAAGCCAAACACCGAATTTTCCAAGGCGTGCAATCCATTGTGGTTAACCGCGAGGACTTGCTTAGTCGCCCGTTGGTAGCCGATGATATGCCCACCATTAGCTTTGGTAGTAACGCACCTGATATGAATCAGTACGGATTGATAAAAGATAGCGATGGTAAAATCTGGTTAGCACGGGGTCGTGAGCGGTTGCTCAATGAAAAAGACGTGCCGATCAAAGGTGAGCATAACTTGATGAATGCGCTGTCAGCCTTAGCAATTGGCGAACTAGCAGGTCTGCCGCTAGACAGTATGTTAACGACATTAAAAAACTTTGTCGGGCTGCCACATCGCTGTGAATTTATCACAACCACCCATCAGCTCGATTGTTTTGACGACTCCAAAGGCACTAACATTGGCTCGACCATCGCGGCAATTTTGGGGCTAGGTAAAGTATATGCGCCCAAAGGCAAAAAACTTGCAGTGATTTTGGGCGGGCAAGGTAAAGGTCAAAACTTTGCTGAACTGGCAAAACCCTTGATGGATTATGCGCAAGTGGTGTACTTTATTGGAGAAGATGCCGATAAAATCGCGGCTGATTTGGCATCAGCGGGTTTAGATGCTCACAATCCTGCAGGGATTGTATTAACCAAATGCCAAACCCTGGAACAAGCGGTCAGTCAAGCTTGGCAAGACCAGCCAACATTCCCCGCTTTAGGCGTATTATTGCTATCACCCGCTTGTGCAAGTTTTGATCAGTTTAGTGGCTATGTGGAACGTGGACAAGTTTTTCAACGCTTAGTCAAACCCCAATAATCATTCGCTAGTGTATTTTTAATATTTAGGTTGTGTTATGCCCGCGCCCCATTCAACTACTTCTTCACTTTCTTCATCCCTCTCAGCTAACAGTGTTTCTGCTAAGAAAAGCCGCCAGTGGATTCCGCCCATTAATTCGGTGCTATTGACCACGGTGGCAACCATTATGGTATTTAGTCTGTTGATGGTGGCGTCCGCGTCAATACCTTTTGCACAAACCAAAAAACTGGGTGATTTTTACTTTTTCTATCACCAACTGGCGTACATGGGAATCGGTGCAGTTCTTGGTTTACTGGTGTATTTTATCCCGCTTCGCAAGACGTTTCGCTTAGATTTTATTATGTATGCGCTGCTGGCTTGTCTTTTGCTGATTATTTATACCCTAATCGGTGGGTCAGTGATTAACGGCAGTAAACGCTGGATTGAACTGGGTGGTATCAATTTTCAGCCCTCTGAATTGGCAAAATTGTTGATGATTTTGTACACCTCAGATTATCTGGTGCGCCGATCAGAAGAGATTCGTAACCATTGGAAAGGCTTTTTGCGGCTAACACTGATAGCCATGGGGTTGACCTTGTTTATCATGTTGCAGCCTGACTTTGGTTCGGTGGTGATTATTGCAACCTGTATTGCGGCGATGATTTTTGTCGGCGGGTTACCCATGCGCCAGTTTTTTATCATCATGGGTGCCATGTTTTTGGCAGGTACCATGGCGATTATGGGGGCAAGTTACCGACTAAAGCGGGTAACCTCGTTTTTAGATCCGTTTGATGACTTAAAAAATAGTGACTATCAGCTAGGTCGCAGTATTGTAGCCTTTGCCCGAGGTGAATGGTTTGGTGTCGGTTATGGGGAAAGCATCCAAAAACTCTCCCATTTACCGGAGGCGCATACCGACTTTTTACTAGCGATTACCGGTGAAGAGTTAGGCTTAGTGGGTGTGTCGTTTTTACTGGTGTTACAAATTATTTTGGTCACTACGGTTATGCGCATTAGCTACCAAGCGCTAGCACGGCACCAAACACGCTTAAGCTATTTTGCGTTTGGGGTTGGGATTTTGTTCTTTGGGCAAATTTTTGTTAATGCCGGTATGACTATGGGAATGCTACCTACCAAAGGGTTGACCATGCCATTTTTTAGCTATGGGGGTTCTTCTATGGTGGTTAATCTGATTATCGTCGGATTGTTGATGCGAATTATTAAAGAAAGCCCAACGATTCCTGCCAATCAATGTCGTTATTATTAATGGGTTGCCAAAAGATTTTGTAAGCTATCGACTTTTATACGCTGTTTGCCTTGCAGCGGCGTATGATTCCATTGGCAAACCGCCTGCTCGAGCATCGTGGTCGGTTTATCCAGATCAACCGGTGGCTGTTGTAATAATTGCAGTGCGGTCTTAATAAGTTGTGGGGCAGGGTAGGCGTGAATCGGCTCTGCTAGCGTTTGCTTAGACAGCTTTTGCCCTTGTGCATTCACCAAAATGGGTAAGTGGTAGTAGTATTGGTTAGGGGGAAAATTTAAATAATCCGCGATGACCATTTGCGGTATCGTCAATGGCAATATATCCAAGCCGCGCACAATTTGATTGACACTCTGTTGCGCGTCATCAATCACCACCGCCAGCATATAATTAATCATGCCTTTGTTGGCGGTTGGCGTATTTGAAAAAGACCGCCCAATGCGCCGCCTTCTGACCACAATATCACCCTGTTCTCGTTGCGGATTGCCTGAAATCACCCCTTGCAGCTGATCGAAAAAAAGCATTGGGTTATCTGGCATTACTAAGCGAATGGCATGATCGCGCGATAGCCGCTTATGGACGCAGATTCTAGGATAAGGGTATTGGGTGTTGGGGTGGGCAAGTTGATAAGTTTGCAGGGATTTACGACTGCAATCACAGCCATAACTTACTGCTTTTAGCTTCTCATCCAATAACGCGTGATATGTGTCTAGGTGTTGCGACTGGTAACGAACGTTACCATCCCAGTGCAAACCTAATCGCTCCAAATCTGCTAAAATCAAATTGCTAAATCTTGGATGACAGCGCTCAGTATCAGTATCTTCAATGCGTACCAGCCACTTGCCTTGCGCTTGCTTGGCGATACAGTAACTGGCAATAGCCGTCACCAGTGACCCCAAATGCAAAGCTCCCGTCGGAGAGGGAGCAAAGCGACCAATAACGGGAGATGTTGATAAATTAAGCATGACCCCATGCTTGTTTTTCTTTAATCTCTGATAGCGTTTTGCAGTCGATACATTGGGTCGCGGTTGGACGGGCTTCTAAACGACGCAGACCAATCTCTACACCACAAGTCTCACAAAAACCGTAATCACCACTGTCAATCTCGGCAATCGATTTATCAATCTTACGAATCAGTTTACGCTCACGGTCACGCGTGCGCAGTGCCAACGCAAACTCTTCTTCTTGGGTGGCGCGGTCATTAATATCAGGCATTGCCGTTGATTCATCTTGAATATAAGATTTGGTTGATTCAGCTTCGCTAATTAACTGCTCTTTCCAATCTAATAAAATTTTTCTAAAATGCGCAAGTTGTGCGTCATTCATATATTCTTCTTCAGCCGCTGGCTGATATGGGGTAAAGCTTAATTCACGTTCATTTTGGGCAGATGCCATAGCTAATTCCTCTAAAAACCGATAGTGATACAATTTTAAGTTTACAATTTCATTACGAGTTCAGCACTTAAGCCAATGACATCGCGTTATTAACGCTTTAAACACTGCAATTCGCCAGTATATGAAATCAAACTAAAATAAACGCTAAAACCTTAATAAACAAGCTAACCAAACTTTCACGACATTAAGTTTATGAACATAAGTTCAACAACCATGAAAAATTAGTCAGATAGTATCTGTTCTTTTGATACCAGTTGCAAGTAACCCATTGTTATATAAATTTATCCAACGTAAACCAGGCGCAATTTCGTCAATGGTATAGTCTTTACACAAGGGTTTAAACTGTAGGCTGGTTGATGGGCAGCCAAATACCGATGTCCCATAAGTAATCTTATGCATTTCTTGGTGAATATGGCCGACAAATATAGCTTTAATGCGGTCTAGATACGGCATTACCACTTCCCAAAAACGCTCAGAATTTATTATAGTGTACTTATCAAGCCATGCTGAATCGATTAATACCATCGGATGATGACAAAAAATTGCACAAGGCCGATCGGCATTCGCTAACTGCTGCGCTAGCCACCGCAATGACTGCTCATCAAACTCCCCATGACTGTGCCCCTCACAAGAAGAGTCTAATAACAATAAGTCCCAATAATCGGTGGCAATACTATAGCGGGTTTGCAGGCGAGAATCTGCTTTGACTGGCAAATGACGGCGTTGGGCAAAAGGTAGATGATGATCAAGCTCTAGGGTCACATCATGATTGCCCGGGATAGCTACAAAAGGAATATTGATGTCGTCTAAGGCTGCAAATAAACGGTCATAATTTTGCGGGGTAGGTTCATGACATAAATCCCCCGTCAGTACCAACAAATCAACATTATCGCGCTGTTGTTTGACCAATGATAATACCGACTCAAATGTGTCTGCGGTATTAACGCCATTCATTAACTTATTAGGGTCATCAAAGAGATGCAGATCACTTAATTCAATAATTGAAAAATAATCGGCATGGTGTTGTGATATCGAACTTGGCAGTAACGTCACTCAGTTATCCTTAGAATAATGACGGTAATCGTGGCAGTACAACTTTATCAAACAACGGTTAATTAACTAAAGTTAATTAAATAAGGCATGTTTTATATCACAAATACTCATAATTGACAAACACAATAGCAAAATAATTTTTAGCCTATCTTCATTCAAATAATTGGATAAAATAGGGAACTATTGGCAGCGCTCACAAACACCTGAAAGCTCAATAATACTCGATTGGGTGGCAAAATTGGTCGATTGCTCAACCTCAGTTAGCATGGTCTGGATAGATGGATGGCTAAACTCTTGTACCTCACCACAGCATCGACAGACCAAAAAAGCGGCAACATGGCGATCGGTGGGCTGAGAGCAGGCAAAAAATGCCTTGCTGGAATTTAATTGATGAACCAAGCCATGCCTGAGCAAAAACTCTAAACTACGATATACAGTTGGCGGTGCGACGACTTTTTCGCTCGCTGATTGCAGTAAATCCAATAATTCATACGCCCCAATGGGCTGAGCGGCAAGTAGAATCAAACGATACACCTGCTCTCGCAGCGCAGTAAAACGTAAACCTTGCGCTTGGCAATCTTGTTTTATCTGAGTAATCTGTGCTTCAATCTGCTCGGCGGTCATTTGTTGCATACACATGGACATAGATATAGATAGGTGGTGACAATTTGCGTCATAATTATTAGCTGACTGAATAGAACTTCCAGCTGATTGAATAGAACGTTGGGTCATATCACATAAAATCATTAATAACTCTCAACTTACTTTAGCATGAAAACCGCATAATTTGTCTGAGAAATTAGCGATTCAGCTATAAACATACCCGACAATATAACAAGTCTAACAATACACTATTCATAATGACTGGCGATTAACATCAGCATAGATAAAACAACCTTTAGCCAAATTTTTAATCAAGATTCTGCTATACTAATTTCATCATTCCTTCCCACAATCAGCTAGCCCTTATTTTGCTATGTCAAAACCAGCCAAGCCATTTGACCCACAATCTATCCAACAATCCATCAACAAGCAGTCGTGGCTGATACTTGGGCTGGTTGCTATCGGGATTGCATGGGATGTTTGGCAAGGCAATAGCCAGTATGCAGTGAGTAAAAATCTGCTAGCCGGTAGTGTGCTAGGGTGGGTGAGTCAAATCATCTTTGCTAAAATTTCCCTGAGCAAATCGGGCTATCAGCAGCGTCGTCAAATTGTTCATCGTTTTTACCAAGCGCATATGGCAAAATGGGTGTTGACCATTGTTGGGTTTGCACTGATTTTTCTGCTGTTAAAACCGCTAAACGCCATTGCCGTATTCGTGGGCTATCTAATCTTGCAAATGAGCTACCTCATTATCACTTACCGAAATCCTTAGTAAAAAAGGGCTGTTTACAATTATTTGGTAATAACAGAAATAACCTAAACTAAATCACAAATAAATCCATTTAATCCTTTACAAAAAGGTAACAGTTGAATTAATATAGTGAAAATTTTTTAAAGGTGCGATTGCTCAGCGCTAATTGGCTAAAAAGAATTAGTTTTCAAGCAATTGCATATATGTTTTACTGATGACCCACTTATTTGAGTCAAGCAAAACACAGTAGGTCGATAGCCTATATTATTACGTTGATAAACAAGTTGTTTATTCACGGTTCATCACCTTAGTTAAGCAGATTGCTTAAACGCCTCGATGTGCCTTTGACGTCATGTTTGCACTTCTCATTGAGTATCATCAGCTCAGTTAGATACGATTATAGTGTTAAGTTACAAATTTTTGTGATTAGACGAAATATCTGACGCTAACTCCCTCTATTATCGGCTCAATATAAAAAAGAAGTTAAGATTATGGCAGAAGCAAACGCAGAAATTACTTCAAATGAGTATATCAATCACCACTTGACAAACTGGACTTTCGGTAATCACCCAACAGAAGGTTGGATAGTTGCCGAAACCAAACAGCAAGCTTCTGAAATGGGTTTCAATGCGATTCATTTAGACTCAATGCTGTGGTCGATTGGTTTAGGGGTTCTTTTTTGTGCCATTTTTTATATGGTGGCAAAAAGAGCGACCTCGGGTGTACCCGGCAAAATGCAAGCTTTTATTGAAATGATTGTGGAGTTTGTTGATAGTAATGTTCGTGATTCATATCATGGCACGTCTAAAGTCATCGCCCCATTGGCATTGACGATTTTCGTGTGGATTTTCCTCATGAACTTTATGGATTTAATTCCAGTCGATTATATCCCAGTGTTGGCGCAAAAGATTGGTGCAGCAATGGGTCATGACCCGCATCACGTCTATATGAAAGTCGTACCAAGTACCGATCCTAACGTGACACTTGGCATGTCTATCTCTGTTTTTGCACTGATTATTATTTACTCAATTAAAGAAAAAGGGCTGGGTGGATTTATTAGTGAATTGACACTGCATCCGTTTAGCTCAAACAATCCGATTGCAAAAATTTTACTTATCCCTGTAAACTTAATTCTTGAAACAGTGACCTTGATTGCAAAACCTATCTCATTAGGTCTGCGACTGTTTGGCAACATGTATGCAGGTGAGTTGATTTTCGTATTGATTGCTTTAATGCCATTTTATCTCCAATTTTTATTATCAGTACCGTGGGCTATCTTCCACATTTTAGTAATCACTTTGCAGGCGTTTATCTTTATGATGTTGACTATCATTTATCTGAGCCTTGCAAGTCAAACTGACCATTAATTTTTAACCATGAGGATATTTCGATGAATCCAGAACTAGCAAGCATGACAGTATTAGCCGTTGCTCTACTTATTGGTCTAGGTGCATTAGCCACAGGTATTGGCTTTGCAATCTTAGGTGGCAAATTCTTAGAGGGCGTCGCTCGTCAACCAGAACTAGGTTCACAATTGCAAACTCGTATGTTCATCGTGGCAGGTCTTCTTGACGCCGTACCGATGATCGGTGTTGGTATTGCAATGTTATTGTTATTCGCAAATCCTTTAGCAGGTTAATAGGTACACTATCAGTACAATGTCCACATCATCTTATGTGGACAAGGATTGAAGAAACTTAATTAACGAGGGATTCTAAGTGAATATCAATGCAACCCTAATTGGACAATCGATTGCATTCGCCATCTTCGTGATGTTTTGCATGAAGTTTGTGTGGCCGCCTTTGGTTGCTGCTATTTCGGATCGCCAACGTAAAATCGCAGATGGCCTAAATGCTGCCGAAAAAGCCAAAGCAGACTTAGCAACTGCATCACAAGCTGCAGAGCAAGAGCTTATCGCAGCAAAAGCAAAAGCCGCTTCACTCATTGACCAAGCGAACAAAAGCGCCAATCAAATGATTGAAGATGCCAGAGTGCAAGCACAAGTGGAAGGCGAACGTATTCGTCAGCAAGCGCGTGAAGCAATTGATCAAGAAATTAATAAAGCCCGTGAAGGTTTACGCGCGCAGGTTGCAGAACTTGCCGTACTCGGTGCCGAAAAAATCTTACAAGAAAAGGTCAATCCAGAAACTCATGCCAATATGTTAAACCAATTGGCAACCAAGTTATAAGTAGCAACCGTACAGTGAGGATATGATGGCTGATTTATCAACCTTAGCAAGACCCTATGCAAAAGCAGCATTTGATTATGCTAAAGAGCACACGTCAGTCAATGAGTGGCAAGATTACTTAAACGTGATGAATGCCATCGTTAGTGATAGAGCATTTGCCGATTATATCAATAATCCAGCAGTTGCTGCACAAGCTAAAGTCGCTACTTTAAAAGACCTTTATAACCAAAGTTCACCTGAAGATAGCAATACCGTGTTTAAAACTTTAAGCACCGCTATTGAAGGTGGGGCACAAGCAGATTCCAATGCTTTTGTTAATTTTTTGACGCAACTTGCAGAGCAAGATCGTTTGGCATTATTACCCAGTATCAATGAGCGTTTTGGTTTATTAAAAGCTGCTGATGCAAAAGAAGTTCATGCATATGTCACGTCGGCATATCCATTAACGCAAGTGCAAGAGCAACTCATTGAACACCGACTTGCTACCTCCCTAGGCGCAAATGTCGTACTACATGTCAATGTAGACCCTGCCCTAATTGCAGGTGTGACGATTAAGGTCGGTGACAAAGTAATCGATGACTCTGTACGTGGCAAATTAAAACAGTTAAAAACACAGCTGACGGCATAAATTTCAACAAAATTGATTCTAGTCAGTAAAAATTAAGGAACAGTGCAATGCAACAATTGAATCCAGCGGAAATCAGTAATCTGATTAAGCAGCGAATTCAAGACCTGACTGCGGGTGCCACAGCAAAGAACGAAGGCACTATTGTCATGGTATCTGACGGTATCGTACAGATTCATGGTCTTGAAGATGCCATGTATGGCGAAATGATTGAGTTTGAAGGTGGCGTATATGGTATGGCGCTAAACCTTGAACAAGACTCAGTCGGCGCAGTTGTTCTAGGTGAATACTTGAATCTCCAAGAAGGACAAAAAGCTTACTGTACTGGTCGTATTTTAGAAGTACCAGTTGGACCCGAGCTTTTAGGTCGTGTGGTAGATGCACTGGGTAATCCTATCGATGGTAAAGGCCCAATTAACGCCAAATTAACGGATAAAGTTGAAAAAATCGCCCCAGGCGTTATCGACCGTCAATCAGTTGATGAGCCAGTAATGACAGGTTATAAAGCTGTGGATACCATGATTCCAATCGGACGTGGTCAACGTGAGCTTATCATTGGTGACCGCCAAACTGGTAAAACAGCCATGGCAATCGATGCGATCATCGCGCAAAAACACTCGGGCATTAAATGTGTGTACGTAGCCGTTGGTCAAAAACGTTCAACCATCGCAAACGTGGTACGTAAACTAGAAGAAACTGGCGCACTAGCTTATACAACGGTTGTGGTTGCATCGGCTTCTGAACCAGCAGCGCTACAGTACATCGCGCCATACTCTGGTTGTACTATGGGTGAATACTTCCGTGACCGCGGTGAAGATGCGCTTATCATTTATGATGACTTATCAAAACAAGCCGTAGCCTATCGTCAAATTTCATTGCTATTACGTCGTCCACCAGGACGTGAAGCTTACCCAGGTGACGTATTCTACCTTCACTCACGTCTATTAGAGCGCGCTTCACGTGTAAGCGCTGAGTATGTAGAAAAATTCACCAACAGTGCAGTAACAGGTAAAACAGGTTCGTTAACTGCCTTGCCAATTATCGAAACTCAAGCAGGTGACGTATCAGCATTCGTACCAACCAACGTGATTTCAATCACGGACGGTCAGATCTTCCTAGAGTCAAGTTTATTCAACTCAGGTATCCGTCCAGCGGTGAATGCGGGTATTTCAGTTTCTCGTGTGGGTGGTGCAGCACAGACTAAAATCATCAAAAAATTGTCAGGTGGTATCCGTACCGCATTGGCACAGTATCGTGAATTGGCAGCGTTTGCACAATTTGCTTCTGACTTAGATGACGCGACCCGTAAACAGCTTGACCATGGTCAACGTGTGACTGAATTGATGAAACAAAATCAATACGCACCAATGAGCATCGCTGAACAAGCTGCGGTAATTTATGCCTCTAACGAAGGCTATCTAGCTGATGTTCCCGTCAACAAAGTGGGTGCATTTGAAGCAGGTTTGTTACGTTATCTACGTGACCAACATGGTGATTTTATGGCAGATATTGATAACACTGCTAACTATAATGATGATATCGCAAACCAATTCAAATCAGCGATTGAAAACTATAAGCAAAATCATTCTTTCTAAGATTTAGTGAAATTTTAGAACTGCATTGTCATAGAATAAATGAACAAAGGGGTTATGATTACTTTGTTCATTTTTCCAAATTTCGTCCATGTTACATCAATGGGCGTGGACTGAAACTAAACATGGCTGTATGGATTATTTATGGCAAGTTTAAAAGAAATTCGAGCAAAAGTTGCTAGTATTAAAAGTACCCAGAAAATTACTCGCGCCATGCAAATGGTTGCAGCGAGTAAGATGCGACGTGCCCAAGAACGTATGCAACTAGGTCGTCCTTATGCTGATAGCATGCGTCGAGTGGTTTCTCATCTAGTTAAAGCTTCACCAGACTACAAACATCCTTACCTAGTACCTCGTCCGGTTAATCGTGTTGGCTATATTGTAGTCAGTTCTGACCGTGGTCTTGCAGGTGGTTTGAATATCAACTTATTCAAAAAATTGATGCAGCACGTTAAACAACAAAAGAGCCAAGCGGTTGAAACGCGTTTTGCGGTGATTGGTCAAAAAGGCGTGAGCTTCTTTAAAACATTTGGTGGTACGGTGATTGCTGCGGAAACTCACTATGGTGATAACCCAAGCTTTGAGCAACTTAGTGTGCCAGTTCAAGTAATGCTTGATGCGTATAATCGTGGCGAAATTGATGAGATTTACCTGGTATATAACGAATTTGTGAATGCCATGACCCAAAATCCTAGTGTGCAACGCTTATTACCGATTGCGGCTGAGTCTTTGGTTGATGAAACCATGGAAAATCGTGAATACAGCTGGGACTACATCTATGAGCCAACTACCAAAGAGCTGCTTGATGGTTTGATGGGACGTTATGTTGAATCAATCGTCTATCAAGGTGTGGTAGAAAATATTGCTTCTGAACAGTCTGCACGTATGGTTGCTATGAAAGCAGCAACGGATAACGCAGGTAACTTAATTAACGAATTACAATTGGTTTACAACAAGCTGCGTCAAGCGGCGATTACCCGAGAAATTTCGGAAATCGTTGGCGGTGCTGCTGCTGTTTCATAATTGACCTACATTCAAGGAGAGCGTAATGAGTAGCGGTCGTATTGTACAGATTATTGGCGCGGTTATTGACGTTGAATTTGACCGTCAAAGCGTACCAAGAATTTATGATGCCTTAAAAGTTGAAGGCACAGAAACTACATTAGAAGTACAACAACAATTGGGTGATGGTATCGTACGTACTATTGCCATGGGTTCTACTGAAGGTCTAAAACGTGGTCTACCAGTTAGCAACACTGGCGCACCAATCTCTGTACCTGTGGGTAAAGGTACACTAGGTCGTATCATGGACGTTTTAGGACGCCCAATCGATGAGGCAGGTCCGGTAGAGCATAGTAACACTTGGGCGATTCACCGTGAAGCGCCAAGCTATGATGAACAATCAAACTCTACTGAACTTTTAGAAACCGGTATTAAAGTAATTGACTTACTATGCCCATTTGCTAAAGGTGGTAAAGTCGGTCTGTTCGGTGGCGCAGGTGTTGGTAAAACCGTTAACATGATGGAACTTATCAATAACATCGCAAAAGCACACTCAGGTTTATCGGTATTTGCTGGTGTAGGTGAGCGTACTCGTGAAGGTAATGACTTCTACCACGAGATGAAAGACTCAAACGTACTTGATAAAGTTGCGATGGTGTATGGTCAGATGAATGAGCCACCAGGAAACCGTTTGCGTGTTGCCTTGACCGGTTTGACCATGGCGGAATACTTCCGTGACGAAAAAGATGAAAACGGTAAAGGTCGTGACGTATTATTGTTCGTTGACAATATTTATCGCTATACGCTAGCGGGTACCGAAGTATCAGCATTGTTAGGTCGTATGCCATCTGCGGTAGGGTATCAGCCAACGCTTGCAGAAGAGATGGGTGTACTACAAGAACGTATTACTTCAACCCAATCAGGTTCTATTACTTCTGTTCAAGCGGTATACGTTCCTGCCGATGACTTGACTGACCCATCACCCGCGACAACCTTTGCTCACTTAGATGCAACAGTGGTATTGAGCCGTGATATTGCCTCACAAGGTATTTACCCAGCGGTTGACCCACTCGACTCAACGTCGCGTCAGTTAGACCCATTGGTCATTGGTGAAGAGCACTATGCTGTTGCTCGTGGCGTTCAAGAAGTGTTACAACGCTTTAAAGAGTTGAAAGACATTATTGCGATTTTGGGTATGGACGAATTATCAGAAGATGATAAATTAGTGGTGTACCGTGCACGCAAAATCCAACGTTTCTTGTCACAACCTTTCCACGTTGCAGAGGTATTCACCGGCTCACCTGGTAAATATGTACCAATCCGTGAAACCATTCAAAGCTTTAAAGCAATCTTGAATGGTGAGTATGATGACTTGCCAGAACAAGCATTCTACATGAAAGGTGGTATTGAAGAAGTGGTTGCTGCAGCAGAAAAACTACGCGGCTAATTTCTCAATCAAACCCTGTTAATTTAAACTATATTAACAGGGTTTTATCAACCTAATTTTGCAATACCATAGGAGAGAACTGTGGCAACTTTACAATGTAATGTCGTCAGTGCGAAAGAAACTATCTACTCTGGTGAGATTAGCATGTTAATTGCTACTGGTGTAGAAGGTGAAGTCGGTATTTTGCCAGGACATATTCCTTTTATTACGTTATTAAAACCAGGTACCATGCAGATCAAAACTAGCAATGGCAATGATGAAATGGTGTATGTATCAGGTGGCGTTTTAGAAGTACAACCGCATTTAGTGACGGTATTGGCAGACACAGCAGTACGTGCGAATGACTTAGATGAAGCCAAAATTTTGGAAGCACGTCGTCATGCAGAACAAACCTTGCAAAATCAAAAAGCAGATATTGACACTTCTGCGGCTTTGGCAGCATTAGCAGAATCTTTGGCACAATTGCAAACCTTACAAAAATTCAAAAACCGTGCCTAATTTTGATGCGAACGTGTTTAAAGACAGTGGCTATGACCACTGTTTTTTTATGGGTGGTTAAAGATATAAGTGCTTAAAACAAGAGTGCTTAAAAATCTGCTAATTATCTTTTAAACCAAAGCTAGCAAGAAAATTTTATCAGTTATTAAATAGACAACCTTTTATCGTATGCTTTCGCAGATTTATATATGTGGTATTTATACTTTTTTATGTTTAGTTACGTTTTAACAATATTAAATTGGCTATTTTTTCGCTAAATTAATTCAATTATATTGTAGTAGTACAGGTAATGCGTAAACTTTCATTACCTATTGCTGATAGATAAATAAAGATATATTCTGATATAAGTATTAAGAGTATGTATAAAATTTTTTGGAGGAAATTATGTCAGAAGAAGAGTTGATACCCCGCGTATTGATTGTAGAGGATGATGAGCGTCTTGCAACCTTGACCCAAGATTATTTGCGTAAAAATGGTCTAGATGTGGCAATTGAAACTGATGGTAACCGTGCCATTCGTCGTATTGTGGCTGAGCAGCCTGACATGGTGGTGCTTGATGTGATGTTGCCAGGTAGTGACGGTTTGACGGTATGCCGTGAAGTGCGTCCTCATTTTCATAACCCTATCTTAATGTTAACCGCGCGTACCGAAGATATGGACCAAGTATTAGGTCTAGAAATGGGTGCGGATGACTATGTGGCAAAACCGGTTCAACCGCGTGTGTTATTAGCACGTATTCGTGCGCTATTGCGCCGCTCTGATACCGCGCCAACCGATGAAGTGCCGCAGCGTCTTGAATTTGGCGATTTGGTTATTGATAACGGCGGTCGTTCGGTTACTTTGAATGATGAGCTTGTTGACTTTACCAGTGCGGAATATGATTTGCTGTGGTTATTAGCATCCAATGCGGGTCGTATCTTATCGCGTGAAGACATTTTTGAACGTCTGCGTGGTATCGAGTATGATGGTCAAGACCGCTCGATTGATGTACGTATTTCTCGTATCCGTCCAAAAATTGGTGATGATCCAGAAAACCCAAAACGTATCAAAACCGTTCGCAGTAAAGGCTATCTGTTTGTCAAAGAAAACTAACATAGTATTGATAAACACAATATTGAAAAAAGTCAGCATCAAGCTGGCTTTTTTTATCGCTATCACTGGTAACTTTGCTACCTAGTAATTGGTAGATTTAGCACAACAATTTGCTACGTTACTAGACAATCGCTTCATGAATTTTACATTGTAATATTAATTTTGCTAGGTAATAATACGGCTATTATCTTTCGACCTTAACCCTAGATTTTTATGCCACTATTATCGTCCTTAAACCAATCCATCTTTCTGCGGATTTATGCAGGTCTGTTACTTATCTGTTTGTTGGTTGCGTTGTTTGCGCAATTGCTTATCACCACTATCAACGCAGAGCGCGTACAGACTTATCGCGAGGATATGGCATCAGCGGCATTTTATCTCATTGACTCAGGATTGTCGCGCCAAGTAACGGCGCAAGAGCGTAATTTTTGGCTCTCTGATGTCAGTACTTTATTTGATACTAAGTTTGAAATCGAACCGACCTCAAAAGCGGATTTTAAAACCAGCGAAATTAATCGACTCAACAAACAACAAGCCGTAGTACGTTTTAATGGCGATACCAATACCGCAGAGATTTATCATAAAGTATCGGGTGAGAACAACGTCTTGCATGTCAGCGTCAATAAACTCAATGAGCAACAAATTAAAGGGATAGGCGTGTTGCTACTCGATGATTTGTCTTACTATCGCACCTTGGCAGAAAAACAGCAACGCTTGCAACAAATTCAAAAATTTTTCCCTTTTAAGCTCACCTTGCAATCCGTTAATAAACTGCAACTTGATACCGACCAAAAAGCGCGACTGTATCGCAAAGATATCGTGATTATGTTCCGTGACAATACCAGTGTAGAGAATTCATCGATTCGGGTACTAGCACCGACTGAACTCCAAGATACTGTGGTGGATTTGGGACCCATTCCACTGTTTAACTGGTTTCCGCTTAATCTGATTATTAGTATCACGCTCATTAGTATGTTCTTAATCAGTCTAGGGGTGTATGCGCTGATTTTCCCATTAGAGCGTAAACTGCAGCTCATTCAAAGCGGTATCACCAAAGTGCGCGAAGGTAAGCTCAATACCAAAGTAAAAGTCGTGGGCGAAGATGAAATTGCCCATCTAGCGGCAACCTTTAATAGTATGACTGAGCACATCCGCCGTTTGATTGAATCCCAGCGCGAGTTGACCCGTGCCGTATCCCATGAACTGCGCACCCCAGTAGCACGTATTCGCTTTGCCGTGGATATGTTGGCTGATACGGATGATTATGACGATCGGATGAGTCAGCGTGATTATATCGACCAAGATATCGAATCGCTCAATGGCTTGATTGATGAAATTTTGACCTATGCCAAGCTTGAAGAAGGCTCACCCAAAATGGACTGGGAAGATGTCGATTTGCAAGAACTTGTTTCGCAGATTGCCCGTGAGACCAATGCGCTTGGTAAACCTGTCACCGTCAAAGTAGGCAAGGTACAAAAAGGTGCGTTTGCACAAGCTGATAGACGCTATTTACACCGCGTGTTGCAAAACTTGGCAGGCAATGCCACCCGGTACGCCGAAAGCACCATTATCATCTCAGCAGGCTTAGAAAAAAATGAAGCCTTTATCAGTGTGGAAGATGATGGACAGGGTATTCCAGAAAAAGACCGTGAAAAAGTCTTTATCCCATTTGCGCGTCTGGATGATAGTCGTACCCGTGCCTCGGGTGGTTACGGTCTCGGCTTATCGATCGTGTCTCGAATTGCGTTTTGGTTTAATGGTCGCATGTCAGTGGATGAAAGCCCGACCTTGGGTGGGGCGCGATTTATCATGAAGTGGCCGAAAAGCCAGCTAGCTTCAAGTATTGAAGCCGATGAAATTACCCAAAAAAGTTGCGAGAAAAAATACACGCAAGCGCAAGGGTCATAAGCTCGTTACCAGTGACACTTGCAAATTAGCTCAGACTGGGCTAAATTTTAGTGAGTTATGCAATGGTTTAGCAAAATTTGCGCACATCAATTAACCGATGAGCGAAATCATCACAAGCGAGGATGGCATGCGTTACCTGTTTTTAGCCTTGGTGGTACTCAACATGGCGGTTTTCGGTTATTATAGTTTTTTGCGCAAACCTACTGAAAGCCAGTCCGTCTCACAGGCGCGTGCAGCCTTGGTTCATCCTGTCACAGCCACCAATGTGTCAAGTGAATTGCCCCCCATGATTGGTACTAAAAAGTAAAAATGGCTACCTAAACCAAAGCTACCAAAACCAAAGTTACTAAGGAATCATGGTTAGCCTAATCTATTAAGTAACCAATTACGCTTCTATCAGCTTTATTCTATAATCGGAATCTTCACCACCACTACTAAGCCGCCGCCATTGGGCTGATTACGAGCGATGACGCTACCATTGTGCAGGTGAGTAATGCGGCTTACAATCGCAAGCCCAAGTCCACTCCCTTGCGTGGTACGTGCCGTTTCGCCCCGCTCAAACGGCTGCATAATCCGCTCAAGCTGATCTTCGGCAACGCCTTGCCCCTCATCGCTAACTTTAATGGTTAAGTATTTTTGTCTAGAGGTTATCTCTGGCGTTAGACTTTCATCAGTGACCACTTGCTCGGTAGGCTGTAGAGCATTATCAATGCTAATCTCAATATGAATGGGCGGCTGACCATAGCGACAAGCATTATTGACCAAATTAACAATGAGACGTTTAATGGATAAAGGTCGCAATGGCACACTGGGCAGATCTTCTTGGATATCGATAATAAATGGGGTAGGGGCAAACTGCACCAAAATCTCGTTAATGATGGGGCGCAGGTTGGTCAATCTTACCGCTTCATCTGAGCCATCTTTCATAAATGAAATAAACTGCTCCAAAATCGCGTCCATGTCCTCAATGTCATACACTAGCCCTTCCCGCAAAAACTCATCAGGTAACATCTCAGCCGTGAGTCGCATCCGCGTCAGTGGCGTGCGCAAATCATGGGAAATACCAGCGAGCATAATATTGCGTTCTTTTTGGGTTTGGGTCAGGTTATGAAATAGTCGGTTAAATGCCAAATTCACCTGACGAATCTCCGTTGAGCCTTCATTGGTCGCCAAATTGTTGGCGTGCCCAAGGGTGATGTAATCAATCGCCACTTTTTGTAGGCGTTTGAGCGGGCGATTTAATTGTCTGACCAAAAACAAAATGGTCAGCAACGTGGCAAGCGGAATCCCCAATAAGAAAAAATAAATCGACGTTGGGCTATATTTGGCATAAAACTTGACAGGCTCTTGCAGCCAAACATCCGGATGCGCGCTGTCTTGAATATACAAAATCGGTACGGGTTTGAATTTAAAATTGACCGATACAGGACGCTGCATCACAGTTTCCATCTGTGTTGCCATCCGCTGGGTAAAATAATCCACCAAGGTTTTTTCTTGAAAAGAAGGTATCTGTTGTGGGTCAGTAATCACGTTAATATGCGAGGCATCAATAATCCAATTTTTAAGCTCGGGATTGTTTTTAAAATCTTTATCCGCTTTATCAATCATCAACAGCTGATGGGCAAGATAAGTCGCATGGTTTTGTAGCTCTGGTAAATACAGACTGCGCCAAAAAAACCACAGCGACAATGCCACGCTCACCAGTACCATCAACATCACCATCAAGGTAGTTTGCCAAGTGTGGCTATAGCCTTTGAGTTTGGGTAAATGCGGTTTCATGCTGGGGTATCCTGATGGTAGCTGTACAGCTGAGTCAAAACGGGCAACGGCACTTGCATCCTGTTATAATACGCAGATAGCTTGGCAAAATTAAAGGGGCAATCATGCAGTTTTCAAAGTTTGGTGAAAAGTTTATCAAAAACAGCGGTATTTTGCAGTTAATGGATGATTTGGGCAATGCGCTTAACAGTCAGCAACCGATTAATATGCTCGGTGGTGGCAATCCAGCACGCATTGATAAAGTTAACCAAACCTATTGGTCGGTGTTTAAAACCCTAGCCGAAGGTGAGATGGGCTCAATGGCCATCGAAAATATCGGAAACTATTCAACGCCGCAGGGCGATGCCAAGTTTATTGCAGCATTGGTAGATTTTTTTAATCGCCATTATGATTGGGGACTTACCACAGACAATATCGCCCTGACCAATGGCTCACAAAACGCATTTTTTTATTTATTTAACTTGTTTGGTGGGCAGTTTGACGATACCACACAAGGCAGCCTGGATAAGAAAATTCTATTACCACTTGCCCCAGAATACGTGGGTTATGCCGATGCCCATGTGGATGGGCAGCATTTTATCGCAGTGCCACCCAGCATCGAATTTGTGCAACATCAAGGTGAAGACGGCTTTTTTAAATACCGAGTCGATTTTGATACGCTAGAAAATTTGGCTGAATTGCACAACGGCGAAATCGGGGCAATTTGTTGCTCACGCCCCACCAACCCAACAGGCAACGTGCTGACCGATGACGAAATGGCGCGCCTTGAAGCGATTGCCAAGCGCTTTGATATCCCACTGATTATCGATAATGCGTATGGGATGCCGTTTCCCAATATCATCTATAGCCAAGCCACACTCAATTGGAATGAGCAAATTATTTTGTGCTTCAGCCTATCAAAAATCGGTTTGCCTGGGGTGCGTACAGGGATTGTGGTCGCCAATCCGCAGGTGGTCAAAGCGATTAGCAGCCTAAACGCCATTGTCAATCTAGCGCCGACCCGTTTTGGTGCGGCGATTGCAACGCCACTACTACAAGATGATCGTCTAAAAGATTTGTCAGACAATCATATTCGTCCGTTTTATCAAGGACAAGCCAAATTAGCGGTGCAGCTGCTAAAACAAGAACTGGGCGACTTGCCAAGCCCCTATAACAATGCGATGAAAATCCACAAGCCTGAAGGCGCGATTTTCTTGTGGGTATGGTTTAAAGATTTGCCGATAACCACGGTGGAATTGTATGAGCGATTAAAAGCTAAAGGCACATTGATTATCCCCAGTGAGCATTTCTTTGTTGGCGTGGATACTGAAAACTTTAAACACGCCCATGAGTGCATCCGCTTAAGCATCGCCCAAGATGATGACACGCTGAAAAAAGGGATTGCCACGATTGGGGAAGTGGTGAGGGCAGTTTACAATTCTTAAATTGCTACGGAAAAAATTGTGCTATATTAATCAATAAATCACAAATTTATGTGACATTTGGAATTTTATGATTAAATATATCCGATTTAATAATTTTTATTCGTATCTTGATGAGACAGACTTGTCGTTTGAACTCGGCAAACAGGCGACAGCTTCTGCCTATGATTTTACCGTCAAAACAACCCAAGATAACATTCGCTTAAATAAAATTATGGCGGTAGTTGGAGCCAATGGGTCGGGGAAAACTCAATTCCTTAAACCATTGTCTTTTTTGACTTGGTATATATGTACTTCTGCTAAAACATTTGATAGTGATAAACAAATAGTTATACAAACCCATATATTAAGTGAGTCTGAAGATGCCACATTTCATATGGGTTTTTTGCTAAAAAACTTAGAAAATAATTTTGAAGAATACAGGTATGAACTAGTTATTAATAGGGAACAAATTGTAAAAGAAAATCTTTACAAAAAATCTAGTAGTCAATTCAGTTACATTTTCAAACGTTCATACGTTAACGGTGTTCTAGATTACAGGCATAATGGTTTCATTAGACCCTCTTTAGCAAATGATGCTCAAAAAAATGTTTCATTAATTAGTTACGCAGAAATTTTTGAAAATGAAATTGCTAAGAAAATTATTAATTCCTTAATGAATAATGAGTCAAATGTTGTCGCTGGCGGTAGACTAAGTCAAAATGCGAATTCTATTGTTAAAGCTACTAAATTGTTTAACGAGAATGAAAAGCTTAAGAAAACAGCAGAGGATTTGCTATGCAAATTTGATACAGGGATACAGGAAATAGTTATCAAGGAAATCACTGCTTTGGCAAAAGACTCGTCAGAAACACAAGAAATATTATTGCCTTTTGGTATACATAGAACTATAGACGGGAAAACTTTTGAACTTAATTTTTTCCAAGAGTCTAATGGTACACAGTCAGCTTTTAACTTACTAAGTTTAATCTTACCTGTCTTACAAAATGGCGGTATTGCTATTATTGACGAACTCGACAACGACTTACATCCGCATTTACTTCCAGAGATTTTTAATTTATTCCGTTCCGAACACACCAATCCCCACAATGCCCAACTTATCTTTACTTGCCATACGCCTGAAGTATTTAATATTCTCAACAAGCATCAAATTTATTTGGTAGAAAAAATCGACCAAAAATCAGAAGCATGGCGATTAGATGAAGTGGAAGGTATACGCAATGACGATAACCTTTATGCCAAATACATGGCAGGGGCTTTTTCTGCCGTACCGAATTTGTAAGGGATAGGCATGGCGAAGAAAAAAATACGCAATCAACAACAAACCACCTTAATTATCGTGGGTGAAGGCGAGCATGAGCAAGCATTCTTGCAACACATGAAGTCGATTTATGATAATCGGTTGTCAGGTAAAAAAGTTACGCTAGACTTTGCAGGAGGTGGCTCACCGCATGACGTCATCAAATATACAGTCAAACAGACCCAACACCGAGCGTTTGATTATATCTATATTTTGATGGATTCAGATGTAGCGATTGAAGCAAAAGACACCAAAACCGCTAAAGAGAAAAATTTTATCCTACTGCAATCTGAGCCATTGTGCCTTGAAGGAATGTTGTTAGAGGTGTTAAAACAGGCAGCACTACCGACATCCCAAGCTTGCAAAAATAAATTACATCCGCAACTATCAGGCAGTCCAACTGAAGCCAGTAGCTATTCACCGTTATTTGATAAACCTGTTTTGGATAAGACAACCAAAATGACCATTGTCACGTTGCGAGAAATCTTGAAAAAAAGCTACTAGATTCTCCACTCCACAAAATTCTTCAATAGCTGCAATCCTGCAGTATGGCTTTTTTCGGGGTGAAACTGGGTCGCAAACAAATTATCTTTAATCACACTGGCACAAAATTCGACGCCATAATCACAGGTTGCCGCTACAATCGAAGTATCAGACGGCACACAATAAAAACTATGCACAAAATAAAAATGGGTATTATCTTCAATCCCTTGCCATAGCGGATGCGCCAAATCCATATGGGTGATAGTATTCCAGCCCATATGCGGCACTTTAATGCGTTCGTTTTTGTCATCTAGCCAATGATCATCAAAGCGTTTGACGTCACCACCCAGTACCCCTAGACAGTCTACCCCGTCATTTTCTTCTGAGCGCTCAAACAACGCCTGCATCCCGACACAAATCGCCATCACAGGCTTATTAAATACAGCCGTTTTGACAGCATCAGCAATACCTGCTGCCTGCATCTCTGCCATACAGTCGCGCATTGCCCCTACGCCAGGAAAGACAATTTTGTCCGCTGCCGCAATCACCGCCGGGTCACGCGTGATCGACACATCAGCGCCCACTGCCGTCAAGGCTTTACCTGCCGAATGTAAATTACCCATGCCATAATCTAACAATGCAACTTTTGTCATCTGTTATCCTGTTGTCAAAAAAAGCCCAAAACTGCGATTAAGCGCTAATATCACTTGGCGCTAATCTATCGTCAATTACCAAAGAAGTTTTGAAAAATGCCAAAACAGCCATTATATTAATATCATCACATTGCTGCGCAAATAGCACTATTTGCAAAATTTTAAGGACAACAATAATGGCAGAAAAAAACTATTATGACATTTTAGGCGTCGATAAAAAAGCCAGTGAAGCAGATATTAAAAAAGCCTATCGCAAACTGGTACGACAATATCACCCTGATATCAACGACTCACCCGATGCCGACGCCAAAATGGGTGAAATCAATAACGCCTATGAAACGCTCAAGGACGCTGAAAAACGCGCCCAATACGATCTGATGCTCGACAATCCTTATATGGGTCAAGGCTTTGGCGGTATGGGGGGCGGCATGGGCGGCGGTCAGGGCTTTAATGCCAATATGAGCCAAGCGGATTTGGATGAAATCCTCCGTCAGTTTGGTGGTGCCGGTGGGTTTGGCGGTCGTCAGTCGCAAGGCGCGGGTGGCTTTAGATTTGATGATATTTTCTCGACATTCGGGGGCGGTGCAGGCGGATTTGGTGGCAGACAGTCGCAACGCTCGACCAAAGGCGACGATCAGCACGCCGAGTTATCAATTGATTTGAAAGCCACTTATGAAGGCGATACCCGTAAAATTAGCATAAATTTACCCGTACAAACCGTGACAGGGCTGGATTATCAAACCAAAACCATTGAAGTCAAAATCCCCAAAGGTATTGCCGAAGGGCAACAAATTCGCTTGGCAAAACAAGGCAATCCAAGCCCGTATGGTGGTGATAATGGCGATTTGTACCTAAAAATCAAATTTAATCACCCAGACAATATCCGTGTAGAAGGCAAAGACGTGTTCCAAACGGTAGACGTTGCGCCTTGGGAAGCAGCCATGGGCGGTCAAATCACGGTCAACACGCCTGCTGGCAAGGTCAATGTCAATGTACCAAAAAATAGCCGTACTGGTACCAATCTGCGCCTTAAAGGTAAAGGTATCCCAGCCAAAGAAGCCGGTGATTTATATTTAAGCTTAAATATCGTGTTGCCAAAAATCTCTACAGACGCAGATATCCAAGCGTTTGAAGCGTTCAAATCGGCATTTGCCTCGTTTGCGCCAACGCGCTAATCTATTGATAACTAAGAAATAAAATGCGTAGTATAATAAAAAAATGACAAACCAGCACCAAACATAACTATAGAGACGCAACAGGAGTACAACATGGCTCAAACCACCCATATGGATTTATCATTACGGTTAACCTTAGATGATTTGATTACGGCGAGTAGTTGGGATAAAAGCTGGGTATTAGCGCTAATGGATGAAGATATTATTTATGCTGAAACGCCTGCTATCGACAGCCAACCCTATTTTAATAGCGCACAATTGACAACGG
The DNA here is from genome assembly GCF_032248735.1 of Moraxella sp. DOX410. Taxonomy (NCBI): domain Bacteria; kingdom Pseudomonadati; phylum Pseudomonadota; class Gammaproteobacteria; order Moraxellales; family Moraxellaceae; genus Moraxella; species Moraxella sp. DOX410. The sequence goes on along the minus strand of NZ_CP135138.1, from coordinate 2,335,658 downwards.
TGCGCCTTGCCTCACGCCTACGCCGTGATTTTGATGCCAGTCCACAAGCGATTGGCTTAATACTATCGCTGCTTGACGAGCTAAGACCGCTTCGGCAGTTACAGCGGCAAATCACGCTCACGCGAATGGTTCATGATGTAGATGACAGCTAGCAAACATCAAGTTAGCCAACATCAATTAGGTGAATTTAATGCTAAAAAAGGGCGGGTTAGCGCGCGCTAACCCGCCCTTTCTATTTGCTATAGTAAATGATTATTGGGCATATCCGTGGTTACGGAGCCAGTTTTGTAGAAGTTGAATTTCGGCTTGTTGGGTATCGATTAGGGTATTGGTAAGGCTACGCACTTTGTCATCGTTACCATATTTGGCAACCACTTGTGAGAACGCAATCGCGCCTTTATGATGAATCAGCACGGTTTGGGCAAATGCTTGGTCGGCATTTTTAGTCATGACCGTGTCCACCATTTCTTGCTGCATATCATCGATAATGCTATCGATTTCTTGCTGCGCTGCCACACTATCTGCCATCGGCTGATTAGGGTCCGCGGTGTTTTGAATCAGTTGCATGGCAAGCCAATTCTGTAATATTTGTGATTCATTTTGGCGTGAGCTGATAATATCTCGGGCTAAACCTAGCAGTTCAGGATTTTTGCCGTATCGCTGCTCAATACTGGCAAGCGCGATGGTTTCATCAAAATGACTCAGCATAGCTTTGACAAAAATCATATCAGGCGAGATGGGTATATAGTCAAATTGATTGAGGGCAGTTGGGTCACTCGCTGCAGCCGCATCGATACTCGGCTGTTTGATGACAGTAAAATACGCTTCTTGATAGTCATTAATGGTACTTGAGTCAGGCAACACATAACCTTGCGCCAATTGACTGACGGTAAGCATGTTTTTATTGATTGCCTGTGTGTCTAATACTTGGGGCAATGGTTTATCATCGAATTCTTGGGGCGCGCTCACGGTGGCAGCGGTAGGGGGTGCTGGCTGCTGAGAATCAGATTGCTCACAACCAATCATGCTGATAACTGCGATGACAAGCAAGATTGGTGGTGCGGTGTTGGCCATGTATCGGCTCCCATGCCTTGATTTTATACGGTGTGTTTTGAAATGATGATTGTAAGCATTAACTGTAAGCGTTGACTGTCAGCATTGATTATTCGTCATTAGACAAGAGTATAAAGTAGGGCAAGCACAGGGACTATATCAATTGTGTCATGGCAGCTTGCTTATCATTTGCTAGCTGTCGATTGTGCTAGCTGTCGATTATGCTAGCTGTCGCTTGCGGGCAATATTCCTGCCAAGATAAAAAACGCGCGATAAGCGGCTACTTTTTTCTCCAAGCTTTGCGGATAAGCGCGCGAGGTCGATGGCAACCGATAAATACCAAATGTTCGCCCAAAAGCGTTAACTTCAAGAAACTGATTGGTTTTTGGCAGTTTATAGGGTGTTTGACTGGGATCAAAATAGGGTGACGCGGGGTCACTGATACTTTGGTTGACCAGCGCTATCAGCACTTCTGTGGCTTTGCCACCGGTGGTGTAAATCCACTTGACCTGCTTTAGCTGTGCCAAAACTTTACCCAAATCAACCGTAGCAACCACGGTCAAATGTTCGTCAGCCGCATTGCCTTTTTCGCGGATGACATGAGTGACTGAGGGACATTCACCGATTTTATAAGCCTGTAAAAATGCTTTAATTTTTTCGGCATCAAAGCGTTTTTCGTCACCGACTCGAAAATAATCGATATCATCAAAAAACACTTTGCCCATGATACGCCACATATCGTTATAAAAGTTGGGGTAATGAAATGCCATGCACCATTTATCAGGTGTGGGCGGCATTGTACCCATCATCAAGACTTTGGTATCAGCAAAAAAGAAGTTACCAAACGGATGGGCTTCGACACGCGGGTCAGTCAATAAATCAGCAGACATATCAGTTTTTATTTCTAATTAAATACACGCCAAGCGCGGCACTGGCAATAATCGGTAATAACACCATAAAAAAAGGTGAAAATCCCGTGCTTAGACTGACAAACCCGACCAAATCTTGCAGATAACTAAATACCAAGCCAAATAAAAGAGCGATCACAATACGATAGCCCAAGCTTTGGTTACGCAAGGAGCCAAATACAAATGAACAAGCAACCAACACTAGCGATAGCATGGCAAGAGGCGCCAATAGCTTTTTCCAAAAGGCAACTTCATGCTCCAGTGAGCGGCGTTTGTCTTTGGCTAAGAGCTGTTGGTGTTGCCATAATTCGGTCACTGACATGTTATCAGGGCTGCGTGTTAACAGATAAATCGCTGACGGCTCAATGGGTAATTGCAGCGTCATAGTCGGTATGGTAGTCAATTGACTGTGCCCATCGGCGGCGATGGTTAATTGTTTGATTTGTTGCAGCTGCCAGCCCGATGTCTTATCAGCGGTATTTTGACTGACAAAGCTGCCGGTATCGGCCTGCAGCACTTGTTGGATATGGGCGTTGTCGTCTAGCTGCCAAACTTTGATATTTTTGAGCTCGCCTTTGGTATTAGCATAGTCAATATTGATGATGCGGTTGGCTTGTTTGTCCCAATAACCATTGATGGCACTTGATAGCAAAGGCTTGTCATGTTTGACTTGGTGCGCTAACTGATTGCTAGTTGGCACTACATACTGGCCAAGTAATAGACCGATAATGACAAAAAGAATCGCTGGTTGCATCACCCAACCGACTATTTTAAAGCGGCTGATACCTGCCGCTTGAATCACCGTCAGCTCACTGGTGTTGGCAAGCAAGCCTAGACCTACCACTGCACCTAATAGCGTGCCAAATGGCATATAGTCGAGTAAATCACTGGGTGCACTATAGGCAATAAAACGCAAGGCATCTAAATAATTGTAATGATCATTAAGATCCTGCAACTCTGCCAGATAATCAAAGACGACTTTAAGGAGCCAAAGACCAATAATGGCGCCTGCCATGGCAAAAAGCGCTTGTTTTTTAACGTAACGAGATAAAATCATGACTGACCGCCTGCGGACAACTGACGACTGTGGCGACGATAGCGGACACGATGTACCACGCGGCTTTGCCAATTTAACAACAATGCAAATGCGATAAAACCAACGATTAGCCAAATATACGCGTACTCACTAATGCTTTCTTTACCAATGGCAGTGCGTAGTGAAATGATACTAATCGCACAGCTAGCAAATATGAGCACTGAAGGTAACAAACGAAGCCAGCGTCCTTGACGGGGGCGTACCTGTGCAAGCGGGGTAGCAAGCATCGCCGCAATGATAATCAGCCACGGCATGGTAAAGCGATAGCCCAGCTCGGCTTTGACTTCGGGTTTTTGGGTATGGGCGAGCAGTTTGGCAGTGGTTTGGGTTTCAACATTGGTTTCGGTAATTGTTTCGCTGGCAGGTTTTTCTAGGGTAATGCGATATTTTTCAAAACTGGCTTGGTTGTATTTGGCGTTGTTGGTGCCAAGCTCATAGCGACGACCCTGAAACAAATCCAGCTGCATTGAGCTATCCGTGTCTTTACTGGGTACTTGATAGGCGCGCGTGGCGGTGATGATAACATCGTTTTTGGCGATTTTGCCGCTTTTGTCGGTTTGCTGTTGCACCACGTATAGGTTTTTGAGTTCACGTTTTTCTTTATTAAACTCATCGACATACAGGTGATAGTTGCCACTGCTGATAAAGGTTTTTGGACGCACTAAATCAAGCAAACTACCGAGCGACTGGGTTTGCCAAATCTGCTTACTGTTAGACAGTCCCCATGGTTTTGCCAAAAGACTAATTCCCATTTGAAATATAAATAACCCAGTAATCAGCGGAATCATCAAACGCGTCAGACGACCGCGACTGATACCACTGGCAAACAGGACGCTCATCTCCTGATCCACGTACATACGACCGAGCACGAGCATCAGTGCGATAAAAAATGACAGCGGTAAAATTAGCTCAAGAAAGGTTGGAATGTTATAGCCAATAATGGCAAATAGCAAACCCACATCCAGCCTGCCTTCTGCAGCGATACCAAAATAGCGTATTAAGCGACCGCCAAGCATCAGCGCCATCAGAAATAACAGCACAATCGCAGTATTAGCGGCGACTTGTTGCGTCATATAGCGTCGTAATATCACAAGTAACCACCTAATATTACTCAAAAATTAATCAATTCAAACAGCTAGGGAAGTAAATGCCAATATTGTACGACATCATACCATTGAGCGCATCTGTTAATCGGCTATTTTAGCGCGTTGCCGAGAGATTATGAATATGAATACTGTAAGGTAACATTTCACAATGACTTTTCACCACCACTTTTTACAGCCGCTTTATCAAAGCCAATTTTTACAAAGACTTTTTACAACCGCATTTTACCCTACACAATGACGCCTGCTATTCCATCACGCAGTGATAACCCAATGCTATAACCCAAATACCATAATAGGTATGCTATGATAATAGTTATTTCTTGATGACAATAATTAAGGAGCTTAAATGAGTTTGACATTGACACTAGCGACCGCGCTTAAAAAAACGGTCAAGAATAGCTATCACGTGGTATTGGTAGATGACAATAGCCAAACTATGGGGCAACTAACGAGCGAACTACAAACCGCTGTCAGTCGCTTGATTGAAGCAAGTCGTTTTAAGGGTAAGCTTGCCGATACCGCAATCAATTATGGTACTGACAACAATGTGGGTTTATTGTTGGTTGGCGTGGGCAGTCAAGATAAATTAAACGGCGGTAGCTTGCAAAAAATTGCCAAAGCAATTTATGCAAGTTTGAGTCGTCTTACCAAATCTGCGGTGATTAGTTTAGGCGATAGTATGGATGAAGTGAGTTTTGGTCAGTTTGCATTAGCCCTGTTGAATCAAAGCTATACCTTTGATATTTATAAATCGCAAAAAGCGGATAAACCGACGCTAAAAGACGTGACCTTATTGGTCAGCGCAGACAACCAAGCCGCGTTTGACGCCCTGCTACAGCTGCAACAGGCGACTGCCCAAGGTCAATCACTCACCAAAGATTTGGCAAATCAGCCACCGAATGTGTGTTTCCCTGCCTATCTTGCAGAGCAAGCGCAAAGCTTGGCCAATCAATACCCAGAGCTATTGACGGTCAAGGTATTGGGTGAAAAAGACATGCAGCAATTAGGGATGAACTGCTTTTTGGCAGTCGCTCGCGGCTCCGCGCATGAAGCTAAGCTGGTATTACTTGAGTACAATGGCAAAGCCGCCAAAAAAGACAAAAACAGCAAAACCAAAGGCAAAAAATCAAGCCTAGAGCAACCGATTGTACTGGTGGGTAAAGGTATCACCTTTGACAGTGGTGGTATCTCACTCAAACCAGGTTTGGGTATGGGTGAGATGAAATACGACATGGGCGGTGCGGCTGCAGTCATGGGGATGATTAAAGCGCTATGTGAAGCGCGTCTACCGCTGCAAGTCGTTGGCGCACTCGCTTGTGCAGAGAATATGCCTTCAGGAACAGCGACTCGCCCTGGTGATATCGTCACCGCCATGAATGGTAAAACCGTGGAAATCCTCAATACGGATGCCGAAGGTCGTTTGGTACTGTGCGACACCTTGGTGTATGTGCAGCGCTATCAGCCAAAAGTGATTATCGACATGGCAACCTTGACTGGGGCGTGTATCGTGGCGCTGGGTTATGTGCGCTCAGGTCTATACAGTAACAATGAAGATGTGATTTTTGAGCTTGAACAAGCTAGCGAATCAGCGTATGACCGTGTTTGGCACATGCCACTGGATGATGACTACCAAGAGCAGCTTAAATCCAACATGGCAGATATGCAAAACATTGGCGGTATGCCAGCAGGGTCAGTCACAGCGGCGTGTTTTTTATCGAAGTTTGTCGAAGATATTCCTTGGGCGCACTTGGATATTGCAGGGACAGCGTGGCAGTCGGGCAAAGAGCCAACCGCAACGGGTCGTCCAGTGCCGTTGTTGATGCATTATCTCTATCGCCAAGCTACCCAAGATGCAGTTTAGGTGATAGGATGCTGACCACCCCATGATGGCATCACAAATTAGTTTTTATATTTTATCCCCGCAAAAAAAACAGCTGGCGTTCGTCTGCCAGCTAATTTCAACCGTGCTAGCCAAAAGCGAGGATAGCATTATTGTGGTGGCAGCGTCCGAGCTATTACCCTCACTTGATGAGCGACTATGGTCATTGAGTGATGTGGCATTTATTCCCCACCAAATTATCCAGCGACTTGATGCCTTTTACCACCAAAAACTCCCTGCCAGTGTGGTACTTACTGATAATATCGAACTTGTCACCCAATTTGATGGCGTCGTCATCAATCTCACTAACGAAGCAATTGTAGATACCCAAGCTAGCCGCCTGCTAGAAGTCATCGACGCCGCCCCCGAACAGGTTGAAAGTGGTCGTCAAAAATACCGCGTTTATCAAGCACAATTACAATCACTAGCAACCAACAGCGCACCTGCCATCCAAGTTTTTCAAATCCGATAACCTCTCTACCCAACACTTTGATAGAGTTAAGTTGACAAGTTGACGATTTTAAAAATAATTTATGCAAATTGTTAAAAAATGTTAATATATCAGCCATTTTTGCGGTGAAATATTAAGAGGTTATTATGTTAAAGCTTATCCAAGCGTATCAGCGCGTGGGGTTGGTGCCTTTGATTGTGATAGGGCTGATACTTGGTATTTTAGTCGGTTCATTAGCCAATCCGACTATCATCGGCGGTTTATCGATGAGTGTGGCGCAAACCATCTCAATTTTGGGTGCGTTGTTTGTCGGTGCGTTAAAAGCGATTGCACCGTTGTTGGTGTTTATCTTAATCATTGCCGCTATCAGTCAGCATAAATCAGGCACTCAGGTCAATGTCCGCTCAACCTTGGTGCTGTATATGGCAGGTACGTTCTTGGCAGCTTTGACGGCGGTAGTAGCAAGCTTTTTATTCCCAACCGAATTGATTTTAAAAGCCGGTGAGGTCAGTCAGACGCCACCGTCATCCTTAGCAGAAGTGATAAAAGTACTCTTGACCAACATGGTGGAAAATCCTGTCAAATCGATCGTCAATGCCAACTACATGGGCGTGCTATCTTGGGCAGCAATTTTGGGTCTTGCCTTGCGCCATGCCTCAGACCATACCAAGCAAATGATTAACGATTTGGCAGAAGCGGTCTCAAGCGTGGTCAAATGGGTGATTTGGTTTGCGCCATTGGGTGTGTTTGGCTTGGTGACACAAACCATCGCTGAAACGGGGCTGTCGGTGTTATTAAGTTATGCCCGTTTGTTAGCAGTGTTGGTCGGCTCTATGGCATTTATCGCGTTGGTTGTAAACCCATTGATTGTATTTGTCAAAACCCGCAAAAATCCTTATCCACTGGTGTTTACCTGTCTTAAAGAAAGTGGCATCACCGCCTTCTTTACTCGCAGTTCAGCTGCCAATATTCCTGTGAATCTAAACCTTGCGCATAAGTTGGGTTTGCATGAAGATACCTATTCAATCACTATCCCGTTAGGTGCCACCATTAATATGGCAGGGGCAGCGATTACCATCAATGTCATGACATTGGCAGCGGCACATACGTTAGGTATTCATGTGGACTTCGGGTCTGCGCTGTTGTTAGCGGTAGTATCTACCTTAGCCGCGGCGGGGGCATCGGGTGTTGCAGGGGGTTCATTGCTATTGATACCATTGGCCTGTAGTTTCTTTAATATTCCTGATACCATTGCCATGCAGGTAGTCGCGATTGGCTTTATTATTGGGGTAGTACAAGACTCGGTTGAGACAGCACTCAACTCATCAACGGACGTGTTATTCACCGCGGCAGCAGATCCCAAATATGCTGCTTATCACCGCTAAAAGTTGCTAAAGATTTTGAGTCATATAACAATAAAAAAGGTATTCAGAGTGTCTTTTTTATTGACCAAATAATCAATCCACTAATTAGCCACAAAAAAAGATGCCACGCAGGCATCTTTTTTTATAAAAATCGTTTAACAATTAGCGATTATGGGTTTACTACAACGGGTACAGTTTGTACGTCAACAGGTACGGTTGTCGTTGTTGAGGCAATCGCTGTGTTATCATCAACCGGTTGCACGGTGACTGATTAAACCGCAGGACCTGTTTGGGTAACTTGCGCTACTGGTACCACCCAGGATTTGATTGGGCATTTCTAGGCGCGACTGGCGCAACAGATTTGTTGCTGCTTTCGTCGATTTTTAGGTCAGCTGGGATATCAATGTTTACTTCACTGGTTCTTGGAGCTACTTTGCTGCCTTTTTTAGCCTTGGCTGAAGCTTTGGTGCTGTGAGTATTTTTTGATGCTTTTGTGGATTTTTGGGTAGCTTTTTGGGGTTTTGCTTTTGCCGTTGCTACGTTTTTGTGTGTGGTAGTCGATTTGGTCGTAGTTGTTACTTTAGTCGCTGCTTGGGCACTCACGGTAAGACCTGTTGCTATGACTAATGCAGTAAGTGTTGTGGCTAATTTTTTCATAATTTTTTCCTCATTGTTGATTGCTATACATGCGTCTATAGTTATTCTATAGTTATATAGGTAGTTAGTATAATTCCCAAATATGACAGTATTATAAAGAGAATAATGGTCAAGGAAATACTAAAAGCCTAGATGCCATTATAAAACAATCATCGGCCGCAACAATGTAAGGATTAGGGACAAAATGTTGAGAATACGTAAATAAATCCTAATGCCATTAAGGAAGTTATTCGGTAGCGTTAACAATCAGTGAGCTTATCAATGCAAAGAGGTAAATTTTTATTGTAGGCTAAATTCTATGGTCTAGGCATAGGGCGGGAGCAAAAGACAAGTAATCTGACGGCATTAACAAAGCTACAGCTCCATTAACACAGCATTGCAATACTTACTAATGCTTACCAGAAGCATGAACATCATTAACCATGCATGGTTTTTTTTTGCACTTTGTTATACACAGGCTATGAGAAAGCCACAAACCTTACAAAAGTGCTCGATACAACGCTATAGAATTATTTTAATATGTACTCATGCAATAAAGCATAGGTTAACAGGCTTTAACTAAAACTAAAATGTAAAGCGTTAAAGTATCTAAATGCAAAATGTCTAACTGCAGCGCATGACATTTAAAACAATAAAAAAAGGAGAATTATCATGTTTCGTTGGGCTATTATTTTTGCGGTAATCGCACTCATTGCGAGTTTCTTAGGGTTTGGTGGTGTCGCAGGTCTATCAGCAAACTTGGCATATGTGTTCTTGGCAGTAGCGGTAATTTTATTTATCATCGCCTTTATTAGCCGAAAAGTTTAGACACTAAAGTAATAAGATAAGATATGTCTATTTAATTTGGTATGATCGTACCAAACACGCTTAAAATAACCTTTTACTATATGAAAATACGTTTGTTTGATGCAACGTGTTAAAAATTAAAAGGTTATTTTTTTTTATCAGAATTTTCATTCAAATATAGCTTTGCCTCGTACGCCAGCAATGCCAGTAAGGCAACCAAAAATGGCATGATGTAATACAGTAATCTAAAAATCAATAATACCGCCAGCATCTGCGTCCGATCGACTTTGGGCAAAGCCGTAATCATAACCACTTCAAATACGCCCAATCCCCCAGGGACATGACTTAAGATGCCGATTGCCATTGATTGAATAAACGCAGAAAAGGTCGCCCAATAACTGATATGCTCAGAAGGCGGCAATAGTAAATATAGTACCAACGCCACGGTACTTAAATCTAAAATGGCAATTGCAATCTGTTGCAGCACAATTTTGGCGGGCGGTAAGTCAAAGCGCCAACCGCGAATTACCACATGTTTGCCTTGCTTGCCAGCATATACAATAATCGCAGCAATCATACTTAACATGGTGATGCCAAGCATCCGTACATATAAAGTATGATCAAAGATGCCAAGCGATTTATCCAGTTCAGACAATAGTTGAATGGTAATCTCAGGATGGCTAGTCAAAGACGCCCCAATCAACGTGGTAATGCCAAAGGTAAACGCCATCGACACCATCCAGACGATGTTGGCAATTTCATTATGAGTCAGATTAAAACGGCGATAGTTACGATAACGGATACCACTCGCGGTGACAAGATTGAGTCCAATGGTGTGACTAATGGCATAAGCGGTAAAAGAGGTGAGGGCGACATGGCGGTAATCAAGTTTTTTGCCGATTTGGCGGAGCGCAATAAAATCATAAATGGTGAGTACTAAATAACCAAAAGCCACCACGATGGCGGCGATAATAAGATGGAAGGTAGGAATATGCGCGATAGCGTCTAGAACGTCTTGATAGTGCACAGTTTCGGTCAAATGATAAAGCGCACGAATTGCCATAAAGAAAATCAATACCGTAATCGCTGTTAATGCAAGTCGCCAAACCTGCTTAAACCAAGAGCTATTCATGCATTCAACCTAATATTTTTTAGTAGACATTACAATCATTTAATCAATTAATCTTCAACATTACTTTCATTATCTTTAAACAATGTTAAATTCAGCTCGTCATCTTGCGCAGTAGGGGTTTGGTGCGCCAAACGCTGGGCACGCAGTCGTTTGAGTCGTCGGATAGTCAATAACTTAAGTACTTGCCGCTTTTGTGAGTCATTCATCAGTAGCCAAAGGTCACGCTCAGTGCGATTGCGCAAACAGCCTTTACAATAACCCTGTTTATCGAGCTCGCAGACTTGAATACAAGGACTGGCAATCTCAAATAACTCTTGCTGCTCCATCGCGGTGATAACTCCTGACTACGCCATGCCAATGGACGAGTAATCCACCTATGCAGAGATAGGGTTAACTGGGCGGAAAATCAAATAACACAGACAAAAACGTACCACCAAACACGGCTATCTAACTAACACGACAAATTTTAACGTGTTGAGACCTCGCATCGTGGCTATTTTAGCCAAGCAATGCTAAGATTAAATGTTAGCCAAATCAACAACAGTCGATATGATAATTTACTATAATTAAAAATTTGAGATAAAGCCATGCAAATTGTGTATATTCACGGACTTGATAGCAATCCAAACGCCGAAAAAGCGCAAAAACTCAAAGATTTTTGTGCCAAAAATTTCCCACAAATCAAGGTTGTTGCGCCCGATTTGAATCGTTCACCCAATGAGTCGATTGCTTTAATCCAAGAAATTATTGCCAAAGACCCGAATACAGGTTTGGTCGGTAGTTCGCTCGGGGGATTTTATGGCAATATTTTGGCAAATTTGACAGGTAAAAAAACCGTATTGCTCAATCCAAGTGTGCACAGTGGCACAAGTCTCAAGCGTTTTTTTGGGGAAGATTTTGACGGTTTGCCCGATGATTATATCGGTCACGTGACCCCCGATGGTTGGCATATTAGTAAAAAAGATATTGAGTGGCTGGTAGCAAATCGCCCCGAACAATCGCTCAATCCGCAGAATTTATTGGTAATCTTGAAAAAAGGCGATGAGTTGCTCAATTTCCAAGATGCGGTCAATTATTTTAGTCAAAGCGCTTTGGAAAAAAGCAATGCCCAAAGCCATATCATTGTGGAAGAGGGTGGCGACCATGTGATGAGTGATTTTGAAACCAAACTACCGCAAATCATACTGTTCTTGTTCGGCTTGCCGTTGATTAAATAAAAAATGTTGGTCAAAAGTTCAAGCATTAACCTAGAAAATGGGTTTGCGTCATATCACTAGCTATATCTACTATTTGTATTTGTTATGAATCATTTAAAATTTTAAAAAATTAAGGTTGTTATGAGTAGTTACACATCCACATCACTTGAAGTATTAGAAGGTCTTGACCCGGTACGCCGTCGCCCTGGCATGTACACTGACACCACACGTCCCAACCACCTTGCCCAAGAAGTCATCGACAACTCAGTGGACGAAGCCCTTGCAGGTCACGCCAACAACATTACTGTCATTCTACACACCGACGGCTCGCTGTCAGTCGAAGATGACGGACGCGGCATGCCCACCGACATTCACCCCGAATTTAAGCAATCGGGCATTGAACTGATTTTGACACGCCTACACGCAGGCGGTAAATTTTCTACCGACAACTACCAAGTCTCAGGCGGTCTGCATGGGGTGGGGATTTCAGTCGTCAATGCTTTATCGCACAAAGTCGATGTCACTGTGTGGCGAAATGGCGAAGTGTTCACCATGCAATTTGTCGATGGCAATGCCGTTGCTCCGCTGGCGGTTGCGCCGTCTTCTAACAAGAAAAAACGCGGTACGTTGGTGCGGTTTTGGGTCAATGAAACATACTTTGATTCACCAAAATTTAACATCAAACAACTCAAACATCATCTTAAAGCCAAAGCCGTGTTATCGGCAGGGCTGACCATTACTTTTATCAATGAAATTGACGGCGACAAAGACGTTTGGCAATTTACCGATGGGCTATCGCAATATCTCACTGAGCAACTGGTCGAAGAAACCACCTTGCCAGAACAGCCATTTGTGTTTAATTACGACGCCAAAAAAGGCGAGCGAGCAGGTTTAAGCTTTGCCATTTGTTGGCTTAGCGAGGGTGGTACGCCTGTGCAAGAAAGCTACGTCAATCTGATTCCTACAGCACAAGGTGGCACCCACGTCAATGGACTACGCACAGGCATTACTGACGCGTTAAAAGAATTTTGTGAACTGCACAATCTACTGCCGCGCAACGTCAAACTCGCTCCTGAAGACGTGTGGGATGGGGTCAATTATATTTTATCGCTAAAATTCTCCGAACCGCAATTTAGCGGACAGACCAAAGAGCGCTTATCGAGCCGAGAAGCGGCGGGCGTGGTACAAGCCTTTGCTAAAGATGGCTTTAGCCTCTGGCTCAATCAAAACTCGGAGATTGCCAAAAAAATCGCTGAATTGGCGATTAATAAAGCGGGCAAACGCCTCAAATCCGCCAAAAAAGTTGAGCGTAAAAAAATTACCCAAGGACCGGCACTGCCAGGCAAATTGGCGGATTGTCGCGGTGATTTGCGAGATGGCGCAGAGCTGTTTTTGGTGGAAGGGGATTCGGCAGGTGGCTCAGCAAAACAGGCACGTGACCGTCATTTCCAAGCCATTATGCCCCTGCGAGGCAAGATTTTGAACACATGGGAAGTATCGCCCGATACGGTGCTTGCCAGTGAAGAAATCCACAACATTGCCATTGCCATTGGCGTTGATCCTGATTCGGACGACTTGAGCGAACTGCGTTATGATAAAATCTGTATTTTGGCAGATGCCGATTCGGATGGACTGCATATTGCCACGCTGCTGTGTGCGCTGTTTGTCAAACACTTTAAAGCGGTCGTTGATGCTGGGCATTTGTATGTCGCTATGCCACCGCTATACCGCATTGATATTGGCAAAGATGTGGAGTACGCCCTTGATAATGACGAGCTTGAGCAAATCTTGAAAAAAGTGGCAAAAAACAAAAAGCCGCAAATTACCCGATTTAAGGGCTTAGGCGAGATGAGTGCCGAACAGCTACGTGAAACCACGATGAATCCTGATACGCGACGTTTGGTGCAGCTAGACCTTGATGACCCAACTGCGACCGATAGCGTGATGGATATGCTGCTTGCCAAAAAACGTGCCAGCGACCGTAAAGTATGGCTTGAGCAAAAAGGCGATTTGGCGGAAATTGGGGTTTAATGGCTAGGCAAAAATGATTGACGTTAAGCTTACACTGATAGCGCGTACATTTGAAAGTGCATGGCTATTTGATACGTTTAAACATTATCAAGTAGATAAATCCTATGACGCTTTAGACTTTTCAAAAGAAAATGACGCTCATGATGCGATTTATCAATTTTCCCCTTCTGCCTAACATCTAACATGGGGCAAATCCGCGAATATGACTAAACTGTTGATTACCCTGCTTTTATTCTTTATCACCGCCATTGCCGAGATTGTCAGTTGTTATATTGGCTATCTGATGCTCAAACAGCACAAACCGCTTTGGCTCATTGTGCCTATGACCATCACGCTTGCCCTGTTCGTATGGTTATTGACCCTTCATCCCACCGCGACAGGGCGAGTGTATGCCGCATATGGTGGCATATATATTGCGACGGCTTTGGTATGGCTAAAATTTGTCGATGGCGTTTCTCTGACGCACTGGGACAGCATTGGCGGTTTGGTAATATTGTTGGGTGCAAGTATTATCATCCTTCAGCCCAAAAGTTTATTATAAATTCCTCCAATCAACAAATTTGCTAATTTCAGTGAACTAATGTAAACTGAAAATTTTAGCCTAGTATTTTAATTCAATCTAGTATCTCAAAGAGTATATTCATGGATATCAACCAAACGCCAGTAGACCCTAGCCAATTTGGGTCTAACGTGCCGCGCCGTCATGACCCAAAAATCGCCAAACTTGCCGCAAAATACTTAAAAATAACAGGTTGGCAAGTGGTCGGTGACGTACCTGATGTCAAACAACTAGTGATGCTCGCTGCCCCTCACACCTCCAATGAAGATGGCTGGAATGCGGTCATGGGCATTTTATCGGTTGGCATTGATTTTAAATTGATGGGTAAAAAAGAGCTGTTTCGTCTCCCGCTCATCGGGTCTTTCTTAAAATGGGGCGGGATGATTTCGATTGACCGTCAGAAAAAAGGTTCAACTTTGCAGGCCGCCATTGAGCAATTTAACCAACAAGAGCAGCTTTGGTTAGGGTTGGCACCTGAAGGGACACGCAGTTATACCGAAAAATGGAAAACAGGGTTCTATTATATTGCTGTGGGGGCAGGCGTACCCATTTTACCGATTGCGATGGACTATAACACCAAACAAATGCGCTTTATGCCTTTGTTTTACCCAACAGGCGACTATGACGCCGATTTACCCAAAATTTTAGAAAACTATCGCGGCGTTTTGGGTAAGCATTTTGAAAAAATGTCACAGCCGTTGCAAGATTTGCATGGCTAACTGTCTTAGCTACCCCATAAATTTCTTATGCTGTTTCTACGTTGAGCTACTTTTAGTTAAGGTAGCTTGATATTAAGGGCTTAACAAGTCTGCTGTCACATTCATCCCATTCATCATAGCGGGCTGATAGGGTGAAAAAAGGGGTAAAAATGCGCCATGAAAGTCCTTTTGCTGACGATACAGTCGACAAAAGGGCATAAATTTAAAGACCGTTTTGCTATCGCCGCTATTTGCCCACAAAAAAACCTAAACCTGACGATGCCATAGGTTTTACAAACTATTTCTGCTATGATAGATACAATTTTGAGACGATTTTTAAGTAGTTATTAGACCTTAATTGGACATATCAGATAGGAAATTTTATGAGCAATAATACAGTTCCCGTATTGGCAGCAGTTGTGTTAGGTGCTTTGGCATTATCACCCGTTTTTATCAAAAGTTTTGGCAATGACCCACAAGTAGCCGCCATCGGTAGCCGTCAGTTGGCTAGTAATTCAGCCGCTATCAATGCCCAAAGCAGTGAAGTGGCAAAAGTAGGTTATAGCCTAGGTTATATGATGGGTCAAAACGTCAAAAAAGACGCCAAAGACCTCAATCCTGCTGATATCAATCAAGGTATCAATGACGGTTTTAATGGTAAAACATCGACCATGACCCGTGAAGAAATGATTAAAGCGGTACAAACCTATGAGCAAAACCAAATCCAAAAACGCCTACAAGACAACCAAGCCAAAGGCGAGGCTTTCCTAGCGCAAAACGCTAAAAAAGCAGGGGTCAAAACTACCGCGTCTGGCTTACAGTATGAAGTGCTTAAAGAAGGTACCGGCGCGCAGCCAAAAGCCACAGATATCGTAGCAGTACAATATGAAGGTAAATTGTTAGACGGTAAAGTGTTTGATAGCACTGCACAGCATGGCGGTCAGCCTGCGGTATTCCCGCTTAACCAAGTTATCCCGGGTTGGACTGAAGGCTTACAATTGATGAAAGAAGGCGGCAAATATCGCTTCTACATTCCATCAAAACTTGCTTACGGTGAGCAAGGTGCCCCTCAAGGTGGTATTGAGCCAAATAGTGTGCTTATCTTTGATGTTGATTTGGTAAAAGTCAATCCACCGGCTGATGCTGCACAGCCTGCCGCAGCAGATATCCAAGCCCAATTACAACAACAAATTGAATCCATGCAGTCAGCTTCTCAACCTGCCCAATAGATGGGGTTGGCATCAGATAGGTGATTTCAATCAGCGGGGCAAGCGCAACTATTGAATTCGCTCGCCCTACTCATCGGCACGATGGCAAAGGAACATCCCAATGATTTTAGGATATAAAAAAGTAAATTTAGTGACTGGCATCGCTACTGGCATGCTATTAGCGGTTACGTCAATCAGTGCAAATGCCGCACCGGCTAGCACTAACGCAAACAAAGTTGCGTCCTCTGTTTATGTACCAAAATCAACAGTAACGGCAACTAGCCCAGCATTGGCACAAGTCGGCTATAGTTTTGGCTATCTGATGGGTGAGAGCAACAAAGACAGTATTGATGATTTAAATCTTGATGCGTTTTTTCAGGGATTTCGGGATGCCTACTCAGCGCAGTCGCCCAATCTTGACAAAAAACAAATGCAAAAAGTATTGCTAGACTATCAAAAAAACAAAGAAATTGCCTATGCCAAAGAAGTACAAGCGTTAGCAGCTAGCAATGCGGCAAAAGGCAAACAGTTCTTGCTACAAAACGGCAAAAAATCAGGCGTAATGACTACCGCGTCGGGTCTACAATACCAAGTGCTAACACAAGGGAGAGGCAAATCGCCTAAAGCGACGGACAAAGTCAAAGTCCACTACGAAGGGCGATTGATTGACGGTACCATTTTTGACAGCTCTTATAAACGTGGCGAGCCTGTGACTTTCCCACTCAATCAAGTGATTAAAGGTTGGACAGAAGGGCTACAGTTGATGAAAGAAGGGGGTAAATACCGTCTGTTTGTCCCCGCTAATTTGGGGTATGGCGAAGCAGGCAATGCCGATATCCAGCCCAACAGCGTATTGATTTTTGATATTGAGCTGTTACAAGTCAATCCACCTGTGACCCAACCTGTCAAACTTTAAGTTTTTTCCTATCTTAAAGTTTTCCCCCAGCTTGGCTATGAAAAAACGCTCATATTCCTATTGAGCGTTTTTTTATAGTGGCTTGAAAGACGATACCTTTAAAGTACCTTTTTTAATACTTTAGAGTTGCGAGTATTGTCATAAAAGGCATAGCGGTCAGCAGGTAGCGATTCAGCAGGGACTTCCATAAACCCCTGCTCGACAAACCAATGCGCGGTGCGAGTAGTCAATACATAGAGTTCATGGAGGCCGCGGCTACGCGCTTGTTGCTCTAAGAATGCTATTAAATCTGCACCACGGCTACCATTGCGATAATCGGGATGGACAGCCACACAAGCCACTTCCGCGGCTTGGTCGTTGAGTGGGTATAAAGCCGCGCAGCCTAATACCATGCCATCACGCTCAATCACACTAAAGTTTTCGATATCGCTCTCTAAACCCTCACGTGAACGACGGACCAAAATACCTTGTTCTTCGAGTGGCTCTAGCAGTTCAATCAAACCTACCACATCATCGATATCGGCACGGCGAATTTCTTCATACGGGTCATGGGAGATTAGCGTCCCTGAGCCGTCACGGGTAAATAACTCTTCAAGTAGTGCACCATCTTTGGCATAGGAGATGATATGGGTACGGTGGATGCCGTATTGACAAGCATCGCTGGCTGCCCGTAAGAAACGCGCGATTTCTGAGCTTTCAGGAACATCACGTAAGAAGCGTGTCACTTCATGCGGAATCATTTCTTTAAGCAGGTGAGTGCCATCTTTATAGATACCTGTTTGCTCACCCAAGAAAATTAATTTATCCGCTTTTAGACTAATCGCGGCTTGTAGCGCCACATCTTCAGCCAGCAGGTTAAATACTTCGCCGGTCGCAGAATAGCCCATACTACCCAAAATTACCACATGATCATGGATTAAATTGTTGTGGATGGCTTCGGCATCAATCGCGCGCACTTCCCCAGTAAATTGATAATCGATGCCATTACGGATACCGTAAGGGCGGGCGGTGACGAAGTTGCCTGAGATGGCATCAATACGAGAGCCATACATCGGCGAGTTGGCAAGTCCCATCGATAGCTGCGCTTCAATTTGCAGGCGAATTGAGCCAACAGCTTTTAGGATATACGGCATGGCTTCTTTTGTAGTGATGCGCACATCATCCGCCATCGGTGTTTCGATATGGTTCTCGGCAAGATTGGCATCAATTTGCGGACGCGCACCGTGGACGAGTACGAGCTTAATGCCAAGACTATGTAGCAGCGCAAAATCATGAATCAAATGGCTAAAATTGTCGTGATTGACCGCTTCGCCATTGAACATAATGACAAAGGTCTTGCCACGATGGGTGTTGATATAGGGCGCAAAGTTACGAAACCATAATACATAAGGCGGGGTAACATAAGCTGGGGTTGTGGCAGCGGCATTTTGTTGGGCAGTATTGGGTAAATCAATCATAGCGTGATAGGCAAGTATAGGGTTATTGTCAGTCATGGTTTCGCCATCGGCAAGTGGTGCATTGCCATGGGTAAAACTTGCTGAAGTATCGGTTGAAGTTGGCATGATAACAGTAGACATGATAAAAAAGTAGACGTACAAACAGCGCACGATAAAGTTTTTGTCTCTTTTAATTAAACATACATGTAATTAAACATACATGTATGTTTAACAGCGTGATTGCGATATGTCGCTAAGAGACTAACGATAAGGCTATCAATAAACCTTACAAAATACAATAGCTAATCTTACTGATTTTGGCTGCGCTGTTTGTATTTAGTAAATTCATCCCGCAACTTTCAACTTGATAGTGAGTTAAATTGTAAAGTTTGTTATGCTAATCTATAGTCGAGCCTTAACCTATTTGACCACCCAATCAGCGGTGTATGCCAACCTGCCAAAAAAAGAGAATATGCTACCACCCGCTGACACAACAATTTTGAACATTTGAAAATCATGATTTAATGGAGAATATTCATGCAAAAGCTTTCAGTATTCGCGCTAATGACCGCCTCACTTGGGGCATCAGCCGCCGCAATGGCTGTGCTACCAACGGTGGCATTAGACCCTGTTGATAATAATCAAGCAGCGCCTATCTCAGCACCCGCTGCTGGTCAAGTTCAAACCCGCATTTTAGCCTCTGTTGTTGGTCAGGATCCACAAGGTCAAGAAGTGTTAAGCCCCGTCAATGCACAAACGCGCCTTGCATCAGGCAACGTCGTAGAGTATCGCGGCTACTTAACCAATAACAGCCCCGACCGTATCCGCAACATGAAAGTGACCATGAACATTCCAGCCAATATGGAATTAGTGAGCACAAGCGATGTGGAGCCAACCCGCGCGTTTGGTAGTATGGACGGTGCCAATTTTCAATATATGCCGCTAAAGACCAACATGAATGGCGTGCTACAGAACCTACCGATGGCTTACTATAAAGCCATACAGTGGGATGTACCAGGTTTGGGTCTTAATGAAGTAGCGATGGTGAAATATCGTTTAAAAGTAAAATAATAAGCGCTCAACGCATAAAACCGCTCAATTGAATGAGCGGTTTTTTTAGTTACAATTTTTGAAACTTGCCGATTTTTTGCTCGATATCGCTGAGCTTTGCTAAGGTTGCAATTTCGCCTGCTTTTATCGTCGCCTCTCTGGCTACGGTATTGGTCGTGCCAATATCACCAACGGCCGGGCGTATCACCACGTCCGCTAATTTAATTTCAGCAGCATTTGCTTGATTGGGCATGACGGCAAATGTCTTATCCAGTAGCGCCCAAAAATCTTGTGGATGGCTATTTTTTGGCGGGCTTGAAACATCTACCGCGATGATAACGTCTGCGCCCATTTGTTTGGCAGTTTGCACAGGCACAAGGCTTGTCAGACCGCCATCGCCATAGCGTTTGTTGTTGATACGTGGCGGTACAAAAACGCCATACACGCTACTGGACGCACGCACCGCAAGACCAGTATTGCCTTTATCAAAGACGGCTTTTTGCTTGGTGGTTAAATCGGTGGCAACACTGGCAAAACGGATGGGGAGTTTTTCAATCGGTTGATTATCGACTTGAATATTTACCCAGTTTTGTAATTTGATGCCTTCGATAAAGCCTTGTTTGCTCCAGCTATAATCAAGCAATTCATTATTGCTAACATGGGTCGCGATGTCTTCAAGTTCGCTAGCGGACTTGCCACTGGCGTATAAACTACCGACTAGACTGCCGCTACTGGTACCGACGATTAAGTCAGGGGTGATGCCATTTTTTTCCAGTACCTTGATGACGCCGACATGGGCAAAGCCTTTGGCACCGCCCCCGCCTAATACAAGGGCGATTTTGGGTTTTGCTGATGGTTGAACGGATGGTTTAGTAGGTTGTGTGGGTATCAATGGCGTTTTAGTGCAAGCGGTAACCGTAAAAAAAATGCTAGTAGTTATCAGGGCAAAAAAAGAAAGCGGTTTCATAGCAAGCCTAAGTACGTAGAGCAATCATAATGACACTGGGTTGTCTTTTAACTTTTAAAATAGCAATATTTTCTGCCAATTTGGTAAAATTTTTAACCCCAAATTGGGTGGGGTTATAGCCTTTGTTCTTAAGCTCACTGCCAAACTGTCCAATATGTAGCCAACCTTGGTTTTTAGTCAACAATTTTTTGATTATGGGTTTGGCGAAAATCTCATAAATATCATCGAGCAATTTTTGCTCTTGAATGAGCGTAGTCGCATCGGTTAGCAGATTTTTTGTCTTATTTTTACTCGGTTTTTGTCGAATCATTAACAGATTGTTTTGCATTTGGGTTTCAAATAAATCTATCTGATTAAACAAGCTGCGCCACTTACTATAACCGTAATTTTTTGGCGAAATTTTCGGGTAATTGCTATTTAAGTGGCTGATAACTTTGGAAAAATTTGACCAACTATTATTTTGTCGATGATGTTGGATACTTTGCCGACAGGCATTTAATAAAGCTGTGTCTTGTTTTAGTTGCTGCGGCATTACGCGAGCGATAGGCGGCTCAGATACGCTTTCATTCATAGCCAACTTTTGAGTAAAAGATGTATCAGTTAACTGTTGACTTGGGGTTGGTTTGGTCGCGCTATTGCTTGGCTCTGGCGGTATTGTATCATCCATTACAAAATAATCATCGCAAGCGACTTTAAACGATTCTACAGTAGTCGATTTGCCAAAGCCAAAAACTTTCTTGCCTTTGGTACGTAAGTTTTTGGCTAATATGCTAAAGTCACTGTCTGATGAGATGATACAAAAACAGTCGTAATCAAGATAAGATAAGTCAACGGCATCAATAGCTAAAGCGATATCAGTCGCATTTTTACCTTTAACGTAGGCGGGAATATGCACTTGTTCAAGTAATAACTTCAGTGATATATCATCCCAAGTTGTTAGTTTGCCTTGTTTAAAGTCGCCATAAATTCGCTTGCAGGCGATTGTGCCAAGGGTACTGACTTTAGCTAGAATACTTTCAATATTTTTTGCATTGATATTATCGCCATCAATCAAAACAGCAATATTATTAAATGATAAATTTGTTGAGTTCATCGGTTATAAAGCGTAAATTGTGTCGCTATGTATTCTAACTTAATCTGGTGTTTTTTCATGCTATTTTTATTATAGGCGGATAAGCTAACTTTATAATATGACGCTAAAACCTGACATCTTTAATCTCCCCGTCACCGCGCTTGCTGGCGTAGGTAGCAAAATCGCTGAACAGCTTGACCAGCTTAGTATTGAGCGCGTGTTTGATTTGTTGCTACATTTGCCGCGTGATTATGAGGATCGCAGCCGACTGGTCAATATGTGTGATGTCGTCGATGGACAATCGGCATTGCTACAAGGTACCGTTGTCCGCGTCGACAACAAAAAGATGGGCTTGAGCGTGACATTACAAGATAGGACAGCGCAAACAACATTACGCTTTTTCAAAGTCTATCGTGGATTGACCGAAACCATGGCAGTGGGCAATATCTTACGTGTCTTTGGTGAAATCAGTATCAGTAAGTATGGCACCCAAATCAGCCACCCTGAATATGAAATTATTACTGGACATCAACCCTTGACCAATACAGGGCTCATACCTATTTATCCAACGGTCAAGTACCTACATCAAAATAAACTGCGTAGCTTGATTCGACTTGCGCTGCAAACGGTTAAACAAGCCAATCCTGTGATGGCTACTATCAGTGACACTGAGTGGCAAATCGTACAAAGTGCGCTGAGTAAGCAGTTTCCGTTACTAGCAGGTAGCCACAACCCATTTGCGGAATTTAGCTTGCTAGAAGCCATTAGCTTTATCCATCAGCCACCCATTTATACCGATTTGAACAAGCAAATGTTGGTATTAGCGGCGTTAAAAAATCGCAGCCATCCGACCTGTCAGCGGCTCATTATCGAAGAAATGCTCGCGCACCAGCTGAGTCTACTGTATCGCAAACAACAACTTTATCAGCATAAAGCACCGCGATGTGATGCCACAAGCGCGCTTGCCAATCGGCTGTTAGCCAATTTACCTTTTACCCCTACCCATGCCCAAAATCGGGTAGTAGCGGAAATCGTCAAAGATTTGTCAACGTCAGTGCCCATGCTGCGACTCGTGCAAGGCGATGTTGGCGCAGGCAAAACCTTGGTAGCAGCTTTGGCGGCGTGCTATGCGCTTGATAGCGGCTGGCAAGTGGCAGTGATGGCACCGACAGAGATTTTGGCGGAGCAACATCTTAATAACTTTAAAAGCTGGTTTAAACCGCTTGGCATCGGTGTGGGTTGGCTGGTGGGCAAGCAAACAGCCAAAGCGCGTGAAAAAGCCTTGCAACAAGTACAAGACAACGAGGTACAAATCGTGGTCGGTACGCATGCGCTATTTCAAGAACATGTCAATTTTGCCAAGTTGGGCTTGGTGATTATTGATGAGCAGCACCGTTTTGGGGTGGAGCAGCGAATGGCGCTGGTCGATAAAGGCTTGGCGCATACCACACCGCATCAGCTGATTATGACAGCCACACCCATACCGCGTACTCTTGCGATGAGTGCATTTGGTGATATGGATACGTCCATCATTGATGAACTGCCGCCCAACCGCACCCCCATCACCACCGTCACCATAAGCCGTGACCGACGTGATGAAGTGATTGAACGTATCGCTGCCAACTGCGAGCAAGGCAAACAAGCTTACTGGGTGTGCCCACTGGTCGAAGAGTCAACCATGCTTGATGCGCAAGCCGCTGAAGCGACTTATGCCGATTTGAATGACAGGCTCAATCTGAACATTGGTTTGGTGCATGGCAAAATGAAGCCCAATGACAAACAAGCGGTCATGGCGGATTTTAAAGCGGGTAAAACCGCTTTGCTAGTGGCTACCACCGTGATTGAAGTCGGGGTCGATGTGCCCAATGCTTCGCTGATGGTGATTGAAAATGCTGAGCGATTAGGGTTATCGCAATTGCACCAACTACGCGGACGCGTGGGGCGTGGCACCCAAAAAAGCTTTTGCGTATTGCTTTATCAAACGCCATTGTCAGAAACGGGTATCGAGCGGCTCAATGTGCTGCGAGATAGCAATGATGGCTTTGTGATTGCGCAAAAAGATTTGGAACTGCGCGGTGCAGGGGAGCTTTTGGGTAAACGGCAGACGGGATTTGATAGCTACTATGTCAGTGACCTAGCCAGAGATGAAAGCTTGCTAATCGTGGCGCAAGCGATTGCTAAGTACCTAATTGCTGATGAAAATCGCAAATCACAAGTGCAGCAATATATCAGCCATTGGACACCCGATGCCATCAAATACATTAACGCGTGATAGCGCATAGTAGGCGCTTGAATTCTGATAGAGCGTTGTTTTTACGGATAAAGCGACTATTCACACCTGCAATTTTTTGTTATGTTATACCCTATGTACTTATTGATTAATTAACACTGACTTAACTATCGTAACTATTGGTTTTAATTAATTTTTTATCCATTGCGCAATATTACTGTTATTTATTAATATAGAATTATCAATATGAAGGATACCTGTTATGCCACAAACTAAATACGATTTACCTATCGCAGACCAAGCCACTGCTGATGAAATCATCAAAAAAACCGAAGACATCAAAGGGGTCAAATTTGTCAACATTAACCCTAATGGCACCATCGTTGTGACCCATAGTGACGATTTTGATGAAGCGGCATTCAAAACGGCCGTGGGTATCTAGCTACTAGTCTTGATAAGCGACTAGGTTTTTAGCCTAATTTTATTGCCTGTATATTTTATTATAGAGATTTTTGACTGCATAAAAGCTGACTTCGGTCAGCTTTTTTATTGGCTAGAATTTGCCGTAAATTGTTCATTCAATCGTCATACGGTTGTCACCTTCGTCAGCTAATGTTTCCTAGTTATATCACCCATTTTTATCACATTTTGGCTTTGCCTTATCTAGAGGAAACCCCATGACCAAACCGCCTGCTGAGCAAAATTCTCCTATCCACAATTTGCTTAAAGACACCCAGCCATCAACCCCAGCTATCAACCGTCGTCGTTTTTTACAATCTACCTCGCTTGCGACTGCCGCAGGTGCATCGATGATGCTGATGGGCTGTAATAATGACAATGATGATAATGATAACACAGCGCAGGTTAGTTTTTTACATGGCGTAGCCAGTGGTGACCCGCTTGCTGACAAAGTGATTTTATGGACTCGGGTGACACCGGTGAGCAGTGGCAGCAGCCTTGATGTCGAGTGGCAAATTGCCAGTGATAATACGTTTAACACCATCATCCATAAAGGCACGAGCAAAACAAACGGTGGGCAAGATTATACGGTCAAAGTGGATGCCACGGGTTTACAGCCGAATACGTCTTACTTCTATCGATTTATATGTGGTGGTGTCACCAGTCCGATTGGCAAAACCAAAACCCTACCTGTCACGAATGTCAATCAAGTAAAACTTGCGGTGGTGAGCTGTTCAAACTATCCTGCAGGCTATTTTCACGCGTATGCCGATATTGCCAAGCGTAGCGATGTCGATGTGCTGCTGCACTTAGGTGATTATATCTATGAATATGGTCGTCATACCATCGATGACCAAGGTAAAACGGTGCCTGCCTATGCCTCAAGCCATGCCGCACAGCTCAATCGTGAAGTCATACCAGTCGAAGAGTTGCTCACCATTACTGGCTATCGCTCGCGCTATGCCCAATATCGTACCGATAAAGATTTGCAGGCTGTACATGCCGCCATGCCAATGATTGCGGTATGGGACGACCACGAGATTAGTAATGATACTTATAAAGCGGGTGCTGAAAACCACCAAGCCAATGAAGGCGATTGGAATCAGCGCAAAATGGACGCCATGAAAGCCTATCATGAATGGATGCCCACGCGTAATAGTGTGATGACGCAAATTTATCGTAGTTTTGATTTTGGTAATTTACTCAGTCTACATATGCTAGACACCCGTGTCATTGCCCGGGACAAACAGCTAGATTACAATAATTTTTTAGTTAAAGACGCCAATGGTCAGCTCACTTTAGATGCCGCAAAATTCACCGCAGCAATGCAAGATACTAGCCGCAAATTGATCGGTTTGCCACAACAAAACTGGCTAGCAGGTCAATTGCAAGCGTCAAAGTCGACTTGGCAAATTCTAGGCCAGCAAGTGGTGATGGGGCAGATGTTTATTCCTGCACCCGTACTGCTCAACTTTATGAATCCTGCTTTGGGCGTAGATGCCGTCACTTATCTGACCCTAATGCAAAAAGCGCAGACCGCACCCACAACTTTGACGCCCCAAGAGCAAGCTATGGTACAAGAACTTGCTAAAGCCCCATCCATTCCATACAACTTAGATGCATGGGATGGTTACGCGGTGGCACGCGAGATGATTTATGGTATTGCCAATGCTATGCAAAAAAACTTAGTAGTATTGGCAGGCGATACCCATAACGCTTGGGCAAATAATCTAGTCAATGTCAAAGGCGAACCCGTCGGGGTGGAGTTTGCGGTACAGTCAGTGACATCGCCAGGTTTTGAAGAATACTTAGGAACAGTTGACGCAAAGCAGCTATCACTCGGGTTACCCATGCTGGTCAAAGGTGGTACGTTAAAATGGTGTGACACCTCTCAGCGCGGTTATATGATTGTGACAGTGACCCCTGAGCAATGCACCAGCGAGTGGGTGTTTGTCAGCGATATCACCAAGCCCACTTATTCAAGCAGTGTTGGTAAAACCATGCGTGTCAAAATGGGTGAGCCTTATTTGGTTTAAACAACTTTGACAAAACCCAATAAAAAAGCCGCTAACGTTAGCGGCTTTTTTTGATACATCATTACATATTTGGGTAGTTTGGGCCACCACCGCCTTCTGGCGTGACCCACGTGATATTTTGTGAGGGGTCTTTGATATCACAAGTTTTACAGTGCACACAGTTTTGTGAGTTGATTACAAATTTTGCGCCGCTGTCACTTTGCACCACTTCATATACCCCTGCTGGGCAGTAACGCTGTGCAGGCTCAGCAAAGATTTTGAGGTTACGCTTAATTGGCACGTCTGGATCGGTTAGTTTTAGGTGACAAGGTTGATCTTCAGCGTGGTTGGTATTGGAGATAAATACGGAAGATAATTTATCAAAGGTTAGCTTACCATCGGGCTTTGGATATTCAGGGATATAAGCGTGGTCTGCGCGCTCAAGCACATCGTAGTCTGGCATTCTGTCACGAATAGTCAGTGGCATTTTACCCTTAAATATATTTTGCTCTAGAAAATTGAACGCACCACCCATCCAAATACCCATGCGGTGCATCGCATTTGCGAAGTTACGCGCTTGGTACATGTCGTTGTAGAGCCATGATGCTTTGAATTTTTGCTCATAGGTTGGCACTTCGTCATGTTGACGACCAGCCGCAATCGCTTCATACACGGCTTCAGCGGCTAACATACCTGATTTAATGGCGGTATGAGTACCTTTGATTTTTGCTGGGTTTAGGAAACCTGCATCGTCCCCCACTAACACACCACCGGCAAAATATAGTTTTGGTAATGAGTTTAAACCGCCTTTGGTCAAGGCACGCGCACCGTAAGATAAGCGTTTACCGCCTTCTAAAATATTGCGAATGAGCGGATGGGTTTTTAGACGTTGTAACTCATCAAATGGCGAAAGGTAAGGATTGTGATAAGACAAGTCAATCACCATACCAAATGACACTTGGTTGTTTTCATCAAAGTATAACCACCAACCACCATTACTATGCGTCTCGCTAAGTGGCCAACCTGAACCGTGCAGCA
Source organism: Moraxella sp. DOX410 (assembly GCF_032248735.1). Lineage (NCBI taxonomy): Bacteria > Pseudomonadati > Pseudomonadota > Gammaproteobacteria > Moraxellales > Moraxellaceae > Moraxella > Moraxella sp. DOX410. Next base: position 2,308,351 of record NZ_CP135138.1, on the reverse strand, counting down.
CCATGCCTTCTTGGTGTTTGGCAGGGTCAATTTCCCAAAGTTCTTTTAAGCCAATCCCGTAGTGCTGCGGGTCTTTGCCTTCTGATAGGTTAAAACGGCTGATTAAGCGTTTACCTAAGTGACCACGGCAACCTTCAGCAAAAATGGTGTATTTTGCCAGTAGCTCATATCCTGGCTCATAGCCTGATTTTGGTTGACCTTCGGCATTGACGCCCATGTCACCCGTCAATACGCCACGGACAGAACCATCTTCGTTGTACAGAATTTCAGCGGCAGAAAAACCTGGGAACATCATCACTTCAAGCTCTTCGGCTTGGGTGGCTAACCAACGCACAAGGTTACCCAATGAGATAATGTAGTTGCCATGGTTGTGCATCAAGCTTGGGACGATTTTTTCTGGCAATTCGCGGTATTTGGTCTCATTTTTGAGCATATAGACGCGGTCACCTTTGGTTTGCACGCGAACGGGCGCACCTTTTTCTTTCCAATCAGGAATCAGTTCAGTCAGTGCGTTAGGTTCCATGACCGCACCTGATAAGATATGGGCACCAAATTCTGACCCTTTTTCAACGATACACACACTAAAATCAGGATTGCCAGCAGCAATGGCAAGTTGACGTAGACGAATTGCCGCAGATAGACCTGAAGGTCCGCCACCCACGATAACTACGTCAAACTCCATTTGCTCGCGTTCGATGTCTTGCATACAAACTCCTTAGAAAAATAAAATTCAGTGATGACAACTTACTTAAACTTGTGCGCATTGGGTTAAACAATGCGGTTTATCAGCTTATATCTGACAATACATATAAGTTGCATCACGATGATTTTTGCAAGGCTAGTGATCTAGAAGGTTAGCCTTTGATTATCAGTTCATCAAATAATTGCTGGCACAGGCTGGCAATGTTATCAATGGTTTTCTTGATTTTAACATATAATGATTCGTTATATGAATTCAGAAAAAATACTACTTAGTATAATAGATTCACCCTTTAACTACCTAATATTTTTGCAGGAGAAAATGACTGCCGGGCTTAATTTATCGCATCCAATTTGGCTTGTCTTATGCTATCTATCACCTTTATATACAATAAATCGACACAGGTACTAACAGCGACTATTTGAAACCCAGCGTTGAATTGACTACTATGTACCACAAAGTGATGTCAACACAGCGCATCATGGCATTCATAAACCCATACAATACTCTAAATCCTAATTTAAATAAAAACTACCATAATACGAGCTATAAAATGACTAATACTGATAATGCAGCGTCTAAACCCAGCTTTGATATTAATTTTGATACTAGCGTTGATATAGGCGAGCTAAGCCAACAAATCGAGCAATCGGTCACTTCGCAAGCGGTAGCAACCGCAAACCATCCGACACGCCAAATTCCACCCCTTGAAAAATGGCAACCCAAACTCAGCGGTACGATGGATGTGGTGGTCAAAGCCAATGGCGAGTGGTGGCATGAAGGCAGTCAAATCACCCGTCCACTACTCATTGATCTGTTTGCCAAAGTGTTGTGGTCAGAGGTTGATGACAACCACCACATTGAGTATTTTTTAAAAACCCCTGTTGAAAAATGGCAAATCCAAGTAGAAGACGTGCCACTGCTAGTGAATCAAGTGGACGTCATTAACAAGCAATTTGGCGCTACTAGCAAACCGGTGTTGCAGTTCACCACCACGCAAGGCGATGTGGTGATTGCTGACGAGCAGCATCCGATTCGTTTGGGTCTGCCATTTACCCATGCTACCCAGCATGATGCGTCCTTACAGCAAAAACAAGCCAGCCAGCCTTATCTGTTGGTGCGGCAAAATGGTGATTCAGCATTATACGGACTCATTCATCGCAATGTGTTTTACCATTTGATTGAACTGGGTGAGTTGGTAGAGGGCGAAGAGGGTACGTCATTGATTTTGCACAGTGGCGATAGCACTTTTACCTTGACAATGACTGCCTAAGTAGCCGCTTTAGCCAAATTTTGATAACTTGTGAACCAGCAAGGTGACGAATTTGCTGTCAAATTCAGCAACTGCATTTTTTTGTAGTGAGCGTCTAAAAATTGGTATAAGATAGTGGTCTATTTTATGGGTAGGCGATTATTTTGCGGTTTTATCTAGCAAATACCCTGCGAGTTGGACTGATTAGGCTATGGTAGAGTTGGCAAGCGCGCCGATAGGCGTATTTGATTCTGGGTTGGGCGGATTGTCGGTATTGACCCATTTTCAGGGACGCTTGCCATTTGAACGTTATATCTATCTTGCCGATACCCTGCATGTACCCTATGGCTCACGCAGTGAAGCAGAGATTCGTGAACTTACCTTGCAGGCAGTGGCTTGGCTACATTCGCAAGGCTGTAAGCTTATTGTGATAGCTTGCAATAGTGCCTCTGCGCATGGATTACAGGCGGCAAGGCGGCAGTATCCTCAAGTACCGATTGTCGGCTTAGTCCCTGCATTAAAACCTGCGGTGATGCAGTCGGCGACCAAGCAAGTCGCGGTGTTGGCAACCCCAGCGACCTTGCACGGGTATTTACTCAATGAAGTTATTGAACAAGTCGCCAAACCGCAACAAGTGACTGTCCACAAATATAGCTTTAACAGCCTAGTGCCTTGGGTAGAATTGGGTATGCCAAGCCATCACCCAGCCGTGACTGATTTAGATCACTTGCTAAGTGAGTTACAGGATAAAAAGGTAGACCAGTTGGTACTGGGCTGTACCCATTTTCCTTTTTTTAAAGCCTATTTGGCACAGCGTATCGACGAGCTGATGACCCACCAAGCTATGGGGCAAGTGGCATTGATTGATTCAGGCGATGCCATTGCCAAACGGGTGCATGATTTGCTTGAGCAAGCCAATCAGCTTGCCTCTCATAAAGAGCGACCACGGTTACAGTTTTATGCCACCGCCAACTTACCCACTACTGAGCAGGCGGCAACGCGTTTGTTGCAGCGATTTTTGCCAGAGTTGGGGATTGATTTTTTTACCTTGTGTGTGACTCAACATCGCGCAGTGTATTGAACTTGTTTGTTAGTCAGCATGGCTTTTTACCCTTTTAGCTTTTAACGATTCAGCTTTTAACCCTTTACTTTTTTGATTAATTGCGTTCATTAGAGCGTTATGGAGAAGATAGCATGTCTCAAAAAAAACGTTATCATATTCATATCTCTTTGGTGAGAAATGAAAATGTCAACTTAGAGAATGCCCTAGAGTATGCGCTATCTACAGATTATTTTTTGACTTGGGATTTGCTTGCGACCCATACCAATTTTGTTGAGTACAGCCGCCAACAAATCGACCAATGTGATTATATGATTTTTATTTTGGGCAATGATTACGGTCATTTAAGCCTATCTGGTGTCAGTTATCTGCACTTATCTTATATCTATGCGTCTTCAAAACGTGTGCCGATGATTGCGTTAGTCAATACCCAACCAAGCCAACATGAGCTATTACGTCAACGGTTGGATTTGTTTAATTTGGTGATTAAAGAGCAAGGTTCGCGGGCAATTCATTTCGATCAGAACCATGATGGTGTGCCAGACTGTGTGCGAATGCTTGAGGAAATCAAAGACAAGTTTCCGCGATCAGGTTGGGTCAAAGACACCCGTTCATTGAGCACGCTACCGGCCACTGCTAGTGGCGATTTAAAGTCGATGTTTGTCTCGGATAGATTTCATATCCGTAATGGCGTGCAACCCGCCTTAACTGATAGCAGTCTAGAGGGCACTCAACAGTCCCCTGAAGCTGAAGCCAGACCAACCCAGGTTACGCCAAAAGAGCTCAATGAAGCGTTATTGGTCAACTATACCGCACACGCGTTTGAAGGCGGCAATTTGCAAGAAATCAGCGCAACTTACACCTTTAGCTGGGGTAATATTGTGCAAACGCTACAAGCATTACCACAGCCCTTTACCAGTAATATGATGTTGACCCAAATTAATGATTCCCTCAAAGATGCTGCAATGGCAGAAGCGCTCAAAATCTCACCCAATATCCATGCGGTCTCGCGCTGTCAAATCAGTAGTATCGATTATCAATGGATAAAAAGCCAACTGGTGAAAAAACGATGGTTGTTCTCGGTCAAAGAAGAGCGAAGTATCCGCGAGCTGTGGCAGATTAACATCATCGTACAAGCTTAATCCGTCGTTTCTAACACGCATTTTTTAGTGTTTTATCTCAGTGTTTTATGCAAGTATTTTATATCAGCTTTGACCAAGCCATGATTTACTCATGTCATGACAATATTATACAGACCTGCTATCTAGCGTCACATTTGTTTATGCTATGATAATCTCACAACATACATAACGATAACATTGAGAATAAAAAGAGGATAAAATTATGAGCAATCATGTGACCCAACAAGCGGAAGATCTTGAAAACAAAATCAACCAACTTGAAGATACCATGCACGAAGCGCAGCAGTTTCGCACCCTCGAAGAGCAAGTCGAAGACATGAAACGCCGTGGTATCAACCCACGCGATAACTTCAAAAAGTGGGATGAAGACGAAGAGGACAATTGGGGCAGCAATTCAAAAGGCGAAGTCAAACCGATCCAAATGGATGATGGTGAAGAGCCCACCCCGCCACCTATTGTATAAGGTTGTATAATTTGTCGATATTAACAAGACCGTATTGATATCAACAAAAACCCTTAATCTCAGCATTAAGGGTTTTTTATTGGGTAATGAAAAATTGATGAACATTGTAGATGACTACGGCTTAAATAACTCAGGTTTAAATCATTTAAGGTTTAATGCCTAACACTGAAACACTAAGGTTTCAATGACTAGGGCGTTGTCACCCCACCTTGCCCATTGTCGATACGATAGTAACTCGTGCGCCCATTGGCGTCGCGTACCACTTTAGTCGGCGTGGCAGTAATCGTTGAATTCGGTACAGACTGGTATCGAACGGGCGTTTGGGTCGGGTATTGGTTTGGGTACTGAGCATTGCCTATTGGCTGAGTCATTAGCATACGGTAGAGTTTCATACCCGCACGACCATCAGGGTTGACACCTTGCTGACGCTGAAAATCTTGAATGGCATAGCGCGTTTTATCGCCAATCATGCCATCAGCTTGACCAATATCATACCCACGATTAAGCAGTGCTTGCTGGATTTCACGGGCTTGACGGCGACTAATACCGGCATCATCCGTGGGCCAAGGTGTGACAAAGCCGACGTTGCTAGTACGGTTTTGGCTAATCATATCGGACAAATGCGCAATCGCTAGCGCGTAGTTCTCTGACGCATTGTAACTATAAAACGCATCGAAGTTTTTACCCACTAAGAACGCAGGACCTTTGCTACCTGCAGGTAATAACAAACCTGCACTATCAAGGCTAGAGGGTAGCGGCTGACCATTGGCAAGGGTCAGACCTTGACTGCGCCAGTAGCTCATCGGTTTTTTGGCTTTGCGGTTGCTATCTGCCCAAAACCCTGCGGGCAGCTTGACCTCAAATCCCCAAGGCTCGCCCGTGCGATAACCTGCTTTATCCAAGAAATTGGCCGTTGACGCGAGCGCATCAGCTTGGCTGTTGACCAAATCTTTACGTCCATCACCATCAAAATCTTGCGCCAAGCGTAAGAAGGTACTTGGCATAAACTGGGTTTGCCCAAACGCCCCTGCCCATGAGCCAGTCATATCATCACGGCGGATGTCACCATTTTGCAAGATACGCAGCGCGTTGGCGTATTCCGTGCGAAAGTACGACTGACGACGGTCAAAGCAAGACAAGGTCGCTAACGACTGGATTAAATCTTTTTTACCCAGCTGCTTACCAAAGTTTGACTCTACTCCCCAGACGCCGAGTACATCCGTTCCTTTCACGCCATAGCGCTGCTCGATGCGGTTTAGCGTGCTTTGCAGTTGGTTTTTGGCATTGATACCGTCTTGCACACGCTCTTCATCGACCAGACCTGAGAGATAGTCCCACACTTCTTTTTGAAACTCAGGTTGATAGTTGAGCGAGACAATCACGCTAGGGTCAGGCTCAGTTGGGCGATATTGTTCTAAAGTGCTGGCTACACCGCGAAAGGTGCTGCTATTTTTGAGATTGGATAAACACTGTTGAAACTGGGCATTGCTAAGATTAGGCGGTGTCGGTGCGGCATTGGCTTGGCTAATCATCGCCACGCCTGCCAGCGCCATAAAAATCGGAAGTAAACGCATAACAAACCTTGAATAGTGACAGAGAAAAACATCAACAAACGGGGTGAATTTTGACTAATTCAAGGGTATAAAAAAAGCTTGCTCAGTGAAAGGAGTAAATGCATTTAATTACATTTTTTCACATTGGGTGATAAAGCGTTAATTTTTGCACGGTTGTGGTACGTCCAATTATTTAACGCGAAAAAATTGGGCATTAACAGTATAAAGCCCAATTTTTGGAAGAATTAATAAGTATCAATAAGGTATTAACAAAGTATCAATAAAATAACAATACGCGTTATTGTTCGATCATAAAACCGCTAAAATATTGTTTAAGCTTGGCAAGCTTGGGCGGAATCACAAAGTTGCAATAGCTTTGGGTCGGGTTGTTGGCGTAATAATCTTGGTGGTAGTCCTCGGCAACGAAAAACTGCGCAGCAGGATGCACTTCGGTCACCACCTTGATGCCCTGCTCATCACGAAGCTCACCAATCACACGGTCAATGGTCGGTTTTTGCTGCGCTTCATCGGTGTAAAACACCACAGAGGCATATTGTCTGCCGACATCATTACCTTGACGGTCTTGTGTCGTCGGATCATGGGTGGCAAAGAAAATATCCAATACCGTCTCAAGCGGAATAATGGTCTCATCAAAATCGACTTTAATCACTTCGACATGACCGGTATCACCGCCACAGACGGCTTTGTAGTTGGCGCTTACTTCATCACCGCCCATATACCCTGATGTGACATCGGTCACACCTTTGACATGGCTAAATACTGATTCGGTACACCAAAAACAGCCACCGCCTAAAATAATCGTTTGCATAATAGTACCTTTTTATGGTTATCTCATTGGTTTGATATAAGGGTTAAAATAAATTATTAAAAGTAAAACGGGTGAAAATGTTAGAATAGCAAAGTTTACTGGTCATTCAAGTTAGGCAATGTAAACCAAGTTTCCGCTATCTAAAAACCTGGCAGTTTAAGCGCTCCTTAAGCGTTTCCTCATTGAAGCGAGCATAAAACTGTCAGCGATACTAAGTCAGCGATACTGAGTCTTAGTAACGCTCAATCAGCCATAGTGAGTCAGCCGCATGCGTCAGCCCCAAGCCAAACCACCCCACGATACTTTATTTACCACGCCGCTAGATGCCAATGCGCGGTTTAGCTTTGATGAGCAAGTGGTGGCTTGTTTTCCCGATATGATTCGCCGCAGTGTGCCTGGGTATGGGCAGATGCTCGCCATGTTGCCGATTTTTGCCAAACGCCATTGCCAGTTTCGCCAAACCAATAGCGACGGCAATAAAGTCAGCCGCGTCTATGACTTGGGCTGTTCACTCGGGGCGGTGAGTTTTGCGCTCGCAGGCGAGTTTGCGCCGCAAGATTTGCAAATCAAAGCCATTGATATCTCAGAGCCGATGATCGCCAAAGCGCAAAGTGTACTGATGCAGCATTATCCTGAGCATGATATTGAGCTGATTTGCGCTGATGTGTGTGAGGTAGCGTTTGAGCGGTGCGATATGATTGTGCTTAATTTAACCTTGCAGTTTTTATCTCCTGACAAGCGCGAGCAGTTACTCAAACGCTGTTATGATGCGTTGGTTGAAGGCGGTATTTTGATTTTGACCGAAAAAACCCATTTGCTCGATGAAGCGGACGATGCCTGGCGCGTTGAGCGGTATTATGATTTTAAACGCGCCAATGGCTATAGTGAGATGGAAATCAGTGGTAAACGCAATGCACTGGAGAATGTACTTATCACCGATACCCTCGATTTTCATCATCAGCGTTTAGCAACGGTGGGGTTTGACCGCCATTTGACGTGGTTTCAGTTTTTAAACTTTGCGTCGATTATTGCGTTTAAGTGATGATTGCCCTTAAACAATGAAAACCTGTCAATCCTAAAAGAGTCAACCATGAATGCTACCATCAAAACTGCCGAAACCGACGTCTATCTTACCTTGCTGCAATTGGCGGAAAAATACCCAGTTGCCAATGAATGGCTTGCCCAGTTGCCTAATTGGCTGGCTACCATCAAAGACAAATCACGCTACGCCCATGCGCCATTTTATCAATCGCTCATTGAGCGCTTGCCCGTAGTTGACAACGCGCAAGTAGCGTTGAATCAACCCTGTATCACCGCAGCATTTGATTGGCAAGAGAATGAATACAAGCAAACCCATGCGCTACTCAAACGTTTGATGCCGTGGCGCAAAGGCGGTTTTTTACTGGGTCGAGATGACCTGCAAATCCATATTGATACCGAATGGCGCAGTGATTGGAAATGGGATAGGGTGTTGCCCCATATTAGCCCACTTCACGGCAAACGCGTGCTAGACGTGGGCGGCGGTTCGGGTTATCACGGCTGGCGTATGGCGGGCGCAGGGGCAAGCACGGTGATTGTGATTGACCCATCGTGTCTGTTTTATCACCAGTTTATGGCGATTCGGCATTTTGTGGGGCAGGCTGACCGTAACGATTTTGGACGCAACAGGGTGCACTATGTGCCCGTACCGCTTGAAGCTTTGCCCAATCCTAGCTTGACTAGCGGGCAAGCAGGGCTATTTCATACCGTGTTTAGTATGGGCGTGCTGTATCACCGCGCGTCGCCGTTTGAGCATCTTGAGCAATTATACCATCAACTAGCAAAAGGCGGAGAATTGGTACTAGAAACCTTGGTGATTGAAGGGGCTGCAACATCCGTGCTAGTGCCAAGTGAGCGCTATGCACAGATGAATAACGTGTATTTTATCCCATCTGTTGCGGCATTGGCGCTGTGGCTGTACAAAGTAGGCTTTGTGGCGGTGCGCTGTGTCGATGTGGATGTGACATCGACGGATGAACAACGCAAAACTGACTGGATGGATTATCAATCTTTAAGCGATTTTCTTGACCCCAATGATAGCAGCAAAACCATCGAGGGCTATCAACGCCCGACCCGTGCGGTGATGATAGCCAAACGACCATAAATGTAACATGAACAGCTAACATGGGTAATATGGTTTGAGGTAATGGCGTTTTAGGCTAGTAAGGTTTAGAGTAGGGGAGTTTAAAGTGTCCTACTAAAATACCACTCCAAGACCATTTTGATAAGAAAGCCAAAAAAACCGCCGCCCAGTGCCAAAAAAATCCAAAATGTGCCTTGCTTGCCTGCATTGTTTTTCTTGGAAATATCGTACATGATAAAAAATAAAAACGCGATAAAGATAGGCAGCAGCACATACATGCCAAGTTTGGTGATTAACTCACTAGAGACTAAAACAAACATGTTATTATCCTATGATTGTCATCAGACATTAAAAAATTTTAGCGCATATTATACGCCAAAAAAACGCGTTTCCTTGTAATGGCATGTATCTTTTGACAGGATTATAATGAAAAAACCATCAAAAATTGGTATATTGAACGCCAAAATCAATCTCCCTCGATTATGAGCGAGTGATAGCCTCAAATCGATGGTGATTCATTGATTTATCGTGCTTTTTTAGTTATCAATCCTGCAACAAAACCTGTGAGCCAACAAAGAGAATTTCCATGTCAGAACAACAACCCGTCATTTCGCAAGCCTTAGCATTAGTGGTGGAATCACTAAAACAACAGCAAATTTTGCCAATCGATTGGGTTGATAACAGTACCATCAGCCGCACCAAAGACCAAGCGCACGGCGATTTTGCCAGTAATCTTGCTATGATAGCGGCCAAGACTGCCAAGAAAAACCCGCGTGAACTGGCACAAACCATCGTGGCGATGTTGCCTGCCTCGGACATGATTAGCAAAGTTGAGATTGCAGGACCAGGGTTTATTAACTTTTTCTTAGATGATAACGCGCGTTTTGCTATCTTAGACACCATCATGGAGCAAAAAGGCGACTTCGGTACATCCGAAGAATTTGCCGGTCAAAAAATCCAAGTTGAGTTTGTCTCTGCCAACCCAACCTCAAGCCTGCATGTGGGTCACGGTCGCGGCGCTGCGTTTGGTATGAGCGTGGCCAATTTACTAGAGGCGGTTGGCTACCAAGTCGGGCGTGAGTATTACGTCAATGATGCGGGTCGTCAGATGGATATTTTGGCAACCAGCACCTATTTGCGCTACCTTGAGCTGTGCGGTGAGCCAATTGTATTTCCCACCAATGCGTACCAAGGCGATTATGTCAAAGATATTGCCAAACCCATCAAAAAACAGCATGGCGATAGCCTAAAAACCGCCTGGGCACATATGCTACTCAATGTACCTGCCGATGCCCAGTACCAAATCGATGCCAACGGCGAAAAAGTATGTGTCTCAGGTGATAAAGAAGCCCATATTGACGGGCTGATTGCCAATGCCAAAGCCAATTTGGGCGATAATTATCAGATTTTTCATGAAGCCGCACTTAGTACCATTTTGGCAGATATCCAAGATGATTTGGCGGATTTTAACGTCCATTTTGACCAATGGTTTAGCGAAAAATCAATCCAAGATGCCATTGTGCCTGCTTTAGAGTTATTAGAGCAGCGGGGGTTTTTATACCAAAAAGACGGTAATTTGTGGTTTAAATCCACCGAATTTGGCGATGAAAAAGACCGTGTTGTCCGCCGTGCCAATGGTCAATTTACTTATTTTGCCTCGGATATCGCCTACCACAAAGACAAGCTTGACCGCGGCTATGACAAAATTATTGATGTATGGGGCTCAGACCACCACGGCTACATCAAACGCGTGAAAGCGGCGTTGACGGCGATGGGCTACGATGCCCAGCGTATGGATGTGATTTTGGTGCAGTTTGTCACCCTATGGCGCGGTACAGAGCAAATCCAGATGTCATCACGCTCAGGTCAGTTTGTGACCTTACGTGAACTGCGTCAAGAAGTCGGCAATGATGCCGCGCGCTTTTATTATGTCGCGCGTAAACCAGAACAGCACATTGACTTTGACTTAGAGCTTGCCAAATCGCATACCAAAGATAATGCAGTGTATTATATTCAATATGCCCATGCGCGTATTTGCCGTGTGCTTGAGCGTACTGAAGAGCGCGGTATTAAGGTCGATGACAAAGCCGGCAAAGCCCACCAGCATCTGTTGACCCAACCGGTTGAAACGGATTTATTGAGCTTACTGGCTTCTTACCCTGAAGTGCTACGCCGTGCTGCCGTTAATTATGAGCCGCATTTATTGACCAATTACCTCAAAGATTTGGCAAGCTTGTTCCACGGTTGGTACAACGACAACCGTATCTTACCTAAAGATGGCGAAACCCCAACCCAAGACGAGCTTGACTTGATGCAAGCGCGTCTGCGGTTATCAAAGTCGGTACGCCAAGTGATTCAAAATGGCTTAATTTTGTTGGGATTAACGGCACCAACCAGTATGTGATATGATTAGGATACGCTAAAAACGCTGTAATATTACCGTATCCCATGTCGTAGGAGATGATGATGGCAAGACCCAAAGGAGCGACCCCGCGTAAAGCGCCAAGCACGATGTCGTTTTTTGCTGCCATGTTGGTGGGCATGATATTGACCGTGGGGATTGGTCTGTTTGTTTATTTGTGGAATCCATTTAACCAAGGCAAAACCACAACCGCTGAAGAAGCGCCGATGGTGCAGCCAAAGGTGCAAGACAAACCCAAAACCAATAACTACGAGTTCTATGACTTGCTCAAAGAACAGCAGGTCAGTGCCGTCCCCGACGAGGCGGCTGCCAGTCAGCCAGTCTCGGCGCAGCCTGATGTGGTGTTGACCCAAGCTGACAGCGCCAGTGCGCCCAAATCAGCGAATGTCAGCGTGGTTGATAATCCGTTGTTGTCTGATGATAATGGTACCAAACCACGCGCTTCAGCCAATAATAGCACGGTAGACACTAGCACCGCTGCCGATGATAAAAGCAGTGCCGATGCCATTGTGATTGGCAATGAAGAGCCTACACGGACTTATATCTTGCAAATCAATAGTTTTGACAATGCCGATGATGCTGATAAACGCCGTGCTGAAGTGCTAATGGCGGGGGTGGATGCCCAAATCGTCAAAAAACGCTTAAGCAATGACCAAACTGTCTATCAAGTCATCTCTCGCGCCATGAGTAGCCCAGAGATGGCGGCACAAGCCCAGCGCCAACTACAAAATAGCCGCATTGATTCACTGATTGTCGAGCAGCGTCGCTAGGCTGATTTGCATGCAAAAAAACCGTGTTGTGATAACACGGTTTTTTATTTTTTGGTGGCATTAAGCTTTTTTACGGCTAAATTTGCGTTGCTTTTTATTTTGCAGTTCAGTCAAGGTGCGTTTGATTTCCTCATCAGTCAGTTGTGAGATTTGCTGTAAGATATGCATCACGTCCATATTGAGGATAAATCGCGCGCTTTTTGCCATGGTATGAATGCGAGCATCAAACTCAATCAGCCCACTAGCCGACACCGTAATATACCCTAAACGCTCTAGCGCATCCATAAAGCTAGTAAACAAGGCACGGTCAAAGAAATCTGGCATGTCATCTTCGTATAGCACGGATAGACGCTGACCGAGCAAATGACCCAAATCAATCACTTGATCTTTGGTGAGTTTGCCTGAGCCTTGCTGACTCAGCAGCGCAAGTACCATAAAGTAGCGCTCTAGACTTTGCTCAACTGAGTTGGCAAGCACTGTCAACTGCTGATAGCTACGGGTATTCGGCTCTGGCGTGGTCAGGATGCGATGACCATCCGCATTCACCCCTTTGTCCACGATGATGTTTTCTTCGACCAAAGTATCGATATGTTCACGCAAAGTGTCATTTAGGGTGCGCAGTGGGTATTTCAAAAACAACTCTGCTTGCAAGAAGGGGTACATGATACCTACCACCCGCTCAATGGTGTTTAGGCTCATGGTGCCATTACGCTGTATCAATGAGGCACACAGTGACGCGATGATATAAATATGCAAAATATTGTTGCGAAAATAGCTCAGTAGCGGCGCTTGACCGTCCGCAATACGAATCAAGTCACCGAGTACATGTGGGGTGCGCTCGATGAGTTTAAGCTTGACGCCATAGTTAATAATGGCTTCTGGGCTTTGCTGGGTGATTGATACATCATCATCATACGGGATTTTTTCTGCGATACGCTGATACAGTGCCAACTGTTCACGACAGCTTTGCTCATCGAGTGCGCCATGGGGCGTGTCGAGCAGTACCAAAGCTAGCAAAGTGACTGGGTTGAGCACCGCAGAGCGGTTGATACGCTGCATGATTTTGATGCCCAAATTGTCAATCATGTGGATGACATTGGCAGGCATATCACTATCGGTACGGTCTTTGGGTAGGGTATTTGGGGCAACGTCAAATTTTTTCATAAAATCAGCTAGATACAGCGGCTGACCAAAACTGACGTGCACATGACCAAAGATGCGCTCGATTTTTCGACTGGCTTTTAATAGACCTAGTAGCGACTCAGATTCTTTGGGTTTACCTTTAAGCTCACCCACATAAGTGCCGCCTTCCATAATGCGTTCATAACCGATGTAGGTCGGGATAAAGACAATCGGTTTGCCCGCTTGGCGTAGATGGCTTTGTACCGTCATCGCTAGCATTCCTTTTTTGGGCGGTAACAAGCGACCTGAGCGCGAGCGTCCGCCTTCGATGAAGTACTCAATCGGCGTGTTGCGCATCAACATACTATGCACGTATTCACGAAACACCGCAGAGTACAGCGGATTGCCTTTAAAACTGCGACGCATAAAGAAAGCGCCGCCATTGCGTAATATTTGACCTAGCACGGGGATGTTTAGGTTCTCGCCTGCGGCAACGTAGGGCACCCGTAACCCACGTTTATAAATCACGTATGACAGCAACAGATAGTCCATGTGACTGCGGTGGCAAGGCACATAGATGATTTCATGGTCGGATGCCAGTTTGCGTACCCGCTCAAAGTGCGCCACTTCAACCCCGTCATACAACTGTGTCCATAGCCAGGTCAAAAAGCGGTCAAAAAAGCGCACGGTTGCAGACGAGTAGTCACTGGCAATCTCGTTCAAATACCCACGCGCCAATTTGCGGCTTTTGGCGAGTTCACGTGAGTTTTCTTTGCTATCGACATTCACGGCATGCTGAATGGCAGGCGTATACAGAATTTTATCGACCACATTGCGACGGTCTGATAAGTCAGGGCCCAAGATGGCTTCTTGTTGTTTATCCAGATAACCTTCTAAACGCTGCTGTACCCGTGCAGTGATGGTGTGTAAATGATGGCGGTCGTTACTAGCAGTATCAGTGGGTGCCACGCTATCGGCTTGCAGCACAGGGTTCTTGCTAATCTCATCTTCGATGATGCCACGCAGGTCTTTGGGTGAGTGAAACTGCACATAAGTATCCCGCCCTTTGACCCCGATGTTAAATAGCTGTTTGCTAATGGTGGGTACTTGCCATTCATCAGCGGTGAGGAGGTTAAACAGCGAATCTTCTTTTTCTGGGGCGCGCCCCCACAAGATAGTGACAGGGATAAAATCAATGTGTAGCGTTGGGTATTGCTCGACGGCTTCAATCAAGCGTAATAGGCGAGGTGAGAATACGGCGCTGTCATGAGACAGTTTTTCTGTTTTATGGTGATGCAAAAAAATCATTGCGGTATTTTCATCAATACCATGCGCCCGATCGATGACATTGGCTAGGGCAGGGGGTAGGTCGTATTGTTTGGTTTCTAGGTCAATTAAAATACTGTTGCTACGAGAATACTCTTTGAGCACATAAAAGGTGAGTCGCTGGCTTGATGTGTCGCTATCCATATTTGTATTGGCGCTTGCTAAGCTACCGCTAGCTAGCGGTAGCTTCTCATCGCTAACATCGGTGCTAGCTTGGCTAATATTGGGGATGTCGCCGATAAGTTTGGATTTGACGGCGAGCCCCAATAATTTGCCAGAGACTTGTCGGTATAGATTTTTTAACAGCGGGGTAGCAGCAGGATGGGTACCTTTGCTGTTCGCTTGGGTAGTGCCTGAATTTTTCCCTACGTGATTCATAGTATGCCTAGTGATTGCGTGAGTTTTTTTGTAAGTTTTTTAAAGATAAATACAAGGTTTAAAATATGTCTTATCATGCCATAGATTGATGAATTTCTAAACCTTATCACTCAAAAATTCTTGTATAATGAGTGACTTTAATCCATTTTATCTACCCAAAATAACGTTAATGATAAGAGCGTCTATGGCAAGCCAGCAAGATATAAACCATACCCATACGATTGATATCACTCACCAACCACAGGTGCCCGTAACAGCCGTAACGCAGCAGTTTGAGCAGCAAGCGAGTTGGCAGCAATTGGTCTCGCAGTTATTAGAAACCTTAACCCTCGTACCGTATCAAGACAGTGTATTTATTGGGCAAAGCCACGACTATGTCGGTGCGCGTATTTTTGGTGGGCAAGTACTGGGGCAAGCATTGATGGCAGCCAGCCATACTGTGGAGCATGCAAAACCTTGCCACTCATTTCATGGCTATTTTTTGCGCGGTGGCGATATCAATAAGCCTGTATATTACCAAGTGGAGAAATTGCGCGACGGTCGCAGTCTTGCCTCACGTCAAGTGACAGCGCGCCAATATGATGATGATAACCAACCGAGCATAATTTTTACCATGATGGCGTCTTTTTCACCGTTTGAAGAAGGGCTTGAGTATCAACAAGCGATACCAACGTATCCTGCGCCAGATGTGTTGCTGACCGAGCAGCAGCTCAAAGACCAAGTGGTAGGCAAAATCCCTGATGCGCTCAAAGCGCGCTTTATGCGCCAGCGTCATATCGAAATCAAGCCAGTACAGCCGCGTGACCCAATCCATCCAAAAATCATGGAACCTAGCCAAGCCAACTGGCTACGCATTCCGCAGCTGGGTAAACAGTCAATTCAAGTGCAACAAGCACTGCTCGCATTTTCTTCTGATTTTTATTTGATTGGCACGGGGCTGATGCCACACGGGATTAGCTTTATGACTAAAGGGTTGCAAGCGGCAAGTATCGACCATAGTATGCATTTTCACCGCCCATTTGATATGAATGATTGGTTACTCTACAACATGTGGTGCGATACCACATCACAGTCAAAAAGCCTAAACCACGGTCAATTTTGGCAAAATGGCAAATTGGTCGCCACAACCCAGCAGCAAGGGCTAATGCGCCTGCGCTAGTGATTCAATAATTTTTACCTTGTTTTAAACAGTAACCGTATGAGAGAGAGAAATATGTCCAATCCCCCAATGAGTGATGCCGCCCGCCAGGACATCGCCCAACAACACAATCACCCATTAAAAGGCTTTTCTGTTATCTATGAGCAAAAAGTGGAATGGGGTGATATGGATGCGTTCAATCACGTCAATAACGTGGTGTATTACAACTATGCCCAGCGCGCGCGTATCCACTACCTTGAACAAGTTGATATGTTTAACTTACAAACCCATACCGTGATTGCTTCGTCATCTTGCCAGTATTTAAATTCGGTCACTTTCCCCGATGTGCTTTGGATTGGCATTCGTGCCAAAAAAATAGGCAATACCAGTCTGACCCATGACTATGTTTACTTTAGCACGGCCCAGCAAAAAGTCGTCGCCACCGCATCGTCCGTCATTGTGTTTTTTGACCAAACCGGCAAAAATAAACAACCGATTTCTGATGGTCAGCGCCAACAACTTGCCGAGTTAGAAAGTCATACGGTTTAAAAGTTATAGTGTTTAACTATTACTAAAATTGTTAAAAAAGCCACAAGTTGCAATGCTCGTGGCTTTTTTTGTTTGATAAATTGCTATCTCGTAAATCACGCTTTGTGGTCTGGGTTAGCAACGGTTTCCACCAAGTTTAGGTCAAATCCTGATAACGCGTTGAATTTGAGCGGTGATGACAGCAAACGCATATCACGCACGCCCAGATAACGTAAAATCTGTGAACCAACCCCAATGCTGCGGTAGGGTTGGTGTTTAAGCGGTGAGTTGGGTTTGTCAGCGACAAAGTTATCGAGCGCTTCGCCCATATCAATTGCTTGCTGATGCCCAATCCAGACAAACACGCCACGCTCGGATTGGCTAATTTCTTTGAGTGAGGCATGGATATCCCAATTACTCTTACCGCTGTTGGGTAGCTGCACGGTGAATAAATCGCGCAATGGCTGGAAACTATGCACCCGCACAGTGCTCACGCCTTCTTGAGGGTTGCCCTTGACCAGTGCCAAATGGGTATCCTCTGAATTTTTTTCTTTAAAACGATAGGCCGTAAACTCACCAAACTCAGTTTGCATCGGATAGGTCGCAACCATTTCGACCGTTTGCTCATTGGCAATACGGTAATTAATCAAATCAGCGATGGTGCCGATTTTTAAGCCATGCTCTTTGGCAAAAATCTCTAGGTCATCACGGCGCGCCATTTCGCCATCTTCTTTGATAATTTCACAAATCACTGCCGCAGGTTCAAGTCCTGCCAAGCGTGTTAGGTCACAGCCGGCTTCAGTATGACCGGCACGGTGTAGCACACCGCCATTTTGTGCCACGATCGGGAATACATGACCAGGTTGTACGATGTCTTCTGGCTTGGCAGTCGAAGATACCGCTGTTTGGATGGTTCTGGCGCGATCCGCTGCTGAGATACCTGTGGTGACCCCTTCTGCCGCTTCGATTGATACCGTGAAGTTGGTGCTAAATTTAGCGCCATTTTTATCCGACATAAGCGGTAAATTGAGCTGTTCACTGCGGTCAGCGGTGATGGTCAAACACACCAAGCCACGCGCGTGGGTAATCATAAAGTTAATATCTTCTGGGCGTACATGGGTGGCTGCCATCACCAAGTCGCCTTCGTTTTCACGGTCTTCATCATCCATCAAAACGACCATTTTGCCTGCACGGATGTCATCGATAATTTCTGCCGTTGTATTAAATGCCATAAAAGTGCCTTTGTTAGCTATTTATTGGAATAACATTGATTAAAAAACTAAAAAACTGATTAACAAATAGGGACAGAAAATAAGCGCTATCAGCTAGGTTTGTTCAAAATATTGTCCAAATTAACCTTAACAATCACCTCATCAAGCTGGGTGAAGCTAGTATGCGCGCCCATTTCTTATTTGCGCGCTATTATAGCATTAACTCAGTGAGTCTAAGCAGCGAAATATTGATAGCCATACGCGCTGGTAGCGCACGCAGATAAAACATGCGGATAAATTAGTTAAAAAAACTAACAAAAATTGGTGATTTTGTATAATTTTTGAGCAAAAATTAAAAAAAACTGGTATATTATTACTTAATGATTAATAAAAATTACATTCTTAATACGTTTGAAGAAAACGCTATTAAAAAGTCATAGACGTCTAACCGATTTACTTGTCTAAGGATCCTGTGATGTCAGTCTTTTATCTTATCTACACGAGCAAAATTACCTTACAAGCAAGTTTGCATCCGATGACGTTGCCTGATATCTATCGTCAGTCAGTCGCGCGCAACACCCAAGCAAATGTCAATAGCGTACTATTTCTCAAGCAAGGCAACTTTCTACAATATATGGAAGGTAGTGAGCGTACTATCACCCAACTATTTGACAAAATCAAAGCCGATAAAAGACACAAAAATATTCACGTCATTGAGCAGGGACAGGCGCCCAATAGACTGTTTGGGCATTGGAAAATGCACTGCATCAATTTAGATAACGTCAACGATATGGATGATGTCGATGATATTAGCCCCCTGCTAGGCTATTTTGAAACTGCGCAATTTGATAGCGCCAGTGTACCAAGGTTACTTGCGGATGTAGAAAACTATTATCGTTCGGGCAAATGGCAAAGGCATCAACATACCAACTTTGATAAGGGCAGTTATAGCCATGCCAAGCTGCGCCGCTTGGGCTTTAAACATCGTTATTTTTTGTGGATTCAGCTTGGGTTTTTGTTGGTGTTTTTATTGCTGATGATATACTGGGTATTACAGAATAGGGTTCATTTGGCTGCGCTAAATCATCCGTTGTCTGCTTTGACGGGTTTTTTAGCCGCCGCGCTTTAATCACCGCTGTTCAATGATTGTCCTTTAACCACTGTATAAAGGCATAGGTTTGCTGTTCTTTGGCATTATCAGCAAAGTCAAACAACCGTGTGCCCATCAAATTATCAGGCAGATACTGCTGTGGGTGGTAATGGTTGGGGTAGTCATGCGGATAGATATAATTGGCACCATAACCTTCGGCGCGCATCAGTTTGGTGACGCCATTACGCAAATGTAGCGGTACAGGCGATTGGTCATTTTCTGCCAGTCGCATCGCTTTATTGATCGCCTGATAACTAGAATTGGACTTCGGCGATGTCGCCAAATACACCACCGCTTGCCCCAAAATAATCCGCGCTTCAGGCATACCGATGCTCTGCACGCTTCGCAGGGCGGTATCGGCAAGTAGTAACGCATTGGGATTGGCAAGTCCGATATCTTCACTTGCCAAAATCACCAACCGCCGTGCAATAAAGGCAGGGTCTTCGCCCGCTGTCAGCATCCGCGCCATCCAATACAGTGCCGCATCAGGGTCACTGCCGCGGACTGATTTAATCATCGCTGACACTAGGTCATAATGACCATCACCTGATTTGTCGTAGCGTACCAGGCTTGCACCTGCCACCGCGATGACACTGTCATCAGTCACCACAATCGGTGACTGGCTGCCTTGCTTAAAATTGGGGCTTGATTGAATGGCGAGTTCAAGTAAATTTAACGCCTTACGCGCATCGCCTTGCGATAGCGCAAAAATCGCTTGGCTTGATTGTATTTCAATCTTAAATTGTTTAAAAACTGCATCATCGTCAATGGCACGTTGTAGTACTTGGCTGATTTCATCCTCGCTCAAGGGGTTGAGCCGATACACTTGGCAACGGGACAATAGGGCATTGTTGACACTAAACGAGGGATTTTCAGTGGTCGCACCAATTAAAGTAATATCCCCAGACTCAACCGCGCCGAGAAGTGCGTCTTGCTGGGCTTTGTTAAACCGATGAATCTCATCGACAAATACCACCGGCGGCTCACCAAACAAGCCGTCATCTTTTGCCAGTACTTCACGCAGCTCTTTGACCCCTGCATTGATAGCCGAGAGCGGGCGAAAAGGACGACCCACTGCATCGGCTAATAGCATGGCTAGGGTGGTTTTGCCAATGCCTGCTTCGCCATGCAAAATAATCGAGGGTAAGTAACCTTGCTCAATGATACGGCGAATCGGTGCTTTAGCACCGAGCAAGTGGGTTTGTCCGATTACCTCGTCAAGCGACTTTGGGCGGACACGTTGGGCAAGGGGGATTTGGTTAGTTTGGCTCATTGGTTAAGGAATTAGCTTAAATTCGTTGCTAAGGTTTTCAGCAGATGTTATAGGGTTGGTGGTTATATTTGGATCATAGGTTAAACCAAAAATTTGGGCTTGATAATTTTTATTCAAATCCAAAGGCTGCGATGAATCGTCAATTTTGGTGATAAAACTTAGCGTAGCACCCTGTGGAATAATCATATCAAGTGAACGACAAGCATCTGACACGCCACCCCAAACGACATCTTTTTTATCTTTTTCAAACAAAGCGACCGTAATAGACTCATTACAGTTGTTAATGCGCAAGTTTTTTTCTTTGGCTGTAATCGAGATGCGTAATTGTTTATTCGGTAAAGGCTCGGCTAAAATATAGCTTGTAGTAGTATAAGTTGGAACAACAGGCTTTGACTCAGATGTTGTTGTTGTATTTGAACTTTGCTGCATAGACGGCACTGAACATGCTAATAAAGTAGCGGCGAACATGGCAACCATCAATAAATGCCTAACTTTTAGCACCGCTTCTTTTAGCATCGTTTCTTTCCTTATCTAGCATGGCACCAAGTTTTTTAAATCAAGTTTGTTAAATAACGCCTAGTATTCTAGTGTAGCAAACAAGGACGTGGGCGGCTAAATGAGTTAAGGAGTGATGTTGTGTTTTCTTTGTTAAAACCCAACGCGATTGTTAGGCATTTTAGCATCCTTAAATGACAGCAGTAAGCTAACTTGTTTGATTTGTGTGACTACTTGGATTGAGAAATATTTTTACTTTGTTAAATAAAAATAAACAGTAATGATGTGAGGCTTAATGAGCCATATTATTAAAAAAACTACAATATTGTTAATATGACAAGTGTAGATTGACGGGTCATTTTTTTCTTTTTACAATCTTATACTTTAGTTAATATACAAAATGACAGTTAGTGCTCACTTTGGTATTTCATTATTATTTAATTAGGCATTATTTAATAAGACAGTTTTTTGGTAATACGGGCATCATAACAGCGACCGCATCAATTACTAGGGTAATTGACGGCTTGCGGGGTTGTTATGTTGCGGCAAAGCCATAGGCAAGTTATTAGCGAGTCGTATGAAATTACATCAATCCATCAAACCATCGACTTACTCAGTAAGCCATCATCTGCAGCCACTATCACGCGTGCTTACCCTGTCTGCGTTTACGATGGCAATGGTTTCGTTGAATTTGTCCTTATCTTTGGCAGCGACGGCTGCGACCACGGTCACCAAACCTAGCACTACCAAAACGACCCCAACAAAAACTACAACAAAAACCACCACCACGACCACGACAAAAACCACCAAAACGACCAGTAGTCCCACTAAAAATGCTAACAAGCCGCCTGTTAAAACATCAGCTAAAACATCGGCTAAAAATTCTGTTAAAACATTGGCTAAAACCACACCAGCAGCGCCAACCACAAAGCCCACTAGCAGATTGCAGCCCAGTACCAGTGGCGATACCGCGGAGTTTACGCCGATAATCAATACCCCGCCCAATCCTGAGCCTGTACTCAATGCTAGCCCTGCCACCGACGCACCATCAGCAGACACGCCATCGAAAAAAACCGCGACCCGCGCCAATGAAGTCAAAGGGGGGAAAGCAGCTGGGCTCAGCTACGATCCTACTATCAATAATGGGGTGCCTTATCCGCCAAGTTATGGCCTAGATGTGCCCAGTAATTTGACACTGGCACAAGCGCAGCAGTACCTAGTCAAAGTATCACCCAAAGTCGCGGCTGACAATGCGGCAATCGTGAGTAATGAGCTGCGAGCTGAGTCGACCAAAGGCTTAAACAAACCGATTGTGTATCTGGGTGCCAGTGCCACGCATGTACATGTGGATAACAATATAGATACCACGGGCATTAAAAACAACCTAGCCATTGACAACGCAGTCAATAACAATATTGGCAATTTACCCATCACCTTGCCACTGCCTACCACCCCTGTTGATATCGGTGGCTTAGTCACCGACCCGATTCCCAATAGCATCCCTGTCAATGTCGATAAAAATAGAACAGGCGCAAATGTCACCGTGCTATGGTCTGCCTATAACGGACACAAAACCGAAGCAGTGACCAGTTTGCTCAATGGTATGACCGATGAAAGCCGTGCCGATGCTGACTTGTCACTGGATGAACAATACACCACGCTTACCAAACGCTATTTTCAAACCCAACTTGCCATCATGGCAGCTTATCTACGCGCCGATGCGCTCAATGCGATTCGTGCCACCGACCATGCCGCACAGCGCGCACTCGATGTGGGGCTGATTTCAAAAGTCGAGCGTTTGGAAGCCAAAAAAGCCTTAGCCGATGCCGAATACGAAAATAGCAAAGCGCTGAACGATGCTGAGCTTGCCATGACCGCATTACAGCGGTTACTGCGGACGCCGTATTTTATCAAACCAACATCGCCTTTATTTGTATCCACCAAGCCGTTGCCGCCACTGAGTTATTTTCAGCAGCAAGCTAAAATGCATCACCCAGGTTTTGATAAGGTTGCCGCCAAATACAACCAAGCCAAAGCGCTGCATGAATTTAGTGAATCCGCCTACAAACCCAATGTCACCGTCTTTGGTCGCTCGGAAATCGACGCTGACCCAAATTGGATTGCTGGAGTGTCTGCCAACTGGAAATTGTGGGGTGGGGTAGATCGCCGTACCAGTACCCAATCGAGCCTTGCCAAGCTGCACCAAGCCGAATTTAGCCAAGTGGATGTCAATGATAATATTATGTTATTGGTAGAAAAAAATTGGCAAACAGTCAACAATGCACGCGATAATTTCATTGCCTTAAATACCAATATTGAACTCGCCAGTGAGATGCTACGTTTTCGTCAGCTTGGCTTTAAAGAAGGCGTCAACACGGCCGTAGAAGTGATGCAAGCCGAAGCCAATTTGGAAAAAGCCAAAACCGAGCAAGCCAAAGCGGCAAATGATTATGTGCAGGCAATGGCAGACTTGATGCAAAGCTGCGGTACGCCACTAGAGTTTAACCGTTATATGCAGGCAGCGGACGTCAAGCTACCCGCGATTTATTTTGAACATCGTAAAAACTAATCAATTATTTTAACCCGTGTCTTTATTTCACCAGTAGGCTTACCGTATGGCTGATCCACAAAACCCAACACCAGACAATGCTAAAGGCAACGACAACACTTTGGATAGCGCTGCGGATAATGCTAATGCAGCGATGCACGCCCAAGTTGCCGATGAGCCGCACGCAGAGGACAGCCTGTCAGCCGCTGCAACGGATAGCCGCTACGTGCCGCCCAACAAAAAACCCAATAAAATCCGCACCATCATTATTGCTTTGATTATCGTTGGGCTGATTGGACTGGTCGCGTGGGGGCTAATCAAAGACAAGCGCGAAACGCGCAGCGAGCCTGTGACCATCCAAGGGCATATGGAAGTAAAGCAAACGCCTGTCGCTGCCAAAGTTGCCGGTCGTATTGCCAATATTTATGTCAAAGAAGGCGATGAAATTAGCGTCGGCACCCGCCTGATTGATATGGATAGTCCAGAAATCAATGCCAAGGTCGAAGAAGCACAAGCAGGGAAAGAATTAGCCCAAAGCCAGCTGGACAAAGCCAACAATGGCGCAAGACCGCAAGAGATTGAAATGGCAAAATATCAGTACAATTCTGCCCAATCCGCTGCTGACCTTGCCAAAGTCACCTACGAGCGTATCAACCGCCTAGCAGCAGAAGGCTTGATGTCGCGGCAAAAACGTGATGAAGCCTATACCAACTATGTCGCCAGTGTCGATAAAGCCAAAATCGCCAAAGCGCAATATGAGTTGGCCAAAACAGGCGCGCGCAGTGAAGATAAAACCGCCGCGCAAGCGCAAGTCAGGCAAGTAGAAGGCAAGCTTAAAGAAGCGATGGTGGCCAAAGAAGAAGCCAATCTTAAAAGCCCGATTGCGGGTATCGTGGACAACGTGATTGTCAAACCAGGTCAAGTGGTGGGACAGGGCGTACCACTGATGACCATTGTCGACCCCAAAGACCAATGGGTGGTGCTTAACGTTACCGAAAACAATCTAAACCATTTTGCAGTCGGTAGTGAATTTAGCGGTACGGTTCCTGCATTATCGGTCAACAATCAGCCTTACCGCCAAGTGTTTAAAGTTTACGCAAGTTCCGTACTATCAGATTTTGCCACGTGGCGCCCCACCAATAGCAAAGACGGCTTTGATATGCGTACCTTTGAGATTCGTGCGCGCCCGAGCCAGTCAGATACACGCCTAAGACAGGGCATGACCGTATTGGTTGATATACCGGCAAGCCAGCAGCCAACCCAAACAAAATGAAGTCAATTATGACATCAAAACTGACATCAAAATTGACCTCAAACAAGGGCTCTAAACCGTCACCGATATCGTCCACTGTGCCAAATGCTAGTGACAGTGACAGTGTCAGTGCTAGTGACAGCGCTAGGGCTAGTGATAATGACCATGAGCGTCATGCGTATTCGCAGTTTGATAACCGCTCAGGCTTTGTGCAATTCTTTGCGGCGTTTTGGTACAGTGCGCGCCGTGAATGGGATTTTTTGGTGCAAAATCGCTGGGATTTTTCCTTGATGTTTTGGATGCCCATCGTATTGATATTTTTGGTTTGGTGGATTTTTAGCAAAGGCATGGCAGTCGGGATTCCGATTGCGGTCATAGACAATGACCACTCCGCGCAATCTGCGACGATTATCCGGTATATTGATGCGACGCCTGAGGTTGCGGTGGTTAAAAGTCTTCATAGTGCCGCTGCCGCTCAGCAAGCCATCGAGACTACCGATGTCATGGCGGTGGTTGAAATCCCAGAGAATTTTTCAACCAATCTACTGGCTGGCAAAACCTCGCGCTTGCTACTCAATGTCAATGCCCAATATGGCACGCATTCAGGCATGATACAAAAAGCGGTACAGACAGCAGTTAGTACCTTTTCGGCAGGGGCAGAGATGCAGCGGCGAGTCGCCATTGGCGAAGATATCACGCTGACCAAAACCAGTTATGCACCGATACAATCGCAAAGTGTGGCACTGTTTAATACTGCCAATAATTATCAGCAATTTTTGGCGGTCACGGTGGTACCAGCCTTACTACATATTTTGTCGATGGTGATTGGGGCGTCAACTGTCGGGCGAGAGCTGGTTGACAAGACGCTAGGTGAGTGGTATCAGTCGCTAACATCCCCCAAATTTGCCAGTAACCGCCCCTTTGACCCTAGCCATCCTGTGACACTGGGGCACGAAAAACCCAAACTATCACTGATTATCGCAGGGCTCAATGGCAAACTAATTTGGGCGATGTTTGCCTATACGCTTTGGGCGGCGGTGGCATTGACCTTGGTGATGCAAATTTTCCCCATTCGTTTGGCGTCCGTGGCGATTACTTATCTGATATTTTTAATGTTTATGATGGTGTCGTTCTGGCTTGGGGTGATTGTCACAGTAGGCACGTTTTCGTATCGTCAAGGCTTGTCATTTACCGGATTTATCTCCGCGCCGTCATTTGCTTTTTCAGGGGTGACATTTCCATTTTTGGCGATGAGTCCTGCCGCGCAGCGCTGGGCAAATGCCCTGCCATTAACCCATTATCTCAACTTGCAAACCACCCAATTACAAATGGGCGCACCGCCATCCTTTGCCTATAGCAGCTTTATCGGATTTTTTATTGCCGTTATGATTACCTTGCTGTTAGCCGCTTTGTTGACCAAAAAGGCATTGCTGAAGCCTGAAAAATGGGGGCAACGCTGATGACCACCCAGACAACGCCTAACAAAGTCGACGTAAGCAAAGCCCCAAACATTTGGGAGCGCGGTTTTTTGCTGCAAGTTTTGCATGTATGGCGCAGCGTGTTTCAAGACAAAGGGGTGCTCACTATGCTACTGATTGCCCCGATTATTTATGGCTTTTTTTATCCTTGGCCGTATTCAAAAGAAGTGGTGCGTCATGTCCCTGTGGCAGTGGTGGATTATGACCATTCAAGTCTATCGCAGACCATTATCAGCTACGCCCAAGCCAATCCACGCATCCAAAGCACCATTGTAAACGATGAAAACAGTGCCAAGCAGCTGATGTGGCAAGGCAAAATTGCAGGCTACATAGTGATACCCTCAGGGCTGTATCAAAAAGTGACCACAGGACAACCTGCCAAGGTGAGTATCCTTGCCAACGGTAACTATTTTTTGCTCAATAAACAAGTACAATCTGGGTTTTTAGAAGTCATCGGCACCGTGTCCGCAGGGGCGAAAGTACAAAAAAATGTTGCCATCGGGCAAGATATCACGGTTGCTAAAAACAATATTTCCCCTGTGGCGCTGACGATTAATCCGTTATACAACCGTACCGAAGGCTATGGTAGCTACATTGTCCCTGCGGTTGCGATATTGATTCTGCAGCAGATGTTTTTGATGGGCACGGCAATGCTAGTGGGTACTTGGGCAGAGCAAGACATGCACCGCGCTTCGATGAAAACGTGGCTTGCGCGAATATTGGGGTTAGCGTGTTTTGGTTTTGTGCTCGGCTGTTTTTATTATGGCTGGGTATTTTCCAACAATGACTATATCCGTAACCAAAATCTGACGGGTTCACTGGTACTGCTTGCCCTGTTTTTCCCTGCGGTAACAGCATTGGGCTGTCTACTTGGGGTGTGGTTTGGGGCGCGAGAACGGGCGATGCAAATCTTGGTCGCAAGTTCAATGCCGATGCTGTTTGTCTCAGGGATTTCATGGCCGTATCAAATGCTGCCTGAGCCCCTGCAGTATTTGCGCTGGGTGTTACCTAGCACCTCTGGGATGAATGCATCTGTGATGCTGAACCAAATGGGCGTGCCACTGGCGTATGTCAACGTGTATCTCATGGCGCTCATGATGATTTTCTTGGTTTGTTTATTGCTGCTACTTTTATTAGCGAGTAAAGAAAGTGAATCGTTAGCAGATTAATCCTTGCCAACGGCTATTTTCTTCCTCATGCGGTTACACGTGCGGTTATTTGCCAAATTTGCGATGCGTGTAGCAAGTATCTATCATCCATCATCTATCATTTGATAAACTTTTCGATAGCACATTGACACAGATGGGCAATTCGTGATTATCTAGCACAATGAATACAACATAATTGAATTTTTCAACTGATTGGCATATAGGATTTACCAGTGATCAGTATTTTTGATTTATTTAAAATTGGGATTGGACCTTCAAGTTCGCATACGGTCGGACCGATGAAAGCGGCGAATCTGTTCGTTAGCGCATTATCACAGCAGCAGCTACTGACGCAGGTGGACAGGGTGCAAGTCGAGCTGTTTGGTTCGCTCGGTGCGACCGGTAAAGGGCACGGTAGTGATATAGCGGTGATGCTAGGTTTGATGGGAGAGCAACCACAGACGACGGATGTCACCGCTATTTCACAAAAAATTGCCGATATCCAAGCGCAAAACACGCTATATCTAAATCAGCAGCATAAGATTAATTTTGTTGCTGACAAGGATTTAATCCTAAATGGTAGGGTATCGCTGCCCCATCATCCCAATGCCCTGACGATTACTGCTTTTACAGGCAATGATATTGTTTACCAAAATACGTATTATTCAATCGGCGGCGGGTTCGTGCAGACCGAGCAAGAAGCCCAAGCAAAAGAACCGGTGATTGAAAGCGTCAAAAAACCGGTACCTTATCCCTTTAACAACGCCAAAGAATTATTACAAATTTGCCAACACCATCAACTGTCAATCGCCCAGGTCGTTCGAGCCAATGAACTGGCTAACTTGAGTGAAGATGAGCTGCTGGGTGGACTTAACGACATTTGGCAAGTCATGCAAGACTGTGTCAATGATGGTTGTCGCCACGATGGTATTTTGCCAGGGGGCTTACAAGTACAGCGCCGCGCCAAGGCGATTTATCAGCAGTTATCCGCTGCCGATAGCCGAAAAGCATTTAATGATGCCCTTGCCGTGATGGATTGGGTCAATCTTTATGCTTTGGCAGTTAATGAAGAAAACGCCAGTGGCGGACGTGTGGTGACTGCACCCACCAATGGTGCGGCAGGCGTGATACCTGCGGTTATGCATTATTATCGAGATTTTTGTCCAAGTTATACGCTGCAAGGGTTACATGATTTTCTGCTAACCGCCGCAGCGATTGGCATCATTATCAAAGAAAATGCCAGTATCTCAGGCGCAGAAGTTGGCTGTCAAGGGGAAGTCGGATCGGCGTGTGCGATGGCGGCGGCAGGGTTAACCTATGTGCTTGGCGGTAGTCCTGCGCAATGTGCCAATGCTGCCGAAATTGGCATCGAACATCACCTTGGCATGACGTGTGACCCGATTGCGGGGTTGGTGCAAGTGCCTTGTATTGAACGCAATGCCATGGCGGCAGTAAAAGCGATTAATGCCTCAAGGCTTGCGCTTAAAGGCAATGGACAACATGTGGTATCGCTTGATAAAGCCATCAAGACCATGAAAGAGACAGGCAGAGATATGATGTCAAAATATAAAGAAACCGCAATGGGCGGACTTGCTATCAATGTCCTAGACGAGGATGTTGCCGCCCAGTCAAATCTGATTCCGACGCTGGATGTGACGGTCAATTACAGTCAGTGTTAGTGCTACAATAAAAAAACCGATTCGCCAAGGAATCGGTTTTTTTGTGCTTATCAATCAATCGCAGGTTGATAATCCCCTGTGATAATACGGTCTTTGATGTCATCGGCTTGCGCCAACACTTGAGCCAATAAGGCTTTGACATTGTCAAGCGTGGCGATGGGGCTTAACGTGGTCATTTTAAGCGATTGCACATCTTGGTGAGCATCCCCTTGCTTTTGGTAACTGACGCGCGTCACGCCGATATTGGCTTCACCTTTGGCAAATAGCTCATCGGCGACATTTTGGTTCAAGCTATCAATCAACTCAGCCGGGTAGTCTTTGGGTACCACGCGAAATAGCACGGAGGCAAACTGTGGCTCTACCAACAATTCAAGCCCATCAGTGGCTTTGATGTAATCAGCGACTTCGCGGGTCAAATCAACGCCATGGTCAATCATCGAGCCGTATAATTCTTCGCCCAAGGCTTCCACTGTCAGCCATAATTTTAGCGCATCAAAACGGCGCGTGGTCTGTAGCGACTTAGAGACTAGGTTAGGTACGCCATGTTCTTCGTCATACGCAGAGTTCAAATATTCAGCTTCATAATGCATGAAGCGATAGTTGGCTTCCTCTTTGAGCAAAAACGCCCCGCAAGAGATGCTTTGGAAGTAATGTTTGTGGAAGTCGAGGGTGATAGAATCAGCTTGCTCAATGCCTGCAAGTTTATCGCGGTAGTTATTCGATAAAATCAGCGCCCCGCCCCAAGCGGCATCAATATGAAGCCATGCACCGTACTCATGAGTAAGCTTACGAATCGCAGGGATTGGGTCAATCGCGCCGGCGTCCGTGGTGCCTGCGGTAGCGACCACACAGGCGATGATTTTGCCTTCGGCCTTCAGTTGCGCCATGGTGTGTTCAAGTGCGGCAACATCCATCTGCGCTTGGTCATTGACTGGCACAGTGACCACTGATTGAAAACCCATGCCCATCATTGCCATGTTTTTTTGCACGCTAAAATGCGCGTTTTCTGAGCAGATGACTTTCACTTTTTGCATGGCATCGGCTGGGATACCGTCACGCTGTACTGACCATTCAGACCCATCGTCATTTTTATAGTTTTTAGCGATACACCAATCACGGGCGAGTAACACGCCCATCAAGTTGGATTGGGTGCCCCCTGAGGTGAATACGCCCGCTTGTCCGCTACCAAAACCGACTTTTTGACGTAGCCAATCAATCAGTTGTACTTCCATCAGTGACCCTGCTGGGCTTTGATCCCAAGAGTCCATCGATTGGTTGGTGGCATTAATCAGCACTTCGGCGATTTGGCTTGTGACCATCGTTGGGCAATGCAAATGCGCAAGCGAGTGGGGGTGATGCACCTTTAAGCTTTTATTAAGGAATAATTCGACTGAACGTTTTAATGCGTCTTCTAAGCCTAAGCCTTCTTTAGAAGGTTGAAAGCTAATGGCAGAACGTAGCTGCTTGATACTACCGCCGGTGTACATTTTGTCATTTTTGAGCCAGTCGGTGACGGCTTGTACGGCGGTGTTCATGTTTTTTTGGTAATCGGCAATGGATTGGCTGTCATTACAAAATAACGCTTGGCGGTGCTGTGATAAGTTTGACATGGTAAGTCCTTGCATTCTTTAAGATAGAGTTAACTATAAATTGTCATTAAACAGAGTGATACGAGCAAATGGTTAATTTATTTTACAAAATTACGCTTATACAGTTGATGATTTACAATATTGGCTTTGGCATCGTTTATATCCCAAATTTGCAATTCCCACGGATAATAAAAATTGCTCGCATTTTTAAAATACACATGCACACCGATATACCCGTCGATATCACGTAAATACCAATTTTTTAGACTGTAATCTGTTTTCCAATCATCCAGTTTTTCCATGATGTTTTTCACATCAGCCGATGGCAAAATTATCCGAGCACCAAAAATATCATTTAAAATATTATTGACTGGGTACTGGTTTTCTCGTGCCAAATAGCGATTGACTTTGTCATAGATGCTTTCAGCCGTTTTAACGCGGTAAAAAAAATCAATATTTTGGGTGTCGGCAAATGCCAAATAATCATTAATCGCTTCATGCAAATTAAGCCGATATGACAAGATAGGCTCAATAGGGACGGTTTTGAGCGTATGTGATAGGTTGATTTTTTGTACCTTGCCTGTTTCGAAATAATCTTGTGAATACTCACCATGAATCCGATTGATTTCTCGAATCAGGCGTTCGGTCTTGGCGATATTGGTTTCCATATTTTACTCAAAATGAAATAAACAGATAATAAAAACGGCAAAGCCACGTCAGTAACTTTACCGTCTTGATAGGCAATAATCAATTACCCACGCACTTTTTGCACGGCTTCAGCCACTGCCTTTTTAAAGCGTTCAAGCACCGCCTCACATTCTTCTTGAGTGATGTTAATCGGGCAAAGCAAGCGAATCACTGTACCGCCACGACCGCCTTTTTCCAACAGTAGCTTGTTGTCAAAACACGCTCTTTGAATCGCATTCGCCATGTCAATATCAGCAGGATACGAGCCGATACGGTCAGCAGGTTTACGCTCATCGACAATCTCAATACCGGTCATCAAGCCGCGACCGCGCACGTTACCGATACAAGGAAATTCTTTGGCGATTTTTTTGAGTTCATCGCGCAAGAATTCACCACGGATACGCGCATTTTCTGCCAAGTTTTTGCTGCGGATTTCATCCAATACTTGAATCGATGCCGCCATCGCAAGCTGATTGCCACGGAAAGTACCGGTGTGACCGGCTGGCGCCCATGCATCGAATTTTTTATTGATGGCAAGTACGCATAGGGGCAAACCACCCCCGACCGCTTTACTCATCACCACCACGTCAGGCACGATGTCAGCATGTTCGAAGGCAAACATTTTACCTGAGCGCGCAAACCCAGCTTGCACTTCATCCAAAATCAATACGATATCATGCTTAGCGGTCACTTCACGGATTTTTTGTAGCCATTTTTTAGGGGCAGGGACGACACCGCCTTCACCTTGAATCGCTTCTAGGATGACCGCTGCAGGTTTGACCACGCCGCTTTCAACATCTTCAATAAAGTTTTCAAAGTAGTAAGTCAGCGCATCCACGCCCGCTTCACCCCCTAAACCAAGTGGGCAGCGGTATTCATGCGGATAGGGCATAAACTGCACCCCTGGCATCAAATTGCCCACTTTCTCTTTGGCAGACAAGTTGCCAGTCATGGCAAGCGCGCCATGGGTCATACCATGATAACCACCGCTAAATGCGATAACGTTGTCACGCCCTGTATAAGTTTTTGCTAATTTAATTGCCGCTTCTGTACCGTCAGCACCGGTCGGACCGCAAAATTGCAATACAAAATCTTTTGGGAAAAAAGACAGCAAGGATTCGGTAAATGCATCTTTGACAGGGGTGGTGATATCTAGGGTGTGCAGTGGCAGACCACTTTGTAACACATCATATAAGGCTTGTTTGACGGCTGGGTGGTTGTGACCCAAAGCTAATGTACCAGCACCGGCTAGGCAATCAAGGTAATCATTGCCTTCAACATCGGTGACCCAAATACCTTGGGCTTTAGCTATAGCTAGCGGTAGTTTGCGGGGATAACTACGAACATTAGATTCCATCGTGCTTTGACGAGTTAAGTAATATTCGTTAGTGGCATGAGAAATAGGGTGTACAGGGGTTTGAACGCTCATATCGGATTACCATCTCAGATAAGGGTTTAAGAAAATTTGCTTGTGGCTATCTTTCTCGAACTTGTGAATAACATATCAGTCAGGATGACTGACACCAAAACAAAAACGTTATACCGCAAAACCCCAAAATGCCATGACACTGCACCCAAGACCTAACAATATAACGTTCAAAATTTATGGGGGCATAATACCCTTTTTTTGTGAAAAATACAGTCTTTTTTGCAAAAAATCGGCTCAATCTTTCAAATTGATAACACAGGCTGTATTTTGCGATAACAGAGGCAAAAAATCATGGCAAGCGGTGAGCAAGGTGAGTAATGAGCGGCATAACACCACAAGTAAGTGCGGAAAGTTTGACAATCGTTGACAGTCTATGCGGTATATAAAACTCTGCAGTCAGAATTTCAGTCACGATAATGATAAAAAAATTACCTAGTTAATACCATGTTAATAAATTGTTTGGTACAAAATAGGCAAGTGTCAGCATGCCTAACAAATAATAGCCAAGCTTATACCATCAAAATTTTATAAAAGCTAAATTGCTTATTGAGACTTTTACACGGATAAACATACAAAAGCTGATTAAAAAAATAAAATAAAATAAAATCAATTACCTAGCAAAATAGACTGGCAAAAAAACTAGTAAAAAAATTAGCAAAAGAAACTGCCAAAAAAAAATTGCCAAAAAAACGGGATGGCTACATACGCAAAAATAACAAACCCTTCTAATGTTAGTATCGTCCTTGCGTAGGCAAGGCGTAGCGAATTTTTAGAAATGAGTTTGATAACATGCGTTAATCTTAGATAAGACACTTAAAAATAAATCCATAACAACTAGACGAGAAGCAACTTTATGCCACAATCCTTAACACTTACTATCAATCAGCAACAACACACGTTGACGAATCTAGATGTACGCACCACGGTGCTAGATGTCTGTCGCAATCATCTTGGCTTGACAGGCAGCAAAAAAGGCTGTGACCACGGTCAGT
Source organism: Moraxella sp. DOX410 (assembly GCF_032248735.1). Classification (NCBI taxonomy): domain Bacteria; kingdom Pseudomonadati; phylum Pseudomonadota; class Gammaproteobacteria; order Moraxellales; family Moraxellaceae; genus Moraxella; species Moraxella sp. DOX410. Next base: position 2,274,615 of record NZ_CP135138.1, on the reverse strand, counting down.
GTGGCGCGTGCACCATGCTGATTAACGGTCAGCGGGTCAACAGCTGTCTAACCCTGGCAGTCATGCACGAAGGCGATAGCATCGAAACCATTGAAGGCATTGGCTCACCTGAGGCGCTTGACCCGATTCAACAAGCGTTTTTGGAACATGACGCCTTTCAATGTGGTTATTGTACCCCTGGGCAAATTTGCTCGACCAAAGCGATGATTGAAGAGCTACGCCAAAACTGGGCAAGTCATGTGTCGGATGATTTGATGCAGCCTTTATCAAAAGATACAGCACAATTTAAACAACAATTAGATAAAGAAATCTCTGAGCGTATGAGTGGCAATATTTGTCGCTGCTCGGCATACCCCAACATCGTGCGAGCGATTAAACAGGTATTACAAGAAACCGGTTTTTCGGCAGAGACAGATAACGTAACCACTCAGACAGCAGCTACTCAGGCTACAGGAGTGTCGCTATGAAAACTTTTGATTATCAGCGCGCCAACTCGGTGGATGACGCCATCAAAATAGCCACTTTAGCTGAGGGGCATTTGGCTGAGGTGCAGCGTCCGTTTTTTATCGCTGGGGGTACCAATTTACTTGATTTGATGAAACTCGAAATCGAACAGCCAACACAGCTGATTGATATTTCACGTTTGCCGCTTAATACAATTGAAGCCACGCCAGAAGGTGGGTTAAAAATCGGCGCTATGGTCAGTAACAGTGAATTAGCGGCTCACCCTGTCATTCGTCAAGATTATGCGGTGCTTGCCCGTGCCTTGTTGTCGGGTGCGTCGCCGCAACTGCGTAACAAAGCCAGTACCGGTGGCAATCTACTACAGCGCACCCGTTGTTATTATTTTTATCAGCCTGATAGTCCGTGTAATAAGCGTGAGCCCAATTCTGGCTGCGGGGCAAAAGCAGGTCTTCATCAGAACTTAGCAATTTTAGGCACGAGCGAGCAGTGTATTGCCACCCATCCATCAGATATGGCGGTGGCAATGCGATTACTCGATGCCGTCATTGTTATCCAGCAAGCGGACGGGCAAACCCGCCAAGTGCCTATCGCTGAATTTTATCGCTTACCTGAGCAAACCCCCCATATTGAAACTTGCTTAAATCTAGGTGATTTGATTACCCATATCATTCTACCGCCACCCTTAAAAGGCGTGCATAGCTATGACAAAGTGCGTGACCGTGCGTCGTATGCCTTTGCTTTAGTGTCCGTCGCTGCCGTGATTGAGCATGATAATGATACACTCACCAATGTGCGACTTGCATTTGGCGGTATTGGCAGTCAGCCGTGGCGAAATACCGAGATTGAAAAAATACTGATTGGTAGCACGGGCGATGCCGTGAGTATTGAGCTTGCGGTGGCGACCCTATTCAAAGAAGCAAAAACCGATGAACAAACCGAGTACAAGACCGTGCTAGTACAGCGTCTTTTACACCATGTTGTGCAACGAGCATTACAACAACCCAATCAATCAAGTCCTTTAAGTAGTGGAGTGAGTGCATGAGCCTAACACAAATTTTTGGCGAATCGCCCCTTGAAAAAAAACTGACCATGGACAAGCCTATCGAGTCACGGCTAGATACGACTGATAGCAAGCTCGTTGGCAAACCACTGAGCCGTATCGAAGGACACCTAAAAGTCGCAGGCAAAGCCACATATACTGCCGAAAACCAATTTGACGACTTGTGTCATGGGGTGATGGTCGGTGCAACCATTGGTAAAGGCAAGGTAAAAAAAGTACATAAAGATACCGCCTTACAAGTTGCAGGTGTGATTGGGGTATTTCATGACCCATTGTTTTTACGCAACCCGCAACAAGGGGGTGTCAAAATGGCGCCTGTGCAAGGGGCAAGCGAGGTCTTTTATCATGGTCAGCCAATTGCTTTGGTGGTCGCAGAAACCCTAGAAGCGGCTCAAGAAGGCGCGAAGGCATTACAGATTGACTATGAAAATGATGAAAAACACGGGCATTTTGACTTTAACAAGCAAAAAAAGCATACCCAGTTTATTGATTGGGTAACCGATAAAAGTGACGACATTGGCAAACCTGAAAAAACGCTTAAGCAATCAGAGGTCAAAGTCGATGTGACTTATACCACGCCAAGCCAAAGTAACATGCCGATGGAACCGCACAGTTCGTTGGCGCGTTGGTTTGAAGGTAAGCTAACCCTTCATACTTCTAACCAAATGCTTGCCTCTTCCAAAGTACAACTTGCCAAAGCCTTAGATATACCGGAAGACGATGTCCGTTTGCTATCGCCCTATGTTGGTGGTGGGTTTGGCTCAAAACTGGGTATTTCACCAGAGTCGGTGATGGCAGCCATTGCGGCTAAAGACTTAAAACGCCCCGTACTGGTGAACATGACCCGACCGCAAGTCATGGAAACTACCGTCAGACGCACCAACACTGAACAACGGGTGGCATTGGGGGCGGATAAAGATGGCAAAATCCATACCATTATTCATAATAGCATTGTCACCAATTTACCTTCAGAAACGTTTTTTGAGCCAGTGGCGGTCTCTACCCACTTTTTGTATGGCGGTGACAATCGCCAAATCAAATACGAAATGGCGCGCATGAATTTTACCTTAACAGGCTCTATGCGTGCCCCTGGCGAAGCAGTGGGTCAGTTGGCACTCGAATGTGCCATGGACGAACTGGCGCATGCGTTAAAGCTGTGCCCAATCGAACTGCGAAAACGCAATGAACCGAGCGAAGACCCAAGCAAAAAAATTCCCTACAGCACCCGAAAATTGCTGGCGTGTATGGAGCAGGGGGCAAAAGCCTTTGGATGGGATGAACGCCCACAAACGCCCGCAAGTCGCCTTGAAGGCGATTGGCTGATTGGCTATGGGATGGCGTGCGCCGCGCGTAGCAACGAATTAAAACCCTCACAAGCCCGTGTGAGCCTGTTGCCCTCTGACAAACCGCTTGGGGTCATGGCTCGTATCGAAACTGACATGACTGATATCGGTACAGGTAGCTATACTATTTTTGCGCAAGTGGTTGCCGATATGCTGGGCTTACCGATTGACCATGTCGAGGTCAAACTTGGCGATACCGATCTGCCCCCTGCTGCAGGGTCAGGCGGTAGCTGGGGAGCTTCAAGCGCTGGTAGTTCAATTTATCTGGCATGTGAAGCGCTACGAGAAAAGATTGCCCAGAGTGTGGGGCTGCATGCCGATAGCATTGGCTTTAAACAAGGCAATCTATATAGACAATTTGAGCATGACCCTAGCCTAGCTGAAAAAATTGGCGAAAAAATTAACCATACGTTAACCGATACGTTGGATAAACTAGCAGAAAAAACAGGGCTTAATTCTGAGGTCTCTGTAGACAATCATGATAATGTACTCGATTGGGAACAAGTCGATACCCAGTTACCGCTGAGCAGTTTTTTGCAGCAATATGCCCCTCATGGCTTGGTAGCTAATGGTGAAATCGAACCTGGTAAAACCAAAAAAGAATACCGTCATGCAGGCTATGGCGCACAGTTCGCTGAAGTCGGGGTACACCGGGTAACCGGTGAAATTCGGGTTCGCCGTATGCTAGGCACATTTGCCGCAGGGCGTATCTTAAACGAAAAAACAGCGCGCTCGCAGTGTTTTGGTGGTATGGTGTTTGGTATAGGGGCTGCCTTGATGGAGCAAATTCACCATGACAAACGTGACGGTCGTCTATGTAATCACGATTTAGCCGAGTATCAGGTGTGTGTGAATGCTGATGTGCCTGACTTAGAGGTAATAATGTTACCCGAAACTGACCCCTATGCCAATCCGCTCCATAGCAAGGGTATAGGTGAATTGGCATTATCAGGGGCAGGGGCAGCCATTGCCAATGCGATCTTTAATGCCACAGGCGTTAGAGTACGAGACTATCCCATTACCTTGGATAAACTGCTGTACCAGTTGCCATTACTGTAATCGGGTACACTGTCATTTGCTATGAACCACTTGTTTGATATTTTTGCTACCCTTGACCAGTTACCGCCCAACAGTGAAGCGGTACTAGCCACCGTGGTGAGTGTCGAAGGGTCAGCCTATCGGCAACCTGGTGCTAGAATGTTGATTTTAGCCGATGGTCAATCCATAGGCATGGTGAGTGGCGGTTGTCTTGAAAAGCACTTGGTACAGCGAGCCTTTTGGCTAACGCGAGATGGGGCAACGCTCAAAACCTATCATACCGCAACCGATAGCCAGTTATCACAAGATGAGGTGGTCGATGACAGTGATGAGCAAGAAGGCTTTGGGCTTGGCTGTCAAGGCGTCATTCAAGTATTATTTGAACGTCTGATTTTAAATGAACAATCTGTATTATTTGCCTGTTTTCAGCGCTTAAAACAGACAAAACAGCCACAAACACTGGCTACAGTTATCACCTCAAACTCAGATGAGTTTATAGTTGGGCAACATCTGCCCTTGACGCAGTTGTCGCAATTGGGTCAACAAGATTGGCAATTGGTTAATCAAGTCGCTGCCAGCCGTAAAAGTCGCTTTATGCTGCATGTTTATCAAAAACAAGCACAACAACTGAGCATCTTTATAGAAACGCTACAACCACCGCTACAATTATTAATTTTTGGCGCGGGGCAAGATTGTTTACCTTTGATGACCATGGCAAATTTGCAAGGCTGGCAGGTGACGGTGATTGATAGTCGTTTGGATGTGATTACCCGTTGTCGCGGGCAGGCTCACGCCAATTTTGTACAGATTGCCCTTGAAAAAGCCGAGTCTGTACAGACTTTTTTTGAGTCACCGCAGCCGACCGCTGTGGTGATAATGACCCATAGTCTGAGTCAAGACAGAGTATGGCTCAGCCAAGCCTTTAAAGCCCAAAACTCGCCTTTTTTTATTGGGCAATTAGGGCCAACCTATCGCACTGAGCAGTTGCTTAGTGAGATTGACGATGGTTATCGACTGGTGAAACCTGCTAATTTGTTCTATCCTGTGGGTTTAGCGCTCGGTGGGGATACGCCCGAAGCGGTAGCTTTATCTATCACTGCCCAAATTCAACAGGTATATCATGAGCGTCACGCCTAGTAATTTAATCGTGGTGATTTTGGCGGCAGGATTGAGCCAGCGTCTTGGTTTTGCCAAACAGCTGATTGTAAAAAATCATCAAACCTTGCTGGCTGAAAAAATTCAATTGGCACGCCAATTGCAGCCTTATCAAGTGTTGGTGGTTTTGCCAAAACTTGATAACCCAATATCTAAAGCGTTATACAATGAAGTTGCACCATTTGCCGTCACAGTCGTCGATAATCCAACGCCGCAAACAGGGATGGCGCAATCGATTCAGTATGCAATGACAATATTACAACAACAGTCAGTAAGTGCTGCAATGCGGATTTTGTTTTTGACCGTTGACCAAGTGGCGGTAACCCTCGATGATTTGAGGCTATTAAGCCAAAATGTTGAGGACAATCAGCTGATTGTGAGTGAGTATGGTGATAACAATCAACCAATTTGGGGGATTCCCGTCAATTTACCTTGGGGTTTTTTGCAAGCATTTGGGCATCAGTTGCAAGGCGATAAAGGTTTTCGGGCGTTATGGCAACATCAAACCGCTATCGTTTCGCCTACCGACCGCACGGTTTATCAGTTTTATCCGATACTGCTGCCACATTTAAGCCAAGATATTGATACCTTAGAACAATTTGAACAGCTAAAAACAGCCTATCACCTTTTAGCGCCGACCCAACATTTTAATTGAGATAATGATGATTTCTGTCAATGAACTAAAACAAGCGATTAATGAGCGCCTAGAGAACTATTTAACGTCGCGTCTGGGCGAAGTAAAGACAATAACAGTGGGTTTGTTAGACGCGCAAAACCAAATTTTAGCCCAAGATATTGCTGCATCCTTTGATATTCCCCGTCAAAATCTATCATCCATGGATGGTTTTGCGATAGCTATGGGTAGCTATCTTGACCACGATAGCCAACTTGAAATCATCGGTGAATCGGGGGCAGGTAAACCTTTTAACGGTCGTTTGCGACCCAATCAAGGCGTGCGAATTTTTACCGGCGCGGTGGTGCCAAATGACTGCGACACGGTAGTGATGCAGGAAGACACTAACCTTAGCGACATTCAGCCCAGTTTGGATAACAGCCAAGCCTATCACATTCGCTTGACCCAAACCGCTAAGGTAGGCGCAAATATTCGCAGCCAAGGCGAGGAAGTGCAAGCAGGCGAAACTGTTTTAACGATTGGTAAACGCCTAAACCCCAGTGATATCAGCTTACTTGCCAATTTAGGCGTGGATAGCGTTCCGGTATTTCAGCCACTCACGGTTGGTATTATTGCCACCGGCGATGAGCTAGTTGACGTGGGGCAACCGCTGGCAACGCTCGCCCAAATTTATAATTCCAACACGCCCACGCTAAAAGCGTTATTAAAGCAGTTGCCGATTGCGATTCAAGATTATGGCATTGTCCCTGACAACCTTGAGACCACTCGCTGTACTGTTCAGCAAGCGATAGCCGAATGTGATGTGATTATTTCTACGGCGGGTGTATCGGTGGGCGATTATGATTTTTTAACCCAAGTTATTCAGGCGCTTGGTAAAATTCACCATTACAAAGTGGCAATGAAACCAGGTAAACCCTTTATATTTGGGGAATTTGCGCAAGATAAAAAAACGGTCATGTATTTTGGGTTGCCCGGTAATCCGCTATCTACCGTGGTATGCTGCCTTAATTTTGTCCAACCTGCGCTGTGGCAACTATCGGGCGTGATACAATCAGATATCCCAAAACCGCTGCAACTGTTTGCCAAAACCACCCACGACATCAAAAAGCGAGCAGGACGCCAAGATTATCAGCGAGCGGTTTTTTGCCAACATGAAGACGGCAGTTTTAGCGTAACCCCTTTATCTGCCCAAGACTCCCACCGTGTAAAACAGCTTAGCCACGCCAATTGCTTGCTTGTATTACCCCAAGACAATGCAGGGGTAAAAGCAGGCGAAATAGTGACGGTGCAGCCGTTTAGTTGGAATTTTAGCTAACGATGACTCCGCAGCATTCTTCATTAAATTTGGTGGACAATTTTCATCGCCAGTTAAGTTATTTACGCCTGTCGATTACCGATTTCTGCAACTTTCGCTGTCATTACTGTCTGCCCGATGGCTATACTGCCAACGCGGGTAAACGCCCTGACAACGAGCTTTCTGTATCCGAAATCGATGTTTTAATACAAGCCTTTGCCAAACTAGGTACCACCAAAGTGCGGCTGACGGGGGGTGAGCCATCGATTCGACAAGATTTACCGCGCATCATCGAACTTGCCAAGCAGACCCAAGGCATCCAAACAGTGGCGGTTAGCTCCAACGGCTATCGGCTTGCCAAGCATTTATCCGCCTGGCAAACAGCAGGGCTAAATCAGCTTAACATCAGTATCGACAGCTTTGACCCCACCATTTTTAAACAAATCACCGGCTTTGATATATTGCCAACGCTGTTACAAGACATCGATACATTGCTAGCAACCACCGATATTAAGCTAAAACTCAACGGTATTTTGATGGCAGACACCGCCTTTGATAACTTGCAATCTGTGTTAAGTTTTGTCAAAAATCGTCCTGTCACTTACCGTTTTATTGAGTTTATGCAAACCTCGGATAATAAAGCTTTGTTTTTTGCCCAACATAGCAGTGGTCAGCGTATCAAAGATTTTTTATTACAAAATGGTTGGCAATCCCAACGTCGATCAAGCGATGCAGGCCCTGCGATTGAATATCGCCACGCCAATTATGTCGGTGGCATTGGGCTGATTGAGCCTTATGCACCGCAGTTCTGCGACAGTTGTAATCGCCTGCGAGTGAGTAGCCAAGGCAAAGTACATTTGTGTTTGTTTGATAATGGCAGTTATGATGTGCGAGCGTTTTTGGCAAATGGCGATGTCGATGGATTGGTTCATGCCTTGCAAAGCTTAATGCCGATTAAGCCCGAGCATCATTTACTCAAGCAAAACGACAGTGGTATCATGGCGAATTTGTCGATGATTGGCGGTTAATCGATGACGAGTGATTTTTAAAATATAAAATAGGCAAATTTAAGAAAAATTTACTCATTCAAACGCAGCTTGATAACCGTATACGTTTATGTAATTTTGTGCCACATTTGAGGGGTGAAAATCCAAAACATGACAACACAATTAACGCCCTTAGACCTGACACATTTAGACGCACACGGCGATATCGCCATGGTCGATGTGTCGGGCAAAGCGATAACCCAACGCACCGCCACCGCTGTAGGGCAAGTCATTTTCCCTAGCGACAGTTACCAAGTGATAAAATCCGCCGACGGTATCACCAAAAAAGGCTCAATCACCCAGACCGCGCATATCGCAGGGGTCATGGCAAGCAAACGCACCCACGAGCTGATTCCGCTTTGCCACCAGCTGCCACTCGACGGGGTAAAAATCGGCTTTGAGTATGATGATAACAACTGCTCAATCCACGTCACTGCCACCGTCAAAGTTACCCACAAAACAGGCGTGGAAATGGAAGCCTTAACTGCTGTGTCGGTGGCTTGCCTAACGATTTATGACATGACCAAAGCATTATCTCACGACATTACCATCAGCGATATCAAGTTACTCACCAAAACAGGAGGCAAATCCGACTATGCCAACACCTAGCGCGTCTGAGAAAAATTTAGCCATCTTATACTTTGCAAGCCTTGCTGAACAAGCAGGGAAAGACGAAGAAACGATCCGCTTTGACGGTGATAACTTGACCGAGCTTTACCAAACGTTAAGCGCACACTACGGGTTTAAACTCGCCCAAACCAAACTTGCTGTGGCAATCAATCACCATATTACCAACTGGCAAACGCCGCTTCAAGATGGTGATATCGTCGCCTTTATTCCGCCTGTGGCAGGTGGTTGAATATCACGTACGCCCTTTAAACAATATAGAGAAAACCATGAATGCATTGCATAAAGGCTCATCCACCATTAGCATCAGTGAAGACCAAGCCTACCAAACCGTGATTACTAGCGGCTTTGCGTTAATTGACCGAGCCATTGACGACAGACGGCTTAAACACACCTTAATGAGCGATACTTGCGGGGCGTTAGCGACATTTGAAGGCTGGGTACGTAATCACAATAACGCTCGCCCTGTTAGCAAACTCACTTATTACGGCTACGAGCAACTGGCACTCAATCAAGGCAAAAAACTGGTTGAACAAGCCAAAGCCCAGTTTGATATCGAAAACGCCATTGCCATACACCGTGTTGGCGACCTTGCGATTGGTGAGATGGCGGTGTGGATTGGGGTGGTGGCTGCCCACCGTTATCCTGCATTTGATGCGTGTCGTTGGCTACTGGATGCGATTAAAGCAGATATTCCTGTGTGGAAACAAGAATTTTATGCCGACAGCACTGAGAGTCTGTGGCTTTCTAATAATGGTTAATACTCTAATAATGGTTAACAAGCAATGACAACTACCCTATTAAGCGTGCTGTTTTTTATTTCTGCCTTGCTCTATTCATCAGTCGGGCATGGGGGCGCATCGGGCTATCTAGCGATGATGGGATTAGTCGGCGTTGCGCCAAGTATGATGAAACCTACTGCGCTATGTCTTAATATTTTGGTGTCCATCATTGCGTTTTGGCGATTTTATTCTGCAAAAAACTTTTCTTGGCAAATTTTTATTCCCCTTGCTATTGCCGCGGTACCGATGGCGTTTATCGGGGGAATGACCCATTTACCCAGTCATTTATATAAGCCGATTGTTGGGACGGTACTGATTTTTTCGGCTATTTATTCATTTATCTTTGCCAAAAAACTCACCAGCGAGCAACCATTAAAACAGGTGTCAAAATGGCTTTTGGCAATCGTGGGGGCGGTTTTAGGGTTGCTTTCGGGATTGACGGGGGTGGGTGGTGGTGTGTTTTTAAGTCCAATTCTATTGTTTAACCGTTGGGCAAGCCCTAAAGTTGTCGCAGGCGTAGCGTCGGGGTTTATTTTGGTGAATTCAATTTCAGGCTTGTTTGGTGTGTTATCGACAGGGGCAAAACTGCCAAATCAACTACCAATCTGGCTTGTGGCGGTGTGTGTAGGGGGTTTTATTGGCGCAACTTATGGTAGCAAACGCCTTGCCGACCCCATGCTCAATAAATTATTATCTCTGGTATTAGTCATTGCAGGGCTGAAAATGCTGGCAAATTTTTAATGCTTAGGTAGATACCAACCGCTGCCTCTAGTACCAACCTAAAAAATGTGATGAATTGCAACATCTAATCATTTCAAAGCTTAAGCTATAAAAAAAACCCATTGCAGGGGAACATATAACGAAAACATACGAAAACAAACCCCAACAATCGAAAACATAAAATCCTTTACTATCAAGGCTTGCAAGGGTAATATGGCAATTATTGGTAAACAATCGACAACATTATAAGACGCAAAAAAGTGTGGTCAAAAGTGTGGTCAAGATTAGGGGTTAATTGTGGCAAGCATTAAGAGCGATAACCAAATCAAAAAAGCGATCAAGGATAGTGTGGGCAAAGATAAAGCCTATTATTCTATTGATGGTTATAAAGGCTTAAGAATACGCATAAGGGGCGATTATGTGGAATTTCAGCACCGTTACACACACCCGCTAACAAAAAATAAAATCGAAATGACATTAGGCAACTATGCCAACGGATTTACACTAGAACAAGCCCGCCAAGCTCATCGTGATAATTTAGCCTTGTTAGAGCAGGGCATTGATCCAAAGACTAACCGGCAACAGGAAGTTAAAAAGCAAGCCTATGCAATGGACACCACATTTAAGGCCGTTGCAATGGATTGGCTAGATGAACAGACCAATAACCCTACCCATGTTCTAGCAGAGCAAACCCTTAAGAATTGGAATTTTCTTTTAAACCCATTATTAAAAGAGTTTGCAGACACGCCAATAAACACAATAAGCACCCCCCAGGTATTAAGACTACTTAAACAAGTGCAAAAAACGCATATTCAAAAGGGCAACCGAGTAAAGGGAATTGCAAGCCGTATTTTTGCCCATGCGGTTATCAGTGGCTTGATAGAGCATAACCCCGTAACGGCAGTTAAAGAGGCTAGAGCCTTAAAGCCAACACGCCAAAAACATCACCCCGCTATTATTGACCCCCAAGAATTTAGCCTACTCCTAAAAGAAATAGACAGCTTGCCCGCTAGTGATAATTTCAATAAAGAGATATTGCAATTACTGGCCCTTACTTTTGCCCGCATTGGGGATATTTGCACTATGAAATGGGCTGATCTAGACCTGACCGCTAAACAGTGGGAATTTGAGCCACAAAAGGGCGTTAATCGGCATGATATGGTTGATAGCTTAGTAATACCTCTAGTACCGCAAACAATGGCCATTATTGAGCGTATGAAGCCAATAACAGGCGGTATGGAATACGTTTTTTATAATGGCAGACGAAAATCAAAACCTTTTGCAGATGGGCAACAAGTTAATAAATTGCTCAATAGTCAATCAATGAATAAGGCAGGCATAGGCAAGGATTTTTGCAATAGGGGTTATTTTGGGGTACATAGCCCGCATGGGTTTAGGGCAACTGCCAGGACCATGTTAGAGGAACGATTAAATTACGATTATCGCCTTATTGAAATGCAGTTAGGCCACAACGTAAGAGACGCTAACGGCAGGGCATACAACCGCGTTAAATGGCTTAATAAACGTCATGACATGATGGCCGCATGGGCGAACTACTTAGATGATCTCAAAGCGGGCAAGGTGGACAATATTATTTACCTGGATAAAGCCAAAGCCAACCAACAGGCGGTTAATGAGTAGGTGAACCATGAATAATACCCCAGCTATGAATGATACCTTGCCAGCATTGGACACCAAGCCCACCCCAAGCGGGCATATTTTGGTAATGACCCGGGAGGAAATAGACCAGTTAGGCGATATTTTGGATAATCCTTTTTTACCACTGAATGACTTACAACAGGCGTTATTTATGCGGGGTTATCGCTTGATCAGAGTTTAAGACCAGTTTTGCAAGGCTAGAAATACATGAAATAAGGTTTAGAAAAGGTAAGCTATCAAAGCTTGCCTTTTTTACATAAAATTACAAAATAATTCGTATCGTTGAATATCGTTGAATATTGATGAGTATCGTTGAATATTGATGAGTATCGTTGAATATCGTTGAATATTGATAAGAATCAAACACTTATATTTTTTACTAAGTGTTATTTATCTTGTTAAAAACTTAATATTGCCTTAACAACTTTCGATAACAAACCGATTAGGAGTTAATGCAATGACCAACAAAACCCCGCTAACAGTGAACACCACGCCAGCCGAAAAGGTGGCAAGTGAACCAATACCCACCTTTACCGACCTTGCCAACAACCCCAAAGGCATAACCAGCCGTAGCACCGTAGCAAAGCTATTGGAAATCCACGTTTTGACGCTCACACGTTGGATTAAGGCGGGCAAGTTTGTAAAGCCTATCACCATTGGTAACGCCCATTATTTTAGAAATAGCGAGTTAATCGACTATTTAGACAATAAGACAGCATAAGGGGTAAACCATGACAGCTAACACCCCGAGTCCAAATAACACCGCAGGACACAAAGCCCAGCTATTAGCCCACCTGATGACAGGCGCAAAAATAACGCCCCTTGAAGCCTTACAGCGTTTTAACTGTATGTCATGTTCTCAAAGATTGGGCGATTTACGCAGAGATGAAGGCATACCTATCCAAAGCCGATTTATCACCACGCCAACAGGCAAAAAGGTAAAAGAATATTGGCTAGAGCCTAGTTATATCCAAGCGGTAACAGGGGCATGACATGAAATACCAGTTGAATCAATTATCCGACAGTTTAGAAGATTTACTGCACCAAGCCGAATTTATGGCGAATCATGCAATGAATAATCATCTTAACCCTGAACAGATAGAAAATGAGTTCGATATCTTGACTGCTGAAATATGGGACATACAAGAACAGGTCAAGGCATTGAATGAACCATCACGCGATAACCAAAAGGCGGGCGAGATATGAGCCTATATCCTGATATCGAACGAATAGACCCCAATGACTTTTATTTTGTGATGATGAATGGTGAGCCGATACAACCAGCGAATACCGATATATTCATGGATTACTGGACAGCCGAAACCGTTGTAGAGTTTTTACAAGCCGTGAACCCTAATCAAGTATTCAGTATTAAAAGGGCAGTATTTATAGAGCCACCACAACAGGCAATTTTAAGGGTTTTAACATGAGTCGATATAAACATACCACTCAACACCCAAACAAGCTACAACGTGCTATCCGTGGGCAGGATATTGGCAAGATTAGGGGAAAGTTGGGCGAGATTATCCAAACAATCAATATCGCTATTTTATTGTTGATAGTTTTGGTAGTGATTACCCAATGTCAGCCAGTGGAAGCAAGCAACAAAATAGGAAATAAACCACTATTTTATGCAACAAAACAGGCAATTCGGGGGAATTATCAAAAAGGGTGTATCCCTTGCCAGTCAAGGGGTGGAGCGTGCAACAAACATCAACTCATGCAACAGAATTTGTGCAAAATGCACCAAAAAATGCACCAAAGAAGAAATAAACCACGATTTCACGCACCAAAACGGGCAGTTTTGGGGAATTATCAAAAAGGGTGTATCCCTTGCCAGTCAAGGGATAGAGCGTGCAACAAACATCAATTCACGCACCAAAATTTGTGCAAAATGCACCAAAAAACTTTAGAAAGCAATCATCAAAAATGAAAGCAAAAAATACTATTTTTAAAAATGGCTTGAACATGAAAAAGGGCATTATCCTTTTACAGATAACGCCCCAAGTCACACCACATGACCTTATGGAAATAATAGCATGAGTAAAATTTTAAGACTATTAAATATTGGTGAATTTAATTCACTAAATGATAGCTTGCCATTGGTGGCGGGCATGATTGACAATAGAGGTCTCTCAAAAATTCACGCAAGCGGACAGCCATTCCGTTACCTTTTGGCTTTTTTTGTGCCCAAATTTCGCTTACTCTCTCAAAGTGGCGATAACAAAGCACAAACCCATCTACCCCAATTCGCAGGGGTAAACCGTCATATCATGCCAGCATTGGCAAAAAGTTATGGCGGGGTGACATTGCAAAATAAGCCTTTACGGCAAATATGCGAGGCGGTTGCTTGCGTGACCGAGAGTGAACCCCGCCACCCTATGATTTTTCATAGTGTGGTAAATACTCAAAATAATACGCAAGGAGGCATTATCATGCCTAATAAAATCATCATGCCCGCGGGCAACACCCAAACCAGCCAACGCAAAAATGCACTTGCCCACAGTGCAACCGATACCACAGCTCACACGCCAGCCCAAGACGAAAAGCCGCTATATGTTCCTAGCTATTGGGAACGCAAAGACGGATATTTCAAAGACGGTATTTTCTACCAGCCTTTTTATGCAGTTTATTGCAATGGCGAGGTGATAGAGCCGTTAGGGTCAGTCAATGCGTATCTATATGATAAAGCCTTTCATATCCTTATTCATTTACAAGCAATATCAAAAGACAACTTCGAGTTAAAGCCCGTTTCATGGAAACCGCTAAATGATTTTGATGTTGTATTGAATTGGGAGGGCAAGGCATGAATAAACAAGCCCGCAACAGTGGCAAGGATAAGGGGCGTAAAGCCCTTTATTTCTCTAAGTGGTATTACACCAGCACCCACCGCCAAAAAGCCAATAAACGCCAAGCTATGAGTAATGGGAGGCTATCGAAATGAGTAATCTAGCCATATCAAAAAATACAAATAAAGCCTTTCATGAATTTATCAAAGGACAGCCAACGGCAAGTTATGAAACTTACCAGCATAACCCCGCATTGGTGAACCTTGCCCACTGTATCGGCAAAGATAAATTGCTTTTTATTGATAGCAATTACACAGTGGACAACGCCAACCAGCCAACCGCCAACAGCATAGGCGTTATGTTGTTTGATGAGCATTACCAGCCGTCTAACCTTGCCATATTCCCGTTAAATAATGCAGAGCCATTCCCGTTACATGGCTTAGAAAACGATTGTTTTATATTGGGCAATGGCGGGCAAGTGGTGGCAGTAGCAAGCCTTGATACTGCTATCGAGCTATACCCCTATTTAACAATCAATGGTGAGTATTCACTGATTGCACCATTTAAGGATTGGCAATTTGAGCGCATGGTTAAAGCCCACGCCAGCCACAGCCAAGTAACCCTATTCACCGATTACCCCAC
This sequence comes from Moraxella sp. DOX410, assembly GCF_032248735.1. Classification (NCBI taxonomy): domain Bacteria; kingdom Pseudomonadati; phylum Pseudomonadota; class Gammaproteobacteria; order Moraxellales; family Moraxellaceae; genus Moraxella; species Moraxella sp. DOX410. The sequence goes on along the minus strand of NZ_CP135138.1, from coordinate 2,259,361 downwards.
AGGCAAGCAACTGGAAACCACATTCAAGGGGTATAACGTGCGATTGGTGGCAACAGTGGACACGATAACCGATTTAGTTATCAGCTATTCATTAGATGAAATCATCAACGACCCAAACAAAGAGCCAGCCTTGCAAACTAAGGTCAAGGAATTAAACGGCATTGAATGGGGCGAGCCCGAACCACTGGAGGACACCAACACGCCCGCCACCCGTTACCCTATTGAAGCATGGCAAGGCGTTTTAAGACAAGCGATTGAAGCCATAGCCCACCATGCACAAGTACCCTTAGCAATGGCGGGGCAATGTATTTTAGGGGCATTATCTACCATTGGGCAACGCTACATTAATGCACCCATTGGACACACCCACAAGCCAGCCAGCCTATTTCTAATTACAGAGGGCGGAAGTGGTAGCGGTAAAACTTTTGCCAGTGAATTATCACACTACAGCATAAACAAATGGGACGAGCGCATTTATAAAACCTATATCGAGCTTTTAAACGAATGGAAAAGCGAAGTAGACAGCCTTAAGGGTAAAGAGCGCAAAGAATACTTGCAAAGCAACGCCAAGCCCAGCAATGATAGTATGCTTATTCAAGAGGGAACGATCGAGGCAATCTTAGACCAATTTATTTTAGATGATAAGGCTAACCTATCATGGACAACAGATGACGCAGGGCAATTTTTTAATGGGCATACCATGAAAGGCGATACCGCAGGCAATGCCATAGCCAGCCTTGCTAAATTGTGGGACGGTTCACCCGTTAGCCGTGTACGCTCACAACGAGGCGCAAACCCGCAGTTTAAAACAAATGCCTATGACGTAAGGTTGACGCTAGACCTACAAGGACAGCGCATTATCTTAGAGCCAGCCTTAACCGACCCTATGCTAGTACAACAAGGATTTCTAGCCCGTGCATTATTGGCTTGCCCCGATAGCCTACAAGGTCAACGGGTATGGAACACGCCCGAACGATTGGACAATAACCCGCATGATGACCCACGATTGCAAGCGTATTGGACAAGGTCCGATATTTTATTAGACCCTTTACCTACCGAGATACAAACGGACGATAAAGGCAAAGAAATGAGGCTAAATATGCCTTTTGAGAACCGCCAAGCAAGGCAAGCCCTAGCGGACTTTCAGCAACGAGTAGAGAACCGCCAAGCCAAAGGCAACGCATACGAATTTTTAAAGGCGTTTGCCTCACGCATGGCGCAAAATGCCAGCCGTATAGCCTCATTAATGGCGTTTTTTGATTGCCAAAAATCGGTATCAGTGGACTATCTAGAACGGGCGTTTATGTTGGTGGAATACTCAACAGCCGAAAGATTGCGTTACCTTGATATTAAAACCAACGAGAAAAGCGACACCCAAAAGCTAATTGATTGGTTAGTGGACAGAGCCAGCAAAGATAGGTTATTTAAACTTAACCGCACCTATGTAGCCAATTCTTGCCCTATGCCTATGCAACGCAGTAACAAACTACTGCAACAAGAATTGGATAAATTAGAGCAAGCGGGATATATACGCCAAGAGCAAGAGGGCAGAAAAAGGGTGATTTTAATTAACCCTTGTTTATTCAAATAACTATAAAAATGCCACAACGCTACTTAATTACTTAAACACCTAGCAAGCCCAGTCATAGAAAGGGTTTAGCTTAAGTAAAGTAGTTAAGTAGCCATTACTTAAGTTACTTAAACTAGGCTAAAAAATCACCAATTTAAGTAATTTAAGTAGGCGTTACTTAAGGTAATTACTTAAGTTAAAGCCAGTAATAGCAAGGGTTACAGCCAGTTTAAGTAATTAAGTAGCATTTTCTTATTTTTATATGAATTTAGCTAAGATAGGATTGTCAAATATGACCCATGACACAAAGATATATTTAACTATTGCTGATAAGAAAATATTTATTAGTCAAAGAAAACTTGAGATAGCCCAGCGAAATAAAAACCCAGTGCGAATAAATATCCATAACGGGAAAATTGTAAAAAGAAGTGGTAAAAATAAATGGCAGGTTCTGCTACTAGCAGGAGGCAACCGCTACAGATGGTTTATATCGGATTGGGGTGATGATGAGTATTTAGACACTAGCCAGTATTTACCATTGCCACCAACCACCAATTAGGCGGGCATGATAAAGGGTTACATTTAAAATGCGACCCTTTAAGCAGGCATGATGGGTTATGGTGATTTTAGCCATGCCCTTTTTTATTGGCATGATAGGACAGACCCGCCCTATCTTAATGAAATGCCTTTCATTGACATACTACCAAAGCCAGCAGCTACAAGACATTAACCGTAAACCACCACGCCCACCTATTGCCCCATATTGCCACGTTATGCCATTGGATAGACAAACATACCACCAACACCACAGGCAAGCACACAGCCCAAATGGTGAGCGTATAGCACAGTTACGGTTATGATGATCTTAGTTACAATAAATGATTTTTTGATGTTGGATTTATAGCATCATACGACCAAGCAAAGGGGCATAGTCATTTTGACCTTATCCAAAACTGAACACCACCCCAGCCACCAAGCCAGCAATAACAAGGCATTGGCAAAAAATGAACAGCAAAATGAACACCTAACCGCCTATGGTTCACTTCAAAAACCGAACAGTTAAGCAAAGCCAAAAATAGATAAATTAGAGCTATATAAAATCTTTATTGACGAAATAACTACACAGGATAAAAGGTGATATCCACAAAATCTAGTAATGTTTATTTAAACATGACACAATAATTAATAGAGATTTTTAAAATGCTCAATTGGTTAACCATGTATTGATATTTTTACTTGAAGTATTTTTCTTAACAGATATAAATTTTTAAGAGGACATAATATGGAAGCAACTGAGAATAGCGCTGAAATAAAACAGTTGTCTAAGATGAAAGAAGGACAATATTTTGATAGAAAAAGTTCAAGAATAGAACCTAAGCAGATTATTAAACATCTTATTGCTTTTGCTAACGCCTCGGGCGGCAAGTTAGTAATAGGCATAGAGGATGATGGAACAATAACTGGTTTTAACAATCCAAAAGCTCACAGTATTGAAGATTTCAAACATATATTAAATGAAGGGCAAAAAACTCCTATTCCATTAAGTATTGAGACAATTAATGTAGTAAACAATAAAGGTGAATCTGACGTCATACTTGTATTTGATGTTGAGCCATCCACGCACCGAGTAATCGAAGCCAATGATGGACAAGCTTACTTACGCTCGAAAGATAACTCAATTCTCCTAAAATTTGAGCAAAGAAAGTTACTTGAATATGATAAAGGACAAAGATCTTTTGAAGATGAAATTGTAAGGGATTCAAGTTTAGAAGATTTAGATATGGATTTGTTGGAGAAATATAAAGATCACCTTAATAGCCATGATTCAAGCATTAAAGAAATACTTAAGGCAAGAAATTTTATAAATAAAGATTTAAATATAACAAATGCAGGAATTTTACTATTTGGAAATAACCCTACAAAGTACTTCCCTAATGCCAGAATAAGGGTAATAAGATATGACGGGAGAGCTCAGAAAACAGGTACATCTATTAATATCATCAAGGAAGTTAATATAGAAGGCGCAATACCTTTAATGATTACCAAAGCGAGAGAAGTTGTAAATTCACAGTTAAGAGAATTTCAAACTCTTGGAGACAACGGAAAATTTATAAAAATAAGCGAATATCCTGAATTTGCATGGTTTGAAGGTATAGTTAATGCTTTGACCCACCGTAACTATGCAATGATGGGCGATCATATTAGAATTTCAATTTATGATGATAGAATTGAGATTTTCAGTCCAGGAGCTTTACCTAATATAGTAACGATCGAAAATATTATGAATACTAGATATTCTAGAAATCCTCGTATTGCTAGGGTATTATCAGAGTTTGGATGGGTTAAAGAACTTAATGAGGGAGTTAAAAGAATATTTAATGAAATGGAGGAATTTTTACTAAATAAACCTATCTATCATGAACCAAATAATAATTCAGTACAGCTAACCCTAGAAAATAACATTATTCAAAGAAACTTGAGAGATATTGACCAAGTTAAAAAACTACTTACTGATGAATTGTGCCAAACACTAGATAAAAATGAGCTAGTTGCAATAAAACATATCTATAACTATAAGGAAATAACTACTAAGACTCTTAGCCAAATTCTAGGTAAAAGTGATACCTTTTCTAGAAAAGTTTTAAAGTCTCTTGAAAATAAAGGTATCATCGAATGGCAAGGCAGCAGTACAAGAGATCCGACGCAACATTACACTCTACATATTACAAATAATAAGGATTGATAGTTCGAAGTAATTGGAAGTAGTTCGAAGTAATTGGAAGTAGTTCGAAGTAATTGGAAGTAGTTCGAAGTAATTGGAAGTAGTTCGAAGTAATTGGAAGTAGTTCGAAGTAATTGGAAGTAGTTCGAAGTAGTTCGAAGTAATTGGAAGTAGTTCGAAGTAATTGGAAGAAAATACTATAAACTCACTAACAATTATGAGTCAATGAGCAAAACGAACAGCAAAAGCCGAACGATAAGCGGGCATGATTGATTTTATTAATTGTCATTGGGGTATGGTTAGCAAGTTAGTTAGCAACAAATTTTGGTTACCAAGATTAGTTACCAAAGAAAATGCCCTTTTGTGCGTAACCTTGAGTGTAACCACATGATTGATTTTATAAATGACTGTAACAGGCAACTGTAACAGCAAAACCGCCCTTTTATTGGTTCGCAGTACGTAGGCAAGTTCGCACCAAATGAGCCGTTATTAAATGCGAACTTTACGCACCAAACCGCCTTTTGTGCGTAACCTTGAGTGTAACTATGTGATTAACTGCTATTGGTGAACAAGAAAGTGAACAAGGAAACAGCCGTTTTATATTGGTTCGCATATGGCAGGTTCGCACCAAATATATACTTTATAAAATATCATTATCATTTATCTAGCCTATCCGAATAAATCTAGATACAATCAAAAGCATTTGATTACAAAAATTTAGGAAAGACCATGATAGCCCGATATGTGGAAGCCATTAACAAACTTTTTGCCACAGGCGTGACCACTGAACACAGTTTTCGTGGTGATTTACAGAATTTGCTCAATGGACTATTGCCTGAATTTGCTGTTATTAATGAACCCAAACGCCGTTCTTGCGGCGCACCCGATTATATTATTGAGAAAAAAGAAATTCCCGTATTTTTTATTGAAGCTAAGGACATTGGCGATAATGACCTTAAAGGTACTAAAAAAACAGGCAACAAAGAACAGTTTGACCGCTACAAGGCATCGCTCAACAATATCATTTTTACTGATTATCTCAATTTTCTATTTTATAAAGATGGTGAACTCAAAGCCGAACTTGCCATTGCCCGCCAAAACGGTAATAAAATCGAACCTATCCCTGAGAACTTCGCCCAGTTTACCAACCTTATCAAAGATTTTAGCCAAAGTATTACTACGACGATTAAAATTCCGAAACGCCTTGCCGAAATGATGGCAAGTAAAGCCCGTATGCTTGCTGATGTGATTGATAAGGCTTTGACCAGTGATGAAGAAAATAATCAAAACACCAGCCTATTAGACCAAATGGAAGCGTTTAAAGAAGTATTGATTCACGATATTACCCCACGCCAGTTCGCCGATATTTACGCCCAAACCATCGCCTATGGTATGTTTGCCGCTCGTCTAAATGATAAAACACTAGAAGATTTTACCCGACAAGAAGCCGCCACACTTATCCCAAAATCTAACCCATTTTTACGCACCCTGTTCCAGTACATTTCAGGTTATGACTTAGACGAGCGTATCGAGTGGATTGTTAATGATTTAGCCGATATATTCCGAGCCACCAATGTCGCAGAACTACTTAAAAACTTTGGTAAAGCCACCCAAACGCTAGACCCCTTTATCCATTTTTATGAAGATTTTCTAGCCGAATATGACCCAGCGTTACGTAAACAACGTGGCGTATGGTACACACCCGAGCCTGTGGTCAAATTTATTGTGCGAGCCGTGGATGACATTCTCAAAACCGATTTTAATTTGCCGATGGGGATTGCCAGCACTGATAAAACCACGATTAAAGAGGAAGTTGCCGTAGGTAATGCCCGCAAGAAGGGTACAACTATAGTTAAAGTTGACAAGGAAGTCCACAAGGTGCAAATCCTTGACCCAGCGACAGGCACAGGCACGTTTTTAGCCGAAGTGGTGCGATATATCTATGAAAATCGTTTTGCCAAAATGCCTGGCATATGGTCGGGCTATGTGGATAATGATTTGATTCCACGCTTAAATGGCTTTGAGCTATTGATGGCGAGTTATGCGATGGCTCATTTAAAGCTTGAGTTATTGCTGAAAGACACAGGCTATGTGGCGGGCAAAGACCAACGCTTAAAGGTGTATTTGACCAACAGCCTAGAGGAACATCACCCCGATACGGGTAGTTTATTTGCAGGATTTCTGGCGCAAGAGGCGAATGAGGCAAACCATATCAAGCGAGATAGCCCTGTGATGGTTGTCATTGGTAATCCGCCGTATAGTGGTGAAAGTGCTAATAAAGGCGAATGGATTATGGGCTTAATGGAAGATTATAAAAAAGAGCCAAACACCAATGACCGCCTAAATGAGAGAAACCCAAAATGGATTAATGATGATTATGTCAAGTTTATGCGATATGGACAGCATTTTATTGAGAAAAATGGTGAAGGAGTTTTAGCCTTTATTAATCCACACGGATTTCTTGATAATCCAACGTTTCGGGGTATGCGTTGGCACTTGCTCAATACTTACGACAAGATTTATACGATTGATTTACATGGTAATGCCAAGAAAAAGGAAACCGCACCCGATGGCGGGCGTGATGAAAATGTGTTTGATATCATGCAGGGCGTGTCTATCAATTTGTTAATTAAAACGGGTAAAAAGAAAAAAGGCGAATTAGCAAAGGTTTATCATTATGATTTGTTTGGCTTGCGTGATGATAAATACGAGTTTTTGAATAAAAATTCGATTGCGACAATTCCGTATGTTCAGCTTGAAAACAAAGCCCCAAATTATTTTATGGTTAAAAACAATTTTGACGAAAATAAATTGAATGATGATTTTAAAATTGATGAGTTATTTACTAATAACGGATTAGGCATTACTACTGCTCATGATGATTTTGTGATTAAAAACTCCAAAAAGGAACTTTTAGATTTTTATAAATCATTTCAGCAATCTGAACGTGATGCAAATATTTTACATAAGAAATTTAAAGTTAAAGAAAAAGCTGGTTGGAATATTTTAGACGGTTACGATAATATTAAAAATGAAGATGATTTATCAAAGTATATCTATCCAATATCATACAGACCATTTGATAAAAAATTTATATTTTATGAAGATAAGTTAGTATGGCGTACCGTTCGTAAAGTAATGCAACATTTGATGACTGATGAAAATTTCGCTTTGTTTAGTTTAAAAAGAGCGAGAGATAACTTTACTAGCAAATTTGGTATTTTCAAAAATTTAATTGATAAATCAGCGATTTCTTCTCTCGATAATGGGTATGTATTCCCTTTATACCAATATCCCGAAATTACCAATCAAGAAAACTTTGACTTTGACCAACTCAAAAACCTAAGAAAACCCAACCTAGACAGCAACATCACCCAAAAAATCGCCGAAAACCTAGGCTTAACCTTCATCACCGACCACGAAGATGAACAAGCAGGCAAAGAAGGCACATTCCATCCGCTAGACGTACTAGACTACATCTACGCCGTTTTACACTCGCCCGCCTACCGAGAAACCTACAAAGAATTCCTAAAAATCGACTTCCCAAGAGTGCCATACCCAACCGACAAAGACACCTTCTTTAAACTTGTCAAACTCGGTGGCGAACTTCGCCAAATTCACCTACTCGAACACCCAAGCGTACAAGCGCAGAACATCAGCTACCACGGCAACGGCGATAACATCGTCACCCGCAAAATGACAAAAACCAGTATCGGCTATGAACCTGACCCAACCAAGGCAGACAAAGGCAAAGTATGGATAAACGATACTCAATACTTTGATGATGTACCCTTAATTGCTTGGGAGTTCTACATCGGTGGCTACCAACCTGCCCAAAAATGGCTCAAAGACCGCCAAAACATGACATTGGGCTATGAGGATATCATCCATTATCAGCAAATTATCGAAGCCTTGAGCAATACAGATAGATTGATGAAAGAAATTGATAAAGTATTAGTTATTAATTAATTGCTGTCTAGTAAATAAAAGCATGGCTAGACCATGCTTTTTTAGTTAGCAATAAATTTAACAAGCAAAACGCTATCTTAGGCGTAACCTTGAGTGTAACTATGTGATTAACTGCTATTGGTGAACAAGAAAGTGAACAAGCGAATAACCGTTTTTAATTGGTTCGCAGTCATTGGATAGGTTCGCACCAGATGAGCCATTATTCAGAAGAATTATTACGCCTAAAAATATCAAATATCTTTTCAGGAAAATAACCTAATACAAATACTGCAGCTAAAACTAAAGCTGCAAATAGAATACAACTACCCCCAATAATAAAGTTCTCAGTGAATAAATAAAATGCTATTACAATTAGCCCAATAATGATAAAAAATCCCATCCAAAGCTTTATAGTATTAAATCTATTCTGTTCTTTACTAATTTCAACATTTCGTTGATTAATTTTTACTTGTTCAAGTTGCTCACTTTTAACAAGTTGGTGAGTAAAAGTTTGCTCAATTTCACTCATTTTAAGTATTCTGTCTATAGCACCTGGATGATATTGTTCTAATAAAACCATATCATTAGCAGGAATAGCAGGAGGAGAGATATTAACGTTATGGGCATTTTGAATAGGCACATAGTTAGTATTTGAATGATCGTTATGTCGATGTGCATGCAAATGTAAATCAACCTGATTTTCCGTAGAAGAATCAGGTTGTGTAACGGGCTCTAAATTATTATATGAGTTGGGTGAATTATCAGTCATCGGTACTTAATTCTGATTTATAACGATTGTACGAACGGCGAATAGATTGGGATACACGATAATAATAAACTCTAGTGCCAGGTGAAAAATCAGTGCGAGGTACAGTAATATAACGAGGACCTGTCCAAGAACCAGCAATCCCATCGACCACGCCAACACGATGACGAGCATTCATTCTATCTTCACGATTCCGTAAACGGCTCATAATGTACTCCTACAGAACTTGTCCATGATTATAGTAATAATAAAATAAATAGTTTGGACAATTGAGTTTAACATAATGAATTATCTTAAATCAAAGACAATCGACAGCATCTAACAACATCTAACAACATCTAACAACATCTAACAACATCTAACAACATCTAACAACATCTAACAACATCTAACAACAACATCTTAAAAAAATAGTGAAATAAAAATATTCTCTCACTGGATACAACCGCCCACAGCTCACCACTTTAAAAACCATTAAGCCCTTGCGATTGGTGCAATCACGCTCGCATGATGACACCCGCTAAGGGTTAGCCCTTATCTAATTTTTAAAGCATTTTCTCATTGGCTTTTGATACGTAGTGATACGGATTTAAAATCCGAAATTCACCCAAATCCAAGCAGAGCAAGGCATAAGGCGTATTTTCAACAATGAACCGTAAAACAAAATTATAGACAGATTTAAGAGACTGGAAACCGCCAAAGCGATACAGGGTAAGGCATACGGGCATTTTGCTATTGTGACCCGTCAAGAATTTACTAAACCTCAAAATGACAAGACAACCCCATGTAATGGCAAGTCAAGTAAACTGAATTACTTACCAGTTTAAAGCCTTAAGATTGCCCTAAGGAATTACTAAGGTTTTTACCCTTATCCATTTTGGAACATAAAGGCCACCTTAAAAATGAGGGGGTATGCCCATTTTTGGACAGGGGTGTTTTTCGGCAGTTACAAAAATAATTTAAGTCAAAAAAGGGCAAGCGGAATGATAAAAGTGTGGTCAAAAGTGTGGTCAAATTTCATATTAATTTTAATAAATTTATATATATCAATGATTTAAGAGAATAAAAAGAACCCATTGCAGGAGGTGAGCAATGGGCTGAGGAAAAGCACAGGTAAGTGTTAAAAGTCTGAAAATTTTTGACAATGAACGCGGTTTATCAAAATTGTCCAATCACTATATGATAAAAAAATTCGCAAATTAATACGTTATGACTGATGAATTGGGTACAAAGTATTCAAATTTCAATAAACCTGACAACAGCAAAATTTGCTAATAGCGAAATAAGTCTTATTGTTATTATTATTTTTGTTGTCGGACGTTATGATATCAATAAAAGTCTAAATTTTTGACTACCTAATTACACCCTGTTACTTTTGAAGTGTTTTTTATACAATGACATATTTGGTAAAAAATACCATGAAATCAATAAGGTAAAGTGGCTTGATTGTTGAAAAATATAACAAAAATGAGCATTATGGGCAAAAAATAATGACATTACTTTGAGAACCGTTATAATTATTTCAACTAAAATTAGCGTTACGCCGCGCCCTACAACAAGAATGAACGAAAAATCCCATGACCGATAAGCCAGTGACCGACGAGACAGCCCATCCCCCTGTTGCTTCGGGCAGTATTTTTAACTTGCCCAACAACTTGACCATTGCGCGCATCGTGATGATTCCACTGTTTGTGGCGATTGCTTATTGGCCGCCTGCGATGGGGATTGGGCAAAGCGCCATTAGTGACAATGCAATTGCCAATATAGGCATGTATCAGTTTAGCGATAGTCTACTACGCCACTTTTTATTGACGGCTGTATTTATTTTGGCGGCAATTACCGATTGGTTAGATGGCTACTTTGCCCGCAAGCTTAATATGACATCGGCGTTTGGGCGGTTTCTTGACCCTGTGGCGGATAAACTGATGGTTGCTGCTGCGCTAATTATTTTGGTGCAGTGGCATCCTGACATTGTCATGGCGATTTCAGCAATTGTTATCATCTCACGGGAGATTGCCGTCTCTGCGTTGCGTGAGTGGATGGCAGAACTAGGCAATCGTACCAGCGTTGCAGTGTCATATGTGGGCAAGATGAAAACCACTTTTCAAATGGTGGCAATTACGGTGTTACTGCTCAATTGGGAGTCGCTTGAAATGACGGGATATTTATTATTATTGATTTCAGTGGTGTTGACGTTATGGTCAATGTTTATTTATCTGAAAGCGGCATGGCCCTATCTAAAACAGCCTTAATCGATAACTTTAAAAAAAGCTAATGACGTTAAAAAAATGGATTATTCTAAAAAATTGTTAGCTAAAATTTACTATAAAAAACCCCAGTTAAAAAACTGGGGTTGTATTTTTTTAAAGCCAATAATTAAAAAGTCACAGAATGGTTTTCACCCAGATTTTCTGCGGTTTTACCTTCTTGGACAGCCGCTGATACCATCTTAAACATATCCACCACCGTGTTACCGCTTAGCCAATACTGCGCACCGTTACATTCAATGCAAATCACTTGCACGTTAGGATCTTCTTTACCTTTCTCATAGAACGCCGCATAAATTGGGCTCCAAAGCTCATCTAGTTTGGCTTTGTCATTAACCAATTTAGCCGTACCGTTGATAGATACAAAGTCTTTTTGGTCGCTTGAGGTATAAGATAAGTTGACTTGTGAGTTTTTTTCCAAGTCTTTGATAGTTTCTGATTTGCGATCGCCGATGAACCAAATTTTACCATTTTCTAATTCATTTTTATTGGTGGTCATAGGGCACGCATGTAAATGTTTTTCGTCTGCAGTAATGGTGGTCATCATTGCATATTTGACGCCTTCAATCACTTTATTAATATTTTCAATATGTTGCTCTTTGGTGAGATCTGCCATGAGAATGTCCTTGTTATTATATGGTTATTATACGTCTCAAAGTTAATGCTAAAAAATTTATTGCTAACTGGTTAAGAATTTATTTTAAAACTCGGTTAAAGTCATTAACTTGGACGATAATATCGGCTTTGGTTGTTTAAGTCTGTCGAAAAGCTGCAAGTAATTGGTATAAAACCGTTAATGATGTTATCGCAAGGTAACACAATTGAAAGGCACTTTAGAAAAAACACAAAGTGAAATGACAGTCTATCACCATCAAGACAAGTGATACGCCCGTGGGTTTAATGCTATAATAACCGCAAACTTTTCTGTTATTTTCCCAACTTTTCCCAAAGCAAGCGGAACTTTCTATGACTATCATCGCTGGACACCCATTTTTAACCGATTTTCAAACCACCAAACTGCTAAATTCCCTTAGCCAAAAAACCAATCTCAAAATCACCCACTTAAAAAGCCAGCAAGTTTATATTTTTTCTAAGGATTTGGCAGAACACGACTATAAAAAAGCGGTAGATTTGCTCAATCACGGTGACGAAATCGCGCTTAATCAAGCAAGCCGAGATGAAAACCAACATGAAAGCCAACATGAGAATAAAGAGGCGCTGCAAATTATCGTCAGCCCACGTTTTGGTACGATTAGCCCTTGGGCAAGTAAAGCGACGGATATTTTTAACAATTGTGAGATAGCGATTGAGCGTGTTGAGCGCTTGGTGGTGTATACGCTCATCGGCGAAAATTTGCCTGAAAAGCTCCCGCATGATATCGAGATGATGTTGTACGACCGCATGACCCAAAGCCTATTTTATGACTTGGCAAAGGCTCAGCATTTATTCGATGACCACGAGCCAGCACCGCTCAACCATGTCGATGTGATGGGCAAAGGGCGTGAAGCGTTAGAATCTGCCAACCGTGAGTTCGGTTTTGCGTTATCGAGCCAAGATATTGACTACTTGATGGATGCCTACGTTCATGTGCTAAAGCGCAATCCGACCGATGTTGAGCTCATGATGTTTGCCCAAGCCAACTCGGAGCATTGCCGTCACAAGATTTTTAATGCGCAATGGACGATTGATGGGGAAGTACAGCCAAAATCCTTGTTTGGCATGATTAAAAATACCTTCAAGCAAAATCCTAACGATATTTTATCCGCGTATAAAGACAATGCCGCGGTGGTAAAAGGGCATGAAGGGCAGCGTTTTTATCCGCTATTAAACAGCGACAACAAGCATTTGGAATACGATTTTCATCAAGAGCCGATTGATATCTTGATGAAAGTCGAAACCCACAATCACCCAACGGCGATTGCACCCTATGCAGGCGCGGCAACAGGCTCTGGCGGGGAAATCCGTGACGAGGGCGCGACAGGTCGTGGCGGTAAACCCAAAGCAGGCTTGGCAGGATTCCATGTGTCGCATTTGCAGCTGCCTGATATGCCAGAAAAATGGGAGCACAGCGGAAAAGTCTCGACGGCTGACTACGGCAAGCCAGCGCGTATGGCGTCCGCATTAGAAATCATGACCCAAGCACCGCTTGGTAGTGCGGCGTTTTCCAATGAATTTGGTCGTCCAAATCTGGTCGGTTATTTTCGCTCATTTCAATTGGATACCTCAAAAGACCAAGATGGCAGCCAAATGCGAGGCTATCACAAACCCATTATGATTGCCGGTGGTTACGGTAATATCAAACGCAATTTGGTGGAAAAAAATCCGATTCAGCAAGGTGATTTGCTGATTGTGCTAGGGGGTCCTGCCATGCAAATCGGCTTGGGCGGTGGCGCAGCAAGTTCGGTGGATAGTGGGGAGCTTGATGAAGGCTTGGACTTTGCGTCCGTGCAACGTGACAATGCCGAGATGGAACGCCGCTGTCAAGAAGTCATTGACCGCTGTTGGGCAATGGCAGGAAACCAGCCAGATGAAGATAACAATCCGATTGTGTCGATTCATGACGTGGGGGCAGGTGGCTTATCAAATGCCATGCCCGAGCTTGTGAATGACCACGAACTTGGGGCGGTGTTAAACTTGCGTAAAGTGCCGTCGCTTGAGCATGGTATGTCGCCAATGGCGATTTGGTCAAATGAAGCCCAAGAGCGTTATGTGTTGGCAATCCGTCCACAGAGCCGTGAGCTATTTGATAGTATCTGTGAGCGCGAGCGTTGCCCGTATGCGATTTTGGGTGAAGCGACGGACGTGCGTGAGTTGGTAGTCAATGACCCACTACTCAACACCAAAGGCGACCAACAACCGGTCGATATGCCCCTACAAGTGCTACTCGGTGGCACGCCAAAAATGCAGCGTAGCTTTAGCCGTAGCACGCCAACACTGCAAGCGTTAAATCTTGATAAAGTCGATTTGGCTGAAGCGGTCAAAGACGTCCTGCGTCATCCAACGGTTGCCAGTAAATCTTTCTTAATTAGCATTGGCGATCGTTCCATCACGGGTATGGTAGTACGTGACCAATATGTTGGACGTTACCAAGTGCCAGTGGCGGACTGTGCTGTTACCGCTTCTGCTCTCATCCCTGTCGATGGCAATCCGATGACAGGCGAGGCCATGAGTATGGGCGAGCGTACCCCAGTTGCCTTGATTAATCCTGCTGCATCTGCGCGCCTTGCTGTTGCCGAAGCCATTACCAATATCGCAGGGGCGAATATCGCCAAGCTATCAGACATTACCTTGTCGGCGAACTGGATGGCAGCCTGTGGTGAAGACAAAGAAGACCAAGCGTTATTTGATGCGGTGTATGCCGTGGGCGAAGCACTTTGTCCGGCACTTGGCATTGCCATTCCTGTGGGTAAAGACAGCTTGTCGATGCGGGCGAATTGGTCAGAGGAGCAAGCAAACAAGTCTGTGGTGTCACCCATGTCGCTCATTATCACTGCCTTTGCCCCTGTGCAAGATGTCACCAAGACCTTAACCCCAGAATTGCTAACCAGCTCAGCGCTTGGCGAAACCGCTTTTTATCGTTTAGACTTATCAAAAGGTCAGTTCCGCTTGGGTGGCTCAATCCTTGCCCAAACCTTAAGCCAACTCGGTGATACTTGCCCAGATTTGGATAATCCGCAAGATTTAATCAACTTTTTTGACTTTATCCAGCAAGCCAACAACCAAGGCTTAATCACCGCATATCATGACATTGGTGATGGCGGTTTGCTTGCCACCATCACTGAGATGCAATTCACCAGTCGTCAAGGCGTGAAATTGGTGTTAACTGATGACAATTTACTCGGTCAATTGTTTGCTGAGGAACTCGGTGCGGTCATTCAAGTCAAGTCCGATAAGGTTGCCCAATTGCTTGAATTAGCCGAAACCACAGGCGTCAGCGAATTGTTAAGCCTAGTCGGTCAAAGCACCGATGAAGACAGTTTACTCATCCAAACGGCTACGCAAAATTTACGTTTTGAGCGTAGCGAGCTTGAGCAAGAATGGAGCAAAGTCAGCTACCATATCGCCAAAAACCGTGACAACCCCGAATGCGTACAACAGGCCTTTGATTTGATTGGTGATAAATCCCATCAAGG
Source organism: Moraxella sp. DOX410 (assembly GCF_032248735.1). Lineage (NCBI taxonomy): Bacteria > Pseudomonadati > Pseudomonadota > Gammaproteobacteria > Moraxellales > Moraxellaceae > Moraxella > Moraxella sp. DOX410. Next base: position 2,243,955 of record NZ_CP135138.1, on the reverse strand, counting down.
CTTAATTGCCCAAGCCGATTATGATCTCAACCAAGCGATTGAAGCCCCGTATATCAATAGCCGCAGCATACAGCCCAAAGTCGCTATTTTGCGTGAGCAAGGCGTGAATGGTCAGCTAGAAATGGCGGCAGGCTTTAAACGCGCAGGGCTAGAAGCTGTCGATGTGCATATGAGTGACTTGCTTAAAGGGCGTGTCAACTTGCGTGACTTTGATGGGCTAGTGGCTTGCGGCGGCTTTAGTTATGGCGATGTGCTTGGCGCTGGCGCTGGCTGGGCAAAATCGGTACTGTTCCATGATGAACTACGCATGCAATTTGTGCGATTCTTTAACCGACCAGAAACCTTCTCGCTTGGCGTGTGTAACGGCTGTCAGATGATGAGCCAGCTTAAAGACTTAATCCCTGGCGCAGAGAATTTCCCCCGTTTTATCGCCAATAAATCGGCACGCTTTGAAGCACGCACGGTGAATGTGAAAATTGAACGTACCAAGTCGGTGCTGTTAAAAGGCATGCAAGAGAGCATTCTACCGATTGCGGTGGCACATGGCGAAGGCTTTGCGACGCTGAGCGATACCGATATCGCAGGGATGAGCGCACATGGGCAAATTGTGATGCGTTATGTGGACAGTCTCGGCACAGCAACCGAGCATTATCCGCTCAATCCAAATGGCTCACCACAAGGGGTGACAGGGATTTGTAGCACCGATGGGCGTGTGACCTTGATGATGCCACACCCAGAGCGCAATTTGATGGCATATAACCACAGCTGGAAGCCTGAAGCGTGGGACAATGACGGGGCGTGGATGCGGATGTTTAGAAATGCTCGGGCATTTTTAAGATAAAAGTTACGATGAAAGTTAACATAGTTAATTTTTTTATAAAAGGATGGCAAAAGCTGTCCTTTTTTAATGACCTAATCCAACCCGCCTAACGCAATAAAGGCTGGGTAATAAAGGCTGTCATGGTGAAAATCTTGGCTCGGTCAAAAACTAGCAACAATTTACAAACAATACACGATAACAAGGAAAAGGTATATGTTATAATAACTTAATCCTACATAGACTAAGTTAAGTTTCATTAACAATGTTTTGTATACCCAAACAGTTCTTATAACATATCAAGGAAAATCCCATGAATAGCAAACTTTTAGCCACTACCGCTATCGCAGCGTTGTTAGCCACACAATTTGCCAATGCAGAATTAGTCATTTCGCAAAACGGTGAAACGCAAAAAGTTGGTGAAACCGCAGCTCAACCTGCAGCGGTCACAAAAGCGCCTAAAACCGCCAAAGTAGAAAAAGTTAAGCCAAGCAACAGCACCAGCTACAAACTAGACCCAAACCACGCCAATGTACGTTTTGCGATTGACCACTTCGGTACAACGACCAACCAAGGTGGTTTCTACGGCGTAACGGGTGACTTGAACTATAACCCAGCCAAAAATACAGGCAGCATCAACGTTGACATTCCTGTCAATAGTCTTGACACGGGTAACGAACATTTTACCAACCATTTAAAATCAGCTGAATTCTTCAACGCTGAAAAATACCCAACGGCTAATTTTAAATCAACCAAATTCCATTTCAAAAATGGCAAAGTAACGAAAGTTGACGGTAACTTGACGCTATTGGGTAAAACCAACCCAGTTAGCCTAAAAGCCACTAAATTTAACTGCTATAACAGCCCAATGCTAAAAAATGCACAAGTATGTGGCGGTGATTTTGAGACTACCATTGACCGCACCAAATGGGGCATGGATACTTATGTCAAAATGGGTTTTGCTAAAGACGTTAAACTTAACATCCAAGTTGAAGCGGTACAACAATAAGCTTGCTTAGCGTTACCCAAAAGCCAATGTTAACGCATTGGCTTTTTTACGTTTTTACGATAGATAATTTCACAAATACTGAGCTTTGCCAACACACTTTGCACAGCTTGATTCAATTGATAAGTTAAAATGTTCAAACCAATGCAATTTTTAACAACTAATAATAAGGAAAGTTGATGACAGATAAAACTAACAACTTAGGGACACTTGCCAAACTTGCAGGCGTGGCAACCACTGCCATTTTGACCAAAAAAGCCTTGGCTAAAACTTTCAGTTTAGGCGCAAAAGCAGTAAGCAAAAAAATCGTCAAATCTGATTCAATCAACTATAAACTCGACCCGATGCATACCAATGTGCGATTTAGCATTGACCATTTTGGTACCTCAACCAATCATGGTGGGTTTTATGGCTTGGAAGGCGACATGGTATTTGACCCCGACAATCAAACAGGGCAAATTGATCTTGATATTCCGTTGGAAAAATTGCAAACAGGTCATAAGAAATTTGATGAAGACTTAAAAAGTAAAGACTTTTTTAATGCAGATAAATATCCAACTGCCCACTTTACCTCTACCAAATTTATCTTTAAAAAGGGTCAACTACACCAAATTAAAGGCAATCTAACTTTGCTCAAAAAAACTCGCCCTATTACGTTGACAGCGAGCAAATTTAATGGCTACGCCAGTCCTTTGCTAATGGCATATGTGTACGGTGGTGATTTTGAAACCACGATTGACCGTACCGATTGGGGGATTGATGGTTATGTCAAAATGGGTGTGAGTAAAACAGTGAAGTTAGTTATTCAAATTGAAGCCGCTCAGCAATAATTTTTTAGTAGATAATAAAGGTAATCAAAAAGATCAGCGTTGGCTGGTCTTTTTTTGCTAAGCTAACTGCAAATTTTTAACTATTCAATTTTTAGCTATTCGTTTTTTACCTATTCGATATTTAACTATTCTAAGCCGCTAAGCCGGCTTTAATAAGTCTGGGGTTTGATACAAAACCATACAGCACTATACAAAACGTAAATTTACAGTATCCGCACATAGCTTCATAATTTTCAAAAACCTAGATATCGCTTTATTTAATTTATTTTTGAGGAAAACTTATGAAACCATTCAATACCACAGTAAAAAACTCCTTATTAGCCGCAGCCTTGGTGGTGGGTTCTGCCAATCTGACCGGTTGTGGTTATAACTCTATGCAAGCGCAAGATGAGCAAATCAACGCCTCATGGTCAGAAGTAGTCAACCAGTATCAGCGCCGTGCTGACTTGATTCCAAACTTAGTCAAAGTCGTTGAGCGTTATGCCCAGCACGAACAAGCGACCTTAACCCAAGTCACACAAGCGCGTTCACAAGCGACGACTATCAATGTGAGTGCCGATGTACTCAATGACCCAGCGGCTTTTCAACGTTATCAACAAGCGCAAGATCAATTGGGCGGTGCGTTATCGCGCCTAATGGCAGTGTCAGAACGCTATCCCGACCTAAAAGCGGACAAACAATTCCAAGAGTTACAAGCACAGCTTGAAGGTACCGAAAACCGCATTACCGTGGCACGTGGTCGTTATATCCAAGACGTTCAAACTTATAACACTACCGTACGCCAATTCCCAACCAATGTTACCGCAAAAGTGTTTGGTATGCATACCCGTCCAAACTTTACCGTGGCTAATGAGGCGCAAATCTCCACCGCACCAACCGTTGATTTTGGCAATAACAATACCAACACCGCAAATGCGGGCGGTCAGCCAGTGCAAAACAATGGGAACACTGCCAATGCCGGTGGTCAGCCTGTAAATAATTCGGCTACCGCGACAGCGAAACCTTAATTCACCATTGTTAATGTTAACTGTATAGTTAAATTTTGAGAGTTAAGAAGATTTTTTTAAATAGTCTGCCATCAGTTGGTGGCAGGCTCATTAGATAAGATTTGCATCAATTGTCAGACTAATTTTTTAATTTTTTAAAATAGTTGTTGAATTGACTATATCATAATAAAAAAATTGCATACTTTGAGGAAACACAGGTGTCATTGAATATTGTACAGACACAGCCCAATTTACAGCGCTCCCATAATCAGCCGCAAAAATTGTCATCTCGTTTGTTAGCCAAGCGGGTGCTATTAAGTACTTTTACTGCGCTGACCATGGGCATTGGACTTGCGATGCCTATGGCTGCCGTTGCAGAAACTGCCACAGCGACAGCCAATTCCGCAACCGTTACCGCTAAGCCCACACTACAAGATCATAGTGTTGAGGACATGGTTGCGATTGCCAAAACCGCACAAACCAATGAAGCGCTTAATGATGCTGTACTCAATAATGATGCAATTAAAGAGACGTTGGGCAATGATGCACTGCCGATACCAGGTGTCAATACTCAAGCAACCAGCAATTCGACAAATAGCAATCAGGCAACAGCTACCGCCAATACCCAGACTACTAAGACGCCTAAACAGTCAACCCAAGCCCCTGTTGCCGCTGATAAACTAATCCTAAATAACCCTGTCATTGATGAAGCAAAAATTCTATCGGCTAGTGATAAACAGGCGATTGAAACCAAACTGCGTAGTCTTAATGACCGCGGCTTGGCGCAAGCAGCCGTGGTCATTGTGCCAACCACCAATGGCGAGGATATTTTTGACTATTCAATGAAAGTTGCTGATCGCTGGAAACTGGGCAAAAAAGACACCGATCAAGGTCTGTTGATGGTTGTTGCTGTCAATGACCGTAAAATGTACATTTTAACGGGCTATGGTCTTGAAGGTACCATTCCTGATGCCGTCGCTAAACGCATTATTAGCGATGACATAACCCCAAGATTTAAACAAGGCGATTATGCCGGTGGTATCACGGCGGGAATTAATCGCATTGAAGAACGCTTGACAACCGATCCGGCTATTTTAAAGCAAGCAGATGCCAATCGAGTCAATACCAATGCCAATAGCAATGCTCAGTCAAATCAAGAGGGCGGAATACCGCTTATCTTCCTAGGCTTTTTTGGCTTTGTCGCTGGTATGATTTTGACCAGTATATTAGGGCGCTTTTTTGGTTCGATTGCTACGGCAGGTGGCATTGTAACGCTTGGTACAATCTTTGGTGCAGGGTTACTAGGCAGTATATTTGTGGCATTTATTGTCTTTTTATTTTTGCTATTTCGAGGTGGCGGTGGTGGTCGCGGTGGCAGAGGCGGCGGTGGGGTTGTCTTCCTACCGGGTGGCGGATTTGGTGGAGGCGGTTTTGGCGGCGGTGGATTTGGTGGTGGTGGCTTTGGTGGCGGCGGTGGTGGCTTTGGCGGTGGTGGCGCTGGGGGCGATTGGTAATCAATAGTCAGTAATCGGCTAGTTATTAAAAATTATTTTAAATTTACCCCTTATCATCAACTATATACTTCATTATTTTTTATGGAATTTTCATGAGCACAAATGACCCAATAACTGCAACGAATGGTGCCAACGAAGAAACCATTGCTTACACCTCACCGATGGCGACAGTGACTTCCACTGTGCCAAGTTGGGCTAGATGGTGGCGTCAAGTTGCGTTTATACCTAGCCTGCACAATCGCTGGTTAACGCCCAGCGCCCAACAACAGCTAAACCAAGCAATTACCGAAGCTGAGCAAGGGCATCGCGGCGAAGTGGTGCTAGTGATTGAGAATCATTTGCCCATTTCGTCCGCACGGCTACAAAACAGCCGAGACAGAGCGATCGAAGTTTTTGGGGATTATCGCGTCTGGGATACGCAGGATAATACTGGGGTGTTGGTATATCTTAATATCTGTGAGCGGCGTCTGGAGATTGTCGCCGATAGAGGCATCAATAGCCATGTGATGCCAACTATGTGGCAAGCGATGTGCGACAAGGCTATCGAAGGTATTAAAGCTAATCGACACATTGATAGCTTGGTTGCGCTATTGGGTGATGTGGGGCAATTGCTTCGTCAATATTACCAATTAGACAATGACCCAAGCGGCAACGAAATCGCTGACAAAATGATTTTTATAAAGTAGTTTTAAACTTAATTAGCATAGTGCGATGATGCAATCCCACCAAAAGCGATGTCACCCATCGCTTTTTTTATTGCTCAGCTTTTAATACCCAACAGTAAGCGGGTAAACTTCAAAATTTGGTAGCAAGCATTATCTTTTTGGCGCTAAAAAATTGTGTTAAGTCTCGACAAAAGAATCGACAAATTTTGCTAGGCGAAATGATAAAATTTTACCTATAATGAAACCGACATACCGCCACTCAGCTTGTTAGACAATTAGGCAGTTAGGCAGTTAGACAATTAGACCAGTCGTCATGTTGGCGATAAATCATTACTTATAAAAATTTTGAGGGAATCCCATGCCAACGCTCACCAATAATATTGCTGATAGTATCGGTCAATTTTATCTCGGTCAAGACGTGTACCCAGAGTCTACACAAGGTCAAGCAACCCTATATGACGCAGCTGACTTAACAACCCATGCGGTGATTATCGGGATGACGGGCTCGGGTAAGACGGGTTTGGGGATTAGCTTACTGGAAGAAGCTGCGCTGGATAATATTCCGGTGATTGCGATTGACCCCAAAGGTGACTTGGGCAATTTGGCATTGACGTTCCCAAATTTGGCAGCCAGTGACTTTGAGCCGTGGATTGATAGCGGCATGGCAAGTCAAGCGGGTATGAGTGTGGCAGAGTTTGCCAAGCAAACCGCAGCCAACTGGCAACAAGGGCTTGGCAACAGTTTTCAAACCCCAGAGCGTGTGCAAGCACTCAAAGCCGCCAATCGTGTCAGTGTCTATACCCCAGGTAGCGAGAATGGCTTACCCATTGCCCTACTTGGCAATCTCGTCCCGCCGCCCGATAGTGTCAAAAATGATGGCGAAAGCTATGCGGAGTATATCGATGCGACAGTGTCGGCACTGTTGGTGCTATTAAAAGTCGATGGGGATAACCTTGCACCCGAGCATGTGTTTTTGGCACAGCTACTTAAAAACGCCTGGGACAATAACCAAACTTTAACCTTGGTGGATTTGATTACCCAAATCCAAACGCCAGCGTTTGACAAAATCGGCATCCTGCCGCTGTCACAAGTATTTGCGGATAAAGACCGTAGCGCACTGGCGATGAAGCTCAATAGGCTTTTGGCATCACCGAGTTTTGCCAGCTGGCTTAAAGGCATGCCGCTGGATGCTGGCGCACTGTTTTATGATAAAAATGGCAAAGCACAAACCAGTGTGCTCAATATTGCCCATCTATCCGATGATGAGCGTTTATTTTTTGTCACCTTGTTACTCACCAATTTATTGGGCTGGATGCGCCGTCAGCAAGGCACCTCAACCTTGCGGGCAATTTTGTACATGGATGAAGTGTTTGGCTATTTACCGCCGATTGGCAATCCACCGACCAAAGTATTGCTGTTGACCCTACTAAAACAAGCGCGTGCATTTGGTTTGGGGATTGTGTTATCGACCCAAAACCCAGTGGACTTGGACTACAAAGCATTATCCAACGCGGGTACTTGGTTTATCGGACGGTTGCAGACTGCCCAAGACCGTGAACGGGTGATGGATGGCTTGCTCTCTGCCAGCGGCAGCAGTGGACTGGACAAAGCGGCGCTCAATGCGTGGTTTGATAAACTCGGTAAACGCCAATTTTTACTGCACAATGTGCATGATGCTAGCCCTGTGATTTTTAGCACCCGCTTCACGCTCAACTACCTATCAGGGCCGCTTAGCAAACAAGCCATAGCACAGCTCAAAGCCAATAGCCAAGCGATTGCACCTACCGACCCAGCGCAAGCGCAAGCCACCACGCCTGCCATCAATCCATTAGCAAGCACCATGAGTCAGCCGCCGGCCTTGCCCAAAGATGTGGGCTTGTATTATGCACCCAAAGACGGGGCGGGCGATGGTCAAACCTTCTATGAGCCTACTGCCTTTGCCTATGCGCGGGTATTTTTTAATGACAAAAAATCAGGCGCTCAAAGTCAGCAGCAGCTATTATTAACCACAGCATTTGGTGAGCCGCCGTTGGTGGTAGATTGGCATCAAGCGATTTTAAGTGATTTGACCTTTGAGCAGTTACAATCGGCTCCGCACCAACCCGCTGTGCTCAAACAACTGCCTACCCAAGCGCTCGACAAGGCATCATGGAAAACTTGGGAAAAAGCGGTGAAAGAAGCCATCCGTCAGCAGCAAGTGTTAAACCTGTGGTATGTCGATAGTTTAAAGCTGTATAGCGAAGTGGCAGAGAGCGAAGAAGCCTTCCGCAATCGGCTCATCGTACCGCTGCATGAACAGCGTGATATCGCCATTGCCCAGCTGCGTGATAGCTTTGCTAAAAAACAAGACGTGCTAGCCAAAAAACTGCAAGCCGCCAATGAAAAATACCAACAACAAGCCGCTGAGTCAAGCAAAGGCTGGCTGGATGCAGGGGTCAGTATTGGCTCTGCGGTCTTAGGCGCGTTTATGGGGCGCAAAGCGTTGTCACAGACCAATATCAATAATGTCAAACGTGCCATGAACTCGGTGGGCGATATCAATGCCAACAAACAAACCGTCGCAGAGCTTGATGCGATTCGTCAGCAGCTGCAACAGGAGTTAGACAGCATTGGGCAGCAGTTACAAAGCCAAATCGACAGCTTGGCAACCACGTATGATGCTCAATCAATAGCACTTGATATTGTACAGATTACCCCAGCAGCGAAGGATATCACGGTGTTGTTGGTCGGCGTGTTGTATCAGCCGCTATAAACAGACGCAATATAAACCTTTTGACCCCATCAAATTTCGCGGAATGCGGTATGCCCCCAACGTCTGAATACGAACAGCAAGCCCAATATTTTCTCGCCAACATCTATGCCGGCAGCAATGGCATCGCTGCCGATGCCCATCATACTTATTAGGATATCTACTTGATGGCTTTTTAACAGCCATTGCTTTATTTTTTGCCAACTGCACCAATTATAATGCCTATGCGCCAAATGTAGCCAAAATGAGATACGCTGCGCCTAGGATGCGTTCACCAATTTGTAGGATGAGTAGCCTATAATGACAACACATTAAAAGGAAAAAGCATGACACCCGTAGATATTATTACTAGTAAAGAAATGAGCGATATTGCACAAATTGTCAAACTTCATGATATTGATGTTCCCTTAGTCGCTGTGTATTGCGGCTCTCGCAAAGGCAATGACCCTGTCTATGTCCAATCGGCGCATGAGTTGGGTAGGGGGTTGGTTGAAGCGGGGTTAGGTCTGGTGTATGGCGGTGCGGTGATTGGCTGTATGGGCGCGGTTGCCGATGGTGTAATTGAAAAAAACGGCATTGCCGTGGGCGTGATTCCTGAGTTTATGATGGATCGAGAAGTGGCGCATGGGGGTTTGACGCGTTTGCATTTGACCGATACCATGCATACCCGTAAAGCCATCATGGCAGAGTACGCCAGTGCCTTTATCACCTTGCCAGGTGGGCTTGGCACGCTTGAAGAAATCATGGAAATTGCCACTTGGCGACAGCTATATCAACATGAAAAGCCGATGATTATTCTCAATATCAATGGTTTTTATGACAAATTGGTTGAACATCTACAGTTTACCGCTGAGCAAGGTTTTATGAAACCAGAAGATTTACAACGATTAATCGTTTGTAATACTGTCGCCGATGCCATTGAACTACTTAAACCGATTGTCAACATGCCAGACACGATGAATGTGAATAAAATCTAACCATGTGAGAGACAAAAAAAAGACCTCAGTTAAAGGTCTTTTTTTGTATCCTTTTTTTGGTTATCTAGTCGAAAATCTTACCACGATTCATAATCCCATTGGGGTCAAACACTTGCTTGATGGCGCGTAAATAATCAATTTCTTCATCAGGACGAGTGTAATTAAGATACGGCTTTTTGGTCATACCCACGCCATGCTCCGCTGAGATAGAGCCGTTGTATTTTTGCACCGTTTCAAACACGTACTTGTTGACCACTTGGCATTTTTCAAAAAATTCGTCTTTGCTAAGGTTTTCTGGTTTTAAAATATTTAAGTGTAAATTACCATCGCCGATATGCCCAAACCAGCACACTTGAAAATCCGGATAGTTTTGGCTAACAATGGCATCGATATCCGCGATAAACTCTGGCACGCGGCTGATGAGCACGGAGATGTCATTTTTGTACGGGGTAAATACCGAGATGGTCTCAGAGATATACTCGCGCAGTTTCCATAGTTCTTGGGCTTGGTGAATCGATTGGCTCATCACCCCATCAAGCACCCAGCCTTCGCTCATACAGTCTTCAAAAATCTGCATCGCCATGTCCATAATCGGCTCGTAGGGCGCTTCAAATTCGAGTAGCGCATAAAATGGCGCATCGGTTTCAAACGGTTTTTGTACATGCCCTGTGGCAAGTAATTTATCAACTGCGACATGATCAAAAAATTCAAACGCGGTCAAATCCATTTTGCTTTGAAAGGCTGACAAGATTTGCATGATATTGGCAAACTCTGGCACGCCAAGCACCATGACAGTTAGGTTTTTGGGCTGACGCTCTAGCTTGACTTGCACTTCAGTGACAATGCCTAAGGTGCCTTCTGCTCCGATAAACAAATGACGCAAGTCATAACCGGTGGCATTTTTTATCATGCCTTTGTTCAAATGCAAAATATCGCCTTTACCTGTCACTACGGTAAGACCTAATATCCAGTTGCGGGTCATGCCGTATTTGATGACTTTGATACCGCCGGCATTGGTGCCAATATTGCCACCAAGCTGGCTTGAACCGGCTGACGCAAAGTCCACCGGATAGTATAACCCTTGACTGTCAGCAAAGTCTTGCAGCGCTTTGGTGACAATACCGGCTTCCACTTCCACCATACGGTCTGCAGGGTAGAAGCCCAATACTTGGTGCATTTTATCAAGGCTAATTACCACCTCGCCATTGGCGGCAACCGCCCCTGCAGATAGACCGGTACGACCACCGCTTGGGGTAATGACGATGTTTAGCGTATTACATAGCTTGACGATGGCTTGCACTTGCTGGGTGGATTTTGGGAAGACAATGGCGCTGGCATTGGGTTCAAAATGCTTGGTCCAATCTTTGCCCCAAAAGCCCAAACTGTCCGCATCGGTTTTGATTTGGCTGTCGTCAAATCCTTGCTGGCGTAGTTGTTCAATGAGCGTATTGATGGCGGTCTGATTAGCAGTCATGGTGTGGCTTTTACCCATATTTTTAGACAGATTGAAAAGGTTTTTGAGGCTCTATCATAGCATAACTAACGGCATAAATTTTGACAAAAACACTGGCGATTGATGAAGAATTTTTTACCCATAAGACAAAAAAATCATGCCATCTTGCGGGAATTTCACCACAAAAAACCCGGCAAGTGTGATAGGATAATTGACTAAAAATACTGACTAGGGGTTGTTATGGCACAAAATCTATCACTTGAGAAAGACAAAATCCGCTTTTTGATGCTTGAAGGCTTGCATGACAATGCGTTTAAAGTGCTGTCAGAGGCGGGTTATCACAATGTTGAGAATATCAAAACCGCCTTAGACCCTGAAGAGCTTAGCGAAAAAATCAAAGACGCCCATTTTATCGGCATTCGTTCTCGCACCCATTTGACCCGCGATATTTTAGAAAAAGCCGAAAAGCTCATCGCCATTGGCTGTTTTTGTATTGGCACCAACCAAGTGGACTTGGAAGCTGCCCGTGAACTGGGTATCCCTGTCTTTAACGCCCCTTACTCTAACACCCGCTCTGTCGCGGAGCTTGTCCTTGCCGAAATCATCATGCTGATGCGCGGTATCCCTGAAAAAAATGCGGTGGTACACCGTGGCGGCTGGAACAAATCTGCCAAAGACAGCTATGAAGTGCGCGGCAAAACTTTGGGTATCGTGGGTTATGGCTCTATTGGTACTCAGTTATCGGTACTCGCTGAAAGCCTTGGTATGAAAGTCATCTATCATGATGTGGTCACCAAATTGCCATTGGGCAACGCCACCCAAGTGGGAAGTCTAGAAGAACTGCTTGGTAAAGCCGATGTCGTCACCTTGCATGTACCAGATTTGCCAAGCACGCGTAATATGATTACCGCCACAGAATTGGCTGCTATGAAGCCAGGCGCGCATCTTATTAATGCGGCGCGTGGCAAATGTGTGGATATTGATGCGCTAGCAGCAGCCCTGGAAAGTGGTCATATCTTGGGCGCGGCGATTGACGTGTTCCCCAAAGAGCCAAAATCAGCGGATGAAGAATTTGAATCACCACTGCGCGCGTTTGACAATGTGATTTTGACACCGCATATCGGTGGCTCAACCCAAGAAGCCCAAGCCAATATCGGTCTTGAAGTGGCAGAAAAATTTGTGCGTTACTCTGATATGGGTGATACTGCAACGTCTGTGAACTTCCCAAATGTTAGTATGCCGCAAAAAGAAGGCACGCATCGTCTGCTCCATATTCACCAAAACGTGCCTGGCGTGTTGTCACAGATTAACAAATCCTTTGCCGATGCCAATATCAATATCTTTGCCCAAAGCCTGATGACTGAAGAAGATGTGGGGTATTTGGTGATGGATGTCGGTAGCGGCGATTCTGCGCAAGCGGTTGAAGCACTCAAAAATATCCCAGAAACCATTCGGGTGCGGGTGTTGTTTTAATAAGGTTTTTTGAAAAAAAAGGGCGTATTGAATACGTCCTTTTTTTATTTTTGGTTGCTAAATGATGGCATAAATAGCGTATCAGCCTAACTTGTTTAAAACGTGTCATAACGCATGATAGAGTGGCGTACTGCTTAAGCCTTCCAACATCATTGTTAAGGTTGCCTTATCCAAAATTGCAATGGGTGGTACTAATTTTGTTGTATCAAAAACGATTAAAAAACCCCACTCAAATCGCTTGAGTAGGGTTAATATAGCATAAATTATAGGTCAGAAATCGCTAACTATTTCGCAATCTTTTTATATTTCATGCGTTTTGGCTCAGCATCCGCGCCCAATTGTTTTTTGCGATACGCCTCAAACTCTGAGTAGTTACCATCAAACCAAATCGGGCCTTCATCCTCGAACGCCAAAATATGGGTGGCAATACGGTCTAAGAACCAGCGGTCATGCGACACCACCATCACCGTACCAGGGAATACTTCCACCGCATCTTCAAGCGCGCGCAACGTCTCAACATCAAGGTCATTCGATGGCTCATCGAGTAACAGCACGTTTGCCCCTTGTTTTAAGGTTTTGGCAAGTTGCAGACGGTTACGCTCACCACCCGACAGGCTACCGACCAGTTTTTGTTGGTCTTGACCTTTAAAGTTAAAGCGTCCGATATAGGCACGGCTAGGCGTGGTGTATTCGCCCACAGTAATCATATCAAGACCGTCGGAGACTTCTTCCCATACGGTTTTTTTGTCGTCTAGCTCATCACGTACCTGTCCCACATACGCCACTTTTACCGATTCACCGACTTCAACTGTGCCCGTGTCTGGCTTGTCTTTGCCTGTAATCATGTTGAACAAGGTTGTTTTACCTGCACCATTGGGTCCGATAATCCCCACAATCGCCATCGGTGGCACAGTGAAGGATAGGTTTTCGTATAGCAAACGGTCACCAAATGATTTACTGATGTTGTTGACTTCAATGACTTTGTTGCCAAGACGTGGTCCTGGTGGAATGTAGATTTCAGCGGTTTCGTTACGCTGTTGGAATTCTTTGGAGTTTAATTCCTCAAAACGTTGCAAGCGAGATTTTGATTTGGCTTGCTGGCCTTTTTGGTTTTTACGCACCCATTCAAGCTCTTGTTTCAGCGCTTTGGCAAAGGCTTCTTCTTGCTTTTGCTCTTGCTCTAGGCGTTTATTTTTTTGCTCAAGCCACTCGGTGTAGTTACCTTGGTAAGGGTAACCATAGCCACGGTCAAGCTCCAAAATCCACTCGGCAACGTTATCAAGGAAATAGCGGTCATGGGTAATCGCCACGATGGTGCCGCTATAATCTTTTAAGAAATGCTCAAGCCAAGCGACTGATTCGGCATCCAAATGGTTGGTCGGTTCGTCCAATAGCAGCATATCAGGTTTGGATAGCAATAGACGGCACAGGGCGACGCGGCGTTTTTCACCACCCGATAATTTGCTCACGTCGGCATCCCACGCGGGTAGGCGCAGCGCATCGGCGGCTTTTTCTAACTGGTTGTTTAAGTTATGGGCGTCCCACGCTTGGATGATGTCTTCCATCTTACCTTGCTCGGCGGCAAGTTTGTCAAAGTCAGCATCGGGTAGGGCATATTCGCCGTAAATTTCATCAAGCCGTGCCAATGCGTCTAGGGCTTCACGCACACCATCTTCCACATTGCCACGCACATCTTTGGCAGGGTCTAACTGCGGTTCTTGGGCAAGGTAGCCAATCTTGATACCCGCTTGGGCACGCGCTTCACCGTTATACTCGGTGTCCACACCTGCCATGATTTTAAGCAAGGTTGATTTACCGGCACCGTTGAGACCCAGCACGCCGATTTTTGCACCGGGGAAAAAAGACAGGCTGATGTCTTTTAGGATTTCCCGTTTGGGTGGAACAATTTTTGATACCTTGTTCATGGTATAAATATATTGAGCCATGTTTTTCCTGTTTAAGTTAGCTAATAGCAAGTGAAGGTAAGGCGTATCATCCACGCCAAAAAATTTGAAAAATGGTAAGATTTAACCGCTTATTATCGCATTGTTAACAGGGTGGGGCAAGGTAAAAGCCTAGCGAAAAATCATTTGCAAAGCCCATACCGAATAGGCAAAAACTTTTACAAGCCATGGACAGTGGCTGTGCTACTATCAAACGGCAAATAACCAAGCGACAAATAACTAAGTCACAGATAGCATAGTAGACAAAAAAATACACAAGGAGACAACCATGTCGGATTTACAATTATCTATTCACCATAACGAGCAGTCCCAGCGTTTTGAAACCACCGTTGACGGCACTACTGCTTACATCAGCTATGTGGATAATGGTGATGTCATCGTATATGACCATACCATTGTACCAGACGCCATTGGTGGGCGCGGCATTGCAGGGGCGTTGACCAAGCACGCGCTAGACTACGCCCGCAAGCAAGGTAAAAAAGTCGTGCCAGCCTGCTCTTACGTGGCAAGCTATCTACAGAAACACCCCGAATACAATGATTTAAAAATACAGTGATTTAAAAGCTTAACATTTTATCAATTGGTTAATACGCCAATAAAAAAACCACATATATTGATGTGGTTTTTTTATAGAGTCGGGTTTGCTGATTATTTTTTCTTGGTAGGTCCAAGTAGCATACCCATTTGGCGGCCTTCAACTTTTGGTTGTTGTTCAACATTGGCAACATCGGTTGTATCGGCAATGACTTTTTCAAGCTGCTGCAAGCCAATTTGTTGGTGAGCCATCTCACGACCACGGAAGCGAATGGTGACTTTGACTTTGTCTTGGTCTTCCAAAAACTCACGGATTTTACGAAGTTTGACTTGATAGTCGGCTTCTTCCGTACCAGGACGCAATTTGATTTCTTTAAGCTGCGTTTGTTTTTGGTTCTTTTTGGCTTCTTTGGCTTTTTGTTTTTGGTCGTACAGATATTTTCTGTAGTCCATCACTTTGGCAACAGGAGGCTGAGCGTCTGGTACTATCTCGACCAAATCCAACTCAGCATCACGGGCGGCCTGCAAAGCCGTTTTTATATCCACAACACCAACTTGTTCGCCGTCTTCTTTGACTAAGCGTACCTCTTTGGCACGAATTTCCTCGTTGATGTCTAATCGGTTTGAACTCTTAATAATACTTACTCCTACGCTGTTTTTGATTTGACACGCCCTTTTTGGGCGGTCGCTTGGTTAACCAAGTCGATAAAGGCATCGATACTCATCACGCCAAGGTTGTCACCTTCACGAGTACGGACGTTAACTTGGTTGCTTTCTACTTCTTTATCACCCATGACAATCATATAAGGAATACGTTCAAGGGTGCGTTCTCTAATTTTAAAACCAATTTTCTCATTACGCAAATCGGTGATGACACGAAGTCCGGCTTGATTCAACTGTTCGGCGACTTTTTGACAGGCTGGCGCTTGGTTGTCGGTAATGTTCATCACCACAACTTGCTGCGGTGCAAGCCAGACTGGCATCCAGCCGGCGTAATGCTCGATGAGCATACCGATAAAGCGTTCAAATGACCCCAAAATCGCACGGTGGAGCATCACAGGGCGCTCACGTTCGCCTTGCTCATTGACAAACTCCGCACCTAGTCGCTCTGGCAAGTTAAAGTCAAGCTGCAGTGTACCGCATTGCCATACCCGGCCAAGACAGTCTTTAAGGCTAAACTCGATTTTGGGTCCATAAAATGCGCCTTCCCCTGGCAGATACTGCCAATCAAGCCCGGCATTATCCAATGCGTCCGCTAAGTCTTTTTCTGCCAAGTCCCACAGTTCGTCAGCACCGACCCGTTTTTCTGGGCGAGTCGAGAGTTTCATTTGCACGTCATCAAAACCAAAGTCTTTATACACATCAAGGGTAAGCTTGATAAAGTCTTGGGCTTCTTGTTTGATTTGCTCATTACTACAAAAAATATGGGCGTCATCTTGGGTAAAGCCACGTACCCGCATGATGCCATGGAGTGAACCTGACGGCTCATTACGGTGGCATGAGCCAAACTCAGCAAGACGCAATGGCAAGTCACGGTAAGATTTTAACCCTTGATTGAACACTTGCACATGACACGGGCAGTTCATCGGCTTGATGGCATAGTCACGTTTTTCACTGTGGGTGGTGAACATCATGTCGCCATAATTTTCCCAGTGACCTGATTTTTCCCATAGGCTTCTATCGACGATTTGCGGGGTTTTGATTTCAAGATAGCCGTTATCTTTTTGTACTTTTCGCATATACTGCTCAAGCACTTGCCACATCGTCCAGCCATTGGGATGCCAAAACACCATACCAGGCGCTTCTTCTTGCATGTGAAATAAATCAAGCGCTTTACCGATTTTACGGTGGTCGCGTTTTTCCGCTTCTTCGATACGCTGGATATAGGCTTTTAGGTCTTTTTTATCTGCCCAAGCGGTACCGTAAATACGTTGAAGTTGCTCGTTTTTGGCATCACCGCGCCAGTAGGCACCACTCATTTTGGTGAGTTTAAAGGCTTTTAAGAAACGGGTATTGGGCACGTGTGGTCCACGGCACATATCAACATATTCTTGGTGATAGTATAAACCCATTTGGGTTTCATTCGGCATATCTTCGATAAGACGTAATTTATAAGTCTCGCCACGGTCTTGGAATACTTTGATAACCTCGTCACGCGGTGTCATTTTTTTGATAACATCGTAATCTTGGTTAATCAATTGCGTCATGCGCGCTTCGATTTTTTCCATGTCTTCTGGCGTAAACGGGCGCTCGCTGTAGATATCGTAATAAAAACCCTCTTCAATCACAGGACCGATAACCATCTTTACCTCAGGATACAGCTGTTTGACAGCATGACCCAGTAAGTGAGCGGTCGAGTGGCGAATGATTTCCACACCTTCCTCGTCTTTTGGCGTGATGATTTGAACGCTGGCGTCTTCGCTAATCGGGTCACACGCATCAACTAATTTGCCGTTGACACGTCCTGCAACGGTGGCTTTGGCAAGCCCTGCGCCGATACTTTGCGCCACTTCCATGACTGACGTTTGCCCATCAAATTGTTTAATATCGCCGTTTGGTAAGGTAATGGCTACCATAATTGCTCCTGTTGTCCTTTGGCAGTGATGACCGTTACTATCGGTCATGTAACCGTGAGAGATGGGAATAAAAAAAGGGAAAAACTCTGCCAATCCAGACTTACCGTGTCTCGATAGGCATTACAATCCCATGAATTCGTCGCTTTGCAAAAAGCGTAAACAAGATATTATAGCAAATTGCGGTGATGAAACCAACTTGCTGATTGAATTGCTTGCAGTGATGACAGAAAATGAGGCAGCTCACGATAGCCGTGTAAAAAAATACTGTAATAGTCGACAGCTAATGATTGGTATCTGCAATTTGACTGGGTGTCTTGACACTAAACTGTGCGCCTTTACACCAACAAGTTACAGGAATAATCTAGATTACCCGTGGCAAAACTTATATAACTACAGCATAGTGAGTGCTATGCTTCATAACAATACGATTGATTAAGGGCATTTTTATGTCAGTTGATTTTTCCAACACATTAATTGTGGCGGTCTCTGCCACGGCATTGTTTGACCTATCAGAGTCTGAGCGGTTTTTTCAACAAGCGTTAACCGAAGATCCAGAAACGGCGATTGATAAATTTCGCAGCTATATGATTGAACGCGAAAATGACCCATTGCAAACTGGGACGGGTTATCCGCTTATCAAAGCCTTACTCAATCTCAATCAGCATTGTGCAGCCGATGACAAGGGCGAGGGCATCGCTGCGCCTATGGTTGAAGTGGTGATTATGTCAAAAAACAGCCCAGATACCGGCATTCAAGTATTAAATGCGCTGCGTAGTCATGGACTACCGATTAGTCGCTCGGCATTTACTTCAGGCGAAGGGGTGGCGGATTATGTGGCAGATTTTAAGGTGGATTTGTTTTTGACCACCAATCATGACGATGCCCAGCAAGTCACCGATGCAGGCGTGTGTGCCTGCGCGATTTTGGATGCGCCGCCCATTGATATGAAAGAGCTAGACACCAATCAACTACGCATTGCATTTGATGGCGATGCCGTGTTATTTGATGAAGCAGGGGAACTATTGTCGCGCCAGCAAGGACTCAAAGCGTTTCATGATTATGAAGCCAAAATGAGTGATGTGCCGATGAATAAAGGCCCGTATGCGGATTTTTTAATTAAACTCTCTAAACTACAAAAACGCCTGCCTGCTAAAATCAAGCATCCACCGATTCAAATTGCACTGGTGACCGCACGCAATGCGCCTGCTGATTTGCGCGCGATTAAGACATTGCGTGATTGGGGCGTCAATGTGGATTTGGCATTCTTTTTAGGTGGCTTGGATAAACGCCATGTACTGCAAACCTTTGCCCCGCATATTTTCTTCGATGACTCCATTCATAATTACGAATCTGCTAAAGGCGTCGTACCCTCAGGGCTAGTGCCTTACAGTTCAAAATCAAAATTGTATGTCAAACAAGCTGATGCCACGGCAAGCCAAAACCTTGTAGAGATTCATCAAGGATAAAATTAGTAGCTTTTATAAAAAACCCAATATAAAAAAATACCGCTTATGGTAAGCGGTATTTATTATTGAACATTGGGTTAGTGGTCAGATGCACCTGACGCACCGATACCGGTTAATGAACGTACATACTGTGCATCAAAGCCTTTTCTATCTAGCTGAGCGCGTGGTGAGTTGTCAGTGATAGATGCAATCCACGCTAGAATGAAGGTCACAGGCATACTAAATAACGCCACGTTTTTGTATGGGAAAGCCGGTGATTCGTGTTTCATGATATCTACCCAAACCGCAGGTCCTAAGATAATCAGTAACACTGCGACTGCTAAGCCTGCAAACCCACCGATTACCGCACCACGAGTGGTTAGACCACGCCAGAACATCGCTAACAAAAGAATCGGGAAGTTAGCCGATGCCGCGACCGCAAATACCAAACTTGCAATGAACGCAAGGTTTTGGTTTTCAAAGATAATACCGGTCACGATTGACAATAAACTTAATGCAACCACGGTAATTTTTGATGCACGCATCTCTTCTTCAGGTCTCGCTTGACCTTTTCTGATAACACTAGCATACAAGTCATGGCTGACCGCTGAGGCGCCTGATAACGTCAAACCTGCCACAACCGCTAGGATAGTTGCAAAAGCAACAGCCGAGATAAAGCCTAAGAATAAGTTACCACCCACGGCATGGGATAAGTGAATCGCTGCCATGTTGGCACCACCGATGAGTGCTTGTGAGCTTACGCCATTTTTCACCACTGTCGTAAAATAATCTGGATGTTCAGCTAGGATAACGATAGCACCCAAACCAATAAGAACGATCATAAAATACACGTAAGAAATACAGCTAGCGGCAACCAGTACCGATTTACGGGCTTGTTTGGCATCTGGCACCGTAAAGAAACGCATCAATACGTGGGGTAAACCTGCTGTACCAAACAATAGACCCAAACCTAATGAGATAGATTCAATGGGATTATTAACCAATTTACCAGGCGACAAAATCGCTTCATGCTTATCATGAATCGCCACTGCTGACTTAAATAATTTGTCAAAACTAAAACCAACATGGCTCATCACCATAAATGCCATGAAAGTCGCACCTGACATCAGCAAAATAGCTTTGATAATCTGCACCCAAGTGGTGGCTAGCATACCCCCAAACAATACGTAAACCATCATTAATACACCAACGATGATAACTGCGTAAATATAATCTAATCCAAATAATAATTGAACCAATTTACCCGCACCAACCATCTGCGCAACCAAATATAGTGCAACGACGACCAAGGTACCGGATGCAGCAAAAATACGTACAGGAGTTTGGGAAAAACGATAAGATGCCACATCGGCAAAAGTAAATTTACCCAAGTTACGCAGCCGCTCAGCGATTAAGAATAAAATAATTGGCCAGCCAATCAAGAAGGCTAGGGTATAAATCATGCCATCATAACCGACGGTAAAAACCATACTCGATAACCCCAAAAAGGTTACCGCTGACATATAGTCCCCGGCAATGGCGATTCCGTTTTTGGTACCTGAGATACCGCCGCCCGCGGTATAAAAGTCGCTAGCGGTTTTGTTTTGTTTTGACGCCCAGTAAGTAATACCGAGTGTTGCCAAAACGAAAATCAAGAACATGATAATGGCTGAAATATTCAGCGGTTGTTTTTTTACTTCGCCTTCAAGGGCACCCGCTGCCCATGCTGGCATCTGTGCCATCAGACCCATTAGCGTCAAGCTTGCGGCGGTTGAAACCTTGCCGATACGCTTGCCCAAGCCTTTAACAGTCACGCTGTTATACTGTTGTTGTAACATGCCACCCTCCATGGTGTCAAAACTGATGTCAGAACTGATGTCAAAATGATTATCAGCCCCACAATTTTACAAATGAAAACCTAACACAATCCCTGTGTAGTTATACTTTACCACTGTTGATATCGTCGATGACTTTACGAGTCATCGTGTCAAATTCGCCGTTTGCTTTTTTGACATATATCCAAGTGATGAGTGGTACAAAAATGATGAAAGCTACGACAATATAAAAACCTACAGGCGTCATCGAACCTGCGGAAACTGGTTTAGCAAACATGCTTGGGTTAAATCCCACGAGTAGCAGATAACCGAACCAAAAAACTAGTGTGATAATGGTAAAAATAAGACCTAGGCTAGTTTTTTTCTTTGCCATGCTTTGGAATTCAGGATGACTCATGACGCGCTGAATTTGTGCCTCATCCATGGTAACGCTCCTTGTAAATGAATGAAAAAGACAACTCATTGATGATTGATTCACCAATCAGTGTCAAAACCGACAAGGAAGATAGCGATTGGATGACAATAACAGTAGACAACAATATGGTGAAGCAAGTCCGCTATGCTAAACGTAATAGATTGTCTTAAATGATACAAACAATCTCATCTTCCTGATTAGTTGCTATTATTAAATGAAAATTGTTAAAAAATCTAGCTATTTTTTCTCAAACTGTAAAAAAATTGTAGAATGTTAGTTGAAAATTAGTGGCAACGTTATCAAAGCACCCAAAGTTAATAGTAGACATAACTTGATACTCATAAGCGTGACTAATAATCATTGTGCCTAATCATGATTGCACCATCATGACTGTAACGCCCAATGACCACTAAAAATTATCAAGCTATCCATGATAAATAAATCATTGAGCGTACATACCGCCATTTAAACCAAACGGCATTTATTTGCCTCGAGTTCTACACATACCGTCTTTGCAGTCTGCTGCGACTTTACCATAGACAAGTTGGGTCATCCAGTTGGGTATAAGGTTGCGATGTCGCGCAAAAATAGGGTAAATCATATCACTGGCTTGTTTCACCACAGGCCATTCAAACACGGTTGCAAATGGCAGCTGTGCGGTTTTATATAGCAGTCGTACAGCATCCATGCCTTTTTGCATGTTCCCCTGTTTATCTTGCACACACAGATAAGTCATCGCCTCATCTTCGCTAATACCAAATTTGGCAAGTTCTTCCCGTGCGTCATTAATCGAAACGATGCGAATGGCGTCAGGTTTTTTTTCTGCCATATGCAACGCTTCGGTACGGCAGACAGGGCAGGTATTATCATAGTACATGGTAATCATATTAACAGTCTCCGAAGATTAGCTTTTTAGGGCATCTAATACGGTCAAGTCGTTAAATTCAAAACCTTTATTCAGTAACGCTGTAGGCACAACGCGTTGCCCATCCAACAGTAATGTCGACATTTCACCAAACATGGTCTTGACCACAAAGGCGGGCAGGGTCATCACAGTAGGGCGGTGCAACCAAGTGCCCATCGCATCGGTAAATGCAGTATTGCTAATAGGCGTTGGATTGGTCAAATTGTAAATTTGCTCAGTGGGCAGCGTGTGAGTCAGGTTTTGTTCAATGATAAAAATCACCGCACGCACCCAATCAGTACGGCTAATCCAGCTCATGATTTGCTGACCATTGCCAAGCTTACCACCTGTGCCCATTTTAAATGGGGTAATCAGTCGCCCAACCATACCCCCCTCGGGCGCCATCACTACCCCTGTGCGCACAATCGCAACTGGCACAGCATCTGTTACGGCATCTGTTACAGTATCTGTTGCAGCATCTTGGGCAGTCAAAGCTAGCTGCTCCCATGCCTGACAAATTTCGTGAGCGAAGTCGGTTTTTGTCACGGGGCTGGTTTCATCAAGCGCAGTTGGGTCGTTTTCCTTTTGGATACCGTACCAACCGATGGCTGAGCCGCTAATCAATAGTTTTGGCTTGTTGCCGACTCGCTCAATATAATCAATTACCGCTTGTGTGGGTTTTAGGCGACTATCAAACAATTCTTGCTTACGTGCCTCCGTCCAACGGCTGTCGGCAATACCCGCACCTGCTAGATTGATGATGACATCATACGTCTGATCGGTGCTGGCAAGATCGTCATAGCTAATAACGTCGTCTGCGATATTTTTGGTTTTCTCTTTTTCTACAGAACGAGATACCCAAGTGACTGACGCAGTGTCACCTTTTACGCCATGGGTTTTTAACGATTGTGTTAATGCTGTGCCTAAAAATCCTGAACCGCCTGTGATAAGTATTTTCATCATTTCTTTCCTTTTTTCTGTCAAAACTGAAATTTATGGGTAAAATTTTTAGCTTTTTGGTAAAACCAATTTGCCAACGATTACACTACTTAAACCGCCAACTATACAGCATAACAGGTTAAAACTTTGCCAGTCGGATATGTTGCAGTCATTGTCCCAATCCAGCATTTCCCATCATTTCACAAACTTCTGAATCGTTGCCCCAAGCTTTAGGATACGATTGAGCGTAGTGGACGAAAGTTTTAGCATCTCGTTCGCCCAACTCGTCAGCGTATCGACAAATTGGTAGGTGTCTTTGATACGTTGCTGTATGTCTTTACTTTCTGTGGCAAATTCTGGCTCATTGATTAAATCCGCCAAGAATCCAACCGTCGGCGCAAGCTCTCGGCGATAGCGTTCTTCGACAATCACCTTAGCCAATTCCCACACATCCGTGCCCGTGGTGAAATAATCGCGTCTATCACCGAGCGTATGGACCGTTTGTACCAAATTTAAGCTCTGCAATTCCTTGATACTATTACTCACATTTGAACGCGCCACGCCTAAGGTTTCTTGGATTTCTTCGGCATTCATCGGCTTGCCTGCCAAAAACAACAAGGCATGAATCTGGGCAACGGTACGGTTTACGCCCCATTTATTGCCCATTTCGCCCCAATGTAAGACAAATTTTTCCATGGTGGGTGTGAGTTGCACTTTTTAGCCCTGTGTATAAGTAAATAGATATAAATCAATCAATTTTTAGTTATTTTGAGCTTTTTATATATTTCTGTCAATACAGAAATTTTGAAAATTGTAAAAATTTTGTGGTCGGGTTTGGATTGTTGACCTTACAAGTCGCGTTTTATTTCCCAAAAAAAAATAATTTCGGTAAGATGAAGGGGTTCATTGTTTTTATTTTTTTGGTATTTATTTCTTTGGTAAAAGGATGACCCATGACGGCAACCCAAACACAACAACCCACCTTTCAAAAAGTTACGTATGATGTTGCAGATAGTGTTGCGACGATTACCCTCAATGATCCAGCATCACTCAATGCGCTCAATAGCATGATGAAATCGGAGCTTTATCAAGCCCTTGATTACGCACAATACGACACAGCCGCCAAAGTGATTGTCATTACAGGCGCGGGCAAAGGATTTTCTAGCGGTGGTGATATTCGCGAGATGCTATCAGGCGCAGATAACCGCGAAAACCTACTGAAAATGTCGCATAGTCTGACCATTGGGATTGCGGATATCACGCGCCGTATTCGCAAAATCAGCAAGCCGATTATCGCGCGTATCAATGGCGCGTGTGCGGGCGCAGGCATGAATATCGCGTTAGCGTGTGATTTTCGCGTCGCAAGTGATAATGCTAAATTTTTACAAGCCTTTGTCAATATCGGGCTAGTGCCTGATGGGGGTGGTATTTATCTGTTATCGCAGTTGATTGGTGCCGCCAAAACCACTGAGCTTGTGATGTTGGGTGAGCAAATCACCGCGCAAAAAGCAGAAGATTTGGGACTGGTGAATGCGCTGGTGAGTCAAGATGCGCTGGATGCGGCAGTGAAAAAACTGACCGACCGCCTCACGAGCTTGCCAACCTTGGCACTGGCGGCAATGAAGCAATCGATTAATCAAGTGGCATTTGCAGGACTAGATATCGCGCTAGACCAAGAAGTAATTTACCAAATGCAAATGGCGACCAGTGAAGACTTTAAAGAAGGGATTACCGCCTTTATGCAAAAGCGTCCTGCTGAGTTTAAAGGACGATAAAGCATAGGGCAAGCTCCTAAAAACTCTGCAAAAAATAGCGTCACCACCGACGCTATTTTTTTGGGGTATGGTAATGCCCAAACTGGTAGCGGATTTTGTTATCACGGATTTCGCCAATAAAAAAACGATATAAATTGGCATGCAGGTATTTCCAGCCCGTATTAAAATAGCCATCTTGCTGCAAGCGGCGTGGGTCAAAGCGAAAGGTGAGCGGTAGCATCTGATAGCGGGTGATTTTTTTGGCGCGATTGACATAGTCACAATCTTCACACAAAGTTATAGACTCATCAAAGCCGCCCAATTGCTCATGTACGGATTTACTGGAAAAAATACAGGCACCCACCGCTGTTGGCGATAAAAATTGGCTAACAAAAATACCCATGTTAAACAGCAGATAACCCACTGTAAACCAAGGTTTTAGGTGGTCAGCATTCATATACACGCCGGCTACTTTCAAGGATTTTTTATCCAATAATTGACTGGCTTGTTGCAAAAAGTCTGCATCCAACCGCACATCGGCATCTAGGAACAGTATTCGTTCATTTTTGGCTAGGCTTGCCCCTGTATTACGACCCAAGCTGACGCCACGTTTTGACATTTTATGTACGCTTATCGCGGGCAACTGATGGCGAAAACTGGCTGCAATTTGACAGGTGTCATCTTCGCTGTTGGAATCCACCACAATGACTTCAAAATTTTGGTAGCTTTGCTGGGCTAAGTCACGCAAAATATTACCGATACGTTCGGCTTCGTTTAGGGTAATAATCACGATGCTAATTGGCGTCATAAGCTTATTCACAAGGGCAACAATCGTTTAAAACTGCAATTTTTAGATTTTTTATCATAAATGAACAATATGACGATTTGGTGATTGCTAAAAAAGTTTTGGGTGCTAACCTATGGAATGAGTAATCGAGCTGATGCAGGATTCAATGGGCGATAGCATGGTAACTAGTTAAAAGGAATGAAGTATGTGCATTGTGGCTTTGGCTTGGCAGCTGTTTGAGGATAAACCCTTGGTGCTATTATCCAATCGGGATGAATTTTTGCAGCGTCCTACACGCGTACTGCATGAATGGCAATTGCCGAATGGAAAAAAAATCATCGCGGGGCAAGATGCGCAAGCAGGTGGCACTTGGTTGGGTATAGATCCTGTGCATGGGCGCTGGGGGGTGATTTTAAACTACCGAGAGATTATCAAAGATAAGCCTGTCTTTGCCACGTCCCGAGGTCAGTTAGTCGTTGATTATTTAAGTGGTGAGTGGTCGCCGCTAGCTTTTGCAAGGCAAATTGATTTGCCCTGCTACGATGGGTTTAATCTAGTCATCGGCGATCGGCAGCAAGCGGTGCTACTTAATAATAAAGGGTATGGCATCGAGGTATTGGCAAAAGGCTTATACGTGTTATCCAATGGTCAACCAAATAAGGCATGGTTTAAAACGGAAAAACTGCGCAGGCGAGTACGACAAGAGTTATTGCCGCTGCTTGCTGGGCATGAGAATTGGCAAACAGCCAATTGGAAAAACGTGGCATTTGAGATATTGCAAGACCGTGAACAAGCGCCTATCACCCAGCTACCTGATACAGGTTTAGGTATGGAGACAGAGTTGGTGTTGTCTTCCATCTTTATTCCTGCCAATCGCCTCGATAAGTTGCTAGGAAGTAGCTATGGGACGCGCGTGAGTAGCTTGCTCACCATCACTCATACAGGGTTTGATATGCAAGAAAAAAACCTTGAAAATGACGCTATCATCCGTATCACGCCCGATGTTAACGCCACATAATCAATGAAAAAAACAGCCGCAAAATCAAAAAATAGACAATAAAATGGGCTATCCATCAACCGTAAGCTTAACTGATATGCCCAAACATCATCATCAGCTCAGTATCGAGCCTATCAAAATCCAATTCGATAGTGTTATCCAAAAAAATCACTTCAATACGGTTATCGGTTTGTGGCTCACAGGCCACCAAATCGAGCGAATCAGGGGTAAAATTCATGGTTTGCCATTGCTCATCATGCGTATGTTTGATATGGACCACCGATTTGATACGTTGCCAGTTGGGCAGTGCCAACAACCATTCCATCAGCACAGTCATATCAATTGTCCAGTCGGCTGACACCCGCCAGCCAATGATTTGATAGCCGTTTTGTACATCATGATAGCGAAATGGCAAGTCATCATTGGTAGCTGTTGGTGATTGGGTGGTGTCGGCTTGGGTGGTGGAGGGAGCGTGGGACTGAGCAAAGCTCGTTAAGCTAATTTGTTGGTAGTGACTACGCTCGGCAAGCACTTGGCTTGATTGCTTGAGCGCTTGTTGTAATTGCTGCAGATTGTCTTCGCTCAGCGTTTGTTCTGCTTGCCAAATCAAGTTTGCTTTAGGGTTCAAGCCCTTGACCCATGCGGTTAGCTGGGTTTTTTGGGTGTCATCCAACCCATGAAAACGATTAATCACCACCACATCACAAAACCGCACATGCGCTTGGTAGCCTTCATTGTCACGATAACGGGCATCTTGCCAATGACGCGCATTGACGATACTGATGGCAGATTTTAGCGACAGCGCAGTTTGCCAATGCGGTGCAGATAGCTGCTCAATCAGCTCGCGCGGGTGTGCAAGCCCTGTCGGCTCAATCCATAATCGGTCAGGCCTATACTCAGAAGTCAAGCGAGCGAGCGCAATTTGTAGCGGTAGTTGCGAAGTACAGCAGATACAGCCACCAGATACTTGGCGAATCGCTAAATCATGGCTAGAACTACTCGTCAATAGCTTTTCATCAATACCGATTTGACCTGCTTCATTGACCAAAATCGCCCACTTTTCTTGCTGCTGAAAATGCGTGATACAGGCATTGATAAAACTGGTTTTACCAGAACCTAAAAAGCCCATCACCAGGTGACAGGCTGTATTTACAATCAACGGTTTTATCATAACAATTTCTTAAACTCTGTTAACTTAGCTCTTCTAATTGGCTTTTTTAATCCGCTCTTCTAATTAGCTTTTTTAATCCGCTGTCTTAAATAGCGGTTGTCTAGCTTTCTGCCCCATCGGGTACAAACACGTAGCCCACGCCCCAAACGGTTTGGATATAGCGCGCTTGCGAAGGGTTATCTTCGATAAGACGGCGTAAACGCGATACTTGCACATCAATTGAGCGCTCCATTGCGCCCCATTCACGGCCGCGTGCCAAATTCATCAGTTTATCACGGGTTAATGGCTCACGGGGATGTTGTACCAAAGCCTTTAATACACTAAATTCACCTGTAGTTAAGGTCACGATGTTACCATCACGTTTTAGGGTGCGCGTTGATAAATCTAATGTCCATGACCCAAATTCGACCACTTCCATTTGCTGACTGGGTGCGCCTGGCAATTCACGCGTTTGCCGGCGCAATACGGCTTTAATACGTGCCAATAATTCTTTGGGGTTAAAGGGTTTTGGCAAATAATCATCCGCGCCTGCTTCAAGTCCTGCGATACGATCGGCATCGGAACCTTTAGCGGTCAACATAATAATCGGAATATCGGAGTTTTCTGCGCGTAAGCGATGGCAAATACTGATACCGTCTTCGTTAGGTAGCATCAAATCAAGCACAATCAGCGAAAATAATTCACGCTGCATCAATTTGTCCATTTGGTTGCCGTCATGCGCAGTACGTACAATATAACCATCGTCTTCTAAGAAACGTTGCAATAAGGTACGTAGGCGCGCATCATCATCAACGACCAAAATGCGCTGATTCATATCGCCGGCGGCTGATTGATTGGGAGTAGATTCTACAGTGGGGTTGATGTCGTCACTCATTGATTATTTTCCTCATTTTTATCGTCGATATTCCTATCACCAATGTTATTTTCACTCGAATGTTGTTTTCGCTACATAGTTTTTATAAACGCTAAATATGTTCCATTAGCGTGTTGAAATGAACCTTATAATTAATAGTTAGGACAAGCAATGTTATAAAATATATGGGTATAAAAATTTTTATTAAGGACTGATAAGGGTATTTTGAAACGATTGGTTACAACTTGCAAGCATTATCAATCTTATTATTCAGTCAAATTTGCTTGGTTATGCGGTTATTAAAGCAAAGAAATGTGTCGATTGCTGTAGTGATTTTGCTAAAAACGCGACGTTAGCTTATAGGGTAGTCATCTATTATATAGTCATCCGTTAGCAAAATTTTAGTTTAACAACAGGGGTATAATTGACAAGGTAAAAATTCACTAAAGATTTTTGTTAAAATAGCGTTTACCTATTATCTTTGTGTATTGTTTTGTTATAATGCGTGAACTCTGAAGTTATGAGTTCATCCTTATAAGTGTTAGGCAAAAATATGACTACAAACGTTACTGCCATTGCGGCTAATCCAGCGGTAGATGTACTCTCTGAGCAAGTCCAGCAAGCCATTTATCAAAAATTAGCTGCCAATCTTGGTATCAAACTCAACCAAATGATGGCATTCGTCAAACTCTATGATGATGGGGCGACGATTCCGTTTATTGCCCGCTATCGTAAAGACCAAACCGGCGGGCTCGATGACGTACAATTGCGTAGTCTGGAAAAATCGCTCAGCTATGAACGAGATATGGCCATTCGCCGCCAAAAAATCATTGAGCTGTTGACCTCACAAAATAAGCTAACCGATGAATTGAGTGAACGCATTAATCAGGCGGCATCCAAACTTGAGCTAGAAGACATTTATTTGCCGTATCGTCCGCGTCGCCGCTCACTGGCAACCCAAGCGCGTGAAGCAGGACTTGAGCCAATTGCCTTGGCGGTTTTAAATGAGTCGGTAAGCCCAGAGACAGCCTTATCAGATTATCAAGCGCCAGCGCCTGTTCAAGATGACAACGGCGAAGCCGAAGCGTCAATTTTTGAAGATAAAGAAAAACAGTTATCAGGTATCGGTGCCATTATTATCGATGAGTGGACACAGCAGCTTGATCTACTCGACAAACTGCGCGTCGGCTTTGGTAAAATTGCCCAAATTCATAGCCGTCTAGTGGGCGAAGAAAAACGGGAAGTCGGCGAAAAATACAAAGACTATTTTGACCACGCTGAAAGCTTGGCACGTCTACCCAATCATCGATTATTAGCGATGCTACGCGGTCGCCAAGACAATGTACTGACGATTGCGATTGAAGGCGATGATGCGCCATTTATCCAGCAAATTAATCAGGCATTTAACTTAACGGCTGCCGAGCCTAGTGACCGTCAACAGTTTTTATTGTCACTGGGCAAAAAACTGTGGTTGGACAAATGGCGTCCGCATATTGAGCATCGTTTGCTCACAGAAAAACGCTTAACGGCTGAATCCGCAGCAATTGACGTGTTTGCAAGCAATTTACAGCATCTGTTGATGGCAGCGCCAGCGGGTCAAAAAACGATTTTAGGCGTCGATCCGGGTATCCGTCATGGGGTCAAAATGGCCGTGGTTGATAGCCTAGGTCATGTTGCCAAAAACAGCGATGATAGTTTTGCGATTGCAACGGTGTATCCATTTGCCCCAGACAATAAGGTCGATGAAGCCAAACAAACCATTGCCGATTTACTCAAAAACCACCATGTGAATTTAATCGCCATTGGTAATGGTACGGCTAGCCGTGAGACAGATGCCTTAATCAAAGAAATTTTGGCAGAAAACAGCGCTCAAGGAAACGGGGATATCAAAGCCGTGCCTGTGGTGGTCAATGAGTCTGGTGCGTCTGTGTACTCAGCGAGCGAACTGGCATCGCAAGAATTACAAGAGCTTGATGTATCCATTCGTGGGGCAGTATCGATTGCCCGTCGTTTGCAAGATCCCTTGTCTGAGTTGGTTAAAGTCGATCCCAAAGCCATTGGCGTGGGTCAATATCAGCATGACGTCAACCAAACGCAGCTAGCCGATAGTTTAACCAAAGTCACGCAAGACTGCGTGAATGCAGTAGGCGTAGATGTCAACACCGCAAGCCCTGCGATTTTATCTTATATCGCAGGTCTCAATGTCAATGTAGCGCAGCAAATTGTCAACTACCGCAACGAACATGGCGCCTTTGCCAATCGTGAACAGCTCAAAAACGTGCCAAGATTGGGTGCCAAAACTTTTGAACAAGCGGCAGGTTTTTTACGCATTCGTGGCGGTGATGAGCCGTTAGATGCGACAGGGTTACACCCAGAAAACTACGAGATGGTCAAACAATGGCTGGCTTCAACTGACAATAATCTCAACGATGTGCTAGGTGACGAGTCAGCGCTTAACAATCTGACCGCTTCACTTATCGCTGCCGCAAACGATGAGGTTAACGATGCCGAGCAAGCAACGCTGAAAGCCGCTGCCATCAAACAAGAATTAGCCAAACCTGCACACGATCCAAGACCGAGCTTTAAAACAGCGCAGTTCCGTGACGATGTCAATAGCCTCAACGATTTAACCGAAGGCATGACGCTTGAAGGCGTGGTCACCAATGTGACAAGTTTTGGTTGTTTTGTTGATGTTGGTGTCCATCAAGATGGCTTGGTACATATCTCAGAGATGGGTAACGAGTTTATCGCCGATCCGTTAAATCACGTCAAACCAGGTGATATCGTCACCGTTCGCGTGATTTCAGTGGATGCAGAGCGTAAACGCGTGGGCTTTAGCATGAAGTCAGACACCTCAATGGTAGCCAAAGCTGCTGAAAAAGCCCCCGCTGATAAAGCAAAAAATACCAACCAACCAGTGGCTGGTACCGCGAAAAAACACGCAGACCATAGCGAGCGCGGCGGTAAATCAGCCAAACATTCGGGCAAACCCCAACGTAGTGATAAAGCCGCTAAACCGCAAAACCAAGCAGCCGACAAACCGCAAAAAATCGGTAGCTTAGGTGCGTTGTTGGCACAAGCAGGTCTAAAAAAATCAACATAAACCCCGCATCATTGGTAAACGTGCATCTAAATGGCTAAATCCATTTAGATGTTGCGATTGGTGATACAAGGTTTCGAGTGAGTGATGGTCAATTTTTTACAAGCATTTTGGCAAGCGACTCGCCCACGCACTTATCCACTAGCGGTGGCTGGCATCATAGTAGCCAATGCGTTGGCATACTCCCGTATTGGCAGCTTTAACAGCAAAAATTGGCAAATCTTTTTGCTAAGCCTTTGGGTTGCCTTAGGCTTACAGATTTTATCCAATTTAGCCAACGACTATGGCGATGGCATGCGGGGTACTGATGCCCATCGACTCGACAGACAGACTGCCCAAGGGACAATCAACCCCAAGACCCTCAAGAAATTAATCATAAGTTGGGCACTGTTTATTTTCGGCTGCGGTATTGGCTTACTTTGGCTGAGCTTTAACAGTCTGACCGATTTTTCACCTTCTTAGCATTGGGCATCATCGCGATTATCGCCGCAGTGACCTATACCATGGGTAAAAACCCCTATGGGTACAATGTCAAAGGCGAAATAGCAGTATTTTTATTCTTCGGCTTAGTTAATGTACTAGGGGGCGTGTACCTACAAACACAATTTATCCGCGTGATGGATATTATTGCTGCGGTGGTGATCGGACTGCTATGCACTTGCGTATTGATGATTAACAATATGCGGGATTTTGACACAGATACACGCGCTGGTAAAAATACCCTTGCCACCACCTTAGGCAAAGAAAGCATGAGCCACCTGTATCGGTTTATGTTGTTGGGTGCTTACTTTTTACTCATTACCTTTGTGACCTTGCGACAAAATTTTTATCTATTAAGCCTACTTGTTCTAATCTCTCCGATTGCGAAGCATCTTAAAATGGTTCGCCATTATAGTGATGAAAATATCCCCTCAAAAGCACTCGCACCAGAGCTAGCCAAAATTGTCTTAATTACCCTAGCGACCAGTATATTGATGAGTGTAAGCATTCTTATCTTTAACTATAAAAAACTAATTTGAAAATAAATCAAAAAACTTTTCGTAGTGGTATTGACAGGGGAAAAGAAAAGCGTATAATACGCACTCACTGGCAGCGACTACAGCCACAAACTGTAGTAAAAACAACGACTTAAATTAATATAGATAGAAGTTGAGCGGTCATAAAAAATTAAAGAAAAAAGTTATTGACAACACAAAATAAGCTGTTAAAATAGCGACCTTCTTAACGACATCAGCCGATGATGTTGTGAACTAAATAACAACAAACACAAGAACAACTTGTGTGGATTTTCACTTAGGGCGATAAAATTAAGACTTTAATTAATTATATTGTCAGAGTGAAGATACTCGTAAGTTTATTTGAGCAAAGACAGTATAAATAATTGAGTCAACAAATTAAATCTATTGACACCGCTACGCGGTGACAATAGATAGAAAGATTAAACTGAAGAGTTTGATCATGGCTCAGATTGAACGCTGGCGGCAGGCTTAACACATGCAAGTCGAACGATGATTATCTAGCTTGCTAGAGATGATTAGTGGCGGACGGGTGAGTAACATTTAGGAATCTACCTAGTAGTGGGGGATAGCTCGGGGAAACTCGAATTAATACCGCATACGACCTACGGGTGAAAGGGGGCGCAAGCTCTTGCTATTAGATGAGCCTAAATCAGATTAGCTAGTTGGTGGGGTAAAGGCCCACCAAGGCGACGATCTGTAACTGGTCTGAGAGGATGATCAGTCACACCGGAACTGAGACACGGTCCGGACTCCTACGGGAGGCAGCAGTGGGGAATATTGGACAATGGGGGCAACCCTGATCCAGCCATGCCGCGTGTGTGAAGAAGGCCTTTTGGTTGTAAAGCACTTTAAGCAGGGAGGAGAGGCTAATGGTTAATACCCATTAGATTAGACGTTACCTGCAGAATAAGCACCGGCTAACTCTGTGCCAGCAGCCGCGGTAATACAGAGGGTGCGAGCGTTAATCGGAATTACTGGGCGTAAAGCGAGTGTAGGTGGCTCATTAAGTCACATGTGAAATCCCCGGGCTTAACCTGGGAACTGCATGTGATACTGGTGGTGCTAGAATATGTGAGAGGGAAGTAGAATTCCAGGTGTAGCGGTGAAATGCGTAGAGATCTGGAGGAATACCGATGGCGAAGGCAGCTTCCTGGCATAATATTGACACTGAGATTCGAAAGCGTGGGTAGCAAACAGGATTAGATACCCTGGTAGTCCACGCCGTAAACGATGTCTACTAGCCGTTGGGGTCCTTGAGACTTTAGTGGCGCAGTTAACGCGATAAGTAGACCGCCTGGGGAGTACGGCCGCAAGGTTAAAACTCAAATGAATTGACGGGGGCCCGCACAAGCGGTGGAGCATGTGGTTTAATTCGATGCAACGCGAAGAACCTTACCTGGTCTTGACATAGTGAGAATCCTGCAGAGATGCGGGAGTGCCTTCGGGAATTCACATACAGGTGCTGCATGGCTGTCGTCAGCTCGTGTCGTGAGATGTTGGGTTAAGTCCCGCAACGAGCGCAACCCTTTTCCTTATTTGCCAGCGGGTTAAGCCGGGAACTTTAAGGATACTGCCAGTGACAAACTGGAGGAAGGCGGGGACGACGTCAAGTCATCATGGCCCTTACGACCAGGGCTACACACGTGCTACAATGGTAGGTACAGAGGGTTGCTACACAGCGATGTGATGCTAATCTCAAAAAGCCTATCGTAGTCCGGATTGGAGTCTGCAACTCGACTCCATGAAGTCGGAATCGCTAGTAATCGCAGATCAGAATGCTGCGGTGAATACGTTCCCGGGCCTTGTACACACCGCCCGTCACACCATGGGAGTCTATTGCACCAGAAGTAGGTAGCCTAACGCAAGAGGGCGCTTACCACGGTGTGGTCGATGACTGGGGTGAAGTCGTAACAAGGTAGCCGTAGGGGAACCTGCGGCTGGATCACCTCCTTAACTAAAGCACTAAGTGAGAATTCACAGCAAGTTGTTCTTGTGTATAAATAAGCTAATTCGAGGGTTACGGCTTCAGAATTTACTTCGTAAATTCTCTTGCACTCGGGCAAAGCGATGCTTTGCTAATCCTCGTTCAGGGTCTATAGCTCAGTTGGTTAGAGCACTGCCTTGATAAGGCAGGGGTCATAAGTTCAAGTCTTATTAGACCCACCATTTAACCAGAGGTTAAATGCTTTAGAATTTACTTCGTAAATTCTCTTGCGCTCGGGCAAAGCGATGCTTTGCTGATCCTTGCTCAGGGGCCATAGCTCAGTTGGTAGAGCGCCTGCCTTGCACGCAGGAGGTCAGGAGTTCGACTCTCCTTGGCTCCACCATAATTAGCTTAACGTTATAAAGCAGACAGAGTAATTTAGTAAGTATTAAGAGATTACTTCAATCTGTTTTATCAGAAATCACGACCTGACGAGGGTCTGATAATTCAATAACAACATAGAGAAATGAGTCTGGGTTAATTATCAAGTTCCAACGAAGATAATTAACCTTAGTAATCAGCCAATCAGACCCAAAGAAATGATTGGAATAACTGATTACTTAAAAGTAAAGAGAACTGAATCAAGCGTAAACATAGGTGAAGATCGTTACCATTACCTATACGACCCTTTAGGGTTGTATAGTCAAGTAATGAAGTGCACATGGTGGATGCCTTGGCAGTCAGAGGCGATGAAAGACGTGACAGCCTGCGAAAAGCGTCGGGGAGGCGGCAATATCCTGTGATCCGGCGATATCTGAATGGGGAAACCCACTTGTCATAAGACAGGTATCGTAAATTTATTTACGAGGCAAACCGGGAGAAGTGAAACATCTCAGTAACCCGAGGAAAAGACATCAATAGAGATTCCCCTAGTAGCGGCGAGCGAACGGGGAGGAGCCGACTGATTATAATTTAGAGGAATGACTTGGAAAGGTCAATCGTAGAGGGTGATAATCCCGTACTCGAAAGGTTATAAGAAGCATATTAAGTAGGGCGGAACACGAGAAATTCTGTCTGAAGATGGGGGGACCATCCTCCAAGGCTAAATACTCCTGACTGACCGATAGTGAACCAGTACCGTGAGGGAAAGGCGAAAAGAACCCCTGTGAGGGGAGTGAAATAGAACCTGAAACCGTGTGCATACAAGCAGTCGGAGCGGACATGTTCCGTGACGGCGTACCTTTTGTATAATGGGTCAGCGACTTATATTCTGTAGCAAGGTTAACCGAATAGGGGAGCCGTAGGGAAACCGAGTCTTAATAGGGCGTCTAGTTGCAGGGTATAGACCCGAAACCGAGTGATCTATCCATGAGCAGGTTGAAAGTGACGTAACAGTTACCGGAGGACCGAACCCACTGTCGTTGAAAAGCCAGGGGATGACTTGTGGATAGGGGTGAAAGGCTAATCAAACTCGGTGATAGCTGGTTCTCCCCGAAAGCTATTTAGGTAGCGCCTCGGACGAACACCATTGGGGGTAGAGCACTGTTTCGGCTAGGGGGTCATCCCGACTTACCAAACCGATGCAAACTCCGAATACC
Source organism: Moraxella sp. DOX410 (assembly GCF_032248735.1). Classification (NCBI taxonomy): domain Bacteria; kingdom Pseudomonadati; phylum Pseudomonadota; class Gammaproteobacteria; order Moraxellales; family Moraxellaceae; genus Moraxella; species Moraxella sp. DOX410. Next base: position 2,207,670 of record NZ_CP135138.1, on the reverse strand, counting down.
GATGAGTGATATCCGGGAGACAGACGGCGGGTGCTAACGTCCGTCGTCAAGAGGGAAACAACCCAGACCGCCAGCTAAGGCCCCAAATTCCTAGTTAAGTGGGAAACGATGTGGGAAGGCACAGACAGCTAGGAGGTTGGCTTAGAAGCAGCCACCCTTTAAAGAAAGCGTAATAGCTCACTAGTCGAGTCGGCCTGCGCGGAAGATGTAACGGGGCTCAAACTAGGAGCCGAAGCTGCGGATTTAATTGTTTCAATTAAGTGGTAGGGGAGCATTGTGTAAGCCTGTGAAGGTGTGTTGTAAAGCATGCTGGAGGTATCACAAGAGCGAATGCTGACGTGAGTAACGACAAAACGGGTGAAAAGCCCGTTCGCCGGAAGACCAAGGGTTCCAGTCCAACGTTAATCGGGGCTGGGTGAGTCGACCCCTAAGGCGAGGCCGAAAGGCGTAGTCGATGGGAAATCGGTTAATATTCCGATACTTGTTTATGATGCGATGGAGGGACGGAGAAGGTTATGCCAGCTTGGCGATGGTTGTCCAAGTGGAAGGATGTAGTTAGGTTTAGTAGGCAAATCCGCTAGACTATTAATGAGATCTGATAGCAAGCTGTACTTGTACAGCGAAGTGGCAAATACCCTGCTTCCAGGAAAAGCTTCTAAGCGATAGTCATAAAGAAATCGTACCCGAAACCGACACAGGTGGTCAGGTAGAGAATACCAAGGCGCTTGAGAGAACTCTGCTGAAGGAACTAGGCAAAATGGTACCGTAACTTCGGGAGAAGGTACGCTGCCGATGGTGAGTAGACATGCTCTACAAAGCTATTGGCAGTCGCAGATACCAGGCCGCTGCAACTGTTTATTAAAAACACAGCACTCTGCAAACACGAAAGTGGACGTATAGGGTGTGATGCCTGCCCGGTGCTGGAAGGTTAATTGATGGGGTTAGCGTAAGCGAAGCTCTTGATCGAAGCCCCAGTAAACGGCGGCCGTAACTATAACGGTCCTAAGGTAGCGAAATTCCTTGTCGGGTAAGTTCCGACCTGCACGAATGGCATAATGATGGCGGCGCTGTCTCCAGCAGAGACTCAGTGAAATCGAAATCGCAGTGAAGATGCTGTGTACCCGCGGCTAGACGGAAAGACCCCGTGAACCTTTACTACAGCTTTACATTGAACTTTGACCTTACCTGTGTAGGATAGGTGGGAGGCTTTGAAGCAGGCACGCCAGTGTCTGTGGAGCCATCCTTGAAATACCACCCTGGTAATGTTGGGGTTCTAACTCAAGCTTAACAGAGCTGAGGACAATGTATGGTGGGTAGTTTGACTGGGGCGGTCTCCTCCTAAAGAGTAACGGAGGAGTACGAAGGTGCGCTCAGAACGGTCGGAAATCGTTCGAAGAGTATAAAGGCAAAAGCGCGCTTAACTGCGAGACCCACAAGTCGAGCAGATACGAAAGTAGGTCTTAGTGATCCGGTGGTTCTGTATGGAAGGGCCATCGCTCAACGGATAAAAGGTACTCTGGGGATAACAGGCTGATACCGCCCAAGAGTTCATATCGACGGCGGTGTTTGGCACCTCGATGTCGGCTCATCTCATCCTGGGGCTGAAGCAGGTCCCAAGGGTATGGCTGTTCGCCATTTAAAGAGGTACGCGAGCTGGGTTTAGAACGTCGTGAGACAGTTCGGTCCCTATCTACCGTGGGCGTTGGAAATTTGAGAGGATCTGCTCCTAGTACGAGAGGACCAGAGTGGACGAACCTCTGGTGTTTCGGTTGTGACGCCAGTCGCATTGCCGAGTAGCTATGTTCGGATGGGATAACCGCTGAAAGCATCTAAGCGGGAAGCCCACCTTAAGATTAGATTTCCCTAAAGAGCCGTTGTAGACTACGACGTTGATAGGTTGGGTGTGGAAGCATAGTGATATGTGTAGCTAACCAATACTAATTGCTCGTTTGGCTTGACTATACAACGCCTAAATGGCTTTGTAGGTAATAACGATTATCACCTCGCTTGATATAGCTCATACTTTACTTATAAAATAACTCATTCCTCTATCCCCCTTTGCTGACGATAATAGCTTGGAGGTCCCACCTGATCCCTTCCCGAACTCAGAAGTGAAACTCCAATGCGCCAATGGTAGTGTGGTTCGCCCATGTGAGAGTAGGTCATCGTCAGCTCCCTATTCCAAAACACCCCCTTACATCAGTAAGGGGGTGTTTTTTGTATTGTAGTTTCTCAATACTTTTTATATTTCATATTGTCGGAGACAGAAAACCCTGAGACACTATCCTTATGAAAAACAAACAACAAAACAAAAGTGTCGTAAAATCCGGTATAAACGTAAGAAGGATGGCATGTCAAAGCTTGTCCGCTGTACCTTTTAAAGCTTAATAAAATAGAAAAAGAAAAAGTGTGGCAACTACCACACTTTTTTTAACGATAAATAAAATACAAGTTTTTTGGCGATTAGTTTGATAAATCTATTGCATAATCTGCCAGGCCTTTATTTGAACCGTCGTCATTATTTACGACGCTAATATTGGTTAATCCTGCTTTTTGGGCAAAGTCAATTTTGTTTGCACTCGATTTAAAGGTTACAGGACCCGCTGTTTTTACTTTGACAAACCGCCAGCTACGACTGCTACCATTATTGGTTAATGATAAATTCTTAGCCGCTTTGATGTAGTTAATCAGCACATCACGATTGGCATCAGGTGATTCAACTACATTGGTACTATTGATATTGTAGTATTCCTTTAGACCTGATGCACGATAGTTATTGGTTGCGATGATAAATGGTGCGTTGTCTTCAATCGGCTTGCTTTTGTAGGTTAAGTTTTGGATACGGCTACCGATAGGTTTAGTCACATCAATTTCATATTGCACATCGGCTGAGGTAAACATATCAAAGTTATACCCAGGAAAAGTGCTGATTAACGATTGTGGTGTGGTAAGACTTGGGTTTATTTGATTAAAGCGTTTGGCGGAATTCTCTAGCCATTTTTTGATGTCACTGCCTTGTATTTTTACTGCAAACACGGTATTTGGATACAGGTATAAATCAGCCGCATTGTTAATGGCGATATTGCCTTGAGCAACATCCGTATAATCTGAACCCCCTGCAAATCCGCTTTTAAATGGGGCACTTACTGATAAGACAGGGATATCTTTATATTGTGGCAAATTGGCGTTAATATAATCGCTGATATAATTGGCTTGGGCTTGGTTGACCACTTGAATCGCTGACACATCACCCACATCAGCAAAGTAAGAAGTCATTGAGAAATCGGATGTACCGATTGGGGTTTTGACATAATTAATAGTGGCATTATGTTCTGCTTGAATTAATTGAGCCACTCGCGGGTTAGCTGCGACAAAAGTTTTATCAGCATTTTGGATAGTACGTACTTCCACTTTGGTATTGTTTTTATTGACGACCCATTTCTTGCCATCAAAGGTTAGATTCAATTTGATGACCCCTAACCCTTTGCCCCAAAAACTTGGCATGACCGCAGGGACGTTGTTTAACAAGCCATTAACTTTATCAATACCTGCTTGGTCTAGGCGGGTGTCTTTGCTACTAGCATCAGGAAACACTTGATGTGTGTGTCCCATCAAAATCGCATCAATACCTGCCACTTGCGATAGATGCCAACTGGCGTTTTCCATCGTTGGGCTGTATGGTGAGGTATCAATACCCCCATGCGACAAGGCGACAATGACATCTGCACCTTCACTTTTCATTTGTGGCACGTATTTTTCTGCCATTTCTTTTGCACCGGCGGTGGTGACTTTGCCGTCTAGCCATTTTTTGTCCCATTGCATAATACCGGGTGTGGTAAAGCCAATGATACCAATTTTTAGCGGTACGGTAACCGTCTTACCCTCTGGTGTGGTTGCCGTAAAGGTTTTGGTAATGATTTTATAAGGCTTAAACAGTGGCTGATTATTGCGAGCGCTAATGACATTGGATAAAACCAAGGGGAAGTCTGGTCCTTTACAAGCACTGGCACTTGCGGTTATGCCATCAACATTAAACTGACTGCCTGTAATTTGATTAAGATAGTTCAACCCATAGTTAAATTCATGGTTACCAATCGTACCTGCATCATATTTTAGGTCATTCATAACCTTATAAATGCCCAGTGTTTCGTCGCATTTGACAGGGTTCACCGTTGCTTGATAGTCGCCTAAAGCACTACCTTGAATGGTATCACCGTTATCTAGCAAGATATTATTGGCAGATTCACTACGAGCGTTATTAATAAGCGTTGCGGTTCGCTCAAGCCCAAAACTTTTGTCTTCTGTCAACTTGTAATAATCATAACTCATGACATTATTATGTAAATCTGACGTTTCAAGAATAGTAAAGTTAAGGTTCGTATTGGTAGCGATTTGCTGTGGTTTAGGGTCATTACTATCATTATCATTGTTATTACAAGCAACAAGTGACATGCTTGCTACAATCATGGATGTGGTAAGGCAAATGCGCTTGATTTGCGTATTCTTATAATGATGGTTTTTATAATGATGGTTTTTATAATGATGGGTCTTATAGTTCATGATCGCTCACTAAATTAGGCTCAAATAAGAGCGTTGATAAATTTGTGAAATATCATAGAAAGGTTGCGTGACAAAATGATGAATAGCTAGGGGTTCATAAAATTCGCCGCCCGCCGCCTACCGTCAAGCGACCCCGCAAACAATCAATTGTTATGACCACGCACCCAAAGACGCATTTGATAGTCTGCCCAATTCTAGGATAACCCTTAGCTTGCTCGCCAATACACTTTTAGTACGCTATTATCGCGACTTAACTGTAATAACTCATCCAATAGCAAACGCAGCTTTTTCGTTGTTGTCGCTTCAAGACCACCCCAGATGTGGTCAATTTGGCGAGGATGTTGTTGTAAAAAATCTTGCAGTGTCGTAAAAATCTGCGTATGGGGCAGTTGGTTATCATTCGCCACAATTGGCAACACCGTTGCAGGATACTGGGCTAAAACGTCTTCTAAATAAGCCAAATCTAGCGGGCTTTGCAAAAAGGTAAGTACAATCGGCGGTATTGTCTGCTCGGTCATTGGCGACTGCTCTAACAGTCTGGCTACGGTCGGTAGTGAGGTTTCATCAGCGATTAATAGACTTTGTCCCTGTGGCTGATTAACACCGAGATGATCGATTTTTTCGGGGAATTCTCGCTCACTGGTAAAAACATCGCCTGTTTTTAACGATTTTACCCAGGTTTCGCCAAGACTGATTTCACCGTTTTTTTCTCCATGACAATAGATATCTATCCAAGCAAGGTTTTGCGTTTCACCATTTTCATTCACGGTTTTCCATGCCTTGCGAAGCGTATAATAGCGGTAGGGGCGGGGGTGTTTTTTTAGGTCGGTGTCGGGTAGTTTGACATCAAACAAAAACGCATAACCTGCCGGTAAATCGGATAAATCGCTATCGGTTTGCACTGTCAAACGATACATATGGTGACTAACCGCTTCCACGCTTTGCAGACAAAATTGACGCTGCTTAATATCAATCGTTTTTTTACCTTGTTTGCGGTCACTGCGCTGCAATAAGGCGACATATTGGTCATTGAATTTTTCAAGGGTTTGGGTCGGCTCACTAAATGCCAAAAGCTGATTGTCTAAGTGCGGCTCGTTTTGCGCAAATTGCAAATCCAACAGCAAGCCTTGTTGATAGATTTGGCGCAAGGTCGCATTTTGCAAGGTTTTTTGCTGAACCTTGGTTAAGTTTAGCAAGCCTAACGCCATGTGTTTCATATCATCGCCGTGGTCTTCGTTGATGTGATCGATGATGTTGGCAATTTCGGGGTCATCAAATAAAGTCAGATTTTCTGGGTGCATAGAATGTAATTTTTGTTAAAGGGCGATAAGGAAAGAACTTGGGTTAACAAATCCTTTGTTTAGATTTATGAACCTGATTAAAACTTCGCAGTCAAGCTAACACTGGCTTGTCGCTCTGCGCCCATCCAGCAATTGTTGCGGTCATAACAACTACCCACGTAGGTTTTGTCAAACAAGTTACTGACCGTTAAGCCCACATCGAACGTGGGGTTGATTTGATAACTACCAGCCAAATCCACCAAGGTGACGCTTGGCAAAGTATCTGAGTTTTCTCTATCAATCTGCATCCCAGCGATGTGCCGCACACCCACTTGCACCGCGGTTTTGGCGTTGGGTTTCATACTTGCCCACAGTGTGGCGTTGTGCTTGGCAATTTGTTGCGGGGTATTGCCGACCAGTTGCGGATTAAACTCATCCTTGGTGATTTCGGCATCGACATAACCATAGCCGACACCCACATTGAGCCAATCGTTGAAACGATGATCGGCAGAAATTTCAAAACCTTTTGACGTGGTTTCACCTGTTTGGGTTTGTTTGGTCCAGTCAATCGCAGTGACCTTGTCATTTTTGCGCGTGATATCGTAGGCAGACAGCGTGGCTTTGGTGGCTTTATCTGGCGAGTTGTATTTTATGCCGACTTCAACTTGGTTGGCGGTGGTGGGCTTAAAGGCTTCACCTGTAATATAGTTGACACCCAATAATGGTTGAAATGACTGAGCGTAGCTGACATAGGGGGCAAAACCATTGTCAAGTTGATACAGGGCTGACAATCGCCCGGATGTTTGGTTGGCTTCGTTGACGGTGGTTTTTGCATCGCTATCTGTGGCAGTGGTTTTGGTGGTGCTTTTATAGTCATCGTGGCGTAACCCTGCGACCACAGTAAGCTTGTTCCATTGCATTTCATCTTGTAGATAAACGCCGAATTGACTTTGCTCAATATCATCGGTTTGTTGATAGCCTGTCAAACTCAGGGCAGTTTTGCTAAATAAATCATAATCAGGATCGCTTAAATCGATAATGGGTATGTCATTGTACATGGCATCTGCGTACTTAGCCGTGCTGTCAGTTTTTTGATAGTCCACACCCAATAGCAAATTGTGCGAGGTATTATCGGTAATCAGATTATAAGCCAATTGGTTATCGGTTGCCCAGTTGGTCATTTTCTCATCGGTCGTGTAGGCGGTGCGTATAAGCTTGCTGTCTGAGCCTTCGCTAAAGCCTTGATGGTAGGTGTTTTTTTGTTGGGCGTCGGCATCGGTATAACGCAAGGTATGTTTAAAGGTTAATAAATCATTGATTTTCCAGTTGATGGTCTCGCTTGGCATAAAGACTTTTTTACTAAAATCATTCCATTTATCGCCGGCGTAGGCATCCGCGTCTAACTTACCATAACTGGCTTTATACACTGTGCCAACGCTTGGTAGTGGGGTAGAAGGGACTTGATGAGGGTCATCTTGATAATACAAATTGGCAAGCACCGAGATATTGTTGCTCGGTTTGTATTCGATAGAGGGATTGAGCAGCACCCGTTTTTCTTCGGTCGTTTGCATTTGTCCGTCTTTTTCACGGGCTAATGCCACCATGCGATAATTGGTGGTATCGTTAATAGGACCTGTGCTGTCAATGGCGATTTCTTTAAGATTATTGGTGCCCGCCCGTAGTCTAATTTCGTTTTCGGGGGTGTTTTTTGGGGTTTTGGCGATTTGATTGACCATGCCGCCCGGTTCATTATAGCCGTACAGTGACGAAGCAGGTCCCTTGAGTACTTCCACGGCTTCGGTAGCATAGGCATCGACTTGGGGCATTAAATTCCAAGTTCCATCATACGGCAGCCGCATCCCGTCATAAAAGTTGGAATAATTCTTAAAACCACGCAGGGTATATTCGTCAAAGATGCCAACCGTCCCACGACTTTCGCTACTGACACCTGGCTCATAACGCAGTGCACTCGCCACACTGTCTGCTTGGCGTTGCTGCAATGTCTCTTGCTCGATACGAGAATAACTCATGGGGGTTTTTTCGGGGTCAAGGGCGGTCTTGGTAGCGGTAGTGCGGTAAGCATCACTACGAATGACCAAGGTATCTAATGTGGTTTCAGGTGCATCTTCGCTATTGGTCGCAACGTCTGCCAGCACTTGACTGGTAAAAATATGACTAATACCCACCGCCAAACTAGCCCGTATTGCTACTGATAAAAAAGATAAACGCATAAGTGACCCCGCCCTAATAAATAATTACAGAAATTTACAGTATGTTAAAAGTAATGAAAATAATAACAATAATTATTCTCATTTGCAATTATATTTAATCAGCTGTTACGAGGTTTTAGGGCAGGTCGTATAGATTCTTAATGCTCACCAATCACTGTAATGGCATCTAGACTGGCTTTTTCGCGTTGCAAACCGGTCAGCTCGCTGAGTTCGCCATTTTTCATCATCAACAATCTATCCGCCTTTTCAAAATAGCTGTCATCATGACTGATAATAAACAGCGTTTTGCCCATTTTTTGCAACATGGGAATAATAGTGTGATAAAACACACGGCGATAGGCAGGGTCTTGGTCGGCAGCCCATTCATCAAGCAGTAAAATAGACTTTTCTTCGGCGACAGCAAGCAGCATGGCAAGGCGTTTACGCTGCCCCTGCGAAAGTTCGGTGGCGCTAAGTTGGTTATCGGTGACGCTGACTTTTTCTTTGATGGCTAAAATATCTAGCCAATTATCGATTAACTCAGCATTGGGCGCATTTTGTGCGTTTCCCATCACAGTGTTAAACAGATAAAAATCGCTATAAATCGCTGAAAATAACTGGCGATAATGGGGGTAATGTTCTGAGGCGACAGGCTGATTATCGATAAAAATACCCGTGTTTTCCGCAAGTTTAGGCTGATATAACCCTGTGATGAGCTTGGCAAGTGTCGATTTTCCGCTACCATTGGCGCCAATTAAGAACACCACTTCGCCCCGTTTTAACGTAAAGTTGATATGTTTTAAGCCAAAATTTGCGCTATTGTCATAGTGATAATTTATATTTTTAAAAGTAATGACTTGCCAATTTGGGGTTAAAATTTGGGTATCAAAATCTGGGCTATAGTCGGCAAGCTGTAATGACTGTATTTTTTCCAAGGCAACTTTAGCCGTTTGCACGGTGGGAAATGCCCCAATCGCCATCAGTAAAGGCGACTGGATAAATAATACGGTGAGGGCAAACGTAGTGGCGGTGGCGGTATCTACCCAGTGATAAATATTGGCTAGGGCATAAATCACCCCAATTACGGCAAACATCATAATATTTGACCAGCTTACGGCTGATAAATGAAAAGTATCTGCTTTGACAATATGGTTGAAATAGTCGCTTGCGTGGCGTTGATAATCATTGGTAAATAGACGTTTGGCACGTTCACGATTTAACGCAAGTTCTTTTCGTCCATCAATCACCGCTTGATAATCTTGATACAGTGCATCATTGATTTCTCGTAATGTGGCTAAATGGGCATACACATGGCCAACGAGTTTACTGCTGATAAAAATGGTCAGCGTAATACACCCCATGACCACAAGCAGCATTGGCACGGATAAAAACCCCAAATAAACCGCGGTCGCTGTGCAGATAATCACCCCTTGCACCAGCTCAGGCAAGCGTACAAATGCCACGGTAATCGACTGCACATCGGTAGTTAAGCTGGCTAACAGCTTGGCACTACCGATTTTTTCAACTTGGGCAATTGAAGTGTCTAAGATACGTTTTATCAGTTGCGAACGTAATTCAAACACAAAGCGATGCCCTAACTTAGTCAAGGCAAGCTGTGACATAAACGTTGTCGCTAATAAACCCATAATCGCTACCAAAAATACCGCTAATATCTGCCAACTGCCTAAGAGGGGATTATCAGTGCCGACTGCTGTGATTAAAAAACGGTTAATAAAGGCGATAATGGCGACATTCACCAAGGCATTAAGCAGATTGAGCAAGATGACTTTGATAAAGGCAATACGATGCTGTTGCCAGATAAGGGTCATAAGGGGCATGGTAGTAGGGAACATGTATTTCCTGTTTAGCTTTTATTTTTTAGCCAGTCTCAAATAAAAATCGGACAAAGCAAGCTTCATCCGATGGCAAACGTTAACAATGGGTAAAATTAAAAATCAAAGGTCGCTGACAGCTTCAATGTGCGTGGCTCACCTAAGGTAAGATAGCCTGCACCGTTGTCACCTGCCGTATTTTCATAACCGCCCACCGATGACCAGTAGTCTTTGTCGGTGACGTTAGCAATCACCCCTTTGAGCGTGACTGCTTTACCAGCAAGTTGGGTTTTATATCTTGCGCCCAAATCCACAGTGGTGTAGCCATCGACTTTTAGGGTGTTGGCATCATTGGCGTAACGTTTGCCGGTATGGATGACATCGCCTGTTAAGGTTAAGCCATCTACTTGTGGTAAGTCATACTCTAGCCCTAGGTTCAACAGGTGTTTTGCTGCACCGATAACTTGCTTCCCTTCAGTGGCATCGCTACCGGTGTCTTTTTGTTGGGTATCAAGGAAGGTCACGCCGCCTAGCACTCGCATATTGGCGGTGGGTTGTCCATATACATTGAGCTCAATGCCTTTATGTTGGTTTTTGCCGTGCGCTTCAAAGGTAGTATCAACGGTAGTATAACGCGGCTTGTTGGTTTGAAAAGCGGTGAGACCTGCACCGATAACGCCGCGGTCGTATTTCACGCCGATTTCGCTTTGTTTGGTGACGTACGGTGACATGGCTTGACCTGCATTGGTCAGCTCAGTTGTTACGCCATCAATGGTGGTGGTGAGAGGGGCAGTTTCGCCTTTGCTGAGGCTTTGCATATAGTTAGCAAAGACTGACCATTCATCGGTTGGGCGATATAATAGGGCAAACGCAGGCGTGGTTTTACTTTCTTTATATTTGCCATTACTGGTTTGGGTGGTGGGGTCAAAACTTTCATCTTCAATGGTTTGGTGTCTTGCCCCCAAGGTCACTTGAAGTTTATCATCCATGAAGGCTAGGGTGTCTGCCAATGCCACACTGGTGAGCGTGGTTTCGCCTGTCTTGGTAGGATGGTCGATATCGCCACCTGCCAACGCCGCCGCCGACCAGCTGGGTTTGGCGTACGAGGTTGGGTGATATAAATTGGTCGTCAGCGTGTTTTGCCAGTCAAATTGATAAGGCGCTTTTATCTGTGCTTTATAGATATTGCCAGACACTACCCAGTTATGGTTGATTTTGCCTGAGGTCAGTTTCCCACGGATACCGATTTCGCCTGTGTTGATGTCGTCCTCACGGGCATTGTCAAAGCGGTAGGTGGTGCCATCGCCATTTAAATTGGTGACCGTCAAGTTAGCGAGCGAGTTCTCTTCTTCGCCATGACGAAAGCCATACGCGCCATACGCAGTCAAATTTGGGCTAAGGTCATATTCAGCCCGTAATGTGCCAAACACATCTTTTTCATTTGAATAACTCCACGGTTGCGACCAGTTGCTTTTGGCATCAGCGGCATTGGGTACACGGGTCAAACCTGACAAGGTGACATTGGTGCGTGTTTTTTGCAGTTCGTTATTTTGATAGCCCAAATCTGCCGATAACCGCATGTTATCTTGGCGATAATCTAAGCCCAAACCGACCAAACCCAATTTGGCTTTTTCATCATCGACTGCTGTACCGCCGTCTTGATAGGCGACATTGGCACGCACACCGTACGCTTGATTTGCGCCAAACCGTTGTCCCACGTCTAGGGCAATTTTACCGTTTTCGGCATTTTCGCTGCTGATAGTGACTTTACGAATCGGCGTTTGAGTGGCTCGCTTTGGCAGCAAATTCACTGTGCCCCCTTTATTACTTCCCCCGGGTGCCATGCCATTTAGGAAGGTACTCGCGCCACGTTGTACTTCGACCCGCTCAAATAGCTCGCTTGCGATAGATTGACGGGGCATAATGCCGTATAAGCCGTTAATCATGGTATCGTCAGAGTTGGTGACAAATCCGCGAATCAGATAAGCTTCTTGAAAATTACCAAAGCCACGCGCCACACGCACCGTTGAGTCTTTTTTTAGGATATCGCCAACAGAATCCGCTTGTTTATTTAAAATAAAGTCATTGGTATAGGCCGTGGTCGAAAAAGGCGTTTCCATGGTCGATTTATTACCCAAAATACCGATACGGCTACCTGTGGCGACTTGCCCACCTTGATAGGCGGGCGGCAAACCAGTTTTTGATGCATCCGCACTTGCAGTCACCACGATTTCATCGAGTAGGGTTTCTGTGGCGGCATCCGTGGTATTTGCTTCTTCTGCCATCGCCGCGGTTGATAATAAGCCAATCGTACTTGCTGCCAAAGCCGAACGCACGGCTAAAGATAATAGGGATAAACGCATATTCAATCACTCAAAGGACAATAGATAAAACATTTTTGCGAATGATAACAATTATTATTTTTATTTACAATAAATAATGATAGCGCAACCAAAGAAGTTATCTGTTTAATTTTTCATACCTTTCATCAACCATAAAAAATATAAACCGCCTACGATGGAAGCGATTGTGCCCGCAGGTATTTCATAGGGAAAAATCGCATAACGTCCCACCCAATCAGCAATCAACATCAATCCTGCGCCCAGTAGCGCTGATAAGGCTAATTGGTGAGGTAACTGCACCGCCCCAAGTGTCTTGGCTAAATGCGGCGTCATCAACCCAATAAAACTTAGCGGTCCAACCGCCAATGTCGAAACAGTGCTTAACACTGCTACAAGACTAAAAATCAGTATTTCGCTACGTTTTACTGATACGCCCAAACTGCGAGCCATTGTTTCATCTAGGCTAATCACCCTAAGCGGCTTTAGTAGCAAAAAACTGAGCAAAAATAACACTGTACCGATGACCATTAATGCCCACGCCGTCACAGGATAAGCATGATATGTTGTACCCGATAGCCAATTGAGCATCGCTTGTAAGCGAGGGTCGCCTGACAGTTTGATTAGAGTTAAAATACCACCCATCAATGCAGAAATCGCCACACCCACGAGTAACAAATAGCTTGAGGATAGCCGACGAGCAAGCCATAAAACCAACAGTAACACCAAACCCGCACCTAACAGCCCGCCCAATAACGGCAATCCTAATGCCCAAAAAGAATCGGTTGCCAGTCCCAGTGTGCCTAGTATCACTGGACTGAGCACAAACACCAATACCACCCCCAATGCCGCACCCGAACTGATGCCCATGACTTCAGGACTTGCCATCGGATTTCGAGTCAAGTTTTGTAATAGCACCCCTGCGGTAGCCAGCATCAGACCTGTTGCCATTGCCGATAACGTACGCGGCAGGCGAAAATTTTCGATAAAACTTGCCTCGGTATGCCACCCAAAACTGCCCATCGCATCAGGGGAAATATGTAATACACCTACCGTCACAAGCAGCAACAACCCGACCGCAACCACCCAAAAACCGCCACCAAAATATCGGCGTTTGCCGACCAATAGGCTAGGGCTTTGTTCGGCAATCATGGGCTGTTTACTTTGTCGAATGACCAACCAAATAATCAACCCGGCACCTAAAATCCCTGTGACCGATCCCACAGGCAGCGTTATATTAAGTAATGGTTTAAACCAGGGTGACAGCAGCATCACAACGTTATTAGTGAGCCACAACAACATCGCTCCAAAGGCAAATCCTGCCATTAAGCGTTGTCCAATCGGGCGAATCGCTACTACATTAACGACACTTGCCGCAGCCAAACCGACAAAACTTAAAACGCCCACGCGGCTTACCACGCTTGCGGTGACTACTGCAACAAGGGTTACTACCAGCATACGCACGGCAGCCACAGGTACTCCCAAGGCTTTGGCTTGGCGTTCATCAAGGCTCATGATGGTTAAAGGTTTGACCAAAAACAACAAGATAATGGGCAAGATTAGGCTTATTAGCACAAAAAACTGGCTGTTTTGCCAACTGGTTTGGGTTAAGTTACCGCTTTCCCATGCCATAACGCCCATAACCCTTTCTGAGAAAAAAATCATCAACAGTGAGGATATAGCAGAAAACAAAATATTGACCACCAAACCACCCAAAATGAGCACCACAGGATTCATACGACTGTTGGCAGCAATTGCAAACACCAAGCCCATACTCAGCAATGCGCCAATAAATGCCACCCAAAAGCTACCATACAAGCCAAAATTGGGAAAAAACAGCGTCACAATTAATAAAGCCAATTGTGCCCCTGTCCCTACCGCAAGGGTACTATCTGAAGCAAGGGTATTTTTGACCAATTGCTGTAGCAAGACACTGACTACGCCCAGTAATCCCCCGGCAAATATCGTCACTAACATAGTCGGCAAAATTTGTAACTGCGCCACCATTTGCGCTAAGGTTAGCGACTGTGAACGGGCAAATAATAACCCCAATGAATCATGCCAAGTGGTTTTAAGGACTAAAGCCGTGGTCATTAAAACCAGCGACAATAAGCCACTAAAAAGCCAAAGGGCAGGGGCATTCAAGGGTTTGGTAATTCGCTGGTTATCTCGCTGGTTATGTTGTAGCCTAGTTTTATTACCCATTCGCCTTGCCCCCTAACCAATGAGCCTGATTTAATCGCTCGCCAAATACCACCATAGAAGACACGCCGCCATACAGCCAAATCGGCGGTAAGACTGCCATACAGCGGCTATTGTTAGCCGTTGCGCCATAGCCTAGACGCTGCCACAGCAAATTTTTGGCTAATTCTTGACGTAGCATAGGACTAAACGGCTCAACCACTACCAAACAGGTATCATCATCAAGTTTTGCCAAATCACTCAATGCCAGCGAATTAAATCCCCAAAGATTGCCTTTACCCATCTGATCTTCAAGGGTAATCAAATTTAACCCCATCACCTCAAATGTCGGTCGAAACAGACTATTGTTGGTATAAATCCGCAAATTATTGCTATCGGCAAACTGCACCACCGCAATTTTTTTGATGTGAGGATGTGTTTGGCGAAATGTCGCACCAAGCTTGCCAAGCTGTTTTTTTGACTGGGTTAAAAATTGCTGGGCGCGCTGCGGCTGATGAATAATTTCACCCAGCTGAAGTGTCGGTTCAGCATAGTCCTGCCAAGTCGCTATCGCGTTTTTTGACATAAAACTCACCGACTTATGGGGTGTGTTGCCGTAAGCAGGTCTTAGATGAGCATAAAAATCATTATCAATAATCACAATATTGTTAGAAGATGAGGTGAGTTGGGCAAGCCGTTCAAAGTTTGGGGTGAATCGTTCCCCAATATCGATAATATCACTTGGCAGCGCGGGCGTCCCCACCCATTCACGGTAGCTTTTGGTATCGCCTGTGGCAATCGGTGGATAGCCTAGGGCGGTGAGTGTCGAAGCCACCGCCCAATCAGGGGTGATGACTTTGACGCTGTGAGCCTCTGCGGGGGGCGCTTCAAGCTTTAAATCCCGCTGAGGCTGGCACGCTGTCAAAAAAAACAAAACAATTAGCAAGCAAAAAGCTCTCATCACACCACCGCCACTTTATTACCGGTGACTGGGTGACTTAATAAATGCAAATTGATACCAAAAATCTGGTCAAGCACTTGCGGTTGCATGGTACTGGCGATATCACCCACATGACAAAGCTTGCCGTTTTTTAACGCAATAAACTCATCACAAAACTGTGCCGCAAGATTAATATCATGAATAATAATCACAATCGCCTTGTTTTTCTGCCGTGCCAAATCACGAATGAGACGCAGTATTTCAACTTGATAGACGATGTCGAGCGGGGCAAGTGGTTCATCAAGTAGCAAATAGGGCGTATCTTGGGCGATACACATGGCAAGCCATGCCCTGGCGCGCTCCCCTCCGGATAGCGTTGCCACTGATTGCTCGGCAAACGGCGTGACTTGGGTCAGCGCCATTGCTTCACGCACCTTAGTATGGTCTTGTGGCGTAGGCTTTTGTAGCCATTTTTGATAAGGGTATCGCCCTAACATCACCAGTTCGGCAACGGTAAATTGACTGGCATCAGGCAATTTTTGCGGTAAATAGGCGACTTGTTGGGCGAGGGTTTTTGGCGGTAAATCAAAGATTGATTTGTCAGCAAAATCCGGTAATAAAATCTGTCCGCTAGTGGGGGTGGTTTCCCCTGCCAAAGCTTTAATCAATGTCGATTTACCCGAACCGTTATGCCCAATTAAGGCATAGATTTTTCCCTTCTCAAGGGTAACATTGATGTTGTTTAAGAGGGTTTTTTGTTGGCGCATGACGGTAAGCGATTGGGTGGTTAGCATGAGTTGACCCGGGTCAAAGTTTTAAAATAGCAAATCATAGCATTGATGATAATAATTATCATTAATTTTTATAAATAAGAATTAATATCATTTAAGATATTGATAACGATTCTCATTCACACTATAATACAGCGATTTCAAAAGTTTCCCTAAACATACAGCGCTATAACTATGTCTATCCAACGTCACGCTAACTTTAGTCCAGCCCATTTCTCAAACGATATTAGCAGCATAGTCGATAAAAAGTCGGGCACGTTGGCACTGATTGGTGTATTGAGCTTACATGGTATCGTAGCGATTAGCTTGGCAAATATGGCAACGCCTGATATCAAACCGCCCAAAGTCACGCCACCGTTAGAAATTAGCTTTATCGCGCCACCACCTGCGCCAACCAAGCCTGAAGAGATGACGGTAACAGCCGAGCAACAACCGATAAAACAACTACCTAAGCCCGTAGAAAAACTAGCAGAAAAACCAGAAGAAAAGCCGATAGAAAAACCCATCAGCAAGCCTGTTGAGAAAACAGTCGAAAAACCGATTGCTAAGAAACCTGTAGAACAACCGATTAAACCATTACCCGAACCGTCGAAACCAGCTGAAAAAACTATCGTCAAGCCGCCACAGGTTGACCAAAACATTGTCATGGCAAGGCAACTAGCCCTCGCCAATGAGCGAGCCGAACAGGCGCAAAAACAACAATTTGAGCGCCAACAAGCACTCGCCAGACAGCAAGACTTAAAACAACAACAAGAATTGGAACGGCAACAAGAATTGGAACGCCAACAAGCGCTTGCACGGCAAAAAGCGTTGGACAACCAATTAATTGAACAACAAGAGCGCGAGCGCAAACAAGCAGAAATGGATCGTCAAAAAGCGCTAGCTGATGCCAAAGCCAGACAAGCCGATGAAGCTAGGGCGAAAGCCGAAAAGGCAAAACAACAACAAGCCGACAAGGATAAAGAAGCCCAACAAGCGCAAAATAATTCACCTGTGAGCTTTTCGGCAGGGCAAGCAAGTTGGCGGCGGCAACCTAGCTTTAGCTGTCATAGTGAAGACCTGGAAAACGGCGCATTAACAGCGATTATTCGCTATACGGTGGACAAACAAGGCAATCCAACCAGCGTCACTTTAGCCAAATCGACCGGCAATGTCAGAGTCGATAGACAACTGTCTATGCAGGCTAAGAGCGGCAAATTTAACCCCTTTACCAAAAATGGCGTACCGGTGGTAGGTATTGTCAATCTACCGGTTCGCTGTCAATAAAGATGATTATTAAAAAAATCCGTTTTTCATAAAGCTTATCCCCGTACAAATTGCTTTAACCAATATCACTTGCCCATTGTAGATATAAAAAACCCTCTAAATAAGCTATTTAGAGGGTTGTTCTTAGCGGTTTTTTTGCTAGCTGATGAATTAATTGTATTCAATAACAAAATCTTCTGTGGCTACGCGTACTTTTGCCATAGGCGCAATCCAATCACGTGCTGGATCTGAAACACCCACGTACATGATTACGATACTTTTTAGCCCCAATTTCTCTAAACCTAATACCTCGTCAATCAGCTTAGGATCAAAGCCTTCGGCAGGGCAACTGTCTACTTTAAGCTCTGCTGCTTGAGCTAACGCAAGTCCCAAGCCAATGTAAGCTTGGCGAGCGATATGTTCAAAATTTTCGTCTGCGCTTTTTTTGGCCACACTTGCTTTGAGCATGGAAGTATAACTATCAAAACGCCCTCTAGGTAAGCCACGCTCATCTGTGGTCATGTCATACACGGTATCAATTTTTTCGGCGCTATAATCCTGCCAACCTGCAAAAATAAGCACGTGAGAACATTCTTTCATGCAGTCAGGATTGAGCGCACCCGCCACTAGCCGCGCTTTGATGGCTTGGTTTTTGACCACGATAACTTTAAATGGCTGCAATCCCGATGAGGTGGGCGCCAGTCGAGCGGCTTCGATGATTTTGTCGATATTTTCTTGACTCACGCTTTGGTTTGGATCAAAGGCTTTGACGGCATGGCGCCATTGTAAGTTTTCAATCAGTGACATGAAATATTCCTAATCTAGTGATAAAACTATAATGATAATAGTAGAGCGATAAAAGTTATTGTCCGAGCCTTTAAACAAAGCTAAAGAAAGCTCGATGTTACCAATTTTGTCATTGGCTGTTAGAACGCTTGAATGGCTTTCAACTTGCTCAACAAAACGGTAAATGTGCCCAAATGAGTCTTTGACATTTGAGCACGCCGCTTGCAATGGAAATTATGTTAAATTGATTATGCCACTACTTGGGTATGCAGACGTACGTCAACATTGCCACGCACCGCATTGGAATACGGGCAGACTTTGTCCGTCGTTTCCACCAAGTCTTTCGCTTGTTCTTCGCTGACGCCGCTAAGTTCAATATACAAATCGATGTCAAGCGCATAACCGCCTTGGGTATTCATGCCAAGCCCAACCACTGCTGAGGTTTTTGAGCTGACCCCTTCTAGCTTCATACGCTGTGCCACATGAGTCAAGGCATTGTCAAAACAAGCGGCATAACCCATGGCAAATAATTTTTCTGGGTTGACGCCTGTGCTATTTTGCTCAGGGGTTTGTAAATCAAAGCCCAGTGAACCATCTTCTAGTGCAACATGACCTGAGCGGCCGCCGGTTGAGGTAGCAGTTGGGGTTTTATAAAAAATTTTCATAAGAGTACCTTTTTTTGAATAATTAACTTGCGTGAATAAATGAAAAAATCGGCGATAGGCGTTATAACATTCGCCACAGTATTTAGGTTTTAATGTTTAGTTTGAAACAATTATATTTTACACAATATAATTTTCAGTGCCTAGATAAGGTAATAAAATTCTCACACGCTGCATACAAACTAATAACAAATGACTAAAAATGCTAAATCTAACGATACCCTGACAAGACGCATGATAATAGATAAGACGTAGGCAGATAGCGCTTAATGCTAAAAATTTGTTTAATGGTTTTTGGGTGATAGATTGTGGGGACACACCTCTGTATGAATCGGGCAGAGTTTTTGCGCCACTTGTTGTAGCAGATCTATCGCTTCGTCATCTAACTGCATGGCAGCTAACATAGCACTAGGAATGGTAGCGGCTTGGAGTTTTAGGGCATCCCCTTTGGCAGTGAGCGATATTTGTACCACCCGTTCGTCTTGGGTGGCACGCTCGCGATGCACGAAGCCTTTGCTTTCAAGACGCTTTAATAAAGGCGTCAGGGTGCCAGTATCAAGGTCTAAGAAATCGCCCAATGAGCCGACAGTTTGTGGACTTTTTTCCCATAGCACCAGCATGACAAGGTACTGTGGGTAGGTCAAATCCAAGGCTTTTAGCAGGGGACGATAGTGGTTAGTGATACTTTTTGACAGTGAATAAATGGGAAAACATAACTGGTTACTAAGTTTGAGGGCATCAAGGCTCATCGTATTTTTTGGGACTCTAGAGATGAAAGGGTCATAGACCACTATAGGAAAAAACGCATCTTTGTGCAATCATTAACCACAGTTAGCGGTCTGTGTGGTCAAGCAGTTGATAGCCGATGATAGTGAATAATGTGACAAAGATAGCGGGTTAAATGACGGCATTTGTTTTTAAATTCATAATCTTGCATAATGGGTTTGGTATACTAAAAATCAAGGTGGGGATATGCTAATTGAGCCTTGGCACTGGCTAATTTTGGGGTTAGTGCTGATCATTCTTGAACTATTCTTGACCAGTTTTGTGAGTTTATCGATTGGCGTGGCAGCGATTGTGGTGGCAGCTTTGTCATGGCTATTACCGTTTAGCTGGTTTTTTTGGCTGATGGTATGGCTGATGCTGTCGGTGATTTTTACTATCATTGGCTTTAAATTTATCAAGCCGTATATGCAAAATCGTACCACAGCAGGATTGGGTTCGGGGGTTATCATCGGGGAAACAGGCATGATTATTCAAAGTCCGCAAGCAGATAAACTGGGCAAGATTCGTTTTAGTGTGCCAATTTTTGGGGCGGATGAATGGGTGTGTCGTAGCTACCAAAGCGCACCGCTGGCAGTTGGCGATAGAGCCATTGTCGTGGATGTCATTGGAAATGAGTTGCTTGTAGAATCCACCAAGCATCAATAAGCATTAGTAAGCATCAATAAAGGAATTGTCATGGAAGCGTTGAGCGGTATTGGTATTTTTTTGGTCGCCTTTGTACTATTTACCCTTTATAAAGGGGTGAAAATCGTACCGCAAGGGTTTAAATGGATTGTACAGCGTTTGGGAAAATACCATCAAACCTTAGAGCCTGGGTTGAATTTTATCATTCCTTATGTCGATAACGTGGCATATAAAGTAACCACCAAAGACATAGTGCTAGATATTCCCTCGCAAGAGGTAATCACCCGTGATAACGTTGTGATTATCGCCAATGCGGTGGCGTATATCAATATCGTGCATCCAGAGCGCGCTGTATATGGTATTGAGAATTACGAGCAAGGCATCCGTAATTTGGTACAAACCTCACTGCGTTCTATCATTGGTGATATGGATTTTGACAGTGCGTTATCATCGCGTGACCAAATCAAAGCCGCGCTAAAAATGTCAATTTCTGATGATATTGCCGATTGGGGAATTACCCTAAAAACCGTGGAAATTCAAGATATTAGCCCATCAACCACCATGCAAATGGCGATGGAAGAACAGGCGGCTGCGGAGCGTCAACGCCGTGCTACGGTGACCAAAGCGGATGGTCAGCGCCAAGCGGCGATTGCAGAAGCTGATGGACGTCTTGAGGCGTCACGGCGTGATGCCGAAGCGCAAGTGGTGCTGGCGCGAGGCAGTGAGCAATCAATTCGCTTGATTAGTGAAGCGGTGGGCGAGCGCGAAATTCCGCTGCTATATCTACTAGGTGAGCAGTACATCAAAGCCATGACTGATATGTCAAAATCACCGAATGCCAAAACCGTGGTACTGCCGGCTGATATCTTAAATACGGTGCGCGGTATGATGGGGGAAGTGGGCAATAAAATCCACCGTCCTTAAATTTGGCGTGACTCACCTGCTGATTAAAGAGCTGACTGAAGGCGCTGACTGAAACCGCATCACCTTGCGGTTTTTTATTCGCCAAAATTGGGTAATCATAAAATTTTAGGATATACAATATGCGTGAAATGAAAAATTTACTATTGGTATTACATACCCCATCAGATAATACCCAGCGATTAGCAGAAGTTGCAAAAACCGCCACACAGCTAGCGGATATTGACAACGTCACTGTGATTGTTAAAACACCGTTACAAACCCAAGTGGAAGATGTGTTAAAAGCGGATGCCATTATCATTGGCACAACCGAAAATTTTGGTTATATGGCGGGGCTGACCAAGGATTTTTTTGAGCGAATTTATTACCCTGTGCTTGAGCAAAAACAAGGACTGCCTGTGGCATGTTATATCCGTGCAGGGCTCGACGGTACAGGTAGCAAACGCGCGGTAGAGAGTATCATTACGGGATTGCGTTGGCGCTGGATACAACCGCCTTTAGTATTAAAAGGTGAATGGTCAGGCGCATTTGATGAGCAAGTCGCTGAGCTTACCATGGCAGTCTGTGCAGGTTTATCATTGAATATTTTATGACCGCTTTAACATGATTTCCGAGTAAATTACTCAAGTTTTTTTCCGCGTGATTAGCAAATTTGTTATAATATCAACAATTTCACATTGTATGACACGCTGTAAGGATAGTTATGACCCGTAAGCCTGAACTTTTATGCCCTGCTGGCACTTTTCGTAATATGCAATATGCGTTTGCCTATGGCGCAGATGCCGTATATGCGGGACAAGCACGCTATAGCTTGCGGGTGCGCAATAATGATTTTGATGAGGAAAATCTTGCCAAAGGAATTGCCTACGCCCATTCACTCGGCAAGCAGTTTTATGTCGTGGTCAATATCCAAGCGCATAATGCCAAACTTAAAACCTTTATCGAAGACATCCGCCCTGTGATTGAGATGAAACCCGATGCGCTGATTATGTCAGATGCTGGGATGATTATGATGGTGCGTGAAGCCTTTCCAGAGCAGGTAATTCACCTATCGGTGCAGGCGAATGCGGTAAACTGGGCAACGGTCAAGTTTTGGAAACAAATGGGCGTCAGCCGCGTGATTTTGAGTCGCGAGTTGTCACTCAAAGAAATCGAGCAAATCATCGCTGAAGTGCCTGATATGGAAATTGAGGTATTTGTGCATGGGGCACTTTGTATGGCCTATTCGGGTCGTTGCTTGCTCTCTGGCTATATCAATAAACGTGATGCCAACCAAGGCACTTGTACCAATGCCTGTCGCTGGTCATACAACACCTATAAAGCAGAAGAAAACGAAACAGGCGATATCGTGCCAACACAGCCTATCAGCCAACCTATCAGCCAACCTATCAATAGCCCCGAAGTTTTTGTTCCTACTCAAGCCACGCAAGAAGACGCCATTCAAACTGTCAATCTAAATGGTGATGTGGTGATGGGCGATGACTATGTACAGCAACCATCGGATGAAGTGGTACTGATTGAAGAACAAGGTCGCCCAGGCGAATTGATGGCGATGTTTGAAGATGAACATGGCACTTATATTATGAATTCTAAAGACTTACGTGCCGTCGAGCTAGTCCCTGAGCTGACCCACATGGGCGTACACTCACTCAAAATCGAAGGTCGTACCAAGTCGCATTATTATGTGGCGCGCACTGCACAAGTGTACCGCCAAGCGATTGATGATGCCGCCGCTGGTAAGCCATTTGATACAGGCTTAATCACCGCACTCGATGGGCTCGCCAATCGCGGCTATACCGAAGGCTTTTTACGTCGCCACGTGCATAGTGATTACCAAAACTATGAATATGGGTCATCAAAAACCGATCATCAGCAGTTTGTTGCCGAGATTAGCGACATTACCCCAACGCGCTTAACCTTGGTAATTAAGAACAAATTGATGGTGGGTGATACCATCGAAATCATGACGCCACAGGGTAATTTGAGCTACCCACTCAAAGAAATGTGGAATAAACAAGGTGAGCCGATTGATGGCGCTTTAGGCTCTGGCTGGGTGTGTCAAATCGCCAATCCCTTTAAAGAGATGCAAGATGATGTGTTGCAATTTGCATTAATCATGAAAAGCGTCAGCGAGCCGATTTTTACCTAAGATAGCGTTGTCGCGGTATCAGGCGGGATTTTAAAGCCATTGAGACGACTTTGGCGGGAATTTAGCGGACAATTTTCGGTTTGTTAACGGTAAAGCAATTCACACTCGCGACGGCTGCCATGAGATTTTACACGGCTTATGGCAATATCGAGACTGGCAGTCTCAACCGCTATTGCCTGAGCGTGTTCGCTATCACTTTTTCTCACTCACTGAATGTATGATCACTTTGTATTATAAGCATGAACCGACGGCAAATGTCAGGCAGGAATTGTGGATGCAAGATGACAGTATATGGTATATGAGGTATGGCGCCTAAGTGCGGTGTCAATCGTTAATCGCTAAAGGTGTTAATTGCTAAGGTAAAAACAGACTACAAGACATGGCACTAAAAATCACTTCCGACTGTATTAATTGCGACATTTGTGAGCCCGAATGCCCAAATGAAGCCATTAGCTATGACAATAAAGTACAAAAAACCTACGTCATCAATCCTGACTTGTGCACCGAATGCATCGGGTTTTATGATGAGCCAACCTGCGATAAAGTCTGTCCGATTGATTGCATCATTAAAGACGATGAGCGCCCTGAATCGCCCGAACAGCTGCTTGCAAAATATAAGCAAATTTGGCAAAAATAATACTAACAAAAAGTTGCGGTAAATGTCGCCAAAACATTTTACTATAAGTTAATCAATTTTTTTTGAAGTGATTACTGGCATTTTTTATCAAAAACAACATTCAAATTGACATTTAAAGTGACATTCATGTTTAAAAAAAATAACAAAGCGACTGACCCTCAAGCACACCAATCGAAGCGCTCACCACAGCCTCGCAAACAAAAAAACAAAGCTAAAAAGCGTCACGTTGTCGCGAAACTCATTGGCGTCGGTCTGACAGCCACAGCGGCAACGGGCGCAACTGCTGTCCTAGGCAGTTATGGCGCATGGCAATATGCCAAGCAGCAGTATAGGGCGCGCCGCTTATATACCCCTGCATTTAGCGGGGTTGTCACCAATCAGCATTTTAAAGGTAAGGTGCACAAGGTCGGTGAGTATTTAACCTTTGTCACCGATGGCGCTACCTATGCGCTCAATGACCCATTACTGCGTATCCAATCACTGTATCAGTCCAATAAAACACCTACTGACAATCAAGCCAGTCATCAAACCAAGCTTATGGATTTGGTACATTGTGATGACGTTACCATTGTTGCGGAACTCAGTGAAAAAGGACATTATGGCTATTTAGGGCATTTGGACTATCAGTTAACTGTGGTCGACACCGCAGATGATGCCATGAATTTTTAATGGCGTTTTTTAATACAGTATAGTATAGCATTCGTGACATACGAATGATTGTAACCATCCAAGTTGAACCATCATCAAAGGAGCTGAAGATGACAACAAAATTTATCCCAAAACCCTATCGTATCGAGCGCAATGACTGCCAAGCCATGCTGATTGATATACAAGAAAAACTTGCGCCCCATATTGCCGACCATCAAAAATTACTCAAGAAAACAGCGATTTTGATTCAAGGTCTACAAGCGCTCAATGTGCCTATTATGGTTAATGAGCAATATCCCAAAGGACTGGGGCATACTTTGCCAGAGTTGACGCAGTTACTATCTGAAAAAAATACGCCAGTGTTTGAAAAAACAACCTTTAGCGCCTGTGATACGCCAACTTCTTGGCATCATATCGCCCAGCAAAATCGCAACAATGTGATTTTATTTGGCACAGAAACTCATGTCTGTGTCATGCAGACGGCGTTAGACTTACTCGATAACGGTATGCAGCCCATCATTATCACCGATGCGGTGGGCTCGCGAGACCTGTATGACCGTAAAATTGCGATTCGTCGTATGCGCCGTGCCGGTGCCGTCGTCACCACCACTGAAGCAATTTTATTTGAGCTGTGTCGTAGCTCAGAAGACCCAGCGTTTAAGACGATTTCAGCGCTAGTCAAGTAAATACGACTCAGACCATGCATGATTAAGAGGTATTTGATGCAACCACTTATTGATTATCTGTTGGCATTGGATGCCTTAAAATCAGTCAACCGCCGTAACTATACCACCCAACTGTCTAAAGACACGCCACGCCGTCTTGAAAATTCAGCCGAGCATTCATGGCATTTGGCGATGGCGTGTTGGGCAGTCGCGCAGCATTTCAAACTGGATGTCAATCATGAAAAACTGCTTAAACTGGCATTGGTTCATGACTTGGGCGAAATTGAGGCGGGTGACACATTCTTATATGCTGATAAACGCTCGCAGGCGCATGTTGATGAGCGTATCGGCGTTGAAAAAATGGCAGCGATGATGGGCAACCCCGTTTCAGAATTGTTAACGCTGTGGGATGAGCAAGAAATAGGTCATAGTGCTGAAAGCAAACTACTTAAAGTAGTGGATAGGCTATTGCCCTTTATGCTTAATATGGTGACAGATGGCGGTGCGTGGACAGACCATCAGGTCAAGCGCTCCCAAGTCGAAGCCGCCCAAGCCTTTATCAGACAGGATTTTCCCATCATTCACGACTGGATAACCGAGCAAATTGCCATTGCGGTACAACAGGGTTGGTTGATTGAAGATTAAACATAAAAAAACGTGCGACATAGGCACGTTTTTTTAACTCGCTATTTTTAAAATCACTAACAGTTAAACAATCTCTGGCGATTGGTTATTATCAATAACCGCCTCATTGACTGTGACGGTTTTGCCGGGTGTCATCGAGGGTAATTCATACATGGTATCGAGCAGGGCATTTTCAATAATGGAGCGTAGGCCACGCGCGCCGGTACGACGCTTTAAGGCTTGTTTGGCAATCGCAACTAGCGCATCATCGGTAAACGATAACGTCGCATTTTCCATCTCAAACAAGTATTCGTATTGTTTGACCAGCGCATTTTTTGGCTCGGTTAAGATTTGTACCAATGCTTCTTCGTCCAGTTCTTCCAGTGTCGCGACCACAGGCAGACGACCAATTAACTCTGGAATCAGACCAAATTTAATCAAATCTTCTGGCTCGACTTGCTTGAATAATTCACCGGTTTTCTTGCCGCTGTCTTTGGCTTTTACCTCAGCGTTAAAACCGATACCGGTTTTTTCGGTACGCTGTTGAATGACATTGTCTAGACCAGCAAACGCACCGCCACAAATCACCAAGATATTACTGGTATCGACCTGAATCATCTCTTGGTTTGGGTGCTTACGACCACCTTGCGGTGGGATATTGGCAACCGTACCTTCAATCAATTTCAACAGCGCTTGCTGTACGCCTTCACCCGACACATCACGGGTAATCGAAGGGTTTTCGCTTTTACGGCTGATTTTATCAATTTCATCGATATAAATAATGCCTTTTTGCGCTCTCTCGACATCAAACTCTGCCGCTTGTAACAGTTTTTGTACGATGTTTTCCACGTCTTCACCGACATAACCCGCTTCGGTCAAGGTAGTGGCATCGGCGAGCGCAAATGGGACATCAAGTAGGCGTGCCAGGGTCTGCGCCAGTAAGGTTTTGCCCGAGCCCGTTGGACCAATCAGCAAAATATTACTTTTTGATAGCTCAACCATCGCATCTTCAGCGCCAAGTGTCGTCAGCGCCTTATCTTCACTCAGCTTTTCACTGACCTTTAAGCGTTTGTAATGGTTGTAAACCGCTACTGCCAAAGTTTTTTTGGCTTTATCTTGACCGATGACATACTCATCTAAGTGGCTGCGGATTTCTTTGGGCGTTGGCAATTTGCGCGCTGCCCAGTTTTCACGCTCATTGGTATCACTACCGTCGCTGCCCGATGACTTTGATTCGGCGATTAAATCATCGCACAGTTCAATACACTCATTACAGATATTGGCGTCTTGACCTGCAATTAGCTTTTTGACTTCGTGTTTGGCTTTACCACAAAACGAGCAGTGTGGCTCAATGTCATTTTTTGAC
Organism: Moraxella sp. DOX410; assembly: GCF_032248735.1. NCBI lineage: Bacteria > Pseudomonadati > Pseudomonadota > Gammaproteobacteria > Moraxellales > Moraxellaceae > Moraxella > Moraxella sp. DOX410. The sequence continues at coordinate 2,180,424 of NZ_CP135138.1, read as the reverse complement.
ATAAAAAAACGCTCCTAAAATTATGCTTGTTTTAATTGCTTTGTGATTGTGTAACCTATTAAGCAATGCTTGGACGTTTTTCTAATACTTCATCAATCAGACCGTATTCTTTGGCTTCTTGGGCATCTAGCCAATAGTCACGCTCGACATCACGGGCGATTTTTTCAAGTGGCTGACCGGTACGTTCTGCCAAGATTCTATTTAAGCGTTCACGGATTTTTAGGATTTCACGCGCATTGATTTCAATATCGGTCGCTTGACCTTGTGCCCCACCTGACGGTTGGTGAATCATCACACGCGCATTGGCTAAGGCATAGCGTTTACCTTTTTCACCCGCAGCCAATAAGAATGAACCCATACTATAAGCACCGCCCATACAAATCGTTGACACTTGTGGCTGGATAAAGTTCATGGTGTCAAACACCGCAAGACCCGCACTCACAGAGCCACCTGGTGAATTGATGTACAAGTTAATGTCTTTTTCTGGATTTTCCGCTTCTAGGAACAACAACTGGGCGACAATTAAATTCGCCATGTGGTCTTCAACTTGACCGGCTAAGAACACCACACGCTCACGCAATAAGCGAGAATAGATGTCAAATGAGCGCTCACCGCGAGCCGATTGCTCGACCACCATAGGTACTAAAGCACTTTGTGGTGACAACACGTCACGGGTTACGGTATTTTGGATTTGACTCGTCGCGAAAGGCGAGTCCAAGAATTTTTCTAACATGTTATTGTCCTTTTTAAATATGCAAAAGCCCTTATCGTTTATAAGGGCAATTGGCATAAAAACAAGTTACTAAGCTGACTAAAAATACATTCTTAAATGCTTAAGCTTAAATGCTTAAGAATGGATTAAGCCAATTATTACATCATCGCTTGTTGTTGGCTAGCCAGTAAATCTTGGTAAGATACTTCAGTATCAGTCACTTTACCTTGAGACAAGATATGATCGACCACTTGATCTTCTAACACTACCGCTTCGATGTTGGCACGTTCTTGCGCATTGTTGGTGTAATAGTCGATAACTTCGTTTGGATCTTCGTAGTTTTCTGCCATTTCGTTGATGTATGTGGTCACACGTTCTTGGTCAACTTCAAGTTTGTTTGACTCAATCAGGCTTGAGACGATGATACCAAGGCGGGCAGCGCGCAGGGCTTGCTCTTCAAACAATTCGTTTGGTAGCATATCTTTGTTAAAAGTTTTAGGATCTGCACCAAATTGCTGGGCAAAACGGTTTAACATCATGCTGCGTTGGCGATCGATTTCTTGCTCAAGCATCGATGCAGGTACGTCGATTTCATTTTTTTCAAGTAGGGCGTTAAATGCCGCTTCTTTCACTTGGTTACGGGCAGCGCTTTTTACTTCGCGCTCCATGTTTTTACGCACGTCTGCTTTAAGTTTGTCTAAGCCGCCTTCTGTTACCCCAAATGCTTCAAGGAACTCATCGTTTAATTCTGGTAATTGTGATTGCTCAACTGATTTGACGTTGATTTTGAACTGTGCTTGTTTGCCTTGTAGGTTTTCAGCTTGGTAATCTTCTGGGAACGTCACGTCGATGGTTTTTTCTTCGCCTGCTTTCATGCCTTTGATACCATCTTCAAAGCCTGGAATCATACGACCACTGCCTAAGACTAGGCTAAAGTCTTGTGCGCTACCACCTTCAAATTTTTCACCGTCGATTGAACCTTCAAAGTCAAACTTGACTTGGTCGCCTTCATCTGCGGCATCATCTTTGGCAACGTAAGTTTGGCGTTGTTTTTGTAGGTTTTCAATCATAGTGTCAACATCTGCGTCGCTCACGTTGGCAACTTGACGCTCAACTTCGATGTCTGATAACCCTTGCACTTCTACTTCTGGGAATACTTCAACCGTTGCTTGATAAACCAAAAAGTCGTTTTCAAGTTTCACGTCATCAATGTTTGGCATACCCACAGCGCGGATGTTTTCTTGACGAATCGCATCAAATACGGTATCGCGAATCACATCGTTGATGACTTCTTGTTGGATACCTGCGCCATATTGGGCGCGAATGTGTGATACGGGCACTTTACCTTTACGGAAACCGTCGATTTTAGCGGTTTTTGCCACTTGGTTGATGCGTTTTTCCACGCGACCTTGAATGGTTGACACAGGTACTTTAACCGTGATTTGGGTTTCAAGATTTGATTTTTTGTTGGTAGTTACTTCTAAGTTAGTAACTGTTGAATCTGACACATTTGAATTTGACATAACAAAACCTTCCATAAAATATCAAAAAAGAGCAGCGTGGGTGCCACTCATAAGGGTAAATAGCGATAAGTTATCAGGCTTTTAAGGTGATTGAAAAAAGCCTATAAAATACGCAATCCAAAATCTGTTGGTTAACGCATGCTAAAAGGCAAAAATTAACCGAAAGTGGTATAGTATAAATTAATCATCTAGTAAAGTAAAAAAATTGTTGCTGTAAAATCTCTGTATCGGCTACCTTAGCAGTCACACCCTGTCTATCTGCAAGAGTGTGAGTTGAAAACCTTTACTTTACCAATTGCACTTTTACTTCATCAATTGCATTAGCAGTTGCTGCATCGCTTGCCCGCGATGACTAATGCGGTTTTTATCGCTCTTTTGCATCTCGGCAGCGCTTTTTTGTACGCTTGGCACCCAAAATAGCGGGTCATAACCAAAACCAAGCTCACCTTGCGGGGCGGGCAAGATTTCACCTTGCCAAATCCCTTGTGCAATGATGGGTAGTGGGTCATCGGCATGGCGCACGAGTGCCAACACGCAAACAAACTGCCCGATAATCGGTTCATTCGCGTGTCTGTGGGGTTCAAGCAGCCGCAATAATTTTTGGTTATTGGCTAAGTCTTTATGCTCGCTAAAGCTGGCTTCATCTTGGGCAAAACGCGCAGAATAAATCCCAGGTTGACCGCCTAGTATGGGTACACATAAACCCGAATCATCAGCAATCGCAGGCAGTCCGCTAATACGGCTGGCATGCCGGGCTTTAATCAGCGCATTTTCAATAAAGCTCAGTCCATCTTCGACTGCGTCCTCGATGCCCAATTGCCCTTGCGGGGTGACTGTAATCTCAAGATTGGCTTGTTCAAATAATTGCTTGAATTCCGCGAGTTTGCCTTGGTTATTACTGGCGAGGACTAACTGGCGGGTAGGAAATAGTTGATTAAGGATAGAAACTGACATACAGACCCACTGTGTGTATTTTGCATAAAAAACTTGACCTTATCATAGCATAGTTAACAGTGGCTCGCGCTGCAAATACTCACATTGTAAAAGCCTTATACCAAACCACTACAGTTTTTTTTGAATAATTTGCTATCATCAAATAGCAAGTAACGGGTTAAAAATCAGCTTATTAGCATGCACTCATTGATTTTTACCCCACAAGATAATAAATCCCCACTATAGAAACGGTTAAATTCTGCCAATTTTTATGGCAAAATAACCCATGTGTTATGAGGATATTATCAAGGCTAATGATAGCAAGGTTGATAAACAAAGCTAACGATAGTAAAATTGGTGAGCGTTTTTAACCCTTGATAAAGCTTGATGAAGCATAGATAAATAACTTAAACCCAGCCAACTTGCCATTTTGGATATGGTTTTGATATATGCGCTTTTAATACAAAGCTTTTATCACACAAATGGCATGTGGTTACTTTTATCATAAAGTCATCACAACAATAGCGAAGGAAAAAGGAAAATAACATGTCACACATTACATTACCAGATTTACCATACGCCAAAAACGCGCTTAAGCCACATATCAGTGCAGAAACCCTAGAATTCCACCATGACAAACACCATGCGGCGTATGTCAACAAACTAAATGAGCTACTACCAGGTTCAGGTCTTGAAGGTAAAGAGCTTGATGAAATCATCAAAGCCACCGCAGGTGATAGTAGCAAAGCCACCATCTTTAACCAAGCGGCACAAGTTTGGAACCATACTTTTTACTGGAACTGCCTAACTGCCAATGGTGGCGGTGAGCCAACAGGCGATCTAAAAGCCAAAATCGAAGAAGCATTTGGCTCGTATGCAAAATTCCGTGAAGAATTCAAAAACGCGGCTGTAAGCCAATTTGGTTCAGGTTGGGCATGGTTAGTGGCTGACAGCGTTGGTGGTAAATTATCAATCATTAAGACTGCAAACGCAGACACCCCATTAGCCCATAACCAAGTTGCAGTATTAACATGTGACGTGTGGGAGCATGCTTACTACATCGACTATCGTAATCGTCGTCCAGATTACGTTGACACTTTCCTAGACAAACTGGTCAACTGGGATTACGCAAACGCCAAATACAAAGGTCAAGAAGCTGGCGTAGAAAAATAATCGCCTATCTTTGCTTGTTTAAGCCCTTTAATTTTTTAAAAAAGCCGAATCAATTTCGGCTTTTTTCATTAACAGACACTAAAAGTAAAACTTTGTTAATTGCCGAGTAAGACTTTCGTTATCTGCCACATTGGTACTATCTATCTGACCTATCGCCAGCAAACGGGTAAGTTAAAATTTACGCTTAAACCCACCTATCAATCTACCTATCAGCCAAACGCATTGTCTAAAGATAAAAAATGTAGACAACAAAAAGGCGAGTATTCAATGACTCGCCTAATTTATTTGCACATTTGTGGTAAAGATAAAGCAGTGTTAAGAAACTTGTACAGGAATCACGTTGGCAGTGTCTTTAACGATATTACCTTCATCAAGGTAAACCAAGCGTGGATGATGGTTGTCGGCTTCTTTCTCATCCATTTGCGCGTAAGCAGCGATAATCACCACATCGCCTAAATCCGCCATGTGAGCGGCTGCCCCGTTGAGCGAAATCATTTTTGAGCCTGCTTCTGCACGAATCGCATAGGTGCGAAAACGTTTACCATTGTTGACATTGTAAATGTCGATTGATTCGTTCTCACGGATGCCCGCCAAGTCGAGTAACTCGCTATCAATGCCACATGAGCCTTCGTAGTGAAGTTCACAATGGGTCACACGCGCGCGGTGAAGTTTGGCTTTTAATAGGGTTAATAACATGATCGTTCCTTACCTTGTCAGGTTAACGCGATGCGCGTCATTGTGGTAAAAGTGAGCAGGCTAGTCATGAGAGGCTATTAACCAACTCGATAAAAGTTAAACATGATTGAAATATCAGGTGAGAAATTCATCCATCTTGCAATCAATATATGGAAGGAAAATAAAAGTTCAAGGATAGACCCTAAGATTTATCAATCTTGTCCTTTGGTTAACGTTAGGCATTAGGTAGTTTAAAACTATTGATGGCTTGCTGGGCTTTGGCTAAGTCACCTGTCACCAAATCGGGCAGGGTACGCATGGCAGCGTCTAGCATACTGTCAAATGCGATTTGCTCATCAGCGGTCGGTTTGCCAAGCACATAACCCGATACTTTGGACTTATGTCCTGGATGACCAATCCCCAAACGTAAACGGTGAAAATCCGCGCCGATATGTGGCACGATATCACGCAGTCCATTATGACCGCCATGACCACCGCCTGTTTTTAAGCGCATACGACCCACATCAAGGTCAAGCTCATCATGAACAATCAGCAGTTCGTCATTGTGGATGCCATAAAAATTCACCATCGGCACCGCCGCTTCCCCTGATTTATTCATAAAAGTATGCGGTAACAATAAGCGTATATCCATGCCATACACTAAGCCACGCCCAACCAAACCATGAAATTTTTTATCCAACGTCATGGTGATGTTAAACGTCTCGCTTAGACGCTCCACAAACCAAAAGCCAGCATTATGCCGTGTTTGGGCATACTGCTGACCTGGGTTGCCAAGTCCGACAATCAGTTTCAGTTTTGACACGCTGATTATTCCAACTTAAGCGGCAAATGATAAATGATTATTCATCATCAGATTTTGGGGCATCATGGGTATCATCTTGTGCTTGAAGCTTACGTGCTTCTTCGTCACCTTCAGGATCACGAGTACCGGCAGCTTCTTCATTTGCTTCTGGCTCGATTGGCTCTTCAACTTCCACCGTTGGCGCTTGCATAGTAGCCACAGTACGGTTAAACGGTTCAGTCACTTCAAGCTCACGAATGGCAACGCCTTCAGGTAACTGGATATCTAACAAGTGAATCGAATCACCGACGTTCATGCCAGATACATCTACTGTCAAGTATTCTGGGATTTTTGAAGGAATGGCAGTGATTTCAAGTTCAGTGGCATTCGATACAAAGATACCGCCTGCTTTATGACCTGGTGCATCTTCAGCGCCTACATAGTGTACAGGAACAGTGATGTGCATCGCTTGACCACGGACGATACGTTGGAAGTCAGCGTGCATTGGGGTGTTTTTAGCTGGATGACGTTGTAGTGCTTTAATCACCACTTCTTCCGTACCTTGACCTTCTACGTTGATGGTCAAAATGTGAGAGAAGAAACTTTCTGTTTCAAGTGATTTAATCAATTCATTGTAACGGATAGCAATAGAGGCTGGCTCTTTGTCCGCACCGTATACGATTGCTGGTACTAGGTTTTGTTTACGAAGGCGGCGGCTCGCACCTTTACCTTGTAACTCGTCGCCACGTACAACAGCGTTTAATTCAAAAGTTTGGTTACTCATGGGAGTTTCCTTGGGTTAGGCTAGTCATGGGTGCCTTGTCAGTATGACTTGGCTTTTTGCCTTTACTTACAAAGCTCTACTTACAAAGCTTTAGTTAAAAAGATTGGCAAGTGACTAGCGAGTGAAAAAAAGCATAAATTTGCGACCAATTTATGCGTTATGCGCCACTTTTTTAAAAAATGGCAAAACTTATATAATATCAAACATCGCACTCAATGATTCTTCATTGTTGATACGACGTAGCGCTTCAGCCAGCATAGGGGCAATGGTCACTTGGCGAATTTTGCCCGTGTTTTTTGCGGCATCTGACAGTGGAATGGTATCGGTTACGACAAGCTCATCAAGCACTGACGCTGCAATTGTTTGGATTGCTTTACCTGACAATACTGGGTGAGTGATGTAACCCACCACCCGGCGCGCGCCTCGGTCTTTTAATGCGGCAGCGGCTTTACACAGGGTACCTGCGGTATCCACCATATCATCGATAATCACGCAATCGCGGTCTTTAACATCGCCGATGATATGCATGACTTCTGATTCATTGGCTTTGGCACGGCGTTTATCGATAATTGCCATGTCGGCATCGCCTAACTGTTTTGCCATCGCACGGGCACGCACTACACCGCCCACGTCAGGGGATACCACCATCAAGTTATCGTATTTTTGCTCACGTAAATCTTTAAATAAAACCGGCGTACCGTAAATATTGTCTACAGGGATATCAAAAAAACCTTGAATCTGGTCTGAGTGCAAATCCACCGTAACGACACGGTCAATGCTCACAATATTGAGCATATCAGCGACCACTTTTGCTGAGATAGGGACACGCGCTGAGCGAGGACGACGGTCTTGACGTGCATAACCAAAATAGGGCATCACTGCCGTAATGCGACCTGCACTCGCACGGCGCAAGGCATCTGCCATTACCATGATTTCCATCAAATTGTCATTGGTCGGTGAGCAAGTTGATTGTAGGATAAAGACGTCTTTACCACGTACATTCTCTTGGATTTCAACCGCGACTTCACCATCCGAAAAACGCGTCACATCGGCACGTCCTAGCGGAATATGTAAGTGATTGGTGACATTTTTTGCTAATTCTGGATGGGCATTTCCGGTAAAAATTGCCAAATAAGGCATATGCGAGTCCTATTTTTCTAGACAAACGACGGTTTCATCAAACAAAAAAAACCCATCAACTAACTTTTACAATTAGGATGAGAAAAACGTCATTACGTCAACTACTAAAAATGGGTTAGTAAAGAAAATGGCAGGGGTAGCTGGACTCGAACCAACGAATGCCAGGATCAAAACCTGGTGCCTTACCAACTTGGCGATACCCCTGTGACGGTGCGAACTATACCGATTTTAGGCAATTTTGTCAATGTAAAATGTCTTGAACAGCGCAGATTTTATGACAAAATTTTTACTACGTGATGCACAAAAAAATCTGTACATCTTTGAATATGGCAGGGGTAGCTGGACTCGAACCAACGGATGCCAGGATCAAAACCTGGTGCCTTACCAACTTGGCGATACCCCTATATTGGAAGCGATATTTTAACCAAAAAACATAAAATTGCAAGCTTTTTTTGGGCATAAACATCAAAATTTTTGCAATTGTTGATTTCTCAAAATTTTGTTACAGCGTATGCACCCAATATGCTTGAAAAGGTAAGGATTGTAGCCAGTGTTTAATGCTATTTTTATCAAAATCGCTAGGTACTGGTAAAAACACACAGCTTCCTGAGCCCGTCATGCGCGGTGTGGTGTGGGTGGTGGCGGCAAGCGTCCTTAAAAACTTCATTGCGGCATTGACGTCTGCAGATAAGGCACATACCACAGGTTCAAAAACATTGGTAAAGTCATCGGTTAACTCATTGGTAAAGGCATGACAATGGCTTTGCAAATAGCCATGAGAAAGGCTTGCACAGTCCCGTTTTAGCAGCGGATGGGCGAACAGTTTAGCCGTGCTGATATGGGCATCGGGTTTTAACAATAAAAATTGCTGCGCAGGCAAGTCAATCGGCGTTAAAATATCGCCAATGCCTTCAGCAATGGCATCTTTGCCAAAAATAAATATTGGTACATCCGCGCCCAGTTTTGCGCCAATGAGGCGTAGCTGCTCATTGCTCAATCCCAGCTGCCATAGGGTATTTAGCGTCATCAGGGCTGTCGCACAATTAGACGAACCCCCGCCCAAGCCTGCCCCCATCGGAATGTGTTTATCGAGGTGAATATCAACAATCGGTAATTGGGCGATTTGCGAGTCATTCAAGATTTGATGATTCTTGGCAAAAGCTAATAAGGCAATGGCCGCTTTAATAATCAGATTGTCGGCAGGGTTGTCGGTGACGTGCTCGGCATTGGACAGGGTGACGGGCAAGTTGTCGCCAATGGTTGTATCCGTATGACTAAAAGTGAGCGTATCGTACAAATCTATCAGCCGAAATACGGTTTGTAGATTGTGATAGCCGTCGGGGCGTTTACCGGTAATATGTAAAAATAAATTGATTTTGGCAGGGGATTGTTGGGTAAGGGTCGGCATATTTTTATAATGAGTGACAGGTTTGCTTAAAATTCTAACACATCAATTTGCATTGAAGTTCATTGAAAGGATAAAAATCGGCTGTGCTATAATGCCTATCCTTTTTGATTCGATGTTCAAATTTAAAAAATGTCTCAACTTAAACCTTTTCTAAAATGGGCTGGCGGTAAATCACAACTCATCGGTGATATACAAGCACGTTTGCCAAATTATACAGCCAATCAAGATTTCTGCATGATTGAGCCATTTCTGGGTGGGGGTGCGGTCAGTTTTTGGGCATTATCTAACTTAAAATATTTAAAAAAACTTATTATTAATGACTTTAATGAAGATCTAATAAATGTCTATCAGGTTATCAAGGCAGATGTTCAACAATTAATGATTGAGTTAGATAACTTGCAAAGAGATTATGATAAGTTGTTAGATAAAGATGCAAAAACGCCTTATTTTTATGCTAAACGTGCAAGTTTCAATCAAAGAAATCTTGATCCAGTGAAGCAAGCCAGTTTATTTATATTTTTGAATAAAGCCAGTTTTAATGGGCTATATCGAGTTAATAAAAAAAATCAGTTTAATGTGCCAATAGGTAGTTATAAAAGACCGATTTTTTTGGATAAAGCATTATTACTTGCAGTCTCTGACGCGTTGCAAAAAGTCGTGATTTTACAGGGTGACTACGAGCAAACGATTAAAGCGCTACCAAACAACTTACCTTGCTGGTTTTATCTTGATCCACCTTATCGCCCGATTAGCGAAACAGCAAGTTTTACTGCGTATTCTCATCAAGTTTTTGATGATAGTGAGCAACGTCGGCTACATGAATTTTGCCAAAAAATTGATAAATTGGGGCATCAGTTTTTATTAAGTAATTCTGACCCAACGACGCACAGCGAGTATGATGATTTCTTCGACATACTCTATCAAGATTTTAATATCGAGCGAGTAACGGCTAATCGTGCTATTGGGGCAAAATCAACCAGTCGCCAAGCCGTCAATGAATTATTAATACGGAATTATTAGTTATGGATAGTCAATTGTTTGCAGATGAACATTTTAAAAAGTTCATTGAGACACTAAATTTAAAAGGTATCACTCAGTTTGATTATTTTGTGAACTGGGGAAAGGTGTTTAAAAATATTACCCCAATCGAAAAAGAGCTGAATTTGTTAAACACTGCCATTGGTAAAGAAGATATCGAAGCGGCATTGTTCGATATTCTTAAGACTTATCCGAAGACAATTAAGACAGTACCCACTCTTTTGGCAATTCGAGACAAATCAATTGAAGTTTTGATTGATAGCACGGCTTTTATTTATAAAAATTTTGATTTTAATTTAAAAGAAGTCACAGATGAAAAAATTCACGATGTGGTAAATCTCTTGGTCGAAAGTGGTTTTGCGGAATTGATCAAAACCAAGCAAATTAAAAGTATCCCTGACTATTGTATTGGTGTAGAAGTTGGACTTGATTCCAACGGTCGAAAAAATCGTGGTGGTACATCGATGGAAAAACTCGTTGAATCCTTTGTCGCCATATTTTGTCATGAACACAATTTAGCTTATTTGGCTCAAGCCAATGCTAAGAAAATTAAAGACGTTTGGGACATGGATATTGCTGTCGACAAATCTTCGAGAATCATCGATTTTGTAATCAAAAAAGATGGGCAGTTATTTTTTATCGAGTGCAATTTTTATGGCGGTGGTGGCTCAAAGTTAAAATCCACCGCAACTGAATATATCGAAATGAGCCGATTTTGGGAGGCTCAGGAGGTTACTTTTATTTGGGTGACCGATGGGAAAGGTTGGCTGACAACTAAAAATCCATTACAAGACTATTTTGAACGCAACAATATTTTGCTCAATATTGAAATGTTAAAAGATGATTATTTGGGTAAAATTTTATTCCCAAACAATCTTATTAAGTAAGTCAGCAACATTAAAAAAGTAGTCCGATTGATTATCTCGAATATATTGTAATGGGTCTTTATATTTAGGCTTATCAAACCATTCGCTTAGTAAGTAATAAAAATGAACTTGTTTTTCTAAAGGGGTAAACATTTTCTGATATTGCTGGGTTTTAAAAGGAAAAGTTGTCAGTTTCTCATCAACTGACCCGCCTGTATTTTGAAACTTTTTCTCTATGATATAACATGACTTTTGGGTAATTAATACATCATCAGGCAATAATTGAGAGCTAATAAAATCTTGCCAATTTATTTGATTAAGCAATAAGTAATTTTTGTACAAGCCATACTTAGAAAAATGTTCAGCGACCAAAATATTTTTCAAATAAATTTTATTATTTACCGTATGAAAATTAGGTAGAGCATCAATCACTGTCAAAAGATCCATGTTTCTTTCAAAGGTTAGACCATTAATATTGGTTTGTGCCCCACCGCCAAAACTATTAGGCTGTCTTGCCATTATTTATCCTAAAAATCAAATAATTCACTTAACGACAAATCAAACGCGTTAGCAAAAATCTCAATATTGACTAACGCAGGATTTCGCTCGCCACGTTCGACCATGCCAATATAGTTACGATGAAACCCTGTCAGTTCTGCTAACTGCTCTTGACTGAGATTTTTAGCTTTGCGCAGTTGGCGAATTTTTTGCCCAAACTTGATTAAAATGTCATTTTCCATTGCGTTATTCTCACTGATTGATTAAAATTAACTACACACAATAAGTGTTATTTTGGAATTATTGACATGCATGTTGCTTACAAGTTCAATGATGATTGTGAATGGCTAGCGGATGAAGGCATCAAAGGCAAAATTGTGAATACCTTGCGAATGCTTAGCTTGGATAGTCGGTTAGAAAACCAGACGGTTTTCATTCCTGATGGTTGTGAAGAAATGGGGTTTTTAGAAGGGAGTTATGATATCGCGTCAATGTTGCACTTTATTGCGGATATGATGGAATGATTTTTTATCAATCAGAACTACAAGATTTCACGCTGCTGCAAGGTGATTGCTTACACATTTTGCCGACAATCGATGATAAATCTATCAATATGATTTTTGCCGATCCGCCTTATTTTTTATCCAATGACGGATTAACGGTAAAAAATGGCATGGTGCAATCTGTTAATAAGGGCGAATGGGATAAATTTAGTGATGATAATGAAGTCTATATTTTTACTTATGATTGGCTAAGCCAAGCAAAGCGAATGTTGGCAGATAATGGCACGATTTGGATGAGTGGAACCCACCACAATATTTTTACGCTAGGGCGAGTATTATCACAACTCAATTTTAAAATCTTAAACATGATAACTTGGGAAAAACCCAATCCACCGCCAAATTTTTCTTGTCGCTATTTCACCTATTCAACTGAATGGATAATCTGGGCAAGAAAAAACCCAAAAATTCCGCATTACTTTGATTATGAATTAATGAAGTCGCTCAATGGTGACAAACAAATGAAAGATGTTTGGCGTCTGCCTGCGGTATCAAGCTGGGAAAAGCAATTTGGCAAACATCCTACGCAAAAACCGTTAGGATTGTTGTCAAGGATTGTTTTGGCGTCTACCAAAGCCAATGATCTCGTGCTTGACCCATTTACAGGCTCATCGACAACAGGTATTGCTGCCAATTTATTTGGTAGAAAATTTATCGGAGTTGACCAAGATAGTAATTTTTTAACCTTAAGCAAAAATCGCTATCTTGGGTTGGATGAAAAATCACGCCAATATTTTAAAGAGAGAGTAAAGCAACAGATTAGCTTGTAGCTTTCATTATTTTCGGCTCTTGAATCGGTAGATTGAGCACAGCAGCTAAGGCAGCCAGTGCCATATCGGCATACCACATATACTGATAATTACCAAATTTATCGACCACAATTCCCCCCAAGTAGGCGCCCAAAAACCCACCAACTTGGTGACTAAATAACACCAATCCAAACAAGGTCGCCAAATATTTGACCCCATACAACTTGCCGACGGTTGCCGCAGTCGGGGGTACCGTGGCAAGCCAAGTTAGACCTAAGCTAACCGCAAATATAAAAAAAGTCGTTGCGGTTTTGGGTGCCATCAAGAAAATCGCAATCAAGATAGTACGGCTCAAATACATCCAAAACAAAATATATTTACTGCGAAAATGACCCACACACCAACCGACAAACAAACTGCCAACCACATTAGACAAGCCAATCAACGCGAGCGACCAAGAGGCAACATTGCTACCAAGACCCGCCAACGTCACTTCCATCGGCAAATGAGTGACCAAAAACGCAATATGAAAACCACAGGTAAAAAAGCCGATATGCAGCAGCCAGTAGTTACGATCGCTAAGCGCGCGTCGAATGCATTGTGATAGCGTTTCGTGGGCTTGGTTATTGGCAACCGCCGACGAAGCGGCAGGCGCATGTTTACCTACATTGTTACCCTGCGTGAGATAATAGGCCAACGGCAAACACAGCAAACTTGTCCCTGCCATAAAATACATTGCCCCTGTCCAACCTACCACTGGCAGGGCAATTAACCCTTGTAAAATCGGCGCAAATAAAAATTGCCCAAACGAGCTACCTGCATTAATAATACCCGATGCAGTGCCGCGCATATGGGGTGGGGTCTGATTCGCTACTTGCCCCATCAGCACTGAAAAACTACCCGCACCTGTCCCAAATGCGACCAAAATCCCAAGCGTGACCACCAAACCACCGGCACTGACAAAATAGGGTACACTAAAACAGCCAATCGCCAGTAGCAAGGTGCCGAACAATAGTACCCGCCATGCGCCAAACTTATCCGCTAGCGCCCCTGTCACAGGCTGTGACACGCCCCACATCAGCTGTGTCACCGCTAAGGCAAAACTGATTGGCACAATGCCAATATGCGCGCTAGCATCAATCGGTTTGATAAATAACCCAAGTGATAGCCGAATCCCAGACGTAATCAATAAAATAACCGCAGCGGCGGCAACTAACAGCCAAAGCTGATTTTTTGACGGTAGGGCAGGGTTTGGCATAGGGCATATCCAAAAAAAGGTAGCAAAAACTGGGGTGGCAACTACTTGGCTAACGCGCTAGTATCTGACGCATAAAACTGTTCAAAAAAATCCATGAATGCGCGATTTCATACAATCAATGTGCGCCGAGCAATCTTGATTAATTTAACCCATAAAAACAAAAAACCCTAGTAAATACTAGGGTCTCAGGGATTTTAATGGTTAGGTTAACACTTAACCAAACATTCGTTGTATTAAATTTACTTGCTTTGGAACCAAGAATCCGCACGGCTACGTGCAGTGGCAATATCTTGTGATGACAAGTTTAATGCCAATTGACCGATTTTGCTTTGCGCGCGGGTGCGTACTTGGTCTGATAGCATGCCGTCACGAGCCGCTAGGTCATACCATTTGTAGGCATCGACCAATTTTTTTTCTTTTTCATCTAGCATGGCTAGGGTATAGCTGGCACGGTTATCACCCAGTTTTGCCGCTTTTTCTAACCAATAACGCGCTTGCCCAGCATTAGGCTGCACGCCTTCGCCACGAATATACATCATGGCAAGATTTAATTGTGCAGGTGCAATGTCTTGTTTGGCGGCGGTGGTGTACCACTGGATGGCTTGTTGGAAGTTTTGCTGAATGCCGAGACCTTTTTGGTAGCGTTTGGCTAGGAAGAATTGGGCTTGTTGATTGCCAGTTTTAGCTTGGCTTAGTAATGCCATCGGTTCCATGCTGTCATAGCGTGAGCCATTGAGTGGAATATTGGCAACCAGTTCAGCGCTTGCAACGCCTGATAAGCTTAAAAATGCAGTTAATACGGTGACTTTTAATAATTTCATAACCAACTCCGAGTATCAAGCTGCAGCCATCGCAAGCTTGCCTAGGTTTAGATAAAATAAACTTAATAAATAGGTAAACGAATTAACAGAAAATCTTAAATTTTACAATGATTTAGCCATTCGTTATGTTTTAATAGGATAACGCAATCTTTTGATTGTTTTAGGTTAACACTGTTTGCTTTGCGTTTCAAATATTTAAGTGAAAATGTAAACAGTTGTTACAATATTTCACAGGGGAAACAAGGCTTGCGATACTTGGTGTCGTATAGGACTTTACTTTTGTGACATATTGTTAGATTAGGCGGTAATTTATCTGCTTACTAAATCTTCATAGGCATAGAATCAGCGATAAAATAGCTTAGTTTTTGGTAACCCGATAGATTGCCACATCGGCAAGTAAGTTGGGGTTTTTACGGATAATTTGTGCAAGTAGCCAAGGGTAGGGCTTTTCACTTTCTTGTACCGCAAAACGATTGATGATACGGATGTCATTGTCATCACACAGTTTTTCAAAGTCTTTAAAGGTACACAAGTGAATATTGGGCGTGTTGTACCAAGCAAACGGCAGGGCTTCAGACATTGGCATCATGCCTTTGATACCCAAGTGAATACGGTTTTGCCAATGCGCAAAATTAGGGAAAGTGACAATCACTTCTTTGCCAACACGTACCATATCGAGAAGTAGTTGGTCGGGCTCTTTGACCGCTTGTAGGGCGCGCGCCATCACCACCGTGTCAAAGCTTGCGTCGGCAAACCGCGCCAATCCATCATTTAAGTCTTGCTCAATGACGTTAACGCCTTTGGTAACACAGTCATTGATTTTAGTTTGGTCGATTTCGATACCATAGCCAAACACGCCCAATTTGTTTTGTAAATGCGCGAGTAAATCACCGTTACCACAGCCTAAATCCAAGACTTTGGCATTGGGTTTGATCCAGCGTTCGGCAAGTTGATGGTCGATTTTCATTCAATTCTCGTTAAATCTAAAGTTAAATCCAAAATTAAATCTAAATTAAGCGGTTAAAAAATTAAATACCGATTGACGATAGGTTGGAATATCAAACAAAAACGAATCATGCCCATAGGCGGCATCGATATTGATATAGCTTACGGGCTTACCATTGGCAATTAGCGCATCCACAATTTCTTGTGAGCGCTCTGGGCTAAACCGCCAATCGGTGGTAAAGGATATAATTAAAAACTTACATTGGGTATTTGCCAATGCCAACCGTAGCGCATCGGTATCAGTCAAGCTATCATTGAGACTGTCATCCGCAATCGCGCCACGCGCCGGGTCAAAATAATCCAAGGCTTTAGTCATCAGCAAATAGGTATTGGCATCAAAACGTTCACTAAACTGCTCACCTTGATAGCGTAAATAACTTTCCACTTGAAACTCTACATCGTAATTGAACATCAGCTTGCCGGCTTTTAAATCGCGTCCAAATTTCACCCGCATCGCTTCATCAGTGAGATAAGTGATATGACCGACCATACGCGCCAAAATCAAACCGCGTTTGGGGATTTTGCCTTGCTCGATATAGCGTCCTTCGCAAAAATCAGGATCGGATAAAATCGATTGGCGTGCCACTTCGTTAAAGGCAATATTTTGCGCAGATAGCTTGGGCGTACTGGCAATGACCACACATTTTTTTAGCCGGCTCGGATAGTCAATTGACCACTGCATGGCTTGCATACCACCCATTGAGCCACCAACAATGGCATGCCAGATATCAATGCCGAGATAGTCAGAGAGCATGACTTGGGTTTTTACCCAGTCTTTGATGGTGACTAAGGGAAAATCTGGACCATACGGCTTGCCGGTTTCTGGGTTGGTACTGGTTGGACCGGTCGAGCCGTAGCAGCTACCAATGTTGTTAAGACACACCACAAAAAAACGCGTGGTATCAATCGCTTTGCCAGGACCGATAAAAGTATCCCACCAGCCGGCTTTTTTATCATCGCTGCTATGATAGCCAGCCGCATGATGACTGCCCGATAGCGCATGACAAATCAATATCGCATTGGATTTATCGGCGTTGAGCTCGCCATAAGTTTCCACCATTAAATCAAAAAACGGCAGCGTGCGATTGCATTCTAGCGTCAATGGGGTATCAAAATGAATTTTTTGCGGTGTGACGATACCCACAGACTTGCCACCAGATTTGGCAAAACTAATAGGATGATCGTCGTCAAAATTTTTGGGGACAGTCAATTCAGCTTCAGGTAAAATCTTGGCATGTGGTTTGTGTTGCTGTGTACTCACCCGCTTTCTCACTAATTTTTGATTGATAACGCATTAAAAGTATAGCTATTGTAAGGGTTTATATGGGTTATCACAACTTGGAATTCAAATGCCAAATTTAGCATCATCACCCCACCATACACTCCTATCGCTCACAGGATTGGCGCTCACGGGGTTTTTGGCATTGACGTATTTGGCGTTTCATCAGCCAACATCGGTTTCGGCTGCCAATGCTAGTATAGTTACAAGCGACACGATGGTCAGCCATCCAAACAGCTACCAAAGCCAACAGCCCAAACAGCATAACCACCAAGCAGACGGTGAATCAGCTAGCAGCCCCTCACAAAACGCAATCTTTAAAAGTAAAAGTCCTGCTAAAAGCCCCGTATCATCTGAACAAAATTCTCGCCTAGTGGATGCCCTACTGGTGATGGGTGGGATAGGTTGTCATTGATTCAAATATAGCTTAAAAAATGCAATAATTGAGCAATTTCAGGTGATTATCCAGTACGCGTACCCTAGTAAATATGCTAATCTTAACCCCACTTTTTTTATGATTTTTTGGATTAAAGACAAATTATGAAGCCAAGCAATCCACCTGAAATTGCCGTTGTCCTTGTGAATTTGGGAACACCTGATGCACCAACTGAAGCAGCGGTGCGTCGCTATCTCAAACAATTTTTGTCCGATCCGCGCGTGATTGAAATTCCGCAGTTTATCTGGCAAATCATCTTAAACTTGTTTGTGCTACGCAGTCGCCCCAAACGGGTTGCCCACGCCTATGCTAGCGTGTGGGACGGTGATTCCCCACTGCGTAAAATCACGCTTGCCCAAGTGGACTTGTTGCAGCAGCGATTTGACCAACATCAACTGCCTTGCAAAGTGAGCGTCCATGCTGCCATGACCTATGGCAAACCTGCGTTAACGGATGTGTTATCGGCATTAACTGCCAAAAAAGTAGAGCAAATCGTGATATTGCCAGCTTATCCGCAGTTTTCCGGTTCCACCACTGGCGCGGTGTTTGATGTCGTCGCCAAATGGGGTCTTAAGCAGCGTAATTTACCCAGCATCAGCTTTGTCAAAGATTATTTTGCTCATCCGCAATACATCCAAGCCTTGGCTGAGAGCGTCAAACGCTTCCAAGCTGAACATGGCAAACCTGAAAAATTGCTATTGAGTTTTCACGGGATTCCAGAGCCGTATGAGCAAAAAGGCGATCCGTATGCCAGACGCTGTCGCTGTACGGCAGCGCATTTGGCGCAAGTGCTGGGGCTTGAGCGTCATGAGTGGGAATGTAGTTTTCAATCACGCTTTGGCAAGCAAGAATGGGTCAAACCCTATACGGATGTCACCTTAACCGAGTGGGGCAAGCAAGGGATCAAGTCAGTGCAGGTGCTGAGTCCGGCCTTTTCGGCAGATTGCTTAGAGACGCTAGAAGAGTTGGCAGTCGAAAATCGACAGACATTCCAGTCTAATGGCGGTGGGGACTATCATTATATCCCTGCACTCAATGTGGATGCTGCGCATATTGACTTGTTTGAATCATTGGCATTGCCACACGTGCAAGCGTGGCAACAAAATCTGCAAGGATGGTATTAACATTTATTGTTAAAGCTTGGGCTTAAAGTAGGTTATTAAGCGCATTAATAGCAAGCCTTATTAACTGCAAGCCGATAAAAAAGGTTGGTAACTTACCAACCTTTTTGGCGTTTCTTTTTGACATTTAAATACAAAAAATTTCAGAACAGAAAATCAGTCTTTATAACTTTCATCTGCGGCATCAGGGTCAGCGATATCACCAATAGTCGGATAGTCGTCTTCGCTAAAGCTATCCTCAACCAATAATTCATCAATCCGCTGCTCATCAATATTTTGGCGATGAATCGCGGTCAAACCACTTTCACCCGCTTCAATATGGCTTGATGACAAGGATTCATCATCCAATTGCACAGTAAAACTATCCGAATCAATATCGGTCAAATTGCTAGATGTTGGTTTGGCTTTCATTTTTGTTCCTTCATTTTCATTTATTGTTTATTATCAGTGTTATGTCGCTATCATAGCCAGTAATCAGCATGACATCTATGTTGCCAATGTGATATTTGTGTTATGTTATCGAAAACAGTTTTTCGCACAGACAGCGTTTCAACAATTTTTATGGATAAAACAGGAAGTGACTATGTTTAAAAATCTTGCCTCAGATGCATTGGGTTTAAGTGACATCGGTAAAATCATCCCAGCGAGTCAGTTTAACCAAACCGATATTGATGACTATATTTTTCACGAAGATAACGAGCGCATTTATTTTGTAATTAAGTCAAAAATGGACGAATATTGCTTTACCAATGTCGCCTTTATCCACCTTGATGGGCAGTCGGCGACCAGTAAAAAACGCCTGCTAAAACGCTATCCGTACCGCAATTTTCAGCCCGCCAATATCATGATTGAGACGGCAGGCACGATGGATATGGATGCTGAGCTAAAATTTAGCTTGGGCGGTATGGCGTTTTCGATTGATATCGACAAAAATCAAATCGAGCAAATCCGCGACATCTATAAGGCGCTGACTGCGATTAGCGAGCAATGCAAACGCATTGCCCATGAAGAAACGGTGCTAGAAAAATCCTTTAATACCGTCACCAATATGTTTAGCTTACGCGAACTGTCAGAAAACGTGGTGCTTAACTTGCCGGATGTCATCAACCAAACTGTCGCACAAGTAGAAAATGCCTATGGCGAGCGTTTAAAGACCATTCGTAATTATGACTTTGGGGCGATTTTTGAGCATTACTTGCGTCAATAATTGCTAAAATTTATGCAAACTGTACTCACCGCCTACGCTGAGCAAGGTATCAAACTTGCGATTGAAAGCAAACGGGTCAAACATATCAACTTTCGTATCAAATCGATTGATGAAGCGCCGTTTACCAGTTTGCTCAGCGTGTCTTATCCCATGCGTATGCCACAACACCTGCTGATGCAATCGCTTGAACATCGTCTTGCATGGGCAATCGACTGTCAGCAAAAACAACGAAAACTCAAAGAACTTAAAGCCAAAAAACCTGCCTATATCAATGATGTCAAAGATTTGGCAAATTTGACCCTTGAAAGCAACATTTATTTTGAAGGGCAAAAAATGACAGTGCAAGCCTTATTTGAACGCCACTTTGAAAACTCGGATTTTTCAAAAACGGATATTCCACGCACCTTAACGAGTCTTTATAAAGCTTGGCTTGGTCAATTTATCCAAAACCGCCAAGCGTTTTGGCAAGACAAAGTGGGTAAATCCGCCAGCAGAATCACGCCCTACACCATGAAAACGCGCTGGGGCAGTTGTAGCACCCAAGCCAAAACCATTCGCTTGTCCGTTTGGCTGGCGCAATTCCCGCCAGACTGCGCGGATTATGTGTTGGTGCATGAGCTTTGTCATCTGATTGAGCCCAATCATTCGGCACGATTTTGGGCGCAGGTGGCACGAGTCATGCCAGACTATCAACTGTGGCATCAGCAATTAAAATTTGGCGAGCTGTAATTATCAAAGCCACAAAAAAGCCATCTCGCTATGAGATAGCTTTTTGGTAGCCGTAAAAGTTGCAAATTCCCAAAATCAATCTGCTAAAATGTAACCCTGTTTCAATGTTTAAATATAATCACTAAAAAGCTGATAAAAAATGTCCCAAATTCATTACCAATTCGATTTTAAAAAATTTCGTGAACACCTTGTCGATGTCACGCTTACGTTTACTGCAGACAACGACAACCCAATCGTTTGGCTACCTGCTTGGATTGCGGGCAGTTATATGATTAGAGAATTTAGCAAACACATTACGGCTGTCACCGCCACCATTCATGACACCAACGCCAAGAACAATCAACGCCTTAAAAAATTGGATAAAAACCACTGGCAAATCCACGCCAAACAAGGCGACCGCATTAGTGTCACTTATGAAGTCTATGCTTATGACTTATCGGTGCGTGGGGCATATGTCGATGAAACTCGCCTGTACGGCAACTTCACCTCTCTAGCATTAGCGGTACAAGGGCAAGAAAACCAAGCGATTAAAGCCGAACTCATTTGCCCGCAAGACTTTTATGAGGTAAACGGTGTGGAAGTCAGCCTAGCCACCGCCTTACCGGAAAAAATGCACCAACAAGCCAAACAAACCATCTATCAGCTAACTGCCAACAACTACGAGCAACTTACTGACAGCCCGTTTGAAATTGCTGAGCAAGATGAATTTTGGTTCGATGTAAAAAGTGGCGAAAACACCATTGCCCACCGATTTGTGATTTCTGGCGTGCAGCACAGCGACCTTGAACGGCTAGAAACTGACCTTAGCAAAATTTGTCAAAGCTATGTTGATTGGCTCGGTGATACGCCGTTTGATGATTATCTGTTTATGACCATGGCAACTTCAAGCGACTATGGCGGGCTTGAGCACCTTGCCAGTACCAGTTTGATTACCCCACGAGATGACCTACCCACATTTTTTGAACAAACTGAGCCAAGCGAGAGTTATCAACGCTTTTTGGGCTTGTGTAGCCATGAATATTTTCATGCGTGGTGGGTTAAAACCGTGCGTCCCGAAGTATTTTTAACCGCCAATTTTAATCAAGAGACTTACACCACTTTGCTATGGGTGTTTGAAGGCTTTACCAGTTATGTGGATGATTTTATGCTACAAAAAAGCGGGGTTATTTCGCAACATAGCTATCTTAAACTGCTTGCTGAACAAATCAATCGCTACTATCAAACCCACGGACGCGCCTTGCAAAGCGTGGCAGAATCAAGCTTTGATGCGTGGATAAAGCTATATCGTAGCGATGAGAACACCGCCAACGCCGGGATTAGCTACTACAACAAAGGCGCGCTGGTGGCGTTATGTTTAGACTTGACTTTGATAAACCACGGCAAACGTATTTTTGATGTGATAAAAGTTTTTTATGACAAAGCCAGAGCCCAAGATAATCGCCGTTTTGGTATGACGGACGCCAATCTAGATGACGTCATGAATGAATGCTTACCCAAAGAGGTTTGGCAAGATTTTAGAGCCAATTATATCGACGGCACGACAGAATTACCGCTATTTGAACTGTTGTCAGAACAGGGTGTGAGTATTGAACAAAAAGACGATGATATTACTTGGGGCATGAAATATATGAGCGAGCCTACTGGGCTAAAAGTGCAACGTGTTGTGCGAAATAGCCAAGCCGCCGCTGCAGGGATTTCTGCTAATGACGTCATCGTGGCAATTGATGGGTTAAAGGCGAGCGAAAAATGGCTCAAAGCCACTGCTAAAAACCAAACAATTAGTGAAGACCCTGCCGTGTGTCATGTATTTCGTCGTGATGAGCTGCTGGTGCTTGAAGTGCCACCTGTGAATGACGCGCATGTTAAACAACCGCAAAAATGGACGTTAGCCAGTGATGCTAACGACAAACTAGCTAATTGGTTAAATTTTTAAACCCTTAATTTATTTAGAATCTAATGGATATGAATAAAGAATTCTGTTTGAGTGATTATGATTTAGGTTGGTTTTGCTATGATAACAATGGGAAAGTTGCGGTTTTATTTAGTAATGGGACAACCGCAGTTTTACCACAAGCCTTAATGTATTATGACTATCTGTATAATTATTTTTATACCAAGTTTAACTGTGATGAAAAGGCTAATTGGGAAAATGGCGAGTTAAAGTCTTTCACTGATGCAGGACTACTCGTATATGATACTGATTTAAATAGCATAGGTACATACAGCGTTTGCAACAACCCATTAAAAAGTTGTCATATCTCAACGTTACCAAAATCTATCGCTGATAGATTACCAAAGTTTGAAGGTGTTTTTTCAACAACTATTACAATACCTATTCAACCCGATGTAATTAATCTTGCAAAAATAAAGCAAATCTAGTAAAATTCGGCTTCCAATTTTATCAATCCATCCTGTGTTGGCTTTAATCGGTTGGGTGTTTGGGTGAATTTTTAGCAAAATAAAGATTCATGCCACGCATACTAACTGCAGACCAAAGGGCAGGATAATGACTAGAGACCTAACCATGCGCGCAGATATCCATCCAGCTTATCAAGAAGTTCTATTCCACGACACCAACGCTGACGTTTACTTTTTAACTCGCTCGACTATCAAATCAAAAGTAACTCGCGAATACGAAGGTAAAGAATACCCATACGTCGCACTCGATATTTCAAGTGCCTCACACCCATTCTATACCGGTGAACAACGTAAAACCCAAAACGAAGGTCGTGTGGCAAGCTTCAACAAACGTTTCGGCGCATTTGCAGGTCGTAACAAAAAATAAGTTTAATCGCTTATTGTCAAAAACCCTTTGCAATCGCGAAGGGTTTTTTATTGGATGAAATGGGACATACTAGACAGTCACTAACAATACGCCAAAAAAAGCTCACCGAAGTGAGCTTTTTTTGGATTTATTTGTTTAGGTTTAATAGGAATGAATTTTTACGTTTTTGGGTAGTAACAATTCTTTTTTGAGTGGCAACTGCGGTGATAACTCAAACAAGGCGCGGCGATATACATTACGTTTAAATGCCACCACTTGGTTAAGTGGATACCAGTAACTGACCCATTCCCATCGGTCAAATTCAGGTTTTGCCGTATCAAAACGGATATGTTCTACATTGTTCTCATCTAGCTGGAGCAAAAACCATTTTTGTTTTTGTCCAATACACAAAGGATATTGTCCTTGTCGTACAAAACGTTTTGGCAACCGATAACGAAGCCAATTTTGGGTTTGTGACAACACTTTGACATGCTGAGGATACAGTCCGACTTCTTCCCACAATTCTCGATACATTGCATCAAGCGGCGTTTCACCAAAATCAATGCCGCCTTGTGGAAACTGCCAAGCATCGTGACCCACGCGTTTTGCCCACAGTACTTGTCCGTGTGTATTTGCCAAGATGATACCTACGTTGGCTCGAAAGCCGTCTGCATCAATCATGACGATTACCTTCAATTTAATGGTTAAAATTGGCAGGCAATCACATTATCAAGTTTTTTGGGTCACAAGGTTTACACACATCCTTGCAGACCATTATTAAAGTTTTGGTCAATCAAATCATCGGGAATAAACCCATCTCTACCAACAGACGCTTATTTTATTATTTTTGCTAAAAAACATGGACAATGTAATCACTGCCTTTATTACCCACTATTAAACCAGTTTTTATGTCAAAAGTGTAATGTTTATTTGCTATAAATTGTTTCACGGACATAAAAAGCGCATAATATCGCTTGATTTTATACAAAATATTTTTTTAAAAATTATAAGCATCTGGGGGCAGTATGAAAGCAACGGTAAATTGGTTAAAAAACGAAGACATTAATTTTGAAGCTGTGACCGAAAACGGCAATAAAATCATCATGGATTCAACCGAAAAATTGGGTGCCAAACCCATGGAAATGGTTTTGATGGGTCTTGGCGGCTGTGCCAGTTATGATGTGGTCAGTATCCTGCAAAAAGCCCGTCAAGCGGTGAGCGATGTTGAGTGTCAGTTATCGGCTAAGCGTGCCGACACGATTCCTGCAGTATTTACTGATATTCATTTACATTTTGTAGTCAAAGGTAATGCTATCAAAGAAGCGCAGGTTAAAAAAGCCATCGAGTTATCGGCAGAAAAATACTGCTCAGCCAGTCGTATGCTAGAAAATGGCGGTGTCAAAATCACCCATGACTATGAAATCATTGATGATACCTCTAGTGAAATGACTGATAAAACGGTTAAAGGGTAGGGAATAACGGCATGTTTCCCTATCTAAGTGCTGTCCCTGCCACCAATAGCAGCGTGGTGCTGGCAATGATGGTTGCCAGTTTATTGCCCTTGGTGTTTGCGATATTGGCAAAGGTCTTTGGCGGATTTAAAAGCAAAGACAATGCCAATCCGCGCGAGTTTTTGGGTAAACAAACGGGCGCAGCAGCGCGTGCCAATGCCGCCCAGCAAAATAGCTATGAAACCTTGCCGGTATTCTTGGCAGCGGTGATTGTGGCGTTGCTATTTTTTGTACCGCTGTCAGTGGTGACACAGTTGGCGTGGTTGTATGTGATATTACGGATTATTTATGGGTTGGCATATATTGCCAATTGGGCAACTTTTCGCTCAATTATTTGGTCGCTTAGCCTAGCCTGTCCGCTGATGTTATTTTATTTAGCGATACGGTTGAGCTAATTTGCTATGAGCAATCGCCAGCTTGGGATTGTGCTTGCAACATCGCAACAATGGTCTCAAGCTGTTTTTGTCTTTTTACGTTTTGCCAAAGCTCGCTGGCTTCTTCATAGCCTTGGGTCAACATTCCCAGCCATTGTTTGTAACGTCCCACCAGCATATTGTCGCTACGGGCATGTCCTTGCAAAAACGCAATTTGTAGCTTAAGTAGCGCTTGCCAAGCCATGTTTTTTACCGTGTCATTTTTATCCATCGCTTTGATTTGATTGACTAAGTCAGGACGAGTAACTGCACCACGTCCGAGCATGATATGTGGGGTGTTTGCTTGTTTGCGGCAACGCATGGCTTGTTCAGTCTGCCAAATTTCGCCATTGGCAATAATCGGTAAGCTTAACCGCTGCGTCAGGGGTGCGATTAACTCCCAATAGGCAGGGGGTTTATAGCCTTGGGTTTTGGTACGGGCGTGGATAGTCAGCCAACTGGCATTGGCTGATTGCACCGCATCGCCGATTTCTTGGGTTAGAGAGGTATCTTCATAGCCGAGTCGGATTTTTGCTGATACAGGCGTATCCGATGGCACGGCTTGGCGTACTGCATGGATGATTTGATACAAGGTTTCAGGTTCGGTGAGCAACACCGAGCCACCGCGGTGACTATTGACAGTTTTAGCAGGGCAACCAAAGTTAATATCAATGGCTAACGCACCAAGCTCGACCGCCCTGACGGCATTACCTGCCATCAGGTCGGGCTCACTGCCCAGTAACTGTACATGTACTGGCGTGCCGTGAATGGTTTTGCCTTTTAAACCATCTTTATGCAAAAGTTCGGGTACGAATTTATAAAACACATGCGCGGGTAGGACGTGCTGGGTGACGCGAATAAACTCACTCACCGTCCAGTCGTAATGTCCGATACTGGTTAAAATATCCCGCATCAATGGGTCGGTCAGTCCTTCCATCGGCGCAAGGACAATTTGCGGCTGGGTAAAATCGGGGCTAAACTGCGATAAGTGACTAGCCATAAATCACCTTTTTATCTTTGAGTCCGTGAATCAAATCTTGAATATTAAAAATATCCAAATTCACTTTGGCGCGGGTACAGGCGACATACAATAAGCGCAGCTCTTCGGGGGAGATTTTTACCGCCTGAGAAGTCACATCATAATAAAAATCATTGTCAATTTGCACCCGCGACCATTCTAGCCCTTTGGCTTTATGCGCGGTAGAGATGATATAGTCGGCTTTATCCAGTGTAGTCAAGCTGTTAATTGCTTGGTTTAGCGTTTCGGTGCCATGTTCATCCACCAGTTTGACCAGAGTTTTTAAATCGCTGCCTTCGTTCGTCTCGCTATAATCCTGCACGTCGCGCCAATTGTTAAAGTAGGCAAGCTCAGGCACGCCATATGCCGCTTGTCCTTTTTTTAGGCGTTCGGCAGATTGACTAAATTTGAGCAAACGCTCTGTATCGGCTTGTAGCGCAACTTTATGTCCCATTTTAAGCCCAGATAACAGATTGACCATCGCACTGGCATTGGTACGGCAAAGAATGGCATCTTTTTGACCATGCACCATACTTTTGCCTAAGGTAGACGCCATTGCAGGATTACCACGCAGTGGCACCTCTTCTTGTAGCGCTTTTAAGAACCCGTTCGCCACATCGGCAATTTGGTCGCCAAATCGAAACGATTGGGTGAGCAAGGTTTGTGGAAGCGGCAGGCGCTTCATGGCATTGACAGCGCCGCGCCATTCATAAATTTGCTGATGCGCGTCACCCACATAGATAACTTGGTTGGGCTGATTGGACAAAATCCCCATCATCAAGGGGTCGGCATCTTGCGCTTCATCAAATAAGATAAAATCCGCAGGAATCACCGGTTTAGATAGCGCCCAGAGTTTGAGATAAATATCATGCCCAATCCCCGCAGGGTGGCGCGGGTCAATCGACTGCTGCCAGCGGCGCTCTACATACGGGTATAAGGTATCGCGCAGCTGCTCAGCTTCACTGGCAACCAACCAGTCAGGAAACTGCAAATGACGCGGCGCGGGGTAACTGGCATGGGTACTACAAAACGTGCTCACTGCATCGGACACAAATCTCGCTTGTCGCTCTGGTGTTAAGGTTACAAACTGGCTTTTGCCTTCAATTTGGCGTTTGACTTGCACAGGGGTCAAGCCCAAATCTGAGGCGAGGCGACTGGGGGAAAAACGCGGTAGTTGCAGCTTTGCGGTGATATCGCGAGCGGTATGACGAAATGCCAATGAGTGAAAAGTGCGACAGTCGACATGGTGGGGGAATTTGCGCTGCGCTTCTGCAGCAATCGCTTTGTTAAATGCCAAATAAATCCCGCGACCACGTAGCTGATTGCCAATCAGGTTAAGCGTGGTGGTTTTGCCAGCGCCGGCATACGCTACCACCTTAAACGACTGGCGCGTGAGTGCCATATCGACAGCCTGCTGCTGCTCACCCGTTGGGCGTTGGGTCGGGCTGTTGACAAGGGGTTGGGTGGGGATAACGCTGGGGTTTGACATAAGGCCATTGCTAACAGAAAAGTGAGCTATTTTAGCAAAATTTGGCAAGTTTTGCTCAGTTTCCTTTATTTACTCAACCTATATTTACTAAACCTTTATTTGCTCTCTGGGGATGAATGAGAGGTTGATTCGATTTTAGCTTTATCCAGCCAGATTAGCTGTTGTTCTGTAATAACGCTTTTTCTTTAACCAATACCCGTGCCATAACTAGACCGAGTTCAAACAATAACCACATCGGGATAGCTAGCATAATCATGGATAGCCCATCTGGCGGTGTCACCAATGCCGCAATACCGAAACAACCCACGATGATGTAACGGCGTTTTTGCGCCAAGCTATCCACCGTCACTACCCCAGCCAGCACCAGTAGCAGCGTCAACACAGGAATCTCAAAGGTCGCCCCGAACACCAAAAACAGCTTGAGTACAAAATTTAGATAGCTTTCGATATCGGTCATCGGTAGCACATTGTCGGGGGAGAATTTGATAAAAAAAGCCAGCACGCTTTTGAGCACGACATAATAGGCAAACGCAATCCCCAGATAAAACAATATCACCGATGACAATAGCACGGGTAGGGCGATACGTTTTTCATGCTTATATAGCCCTGGTGCGATAAAGGACCAAATCTGATACAAAATATACGGCATCGCCAAGATAACAGCCAGATACAGCGTCAATTTAATCGGTGCCAAAAATGACGAGGTGATATCGGTTGCAATCATAGAAGAATTGACTGGCAATAGCGCCGTTAACGGGGCGGAAAAAATATCGTAGATTTCCCGCGAAAAGCCCGCCAATGCCAAAAAAATCACCAATACCGCCGCAAAACCGTGAATCAAATGACGGCGCAGTTCAATCAAATGCTCAGTGATGGGCATATCTACTAAAGTGTTGTTTTGCGATGGTTTATCAGCTTTAGCTTGTTCAATGGTTAATTGTTCAGGCGTTTTTTTGGTTTTGATAAGCTTAATCACTGGGCAACTCCACCCAAACTTGGCAATTGGTGCAGTAGAGGATCGGCTTGATAATTGGGTAAAAACGGTGGATTGGGAAGACGTCTGACACGGTCATAATCACTGAGCAAAAACCAACGATAATACATTGGCTCAGTGGCAGCAAATAGCGCTTCATGTAAGTCTTTAGCCACTGCATCGGCTTCGACATCAGCCTCTAGACTCAGCAAATAATCGTCTGCTTTGGTTTCTGCTAGATAAGATTCGTCAGATGGTTTGTCTAGTAAAAGCGCGGTAGTATCCGTTGTTGGCTCAGCTAAATGATTAGTTGGTTCATGACTGGGAGATTCATGGCTGAGTGGTTCAGTAGGCAGACTAACTGCGTTAGTATCATGACCAAGATTAGGGGTTGTATCAGCCGACTGGGTATTGTGAGCTTGCATCGAAGGCACTTTGCCATGTTGCTGTAGTTCGCTCACACTGCTGCGAAGGGCTTCCATCTCACGCTTCATATCTACTTCAGCTTGGCGGATTTTTTCTAGCTCAAGCTGCATTTGCTTGCGCGTTTCGGCAAGGTCAAGCTCAGCTTCAATTTCTGATTGCAATGTTGCAACCGTACGGCGGAATTTGGCATACCACTGACCTGCAGTACGCGCCGCTTGGGGGAGTTTTTCAGGGCCCAGCACAATCAGTGCAATCGCCCCAAATAACAGTAGTTCGGAGAAACCTATATCAAACATAACAACCGTGGCAGTTAGGGGTTAAAAAACCAAAGAAAAAGTAACGACTAGAGTTTAAACGTTATGTTTATCTTGTTGGGTCTGCGTGGTATTGAGTTCAGCTTTTTCGTGTTCAAGGACACGGTTTTTGTTCAGATGCTGTTCGTTTTCATCTTTGACCGCATCTTTAAAGCCTTTAACGGCACCACCCAAATCTTTACCGGCATTTTTCAGTTTTGAGGTGCCAAAAATGACCACAACAACAACCAGTAAAATTAACCAATGTGTGATTGAGAAACTACCCATGAGAATATCCTTTGATTAACCTTGACAATAGGGGTGAGGACAATATGAATTTGCAGTGTAACACATAACCATTGCGTTGGCATAAGTGTGCAAAAAACTGTGTGAAACATGGCGAATTTTTCGCACTTTTAGCCAGCAATATTCAGGAATTATCGACTGTTTAGTGGCATTTACTTAGTAGCGCTCACTTAAGGGCTATTACTTAAGAGATTTGACGTGCGGCTTTTTCGTCGATACCCGATAAGCCAAAACGTCTTGCCAATTCATTGGTGACAGCCCAAGACGGTATATTAAACCATGCTAATGTGACCATTGTATGAAACCAAACATCAGCAATTTCATACACCAAATCTTTCACCGCGGTATCATCGGCGACGGTCTCATAAGGAGTATCATTGGCAATGTTGATATCTTTGGCCGCGATAATGGCTTCAGTGGTTTCTTCACCGACTTTTTCTAATATTTTGTTGATACCTTTATGGTATAAGCTTGCCACGTATGAGCTATCAGGATTGGCATTTTTACGCCCAATCAATACTTCATCTAACGCGGTTAAAATATCCGCTGACGTCGTAGCGGTTTGTGTCGCATTGCTTGTTTTTGTTGGATTACTTGTTTGTGTCGAACTGCTTGAAAGCGGCGAGTGTTCAGGAATCGGTTTGGCGTTGTCACCATAAATCGCATCAGGATCTTTAATGACCGCATCAGTAGTTTGCCATTGTAGCTGTCCGCGGTCATCGGCAAGCAGACGATAAAAACAGGACTGCCGACCCGTGTGGCAAGCAATCCCACCCACTTGGGTGACTGACAACACAATCACATCAGCATCGCAGTCTAGGCGGATTTCATGGACTTGCTGAAAATGCCCCGAGCTTTCGCCTTTATGCCATAATTTACCGCGAGAGCGTGACCAATACACTGCTTGCATTTTTTCAGCAGTCAGACGTAATGACTCGCGATTCATCCATGCCATCATCAAAATGCGCCCTGTATGAAAATCTTGAGCGACTGCAGGCATGAGCCCATTGTCATCAAATTTTAGTGTATCTAGCCAATCCATATTCACGCCCTGTATCATACTATGCAAGCCTTAGCCAAAAAAAAGCACCCATCAAACGATGCGGGCATTTATCATAATTCATCAAGCCCTAAATCTCAAAGGGTTTCACATCTAAGGCTTCTTTGATGGTAGCTGATAACGGGATTTCTTGGCTTTGACGATAGTCATACGCCACAAAGCCCATTTTGGCATACGCCACCAATGACCCATCAAACATCCGCGAAACTTTGAACACAAAATCACCACCCAAATCGGTTAAATGCTGCACGCCGACTTCAAACAACAGTTCTTCACGCGCCCGTACCCGATCAAAGATTTGGGTCTCGATATGATTAATGACCAAGCCTTGGTACTCAGCATTAACCTCCTTAATACTTTTTGAATATAAAAAACGAAAACGGGCTTCGGTAAGCAATGCCACCAAATTTTCAACCGTTAAATGTTGTGCTAATCCAATTTCGGTATTGCGCACGCGCATGACGGTCTCAAACACGAAATGGGCAACTTCAATATTTGTGCTTAACGTTGACAAGAATTCTAACCTCATGATGTTGATGTTGATAAGAGAGTATTACACATTAAACTTTTCAGAAACTTAAGAGCACGATAAATACCTTAAGGTCAAACAAACTAACGCAAACTGTGTCTAACATAAGGTGTATCTATCTCTTTTAGCCAATTTAACCGCAGTTTTCATAAACTAAGTTGTTAACTTAATTAATGTAATTCCGTGATAGATTTACCAAATAAATTATTTTAAATAATTGATATCATTTATTTTTTAAAAATTCTACAAACAGCCCTTAATAATAATTTATCTATTATAGTAGAGAAATATTAAAGTAACATCAATAAAATAGATGTCAAAGAAAAATTAGTGATAACATTAGCGTGCATTCACGAATGATTTTTGATAAAATATCGCCTCCCACCTCAAGGCAAAAAATCCAGTGTGATGAGGATTTTTTGACAAACAGGTTAACTTCACTTGATAAAGATGTTTAATCCTTGTCAAAAACGAACAAGAGGCTATCATGAAATTAAAAACTCGCCGTGGTGCTGCCAAGCGTTTCAAAAAAACTGGTAACGGTATCAAACGCAAACAAGCATTCAAACGCCACATTTTGACCAAAAAATCTCCTAAGCGTATCCGTCAATTACGTGGATGCAAATTGGTACACGTGTCTGATGAGAAACGTGTTTACCGTATGTGTCCTTACCTATAATTTATAGGTATTCAATCAACTGATATTACAAAACTTTAGGAGTAAATTATGGCTCGTGTAAAACGTGGTGTACAGGCAAATCGCCGTCATAAAAAAGTATTGGCTCGTGCAAAAGGTTATTACGGTGCGCGTTCTCGTGTTTTCCGTGTTGCTGTACAAGCAGTTACCAAAGCAGGTCAATATGCGTATCGTGACCGTCGTAACAAAAAACGTTCATTCCGTCGTTTATGGATTGCACGTATCAACGCGGGTGCGCGCTTAAATGGCTTAAGCTACAGCCGTATGATCAACGGTCTGAAAAAAGCCAGCATCGAAATCGACCGCCGTGTATTAGCAGACATCGCTATGCATGATGCGCAAGGTTTTACGGCGTTGGCAGAAAAAGCAAAACAAGCACTGGCTGCTTAATTTGTTTTAAAGCGATTTTTCAAAAAGCCATTAAGTGCAAGCTTAATGGCTTTTTTTATCGCCATATTTTAGTTAAAATGCCTATCACTATTGATAACCAAGATTGCAACGCTCATGACAGAAATAACGACTGACAAACTTATCCAATATTCTGAAAATTTAACCGATATCACCCAAGACCAATTCACCCAATTTGTTCAAGATGCCAAAGCCTTAATCAGCACCGCACAAAACCCCCAAGACCTACAAAACATCCGCGTAACCCTAACAGGCAAAAAAAGCCATTTGACCACTTGGTCGAAACAGCTTGGCGGACTCGATGCCGACGGCAAAAAGACCATCGGCGGTATGCTGC
Source organism: Moraxella sp. DOX410 (assembly GCF_032248735.1). Taxonomy (NCBI): domain Bacteria; kingdom Pseudomonadati; phylum Pseudomonadota; class Gammaproteobacteria; order Moraxellales; family Moraxellaceae; genus Moraxella; species Moraxella sp. DOX410. The sequence goes on along the minus strand of NZ_CP135138.1, from coordinate 2,147,483 downwards.
ATCAAGTACGCACCCAAATCAATGACAGCCTACAACAAGCGCAAAGCGATTTAGAAGCTAAAGCCTTGGCTGCCAAACTTGCCAGCGAATCCATTGACATCACCCTGCCAGCACGTGGACAACAAGCGGGTAATTTGCACCCTGTCACCATGACCGCTGAGCGCATGCAAGGGTTTTTCCGTCAAGCAGGCTTTGAAGTCGCAACAGGTCCTGAAGTTGAAAGCGACTACTACAACTTTGAAGCGCTAAATATTCCAAGCCATCACCCAGCGCGCGCCATGCACGATACCTTTTATTTTGAAAAACAGCATTTTAATGCCAATTATGTGCTACGTACCCATACCAGTTCGGTGCAAATTCGCACGATGGAAAAGGGCAACCTGCCGATTCGTATCATCTGCCCAGGACGTGTGTATCGCAACGACAGCGACCAAACGCACTCACCGATGTTTCATCAGCTTGAAGGTTTGTACGTCAGCGAATCGACCAATTTTGCTGAGCTAAAAGGCTTGATTCATGAGTTTTTGCAGGCGTTTTTTGGTCGCAAACTCACGGTGCGTTTTCGCCCATCGTATTTTCCATTTACTGAGCCGTCTGCGGAAGTGGATATTCTTGCCGATACTTATGCAGGTGGGGGCAAGTGGCTAGAAGTGATGGGCTGCGGTATGGTGCATCCAAAAGTGTTGTCCGATAGCGGTATTGACCCGACCAAGTACCAAGGCTTTGCATTTGGGATGGGGATTGAGCGCTTTGCCATGCTGTATTATGGGGTGAATGATTTACGCTTGTTCTATCAAAATGATGTCAGATTTTTAAAGCAGTTTGCTTAGGGGAAAACAATGAAAATTAGCGAAAACTGGTTACGCCAATGGGCAAACCCAAACTTAAGCGCTGAGCAAATTGGCGAACAACTGACGATGGCAGGCTTAGAGCTTGATAGCTTGGATAAAGTCGCCAAAGACTTTAGTGGTGTGGTGGTCGGTGAAGTGATTGACGTCACCCAACACCCCGATGCTGATAAACTGCGCGTTGCCAAAGTGAATGTCGGTGAGCATAGCGAAGCACCCCTACAAATCGTTTGCGGTGCACCCAATGTCGCCGCTGGCGTGCGTGTACCTGTGGCACTGGTGGGCGCCAAACTGCCGCCTGCCCAAGGGGATGAACCCTTTAACATTAAAAAAGGCAAACTGCGCGGCGTAGAATCGCACGGTATGCTGTGTGGTGGTAGTGAGATTGACTGTGATGATGGTGTTGATGGCTTGTTAATTTTGCCACAAGACGCCCCGATTGGCATGGATATCCGAGCGTATCTTGGCTTAGATAATCATGTGCTAGATATTTCAATCACCCCAAACCGTGGCGACTGTTTTAGTGTGCGCGGTATCGCCCGTGAGCTTGCAGTGCTCAATGATTTAGCATTTCAACTACCCTTTGACCACATCACAGCAGCTGTGACCGACAACGCTAGCCAAGCGGTTAGCGTAGAGACCACGGACTGCCCACGTTATTACGCGCAACTGGTCAGTGGGCTGACAGGCACGACGCCATCACCTGATTGGATGAAACAAGCCCTAAATGCCTCAGGCGTCAAACCACGTAATTTACTGGTGGATGTCACCAATTATGTACTACTTGAGCTCGGTCAGCCGCTGCATGCGTTTGATGCCGATAAGTTGGTGGGCGCAATTACCGTGCGCCATGCCCAACAAGGCGAAACCCTTGAGCTTTTAAATGAGCAAACCATTACCTTACAAGGTGATGAGCTGGTGATTGCCGATGAACAAGGTGTCATTGCGTTAGCAGGGATTATGGGTGGGCTTCGCACCGCAGTGACCGATAGCACGACCCGAGTGGTAATCGAGAGCGCATTTTTCAAACAGTTGGCGATTGCAGGTAAAGCACGCCGTTTTGGCTTGCATACCGATGCGTCACAGCGTTTTGAGCGGGGTGTTGATTTTGAATTGCCAAAATTGGCACTCGACCGCGCGGTCAATCTATTGGCAACATTTGGCAAGGGCTCAAGTGAGGTTAAGGTCGGTCAAATCACGCTGGTTGAAAACACTGCTGAACTGCCAAAACGTACGCCAGTGACGCTACCGATTGTCAGTATCAACAAATTGTTAGGCGCGGATATCGCCACCGACAAAGCCATTGAGATTTTAGAGAGTCTACAAATCAGCACCGAGTTACAAGGCGAAAATCTAGTTGCCACGCCGCCGAGCCATCGTTTTGATATCAGCTTACCCGAAGATTTGATTGAAGAAATCGCCCGCATTTATGGCTATAACAATATTGCCAACAAACTGCCCGCGTTTACCAGTAACTTGTTTGACAATAAACGCCAAAATGATCTGCATAACTTAAAAATGAGCTTGGTCAATCAAGGTTATTTTGAAGCAGTGAGTTTTAGTTTTAGTGATGCCAAAGTCGAAGCTTTGTTTGATGGGGCGCATTTTGCTGCACCACTCGCGCTTGCCAATCCAATCTCAAGTGACTTAGCGGTCATGCGTCGTACCCTGCTGTCTAGTTTGTTGCCTTGTGTGCAATATAACTTAAACCGTCAACAAAACCGCGTGCGTCTGTTTGAGACGGGTCTGCGTTTTGATGGCAGTGATATCGCAAGCTTAAACCAAGTGGACACCTTGGCGATGGTGGCAGTCGGCAGCACTCATCCAGAGCAGCATCATGACAGCCGTGTGATGGATTTTTATGACCTAAAAAATGACGTCGAATCGGTTTTTCCACGGTTTGCGCAGTCCGCTATCCGTTATCAACGTAGCCAGCAGCTGTTTTTACACCCCGGTCAAAGTGCCGATGTACACTATCAAGGCAAGGTGATTGGCTGGTTAGGTCAGTTGCACCCACAGATTGCCAAAGCCTTGGATTTGCCGACCACTTGGGTGGCGCAGCTGAATTTACAGGCAGTGATTGACATGCACCAACAGGCATTGACCATTATGACGCCAAGTAAATTCCCACAAGTACGCCGTGATATCGCTGTGGTGGTAGACAAGTCGATTGCTATGCAATCAATGAAAGATACTATCAAACAAGCCGGGGGCGAGCTATTAAAAGAGGTGTGGTTGTTTGATGTATATGCTGGCAGTAATTTGCCTGAAAATCAACAATCGCTTGCTTTTGCACTGGTCTGGCAAGACCTCGAAGCCACGCTTTCTGATGAGCGTATCAATGCGCAAATGGAAGCTGTCATCGCTGCGCTACATGAACAGTACCACGCAACACTACGTATGTAATCTTGGACTAGCAAATTATGACAGTCGATACAATGTTTTTCTTTGATTTTAAAGTAAAAATAACTATCGACTGTATTTGCTAGAATCGCTAGAATAGGAGCATTTAGTAGGGTGGGTATGATAATGAATATGCAAGTTGAAGGAAAAACCTTAACCAAATTAGAAATGATCAATCATTTGATGGAAAATTTGGGCATGACGCGCCAAGACAGCCGCGCATTTGTGGAGAATTTTTTTTCAGAGTTGTCAGAGACGTTGACCAAAGGTCACCAAGTCAAGCTATCGGGTTTTGGTAACTTTGAGATTAAGGATAAAAGCCAACGTCCAGGTCGCAACCCAAAGACTGGCGAGATGGTTCATGTCACAGCGCGCCGCGTTGTTACCTTTAAAGCGGGGCAAAAAATGCGTCGCAGTATTGAAGATAAACTGTTCACAGAATAACGCCTTTATTATTTTTAGATTATTTCCAGTTAATTTAGGCGTTTTAAAATCAGTTGCTGCATTTTGACCGTAAAACATTCTGTCCATAAATTTTAACCATAAAAAAAAGAAGCTTAATGCTTCTTTTTTTTATACCAATTATGTCTCTATTTAGCAGCAGAGGCGGCTGCACTGGCAGCTGCTGGTGTCGCAGGGTTTTCACCCCAGATAGCTGGGTATTTATAACCTGGGAAAGTTTTGTGGGCGTATTGTTTAAATTCTTCTGAATTATACGCATTGGTCACGTCTTTTACCCATTGTGTGTCTTTGTCTTTGGTGCGAATCGCTGACCAGTTGACATACGCATAGCTGGGTTCTTGGAACAGCGCTTCAGTCAATTTAATACCTGAGCTGGTCGCATAGTTACCGTTGATGACTGCAAAGTCAACGTCTGAGCGCGCACGTGGTAATTGTGCGGCTTCTAGCTCTACTAGTTTGATATTTTTTGGGTTTTCTGCGATATCATTTTTTGATGCGGTCAGTGGGTTGATATTGGCTTTAAGTTTTATCCAGCCCAGTTCGTTGAGCATCACCAGCGCGCGTGCAAAGTTGCTTGGATCGTTCGGTACAGCCACGGTGGTACCGTCTTTGACTTGTTTTAGGTCCTTTAATTTACCTGGATAGATGCCAAGCGGTGCGGTAGGTACTTGGAATGCTTCAACGATATCTAGGTTGTTATCCTTTTTGAAGGTGTCGAGATAAGGTTTGTGTTGGAACACGTTGATATCAATATCACCATCGGCTAAGGCTTTATTTGGGCGCACATAGTCAGAGAATTCAACCAATCTGACTTTATAGCCTTGTTTTTCTAACTGGGGTTTGACAGAGTTTTTGACCATGTCACCAAAGTCGCCCACAGTAGTACCAATCACAATTTCAGATTTATTTGGGTCGATACCTGTGCTTGCTGCTGCCTTGGTAGTTGTTGAGCTTGCGGTAGTCGTGGTTGTAGTTGTGGTGGTGCTGGCTTGTGCCGTGGTTTCGGTTTTGCTTTCTGGTTTGCTACAACCGACTAGGGCAATCCCTGCCACCCCTACAGTTGCTAATAGCTGCGCGATGTGGCTTGATAAATGCGTTAATTTCATACCTTCCTCCAAAAATGAAAAAATAAACGGACAAAACAATCAGCTTACCTTAACATATTCATAAAAAAATGTTATTGAGAGTTAACCTATGGATATGAAATTTTTTCATAATTCCTAGAAAAACCATCAATAACAATTTTTTAAACCCCCACTGTCTAAAATTAACGTTTATCCAGACGCTGCGCCAAAATATTACCAACCGATTGGATGATAATCACCATTACCACCAATAGAATCACCATAAAAATCATCACGTCATTTTGGTAGCGGTTATAACCATAGCGAATCGCCAAATCACCGAGACCGCCACCGCCAATCATACCCGCTGCCGCACTGTAAGAGAGTAAACTAATCATCAAGGTAGTAATACTCAAAATCAAACTTGAGCGTGACTCGACCAATAACACGTTGCGAATAATCGTCCCTGTGCTTGCACCCATTGATAACGCCGCTTCGATGATACCTTTTGGCACATCACGCAGATTTTGCTCAACGAGCCTAGCAAAGTAGAAGATACCGGCGACACTCAAAGCAAGCGATGCCGCGATTGGACCAATAGTGGTACCGACAATGAGGCGAGTTACAGGAATAATCACAATCATCAAAATCACAAACGGAAAAGCACGCATAATGTTGGTAAAGTTGCCAAGTCCTGCATACAGCGATTTGTTGTCGGCGAGCTGATTTTTACTGGTCAAAAATAGCGCGACGCCGAGCAATGTGCCAAAGATGACTGACGCAACCGTTGAGATACCCACCATAATCAGTGTTTCCCAAAAAGCTTGCCAAATTTCTGCTTTCATCCCCAAAAGATTATCAACCGCGCTTTGCCAAGTTAATGTATTTGCCATGAAATTACCCAACGATTCAATTTAAAACTTAAAAGATTATCCAGCCATCGACCATGTTTGTGCGCCGTTAATCATCACTAATCAGCAGTTGCCCAATCGGCGTGGTGGCATGAATTTGTCCCGAGTGTACGTCAGCGACTTCCAGCAATCTGCCTTTATCAAGCAGAGCAACGCGGTTACACAGCTTGCGAATCACGGACATTTCATGGGTCACAATCACAATAGTGACGTTAAACTTGTCATTAATATCCTTGAGACAGGCTAACACCGATTTGGTGGTCGCAGGGTCGAGCGCAGAGGTAGGCTCATCGGCGAGCATTACATGAGGTTTGGGCGCTAACGCCCGTGCGATACCTGCCCGCTGTTTTTGACCGCCAGAGAGCTGGGCAGGGTAGTGGTCGGCGCGATTGACCAAATCAACAATTTCAAGGCATTCCATCACCCGCGGCATGATGGCTGCTTTTTCCCACCCGGCAATTTCTAGGGCAAAGGCAATGTTTTGTGCCACCGTGCGATTTGCCATCAGATTAAACTGCTGAAAAATCATACCGATATTTTGACGGGCATGGCGCAAATCGTGGGTGGACAGCGAGGTCAGCTCCTTGCCATCAATGGTGACAGTGCCGCTATCTGGGCGTTCAAGTAAATTAATCAAGCGTAGCAAAGTAGATTTGCCTGCGCCCGAATAACCCATCAAGCCAAAAATCTCGCCTTGTTGGATTGAGAGCGATGTCGGCTCTACCGCGGTAAACCAGTTGCCATCTTGGGTTTGGAAGCGTTTGGTAACGTTATCAATGGTAATCATGATAATAAAAAATTTTGCAGTGGCTAAAAGAAGGTAATTTTAGCACAGCTCGTCGTCAGCGTTTAGTCGCTTTAACGAATAAATAAATGCCGAATGGTGGGTTTAATTAAATAATAGAGGGGAAAACCAAAAAAATTGTGACAAAACCATACTATAGGCAGAGCAGAGTTAAAAGCGGTTATGATTGTGTGGTTGGCAATGTGACCAAAAAGCGGGTATGACCATGCACTGTGTCGGTGATAATACTACCGCCATGGGCTTTGACAATCTGCGCAACCAGAGATAGCCCGAGCCCTGAACCTTTTTTCTCTTGTTGTAACCGTACAAATGGACTGAAAATATCGGTGCGTTTGTCTTCAGGAATGCCTGTACCTTGGTCGATAACCGCAATACACACCTGATGAAATTCTGGCAGGTGCACAATGTCAGATTTTTTACGTGAAAAAATAGACGATTTATTTTTTGGTTTGTTAGCCAGTTTGCTCGAAGTTGCCTCGCTATCTGCTGTGTCCGTTGCGGCGAGACTATTTGTCGATGACATTTCGAGGTCAACGGTGATGTCATCGCCGTTTTTGGGGTCACTGGTGGTATCTTTTATAGGGGCGGGCAAAGCCACTTTATCTTTTTGAACATCGTTATGTTTTTCTGCATGGGTATCTTTTGTACTCTTTTGGATGGTAGGTAGGGCATCAATTGCCAGTTGATTACCCGCATCATCAATGGCATACAGCTGTACGCTCACAGGTGGGACGCCATGAAGATGGGCATTGTCGAGCAAATTACGCACGAGGTGGGTGAGAAGTTTGGCTTGTCCTTGAATGATAACGTGACCACCCGCAAATGTAGCTTGTGGGTAGTGCTGAATCTCGTTTTTAATTAACTCATATAAATCGACGTCTTCTACTTTTTCTATCGCATGACCGGCATCCATACGACTGACGAGCAAAATACTTTCCACCAAATCATTAAGACCCGTCAAATCACGGTTGATGGCATCAGCACGTTTTTGTACCTTATCTTGTATTGTTTTGTCAAACTGACTTGCCAGCATCGTCATCATTTCAACTTGTAGACGAATACGGGTAATTGGTGTGCGAATCTCATGCGAGGCATGGGCTAACAGCAGTTTATTGGCATTCATCAAGGTTTCGATACGTTCAGCGGTTTGGTTAAAACCACGTGCCAAAATGGTAATTTCATCGTTGCCCACGGGTGTGACACGGGCAGAGAAATCGCCATCACCCAGTTGGGTGATTTGCCGACTTAGCTGATTGATACGCCATGTCATGGTGCGCGCAATCATCCATAACATGCCCGACATGATGAGCAGCAGTAGCAAGGTGCCTGTCAGTAAATTAATCGCGGGCGAAATCGCACGGCGGTTACTAAGTTTTGATTGGTATAGCAGTACATAACCTGATTGGCTATTGACTTGAATTTCGGTCGGGTGTTTTGGATCATCTCTAGGAAACAAGGATAAAAAAAATGGCGGGTTTGGCGGTAAGGTGGCAGGCAGCCCACGCATAATCATAATTGCTTCGCCACTTTTGCCATCGTATAGACCAAATTTAGCGTTGAGTGAATCGCTATAGATATTAAAACTACGGCGTACGAGGGCAAGTAAATAGCGGGTTTCGAGATTTTTTTGTTGGTCTTGAGCGGTACGCAGCTCAACTAGTAGCGGATCTAGCTGCTGGGTGACTTGGCTGGCAATGACTTGGTGACGGGTGTTGGCAGAAGTATCGTGTACCAAATGGCTTAAAACTACCATTGCCCCTGCAAAAATGACCAATGCCAGCATAACGCTGGCAAATAACTTACTAAATACACTGTTAAATTTTATGCCGCTCAATCGCACACAGAATCCAAAAATTGTGGGTCATCACAGGCTATTATAATAGCTTTGCTAGCATAAATAACCAAGGATGATGACCTTTTGCGTGTTAAATTTGTCAAGCAATCTTACATTCTTACACTTGGTCAGTGGCAAACTGATAACCGACACCACGCACCGTGATAATGCGTTTTGGCTGACGAGGATTATCTTCAATCAACGCGCGCAGACGTGAAATATGCACATCAATGGCACGGTCGATGTTATCACTGCTGTCATCGTTTGGCATCGCATGCCAGAGCTGTTCACGGCTCAATACTTTACCTGAGTGAGTAGCAAAGTAATGTAATAACTGAAACTGGTGGGTGGTCAAACGTACCGGCTCATCATCAATCGTCACTTCATGGCTATCTGGATAAACCTTTAAGCGACCAAATACTAAGTTATCTTCCTTTTGCTGGTGAAGCGGCAGGTCGTGACGACGCATGACCGCACGGATACGCGCCAATAGTTCACGCGGTTCAAATGGTTTTGAGACATAATCATCCGCGCCCATCTCAAGGCCCAGTACACGATCAGTAGTGTCACCTTTGGCGGTAAGCATGATAATCGCCGTTTGCGCCAGACGGCTATCTTTGTGCTGTCGAATACGTTGACACACTTGCATACCATCCATATCCGGCAACATCAAATCTAAAATCACCAAATCAATGGATTTGGCAGGGTTAAATAGCGTCTCTAACCCTTCTGTCGCGGTTGGCGCATGCTGAACCTCATAGTAGTTCATGCCCAAATATTCGCTAATCAACTCGGCTAAATCTGGATCGTCCTCAATTAATAGTACGGTTTTAGTACCACTGTTATTTTCTTCCATTACCAACTCCAAAAATTCTCTAAAATAAATCAGTTGTTATTATTGCTTTTGCTCATCAAAGCCAGGCTTCTATCATCAATCAAGAGCCTATAATCATAAGCAAGAGATTATTATCATAAAGCAAGAGACTGCCAATATGATAGTGTCTTACACAGATTTATAAAACTTCTTAGCTGCCAATCATACAGCTATCAATCACGCAGCCCAATTAATCTAATTAAGGCATAGCCCAATTTAAAATTGTACCGGGCTACTCATTCTTAAGTTTCTTTACACTGTATAAAATTGTAATGAATTATTGCTTAAAATGAGTCGTGGCGCTCTATGGCAAGGGTTGTTGCTTTCTTTTTAGCAAATAATCGCAAAAACCGCTGTTTGCCGTCATCTAAATAGGTATAAATCACAGGCACCACAATCAAGGTCAATAAGGTTGAAGTAATCACCCCGCCAATAATGGCGTGTGCCATCGGTGCTTGCTGCTCCGACCCTTCACCAATGCCCAATGCCAGCGGTATCATCCCCATCACCATGGCAGCGGTAGTCATCAAAATTGGGCGCAGGCGCGTTTGCCCTGCCAGCATAATAGCTTCATTACGGCTCAAACCGTTTGATAAAGATTCTTTAATAAAATCAATGAGTAAAATCGCATTCTTACACACCAATCCCATCAGCATGATAATGCCGATGATAGAAAACATATTAAGACTAGAGCCAAATAAAAATAACGCAAAGAACACCCCAATCAGCGATAACGGCAGCGATGCCATAATCGCCACAGGGTATAAAAAGCTATTAAACTGTGACCCTAACAACATATAGATAAATACAATTGCCAGTCCAAGCGCGGTTGTTGCGTAGCCGATGGATTCTGCCATGTCCTTGTTAGAGCCTTGTACCGCAAAGCTGTAACCGGGCGGCAGTTTCATCTCGTTTTGGATTTTTGTGATATCCGCGCCGATATCACCTGCCGGTCTGCCGTCCGTGTTGGCTTGGACTACCACCTCACGAAACAGCGAACGCCGGTTGATTTGCGGTGCACCTAAGGTTTCACTAAAATTCGCCACTTGCGATAGCGGCACTAGCACTGGTTGACCATTTTGATCCGTACGGCTTGATGACAAGTACATGGATTGTAGTTGCGAGATGGTCTGGCGGTTGTCGTCATTTAAGCGCACGTTGACATCGATATTGTTGCCGTTGTCATCTTTAAAGGTGCTCACATTGTCACCGGCCAGCAGCGGGCGTAATGCTTGTCCGATTTGCCCAATCGAAAGACCGGCGTCATTTGCTGCTTCTCGGTTAATGGTGACATTGACCATTGATTTGGGCTGTTTAAGCGTGCTTTCCAAATCTACCAAGCCATTGACGTTTGAGAGTTTTTGCATAAACTCATTGGATAAACGTTGCAGCTCATTTAAATCATTGCCTTTGATGGATATCATAATCGGCTTAAGGCCACCGCTGACCGCCATGGCAGCGGCTGCCACTGAGGTAACTTTAATACCGCCTACCTGCTGCAATTGCTCACGCATGGCACGGTTTAAGGCATCTAGTCCGCGCGTGCGCTCATCTTTGGGTACTAACGATACATTCACTTGTACCCGATTGTTACCGCTATAGGACATCGCATTAACCGTGGCATAAGTATTGGTAACCTCGGGAAAACTTTGTAATACCGCGTTGACTTGTGCTGCTTTTTGTTGGGTGTAGTCAAGATTGGCATTGACAGGTGTTTCAAATTTGACTTTGATTTCATTCATATCCGCTTGCGGGACAAATTCTTTGCCCACCAACCCCACGGCAAAAAATGCGGCAACCAGTGAGCCAATTGCAATAAGCACAGTTATCAAACGATGGCGTAAACTCCACGCAAGAATATGGCTGTATAGATTGGTCAACCGATCTAACAGCCGCTGAAAACCCGCTAATAGCCAAGCAATTGGTCGTTTGCGAAACGATACCCGCCCATTGAGTCGGTCATGTTGGTGCGCGGCATCTGGGTCTGGCCAAATCGAAGACAACATCGGGTCAAGCGTGAAGCTAACGAATAACGACAGCAACACAGCGGTGGAAACGGTCACACCAAACTGATAAAAAAAGCGTCCGATAATCCCGCCCATAAAAGCCACGGGTAAAAATACCGCCACAATCACCAGCGTCGTCGCTAGCACGGCAAGCCCGATTTCTTGGGTGCCATCAAGCGCCGCTTGGCGGTGATGTTTGCCCATACCCATATGGCGTACGATATTTTCCCGCACCACAATCGCATCATCAATCAATAGTCCGATACATAATGCCAGCGCCAGTAGGGTCATCATGTTGATGGAAAAACCAAACGTCCAAATCGCCGCTAAAGTACCGAGCAGCGAAATGGGTAGCGTCAATCCTGTGATAATGGTCGAACGCCACGACCCTAAGAACAACCAAACAATAAACACCGCCAATATCGCTCCTTCAATCAAGGTGCGCACCACATTATTTAACGAGCCGCGAATACTTTTTGAGCTATCAGCCACCACCGTCATGGTGACACCTGGGGGTAGGGTCGATTGGATTTCTGCCAGACGCTGCTGGGTTTTATCAACCACATCAATCACATTGGCATCCGACATTTTGATAATATCCATTGCCACCGCAGGTTGACCATTTTGTAGCGACGCTGACTCAGCCTCGGCTTGCCCATCAATGACTTCGGCAACTTGCGATAAGTACACAGGCACGATAGCACCCGTACTTGAGCGATTTTGGGCGACAATGATTTGGTTAAACTCATTGGGTGTTTTGACCAACCCGTTGACTTGAATCACCATTTCTTGGTTTTGATTGTTGATGGTACCGACAGGTAATTCGACGTTCTCTGAGCGTAGTGCATTGCTAATTTGATTGACTGAGACTTTATAGGCATTCATTTGGGTGGGATTGAGCAGCACACGGATTTGACGCTGCCGACCCCCCAATATATCAACACGACCCACACCTGTGACTGTTTGTAGCTGTTTTTTGACCGTGTTGTCTAAGTAAGTGGATAACTCCCGAAGCGACATTTTGTCAGAGCGAAACGTGACGGACACCACAGGCGCATCGGCAGGATTGTACTGCGCAACGATAGGCGTGGTGACTTCATCCCGAAAGGTGGGGGTCACCAGTGCCAATTTATCACGCACATTTTGTGCGGCAACATCGGAAGGGATATTTAAATCAAACTGCACGATGACTTGTGACAGGCCTTGTTGGGTGACGGAGGTCACTTCTTTGACACCGGCGATGGTATTGACTTGGTCTTCAATTTTTTTGGTAATGTCGGTTTCGATGACTTCAGGTGAAGCACCACTATAAACGGTATTGACCACCACAAATGGGAATTCAATATTAGGAAATTCCTCAACTTTCATGCGAAATGTTGCTAGTAGTCCAATGACCATTAGCGCGAGCATGATCATGGCGGCAAACACAGGATTGTTGATACTGACGCGGGTGAGCCACATAGCAAATTCCTAATACTAAAATTTTTAACAGTGAAATTTTTAACAATATAGAATGAGTGAATGAAACACTATCAGTAGGTTATTTGAGCACGACTTTTTTACCCACGTCATTGGCATTAAGATTTGCCACAATCACTGTGGTGTTAGGCTCGATGCCAGTAATTAAATACTGACTGGTATCGTCAAGGTGTTTGAGTACCTTGATAGGCTGTTTGGTAATCACATTGTCTTTACTGACCACCAAAATCGTGCCTGCTTCTAAAGTTGGACTTGTGGCGGATGGGTCGCTAGATTTATTGGCTGCGCCTTTTGCCCCAGATTCGAGGGCTCTAGATTCGAGTGCTTTAGATTCCAGCATTACCGCTGACATCGGCACCAAGACCCCAACTTGTGCAACCCCATAATTAAGCTTGCCTGTGGCATACATGCCCGGGCGAAGTCCACGATTACGCTGAGAAGGCTTAACCGCGATATAAATCGTCAGCTGGCGAGTGGCGGCATCGACTTGGGGCGAAATGCGGCTAATTTGTCCGATGTACTGATTGGTTTGATTACTAATAGTAAAAGGCACTTGTTGACCAAGTTGTAGCTGTGTTTGTGCTTCGCTAGGGACATTGGCGGCAAACTCAAGTTTATTGGGGTCAATGATTTCCATCAAGGCTTGGTTTTGCGTGACTACCTGTCCGACATTGACGCTGCGACTGCTGACAATCCCAGTGGTAGGCGCATAAATCGTGGTATCACCAAACATTTTTTGTGCGCTACTTAATTGGGCTTGTTTGGCTTTGATGGCTTCACGCTGGGCAATGCTGTCTGCCACACTACGCTCATACTCTATTTGTGAGACAAAGCCTTGCTCGAGCAAAATTTTGTTGCGCTCAGCAAGTTTATTGGCGACGATTGCTTGTGCTTGGGCGGCGGCAACATCGGCTTGCGCTTGAGCGAGTTGGTTTTTACTATCACTGATATCAAGTCGCACCAGTGGCTCACCTTTTGCTACCGTTTTACCCACATCGGCCAGCACTTGCTGCACTTGTGCATTCACGGTTGATTGTACCACTGTGTGGTCTGAAGGCTGCAGTGTCCCTGTCACGGTGACGCTCGGTTCAAATCGGTCTGCTTTGGCGGTGATGACATCGGCGGCTAATAGCTGAATCTCGTTATTGGCGATTTGCGTGGTGGCTGACGCGGTGGTAACTTGAGTGTTTTGGGTTGACAGCGGGCTTTTGCTATCGTTTTGCTGTTTTTGGCAACCGCTCAAACTAATAACAGCGCTAGCCACGGCTAGGCTTAATGGTAGAACTTTGGTGATAAACTTCGATGTTATCATGAATGAGACGTCCTCAGCGCAAACAATCAACTTAAAAAAATATAAAACGATGTAGAAATAGCCAGTGCAATAAACTTTTCTAAGCTTATCTCAAGATGTGTCACTATCTCATGGAATCCGTGTATATTAACATGGGTGTATGGGCAATCTACAAAACAGTCAATAGATCGAACCTGAATCATCATAGGATGTTAAAAATGAACGGTAAGTGCATCGATTTAAGCATACTTTGCAGCAAAAAAGTATGGTAGTATTTTAAAAATATCACCATACAGTTGGTTTGTAACTATACTGTATGAAATATTTGTTAAATCTTATAAAAATTATTTAGAATAGCTTTGTTTAGTTGTCAAAAATTGTACCAGTTGCTTTTGAGGGTTGAGGCATCATTTGATAGTTGCCCCAACGCCTATAACTTAAAGTTTTGAGCAATCGCTATAGGACAATGGGTAGCAAAATCATAGCGAAACAACCATTAGGAAAATATTATGGATGCAAATTTTGAAGGCCTAAAAGTCATGATTATTGACGATTCAAAAACCATTCGTCGTACCGCAGAGACGTTACTTGCCAAAGCAGGCTGTGAGGTGACTACTGCCGTTGATGGCTTTGATGCGTTGGCAAAAATTGCGGATACCAACCCAGATTTGATTTTTGTCGATATCATGATGCCACGCCTCGACGGTTATCAGACTTGTTCACTAATCAAAAACAACGCAGATTTTGCTGCCACGCCCGTGATTATGCTGTCATCAAAAGATGGCTTGTTTGATAAAGCGCGCGGTCGTATCGTCGGCTCAGATGAGTACTTGACCAAACCATTTAGTAAAGAAGAGCTATTTGATACCATTGAACGTCATCGTCCTGCGTCTTAATGCGCTGTGCTTCTTTATACGCTGGGTTGAAGCTAAACAGCATGCCATTGCTTGCAACTGTTGTTAACCCCTAAAGTCTGCAATCACTCGATATGACTGAAATATAAGCCCAGATTGCAACCTAGCTAGACGTAGATTTGGGATGCGTGTTTAGTTTAACCGTTGTGCTGTTGGGTTTTTATTCCCATCGACATACAAAACAGTAAAATATTAATGCAATCAATAATTAGGTAAAAGGGTAAGTGTATGGCCAAAATCTTAGTAGTTGATGATTCACCATCAGAAATGGCAAAATTTCGAGATATTTTGACTCGTCATCAGCACGAAGTCATTGAAGCGCATACAGGCGAGGATGGAATTCAAAAAGCCAATGAGTTTTTCCCCGATGTGATTTTGATGGATGTGGTCATGCCAGAGATGAATGGCTTCCAAGCAACCCGCAAACTTACCCGTGACCCAAAAACCAGTCATATCCCTGTCATCATCATCAGTACTAAAAATCAAGAAGCTGACCGCGTCTGGGGCAAGCGCCAAGGCGCACGGGATTATCTCAGTAAGCCGATTACAGAAGAAGCCTTAATCACTGTAATCTGCGCCGTGATGGAGTAGGTTTCGTGTCCTCAAACGGCTTTATCGAGCTTTTACGACTCGCTAACCGCGGTATCAAACGACAAAAAGGTACCCACTTTGACCAAAGAAATCAGTGGCTAGGGGTCGCGTTTTCGTTAGGTGGCCATCACTTGGTAGCCCCACTCGGTGATGTGGCTGAGGTACTATCTTTGCCTGCCTATACCTCGGTGCCTTTGTCAAAACCTTGGCTGCTAGGGATTGCCAATGTTCGGGGACGGTTATTACCGATTACCAATTTGTCGAACTTCTTAGGTTTACATCCATCAGGCTTAAATTACCAATCAGGCAATCAAAAGATTTTGGTGATTGATCAACCCAAGCTGTTTAGTGGCTTACAAGTTGATGAGGTATTGGGTATCCAAACCTTTAGTCGTGGGCAATATCAGCCTATCGAGATGCCGAACGATTCGCCGCTCGCGCAGTATACGCATGGTCGTTTTAGACAAAACGAGCAGATTTGGTATGTGTTTATGCCAAGCTTATTGGCGCAAGACACGCGTTATTTAGAAGCAGCGTTATAACCTAATTTTCTAACTCATTAAAACAATTGAGGGTTTACCATATCATGGATACTAAAACTTCGACCCTAAGTACCAATACCAACTCCCCTGTCGCGGTCGGGCCTGGCAAGAGTAATTATCGTTTGAATAGAGGGGACTCAATCAACTGGATTATTTGGGCAAGTATTTGTGGTGGTGTTGCTAGTTTGGCATTTATTTATCGACTCTACCAATTGATGATTTTGGTACGTCAACAGAATAGTGTTGCCCATAATTTTTTGACGATTTGGTTGCCCTCTATTTTGATTGTATTAGGCGTCATTGGGGCGATTTACTTTTTGACCCGCCAGATTAGTGCCAAAACCCATCGCGAAATGGTAGAACGTGAACGTGAAACGCTGCGTCAGCGTCATGAGATGGAGGTTGAATCTGAACGTGCCCGCAGAATCCAAGAAGAAAACGAACGTAACCAAATGGCGATTTTGCGTTTGCTTGATGAGTTAGGTGACTTAGCGGAAGGTGACTTGACCGTGAACGCAACGGTATCAGAAGACTTTACAGGTGCGATTGCAGACTCGGTCAACTTTGCAATTGACCAATTGCGTCAACTGGTTTCTGCGATTAACGTCACCGCAGAGCGAGTCGCTCGCGCCTCTGACCAAACCCAGGCAAAGGCAGTTGAACTAGCCCAAGCCTCTGAAAGCCAAGCGCAAGAGATTGCGGGAGCCTCTGCAGCGATTAATGAGATGGCGGTGTCTATTGACCAAGTATCTTCAAATGCCGCCGAATCTGCTGCGGTTGCGGACCGTTCGGTTGCGATTGCCTATAACGGGGCAGAAGTGGTACAACGTACCATCGATGGTATGAATACCATTCGTGATCAGATTCAAGAAACCTCAAAACGTATTAAGCGCCTCGGTGAATCATCGCAAGAGATTGGCGATATCGTTGGACTGATTAATGACATTGCTGACCAAACCAACATCCTTGCGCTTAATGCGGCGATTCAGGCATCGATGGCGGGTGAAGCAGGGCGTGGTTTTGCGGTTGTTGCTGACGAGGTTCAGCGCCTAGCAGAACGTTCAGCCACAGCGACCAAACAGATTGAAACACTGGTTAAAACCATTCAGGCAGATACGAACGAAGCGGTGATGTCGATGGAATCAACCACCGCAGAAGTTGTACGCGGTGCAAAACTTGCAAAAGACGCGGGTGAGGCGCTTGAAGAAGTACAAGCTGTATCTAACAACTTGGCATCATTGATTCAGAGTATCTCGAATGCGGCGCGTCAGCAGGCAGCCTCAGCGGGTCATATTTCAAATACCATGAACGTCATTCAAGATATTACCTCGCAAACTACTTCAGGTACCATGGCGGTCGCTCGTTCAATCGGTCAGCTTAATGAGATGGCGGCGGCGCTTCAAGAATCAGTATCGGGCTTTAAATTGCCAGATGATGCTTCAGCAAACGCTTAATGGCTAATGCTTAATTAGGTTTAGTAATCAACAGTTGGCTAAAATAAAGGGTGGTTTTAACCACCTTTCTTTTTATGACTGTTAGATAAATTTATAAGTAGATAAATGTATAAGTAGTAGATAAGGGTATAAGTGTTAGATGAGGGGTTGGAAGCGCTTGTTTTAATCATTGATTGAGATTTTTTAACGCCAAGTCATGACCGATAATAAGTTATTCACCGATAACAACTGGGGTAGAGGCAAGACTGTTAATTTATTTTCGCCAATTTGAGCAGCGTGATATCGTGCGTTATTTAGCCCGTTATTTGGCGGATGATGGTATTTTGTTGTTAGGCGCAGGTGAAAGTCTGGGGTTTAGTGATCCAGATTTACAGCAAATTGCCATGCCGACAATCAATGGCTATTGCAAAACGGTTGCACCAGATTGGCTCAAAGCAGTAGCAAATATTGAGCGCTAACCAGTTAAGTCAATATTGAAGGGTATAAAAGCTATCAACCTGAGTTGACGCCAGACAGCGGGTAAGTTATTTTAAGTGATATAAGAAATTAATAAACGACTGCGTTACAGCTAAGTTAAAATCGAGAAAAATCGTCATCGTTTTTGACAGTCGTTGTCCTAGGAATATGGTATGAGTAAACAACGTAATTTGATCGCCTTAGACTGGTTGATGCCGGTTTTAAAAGACGTATTTGGTGAGCTTAACCAGTTGCTACAACGACATGACGCGCCCCCAGCGTGGCAGTTAATCGGTCAACATTTGCACCAAATCACCGGTGCACTCGCGCTTGCCAACCAGCCAGCCTTATCAAAACTGGCGAAAACGCTTGATAAAACCACTATCGCCATTCAGCAAGAAACTTTATCCCCGCAGTATTTTAGTCAAATCAGCCATGCGGTGAGATTGCTGCAATTTGACATTGAACAAGTACAAGCTAAACAGCAGATTCATACCGATTGGGTCAATGACCGAATCGCTTATTTTGAGCAGCTGCTTGGCATAGCATCAACTTATGAGCCCATCCCACCTGTCACAGACAATGCTTTATTATTTTTAAGCCAATTAGCCACACCAGACATCAAACACCCATGGGACAGTGCCCAAGCCGATGAGTTACTCAAAGTCTGGCGTTATAACAGTTTGCAACTACTACAAAACGCGACCAACGATAGCAAACATTTAGATGCGCTGAGCAAAGTTGCGGGCTATTTGTCCCAGGCTGCTATCAATCCTGCCTGGCGTCAATTTTGGCAGTTGGTCGCGGTTTGGTGCAATAATCTAACCATCAATGAGCAACCTGCGCCAACCGCTAATGCTTCGCTGTTAAACAGTCTGTCATTGCTGCTGACGCATGATTTGACTCTCACCCCTGATATTACCGTGTCGCGTCTGGCAGTTGATGTGTTGTTAGCGCTCAATGCGTTAACCCATAAATCGCATGATACTAAAGCCCTGCTATCAAGCTTGGATATCAATAGTAGTGACACGCTTGATAATCTATTTAGTCAAGTATTAGAAAAACTTGAAAAAATTATTTACCAAGTGCATGAGCCGCTCACCATTTTGCCGCTGCTTGAATCGGTCAAAAACAGTTTGGCAAATCGCGGTTGGGTGTTTTATGAAAACCAAATGGCGCAAATTATCGATGACGTGCGCTTGATGACGCAAGATACTTTTATGGCGTCATCACTCAGTTGGCAGGTAGAACGCCAGCTGCAAGATTTTTACAGCCAGTTGTTGTCAACGGTTGAAATCCTTGATAGCCAAATTGGCTTAAAGCATTTTGCTTATGCCAGCAATCCGCAAAATGAAGCGGTGCGCCAAACGCGCGTGCATATTGAACATATCAAACAGTCGTTTAATCAATATATCCAAACCCGTGATTTAAATAAATTAACTGTCAATGACGAATTGATTGCCACTATTCAAGTTTTTGGGGCATTAGGATTAACACGTCCCAAAGAATTGGTCGAGCAAATTCGCTTATTATTTAGTCGTATGCATAAAAATTCGGTACAGGTATTAAGCGCGGAAGCCAGTGATGCCATCGCCGACATGCTTGCCCGCTTTGAGCTATTTTTGGATTATTTATCCAATCAGTCTGTTAATGAAGAATTTTTGGATCAAACCCAAACTCAGCTTAACCGTGCCAATTTATTGCTTAATCGCTTAATCGAAATGCCATTAACCGCCGCCGAAGTGATAGCGCCAACCAAGCACTTTGGCAGTGATACGGTGATTTACGATGATGGAGGCGAATATATTGCCAGTGATATGAAAGCACCAACACAAGTGCTAGCTACGGCTTCAGAAGCGCCTATCAAGCAAACGGCTGTCACGCAAACGACTGGCGTGCAAGAATCGCAAGCGCTAGCGGCTGCGAGGCAAGCCCTCAAAGCTGATGACTATAGTATGGATGAAGATATCCGAGATATTTTTATTGAAGAGGCGCAAGAAGTCCTTGCTGAGTTGGGTGAGCAAATTCTGGTATGGGAAGTGGACCCTCGTGAATTAGTCGCGCTCAAAGATATCCGCCGAGGTTTTCATACCTTAAAAGGCTCAGGTCGTATGGTGGGCGCTCATCAAATTGGTGAGATGTGCTGGGCAGTAGAAAACATGCTCAACCGTGTGCTAGATGGTACTTTAGCGGTTAGTGATGCGTTAGTGGGCTTTATCAAAGATACCCATCGCAAACTGCCGATATTGGTTGAAGATTTTCAGCAGCGGCGGGCGCCAAGTATTGACCCTGCGGTTACGGTATTGCAAGCGACTAATCTATTACAGCAGCAGCCGATTAACACAGGTCTGCCAGAAACCAATGGCTTAGATAGCCTTGTACCAGTCAGTGCTAATGAGGCTAAAGACAGTGATAATATGGCTCAAGGCATTGAGGTTGCAAGTGACACTGCGCCATCAACTACAGGGGATATTCATGCCTTACCTGAGGTGGTGGCTCGCGAATATGAACAGCTAACGACGGTCACAGATGCGGTCAGCGATGCCGATATTCAAGAAATTTATATCGAAGAAGCCAATGAAGTTATCGAGACGATTGCACCGCTTAACCAAGCTTGGCAAGCCAAGCCCAATGATTTTGATACCTTAAAAGAAATCCGCCGAGGTTTTCATACCTTAAAAGGCTCAGGTCGTATGGTTGGCGCCAATCAGCTAGGGGAGCTTGCTTGGTCGATTGAAAACATGCTCAATCGCGTGCTTGATCATACCATAGCGGTTGATGAGGGGGTTTTACGTCTAGTTAGTGATGTCATTGAGGCATTTGGTGGGCTCATCACGATTTTTGCCCAAAATCGTACAGACTATCCCGCCGTGATTCAATTATGGCAAGCTGTCGCTAATAGCTATGCCAAAAAACATGGCGACAGCTTTAGCTACCATCAAGCCTTATCCGCCTTTGGGGGACAAGTAGCAGCTTCGCCAAGTGCGTCACACACAGATGTGGCGCTTTCGTCTGGTCACGCCACCGCACAAACGCAAGCGCTACAGGATGTCAGTGGCATTAGTGACATCAGTAGTGAAATGGATGTCGCTGATGACGTATTTATTGAAGAAGCGGACGAGTTATTGACCGATATTGATAACTTTATTACTCACCATTTGGGTGAGCCTGCAACGCATGTGCCTGATGCCATATTACGTGCATTCCATACCTTACGTGGTGGCGCAGCCCTGATTGGACTTAATAATGTTTATCACTTAAGCGCCGCGGTAGAACAAGCACTGGGCGACCTATTACATAATGAAATGCCGCTCACGGCCAGCCAGCTATTGACCTTGCAAGAGGCCAAAGATCTGCTACAAACCTACATTGATGAGCATAAAATCCATCATGATGTGACGGTGGTAGAAGATAACACCGACATTGTGTCCGACTTGATTGAGCGGCTAACAGATGCCAATGCCGAATCTTATGAAAGCACAAAACTGACGGTCAAAGACTTGATAGCGCTTGGGATTGATGACTTACTCGATGCCGATCAGCAAGCACAGGCTAGGTTTGCTGGTGAGAGCGAACAAGTTAGTGCCTATGCCGAGCAGCTTGAACAGCAAGCGTCAAGGCTTGCGCAAGCGACTGAAGGTTTGAGCTATTTTATCATTCCAAGTACCTTACAGTTTGCCTATAAAAAACTTGCTGATTATCCGCAATTTGCCAAAAATGAAGCCATTTATGATGGCTTAATGGGCTTACACAATCAGCTCATCAATATGTTTGACGCCATTGCAGCAGGACTGCGCGTCAATATCAATGAAGAGGCGATTGAAACTTTAAGAAAATTATTGGCAAAAAGTCAGTACCAAGCTGAGATGGATGCTATCGAGTACCAGACAATCGCTACCGACGATGAACTGTTGCAGATTTTCTTAGATGAAGTGCAAACCATTCAGCCCGATGTGCAAAATTACTACAACCAATGGCTCAATAACCTTAGCAATCTAGAGGTGGTCAAAGAACTAGCTAATTATATGCACATATTAAAAGGGGGTGCAGAGCTAATCGGGGTATCGAGTATCGTCGAGATGGCGCTACGTGGTGAGCAAGTGTATGACGCCATTGACAAAGGTATTTTACCTAGTGATACCGATACCGCTTCATTGCTACAAAAACTGCATGAAACCATTGCCTCACAGCTCAAGCAAGTTCGACAATTTAGTCGCTCTTTTGAAGCCACAGATTTTGCCCGCCAAATCGATGAGGTCATCGCCGGCACAGTACAAAGTCGGGACTTGGTATTTGCGGTGCCACTGATTGTTGAAGCCAATCCTGAAGAGTCGATAGAGCAAAAACAACCTGCCAAAGAGGGTGATAGCGCACTTGCGAAAAATGATCCACTCTACATCGAAGAAATTATTAACAACTTTGAAGAGCGTCGTTTAGAGACTTGGAAAGGTCAAGAGCCTGACGAAGATATCTTAAAAGTGTATCTTGAAGAAGCCAAAGAGCTGATTGATAGCAGCAGCCTGCATTTACAAGAGTTCCGTAGTAATAACAGTGATCTTGCAGCATTACAAGCCTTGCAACGTGAATTGCACACCATCAAAGGTGGCGCAAGAATGGTCGGTGCAGAAGGGATTGCTACATTAGCGCACGAAATGGAAACCATCTACGAAGAGCTAGGCAGCCGCCGCAAACCTGCCACTCGGATGATTGGTAACCTATTGGCGGTGTGTCATGACTGGTTAGCAAGTGCGATTTATGTATTAGAAAATAAATTTAACCCACAAACGCCGGTGGCGTTGGTTGCAGCGCTGCAACAATTCTCGCGAAAGCCTGATAGCTTAAAAGAAATCCCCAATGTTAACCTCACCAGCCAAATTGAACAAATTGATATCTATCGCAGTAGTCTCGGGCAAGACACGTTAGAAGTCAAACAGCGCGACCTAAGCGTCATGCCGCTGATGACGGGTAACTTTGAATCTGAGCAAGATCAATCGAGCCTTAATGCTGAGACGCTTAGGATTTCTGCAAGTACCATGGAGCGTATGATTAACCTATCAGGTGAGTCCGCGATCAACCGCTCACGAATCGAGATGGGTATATCGAGTCTATCAAACAATATCGAAGAGATGGGCGCAACCGTACAGCGTCTAGCAGATCAGCTACGCCGTATGGAAACTGAGCTTGAGATTCAAATTTTGTCACAAATTGGTGAGGAACATGAATTAGAAAATGACTTTGACCCGTTAGAGATGGACCAATATTCAGCGCTCAACCAACTGTCAAAATCGCTCTCGGAATCGGCATCGGACTTGTTAGACATCAAAACCACCATGCTCGATAAAACCCGTGAAACCGAAAACTTGCTACTGCAATTATCACGCACCCAGTCCGATTTGCAAGAGGGGTTGATGGATTCACGTACTGTGCCATTCTCGCGTATCACGCCACGTCTGCAACGGGTCGTCCGTCAAACAGCCACCGAGCTTGGCAAGTCTGTTGAACTGCGAATCCTAAACGATGAAGGTGAAATTGACCGTAATATCCTTGAGCGTATTACCTCGCCGCTTGAGCATATGCTACGTAACGCCGTTGACCATGGTATTGAAAAATCGCAAGAACGTATTGAAAGTGGTAAATCAAGAACAGGCTTAATCACGCTTGAAGTGCTGCGTGAAGGCGGTGAAATCGTTATCAACTTAACCGATGATGGACGCGGTATTAATGTGAATGCGGTACGCGAAAAAGCGATTGAGCAAGGCTTGATTTCTGCCAAAGATACCAGTCTAAAGACACTGGATATCATGCAATATATCTTTAACGCGGGTCTATCCACCGCCAAATCCGTATCACAAATCTCGGGTCGTGGTGTCGGTATGGACGTGGTACAAAGCGAAGTCAAGCAGCTGGGTGGTGTAGTAACCGTCGACTCTGAGCCTGGCAGAGGCTCACGCTTTACCATGCGTCTACCATTGACAGTTGCGGTGTCTGATGCCTTGATGGTGAGGGCAGGGGATAAATACTTTGCTGTACCATTGGTGCAAATTGAACGTGTGATGCGGGTCAATATCGATGCGATTGCTAACTTTTATACCACGAATGCCGATACTATCAATATCGATGGACAAGCCTATCGTTTGCGCTATCTTAATCAGATTTTGTACGGCAGTGACCCGGTGGATGCACTAGCGCACCAGTCAAGCAGTGTGCCAGTGATTATTATTCGTACTGACTTAGGTCAGCGCATGGCGCTACAAGTGGATATGATTGCAGGCTCTCGTATTGAAGTGGTCGTCAAACCGCTCGGTCGTCAGCTCTCCCATATCGATGGAATTTCTTCTGCCACCATCATGGGTGATGGCTCGGTCATGCTCATTCTTGACTTGGTGGCATTGATGCGTAATGTCAGCAATATCGCCAAAGTCGAGCAGCAAAAAGCCAATAAGTCGGTCAAACAAGCGCACAAACCCGTGGTACTAATTGTGGATGACTCAGTAACCGTACGTAAAGTCACCTCGCGCCTACTAGAACGTCACGGCTATGAGGCCCAAGTGGCAACGGATGGTATTGATGCGCTAGAAAAACTGCAAGAAATGCTACCTGAAGTCATTGTATTGGATATTGAGATGCCACGTATGGACGGCTTTGAAGTGGCCAACCATATTCGCCATAATTCACGGCTCCAGCATATTCCTATTGTCATGATTACATCGCGTACCGGTGAAAAACACCGTGAACGCGCGTTTGATATCGGGGTGAATGAATACATGGGTAAACCATTCCAAGAACAAATGCTGTTAGACACGTTAACGCGCTTTACCCAACAAGCAAAAACTGACTAAGCCGACCATGTAAAGGATACAATCATTCATGCTGTCAAAGCACTCACCGCCGCTGCGATTTTTTATCGTTGCTGAGGAAAATCAGCAACGGCTCGCCTTTAGCGATACCATTCGTTCTTGGGGATTTGAAATCGTGGCATGCTTGGCAGCATCACAGCTGTTCGAAAAACATTTTCAGCAAAAAGTTGATGTGTGGCTAATCGATACCCCAGACGATTACGCAGTCATTCAAAATGTTGAAAAACAACAGAATGTCAATTTGACTAAGATTGTGCTACTGGGCTTTGTCACTGCGCCTTATATCAATGAAAGTCTGTTATATGCCAAATGGCAACGCCAACTCAAGCGAAAAATTGCCAACATGCTAGAACGTAGCGATTTGTTAGAGCCCTATGATGCTGCCAAGAGCGAAATCAAACCGTGGAAATATGTGGTGTTGCTCGCAGCCTCGATGGGCGGACCACTGGCGATTAAGGAATTTTTAGATAATTTGCCCGAAGATTTACCAGTGGCGCTGTTACTAGCGCAGCACTTTAACCAAAATACGCTAAACACCTTGCCAAGAATTTTAAATCGTCACAATGAGTGGCGCTGTGACATAGTGACCAATACCCAGCAATTATTGACAGGACGTTGTTTGATTTTACCGATTGAACACAGCGTGGTGTGTGATTCCAATGGACGGGTGATTTTGCAGCGTAAACCTTGGCAAGGCAGTTACAAACCGCCAATCAGTGACGTCATGCGTAACTGCAGTGAAGCGTTTGGCAATAATTTAATCACTATTGTGTTCTCTGGTATGGGCAATGATGGCAGTGATGTGGCAGCGACGGTCAAAAAAAATGGCAGCATTATTTGGGCGCAATCCCCTGACAGTAGCACCTGCGCGAGCCAGCCACAAAGCATGATTGAAAGCAACCAAGTCACTTTTGTTGGCACCCCTAAGCAGTTAGCTCAGCAGCTAATCGCCTTGTGTGGCTAATACGGCAGGCTAGCAGCGACCCCTAAACTTCTTATTAATCAGTAAATGAGCAGGCTATGGCAAACGATTTAAACCGTTATTTTAAGCAAGATGAGGATGTAGGCGTCCTAAGTATCACCACAGGTCAATTAACCATTGCTCGAATTCCTTCTAGCAGTTCGCCTGACTGGATTGTGCCGCAAGCTTTGATTTTGAGCATTGATAACTATGATGAGCGCATCTGGAATTATATTTGGCGCGGTCAAGAAGTGCCGGTGTATCACTTGTTGCCAAAAGATGATAAGCCCACCCACTTAGTGGTGTTAGAAAGCGTCACCGATATCCATCGGATTGCCTTGCAGATTCATGGCGAAGTGACTTTTCATTCTGTGCGTATTGCTGATCTCAAAGACGCTGATGACGCGACTTACCAAGCTGAATTAGCGACTCACTACCCTGACTTATTAGCCGCCTTAAACGCGCCAGATGATGAGGTCGTCGAGCGCTCACGCGCACCGAATTTGGCAGACTATAGCTTACAGCAGGACTATATTTTTCAGCCAGTCATGTTGGCAGGTGAGCTATGTGTGGTGCCAGATTTGGACAAGCTCTCGCATTTCTTGGTGGATTTAGATAGTTAGACGCAGTCCGCCTTTGTGCTATTTTGCCAACAGTCTGTTACTTTTATTTTGCCCAAACATTGCTAGAATAACCCAAAACAAATCATGATAAGGTAAAATTCATTATGGCATTATTTCCTGCAAATGAAGCGCCACAGCCGATTGCCCCACACGGTATCAACAAATGGTCGCTATCGTCACGTATTTTCCATTGGATTAGCGTGGTGTTGTTGATTGCGACTTGGGCAATGATTGAGCTGAATGAAGATGCAACTGACTTTACCTATTTTGATTTGCATAAAGCGTTTGGACTCAGTGTGTTATTTTGGACAGTAGGTCGGATTATCAATCGTTTTGTCACCAAAGCACCTGCCGATGTGCCGATGCCAAAATGGCAAAATAAACTATCGCATTTAACGCATTTGGCACTGTACTTGATTTTACTTGCCATGCCTTTGGCGGGCTGGTTTTCTGTTATGTTTGATGGGGAAGGGGTGAGTATGTTTGGGCTGTTTGATATCCCAGCCTTTGTCAGTGAAAACAGTGATTTGTCAGGCACGTTAGAAAAAATTCATAAAAATCTGTTGTGGACGTTGCTGCTGGTGTTCACGGCCTTGCACATCATCGGCGCGCTGTATCACCAATTTATCCAAAAAGACCATTTAATTCGCCGTATGCGCTAAGTCAGCCCATAGTATAAAAAAGCCCATGTCATCATGGGCTTTTTAGTCACAATTTTTTAAATGCAGCCTAGATTAAGCGCAACATGAATTATTGGCGTGTACTATCAGGCAAGCTGATATTCATCTCCAGCACTTCCATGTTTGCTTCATTGTGATGTTGAATATTGACGTCATCAATGTTGACACCTGATACGTAGGTATTGACCACTGCCAAAATCTCACGTTTCATTTTTTCAATACGCTCTGGGGTTAACCGATTGTGCAAGCGGTTTTCGCTGGCAACGATGACCTTTAGGCGCTCTGCGGCAGTATTGGCACTGTTTGACTTTTGCTCACCGCCAAATAAATTACTCCAAAATCCCATAGCCTAACCTCCAAACCAGCGTTGTAGGAAACTTTTCTTCTTCACCTCGATATGGCGATAGGGACGTTCTTCCCCCAAGAAACGAGCGACCATGTCATCATAAGTTTGACCGGCTTTTGAATTTTGATCTAGCACCACAGGCACACCTTGGTTTGATGCCTCAAGTACGCTATTGCTTTCAGGAATCACGCCAAGTAGTGGCACTTTTAGGATGTCATTAGAGATGCTGTTGATATCCATCATCTCGCCGCGCTCAGCACGCTCAGCGTTGTAGCGGTTGATGACCAAGTGCTCACGTACCACGCCTGTACCTTCTTCAACTTTTTTAGTACGGCTTTGCAAAATACCGATGATACGGTCTGAGTCACGCACCGACGAGATTTCTGGGTTGGTCACGATGATGGCTTCATCGGCATGGTACATAGCTAGCTGGGCACCGCGCTCGATACCAGCGGGCGAGTCACACACGATGTAGTCAAATTGTTTGGCTAACTCATTAATGACTTCGGCGACTCCTTCATCTGTCAAGGCGTCTTTGTCGCGGGTTTGGCTGGCAGGTAAGATAAACAAATTATTGAGCTGTTTGTCTTTTACCAAAGCTTGTGACAGGCGCGCGTTCCCTGAGATAACATCAACAAAGTCATACACGATACGGTTTTCGCAGCCCATAATGAGGTCAAGATTTCTAAGACCCACGTCAAAGTCAATCACTACAGTTTTAAAGCCGCGAAGGGCTAGACCTGTAGCGAAAGAGGCGCTAGTGGTGGTTTTGCCTACCCCGCCTTTTCCTGAAGTTACAACAACGATTTTTGCCACTTTGGCATACTCCTATTCATAGCACGGTGTCAGTGAGGCTGTATTGGTTAATCATCAAGCCATACACACATTCACGCTAAACTGGTTTGAAAAATATGGATATAAATTAACGTAAATCGTTAAAAGTTAAGGCTTAAATTTTAGTTAGCCCAAATTTGGTTAATTGGACTAGTTTAGCATAAAAAACTTTTCGAAGTTAATCGAGAGATTGGCGATTTTTGCATAGATTATGGTATAAGTGGTTGTTTAGGTGATTGTTATTCCATCAATTCAAACACCAAGCCTTGACCATCAAGGTAGCTGACTTGTACCGCTTTATCCAAATACTCAATGGGAATATTTTCTTTTAGGCAATAAGTGCCCGCAACTGACACCAGTGACGGGTTAAAACGTAAACAGAATATTTTAGCGTTGGTGTCGCCCGTCGCCCCTGCGACCAATCGCCCTTCGGCTTTTCCATACACGTGTAAGCTATAATCGGTAATCGCTTCCGCGCCGGCATTGATGCCTTTGGTCAAAATCACGTCACCGCCTACATGATTGATACTTTGACCGGAGCGCAGCATTTGACTATGCACCAAATCGCCTTCAGGCTGCGATTGGTGATGCGGTGAGGCGACAAATTTTTCAGGTGCAGCTGCGGTCTCATTGATTGTGGTCTCATTGCTTGCGGTATTATTGGCTGCGATATCATTAGCGGTTTGATTTTGTCGCTCAGTCACTTGACTGTCGGATGCGGGTGATTGGGTAGGGGGCTGCGCCACGTGTTGAGAGGATGGGTTACTTTTTGTGCTGTCTGATTTTCGCTCTCTACCCGTCGCCACATTTTTTGGTGCTTTGCCGTCAATGCGCTGCCCATCTGCTGGAAAAATGGCAATGCGAAGCTCATTGGCTTGGGCGTCATTGGCGCCTGTGACCAACCCAATCGGCTGTAACCCTAGTGCCCATAAGCCGCCCCAAAGCTGCGCTAAATTTAACGGGTGATGACAGCTGACAATCACCGGTAAGTTGGACTGGCGTTGACGACCTAGCTTTTGTGCAATCTTTGTCAAAATTACTTTGATGTCATTGCCTTCAATATTTAGGCGGGTAAAGTTGAGGAGTCTGCCCGTAAGTTTCACGCTAGTGGCTACAGGGTCGGTGGGTAATGGGTTGGCTGGCTGCTGACTTTGCGGTGAACCCTGCTCGGATAGGTTAGGTAGACTTTGTAATTTTTGTGATGAACTATCTTGGGTCAAGTCAAGGGCAGCGGGCTGTGTCATGAAAAACCTTTTTATAATAACTTTTTATACATCAAAATCGATTCATACCGCATATTAGCAAGTATTATTTAAAACAACAACCATTCACTGCGCTATTTATTGTTTGGCAACCAAAGCTGTAGTAGGGCGATAAAAAAGGGTTGAATAGCGGCTATCGGCCAGCAAAATTGGTGGATTCAATCAGCGTATTTGGTGCTTCCATTGTTGAATGCGAACTTGGTTGGCAAGTGACGTCAAACTATCATCAATAATATCGCTAATTAATTTTTCTAGCGCAGGGCTAGTGACGTCAATTTGCACCAAGCTTTTGGCGATTTCTTCATACATCAGCGTGAGCGTTTGCGGCTTGGTAAGGTTGGTGGTCAAGCTTAATGTCAGATTTTCCCCAATGTGTTGCCCGATGCTGTGCATTTGGTTTTCTATCAGACTACCGGCAATCGGTATCAATCGTAATATGCGGTGCAGCTCGGGCGTATCGGTTAGCGCTTGCTGAATGGCGATGCCCACTTGTTCTGCCAATGGTTTGGCAAAGATGGCAGGGTGGGCGGGCGTGGATTGTAATAACGGTGTGGCTTCTTGCTGCAGCACTTCGACAATGACCTTTTGTATGTCATCCCGATGCTTGTCGATGATGTTTTTGACCAAATGCCCATCGGTGTTGCTTATTTCGGTGCGGATATTGTCAATCGCGGTTAAAATCACCCGATCAGAAATCTCTTCCATAATCATTTGGTAATAAAATTTGATTGTCGCAAGCCAACTGGCGGGCAAAACTTTGTAGCCCAGTTCATGCAGACGATAACCAATCACGCCAACGCGCAGCAGTCGTAATGCGCGCAGCTGCGGTGCACAGCCCAACACCTCATACCAATGCACGAATGGAAAGAAAAACCAGCGGTAATAGCGTTTTTGGGCGATGGCAATCAACCAGCGAACCAAAAGCTCGGCTATCAAAAAGATGG
Source organism: Moraxella sp. DOX410 (assembly GCF_032248735.1). Taxonomy (NCBI): domain Bacteria; kingdom Pseudomonadati; phylum Pseudomonadota; class Gammaproteobacteria; order Moraxellales; family Moraxellaceae; genus Moraxella; species Moraxella sp. DOX410. The sequence continues at coordinate 2,117,042 of NZ_CP135138.1, read as the reverse complement.
TAAATAGACCCCCAGCTACTTTGATTGGCTCGTGCCATCCTTGCTGATAAGTGATGATACTGTCAAAAAACCCTAGCCAATTTGCTATTTTTGCCATAAAGCTACTTAGCATCAAAGCGTCAAACCCCATGAGCAGCAAGTCCAACACGATGGCAACCATCATGATGGTATCGTAGGCTAACTGCCAACGACTGGGTTTGGCAGGGTGGGCAGCGAGCGGTTGGCTAATATTCGAGCTTGGCATTGGGTTGGGCTTTGGGTCTAAATTAGCAGTTGGCATAAAAAAGTGCTCAAAATGGGGTCAATACCGCAAAAAATGTGAGTGGGTACAAGGTAGGTAATTCATATATCGCATGGCTTACCTGAGTTTTTAACTAGTAGTGTCACTAGTGATGTGTCGCTAGGGATGACGGGTAAAATCATCGAGCATGGCTTGGATACGTTGATCTTTTTGCTGCCACAAGTCATCAAGCCAACGGTACATATCTATTTTGGTTTGTTCATCCTGCTGGTATTTGCCATCCATGAGGCGCTGTAGTAAGTCATCTGGCAATACAATTTTTTGAATATCCACCCCGATGCGTTTGATATTACCTTTCCATAAATCCTGATAGGTAGGAATACCGTCAGGATATACAATTGTCATATCAAGCACAGCATCTAAATCGTCAACCAACGCACCTAATGCAAGTGCAATGCCGCCCGCTTTGGGTTTTAGCAAATGTTGATACGGTGATTGTTGCAAGTCACGTTTTTTTTGGGTAAACCGCGTGCCTTCGATAAAGTTAAGTAAGGTAAAAGGCTTGTCGATTAAGTTTTGACAAGCGCGTTTGGCTTCGATGATATCGCGGTCTTCTAGCGCTGGATTTTTAGCAATCGCTGTTTTCGAGTAGCGTTTCATCATCGGAAAGTCTAAAAAATAAAAGGCTTGCCCCACAATTGGGATATACAGTAGCTCGTATTTGGCAAAAAACCGCGTTAACGGCAGTCGGTTTTCACTGATATATTGAATGACAGTGGTGTCGACCCAAGATTGGTGATTACTCAGCAAAATATATTTGCCATCGACTGACAAGTCATCAGGCAGGTTGACGCGAAAATCAATATCGGGCAGGATGTTGTCAATCAAACGATTGTTGGTATTGATCCAGTGATTGGCTATTTTTAACACGGATTTATCTGCCAATGTATGACCCGTTAATGTTTTTACCGCGCCCATCGCCCAAAGCGGTAGACTAAACAGCACTGAATTGCCGGTAATGGTGCCTGCCGCCACCGCTAAGCTGGCGTTTTGCGCCAAAGGTAATGATGTTTTACGCAGTTTATTTAACGTGTTTTTGAGCAATGATGGTTTATTGTTATTTGTCATATTTGGCTCCCACAAAGCTTATTCAAAAAAGCTTATTTGAATGAGACATAAGAAAAAATACTTGGCTTCATTAATTTGGCTTCGTTAATTGTAAAAATAAGTGTTAGTTTAGCAAACGTCAAAAATGTTCACTAATAAATTTTTATACACTGGCAAGCACAAATCTTGCAGGTTTACTGGTGCTACGCTATACATTCCAGTAAAGTTAATTGTCAAAAATTTTTATTAAAAATTAACAAGTTATTGAATAATCTGTAGATGATAGATTGACTATGCAGCATAGTTTTCAACAAAATCACAAAGCATTTAATATATAAGAATAAATAATATAAATAATGAATACTTGAAAATATTTTGTAACAAATTATGCCATCCTACAACATCCTTAAGACAAATCATTACATATAAAGGAAAAGTTTATTGCATAATGAGCTCAATCACAAAGCAACTGAGTGTTGTCAGGTTTATCTGGCAAATGAGATAAAAACAACAAGTTGGTGCGTGGCAATTATAACTAAGCCATTATAACTAGAGGAATTCAAAGGAGATTACTCATGCGTACTAAATTATTAGCAGCTACTTTAGCATCAGGTGTTATCTTAACAGGTTGTGCAACAACGCCAACTGGTACGACAACAACAGGCATTACCGACAATAAAGCGCTTATGGGGGGTCTATTAGGGGCAGCCGCAGGCGCGGGTATTTCAAAAGCAACGGGCGGTGAAAAAACCGGTCGTGATGCGGCAATCGGTGGCGTACTAGGTGCGGGCGTGGGTTACTACATGCAGCAACAAGAAGCAAAACTTCGTGCAGAAACCGCAGGTTCTGGCGTGACGGTAACGCGTGACCCAGTGACTAATAACATTAACTTGTCTATCCCAGAAGCGATAACTTTCCGCGTTGGTGATTCTACTATTCTACCTAACTTCTATAATACGTTAGACAAAGTAGCTACCACACTACGTGACTATAACCAAACTAACATTCAAGTAAATGGTTACGCCTCAGTGGAAGGTGATGCAAATAGAAACCAAGAGTTATCACAACGCCGTGCATCAGCAGTCGCTAATTACTTAGTCAATCGTGGCATCTCTGGTAACCGTATCAGCGCTATTGGTCGCGGTGCGACAACACAATTTGGCTCAAGCTATGAACCAAACCGCCGTGTAGAGATGACTATTCTTGCACCCCAGTCAGTTAACTAATCAGTCGGTTAACTAATTAAGTCAAGCTAGATGATATGTTCATCAGTGAATTGATAAAAAAAGCACCTTTTATAAGGTGCTTTTTTGGTTCAAAAAATGAAAAAAGGACTATATCGACGTTATAAAATACTCACCACAATATTATTGCCATGGTCTAAGGCGTCATTATAAAACGCCAATAACTCATTATATGAAGCCAGCAATTCTTTATCCAAGTGTTCCTTTTTGTCTTGCCAAATATTGGGTGGAAAAATAGCCTGCTCACGTAGTGACTTCATCGAGACTTTTTCTAAGCGTTTTTTAAAGTTAATTTGTTCTAGTGCATCGACGATTTCGACAATATGTGCCCACGGGGTAAAAGCAATGAAATCGGCGTCTTCACTGTCACTAAAGGTTTCCACACCCACCACAAACTCACTAACAGGCTCATCAGGTACAGGTTGGGTGGCACTGTGTTTAGTTAACACAAAATGGATAATGTCCCACAGTTTGCCCAAATCTACCAATTGCGCTTGAGGCTGCTCACTCATACTTTCAAGTAACGCCGTTCGCGCTGTATCAGTGGCATTTTGCAGTTGCTCGAGCAGGGCGTTATCGACCATCAAATATTGTGCGATCATACAATTTCCTAGTTATAAAGTAGCGAGATATTAGCGTAGTGGGATATGACAGTCCTATCACTTTATGTTAAGACGAGGACCACAAGCGAGGATAGTATACCTCATACAGCAAGCGATTTTGACGATGTATTCACTTGAATTGACCGACTCATTTAGCTGTATTGGGCTGACTCATTTAGCTGACTTATTTAACTTTAACCGATTAGACCCGCTGACATATTGATTAATGAGGCTAAAATTGCGGTATTAAAGAAAAATGATAACACACAATGGATGGTACCGATGATCCGACTTTGCTGGGTGTTGAAGGCGACATCCGCTGTTTGACCAGATGTACCAATGATGTAGGAAAAATATAAAAAATCCCAGTAGGCAGGGTCATCATCGTTAGGAAAATCTAGCATTTCTGCGTTTTTTTCTTCTTTAAGCAAGAAATACTCGTGGGTGTAATGAATAGCAAACATGGTATGAATAAACAGCCAGGCCGTCAAAATCGTCATGGCGGTGAGCGCGATATGAAACAGCATCAAAGCGCCTTTGGCGTCCTTGCTCGCGCCCAACTCTACGACAATCGCTAGCATACTGACAATGGCTGTGACAAAAACCAAAATCAGCATTAACACCGTGCCTTCGTCTTCAGCATGGGCTTTATCCAAAATTGCATTTCGATCGGCTTTATACATCATCCGAAAAATAGCCAGTAGATACACCCAAAGTCCGATATTCCAAGCCAGCAAAAATTGCGTCACAAACTTCAATTTATCGTAGGCTACCGCCAACGTCCAATCTTTGGGCAATAGACCAACCAGCGTCGATAGTCCAAAATACACCACCACCATGGTGGCAAATCCTAACAGTAGACGAGGGCGGCTTTGAAAAAAACGATAGATGTAACCGATCATGGCTGTTTTCTCATAGCGGTTTCCTTATATCTGTCTACTCACGGCTGCCTGCTCATGGCTGCCTACGTCGGCTTGTTGGGTGCTTTGATTGTAGCGATTTAGGCGTTAACACGCGAGGTTTTTTGCGCGATTGTGGCGTTGTCGTTGCTGTGGATAAAGGTTGGACACCCAGTCGCTTTAAATCGGCAGGTGATAGCGGTATTTGTGTGGATGCGCCAACCTCTAAATTCCCCAAGCTAAAGCCACTTGATGCCATGCGAATCAGCCGCAGACAAGGCAGTCCCACATGGGCCGCCATGCGACGTACTTGACGATTTTTACCTTCAAAAATGGTGATGGCGAGCCACGTGGTGATTTTGCGTTTGGCAATCTTGTCAGGGGCTTGCCAAATTTGCTCGGCAATTTGTGCTTCGCTCAGCCGTGCAACTTCGGCAGGTAAGGTGATACCGTCTTTGAGTGGCACCCCTGTTTGTAGTTGCTGTAGCTGGGCATCGCTTGCATCGCCTTCCACCTGTATCCAGTAGGTTTTACCTTGTTGTTTGCCTGCATTGGCTTTGGGTGGATGGGTCAAGGCTTTATTGACTTGTCCATCAGCGGTTAGCAGTAGCAATCCTTCGGAAGTGGCATCTAATCGCCCCGCCACGCGTAAGCTTTTATCGCTAAAATAATCGCTGAGCGTCGCAAAGTTGTTATTATCATCGCTGCGAAATTGGCTGAGCACGCCATAAGGTTTGTTAAATAAAATCAGTGTCGGCATGGTAAAGGATGACAAGTGAGTGAAAAAAAGCTTAGAGCGCATCGAGCAGATAAGTTGTTCAGTGTAAACGCTAATCTTGGCTATTGCAATTTGGTTATTGCAACAAAGTCACCTTTATAAACCACACTGCCCAACGCCATACATATTTTGCAAAATTGTGCCAAATTGTGCCAGATTGCGTAAAAGGATAAGCCCGTATTTTTGACTAAAAACAAGGTATAATAATCCGTTCATACAACTACAATAATATTAACATATGCTCTATCGCTATCAATTTACCAGCGAGTTTGACTGGCACTCACAGACACAGTGGCAGACGCCTGATACGCCCTTTATGCACTTTGATTTTTGGCAAGCGCTCATAGATGCAAAGCTGATTGGCGGGCGCAGCGATTGGTGGGTGCAGTATGTGCAGATTGTCGATGACAGTGGTCAACTGATTGCCGTGATGCCCGTGTTTATCAAAAAGCATCACCAAGGCGAATATGTGTTTGATTTTAGCTGGGCAGAAGCCTTTGATCGCTATGGTAGAAATTATTATCCAAGATTGGTGACAAGCGTCCCCTTTACCCCCGTCACCGGCGAGCGGATTTGGGTGGCACAAGGCAAGTCATTAACCGCGCCACTGTATCAGACCTTACTACAAGCGATTGATGAATTGGCAAGCCGCTATCAAGCATCCACTTGGCACGGACTGTTTTTCTCCCCAAAAGATGTCCAAGCGTTGCACAATATGCCCAATATTTGCGAGCGGCTAAGCTGTCAGTTTTTATGGCAAAATCGCAATCTACAGGATAAAAAATTCGCCAATTTTGATGAGTTTTTGGCAACATTAACTGCCAAAAAACGCAAATCAATTAAAGTGGAACGCCAAAAGGTGCTCAAACAAAATCTAAGTTGTCAGGTTAAAATCGGTGACGATATCACCGAGGCGGATTGGGCAGTTTTTTATCAATGCTATGCCATGACCTATCTGGTCAGAGGGCGGCAGCCGTATTTGAATTTAGCATTTTTTAAGCAGCTTGGGCAGACTATGGCAGACAAGCTGATGCTCGCTCAAGCGCATAACGCGCACGGTGATATCGTGGCTTGTAGTTTGTTTTTTTTCGATGACGATGCCACTATCAGCACGTTATATGGTCGCTATTGGGGCTGCCTAGAAGACTATGATTGTTTACATTTTGAGCTGTGTTATTACCAAGGTATTGAGTTTGCTATCAAGCAAGGCCTTCGCTACTTTGACCCTGGTACCCAAGGGGAGCACAAGTTGATTCGCGGCTTTTATCCGGTGTTGACCCATTCGTTACACCGCGTCTACGACAAGGTGTTTGCCCCTGCGATTGCCCAGTTTTGCCAAGACGAACAGCACGCTATACTGGCGTACCAAGCCGATGCGATGACCGCGTTACCTTTTAATGACACCTATAAAAGCCAATTTTTTGGCGACGTTGCCGCGCAAGGCACAATACCCGATAATGAGTTTTTGAAAAAATAATGATAAATGTTGGTTTAAACCTAAACTTAGCTTTCGCGCATTTGAGCGCGGCACACAAACAGCAGATACCGCCGAAACTCATCCCTTGGCTGACGTCAACAGGGTCGCTCACCGCCAAATTTGAAGCCTTATCTCAGCATAAACTCATCGTACAGCCGACGTTTGAAGGGCGGCAAACCTTGTCCCTGAGCGAAAAGCACCAACTGCAGTTACCGCTTGGGGTGAGCCAATCGGCATGGGTGCGCGAAGCCTTATTATTTGGCAAGCCTAATCAAGATGCGTGGGTGGTGGCGCGGTCAGTATTTCCGTTTGCTAGCCTCATTGGTAATGCGCGAAAATTGGCAAATCTGGGTACAACACCGATTGGCTATATACTGTTTCGTCGGCATGGCGCAGTGATGACCAATCGCTGGATTGATGTGACAGCGCAAGGCTGGCGGCGCACCACCCTTTACCAGTGGCAAGGCAGGCATTTTTTGATTAGTGAGATCTTTTTACCTGCATTTGAAAATAATCTTAACTAATGCGACAAATTGCGCCAAATGGCTGGATTATTCACTAAAAAAAACCAAACCATGCTAAACTAAGCCATATTTTTCGGTTTTATCCGCCCATTTTTTGACTTACTCAAAGGAAATTGCCATGTTTAAAAATGTCACTATTCACCAGTTTGACGCTGAACTTGCCCAAGCGATGGACAATGAAGCCAAACGTCAAGAAGACCATATTGAACTGATTGCTTCAGAAAACTACTGTTCACCAGCGGTGATGGAAGCGCAAGGTAGCCAATTGACCAATAAATACGCGGAAGGTTATCCAGGCAAACGTTATTACGGTGGCTGTGAATATGTTGACGTGGTCGAGCAATTAGCGATTGACCGTGCCAAAGAATTGTTTGGCGCAGACTATGCCAACGTACAGCCACACGCGGGTAGCCAAGCCAACAGCGCGGTATTTTTAGCCTTATTAAAAGCGGGTGACACAGTACTTGGCATGAGCCTTGCCGATGGCGGTCACTTGACGCATGGTGCGCATGTGAACTTTTCTGGTATCAACTATAAAGCTGTACAATATGGCTTAAATAAAGAAACAGGCATCATCGACTATGATGAAGTCGAACGCCTAGCCAAAGAGCACCAACCCAAAATGATTATCGCGGGTTTTTCTGCTTATAGCCAAGTGGTTGATTGGCAAAAATTCCGTGACATCGCAGACAGCGTTGGCGCATACTTGATGGTCGACATGGCACATGTAGCAGGACTGGTTGCTGCAGGTGTTTATCCAAGCCCTGTGCAAATCGCTGACGTTACTACCACCACTACCCACAAAACCCTACGCGGTCCACGTTCAGGCTTAATCTTGGCAAAAGCCAACCCAGAGATTGAGAAAAAACTCAACTCTGCCGTGTTCCCTGGAAACCAAGGTGGTCCATTAATGCACGCGATTGCGGGTAAAGCTGTGTGTTTTAAAGAAGCGTTAAGCGAAGATTTCAAAGCCTACCAACAACAAGTGGTTAAAAACGCCAAAGCCATGGCAGATGTCATCATGTCGCGTGGTTATGATATCGTCTCGGGCGGCACAGAAAATCACTTAATGCTGATTAGCTTAATCAAACAAGAAATCACCGGTAAAGAAGCGGATAAATGGTTGGGCGATGCCCACATCACCGTCAACAAAAACGCGGTACCAAATGACCCTAAATCACCGTTTGTAACGTCTGGGGTGCGTATTGGTACGCCCGCAGTCACTACCCGTGGGTTTGGTGAAGCGGAAGTAAGAGAATTGGCTGGCTGGATTTGTGATGTGCTCGATAGCCGCGGTGATGAAAAAGTTATCGGCGAAGTGCGTGAAAAAGTCCAAGCAATTTGCGCCAAACACCCAGTGTACGAGCAAACAGCTTAATCATCGGCTATTAAAAACCGCTCAAAAACCGCCTAAGTCGTGACTCTAGGCGGTTTTTTTATGGCTAACATTCATTGATTGAGACGGCTCAAACGCGACGCTTTGAACCTGTTATCTTACCCACTAGATTTTAAGCTAGGCAAAGCGCGATTTACCAATACCAAAGCGTGATAAGAATTTTTTGACTTTATTACCAAAACTACGCGTTTCAACTTCGGTTACGGCATCAACGACATGTCGCGCTTGTAATTTTGGTTGATTGACTAACGTTTGGTGATAATCATAAGCGCGCTGAATACTAATTTCTAATAATGATAAATTACTGGGACGCGGCAGGTAGCGATACACTTGCCCTTTATTGATCAAGTCGATTAAGGTGTGGCTGTCGTTGAGTGAGGTGAGTACCAATACCGCTAAATCTGGAAAGCTTTGTTTTAATGCATAGATTACGGGTGAAATGTTCTCGCCACCCAATGACACATCGGTGATGGCCACGCCAAAACGGTCATTTTCAAGTAACTCAATCGCTTTTTCTAATGAATTTGCCCAGTGCGTTTCAAACTGGGTGAATTTTTGCTGCATCTGTAAATATACCATCTCGCTGTCATCGATCACCAACACTTTGCGTTTGGCGATGGTTGGCTGAGCGACCTGCAGATTTTCTTTGAATACATCTTTGGTTTGCAGCGCGATTTGGGTGGCTTGATTGACGATATTTTTAAGCTCATCCGTCTGCCAAGGTTTGGTGATATAGCGAAAAATCTCCCCTTCGTTGATGGAATCAATTACCGCAGTTAAGTCTGCATAGCCGGTCAACAAGATACGGATGGTATGGGGTGATACGTCTTTGATATCTTTTAGTACTTCGACACCCAGTTTTTTTGGCATGCGTTGGTCGCTAATCACCACTTGGACCTCGTTATTTTGCACATAGCTTAGTAGCTCATCGGGCTCGGTAGTGGTAAACACATCATGGGTGGCGCGAAAATGCATTTTTAGGCTGCGTAGAATGCGGTCTTCATCATCGATAAAGGCGATTTTGGGTTTGGTTACAGTCGTTATCATGGTCATGTCACTTAGGTATGTTGACTAAAATCAAGGTTGACTACAATTAAGGTTGACCACAATCAAGTGTGGCTCGTGTATGGCTGAGCAGATTGCCTGTCAGCCATCGGTTATCGGTTATCTAACATTAGCATTAGCTTTCTTCTGCGATTAAAAGCTTGGGTGATTGCTCGCTGCTAATCGCTGTTTTGGGCAATCTGATGGTAAATGTCGTGCCTTCGCCAAGGTGTGATTGCACATGAATATCGCCGTTATGCTGCTGCATGATTTGGGTCGAAATGGCAAGACCCAGTCCCGTACCTTCGCCTGCCGCTTTGGTGGTAAAGAATGGTTCAAAAATCTTGGCTTGGGTCTCAGCGCTCATCCCAGTACCGTTGTCCGCCACGCTGATATACACATTGGCGCCGTCTTCTGTGCTAGTAATGTGTAATGTAGGGTGCTGAGTTTGCCCCATCGCTTGTGCTGCGTTATTAAATAGGTTTAGCAGCACTTGGTTAATCTGGGATGGGTTACAACTAACCGGTTCGATAGCAGTTAACTCAGTTATCACCTCTAAATGTTTGATATTGTTACGGGCAATGACTAGGGAGTTTTTGATACAGTCGTTGATATCGACGGCTTTGATTTTGGCTTGGTCGATGCGAGAAAAATCACGTAAATTGACGACCAATTCTGAGATTTGGCTAACCCCAAATTTGGCATCATCCACCAATCCATGCAAATCATCACTCACCGCATCGGCGACCAATTCATCACTGCAAGCAATGGTTTGTTCAATCGTTTGATTGATGGTTGCTGTATCAGTCGGCGACGCTTGCATCAGTTGTTTGAGCTGCTGGGTATGGTCAATCAATTCGTCATAACGTACGATATTTTCATCAATCAACTCTAAGTTACTACCCACATAGCCCAATGGCGTGTTCACTTCATGGGCAACACCTGCGACCATTTGACCGATGGTTGCCATTTTCTCTGATTGTACCAACTGCACTTGAGAGGCTTTTAAATCTTTTAATGCTTGGTGCAAGTTTTCGGTACGCTCTGCCACTTGCTGCTCTAAGCGTTCATTGACTTGTGCTAATGCACCTTCGTTCTCGACCACCCGATCAACCAGCTGGTTCATCGAGTCAGTAATCACGCCAATTTCTTGAATGTTTGCCGGTGGCAATTTGTGATCACTGAGTGACAGATATTTTTTTTGTGCAATCAATTGACCGATTTCACGGACGTTACGAGCGACTTGGTGCAGTGGTACCGCCAAAATACGGTGGAAAACATAACCACTTAATAGCAGTACCGGTAAGAAACCCAATAGCATATACCATTGCAGCTGTTTACCTAGCTGATTGGCAAATAACATCAGCTCTTGATTGGGTTTGACGATGACCATTTTCCAATTGGTCATCGGCATGGCAAAAATAAACGCTGTGGAAGGGGTTTTGAGTAATAAATCGTTGTCTAAGCTGACTTTTTCGACAAAATGGGTAGCGTTGAGATTTTCATTTTGCCCGCTTTGGGTCATTAGCATGGCTGAAATGATGCGTGCCTCTGAGGGAGAGATTTTTTGTAGGTTGGTACTACTTACTAGCGTATTGGCGGTAAAATCAAATTTACCACCGTCTATTTTTTGCGCTTGTTTGATGATGCTGTCATTGATGTTGTCTAAGCTTTTGGCAATGGGGGCAAAATCAGGGTTTTTCTTGGCAAAACTATTGACGTCCATCATTTCGCCTTGCGGGTTAGTAGCAGTCACTTGTTTGACTTGGGCTTCATTGGGGAAAGTCAAAAAGTTGTTGTTCATGTCGACCAAAAACACGTAACCGCCTGTTTTGCGCTGCCATTCTTTGACCATCGACTGCATACGACCGAGCAGCACATCAAAACTCACCACCCCTTCAAAGCCATTGTTTTGCGCATTAAAAATCGCCTTGGCACAGGTCATGACGGGCTGTTTGGTCGCCGGGTGAATATAAGCACGGCTCCACACACAGTGGTCATGATTGGCATATACGGCGGGCACATACCACCAATCACGGTAATAGGGCATGGCAAGCTGTGGTTGGGTTTTTTGGTCGGCTACCCGATTTGCGGTAAGTTTGCTTGGTGCTTGATAGCCTGGATTGATGGCTTGATATTGGCTGGCAGACTGCATGACACCTTGCATATCGCGTTGCCAAACAAACGCGGCTTCATCGACGTTAGGTTTGTACATCAAAGGATCATACCACACACCACCACCGACAATGCCTTTATCCATATTTGCCATTAAATTGCCAACACTGGTGTTGATGATATCGGCATTCTTGGGCAAACTGCCAGTCATACGACTGGCTGTCACTGCCATGCCATCAATTTGACTCACACGCGACAAAATACCATTCACCGCCTCATTGCCAGTTTCAATGATAGTCTGAGAGGTCAGTTTGGCGACGTTAGGCTTGGCTTGTTGGTCAATAATCCAATACACCATCGCCAAAAACACCAAAAAAACCAGCAATAATACGCATAGCAAACGTGTGGTAAGGTTGGAAAAATTCATCATTGTCACTTATCTGTTGGCAAATTGATTGGCTAATTAAATGACCTATTGCACCGCTTAGCCGCAAGTAAAAAAGCTTACAAACTCTTAAAGCCGCCGTTAACGCAAAATAAAAACGATGGTTCATCTCAATTTCCCAAATTGCGTCATCCTATTGAGAAAATCGATAAACCATCGTCCGTCGGTGACGGTAGTGTAGTCAGGTTATATGACAAAATGATGAATTATACCGATGAAAGGTAATGGGGCAATCCATAGCAAATTTTAAATCGCATTTTGCTAAATTATTAAACTTAAGTTGTATAAAAAGTCGGATGAAATGCAGAAAATGTTACGAATTCATTGTGTGATAGGATAGTGTGATAGGATGGACATGAAAAAAGCCCTGAATGCTGTTGAGCGCTTTTCCATGGCTAATAGTTAATGGTGAATGGTTACCGTGTAAACTAACGCTACATTAATGAGATGCTTTATCGTGCTCTGTCAAACGATTAGCTGCTTTATTCATAGCCACTTATGGTATGGATTAATTCGTGCAATTCTTCATTAGATAGCACAATAAATGGCTCACTGGGCTTAATACGGCTGTCCATTTGAAACAACTAATCATTCATATTTGTATCCAAATATTTACTAGCGTAACGGTTTTAAAAATACCCATCGCTTTTCGCGATAGTATCGGCCAAATAAAGCTAAAGCGTTCTTGCCCAGGTATGCCATATAGCCAATATTAATGCCGCCCTCTAGCGCTAATTCACCGACTGACTAGTTTTGGCAAGTGGGTTAGGGGCATTGGGGTATCACTGATGGTAACAGCTAAAAATTGCGTAGACTGGGCAACACCAGATGATGGATTGCCAACTAGAGCAGGCGCATTAAAGACTAAGCGCTAGTGTTAATGTATTGTCTGTCGCTGATTGATAAGCGTCAACGGCATCAGAGGTGAGCTTAGCGGCAGTGGATACCTTATTGCTGACAGGCATACCAGACAAGAACGGCAATTGTGAAAACAACCACTCGCTCAATGGCGCTAAATCTTTGATGGGTAACACCAATAAATCTTGCGATAAATAGCCGTTTTCCGTCTCACTACGAGCAGTATAAATAGTGGCGGTATTGGGTTTGTTACTAATTAAGTTTTGAACACTTTCAGCATGACGCAAATCATGATTGACCATGAATAAATCAATTTGCTGATTGTTCGCTGATACCCATTCAAGGTCTGCTTCGAGTCTAAGCAAGATGCGTAGATACCCTTTTAGCATCACTTGGTCGCCAGGCTTGATGCCAACCAAAGCAATCCGCATCACTTTTTTTAGACGATCTGAGGCAGATGTGACATTCATTGAGTAAACTCTCCAACAGCTAGCGAATTGATCTTTTACACAACTAAAACGCCATCAAGCATCCCTGCAATAAATTATCGTAACCCTGGGTTAGGGATACGTTAACTGGCTATGATGATTACAATTTTTGATGATGTAGCAAATAAATGTCGTCTAAAACTAGCGGGCTATAAAGTTGAGATTTTAGCAACATTCTTATTATTAAGGTAGGTTACATATCTATTATTTATGCCTTTCATACCAATTCTGACAGGGCAAAAAAACAATACAAAACTAAAAATCGCTTTTATCCTTAAATTAATCTTATTTAGGCGCAAAAAATTGGTTTAACGGCAACTGTTAGTGGGCGCGGTGACTTTCACAGTGACTTGTACATTTGCCAGTGCAAATAGCGATTGCACTTGCTTTTGGGCATTATCGTTGGCAGTTTGTAGAATGCCAGAGCGGCAAGCGGAAGTCAGCACTTGGTCTTTGCCAGCCACTTGGGCTTGGTTAAATATTTGTGGGTCGGCTTGCACCATGCCAAATACCCCTGTTTGAATATCATACACTTCAATGTTATCTAAATAACTATCCAAAATCTGCGCAGCGGGCAAGGTGATACTGACATGGCTACCATCTGGGGTCACTTGTACATCAGTGGGTTTTAATTGATTTAAGTCAATCCCCGCGGTCACCCGCCCATGAGCGACAAAAAGCCCCTTTTGTTGATCTTGCCACAGAGCGTACCAATTGCCTTCTTTTTGGCTGGTGATAACGGTATCGATGTTATATGCCACGGTTTGTAGTCGATTGAGGCTTTGAATCTTAGTGACCACCCCTTCGCGGGTTAATACCTCAACTTTTTTAGGCGTATTTTTTTGTTGCCATTGCAAAAATAGCCAACCCGCCACCGCAATCACAGCCAGTAAAAATAAACTCACCCAAAAAGAAACCGGCTTTTTGTTGCCCGATGCGGGCGGTTCTGGCAAGTTCGTAGTCGGTTTTGCCTCAGGTGATGGCGTGGAAGACGAAGTGGGGAGTTGGGTCATGTATCCATTCCTAATCGTTTATTTAATAGTGGATGCTATTTTGTATGGTTATGACTCGCCATAATTTCAATGTAGCTAGTTTAAATAGCCAATGGGTATGACCAAATTGTCATAATTATTGTCCTAATTTATAAAAATGCTAAGACCAAAAATACTGCATCGATTTGGCAAAAATTAAAAAAACTATTGCACCACCCAGTGGCATAAAATAAGATAATCGGTTTACCAAATAGTCTATCCATTCTCGTTTTTCTTATTTCAAGCCGTACAAACAAGGTGTGCCATGCGAGCCAGTCAATTTACTTTTGCAACGTTAAAAGAAACCCCAAGTGATGCCGATATCATCTCCAGCCAATTAATGCTCCGTGCAGGGATGATTCGTAAATCTGCGTCGGGTCTCTACACGTGGCTACCGATGGGTCTAAAAACCTTACAAAAAGTTAAAAAAATCATCCGTGAAGAGATGGATGCCATCAACTGCCAAGAGCTGCTAATGCCTGTGGTGCAATCGGCCGAGCTTTGGCAAGAATCAGGTCGCTGGGAAGCTTATGGCCCTGAACTGCTGCGGTTTAAAGACCGTCACCAACGCGACTTTGTGTTAGGCCCAACGCATGAAGAAGTGATAACCGATATCGCGCGTAACTTGCTAAAAAGCTATAAACAGCTCCCTGTGAGCTACTACCAAGTACAAACCAAATTTCGTGATGAAATTCGCCCACGCTTTGGGGTCATGCGTTCGCGTGAATTTATCATGAAAGATGCCTATTCATTTCATATCGACCAGCCCTCACTACAGCGCACCTATGATGATATGTACCGCGCTTATCATAATATCTTTACCCGTCTTGGGTTAGATTTTCGTGCGGTGCAAGCCGATACTGGCTCGATTGGTGGATTTGCCTCGCATGAGTTTCAAGTCCTAGCTGGCAGTGGTGAAGACGATATTGTATTTTCAGATAGCTCAGCTTATGCGGCCAATATTGAGCTTGCTGAGGCAGTCACTTTGGGCGAACGCGCCGCCGCAACGCAAAATAAAACAGCGGTCAGTACGCCCAATATGCCAACTTGTGAGCAAGTGGCTGAGCATTTAGGTTTGCCATTGTCACAGACGGTCAAAACTTTAATCGTCGAAGGTGAAGCTACCGCAGAAGGTAAAGCCACCTTAGTCGCGTTAGTGTTACGGGGCGATCATACCCTAAATGAAATCAAAGCCGAAAAATTGGCGCAAGTCAAAGCCCCACTCACCATGGCGAGCGAAGAGGCGATGCAAGCAGCGGGCCTGCACAAAGGGTTTATCGGGGTATTTGATTTGAACATGCCAGTGATTGTAGATCGTGCGGCTGCGGTGTTATCAGATTTTGTTAGCGGTGCCAACAAGCCAGATTTTCATACCACGGGCGTCAACTGGGAGCGTGATGCGTCCATTACCGAAATTGCCGATATTCGCAACGTGGTAGAAGGCGACCCAAGCCCAGATGGACAAGGTACTTTACAAATCCGCCGCGGTATCGAAGTCGGTCATATTTTCCAATTGGGTGACAAGTACGCCAAAGCATTAAACTGTGCGGTGATGGGCGAGCAGGGCAAACCTGTCATTACTATGATGGGCTGTTATGGTATCGGGGTTACCCGTATCGTCGCTGCCGCCATTGAGCAAAACCACGATGACAATGGTATCATTTGGAAAACCAGTAGCACAGGTGAGAGCCTTGCGCCATTCACTGTGGCGATTGTGCCGATGATTAAAGGCAAAATGAAAGATGCCGCGACAGACAAAGCAATGCAGCTTGCCGAAGCGCTTTACACAGAGCTAAAAGCCCAAGGTGTTGATGTGCTGCTTGATGACCGAGACGAGCGTGCGGGGGTAAAATTCGCCGATTTAGAGCTCATCGGCATTCCTCATCGTATTGTTATCTCAGAGAAAAATATCAGTGAAACAGGCGAGGTGAAATACGAATATGTCAATCGCCAAGATGGTGAAAAACAATTGCTCACTGCTGCGCAATTAAACCAACTGTTTAAAGACAATCAATTGATTGGCTAACAGAGCAACTTACCGCTACAAACGATTAGGTTTGATGGATGATTTGAGTCGAACATTTACACGTTTTGTATGGTGTGGAAAAACTGACAGTGCTAAGATGGGCTGTCAGTTTTTTCTGTTTATCGCTTCATTAAATAGAGTAAGGAAAGTCATGCAATACAAACAACTTACCGCCAGTGTATTTGTCCTGTTGATGGGTGGGGCGATCCTGGGACAAAGTTACCAAACCGCCATTGCAGCATCGACGAGCGTCGGACAGATCAATAACGAGCAGCGGCAGGTGACTCGGCAAGTCGCAGCGTTGTTGGATCGTAGCCATTATCTAGATAAAAAAATGGATGCTGCAACGGGCAGGCAAATTTTAGGCGACTATTTTGATGCGCTTGACCCCAACCATAGCGTGTTTTTGCAGTCGGATATTGATGAATTTACCCAAAAATATGGCAATAGTTTCGCCGATTATCTCAAACGCGGTGATTTAAAAGCGGGTTTTGAAATTTATCAGCGTTTTATTGAACGCTCAAAAGCGTATTACAGCTTTGCCGATAGCTTGTTAAAATCCCCTGTGAACTTACAGAGCAATGAAACGGTCATTATGAACCGTGAAAAATTGCCACGTTTTAAAACCGTTGCCGAGCAACGCGATTTTTGGCGCAAACAGCTGACCTACCAGCTGATTGGTATGACCATCAATCAAGATGAAGACAAAAACAAAGACAAGTTTTTGCAAGAAAATGCTGATAAATACAACGCCAGTGATTTAGTCAAAAACGAAACGCGCTCACCAAGCCAAGTGCTAGACCAGCGTTTAAAGCGCCAATATGCGCAGCTACAGCGTATCGATAGCGACCAAATCGTTGAAACCCTGTTAAATGCAGCGATGGCAGCCTATGACCCGCACAGTAATTATTTTGCCCCCGTGCAAGCTAATGAGATGCAAATCCAATCGACCCTTGAATTGGTCGGTATCGGTGTCTCGATTCAGCCCGATCGCAAGAATCCTGACTACACCCGTATCATCAGCCTAGTTGATGGCGGGCCTGCCGCTCGTTCGGGTCAAATCAAACCCAATGACTTAATCATCGGCGTATCCACTGAAGATAAAGGCATGGTCGATACCGTCGGTTATTCGACACGTGAAGTGGTGAACCTCATTCGCGGTAAAAAAGGTTCATCCGTCACCGTGCGCGTCAAAGCGCCTAATACCCCAGACAGTAGCGCGCGTAATGTCACCCTCATACGTGATGTGATTCAGCAAGAAGAATCGGGCGTCAATCATCGGGTGATTAGTATCAAAGATAAAAACGGACAAGCCAAAAAAATCGGTGTGCTAGAAATCCCAAGTTTTTATCTCAACTATAAAGCCCGCCGTGCGGGAGAAGACTATCGTAGTGTCAGCATTGATACGGAAAACGCGTTAAAAGCTTTAAACCAGCAAAACATTGATGGCCTAGTGGTAGACCTGCGTGATGACCCAGGTGGCTCACTCGATGAAGTCGCCAAAATGATTGGCTTGTTCATCAAGTCAGGTCCGCTGGTACAAATTCGTGATAATCGCGGCAATATCCAAGTGTATGAAGACGAAGATAAAGGTAAGCAGCTGTATACAGGCCCGATGACCGTACTTATTAACCAAGGCTCAGCGTCAGCCAGCGAGATTTTTGCCGCAGCGATTCAAGATTATGGCCGCGGTCTGATTGTCGGCAGCACGACCACAGGTAAAGGCTCAGCACAAATTCAGCTTGATAACCTTGCCTTAGGGTCAGCAACCTTAACCCAGCGCAAGTTCTACCGTATTACTGGCGGCAGTACCCAAAATAAAGGCGTTGTACCCGATGTCCGCTTAGTCAATATCTATGAAGGCATGGAGTTTGGTGAACGTAGCATGAAAAACCCACTGGCATGGGATACCATTCGTGCCGCGCCGTACCAACCTGCTGGCAACTATTCCCGTGAGACATTGCAATCGCTCAATGCCTTGTCACAGCAGCGTCAAGCAGCCAATGCCCAGTTTGCTTATCTAAGCCAACTCAACAGAATCCGTAATGAGGAAGATGATAACAAGCCTGTCAAATTGGACATCAATGACCGCCGTACTTTCCGCAAAAACATTGAGGCGAAAACGTTGGCGGCAGAAAATGCGAGACGCCAAGCCAATGGGGAAAGCCCCTATAGCACGTGGACAGCGTACCAAGCTGCGCAAGATGCAGAATTAGAAGTCCGTAGCCGTCTAAAACAAGCCGAACGTCCAAAGCTTCCTGAAAGTGAAGCATTTGTGATTGAAGCGGCTAATGTCATGCTTGATGCACAGGCAGCCAACAACCAGCGCCCCTAATGCCAAAATGCGTGTAAGCAAAAGCTTACATGCATTGACGTTTGTACGACTGTTACCGAATGGTAAATTTTGTAATAATACATTCAACGGCACAGGGATGATTCTCAAGGATTGAGATAAGGACAGAATTGCCAATAAGGGAATGGTTTATCGTAGTATTAAGAAATGATGCTTGATAAACACGTGGAGTGAGACTTAGGATGAGTCAAGAAATTCACTACCAGTTAGTAAGGACTTTAAGGATGAGGTCAGTGATGCTAGGATAGCAGGTAAAAAAGCCATATCAAAGGATATGGCTTTTTTACTTTGGAGGAGGGGTTAATCTATTCTAGAAACGATAGTTGTGACGGGTTGACCAGTCATCGATTTCTTTTTCTACCACATCTTCGGCGCGACCATAACGCTCTTGGATTTTACCTGATAGTTTTTGGCGATTACCTTCCAACTGGGTAATTTCATCATCAGTTAAGTCACCCCAAGTTTCTTTTACAGCGCCTTTAACTTGTTCCCATTGACCTTTAATTGTATTCTCGTTCATGATTAGTATCCTTTTTTGTAATTAATTTAATGCTATATAAATAACTAAAAATATATACCCAATCATGGGTCTTTATTATTGCTTGGATTGTTTGTTGGGTATAGAGCTAGTATGCCAAAATTTAGCGCACAGTGTGTGGTAAAAACTGTAGTAAAGCATCAAAAAAAGTAACTAAATCAATGATTTTGTAAATAATATTAGGCTTTTCTTACACGGCAGACAATAACTTTACAGCCTAACCAATCTAAAATTTTGCCCAAAAAAAGAAGGCTATAAATATAGCCTTCCATTTAATCTTTCTAAGCTTTAATGACGACTTAGTGGTGATGACCGCCTGCACCGTGTACGTGACCGTGTTGTAACTCTTCATCGGATGCGTCACGAATGTTTGCCACTTCTACATCAAAATGAAGTTTTTTGCCGGCTAAAGGATGGTTCGCATCAACAATCACTTTGTCCTCTTGTACATCTTTTACAGTGACTAACATCACATGACCGTCTGCAGTTTGTGATTGGAACTGCATACCTGGTTGGATATCTTCGACACCTTGGAAGTTTTCGCGTGGAACTTCTTGTACTGCCGCGTCATCGAATTCGCCATAAGCGTCTACAGGTTCAATGCTTGCAGTAAATTTGTCACCCACTGATTTGCCCGCTAATTGTGATTCAAGACCTGGAATAATGTTTTGGTAGCCATGTAAATACGCTAAAGGTTGACCTTCTGGTGATTGGTCAATGACGTTACCTTCGTCGTCTTTTAAAGTGTAATGAAAATGTACAACGTTGTTATTATTGATAGTAGACATCGCTAAAATTCCTTATGAATCAATGAATGGATTGGCAAATCGCTTTTTTGGCACAATAAATTAAAAATTGCTAGGATTTTTCACTATAATTACCGTGGAAATCTCTCAACTTTTGGTTAAACCTCAAAATACGCCAAAAAATGTTAGTGTAAATTGTAACATCAATCATTAAAAGTTTGGCAGTTATAGACTTTAAAACACATTTTTAATCATTCAACCATACAACACTGTAACAATAAAGCCGTGTTCTGTTATTAATGGCGATAAGATTTAAAAATTTAATTTATTGGGCAAATTATTTATTAATGAGTCCTGTAGCCAGTAGGGGCGTTTATATAATCCAGCCCCTATCTGCCAAAATGCGTTTGATTTGGGCGTAAATAATCGGCGCAGCTAACAAGCCTGCCAGTCCAAAGGTGGCTTCTAATACCAACATAAATAGCAAAAGCTCCCAGGCGGTCGATCGGATTTTGCTACCAATAATCTGCGCATTTAAAAAATACTCAAGTTTGTGAATGGTCACTAGCCACAGTAATGATGAAATACTAACGATGAGTCCATGGGTCAGACTGAGTGACACAATAATGGTATTTGAGATTAAATTCCCAATCACAGGCAGCAAACCTGCGATAAAAGTAATAAGCACCACAGTCCATGCCATGGGCAGGGGATGACCTACCAAAGGTAAAATACCCAATAAATAAATAGCGGTGAGAATCGTGTTAATTGATGAGATTTTGACTTGGGCAAAAAATACATCGGTAAAACCTGCCATCAGCTCATCAAATTTTTGACGAAAGTGACGCGTTAGGGGTTTAGTATGTAAATGCGCATGGGCAGGGACTTGTATGGCAATAATGCCACCAATCACCGCACCAATGATAGCATAGCCAAACCCTTTGAGCGTGTGAATACCTGCAACCTGCAACTGTGGCGCATAGTCTTTGATAGTTTGGGCAAAAATACGTTTGATGGAACTGACCGATTCAGGCAAATGCTGTGACACAGAATCGGGCAATAAACGATGCAGTTGGTCAATCACCAGCATAACCTGAGCAAGCAGGCTGTTAAATCGCTCGACGCTGGCTTTTTCTGCCACCCAATCACCAAACAAATAAATACCGATACTGGTGAGTAATACCAACAAGAAGATAGCAATCCCTTCGGCGCGTTGGTCTAGCTTGATACGTTCTGAAAATTGCGGCTTGGGTGCCACCACATGACGCCGTATCCAATTGGCGATGCCGCGTGTCAGCGCATAGACAATCAGCCCCGAGAACATCACCATGCCAAGCTTTAAAACCAGTACAGGCAGCCAAACAATAATCACACTACTGATGGCAAAAAAGAAGGTTTTTAAATCAGGTAAATTTGACCGAGAGGTTGGCATCGTCGGTACAACAGAATCCGTCATTACAGGCTCGATAAGTTGAGGTGAGCTAGGTCGTAAGGGTTTTGTTGAAGCTGATTCAAGGGTCATAGCGGATATCATAAGTCGGTAAAAAAAGATGAGATAAAACTAACACAATTTTACTGATTAAAGTATTAGATTTATGACAAAATTTTGTCAAAATCGCGCGCGTGATGCGCAATAATAACCGGTGAAAATCGCAATCAAACGTAAAATCGGCTACAATAAGCCATCTTTTTTATTCTTTCTTTTATCGGTTATCAAGCCTCGCTACTTTTAAGTCAAATACTATGTCACTACATTCTGAAATCGCCAAACGCCGCACTTTTGCTATTATCTCGCACCCCGATGCCGGTAAAACCACCATGACCGAAAAATTACTGCTATGGGGGCAAGCAATTCAGCGCGCAGGTGAAGTCAAATCACGCAAAACCGACAAACACGCGACATCTGACTGGATGAGCATGGAGCAAGAGCGTGGTATCTCGATTACCACTTCTGTGATGCAGTTTCCCTATGCCGACAACATGGTCAATCTGCTAGACACCCCAGGTCACGCCGACTTTTCAGAAGATACCTATCGTACCTTAACCGCGGTGGACAGCGCACTGATGGTGATTGATGGGGCAAAAGGGGTCGAAGAACGAACTATCAAGCTGATGGAAGTATGTCGGATGCGTGACACGCCGATTATCTCATTTGTCAACAAGCTTGACCGCGAAATCCGTGACCCGTTATCACTGCTTGATGAAATTGAAAACGTCCTCAAAATCCAATGTGTGCCGATGACGTGGCCGATTGGTACAGGTCAGCATTTTGTTGGGGTGTATAACATCAGCGAAGATAAAACTTACTTTTATCAAAAAGGTCATGGTACTGAGATTGTCGAGATTGAGAGCCGTGATGGCTATGACTATCCAGATGTCCGCGAGAGAATCGGTGAAATTGCCTTCCGTGAATTTGAAGAAAGCCTAGAGCTTGCAAAAATGGCACATGAAGATTGGGATGTCGATGAATTTTTGACCGGTAAACAAACGCCTGTGCTGTTCGGCACTGCGTTGGGTAACTTTGGGATTAACATGGTGCTTGATGTACTGACCCAATACGCCCCAGCCCCTAAAGACCATGACACCGTTGAACGCACCGTCAAAGCCGATGAAGAAAAATTCTCGGGCTTTGTCTTTAAAATTCAAGCCAACATGGACCCAAAACACCGTGACCGTATTGCCTTTATGCGGGTGTGTTCAGGCAAGTACGAAAAAGGCATGAAAATGAAACATGTGCGCTTGGGCAAAGAAGTACGCATTTCAGATGCCTTGACCTTTTTGGCAGGTGACCGCGAAGCGCTGGAAGAAGCGTATTCGGGCGATATCATTGGCTTACATAATCACGGCACCATCCAAATTGGCGATAGCTTTACCGAAGGCGAAACTTTAAACTTCACAGGCATTCCCCACTTTGCGCCAGAATTGTTTCGCCGTGTGGTACTTAAAGACCCACTTAAGTCAAAACAACTGCAAAAAGGTCTACAGCAGCTATCAGAAGAAGGCGCTACCCAAGTATTTATGCCGCAAATCAACAATGATTTGATTTTGGGCGCGGTAGGGGTGCTACAGTTTGAGGTGGTCGCGCATCGCCTGCTTGAAGAATATAAAGTACAATGTACCTTTGAGCCTGTTTCGATTGCGACAGTGCGCTGGGTGCATTGTGATGACAAAGTGGCGTTTGAGAAGTTTAAGAAAAAAGCCCACGACCAGTTATCTGTTGATGGCGGTGGTTATTTGACCTATCTTGCCCCAAGCCGGGTTAATCTTAAATTGATGCAAGAGCGTTATCCAGAAATTACCTTTAGCGCCACCCGTGAGCATTGATTTTTATGTGCGAGTTGAATTCAGCTAAGTATAAACAAGCTCTGAATTTTTTTGCAAATGACGTTAAGGGATTAACATCCCATAATGTTTGGCAAAGTATTGTGGATAATGAATATTTATCTGAGTTTGGGGATACGCACGATTTCGAATTTAAGAAAAAATTTTTTTTTGACTTTATACGCTATGCTCTTGAAAATGGTTATTTTAAACTTGGCAAAAATGACTGTTTCTTAACGGGTTCGATTGATGAGCAACTTAAGTTATGGGAAACCGCTTTTCCCAGTCATGAAAAGGCTTTATTAACAGACGATGGCTTGTTTTATATTTGGTTTTTTCTTGAAGAATGTCCTGCGGGATTTGTTTGGCTATTTCCGCAAGATGATGGGTCAATATATGAGCATTGGACATGAATTTATCTATTTACCAAACCGTAACTAAACTATGGCAAAATATAAAGATTCTTAACTCAACTACTTTAGTAAAATTCTTTATAATTTGTTAAACTATAGGCATTAGCTTAGTTTAGCAACTACTATATTTTTTTGAATAATCGACAATAACAAGTGAGGATACTATGCAATTTCCTAATGGTGTAAACAAATCAAACCTTATTAAACTTGGCGTACTTGGTGCCGCTTATTATATGTTAAAAGGTCGTAATAAAACCCAGCCAACCATTGAAAACAAAGCAAATAATCCGGCACCGGTTGATAATGAGCCTGCTGACAATACTGCGGCAAATTCAAATGGCACGAAACCTGCCAAGACTACCGCATTTACCATGGGTAAAGAGCTAGCTGCAAAAGTATTGGGTAAAAAATTCTAAAACTTATCAAATACTTATCAAATTACGTTATCATATAACAGCTATATACATAACGGCATTTGAAAACAGCCCATTAGTCCACCATTAAACGGGTATCGACTGATGGGTTTTTTTATGGCAATACTGTTAAAAACTAAGGTTTAAAAACCAAGGTTAGGCGAGGCAAGATATGAGCATATCGAGGGTGATTAAACTAGCGGTTGCTGCGACAGCTTTATTGTTGCTACCTAGACGCAGTGGTCCACGGGCCGATAAAGTTACCAAGTCGCCTAAAAGTCTATCCGCTAAAAATACAGTTGAGCAGCCTATCAATAAAAATGCTGAGCAGGATAACCATAACTAAAGCAATGGCTAAAATTTTTATGTAAACCTATGTGCAGATAACAAATAAAGGATAAATAGATGACGTTCATGAAACATAAAAGCCTCAGTGGCATTTGCCTGACAGCCCTGATGACGCTCATGGCAGCACAAGCTCATGCTCAAGATTTGTATATGGCAAAGCATTATCCTAAAGTCAATGAAAAACTCTTTGATAGCTGTGGACAAATTTGCCCAGAGATTGACTATTATTTTGTACAGACAGGACAGGCTTGGCTCGATGCCATTATCAATAAAGATGTCACCGCAGCCATCGCAATGGTTGATGATAACAAAGATAAAGCACAAGCGAAAAAATGGCAAGATTTTACCCGTAATGCGACGCCCAGTGATAGCCAATATACGCAGCTTCTTAATACGGGGATTAGCCGATTAATAGCAGAAAATAAAACCATGGTGGCAGCACGTGGTAAAGATTTTGATAATGGTATAGCGCCTGTGCAAATAATGGCAAAGCCGATTTATTTGGGTCATAAAAATGATTTAGAGTTATTTGCCACAGAATTTTATCAATTCACGGGCGGCGCCCATGGTATCAGTACGACCAACTATTATGTATTTGATATGCGCCAAAAAAAACAATTGTCGCTTGTCGATGTGCTGTTACCACAGCAAAAAACAAAACTTGAAGCCTTGGTCAAAGCCCAATTCATTCAATATCTCAAAACCCATGAGATTAATCCTAACGCGCATTTTAACACTTGGCCGTTTAGTTTGACCGACAATTATAGTTTTAATGGGCAGGGCATGACATTTTTATACCAACCGTATGAGATTGGTTTTTATGCGCTGGGTGCCCCGCAATTGACCGTGCCATACAGCCAGTTAAACGGCATTGTCAAACCACAGTATTTGAAATGATATGACTATATTAAATGATACGGCTTGCTCGTTTGATTTGCCATTAATTGATACGCATACCCATTTTGATGTGGATAGCTTCGATCATGACCGTGAAATCCAATCCCAATTGGCATGGGATAATGGCGTTCATCATCTGGTTTTGATAGGCTTTTTAGCAAAGTATTTTGCACAAATGGTGGCGTGCCAACAGCAAATGCAAGGTTATGGGCAGCAAGGCAAAGCCACACCTTTGGCGCATTTAGCTTTTGGGTTGCATCCTTTTTATATCACTGAGCATAAAGACAGCGATTTGCAGCGGCTAGAGCAGTTTATTCAGCAATATTCTCCCATTGCGATTGGGGAAATCGGGCTTGATACTTTTACTGCGCCGATGAAAACTGCGGAGAATTACGCTAGGCAGCAAGATTTTTTTGCTCAGCAACTTGAATTGGCAAAACACTACCAACTGCCAGCGCTGCTACATATTCGCCGCGCGCATGGCGATGTGATTAAGATGTTAAAAGCACAAAAATTCACCCAAGGCGGGATTGCCCATAGCTTTAGTGGTGGCATCCAAGAAGCCAAAGCGTTGGTTAATCTGGGCTTTAAAATCGGCATCACCGGGCAAGTGACCAATCCGAATGCCAAAAAACTGCGCCATACCCTTACAGAACTTGTCAAAATTGTCGGGCTTGATGCTATTGTGATTGAGACGGACTGCCCAGACTTTACGCCGCTACCCTGTCATGGGACGCACGGCAGGCGCAATGTACCTGCCAATCTGCCGTATGTATTGACAGCGTTATCAGATTTATTAAAAAAAGATCAATCCCGGCTCGCCGAACAGTTGTGGCAAAATAGCTGCGCTGCACTACAAGTCACCTGGGATTATCCTATCCCAAACAAATTGAATATAACCCTTGACCAAGATTAAGATAAACCATGACAATGACAGCCGAAATGACGCCTGATATGACATTAACTGATGCCCAATACGAACGCCGTTTTGCGGGCACCCAAAAACTGTATGGTGCCGCGCAATTTAGTAAGTTTGAGAATCTGCATGCGTATGTGGTGGGCGTGGGCGGGGTGGGCTCGTGGGCAGCTGAGGGACTGGCTCGTACAGGTGTGGGCGAGATGACATTAATTGACATGGATGTGCTAGTAGCCTCCAATGTCAATCGACAATTACCCGCTACCGATAGCAATTTTGGTAAAAGCAAAATTGAAGCCATGGCAGCACGTATCAAAGAAATCAATCCCCATATCAAATTACATTTGATTGACGATTTTTTGAGTAAAGATAACGTACAATTGTTAATACCTAATCGTGCTTTGCAATCACAGCTTAAACAGTCAGGTAAACAGCTTGTGGTATTAGATTGTGTCGATGATATGAATGCCAAGCTTGCGCTTGCGCTTCATTGCCGATTTAATAAATTAAAGTTAATTATGGCGGGCGGGGCAGGTGGCAAGACGGACCCGACCCAAATTCAGGTGGCAGATCTTAAGGATACTTACCAAGATCCGCTACTGGCTAAAGTCAGACAGCGACTTCGTCAAGATTATGGCATCAATCGTGCGATGAAAGAAAAATTCGGCATTCGTTGTGTTTTTTCGTCACAGCCGCCGATTGTTGATAAGTCTTGTCAAACAGGTGGTTTGCATTGTGGCGGCTATGGATCGGCCGTTGCAGTAACCTCAGTTGTGGGGATGATGTTGGTTGCTGAAGCGTTAAAATAACCTCAGCGTTTAATTTTTATCACGTAGTAGGACGGTGCTAATGAGATGATATCATATCCTATAGCAAACAATGAAAAACAGCGTCTAGCGGTATTGGATGAGTACCATATCATCAAGACGAACAAAGAAGCCGAATTTGAGCGTATTAGTGCTTTGGCTAAGGCATTTTTTGGGACTAAGATTGTCGCTATTACTTTTTTGGATGCTGATATCCAGTTTTTTAAGTCAAGAATTGGTCTAAAAGAACCTTCAACCAGCCGTGATGTTGCTTTTTGCAATTACACCATTACACAAAATGACACCTTTGTCACGCTTGATACTCACCAAGATACCCGATTTAAAAACAATCCTTTGGTTACCGGTTACCCTTATATTCGGTTTTATGCTGGCGCACCCATCGTAGTTCACGACAGTCAAGGTAGGGAATTTGCTTTGGGTGCCCTGTGTGTGATTGACGACCAGCCGCATCAAGATTTTGATGCCAATCAACAACGCGTGCTAGCAGATTTGGCAGCGATGGTGAGTGATACCTTAAAATTACGTCAGCAGCGTTACCAAGCTGAGCGCGCTGATGAGGTAAAGACCGCATTTTTGGCCAATATGAGCCATGAAATTCGCACGCCGATGAATGGTATCATGGGCATACTTGAATTACTTGAGCAGACGCCGCTCGATACGCAGCAGCAACACTATATCAAATCGATTAAAACATCCAATGAGCATCTGCTTACCATCGTCAACGATATTTTGGATTTATCCAAAGTAGAATCAGGTAAAATACGTTTTGAGAGTATCCCCGTTGATTTAGCACAGCTATGCCAAGACGTGTATCAATGCTTTTTAGCCACTGCAAAAGACAACAGCGTGGAGCTAGCATTCGATTACCCTGACAACTTGCCCAAATATGTCAACACCGATCCGGTTCGGGTGCGACAGATTTTAATGAATCTAGTCAATAACGCCATCAAATTTACCCCAAAACAAGGTAAAGTGACCATTCAAGCCATGAATGGTGGTGATAAGCACCAAATCAAATTCAATGTGATTGATACGGGCGTTGGCATCAAACCTGAGTCGTTGGCGGTGATTTTTGATGCGTATAATCAAGCTGATAAGTTTACCCATCGGTTATATGGGGGTACAGGGCTAGGGCTATCTGTGTGCAAAGCGTTAGCAGAAGGGATGGGCGGCACGATTAAGGTAACCAGTGAAAAAAACAAAGGCTCAACCTTTACCCTATCTCTACCAATGATAGCAACTGATGAAATCAGCTATCAGCAGTGGCACCAACGTCATGATGAAACTACAATACAACCGCTAGAACGTCTGCCTGCCCATGTTCTGCTAGCAGAAGACAATGAGCTAAATGCCATGGTCGCGGTCAAAAGCCTAAAAAAATATGGCTATGAAGTTACTCGAGCCAAAGATGGGCTCGAAGCCGTCAATTTTTATAAAGCTGACCCTAGCAAATATCATATCATTTTGATGGATCATCAAATGCCCATCATGGATGGGGTGGAAGCCACCAAGATACTCAAACAATCATTCAATCAGTTGCCGCCTATCATTGCAGTGACGGCACATGCCATGCATGGGGATAAAGAAGTATATCTTAACGCGGGTATGCAAGATTACTGTACCAAGCCCTATAAGCCTGAAGCGCTTGATGTGATGATTCAGCGCTGGCTGCATCATGTCGCCAACACGGTTTAAGAGATATTAATCAAAAAATTTGCTTGCATTTGCGCAAACAATTGCTTACGGTAAAACCCTACGACAAACTGTCGTAGGGTTTTATTTTTGTCGAAGTATTTTTGCTTTGTCACGGCTAAAAATGGCTTTGGTGACAGTGTTTTATAGAATGAAGAGCTAAAAAAACGCCTATGGGAAATTTTATTTTTTTACAAATCTTGGCAGCGGTTTGTGCCTTGTCCATCATTACCACGCTATTTAACAAGCGGATTTTGGACTTTCCACAAGCCATTGGGGTGCCCATTGTGTCGGCGGTACTGGTTTTTATTTTGCAGTGGAGTGCAAGCCTGCTCAATGGCAACGAGTTTATTACCATCAATATCACCAGTATCCAAAATGCGGTGCGTGACATCGATTTTTACGATTTTTTAATCAATGGGGTGATTTGTTTTATTTTGACGGCATCGGCGCTGACGTTTAAGGTGTCCGATCTCAAAAACTATTGGAAACCGATTGGGATTTTGGCAAGTATCGCATTGGCACTATGTGCGCTGTTTTTTGCAAGCCTTATGTTTGGCTTTCAGTGGCTTATAGGGGCAAGTATTCCGTTTGCGGTGTTGTTGTTACTGGGTGCAGCACTGGGCGCGACTGACCCAATTGGCATCAAAGGCGTGCTTAGCTCTATCAAAGCGCCGCGCCATTTGATGATTAAGCTAGAAGGCGAATCGCTGTTCAATGATGCGGTGTGTATTGCGCTGTTTATGACTATTTTGCATGGTCTGCAAGGCAATGGCTTTAGCATCGTGACCACAGTAGAAGTGTTGTTGTATGAAATCGTGGTCGCAGGGATTATTGGTTGGTTTTTTGGGCAGATGACGCTGCGTATTTTAAGCGGTAAACACGAGATGGAATCACTGATTTTGACCACAGCATTTTTGGCGTGTGGGTCGTATTTAGTAGCATTGTATGCGCATGCTTCCGCGCCCATTGCTTGTGTGGTCGGGGGCTTGATTGTTGGTAACCGTTGGCACCAGATTTTAGAAGAAAGGGAAATCACCTATGTGAATCACTTTTGGCACGCCATTGAGGGGATTATCAATTCATTCTTATTCACCCTTATCGGTCTGGAGCTATTTATTTTAGAGCTGAACACCTCGTTGATTTTGGGCGGTGTGGTGGCATTTATTTGTCTGCATTTATCCCGTTTTTTGGCAAATTTTGCGTCTTTTAGCCTTCTATCCGATGTCCGAAAAACCAGTTATAACGGCAGTTTGACGATTTTGTCATGGGGCGGGGTACGCGGGGCGATTTCTTTGGCGTTGATTTTATCGGTTTCTAACGTCCCTGAATTGCAGCCTTATAGCAGCTTTTTGGTAGGTTATACCTTTATCGTGGTATTGATGTCGGGCGTGGTATGTGGTCTTGGGCTACCTGCGGTGATGAATGCGTTTTATCATAACCCCAACGAGCCCACGACAGGTTTTGCAGGGTGGTATCAAAGGCTAGTTAAACGCTTTAATCGCAAAGGCTACCAATATGTGCTCAGCGAGGATGAGCAGGGCAATGAAGTCATTACCCGTTACCAGCCGCCGCCTGTGGTGATTCAAGAGACGCCTAGTAGTGTCGGTATGGCATTGCCACTGCCAAAAGTGATTGATAAAGATGGGCATGATGAATTAGCCCATCCCAATGGTTTTTAACTGTTGCTACCACAAAAAAAGACCTAGCCAATCGCTAGGTCTTTTTTTATACCATTAGATGATTAGATGGCTGCGCGCAAAATCCGCTCAGACACTGCCAAATCATTGCTACGATGTTCACCGAGTTTGACCATATTATGTTCTTCTAATTGGTTTAAAATTGGCGCGATTGCAGACGCATCAAGGTCGGCATCTGACAATCTCACCGGTAAGCCAAGCTCGCGGAAAAAGTTTTCGGTGTTGACAATCGCTTGCTCGATTTTATCTTCATCGCTACCTTCAGTGATATGCCAAACGTTTTTGGCGTACTGCAGCAGCTTGTCTTTTTTGCTATCTTTGAGCTCACGCATCACCCCAGGCAACACAATGGTCAAGGTGCGGGCGTGGTCAATGCCGTGTAGGGACGTGAGTTCATGTCCAATCATATGGGTGGTCCAGTCTTGTGGTACGCCAGTGCCAATGAGACCATTGAGTGCCATTGTCGCTGTCCACATGATGTTTTTCCGCGTTTCCATGTCATTAGGATTGGTTTTGACGGCACGGCCTTCTTCAATCAAGATTTTGAGCAGACTTTCAGAGAAACTATCTTGGACTTTGGCGTTGACTGGGTAAGTCAGATACTGTTCCATCACATGCACAAACGCATCGCCCACGCCATTCATCACTTGACGCTCAGGTAGCGTTAAGGTTTTGGCAGGGTCAAGAATCGAAAACTGTGGGAATACTAGCGGGTTACCAAAAGGCAATTTGGCATGACGCTCGCTATGATTGATAACGCCGCCTGAATTCATCTCTGAACCTGTTGCAGGAATGGTGAGTACAGTACCGAGCGGTAGCGCATTTTGAATATCACGGGTATATCCTTTTAACGCTTCCCACGCTTTTTCATGGTCTTTGTCGTCATCTAAGGTGGCAGTCAATGCAACAAATTTGGTGCCATCCAGTACTGAGCCACCACCGACAGCGAGCAAAAAGTCAATATTGTTGGCA
Organism: Moraxella sp. DOX410; assembly: GCF_032248735.1. Lineage (NCBI taxonomy): Bacteria > Pseudomonadati > Pseudomonadota > Gammaproteobacteria > Moraxellales > Moraxellaceae > Moraxella > Moraxella sp. DOX410. The sequence goes on along the minus strand of NZ_CP135138.1, from coordinate 2,085,631 downwards.
TGTACCATATCGACGGCTTTCATCAAGGTATTAAATTCTGGATTTGGCTCAATGCCGCCAAATTCAAAGATTTCACGCTGTTTACCTTGTAGCGCGGTTTTGACCTCATCGAGTGTGCCGGTTTTTTTGGCAGAGCTGCCGCCATAGGTGATAAGTACACGGGCATTATCAGGGACAAGATTGGCGAGTTCTTTGATTTGACCTTCGCCAAATACGATACGCACAGGGTTGTAATATTGGAAATTATTCATGCCGATCCTTAAGAAATTGTTATTGTTAAAACATTGCCACTTGTAAAAATGCACCATGGCACTTATTAAGTAAACGTTACGCTCAAACACAGCGCTATCATAGAATAAAATAGTGAAAGCAATTGCAATAATTTGTCTAAAACTCGCAAAAGCTTTTTAAAAACAAATGATTTGTAAAACAAATGCTTGCTAAAACGTAGTCTTTGCTCAAGCTTCTAACAGCAGATTAACCTGTGAAAATTATGCTGTGACGAAGTTTGATAGCAACGTATATAAGTCTAAAATCCTTATAAACAAGGATGCTGCAACAATTTTTTTATCAAGTTTGTTATGACTTTTTGTTATAACTTGAAGCTAGCAGCGTCCAATAACTCAACGAAAGATGAATCAACAATCACGAGGAATGTATGTCTTACTCCGCTCTTCTATCACCGATTAACGTGGGCGCGATGCGCTTGCCAAACCGCGTCTTTATGGCGCCATTGACCCGTCTGCGTAGTGCTGATTTGCCAAATGGAACAAAAAATATTGGTGGCTTGCCAACGCCACTCATGGCAACCTATTATACCCAGCGCGCTAGCAGTGGTTTGATTATCACAGAAGCCACTGATATCTCAGCCGATGCCAAAGGCTACGCAGGTGCGCCCGGTGTTTTTAGTGACGCACAAATTGCAGGCTGGAAAATGATTGCTGATAGCGTACACCAAGCAGGCGGTCATATCGCTATGCAGCTATGGCACACGGGGCTAGTATCGCATTATAGCTTACGCCCACAAGGTCAGCCGCCTGTATCAGCATCGACCGTGGATTTGGGTGATGCGGTACGCACCTCGTTAAAAGATGACGAAGGCAAAGTATACCGTGTGACTGCCACGCCAGCGCGTGAGATGACCACCGCAGAAATCAAACAAACCGTCGATGATTTTGCCAGCGCCGCGCGTAATGCGATTGAAGCGGGCATGGATGTTATTGAAATCCACGGCGCACACGGCTATTTGATTCATCAATTCTTGTATGAGAGCGTCAACCAACGCAGCGATGAATACGGTGGTAGCTTAGAGAACCGTATGCGCTTTTTGAAAGAAATTCTAACTGCAGTCACTCGCGCGATTGGCAGTGACAAAGTGGGTATCCGTATCTCGCCACTGGGCCAATTCAATGGTGTGGATGCCGGTAGCGAAGACGATGCGTTAGCAATCATCAAATTGATTGATAGCTTTAACCTAGCCTATTTACATATTTCTGAGCCAGACTGGGCAGGTGGAAAACCCTTTACCGCAGAATTCCGTCGCCAAATTCGTGATACTTATCACGGCGTACTTATCGGTGCTGGTGGCTATACCGCAGAAAAAGCAGACGCGCTAATTCGTGATGGCTTAATTGATGCCGCCGCATTTGGTCGCAGTTATATCGCAAATCCAGATTTGGTTGAGCGTTTTCAGCAAAATGCGCCGCTTAATAAAGCGAACTCAGCCACTTTTTATGGTGGTGATCAAGAAGGCTATACCGATTATCCTGCGTTAGCCCAATAATTGTACTAGCAAAAATAATCGTATTAGCGAATATGAAAACCCCGATTGTGTGACGACATGAGCGGGGTTTTTTATTGGGCTAATAACACAAACAAATGTTTTTTACTAAACTTATCTATCATGAAAGGTCTGCATTATGTGACCGTACGCAGCCCGTATGGCGACCAACAAGTTGAGTTTTGCGCATATTAATTTAATAAGGATTGTGCTATTAGCCAAAACTTGAAAATACCACCATTAACACCGGTGAGATGATATTGACCAAAAATCCAAAGCTCATGGCAAGCGGAACTACTTCATTCCCCCCTGAGCTTTGGATGACCGGCAAAGTAAAATCCATGGTGGTTACCCCGCCTAAACCCACCGCTGTGGTTGGGTATTTGCCAATCAGCATAGGGATAAACAGTAGCGCCGTGAACTCACGTAACAAATCATTGAGCAATGCCACACTTCCCCAAACTGCGCCATACGCATCAGTCATGATAATTCCCGACAACGAATACCAGCCATAGCCAGAGGATAGCGCTAAGCCTTGGGTGAAGGTCACATCAGGCATTATCAGTGCATACACTAAACCACCGACTGCCACACTGAGACAAAAAATCACACAGGCTTGTACGCCGCGTTTATTGACCAATACCTGCCGCAACGTCATCCCCGAATGCGACAACTGAAAACCCACCAACAAAATCAGCAAAATCAACAAGCCCTTGATGATGCCATCAATCGGCAAATCCGTTATTGGCAATAATTTGCCTAGTACAAAACCCAATACCACACAGCCCAACTGAACGAGACTTCCGGTGATGCTAAAACCTGCTTGGCTATGCTCATGGGGGAGGGCACGTTGCCAAGGATGCAGCCTGTCAAATATCAGCAAACTGATAAAACCTGCCCCTAGGGTACAAATCGCCAATATCGCCACATTGGTGCCAATAAACCCAATCTGCGCCCATAAGTCAGGAATCTGCGACAACGAAAGACCAATAAAGGTTAAAATCACAAACACCAAGTTGGTCAGTAGCTTGTCTACCAGCGGCATGAATCGTTGCGGTAATGGCAGCAAAAACCCGACCACCAATGGGGTAAGAATCAGAACAAGGGTGATAAAGTTTTCTAACATACCGCGACGCTTCCAAACAGGGTTTAAACACAGGCTAATCGCAATATTTTGCAGTCAGCGCTTGGTTTAAAAAATTAAAAGTCGCTATTGTACCCATAAATGCATCAAGTTGGCGAATATTTGCCATAATGCGTGGTTTAAGCGTGCAATCAATTGTTTGGTAACACATTTGTAGTATGATTGAACAAATAGTTGTGTAAGATAGGCACATCCAATCATCTTACGCGTTAGATGACTTTATTAGCCGTTAATTTTTTCAATTTGTAGGATTGTTATGAGACATTTTTATTTTGATATTGTCTTTACCACGATTGCGCTGGCAATTGCAGCGTGGTGGGGTTTTTCACATGGTGGTGTTGGCACTATGATGTCGGCGCTGTTTGTCACGCTGATTTTGGCAGTGATGGAGATTTCGCTGTCGTTTGATAATGCGGTGGTCAATGCCTCGGTACTCAAAACCTGGGATAAGTTTTGGAAAATGATTTTCTTAACTGTGGGTATACTCATCGCGGTATTTGGTATGCGTCTGGTATTCCCGATTGTCATCGTCGCAGTGACTGCCGATATGGGCATGATGGATGTCATCAATATGGCGCTCAACAACCCGAAAGAATACTCTGCCAAACTGATGGAGCATCATGCAGAGATTGCCGCATTTGGTGGGATGTTCTTGTTGCTCGTCTTTTTAAACTTCATCTTTGATGAAAAAGAAGTGATGTGGTTTGAATGGTTAGAGCGTAAATTGGCACGATTTGGCAAGGTCGATGCCATGAGCGTGTTTGTGGCATTGGTACTACTAATGACCGCTTTATACTGGGTGGAAGACGCCAAAAAATCGGTGGTGTTAACCGCAGGGGTATTTGGTATTTTGATTTATCTAGCCACCAATGTGTTATCAAGCCTGTTAGAAGGGGCGAGTGATGATGATGAATCAACCCCCGATGTGATTGAAGGCAAAGAAGTAGCGGGCGCGATTGCCAAAGGCGGTATCGCAGGCTTTTTATACCTTGAAGTACTTGATGCATCGTTTAGTTTTGATGGGGTGATTGGCGCGTTTGCCATTACCAATGACGTGATTATCATCATGCTTGGGCTTGCCATTGGTGCGATGTTTGTGCGCTCCATGACCATTTTCTTGGTAGAAAAAGGCACGCTCGATGAGTTTGTTTATCTAGAGCATGGTGCGCATTATGCGATTGGCGCGTTGGCGGTCATCATGCTATTGGCAACTGTGCATATCGAAGTGCCAGAAATCGTGACGGGTTTGATTGGGATTGCCTTTATCGTATGGGCAGTGATTAACTCTATCAGCTACCGTAAGCGCGAAGAAGCCTTGACGAAACACTAAAAGATGCTAAAAAGACTGGGGCTCATGCGTAACCGTAGCGGTATGTAGGATGCTGACTTGAGCTTAATATCCCTTAAGCTTTTGACACATAAATATAACAGCTTAATGTAGCCGAATGGTGGACAAATTCTATCACCAAAGGTATAGTTAAAACGTGGGTTTCGGCTCACGTTTTGTTTTTTTAGGCGATTTTTTATGGTGTTTGAGCCTTTTATTTTGGGCGATTTTAGTCTGGGCGCGCTTTTGTTCTAGGCACTTGTAGTCTGAGCGTGAAAGGCGCAGCGCATGACAACGGACATCGATTTTCTTATTTGATTTCAAAAATTTATTACAAAGGATAAAACAATGGCAATTAGCTTAACCAAAGGTGGTAATGTTAATTTATCAAAGGAAGCACCGAATTTAACCAACATGGCCGTTGGTCTTGGCTGGAACCCACGTGCCACTGACGGGCAAGCCTTTGACTTAGACGCGGTCGCGTTTTTGGTCAATGAGTCGGGTAAAGTACGGGCAGATGCAGATTTTATTTTCTTTAACAACCTAAAATCATCCGATGGCGCAGTAGAGCATACGGGTGATAACCGCACTGGTGAAGGCGATGGCGATGATGAAGTCATCAAAGTGGATTTAACTAAAGTCCCAGCCGATGTGAGCAAAGTAGTATTTTGTGCGGTGATTTATGATGGTCAAGCGCGTAACCAAAACTTTGGTCAAGTAGCAAACGCTTATATTCGCATCGTGAATACCCAAGGCGGCGCTGAAGTGGCTCGTTATGATTTGTCAGAAGACAGCAGCACCGAGACAGCAATGATTTTTGGTGAGCTTTATAAGAACAATGGCGAGTGGAAATTCCGCGCGGTTGGACAAGGTTTTGCTGGCGGTTTAGGGCCATTGGCTGCGTCATATGGCGTTGCTGTTTAGGTTTTTTGCTAAAATTTTTTAATATTTTTTTAACAATGGGGTGGCATCGGCTTGCCCCTTTTTTCAACATAACCATTTTTTTAGCCCGAGCACTTTTTAAGCTTCAGCACTTTTTTCAGCCTGAGCGCTTTTTTAAGTGCAGCTACTTTTATCATCATTTTTGTCATCTACTGTATAAGGATACCTTAACCTATGGCAGCGACGTTTAGTATGATTGGGACGATTGAGCCATTTTTGCATTGTAATCTCAAAAAAGGTGATTCGATTTATTGCGAATCCAATGCCATGGTCATGATGGAGTCAAATCTTGAGCTCAAAGGTCAAATGCGTGGCGGCATCATGCAAGCTTTGATGCGCCGATTTGCCAATGACGAGTCGATTTTTCAGCAGCAAATTGAAGCGGTCAATGGTGAGGGTGACTGCTTGCTCGCGCCCACACTTGATGGCGATATGCAAATTTTAGACGTCGGCGCCAATCAGTATACGCTCAGCGACGGTGCCTTTGTGGCAGCAACCAATGGCGTTGATTTACGTGCCAATATCCAGCGCAATTTAGGCGGCGCTGTATTTGGGGATACGGGTGGCTTTATGGTCATGCAAACGCAAGGTCAAGGTCAGCTCGTGGTATCGGGGTTTGGTTCTTTGTTTGAGATTGATATCACGCCTGATAAAGATGTGATTATTGATAATGGTCACGTGGTATGCTGGGATAGCCGACTGCAATATAGCCTGTCAATGGCAACGAGCCAGAAAAAAGGCTTTTTGGGCAATATCATCAATTCAGTCACCAGCGGCGAAGGCATGGTACTAAAATTCTCAGGTCAAGGCAAAGTAGTGATTTGCTCGCGCAACCGTGATACTTACCAAGGCTGGATTCAAAGTTTACTGGGGTCAAACTCAGGCGGACGCGGTGGCAATGAAGGTATTTTGGGCGGTTTGTTATAGTCAGTTTCTGCCAAGCCGTTATCGACCTTTTAAAACATAGATAGAATAGTAAAAAAATAAAATAAGGAAATCAACATGGCAGTGAATTTAATCAAAAGGTCAAAAAATCTCGTTAGAAAAAGAAACAGGTGGTGCACTTAGCCAAATCAAAATGGGTCTGGGTTGGGATGTCGGTGCTGCGCCGCAAAAATCAGGTGGGTTTTTGGGTGGCTTGTTCGGCGGTGGTGGTAGTGGCGGCGGTAGCATTGACTTGGATGCGTCGTGTATCATGCTTGATGCCAACAAACAAATGGTGGATGCGGTTTGGTTTGGACAATTGCAGTCAAAAGACAGTAGCGTACAACACACAGGCGACAACCGCGCCGGTGCTGGCGATGGTGATGACGAAGTGATTAATGTCAATTTATCTCGTATCCCTGACCATGTGCAAGCCTTGGTTTTTACTGTCAATAGCTTTACAGGTCAAACTTTTGCCACGGTCAATAATGCGTTTTGTCGTTTGGTGAATGCCAGCAATAATAGTGAAGTTGCCCGTTATGATTTGTCAGCCCAAGGCAGTCATACCGCGCTGATTTTGGCAAAAATTTATCGCCATAACGGTGAGTGGAAAATGCATGCTATTGGTGAAACTGCGTCAGGTCGTACCTTTCATGATTTGATGCCTGCGATTTTACCGCACGTGTAACCGCGCTTTTTAATGTGCAGCCATAAAAGAAGCCCTGTGACACGCAGGGTTTTTTATTTTGACGGCTATTTTTGATAAGTTTGTGTGGATTTTGCGTTGGTGGGTTTTGCATACGGTGTGGGTTTGCTAAAATAGCGGCGATTTAGTTTTTGCAGCGTTTAATTTTAAATCACTTTTTTTAACGTTACTTTTTTCAAAGTCGCTTTTTTTACAGTCATTTTTTTTCAAGTGACTTTTTTCAAGTCGCTTTTTTAAAAGTCACTTTTTTAAAATCACTTTAGCGACTCAAATCAAATAATTTCATGACAACCACCCACCGCTACAAAGGAATCCAACACCATGCCATTTAATCGTTTACAGCCGATGTTGATAGCAAGCTTGCTGCCGCTGCTGGTTTTTACTTGGTTTAGCCGTGACTACATTGGGCAGGTTGATTTTTGGTTGCTGTGGCTAGTGGCGATGACCTTGGTCGGGTTGCCATTGGTGTTTGCAGAGATTGGTTTAGCACATCGTAGTGGTACGTCACCGCTGGTCGGTCTGCCCATGTTGACCCGTGAAGCTGACGTGTCAACGGTTTGGCGCGGGTTTGGTTGGTTGACTATTGTGCTGTTGCTGGCGGTCGTGGGGCATTTACTGGCAAGTAGTGGCGAGATTATCCATCCGCTAGTAAGCAATATTGCTTTGCCTGCCTTGTTAGCCATCATGGTGCTGATAGTGATTGGTCTGAGTTTTATCAAGCATTTGGCAGGTTGGTTGGCGGTCGGCTTTGCCGTTGCCGCTTTGGTGGTCAATGTCATGCAGGGTGGGTTTGTGGCGTGGCAGATGACAGCGACGTCCTTGACGGAGTGGGCAGGGGCGGTAGTGTTGGCGCTGGTCTGTGTTGGCGCAGGTACGGGACTATACTGGCATGCGCGTACCCACCAAATGCTCACGATGAACACTACGGCGACAGATCAAGCACGCGAATCCGCGAGTCGCTATGTATTACCGGTGTGGAGTTTTCAGTTACTAGCGGGTGCGCTGATTGCCATGACTTTATCGCCAAACAGCGCGATGGCGGCAGTGCTGAATACATTGGCAATGCTGGCAGGGGCGGCGTATTTACTGCATATCTTGACCCATCAAGTGTCACTACGCTGGCAGCAACAGCAATTTAATTTTTTGGCATTGGTGGTATTGGCAGTGCTTAGTCTTGCGCTAGCCATGGTACCAACCGCTTGGCTCAATCAGCTAATTATTGTAATAAGTTTAGTCACGGCGGTATGGCTAGCCGTATTTGCAGGCTGGCAAATGAAAATCAGCCATCTGCGCAAATCATTGAATTTTAGCTCAGAAGGCTTATATAACCTTTGGCGCATTGCGGTGCGTATTATTGTGCCATTGGCGGTGATTTTGGCGATGGTGGGGTGGGTGCTAGGATTGGCAAAATGATTACTGTTGATATAGCCTTTGCGCCCGATAGCCAAACACAGTTGCGGTTAACCCTGCAACTCGCCGATAATAGCCGGGTGATTGATGCAGTCAATGCCACAGGCTGGCAACAGCAGTATCCGCAGATTTTTAGCTATAGTGTCGGTGTGTTTTCCCATAAACTAGACTGGCAAAGTGCTATCAACACAGGCGATAGAATCGAAATCTATCGCCCTTTGACCATCGACCCGCAAAACAAACGCAAATTACTGTCCAAAAAATCCAACCGATGAGGGTGTGAGCCGGTATTATTGTGTATCTCACAAAAAAAGCCAATCACAGCATCACGGCAATGATTGGCTTTTTTAGTCAAAAAAACTTACTGAGTCACCGCTGGGCGCTCGATACGGGTGACAATACCATTTTGGTCAAAATAAATTTTGGCGTATTGTTGGGCGTTATGAATCGCTGGCTTGTTGGCGCGTTTGGCGTTAGTACCTGGGGTAAAATCATACAGGTAATCCCAACGTACTGGATTTAGGGTGTCTCTAAAGGTTGGGCTACCTAGTATATACAGCACTTGATTGGCATTCATACCCACTTGCACTTGGCTTAATTTGTCTTCATGAATCGGCTTGCCTTGTGGGATATCGATTTTGTACACGCTAAACCATGAGCAACCTGGTAATACGCTGACGCTGCTAATTACGGCAACCAAAGGCAGGACTGCCAGTTTTTTTGATAGTGTTGTGATAGATGTCATTTGTCAAACCGCTTTGAGATGGTGAACGATAAAATTTACGACTTATCATACGTGATTTGGGTTTTTTTGCCTACCTATTGACCCCAAAATTTAAATTATTTTACATACAGTTAATGTTTGGGTGTAAAACGCCGCGGTGTTTTGGTATTTGGCGTTCTAGTGGTTGGCGTACTTTGTCTATAGTCTGCATTCGCCCGTTATCTTTCAACGGGCGCTTTTGCCAGTGATGTCACGTTTTTTTACTGTGGGATTTTATCGAATTTGTTATTATAGTTATAATTTTCAGTTTATAAGCGACACCTGATAGGGTGTAAGGATTTATATGTCGTCTTTTACCAACCAAGATTTGCGTCGTGCCGGTTTGAAAGTCACGTTACCGCGTTTGAAAATTTTAGAATTATTAGAAAAGTCCGAATCCCATCACATGAGCGCGGAAGATGTGTATAAAGCCTTGATGGAGCACGGTGAAGACGTGGGGCTTGCGACTGTTTACCGCGTGTTAACCCAGTTTGAACAAGCGGGGATTGTCGAGCGTCACAATTTTGAAAACAACTTGTCGGTATTTGAAATCGCCAAAGATGAGCACCATGACCACTTGGTATGTGACCAATGCGGCAAAATCATTGAATTTCACAATGAAGAAATCGAAGCGCTGCAAGAAAAAGTCGCCAAAGACTTTGGCTTTACCCTATCAGGGCATTCGCTGGTACTATATGGAATTTGTGATAATAAAGACTGCCAAAATTCAGTAAAACGCTAATGCCTTGGCGCCTTAATAGATGAATAGGTTAAAAAATCTCACTTGCAAAAATCAGTCACAAAAATCAATTAAAAAAGCGGCTAGATAAATTTTATTTAGCCGTTTTTTTTGCCCGTCGTCTATTTTCTATTGTTTATTGAATGCTATGATGCGGTTTTAGTTCTGATAGTTTAAAGCCAGCGATTAGTAGCGCTGCGCCATACACCACAGCGCCCAACACACACAGCGCTAATAGCGCAACAATACGAATACCTTGATGCGCGGTAACCGGGAAAAAATGAATACCAGCAGCAAGTGCCAATCCCATTGCGCCATTTGCGATGGCAAAGATAACCGCTAATCGTCGCCAAGCCGCACCAAACCGGTAAATACCTTGGGTATGTAAATAAAAATATAACAGCGCCGCATTGATAAAAGACGCCAGTGTGTTGGCAAGCCCTAGCCCGGCGTGGGGTGCGATTTGCCACTTTTTAAATAACCCAGCCAGTACCAGGCTTAGCACGACATTGGCAATCACGCTAATCACACCGACTTTGACAGGGGTGCGACTGTCATGACGGGCAAAAAAAGCCGGGGCAAATATTTTAATCAGCATAAATGCCAAAATCCCACCCGATAAGCATTGTAGCGCAAGCCCACTCATCATGGCATCTTGCCGCACAAATTCGCCATGTTCAAACAGGGATATCATAAGCACATTACTAATCATGCCAAGCGCGATGGATGCAGGTACACCGACCAACACCGTCAATCGCGTCGCCCAATCTAGGGTGTGTCCAAATTGTTGATGGTCGTCGCTTGCGATACTTTTGGATAGACTGGGCAAAATCACCGTGCCAATCGCCACCCCAATCAGTCCTAGTGGCAGCTCACTCATCCGCTCTGCGGTGTACAGCCAAGAGACCGAGCCATCGACCATGGTTGAAGCCAGCACCGTGTTGACCAGCATATTGATTTGGGTGACTGATACCCCAAACAGCGCAGGCAGCATGAGTTTTAAAATCCGTCGCACGCCAGGATGACGAAAGCTGACCTTTGGCATCACGAGTAGCTGATGGCTGTGCAATTGCGGTAATTGAATCAATAGCTGCAGCAAACCTGCCACCGCAACTGCGTAACCGACCGCCAAAATTGGCTTGGCAAGCAGCGGTGCTACCCAAATCGCGCCCACAATCATACACACATTTAAAAGCACCGGTGCAAAGGCAGGCAAGGCAAACCGCCCCACGCTTTGCAAAATACTACTAGCGAACGCGGTCATGGCGATAAATAACAAATAAGGAAAAGTGATACGAAGCAGCTCAACAGCCGTTGCAAATTTGCTAGGCTCATGCAGATAACCGACCGCAAACACAGCAATCACGGCGGGCGCGAAGATGACTATCACGGCGGTTAAGCCTGATAAAATCAACAATAACGTACCTGCCACCCGACTGATAAGAATTTGAATGCCGAGCAAGGCTTTTTTGCTATCGGTCATGTCGTTATTTTGGGCTTGGTGTTGATAATCGGATAGTACAGGGACAAAAGCTTGGGCAAAAGCGCCTTCAGCGAACAGCCGCCGCAAAAAATTGGGCAATTTGAAGGCTACCAAAAACGCATCCATCATGCCACCTGTGCCAAATACGCTCATCAATACCATGTCGCGAATCATGCCCAAGATACGTGAAAATAAGGTAAAAAAACTAACAATAGCGGTGGATTTGATAAGTTTTGACATGAAACAATCGCTGCAAGTTTTGCCGAGAAGTGGGTGTGGTGATGGGATTTCGTAGTTTGATTTGGGCGCTGTTACTTTGCAAAATTGTTATCTTACAAAATCGTTATCCTACAAAATTGCCATACGATAAATTTTTGAAAGTCATCTAATGGCATCTAATGGCTGATTTAACTTTTATTGACAATGTTTCTATTGACCATTTTTCTTAGTTTCACCCAATCAAAATACAGCCCCGGGTCGGACTTGCGACCGCGCGCGATATCGCTATGACCGGCTAGATGATTAATGGTTTTGGGATAAGCTTGATAAATCGCGGCAATCACGCCACTTAACGCTTGGTATTGCCTATCATCAAACTCGCTATAATCATCACCCTCCAGCTCAATCCCAATCGAATAGTCATTGCAGTTTGGCACGCCCAAATAACTAGATTTGCCAGCATGCCAAGCCCGCTCATCAAAGCTCACAAACTGCGTGATGCTGCCATCACGCTCAATAAACAAATGCGCGGAGACCTGCTGCTGATAGATGGTTGCAAAATACGGATGGGCTTTGGGGTCTAACTGATTTTGAAAAAATGCACGAACAAAATGCTCGCCTTGGTCATCTTTTAGACCAAATTCACTGGGCGGCAAGCTGATGTTATGAATCACAATCAGGTGAATATCGTTAGGGTCGGGTCGCTCACCAAAATTGGGTGACGCCACAAACTCGCATGGGCTTAATAAACCCTGCTCAATGCTAAATCCCGACATAACCATACCCTGCCCAATCATCAAAATGGTGTTTAAAATAGTTGGTAAAACGCTACTCAATCATGTGGCTAATTTAGCATAAAATGGGCTTATCATCACCTTAACCGAAAGACACAGTTAAAAAAAAGCAATTTTCCAAAAAAATGGTATGCTATCGCTAAGCTGACAACAAGGGTAGGGCATCTGATGGATACGATTATAGCGGCATTGATACTGGCAGTGGTGGGGGCGCTTTATAAAATTTTTGCCCAACAAAAAGCAATCACCCGGCTTGAATCCAAGCTCGACAACCTGCAAAAACAACTCGCTGACGTCATGGCAACCGTGTATATCTTAAGCAGCGAGGCAAAGCCATCGTCTACCCAGCAATCGGCAAGCGATATTCGCCAAAATCAGCCTGTCACTGAACCTGTTACTGACCCCATCACGCAGCCCATCAGTCAAGCCCCTGTCTCAGCGCCCCTTCTAGTGCCACTCCCAGCGCCCCTCCCAATAGTTGCCTCTTTGCCAATGGCGAATACGCTTGACGCTTCGGTTAGTTCAGCTCCGCCAACGGCAACGCAGCCGTCAATGAATGACGCAGCCCCACCGCATAAACCTATCGTATCACAGCCATCATCTCATTCTTTAAAAGATGATGAAAGCGCTACCAATATTGTGACATCGCTTTGGGCAAGTGCCACTCAATGGTTTTTTGGGGAAAACTTGGTGGTGCGTGTCGGGGCACTGGTGCTGCTAGTGGGCGTGGTGCTATTACTCAAACTTGCCAGCCAATATATTGAGGTATCGATGCCCGTGCGCATGGCGCTGGTAGCGTTGGGTGGCTTGGTGATAACGGTAGTCGGCTATCGCACCACTGCCAAAAAACGCAGTTATGGGTTGACTTTGCAAGGTGTCGGCTTTGCGGTGATTTATTTGACAGTGTTTGCAAGTTTTAAATTGTATGGACTACTGCCATCAACCTTAACCTTCGGCGTGCTCGCGTTACTGGCAGGGTTAACAGTGATGTTTTCGGTGTGGCAAAATGCGCTGCCGCTTGCGGTCTTGGCGTTCGGTGGGGCGTTTTTTGCGCCAATACTGGTCAGCCGACCTGACGGTAGTGTGGTGATGTTATTTAGTTATTATTTATTACTCAATATAGCGGTTGCGGTGATTGCCCATTATCGCACTTGGAAATTGCTCAATGCGCTCAGTCTAGCGGTGACTTTTGGGCTTGCTTATGCGTGGGGATTTCGTGCATTTAGTGGTAATAGTGGAGGTGCAGGCTGGCTGTCATTACGCTGGCAACTGCTGGGGTTATTGGTTGGGCACATGGCGCTGTATCTGTTTATTGCGGTTAGATACTCTCAGCAGGTCGTGAGTTATAACCAAACGCTACTGCAAATGAACACGGGGGTAGCCAAACGCCCGATTATATCGATAGATTCAGGCTTGTTGTTTGGTACAGCGTTACTGGGGTTTGGGCTGATGGCAAGCTTGCTCAATGATTTGCCTTATCATCTTGCCTTTGCTAGCAGTGCGTTATCAGCGATTTATTTGAGTCTAGGATTGTGGCTGCTCAAACATCATCGTCGTAGCATCGCAGGCGACCCACAAGCCAACAATCAATTTGATAACAGCTTTGAGCTGCTCATTGAAGCCAGCCTTGCGCTCGGCTGTGGGTTTTTGGCTTTGGTGATACCACTGGCGCTATCAGCCAAATGGATTAGTATCGGTTGGGCAGTGCAGGGTGCTGCATTGGTGTGGCTCGGTGCGCGTACCCAAAGACGCTGGACGGTATATTTTGGGTTGGCATTGCAAGCCTTTAGTATCGTGTTATTGGTGGGCTTTGATACCCTCATGCGGCATTGGTATGGGCTACTGGATCAATTATCTATTCCGCACCAAACATCTATAGTAGCGGCTTCATCCACCTTGCCACTGACCGTATTGACAGCGTGTGTGCTGCTGTCTGCTTTTATTTTGCGTCACGGTAGAGCCAATATCGCGGCAGCCACATCCCAAGCTAAAGGTCAGCCTCAAACTCAACCTGCGACAGTCAAAACGACGCATAAACGGGTTCAACAAATCGCTGATAATGCCAGTCACAGCTTTGTTGCCACCGCGCTTGTGGTTGTCGGGTTTGTGCTGTATCTGTCGGCGATTTTATCCGCTGACCCCTTTTGGAACAACGGTGGCAAAACCACCACTATCAAACTTGCCGTGGGTATGGCGGTATTTTTAATTGTGGGACAACTGATACATCAGCGTTTTGTTTGGCGCAGTATGCGTAAGGTGAGCCGCTTTATTTTACCGTTTGCGATGATGAGCTGGGTGCTAGTCTGTCTCACCCATGTTAAGGTCGAGACGGTTGTAGACCTAAACGATTATCACATCAAAGCATTTAGCGGGTTGGGGCGTTATTTGCTCGCCATGCTTGGCTGTTTAGCCATCGCAAAATTGCTAGGCGCGTGGCTGCTTAGTCGCTGGCACCGCGACCGACTGGATACAAGCGTTGACGCGCTCGTTTGGTTTTTGACACTGATTGCCATGCTAACTTGGATGCTGCAACAAGTGCCATTTAACTATTGGCAGCATGCCCAAGAGCTTCGAGCCATTATCACTATTTTACCGACCGTGTTGGCTGTGCTTGGTTTGATGAGTTTGTTGTTGTTGCCAAGATTGCAGGCGCTTGGTGGTCGTTTGCTTGGTTGGTTAGAGGTTGATACGCTACTGAAACACAGCGCTTATATTTTGGTACCGATGACCTTTATTTGGAGTTTATCTGCCAATTTCTCGTTAGACGGTCAGCTATTGGGCGTTTATCTGCCCCTGCTCAATCCGCTGGATTTGACCTTAATCAGCATTTTACTGTACCAATCTTATGTGGCACTCAAAGTTGATAGCAACTATCGTACTATCGTTTTGGTGGTTTGCGGTCTAGGGGCATTTTTGACGGTCAGCAGTATGTTGGTGCGTGGGTTTGCCAGCGTTTGGGGCACACCGACGTGGGAACATGGGGCTTGGTCAGTCAGTATGGTACAGACGGGGCTGACTATCTTATGGACCGTCATTGCGATGGTATTGATGTTCTTGGCAAACAAAAAAGCCATTCGCTTGGTATGGTTTGCCGGTATCGCATTATTGACCATTGTGGTTGCCAAGTTGGTATTGATTGATATGTCGAATACCAGTGCGGTATTACGTGTGGTGTCTTTTATCGGGGCAGGCTTATTGATGCTCGTCATTGGTTATCTTGCACCCTTACCGCCTAAGTCAAGTAAACCTAAGGCAGGTAAACTCAATTCAGGCAAACCCAATGCAGCCAAAAAAAGCTAAGTAAACCCCTGCTAAAAATCGTGAATAACATGGGTTATTTTTCGTATTTACGGCAGGCGGGCTTAGATAAATGTACAAGGACTTTCTGCCTAATTGTCTTTAAATTGTAACATCTGGCTAGAATTTATCCAAAATATCAGTCGTCTTGTTAGTGGTTTGTAGCACGGTATAGAAGTTTTGAGTGGGTATTGTTAATATCCTTATAGGGCAAAGTGCAACAGCAATTAAAGTATAAATCTAATTACTATCAATAAGTTAGAAAAACACTTATCGCGTTTCTAACATAAAAAATTAATGTTGTTACTGTCTACTGATGCTTACAATGCGAGGCCATGGTTTTTTTAAATTTTTTTAGATTAACTGCAACTGATGGCTTTATGTTGATACCCAAACACACGCTACGCTGCTTCTTGGGATGATTAATCTGGTAGGTCGGGGTTTTGTCAATGTGCTTCGCAATTTGCTAAGTTATAAAGCAACATAAATTATCAAGTAGCTATGCAGCTAAAATGAAGTAACAATGAAGCTAAAATGAAAAACAATAAGCACTGTCACGTAAGATTAGCCAAACACCGCGCCTGTATTTTATCGGCAACCTTATTTTCGCCGCTATTGTTGATAGCTATCATTTACACACAAGCAGATGCCCAAAATCCCACGCAAACGGCATCCATCACTGTTGCTTCGCAAAAAACCAACACGACCACGGTAGCGCCCGCCATCGTTGACAATTCAGAGCAAGAGCATGACACTGACAGTATCAACTATGGCTTTGAGGCATTGCAAAATAGCTTTGCAATCGATATTGATTTACCGGTCGAAAACCTAGATGACAACCCTAACAGTGCCCAACTGGTAAAATTTTCGTCGTTAACGCCCAGTTTGTTAGCTTTAATCATGCAGCAAAATGGGGCAACTATTAGCGATAAACAAAATTACCGCTTGATTGATGCCAAAGGTCATATTATGCCGATGGCGATTCGCCCGGTCAGTAAACAATCATCCGTCAATCAAGTATTGCAAGTAGTGAGCGTGGAGACGGATAACCCCAATGCGGTGGAAAAATTACGCCATGCGTTGACCGTACAGCTTGATAACCCAGACAACCAACAATCGATTAACATTGACCTTAGTAATTTACCTTCAAACCCAGTCGCCGCTGTTACCAATAGCCCAGTCAGAACTTGGTGGTTAACCAATCCCAACTTTGCCAAAAATCAATCTACTTTATCAACCGCGCAAGCAGTCAATCTTTGGCTAAAATTTTTACCCGTGAATTCAGCCCAGCCCAGCAAGCGCCCACTACAACTGCAAATTTATGGCAGTGATGACTTGCAAAGCTGGCAGATGGTCAGCCAAACGGTGGTCAGCCCCTTTGACCCTAGCCAACGTGGTCAACCTAGCCAGGCTACTCAACATAGCCAAATGGTAGCGCCGCAAGCTGACGGTACCAATCAGCCGATAGCGACAGGCAATGCTATTGCCATCGAGCCGCAGCAAACCAATTATCGGTATTGGCAAGTGGTGGCAAATCAGCCTATCAATCTTGAGGCAGCAAGCTTAAATCGCATGGTGAGTGAGGCAAGTTTCTTCTTGACCCGCGCCAATTTTTCAAAAACCAAAGATAACGCCAACCAATGGCGGCTTAGCCTTGCTCAACCCATGTTGACCACAGGGGTGAGTTTTTTTGTCCCCGAAAATCAGCTGTGGCAAGTGAGCATCAACGTACCTGAGCAAGAAGCCAATCAATTGGCTAAAATCAACAAGACCGCCAATGTAAGTGAGGATAAAACTCTAGCCAATTCACAAATTGATAAAAACCATACCACGGTCAGTTGGCAACCCACATTGACCAAGTCGCTGCAATTGGGTGGTCAAATGCAGCAAGACGATTTACCGGTTGATCTGTTAACGCCCATGTATGAGATGTACTTTTTAGCACAAGGCACAGCGCCTTACCGACTGGTGATTAACGAGCCAGGTGTATTACAACAACCCAATATCACTCTCTCCAACCAACAACTAACCAGCCTCGGCAATACCGTTGAAGGACAAATGCAAAATATCGAGGCATTGAACAATCCCAACGCGTCATTTGAACGCTACAAAAAATGGGCACTGTGGGGTGTGCTCGCCGCGATTGTAGCGGCTTTGGCGTTGATTGCCCTGCGTTTATATCAACAAACTACTACCCAAGCCCCCAAAGAATAAGCGATAATACAATCAAACATACTTCATCGAAAATACCCCATCAAAAATAAGGGATTATTTGCATGCCTGCTGCTAGCCAAACCATTAGTGACACCTCGACCACCGCGCCGCACATTAGCTCACTACTACGTATTGAAATCGCCAAACAAGTCGCACTTGCGCTGCAAGAAGACATCGCGACTGGGGATATTAATGCCCAGTTAATACCTGACACACAGCGCGATACGGCAACGATTATTTGTCGTGAACCGATGGTAGTCGCGGGCAAGGCATGGGTGGATGAAGTATTTCGCCAGCTTGACCCCAACATGCAGCTTGATTGGGCAGTCAAAGATGGTGATGCTGTGGCAGCCAATCAAATTTTGGTGACGCTCATCGGTAACACCCGGGCGCTACTGACGGGTGAACGTACCGCGCTCAATTTTTTACAGACTTTATCATCCACTGCCACTGTGGTTGCCAACCATGTGGCGGTCATCGCAGAACTACCGACCAAATTGTTAGACACGCGTAAAACCTTGCCAATGCTACGCCATGCGCAAAAATACGCCATGCTATGTGGCGGCGGCAATAATCACCGTATCGGGCTATACGATGCCTTTTTGATAAAAGAAAACCATATCATGGCGTGTGGCGGTATCGCCCAAGCAGTCAGTCAGGCGCGTCAGATTGCCAATAAGCCAGTGGAAGTTGAAGTAGAAAATTTTGATGAGTTGCATCAAGCCATCGCTGCCAATGCTGATGTCGTCATGCTCGATAATTTTACCATTGAAGATACCCAAAAAGCGGTCGAGCTGGTTGCTAGTCTTGGCAAGCCTTGCCAGCTTGAAGCTTCAGGTGATATTAGCCTTACCCATCTACGCCAAGTGGCAGAAACAGGGGTGGATTTTATCTCAATGGGTGCGTTGACGAAGCATATCAAAGCCATTGATTTATCGATGCGTTTTCAACAATACATCCATTAAACATACATCGATTAAAAATAGTCGGCTTTTTTAATGCCATTCTCGATAGGTCATAGCATGATGCAAACCATTTTAATGATTGGACTGGGCAAAATTGGTTTACCAGTTGCTAAGCAATTAGCGCTGCAGGGGCATTGCGTGATTGGTGTCAGCCGCTCCACGCCGACAGATTTGGTTTTCTGCAGCCCCAGAACACCCAAGCTACCGCCCGATAGTGATAATCTATATCAGAAAAATCTACATTTTGTTGCCAGTGATGCGCGCACGTTAGCCGTTGCGCAGCTAAGTCAATGGTCAAGCCAAATTAGCCAAATCTGCATTATTGTCAGTCCAGATACCTTGTCGCTACAAGGTTACCGTGACAGTTATTATGCGATTGCCGAGCATGTGGTGCGATTGGGTGACCATCTGCCAGACCTCAAGCGTGTGGTATTTATTTCTTCAACAGGCGTTTACGGACAAAACGCGGGCGAAGTTATTGATATCGATACCCCTGTGTTCGCGCCAGCGAGTGCAACGTCTCAAGTGATTTTGCAGACTGAGCAGTTGTTGCAGCAGCACTTTGAAGATAAGAGCGTTATCATTCGCCCAAGTGGGATTTATGGGCAGTCACGGCTGCGTTTACTGACCATGGCAAAACAGTTAGCAGCGCAGTCGCCAAATAGGGCTAGCGATTATCCTAGTAACACATGGACTAATCGTATTATGGATACAGACTTGGTGAGCATCATTGTCACTGTCATCAATGCGGGTGAAACCGTGCCAGTTTACTTGGCGACAGATAACGCGCCAGTCCCGCTCTATACTGTGCTAAACTATTTGGCGACTGCACAGGGCTTGAGCTTATCGCTGCCCTGTATGGAGCCAACAACGGGCAAACGCATTATCACTAACTTGCCAGCTACTTGGCTCAACTACCCAGATTGGCAGTCAGGCTATCAGTATATTTTGTCGAGTTTAGGCGAATAGTGATGGGTGGTAAGCTTCAACAAAAATTTTTCAGCATTTACCTATCAGTGATTTTATAGCCGTGTATGCCATGACTTATTCCAACACCGAGCGCCACGCCGCAAAAAACCAAGTGGCTAAAGACAAACACCAGCTACGCCATCCCAATGTGATGACAGAAACAGAAAGATTGGCTCTGCCCGATCCTTGTCGCCCGATTGATAAGCGCGTCATACCTGCGCGTCATACCATTGACGTCTATATGCAAAAACCGCTTTCATTGCCAGTGGCGGATACTAACAACAACACCGCTAGTGGAAAAGACGTTGCCAAGCCATACCGAATGAAGGGCAGCACAACAAAAACCCTTAAAAAAATTCCGCAAAGTCATCAATCTGACATGCTAGAGCAGTTACTATCTGAGCAAAGCATTGAGATGCGGCACTTTATCCAGCAGCAGCAACAGCAGGCAAATAGCAGCCAAAGCAAACACCCATCATTGCATTTACCGCTGTCTTTGTTGCCACAGCTCGTCAATGACAGCAGTGTTTCACTGATGAAAGAGGTTATGGGTCGATACCCGCATTTAGCGAGTATGGATAAGCTTACAACATCCTTGTCACAGCAGACATTGCAAAATTCCTGCGCACATCAAGCCAACGATGCCCCCAGCACACAGTCTGACGCCACCTATAATCAAGCGCTACTTAATATCGAAACCAAACTGTATCTGATGGGACAAATGTACCATATTATGCTTTGTGTATTTTTGCTATGCCAATGCAAATCACGCAAATCACTCAACCCCCAAATCACCTTGCAAGACTTGGCTGATGCTATCAATCAATACATCGAGGCGCATCGCACCCAATTGCATTTTTTGACCCGGCATGACGATTTATATATCGAGCCGACGCATGTTGCGCTCGCCGCCATTGCCATCGACTGGCAAGTGGGTAAGCAAACAGCCATCAGCAAACGTACTATCACCATTAGCTCGCAAAACCCGATAACAGGCGGCTAATAGTATTTTTTAACTTGTTCTTTTTTGGAGTCGCGTATGTCGCAATTATCTCAAGCCCAAGCATCTCAAACCCCATCCTCTCAAACCCAAGCCGCTCACGCACCGCAGTTTATTCCCCAGCATTTTATTGAAGTGGCACTCAAAAACAATGTATTAAAATTTGGCGAATTTACCCTAAAATCAGGTCGTATAAGCCCGTATTTTTTTAACGCAGGTTTGTTATCAACAGGTGAGCTATTGTCGGTGTTGGCAAATGGGTATGCTGATGCGCTTGCCAAGCAGCTACAATCTACCGAAAGTAGCGATTTAGTGATTTTTGGGGCAGCATACAAGGGTATTCCGTTTGTGGCGGCGACCGCGCAAGCACTGTGGAACAATCACCAAATCAATGCCGATTGGGGCTACAACCGTAAAGAAGCCAAAGACCACGGTGAAGGCGGTATGCTGGTTGGCGCCGATCTCAAAGGCAAATCAGTTTGGGTGATTGATGATGTGATGACCGCAGGTACGGCGATGCGCGAAGTCGTTGCACTCCTAGAAAAATCAGAGGCCAAAGTCGCAGGGATTATCGTTGCGCTGGATCGTAAAGAAAAAGGTCAAAGCGAACAATCTGCCATTCAAGAATTGGCGCAAAGCCTCAATGTACCGGTACTTGCCTTGGTCACGATGGATGACATTACTGAGTATGTCGCCAAAAATGGCACGCAGGAGGAACTTGCCAAAATGCAAGCCTACCGCGAGCAATACGGCGTTCAATAAGCGGCTGCTATCACCCAACCCCGCTAATTATAGATTGTTTTTAATTAACCATTGAAGAGGACGGCTATGTTGACAAAAGCCTTGCCCACCACACTAATAACTGCACACCTTTTACGTGTTGGCACTGCACTTACCTTATCGGCAATATTATTTGCGCTTGCAGGTTGTAGTAGTATTAATGAACTGATGGCAGAGGGTAGCAAACCGCCTGCGATTGTCAATGTGGCAACTGACCAACAGCCGTTTTATGATGCGTTAAATAGCCTTATGTTGCCGCCAAAATCACCGCAAGCTGCGCCACAAGGCATTGCCGATGGTCCTTATAATGGCGTGATGCCAGAAGGGGAGCAATTTACCACCTTTGTGAAGAACGGTTACTTCGATGAATTTTTGGTGGTGTACTACCCAAACTTTGTGACCCAGCTTCGCACCGATTTGGTTAACGGTTTATATCATGGTTGGGTGACGTATCGATTGTCTGATAGCCGTATCAAACAAAAAGTATTGTTCCGTCAGGGTGTAGTCCAAGAAGCGATTGTTTACAGCCAAGCGGGAAATCCTGAATACCATTTTTGGTTTACCAATGAACAACCGACCAGCGGTATGCGCTACGATAATAATGGCAACGCGGTCGAATCGATGTTTTAATAGCAAAACGAATAATTGATAACAATTGAACAAGCATACTAATAAGGATACTAAATGAAACCATTGAATTTTCTGATCGTCATGGACGATATCCACACCATTAATTATAAAAAAGATACCACGCTTGCGATGCTATGGGCGATTGCAGATCGTGGTCACACGGCGCATTATTGCCAAATTCACGATTTGTGGCTCGATAATGGCGCATTGCAAATTGATAGCCAGCCGCTTAAAACGTTTAAAGACCCTGCGCATTTTTATGAGCTGGGTGAAAAAACCACGCAGCCTGCTAGCGCATTTGACGTCATCTTGATGCGTAAAGACCCGCCGTTTGACATGCGGTTTTTGTATAGCCTGTACTTGCTAGAATACGCTCAGCGAGCAGGTGTATTGGTGGTCAACAACCCAGAAAGCGTACGTGACTGTAACGAAAAACTGTTTGCGACGCAATTCCCTGAGCTGATGACACCGACGATTGTCACCAACAAACAAACCCATATCCGTGATTTTATCAAAACCCATCAAGATGTCATCGTTAAACCGCTTGATGGCATGGGGGGAATGGGCATTTTTCGTCTGACCGCCGATAGCCCTAATATCGGCTCAACCCTTGAGATGCTAACCCAGCTTGAAAGCTTGCCTGTGATGGCGCAAAAATACTTGCCCGAAATCAAGGACGGCGATAAACGCATTTTAATTGTCGGTGGTAAGCCCGTGGATTATTGTTTGGCGCGTATCCCAAGCCAAGGCGAAACGCGCGGTAATCTAGCCGCAGGTGGTCGTGGGGTCGCCATGCCACTGTCAGCGCAAGAGCGCCAAGTTGCTGAGCAAGTGGCGCCTGTGCTACTGCAAAAAGGCTTGTACTTTGTCGGACTCGATGTGATTGGTGGTAAAGTCACAGAGATTAACGTGACTAGCCCCACCTGCGTGCGTGAGATTGACGACCAATGCGGCACGCATATCGCAGAGGATTTTATTGCGTTTATTGAAAATCAAATTAATTAAACTAATTTACATTAGAAAGAGGATAACTTTATGAGTATTGTTATCCTCTTTTTAGTTTGATTATTTAATAACTGATGCAAAAATAATGCATTTTTAAGGCTTGTAATACCATTGGTATGGCAAGCTGTATTAATTATGAATAATTTAATCAGACTGTCATTTAACGTTCAATCATTTGTCACATAATCTTGCTACGCTGTTTCCATAATTTTATAAGTGTGTCTAACAGCTTACTAACTTATTTCATAAATTTATCAATTATTAGCCTGAGGAGGTATCGCCATGACCCAACATAACCATTTTGATCATGACTTCGTAGAAGACTCTAACACATCAAAAAATCCAGAATTTAGCCAAATTGTTGCCAAACGTATGAGCCGTCGCACCATGTTGAAAGGTGGTACAGGTCTGACTGCAGCAGCGTTTTTTGGCACATTGCCGCTCGTAGGCTGTGGTAGCGATAACGATAGTAATACAGGTTCAACGGGTAATGGTACAAGCCCTGCTGTACCCGCTACTGGCGATTTAAAAACACCAAAACAATTAAACTTCACTGCTGTGGCTCATTATACAGGTAATGAGATGGTGGTTGCTGACGGCTACAATGCTGAGGCTATCTTACACGTTGGTACACCTTTTATGAGCGGTATCGAAGATTGGAAGGATAACCGTGAACAAACGGGTGAATCTTTCCAATATCGTATGGGTGATAATCATGACGGTATGTGGTTCTTTGGTAAAAACGGCGAAAAATATGATCCAAAATCGTCAAACAATGCTTTATTGGTGATGAATCACGAATATACCAATGAGACCATCAACCCTGCAGGTACTTTTGCAACACCAAATCCAGATACCACTGCGCCAGCTATTTTCAAACATATCCGTAAGGCAACTGACGTACGTCGTGAGTGCTATGCCCATGGTGTGAGTGTTGTTGAGATGAAGCGCCGCGCCAATGGTATCGGCTATGAAATGGTTAAAGATTCAAAGTTCAATAAACGCTATACCAGTGCCTCAGAAATTAAAATTTCGGGTCCAGCCGCTGGTTCAGATATGTTAAAAACCAAGTATGACCCAACAGGTACCAAAACCCGCGGTATCAACAACCAATGTGGTGCAGGTCTTTCACCTTGGGGTACTTACTTAACCACCGAAGAGAACTTCTTGAACGTGTTTGCCCGTGGTGCAGACAAAGCCATTATCAGTGCAAAAGAAGATAGTTCTCGTGTGCGTTATGGTTTACCAGAAAATGGTACAGGCGGTGGTTACCGATGGCATACCCCAGCTAAAGCTGATGAAAAATTTACCGATGAATTTGCACGTTGGAACAGTGCAGCCACAGGCGCAAGCGCATTAGAAGACTATCGAAACGCATTTAACACCTTTGGTTATATCGTTGAAATTGATCCATTTAATCAGTCAGCAATGGCAGTTAAACGCACGGCGCTAGGTCGTTTTGCGCATGAAAACTGTGCCTATGCACCTGTCGTTGAAGGCAAACCAGTTGTGATGTATATGGGTGACGATGCGCGTGGTGAATATATTTATAAATTTGTCTCAGACGCAAAATGGTCAAACGCTGATATCGGTGCTGGTCTAAAAGCAGGTGATAAATACTTAGATAAAGGTACTTTGTACGTTGCAGTATTTAAAGATGATGGTACAGGTGAATGGAAAGCGTTAACGCACGGTCAAGGTGCATTAACCAATGCCAATGCAAAATATGCCTTTGCTGACCAAGCCGATGTTTTAATCCATGCGCGCTTAGCGGGTGATGCATTGGGTGCAACCAAAATGGACCGTCCAGAATGGGTATCAGTAAGCCCAGTAACGGGTGAAGTGTATGTAACACTGACCAATAACTCAAACCGTACACCTACAAAACATGGCATGAATGCTGCTAACCCACGTAACTACGCTGGCGATAAGGGTAATCGCAACGGTCATATCATTCGTTGGGCTGAAAAAAATAACGACCATACAGCTACCAGCTTTAACTGGGATATTTACCTATTTGCAGCGCCAAATGATTTAACCGCAGAAAATCTGTCGGGTTTAAATGCCAATAACGATTTGTCTTCTCCAGATGGTCTATACTTCGACCCACGTGGCGTATTGTGGATTCAAACCGATGACGGTGCTTACACTAGCAGAACCAACTGTATGCTTCTAGCTGCGCTGCCAGGTAAAGTCGATGATGGTAAAGAAGTGACCACATCAGCGGGTATCAAAACTCGCGTCGGTATGCAAGCCAATGACCAAAACATCAAACGTTTCTTTGTCGGTCCAAAAGGTTGTGAAGTAACAGGTATCACCTTAACGCCAGACTTTAAAACGCTCTTCATCAATATCCAACATCCAGGCGAAGATCAATCAGGGGTCACATGGGGCGCGATTGCTGGTGGTACTACACCACGTTCAGCGACGGTGATGATTACCAAAAAAGACGGCGGTGTGATTTTAGGTGAGTCATTAAAATAAGTTAAACACGCAACAAAGTTATCAAAAACCCTTGAACAGTGATTCAAGGGTTTTTTTATTAAATAACCTTTTATCTTTTAAAGGTATAAAAAAAATGCTATGATTTTGCCATTTTTATGGTGATTGTTTTTTCCGATAAACGGTCAGTCATACGGGGTTTTCTAATCCCCACCTCACCTAGATTAAATTGGATTGGATTGATCAAGGATAATAAGATGAGTGAGCCAACGATGCAAAAACCGCGCGTGCTGATGATGGCAGCAGGCACGGGTGGGCATGTGTTTCCAGCGATTGCGGTGGCTCAAGCGTTACAACAATCAGGTGCCCAAGTGCATTGGCTCGGCACCCTAGTCGGTATGGAAAATGAGTTGCTACAACATTACGACTTTACCTACCATGCCATCAATATGCAGGGATTACGCGGTAACGGTATCAAACGCTTATTTAAAGCCCCGTCAACCTTACTTAAAGCAACATTAGCGGCTATCAAAATCATCAAAACCAATAAAATCGACATCGTGGTAGGGTTTGGTGGTTACTGACAAGTACAGGCTCAAAGCTACTGTCGCGGTCTCTTGGGGTGGAGATCTCAAGCTCGCCTGTGTCGCTACGGACTCTCTTTTTAGTGTGCCCATTGCGCTTATTAGGCCTGTCTGCCTTTTCATGCTTGGGGTAGCCGAGATGCTCTTCCATTTCTGCTTCTAGGGCAGTGTCGATGAAGGACTGCATGAGCTGCTTTTGAAAGTCTTTGATGTCATCGAAGCTCTTCATGCTGCTGGCCATTTGCTCAGCCAGTTTCTTGATGTCAGATTGGTTAGTCATTGCTTATTCTCCTGTTAGTGGATTATAATAAGCAGTTACACAAAGTTTGGGAAACTCTCATGGAAATTGCCTTTTGAGTTTGAAGCAATGTATAATGATAAGATTAACCCGTTAGGTCAGGTGGCCTAACTTAAATAAAAAGTCTCCGACAAACCCGGTACGGTTCACTATCTATTGTTATTCTTACCTGAAATTGATGTGAGCTTATAGAGACAAGGTAAATTTGCAAAAGTGCCGGCTATTCAGTGTTCATTGAATGTTTAATTTAATTTATTAAGCTTGACCTTGGAGTGGCTCTAAGCCTTATACTTGGTACAAATTTTTCGATTGTTATGATGATGCGTTCTACTACATGGATTACAGTCTTGGTTGGATTGTTCATGTTCCAAAGCTTTTGGAATGTGGCGGCGGCCTTTTGTGTCCATGAACAACAGCCTCAATCACAGCAGAGTTATCATTTTGGTCATCACCAAAATACCTTGTGTGCCAGCGATAGTCGTCAACACGATCATAATGGACAGTCAGAAAACATAAAAACATTCAGTAGCGATTTAGAAATCGGTGAAGATCATCAAGATCATCTACCATCGATGATGCATGTGATTGTACAAAATGAAAAAGTAGATGTGTTTCATCCAAGCTCTGAAGTTAAAGTGAATCCACAATTTCATTGGAAAAACAGCTATCAGGCTCCTGACCTGTTTCAACAAAGCCCACCTCCCGAATTTTCCCCGCTCATGGTGGGGTAGCCTAAAACATTCCCACCACTTTTATTATTTAAACCCCACTCTCAACACTTTTAGAGGGGATTGAAACAAAAAAGGCATGAACTTAAACTTTAATCAATGACCAAAAAGATTAGAGGATAAGCCATGCCCATCGACGAATTTATCATTAAAATCTATCTAATGGTAGATGACTACTACAAAAAGATGATACAACAGCATATCGTTAAATAGCATGGGCAAGACAACATTCATTTTATTGATGGCTTTCCCATTCCTGTGTGTCAATATGCCCGATAAACGACCACTCAGTGTACTTAATCGCCTTAAAAATGCTCGTCGCAATATTGAGACGGTGATTGGTCAGTTATCACAGCGATTTAACATGCAAAAGGTGAGAGCGAGAGATTTATGGCATTTGTCTCACAGATTTATGCGTAAAATCTTGGCTCATAACGTTTGCTTTGTAATCAACAAACAGTTAGGTAATCCCCCACTTCAGTTTGAATTGCTTATTTCAAGTTGAGAGTGGGGTTATTTAAATAAGTGGGAAAAATCATGTCTTCACAATCAATTATACTCTTGCGTCATAGCTTGGTTGCTTGTATATGTGCAGCGGCTATGCAATATAGCTATGCTGAAAACGTTACCAGCTTTGAATCCGCTTTAGCAAAAGTACAAAGTTACCAGACTCAAGACAAGCCGTGGCAACAAGTTCAGCAAATATCTGAATTGAATATTCAGCAAAGTCGGTTATGGCAGAATCCAAGTATAAGTTTAGAACAGTCTGGCTTTGGCTCAGGTCAAGAACAGGAATTCAATGTTGGCGTTAGTCAACCTCTAGATCTATTTGGTCAGCGTAAGCTGAACCAGGTGATTGCCAATACCTCGAATCAACAAATCCAATTGCAACAGCAATTATGGAAGGCACAAAGCCAACTGATTGTTAAATTTGCATGGTCGCAATTTGTACTTGCTGAGGTTGAGCAGTCTGTTTATTCAGTACTGTTAAAAACAAGTAAAGCCAATCTGGACAGTGCCCAGAAACGCTATCAGGCAGGCAGTATTGCCCTGGTTGATTTTGAGCGTGCCCAAATTGAAGCGCTAGAAATCCAACGACTTTATGAGCAAGCGATGCTGAATAAACAAGCTGCCGGTCGTCAGCTGTCTAATTTGTGGGGGGGAGAAACATCTTCACATCTTCAATTGAATAAAACCGCTATCCCTTGGCCAGAGCAAAGTCTCCAAACTGTGCAACGGTATATTGCTGAAGGGTGGCTAGAAAAATTCTATGCCTTGAACATTCAGCAATCGGATCATCAAATTGAAAATTTAAGAATTCAGGCACGTCCCAATCCGACTTTAAATGTAGGCATGAAACGTAGCAAAACCCCTAATAAAAGCAACGATACGACTTTAGCAATCGGCGTGGCTATTCCACTGAATATTTTCAATCGCCAGCAATATGCGATCCCGATGGTCCAGCAACAGCAAATATTGCTGAACCAACAGCAGCAGCGTGAGCTGAAGCAACAAATACTCGATATTGCCAACAGCATGCATCAGCTCAAAGGTTTACGTAGCCAGTTCGATGCCACAACAGCACAAGTTACTTTGGCGACCAAAGTTCAGAGCCGTACTTTACAAGGGTTTCAGGCAGGGAAACTGTCCATTACCGACGTTCAGCAAGCAACCACCCAACTGCAGAATCTTCGATTGGGTCAATTACAAATTCTACGTCAAGCTTGGCAAACTGCCCTAGCAGCTGAGGCACTCAGTATTGGCACAAGTTATGAAGAAATTAGCCGTTCGGATGCCTATACACAACTGAATAAAAAGGCAGTCGAAGCATCGCAAAATTTAATCAATGGGGGAGCACGATAAAATGAACGCCAAGCAAAACGGAAAAATATCCCAGTCTCTCATGATTGTAGTTTTGATTCTGATTACGGTCTTGGTCAGTCTGGCTATTTGGTTAAGTTCAAAAAAAACTGAATCTGAGGGGCGTGGTTATGATGAGGGAAATGCCGAACATTCTGATGAAGATAGTTCTGAAGAAGGACATGCTGAAGAAGGCGAAATACAACTGACCAGCCAACAAATGGTTGAACAAGGTTTAAAAGTTGCTGTTGCATCCACAGGATTGGTTGAAAAGCTGACAACCCTGCCAGGTAAATTGGTGGTGAATACCGATCAACAAGCGCATATATCGCCTAATTTTAGTGGTTATATCGAGCAGGTCAATGTGGCTTTAGGACAGAGCGTGCAAAAAGGACAAACGCTGGCTGTACTAATCGTGCCTGAACTGATCGACCAACAGGCAAATCTGCGTATGGCACAGGTGAATCTGGATTTGGCCCGTAAAGATTACCAGCGCGAACAGCAACTCTGGTCACAGGGGATTTCTGCCAAACAGGATTACCAGCGTGCCGAAAATGCCTACCGTCAAGCGCAGATTACTGTCCAGTCCTCACAAGCACGTTTAAATGCATTAAGTGCAAGTGGCAATAACAATGGGCGTTTTCTGATTAAAGCACCGATCTCTGGGGTGATCAGTAAAAAAGATATTGTGGTCGGTGAAAATGTCCAACTGGCGGATCAGCTTTTTGTGATTGAAAATCTAAAAGACCTTTGGTTGGAATTTAATCTACCAAATACCTCAAATATTCACCTTCAAGTAGGGCAAATTTTAAACTTTAAAACCAATGGTTCTGATCAAAATTACCAAGCAAAAGTACAAACGCTGAATTCACAGGCAGATTTACAAACTGGACGTTTACAAGTGCGTGCCAAAGTCACCACACAAGCGGATGTACTGCGTCCAAATGTTTTGGTAAATGTTTTTGTGACTGATGCACAAGCAAAAACAGCGTTAAGAGTCCAGAAAAAAGCCTTACAGCAGGTTGAAGGAAAACCTGTGGTATTTGTGATTGAGTCTGAAGAAAAGGGACTGGTTCATCTTAAAGCACAGCCAATAGAAGTGGGCGTGAGCAGTCAGGATGGGCAATGGCTAGAAGTCATTTCTGGATTAACTGAAGGGCAGAAATACATTGCGGATGGCAGTTTTCTATTAAAGTCTGAATTAGAAAAAGACGAGGCAGGCCATGGACATTAATTCTGATCTGCCAAAACCAGAAGGTTTATTCGAACGAATCATTCAGTTTTCCATACAAAATGCGATTTGGGTGTTGCTCTTTGTCTGTACCTGGATTGCGGTCGGGGTGTATAGCTATCAGAAACTCCCGATTGATGCTGTACCCGATATTACCAATACCCAAGTCCAGATTAATACTCAAGCCAAGGGTTTTACTGCGCTTGAAGTCGAACAGCGGATTACCTATCCCATTGAAAATGCCATGGCTGGCATTCCGAATCTGGAGCTTACCCGTTCCATATCCCGTTATGGACTCTCTCAAGTCACCATTGTCTTTAAAGATGGGACTGATATTTATTGGGCCCGTCAGCAGATTAACCAACGGGTACAGGAGGCGCAATCTGAGTTGCCTGCACAAATCGCACCGACGATGTCCCCCGTTTCTACGGGTCTCGGTGAGATTTATCAATGGGTACTGAAGGCAGATCCGAATGCGAAAAAGCCGGATGGAACTGCATACACGCCGATGGATTTACGTGAGATTCAGGACTGGATTGTGCGTCCTCAACTGCAACGTGTTAAGGGAGTTGCAGAGGTCAACAGTATTGGTGGTTTTGAAAAAACCTATGTGGTCTCTCCCGATTTAAACCGGATGCAGCAACTGAATATCTCATTAGAACAACTGCAACAGGCTTTAGCGCAAAATAATGAGAACCGAGGTGCAGGTTATATTGAAGACAATGGTCAGCAACTGACGGTACGTGTACCGGGTGCATTCAATGGGCTTTCTGATATTGAGAACACCATGCTGGGTAGCCCAAATGGCAGCCCAATTCGGGTTGGTGATATTGCGCAAGTCTCTATTGGGCATGATTTAAGAACCGGTGGGGCAACCTATAACGGCAAAGAAACCGTTTTAGGGGTTGCCATGATGGCGATGGGTGGAAATAGCCGGACTGTTTCTAAAGCTGTGGATGCCAAGCTTCAAGATATTCAGAATAGTTTGCCTAAAGGGGTAGTGATTGAAACGGTGTACGACCGTACTACCTTGGTTGAGAAGGCGATTAAAACCGTTCAGAAAAACTTGGTAGAGGGAGCAATCCTGGTCATCATCATTCTGTTCCTGTTTTTAGGGAATATCCGTGCTGCCTTGATTACTGCCTGTGTCATTCCACTCTCTATGCTGTTTACCTTAACCGGGATGGCACAGAAAAATATCAGTGCCAATCTGATGAGTTTAGGTGCACTCGATTTCGGCATCATTGTCGATGGTGCTGTGGTGATTGTCGAAAACTGTATCCGGCGTTTAGCCCATACACAGCAACTGTTAAAACGACCTCTCACACAAAGTGAACGCTTTAAGGAAGTTTTTCTGGCTGCCCGCCAAGCACGTCGTCCTCTTATTTTTGGTCAGCTTATTATTTTGGTGGTGTATTTGCCGATTTTTGCTTTAAGTGGTGTGGAAGCAAAAATGTTCCATCCGATGGCATTGGCAGTGGTACTCGCCCTTGTTGCAGCCATTATTTTATCGATCACCTTTGTGCCTGCTGCTGTGGCATTGTGGGTCAAAGGCGATATTCAAGAAAAAGAAAGTCGTTGGATGTTATGGCTAAAAGCTAAATATCAGCAAACTCTTGATATTTCGTATCAATACAAAGCAGTTGTGCTGACTTTTGCACTGTGTGTATTAGTGATTACGGGATTTATCAGTACCAAACTCGGCAGTGAATTTGCACCACAGCTCAGTGAAGGAGACTTTGCGATACAACAGTTACGTTCACCAAGTACAGGCTTAGAAGAGTCTTTACGTATTCAGAAGAATACTGAAAAACTTCTTTTAAAGAGTTTCCCTGAAATTAAGGCAGTATTTGCCAGAACGGGTACAGCCGAGGTTGCAACAGATGTCATGCCACCCAATATTTCAGATGGCTATATCATGTTAAAGCCTCGTTCAGAATGGCCAAATCCTAAAGAAAGTTTAGATGAATTACGTGGCCGTATGGTGACGTATTTAGCCACGATTCCAGGCAATAATAGTGAATTTTCACAACCGATTGAACTCCGATTTAATGAATTGATCTCAGGTGTGCGTAGTGATGTTGGTGTGAAAATCTTCGGTGATGATATGAATGTCCTCAATACTGAGGCGACTAAAATCTCCAAAATCATTCAGCAAATATCGGGTAGCAGTGCCGTGAAAGTTGAGCAGACCTCAGGTTTGCCATTACTGAATGTCGAGGTAAATAAAACTTTGGCTGCACAATATGGTTTGAGTGTGCGTTCAATTCAAGACCTTGTGGCAACCAGTATTGGTGGACAAAGCGTGGGAGAGATTTTAGAAGGCGATCGTCGTTTTGATTTTGTTATCCGTCTTGGAGAGCAAGACCGTAGTGTCGCATCTGTTTCCCAGTTACCTATTCAGCTTCCAAATGGTGGCAGTATTTTATTGTCGGATGTCGCGCAAGTCTCGACCATTGAAGGAATCAACCAAGTCAGTCGAGAAAATGGTAAACGCCGAGTTGTGGTTACAACGAATGTTGAAGGGCGTGATTTAGGGTCTTTTGTTTCTGATGTACAGACACAGCTCAAAGCATACACTTTGCCAAGTGGTTATTGGATAGAATATGGCGGTCAGTTTGAAAATTTGGCTTCAGCCAAAGCACGGATGCAAATCGTGATTCCACTGGCTTTAATCACTATCTTTATTTTACTGATGGCGGTCTTTCACAATGTCAAAGAAAGTCTATTGGTCTTTACCGGGGTACCTTTTGCCTTGACCGGTGGTGTGCTGTTCCTTTGGCTAAGGGATATTCCATTATCGATGTCAGCTGGAATTGGCTTTATTGCCTTATCTGGTGTTGCAGTCCTCAATGGACTGGTAATGCTGACCTTTATTAAGGAATTAAGGGACAAATATCCAGTGCATAAAGCCGTGTGGCAAGGGGCTATTTTGCGCTTAAGACCAGTGTTGATGACAGCTTGTGTGGCTTCACTGGGTTTTGTACCAATGGCGCTGGCAACCGGAACAGGGGCTGAGGTTCAACGGCCACTGGCAACCGTAGTGATTGGCGGGATTATCTCTTCAACATTACTAACTTTGGTGCTGTTACCCGTGCTTTATCGTTGGATAAATGAAAAAAAAGTTTCTTAATCCAATAGATTAGTCGATTTACAGCAGAGATATTGGCTGTTATCCAATATCTCTGCTCATCATAAATAGAATAAGGAAAATATTTTATGTCAGAACATCATGATCATAGCCATGCGGTTGTTACTGAAGAAAATAGTAAGAAGTTAATGGTTGCCTTAGGTTTAACGACTACTTTTTTAATAGTAGAAGTTGTCGCTGCTTTTATTACCCAAAGTTTGGCTTTGTTATCTGATGCAGCTCATATGTTTACTGATGTAGCCGCTTTAGCTATTGCTCTTGCCGCTATCAAAATTGGTAAAAAAGCCGCAGATGATAAAAGAACTTTTGGCTATCAGCGATTTGAAATTTTAGCGGCTCTGTTTAATGCGGTGATGCTTTTTGTGGTAGCAATATATATTGTATATGAAGCTTATCAACGTTTTACGAACCCTGCTGAAATTCAAAGTGTTGAAATGATGATTGTCGCGGTCATTGGTTTGGTCGTAAATTTGATTTCAATGAAAATCCTTTCTGCTAGTGCTGAAGGAAGTCTAAATATAAAAGGTGCATATTTAGAAGTTCTTAGTGATGCTCTAGGATCGATAGGCGTGATTATCGGAGGAATAGTTATTTATTTTACCCAGTGGATGTGGGTTGATACCGTAATCGCTGTGTTAATTGGCTTCTGGGTCTTACCTCGAACTTGGATTTTATTAAAACAAAGTATTAATATTCTGCTTGAAGGAGTTCCTGATGAGATTGATATTGAGTCGTTAAGAAATGATTTATTGAAGCTAGAGGGCGTTGAAGGGATTCATCAGTTGAAAGTCTGGGCTATATCCTCAAAAAATATTCATTTAACTGCTCATTTGGTTGCTCCGAATAGCAATACAGATCAACTCTATCAAAAGGCCTTAGAAGTTCTAAAACATAATCATAATATTACTGAAATTACGTTACAAATAGAAAATACGAAATGTAAGGCAGAGAGTTTCCCAAACTCTGTGTAACTGCTTATAATCCACTAACAGGAGAATAAGCAATGACTAACCAATCTGACATCAAGAAACTGGCTGAGCAAATGGCCAGCAGCATGAAAAGCTTCGATGACATCAAAGACTTTCAAAAGCAGCTCATGCAGTCCTTCATCGACACTGCCCTAGAAGCAGAAATGGAAGAGCATCTCGGCTACCCCAAGCATGAAAAGGCAGACAGGCCTA
Organism: Moraxella sp. DOX410; assembly: GCF_032248735.1. NCBI lineage: Bacteria > Pseudomonadati > Pseudomonadota > Gammaproteobacteria > Moraxellales > Moraxellaceae > Moraxella > Moraxella sp. DOX410. The sequence goes on along the minus strand of NZ_CP135138.1, from coordinate 2,051,065 downwards.
ATAAGCGCAATGGGCACACTAAAAAGAGAGTCCGTAGCGACACAGGCGAGCTTGAGATCTCCACCCCAAGAGACCGCGACAGTAGCTTTGAGCCTGTACTTGTCAGTAAGCACCAAACCCGTATTTCAGGTCTTGATGACAAAATCATCAGCTTTTACGCCAAAGGTCAAACCACTACTGAGATTGTCGAAACCATCAAGGACATCTACGACGTCGACATCTCAAGCAGCTTGGTTTCCAGAGTCACTGACAACATCTTGGATGACATCACCGCTTGGCAGAACCGGCCACTGAGCAGCGTCTATCCTAACATATTTTTTAATCGTGAACAGGTTCTTAGATAAAGGTACTTTGTACGTTGCAGTATTTAAAGATGATGGTACAGGTGAATGGAAACCATTAACGTTTGGTACAGGCGCATTAACTGCGTCTTATGCAAAATACGCGTTTGCTAACCAAGCTGATGTGTTGGTACATGCTCGTATTGCGGGTGACGCACTAGGTGCAACTAGAATGGATCGTCCAGAATGGGTATCGGTCAGCCCTGTGACGGGTGAAGTTTATGTCACATTAACCAACAATTCTAATCGTGGCGTTTCATATCCGGTAGATGCAGCTAACCCACGTAACTATGCTACCAACAAGGGTAACCGTAACGGACATATCATTCGTTGGGCTGAAAAAGGTAACGACCATACAGCTACCAGCTTTAACTGGGATATCTACCTATTTGCAGCGCCAAATGATTTAACCGCAGAAAATTTGTCTGGTTTAAATGCCAATAACGATTTGTCTTCACCAGATGGCTTATACTTCGACCCACGTGGCGTATTATGGATTCAAACCGATGACGGTGCTTACACTAGCAGAACCAACTGTATGCTACTAGCTGCGTTGCCAGGTAAAGTCAATGATGGTAAAGAAGTAACCACATCAGCGGGTATCAAAACCCGCGTTGGTATGCAAGCTACAGAACAAAATATCAAACGTTTCTTTGTGGGTCCAAAAGGTTGTGAAGTAACGGGTATCACCTTAACGCCAGACTTTAAAACACTCTTCATCAATATCCAACATCCAGGCGAAGATCAACCAGGGGTCACATGGGGCGCGATTACTGGTGGTACTACACCACGTTCAGCGACGGTGATGATTACCAAAAAAGACGGCGGTGTGATTTTAGGTGAGTCATTAACATAAGTTAAACACGCAACAAAGTTATCAAAAACCCTTGAACAGTGATTCAAGGGTTTTTTTATAAAATAACCTTTTATCTTTTAAAGGTATAAAAAAAATGCTATGATTTTGCCATTTTTATGGTGATTGTTTTTCCAAATAATCGGTCTTTTATGATGGGATAATCCCAATGAATATATCGATTGAATAAGGATTTTGTAATGAGTGAGCCAACGATGCAAAAACCGCGCGTGCTGATGATGGCAGCAGGCACGGGTGGGCATGTGTTTCCAGCGATTGCGGTGGCTCAAGCGTTACAACAATCAGGCGCCCAAGTGCATTGGCTCGGCACCCTAGTCGGTATGGAAAATGAGTTACTACAACATTACGACTTTACCTACCATGCCATCAATATGCAGGGGTTACGCGGTAACGGTATCAAACGCTTATTTAAAGCCCCGTCAACCTTACTCAAAGCAACATTAGCGGCTATCAAAATCATCAAAACCAATAAAATCGACATCGTGGTAGGGTTTGGTGGTTATGTGACCGCACCTGGCGGATTGGCCGCCAAATTTTGTAAAATACCAATTCTCATTCATGAACAAAATGCCATCGCAGGCATGAGTAATAACTATCTATCTAAGCTTGCTAATCAAGTGTTAGAAGCCTTCCCAAATACCTTTACCGAACTACCTTCTAATAAAGTAATGACAGTTGGCAACCCCGTACGTGAAGCTATCGTACAAGTACCGCCACCAGAAGCCCGTATCGATGTCAATGATACCAGTCCTTTAAAGCTATTGGTGATTGGCGGTTCTCTGGGTGCTCAGGCACTAAATAATCATATCGCGCCCACGCTAAAAAAATTAGAAAGTATGCCAGACGCCAAGCCGTGGCAAGTGCGGCATCAATGTGGTAAAAACAACCAAGAGGCTACTCAAGCGGTATATAGCGAAGCACAGCTCCAATCAACCCAATATGAGATTTTGCCATTTGTCAAAGATATGGCAGAAGCATACAGCTGGGCAGATGTGATTGTCTGCCGTGCTGGGGCGCTCACGGTCACAGAAGTTGCTACGGTTGGATTGCCTGCGGTGTTTGTGCCGCTGCCCCATGCAGTCGATGATCACCAAACGGCCAATGCCAAAACCCTATCAGAACATGGCGCCGCGTTTTTAATGCCGCAAAAAGAATTAACGGCAGAGAGTTTAAGTGCTATTTTAGCCAAGCTCGACCGTCATCAAATCTTAGCGATGGCAGAAAAAGCACGTGAATTTGCCAAACCCAATGCCACACAGCTGGCTGCCGATGCCATTTTATCCCAATTAAAACCCTAATTATTTTTTACAACTTATAAGTCATTTATCATTGAGCCTGTCTATGTCAAAATCAGCCAAAACTGCCACTGCCCAATCTACTGAAAAACCTGAAAAAACCAAAACTGTCACCAAAAAAATTACCAAGCGTGTGGTCGAAATTCCAGAGATGCGTCGTATTCGCCACGTGCATTTTGTCGGTATTGGTGGGGCAGGGATGTGCGGTATTGCCGAAGTTGTCCATAATCATGGCTATATGGTTAGCGGTTCAGACATCAAAAAAAGCCCAGTGACTGACCGTTTGACCCAAATGGGCATTCAAGTGTTTATCGGGCATGATTCCAAAAACATCAGTGAAGCCGATGTGGTCGTGGTGTCATCAGCCATTGATCATACCAACCCAGAAATCCAAGCCGCCTTGTCAGGACGTATTCCTGTGGTACGCCGCGCCGATATGCTAGGTGAGCTGATGCGTTACCGTCATGGTATTGCAGTAGCGGGTGCGCATGGCAAGACTACCACCACGAGTCTGCTTACCATGATTTTAACCGAAGCAGGGTTAGATCCTACTTACGTGATTGGTGGTAAACTTAACGCCTCAGGCAAAAATGCGTCATTAGGTCAAAGCCGTTATTTGGTGGCGGAAGCGGATGAGTCAGATGCGTCATTTTTATCGCTGCGTCCAATGGCAGCGATTGTCACCAATATCGACCAAGACCATATGGAAACCTATGGCGGCAGTTTTGACAAACTAAAAGCGGCGTATGTGCAGTTTTTACAAAATATGCCGTTTTATGGGTTGGCGGTATTGTGCGGTGATGACAAAGAATTGTACGGACTGATTGATAAAATCGCGCGCCCTGTGTTGACTTATGGGTTAGAAAAACATAACGATGTACAAGCCATTGATGTGGTGGCAGACGGCACCAAAACCCATTTTACCGTACTGCGTAAAGACCGTGAGCCACTGCCGATTACTTTGAACATTCCCGGTATTCATAATGTCTATAACGCCTTAGCGGCTATTACCATCTCCACCGATGAAGGTGTCAGTGATGAAGCCATTTGTCAGGCGGTCAAAAAATTTGCCGGCGTGGGCAGACGTTTTGAAAACAATGGTAACTACCCTGTCAAAGATGGCGCAGGCGATGTGCTATTGATTGACGACTATGGTCACCACCCAACCGAAGTGGCAATGACTATCAAAGCCGCTCGCCAAAGCTATCCCGATCGCCGCTTGGTGATGATTTTCCAACCCCACCGTTTTACCCGTACCCGCGATTGCTTCGATGACTTCGTGGACGTATTGTCACAAGTCGATGTGTTGATGCTACTCGATGTGTATAGCGCGGGTGAAGCGGTGATTGAAGGCGCGGATAGTCGCAGTCTTGCCCGTACCATCCGTACCCGCGGACAAGTTGAGCCAATTATGCTGAACATCAATGACATGGATCAAATCCGTCAGGTGCTAGGCAGTATGTTAAAAGGCAATGATTTGCTGATTACCCAAGGGGCGGGTAACGTGGGTCAACTTTGTCTAGATTTGGCAAAAAACAATTTATTTCTCGCGGACAAATAACCGTTTGATTGAACAACCGCTTGATTGAAAACCAGGCGGTAAACGGTTATGAAACTAAGCTATTGAAAAGCTGTTGTAGCTTGCCCATGCTGCCAGCAGGCGATTATTTTATGGGTGAAAAAAATTGCCAAGTCATAGCCAAGCGATAGTTTAAAAAATTTGTGTGAAATAATTATAGCAATAAATTCGGTTAACAAAAGATTAGGAATCAATATGTCAGAGCTTATCGATGTCAAACAATTTGGTAAAGTGGCGGTTGTCTGTGGCGGCTGGAGTGCCGAGCGTGAAGTGTCGCTAACTAGCGGTAAAGCTGTGCTTGATGCGCTACTCGCTAAAGGCGTGGACGCCCATCACTTTGACCCCAAAGAAACAGATATCTCAAAACTGCGCGACTATGACCGCGTATTTAATGTGCTGCATGGCACTTTTGGTGAAGATGGTAGCCTACAAGGGGTGCTAGACGGTTTTAATATTCCGTATACCGGTTGTGGCGTGTTAGCCTCTGCAATTGCCATGGATAAGTTTCGCAACCGCCTAGTTTGGCAAGCGTTAGATTTACCAAACGTACCTTACGTCGTGCTTGATGACAATACCGATTTTACCGCTATCGAACAGCAGCTAGGTTTGCCGCTGTTTGTCAAACCCGCCGCCGAAGGCAGTAGTGTCGGCGTCTTTAAAATTAAAGAAGCGGGTGAGCTTGCCAAGACCTACCCACAGCTTAAACAATACCACGGCGCTATTTTGGCAGAAAAAGCCATCACAGGCGGTGAGTATGCTTGCTCAATCCTCGGTGATGAGGTGTTGCCCAGTATTCGCATCATCCCAACGACCGAGTTTTATGACTACGAAGCCAAATACAATCGTGATGATACCGTCTACCAATGCCCATCAGATTTGAGCGAGGCGCAAGAACAAACCATGCAACAAATCGCCAGAAAAGCGTTTGCCGCCATTGGGGGCAAAGGTTGGTCACGCGTGGATTTTTTACGAGATGACGAAGGCACGCTATATCTACTTGAACTCAATACGGTGCCAGGTATGACCAGTCATAGTCTGGTGCCGATGGCAGCAAAAGCGCGTGGCATGGATTTTGCGACGCTATGCGTGCGTATCTTAGAACAAACGTTGAGCAATTAAGTCGTTTTCGTTTATATTTGTTTACAAAAAAAGTACTTGAATTGTCTAGAAGCGTATTATCTATTTACCATTCATTTCATTGAATTTGCTATGATATGCTTCTAAGCATAAATCCTTGTAATATTTTTAGTTATTTTGATTTTTGTTGTTGAGATTTTAGTAATTAATAATTTTAGACCGAGTTATGATTGGTCAATATGGCAAATTCATTTGTGGCAACTGCTTCTCTAGATACTACGCTCCCTAATCGCTTTCATCAGCTGCTGCCAAAGTTGTTAATGCTTGGCGTTGTGTTATTGTTGCTGATATTAGCGGCTTTGGCGATTAATGTTTTCAATAAATTACCCAATGCAGCAATTAGTTTGCAGCATAAAGGGTTAAATACCCAGCAAACTCTGCAGCTTCAGCAATTATTGGGCGAAAAAGCAGACACAAATTTACTCAAGGCTGATTTACAAAGCTATCTAGCAAAACTTGAGACGGTAGATTGGGTAGGGCAAGCCGATGTGCGCCGTGATTGGCAACAAGGTATTGTGGTCAATGTAGTACCGCGCCAAGCCGTTGCCAAGTTTGGTAGTGAACGTTTAGTCGATGCCAATGGTACGGTATTTAAACCTGCCGATAGCAATGACTTAAATAATGCCAGCTTGATGCAGCTACAAGGCGATAGCCAAAATGCCGTTGTCATGATGCAGCAAATCAAGCAAGTTAGTGATTGGTTTATGCCACTGGGTATGAAAATTGAAGAAGTCATCGTAACGCCCAGAATGGCATGGTTATTTCGCTTTGATAACGGACTTCGGGTACTGGTTGATAATGACAATACGTCAGAAAAACTGTATCGACTAAGCATCATGTTACAAAATCAGCTTAAACCACAGCTCAAAACGCTGCAAACGGTGGATTTACGCTATAAAAACGGCATGGCAATTACCAAACGACCTGTGATACAGCAAGCTGGTGATACAGCTGCCGTCAATGCCAAATCGGATGATACTAAATCCGTGACCGATGCCAACTCAACAACCGATTCGAAAACTAACGCCTTAAAAACCACCGCCAACCCCAGCCATTAGGTGAAACATAATTTTGTAGTGTTCTATGAAAAAGCCAGATCTGATCGTCGTCGTCCACCTAAGTGCTACCGCTATTCATACTGTGATTGGTCAAATCCACAGTGCGCAAGATATTCGTATTATCGGTTTATCTACCGTCAAAAACCATGATTTCGCCCAAGGCACCATTCGCCACCGCGAACGTCTAAAATCTGCCATCAAACAATCTATTCAAAACGCTGAAGACATGGCAAATTGCCGCGTAAACAGTGTTTGGCTTAGTTTTTCTACCCCAGATTTACAAAGCGTCAATAGTGTGGGCGAAGTCAAAATCAAACACGATATCGTACAAGCCAAAGACGTGGTCGCCGCGCTAACCCAAGCCAAAAATAAACATCTCCAAGATGATTTGTATTTGATGCATTATGCCCAGCAAGGTATTGCTTTAGATGGCAATGCTGAGATGATTGATGATGCGATTGGGATGCAAGCGAGTGACTTGATGGTACTCTATCATCTGATGATGATGCCGGTCAAAGGTCGCCAAAATTTACAGCAACTGCTGCAAGAATGTGATGTCAGTATCGACCAAATGCTATTTGATGCGGTATCTACCGCCGAATACGGCCTATTGCCTGAAGAAAAATACCATGGCGTATGTCTGATTGATATTGGGGCATCGACGACCAGTATCTGCGTTTACCGTGAAGATAAGCTGATTTATACCCATTGTTTTGCCGAAGGCGGACATCACGCAACACTGGATATCTCTATGCTGCTAGATGTCACCATTGCTGAAGCAGAGAATATGAAAAAATCCCAAGCCAATGTTGATCGTCATGGGATTGACTCAAGCCAATTTTTTACCATCAAGCGTTCACAGCATGACGATGAAAAAACCATTAATATGCTTGAGCTACTTGAAGTCACGGAAGCCCGCTATATCAGTATTTTAGGTCATATTAAAAAAGAGCTGGATAAAGAAGGACTAAATGAGTTTTTACAACAAGGCTATGTGATCACGGGCGGTGGTGCTGAAATGCGTGGATTATTGCCATTAGCCAAAAAAATCTTTGCCAATAAAGTAAACAAGGTCAATCAACACTCAGCGATTTCTGCCTACACCCAATATGGTGATGATGACAAGCTTCGCACCATTGCGACGATGATTGGTGAGCGTAAATACCAAACCGCGTTTGGCACACTGTTATATAGTCAAAGTGAGGCATTTCATCATAGCGAGAAAAGCTCACCCGACTCTTTGCAGGTTCAGCCCATGCGAGAAAAACTCAAAATTGTGAATAAATTTTTTGGTAAATTTTTCTAAAAAAGAGATGTTTAGTATTTTAAGAGTGCTCATGTTATGATTGACTCTAAAATCCACTAATTGTGTAATGATTTATTTGATATTTAATTTAATATGTTTGCTATTTATGCTGCTCAAGCCTACTTGACAGTATACGGAGATTTTCAATTATGGAAGCGAAGTTTAGTATTGTACAAGATCACACTGATACATTTGCCGATTCAGCCCGTTTAACCGTCATCGGTGTCGGTGGCGGCGGTGGGAATGCCGTTGAAACCATGGTACAAAATGGTGTAAAAGGCATTACCTTCGTCTGTGCCAACACTGATAGACAAGCGCTTGACCGCCTGTCAGCGCCCAATAAAATCCAGCTCGGTATCAAAAATAACAACCGCGGCTTGGGCGCAGGTGCCAACCCAGAAGTAGGTCGTGAAGCAGCTGAGAGCGATGAAGAACAAATTCGCCAATTGCTAGAAAATTCTGACATGGTATTTATTACCGCAGGTATGGGCGGTGGTACAGGTACAGGCGCTGCGCCAGTCATCGCCAGACTAGCCAAAGAGCTGGGCGTTTTGACCGTTGCGGTGGTGACCATGCCATTTACCTTTGAAGGTGGCAGACGCAATAAAGTGGCTAGAGAAGGTATTGAGCAGCTTTCTAACTTTGTCGACTCCATCATCACTATCCCTAACGATAAATTGATGACAGTGTATGGCAAAATCTCTATGAAAGATGCCTTCAAAAAAGCCGATGAAGTCTTACTTCAAGCGGTGCAAGGTATCTCTAATATGATTTCAAAAGATGGTTTTATTAACATCGACTTTAACGATATTCGCACGGCAATGACTTCCCGAGGCCATGCGATGATGGGTATCGGTAAAGGCAGTGGTGAAGACCGCGCTGAGATCGCTGCCGAAAAAGCCATCAAAAGCCCATTACTTGACAACTTATTACTTAAAAATGCCAAAGGTCTCTTGGTCAACGTGGTGGCTAGCTCAGACTTCAATTTTGAAGAGCAAGAGCGCATCACCCAAAAAGTGCATAGCTTGGTGGATATTGATGAAGCCAACATCTTCTATGGCGTGGTATTTGATGAAGACATGGGCGATGAAATCCAAGTGACCGTGGTGGCAACAGGTCTTACACTAGATAATACCCCAAAGCATACAACTAGAGATTTTGTCTCAGATGCCTCTAGCACCCACAAAGTAGAAGCAGGCACGCATGAACCTGCGTATGCGGCACGCCGTGATATACCACAACCCATCCCTGCACCTCAGCCACCTGTACAGCAAGCTATTGAGCCTGCGCCAGCGCAACCGCAATCATCGCAGCCACAACGCACAGGCAACAGTATTCAAGATTATCTACGTCGTCAGCAAAATCGCTAAAATACCGTATGACTTTTAACAGCCTCACAGCTTAATCGTTGTGGGGTTTTTTTATCAATGGAGTTAATCATAAAGGTCGATAAAATCAATCAAGCATCACTATGATGTGGAAAGGGACAATGGTAGAATAGCCAAATGTAACAAATTATATCAACTTAGCTTTGGCTAAGGATGAGTGCAATCTACTAGGGGGCATTATGCAGCAGCGTACTATTCAACAACCCATTAATCTTGAAGGCATCGGCTTACATAGCGGTAACCCTGTACACCTGCGCTTTTCTCCTGCACCCATTGACTATGGGATTCAATTTTTACGTAGCGATGTGGCAGATGCACAGCCCATACCCGCTATCTATCATGCGGTAACCGATACCATGATGTCCTCAAATCTCACCAATGAATTAGGTCAGCGCATTGGGACAGTCGAGCATTTGATGAGTGCCATCGCTGCGCTTCAAATTGATAACTTACAAATCGAAGTGTCAGCGCCTGAAATTCCAATCATGGATGGTAGTGCCATCGAATTTGTACAAGTATTGCAGCAAGCGGGTATTGCCGAGCAAACGTCTGCCAAACGCTATATTCAGGTGTTGCAACCGATTGAGGTTCGCGTGGAGGATAAAGTCGCTGGATTTCGTCCCTACGATGGATTTGTGTTAGATTTCCAAATTGACTTTAATCACCCTGCGTTTAATGGCTCACATCAAAAGTTTAAATTGGATTTTAATGAAGGCAATTTTATCGAGCATATTGCCAAAGCGCGCACATTCGGCTTTTTAAAAGATATTGAGTACCTAAAAAGCAATAACTTAGGGCTAGGGGGTAGTATGCAAAACGCCATTGTTTTAGATGATAGCGGCGTACTTAATCCTGAAGGGTTACGCTTTGACGATGAATTTGTACGCCATAAAGTATTAGATGCGATTGGTGACTTATACCTTGCCGGGCACCAGATTTTGGGCGAGTTTTATGCGTATAAGTCAGGGCATGCGCTCAATAATAAATTGTTACGAGCCTTATTTAGTGATGAAAATAACTATAAAGTTGTAACAAAGTATAACAATGTTAACTAGATTTATTTAACTTTATTAATTTTATTGTGTATTTTTACTAATGAAAAAATTTTACAGATGGCTTGATTAGTAACATTTTTTTATCAAGAAGTTATCATTTTATTACACTAAATAAACGTAACCAACCAACTTTAACATTTCATTTTTGGATATCTTTTTTTTAGCCATTGGCTACTATAAGCGCAGTAAAAATAAAAAAAAAGATATCTTCATCTATCCTATTAATTGTAAATTTTTTTCTGGTTTTTTACTTTCACTTGCACAAGCTATTAATCTATTGATAAATCTTGCGACATCAGTAACATAATTTACATAAAGTTACATTGTAAATCAGCAGCTTTAGTCTTTTATCAGTTTTTGTAACGCCATTCTAAGTGGCTCGTTGTCCGTGACAAGGTCACATAGCTGTGTTATATTTCGCTTCGTAGATTCGCTTAGCTCACAATTCTTTACATTGCTAACATTATGATTACACTGTAAATCTGGTATTTGCGAGCCATAACTAGCTTTGACAATCACCACGCGAAATCGTAACTGATTAAAATGATGAAAATTGTTGTCGAACGCTTGCAATGTTGACAGTAGGTGCTGCTGGTTGTAATTGAGATGATTGGCAAGGGTGTGACTGGTCGTACTCACCACAAGTCTAAACGATTCACAAGCAATTACTTGTAAGCTTGCTAAGACCTCTTGAGGCAACACGTTTTGCCAAGCGCTGCGAACATCGTTCGTCAATTGCTGTAACTGCTGCAGCTTTTTTTGAAACGGTAATTGATAGTTGGCAAGACGCTCAGTGCGGGAAGCAAGATGGTTGGTTGGTTTTTTCATAGTCAATGAGCAGTGTGGTGGGTAGTTAAGCGACAAAAATTTTGATTTAGTCTTAGTATTGGGTCTTAGTGTTAGTGTAGGTGATTTTAAGACCAAATTATAGTGAATTAAATCTTGCCAATGCGCTGTAGTAGCGCTTATACAATATTGGCACAAGGTTTAATAGCATAAGGTTTAACAAAGGATAAAAGATGAAGTTAGCTCTAATCGCATTACCAGTTGTTGCTTTAACCACAATGAGTGTTGCACAAGCTCAAATTCTATCGATTACCAATGCCGGTAAAACCAGTCAAGTTATTGTCCGTGAAGATGATGGTGAAGATTATTATCTGCCTTCAGATGCCGTCAATGCCGCCATCAAAAATTTAAGCCAACAAACCCAGCAAAAAGAAGACCGCCTCGCAAGTTTAGCACAAAAGCTATCGACTCAGCCAACCACCACCATCATCAATATGCCTACCACGGGCAGCTATGCGGGTAATGGCATGTTAGCGTTGCGCCCAATTACGTCATCTGCACGCATGAGTTCAGGTTTTGGCTATCGTATCCACCCGGTCACTGGTAAATCACAGTTTCATAAAGGGATGGACTTTGCTGCTCCCATTGGCACCCCTATTTATGCCACCGGTAATGGTGTGGTGACTTTCTCAGGTTGGGGTACCGGGTATGGTCGTTATGTTGAAGTGGATCATGGCAACGGTACTGTCACCCGTTACGCCCATACCTCTGCAAACTATGTTAACGTTGGCGATACGGTGTATGCAAATCAGCAAATCGCGGCGGTAGGCAACACGGGTCGTTCAACAGGCGCCCACTTACATTATGAAGTACGCCAAAATGGTCAAACCGTCAATCCACAAACTTACTTGGCAATGGCGCCAGCGCGTTAATCGTTACACTATCTCGGTATATAAAAAAACTGGCTTTAAGCCAGTTTTTTATTTTTCGCTGGGCTATGGTTTAAAACGGTTTAAAACCATCATAATTTAGATGTTTATCCAGTGTGCCTTGGTATGAAAGTCCGCTGGGTGTGCATGCTGTATGGCCCAATAACTCATTTCATCGACGGTTGGAGCTGAGCTATCTGCTAAGCTATTGTCTGGCGGTTGCTGAATCACACGCGTTGGATTTAGCGCATAATTACTATTTGCACCAACCAACTTGTCCAATGCTGATTTGGCAAATGTCATACCGACACGAAATGTACCGCTGCTAAACGCATATTGCTGCTGTACCGCTCGTACATGGGTGAGGAGCATTGGACTTGCAGAACACCAAAAAACAAGCGGAAGCTCGGTATCTTGTGTAACTGCCTGGCTAAAAAAATTGATATCCTCACCATAAGTCAGCGCTGTGATAGGCAAGCGCCGAGGGGGTAATGTATTCGGTGTCCGATAACTGTCAAAATAATAAAGATTAAACTCACCATTGGTCGCCAAATTGACCTCAAGATACGGGCTATCCGCTTGGCTATCTTTGGCAATAAAACACTCAAAACAATCTGCTTGCCATAAATAATCTTGGCGCATCACATGTTCAAGTGCCAATGGGCTAAATGTCGGAAAATTTGCCCATAGACCAGCTTGTAGAGCGATTTGACTATCATCAATCTTGGGATGGGTAGCATCAAATAAGAGCGTTAAAAATTTACTATCAGCAACCACATGTACTGAGAGCCGGTAATCCAGTGTTGCCGATACGGTGAGTGGTTCAACCGTGCTCGTCAGTGCGAATGTCACACCCTGTAACGCGTCCATTGTAGCCTTAGCCAAAACGTGCCAAGTTTGATAACTTAGGATTGGCTTCTGGATTGCGACGTAATAATAGCACCATACGACCGATACTGGTGACCAAAGTCGCATCAGTGGCTTCAGCAATCGCATTTGCCACAGCGTCACGATCTGCTTTGCTACCGGCTGGAATTTTTACTTTAATCAGCTCATGATCGGTCAGTGCGCGCCCAATTTCTTCAATAACGGTTGGGGTAACGCCTTGACCCCCAATCATTACCACAGGGTTTAGCTGGTGACCGATGCCTTTTAAATGTTTGATATCCGTATTTGATAAGCTTGAATTTGCCATAACTGTCAATTGACCTATAAAAAAATTAGCTAGCATTATACCATATTAATCATTTTGCCTAATAAATTATGGGCAATACATAGGCAAAAACACATAGGCAAAAATGCTGCCATGATTTATCAATCTGTAAAAATCACTGAATTAAAAAAATCAATAGCCAATCCATGAGTTAACATAAGCTAACTGGGTGAAATATGCTAAAATAACAGCCTTAAGTCTTGAGATTGTCAAAATTTGCCGATGGTCATTCTAGGATGGCTTTGGGTTTTTTAGCCAAATCCCAAGTGAAGAATTTTTAAACTATAAAGGGTAGTTTGTAGAGAATTATGGCAACGCGTATTACCAACAAAAAATTGTCCAAAAGTAGCCGTGCGTGGATGAAAGAGCACATTGACGACCACTATGTCAAACTTGCCCAGCGCGATGGCTATCGGGCAAGAGCGGCTTACAAATTGCTAGAAATCAACGAAAAACTGCAGCTGATTAAAAAAGGCATGACGGTGGTCGATTTGGGTTCTGCCCCAGGCAGCTGGTCGCAAGTTGCTGGCAAACTAGTCGGTGACAATGGCAAACTCATTGCCTCAGACATACTGCCGATGGATACGCTAGAGAATGTGACCTTTATCCAAGGGGATTTTCGTGAGCAATCAGTGTTTGACAACATTATGGCAGAAGTCGCTGATAAAAAAGTGGAAGTGGTACTGTCTGATATGGCGCCCAACACCTCTGGTTTTACGGCAGTCGATCAGCCACGCATGATTTATTTGTGTGAACTTGCCATGGACTTTGCCGAGCAAGTGCTCCCTGAAGGTGGCACCCTAGTGATTAAGGTATTCCAGGGCGAAGGCTCTGATGCCTTACGAAAAAATATGCAGCAGCGTTTTAGTAAAGTGCGCAGTATCAAGCCTGCAGCGTCACGCGCACGCTCAAAAGAAATGTATTGGATTGCCACCAAATAATGTAATTTGATTCAGTGTATCCGTGAAGTTGACTGGATAAAAATTGGTAATATGTTTTTACTAGAAAATAACAGAGAATTCGCTTGATAATGTTAAGGTAAATCCATATATCATGCTATATTGAAAGATTAATGTAACGTCTATTTTTGGTGAAACATCTACCTATCTTTGGTAAACATTTTGATTTAACCCCACTTTTTAATCAACCCCCTAACGCGAAGGATGAAAAACAACGTGAGCGACATGGTAAAAAATACCTTATTGTGGTTAGTTGTGATAGGGGTATTAGTGCTAGTCTTTAGCAATTTTGATACCCGCAATGAACCTGATAAGCTCAATTACTCCCAATTTGTCACTGCAGTGGCAACTGACCAGGTCAAAAGTGTCAAAATTGATGGTGAGCAAATTTCTGGCGAAAAGAAAAACGGCTCAACCTTTGAGACAGTGCGTCCTGCGGTCACTGACACTGAGCTAATGCCAAAGCTTATCAAGCATAATGTTGAAGTTCAAGGCGCCACCCCTGAACGTCAAGGCGTAATGATGCAATTACTGATTGCAAGTTTCCCAGTGCTATTGATCATTGGTTTGTTCTTGTTCATCATGCGTAACATGAGCGGTGGTGGTGCCGGTGGTGGTCGCGGCATGGGTCCGATGAGTTTTGGTAAATCTAAAGCCAAAATGTTATCAGAAGACCAAATTAAAGTGACATTTGCGGATGTGGCAGGGTGTGATGAAGCCAAGCAAGAAGTGACAGAAATTGTCGACTTTTTACGTGACCCAGAAAAATTTACCAAACTTGGTGCGACTATTCCACGTGGTGTGTTGATGGTAGGTCCGCCTGGTACTGGTAAAACTTTGCTTGCCAAAGCGATTGCAGGGGAAGCCAAAGTACCATTTTTCTCAATTTCAGGTTCTGACTTTGTTGAGATGTTTGTGGGTGTCGGTGCAAGCCGTGTGCGTGATATGTTTGAACAAGCCAAGAAAAATGCCCCTTGTATCATCTTTATTGACGAGATTGATGCTGTCGGTCGTCATCGTGGCGCAGGCATGGGCGGTGGTCATGACGAACGTGAACAAACTTTAAACCAGTTATTGGTTGAGATGGATGGTTTTGAAGGCAATGATGGGGTGATCGTGATTGCTGCAACCAACCGCGTCGATGTACTCGATAAAGCATTGTTGCGCCCAGGTCGTTTCGATCGTCAAGTGCAAGTCGGGTTGCCTGATATCAAAGGCCGTGAGCAAATTCTTCGTGTACACATGAAAAAATTGCCCTCAACAATTGGCGTCGATATTCGTTCATTGGCGCGTGGCACCCCAGGTTTTAGTGGTGCGCAATTAGCGAATTTGGTGAACGAGGCAGCGCTATTTGCTGCACGTAACAACAAAGCGTCAGTCGATATGAATGACTTTGAAGAAGCCAAAGACAAGCTTTATATGGGTCCAGAACGTAAATCGATGGTACTGCGTGAAGAAGAGCGTCGTGCAACGGCTTATCATGAAGCAGGGCATGCCTTAGTGGCTGAAATGCTACCGGGTACTGACCCTGTGCATAAGGTGACTATTATGCCTCGTGGCTGGGCATTGGGTGTCACTTGGCAATTGCCAGAGCATGATCAGACTAGCGTCTATAAATCAAAAATGCTAAATGACATTGCGATTTTATTTGGTGGTCGTATCGCTGAAGAAGTCTTTATCAATCAGCAATCGACTGGCGCGTCAAATGACTTTGAACGTGCCACCAAAATGGCGCGTGCGATGGTTACCAAATACGGTATGTCAGATGCCATGGGTGTAATGGTGTATGAAGAAGATGAAAATCAAGGTTACTTTGGTGCCTCATCTCGTACTATCTCAGAAGCGACCCAGCAAAAAGTGGATGATGAAGTTCGTCGTATCCTAGAAGCGCAGTATGATATCGCACGTGCATTAATTGAAGGTAATGCGGACAAAATGCATGCCATGGTCGATGCGTTAATGAAATGGGAAACTATTGACCGTGACCAATTGCAAGACATTATGGCAGGTATCCCACCACGCGAGCCTAAAGTTTATCAAGAGCCTGTTAGAGTAAATTTTGATAAACCAAGTAATCCACCCTCAAGTGGTTCGGGCTTAACCCCGCCGCCGTTACCTGCAATGTAAATTATCCATGATATGAGTTACCCAAAAACCGCTACCAACTTGATAGCGGTTTTTTTGTTTTTCACTTAAAATAGTAAAAAATTTTAGCCATCATTGTGGACATCATGCAGTTACAGCCCATTCCCAACTTTGCCATTCATTATCATAATCAAACGCTTGATTTATCTTATCCCCATATCATGGGTATTTTAAATGTCACCCCAGACTCATTTTCTGATGGTGGTCGATATAATCATATCGACCAAGGCTTGCGTCATACCGAGCAGATGATCAAAGACGGGGCGACGATTATTGATGTGGGTGGTGAATCTACTCGCCCAAACGCCAGTCCTGTGAGTGAGGAAGAAGAAATTGACCGCGTTATTAAAGTGGTTGAAGCGATTAATCATAACTTTGGTGAGCAAGTGTGGGTGTCGGTTGATACCAGTAACCCGACCGTGATGACCCTCGCCAGTCAAGTCGGTGCCAAAATTTGGAATGATGTACGAGCCTTGACGCGCCCCGATGCCATTGCTACCGCTGCCAAACTTGATATCCCTGTCATGCTTATGCATATGCGCGGTGAGCCAACGACCATGAATCAGCTGGATAATTATCAAGATTTATATACCGATGTTATTACCGAGTTACAGCAGCGCATTGATGAAGTTGTGGCGGGTGGGGTCAGACGTGATAATCTTATCATTGACCCAGGGTTTGGCTTTGCCAAAAACGCCCAGCAAAATCTGGCATGGCTGAATGAATTTTATCGGTTGCACACGTTTAATCTACCGGTTATGGTAGCATTATCACGTAAACGCTTTGTCGGTGAAGTGCTTAAACATACTAATTTGCCCCATGAAGCGACTGATAGAGACATCGCCAGTATGGTTGCAGGATTACTTGCGGTTCAGCAAGGGGCATGTATCGTACGCACTCACAATGTGGCTGCGACCAAAGCAGGATTAGCTATGTGGCAAGCGATCAATTGTAGTAATACTACTTCTATAAATTACTAAGTAAAGGAAATCTATGCTAACAGTGGGTATTTGTTTATTTGATGAAGTTGAAGTATTGGATTTTGCAGGACCGTTTGAAGTGTTTTCATTAGCTGAAAACGAACAAGGTGAGAAACTGTTTAATGTCATTGTCATTAGCCAAAATAACGTAATCAAAGCTAGAAACGGCTTAACAGTTTTGGCAGATTATAATTTGACCAACCATCCAAAAATCGATGTTTTGGTAATACCTGGTGGTTATGGTGCTGAACAGATTGAGATTCATAACACTGTATTATTAGAATGGATAAAACAGCAATCTAACCAAGTAAGCATTCTATTATCTATCTGCACAGGGGTATTCTTGCTGGCAAAAATTGGCTTATTGGATAATCTTAAAGCGACGACCCACTGGATGGATGTAGCGCAAATTCAAAAAGATTATCCAAAGATTGAAGTGGTAACGAATCAACGCTATGTTGATAATGGCAAAATTATCACATCAGGTGGTATTTCATCAGGTATTCATGCTAGCCTATATACGGTAGCCAAGCTATCCAAGATTGCTATGGCAAATGAAACTGCGAAACGAATGGAATTTGATTTTTATTTAGACTGACGATAAATATAATCAGAGAAGACTATGACCGAACCTACATTAGAGCAGCGCAAAGTTATCTACCGTGCCAGACGGGGGCTAAAAGAACTCGATTATTATTTTGACCCGTATGTGAGAGCGCACTATTTACAAGCCGACTCACAAGAGCAGCAAATTTTTGCAGAATTGGTGAAAGAAGAAGATCCTGATTTGCTAGACTGGTTTTTACACAATCAGCCGACCAAGCCAGAATTTGCTGATTTGATAGCCAAGCTCAAATCATTAAAAGCATCTTCTTAATTGACTTAGATGAACGAACGCTACTTATCGCGTCATAACACCTCATTTATTGACATTGATGCCACGCTCAAACCCAGTGTGGATAAAAAACTGCTTTGGGGGGCTTGTTTATGGGTGGTAATTGGTATTTTAACACTTGTACCTTTAGCGCTTATTTATAAACTATTGCTAGGTATGGTCGCTATAGCCAGTCTTTGGTTCGGGCAAGTCTCTAGTTGTCACTTATTGGCCATTTCATCGTTACACGCCAAACCGCAAAGTAACAATCAAACCTCACCCTATGACAACTTTGATTTTTTAACCTGGCAAATCCAGTGGGTACGTGGGGTTGTCAAAGTACCTAGACATCATAAGCAAGCGGTGTGGCAGGCAAATTTGCTGGGCATCGCTGATATGGGGTGCTTGGTGATTTTAACATTTGGCTTGATAGAATCAGCCCCAGCTAAAATCAGCGTAACCATTTGGCAAGACCAAGTGGACCGCGATACATGGCGGCAATTTAAGGTGCTAGCGAACACGCTGGAGCGATAACAAAAATGGTATATAAGTTATATTCAATATTGCTACAATTAAATCAACCAAGTGTTGAGGCGACTGCGCATTTTAGCTTGAACTTAAGTGCAGTTGGCAATGGGCGTGCATCAGTGCATTATTATTGGTGATATACGACAATCATTGAAAAAGATAAAAGGGAATGACCATGGGTCTATTAACAAGTCTAGTAACACAAGTGGCGCAAAATGCCATTCAAAGCAAAATGGGCGGTCAAAGCCAAGCAGATATGGGCGGCCTAGGGAATATTTTTGGTAATGTTTTAGGCGGCGGAGTGCAGCAGCCACAAATGCAATCAAATGGTTTTGGGTTGGATGATATCATCGGTATGGCGATGAACCAAAATCAAGGTATGTCGCAAATGTCTCAGGGTGGCGTGCTAGGACAAGTATTAGGTAGCGTGCTAGGCGGTGGCATGGGCGGCGGCCTAAATGGTGGTATGGGCAATAACGTGGGTATGAACCAATTTCCACAAAGCCAAAGTGGCTTTGGTGGTAAAGGTATGTTAATGGCGGCTTTGTTGCCAATCGCGCTGATGTTTATTCAGCGTAATGGGGGTCTATCAGGTGCTTTTAATAAAATCCAAAATATGGGATTTGGGCATCAAGCCAATTCTTGGATGAGTGCGGACCAATCAAACCAACCGCTGGATGCCAATGATATCAATCAGCTATTTGATAATAATGAGTTGGCGCAAGTTGCGGCACAAACTGGTGTCGACCAAAGCGAAGTCCGTCAAAGTATGGCGGAGCTTTTGCCACAGTTATTTGACAACTTGACGCCAAATGGCGACACCCAAACTGAGAGTCAGGCCAATAATGAAATCAGTGATATTTTGGCGCAATTAGGCAAGGCGAATCGCTAAATTAGCATGACTAAAAAAGCCAGTGACAAAACTGGCTTTTTTATTGGGTTTTATTGCGCTGTCTTGGTCAAATTTTGGTTTTGTCTATTTTATCTAAAGCGTTTATCTAAAGCGTAGGCGAGTGCTGACTGCTTTTTTATAAAACAGCTAAAAGTGAAAATTCGTCAAATCGACTTGTTTACCCGTCCAAAGCGCAAAACTTAATGCCCCTTGATTGACCAGCATTCCCAAGCCATCTGAGGTTTTGGTATTTTTCGCCTTAAAAAAGTCCAAAAACGCGGATGGTTTGCCATACATCATGTCATAGGCAAAATCGACCGTCATATCCTTGGCGAACGGCAATGTGTCACCGCTTAGACCTATCGACGTTGCATTGATAATCACCTCAATATCGTTGGGCAAATCCGTCAAACTTGAAAAGGTGAGCTTATCGGTATCAAATAATCGGGTTAAATTCTTTGCTTTTTCTACTGTGCGATTGGCAATATGCAGCGATTTTACTTGCGCATCTAGCAACGGCAAAATCGCGCCACGAGTCGCCCCACCTGCCCCCAAAATAGCCACGTTTGCGTCTTTTAACCTGACGCCTTGCGACAATAAATCCGCCACCAAACCGCGACCATCGGTATTGTCGCCATACAGTTTGCCGGCTTTGATGGCAAGGGTATTGACTGCACCTGCCAAGCGCGCGTATTCAGATAGTTGACCGCGCTGCTGGCACAGCGCAAATGCCATCTCTTTAAAAGGTACGGTCACATTTGCCCCTGTGCCACCACCTGCAAAAAATGCTTCGATGACCGCGGTAAAGCTGTCGACATCGTTGGGACAATATTGGCGTTGGTAAGACAAGGTGATGCCCGTTTGTTGGGCAAAGGCTTGGTGCAAATCAGGCGATTTGCTATGGGCAATCGGATTGCCGATTACCATGCAATGATAACGGACATTTGAATCAGGAACTGATGACATGAGAAAACCTATAATACGATGAGCAAAATTAGCAATCCCCCTCACTTTACAATAACTGTGGCTACTATATCAATGCTGGGTTTTGATTGGCTAGGTTTTGATTGGGTGGGTGTAAAGCGCAGCATTTCATCGATTTGGCTAAAAATAACAACAAAAGCGTACTGTTAACCGCCACCAATGCCTTGTTACAATGCGCTATTCACACCAACCCGTTATATACTACACAATGAAGCTAATTGCCCGCAAACCGCTTTTTTTACCGCGTCAAAACCGCTCAGAACATCCGATAAACGTTACCCAAAAAGGCGCGACCCAAAAAGGTACTACCCAAAAATGCGCTGCCCAAAAAGGCGCTAGCCAAAATAAACCCACTTGGCCAAACAATCTTGGCTGGGGGTGGGTTATCTTAGCACTCACCTTAACTGGCTGTGATAAGGTCAAACAAATCGCCTCACAACGCAATGCCAGTGTGACCGCTAGCACTACCGCATCGACCACAGCCGCCAATCCGTCTATCAACCCTAACTCGCAGCCAACGCCTGTGGTCTATCCCATCAATGAGTGGCAGCAACAAACGCTGGCAAATAAAGTCAGTATCCACGATACCGAAGCCATGACGTTATTATTAGGTCAGCCCATCACCATTGATAAGCAAAGTTTGGACTACCGAAGCAATGTGGCAAGTAAATATAGTTTTGCCAAAATCGGTGAGCCGTATTTTGATTTACTTGATTCGCCTATGTATATTGAGCTACAGTGGTATTATGCCAGTGCCTATGACAATGCCAGCGTCAAAAACATCAGTATCCAGCATGCCAAAACAGCGTTTCATCTGACCCAAAATTGGTTTGGGCAAGATGGCTCAGACATTGTTGCGCAAATGGTGCAAGGACAGCCGATTAAAAATACGAGCTACCACGGAATTTTGGTAGAATTAGCACGCTGTGACAATTATCATTGTGATTTGGTGGTCAGAAAACCGACTGTCACCGCCAAGACCGCTAAAAAAAGCGGCTAATTGCTGCGGCTTTCACTGTCATACGGTCAACTATCAATTTAATCAAGTAGCCAAATAACCATGTGGTATTCATTATCTGATACTCAGTATGCCAAGCCAATCACCGCTATCGATATTGACTCACGGGTGATAGCGTATGGCGATGGGTTTTTTACCACCATGGCGGTGGTGGCAGGACAAATCAATTGGCTAAATTACCATTTAGATAGAATCGACGAGAGTGCCCAGGCGTTACAACTCAATTTAACCAACGCGGACTTAGACGCAGCCAGTTTAGACGCCTCCAATTTAGACGCCTGCAATTTAGAATCCCCCAATCACACTATCCGCGCGTACTTTAATAGCCAGTTAGCCAATTTTGCCAAAACCCTCAATCACGGTATGCTCAAGCTGATAGTTTGCCGAAAAAACCAACCTATCAAAGGCTATGGATTTTGTAACTGTCAATTTGACGCTTTTATTAAGCTTATGCCCACGGATAAGCCATTAGCACAGCAAGCCAATCAAGTCATCATCCAACCTCCCGCTACCGCGATTTGTCTTACGCAGCAAATTGCGTGTCTACCCAAACCCTTGGTAGGGCTTAAGCTACTAAACGCCCAAGATAA
This sequence comes from Moraxella sp. DOX410, assembly GCF_032248735.1. NCBI lineage: Bacteria > Pseudomonadati > Pseudomonadota > Gammaproteobacteria > Moraxellales > Moraxellaceae > Moraxella > Moraxella sp. DOX410. The sequence goes on along the minus strand of NZ_CP135138.1, from coordinate 2,029,134 downwards.
AGTGATGGCAAGTCACGAGCTGTGGCAGCACCAAACCCAAAATGCGCAAATGATTGATGGGCTGGTACAAGATGTGATGGGGTATTGGGTAGAAGGTACCTTTTGCAATGTGTTTTATCAGCTTAATCATGAAAACATGTGGTACACACCGCCCATCAACCGCTCAGGGGTAAAAGGGGTGATGCGGCAGGTGTTATTGGCTAAGTTTGCCCAGTCCGATAGGGCGCATGAAGAGCGATATTTAACCAGCGAGGATTTAGCCAATATCACAAGCTTGTTCTTTTGCAATGCGGTACGGGGGATTTTGCCCATTCAAGCATTGATGCTACCCAATGGGCAGTCGAAGGCGCTTGATTTGGCCCCAATCTATGCGCAAAAATTAACTTAAATCGTGTTGCTGGTAACCAAAAAAAATTGCTATTTTTGTCATTAATTGTTAAATTCTCGCTAATTGAGTTAATACAAGCTTTCTCTATGAACGACCAATCTAATAATAATATGTCTAGTAACTCAGACGGTTCTGAGCATCATCCTACTCAGCACAGTGACGCACCTCACGCCGCGGATATTCCAGATTCTCAATTGCAGGACAATCATAGCAAAGATAAGGATATCAAGGATAAGGATGACGAAGACCCTCATAGCAAAAACATCAATATTAACGATGCTTGTCTGATTAATCGTTCAACGCGAGAATTCAATGACAACATCACCGGTAGAAACAAAAAAAATAAATACCGTCTACTGGGGCTAGTGGGGTTTATTGTATTGGTGCTAGGCTGGTTGTTATTTGCTTGGTATAACACCTTATATGGCACTATCACCCAACCAAAGCAGATGGTGACTATCAATAAAGGTCAAACCTACTATGCACTGGTAGACGACTGGGATAAAAAGAAAAAGCTGTTCGTCGCGCCACTTGCCAAACTATATATCAAAATGACGGTGGATAAACCGCTCCATTCAGGGGTCTATCAACTGCCTGAAAATCCAAGTTTTGCCAATTATTTAGCCATGCTGCAACAAGGTGAAAAAGTCGCTTTTATTAAAGTGCAAATCATTGAAGGCAAAACAGCCAAAGATTTATATCAACATTTGACGGACAATAAAGGGATTAAAAACGAAGTTATCCATGGTAGCAAAGTTGACGTCGATAAACTTGGGCTCAATATCCCTGCTGACTACCATCCGAATGGCAACCTTGAAGGTTGGTTCTCACCGGACACCTATTATTTTAATGAAGGCAGTAGCGATAAAAAAGTGCTAACGGATTTATTTACCCGTCAACACACGGCGTTGATGGAAAATTGGAACAATCGCCAAGCCAATCTCCCGTACAAGACACCGTATGAAGCGCTAATTATGGCATCCATTATTGAAAAAGAAACCAGTGTCGAAAGTGAGCGGGGTGAAGTGGCAGGCGTGTTCGTCAATCGTCTGAAGAATAATATGCGCCTACAAACCGACCCCACCGTGATTTATGGCATGGGCGATCGTTACGATGGCAATATTCGCAAATCTGACCTTGAAGAAAAAACCGCTTATAACACCTACCAAATTGACGGCTTACCACCGACACCGATTGCCTTGCCAAGTATTGCATCCATTAAAGCGGCACTCCACCCAAATCAAACCGATTCGCTATATTTTGTGGCAACGGGCAATGGCGGTCATAAATTTACCAGTAATTTAGAAGACCATAACCAAGCGGTGCAAGATTATCTGCGGGTGATGCGTGAAAAACGCGCCAGCCAAAACAGCCAATCAGGTCAGTAAAAAACGATACCCATGCAAACAGCTGCGAAAGCCCCCATTAGCGAAAAATTTATCTCATTTGAAGGTACCGAAGGGGTGGGTAAGTCCACCTTGATTGCCAATGTCGCAGCGCATTTGACCGCGCAAGGCATCGACTTTATCCAGACCCGTGAACCGGGCGGCAGTCCGTTTGCTGAGCAGTTACGCGCCATGTTACTTGACCCTGCAACCACCATGACAGAGGACAGTGAACTCTTATTGATGTTTGCGGCACGTGCCGATCATGTGGCGCAAGTGATTTTGCCAGCGCTCGCTCAGGGTAAATGGGTGCTGTGCGACCGCTTTACCGATTCCACCATTGCCTATCAAGGGTTTGGGCGCAAACAGGGCGATAGGGCAGAACTTAGCAAAATTGAATTACTGATTAGGCATTTTGTGGCAAAAATGCCAGATATGACCATTTGGCTAGATTTACCGGTGACAGAAGGGATGAGCCGTGCCAAAAATCGCGGCAAACTAGACCGCTTTGAGCAAAATCAGCTAGCGTTTTTTGAGCGGGTGCATCAAGGGTTTGCTTATCAAGCACAGCAAGAACCGCAGCGCGTCAAACGCATTGATGCGCAGGGTACTCCTGATGAAGTGTTGGCAAAAGTGCTAACACAGCTGGGTATTTAATGTCGTTATTTAGTGTTATTACTTAGTATCATAAAGCTTTTAGAATTATTATAAAAAAAGGGGATGATAAACTTCCCCTTTTTTATTCAACCCATACTATGGCATAGATGGGGTTAAAATCACGTCTGCCGCGATTGGCAAAGTTTGTGGAAAGTCTTTGTTGTAATGCAGTCCGCGCGATTCGTGGCGACGTAGCGCGGAGCGCACAATAAGCTCAGAGACTAGCAGCAAATTACGCAATTCAATCAGATTTTTACTGACCACAAAGTTGGCGTAGTAATCATTTACTTCTTGTTTTAACAACAAAATGCGGTTGAGTGCGCGATGTAGGCGTTTGTCTGAGCGCACAATACCAACGTAGTGCCACATGCTTTGGCGCAATTCATCCCAGTTTTGTAGTAGGATGACTTCTTCGTCAGGGTCGGTTACATGTTGGCTGTCCCAATCAGGAATAGCAGGAATGGGGGGGACGCGATTTTCTGCAAATGCGGCGGCAATATGGCGCGCTGCAGTCATCCCATACACAAAACATTCTAATAGCGAGTTGCTCGCCATGCGATTGGCGCCATGCAGACCCGTAAATGACGTTTCGCCCATGGCATATAGATTGAACACATCGGTTTGGGCGTTTTCATTGACCATCACCCCACCACAGGTGTAGTGAGCGGCGGGTACCACGGGGATTTTATCTTGGGTCATGTCAATGCCCAGCTCTAGTAGCCGCTCATATAACATAGGGAAATGACCTTTAATAAACGCTGGGTCTCTATGAGTAATATCTAACCAAACATGACGTATTCCCAAACGCTTCATCTCAAAATCGATGGTGCGAGCCACGATGTCACGCGGTGCCAGCTCACCCCGTTCATCGAAGCGAAGCATAAAGCGCTCACCTTCTGGATGTTCTTTGGTTGCTGGCAGGCGCAGGTAGGCACCTTCACCGCGCATGGCTTCGGTGATTAAAAACGAACGCGCTTCTGGATGATATAGACAAGTAGGATGGAACTGATTAAATTCCAAATTCGCAACGCGGCAACCTGCGCGCCATGCCATCGCGATACCATCGCCCGTGGCAATATCTGGGTTGGATGTATACAAATACGCTTTTGATGCCCCGCCGCATGCCAAGGCGATAAAGGGCGCGGTAAAGGTAATGACTTGATTGGTGGCCAAATCAAGGGCGTACAGCCCCACGGCACGATTGGGCTCGCTAATCGGACTGTAGTTGTGTTTGCTAAGTTTGTTGGTGGTGATGACATCAATGGCAGCGACATACTCAAACAGTTTGACATTCGGACATTGTTTGACACGTTTGACTAACGTGGTAGAAATGGCCACCCCAGTGGCATCTGCCGCATGGATGATACGACGTTTGGTATGACCACCTTCACGGGTCAGGTGCAAGGTTTCGTTCTCATCCAAGGTAAACTTGACACCTTGTTTGAGCAAAAACTCCACCGCTTCTCGGCTATGCTCTACCGTAAAACGTACCGCATCTTCATGGCAAAGACCTGCCCCTGCAATCAAGGTATCATCGACATGCTCATCAACCGAGTCATCATCCGATAGTACTGCTGCCACGCCGCCTTGGGCATAAAAAGTGCTGGCTTCGGTGAGCTTGTCTTTTGCCAAAACCGCAATCGATAGATGGCTTGGCAAGGATAAAGCTAACGATAAACCTGCACCGCCACTGCCAACAATTACCACATCAAACGCGTGGCGATGGTTAGCCTGTGCTTGCGGCTGGAGAGTTTCTTTGATAGGGGAGTTTGACACATTAACGCTTGCTGTCATAACGCTGACGTCCTTCAAATTAATGAGTTAAAGAGCCAAAAAAACTAAGCAAGCGCTGAGAAAATTGGATCAGCGTGCTACATTTAAAAGGCTGTGTTTAAAAGGCTATTTTAAAAGCTATGGTTAAAAGGCTATGGTTAAAAAAGCTAGGTTTAAAAAGCCATGTGAAAATAAGCTATCATATCAGCTTTTATAAATGATGGCGGATTTTTTGCACGGTTTGTTTTTTAAGTAGCTAGCCCATCTAAATAGCCCATGGTTAAGGCTAAACAGGGTGCGATGTAGAAAAAGCGCTCGTCTTTGTTTTGCCGTCGCTACCAGACAACGCGATCAAAACGCAAATTTAGGCATTTTTGGATGAGTTAAATACAAAAAACTCGCCTAGCTGTTCATCCATTTTTTGCGATATGATGATAGTTTAAATTGTCATATTCATCATTGCCATTTATAATGGGCGCTTTTTTTTATACGTATTTGTCATGCAAATTATTGATTATTCAGTAAATTTAGGTAACGCTTTATATGGGTGGTAGCATGATTGGCAGTTGGCTAGGTCATCTTGGAGCGCTCATTGCCGTTTTGGTAATCCTATGGTCGTGCCTAAAAACCGTGCAACTCAAAGCCCGGACGGATAACCTGCAAATCCTGCTACAACTGGTCAGTTTCTACGCGCGCTATTGGTTTGTTTGGTTGTTGCTGTGGGCAAACGTGCAACTGCTGTATGACAACCAAGCCATCTACTGGCTGCTTATCGCGTTATCGCTATTGTATATCTATATGAGCTGGGTTGAGCCCAATCGGCTGCGCGTTTCGCGTTTTTCAATCAATTTGACCGCATCTGCGACCTATCAGACCGCGACCGATATTTCACTGGCTGCGTCATCGTCAAAACCTATCAAACGACAACCTATCAAACGACAAGCTGCAAAAATTGCGGTGCTGAGTGATATCCACATCGGTATATTTTCTAACCCGCATCAGTTAGCGCGTTTGGTAAAATGCCTTAATCGCTTAGATGTTGATGCGGTGCTGATTTTGGGTGATTGGTTATATCAAGCGACAACTTTGGATGCTCAACTAAGCCCATTTAAAACGCTCAACAAGCCTTGCTATACCGTCCTTAGCGATGCCGATACCCAGCAGGTTGTCGATGATGCGCAAAATAGCGAACCTGCTAGCAATATGCAATTAATGAACATTTTGCCAACCTTCGGTATTCAATTATTGCCTGAGCAAGGCTTGCGTATTGCAGGGATTAACATCATAGGTATTCATAATGGCAGTACAATGGATTTACCGCGCGTGATTGAACAGCAGCGCAGCGCGGGGCAGCCTTTAGTGATTGCCACCCATGATATCAAGCAGTTAGAAGCCAATCCGCGAACCTTAAGTGACGCCAACAACGATACGTTGGTGATTGCGGGACAAACCCATGGGGGACAGGTCAATATACCTATAGTGACACCGCTGATGGTCAGAGCATTGACAGGCAATAAACTGGCGGCAGGGTTACGTCAACCCGATATACCCAAACAATCCAACCATCCTCACCAACCACTCAATGCGGCTAACAAACCTAGCAAACGCTACCAAGTATGGGTGAATACCGGAATTGGGGTGACAGGGTTGCCGTTTCGTTTTAATTGTCCCCCTACCATTGATGTGCTAACCATCCAAGTTCAAACGGCTGATACTTAACCCATATTATTCGCCACTGTAAGCCAGCCACTATAAACCAGTTGCTGCCTTATTATCTGGTTGAGTGGGGTCTATAACCTGATTTGCTACAGCGGTGGAGAAACTTGCGTTTGCTATCAAAGCGCTTAAACTTCGCCCCAAATGTATGCTACACTAGACAAAAATTTTCAAAAAATTGTCGCAGCTGTTACATATTCTACTTAAGGTTTTGTCCAAGGTATTGTTATGACCCCCATTTTAGATAAACTACAAGGCTCTATGGTCGCGCTGATTACACCTATGCATAGCAATGGTGACGTCGATTGGCAATCATTGGCAAATCTCATTGATTGGCAAATCGAGCAAGGTACGGACGTACTGGTATCGGTTGGTACGACCGGTGAATCCGCAACCTTATCCATGCAAGAGCATGTGGATGTCATTGAATTTACCATGAAGCAAGTGGGTGGTCGTATTCCCGTCATCGCGGGTACCGGCGCTAACAATACAGTTGAAGCCATTGAGCTGACCCAGCACGCCAAACAGGCGGGCGCTGATGCCGCGCTGCTTGTAGTGCCTTACTACAACAAACCGACCCAAGAAGGGCTATACTTACACTATAAAGCCATTGCCGAAGCCGTAGACATTCCCCAAGTGCTATACAACGTACCCGGGCGCACTGTTGTTGATATGCAGCAAGCAACGGTCGAGCGCTTAGCGGACATCGAAAATATCATCGCGATTAAAGATGCGACAGGTGACGTGGCGCGTGGTGCCAAACTGATTGAAGCAGTAAAAGGTCGCATGATTGTATGGTCAGGGGATGATGAAAGCGCGTTAGCACTGATGCGTCATGGGGCAAAAGGCAATATTTCAGTGACCGCCAATGTCGCACCAAAAATCATGAGCCAAATTTTTGGCTTGGCACTCAAAGGTGAGTTTGAACAAGCCGAAGCATTAAACCAAAAAATAGCCCATTTACACCAAGATTTATTTATCGAGTCAAGTCCCATTCCTGCAAAATATGCCTTATACAAAATGGGTCATATCGAGCAAGGTATCCGTTTACCATTAACTTGGCTTACCCCAGAACACCAACAAGTGATGGATGAAGCACTTGCCAAAGCAGGTTTATTATGAAAAAAACACGCAGCACCAACCACAATCGATTCAACGCCCAGCTAGCCCTAGCTATCATTGCCTCTGCTAGCATTGCTATGACAGGCTGTACTACTTTTAAACGTAAAGTTGGCGACAATTCTTTGGACTATACAAAGACCAAAAAACTTGAACCCATCCAATTACCGGCAGATGCACAAACGCTACCTTTTACGCCAGTTTATGCAGTGCCGCAATCGGGTGAAAATACGTTAAAAATCACAAAAGAAGGCAGTAAGCGTTTTGAGCTACCGCGTCCAATTAGTACCGTAAAATAGAGAGTGGCTGACAGCATCTATGATAGTTTGCAGATGGTGTTGCTAACCGCGTATCAGCCAATCAATGCAACTGTCATAAATTAGCTACACTGAGCCAACCTTAGCCAATCTTAAACAGCCATTTGGGAATTACCATGCAAAAACTCGATTTACTTTATAAAGGCAAAGCAAAATCAGTCTTCGAAACTGACAATCCAGATTATCTGATTTTAGAATTTCGTGATGATACCTCTGCGTTCAACGGCGAGCGTATCGAACAGTTAGCGCGTAAAGGCAAAGTCAATAACCGCTTTAATGCCTTTATCATGCAAAAACTCAGCGAAGCAGGCATCGAAACCCATTTTGAACAGCAATTATCGGATGAAGAAGTGCTGGTCAAACGCCTAACAATGATTCCCGTCGAGTGTGTGGTACGTAACTATGCGGCAGGTAGCCTAGTACGTCGCTTAGGCTTGCAAGAAGGTCAAGCGTTGACTCCACCTACCTTTGAATTATTTTATAAAGATGACGGTCTGGGCGACCCGATGGTAAATGATTCGTTAGCGGTATCACTCGGCTGGGCAACGCAAGCTCAACTGGATGAAATGAAAGCCTTAACCTTTAAAGTCAATGACGTGTTATCAAAAATGTTTGATGACGGTGGTTTGATGTTGGTGGATTTCAAACTAGAATTTGGGGTATTCAAAGACCGTATCGTACTGGGCGATGAGTTCTCGCCAGATGGTTGCCGCGTTTGGGACAAACAAACCAAGAAAAAACTGGATAAAGACCGTTTCCGTCAAAGCCTAGGTGATGTGGTCGAAGGTTATGAAGAAGTTGCCCAGCGTATTGGCGTGTCTTTGGTTGATGAGTCAGGTCGATAAATCGGACGCATTCATCAAGCTAGCTAATCGCTACAGCGAATCTAATTAAGTCCAATTAAATTTGGATGACATGTGAAATAGATAAACATCTAAAACTGGGGCTTGCTCCAGTTTTGTGTTTTTAGCAGGTTATTTAAGTTTAAATTTAAGTTTAAATTTTTAGCCCTCAATATGATTAACAAAAGAGTCTTTCATTTGGACAACATTATCACTCACCAATATATCAAGCACCCGCTCACCACCTTAACCCAATTCAATCGCAATCCCAGACCTTGGCATATGCCGTTGTTTGTGGCATTTGCGATTAGTTTTCCAGTGATGGTCGGGGCGTATCTGGGTGATTTGCGCATGGGGCTACTCGCGTCACTCGGTGCGATGGTGATTTTAAACTTACCCTATACTGGGTCTTTATTGTCTCGCATGACCACGGTATTGGCGTGTAGTTTTGGGATGGTCGCGTGTTTTGCCGTTGGCTTGGTTGCCCATAACGTGCCCATCCTGACAATTCCCCTGATGTTTTTTGTGACCTTTTGGTGTACGCTTTTTAGCCGTTATTATAAGTTACCACCGCCTGCTGGGCTGTTTATCATCATGGCATCAGCGATTGCGCTGTTTATGCCTGCACCCGTGTCACAAATCCCACAGCTGATTGGCGTGGTGGCATTGGGCGCGTTGTTTGCGGGGATGGTGGCATGTTTTTATGCGTTACTACTGATTTATAACGAGCCTGTCTTGCCGGTAAAGGCACCGATGCCCGTGCAAGTGATTTTGGGTGATACGCTCATTGTATCGGCATTTATTGCTTTATCATTGCTGCTCGCGCTGTGGCTAGAGATGCCTAAGCCCTATTGGGTGCCGATGAGCTGCTATGTCATCATGCAAGGGATGAATTTTCAAAGCATATGGATCAAGCAGATACATCGTATTGTGGGTACAGCGATTGGTATGCTGCTAGCTTGGCTATTGCTATCGGTGCATTTGAGCGATATGGGTGTGGCACTAGGCATTTTTGGCATGATGTTTTGTATTGAGACTTTTGTGGTACGCCATTATGGGGTGGCGGTTATTTTTATCACCCCACTGACCATCTTTTTGGCAGAGTACAGCGCGGTGCAGCCTACCGCAATCAGTGAGATTATCGTCACGCGGTTTTGGGATACCGTGCTCGGCTGTCTCATGGGTGTGCTAGGCGGTATTGTCATTTTATCACCGATAGTGAGGCAAAAATTACAAGTCATCGTCGATAAAGTCGTGGCGAAATTGCCAATATAGCTTTTTTATCCAAAAAAACAAAAAAGCCACTCGATAATCTGGGTGGCTTTTTTATAATCTTTAAAACTCATCTTTAACACTAATGCTTAAAACTAACCGCTAACATGAATCGCTCAATCCCAAGACAGTCATCACCCCATCGAGTCCTGCGACCGTTACCGCATAATTCGCTTGGTCGCGCACAATCGGTTTGGCACGATAGGCTATACCGATATCAGCTAGCCCTAGCATTGGCAAGTCATTAGCGCCATCGCCGACAGCGACAGTCTCTGACAGCTTAATGCCTAGACGCTGTGCCACGGCTTGCAAAATTTCGGCTTTACGCTTGCCATCTACAATCGCTGAGGTGATTTCACCTGTCACTAGATTATCGACGATATCTAGGTCATTGGCATAACTTTCATCCATCCCTAAGCTGTTTTTCACGTATTCGGCAAAATAGTTAAAGCCGCCTGAGACCAATACCACATAGTAACCATGATTTTTCAATGCGCTAATCAAGCGTTTTGCCCCTGGGCTAAAGGTAATGTGATTGGCAATAATGTCTTCGAGCACCTCACTTGATAACCCTTTAAGCAAAGTCACACGGCGAGTAAAGCTTTCGGCAAAATCAATTTCCCCACGCATGGCAGATTCGGTGATCGTATCGACTTGCTCACCAATCCCGGCTTTTTTTGCCAATTCCACAATCACTTCTTGCTCAATCAACGTCGAATCCATATCAAACAACGCCAGTTTATGCGGGCGTACCAATGTCGCAAGGGGCATGACATTGATATCTACGTGATAGAGGTTGTTGGTGGCGATTTGTTTGATCCGTTGCGGTAAGTCGTTGATATCGCTATCTGATTCCAGCGTCACAATCCAGCGAATCGTCGTCACAGGGCTGGTTTGCTCAGCTTGGGCGAGCGTGTCATTGGCTTGCCAATCAAGCTCATTGACTAGGGTGTCTTGATGTAAGAGGCGAATGGCAGGGTGAAGGCTTGCAAGGGTTTGGGTTATTTGGTTCAATAGCCCCAATTCAAACTTGGCAGCGCTTAGGGTAATCGCGTAACTATGGGGGAAATGCTGATTAAGTTGATACAAAAAATTCGTCGTCATGGTAGTTTACCCCTTGTATGCCAAAAAAATAAACATGATAATGTAGCATTTAATCGCTCCTAAAGAAAGTTTAATCTACCCATGAATCATCTAGCCCCCCGTCAAGGCAAATTCGCTATTGTGCTCCTTATTAGTTTTTGTTTACATTTTTTGATGCTTACTTTTAGTAGTGAAAAATCCCAATACGAGCAGCGTACCCAAAAGGGTGAAAAAATTGTTGAACAGTTAGCCAAAGAAGCCATGGTGGGCATCACGAGCCAAGATAGAATTAGCCTGAGCGTCTTGGCAAACCGCTACCAAGTTGATCAGGAAGTCGCCAAGCTTGTCATCAGTGACCAAAACAATCAGCCGCTGGTGCAAACGGGACAAGCACAAAACGAAGTGGGGCAGGTGATTGACAAACCCATTATCCAAAACAACCAAGTCCTCGGTCACGCCACCATCATCATGAAAGCGGTCTCCAAAGGCGAGATTGTCAGTAGTCAATGGTTGTTTGTATTAGGGTCAGCAATTTTGCATGGGTTCTTATGGTTGATTTATGGCTATATGGCGCGCCCAACGCAGGAACAGCTTGCGCAATTGGGGGAAAAAGTCCAGCAGCATATCGCGCTTGCGCGTGGTAGCCTAGCATCCACCAACCCTGCATTGACAGCGGGTGGTGAATTGCAGTTAGACGAAGACACCTTGTACAATAAAGCAGGGGATAGCAGCGCGACCGCGCAACCTGCCGCCACTGGCAAAACCATCAATGATTTTTTAAATCGAGAAAAATCAAAATCTGCTAAAGACATTCCCCAAACCCAGCCCACAGCGACTGAGGCGACTGTCAATCTGGCTCAAGAAACGACAGTAGACAGTCAAAAACAGCCTGAAATCGAATTACAAATTCATTTTTACGACCAGTATCATCTGCTAAAACGGGTGGCACCTGAAGTTGCAAAACCGTATTTTCAATTGTGTAATCAGCTATTGATGCGCGCATCAAACAGCTTGTTTAATTCCTCAAACAATGTGTTAAATCGCTATATCAAAGACGTGTATATCAAAGGCAACTCGCATTTTAATGCCAAAGGCGCGGTCATTCATCTAGCAGGTAAAGCCGAGCAATTGCCACTGGCAGCGGTGCTGTTGTCAAAATTGTTGATTATCCTCAACCAAGTGGTATACGAAAAACACCGTGAGCTATCGCGTTTTGCCTTGCCATTAACCATCGGTACCAGTATCAGTCATCAATTCGATGACGTACAAAAACTGATGGCAAACCACGCCAAAGAAGATGGTTTATTGCTCCTGTATCCGCTGGATTTACTTAAAACGTTAGATGGTAAAGTGCAGTTTAAAAACCTGCAACATCCGACCACTATCACAGAGCGTGAGATGGTTTGGTACAACGGTTTATCAGAATCCTTGATGACCGAACTCATTGCCAAACGCGATGATATTTTGACCGCCACAGAAAAATAAAAGAATCATGGCTATTTTTTCTTTCGCCACTTGACTTGACCGACAAAACCCATTATAAGGCTTTATGAAATTGCAAATTTATCGAATCGACCAGCGAAAGGAGCAATAAATGGCTGATCCAGATATTGATGATAGCTTTGAAGATGACAATTTTGATGATGACGATGACGCGCGACTCGTAGATGACGACGCATCGGGTCGAAGTCGGGCAAGTAGTCTTGAAAAACGTCGTTTGATTGATAATTTATTGGAAGAAAAGCGTCTAGAGCGCTCACTTAAAGACAGTTTTGATGACGATCTTGATGACTTAGACGATGACGACGATTTTGACGATGATGAGTTGTAAGTCAAGCAAAAGGTTAATACACTAGGTATTAACCTTTCTTTTTTCAATCCGCTTTTTTGATAGCATACTAGGATAACCACCATGGATTTTGATGATTTAATCGATTTTTTAGACAGTGATGACAACGAATTTGGGCTATCGAGTATCGCTACACACGGCTTTTTAACCGCCTCTATCGTCGGCAAACCTTTACACAATTGGCAAACCTATCTTTTTGAAGGGCATGAAAAACAAGTCAAGCCAGAGGTGTTATCAGCCATTGAACAGTGGCGTGATGAGCTGCAAGCCATGCTGCAAGATGAGCGTGAAATTGAGCTGCCTTTTGATGTCGACGAAACTGACTATCTCGATATTGAAAACTCAGAAATCAGCGAATGGTCAGTGGGCTTTGTTGATGCCATGTATGCCAGCGATGACGAAGAAGATGATTGGTTTGATGATGACGACAGCGAAGAAGATGTGGCAATGCTGACGTTACCGATGATTTTGTTTAGTGGCATTGATGAAGACCAACCGGATATGCAAGAGCTACTCAAAGACCCAGAAACCATGAGCCAAATGGCACAAGCCATAGAAAAAAACATCGTTGAGTTGTTTTTGTTATTTCATACCAATGACTAAATGATGGGTTGTAACAAGCTAAGGGCGTATTAAATACGCCCTTTTTATTTACCGCATTATTTTTGCTCTAGTTGTGGTACGTCTGAGCCGTGGGCATTGGATAACAAACCCGATTGGCTATATAACGCCAATTTAGCACGGGTATCTGAAATATCTAGATTGCGCATGGTAAGCTGACCGATACGATCCATTGGCGTAAACGCCGCATCTTCCACTTTTTCCATTGATAGGCGTTCTGGTTGGTAGGTCAAGTTGTCAGATTTAGTATTTAAGATGGTATAGTCATTACCGCGGCGTAGCTCGATGGTGACTTCACCCGTGATAGCTTTAGCGACCCAGCGCTGGGCGGTTTCACGAAGCATCAAGGCTTGTGAGTCAAACCAGCGACCTTGGTACAACAAGCGACCTAGGCGTAAACCATTGATACGGTACTGCTCGATGGTGTCTTCGTTATGAATCCCAGTGACCAAACGCTCATAGGCAATGTGCAATAGCGCCATGGCAGGGGCTTCATAGATACCCCGTGATTTGGCTTCGATGATACGGTTCTCAATTTGGTCACTCATCCCAAGACCATGACGACCGCCGATTTCGTTGGCTTTTAAAATCAAATCCACTGGGCTATCAAAGGTTTCGTCATTGATTGCTACGGGCATGCCTTGTTCAAAGCGTACTGTTACCGTTTCTTTGTCGATTTTGACATTTTCATCCCAAAATGCCACACCCATAATCGGCTCAACGATGTGCATGCTGGCATCCAAAAACTCCAAGTCTTTGGCTTCATGCGTCGCGCCTAGCATATTTGAGTCGGTTGAGTAGGCTTTTTCTTTGGACATTTTGTAGTCAAAGCCATTGTCGATTAAGAACTGTGACATCTCGCTACGACCGCCCAATTCATCAATGAAGGTTTGATCAAGCCACGGTTTATAGATTTTAAGGGCAGGATTGGTGAGTAGCCCATAACGGTAAAAACGCTCAATATCATTGCCTTTATAAGTTGAGCCATCGCCCCAAACGTTGACATCATCTTCTTTCATGGCGGTGACTAGCATGGTGCCTGTGACCGCACGACCCAGTGGCGTGGTGTTAAAGTAGGGCATACCACCGGTGCTGACATGAAACGCACCGCATTGAATTGCAGCAATACCTTCAAGCGCCAATTGCAAACGGCAATCAATCAAACGCGCTTTGACCGCACCGTATTGGTCGGCTTTTTTGGGAATGGCGTTGTAATCTTCTTCGTCAGGTTGACCTAAGTTCGCGGTATAAGCGTATGGCAGCGCGCCTTTTTGCTTCATCCAAAGTAGCGCAGCTGAGGTGTCAAGTCCGCCAGAAAACGCGATACCGACTTTTTGTCCGACGGGGACAGATTGTAAAATGGTGGCGTTGTTAGTTGCGCTGTTGTTCGCATTCATGCTCATAAGCTTTCCTATCCAATTCTCAAAAAATAATCTGTAAAATCAACCTATCGAATTATTGTAACATTTTTGTCAACGTGTTTTTCGCCATTTTTTGACAATTACCCATAATTTGTCACAATAAAAAAGCCAATCATTTGATTGGCTTTATCGGCTAAATAGCGGTTATTGGTACAAGACTTCTACGATTTCGTATTCGACTTCACCGCTTGGGGTTTGGATTTTGGCTTCATCGCCTTCTGATTTGCCAATCAGACCGCGCGCGATGGGCGAGTTAATCGAGATTTTATTGGCTTTAAAATCCGCTTCGTCATCACCCACAATTTTATAGCGTTTTTGCTCTTCCGTATCGAGATTTTCAATCACTACCGTAACGCCAAACACCACGCGACCTTCTTGCGGTAGTTTGAGCGGATCGATGACTTCAGCGCCGCCCAATTTGGCTTCAATATCGCGAATACGGGCTTCACAAAATCCTTGCTGCTCACGGGCAGCATGGTACTCGGCATTTTCTTTTAAATCGCCATGTTCGCGCGCTTCGGCAATCGCCGCGGTAATACGTGGACGGTCAACGGTTTTGAGCTGTTTGAGCTCTTCTTCTAAAGCCGCGTGACCTTGAGGCGTCATTGGATAACGTTGCATAGGGGATTCCTTTTGTCACAAATAGGGATTCAAACGGCAAGATTGCCAAAGTAACAAGTCACAAAAAATGGTCATAAAATCTCGTGATTGACCACTATCTATTTTGTATAGATGAAAAAAACCATGCTAGACAGGGCTACTGCCTAACAAGGTTCTAGTAAAAAATCTGCTGTGCTGTGTCAATCACCACAATAACGGTATTTTACTTGATAACGGCTTGGGATGCAAAGCATTCACTCAATTGACTGTATGAGCCTGACATTACCAAGCCGAACTGATGGTAACGCCCACGGCTTTATTTTCATACCAAGGTAAAATAGTGGCATTGTCAAACGGTTGCGTCATCACCAAACCACTGACCACACCAAGCGCGCAGCCAGCAACCACATCACGGGTATGGTGCTTGTCGGCATCCACACGTGACCAGCCCACATAGGCGGCAGGAATCATTGCCATCGAGCCATAGCGCCAGCCATAGCGTTGACCGATGAAAGTTGCGCCCGCGCAAGAATCACTAGCGTGCCCTGATGGAAACGAGTAATCCTCGCCATTGGGACGTTCGCCCCACGCGGTGTCATTGGTGGCGTATTTGAGCGCGTAGGTAGCCGCCAAATTGGTTGCCATGGTTTTGCCTAATTGATACACGCCTTCTTGGTCATGTTTGGCAAGTGCCATACCTAAGCCTGCTACCGGGATAGCAATATGCAATATATCGCCCGCTTTTTCGCTATCGCTTTTGGCATATACCGTTGTCGTCGGCGCTAATACAGCGGCGAGCAGTATGACGTTAAAGGTCTTAGAAGGTTGTCTCATGGCATTCATACCCTGATTGTGGTTAGTGGTCAAAACATTGATAAACATGGCTATACTTAGGGCAAACCCAGTCTACACCCTAAAGCTTAGGATTATCTTAGCCCATAAAAAAATACTGACAGCGGTGGCTATCAGTATTTTAGACTAGCGGTGGTTATTCCTGTGTCTGTGTATGTAGCGCTTGGAGCTTATACACATCAAATGGTAGCTGCACTTTATACGCTTGGGTAACTGCTGCCGCGGCATTTAAGGTAGTCACATTAAATACTTTATGCTGTAAAGCTGAGCGGCGAATCGAGAATGAGTCTTCATGCGCTTGTTTGCCTTCAGTGGTATTGACCACAATCGCAATCTCACCGTTTTTGATGGCATCGACGATATGTGGGCGACCCTCGGTAACTTTATTGATGCGCTCACAGGCGATACCTGCTTCGGTCAAGATTTTTTGTGTACCTGAGGTTGCCACGAGTTTAAAGCCATACTCGGCAAATTGTTTTGCCACTGGTACCAGATTGGCTTTGTCGCTTTCACGCACTGATAAGAACACTTTTTTAACTTCATGTTCCACTGGCAAACCGGGCAATCTATCATTACTGCCGATGATGGCTTTGTAGTAAGCTTCACCAAAGGTTTGACCCACGCCCATGACTTCACCCGTCGATTTCATCTCAGGGCTTAAGATGGGGTCAACGCCTGGAAATTTGGCAAAAGGGAAGACCGCTTCTTTGACCGCAAAAAATGTTGGAATCACCTCAGTGGTAAAGTTTTGTTCCACAAGCGTTGTGCCCGCCATACAACGCGCAGCGACTTGCGCAAGTGAAGTGCCGATGCATTTTGATACGAAAGGCACCGTACGTGAGGCACGCGGATTGACTTCAAGAATATAAACCACACCATCTTTGACCGCGTATTGGACGTTCATCAAGCCCACCACACCCAGCTCTTTTGCCATCGCCACGGTTTGTTCGCGCATCACATCGCAAATTTCTTGGCTAAGTGAATACGGGGGGATTGAACACGCTGAATCACCTGAATGCACGCCCGCTTGTTCGATGTGCTGCATGATACCGCCAATCACCACGTTGGTGCCGTCAGAGATACAATCCACGTCCACTTCAATCGCATCATCCAAGAAGCGGTCAAGTAACACAGGGGCTTCATTGGACGCTTGTACGGCTTCACGCAAATAACGACGCAGTTCGTTTTCGTTGTAGACGATTTCCATCGCGCGACCGCCCAACACGTAAGAGGGACGGACAACTAGGGGATAGCCCACTTGCGTCGCTTTGACGATACCGTCTTCAGTGCTGGTCGCCAAGGCATTAGGTGGCTGAGTGAAGCCCAATTGCTGAATCATGTGTTGGAAACGTTCACGGTCTTCTGCACGGTCAATCGCATCTGGGCTGGTACCGATAATATGCACGCCAGCGGCTTCCAGTGCGCGCGCTAATTTTAATGGCGTTTGTCCACCGTACTGCACAATCACGCCTTCGGGTTTTTCGATGCGCACGATTTCAAGCACATCTTCTAACGTAATAGGCTCAAAATATAGACGGTCAGAGGTGTCATAGTCAGTGGAAACTGTTTCAGGGTTACAGTTGACCATGATGGTCTCATAACCATCTTCACGCATTGCCAAGGCAGCGTGCACGCAGCAATAGTCAAATTCAATACCTTGACCAATGCGGTTAGGACCACCGCCGATGACCATGATTTTTTTGTTGTTGGTTGGATTGGCTTCACATTCGTCATCATAGCTTGAATACATGTAAGCGGTTGACGTCGAAAACTCCGCGGCACAAGTATCCACGCGTTTGTACACAGGATACACGCCCAAATCCCAACGTTTTTTACGCAGTTGTTTTTGTGAAATACCAAGCAGCGTTGCCAAGCGTAAATCTGATAACCCTTTACGTTTGAATTGACGCAAGTTGTCGCTGTTCAAACCGCCAAAGCCAGTTTCTTTCACCGATTTTTCCGTTTTGACGATGTCTTCAATTTGCACTAAAAACCAAGGGTCAATGCGAGTAAACTCAAACACCTCATCCATGCTCATACCAAAACGGAAGGCATCAGCAATGTAGAAAATACGGTCAGGAGTGGGGGTTTTTAACTTAACTTTTAAGGTACTGCGAATGGTATCGTCGTCTTGATTGAAATCAAGATACTCATCAAAACCATTTACGCCAATCTCAAGACCGCGTAACGCTTTTTGCATCGACTCTTGGAAGTTACGACCAATCGCCATCACTTCACCCACCGATTTCATTTGGGTAGATAAGGTGCTGTCAGCTTGGGGAAATTTTTCAAAGTTAAAGCGCGGTACTTTGGTCACCACATAATCAATGGCAGGCTCAAAGCTGGCTGGGGTCAAGCCGCCTGTAATGTCATTGCTGAGTTCATCGAGGGTGTAGCCGACCGCAAGTTTTGCTGCGATTTTGGCAATCGGGAAACCCGTGGCTTTAGATGCCAAGGCAGATGAACGGCTGACACGTGGGTTCATCTCGATGACCACCATACGACCGGTTTTTGGGTCAATACCAAATTGTACGTTTGAACCACCGGTCTCCACGCCAATCTCACGCAGCACCGCCAATGACGCATTACGCATGATTTGGTATTCTTTATCCGTCAAAGTCTGAGCAGGTGCCACAGTGATAGAGTCGCCAGTGTGGACACCCATAGGGTCAAAGTTTTCAATCGAACAGACGATGATGCAGTTGTCTTTTTTGTCACGGACAACTTCCATCTCGTACTCTTTCCAACCGATTAGGCTTTCATCAATCAATAGTTGGTGAGTGGGCGATAAGTCAAAACCACGCTCACAAATCTCGACAAATTCGTCACGGTTGTAAGCGATACCGCCACCCGAACCCCCCATGGTAAACGACGGGCGAATGATGCAGGGAAAGCCGACTTTGGCTTGAATGGCGAAGGCTTGTTCCATGGTTTCGGCCACTTCGGCGCGTGGGCACTCTAAGCCGATTTTTTTCATCGCTTTATCAAATAAATTGCGGTCTTCGGCTTTTTCGATGGCGTCTTTGGTCGCGCCAATTAGCTCACAGCCATATTTGGCGAGTACGCCATGCTTGTCCAAGTCTAACGCACAGTTGAGCGCGGTTTGTCCGCCCATGGTTGGCAAGATGGCATCGGGGCGTTCTTTGTCGATGATACGCTCTACCGTTTGCCAGGTGATAGGCTCGATATAGGTGGCATCTGCCATGACGGGGTCAGTCATGATGGTGGCGGGATTTGAGTTAACCAGAATGACGCGGTAGCCTTCTTCACGTAAGGCTTTACAGGCTTGTGCGCCTGAATAGTCAAATTCACAGGCTTGTCCGATGACGATAGGACCTGCGCCAATGATAAGAATGGATTTGATGTCGGTACGTTTTGGCATTGCTTTACACCCTTTTTAACTGCATTACTTAAAATTTAAAATAAAAAACTGAGTACTAACTGATGTTTTAAAATCCTAATTTTAAAAAAAGCGCGATTAACGCACTTTTTATTATAAATAAAACTCACCTTTGCCCACTTCGATGACATTGCCACCCACAAAAATGTTTTGCTCATTATCGACGTTGAGCGTCAAGCGGTTGGGTCTGCCCATGTCATCGCCTTGGTGAATGGCTTTGCTTATCGGATAGTGATTTTGGCTAATAAAATACGCCCCCAAATTGGCACATGCCGAACCTGTGCCGCTATCTTCTACAAAGCTATTATTTTGCTCAGAAAACATCCGCGAATGGATAATCTCACCATCATCAAACCAATAATAAATAGACGGCTCTTCGGTGGTTTTAAAGGGATTATCAATGTTCAACTCACGAAGTTTTGCCATGTCAATTTGCACATTAGCTAGCGCTTGGCGATTGGTTAATTCAACCAAGATTTGCTGTGTGCCGCTATTGATAAAATAAGCATGACCTACAAAATCGTCCGTATTTATACCGCTTAACGCTGCCAAACTAGCCTTATCAG
Organism: Moraxella sp. DOX410; assembly: GCF_032248735.1. NCBI lineage: Bacteria > Pseudomonadati > Pseudomonadota > Gammaproteobacteria > Moraxellales > Moraxellaceae > Moraxella > Moraxella sp. DOX410. Next base: position 2,009,273 of record NZ_CP135138.1, on the reverse strand, counting down.
CATTAATTTGCTTAGCCTGATAACCCTGAATTTTGATTTGTATACGGCTATTACTGGTAAAAATTTCTACTGCCTTGGCTTGTGTATTAACCACAAATTGACTGGGCAAGTCATTAAGACTTTTTAAAATAAATCCCGAGCCAAGCGTTGGATGTCCTGCCAGTGGCATTTCATAATTTGGGGTAAAAATACGTAAATTGGCGACGGCTTTTGTACCATGTAAATCAGTTGGCGCAAAGATAAACACCGTTTCACTCAAGTTAAACTGCTGAGCAATCGACTGCATTTGCTCATCATTTAGCCCATCGGCATGGGGAAATACGGCAAGCGGATTACCACCAAAATGGGTTTCGGCAAAGACATTAACCAGGTGAAAAGGGTATTGTTGCATTTACGCTTTCGCCTTTGCCATCATAGCTGCGAATTTATCAAATAGTGGCGCACAGTCATGGGGTCCTGGGCTTGCCTCTGGATGTCCTTGAAAACTAAACGCAGGCTTATCGGTCAGCTCGATGCCTTGATTTGAGCCATCAAATAATGAACGATGCGTCACTTTAATATTGCTAGGAAGCGTACTTTCATCCACCGCAAAACCGTGGTTTTGTGAGGTAATCATCACCGTACCTTGCTCAATATCTTGTACAGGGTGGTTGGCACCATGGTGACCAAATTTCATCTTCAAGGTTTGCGCGCCGCTAGCCAGTGCCAATAGCTGATGACCTAGACAAATCCCAAACAGCGGAATATCAGTCTCGGTGATGATGTGTTTGATGGCATCAATGGCGTAATCACATGGGGCAGGGTCGCCAGGACCATTGGATAAGAAAATACCGTCTGGGTTATGTTTGAGCACTTCATTGATAGGCGTTTGGGCAGGCACAACGGTGACATGACAGCCGCGGTCAACGAGCATGCGCAAAATGTTGGTTTTGACGCCAAAGTCATACGCCACGATGTTAAATTTTTGCTCAATGTCAGTGCCCAATTCTTTAAAGCGACCACAAGTTGGGCTCACTTCTGGACTCACCAGTTGCCATGAGCCTTGCGTCCAGGTAAAACCCGCTTGGTCACAGCAGACTTTCGCCAAATCCATGCCTTTGATACCGGCAAAGCTTTTGGCAAGTTCGATTGCTTTGGCTTCATCGAGCTGACCGTCGCTATCGGCAGTCATGATACAACCGTTTTGTGCGCCTTTTTCACGTAGTAGGCGAGTAAGTTTACGGGTGTCGATATCAGCGATGGCAACGGTGTTATGGTTAATCAGATATTCGCTTAGTGATTGGCTTGAGCGAAAGTTACTGGTTACCATGGTCAAATCACGGATAATCAATCCGTTTGCCCACACTTTATGGATGCGACCTGACTCTGTGTCTTCATCGTTGGTGCCAGTGTTACCGATATGCGGGTAGGTTAAGGTGACGATTTGCTGGGCGTAGCTTGGGTCGGTTAAGATTTCTTGGTAACCTGTCATGGCTGTATTAAACACGACTTCACCAACGGTATGTCCGCTAGCACCGATGCTGCGACCATAAAAAACCGTACCATCTGCCAATGCTAAAATTGCTTTTGCGTAATTCGTGTTCACCTAGTGCCTCCGCTCGTATCCTGTGTTCTACCTATGTGTGCGACGGTAAATTATGCCCAGTCAATGCATATACTGTAAAAAGTATCGCCCACAAAAAAGCGAGAAGACATTGATTTTAAAGAAAATAGCTAACTGGTTTTAATGCGTTACCAGTCTGTGCCATTAACTTTATCATGCCAACTCGCTAAGGTTTGATTTTGCCTATTTTAACAGAACATCACAAAAAAAGGTAGCCAAAATTTTTGTCGAAATCAGTCTAAAAAGTACGTAAACTTGGTTGAAACAAACCGACCACAAACCAAATCGTTTCAACAATCCAAATGATCAGTACATACAAGCGGATTTGCTCGGCTGTCCAATCTAGCGAAAACCAGCCAATTAGCCACCACGATTGCCAACCTTCTAACCATTTTGCGCCATTTCCCAGCAGCACCCAACCATAAAATATACTGCTAAGCAAAAACAGCAACAACCATTGCAGCACTGGCATTTTGCTTATTCCTTTAACATTTGCTTTATGGATTTTACCCAATTGCCGCCACAAAGCGCGTAAGGATTTGTGCTAAACTGGTAAAAAATTCTGATAAGGTGCGCTTTAACCGCCCTTTAAAAAAGAGAACAATCATGAATATTCTTACCCCCCAAACTGTGGTGATTATCGGCGGCGGCAATGTGGGTTTATCCTTTGCTTTACTGCTTGCCGACAAAGGCATCTCAAGTACGTTACTAGAAAAAGCCAAGTGTCCGACCATCAGTCCTGATGATGACTTACACCGCGAGCAATTTGACAGCCGTAACATCGCGCTGTCACGCCGTACGGTACAAATTTATCGTGGTATCACCTTTAATGGCAAAGCGCTATGGGATGACTTGCAAAGCCATGCCTGCCGAATCGATGAAGTTAGTATCAGTGAAGAAGGTAGTTTTGGTAAAGCGACGCTCAACAAAGAAGCCGAAGGGGTGGAAAGTTTTGGACAAGTGATGGAAAACGCATGGCTTGGCAAAAAATTACTGCTCGCCGTGCAAAACAATCCGCTGATAACTTTGCTAGATGGTGCCACCTTGACCGATATACAACAGACGGCAACCGATGTCACCATTCGCTTTGACCAAGCCCACCAAGCTTGCCAAACCTTAACGGCTGATTTATTGGTGGCTTGTGATGGTCAAAACTCGCCAAGCCGTCAACTACTGGGCATTGGCGCAACTTCACACGATTATCACCAAGTCGGTGTCGTGGGCGTGGTGATGACTGACAAACCGCACCATCATCAAGCGATTGAACGCTTTAATAAAATGGGCGCAGTTGCCGTGTTGCCTTTGGTTGATGCGTTTGATATCGGTCAAGGGGATGGACGACAAGCCCAGCAAGGCTACCGCCGCTCTGTGGTATGGGTGTGCCCAAAAGGCGAAGAACAGCGCTATCTGGATGATGACCAATACTTTCTTAAGACCATTCAACAAGCCTTTGGCAGCCTAGCAGGCAAGTTTGTCAAAGCGGGTAAACGCGGCGCGTATCCACTGGTGAAAATATTGGCAGATAGCCAAATCAAAGGTCGCTGCGTCATCATGGGCAATGCCGCCCACACCTTGCACCCTGTGGCAGGACAAGGCTTTAACCTATGTATGCGCGATGCTGATACGCTCGCCAAGATGCTGGCACAGCAAGTGATGCGCGGCGAAGATATTGGCGATAATAGTATGCTACAAACTTATGCCAAACGCCGTAAAGCCGACCAAAAACGGGTAGAAATTTTCTGCGATACGGTGGTGTATGGTTTTATGCACCAAAATCCCTTGCTCAAAATCGCGCGTAACGTCGGACTTATTGCCTTTGATAAAGTGCCATTTGTGAAGCCAGCTGTGGCTACCTTTGCGATGGGGCTGAAGTCATGAAAAACACTACATTAATCATCGGCGGTGGTGTTGTTGGCGCGACATTGGCGTTAAAGCTTGCCCAAGCGCGCCATCCTGTCACCTTAATCGATGCTCGCCCACACCTCACTCAAGCCGATTGGCGCGACAAACTCACCGAGCGTGATGCTCGTGTCTATGCGCTAAGTGTTGCCAGTATCAACCTACTCAAAGAGGTCGGTGCATGGCAGCGTATCGAACAAAGCAAACGCAAAGCCGACTATACCCAAATGCAGGTATGGCAAACCAATGGCGTGGGTGAGCTAAATTTTGGTGATGCTCAAACACCGCAATTATTGGGTAGTATGGTTGAGCCCTTTATCATCGAAAAAGCGCTGTATGACGGTTTTGACGATGAGCGTCTTGTCCATCAGGGTCAATCTTATTTGCGCCATATTGCAGGGCATAAGGTCACTGATATTGCGTGGCAAGGTGAAGATTTGGGGTATCAAGTTAGCTTAGATAATGGCACCACGTATCAAGGTAAGCTATTAATCGGGGCTGACGGGCGCGGCTCTATGGTACGCCAAGCGGCAGGGATTGGGTTAGATACTTTGGCGTATCAGCAGACGGCAATCTGCTGCGCCATCAAAACCGAGCAGCCACACAAGGCGACAGCCAGACAAGTGTTTTTACCGACAGGGCCTTTGGCACTATTACCGTTGGCAGATGTGACGGCTGACGATCAGGCGAACCCGCAACATTGGCAATCGGTGGTATGGACATTGCCGACCAATGCGGCACTTGATTTACTCACACTCACGCCAAAAGAGCTTGCCAAAGAACTCGCCTTTGCCAGTGGCTATGCCTTAGGGGATATCACTGAGATTGAGTCAATCGCCAGTTTCCCACTGAGTGCCCAACATGCCAAAAATTATGTCAAAGCTAACTTGGCGTTGATTGGCGATGCCGCGCATGGGGTGCATCCTTTGGCGGGACAAGGCTTAAACTTGGGTATGCTCGATATCATTGCCTTGAGCGATATTTTGCAAAAAGATTATCAGCGTTCAGGCAACAAGCTATGGGCAAGTTTTGCCACCTTACAGCGTTATGAGCGTCAACGCTACGCTAATAACGCGATGATGATGCACAGTTTTTCAGGGATTAATTGGATTTTTGGCACACAGTTGCGTCCGATTCAGCAGCTACGCAGTGAAGGCGTGAGCATGGTTAGCAAAATCACACCCTTGATGAAATTTTTTACCCAAAAAGCCAGTGGCATCTAAAAATTTTTAACAGCAAAAAAAATCCTCGATAAGCTATCGAGGATTTTTAACGATGAATCAACCGTGAAAGGTGATTTATTTCGCTGGGCTTGCAACCGTGGTAACAGTTGTGGTAGCAGTGGCAGGAATTGCGTTGTCATCAATAATGTATGCATCGACACGGCGACCTTCTTGGTCTTTACCCGCAGCACCTGTCGTGTCTTGTGGTTTGATTAATTCAAGTTGTGATTGCGGCACACCATTGGCTACCAAGAATGATCTAACTGCTTGGGCACGCTCTTTTGCTAATTTTTCATTGGCAGCAGCATTACCTGTGCTGTCGGTATAACCACTGATACCGATTTTTTTGCCTTGTTTAGCGGCTTCAAGGATATCATTGGCTTTTTCTTTGGCATTACCAGCAACCTGTGCTTTACCGGTAGCAAAGTAGAAGCTTAGGCGACCGTTTTCAAATACCACTGAAGGCTCAGTACTAGAGATAGTTGTCGCAGTGGTTTCAGTAGTCGTCATCGTTGTGCCAGAAGCCATTGGCATACTTGCAACAGCCGTATCAGTAGCGGACGCTACAGCTAGGGCTGAGGTATCTGTTGCACTTGCCGCAGAGACTTCAGTTGTGGTAGTGGTTGTCGTTGTTGAAGCAGTGGTAGAAGCCACAACTGGCGTCGCGACTGGCTCAGTTTTGTTACATGATTTTAATAAAGCCCAAGCGAGTGCACCTAAAATCAACAGACCAATAATTGGTAGTAACATTTTCATCAAGCCGCCTTCTTCAGCTTTTGGCGTAGCCACCAGATGCTCCTCTGTACGAGTGGTCGTTTTGACAGTAGGCGTGGTGGCTGCATGCGCAGGCGACAAATTCAACATAGTCAAAATCCCTGCTGGGATAAATGTATATGCCCAAGCAGGAATCACAGAAGCCACAGACGCAATATTGTTTGACAAGAAAGTATTTAGCGGTGTCGTACCGGCTAGTGAGCGTAATTCACGCAGTACCAGCGGGGCAGCGCGGCTTACTAAAGAACTGGTTTCTTGCTCTGGTACACTGTAATGACGTGAGAGCTGTTGCACTAGATCTGTACGATGGGTGGTATCTGGCAGGACACGGTCAAAAAAGCTGTTGTCATCATCAGCGATAGTAGCGTTAGCAAAGCTATTAGAGATGTTACCGTCAGCCAGACGTGCAACTAAAATAGCGTATAATTTTTCTAATAAAGATGAGCGGTTGGCATCCGTTGCATTATTTAAAAGAACGGGTGTTACTGTACGGGTTAAATGTTCAATGATATTCATAATTTAAGCCTCAAGAAAATGAAGGGTTATCAACCACCATAAAACCAATGTATTATTTTTATATCCAGCACACTAGCCAATAATTCTATTATATATTTTCAAAAATTATTATTTATGGTTGTTGGGTTTATTATTGCATTGCTATTTAATTTACGCTTAACAATACTGAGAAAAACTGCCGCAAAACAGGGGGTTTTGTTAAGTCTTTTGCAGTATTACTCAAATATAGCTAATAAATTAAAGCAAAATCGGCACGCCTTCAGTTATGTTAAGGTAACTATTGCGTAAATATTGTGTTAAAAATTCAAATCGTCCCCATTTTGGGTAAACTTGGGTAAAAGTGTGTTGCTCAAATTTGAAGGCTTTGTCATTAGTTTCATACTACAAAGTTAGCGTTATACTGCAAGACAGCTTTAGGTATCATCTACATCAATAAATTCACATTTGGCTTATTGAGATAATACGCTATCTTTATCATAATCCTACTTATCATTATTTATTGCTATTTTGAGGTGTTATGTCACTTTTTTCTAACCATACTTTATTTATCATTATTATTACGGTAGTTGTCAGTTTATTAGCTTGGCAATCACCCCAACTGATGCAAAGGTTAATTTTTTATCCGCCTGCGGTGCAGCGTGGACAAGTCGATCGCTTTGTTACTCATGGTTTTATCCATGCCGATGGGATGCATTTGTTTTTTAATATGTTTACTTTGTATTCGTTTGGACAAGCGGTGCAGGGATTGTTCATGTCCAAACTCGGCAGTCTAGGGTTTGTGCTGTTTTATCTTGCTGCTTTGGTGGTGGCGATTATGCCAACCTATCTTAAACAAAAGGACAATCCTCGCTATAGCAGCCTAGGGGCATCGGGGGCTGTTTCAGCAGTAATTTTTAGCTATATTTTAATGAATCCTTGGTCGACATTGTTGCTGTTTGTGATTCCTGTACCTGCGATTGTGTTCGCGGTGGCGTATGTGGCGTATAGTGTGTGGGCGGATGGGCAAGGTCGCGGTAGTATCAATCATTCGGCACATTTGGTGGGTGGTATTTTTGGTATGTTAGCCACGATTGCCATTGAGCCCGGTATTGTGGCGCATTTTTTTAACCAATTAATGCACCCAAGATTTTTAGGCTTTGGTGGCTAACATTTGGGGGCAAAAAATTGCGTGGCGCCGCTTGCCTGATTACAGCTTGCCCATTCATAGGTTGTACAGCCACAGGTTGCCTAGTTAACAGTCGCTTGGCTGGTTAACGGTAAAGTCGTAAAAAGCAGTAAAAGGTAAAAAATATGATTTATGATGTGATTGGTGATGTGCATGGTCAGGCAGATAAACTCATTGGGTTACTGACGCAGTTGGGCTATCAACATGATGGTCAGTGTTTTCAAGCGCCTCCTAATCACCAAGCGATTTTTATAGGCGACTTGATTGATAGGGGCAGTCAACAGCTGCAAACCTTATCTATCGTATTTGCGATGATTGACCACGGGCAAGCGCTCGCGGTCATGGGTAATCACGAGTATAATGCGTTAGCTTACGCAACACCCGATGCCCGCGATGCAAGCCAATATTTACGACAACATAATGATAAAAATACCTCGCAGCATCAAGCGTTTCTTGATGAAGTAGGGTTTGGTAGTGAGTTGCACCAGTTTTGGCTCAAGCGGTTTTATGAATTACCGCTGTGGCTAGCATTGGATGATGCGTGTTTTGTGCATGCTTGTTGGGACAGTGATGCGATGGCGATTTTAAAACCGCTGTTAACAACCGACAATCGCTTGACGCCCGTTGCGCTACAAAAAACTAGTGAGGAAGGCACGCCACCTTTTGAGGCACTGGAAAGAGTGCTTAAAGGTGTGGAAGCGCCGCTACCTGAAGGCATTCATCTAGTCGATAAAGAAGGTCATCAACGTAAAAATGTACGGGTACAATGGTGGCAACCGAGTTTGTCGTTTCAGCCGATTCACCAGATTGCGCGCGCCAGTCAAGAAGATTTGATTCATATTCCTAAAGACACGCTGACCGCTGAGATTTTGTTTGGGCTTGACCATGATAAACCTATTTTTGTCGGTCATTATTGGCTCAATGGCACGCCTGAGCTACTTAGTCATCAAGTGGTCTGTGTGGATTATTCTGCTGCCAAAGATGGGTTTTTGACGGCTTATCAATTTGATACCGATCATCCGGCTTTGACCTCAGCGAATTTTATTCAATATCAGCATTGACCCAAAGCTAAACGGTAAACTGGGTGTAACATAATTTAAAATATTTGTTTAAAGCTTACGGCTAAAAATGATAGCCAGTGAGCAAAAAATTAAGATGGGTTAGGTATGATTCGACGTCCGATTGAGCCGCTAAAGATGCTATTTGTGCTGCAAGGCTCGTACTTTAAACGGCTGATTGTGCCACAAGTTTTGTTGTTTATTTTCTCCTTTTTCATCTATTTTTATCAAACCCATATCGCCACCGAGCCTGTACCGCTCAATCCTTCGGTGTTTGCGATACTCGGTATCTCACTTGCGATTTTCCACGGGTTTTGTAATAACGCAGCGTATGATCGATTTTGGGAAGGGCGCAAGCTGTGGGGCACGCTGGTTTGGCTAAGTCGCAACATCGCCCGTCAAGTGATGACACTGCCGAATGTCAGTATGGCGGAAAAACAAGCCTTTATCCGTCATCAAATCGCTTTTGTCCACAGTCTACGCCAACAGCTGCGGAGTGAGGATAATACAGCAAACCTGCAGCGGCTATTAACGGTTGAAGAACAGCAAGCCGTGGTTGGGCAAAACTTTATTGCCTTACGCTTGACCCAAATCATGGGGCAGATGCTCGCCAACTGGCAAGCCGAGCAAAAAATCGATGTTTGGCAGTGGCAAAGCTTAGATAACACCTTGGGTGAAATTGCCCATATCCAAGCGGGCTGTGAACGCATTAATAACACACCGATTCCGTATGCCTATTTTGTGCTGCTGCATCGCACTGTGTATCTGTATTGCTTTATGCTGCCATTTGGACTGGGCAATGCGATTGGCTGGGTAACGCCATTTGTAGTCAGTTTTGTCGGCTACACCTTTATGGCGCTCAATGAAATCGTCGATGAAATCAGCGAGCCGTTTGGTACGGGGGAAAACGAATTGCCCTTAGGGATGATGTGCGATACGATTGAGACGCAGCTGGCCATGCTTAGTCATCAAAAATTTGCCCCTGAACAAAAGCCGCGAGTACCCGCCAATGTGGTGATATAGTTGCCTCATAGATTTTGATTTTCAAGGGTAAAAAATCATGCTATATTAAGTTTTAACCGTGCATTTCATGCACGTTTTTTTATTTTTAGTCCGTCAATTTTTTGGCAAAAGGAATTTTCCATGTCAGCAAGTCAGCCAAACGCCCAGACACACCAGCTACCACCACCCATCCCATCGCCACAAGGTCAAGCCAAAGTCGGTATCATCATGGGTAGTCAATCTGACTGGGAAACCATGCAAAACGCCGCGCAAATGTTAGCGGATTTTGGGGTGCCCTTTGAGTGTGAAGTGGTATCGGCACATCGCACCCCTGATAGATTGTTTGACTATGCCAAAACTGCCAAAGCTCGCGGCCTGTCTGTGATTATCGCAGGGGCAGGCGGCGCGGCGCATCTGCCCGGGATGTGTGCGTCTCAGACGGATTTGCCTGTACTTGGTGTGCCTGTCAAGTCCTCCATCCTAAGCGGTTGGGACAGTTTGCTATCCATCGTGCAAATGCCCAAAGGGGTGGCGGTGGGTACGCTTGCCATCGGGGCAGCGGGTGCGGCAAATGCAGGGCTACTGGCAGCGCAAATTTTGGCGATTGGTGATAGCACGCTTGCGCAAAAAATCAGTGATTTTCGCGCCAAACAAACCCAAACAATTTTGGATAATCCTGTGCCTGGTAAAATGGATTGATTTTAATAAAAACCGCCCTTTAAAATGGCGGTTTTTTGCTTTATCCAAATGTGGTAATAAGCCAGTTTTTAAAATTTTGGTAGGTAGCGGTGTTTGGGTCAGCTAGTGCCAAGGCTTTTGATAAATCTTGGGTGGGTTTTGATTGGGTGGCAAGCCATGTATAAATCCGTGCTTTATCCAGTGATGTGGTAGGATTTTTAAAATGGCTTGTTCCAAGGCTATGGATAAAGTTTTCGATTTGTCCAAAATGATTTTGTTCATTCGTTGGCATCGTCATTTTTATCCAAGTTTCGAGATAGCCTTCATCTTGATTATTTGGCATTAGCCAAACGCCAATTGGGTTATCGTAATCTAAATTTTCAAAATAAATACCTAATTCATCATTTTGTTGTGGGAATTGATAAAATCCTAATGGGTTTAATCGCTCGCTAATTTGCCGTAGATTTTGGGTTTTAATATCGGTTTTATCAGTAAAATCCATGTCAACCAAAATACCAATATGGCTTACTTGTCCTGTTTCTAAAAGTTTTACTAACCTTGGCAGCTGTTGCAATACTGCTTGTTTTGTCGTGTAGGCGGTTGGCTCAAGGTCTTGGGGTGTTGCTACGTCAATGTTTAATTGAAGGTTTAGATTTTCATGACGCAAAAAAGTTTGGATAAATAATTTATCTGATTCTGCTTCAACAATAAGGTGCTTTATCATTATCTAACCTCAATATTCATTTTGGTTAGATTGTATAAGTCATCTTCATCAAATACGGTGGCGATAAGTTTGCCTTTATCAGATTTGCGGACGCTGTGACCCATGCGAAATAGTACGCCTTCCATGTCGGTGCGGTCTTTGGCGACTTGGGAAAAACTTTCAATGCAGTCCCAGCTGTGTGTAGTGGCAAATACTTGAATGTTGAAGCGATAAGCCAGTTCAAAGATGAGTTCCCAAACTTTAGGTTGTACGCTGTAGTGTAAACCGTTTTCAAATTCATCTATTAATAAAAAACCATTTTTTGCAGAAAATATTTTCAAAATGATTTGCAATAATCGCATAATTCCGTCCCCCATAGCGGTTAAAGGATAACCACCATCACTATCTAGTAGTTTTATATAAGGGATACGAACATCTTCAGAATTAGCATATTTCTGGTGAAATTTTTTATCAGTTATAAAAGCTAGATTTTGTATATTTGGCACAATAATTTTTAACGCTTGAATAACTTCAGTTTCTGCTTCTGTAAAAACTAATTTATCCCAGTCACTAGCTAGTTTTGGTAAATTCACTACTCTTGTATCTATATAAGCTAAAGGGGAACTCTGCTCTAGTTTTAAGAATTGCAAAAGATTCAAACTATCGTCCAAATTTAATTCAGTATAAAAAGTATCCTTATTAGGTAACTTAATTTCTAAGCCGTTTTCTATGGTATTAAAAGACAATAAACCTTTAGTAGTCTTGCTGAAAGTATGTCTCTCACTATAAGTAGTAATAAGTGAGTGTTTTATTTCATCATAATAAGTATGCTTATCAAATTTATCAGATTCTAAAACTCGAATTTGTATCGAATTTTTTGTATCTCCAATAAAAATTGTAGGTACTTCTTGGTTGTAGTTATTATCCGTAAAAAAATCTTTTATGAGAATATTTGGTTCTTTTACGCTGGTTTCTTGATTGGGATTTAGGATTAGGCTACTTCGATTAGAAGCGATTTGATATAAAATATTAGACTTAAACCCACTCGCTAACAAAGCTAAAGCTTCAAGAACGGTACTTTTTCCCGAATTATTTTTCCCCACAATTAAATTTACATGACCCAATTTCTCAATCGTCACATCTTCCAAAATCCGAAAATTCTTAATCTTTAGAGAGTCTAAGTGCATAACACAAACCTTACGAGTTATTAACCCATTTATTATTTTATCAACCGCTATCTTACCCACAAAATACTCTACAATCTAGGCAATTTACGGTAAAATCCGTTAATTACCTTTTTGACATTCCTTTCTTTTTTATTGCAAAAGTTGACCATCTATGAGCACGCAACATCAAATCGCCCAAGCCTTAACGTCTTTAGAAAACGCTTACAACCCAAGCGACGTCGAAAACGGCATGTACCAAGTGTGGGAAGACAAAGGCTACTTTCAGCCAAGCTATGATAAACAACAATCGTTTTCTATTGCCCTGCCACCGCCGAATGTCACAGGCTCACTGCACATGGGGCACGGCTTTAACAATGCCATCATGGACACGCTCACCCGCTATCACCGAATGCTGGGCGAAAATACCCTCTGGCAACCAGGCACTGACCACGCAGGGATTGCCACGCAAATGGTCGTTGAGCGTCAATTGAACGCCCAAGGCATCAAACGCCATGATTTGGGGCGCGAAAAGTTCCTTGAAAAGATTTGGGAGTGGAAAGCCGAGAGCGGTGGCAACATCACCCGCCAAATCCGCCGTCTAGGTAGCTCGGTGGACTGGAGCCGTGAGCGTTTTACCATGGATGATGGCTTGTCCAATGCCGTCAAAGAAGTGTTCGTGCGTCTGTACGAAGATGGACTGATTTATCGCGGTAAACGTCTAGTCAACTGGGATGTTAAATTACAAACAGCTTTATCAGATTTGGAAGTTGAAAAAACTGATGAGAAAGGATTTTTATGGCATTTTAGATATTATTTTTCTAATGAAAATGCTAAAACTAAAGATGGGAAAAACTATCTTGTTGTAGCAACTACAAGACCAGAAACAATGTTTGGTGACATTGCAGTTGCTGTTAATCCTAAAGATGAAAGATATAGTGATTTAATTGGGCAAACATTAAAGTTACCAATTACAGGAAGATTAATTCCAGTTATTGCCGATGACTATGTGGAATCAGACTTTGGAACAGGTTGTGTAAAAATTACTCCTGCTCATGATTTTAATGATTATGAGGTTTGGAAACGTCATAAAGATTCTGGCGTATTTATTATTAGAGAAAATGAACTTGCAGATGATGGCTTGATTAATATCTTTGATAGTTATGCAAACTTATTGTCTAATCCGATGTTTGATTTAGAACAATCAAGTCAAAGAAATAGTCAATCGCATAGACCTGATGAATTTGAATCCAAAGAAATAAATGGGGTAAAAACTAATTTTACTCAACATGGATATAATGGTTATGACTGTATTGCAGAAGAATACAGGGGATTATATCGGTTCGATGCAAGAAAAAAATTAGTTGAGCAAGCTGAAAAAGAAGGGTGGCTTGATAAAGTTGAAGATTATACTATCAAAGCTCATAGAGGTGACCGCAGTGGTGAAATCGTTGAGCCGTGGCTCACTGACCAATGGTATGTGTCCATCGAAAAACTGGCAAAACCTGCCATCGAGGCGGTGGAAGACGGGCGCACCGAGTTTGTCCCTGCCCAATATAAAAATATGTATATGGCGTGGATGCGCGATATCCAAGACTGGTGTATCAGCCGTCAGCTTTGGTGGGGACACCGTATCCCTGCGTGGTACGATGACGAGGGCAATATCTACGTCGGGCGTGATGAAGCGGAAGTCCGCCAAAAATACCACCTTGCTGATAGCCTAGCGCTGCGCCAAGATAGTGATGTACTAGACACTTGGTTTAGCTCGGCATTGTGGACGTTTAGCACCCTGGATTGGACAGGTGAGCTAAACTTTGACGATTACAGCCAAGCGCTCAAAACCTTCCACCCAACTAGCGTATTGGTCACAGGTTTTGACATCATTTTCTTCTGGGTCGCCCGTATGATGATGATGACCCTATACTTTATCAAAGACAAAGACGGCAACCCGCAAGTGCCGTTTAAAACTGTGTATGTGCATGGCTTGGTGCGTGATGGACAAGGGCAAAAAATGTCCAAATCCAAAGGCAACGTACTTGACCCGATTGATTTGATTGACGGCATTGATTTAGAAACCCTAGTCGCCAAACGCACCACAGGTCTTATGAACCCCAAAGACGCGCAAAAAATCGAAAAAGCCACGCGCAAAGAATTTGCCGACGGTATCCCTGCGTTTGGCACGGACGCGCTGCGCTTTACTTTTACCTCCTTGGCAAGTACGGGACGTGATATCAATTTTGACCTCAAACGCATTGAAGGCAATCGCAATTTTTGTAATAAAATTTGGAACGCCACCCGTTTTGTGCTGATGAACTGTGTCGATAAGGAAGGAAACGCCCTCAACATCGACAAAACCGCCAATACCGCACTGTGGGAATTGCCAGAGCAATGGATTATAAGCCGTCTAAACTCCACAGTAAAAGCCATCCATGAGCACATGAGCCAGTACCGTTTTGACTTGGTGAGCCAAGATATCTATGAGTTTATCTGGAATGAATACTGCGACTGGTATGTCGAGCTTGCCAAATCGAGCCTAAACGATGAGTCGGTGAGTGCCGAGCGTAAAGCCCAAATCCGCTATGTGTTGCTCAACTGTCTTGAAGTCGCCATGCGCTTTACCCACCCGATTATGCCGTATATCACCGAGAGCATTTGGCAGACCATTGCCCCTATCATCGATAAAAAAGCGACTGACAGTATCATGACTGCTGCTTTCCCAATAGCGGATGATAGCCTAATCAGCCTACAGACCGAGCATGACATGACGTGGCTACAAGCGCTGATTGGGGCGATTCGTAACATCCGCGGTGAAATGAAGCTTGGCAATGCGGTGCGTCTGCCTGTGCTACTTGACAACATCAGCGATGAGGAAACCGCGCGCCTAAGCCGTATTGAAAATCAGTTCAAATCGCTTGCCAAAGTCGATACGCTGACTATTGTGAATGCGGGTGACGGCGCTGATAAAGAGTTACCGTTGTCGTCATCAAGTATGGTCGGGCAGTTAAAAGTGCTCGTGCCGATGAAAGGCTTGATTGACCCAACGGCGGAGCTTAATCGCCTTGCCAAAGCGCAAGAAAAACTTACCAAACAAGCTGAAAGTCTGCGTAGTAAATTGTCAAATGAGAGTTTTGTGAGTAAAGCCCCTGCCAATGTGGTGGAAAGCGAGAAAGCGAAACTAGCTGAGATGGATAGCCAACTTGCCGAAATGCATAAACAAATTGAGCAGTTAAGAAGTTTGTAATTTAAGTCTATTTGAAAAAATTAGGCATAATTGAGTCTTGTTATGCCTTTTTTTGCAATTAAGGTAAAGTTATGAATGTCTATCTACCACTATTTAATATTTTTGAAGAAAACCTTGTTTTACAAAAATATAGGAATGCCACACAAGATGAAATAAGGCAATCAAATTACGATTTAAACTTAGTTACTCGTGGTATTCCAATTTATCAAATTATTTTAGAAAACCATTTGCAATCTGCTATGTATATGGCGAATAAAGGTGAAGATAATCAATTGGAATTTGCCATTGATGACATAATTGAAAAAAGTAAAGTTTTCAAGGTATGGCGAAGTTATATGCCATCTAAAATACCCCAATTTTTATGGAATTATCAAAATCGGTATGCTCGTTGTAATGTTTTTAATGTTGATAAAGAAATTAATAACATTGGTATTAAATTAAGTGTAGGGCAGACTCTAATTCATGGTGGTTATTGGTATAATCATTCAACTGACACAATAATTACTGATAGACCTTTATCTACAACTTTTTGTCCGCAAGTAGCCTTACGTAATGCTGAGTGGTGTGGTAAAGCTTATGATAATGAAAGAATAGATATAATGGTTTTAAGAGTTTTAAGCCCAAGAACGAATGTTTATGTATTTAAACAGAAAGGAACTGATAAAGGACATGAAAAAGAAGTAGTTTTTGCTTCTGGTGCCAAATTGACCAAAGTAAAGGAGCATTACATTACCCATAGAACAGCTTACAAATCTGATAATAACAGCCAGCAACTGTTAGAAAAGTTAGTACCAATTTATGTTTTGGAAGTTAATATTTCTTAAAACGCAAAGTAGGATAAATAAATCTTTACCTTTGAAATTAGAAGCGAGAATTTAATTCGATTTATTTAAACATAGTATTTTATGAAAGAGATATAAAAATTGCTCATACTAAAAGGCATTCACGCTACAACCGCATACCATGCGAAAAATATCAATAAAAATGGATTTATTGTGCCACAAGAAAATTCTGGTAAAGCGGGCAGTGGATTATATTTTTGGAACTATGAAAGTAATCGAAAAAACGCTTTAGAATTATCAAAACAATGGTGGGATTTTGCTTTAAATAAAGCCAATATATACGACAGAAAGCAAGATTGTTCATTAGTACAATTTGATTGCGAAATACATATTCCTGAAGAAGAATTACTAGATTTTGTGGGAGATATCGCGTTATATGAAGCGTTTTTAGACGCTTATCCAATCGGTTTATATGATGAAGCCACTTATGGTGCAAAGTTGGACGATTTTATTAACATATTAGAACGAGTATCGAATCAACAATTCACTGTTTGTCGCATGAATTTATCAGTACCAAATTTAAGAAAAGTACCGTTTGCAAATGCCTTTCCTGCGTTCATTATCAAAAAGCCTATTGATATTTTTATCAAAGAATGTCTTAATAGTTAAATCAATTGGCATAAATTACAGGATATCATGATGATTAATCAAGAAATCTTAAATGCCGTTGTTCAAGAGATTAAATCGACACCAGCAGATGAGTTAGAAAGACGACTTCAACAGTCAGAACAATCTGCTTTTGCTCAATCAATTAATGAACTTTCGGCATTTTCAAGCTCAACTCCAACCGCCAAAAAGCCAAAACGTTTAGCTTTGCGTACCTTTTCGGTATATCGAGCAGAAGCGTTAAATCGTCGAAATAGAGTAAAGCACCGTTTAAGTTTTAGTAGATAATTTGTAACCTAATAAAAAACCCACAAAATCTGTGGGTTTTCTTTTACCTACCTAAATTTAAAAAATTACGTTAAAATCAATTATTAAAAAATCACTTTTCCATAGGATATCTAGGTAAAAAAAGGTGAAAAATGATAAATCAATCCTTACATTTTGAAATCACAGGCAATGACGCAACTCGACTCATTCAAGCCTGCCAACAGCTTGGCATACAACCTGCCCAAGCCTTTCAACACTTTGTCGCCCAACTATCCGCCAACGCCGAGCAAAAGCCAGTCACAACCGAGCCTACCACCGAGCAAATCCGAGCCAAAAAACTCGCTCGTGCAGGCGGACTTGCCCAATACGCCAATCCAGACTTAATCCCACTTGAACACCAAGCTGTTACAAAGACACTAAAGGCAAAATATAGTACTAACTTAAAGTAAAAAAACCCGCAAAATCTGTGGGTTTTCTTTTACCTTTAAAAATTAATGCGCCTCATCCCAGTTATCACCAATACCCACTTCTACCACGAGCGGCACCGCAAAATTGACATCCCAGCCTTTGGCTTTTGCCGTTTTTGACAGCACATCTTGCATGGCATTCTTGATAAGTTTAGCGATTTCATCGACTTTGTCTTCATCCGCTTCAAACACCAGCTCATCATGCACCTGTAATAGCATTTTGGCATGGTCTTGGGGCAATACCTCATTCACCGCAATCATGGCAAGCTTGATAATATCCGCCGCTGAGCCTTGTAGTGGCGCATTAATCGCCGCGCGTTCTGCCGCTTGGCGCACGCCGCGGTTGGGGTGCTGCATATCGGGGGTAAATAGCTTACGCCCCAAAATCGTGGTGATATAGCCTTGATTTTGGGCAGCCGTGCGGGTGGCTTGCATATAGGCACGTACCGTAGGGTAGCGGGCAAAGTACAGCTTGATATAGTCTTGCGCTTGCTGGCGAGTAAAGCCCAACTGCTTGGCAAGCCCAAATTCACTCATGCCGTAGAGTAGCCCAAAGTTGACCGCTTTGGCTTGGCGGCGTTCTTCGCTCGTCACATCATCAAACGCCTTGCCCAAAATCTCAGCGGCGGTGGCGCGGTGAATGTCATGCCCTTCCTGAAACGCGCGGATTAGCACAGGATCATTGGCAAAGTGTGCCATCAGCCGAAGCTCGATTTGCGAATAGTCGGCTGATAGCACTTTGCGACCTTTGGGGGCAATAAACGCGCCACGAATGAGCCGCCCAGTATCGGTGCGAATCGGGATGTTTTGCAAATTCGGCTCAGTCGATGACAACCGTCCTGTGGTCGTCAACGCTTGATGATAACTGGTATGCACACGGTCATTGCTGTCTGCCACATTTGCCAACGCGTCTGTGTAGGTGCTTTTAAGCTTGGACAGACTGCGATGCTCAAGCACAGTTTCAATTAGCGGATGGTCGATGGTGGCAAGCACTGCTTCACTGGTGGAGTATTGCCCGGTTTTGGTTTTTTTACCGCCTGCAATGCCTAAGCGGTCAAACAGCACTTCACCCAACTGCTTTGGACTGGCAAGGTTAAAGGTTTCGCCCGCTTGCGTAAAGGCGACTGTTTCAAGTGCTTGGATTTTTTCATCAAAGCGCGCGGATAGTTCTCCCAAAAACGCTTTATTGAGCAAAATCCCATCATGCTCCATTTGGCACAGGATTTGGGCAACAGGGATTTCTAGTTCATGGAGCAGCTTGGCGTTGTTCGGTTCGGCTTTGAGTTTTTCGCTAAACAGTTCAAATAACTGATAGGTGATATCAGCGTCTTCACAGGCGTAGTCACTTGCCACGTTTAAAGGGACTTTGTCAAAGGTGATTTGCTTGGCGCCTTTGCCTGCCACATCTTCAAAGGTGATGGTTTGGGTATGTAGATAGTGACGTGCCAAGTCGTCCATACCGTGACGGGTAGCAACGGCGTTAATCACATAGCTGGCAAGCATGGTATCCATTGCCCAGTTGCTCGGCTCGTTGATTAAGTCGATATCATAATTTGCCAAAATATGCGCGTCGTATTTTAAGTGCTGACCGATTTTGCCGATTTGTGGATTTTGCAAAATCGGTTTTAACTGGGCTAAAACATCGTCGCGGGCAAGTTGTTCAATCCGATTGCCCATCTCATCAACGTGGGCAACAGGCACATAATAGGCTTCATGAGACTGCAGCGCAAACGACAAGCCGACAAGCTCGGCATGTTGCCAATTTACATCGGTGGTTTCGGTATCAATGACAAAATGCTTTGATGCGCCAAGGCGTTGGATTAACGTATCAAAATCGGCTTGGCTGGTGACAGTGTGCCACTGCTTGTTGGCAGTATTCTTGCTATCTTGGCTAGTTTTAATCGCTTCGACCATTGGGTTGTGGATAGCATTCTGAGCAGGCTCAGCGGCTTTAAAATTGCCGTTATTGGACGGGTGAAACGGATGATTGAGCGATGCTATTTCACTTTTAAACTCCAGTTCGGTAAAAATTGCGCGTTTTTCTTCTATGTTAAAACTTGGGTCAGTCGGTAGTCGCAACGTCTCCCAGTCAGGCACGATATCAAGGTCGGTGATGATGGTCGCCAAGCGTTTATCCAGCGCAATGCTGTCGGTGCTTTGCAAAAAGGTTTGTTGTTGCTTGCCTTTTAACTGGTCGACATTGGCAAGGATATTGTCAATGCTGTCGTATTGCTCAAGCAGTTTTTGCGCGGTTTTTGCGCCGATGCCTGCGACACCCTTGATTCCATCCGATGCGTCTCCCATGAGGGTGAGATAGTCGATGATTTGACGCGGCTCGACGCCAAATTTTTCTTTCACCCCTGCGATGTCATAGCGTTTGTCATCAAAGCTGTTTTCCACGATGACGCAGGGATTGACCAGTTGGCACATATCTTTGTCGCCTGTGGAGATGATGACATGATGACCTTCTAGGCAAGCACGGTGGGCGAGTGTGCCGATGATGTCGTCAGCTTCTACACCTTCAATAGCGAGTAGCGGTATGCCCATCGCTTGTATCATCTTGTGAATGTAAGGGATTTGCTCGGCAAGTTCGGCGGGCATGTCTGGGCGGTCGCCTTTATAAATGGGGGAAAGCTTGTGGCGAAAGGTGGGCGCTTTGGTATCAAATGCCACCGCCATGTGCGTCGGGCGGTATTTTTCCATCAGTTTTTTGAGGGCGTTGAGCGTGCCGCGGATGGAATTGGTGTGCAAGCCTTGGGTGGTTTGCATGGTGACAGGCAAGGCGTGAAAATTGCGGAACATATAATACGAGCCGTCCACCAAGATAAACGGCGGCTTGTCGGTGTTGATGTGATCGGTATCAAGTAGGGCAGTTGCAGTCATAGGATTACTTATCTTTATGTTGTTAAAATGTGGTGTCAAAATATAGGGAAAAATTTTATATTATCCGCGTATTATACTGGCTTTTTGCGGCTAATCGTTAAGCATTTCAAACTCATTCATTGGCAGAAGGCGGCTAGATTTTGGCCGATGCAAATCGGGTGTATGCTAAGTAAGTGCGAAGTTTGGCGGCTTGTCATAGCGGCAACTTTGCAAAAATTCTACCAATAGCCGATAGCCAATGTGCTACAATTTTTTAGCAATTTTAGGCGTTTTACCAATTTTTAGGCACAACCAATTTCTATGTATAACCAATTTCTAGGCACAAAAGGGAACTTTATGGGCAATACCTATTACACACTGCTTGACCGCACCATGACCGATGATATCACCACATCAAACTACCGCTGCAATATCCATTGCCAAGGCGCATGGAATGACAACGAACAACACATGGCGGCAGCGACCGGACTGTTGGCTTACGAGCTTGAACAATTCAAACCGCGCAGTGATATGCGTATCGGGCGCATCAGTCTGGATATTTTTGGGCTGATTCATTTTGGCGATTTTAGCGTGACCACCCACATTATCCGCCCGGGTCGCACTATCGAACTGGTGGAAACCACAATGGCAGCCAATGGCAAAACCTGTATCGTTGCCCGCGCGTGGCGTATGCAAACCAGCGATACATCAGAGATTGCAGGGCTGGAAGATGAGCGAATTGGTCATCCAGAAAGCTACCCGAATTGGGACGGCATGAAGCATTGGGGCGGCGGCTATATTGACAGTATTTATCTCAAAGCCGACCCCGACAACCGCCAAGGCGATGGCATCGTGTGGATCAATACCGATATCGACATGGTCGAAGAAAACGGCGAAGCAAAGCCCACATCCGACTTTGTGCATTTGATGGGCATGGTCGATACCGCCAATGGCGTGGTACCGCGCATTCACCAACCCAATACCATTGAATGGTTTTTTCCCAATTTAGATTTGCAAATCCATCTGCATCGTATGCCTGTTGGGCGTTGGCTAGGACTTGAGACCGTGCAACAATTTGGGGGCGATGGCGTGGGTCTGACCAGTAGCGTGCTGCATGACGCACACGGCGCATTTGGTCGTAGCGAGCAAATTTTAACCATTCGAAAAGCCTAAAAAACTATCAGGAGCAGCAATCATGGAAGATAACAACATACTAACTGAACACTCGGTCAACGACGCCGAATTTTGGCAAAAACGCTATGATGATGGCTATACTGGGTGGGACATCGGTAAAATTTCGCCACCCCTGCAAGCCTATATCGAGCATTTACTCGACAACGGCGTGAGTAAATCGGTACATATTTTAATCCCTGGGGCGGGCAACGCCTACGAAGCAGGCTATCTTCATGAACAAGGTTTTAGCCATGTTTATGTGGTGGATTTTGCCAAGCTGCCTTTGGATAATTTTGCCAAGCGCTATCCCAGTTTTCCCAAAACGCACCTGCTACAAGCGGATTTTTTTGGCTTAGACCCTGTGCAGTATCAGTTTGATTATATTATTGAGCAGACGTTTTTTTGCGCGATTGACCCTAGTAGACGCAGCGATTATGCCAAGCAAATGCAAAAGCTCCTCAAACCCACGGGTAAATTGGTGGGCGTGTTGCTAGATAAGCATTTTGAAAGCAGTCCACCGTTTGGTGGGGATAAGCAAGAATATGAAACATTATTTCAGCAGTTTTTCACCATTGATAAACTGGCGCCTTGCTATAATTCAATTAAGCCCAGACAGGGTAGCGAATTGTTTTTTATCCTAAGCCAAAAGAAGGTAGAGAACGCAGGTGTCCTCTAAGAACCTGTATTCATAAATAAAAATAATATATTTCATTAAATATATTAACTTGTTATGTTAAAATCTACGGATGACAAATAAGAGCTATCCAACCGACCTAACAGACGAACAATGGCAACTCATCGCACCACATTTTAGCAACCAAAGACGCTACAAATGGGAAAAACGAGAGCTTATCAATGCCGTGCTTTATATTACCAAAACAGGCTGTCAATGGCGAATGTTACCCAATGATTTTCCACCATACGCGACAGTCTGGAGTTTCTATCGCAGAGCCAATCAAGCAGGGCTTTGGGATGAAATACTACAAACATTGGTTAAAAAAAACGATTGAGCGTTGGTAAAGAAGCAACACCCACGTATGCCATCATTGACTCTCAAAGTGTTAAAACCACCAGTAAATCAGAGCAAAAGGGCTTTGACGGTGGTAAAAAGGTTAAAGGTCGAAAACGACATATCCTTGTTGATACTATCGGTAATCTACTAGGCGTTGTTGTTCATGCGGCTAACATTCATGACACTAGAGCGGGTATTATGGTTGTTGATAAGGCATTAAAAACCTATCCAACCATTGAAGCTATTTCAGCAGATGCAGGTTATCGCAAAACCTTTGAGCAAGATGTTATGAACAATCATAATATCCCTGTTGATATTTCTACAAAAATCAATGGTGAGTGGAGAATCATTGCTAAACGTTGGGTGGTCGAGCGTAATTTCGCTTGGTTAAATAATGCTCGTCGTCTCGCTAAAGATTTTGAAATTACGGTTTTATCTGCTGAATCTTTTATTAAAATTGCTCATATCACTCAATTGTTGAGAAATATGTGCTTGTGAATACAGCTTCTAAGGGTTTATACTACTAATCGTTAAACCACTAATTTTTCAACTGCTAATCGTTATACTAGCATTTTTTTGGCGATACACACTGGTACACATTGAGGCAATCAAAATGATGTTTCTTGAACTTCATGAAGGCACGATTGGTTTGGACGATATAAAGCGTATCGTCCACAAGTTACTTGAGAACAAGGCGGTGTTTAGACAGTTAAGTCCACAACTTTACAATGATTTGGCTTATATCATCACCCCGACGCTCGCAAGCGACCACAATGAAGCCAATATCCGTGCCAAATTTCACGAAGTTGTGCAAAATTTTGTGATTCAAGGCGACAGTGGTCAGCCCATGCGGTTTTATCGTGATGAACAATTTAATCGCTTGTACTTTGCTGATGAAGCAGGCTGGAAAGAAGCGCAGGGTTTTGAAGCGCGGGAAATGGATGCAAGCTTACTGAAAAAACAATTACCTAAGCTTTAAAATCAGCTTTAAAAAAAGCTGTTAACAAGAGATTAGCAAAAGGACGGGCAAAGTGCCAAAACACTTCACATCCGTCCTTTCGTTTGCTACGGTCAACTAAGTACGCTCTCGCACAATGAAGGGACGAGTCAGCAAGTCTTCATACGTGCCTTTGATGAGGATATCTTTGCTCACCTGTTGGATATTGGTATAGCCACCAAATGCCATACTGATGTCCATCTCGTTGTAGATAATTTCAAGCGCGCGGCGCACACCGTCCTCGCCATATGCCCCCAAGCCATACAAAAACGACCGACCAATCATGGCGGCTTTTGCACCAAGGGCAATGGCTTTGAGCACCTCTTGACCTGAGCGTACGCCACTGCCCAAGAAAATCTCGCAGCTAGTGGCATGGCGTTGATGATAAAAAAATCTGCCAAGACATAATGAATTAAATTTTTAATAGTATGCCAATAATCTATATTGGCTTTTCAGCTTAACGCCATAATATCCATGATGGAAAAAGGATAATATAACGTCTTGGTAGCGGTAACTAGCACAGGTATTTTATCAGCAAATTCCAGCATCTCTTGTTCTGGCAGCTCGGCAATATCAATCGGCTGCCAGCGTATATCGGCAACGGCTTGTGCTTGCAGCAATAAGCTTTCAGCGATTTCACACAGATGACACCCGACTGTGCCATATAATCGCCAAGTAGTTGGGTCAGCCATCATGTGATCGTGCGGATTTGTCATGTGTTGCGCGTCGAAGTCGGACATATTCTGCCTTAGCATGTAGCCAAAAATGCCATAATACGTTATATTTTTAGCTTAAGCCATCGCTGCTTTTGCCCCCGCCGCTAGGAATACATCGTGCCTAAATCCAAACCAACTACCAAAAAAACTGCTACCAAAATGTCGTTAAAGCCCAAAGTCGTCAACACAGCTTTACCACCCACCAACCGCGGTATCGGGTTTGGTGGCTGGGTCAAGCGCATTTTGCTCATAGTCATTGCCTGTTTTGTTGCGTTTCATGTAATAGTTGCAGCCTTATTGGTTGTCTGGAAAACCCAGCCTATCAACAACAGTATGTTCATGATACTGTATCGCTTGGGCAATTTTGCCCCTGTCAGTCAGACCTGGGTGGATGATAATCAAATTTCGGTGAATGTAAAACGGGCGGCGATTGCCAGCGAAGATGCCAACTTTGTCAATCACGCTGGCTTTGATGTGCAAGGTATTGAGAATGCGATTAAGAAAAATGAAAAAGCGGGGGCTATCAGCGCGGGCGGCTCAACCATTAGCCAACAGCTTGCCAAAAATTTATTTTTATACCCCAATCGCTCGTATTTTCGCAAAGGCGAAGAAGCGTTAATTACCTTGATGATTGAAAACATGTGGACCAAAGAGCGGATTTTGCTTGCTTATCTCAATGTCGCAGAGTTTGGCAAAGGCGTCTATGGCATTGAAGCAGCCGCTCAGCACTACTATCATAAGTCGGCAGCGCATTTGACAAAGCGACAAGCCGCATCTTTGATTGCTATGCTACCTAATCCCAAATATTTTGAAGGCAACCGTAACGACCGCCGCCTGCTTAACAAAACCCAAATTATTCTACGGCGCATGGGGGCGGCAGATTTGCCCGACACGGAATAGTCAAGAAACTCATGTATCATTACACGCTTATCATTACATTGTTAACTTTACACTGTTAAAAATGCTTGACCATAAAAGGACTGTGCTATGCCAAACACTGCCAAACAAGATAGACCCAGCGAAGAGTATGTATCAGAAATTAATCCGATACTAGGCTTTAACAGTATTTGCTACCCAAACGTGTTTGAATACCAACAAAACGATAGCGAGCTGTATTTTAATCGTGAATTGTCACTGTTACAGTTCCATCAGCGGGTACTCGCCCAAGCCACCAATCCCCGCCACCCACTGCTTGAAAGACTATTTTTCTTGATCATTTTTTCATCCAATTTAGATGAATTTTTTGAAATCCGTGTCGCAGGCTTGATGCAAAAAGTACAAATGGGCGATGTGGTGAGCAGTATCGATGGTATACGCCCCAGTAAGGTTTTGTCATATATCTCTGAAATCGCCCATCATGCCGTGGATAAGCAATACCGTATTTTGAACGATGAAATTTTGCCTGCACTGGCGGAGCAAGACATTCGCTACTTAAAACGTGATGAATTGACCCAAGAGCAAGCCGCATGGGTAAAAAAATACTTTGCCGAACAAGTCGCGCCGGTGCTGACGCCGATTAGTATTGACCCTGCGCATCCTTTTCCTAGATTGGTCAATAAAAGCTTGAATTTTATGGTGGGCTTAGAGGGCAAAGATGGCTTTGGTCGCGATATTAACATGGCAATTGTCCCTGCACCCCGAAGCTTACCGCGGGTTATTCGCTTACCCAATGAACTGACAGGCGGTAAAGAACATCATATCATGCTCACCGCAGTGATTCACGGGCATATCGAAGACTTGTTCCCTGGCATGACGGTCACTGGCTGCCACCAATTTCGTTTGACCCGTAACGCCGATTTAGATTTATCCGATGATGTCGAAGACTTGGCGAAAGCGTTGGAAGGTGAGTTAGAGAACCGGCGATTTGGTGCCAAAGTGCGCTTAGAAGTGACGACCTATTGCCCACAACCGATGGTGGATTATCTACTTGATGAGTTTGGTTTAAGCCAAGAGCAGCTATACCGTGTCAATGGTCCTGTCAATCTGACGCGTTTGTTGTTTGATTTTAAAATCCCAAATTTGCGTTATCAGTCGTTTAATCATGCCATTCCCAAAGCGTTTCGCCGTGATAGCTTGGATAAAAATGAAAACGTATTTCATGCCATTCGTAAGCAAGATGTATTGGTGCATCACCCGTTTCATTCGTTTTCACCTGTGGTCAACATTTTGCGCCAAGCCGCCAATGACCCCCATGTATTAGCCATCAAACAGACCCTTTATCGCTCAGGGACAAATTCTGAAATTGTCCAAGCGCTGGCGGAAGCTGCGCGTAAAGGCAAAGAAGTCACCGCGGTGATTGAGCTGCGTGCGCGCTTTGATGAAAAATCCAACATTGAAGTAGCAAACTTTCTGCAGCAGGCTGGGGCAGTGGTGGTGTATGGCATCGTAGGCTACAAGACCCACGCCAAGCTGATGATGATTGTACGCCGTGAGGAAGATAAAATCCGCCGCTATGTGCATTTGGGTACAGGCAACTACCATGCGGGCAATGCCAAAGCTTATACCGACTACGGTCTATTTACCGCCAATGAAGCTATCACCGAAGATGTGCATAAAATCTTTAACGAACTCACGGGCATGGGCAAACCAGCCAAAGTGCAAAAACTACTGCATGCACCCTTCACCTTGCATGACAGACTCATGGGCTTTATCGACAACGAAATTGCCCATGCCAAAGCAGGCAAAGAGGCGCATATCATTATCAAGGTCAATGCGATGACCGAAAAACTATTGATTGACAAGCTATATGAAGCATCGCAAGCAGGCGTTAAAGTCAATCTGATTATTCGTTCGATGTGTTGTATTCGTCCGCAATTACCCGGCGTATCCGACAACATCACCGTGCGCTCTATCGTTGGGCGTTTTTTAGAGCATACCCGCGTGTATTATTTTGCCAATGGGCATCAAAATCCCAATGCTAATGGCAAACGCACCTACCGTTTATATTGCGCCAGTGCAGACTGGATGGAACGCAATTTGTTTAGCCGTGTTGAAGTGGCTTTCCCCATTGAAGACCCCATCGTCTTTAAACGCATTATGGAAGATTTGCACAATTACCTCAAAGACAATGTCAATGCATGGGAACTTGATGCCAAAGGCACATGGCGAGCGATTACCCCTGGTGAAGGTGAAGCAGCGTTTTCGGCACAAGATTATTTATTGACCAAAATCACCAGAAAAAGCTAATTTTGCTAGTCATAGGTTTTGAGTCAATTACACCGCTATCTACAGAAGATGGCGGTTTTTTGTTGATGAATGCGCTGACTTACACCTAGCGTTCAAAATTTACCGAATAGTAATAAATCTGCTAAAATTTCACACAGCTAAACACTTATCACATAGTGATAACAGCTTGTTACGCGAACACTTATCATAAACTGGTTTTATTTGCTACTATCGAACTTATAAAAGCAAAAGTATGAAAGCGATTGAATTGGCTATTTTTTTTACATAAATTTAATCGCGTTCTATTTAAAAGTCTTTGATTAAAATCTTTGACTTGAATTGATACTAATAAAAAACATAAGGAAAATTACCATGTCACAGAATCAAACACAAAATCAATCACAGAATCAATCAATCAACCAAACCGAAATTCAAAAAGCGACAGAAAATGTAGATCCAAGTCAATTATCAGAAAATTTGGACAAGCAAAATAGCGTGAAAGGTGAACCACAAGACTTAGATCAAAATGAAAACACCCCGTTTATTGACGAGTCATTGCGTACTGACAACCACTAGAATTTTAATTGTTAAACTTTTAAATACTAAGCTTTTAATCATTAAATTTTGATTGACTAATTTATACAGCTCAACTTACAAAAATAATAACTAATTGAGCGATAACAATTAATTAAAGGAATAAAAAATGCAAAATCAAAATAATGTAGAAATTGTAGATGCAAAAACAGGTGTCGCCGTGACCCCACAAGCCGTTGTAGTAGAAGACAGTGTCACCCACCAATCGGGTGATGGATTGACCACAGGCATGTCACCCTCAATGGAAACGCCCGATATTTTTGATAATACCCCACAAGCGGCGGTGAAAGTCCAATCCGCAGAAGACGTGGCGAATGGCGAATTATCGGATGAAAATGTGGCACGTATTTCTGAGGAAGAGGCGCAGAAATTACAGCAAACTGCCCAAGCCAATCTCAATGCAGAAAATTCACTGCATACGTTATCAGACGGTAGCGTTGATATCGACCGAGATCACTAATTTTCGATATCACTAAGTTGAGTTTAAGCATGTTGTTGGGTGGATAGCAAAATTGATACCAGAAAAGGAATGACCATGAATTCACCAGAAGCACAAACCAAACACGTCAATTTAGGCGATAAGTCTGCCGAGTTTGTCGATCGTCGTAACCAACCGGGACAAGCGTTCGATGATAATGTCAATGAACATACCATTGGCGGGGACGCGGTTGGTAATGACCAGCTAAAAAGCGACACTATTAATGAGCATAATCTTTATACTACCCCAGAAAATGCCCAAAAACGCACTATTAATCCTGATGGTTCTATTCCAAGCGTTGGTAGTGAATGACAGTAAGTTGCAGTGAGTCAGTTTAAGGATTAAATTCTAATAGCTAACCATAACAGCTAACCATCCACCCCATTTGACGGTTAGCTTTTTTTATCGTTACAGTCTACAAAAACCTCACGCAATCCAACCTTACGCAATCCAACTAGGTACGCCACTATGAAAGCGTAATTCATCATCTGGTTCATCGATAAGCTGCGCCTCTACTTGACGAAAAAACGCCACCCGCGCATCAATCGGCTCGTCACTGATACTTTGTGCCAATGCCAGATAATCTTCAAAATGACGACTTTCTGATTTTAGCAAATAGCGATAATATTTTGCCAAACGCTCATCCTCAATCACTTGTGACAGTGCCCAAAAACGTTCACACGATCGGGCTTCGATGAAAGCACCAATAATTAACGTGTCTATCATCGCTTGCGGCTCATAAGTGCGTTTATGTTTGAGCATACCTGCAGCATAGCGACCTGCAGCAATATGTTGCCATGCTTGTCCACGCTCTGCCATCAATCCCGTCACTTGCTCATAATGGAGCATTTCTTCTCGAATCAGCTGAGCAAGCTTTAATTGCAGCTCAGTATGCGACATATAGCGAAAAATCAAATTCATCGCAGTGCCTGCGGCTTTTTTTTCACAATTGGCATGATCTTGGATGATAGTCGGCAAATCTGCCATCGCAGCTTTTAGCCATTTATCCGACGTCGTACTACCCAAAAACGCCAAAACAGGGGTGATATCAATGGGCTTTGGCTGATAGACAGAGTTATCGTTATCCAAGTCGATGACGGCTAATTCATCAAAACTGCCGTCCGTTTGTAGTGGGGTATTGATAAGAGCGGAATTTGACAAAGAATTACTCACTTATTGGCATGTTAATAAAGTGATATTTTACCAAAAATCAGTAATAAAACCCTTGGCACAAAAATTTATATATAACGATTATTTAAAAAATAAATAGTTTTTATTTCTTTATTTTTATAAATGATGTTCGTATAATCAAATGTGAATTTTTTGCTATTTTAGACCAAAACATAAGGAAAAATGCCATGTCAGAACGCGTTCAGAAGGGTAGTCTAGCGATTGATACACAGCTTTATAACTTCATTGCCAATGAAGTTACGCCAGTCGTGGGCATCGATAACGAAAAATATTGGCAAGAATTTGAAAAAATTGTCAAAGCATTCCAACCCCGTAATAAAGCATTGTTGGCAAAACGTGACGAGATTCAAACCCAAATCGATGACTGGCATGCCAAAAACCCCGCTAGCAACGGTCAAATCGACAAAGCCGCCTATACCCAATTTTTAAAAGACATCAACTACATCGTCCCAGAAGGCGATGACTTTTTGGTTGAGACCCAAAACGTGGATGACGAAATCGCCCATATCGCAGGCCCACAGTTGGTGGTACCTGTACGCAATGCCCGTTATGCGCTAAACGCAGCGAATGCGCGTTGGGGCAGCTTGTATGATGCGCTCTACGGTACTGATGTCATCGATGAAACCAATGGTGCAGAAAAAGGCAAAGGCTACAACCCTGTTCGTGGCGGCGAAGTCGTAAAATACGCCAAAAACTTCTTGGATAGCAACTTTGCCTTAGCGGAGGGCAAATATGCTGACGTCACCGGTTTTAAAGTTGAAGACGGTAAATTAGTGATAGTCCAAGGTGACAAAACTACCTCATTAGCCCAGCCAGAAAAATTCGCAGGTTTCCTAGGCGATGCGGCAAATCCAACGGGTATTTTACTGAAAAACAACGGCCTACATGCCGAAATCCAAATCGACCCATCAAGCCATGTGGGTAAAGATGACCCTGCAGGCATCAAAGATGTCTTGATGGAAGCCGCGGTTACCACCATTCAAGACTGTGAAGACTCAGTCGCTGCCGTTGACGCCGAAGAGAAAGTAGAAGTATATCGCAACTGGTTTGGCTTGATGAAAGGCGACCTGAAAGACAGCTTTGAAAAAAATGGCAAACAAACCACCCGTACCATGAACCCTGACCGTGAATACACCGCGCCAGATGGTGGTAAAATCACCTTGCACGGTCGTTCAGTGATGCTGATTCGTAACGTCGGTCACTTGATGACCAACCCCGCGATTTTAGTCGATTTTGAAGGTCAGCAAGAAGAAATTTATGAAGGTATCATGGATGCGCTAATCACACCACTGTGTAGCCTGCCAGATATTTTGGGTAAAAACAGCTTAAGCAATTCACGCACAGGTTCGATGTATATTGTAAAACCAAAAATGCACGGTCCAGAAGAAGTGCAATTTACGGTAGATTTATTCTCAGCGGTAGAAAAAGCGTTAGACCTACCCGAGAATACTTTAAAAGTCGGTATCATGGATGAAGAGCGCCGTACTACCGTTAACTTAAAAGAATGTATCCGCGTTGCTAAAAACCGCGTTATCTTTATTAACACAGGTTTTATGGATCGTACCGGCGATGAGATGCACACCAGTATGAAAGCGGGTGCCTTTGTCCGTAAAAACGACATGAAAAATACCGATTGGCTCAATGCCTATGAGCGTTGGAACGTAGACATGGGTGTCAAATTGGGCTTACCTGGTAAAGCGCAAATCGGTAAAGGTATGTGGGCAAAACCTGACAACATGAAAGAAATGGTTGCCACCAAGTCCAATCATCCAAAATCAGGCGCGACTTGTGCTTGGGTACCATCACCAACAGGCGCAACGCTTCACGCCATGCACTACCATGAAACCAACGTCATGGACGTGTTAGATAATATCAAAGACCGCGAGCCTGCCAAGCTAGATGACATTTTGACCGTGCCACTTGCTACGGATACCAACTGGACAGATGAGCAAAAAACTGCCGAGCTTGAAAACAACATTCAAGGTATCTTAGGATATGTAGCGCGCTGGGTTGACCAAGGCGTTGGCTGTTCTAAGGTACTAGATATTGACGACGTTGCCTTGATGGAAGACCGCGCTACCTTGCGTATTTCTAGCCAGCACGTCGCCAACTGGCTAGCGCATGGGGTTGTGACACCACAACAAGTGGATGACGTACTCAAACGTATGGCAAAAATGGTCGATGAGCAAAGCAAAGACGATCCAGCCTATATCCCAATGGCAAATGACTATAACACTTGGGCATACAATGCGGCTCGTGATCTTATCTTTAAAGGTACCGTACAACCTAGCGGATATACTGAGCCATTGTTACATCAAGCCCGTCTTAATCTCAAAGCTAACTAGATTTTAGCAAATCAAACCTATCAATCATTCAAAAAACCATCAGATTCGTAACTGGTGGTTTTTTTATGGCATAAAAATATTGCAAAATGTTTCAGAGTGAATTACTCTAATTTCACAATTAAATTTAGATTCTGTTAACTTTTTCATTGTTTTGTAACAAATTGTTGGCAAAATCTATCTATACAAAAGAATTGCTACGCATCTGTGTAGTTTCACCTAGGATATTGTGGAGAAATCCTTATGAAAAAAATCGCTCTAGCTTCTGCTATCGCTTTAGCTTCAATCACTGCTGCCCATGCTGCACCAACTGTATATGGTAAAGCATTTTTAACTTTAGATTATGTTAGTACAGACTACGACGCATCTAATAAAAAAGATGAAGATACATTTAAACTTACCTCTAATCAATCACGTATCGGTTTTAAAGGTGACGACGATTTAACTGACACCACTAAACTTATTTATCAATTAGAATATCAAATCAACCCTGATGACGATAGCCAACAGTTTAAATCACGTAATACTTATGTAGGTTTAGCCCACAACACGCTCGGTACTGTACTAGCGGGTCGTCATGATACCCCATTAAAACTTGTACAAAACAAAGTTGACGTATTTAATGACACCTTATTTGATATGGCGAATGCGGGCGTTTCAGGTGAAAATCGCGCTAACAACGTATTAGCTTATCAATCACCTGCACTTGTCGGTATGCCAGTTACTTTTATGGTAGCCACTGCATTATCTGAAAATGATACAGATGGCGACGTTTTAGTGACAGCTGCGACTGATGTTGTCAAAAATGCTGACGGTACTGTTAAAACGCCTGCAAAACCTGCTGTATATCGCGATAGAAAAACTAAAGACAATGGTTATTCTGCATCATTAGCCTATGACCAAAATGGTATTTATTTAGCCGGTGCCTATGATAAAGATATGGGTGCTAATAATGTTAACACAGGTACTATTGATAACACTTGGCGTTTAGTTGCTGGTTTAGATATGGGTAAAATGAATATGGTTCAGGGTCTAACTCTAGGCGCCCTGTACCAACAAAGTCAATACTATGATAACTATAGTATCGTTAATAACAACCGTGTTAACAAAGCTAGTGAAGATGAAAAATCATGGCTTATTAGTGGTAAATATAAAATCGCTAACACACCTTGGGCAGTTAAAGCGCAGTATGTTAATACCACTGACGAAAAAGGCGTAAAAGATGCCGATGCCGATGAAATCGCAGTCGGTGGCGAATATGCATTCAACAAAGCCACAATCGGTCATATCTATGCAGGGCAAATCAGCCGTGACAATAACAAAGATGACTTGATTGTCGGTACAGGTATTGAATACAAGTTCTAATATATCTAACTTTTAGGTTGCTGTAAAAGCTAACTAATTCTTTAGTTAGCTTTTTTATTTTCATTAACGCTAAAAAATTAATTAAAAAAAATATGATTTAATACTAGAAAGAACATTATGTCACTAAGATTAAAAATAAACTTACAGTCACGTAAAAATTAAAAAAACTATTGCAAAATATTTCAGAATTGATATTCTATAAGGGAGAAGTATGAATTTAGTAACAAAAATGATGGTAATGTAATTTATTGCTAGGATTGTTGCTAGATTTATACAATTAATAGTGCAAGCTATTAACTCAAATAAGACAATTAATTGCCTTAGTTGTCATTTTTGAGAGGTAGTGGTGCTGAAAAGCCACCAGTTATCTAAAATTTGTTTTTCCTGATAGAGATGACCTATGAAAAAATTACTTTTAGCCCCAGCCGTCGCTGCACTTTCAGTTTCTGCTGCCCATGCTGCTCCAACTGTTTATGGTAAAGTATTTTTGACAGCTGACTACACTGATACGAATTACGATGATAACTACCGTGCCAATGCTACTGCAACTTCAGCACCTAATGACGAAAGTACAGTGAAACTAAACTCAAACGCATCACGTATTGGGTTTAAAGGTAGCGAGGAGTTAACTGACACTGTCAACTTGGTTTATCAGTTAGACTACACTGTAAGTCCAGATAATGACCTTACCCAGTTTACTTCACGTAACACTTATATCGGCTTAGCCCACAACACTTTAGGTACTTTAATTGCGGGTCGTCATGACACCCCATTTAAATTGGCTAAAGGCAATGCTGACGTATTCAATGCTAATGCTGCTACTTTGAGTATTGATAATACCGGTCCACGTGGGTATACCAACCTAGGTGAATACCGTGCTAACAATATGGTGGCTTATAAATCACCGACCATTGTTGGTATGCCAGTGACTTTTACAGCGGCTGTTAGCTTGTCTGAAGTTGATAAAGATACTGACAGTCCTGCTACCGAAAAAGATGAAGGTGCGAACGGTTATTCTGCTTCATTGGTTTATGATCAAAATGGTGTTTATTTAGCCGCAGGTTATGACAATAACATGGGTGTTGAAGATACAGCATGGCGTTTAGCGGGCACCGTAGACATGGGCAAAATGAACATGGTGCAGGGTCTGACCTTGGGTGCGTTATACCAAAATGCTGATTTATTCAACGAGAATGATGATGCTAAAACTTGGTTAATCTCTGGTAAATATGCTATTGCTAATACACCATGGACTGCGAAAGCGCAATATATCAACACTGATTTCGGTAATAATGATATCTCAGAAGTTGCGGTAGGCGGCGAATACGCATTCAATAAAGCGACCACGGGTCACATTTACGCTGGTCAAATCAACCGTGACAACTATAAAGATGACACTATCGTAGGTACGGGTATCGAATACAAATTCTAATATATCTAGCTCTTAGTTTATCGTAAAAGCTAACTAATTATTTAGTTAGCTTTTTTATTTTCATTAACGCTAAAAAATTAATTAAAAAAAATATGATTTAATATTAGAAAGAATATTATGTCACTAAGATTAAAAATAAACTTACAATCACGTAAAAATTAAAAAAACTATTGCAAAATATTTCAGAATTGATATTCTATAAGGGAGAAGTATGAATTTAGTAACAAAAATGATGGTAGTGTAATTTATTGCTAGGATTGTTGCTAGATTTATACAATTAATAGTTGACGCTATTAATATGAACCGAAGTAATAATTTTCTTGCTTTGGTCGTTCGGAGAGGTAGTGGTGCTGACAAGTCACCAGTTATCTAAAATTTGTTTTTACTGATAGAGATGACCTATGAAAAAATTACTTTTAGCCACAGCCGTCGCTGCACTTTCAGTTTCTGCTGCCAATGCTGCTCCAACAGTTTACGGTAACGTTCTGTTAACTACTGACTATGTTGATGGTAACTTAACAGTAAAAAAAGATGGTGATAAATTAATCGATGAAGATTATAGTACCACCCAACTAAATTCTACAGGTTCAAGTAATCTTACAGGTTCACGTATCGGTTTTAAAGGTGCGGAAGCATTAACAGCCAATACTGACCTAGTGTATCAATTAGAATATGGTATTGATGTTGATGCGGACCAAGGTCGAAACTTCCGTTCACGCGATACTTATATTGGTCTATCAAACAAACAATATGGTACTTTAGTTGCTGGTCGTTTGTCTGCAATCGATGATAATATCAATTACGCAGGTCAAACTGTAAGTCTATATGACACCTATAGCACAGGTTTCAGCGTCGAAGCTGCTGATGAAGAAACAGCAGATATTTTAGGTGTTAAAAAAGGCGAGACAGTAAAATTAGGCTTGGCATTTTGGGACGGTAATCGCGCTAACAATTCCCTTGCTTACTTCTCTCCATCATACAATGGTCTTCAGTTCATGGGCATGTATGTTATGGAAGAAAAAAATTCAACTGATTTATGGACTGAATCAGAAGCATTCGGTGCAGGCTTAAAATATGAGCCAACTAACCAACCTTTCCGTGCAGGTGCTACTTATATCAAATCTAGCGACTTCAGCACTGCGCGCGTAAGTGGAGCATTTGATGTAAATGCTGCTACTACATTAGGCGCACTATATCAAGTTACAGATTTAGATGAAGATAAAAATGAGAACTTATTTACTCTAAGCGGCTCATACGCAATTCCTGCTACAAAATGGAAAGCTTACGCACAAGGCGATATAGTAAAAAACATTAGTGGTCTTGATGGCTTAGATGGTTCACGTTTTGTAGTTGGTGGTAAATATGGTTTTAATGCTGCAACAACTGGTCACCTATATACTGGTTACAGCAAAATTGAAGCTAGCGAAGATGGTTTTGATCTAGATGCAAGTGGTTTTGGTCTAGGTGCAGGTTTAGAATACAAATTCTAATATTTACTAGAATTTGCTATCAAAAAATCCACTCAGCGATGAGTGGATTTTTTTATGAGTGCGCGATTTATTGATAAAAATAATTTTTTGCTAAACCTAGGCATTTTCGAGTAAAATTCTTTTTTACCAACGAGCGAAATAGATAACATGACAAAATTCATCTTTGTAACTGGCGGTGTCGTTTCTTCACTTGGCAAAGGTATCACCGCTGCATCGGTAGCCGCGATTCTTGAGGCACGTGGTCTGAAAGTCACCATGACCAAAATGGACCCTTATATCAATATTGATCCAGGTACAATGAGCCCGTTTCAGCATGGTGAAGTATTTGTTACCGAAGATGGCGCAGAGACTGACCTTGATTTGGGCTATTACGAGCGTTTTTTGCGCCACTCAAAAATGACGCAACGCAACAATTTTACCAGTGGGCGTATTTATTCGGCAGTGATTGAGAAAGAACGTCGCGGTGATTATTTGGGCGGTACGGTACAGGTCATTCCGCATATTACCGATGAAATCAAAGCGCGTATTCGTGCCAGCGGCGAAGGCTACGATATTGCGATGATTGAAATTGGTGGTACTGTCGGTGATATTGAAAGCTTGCCATTCATGGAAGCGGTGCGTCAAATGCAAGTTGAACTCGGTCGCAATAATGCGATGCTGATGCATTTAACCCTCGTGCCTTATATCGCGAGTGCAGGCGAGAGCAAAACCAAACCAACCCAGCATTCAGTCAAAGAATTACGCAGCATTGGCTTGCAGCCTGATGTGCTAATTTGCCGTAGTGAACACGCGATTAGCGATGATAATCGCCTAAAAATTGCATCGTTTACCAATGTTGAGCAACGTGCCGTTATCCTTTGCCCAGATGCCAAATCCATTTATCAAATTCCAAGTATCCTGCATGCCCAGCATTTAGATGATTTGATTTGTGAACGCTTTGGGTTAGATACCCCAGAGGCGGACTTGAGTGATTGGCACCAGTTTACCCAAGCGTTGTTAAATACCCAAGAAACCGTAACTGTGGCGATGGTGGGTAAATACGTCGAACTGCCTGATGCTTATAAGTCAATCAATGAAGCCTTGCTACATGCGGGTGTGGCAAACAATGTCAAAGTCAATATTGACTATGTCGATGCCGAAAAACTTGAAAACGATGATAGCCTGTTTGAGCATATTAAATCTGCTGATGCCGTGCTTGTGCCTGGTGGATTCGGTGAGCGCGGCACCTTGGGTAAAATGAAAGCAATTCGCTATGCCCGCGAAAACAATGTGCCTTATTTGGGGATTTGTTTGGGAATGCAATTAGCCGTCATTGAGTTTGCGCGCAATGTATTGGGTTTAGATGCCAACTCAACAGAGTTTGATAAAAAAACCAAAGCGCCATTGATTGGTTTGATTACAGAATGGTTTGATGAAAAGGGTGAACTGCAAGTACGTAGTGACGCCTCGGACTTGGGCGGTACCATGCGTTTGGGCGCCCAAAAAGCAGAGCTTGTGGAAGACAGCAAACTGCGCCAAATCTATGGCAGCCCTGTGATTACTGAGCGCCATCGTCACCGCTATGAAATGAATGGTCGCTATATCGAACAGCTGGAAAATGCTGGTATGAAAATTTCTGGTTATTCAGCCAAACAGCATTTGGTCGAATCAGTAGAAATTGCCAATCATCCTTGGTATGTCGCGGTACAATTCCATCCAGAATTTACCAGCCAGCCACGCGGTGGTCATCCATTGTTCAATAGCTTTGTTGCGGCGGCGAAACAAACCAAAAAATAGTACTTATGATGCACAAAAAACCATCTGTTACAGGTGGTTTTTTGTTTTTAGCCGGCTGTGTATCTAGCCAATTATGCTATAGTGATAATCAATAAAAACTTTGACAACATACTGAGAGCCCTATGACCACTAACTTACCGACACCGCAATCTCACATTCAGCTTAATGATATCACCATCGGCAATGATCAACCGTTTGTGCTGTTTGGCGGCATGAATGTACTAGAAAGCAAAGATTTGGCATTTGAAATTGCTGAAAGCTATATTGAAATCTGTAAGCGTTTAAATATCGGCTATGTGTTTAAGGCAAGTTTTGATAAAGCCAATCGCTCAAGCTTGTATTCATTTCGTGGTCCAGGTCTGGAAAAAGGTATCGACTGGCTAAGCGATATCAAAAAAGCGTTCAATGTGCCCATTATCACTGACGTACACGAGCCGTACCAAGCTGAGCCTGTGGCAGCAGTGGCGGATATTATCCAGTTGCCCGCGTTTTTGAGCCGACAAACCGACTTGGTAGCAGCGATGGCAAAAACCGGTGCGATTATTAATGTCAAAAAAGCACAGTTTTTGGCACCTCATGAGATGAAGCATATCATCAATAAATGCCTTGAAGCTGGTAATGATAAAATCATCTTGTGCGAGCGTGGCAGTGCGTTTGGTTATAACAATCTCGTTGTCGATATGCTTGGCTTTGACACTATGAAAAAAATGCAGGTTCCCGTGTTTTTTGATGTGACCCATAGCTTGCAGCAGCCGGGTGCAAGAGCAGACAGTGCAGGCGGTCGCCGAGAACAGATTACCACGTTAGCACGCGCTGGCATGGCAACAGGATTGGCAGGGTTATTTTTGGAAGCGCATCCAAATCCTGATGTTGCCAAATGCGATGGTCCTTGTGCGCTGCGGCTGAGCCAGCTTGAGCCGTTCTTAGCCCAGTTAAAACAGCTTGATACCTTAGTCAAAGGGTTTGAGGTGTTAGATACCCACTAATTTTTACTCGACCTTTTAACACAAATTTGCAACGCCTCGTTATTAAAATGTTATCAATCGATAACGAGGCTTTTTTTGGCTACGTTATAGTGCTAGGTTATAGAACTAGAACAATATTTTATAACCCACAGCATAAATACAGGAATAACCATGGCAATTCAAACAGTCGCGTACGATTTAAAAGGCATTCATGACCCTGCAGGCTATGAGGAAGTCATGAAAGCTTTAACCACCATCGGCGGGGTGCAGGCAGTACATCTTGAGCCTGAAAATCATCGCGTGATTGTCAGCTTTGATGATACACAGACGTCAGTTTTTGCCTTCAAAGCTGCGCTGACCAATGTGGACTATATCACCGAGCCGTTCCCGATTGAAGCACCTGCCAACCCTGCCAACAATCGCACTTTAGCGGGTGATTTGGCAAAAGATGGTAGACTTTCCTAAATCGCTTGTTCAGTGGCTACGCTCGATGTGGCAAGCGTGCTTGGTCACTGAACCATCTTGTACGCCATCTTGTACGCCATCTTGTAAGCCCTCTAGAATACTACAGGTAGGCGAGCCATCTCCCAAACAACTATCATGCCATCCTTGCAGGGTGGTTTTCATTGATTGTAACCGCTGTATTTTATCGCTTAGTTCATCGATGTGATTGCGGGTTAATGCTTTGACTTGGGCATTGCTACGCTGCTTGTTGTCTTGTAGAGCCAATAACGCTTCAATTTGCGCTAACGAAAATCCCACATCACGGGCATGTTTGATAAATTTTAGACGCTGTAATTGGGTATCGCTAAAGACACGGTAACCACTGTCCGTGCGCTGGATGGTCTGTAATAAACCGAGTTTTTCGTAATCACGAATTTGTCTAGGTGATAACTCAGTCAATTTAGCGACTTCATTAATATTCATTTTTTGCTTGACCTTGACCTAATGTTAAGGTTTATAGTAATACCACAGTGTGATAAATCAATATTTTTTTCAAAGAAAGTAAAAAATCAACCTGAAGGATATTAATATGAATAACATCATGGGTTTGTCATGGGTGGTGGCATTGGCGCTAGGTATGACGGCTTGTACAAAAAATGACACTACCCAAACTGCAACGACAGCATCAAGTACCGATTCAATGAGTACCCATGCGAGTATGACCCAAGCGCAGTCAATGCATCATATGGCTTCGGCAGCAGATACGCAGTCACAATCACAGCCGCCGCATATCATGGCTTATATGGATATCATGAATAAAATGCACCAAGCCATGTCAGCAGGGGTGCAAGCTAAGAATGCCGATGTGGGATTTGCTAAAGGCATGATACCGCATCATGAAGGCGCAATTGCGATGGCAAAAGTGGAGCTGCAATATGGCAAAGATGCCGAGATGAAAGCCCTTGCGCAAAAAATCGTCGATGCCCAGCAAAGTGAAATCAGCGTGATGCAAAACTGGTTGGATAAAAACGAATCAAGTCAGATAGCGGCGAGCAATGCCAAAGAAATAACACAAGCCTATCAGCAAAAAGACATGGATAACCACGATGCCATGATGCAAGGAACTATGGACGCCAATCCCGATATCGCCTTTGCTAAGGGTATGATACCGCATCACCAAGGCGCGATTGATATGGCAACGATAGAGCAAACCTATGGTAAAAATCCAGCGATGCTAACACTCGCCAAGCAGATTAAACAAGCGCAAACGCCAGAAATCAAACAAATGCAAGATTGGCTTAGCAAACAAGCCCATTAACCAAACAAAAGTAATTATACAAAGTAACCAGACAAAAGTACCCATAGAAAGAATAACCGCCTAAAAAAGGAGCGTAGTATGACAACCCAAACCATCACATTAAATATCGAAGGCATGACTTGTGGCGGCTGCGTCAAAAGCGTAACCAATGCCCTCAATCAAGTGGCAGGGGTGCAATCTGTCGATGTCAGTCTTGACCATAACAACGCAACCATCAGCTTTGATGACAGTCAAGCACAACAAAGCACGCTTAAAGAAGCGATTGAAGACGCTGGCTTTGACGTAGTATAACGACGCCACACAAAGACACCATACAAGACAGACACTATCATGACTACCCAATCGATCCACGCGTCAGACAACGCCCATACCGAGCAAGTCATTCTTGATATCGATGGCATGACTTGTCAAGCCTGTGCCAGCCGCATCGAAAAAGTGCTCAATAAAAAGCCTGCGATAGTGCAAGCCGATGTCAATTATGCCAATGAAGTGGCGCAGGTGCAGTTTGATGCATCACAAACCAACGCCGAGCAGATTGTAGCATGGGTGAAAAAGACAGGCTATGAGGCAAAAGTACAGTCGCAGAACGCGCTATTTGAGCATGAAACCCATGAGCAGAAAGTGCCCTACGCCTTGATTGCGGTCTGGATTTGCTTGCTGCCTTTTTTGATTGGTATGGCGGGCATGATGATGGGCAGTCACGCACTGATGCCGCCACTGTGGCTACAATTTGTGTTGGCAACTATCGTACAGTTTGGCTTGGCGATACCGTTTTATAAAAGTGCGTGGGCGAGTATCAAAGGCGGTCTTGCCAATATGGACGTGCTGGTGGTGCTCGGCACACTGACAATTTGGGCGTATTCGACCTATAGTTGGTTAAGCTATCTGCAAACCACAGCCCAAATGGGGCATGATGGGATGGCGCATAGCATGCCCCATGTGTATTTTGAAGCCAGCGTGATGGTGATTGCCTTTGTCAAAATGGGGAAATACCTAGAAGCCCGTA
The DNA here is from genome assembly GCF_032248735.1 of Moraxella sp. DOX410. NCBI lineage: Bacteria > Pseudomonadati > Pseudomonadota > Gammaproteobacteria > Moraxellales > Moraxellaceae > Moraxella > Moraxella sp. DOX410. Next base: position 1,967,740 of record NZ_CP135138.1, on the reverse strand, counting down.
CCAAAAAACACAGCCTAAATAGCATCAATTTGCTATTAGCGCTCACCCCTGAGCATGTGGAAGTTAAAAACCCCAATCCCCAAAGCCAAGATGCGCAGTGGCAAACTATGCCCCTTGAGCAAGTCACGGCTGGTCAAATTTTACGTGCTAAAGCAGGTACTCGCATTGCCACTGATGGCATTGTCACCGCTGGCGAAGGTTGGTGTGATGAAAGCCATTTGACGGGTGAATCAGCGCCCCTGTCTAAACATATTGGCAGTACGGTGCTGGCAGGTGCCATGGTAGAAAACGGCAGCTTTGAATACCAAGTCACCGCCAAAGGTAGCCAAACACGGCTTGGCGATATGATACAAGCGCTCAATGACGCCCAAGGCAGTAAAGCCCATATCGCCCGTATCGCCGATAAAGTCGCGGGTATCTTTGTGCCGGTGGTGGTTGCCATCGCTTTGTTGACTTTTTTTGCCAATTATTGGTTCTTAGGCGCGTTTGACACGGCACTCATGCGCGCGGTATCGGTGTTAGTGATTGCTTGCCCCTGTGCATTGGGACTTGCGACGCCGGCAGCCATCATGGCGGGCATGGGTGTGGCAGCACGCTCAGGGGTTTGGTTTAAAGATGCGCAAGCCTTAGAAGCGGCAGGTGCAATTGATACGGTAGTACTCGATAAAACAGGCACCATCACCCAAGGTAAACCCCAATTATCTGCAGCGTACCTGATAGATGACAATTTAAAGCTGTTTAACTTAGATAAAGTGGCACTGCTGCAGCTCGTTGCCAGTGTCGAGCGTCATGCGAACCATCCGCTTGCTACCACCCTAGTGAACTATGCTGAATTTTACAATAAACAGACTGATACGCCTCAAAGTCCAGCGGCATTTACCATCAGCCATGTGGAAACAGTGCTCGGGCAGGGGATACAGGCACAGGTAGCCACTATTGGGCGGGTGAAAATCGGTACGCCAAGTTTTGCCAATCTTCAATTGCCTGCAGCGACTACCCAAGCCAATCCCGTTTGGCAAATTGCCAGTCAAGTGGCGGTCAGTATCAATGACACCCCTGTGGCAGCCTTTGCGCTAGCCGATGAGCTCAAACCAGACAGTGTTAAGGTGATTGCGTCGCTGCAAGCCCATCATCTAGATGTGGTAGTGATGAGTGGTGACAAGCAATCGGTGGTGGATTATGTGGGGCAGCAGATTAACGCCAGCAAGGCACTTGGCGAGCTGTCACCACGTGACAAAGCACAGCGCATTGATGAATGGCAACAACAAGGCAAAAAAGTAGCAATGGTCGGGGATGGGGTGAATGATGCGCCTGCAATGGCAACGGCGACTGCAAGTTTTGCGGTAGAAGGCGCAACCGATATTGCCAAGCATAGCGCCACGGCAAGGCTGATGGGCGAGTCGCTCAAACATGTCGATTATGCGGTCACAATTGCTCGCGCAACGCTGCGTAATATCAAGCAAAACCTATTTTTTGCTTTTCTTTATAATTGTCTTGGTATACCGTTAGCGGCGTTTGGTCTACTCAATCCGATGATTGCGGCAGCGGCGATGGCACTGAGTTCGATTTCTGTACTACTTAATGCGCTGCGACTCACCCGCATGAAGGTCATTTCCTAACGGCTTATGGTTGTTTTGACAACCTGTTTGGGCTGATTTTACTTGGCTAGGCATAACTATGCATGACGTACGGGCGATAGTGATAAGCTGCTAAAACCTGTTAAAATATGCTATGATAAACCCATCCCATTTGTATTTTAACAATCCCATTGTTGATTGCGACAGCCAAGGAAAATATCATGTACGCTGAAGAAACCACCACCAATAACCAAATCAAAGATATCATTGCGCGCGAAATTTTGGACTCACGCGGCAACCCAACCATTGAAGCCGATGTGATTTTAGCGGATGGTACTATCGGTCGTGCAGCAGCGCCATCGGGGGCATCGACAGGTTCACGTGAAGCGCTTGAGTTGCGTGATGGTGACGCATCACGCTATCTGGGTAAAGGGGTCAAAAAAGCCGTTGCCAACGTCAATCGTGAAATTCGTTCATCACTGGTTGATATGGACGTATCAAAACAACAAGACATTGACAACAAATTATTAGCGCTTGATGGCACAGAAAACAAAGAAAAATTGGGCGCCAATGCGACTTTAGCAGTATCTTTAGCAGCAGCCCGTGCCGCCGCACAATCACAAAAACTGCCACTTCACCAGTACATTGCCAACCTACGTGGGCAAACGTCACTATCGATGCCTGTACCGATGATGAACATCCTAAACGGCGGTGCCCACGCGGACAACACCGTTGATATCCAAGAGTTTATGATTGAGCCTGTTAATTTTACCAGCTTCGGTGAAGCCTTGCGTGCAGGTACAGAAGTGTTCCATAGCCTAAAATCTGTGCTAAAAAAACAAGGCTTAAACACCGCCGTCGGTGATGAAGGTGGCTTTGCACCAAACTTACGCTCAAACGAAGAGGCGATTACTGTCATCATGCAAGCGATTGAGCAGGCAGGTTATACCGCAGGTAAAGACATTTACTTAGCGCTTGATTGTGCCTCATCAGAGTTCTACCATAAAAATGAGCAAGGGAACGGTCAATACGTACTTGAAGGCGAAGGCAATAAAGCCTTTAGTTCAGAAGGTTTTGCGGATTATTTAGCAGGTCTTGTGAGCCAATACCCAATTATCTCGATTGAAGATGGTCTAGATGAAAGCGATTGGGATGGATGGGCGTACTTAACGCAAAAATTGGGCGACAAAGTACAGCTCGTGGGTGACGATTTGTTTGTGACCAATCCAAAAATCCTACAAGAAGGTATCGATAAACACATTGCCAATGCGATTTTGATTAAATTCAACCAAATTGGTACTTTATCAGAAACTTTAGATGCCATTTATCTAGCGAAGAAAAATGGCTATGCCACCGTCATCTCACACCGCTCAGGTGAGACTGAAGACAGCACCATCGCTGACTTAGCCGTGGGGACAGCTGCAGGTCAAATCAAAACAGGCTCACTGTGCCGTTCTGACCGTGTTGCCAAATACAACCAACTGCTTCGTATCGAGCAGATGGTCACTGCAAGCTACCACGGTGCTGACGAGTTTATCGGTTTACGTAACCCAAAAGCCTAACTTTAAAAGCCTAACTTTAAAAGCTTAGCGCCAAAAGCTTAAATCCAAAAGCTTAAATATTAGAGCTTGATAAAGCATTGAAGTGATAAAAACCTTAACCCATGACATTGAATTTGCTACAATGCGTGGGTTAAGGTTTTTTTATGCCAAAAGTTTTTATTATTGAGTGCTGTCATGACTTATTTGCGTCAACTGTTTATGATTATTTTTGCGGTGATTGTGTTGTTATGTCTACAATACCAGTATTGGTTTGGCACCAATGGTCGTGGCGATTTGGCAGCGTTAAATAAACAAATCAGCGAACAGCAATCCATCAATACCGATCAGCAAAAAGCCAATGAGGTATTGCTTGCCGATGTCAAAGACTTAAAAAACGGACTTGAAGCGGTGGAAGAACACGCTCGCTCCGATTTAGGTTTAATCAAACAAGGCGAAACTTTTGTGCAAATGTCGACCGCTAGCAGTGTGTACAGTACCGATGTGGTCACACCGACCGCCCACAATACCGCCACGCCTCAACCATAAAAACGCATAAAAACTGCCAAAGTTATATTTGTCTCAATTTTTACTGTCAACTGTTTACTTTATTGTTGAAAAGACGCCATGTCAGAATTTAACGCGATAGCCGCCAATTTATCTAACAACCTTACGATTGACGTCGTGGTCGTCGCTGCAGGCGTTGGCAAACGCTTTGGTAGTCAGATGCCAAAACAGTACACCCATATTGGCAGTCAGACGGTGCTACAACACAGCATAGCGGCGCTAAGCAAAGTTCACCAGCTAAGCAGTTGCTATTTGGTGATTTCTGAAGAAGATACGATTGCCAAAACACTGGGCTTTAGCATGCCAATCGAGTGGGTGATAGGTGGCAAGGAGCGGATGAATTCGGTGTTTAACGCCGTGCAAACGATTTGGCAACAATATCAAAATCCCCTCAGTGACAAGGCCTTCAGTGATAAGGACAGTCATCATGCGTATGATAATCATTGGGTGCTGATTCATGATGCTGCGCGTCCTTGTGTCAATCCGAGCGATATAGAAAAATTGATCACGCAGACTATGCAGCAATTTTCGCAACAGTCGCATCGACAGTCACAGCAAAAGCAAGGGCAGGAGTCGGCGGGTGGCTTATTAGCAGTACCGGTGCGCGATACGGTCAAACAAATCATCCATGCACAAGACAAAGTATTGGCACAAAAAACGCTTGATCGCAGTCAGTTGTGGCTAGCACAAACCCCGCAGATTTTTCCATTGGCAACACTGTATGATTATCTAACCCAAGCCATTGAGCAAACGATTGCGTTTACTGATGAAGCCAGTTTATTTGAGCATTTTGGCAAGCAGCCGTTATTGGTGGAAGGCAGTCATAGCAATATCAAACTGACGTTTTCAGAGGATTTGCAGTTTGCGCAGGTGTATCTGGCACAATTTTAGCAAAAATGGCTTGGCAACAAATTGAGATTACCGCTAAAAAGTGCATAAGAAAAGAAGTGTATAACAAAAAAAGCGCATGAGCAAAAAAAGGCAATGAGAATTTCTAAAGCCACAAAAACAAAAAAGCCATACTAGATTAGCATGGCTTTTTAACTGTATTTTTTAGCGTTAACACTAAAAAAATTGGCGTCCCCACGGGGATTCGAACCCCGGTTACCGCCGTGAAAGGGCGATGTCCTAGGCCTCTAGACGATGGGGACACTAGCACGCTTAGTTTATAGCGTGACCTCGACCGCTTTCACCGTTAATGTCGAAGTGGAGCGTATAATATATATTTTTATTTTTGCCGTCAACTGTTTTTTATGTGTTTTTTATATTTTTAACAATTAGCCCATCATACGATGACCCATGATACTTGGTAGAGCGGCATGACAAGCGCATTAGTTGGCTAATGCGCTTAATTACAGTGTTTTCTAAAAAGTGTTGTCTAAAAATTTCACACCGTGCTTATGAGTGATTTTTCTCATGCGACTCAGATGTTGTATGAGCACGCGTCGTATGAGATTGCGGCGGCAGCTTAGCGGCTTTATTTTTTAAGTGATAGCGAATCCAAAAATGGGTTACGATGCTAATCACAATCGATAAACTGATAAAACCTAAAATGGTCATCCAAATTTGACTATCTACTTGCATACTTGATCCTTGTGAGACAATCTAAGTTAACGCTGATTATCGATGCGCTGGCTATCAATACTTTGATTAGCTCCCATTGTTTGATTACGAATCGCATCATCGCGCTGTTTTTTCTTGAGTCGGAACGTTAGCCATAAATATGTTAATATGCCTAAGATTACGGCAGCAATCATATACATAATAATAGTAGTCCAAATACTGTTATCTACGCCCATGAAAGAGTCCTTTTTATTATTGTTAGCATTAGTGTAACAGGTCTTAACAGCTATTTTACGTCATTCACGTAATGATGTGTGGTAGCGATGTTACTGGCTATTTTCAAACACTGTAATAAGCGTCTACAAAAGCACTTTTTTTCACTTTTTCATATTTTTACGTTAAGATAATTGTCTAAAAAACGCTTTGGCAACTGACACGGTTGCAGCAAGGAAAATAATTATGAAAGTAGTCATCAGTGATGGCATCGAATACGCCCTAAATCTTAATTATCGTACCATCGATATTGAATCGACCGACTATACCAATATTGCAGCAATTGTAGTCACGATGACAGACTTGCCGCGTGTGTATCAAGATATTGAAGATTTGGGTTTTGCCATTCCGATATTTGTGGCGATTGAATATGGTGATGTAGTGCCTGATGAATGGCTACCCAATGTGTATGGTGTGCTAGAACTGGCAGATGATCAAAAATTTTATAACGGACAATTGGTCAATGCGGCAGCGGCGGACTATATCGCCACGCTCGATCCGCCTTTTTTCCAAGCCTTGATGGACTATACCGACTATGGCAATGCAGCGTTTGACTGTCCTGGACACCAAGGCGGACAGTTTTTTCGTAAGCATCCTTCTGGCAGACGCTTTTATTTATACTTTGGGGAAACGCTGTTTCGTGCCGACTCTTGTAATGCCGATGTCCGTCTTGGCGATTTGCTAATTCATGAAGGCCCAGCTTTTGAGGCACAAGCGCATGCGGCGAAAGTGTTTAATGCGGATAAAACCTACTTTGTGCTCAACGGTACCTCCTCTTCCAATAAAATTGCGATTGGTGCCTTAGTGGCGCATGGTGATTTGGTGCTGTTTGACCGTAACAATCACAAATCCGTGTACCAAGGCGCCTTAACCATGGCAGGTGGTACGCCTGTGTATTTAGAGACCGACCGCAATGCTTATGGTTTGATTGGCGGCATTCCTGCCCATTGTTTTGAGGAAGCCGAAATCCGTGAGCGTATTCGTGAAGTTGCGCCCGATAAAGCCGATGATGCCCGCCCATTTCGCTTGGCGGTAATTCAGCTGGGCACGTATGATGGCACTATTTATAACGCCCGCCAAGTGGTGGATCGCATCGGGCATCTGTGTGACTATATTTTGTTTGACAGTGCTTGGGTGGGTTATGAGCAGTTTATCCCGATGATGCGTGATTGCTCGCCACTGCTGCTTGAGCTGGGTGAAAATGATCCTGGGATTTTGGTCACCCAATCGGTACACAAGCAACAAGCTGGCTTTTCTCAAGCCTCACAAATCCATAAAAAAGATAACCATATCAGCGGGCAAGCCCGTTATGTCAATCATAAACGCTTTAACAACTCGTTTATGATGCACGTGTCGACCTCGCCGTTTTACCCGTTGTTTGCCTCACTTGATGTCAATGCCAAAATGCATGAAGGTAAAGCCGGTCAGCGCATGTGGCATGAGTGTGTCATCGGTGGTATCGAAGCACGTAAAATGCTGCTAGACACTTGTACCATGATTTTGCCATTTGTCCCGCCTACAGTAGATGGGCAAGCTTGGCAAGACTACGATACCGAAACCATTGCCCATGATATTCGCTTTTTCCGCTTTGAGGCAGGGGCGCGTTGGCATGATTTTCAGCATTATGCCGATGACCAATACTTTATTGACCCCTGTAAATTGCTACTGACAACACCCGGCATTGATATGCAAACCGGTGAGTATGAAGCGACAGGGATTCCTGCTGCGATTTTGGCACATTATCTGCGTGAAAGCTCGGTCATTCCAGAAAAAGCCGATTTAAACTCGATTTTATTCTTACTGACGCCTGCCGAAACCTTGGCAAAATTCCAGCACTTGGTCGCCCGAATCGTCAGTTTTGAAAAACATATCCGCGAAAACAGCCCCGTCACCCAGGTGTTACCGACACTGGCTAAGGCATATCCGCAGTACCGCAAACTCACTATTAATGAGCTTTGCCAACTGATGCATAACTTCTATGCCAAGCATCAGCTGAATAAACGACAAAAACAAATGTTTGAGCGCGAACATCGTCCCAAGGTTGCTATAAGCGCGTTTGATGCGCATAACGCCTTTATCCGTAATGATGTCGAGCTGGTATCGCTGCATGATATCAAAGGCAGAATCGCCATGGAAGGGGCGCTACCATATCCACCAGGGGTGTACTGTATTGTACCTGGGGAAGTGTGGGATGGGGCTGTGCTGGACTACTTCTTGGCATTGCAAGAAGGGGTTAATCGCTTGCCAGGCTTTGAACCAGAAGTGCAGGGCGTGTACTGGGAGTATGACGACCAAGGTAAAAAGATTGCCTACGCCTATGTGTTAAAACAGTCTCACTAAATTTGATTGACGGTTTTTGATTCATAGGCTTTCTCTTTGAGGTCTATATTTGGCGCGTTTACAGCAGTAACCAATGGCGCAAAAATTGGTCTATGTAGCTAGGTACGATGTTATTTAATTAAATGATAATCATTATTATTTACATTCTCAATCTATTATTGGATAATGGCGGCTCAATTTTTAAGAGGCAGTCAAACAATGACAATGAAAGATTTTCGTATCTACATGAGGCTTGGGCACCGCTATGTTGGATTCTTTATGGTTGGCATTATGCTGGTCTATTCGCTAAGTGGCATGTTGCTGGTATTTCGCGACACTGATTTTTTAAAATCTTCAAAAACTGTCAAGCAAGTCGTGGCAAGCAATCTTGATGAGAAAAATTTAGCCAAAACCCTAAAAATGAAAAACATCGATTTTAGGGAGCAGCAGGGTGATATACAGCTTTTTAAAGACGGACAGTACAATGTTAAAACCGGTGAGGTGACTTATACCAGCAAAAAGCTGCCTGTGGTATTAGATAAAATGGTGAATTTTCATAAAGCGCCCTCTAAAGGTAGCATGGGTGGGCTCAATGTATTGTTTGGCTTGAGTTTATTGTTTTTTGTGGTGTCGAGTTTGTTTTTATTCACGCCAAGTTCCAAAATTTTTAAGCGTGGCTTGGCATTTGTGGCGGTGGGGTGGTGTTGTCGGTGATTTTGTTGATGTTGTAAATTACCCTAACAAAAAGTTTTTCAGCAGCATTTTGGCGCCTTCGGTGGCGAAGGATTCTGGGTGATATTGCACCCCTTGAATCGGATAGTCACGGTGGCGAATGCCCATGATTTCATCGCCTGCTAGACTGGCATCTTTGAGGTTTTTATCACTATGTTGCTCACTAGATACCACGCTGGTCACTACCAAACAATCGGGGAGTGAAGCGGCGTCGACCATCAGTGAATGATAACGCATGATGTCAAGCTGCTGTGGCAAACCTTGATACACGCCTTGACCATCGTGACGAATCGGTGATGTCTTGCCATGCATTGGCACATTGGCTCGCACCACTTGACCACCAAAAAAATGTGCAATCCCTTGCATGCCAAGACACACGCCTAGCAGCGGTATGGTTTTGCCAAGCTCAGTAATGACCTCACCACACACACCAAAATACGCAGGGTCATCGGGCGAACCTGGACCGGGGGAGATGATAATGCGGTCAGGATTCATGGCTTGGATATCCGCTAAGCTAATCTCATTATTGCGTTTGACAACCACGTTGAAAGGCTGATTGTCTGCGGCTAAAATCTCACCAATATATTGGTATAGGTTAAAGGTAAAAGAATCGTAGTTATCAATAATTAACACTTGCATAGTCAACTCTAAAAATAGGTTATGGCTGTTGTTCTAAACGTCCAAAATACTGCTGATATACATCGCTATCATACGTATCTAGTTGCCGTATCGTCATGATGGAGCAGACTTTACTGCACTGGCGCAAAATTGGACAGTACAACTTTCATCGCAGACAGTTTTCGCACGATTTCTTCATATTCATCTTCAGGATTGGAGTCATACACATTGCCGCCGCAAGTTTGCGCATACGCTTTTTCGCCATTGATAAACAGCGAGCGAATCGGAATAGCAAAAATACAATCCCCATTAAAACAAAACTGACCGAGTGCGCCACCGTAAGCGCCGCGACCATCGGGCTCTAGCGTATTTATAATTTTCATTGCTTCAATTTTGGGTGCGCCTGATAGCGTACCTGCGGGAAAATTACTGGCAAGCGCGGTGAACATATCATGATTAGGGTCAAGAATACCGACGATTTCACTGGAGATGTGCTGGACATGTGAAAAGCGCTTGATATCCATTAAGTTACGCACTTTTACCGTCCCAAAGCGTGCCACCCGCCCGATATCATTACGATGTAAGTCCACCAACATATTATGTTCGGCGATTTCTTTGGGGTCATTGAGCAAGGCGCGCGCTAATTGGCGATCTTCGGTCTCATCCTTGCCGCGCTTGGTGGTGCCCGCCAGTGGGAAGGTCTCCATCTCACCATTGCGCAATCGGAACAACAACTCAGGCGATGCGCCGATGATTTTTTGGGCGCCAAATTTGACATAGTACATATGCGGTGACGGGTTGACTTCGCGCAGTTTACTATAAATTGGCATAGTATCGCCTTGGATGCGATAATGCGACTTGAAACCCACTTCACACTGAAAAATCAGCCCAGCTTTAATGTCTTCTTTGACTTTCATCACCGCTGCCGCATGTTGCTCGCGGTTCATGCCATCGCCCAAATGCTCAGCAGTCGGCTGCGTATAGTCAGGCGAAATAGCATTCAATAATGACTTGATTTCGTCAATACGATTGCTTTGGTGGTCGGTATCGTAATAATAATAAAAAATTTCACCGGTCATCTTATCAAGGCTTAACCCATCTAAGTACACCCCGAATTTGAACGGCTCGAAATCATCACTGGTTTGAATATTCAGGGTCGGCTCAAAAAAATTGACACTATCAAATCCCAAAAAACCGACCAATCCGCCGGTATGGCTACGTGAAATCACATGCTGTGGGGTGATTTCGCGCAGTAGTTGGTAAGGATTGTCACAGGTATAATCCGTGCTTTCCCCCGTGCGATTGTTGGTGATAGTCAAAGTATGGCGGTCTTTTGCCAACACTGTCATCGCAGGGTCAAAGCCGATGGCATGATGACGTGAAATATAGCTTTCTTCGCCCAACGATTCCAGTAAAAAACAAGTAGCGTATTTGGCTTCGATGCGTTTAAAGAGTTCAAAAAAATCAATGTCTTGTGCAAGTTTAATCAGGCTTGGTTTGCTGGCAAGGGCGATTTTGGGCGGTTTGGCGTGTGTAGTCATCATGGTGTCTTAAATTTATAGTGTCCTAAATTTACATTATCTTAAATTTATAGCGGCTTAAATTTACCCTATCTTAAATTTTAATCAATGTTTCAGTGTTCTAGTATGATGATACATTGTAATCAGATTAACCCCTGCTTGCAACTCTTTTATGGCATGCCAGTTATTTTCTCACGGATTTTCATCGTCCTTCTAATCACCCTAAAGTATGTATGCTACTGTGATGGGCATATTCACGCTTTAACCCATTATCAGAGAGTTATTGGGTTAAATGAGTCAAATTTGGCAGTAATTGGTTGATATCGTGTTGACCATACGCTTTGGCGCCCCGTGATACGGTCGCAATGCCCACCCCCAAGCGCTCAGCGATTTCGCGTTGTGGTAGCGCTTGCTGAAACAAGGCAAAAATCTGAATGCGATTGGCGATTTCTTTTTGTTCTTTTTCAGTCAGTAGCGCTGCCAAAATTTCGCGGATAAAGTCACTATCATCGGTTTGGCTCAGTAGCTCAACCAAATAATCATAGGCGGGTAGGAATGATGGCGAAGTGTGCGGCATAGTAGTTTTTTTGAGTAGAAGATAACAAGTAAAGCATTTCAGTGTTCTAGTATAGTGATACATTTTACGAAGTTTAGCCAGTGAACTCAATCTATTTTTATCCTTTTAGAAAACTGAATAGGTGCGACGACTGGTTACGTTTGATTACAAAAGTGCAAATAACTGAATATTTAATCAAAGCTTAGTCGACACAAAGTCGCTTTAGCGAGGTTATACAATGTGGTTATAATAAAATTGCTTAGTTAGAAATCTAAGTGAGTTTATTAATTATAAATAATGACTATCAATCATAATTATTATAATCGCGCCGTTGTCTTTGGCTGTTGTCTTTGGTTATTGTGTAGCAGTCTTAATGGGCAATTAAGAATGGGCAGTTAAGGTCAATGTCAAAAGGTAGCAGCGCGGTTTAAAAGTTAGTTAACGCTAATTTTATTCAATACTAATCTTATTCAAAATAGGGCACTTCATTATGACAACCAACGCTAAAAACAACAGTGAATTTTTGAAAAATATGGCTTTAAAAGAGGTCGATCATCAACCACAGCGCGCGGATTATCAATCCAATCAACCTGGCAATTCGATGCCCTTTGGTGATGCCCGTGGTAACTATCAGCGTAATATTGGCTTTGATACCGGACGTTTTAAAGACAGTAAAGTCTATATCGTCGGCGGCGGTATTGGCGGGTTGGCAGCGGCGTATTATTTTATCCGAGATGCCCATATCCCAGGCGAGAACATTACCTTTTTAGAAGAATTAGCGGTGCAAGGCGGCTCGCTCGATGGCGCTGGTAATGCCAAAGACGGTTATATCATGCGGGGCGGTCGTGAGATGATTACCACCTATGAGAATTTTTGGGATATGTTCCAAGATATACCCGCGCTAGAGCTACCAGAGCCTTATTCAGTGCTTGATGAATACCGCCTGATCAATGACAATGACCCCAACTATTCTAAAGCACGGTTGATTCATAACAAAGGCGAAATCAAAGATTTTCATAAGTTTAATCTCAATAAAGCCGACCAACTTGCCATTGTCCGTTTATTACTAAAAAATCAAGATGAACTCGATAATCTCACCATTGAAGATTACTTTAGCCAAAGTTTTTTGGACAGTAATTTTTGGACGCTATGGCGTAGTATGTTTGCTTTTGAAAACTGGCACAGCTTACTTGAGTGCAAACTTTATATGCATCGGTTTTTGGAAGCCTTAGATGGTATCAAAGATATGTCGACCCTGTTATTTGCCAAATACAACCAATATGACAGCTTTGTGGTACCTGCGCAAAAATTTTTAATCAATAAAGGCGTCAAACTACAAAGTGACACGTTAGTGACCGCGGTTGATTTTGAGCAGCAAGGCGACAAAAGAATCGTTAAAGGGCTGACAACTACCCAACAAGGTCAACAAGTCCATATCCCTGTACGGGACAATGATTTTGTGATTATTACCACAGGGTCAATGACGGAAGATACGCGCTATGGCACCAGTGACACTGCGCCTGATATCCGTCTCGCTGATGATAAAATGGGAAAAACGAAAGGCTGGGTGCTGTGGAATGACCTTGCCAAACAATCTGCTGTGTTTGGTCGTCCAGAAAAATTTAACCGCCATGTACCCAAATCTGCCTGGATGTCAGCAACCTTAACCTGCAAAGACTCGGCGCTTTTACGCAAAATCAGCGAAAAATACTGTGTCAATCCACCGCTATCAGGCAAAACAGTCACAGGCGGTATTGTTACCATCACCGATTCCAACTGGCTTATGAGTTTTACTATTAACCGCCAACCGCAATTTCCTGACCAACCCAAAGACGTGGTGGTGATATGGGTGTATGGGCTATTGATGGATAAAAAAGGCAACTACGTGCCAAAAACCATGCCAGAATGTACGGGGCATGAAATTGTGACGGAGCTACTATACCACCTAGATTTGCTCGAACAAAAAGATGATATTTTAGCCAATACCATCGCCAACACCGCCTATATGCCCTATATCACTTCGATGTTTATGCCACGTGCCAAAGGTGACCGTCCACAAATTGTACCCGAAGGCTGCACCAATTTAGGTCTCATTGGTCAATTTGTTGAAACCAACAACGATGTAGTGTTCACCGTTGAAACTTCGGTACGCTCGGCGCGGGTCGCGGTGTACACCCTAACAGATTGTAATAAGCAGGTGCCTGATATCGTGCCAACCCAATACGACATTCGCAACATGCTCCGCTCTGCCAGTACACTCAACGATGACCAAGGCTTCATCGGCGAAGGCATACTGCGCCGAGTGCTCGCCAATACCTATTATGAGCACATCTTGCCACCCGTCGCCAAAAAAGCGCCCAAAGACAGCTCGTTGATGCAGACGCTTGCCGAGCAATTTGAAGTAGTCAAAGCCTTTTGGCATAAAGAAGGCCATAAAGATGAGCAAAAAGCGCAGGATAAAAAATAAGCTTTGATAAACTTTTGTCATCAAACCTAAAAATCCTCCTGCTGTCAGGGGGATTTTTTATCAGCAAAATTTCCTTTGCGCCTAAAAACCCTATTTCGTAAAACGGTGGTTTCAAGTATATTAAAGCTAAAATCACACATCATAAGGAACAAGTGATGAAACTATATACCATGAATGCCCCGCCAAACCCGCGCAAGGTCGACTTATTGTTAAAAGTCAAAGAACTTGATATCAATGATATTCATAATTTACAAGTCATCAACGTAGATATTGGCAAAAATGAGCAAAACTCGCCGGAGTTTTTGGCGGTCAATCCACTGGGGCTGTTGCCTGTATTAGTGCTTGATGATGGCACTGTGCTCAATGATTCACACGCCATTTGTGAGTATCTGGATATTCGACTCGCAGGCAATGGTAAGCAAGTGATGGGCTCAGACCCTATACAACGCGCCAAAATCACCGCAATGTCACGCAATGCGGAGTTTCATGTGCTATATAACATGATGCTGGCTTTCCAGCATGGGCATCCATCTCGCGCGTCGGTGGGGAACCAAGTGCCTGGTATGGCAGAAGAGAGCATCAACCGCGTCAAAAAAGCATTGCCGTACTTTGACAAGCTATTATCGAGTCATAAATACTTGCTCGGTGATCGACTCACCTTCGCTGATATCGTGTTGTATGTTGGCTTGGATTTTGGGCGAGTGATGAAGTTTAATCCAAAAGATGCCAGTGTGGTGGGTGACCATGTGGCACGTTTTTATGCACAAATGAGTGAGCGTTTTGGTAAAAAATAACGGTTGTTGACATAAAAAGGGCAAGGTAGCTGCCCTTTTTTTATTTGTAGTGGTTATTCATCACTTCTATGCAGCGTTTTTTGCAGCGCTTTTTTCAATAGCGCTAGGGTTGTCATCACGACTGATTGTTAGCCATTAATGCACTGATACCATCATATAGGGTATCATTGACCGGCGTGTCAATGCCATGCTTATCACCCAATTCACGAATTGTCCCTGCAAACAAATCAAGCTCACAGCGTCGCCCTGCTTTTAAATCCTGCCGCATCGAGGGCATGCCTTTAGGATCCAGCGCATCCATGATTCCCAACCATTTTTTGAAATCTTCCTCGGTCAAAGTTACGCCTTCAGCGTGTGCCACTGCCATCACTTCACGCATGGCGGCTTTGAACATTTCGCGCGCCTCACCCGCTTGTTGCACAGTATCAAAGGTACCTTGATACAATGCCACGGTTTGATTGACGCCGGTATTTAGCATCAATTTGCCCCACAGCTGGCGCGGCATGTCATCGCTTACTGAATGCGGGAAATTGACTTGATTAAAGAGGGCATCGACTTGTTGCACGCGTGCGCGTTCAGCGCTATCAGTTGTCATCGCGCCAATCACCAATTGTCCATGATCGCGATAAATCAGTTGGCTACCATTTTCCCCATTTTTTTCATGCGGCTCATTTTTCATGGCGTCCATTTGCTGCGCCACACAATACACAATGCGCTCGTCACCACAGGCGTTTGCCAACACTTTTTCGCTGGCGATACCGTTTAGGGCAGAAACAATTAGCGTATTGTCGCCAAGTTGACTTTTGATGAGCGGTAACACCTCGTTTAACTGATAAAATTTGGTACAGACGATGACCAAGTCGGCGGGCGTTGTGATGGCGTTGGGTGTGACATAGTTGAGTTGTAATGGCTCGCCATTCACCAATAAACCTTGCTGTTGGTAGCGGTTGACACGGTCTCTATCGGCGACGATACGCAAGTTTTCAAAAGGCATATTTGGGGCTAATAAACTTGCAAATAACGCCCCTAATGCGCCAAATCCAACAATGGCAATAATCGGTGAATCGTTCATCTTTTTTCCTGTTATTTTGCGACATTGATTAGAGTTGTGATAAAGTTTAGCAGATTTTTGCACGTATTTTAAAAAAGGAATCACAATGAAATTATTAAAAATGGCTGGGCTTATGGGTTGTTTATGACCTGCTTATGAAAAATCAGCAACAAACTTTGCAAGAACTCATGCCAGCGTTTGAGCAAAGAATTGAAAAAATCACCCAATCAGCTCAAAAAACCACCCAAACCATTAACCATAAAGCAAGTAAGAAATAATGAATCTATCCAATGTTAACGATGCTTCATCTTCCCTAAACGGCGCATATTTTGTCACAGGTACCGACACCGAAATCGGTAAAACCACCACTACTGCGCAACTGGTCAAAAGCATGGCTGAACAAGGCAAAAGTGTCTATGCCATCAAGCCAGTCACCGCAGGTCTAGAAACCGATGACAACGGGCAAACATATAGCGATGATGCAAGGCGCATCAATCAATTTGCCAATGTCAAACCACCGCTGTCTGTCATTGCGCCTATCCAGCTAGCGACTCCTTGCTCACCGCATATCGCCGCGCAGCTTGATAACATGACACTCACCAACACCCAATTAGTCGATACCATCCATAAGTCCATCGCAGCCTATCCTGCCGATGTGATTTTGGTTGAAGGGGCAGGCGGCTGGTTTACCCCTATTAACGAGCAAGAAACGCTTGCTGATGTGGCAGCCGCGCTCAAATACCCTGTCATCCTGGTCGTCGGTATCAAGCTTGGTAGCCTTAATCATGCCATGCTAACCCTACAAGCAATTTGGCAAGCAGGGCTAAAAGTCGCTTTGGTTATTTTTAACCAATTACAGACCGACACGCCGTTTGTCGATGCGCAAATTGACTGGTTAAGTCAGCAAATTTTACGCCAGTCTACTGGGTATCAAAACCTACCACCCTTGATGGTCAAACAAGGCGTTTTAACCCATTAAATTTTTATCCAATCACATTGCTTTTTGGCATAAGTTATGGTATAAATAGCGGCTTTAAATTTACTAGCGATTTTTTGACGCTTGCTTAAAATGGTTTTGATTGACGCAAGTCAAGTGACTACCCGTGAGTAGCTAATTTTAAGTACGCCGCCAAAAGATTAATTATTGATTCAAACTGAGATACTCAACACTAGAATCGTTGAAACCCTAGCTTTTTTAGCTTCAATGATATGCGAGATGTGCGAGTATCAGTTGTGACAGGCATGAGCAGCCCTCATGCACACCGATTAGGAGTAAGCCATGTCTCGAGTATGCCAAGTGACTGGAAAACGCCCAGCGGTAGGTAACAATGTTTCTCACGCAAACAACAAAACCCGCCGTCGTTTTCTACCAAATCTACACACCCATCGTTTTTGGGTAGAGAGCGAAAACCGCTTTGTTAAGCTTCGCTTGACTACCAAAGGTATGCGTATCATTGATAAAGTTGGTATTGACCAAGTTTTAACTGATATGCGTGCTCGTGGCGAAAAAATCTAATTTTTGCCTTTTCATATTCTTAGGGAGCAATTGCGATGCGTGATAAAATCAAATTAGTTTCAACTGCAGGTACGGGTTATTTTTACACCACGACCAAAAATAAACGTACCATGCCAAACAAAATGGAAATCAAAAAATTTGATCCAGTGGTACGTCAACATGTTGTATTCAAAGAAGCTAAAATCAAATAATTGACTGACACAGTCTATTTGACGCGCTATTTGATAAAAAAGTGGGTAACTCAGGTTAACCCACTTTTTTTATGTGCAAAAATTATAAAATCGCTAAAAAATTGGCAGAAAATATCAATTGTTCCTAATCGCTACCGCGATGGATGGTAAGACGAGTGGCAAGGCATCTTGGCAGCTAAAACAGCCGAAACGGTCTACGTTATTTGTGCAGTTGGTGGCTACTTAAGGTATGGGCATCGCTAGTAGCACTGGCGGCAGTCGATGGCGCTATCACAACCGCAGGTAAGGGTTTAAGACTGTTTTCAAATTCTGGCAATATCGCTTTAATAGCATCACCCATCACCAATTGTGGCTCAGACGGTTCAAACCCCATCATTTTTTCCCGTTCAGCAATGCGTTTACTGGCGGCTTCAAACGCAGGTTGAAAACGGCGAAGCTTGGGTAAGCTTTCAGCAAAAAATGCTTGTCCAAAGTATGTATATTCGGCTTCATTAGAACAGCCAAACGATGATTTGTTCGCCGCTGAGGCAGTAATGACTAGGGTGTATGGTGATTTTAACTCATTGATAAATGAGCCAGAATAACAGGCGGATACCACAATAACGCGCCATTTAATGCCAGATTTATCCAATGATTGGCGTAGCCATTTGGCATCGACATTATCGAGCGCTAGCGGTGGGTTCGACATCTCAATCACCTTGTCACCCCCATGCGAGGTCAAGGTCAAAAATAGCACGTCTTCATTGACATCCATTTTTTTGGCGATACTTTGCAAAGTGCGTTCAATACTGGTTTTACTGGCAATCGGCAGCGCAGACAGGGTATTGGCGTTGTTAATGAGTTCCACCGAGCGTCCTGCTGTGCCAAATTGATGGTCAAAGTAATCTTTGGTCAGCTCAATTTCTGACCGGAACACATCTTGCTCGCCATGACCTGCGACACCCATAAAGTACCAATCATGTATGGTCGGGCGTTGCGGCTGCACATTATTTAGCATATCAGCCAGAAGCTCAGGCTGCGCATAAAATGCCGCTTCAGTGACCACGGGTTCGACAGGGTCAGATTGAAAAATCGGCTCAGATTGCACGTTTTTTTGCCACACACTGAGTACGGCAAACGCACCCAGCATAATCAGGACACGCTCAATCCATGACCAGCGTAATTGATTGCCAAAAATCCATAGCAGCGATAATGACTGCCAGACAAACGCCAATACGAACACAATACCAATCGTATCAAACGTCCATTCAGGTAGCCAGCCTAGGTCTGATATAAACTGAATCAAGCTTTGCACCAGCATCATGAAAGTATCAGCACACAGCCATAAAATCGCCGGCACAAAAATTAGCATGGCATTAAAATGCCGTTTGGCAAGAATCAATCCTGCCACCAACATCACCATCGGCCAAACCAAATAACTAATCAGCCCTTGTGGATTAAAATGGGTGGCATCTTCAGCAACGAGCCACGAAAACAGCAAATTACTCGCCAGTGCCGTCAATCCAAACAACAAAAACTGCCATACAGTGGGCTTGACCCAATAAAACGCGCGTTTTGAACCTATTAGCATGTGACCCGTGGCACGGATATTGGCGATAACGTTATGAGAAAAACGTTTGAGCGGGGTTAAATCAAGATCGGTAAGAGAAGTTGGCAAAATATCCACACTATTGAAAGGCTGATTCTAAATCGGTAGGCAAGTAGCGATAAAATAATAATACAAAATAGCGATGGGGTGTTAACAACTTTCTCAATCATTCGTGTTTAGAATGTTAACTATCAACCCTAGTAAATCATACGCCTAAAAATTAATTTATCTAAAATAGCGATTAAATGAATAAAATTTTCTATTAAATTAAAATTATGAAATTATTTATCATAATAATAGATTATATGATATAATAAAATATATGGTATGATGGTATTGTAGGCTATTTTGCTTGGTTTAAGTGTGGTATGTTTCATAAATAAAAGATGGTATTAAAAAGAGTTTTAGACAGATGATAGTATTTAACCAATTTAAAAAATTTTTGGCACACGATATGGCGGCGGGTATAGTGTTAGCGTTTTCCGCTGTGTTGGCGATGGTAGTAGCAAACTCTCCGATGAGTGACATATACGAGCACTTTTTGCATCTGCCTATTTCGATAAAAATCGGCTCTTTTAGTATCGATCATCATTTACTACATTGGATCAACGATGGCTTGATGGTGGTGTTTTTCTTTTTAGTGGGGCTTGAGCTCAAGCGCGAAATGCTAGTGGGCGAACTATCAGAGGTCAAAAAAGTCGTCCTACCTGCGATTGCTGCAGTCGGTGGCATGATGGTACCGGCGATTTTTTATGCCGCATTCAATTATCAGCACGCAGATTTGATGAAAGGTTGGGCGATTCCGGCGGCGACAGATATTGCGTTTGCCTTAGGTGTGCTGACTTTACTGGGCAATCGTGTGCCTGCCGCACTCAAAGTATTCTTGGCATCGATTGCTATTTTTGATGATATTGGCGCGATTATCATTATTGCGTTATTTTACTCATCGGGGCTGTCCATGGCGGCACTGGCTTGGGTTGGGGTATGTTTGGTGATATTGTGGCTGATGAATCGCTTTAACGTCACACGTACCACCGCTTATATGATGATTGGCGTTTTGCTATGGGCAGCGATGCTCAAGTCGGGCATACATGCGACGCTTGCCGGTGTGCTACTTGCGCTGTTTATCCCAATGACAGACAACAAGCACCCTGAGCATTCACCGCTCGAATCGGTTGAACATGACTTGCAAGACACAGTCAGTTTTATTATTTTACCGATTTTTGCGTTTGCCAATGCGGGCATTTATCTCGGTGGTACGGGGCTGTCCTCACTGTTTCATACGGTACCGCTCGGCATTGCCCTAGGGCTGCTGCTAGGCAAACCGATTGGGGTGATGTTATTTAGTTGGCTTGGCGTCAAGCTTGGGTTAGCCAGCTTGCCTACCAATGTTGATTGGCGACAAGTATTTGGTGTGGCGATTTTATGTGGTATTGGCTTTACTATGAGTTTGTTTATTGGTGGGCTTGCCTTTGCGGGGCTTGAAGTCAAACCGTTTGACGAACGACTCGGCATTATTCTAGGGTCATTATTGGCAGGTATGCTAGGGTATTTTTATCTTAAGAAAGTCTTACCAACCCAAGCTCTGACACAGCAGGTGAGTAACCCTGATGACCATACCTATATTCGCTAAGCTATTTACCCAAGGGTAGTGTAACGATAAATAAACTCTACAAATGATAGCAACGAATACTGCTATCATTTTTTATACCAATAATTTTGTGATCAATAATAAGGAAAACACCATGCTAACTAACAAGATAAAGGGTAAAAAGGCTGCATGGTTGGGCGGTGGTGTGGCAATAATTGGTCTATTGGCAAGTTGCGCCAGCGTGGCGTACCAATCGCTGCAAAATGGTAAATTAAGCGATATCAAAGAAAGCATTGATAGTGTACCCAAAAAAACGCTGACGTTAAAAGGCACATTTACCCAAAGCTTAGAGCAATCTGAATTTAATGACGGTACCACCAAATACCATGTATTTGACCCAAACAACCTGTTAGCCGACTATGCCAAAGCGCAAGGTCAAACGGGCGTGTCAATTAGTTTACCTGTCTGTATTGAAGGGCGGGTGACTGAAAAAGGACGTTACGGACATTTAGGAAAATATCCGTATGAGCTGTGGGTTGATAAAATTTGCCAGTCCTAGACCAGTCCTAGATAAGCAGCTTGTCTGACCATCCTTCATTGACGATCAGGGTCAATTTCAACCAAATCAATGGGCTGGGTATGCAGCGAACCGTCTTGAATCGCAGTTTGTAGCGGATACTTGATGCGCTCTTCGGCGATGATTTGTCGCGACACATGCTGAATCAACTGACGTAACCAACGATGCGCAGGGTGATGCTGTAATAGCGGCGACCACGCCATCGTCAATTCAAACTCTGGAATAAAAAATGGCGGCTCTTTAATCACGATATCATCATTATTTGCTTGCATGCGCGCCACCCGAGTCGGTAGTGTAGCAATTAAGTCTTTATTGGCGGTGAGCATCGCAGGCATCTGATAATGACGGGTAAAGACACTGATTTGACGTTTCTGACCGAGACGTTGTAACGCCGCATCAATTGAGCCAAGTCCACCAGATTTTTCGGGATTCACCCCAAAACCCACACCCATGCCTGTTTTAGAAACCCAAACGTGCTGAGCTTTAAGATAATTTTTGAGGTTAAAGCGATTGACATACGGACTATCAGCCGACAACAAACAACTAAAAGTATCACGCCAAATCAGCACTTGGTGAAAGCTTTGCGGTACCTCGTTAAAACGATTAATCGCCAAATCAACACGCCCTTGTTCCATATCTCGATACGACACATCTGAAGGCGTCAAAAAGTCCAAAATCACGTTTGGGGCTTCACTGCGCAGCGCTTTGACCAATCTAGGCACCAGCGTCGCTTCGGCATAATCTGACGTCATAATCCGAAACACACGACTTGAGGTATAAGGACGAAACTCAGTACGCGGCTCTAATAACTGGGTTAAATCTGCTAACAATTCGCGAACGCGCGGCTGTAATTCAAGCGCTCGCTCCGTCGGCGTCATGCCTTCAGATGAGCGAATCAACAAGGGATCATTAAACAACTTACGCAAACGACGTAAGATATTACTCATGGCGGGCTGGGTAATGCCGAGTTGCTCAGAGGCTCTGGTGACGTTTTTTTCTCGAAGTAACACATCAAGATGCACCAAAAGGTTCAAATCCACACGTTGTAAATCCATAAATTACTGTTTGTCTAGTTAAAAGTTAAGAAAAAAAGGCTAAAACAGCTAGTTTTAATAGGGGTAAAACCTAGCAATAAAACTTAAGTTATTGATTGTATTATACTATATTTTAAATAAATACTAAAGATACGAATCATTAAATAGCTAAATTATGAATTAAAGGGTATAGTGCATTCATTCCATTATTTAAGCCAACTTAAAGCTTTATTAGTGCCAAAATAGAATTCTTAATTTTAACAGACTATTTAATATCACTGTAAGAAATATCACGTATTTTGTTAAAAAAATTGTTAGACTATTTTGGATATTTAGTTTGTGTCTTAAACATTATTTATATTTTCGGTGTTTAACGCTCACTAAATATTGGCTTATTTAAGACTTTTACTTTTATTACAACACAACAATCATCCTAAGTTTTTTTATCCCACCGTCCTCAACAGGAGACTGCTATGTCAACTTACGTTTCAGCGATTGACCATATCCGCGAACTAAAAGCCAAATATGGTAACTGGAAAAACATCAGCGAAAATGATGCTGCGCGTTTGGTTATCCAAAACCGTTTCAAAACAGGTTTAGAAATCGCTCAATACACTGCCGACATCATGCGTCGTGATATGGCAGCTTATGATGCTGACAAATCAAAATACACCCAGTCTCTTGGTGCATGGCATGGCTTTATCGGTCAACAAACCATGTATGCGGTAAAAAAATACTTCGGTACTACTGAACGTAAATATATCTACCTTTCAGGTTGGATGGTTGCTGCGCTTCGCTCAGAATTTGGTCCACTACCTGACCAATCTATGCACGAAAAAACCGCTGTGCCAAAATTAATCGAAGAAATCTACACTTTCTTACGTCAAGCGGACGAAAAAGTATTAAACGATTACTTCCGTGAATTAAATGCGGCGCAAGAAGCAGGTCAAGACACTAAAGCTATCTTAGACAAAATTAACAACTTTGAATCACACATCGTGCCAATCATCGCTGACATCGATGCAGGTTTTGGTAACGAAGAAGCGACTTACTTGCTCACCAAACAAATGATCCAAGCCGGTGCTTGTGCTATCCAAGTTGAAAACCAAGTATCAGATGCTAAACAATGTGGTCACCAAGATGGTAAAGTCACCGTACCACACGAAGACTTCATCTCAAAACTCAACGCGATTCGTTATGCGTTTTTAGAGCTTGGCATTGACAATGGTGTAATCGTTGCTCGTACTGACTCTGAAGGTGCATCATTAACGCAAAAACTTCCTGTGTCACGTGAGCCAGGCGACCTTGCTTCACAATACTTAGACTTCTTAGAAGTTGAAGAAGTGACGTTAGAAAATGCAAGCGAGTACGATGTGCTATTAAAACGTGATGGCAAATTGGTTCGCCCAACTCGTATGCCAAACGGCTTGTATTCATTCCGCGAAGGCACCAACATTGACCGCGTAGTACTTGACTGTGTGACTGCACTTGAAAACGGTGCTGATCTACTATGGATTGAAACGCCAACACCAGACGTTGCGCACATCAAATCAATGACTGACCGTATCGTTGCGCAAGTGCCAGATGCTAAGCTTGTTTACAACAACAGCCCATCATTCAACTGGACACTCAACTTCCGTAAACAAGTCATCGCAAAATGGGAAAAAGAAGGCAAAGACATCTCAGCTTACGACAAAGCGAACTTAATGTCTGCTGACTACGACAACACTGAGTTGAATACCGCTGCAGATGAACTAGCGCGCACCTTCCAAGCTGATGCATCACGTGAAGCCTGTGTATTCCACCACTTGATCACCCTACCTACTTTCCACACTGCGGCATTAAGTACGCACCAGTTGGCAAAAGGTTACTTCGGTGATAAAGGTATGCTAGCTTACGTTGAAGAAGTACAACGTAAAGAACTTCGCGAAGGCGTTGCGGCAGTTAAACACCAAGCCATGGCAGGTTCTGACATCGGTGATGACCACAAAGAAATCTTCTCGGGTGAGAACGCCTTGAAAGCGGGCGGCGCCAAAAACACTGCCAACCAATTTGGTCACTAATGCTTCATTGACTGATTGATTAATTAATTAATTAGCAAAAACACCTCACGGCATGTGGGGTGTTTTTTTATGAGCGGATAAAATTAAATGGTTTGCATAATTTCTTGGTAGCGAAGTTGGAATTTTTTGATAAAATCAATGGTGGTCTGAATACCCATAAACAAAATAATATACGGGTTTAAACTATTTTCGTTCGACAGCTCAACCGCTTTATCACTTGGATATTCACTGATAAGTAACATGTCTTGCTGGCGCTGGGCTTGGATATCCGCAAGTTGTTGTTCAAAGTTTGGCTCCGCCAGTACATAACTACTGGAGTCATAGGATTTGATATCACTTAAATATTGAATACAAATCGACTCCAAATCTGCCCAGCGATAAGTTTCGGTTTCACGTACCAAATTTTCAATACTATTGACCAATTCATCCAAGGCTTGATAATAGTACCAAATCAACGGCTTACGCGGGTCATCGGTCAAGCGCGCTGAGGCATTAAATAAGTGCTGTAAATTAGTAAATGCTAGCGTTTCGGGAATAGGCTCATGAATACCGATGAGCTGCTGAGGGACTTTGGCGTCAGGCGCCGCGGGCAAATCAGGTGAGCGGTTTAAATTAGCGCGACCCTCACGGTCAGATTGCGCCACTGGGGTTTGCTCTGATTCTATGCCCAGCAGTTGATTAACCCGGTTTAGATAAGTATTCATGTTAAGCGTAATCAAACTATCATGACTGTGCAGGCGCGCGAAGGCATAAGAGATTTCTTTTCTTGCTTCATAGGCGTCCATCAGGTTGCTCATGTTTTCTTCACGCTGATAGGTAATCGCATTTAAAAACAAACCTGCAGACACCACCCCAATGGTCGCTTCAATCATCACAAACGCCCGCGTAAAGGTATTGGTTGGGGTAATATCGCCAAACCCTGTGGTAGTGACCGTGATAGTACTAAAATACATGGCTTCCAAAAAGCCCACGTTTTCATGGTTAAACTGCATATTTGGCAAGGTACTGTACAAAAAGCCAAATAGCGGAATCAGCGTCAAATAGATAGTGCCATACACAGCAGGCGGCAACGAAAAAATATCATCGCGCACGATAGGTTTAGCAAGCTTATTGAGGGTAAAGGTTTGCGGCGTGTTACGGGCTGATATGATTGGTTTAGGGGGCTTTTGTGCAAGTGGTTTCATAAGCTGCCTGATTTTTTTTGCTTTAGACTAGCATAGCCATCCAAAAAGAAACATAGTATTGTAGTAACCCCTGATGGACGATAGGGTAAAAAAATAAAAGCAAAAAAATTGCCGCTATTGGGATAAAAAATTGGGATAAAAATGAAAAACACCAACTTGCTTGTTATCGGATAAAACAAAACTAGGCAGGTAAGGGGTGAATGCCCATTTATGGGGTTGAATGATGCCAAACATATCAATAATGCCGCTATTCATCTTTAAAATAGGGTTGCAATAAATATAACCCTATTAAACCTAGCAAAAAAGTTACTGGCACTATCAACTAGCTAGATTAACTTCCCATGCTTGATGGGAAGTCTAAAAATATGGGAAGTGTAAAAATAGGCAGTCTAATATTAGTGTTGACCCAGCAAATCCTTTTTCATCTCAAGTGATATGGGATTATCGCCTAGCCAAGCCCGAAGAATAGCTTGGTCAAAGCCTTCTTCTTTGATATAAGGAAGATCGCCAACCTCATCATAATTTAAGCGAACGCCATGCTCTGGCGAAAACTCAATCGTAAACATTGCCCCTTCTTTGATGGTGTTGGTTTTGAACAACTCACCAAAGACGTCATCAATCACTGAGGCGATTTTTTGATATTCTTCTTCGCTACTATTCGCTCTGATGCCGTCTTTGAAGGCATTTTCCAGTAATGAGCCTTTGATATTGCGGCGAGATACCATGCGCAATTGCTTGGCATAGCGTGAAGTAATGGCTGTTTCGGCATCTTCAGTCATTTCACCCAAGTATAAGGCAATATCATAGATACCAATCATAAATTTACTGCGAGCGCTAATACCATTTCGCACACAGATTTGACCATCTAGTTTTAGGGTAGGGGGAAATAGGGTTTCAAGATCGTTGGTTTTTCCTTTAAATAAAATCATCCTAGCATCCTTATCGTTCCTTGACGTTTTTTTGTCCCTGGATAATGTCGCAATATCCTTATCTCGTTTCATTGTGTAAATATTAGGCCAACATGTAAAGTATTATCAATGAATATCAAGTCACAGAGTGATGAGCGGTTAAAAAAAGGGTTAGACGACCACGTACTAACCCTCACCGCTAAACTTATACCTGTAACAGACTTATACTTGTAACAAACTTAGGCTTGCAACATCGGCTTCAAAAACCGCCCTGTGTGTGAGCGCGCGTTTTCCGCCACGTCCTCTGGCGTGCCCTCAGCGATAATCTCACCACCGCCCGAACCGCCCTCAGGGCCTAAATCCACAATCCAGTCGGCTGTCTTAATCACATCGAGATTATGCTCAATCACCACCACGGTATTGCCTCGGTCACGTAGCGTATGCAAGATGTCTAGGAGCTTGGCGATATCATGGAAATGCAAACCTGTCGTCGGCTCATCGAGCACATACAAGGTCTGACCGGTATCACGTTTGGACAGCTCTTTGGCAAGTTTCACCCGTTGCGCCTCACCGCCCGATAAGGTTGGCGCAGACTGACCCAAACGAATATAACCTAAGCCGACTTCTTGTAAGGCTTGCAAACGGCGGTAAATTGCCGGAATCGCCTCAAAAAATTCTGCCGCATCCTCCACCGTCATATTGAGCACGTCATTGATATTTTTGCCCTTATAGGTGATTTCAAGGGTTTCACGGTTGTAGCGTTTGCCTTGACAGGCATCGCAAGGCACATACATATCAGGCAAAAAGTGCATCTCAACCTTAATCAAGCCATCGCCTTGGCAGGTTTCACAGCGACCGCCTTTCACGTTGAAGCTAAAGCGTCCTGCTTGATAGCCACGAGCTTTGGACTCCGGCACTTGGGCAAATAGGTCGCGAATCGGACTAAATACCCCCGTATAGGTCGCAGGATTGGAGCGTGGGGTACGCCCAATCGGGCTTTGGTCGATATCGACGACTTTATCTAAATGTTCTAGCCCAGTGATACTGTCAAACTCTTCGGCAACATGGGTGGTGGCATTATTGAGCTGCGTGGTTGCTAGTGGCAATAAGGTGCGGTTGATTAAGGTCGATTTACCCGAACCCGACACGCCTGTGATGGCGGTAAATACACCAATTGGTAAGTTTAAGGTCACGTTTTTAAGGTTGTTACCTTTTGCCCCTGTCAAGGTCAGCATCAAAGGCTTGGCTTCGACTTTACCTTTTTTGGCTTTT
Source organism: Moraxella sp. DOX410 (assembly GCF_032248735.1). Classification (NCBI taxonomy): domain Bacteria; kingdom Pseudomonadati; phylum Pseudomonadota; class Gammaproteobacteria; order Moraxellales; family Moraxellaceae; genus Moraxella; species Moraxella sp. DOX410. Next base: position 1,940,241 of record NZ_CP135138.1, on the reverse strand, counting down.
TCTTTTTTCTCGCTTTCCGCTTTTTTCGCTTGGTTTTTGGTTAAGGGAATGGCGGAGTCTTGCATTTTTTCATATTTATCGCCATTGGCGACTTTGGCTCGGTGACGCACGGTTGGCACTGCGATTTTCTTTTTGCCTGATAAATATTGCCCCGTCAATGATTCGGGATTTTTGGCAATGTCTTCTGCCGTCCCTTCTGCAATAATACTGCCACCATGCACACCAGCACCCACGCCCACATCGATGATATGGTCGGCTAGGCGAATGGCATCTTCGTCATGCTCGACGACAATCACGGTATTGCCCAAATCTCTGAGCCGGGTCAACGTTTGCAGCAAGCGGTCATTGTCCCGTTGGTGCAAGCCGATGGATGGTTCATCAAGCACATACATCACGCCCATCAGTCCCGCGCCAATTTGGCTGGCTAGGCGAATCCGCTGGGCTTCACCGCCAGATAGGGTTTCGGCAGAGCGGGCAAGGGTGAGATAATCCAAGCCGACACTGACCAAAAATTCCAAACGCTCACGGATTTCTTTGATGATTTTGTCGGCGATTTCGCCTTTTGCTCCGTCAAGTTTAAGGTGTTCGTAATAAGCCATTGCCTCGCCAATCGACTGTTTGACGATATCAAAAATCGTCGTGCCATCAACTTCGACATGGCGAGCGATTTCATTCAGCCGTGAGCCGTGACAGGCATCACAGGTGGCATCGGCTAGGTATTTGGCAAGTTCATCCCGTACTAGGCTACTTTGCGTGGTGCGATAACGCCGTTCCATATATGGCAACACCCCTTCAAATGGCACGGTTTTGGTAGATTTGCGCCCGCGTTCATCGACAAAGTTAAAAGTCATTTTGTCTTTACCAGAGCCATGTAAAATGACATCTTTGTGCTTCTTATCCAGTTGTTGCCAAGGCGCTTCCATATCAATGCCATAATGCTCGGCAACGGTGGTCAGCAAGCCAAAATAGTAGGCGTGGCGTTTATCCCAGCCTTGAATCGCCCCTTGGTTAAGCGATTTTTCAGGATGTCCGATGATTTTTTCGGCAGCAAAATATTGGCGTTTGCCCAAGCCATCACACACGGGACACGCGCCATAGGGGTTGTTAAAACTAAACAATTTTGGCTCAAGCTCAGCAACCGAGCGATCGCAGACAGGGCAGCTATGTTTGGCGGACAAAATTTTATCCTCAAACTCAGCATCCATGTCATGCAAGATAGCAATGTCGCTACCGAGTCGTAAGGCGGTCTCCAAACTTTCGGCAACCCGATTACCCAAATCACCTCGCACTTTGAAGCGGTCAACCACCACATCAATGGTGTGTTTAAAAGTTTTGGCAAGCGGCGGCACATCGTCAATGTCATAAATCTCGCCATCGACCCGCAGCCGCACAAAGCCTTGCCCTTTTAGCTGTTCCATGAGCTGGATATGCTCGCCTTTGCGGTCATCGACGACGCGCGCGAGAATCATTAACTTGGTGTCTTCGGGCAATGCCATGACGGTATCGACCATTTCGGTGACGGTTTGCGCGACCATCGGCAGGTGGTGTTCTGGGCACATGGGCGTGCCGACACGGGCGTACAACAGCCGCAAATAGTCATAAATCTCGGTAATGGTACCCACCGTGGAGCGGGGGTTATGGTTGGTGGACTTTTGCTCGATGGCGATGGCAGGTGACAGCCCTTCGATGCTATCGACTTCGGGCTTTTCCATTTGTGATAAAAACTGGCGAGCGTAAGCCGATAAGCTCTCGACGTAGCGGCGTTGTCCTTCGGCGTATAGGGTGTCAAAGGCTAGGCTAGACTTGCCCGAGCCTGATAAACCTGTGATGACGACGAGTTTGTCTCGTGGGATGTCGATGTCGATGTTTTTGAGATTGTGGGTGCGTGCGCCACGGATTTTGATTGCGTCGTGCTGTGCCATATTGAGCTTCTTATTGTGTGTTTTTGAGTGGGAAATTTGGGTAAAAAGATGGGGTTTTAATGGGGGAATTGGGTGGGGGTTTCAAGACTAATAGGTAAGTTTGTCTATAAGCTTTTACTTGTTTAGTTTGTTTAAAACGGACGCTAAAAGATACTGAACGCCTAATTCATTTTGCGGAAAGTTAATGTCGCTTAAAATATTTCTAAATAAATATTTTTCATTATTGCTCAAAAAGTTGCTAAATAAATGTTCATTTAATGTGTCAAGTGCAAAGCATTGCAGAAGAAAGTTATCGCAACACAAAAAATGGATAACAAATTTTTTGGCAAACCAAGCTGCCTCATTGGCGACTAATTCAAAGCAAATTTTTTGCCAATCTACATTTTGACTGGGAAGAAACTCAGTTAATTTATCCCAATCTTGCTTATTAAAACTTAGCAACATGTTATTGGCTTCGCAACAGGCATAATCATACCAAAAATCTTCGTTTTTGATATTAACGGTAAGGTATTCTGAAAATTCTTCAAACATAAAATTCAAGCTTATTGTTTTATAAATGGACTGTTCAATAAATATATCTTATTTGCAGTGTATTAGGAAAATTGTGAATTTGATAGTTTGTGGCAACTATTAATTACGCGATTTTTTCTTTTTTATAAAACCCTTAAACCTTGCTATACTTGATTAAATCAAGGAACTAGAAAATTTGTGACTACAAAATTTGAGACAATAACATGGCAACGCTAACCCAAGAACAAACCGACTTCTTAAAAAGCCACCATATCCCAATGGACAAAACCTTTGACGCCAGCGGACTATCGAGCAAAGAATACAAAGCCAAAATGAAAGAAAATGGCGCGCTCGTTGCTTACGGTGTGCCGCCCTGCCCAAAAGGTCACACCCTCAAAAACAAACAAGCCAACTGCCTACAATGCAACCCCCAAGCCATCGCATCGCTCAAACGCCAAGCCACCCCAGGTGAGGTCTATATCGCCGTTTCACCCAGTCAGCTACTTGCCAAAATCAGCCTCATTGAAGACGCAAGCGATATCATCCAGCAATTAAATAGTGAAAATCATGCCGAAATCAACGATTGGGCATTAGCGATGACAGGTCGCACCGACTCCATCGGACAAATGGAAAACCACTTGCAGCAGCGTCTTGCCGATTACCAAGTACCCAGAAAACTCACTGCCGATGGCAAAACCACCAAAGCCTCGGGCGTGTACGACGTCGATGTGCATGATGCGCTTGAGGTGATAAATGAAATGCCTTTTACCTTAAGCGAAATTGATAACGCCGTGATGGATGATTTTCACGCGCGCTATAGCGATAAACAGCTTCGCGAGCAGCAGCAAACTGAGCAGTTAGCCATCGAAGAGGCAGCGCGTAAACAAGCAGAACTTGCCGAACAAGCGCGACAAAAACAGGCTAAGCTTGAAGAACAGCGCCAACTACAACAACAAGCCAAAGAGCAAAAATTGGCACAAAAACAACAACGCCAACAGCAGCTTGAAGCCAAAAAAGCGCAAAAACAGCAAAAAATCGCCACTCAGGTGAAGCATAGCCCGTTAGATGGCGTACTAGTGGCTACCCCAAAATCATCATCTATCAGACAGTCACCGCAAGGATTTTTTGACAACCAAAAAAATGTGATGTGGCTGATGATTGCTATCGCGGTGATTTTAGCCATCATGGTAACCGCTTACGCAATGCTAAAATAATGGGGCTGAAACAATAAAGCCAAAATAATAAGGCTAAAATAATTTTTATTGCCAATAAATTCTCTGTGATAAAAATTAGGCATATAATAAGCCGTTTTTGGCAAAATTTTGTGAGCCACCATGTCAGTAAAATCCACGTCAGTAAAACCAACGTCGAGAAATATAAGTCACAACTCCTCCATGAATGCATCCGAAAAGAAAGCGATTGCCGGGTTGGGCGGTATCTTTGCTTTGCGCATGCTCGGACTATTTATGATTGTGCCTGTGTTTGCCGTGTATGGGACACAATATGCACACGCCACGCCGTTTTTGATTGGATTGGCGATTGGTATCTATGGTTTAGGGCAGGCGATTTTTCAGATTCCCATGAGTTTTTTGGCGGACAAATATCCGCGTAAGCCGATTATCATTGCAGGGTTATTGGTGTTTGCGCTTGGGGGAGCGATTTGCGCCTTATCAACAGACATCTATATGGTGATATTGGGGCGTTTGATTGCAGGCAGTGGCGCGGTTTCAGCGGTGGTGATGGCACTACTCGCGGATGTGACCCGTGAAGAGCATCGCACCAAAGCGATGGCAACTATGGGGCTAACCATTGCCATGTCGGTAATGGTCGCATTTGGGCTCGGTCCGATTTTGACGCATGTGCTCGATATTTCAGGCTTGTTTTGGGTGACAGTGGCGTCCGCTATTTTCGCCATTGGCTTACTGTGGATTGTGCCCACCCCAAATCGGGTACTAAAGCACAATCTCAATAATCACTCAGTTAAAGCACAGTTTGCTGAAGTATTAAAAATTGTCGATATCAACCGTTTGCATTTGGCGATTTTTGCGCTGCATCTGTCAATGACAGCGATGTTTACCTTATTGCCGCACCAGTTTCATGATGTGCTTGGCTTGACGGTGGCGCAGCAAGGTTTTGTGTATTTGCCGCTACTGTTATTGGGCTTTATCATTGCGGTTCCATTAATTATCATCGCAGAAAAAAAACGGCAAATGCGCGCCGTGTTTTTGGCGTCGTTAGCGACCTTGGTGGCGGGATTGGTAGTTTTGGCGGTGGCTAGTCAGACCATCGTGGGTTTAATTATTGGGCTTGCAGTTTATTACATCGGCTTTAATAGCCTTGAGGCGACCATTCCGTCTTGGATTTCCAAACGCGCGCCCGTTGCCAACAAAGCGACGGCGATGGGTATTAACTCATCTGCACAGTTTTTGGGTGCTTTTGTGGGCGGTGCCATGGGCGGTATTTTGCTGACCAAACCGATGTGGTTGTCGTGGACGGTGCTCGCCATCGTGACCGTTATTGCGTTATTGTTTATCCTGCCGATTGCATCCCCACCGTATTTGACCAGCCTAACGATTACCCTGCCAACAGGTATTGACACGACTGCATGGTCACAGCAAATTTTGGCGATTGACGGCGTGGATGAGATAGTGATGATGCCAAAAGAAAACATTGCTTATCTCAAACTGGATAAAGAAAAATTGACCGATGACACGCGACAGCATTTGTCACATCTTACCGGTCAGACGCTAGCAATTTGATGCAAAGTTTAGTAAAGTAATGGCATTGTACTTGCGCTAAATCTGCAAAGATTTGGCTAAAAACACTAGAAAACTATTAAGAAAGGCATCAAGAAAGTTATCAAAAAATTCATCAAAAAAGTTATCAAGGAAATTCTATGCGCGGCGTAAATAAAGTAATCATTGTAGGCAACCTTGGTTCAGATCCTGAAGTCAAACAATTTGCCAATGGCGGTAGCGTGACGCGTATCGCCGTGGCAACAAGTGAGCAGTGGAACGACAAACAAACAGGTGAGCGCCGTGAGCAAACCGAATGGCACCGTATTTCATTGTTTAATAAACTCGGTGAAATTGCAGCGCAATACCTGCGTAAAGGTAGCCAAGTCTATATCGAAGGTAGCCTTCGCACCAGTAAATACACCGACCAAAATGGCGTAGAGCGTTATGCCACAGAGATTCGTGCCGACCAAATGCAAATGCTTGGCACAGCAGGCGGCGCTCAAGGCGGTATTGCTAATAACAACAATGCCGGCACAACCTACCCAAACCAGCCCCAAGGTGGTTATAATCAAGTTGGCTACAACCAAGGTGGCAACCAAGCGCCCAATCATTTTGGCGGCTATCCAAATCAAAATAATGCCCAAACTAATAACCAAGTTGCGCCCCAAGCGGGTCAAAATGCGGGATTTGGCAATAACCCGTTTATGAATGGCAACCAAGCGCCACAAGGGGCAAATACAGCAAATAATCCGCCTGCCCAAAATCCCCAACAAAACCCAGCCATGGCAATGCCAAAACCAGGCGCAGTTGATGATGATATCCCGTTCTAGACTTTACGTTTTATTAGGTTTAAAAAAATCCTTGCACAGTCACACTGTCGCAGGGATTTTTTATGCCGTTTTTTCTGATCGTAGCCTGCTAGTAAGTTGCAGCGTCTAAGATGCAGATTTAAGTTACAGGGTTTAAGGCGCAGGGTTCGGGTGTAAGGTCTGCACCGCTTCGATATCAGCCAATACCTCTTGGGACAATACCAAGTCTACGGACGCGATATTGCTGGCTAGCTGCTCAATGGTGGTTGCCCCAATGATGTTGGCAGTCACAAACGAGCGGCTATTGACAAACGCCAGTGCCATTTGTGCCATATCTAGATTATGTTTTTTAGCGACTTCGGCATAGGCTTGGGTGGCTTGTTGCGCTTGCTCATTCAAATAACGGGTAAAATGGCTATAAAGGCTCAGGCGACTATTGGCAGGCTTGTTACCGCCCAAATATTTGCCTGATAACACCCCAAACGCTAGCGGTGAGTAGGCAAGTAGCCCAATTTGCTCGCGGTGACTGATTTCTGCCAGTCCCACTTCATACAAGCGATTGAGTAGACTATATGGATTTTGTATGGTGATAGGTCTAGCAAGCCCATGTTTATCGGCTTCTGCTAAGTAGCGCATGACGCCCCAAGGGGTATCATTGGATAGCCCATAAGCGCGTATTCGACCTTTGCTGATTTCATCATTGAGGGCTTCGATGGTTTCCAAAAATGGCGTCAATTCTTTGGTGTCTTGCTGCGCCATACTTTCTGTATAGCCGCGTTGACCAAAAAAGTTGGTCTGACGCTCTGGCCAGTGTAGCTGATAAATATCGATATGGTCGGTTTGCAAACGCTGTAGATTGCTATCTAATGCCGCACGAATGGTTTTTTTATCAAACTTGGTATTGCCATCGCGCAAAAAGTCATTGCGAGAGATTTTACTCGCCAATACGACACCATTTCTTTTGCCTGTCTTGGCAAACCAGCTACCCATAAAGCGCTCGGTATCACCCTGTTTGTCTTTATCAGGGGGTGACGGATACATCTCAGCGGTATCCCAAAAGTTCACACCTTGGGCAAGGGCATAATCCATTTGTTCATGGGCATCCTGCTCGCTGTTTTGCTGTCCCCAGGTCATGGTGCCTAAGCAAATTTTGGAGACGCTATCGCCCAGTTGTGGCAATGTATCAAATTGCATGCTATTTTCCTTGTGTTTTGCATTATAGTTTTAACCGGCTTGGTGAGGTGATTGTAGCAAACTCATGGTGATAAAGTCGGTTGCAAATTGTAGTAAGTGCGGCAGGTAGCCGCAATAAACAGTCCGCCCAAAACAAGCCTGACAAAATTTTGATTTTTTATGGATTGACATTACAACGCAATAAAAATCAGTTATGATAAAGCGTTTCATTTTAGTTAGAAAAATATTCGAGTGTTGGCGCATAGTGGGTTCAAAATTTTGCGCTAATGGCAATTTTTATCCTGCATGAATTATTTGATTGTTGATTAATCTGCTTATGGATTGCGTCACTTTATCGGTGTCAAAAATCATTGTAAAAAGGTATTCAAGTTTGGCAAGTGTCAATTCATTACGTCCGACAAAACTATGGTGGCTGGTAGGTCTGGTTTTGCTTTGCTTAAGCTTGTTGATTCAGCTACCTGCAGCGTGGTTGCTGCAAAAATTTGCCCCAAACAACCCTTACTTGCAGCAAATATCCGGCAACCTTTGGCAAGGTCAAGCCAATTGGCAAATCAATGCGCGCCCCAATACGCCGCTGGCGGGTAGTGTCGATTGGCGCTGGCAACCGTGGCATTTATTGATGGGCAAACTGGGTATGGCAGTCGATATCCGCTCTGGCAAAACCGACTTGCAAGGGGTGGTCAAATTCAACAAAACTAGCTGGCAAGCCAATGATTTCAACGGCAAAATCAGCCATGACACATTGGCGCAGTTGGTCAGTTGGCAATTACCCGACACACCGATTACCATCAAAGAAGTGTCAATTGAAAAAAATAAGCAAGGTTATCAAACCGCCAAAGGCAGCATGAATTGGGCAGGCGGTGATTTGGGGTATCCCACAGGCGGCAAAACCTACCTCATCAAACTCCCCACCATGCAAGGCAACTTAAGCGCAGATAAAGCCAGTGTGCAGCCAGCAGACAACAATGGTGCCAATAGTAGCAACAAGGCAGCGCAAGGTAAAAGCTTGCATTTAGCCCTTACTACACCGCAAGCCGAGCGATTGGGGGATTTTTATCTTGACCAAGATAATATGATAGATGTGTCATTGACCCAGCGGCTGCTCAAAAATATGCCAGCGTACCAAGGCAAAGGGGCTGATGACAGTGTGGTGGTGTCCATTCGCCAACCTTTGACCAGTATGGGTAATTAGAGACTCAGCGATGATAGCAGATATGATAAAAGCCACCCAGCGCCCCTCGTTGAGCCGTAAAACAACGACTGGTAAATTTGTGCCGATGGCGGTGGTAGAAAAACTGTATCCTTGGTTGCTACTGGCAGCTATTTTTTGGTTGGTGTGGCAAGTAAGCCAAGCAATTTGGCTGGTGGTTGCACCGCCCAAAGCCCCCGCACTCACCCCAGTGCCCCTGCAGACGAACTTGGTCGCGCAATCTGCCAATAGCAATGCATTAGATTTTTTTGCGCAGCCAACTGCCCCGCAAGCGCCGGCAGCGACACCCCCAGATATTAAAGTGGTGGGCGTGACCATTGCCACCCCTGAGAGTCAATCGTATGCAATTTTGACCGCCAATGGTAAAACCTTAAGCTATCGTATCAACGACATGATTGATGGCAGTGGTTATAAATTGGTCAAAGTCGCAGCCGATTTTGTAATAGTGGCAGATGCCAGTGGTCAAACCAGTAAAGTGCCATTTGGGCAACCGTTTTTTCTTGACCAAAGCGATGCTATCAGAGCCAAAGCTCAAGCCAACGGTGCTGCAGGCGTTGGTAGTGGCTCAAATATGGGACAAACCCCCACACCGAGCTTAGGCGGTGCTGCGCCACAAGCGATTGGCGGCGCGCCAGTGGCGACAGGCGATCCGCATGATCGAGAGGATTCTACGCCCACTATGGCGACGTCAAATGGTGCCAATACCCCGCCAAGCGGTGCATCGTCAGCCATTGGTGGGGCGATTCAAGGGCTTCAGCAAAATGCCTCAGGGTACCTAAGCCAAATGGGTGTGGCAGCGACAGGGCAAGGCTATTTGGTGACCGATGCGATGTCCGCCGGACTAAAAAACCGTCTGGGGCTACAAACAGGGGATAAAGTCCTCTCCGTCAATGGACAAAACGTGGGTCAAAACCCAACACAAGATGCCCAGCTACTACGTCAAGTGCAACAAGCAGGACAAGCGCAAATCCAAGTTCAGCGCGGCGACCAAGTCGTGACAGTACGCCAGTCATTTTGATAAAAGATAGTAAAAAGCTACAGACGTCATCGCTACGTGAGACACAGTCGGTGATATGCGTTAAAAATTGATAAGGTAAATTATGAAATACCCAACCATGCTAAAGCCACTATTTTTGAGCACGACACTGGCTATGAGTATCAGTTTGCTTAGCAGTGGTCTGTCAGCTGCCCATGCAGCCACTGGCTATAAAGTGCATTTGCAAGACGCTGATATCAAGGCGTTTATCGACCAAATTGCCACCATTACGCAAAAGAACTTTGTGCTAGACCCACGCATTAATGGCAATGTGACGGTAATTTCAAACAAACCCTTATCCCGTCAAGAAGTGTATGACTTGTTTTTAGCCGTGATGAAAGTCAATGGCATTGTAGCGATTGATCGCGGGCTGACCACAGAGCTGGTCCCTGATACCGTTGCCAAGCAAGCAGGGGTAGATGTGGACTTGCGCGGTAATACCGCAGGTAGCCAAATGGCGACCCGCATCTATTATCTCACCAACACCAATGCCAATGACATCTTAAACGTCATCCGTCCGATGATGCCGCCGTATGCCAATGCCGCTGTGGTGCCAAATGTCAATGCCATTATCCTCTCTGACCGCGCCGACAGCCTCAATCAATACGCAAAATTGATTAGCGATCTTGATAGCAATATGAATGACAAGCTGACCATTATTCCGCTGCGTCATGTCGATGCCAAGCGCATGATGGATTTATTAAGCTCACTGACAGGTACGGGCGGTGGTACAGCGCCAGCTGCTGCGGGTCAATCAGGGCAGCCTACTGTGGCATCAACCGGTGGTAGCCTGATCAATATCATTGCCGACCCGATTTCTGATAGGCTGCTAGTCAAAGGTAGTGCCGAGATGACAGCCAAAGTACAGCGAATGGTAGAGCAGTTAGACACCGTACCGACGCAACGTCTCAGTGGGCTTCGCGTGTTTCGTCTAAAATATGCCAGTGCCACCCATATTGCAGAAATGCTACGCGGACTGCTTGCCTATCAATCCATCAATAGCTCAGGTGACCAAACCACCTTGCAAGCAAGCTCAATGTTTCAATCTAGTAGCGATACCAGTAATAATAGCGCAGCGACCACCACCAATACTGCAGCGTCACCGACAGGTTCACCGCTTAATACGTCCTCCACCAGCAACACAACGACTGCGCAAAACAACGGCTATCAAGGTAGACCTTTTAGCATTATCGCTGACCAAACCCAAAATTCCGTCATCGTCAATGCCAACCCAGAGTTAATGGTAGAAATCGAAAACGCTATTAATGAGCTAGATACCCGCCGTGACCAAGTATTGATTCAAGCAGCGATTATGGAAATCTCAGGCAATGATACCCAGCAACTTGGCGTACAATGGGCAATGGGCAATGCCAATAGCGGCGTAGGGGTGATTAACTTTAATAACATCGGTGCATCCGCAGTAGGGCTAGCATCTGAGATATTAAGCAAAACCCCAGGTACGGCGGCAGCCTCCGTGGCAGGCGCGCTATTGGGGATTGGTACTAGTAAAACCGATAGTAGCGGTAATCGTGAGTTTTATGGTGCGATTTTGCAAGCCATCAATAAAACCAACAATGCCAATCTGTTATCCATGCCCTCTATTTTGACGTTGGATAACGAAAAAGCCAATATTTTGGTAGGGCAGAACGTCCCATTTGTCACCGGCTCTTATACCACGGCAAGTAACTCATCAACCACGCCGTTTCAAACCGTGAGCCGTCAAGATGTCGGTATCAATCTTAATGTCATTCCGCATATTGGCGATAATGGCTCAGTGCGACTTGAGATTTCGCAGGAAGTGTCCTCCATTGTCGACGGTACCCTCAATAACGTGAGTGGTGTCGTCACCAACAAGAATTTAATCAAAACCACCATTTTAGCGGATAACCAACAAACCGTGGCATTGGGTGGGTTGATGCGTGATAACAGCACCTATGGTCAGCAAAAAGTCCCAGGATTGGGTGATGCGCCGATTATTGGTAATTTATTTCGCTCAAAAAGCAAAAACTCGGACAAAACCAATCTTATTGTATTTTTACAGCCGACCATTTTGCGAAATGGTAGCGCGGTGGCAAGCGTGACCGAAAAAAGCTTAGACGGTATTCGTACCATGCAACTGGTCATTGATAAAAACGGTACGCTCAAACAAATCCCACTTAATATAAATGCCATGTTCCCCAATACCAGTACGTTACAAAATGGCGTCAAATTGCCAACAGACGACTTGGTTACCCCAGCCGAGCAAAGTTTATCAAACACGCCAAGAGTGTATGCCAATGGTGTCGATATCGTCACGCCCGTGTCATCAAATGCGTCTCGCACAGGCAGTTCATCGACCACAACTGTCACTCGCCCAGCGAGCAACGCCATCACCCAAGCGCCCATTACCCAATCTAAAGGTCAGACAGGACAGGGCGCAAAGATGGCTCAAACGCCTGTGGTGATTGCGACCCCGCCTGCGGTGCAGACCATCACCGTGACAAATCCCTAAAAATGTCCCATAATGCCAAGCATAATGATACTATTAAATACCCCTTAGGAGTAGGAGACTTGCATGGATAATCATCAAACTAATGCAGTGGATACGATGAACTTCACCGACAACTCGCAAGGCACTTCATGGCAACTCATTGGACTGTCACCAGCGTTGGCGGATTTAACCATTGATATTGATAAAAGCTTAAGCATCGGACGTAGCGATAGCAATGATTTGGTATTAGCAACCTCACAAATTTCTCGCCAACACGCCAAAATTAACCGTATTGGTGAGCAGCTGTATGTGCAAGACTTAGGCTCAAGCAACGGTACCTTTATCAATGGTGAGCGTATCGGTACAGACGCGCATGCTTTGCAAGCTACCGATGAACTCGCCTTTGCTGACTTGGCATTTTTGGTGGTAAATGCCCCAGTCGATGCACTGGATGATGATAGTTTTCTCGATGGTTTACAAGACATTGAGAATTTCACACCCACCACTGACATTCATACCCAAACTGAATCGACTGCATCGGTTGAGCCATCATCACTGAACGCTGCAGCCAACGCCGCGCCTGTGATTGATGTCGTTACCACGCAAGATTTTTTACCTAGCGAGCAGCTGACCAACACTCACGTCGAACAATCCGTACCTTCTGCATCGACGACAACAGTGGATGTAGCAAGCATTGATAATCCCACATCGCCGCTACTTAATACACCGGCTCAGCCGCCTGTTGTCACTGAGGCAGTAGCAGTATCATCACAGCCCGTTGTCTCACCCGTTCAGCCAGCGCAACCATCGCCAGTTAGCACGGTAGAAGCTGATGCAATCAAACCTGCGGCAAAGAAAAACGCCACAGTCGCAATAATAATCGTGGTAATTATTGCGCTGATTATTGCATCCGTGTTGTTGATGTATTAGGGTTTAGGTAGCAAATAAACGGCGCAAGGCGCCTAAAATGCAAATTTGAATCATTAAATTTTCGTTTTAGCAAAAAAAATGAAAAAAAACTAAAAAAACGCTTGCAAGATTAAAAATATTTGCTAAAATGCTCACCACTTTCAAGCGATACGCCGGCTTAGCTCAGTTGGTAGAGCAACTGACTTGTAATCAGTAGGTCGCCAGTTCGACTCCGGCAGCCGGCACCATCCTTTAACACATCGTGTTAAGCGTACCTTGAAAGACAACTATGGTGGGGTTCCCGAGCGGTCAAAGGGGACGGACTGTAAATCCGTTGCGAGAGCTTCGAAGGTTCGAATCCTTCCCCCACCACCATTTGCCTGCTATTGTTATCTGAATATTCCCTAATCACGTTAACAGTAAGTCCAGTATGCTTGGGCGGGTCGCATTGCGGGTGTAGTTTAGTGGTAGAACCTCAGCCTTCCAAGCTGATGGTGCGGGTTCGATTCCCGCCACCCGCTCCATTATTCTAAACCAAAGTTTTGCTCATATAGCTCAGAGGTAGAGCACTCCCTTGGTAAGGGAGAGGTCCCGAGTTCAACTCTCGGTATGAGCTCCAGTTTTATAGAAAATACATTGATAGAAACCAAAAAATAGTTGAGGCAGCACAGAGGTGTTGCCTTTTGTTTTAGCAATAACAAAAAAGTTTGACCATAAAGATGAAGGCTATGGAAAAAACTTGAAATTTATGTTAAATTTGCTATTTTAGTGACCTAGCAACACTCAAATTGGCAACACCAGCACTGGCAATACAGATACACCAGTTGGTTTATAGCTTTGAGCTAGGGTATTGCTAACAGTTTAACAATGATCAGAGGATTAAATTATGGCAAAGGCCAAGTTTGAACGTACTAAACCACACGTTAACGTAGGCACCATTGGACACGTTGACCATGGTAAAACAACCCTAACAGCTGCGATTGCAACTGTAGCAGCAAAACACAACGGTGGTGAAGCCAAAGACTACGCGTCAATTGACTCAGCCCCTGAAGAAAAAGCCCGTGGTATCACCATCAACACCTCACACATTGAATATGACACCCAAGCACGTCACTACGCACACGTAGACTGTCCTGGCCATGCTGACTATGTTAAAAACATGATCACCGGTGCAGCACAGATGGACGGCGCTATCCTAGTTGTATCAGCCACTGACGGCCCAATGCCACAAACCCGTGAACACATCCTACTATCACGCCAAGTAGGTGTACCATACATCATGGTATTCATGAACAAATGTGACATGGTTGATGACGAAGAACTACTAGAACTCGTCGAAATGGAAGTACGTGAACTACTATCAAGCTACGACTTCCCTGGCGATGACACCCCAATCATCAAAGGTTCTGCTCTAGAAGCCCTAAACGGCGGCGAAGGCAAATACGGTGAACCAGCCGTACTAGAACTACTTGACACCCTAGACAGTTACATCCCAGAACCAGAACGTGCGATTGACAAACCATTCTTGATGCCAATCGAAGACGTATTCTCAATCTCTGGTCGTGGTACAGTTGTAACCGGTCGTGTAGAATCAGGCGTTATCAAAGTTGGTGAAGAAATTGAAATCGTTGGTATCAAACCAACCGCAAAAACCACCTGTACTGGCGTTGAAATGTTCCGTAAACTACTAGACGAAGGTCGTGCAGGCGAGAACTGTGGTGTACTACTACGTGGTACCAAACGTGAAGACGTACAACGTGGTCAAGTATTGGCTAAACCAGGTTCAATCAAACCACACACCAAATTTGACGCAGAAGTATACGTACTATCAAAAGAAGAAGGTGGTCGTCACACCCCATTCCTAAATGGTTACCGTCCACAATTCTACTTCCGTACCACTGACGTAACTGGCGCAATCCAATTACCAGAAGGTACAGAGATGGTAATGCCTGGCGATAACGTTGAAATGAACGTAGAGCTAATCCACCCTATCGCAATGGACCAAGGCTTACGCTTTGCAATCCGTGAAGGTGGCCGTACTGTAGGTGCGGGTGTTGTTGCTAAAGTTAACGACTAATCGTTAGTAAGCATACAAAAGAGTCACTTCGGTGGCTCTTTTTTTATGGAAATAAATTATGACTGCCATACAGATATATAAGTTAGATAAAACGAGTACACAAGATAATGCTTTGCAGCAAGTACTGGCGCAGCTGGCACAAATTGAATCCGAGCTATTTGTCCACGATGCTTGGTCGGCTGCGCAAATCAATTCCCTGCTCGCGCAGCCATTTAACCATATAATTTATGCGACAGACGAGCTGAATCAGCGGTTGGTCGGCTATTGTTTTTATAGCCACATATTTGAAGATGCAGAGATTTTAAAAATTGGAACTTGTCTTGATTATCAACAGCAAGGTATTGCAAGCCAATTGTTAACAGCTATGGCGCAAATGTGCCAAGTAGCGGGTGCTGAGCGGATGCTATTAGAGGTAAGAGAAGATAATCATACTGCCCTTGCATTTTATCAAAAACATGGGTTTGAACAGATTGCCGTTCGCAAAAATTACTACGATAATCATGACATGACTAAAACCCATGCGTTAATTATGCAGCGCAAATTCAATGCTAAATTAAATGCTAAGTAGTATTCCACATGTTTAGATAATGTGCTTTTATCGCCTGTTGAAGCAGTGGCTCAACTTGCGCGGCTGTGACAGCCTCATCGAAACGATGCCACTGTTGATTGATTAATAATTCAGTGGGATAAAAACGCGATTTATACGCCATCTTATCCGAATCTGGTACCCAAAAACCTAAATATAAATAAGGTAATCCAAGACGTTTAACATAGTCAATTTGGGTAAGTATCGCAAGGGTGCCCAAACTATTTATGGTTGCATCGGGATCATAGAAAGTGTAGACCGCTGATATGCCGTCATCTAATTGGTCGCAAACTGCCACCATGACTAATTCATCATGAAGCCAAAACTCCATAAAAAATGACTGGGTAAAGCTATATTGTAAAAACTGTTTAAACCCTTGTAAATTGGGTGGATACATATCGCCATCACTATGGCGAGCGCAGATATAGCGAGCATATAGCGTAAAATGCGATTCATCGGCATCATCACAAGCCGTAATTACCACATCCATCTCGTGCGATTTTTGCCACAGTTTGCGCTGGGTACGATTGGGTTCAAACTCGTTAACTACTAAACGTGTAGAGATACAGCGTTGACAATGAAAGCATACAGGGCGGTATAGATGTTGTCCACTACGCCGATACCCAAGCCGTGAAAACTGAGAAAAAATAGGCGTATCTAAACGTTCATCCTTTGCTAATTCAATCAGCTCTAAACGTGCTGCACGATCCGGCAAATAACTACATTGATGCAGCGGCGTCAATTGGCTGGTCAATGCTAGACTGGTCGGGGGGTGGGGTGGTTTTAACGTCATTGGTGCTTTTAAATACCCTTAACTTACCTAAGCTTGCATAGTTGGAGGTAGGTAATAAGTCATCAAATCCTCATTTAACAGTTGATTAAGTGGCAATTTTTGACCGCAAATCGATGACCAATCAATGCTCGGTAGCGATAATTGTTGCGCGAGCTTATCTAAAAATTCCGCTCTGGGCAGAATGGTGGCACCTAAACGCATCAAATGTGGGTTAGGCAACTGACAATCCACCCAAGCAAATTGGGAATGTGCACACAGCTGCATTAACACAAAAAAAGCCGCTTTAGACGCATCTGTCACTCGGTGAAACATACTTTCACCAAAAAAAGCTTGTCCTAGCTTTAGCCCATAGAGACCACCAATCAGCTCATCATCATCCCAAATCTCGACACTGTAAGCGACTTGCTCGGCATGGAGCGCTGTATACGCTTCAATCATAGCGGGGCTGATCCAAGTGGCTGATGCAGAAGCTTGGGCATAGGTGCGGGTATCAGCACAGGCGGCAATGACCTCAGCAAAGGCAAGATTAATGGAAAACGTCCAACCTGCATTTTTGATACGCCGTTTTAGGGTTTTACTGGCGCGAAAATCGCTAGGATAAATAATACAGCGCGGGTCAGGCGACCACCAAGCGATGGGCTCGCCTTCATTAAACCACGGGAACATCCCTTGGCGATAAGCACACACTAAGGTATCAGCTGCCAAATCACCCCCCAACGCAATCAACCCTTCACCGTCAGGGTCTGCCGCCATCGGGTCGGGAAATTGATAACGGCAAACGAAAGGGCTTTGTAATGGATGGTGATTTGGCAATGGCATCGTTGAAAGTATTAGCTAAATAGCAGAGGTGTTGGCTGATACCGTGGTATTGGCATTCGCTAGATTGACAATATCTAAATATTTTTCTGCATCCAACGCCGCCATACAACCCGTGCCTGCTGAGGTAATCGCTTGGCGATAAATATGGTCTGCCACATCCCCACAGGCAAACACGCCTTCGACACTTGTCGCTGTCGCATTACCATCCAGACCGCTTTTGACCACGATATAGCCATTATTCATCTCAAGCTGATCTTGGAAAATATCGGTATTGGGTTTGTGCCCAATCGCCACGAACATACCAGGCGCGTTGATGGTTTTGGTAGACTGGTCTTGGAGATTTTCAATCACCACACCCGTCACGCCTGCGTCATCACCCACCACTTCTTTGACTTGGCTGTTCCATTCGATGGTCACATTGCCATTTTTTTGTTTTTCAAATAATTGGTCTTGCAGAATTTTTTCTGATTTTAATTTATCACGTCGATGCACTAGGGTGACGTGGCTTGCGATGTTTGATAGATATAAGGCTTCTTCAACCGCCGTGTTGCCACCGCCAATCACCACCACAGGTTTGCCGCGATAGAAGAACCCATCACAGGTCGCACAGGCAGAGACACCAAGCCCCATAAATTTTTGTTCAGAGGCGAGACCCAAGTATTGGGCTGAAGCCCCTGTCGCTACAATGAGTGCATCACACGTGTAAGTGGCACTATTGCCGACTAAGGTGAAGGGTCGCTGAGTTAGGTTCACTTGGTTGATATGGTCATACACCAATTGGGTACCAAAACGCTCGGCATGGGCTTGCATGCGTACCATCAAGTCAGGTCCCGTCAAGCCTTGTGGATCACCTGGCCAGTTATCAACTTCCGTGGTGGTAGTCAACTGCCCGCCAGTCTGCATACCTGTGATAATGACCGGTTTTAAATTGGCGCGCGCTGCATACACGGCGGCAGAATAACCCGCTGGACCTGAACCCAAAATAATAAGCTGGTGATGGATAATTTCTGACATACGTCTTTCCTAACAATCGCTGAATAATAAACTAAATAAAACATGTTAATTTTTGATTCATAAGTAAGATAGGGGCTAACATCGAAAATAGCAAGTAAATGTTATTTTTATAACAGATTCATCGGGCAATCAACGCTCAAAAATGGCGTAAGCTTGTTATCAAAAAATACCCTACTATCCGGCTTTGTTGGCTCAAACTGCATTTATCATAGCGCTTGAATTGACTGATTTAACAAAGCAATTTTTCGCAAAAAAAGCTCAGCAACGCACCACTGAGATTTGATATGATAGTCGATTAAAAGGGTGATTTTAATCAACGTTTTTCCAAAATCATTGTTTTTCACAATCATTATCAGTCAGTCATGGCTGAACAAAGCGTTGGCTTACGGCTTATCCAAAGCAGGTTCAAATTCAAAGGTAAATTGCGTTGTCTTATTATATTCGTCAAAGTGTGCTTACGATTATCTGGCTAATCGTGGCATTGTTGTTAGTCATGTCCCTCATCAGTTATTCTGCCAATGATCCCAGTTGGTCGCATATCAATAGTGCGGTAAATGAAGTCAGTAACTTGGCAGGCACGGGTGGTGCGTGGCTGGCTGATATTTTGTATGCGTTTTTGGGCGCGGCGAGCTGGTGGTTTATTGTTATTGCCTGTTATGAAGCTTGGAATGTATGGCGCCATGATGTAGAGCCTAATGGCTTGTTACGTTTTTTGGGTTATATCTTTTTAATAATTGCCACCGCAGGTCTGACAGGGGTGTTATCGTTTGGCTGGTTAGCGCAAGGCATGATCGGGCAAATCGTTGGCAACGGGCTTAGTAGTTTATTAACCTACTGGGGGACTTTGCTGTTTTTATTGGTGTTTATTGCCATCACCGTGACGTTTACCTTTGATTTACATTGGCATGAGATTTTATCAGGTCAAGCTATTCGCAGCCGCCTACACGCTGAAGCCGCAGATGAAGAAACCAATACTGAGCTGAAGGCGACTGCTCAAGAAGCAAGCCAAGCAAAACCAAACGACACCGCACAACTGCCTTTGCCTTTAGCCTCTCATGACACAGAACAAGCGGCTTATGACAGTAGTCATCTAGCGGATGATGAGGCGTTTGTCGGTAGTCCACTCGATGCGTTTTTGGATGAAACGGGTTTTAGTGAAATTAAAGATTATGAATGGCTCGAAGAAAACGATGCCACCAATCCATTTAAACCCGTCAGCTCAACCTATGTAGCAAACACCAAGCTGACCAAAAAACTCGATGAAAAACTGCAAAGTGAAATAATAAAAAAACCGTTTAAAATGCCTACCTTGAACAGACCCCATTTGATACAGGTAGATTCGCAAATCACTCAACCAACTCACACAAAGCAGCCTAGTGTAGATAGTGTAGATAGTGTAGACGTATCACCAGCTATGCCAACTATCGATGACGCATCTATGATATCTGCTATGTCTGCCGCAGGCACAGGGGAGCTAGCGGATAAACAAACCTCTGAGTCGATGACGGGTGTAGAGATGGCTGAACAGGACGCGGCTATTGGGTCGTCAGATTTGGATCATTTAGCGAATAGCGTAGATGCTAGATATGACTTATCACAAAATCCTGTGCTAGAGCCATCATTCGAGGGCATTCAGACAGAGGACATTGAAGCAGAAAGTATTGAAGCAGAAGGTGCAGAAGGTATTGAAACACCAACCCCCTCAGTCGCGTCGTTATTGGGTATGCGACAAGTCCCAGCGCAAGCTAGGGCTAATCCATCAGATGACAGTGCCACCGCACCGGTTGTAGCGGAATTTTTAACCCCTGCAGCAAGTCCGATGATGCCCACCCAAATAGCACGTCCAGCGCAAGCCGTCACACAGATTACTGGCAACGAGATTGCTGCAGCCGAGATTGATACCAACCAGATAACGTCTTCAATACCGACCCATAGTCGTTCGGTGGAATCTGAGCTACTCGACCAAATCGAACAGCCCGCAGCGACTCAGGTCGACCAGCCGCTCGATATCAATGATGATAGCCTGTTTAGTCATAAATCGCGTGCCATGCAAACCGCAGCTTATCGTGCCAATTTAAGCCCGTTACCTGAGTTATCGCTGCTTGATTTGCCAGACCCTGACCGCAAGCCAAGCTACAGCCGCGAACAGTTGCAGCAGCTATCAGCGCTGTTAGAAATTAAGCTACAAGAATTTAATATCAAAGCAGAAGTGGTCAATGCGCAAATGGGTCCAGTGGTGACACGCTTTGAAGTGTCGCTGGCGCCAGGGCTTAAAGCAAGCAAGGTGACGGGCATTGCCAAAGACTTGGCTCGGTCGCTATCCATGGCATCGGTGCGTGTGGTAGAAGTCATTCCAGGTAAACCTTATATCGGTATCGAAGTGCCCAATCCGCAGCGCCAAATGGTACGACTCATCGAACTGCTAAAAACAGAAGCTTATCAAGACCCCGATGGCTTAATCAGTATGGCAATGGGCAAAGATATTGCAGGTAGACCGATTATTGCAGATTTGGCGAAAGCGCCACACATGCTAGTAGCAGGTACCACAGGCTCGGGTAAGTCAGTATTGGTGAATTCGCTGTTATTGTCAATGCTGCTCAAATATACACCAGAGCAGCTGCGATTGATTTTGATTGACCCCAAACAGCTCGAGCTTGCCAACTATGGCGATATTCCGCATCTGCTCACCCCCGTAGTCACCGATATGACCGAAGCAGCCAGTGCTTTGGCATGGAGCGTGGCGGAGATGGAGCGTCGTTATCAGCTGATGTCATTATTTAAAGTGCGTAAGCTTGATGAATTCAACAAAAAAGTCATGGCAGCCGAACAAAGTGGTGAGCCGTTACTAGATCCGCTTTGGCGACCCAATGACAGTGTCAGCCAAGATAGAGCGCCAAAATTAAAACCGTTACCACAAATTGTGATTGTGGCGGATGAGTTTGCCGACATGATTATGCAGGTGGGCAAACAAGCCGAGGAGTTGATTACCCGTTTGGCGCAAAAATCGCGTGCCGCAGGGATTCATTTGATTTTGGCGACCCAGCGCCCATCGGTGGATGTGATTACTGGTTTGATTAAAGCCAATATTCCCGTCCGTGCCGCACTTCGTGTCAACTCAAAAGTCGACTCGCGTACCATTTTGGATGCCGGTGGCGCAGAGGATATGCTTGGGCATGGGGATATGCTGTTTTTAGGACCTGGTCAAATCGAGCCTAACCGTGTACATGGTGCTTTTATCAGCGATGCGGAAGTCAACCGTGTATGTGATGCATGGCGCGAGCGTGGCGCACCTAACTATATTGATAATATGTTTGATAATTTTGAGCTAAGCTCTGCGCCAAGTGGTGGCGATGCTAGCGGATCTAGCAATGGCGAAGAAGACCCGCTGTATGATGACGTGGTGGCGTTTTTGCTCGAAACCCGTAAAGTCTCTGCATCAAGCATTCAGCGCAAATTTAGTATCGGCTATAACCGCGCAGCACGTATTGTTGATGCCATGGAAGAGGCGGGCTTGGTGAGCGGCATGACCAAAAGTGGTAAACGTGAGCTATTAATGTAGAGGTTAGACAAAATAA
Organism: Moraxella sp. DOX410; assembly: GCF_032248735.1. Classification (NCBI taxonomy): domain Bacteria; kingdom Pseudomonadati; phylum Pseudomonadota; class Gammaproteobacteria; order Moraxellales; family Moraxellaceae; genus Moraxella; species Moraxella sp. DOX410. The sequence continues at coordinate 1,918,579 of NZ_CP135138.1, read as the reverse complement.
AAAAGGTGCGATTTATGCACCTTTTTTATTTAACCTTTTGAGCGGTTATGGGTTTATTTAGTCTATGGTATTTTGCGCTGCGACTACGACAATTTCTAATTTCCACAAAGGATTAACCAACTCAGCTTTGACTGTCGCACGGGTAGGCTTTGGGCAATCGGTTAGCCAGTCGCCCCACATGCTATTCACCACCTCAAAATCCGCCAAATCCTTGATAAAAATCTGAGCAGTTAGCAGACGTGATTTGTCGCTATTGGCTTTGGCGAGCATGGCGTCGATATTGTCTAGCACTTCTTTGGTTTGTGTGTGGATATCGGCAGTGTCGGTATTTGGCACTTGTCCTGCGAGGTACACCACGTGGTTAAAAATGGTAATTTCACTTAGATAGTCATTGCTATCGAATCGTTGAATGTGTGCGGTCATGGTGTTTTCCTTGTACTTGTAAATGGATAAATGTTATTTATGCATAGTCTTTTCAAATGCTATTTACAGGTATTTCTGAAAGAGAATAGATACTAGGCATAACGCTGTAATGATAAGCCATCAATGCGAATATCAGGCGTTCTGCCGAGCACCAAATCGCTAATTAATTTGCCAGAGCCACACGCCATTGTCCAACCCAATGTGCCATGTCCTGTGTTCAAAAATAAATTGCGATACCGAGTCGCGCCAATGATGGGCGTGCTATCGGGGGTCATCGGACGTAGCCCTGTCCAAAAACTTGCGTTTGGCAAATCACCGCCTGCGAATAAGTCCTGCGTGACCATTTCGAGTGTAGCACGGCGCTGGGGGTTTAGCGTTACATCAAAACCACTTAATTCTGCCATACCGCCCACGCGAATGCGGTTGTCAAAGCGAGTAATGGCGATTTTATAGGTTTCATCAAGCACCGTTGATTGGGGCGCTAAATCAGCATTGATAATCGGTACAGTCAGTGAATAGCCTTTGACAGGGTATACAGGCAGATTAAGCTGTAGCGGTTGCAAAAGCGCCCGCGAATAACTGCCCAACGCCAATACATACTGGTCTGCCGTTAATAACTCACCATTTACTATCACCCCTTTAATCGCCCCAGCGTCGACTACCAGTTTTTCGATGGTTTGATTGTATAAAAAATTCACCCCTAGCGCTTTGGCTTGTTGCGCTAATGCTTGGCAAAACAAAAAGCAATCGCCTGTTTCATCATGCGGCAAATGCAACCCGCCAACCAGCTTATCAGTAGCATTTGCCAACGCGGGCTCAATATCAGCCAACGCCTTGCTGTTGTCAATCAGCTTAAAAGGCACGCCTGAATCTTGCAACACCTTAATATCTTGCTGTACAGCCTCTAGTTGGGCGGGTTTACGAAAAACTTGTAAGGTGCCTTGCGAGCGGTTTTCGTAGTGAATGCCGGTGTCTTGACGCAACTGCTGCAGACAGTCGCGGCTGTATTCTGCCACTCGTACCATACGCTCTTTGTTGATGGCATAGCGCTTGGCATTGCAGTTTTTGAGCATTTGTAGCATCCATTGCAACTGCCATAGACTGCCATCTAATTTGATGGCTAAAGGGGCGTGTTGTTGGAATAACCATTTAACCGCCTTTAATGGAATACCAGGGGCTGCCCAAGGGGTAGAGTAGCCTGGGGAGATTTGCCCAGCATTGCCAAAACTGGTTTCTTGTGCGGCACCTGCTTGGCGGTCAATCACCGTGACTTCTACGCCTTGCTTGGCTAAATAATAGGCACTTGTAACCCCAATCACGCCACTACCCAGTACCAATACGCGCATACCCACCCCCAAATATCTGCTTAGTTATCAGTTAATTTTGCTAGTATAAGTAAAGTTTTGCAGTGAATTTTGCTGTTTTTATGCTAGAATTTTGCTGATATTATCGGTTTTATCATGTCAATCATCAAAAAACAGGGTTTTCATTTTGCTATGCGTACTTTAGACCGTACCGACCGTTTAATCCTTGAAATCTTGCAACAGCAAGCCAGAATTTCTATCAGCGAATTGGCCGCCAAAGTTAACCTATCAACCACGCCTTGCTCAGACAGGGTTAAGCGCTTGGAGCGTGAAGGTATTATTACAGGTTATCATGCGCGGTTAAATCCCAATTTAATCAATAAAAGCTTGTTGGTGTTTTTAGAGATAAAGTTATCCACCAAGTCAGGCGATGTCTTTGAGCAAGTGAGCAAAAAACTGTCAGAAATTCCCGAGATACTGGAATGTCATTTGATTTCGGGTGAGTTTGATTTTTTGGTCAAAGCGCGGCTAAAAGAGATGAGTTCTTACCGCAAGTTACTGGGCAATATCTTAAAGCAATTGCCAGCGGCGGTGGAAACCCACAGTTTGATTGTGATGGAAGAGATTAAAGAAAGCTTGCATTTGGATGTGACAATGACCTAACTGTCGCGCAAGCTTTACGATATATGCTTTGTGATAAATGCTTTGCGACAGATGAAAAAAAAGACTGCCAAATTGCAGTCTTTTTATGTTGTCTCGCCTTAGATCTTTGGAAATTAGAGTTTTGGAAACTCTAGCGACCAGTGATTGACGAGTGGGTAACGACGCTCACGCCCAAAGGCGCGGTGGGTAATCTTGGTGCCAATCGCCGCTTGACGACGTTTGTATTCATTGCGGTCTACCATACTGAGTACTTTTTTCACCACGTCTTTATCATAACCGGCTTCTACAATCGCATCATACCCAAAGTCGCGATCGATATACAGTTCCAGCATTTTATCGAGGGTATCATAATCAGGCAGACTGTCTTGGTCTTTTTGATCAGGGCGAAGCTCGGCAGAAGGCGGACGCGTAATCACACGCTCAGGAATCACCGGTGTTTCTTCTAGGCGGTTGCGATAGTTGGCGAGGGCGTATACTTGGGTTTTATACACATCTTTTAAGACATCAAATCCGCCTGCCATATCCCCATACAATGTCGCATAGCCCACGGCCATCTCTGACTTGTTGCCTGTGGTGATGACTAGATGACCAAATTTGTTGGACAATGCCATCAAAATCATGCCACGCGCACGGGCTTGGATATTTTCTTCCGTGGTGTCGGCGGTGGTGTTGCTAAACATCGGCTCTAGCGTATGACGCATGCCTTCAACAGCGGCATGAATCGGGCACACGGTATAAGACACGTTGAGTCGGTGTGCCTGCGCCTGCGCATCTTGCAGGCTGATTTGCGAGGTGTACTCATAGGGCATCATGACCGCATAAACTTTATCTGCACCGAGCGCATCAACGGCGATACATAGCGTGAGTGCGGAGTCTATACCGCCTGACAATCCAACCAATACGCCTTTAAAGCCAGAATGATTGACATAATCACGCAAGCCGACAACCAGCGCTTGATAAGTTTCAGCGATTTGGCTGAGCGCAAGCGGTGATTTGCGCTGTTCTGATAATATCACTTGACCGCTTTGGGCATCGTGACGAGCAACCACATACAGGGTATGCTGCAAAAATCTTGGCGCTTCTTGCACGATTTTACCTTGAGCGTTGACCACCATCGAGCCGCCATCAAACACCAAGTCATCCTGACCGCCCACGCTATTGGCATACACAATCGGGATATTGTGCTCAGTGGCACGGCTTTTTAATAAAGCCTTACGTTGTTCTTGCTTGTTTTGCTCAAAGGGCGAGGCATTGAGGCTGATGATGATTTCTGCACCTTTTTCTTTGAGTGCGCGAATGGGAGCGTCTTGCCATAAGTCTTCACAGATAAGTAGTCCAATGGTCAGCCCTTGATAGTCAAACAACACTTGGTTGTGACCGGTATTAAAATAGCGGCGTTCATCAAACACGCCATAGTTTGGCAGGCATTGTTTGTGATAAAAGCCTTTTTGCTGACCATTGTGAATAATAGCCACTGAGTTAAACGTGCCATTGGGGTCAATGTGCGGATAACCCACTAGCATGACGATATCTTTTACTGTGTAGAGCACTTCAAAAGCAAGTTTCACACGTGAGGCAAGACTTGGACGTAATAACAAATCTTCCGGCGGATAACCCAGCAGTGATAACTCAGGAAAGACAATGATATTAGCCCCCTTGTCACGGGCATCTTTAGCCAGCTCTACCATTTTTTTGGCATTATTGATGACATCACCAACAATAAATTGCTGCTGTGCCACCGCAATTTTTAGCCCCACCATAGAATCTGCTTGGTTAATTGGTTGGCTAGTCGGTTGGCTTGATGACTGAGAGGTTGACTGAGAAACTGGCTGTGGGTTTGTTGCTTGGCTTGGCGTAGTAGCTTCGGCGGTCATTGACTCACTCGGCAGCTGCGTTGGTACGCTATTATCTGGGGTTAAATCAAGGTGTGACATGAAAAATCCTTCAGTAAAAATTTGTTATGGGGTCGTCCCTTAGTCATATCCGTCTAAAACGGTATGCAAGCATCATGCTGCTATTATAATTATGGGTGGCAACAGCGATGGCATTACAAGATAAAATTATTCTACATTATATCGCTTTATGATGTGTTTACAATTGCAATCTTTAGACGCTACCACCGAAAAACGCTGCAACTGGTAAAATTAGCCTAAACATAGCATGAATAACCCATCAATGCGCGATTTTTTGCCGTATAATCAAACCTTAGAATGCTAATTAACAGGCAGTCATAATTGTTAATTGGCAACGATGATTCGTTCATTAGACTTTCATTAGACAATGAGGTGAAGCGATGTTTAGCGCAATTTTTGTGGTTTTGGTGATTATGGGGCTTAGCTGGGTTGGGATGAAATGGATGTATCCGCGACCACCACAAGGCTATTTACAGCCGCAGCCAGGCGAGAGTACCGAGCTGCGAGCGTGTGATTTTTGCCATCATACGTTAGCAGAGTGGCGAGGGATTATAGAAGGGGATAAGTTCTTTTGTAATCAAGAACACCAAGCGGATTTTCATGCTGGCAAACACTACCAGCGCGCTCAAAATTAGTCGAATTTTATTTTACACTTATTTTACACTAAAGACGTTAGGCAAAACGCGCAACGTCTTCTAACATTTTCCCCACCAGGTCTTGCGCTTGGCTTTCGTTTTCTTGATAGCGTTGTAAGTTTTCTGATTTTTCAAACAAGGTCAACGCGCATAGTACCAATAATTCTTCTTGGGGTAGCTGAGGCGCTTGGCGGCGTACCTCTTGCATAAACTGGTTAATATAGCTTGCCGCACGCTGCAACGCAGGCTCTTCAGATTCTGGGCAGTTGATGGTATAGCTACGACCATTGATCAGGATATCAACTTTTTTAATGCTTTGGGCAGATGCCATAAGATTTTCCTAACGTATTCAAATGTTTTAAACATGAGTAAGGCTGGCTTAAATAAGGGCGGGTCAATTTTCGCTGTCAATTTTTGCCAAGCGCTCTAACACAAGCTTGGTATGCTCTGCCGCAACACGATTTTTTTCAATCAGTTTTTGATTTTGTGCGGTAAAAATCTGTAATTGGTTTTGGGTTTGTTCGTATTCGGTACTTAGCATGTTGTGAGATTCGGCAAGTGACTGATAGCGTTGCTCGAGTGCTTGATACTCTTCGGCTTGTCTGGCAAGTTGTTGTTCTAAATTTTGCTGCAGTTGTTTGCTGGCATCGAGCTCAGCTTGTACCGCCTGCAGTTGGTCTGCGGTAATAGTTGGCTGTGCTTTAATACGGGTTAACTCGCTACTGGCGAATTGATATTTGTCGCGAAGCTTAGTCAATGCGGTTTGTAGCTGGGTCAGTTGGTCAATTAGGGTGCTCATGATATGATGTCTAGTCAGTAATCGAGTGAATAATCAAGTAAATCATCAAGAGCGACGTGATGGGCGCTCGTTGACATGAATAGCAAAAGGTTTTTTTGGTATAACTATAGCGTGAAGGCTTAAAATTTGAGTGATACTTATATTATTTTACCACTTTAATAATGCCATAGTTGACCGCATTAAGGCTAGTATTATCTCAGTGTTGATATAATTTTTTGTGAAAAAAGGGTAAAGCGATGGATGATTATATTTCGGGTTGGCAGGATTGGACACAAGCATTTGAGGATTGGCATGACGTTACAATTAGTGAGTTACATGGGCTAATCTCAGGGGTGCTCAGTGTGTGTGATGCGCCAACCGAGCAAGAGTGGCAACTGCTACTGACTGAGCTGAGCTTTACCGAGCTTGAGCCAAAAGCGTTAGAGATAGTGACCGAAGAAGGCGAGGATATGGTGGCGGTGTTAACCGATGATGCTGATAGCTACCAGTTTATGCCGTTGTTGCCTGATGACGACCATCCACTCTATGAGCGTTTGATGGCACTTAAGAACTGGGCAAATGGCTTTTTGACAGGCTTTGGTGTCACCGATAGTGCGCTACGTCCGGAAGAAAATAGCCTATTTAATGACTTGGCAAAAATCGGCGCGCTGCGGATTGATGCGTATGATGACGCGCTGCAAGGCACAGACAATGCTGAAGGCGAAGTTGAATATATGGAGCTACTTGAGTTTGTGCGCATGATTCCTGTGAGTGTGTCACAAGGGCGAGTGCGTAAATCAGTCGCCAAGTTGCCGCTCATCGCAGGATTTGCCATGAATCGCCCTGTGGGCAAAGCCCAAGAGATTGATGAGGAGCATTTGGATTTTATTGAGCAGCTACGCGATGATGAACTCGATTGGGAAGCAGAAAAAGATACCAATGATGATTTTGTTACCCATATGGTTATAGATGCCATGACAGGTAAAAAGCCGAGTTGATGTTAATACCCTATTTCGACTAGATTTACCCCTGATAGGGTGTTTTAATGGTTTAAAATTTGAGAAAAATGGAACGACTATGGGCTATCCATCCAACGCAGTAGACTGGTTAACAAAGCTGATTGGTTTTAACACTGTCAGTCGCTACTCCAATTTGCAATTGATTGAGTATGTGGCGGGCTATTGTGAGCAGTTGGGGTTGTCGCCACGTTTGACCTTTAATGCCGATAATACCAAAGCCAACCTCTTTGTGACCGTACCTGCGATGGGTGAGGGTGATACCGTAACGACAGGAGGTTTTGTGTTTTCCGGGCATACCGATGTGGTGCCCGTTGATGGGCAGGCATGGGATACCGATCCGTTTGTGGCGACCATTGTGGAAGATAAGCTATACGGGCGTGGGGCTTGTGATATGAAAGGCTTTATTGCTTGCGCCTTAACCCTGTTGCCTACTGTGGTGCAAGCAAGCCGCGATAAGAGGCTAGGCAAACCGATTCATCTGGCATTGTCGTATGATGAAGAAGTGGGTTGTTTGGGTGCGCCATTACTGCTTGCAGATTTAAAAGCGCAAGGGATCAAGCCCGACTACTGTATCGTCGGTGAGCCGACCATGATGAAAATGGTCACCGCGCATAAAGGCATCCAAGTGTATCGCTGCCGCGTGCATGGCAAATCAGTACATTCATCGCTGACCCCGCAAGGCGTCAATGCTATCAGCTATGCTAGTAAAATTATCAATTTTATTGATAAACTTGCCGAACAATTGCAACAACGTAACGACCAAGACATGGCGTTTGACGTACCATTTTCGACCTTGTCAGTGGGCACTATTACCGGCGGCACGGCAACCAATATCGTGCCCAACCTGTGCGAATTCACCTTTGATTATCGCAATTTGCCGCACATGAATGAAAGCCAAGTGATTGAGCCAATTCGCGCCTTTATCAAAACCCTTGAGCCTAAGATGCACGCCATTGACAGCGACACGGGCATTGAGCTAACTCGCAACGAAAATGTCCCTGCAATGACCGACAAAGATAGCCAGGCCTTGCAACAGCTCATTGAAAATTTGGTGGATGAACAGCAACGTCACAAAGTGGCGTATGCCACCGAAGGTGGGCAGTTTACCAATGCAGGCATTCCGACGGTGATTTGCGGACCCGGCGATATTGGCAATGCCCATAAAGCCAATGAGTTTGTCAGTCTAAACCAACTAGCAAAATGCGAAAGCTTCCTACAGCAAATTCTTCAACAATGCTGTGACAGCCATTAATTTTTTTGGAAATATCATGTCAAATCAATTAACCATACAGTTGTTGCCAAAGCTTCCCCAAAGCCAATTTGCCAAACGGCGTGCCAAACTTGCTGAAGCCTTGCCAAACAATAGCATTGCGATTTTGCAGACGGCTCCCGCGCATATCCGCAACAACGATGCTGAGTATAAATACCGCGCCGACAGCAGTTTTTTCTACTTAACTGGCTTTGCCGAGCCAGAATCCGTCATGGTTTTGGAAAAAACTGACCATACCGTCAACTACACTTTATTTTTACGTGAGAAAGACAAACTACGTGAGATTTGGGATGGCAAACGCGTAGGGCTTGAGGGTGCAACCGCAGATTTTGGCGCGGATAAAGCGACTGCCATTGGCAGAATTGATGAGGTGATGCCAAATCTGATTTTTGGTAAAAAACACGTGTTTGCCCGCTTTAATAATGAGCTGATTGGCTGGCTTAATCAAGCCAAGCAGCTGCAGCGCGGCGAAGGTGTGATCGATACCATCACCAATATTGACAGCCTTATCAATGAAATGCGGCTGATAAAAGATGAGTCTGAAATTGCACGCATGAAAGTCGCCGCCCAAATCAGTGCTTACGGGCATATTCGCGCCATGCAAAGCGTGGCATCCATGATGCAAAAAAATCAAGGCAATGAAAGCAGACTGGAAGCTGAAGTCAACTATGCTTTTGCCCAATATGGCTGCGTACCCTCTTACAATAGTATCGTGGCGGGCGGCGACAATGCCAATATTTTGCATTATGTCGAAAACGACCAACCGCTGCACGATGGCGACTTGGTGATGATAGATGCGGGCGCTGAATATCAACACTATGCAGGCGATATCAGCCGTACTTTTCCCGTGAGTGGCAAGTTCAGCGACGTGCAAAAACAGGTGTATGACATTGTGCTAAATGCCAATATCGCCGCCATCAATAGCCTAAAAGCAGGCGAACATGGCAAAATCCATCATGAAACTGCGCTTAAAGTACTGACCCAAGGCTTGATTGAGTTGGGAATTTTGACAGGCGATGTCGAGGAGTTGATTGCTGATAAAGCCTACTTACCGTTTTATATGCATGGCACAGGGCATTGGCTTGGCTTAGATGTGCACGATGCAGGGCGCTACACTGGCGACGATGGTAAACCCAGAAAGCTTGAAAAAGGCATGGTGATTACCGTTGAGCCAGGCTTGTATTTTGCGCATGACAATGCATTGGTACCCAAGAAATATCGGGGTATTGGCATTCGGATTGAGGATGATGTGGTTATTACCGACGGTGAGCCGCTGGTTCTTACCCGTGATGTGCCAAAAACAACGGACGCGATTGAATCATTAATGCAGCAAAAAGTTGATTCATAGATAGATTGATAGAGGCACATCTACATATAGAGGCAAAGAAAAAAATAGAAAAAAGAAAAGCCCAAGACAGTTGGGCTTTTTTAGGGTCAATCGTTTACCGGGATGTTAGGCATCCGCTGATGGATGTGCCAAATGCTCGATTTTATCTTCGGGCAAGTTTGTCAATAAATGAATGCGCTGAGAGAGTTGGCGTAATACTTGGCTAAATGCGGCTCTTTCCATATCACTATCGGCTGATACACTGTCCGTATCATTGATATGCCAATGTGCGGTTAGTAGGAATTTACCATCAATGTCGGCATGTTGCTGTAAAGAATTGCACAGCCCAATCACCAAATCAATCTTTGGCGCGTTTTCTTGTAAAAACTGATTGACGGATTTGGGCGCTAAGCTTGCCACATCATAACCTTCTTGTTTTAATACTTCAAGCGTGAATGGATGCGCGCTAGGGGATGGCTCAACGCCTGCGCTATAGGCTACAAAACGGTCACCGCCAATTTTATTCAAAATGGCTTCTGCCATTAGGCTACGGCTAGCATTGTGCTTGCACAAGAACAACACGTTATAAGGCTGCGTCATCAATAAGTCCCTTGTCATCATTCTGCGAACGGTCAGCACGTTTGGGCGTGCAATTTTTGAAAATGAAATTTTACCTTCAATAGCAAAAAATTGCTATCAAAATCCCTACAATTGTGCAAGTTTAAACCATTGACATTAACCGCTAAGTTTTGCCGGTCATTCGCCATCAAATAGGTGAAAAAATTATTGATTCCAAAAAGTAATATTTAGTATAAAAATAATTTGCGTTTAATGAATTTTAAAAATAAACATTATAAATATTTGATTTTATTATATTTTATTTAACTGCAAAAAAATAATGACATACTTGTATAACTTTTGGTTGGGTTTTGTGAAAAGAAAGTTTGACATTAACTATTGATTCATGAAAAATCTACATACTGCAAGATTCTCGTTGCAATTTTTTCATTTATTTACATTCGATTAGGGAGGGATTATGAGCACTAATCACAAGTCGTCTCATTCCCAGTGGAGCTCAAAGATTGGGTTCTTGATGGCGGCCGTGGGTTCTGCGGTCGGTCTCGGTAGTATTTGGAAGTTTCCTTACATGACAGGCGATAGCGGTGGCTCGGCATTTGTTATCGTGTTTATCATCAGTATCGCGCTTATTGGTTTTCCAGTGTTGGTCACTGAATGGCTGATTGGTCGCCGTGGACAAAGTAACCCAGCGGCAAGTTTTCGCAAAGCGGCAGTTGCTAACAACACCTCGCCGGCTTGGAGTCTGCTTGGCTACTTTGGTATTTTAGCTGCTTTTATGATTTTGTCATTTTATAGTGTGATTGGCGGCTGGTCGCTTAATTACACCTTAAAAGCCGGTATCAATGCATTTGGTGGTCTCAATGCCGACGCCACTGGCAAAATTTTTGAGACGATGTTAGCCAATCCAACCGAAATGACGTTGTGGCACACGGCGTTTATGGGCTTGACGGCGCTAATTGTGGCAGGCGGTGTATCAGCAGGTATTGAGAAAGCATCAAAAATCATGATGCCTGCGTTAGCTTTTATCCTCTTATTTATCGTGGGATATAATGCGATTAATATGGATTTTGCCAAAGGCGCAGAGTTTTTGTTTAAGTTTGACTTGCAGCGTATGCAGGAAGTTGGCGTGGGTAAAGTGCTGATGGCGGCGCTAGGACATGCGTTCTTCTGTCTGTCACTGGGTATGGCGATCATGGTGAGTTATGGTTCATACCTAAAACAAGATGTGGATTTATTGGCAACCGCGCGCACGGTGATTATTTGGGATATTATCTTCTCATTGGCGGCAGGTCTTGCGATTTTCCCGATTTTATTTAGCAATCATCTGGATCCAGCGGCAGGTCCCGGTTTGGTGTTTGTGACCTTGCCAATCGCCTTTGGTCAAATGAGCCTAGGTGTGGTGGTGGGTACTTTATTCTTCTTGTTATTGACTTTTGCGGCATTGACGTCGTCGATTTCAATTCTTGAACCTATTGTCGAATTCTTGGAAGAAAAAACCCCAATGAGCCGTAAAATCTGCACGCTAGTAGGGGCAGTGGCAACGTGGGCAGTGGGTGTACTTGCGTTATTGTCATTTAATAAATTGTCTGATTTTGCGGTATTTACTATCCACAAAAACGGTAAAGACATCCCACAAGGTATCTTTGACGCGCTAGATTATACGTCTAGTAAAATCATGCTACCTTTGATTGGTTTGGGTACCATTATCCTCATCGGCTGGTTTATCAACCAAGAATCGGTAAAACGTGAATTGGGGCTAGATGGCATGAAATGGACTATTTGGCAAATTGTGGTAAAATTTGTCGCACCGATTGGTATCATCGCCGTATTTTTAACGGAGTTACTGGGTTAATCCCAAGGGCTTTATCTCAATAGCTGTATGTAATTAATTGCTCACAATAAAAAACCCCGACGATTCGGGGTCTTTTGTTTCAATGAAATATTAATCGGTGCCATATTCTTGGCGTTTTGTGGCAAAAAAGCGCTCAAGTCGATCCATCGCTTCATGCAAATCTGATGCATTGGGCAAAAATACCACGCGAAAGTGGTCAGGCGCATGCCAGTTAAAGCCTGTACCTTGTACCATCAAGACTTTTTCTTGTAGTAATAATTCCATCATAAACTGCATGTCATCTTCGATTGGATAAATGTCACGGTCAATTTTTGGGAAACAATAAAATGCCCCTTGCGGCATGGTGCATGAGATACCTTTAATGGCGTTTAGGCGCTCGATAGCGATGTTGCGCTGCTGGTACAGGCGACCGGTTGGTGCGGTCAAGGCTTGCATACTTTGATAGCCACCCATCGCCGTTTGAATCGCGTATTGTGAGGGCACGTTGGCACACAGCCGCATCGATGATAGCATGGTTAACCCTTCAATAAAATCAGCCGCATGGTGTTTTTTACCCGATAACATCATCCAGCCTGAGCGAAAACCTGCGATACGGTGCGACTTTGACAAGCCATTATAGGAGATAACCAAGCAGTTTTTGGCAAGGGTGCACATCGGTACATGCACGGCATCATCATACAGTACGCGGTCATAAATCTCATCTGCCATCAGCACAAGCCCGTGTTTTTCTGCCAGTGCCACGATTTTTTTTAAATTTTCGGTAGAATAAAGCGCGCCTGTTGGGTTGTTTGGGTTGATGACCACAATGCCTTTGGTGCGCTCATTGATTTTGCTTTCGATATCAGCAATATCTGGCTGCCAGTTGTCGGCTTCATTACACAGATAATGAACCGCTTTACCCCCTGCCAAATTCGTCGCCGCTGTCCAAAGCGGGTAGTCAGGCATAGGAATCAGCACTTCATCGCCGTCATCCAGTAACGCTTGCATGGTCATCACAATCAGTTCAGAGACACCATTGCCCAAATACACATCGGCAACGTCTACCGCTTCTAACAATCCTTTGGCTTGGTAATACTGCAAAATCGCTTTACGCGCGGCAAAAATCCCTTGAGAGTCTGAATAGCCAATCGCATTGGACAAATTCATCGCCACATCTGATAAAATCTCTTGCGGCGCTTCAAACCCAAATGGGGCAGGGTTGCCGACATTGAGTTTGATGATTTTATGACCTTGTGTCTCCATGCGGTTAGCAGTTTGTAGCAAAGGACCGCGAATGTCATAGCACACGTTTTGCAGTTTATTGGATTTGTTCAAAGTTTTCATGGTAGATACATCACTACTAGGTTTGGGATTGGGTTTGGGATTAGGTTTAGAATGGTTGGGTTGAAAATTGGTAGCAGCGGGCGTCGTCGCTTGAGCCGTTTGACCCTGCCACGGATTCGCTTGATTGGCATCGCTTGATGCTTGTGCTACAGTAGTGTCATTGACAGTATGCGCTGCTAACGCTTGGGTATTGACGTTATGACTTTCCACCCCAGTACCTGATAGCAAATAGCTTTCGCTGCACCCTAACAGACTGGCAAGCACAGGCAGTTTATTGGACACGATGCCATTGGAACCGCGCTCCCAATTAGAAATCGCGGCACGGCTAACTTTAGCACCAGCTTGGGTCATTAAATCGGCAAGTTCGGCAGTGGTCAAACCTTTGCTTTTACGCAGCTGCGTCAAGCGTTGTCCAGCCGATAGTTTAGCGTCAGTGAGCATAGCGGGGGAGTTCCGTTTGAGTATTAATAAATCATATCAGACTTTTGTCAGAAATACTGACATTTTTAGGCGTAAGTGAGGCTGAATAACTGCCAATAGATAAACTACGCTTGTCAGCATAATAATGCAAGAAAAACTTACAATTTTTTAACTAACAACTTTTTAACTAACAATAAGGAGATTTGCTATGGAAGATTTTTACCAATTGTCCGCGACCGATATTCGAGGTCAGCTATTTGATTTTGACACCCTTAGAGGTAAAGTCGTATTGATTGTGAATACCGCAAGCAAATGCGGCTTTACCCCACAGTTTCAGGGCTTAGAAAAGCTATACCAAGCTTACAAAGACCAAGGGTTGGTGGTGTTGGGGTTTCCCTGCAACCAATTTGGTCAGCAAGATCCTGGCAGTGAAGCGCAAATTAGTGAGTTTTGCCAAATCAATTATGGCGTGACCTTTCCGATGATGGCAAAAGTTGACGTCAATGGTAAAGATACCCATCCTGTTTATCAGTTTTTAAAATCACAGCCACAGGGCAAGGGTATGTTGGGTGACGCCATCAAATGGAACTTTACCAAGTTTTTAGTTGATGCACACGGCAGAGTCGTAGATCGTTTTGCACCGACCAAAGCCCCCCAAGACCTTGAGACGGATATCAAAACACTACTGGCACAACAGTGAGAAAAGGCGGGAGAGAAAAAAATAAAAAGGATTTAATTGGGGGAATTAAATCCTTTGGGTGACAAGCGATAGAGACATTGTTATTATTGTTATCTTATTATTTTTATTGTTAGCTATGACCTTGCTGGCCATGTAGGTATGATAGGGTTTTTATGTGACAACCACATGACATGCTCAGCAAAATTTTTTAAAAATTTTAATATTTGCCAAAAAAAATCATTGACAGCAAAAATAAATTCTCTATAATACCCACCACAGACGATGGGTCGTTAGCTCAGTTGGTAGAGCGTCTGCCTTACACGCAGAATGTCGGCGGTTCGAATCCGTCACGACCCACCAATTTGACAAGTTTGGGTCGTCGTCATCAGCTACCGTGCAGTGGTAGTTCAGTTGGTTAGAATACCGGCCTGTCACGCCGGGGGTCGCGGGTTCGAGTCCCGTCCGCTGCGCCACTTATTTTATAAGTGTTAAAAAACGAAATTTTTAAAGTTTTATGCCTCAAATCTCCCCTGATTTGAGGTTTTTTTTGGCTTAAATTTTACACCAAGCTATTGATTTTAAAAAATATATTGTTTTATAAATTTTTATCTTGATGTGATTAGGAAAATTGATTTTGATTGTTAAGTTGAAAAGATATCTATTTTTAATATTTAAATAAAACTAACGTGACCAAACGCTTGTAACTAAAACTGACCATTTTGTGACCAAAAATTTTGGCTTACGGTCTGTAGGGTCACCCGCCAACTATTAAAACCAATTGTTAAAATATAAAAAGTACAGTAAAAATTCAAAGGCAGATTTCATTACAAGCTGTCAGGCAACCAAAATTCATGCAATCGAACAACAAAGTCTCGCATTTTATGGCATGATCTATACCGCAATATCCCCATCGCCCACTACCAAATTGTCAATGCGTTTTCCCCTAACCCAGTCATTGAAAGCATCCGATTATCCAACGGGGTCATAGCCCAGACGAGGCGTCAGTTAACCAAATTAAAGTAGATAAACCGATGATGTATGTTGAATCAACCCCTGCGTAATGATATTGGGTTATTAAATAAAATTAATTAATCCTATTTTCTCGGCTCTACTGAAATGTTACAGTATGTTAAGATATATATTCTTCATAATCAGAAACTTAGTTTTGTTTTTGTAATATATAAGCCCTGTTAAATCTTGCTGTAATTTGAATTATTGTAAATAATTTGTTAAGGTTGCTTTCCAGTTAATCTAATGAAAAGATATCTTTATGAGTTCTGTGAAAGTCGAAAAATTCGGCCCTTTCCCTCGGGTTAATCGTCCTGTTTTTATTGCCTCCGCATTGCTGATTGTCGGATTTATTATTTTTGGTTCGTTATTTGGTGAGTTGGCAGGTGAAGTTTTTAACCAACTGCAGTCTTTTATTACCCACCGTTTTCGTTGGCTTTTTATCATTTTGATGAATGTCGCGGTGGTGTTTAGCTTATATATTGCCTTGAGTCGTTATGGCGATATTCGGCTTGGCCATCAGACAGAGCATCCTGAGTATAGCTTACTATCATGGTTTGGCATGCTGTTTAGTGCGGGGATTGGGATTGGTCTGTTGTATTGGGGGACGGCAGAGCCCTTGTATCATTTTATGTCGCCTCCCATGGGGCAAGCCGAAACCGTAGAAACGGCTAAACAAGCGATGAGTATTTCGTTTTTGCATTGGGGAATTCATGCGTGGGCGTTGTATTGTGTCGTAGCATTGTCATTGGCGTATTTTCATTATCGCCGTGGCTTGCCGTTGTCGATTCGCTCGGTACTGTACCCGTTGATTGGTCAAAAAATCTATGGCAAATGGGGGCATGTGGTCGATACCCTTGCGGTGTTTGGCACGATGTTTGGGGTAGTGACATCCTTGGGGCTAGGGGCGATGCAAATCAACGCAGGCTTTAGCAATGTGTTTGGTATTCCCAATAATGTCCCAGTACAGCTTTGTTTGATTGCAATTATCACCGCAATGGCGACGCTATCAGTGATGATGGGGCTGGATAAAGGGATTAAACGCTTAAGCGATATCAATATTGTGCTGACTGTGTTGCTGCTTGGTTTTATGTTATTGTTTGGTCCGACCCAGTTTATCATCGATAGTTTTATTGAAAATATCGGCAATTATGTCAGTCAACTTATTCCACTAGGATTTTGGAGTGAGGCGTATAGCAATACGGATTGGCAGGCAAATTGGACGATTTTTTATTGGGCATGGTGGGTGAGTTGGTCGCCATTTGTGGGAATTTTTGTGGCGCGTATTTCTCGGGGTCGTACTATCAGAGAGTTTATTTTTGGGGTGTTATTTATCCCGATGCTGTTGTTGTTCTTTTGGTTTACCACCTTTGGCGGCAGCGCGGTACATATGGAATTGATGGGCAATTATGGGCTTATTGAAGCAGTCAAAGCCGATTATGGTAGTGCGATTTTTAAACTGATTGAATATTATCCTTTAACCAAGCCTTTGACGCTGGTGATTGTGGTGATGATTATGTTGTGGTTTGTCACTTCGTCAGATTCGGCAAGCCTTGTGATTGATATGCTCACCGCAGGCGGCGATACCAATCCGCCAAAAATTCAGCGGTTATTTTGGGCATTGAGCCAAGGGGTGATTGCTGCGGTATTATTGGTGGCAGGGGGGTTATCTGCGTTGCAAGCGGTCGCGATTATTGCAGGCTTTCCGTTTGCCATCGTGGTGTTTGTGATGATGTATTGTCTATGGCGAGGGCTGACACGCGATAGATTGACCTTGTACCGTAATCAACAATGGTATATCACGGCAGAGTCTGCTGAGCATAATTCAGCAAATGAGTTTATTGATGAGCATTTATTGCTGGGTCCGCCTGTCGTGGTTAAGGATGAGTAATATTGTTTTTGTTGATTAACATAAATGGACGGGTGCAAGCGTGCAAAGCTGATGCCTGTCTAGGCAGTCAACCAATGGGCGTTAATTGACAGATTCATAGCCTAGACATGCGTTACAAACAAAAACGCTATAACCAATGCCTAATGTATGGCAATATCTGATATGCCGGTAAAATTGTATGCCCATAAAATAATGAGGAAACCCCAATGAGCAAGCCTGAAAAACCTTTTATTGCGCTTAATATCGCAATCCTAACTGTATCAGACACCCGCAGTTTAGAAGAAGATACCTCTGGTCAATACCTAGCCGATAGCCTTGTCGAATCAGGGCATACCCTGGCGGAGCGAGCCATACGCACCGATGATATTTATCAAATCCGTGCGATCGTGAGTCAATGGATTGCCGACCCTGCGATTCACGCTATCATTACCACTGGCGGGACAGGTTTTTATATCCGTGACCAAATCCCTGAAGCCCTAAGCCCGCTGTTTGATAAAGAAGTACAAGGTTTTGGCGAGATGTTCCGCGCGCTATCTCGTGATGAAATCGGCATGTCAACCTTGCAATCTCGTGCCCTGGCCGGCATGGCGAATAATACGGTGATTTTTTGTTTACCTGGCTCCTCGGGTGCCTGTCGCACGGGCTGGGAAGGCATTATCAAAGAACAACTCGACAACCGTACCCGTCCGTGTAACTTTGTGCCGCATCTGATGCGTGAAAATCCAAAACATGACCATTAAATTGGCAGGGGTGGTGATTTTGGCGGGGGGTCAATCATCTCGGATGGGTTCACCCAAGGCGCTATTAAGCTTGCCAAATGGCGAAACTTTGCTTGATTTTCATATTCGTCATGCCAAACGCTTAAATGTCCCTGTCATGGTGGCAGATAGTGGTAAGCGCTTATGTCATGATACAACCGTCAAAATCATTGATGATTATCTGCCAAATCAACAAAATGGCAAAGGAGCAGGGGCGTTATCAGCCATGGCAAGTGCCATGAATCAAGTCATGTCTCCTTACCATTATTTACTGGTGATAAGCTGTGATAGTTTGGTTCATGCCCATCAAGTTTTTGATAAGTTGCGTTATGCAGTAACCGATAATGAGGCGGTGATTTATTTAAAGGCTGAAAAGGATTATCCATTGTTGGGTTTGTATCGTACGGATTTATTAATAAAATTAAACGATTATTTGGATAAGGGTCAGCGCGCAGTGATGAAGTTTTTGGCGGATAAAAAAATACAAACCGCTGCATTGCCGAATGAATGGATAACTTTAGCAAATTTTAATACCAAAAATGAATTTGATTTGGCGTTGAACTCACTCAATGACATAGGATAAATAGGTCAAATTTTGGGAAATTATTCACATTAACAGGATATAAAATAATTTCATCAGTTAAGGGTAGGATTAAGGGTATGAGTTAAAATTTAGGCATGGTAATTGCATTTTTAAATTACCTTGTTTGATTATGTTGGAAAACTGCTATGCCTTCAATCAGTAGCCCTGTGAGTGTTGAATTTTTTCCCCATGACACCGTGAAAGAAAATCGTTTTGACCTTCCTATAACCACCAAACATGCAAAAGCTGTACAAAATCAGGGCAAAGTGTATCTGGTTGGTGCAGGTACAGGCGACCCCGAACTCTTGACCATCAAAGCCTATAAAACTATCTTGCAAGCGGATGTGATTTGTTATGACAATCTGGTGAGTGATGAGATTTTGGCACTTAACACAACGGCAGAAAAAATCTATGTCGGTAAAAAATGCCACAAGCACAGCATGTCCCAGCAAAACATCAATGGCTTATTGGTCACCCTAGCGCAACAAGGCAAAACTATTGTACGCTTAAAGTCGGGCGACCCGTTTATCTTTGGGCGGGGCGGTGAAGAAATGCAAACCGTGATTGGTGCAGGGGTGGCGTGTGAATCGATTGCTGGCATTACCACCGCGCTAGCAGTCGCCAATAGCGTCAATATTCCGCTCACCCATCGTGACTATGCGCAATCCGTCAAATTTGTGACAGGATTCTTGAAGGCAGACACGCCAAATGAGCAATATGCAGAGCTGCTTGCCGATAATCAAACGGTGATTTTTTATATGGGGTTAAATACTTTGCCAAATTTAACCCAAGGTCTGTTGCAAGCGGGTAAATCAGCCGATACACCATTTGCGATTATTGCCAATGTTAGTCGTCCTAACGAGCAAGTTTTGGTGGGTACGCTAGGCACTATTCAAGCATTGCAAAATGACGCTAAACTGCCATCGCCTGCGGTGATGATTATGGGCGATGTGGTATCGCTGTATCATCAATTAAATGCGCCTACTTTAACGTATGCCGCATTGTAGCATTGTAGAGATGATAAGACTGTACATATTTTAGCCATAATTAATCGGTTAATCAGTAATTAGTCAGAGTGAAAACTATGATGACAGAGGGGAGCTGAATGCTTACCCTCTATTTTTGTCAACACCTAAAACATAAAAAAGGCATGCGGTTTTGATGCCTTTTTTATGTTTGTGAGAATGTTGTGCGGGGTTTGGGCAAATTCAATCTGTCCTTACAGTTAATAAAGACTAAATCATTACCACGCCATTGGTCACGCTCACAGGGTAGGATTTTAATGCCACTTGCTCATCATCAATACATTTACCTGTCGCCAAGTCAAAACGTTGTTTATACATAGGTGACGCGACATAACGCACTTTTTGCCCGTCAATTTCACAGCTACCAAGTAGCCCCCTAGAAATGACGTTAGCCTTGCTAAATGGGTCAAAGTTATGCATGGCATATACTTCGTCATGATGGGTCCGAAAGATGGCAACTTGTTCGCCGTTGACTAGCGCACAAACGCCAGTTTCAGGGATGATATCGTCTAGTTTACAGATTTCATTCATGATTTGATTCCGTATTTTTTACCCGATGAGATGCCCATGGGACATCCCAGTTTGGTGAATGTTATTAACGTTAGGCAGGTGATGCAGTCTGGTCTGAGAATTCGGTTGCGTCTTGGCCAATCACTGACTTCTCATCGGCAGTTGCAGGACGAATTTGGCTCCGTTCTTCGACAAATACCACGTTGTCATCGACTTTGTCACTGTTGATAAAGTGCTTAAAGCGTTTAAGGCGCTCTGGGTCAGAAAGGGTGGTTTTCCATTCGCATTGATACGCGTCAATATCCGCTTGCATTTGTGCTTCGAGTTCTTCGGCAATACCCAAGCTATCATTGATGACTACCTGTTGAATGTACTCAAGTCCGCCTTCCATTTTCTCACGCCAGACTGACGTGCGTTGTAAGCGGTCGCCTGTTTTTATGTAGAACATTAAGAAACGATCGATATATTTAATCAGCGTGGCTGTGTCCAAGTCACTGGCAAATAGTTCAGCATGTCTAGGACGCATGCCGCCGTTGCCACAGACATAAAGGTTCCAGCCATTTTCAGTGGCAATAATACCAACATCTTTGCCTTGGGCTTCGGCGCACTCTCTGGTACAGCCTGATACACCGAATTTTATTTTATGCGGGGCACGTAAGCCTTTATAACGGTTTTCCAGTTCGATCGCCAAGCCAACGCTATCATCCACGCCATAGCGACACCATGTGCTACCGACGCAAGATTTGACGGTACGCAAAGACTTGCCATAGGCATGCCCTGTTTCAAAACCTGCGTTGATTAAGCGTTCCCAAATATCGGGCAATTGGTCACTACGTGCACCAAATAAATCCACACGTTGCCCACCAGTGATTTTGGTGTAAAGTCCAAAATCCCGAGCCACTTCGCCCAGTACGATGAGTTTTTCGGCGGTAATTTCACCGCCCGCAATACGCGGTACGACTGAGTAAGTACCATCTTTTTGGATATTCCCCAAGAAAGCGTCATTGGTGTCTTGCAGCGCAACCAAGGGTTTATCAAGAATATAGTCATTCCAGCAAGACGCCAAAATCGAGCCAATCGTTGGTTTACAGATTTCACAGCCATCACCGTGTCCGTGTCTTTCAATCATCTCTTCAAAGGTACGGATATTGCCGACACGCACTAAGTGATATAGTTCTTGGCGCGAGTAAGCAAAATGCTCACAGATATGGTTTTTAACTTCGATACCGCGCTTTTTGAGTTCTGACACTAAGGTATCTTTGACAATTTGGGCGCAGCCGCCACAGCCTGTACTGGCCTTAGTGCAGATCTTGATGTCTTCATAAGTCATGGCCCCATTGTCCACGGCTGCGCAGATTTGACCTTTGCTGACGTTATAACATGAGCATAGGGTAGCGGTATCGGGCAGATTCTCTACGCCCATAACAGGCTTTTCGACATTCGGTAAAATCAAGCTTTCAGGTTGTAGGGGTAAATCAATACCATTTAAAAATAACTGGAGCAAGTTGCTGTAATCTTCCGTATCACCCACAAGTACCGCACCGAGCAAGCGTTTGCCATCGTCCGAGGTAACTAACTTTTTATACACGCCTGTTTTGGGATTTTGATACACAAAGCTTAAACTGCCTTTGATTTTGCCATGCGCATCGCCGATACTACCAACATCCACGCCCATCAGTTTGAGTTTAGTGCTCATGTCCGCACCGTCAAATAGGCTGTCATGCTCGCCTGCCAGTTGCGAGGCACACACGCTTGCCATGGTGTAGCCTGGGGCGACCAGCCCATAAATTTTGTTATCCCACAACGCACATTCACCAATGGCATAAATATCTGGCTCGCTTGTTTGACATGTGTCATCAATGACGATACCGCCACGTTCGCCAAGTTTTAGCCCAGAATCTCGTGCCATAGTATCTTCAGGGCGAATCCCAGCACTAAATAGAATCAAATCGGTATCAAGCAAGCTACCATCGGCAAATTGCATGGTTAAAAAACTGGCGTCATCGTCATGATTGTCGATGATTTGTTGGGTGTTTTTACCTGTTAGTACCGTCACACCTAAGTCTTCGATTTTTTTCTTTAACAACTCTCCGCCTGCGGCATCTAGCTGTACGCCCATAAGTTGGGGGGCAAACTCGACTACATAGGTGGTTAAACCCAGTGTCACTAAGGCTTTGGCGGCTTCTAATCCCAATAAACCACCGCCAACCACCACACCACGTTGGACACGTGGATTGTCCGCAGTTGCTAAAATCGCATCTAAGTCTTCAATAGTTCGATAGACATGACAGTGTGCATGTTGGTTGCCTTTGACAGGCGGGACAAAAGGATAAGAACCAGTGGCGAGTACCAATTTATCAAACTCAAGCGTATTGCCTTTGGCCGTTGTTACGATTTTACTTTGCGCATCAATGTGGTTAACCGCTTCGCCTAAATGTAAGGTAATCCCAGCTTGCTTATAGTGCGCCAAATCCACCAAGTTTAATTGACTGGCATCTCTATGTTCAAAGTAACTGGATAAATAGACACGGTCATATGCTGGGCGTTTTTCTGCACTAAATACATGAATCTGATAAATTTGGTGCAAGTTTTTTTCAATCGCTTTTTCGATAAAGTGATGACCGACCATACCGTTACCGATGACAATGAGATTTTTCATGTATTTATCCCTTCTAACGAAACATTGGCTTTTTGACTAGGATAATGACTGGCTTTTGGCGTGTATTATCCCAAGTTTTTCTATACTGTTATATAAGCAAACTTTATGCCAATATTTAAATTAACTATAAATTTCAATGGGTTAAAAAATATAGGTTAATTGTCTATCAAGCATAACCTAAATTACATTGTTAGTGATTTAACGCAACCATTAGCCAAGTGATGAGCAACAGCACCGTTAATATGCCACTGACCAGTTGCCAAAATAGTACAGGATGTTTGTCAATCAGCGGCTGCTTGGCTTTATCGTCGGCATGGCTTTTGGGGTCAAGGTCGGTGAGAAAATCGCCAATGCTCTGATAGCGGCGGTTGCTATCTGCTTGCAGCGCACGAATCAGCACGTCATTGACCCAAAATGGTAAATCCGTGCGCAATTGCCGCACGTTTTTGAACGCCAGTTTTTGGGTAGTTTGGGCGGTCATCGCAGTGGTCAAGGTATCGACATCAAACGGCTGTAGCCCCGTCAGCATCTCATAAGTCACCACACCCAGCGAGAAAATATCGGAATACACCCCTTTTGGTGCATCGCTAAAATATTCGGGGGCAATATAATGCAAATCGCCCACAGGCGGTGTATGTGCTGTTCTTAAGAGCAACGAGCCAACCGAACCAAAGTCAATGAGCTTGATATGACCCGATGGCAGCAGCATGATATTTTCGGGCTTGATATCTTGATGGAGTAGATAATTACGGTGCATGGCTCGCAGCGCCATACCGATTTGATTGACAATAGCAAAGGTTTGGGCAACCGATAAGGGCGGCTGGGTGTCGATAAATTCACGCAAGCTCATGCCTTGCAAAAATTCGGTGACATGGTACAGATATTGGCTATTCATCGGCTTGGGGTAAAATTTTAGTAAGCTTGGGTGATTGAGGCTTAACCCTATTTTTTCTTCTTTTAAAAACAGCCGTAAAAATCCGCTATCGTCTTCATAATAGGCAGATGGCACTTTGATAATACGCTGATTATCGCCTGTGTCGGCGGTGTTATCGGTTGCCAAATACACGCTACTGCGTGGCGTGTTTTGCACCACTTTGTCAATGGTAAAATGATCAAGCTTGTCGCCGACAGTCAGCACAGGCGGAATGCGTAAACGGGTAACCGCATGACGATTGTCTGTATGTTCGGCAAGGTCAGCTTTGTCAAAATCTGCATTCGCCAAAATTCTCGCAACTTTTGGCAAGACGGCTATCATCACGCAACTGACATTATCATTACTGCCATTTTCCAATGCCACTTGGCACAAGGTTTCTGGCAAATTTTCTAAGTCGAAGGTGGTGGAATTATCCAGCGCCAACAATTTGCCCAATGCCGATTGGGTGAGTAACAATAATTCATCATCACCGATAAATTCATACACGCCATCGGTCATTATCAAAAACACATCTTCGGGCAACACATCAATTTGGGCAAGTTGTAATTCTACTTGGGCATCTGCGCCAAGTGCAGCGGCTAAGGCGCCTTTGTCTCGCCCTCGTTTGTGTCTGTGGTCTTGGGTGAGTACGCGCAGTTTGTTGTGTCGTAGCCGATAGATACGGCTGTCACCCGTGTGAAATAACACTGCCGCATGCTCGGATAATAAAGGCTCGGTAAACAGCAGACCAGATAAGGTTGAGAGTAATTTGGGCAAATACCGCTGCGAGGCTGAATCAAAGCTGTCATGGTGATCACTAAAATACAAAAAATCATTGATAATATGCACGCTTTTGGTGAGCATTTGGGCAAGCGTTTCGGCACTGTTGTTATTCAATGAATCGCTAGTAACTGGGCTAGTAACTGGGGTTGTTACCATGTCAGCTTGGTGCATGGTTAATTGGTCGATCAGCGTATCAATCACCCATTGACTGGCGAGCTTTGGCTGTCCGCAGCTGCTGACGCCGTCAGCTAAAGCGGTGACTTGCCATGCAAGCTGAGTGGCGCTGCTATCCCCTGTTGGCACCAGCGTTTGCATTGTCAAGGTGTCTTGGTTTTCCGCTTTGCGCCCTGCATGACTAGCAGCACGGGTCAGCAGTTGCGGCAAGGATTGTGGTAAAGATTGAGAAGTGGGGGGATTTTGCTGAATGGCTTTTGACATGGGTTTTTCCTTACTAGCACGGTTGCTACGCATTGTGCAAAAATGAAAAAAGGGCATACACCCTTTTTTGCCTTACTAACTAGACTTCCTTGTCCGTTGGTTGACTATTTTTTTATTTGGATTTAAAGAGCGATTACGCTATCGCAATTCGCTCAATCGTGCCATCTTCGTGCACTTCGACCATATGTCCTTGTGGCTCGCTCAGGAAGGTCGCGCCAATAAAGGCAATCCCTGCAAAAATCGCGAGGGTAATAAAGAATCCTGTTGGCGATACCATAGAGAAAATAGTCAAAAACAACACCCCACCTACGTTACCATAGGCACCCGCCATACCAGCAATTTGCCCTGTCATACGGCGTTGAATGAGCGGAACCACTGAATACACTGCACCGCATGCTGCTTGCACAAATACAGAAGTAAGCAGCACGATTGCCACTGCACCCGCCAATGGTAACTTGGTCATTTGCGTCATTAGCAGATAACCCACCGTTTGCCCTGCCAATGCAATCATCAATACTTTACGACGACCGACCGCATCGGACATAAAACCACCGCCAGGACGAGCAAATAAATTCATCACCGCAAAACAGCCTGCAGTCAACCCTGCTAAAGTATGCGATACACCATAGTTGGTAATAAAAAATTGCGGCAACATCGACACCACTGCCAACTCAGAGCCAAAACATGCCAAATACGCCATGTCTAAAATCGCCACTTGTTTGAACTGATAACCATATTCTGGATTTACCGCAGGGCGAGATGTATCAAATAAATGCTTATTGACTGACCAGATTTTGATATATTGATAGACTACAAGCACCGCCACCACCGCATATGCCAGCATGGTTTGATTAGCGGTTAATAATTTTAATCCGCTAGGTGACAAACGCCACGCCAACAAAAACAAAATCGCATAAACCGGTAAAATCATCACCGCATAAAAGTAAAAGTCTGCCTTGTTTGATACTTCCAAGCCGCCTGATTTTTTTGGTTTAAAATAAGTCGCGCCTTTGGGTGTATCAGTGACGCCACGATAAAAAATGACCGAATAAACAATCGCAATCACGCCTGTGGTAGCAATCGCATACCGCCAACCGTCTGCACCGCCATACATTAAGGCAAGAATCGGCATCGACATCGACGCTACTGCCGCCCCAAAATTGCCCCAACCGCCGTACACCCCTTCTGCCGAGCCGACTTCATTGACAGGAAACCATTCTGAAATCAAACGAATCCCAACCACAAATCCTGCACCGACAAAGCCTAGCAAAAACCGCCCAATCGCCAGCATTTGGAAACTTTGAGCAAAAGCAAACACAAAACACAAAAAACCGCTAATCAACAACACAGCACTATATGAACGCTTGGGGCCGTATCTATCGACCATCGCGCCGATTAGCAAACGAGCAGGAATGGTCAAAGCCACATTGAGCATCAAGATCGCTTTGACTTGTCCATCGCTCAAATGAAAATATTGTTTGATGGTGGGCATCAATGCCACATGAGCAAACCAAATTAAAAAGGTGACGAAAAAAGCAAACCAGGTGTAATGTAACACCTTGATACGGGGTAATTTCATAGCAAACAGCGGTAAACGTTGGGGCATCTGCTTCTCCTTTAAGTGAGCCTGTATGGTTCACGGTAATAAGGTAAAAGCAATATTTATGCCATCATCATAAACTTTTGTTTTTGCAATATTTTTTTTGAATGACCCATCAATTAGCTATTTTGCTGTGATAAAACTTTTACCGATTAGCATAAATGATAAAAATTTGATGCTGTACTGCACTATTTTGGTAAGTAATCGAGAAGGTGAAAAAATAATGCAAATGAATAGCGAAACAATTGGCTAAAAACCGTCAAACAGTTATCTACAGTTAAAGAGGTTAAATTCAAAGAGTGGTCAACATCCACCACACTGTCCGACAAATAATAGCCAAAATTTAAAACACCATAAAAAACAGTAAAAAACAACGGTTTAAAACGGTTGGCATAAATTTTGAATTATTAAATTTTAAAGTGCTAGATTCTAAAGTATTAAATATCGGGTCGGATAAGCAAGGTCAGCCAAATAATGCAACACACACACATTCTTATCATAGGGGCAGGGATGGCAGGGACACGCTTTGCCATGCAGTATGCCAAAAGCAGACTGAGTGCCCACAGCGGACTGGGGATTGATAGCCAAGGCGAACAAAGTCAAGATGAGTTTGCCATCACGCTTATCAACAGCGAGCCATATGCAGGCTATAACCGTATTATGCTATCGCCTGTATTGGCAGGGGAAAAACGCTTCGCTGAGATTTATCTATTTTCTCAAGAGGAGTACGCCAACCATAACATCACTGTAAAGACAGGTTGCACTGTTAGCGATATCAATCTTGCTGCTCATCAGGTCATCACCGACAGTGGCGAAACTATCGGCTATGACAAATTGGTGTTTGCCACAGGTTCAACGCCATTTATTTTGCCATTGCCCAACCATACCGCAAAAGGCGTCATGGGTTTTCGTACCAAAGCCGATGTGGATGCTATGCTAGATATCGCAAAAAACAATCATAATGGCAAAAAATCTCCAAAATGTCTGGTTATCGGCGGTGGATTACTCGGTCTTGAGGCTGCTAATGCTTTGGTACAACAGGGAGCGAAAGTCACTGTGGTGCATGGGGCAGGCTATTTACTCAATCGCCAACTGGATAAAACCGCTGCCGATTTACTGCAAACTTACTTTGAAAACAAAGGTATTGAGTTTGTGCTCAACGCCAACTCCCAAGCGATTTGCGTGGACAAGGATAACCAGGTTACTGGACTGACTTACACGGATAATGTCGACACATCCATCCCTGCCAAAACCATTGACAGCGATTGTATTATCATGACCGTCGGCGTGCGACCCAATATTGCCCTTGCGCAACAGGTCGGTATCAGTTGCGAGCGGGGGATTTTGGTTGATAACCAAATGCGAACCCATACCCCAGACGTGTATGCGATTGGTGAGTGTGTACAGTTTGACAACCAACTATTTGGGCTAGTCGCACCTGTGTATGAGCAAGCCAATATTCTGCTACATACCTTAAACGAGCAGCCAGGCAGCATCTCGCCCGTGTTTAGCATACAACCAACAGCAACCAAACTAAAGGTCTCGGGCGTGGCACTATTTTCGGCAGGTGATATCGATGTAAGTCACGACTGCGAGCAATTGATTTATCAAGACCCTAGCCATAGCATCTACCAAAAAATCACCGTAAAAGACGACCGTATTTTATCTGCAGTACTATATGGTGATGTACAAGAGGGCGGTTGGTTTTTTGAACTGATTCAAAATCAACAAGATATTTCAGCCATCAAAGATAAATTACTGTTTGGCAAAGCGTTTTGTGAAGAGTTGCTGGCGGGCTGATCTGACT
The DNA here is from genome assembly GCF_032248735.1 of Moraxella sp. DOX410. Taxonomy (NCBI): domain Bacteria; kingdom Pseudomonadati; phylum Pseudomonadota; class Gammaproteobacteria; order Moraxellales; family Moraxellaceae; genus Moraxella; species Moraxella sp. DOX410. The sequence goes on along the minus strand of NZ_CP135138.1, from coordinate 1,890,419 downwards.
GGTAGAAATCAAAAATAGTAAAAGGTTAACGTGTGACAACAACTATACAACATTTAGCACCACAAAAATCTCCCCTGACACAAGTCAAGACTACCTGTGCCTATTGCGGTGTTGGCTGTGGCGTGTTAGCGACGATTGATGAGAATACCCAACACGTCAGCATTGACGGTGATCCAAACCATCCTGCCAACTTTGGCAAATTATGCTCCAAAGGCAAAGCGTTGGGCGATACGCTCGATCGTGACCGCCGTTTGGCACATCCGATGATTCATGGCGAGCCAGTCGATTGGGATACCGCCACCGATTTTGTTGCTAAATCATTGCAACAGACCATTGATGAATACGGCGCCGACAGCGTTATGCTATATGTATCGGGACAACTGCTCACCGAAGATTATTACGTGGCAAACAAATTTACCAAAGGTTTTTTGGGTACCAATAATTTGGACTCCAATTCTCGACTGTGTATGTCATCAGCGGTGGCTGGCTACAAGCGAGCATTTGGCTCGGACACTGTGCCTTGTAATTATGAAGACATCGAAAACAGCGACCTATTTATCATTATCGGTTCGAATATGGCGTGGTGTCATCCGATTTTATTTGGTCGGTTAAAATCCAGCAAACAAGCCAATGCCAACAAAAAAATCGTGGTAATTGACCCGCGAGCCACTGACAGCACCGCGATTGCTGACTTGCATTTGCCGATTCGCTCCGGCACAGATACCCATTTATTTGTCGGACTACTCAATTACTTGCACCAAAACGGCTATGCCAATCACGATTATCTCAGGCATTGTGACAATCTTGCTGATGCGCTTGCAGCCAGTGACAGTTGGACGATTAAAAAAGTTGCCAAAATCTGCGGTGTCAACGAAAGTGATTTAACCGAGTTTTACCAATTGTTTGCCACTACCACGAAAACCGTGAGTTTTTACTCCATGGGTGTCAATCAAGCCAGTAATGGCACCGATAAGGTGAATAGCATTATCAATTGCCACCTTTATACAGGCAAACTGGGTTATGAAGGGGCAGGGGCATTCTCAATTACAGGACAGCCCAATGCCATGGGTGGGCGAGAGGTCGGGGCGTTAGCCAATCTGCTTGCCAGTCATTTTGAGCTCAAAAACAGCGACCATCGTCAAACAGTAGCCAACTTTTGGCAAGCACCGACTAGTATTAGTGGTAAAGATGGTATCAAGGCAACCCAATGTGCCGATGCTATTTTGGAGGGGCAAATTAAAGCGATTTGGATTATGGCGACCAATCCTGTAGTCAGTCTACCAGAAGCAGACAAATTTGCCATGGCGTTACAGCAATGCCCACTGGTCATCGTGTCTGACTGCTCAAAAGACAGCGACACGCTCGACTTTGCTCATGTGGTTTTGCCCGCGCAAGGCTGGAGTGAAAAATCAGGCACGGTCACCAACAGCGAACGCCGTATCTCTCGCCAGCGCCGCTTAGTCACCCCATTTGCTGATGCCAAGCCCGACTGGTGGATAGTCAGCCAAGTAGCACAGAAAATGGGTTTTGTGGGTTTTGATTACACCCACGACTACCAAGTGTTTGCCGAACACGCTCGGCTTAGTGGCGAGAAGAATGGCGGTGAAAAAAATACAGATAGTCGAAGTTTTAATATCAGTCATTTAGCCAATATTAGCCAAAACGAGTATGATAATTTGGCACCGTTTCAATGGGGTCAACCGCATTATTTTGGACTACAAAAACAAGACGCACACACCACTATCGGCACCACTTATACCGATACCCAAAAACTGCATTTTGTCACCGTTAATCCTGCGGTACCCAAGTCATTGCCTGATGAGCAATATCCACTAGTGCTTAACACAGGTCGCTCGCGTGACCAATGGCATACCATGACCCGTACAGGGATTGCCCCACAGCTCAATCAGCATTTACCGCACCCACTGGTTGCGATTCACCCGAGTGACGCCAAACCTTTGGGTGTACAAAATAACGATTTTGTGCAAATTAACAGTCCCAATGGTACTATCTTAGTGCGGGCAGATGTGACTGAAAAACAACGCCAAGGCGATGTGTTTATACCTATGCACTGGAATCAACACTTTGCCGCCAATGCGCGTGTCGGTAAGCTTATCAGCAATCATCATGACCCCTTTTCACAGCAACCGCAGCTCAAGCACCAACCTGTCAGGCTGCAAAAGCTGACCATGCAAGCATTTGGATGGTTATTGATTGATAAACATTGTGATGAAAACCTGCTAACTTGGCTCGAATCGCCAGATATGACTTATTGGGTGCGTAATCGCCAGTCAAACAGTAGCCAGTATTTTTTTGCCATTGATAATCAGTCTGCGTTCATGACAACTTGGTTTGATAAGCAATATTGGCAACAGCAGTTAAGTGTATGGCTCAATCAACCAGCGCAAGCCTACAACTTTGATATTATCCATTATCAACATATTGATACCGATAACACCAGCCAAGATTTACGCCTTGCGATATTGCAAAATGGGCAAGTCCATGCGCTAGTATTTTTGAGCACCCACGAGCATAAACTACCCACCCATAACTGGCTAGATAGCCAATTTGGCAGAAGTCTTGATAGCCATACGCGTAAATGGCTACTAATGGGCAAACCTGCCACGGGTTTTATTGATACAGGGCGAATTGTTTGCTCTTGTATGTCAGTGGGTGAAAACACCATTGTTGAGACAATAAAAAAATATCACTGTAAAACCGTCGTTGAGGTTGGTAAACATTGCAAAGCAGGCACCAATTGTGGCTCCTGTCTAGGAGAGATTAGCAAAATTTTAGCGGGGTGAAATTGTTATAACTTGTTGAAAGGATGATTGCGAGAACTTTAAGCCACTTTATAATTTCGCTTGATGTTGCCTGATTTTACTTGATTACTTATTGATAACTAGCGTTAGATATTCGAAAAAAGGGAAATAATTGGAAAAATTAATTGATAATGATTATCATTTATATTATTCTTACCGCTTTGTAACGCTTCTCTTTTTTTATATATCTGAGTGATTTTATGAATACTGCCAATGCTAGTTTACCGCCGCGTGGTGCTTTGCGCTATTTAAGTCTGTGTGTATTAACCACCCTTTATTCACCGTTGGCAACAGCGGGTGAGCCAGAACCCGTCACTACCTTGCAGACCATTACTTTTAATGCCCGTCAATATACCCCAGCAAAACAAACTGAGAATGTCCGCCATGAGACCTCAGTCAAGGTACAGCAAGCTGATTTACTCAATCAATATTTACCGACGGTTGCTGGGGTGAATGTCGGTGGCACGTCGGGGATGGATCAGCATATCTATATTCGCGGTTTGGGCTCAGACAATGCAGGCAGTGCCTTAAAAATCACCGTGGATGGGGTGCGCCAACCGGAAACGCGCGGCTTTCACCATGCCGGGATTAGTGGACTTGACCCAGATTTGTATAAAACAACTGAAGTGTCAGTGGGTAATAACTCGGTAACTTTGGGCAATAATGCCATCGGTGGCGGTGTGGCGTTTACCACGGTGGATGCACAAGACTTGCTACTACCTGATCAAAAAATGGGGGCAAAGGTTAAACTGGGCTATGCCAGTAACGATCAGCAATTTCAACGAAGTCTAACGACCTATGCCAAACCCAATGACCAGTTGGACATGATTGTGTCTTATAGTGAGCGTGACAGCGATGGCGGTGAAGATGGCAAAGGCAACCACATCCAAGGTGATGATATTACTATCAAAAATATACTAGCCAAAGTCAATGTGATGCCGGCAGAAGGTCACAAGATTACTGCCAGTTACCAAAGCTATGACAATGACGGCAACTATCCGTTTCGCCCCAATATCGGCTACCAAGCCAATTTACCCGCTAATATTCATCCTGGCTACACCAATAATGAAACCTATGCACTCGGCTATGAGTATAAACCGCATAGCAATTTTGAGCTAAACAGCAAAATTTATCATTTGACCAATGAATCGCTGTCGCAAGGACTGCGCGGAACGACCCCCATGCGTATAGCCACATCAGGCAAAACCGATGGCATGACGGCAAGTATCAAACAGCAACTGACGCAGCATCATGGTGACCATGCTTTGACCCATACGCTCAACTATGGGGTAGAAGGCTATAAAAAATCAGCGACGTTAGAGAGTAGTGATATCACAGAAGACGCTACCAGCGTAGGGGTGTACTTACAAGACCGAATCGAATTGGGACGATTTGCGCTGACGCCTGGCGTGCGCTTTGACCATTATAAGCCATCAGAGCGCTTAAGCAGTGACGACTATAATCAACTGTCGGGCGCATTGGCAGGGGAATTTAAACTAACGCCAAATCACAGCTTATTTGCCAGTTATACCCAATTGTTTAATGGGCCACCCTTGCCAGAAACCATTCACCAATCTGGGCAAACCTTCGTCAATAAAGACATCGAAGCAGAAACAGGCGCAAACGCAGAGCTCGGTATCAGTAGCCGTTTTCAAGGGGTGTTTGACAGTCAAGACAATATGTCGCTGACAGCCAAAGTCTTTGATACCCAGTATGACAATAAAATCGACCGCATAACAGGCATTGACTGTAGCACAGGCAACTCAGTGACAGACGGGCAATGTGCCAGCTACATCAATGCCGGCGAGACTACCGTTAAAGGCTATGAACTGAGCGCAAAATATCGGCTAAACAATATGCGCTTGAATGCAGGCTACGCCCATGCCAAAAGCGAAACCGAGCAAGGTTACCAACTCAACAAAGACTCAGGCGATCAGTTAAACCTTGGCTTTAATTATGACATCAATGACCGATTTAGCGTTGGAAGTGCCATCCGCCATGTCAAAGGTTTAACGCGTCGCACCAGCGCTACTGCCGTCGCTGATTTGCCAAGTTTTACCACCTATGATGTATTTGGTAGCTATCGTCCAAGCGCTTTACCGCAATTAACCGTAGATGCTGGTGTGTATAACCTTACGGATGCCTACTACTATGAGCACGTATCCAATACCGGTGATAAAGCCATGGGACGCAATGTCAAAGTAGCGCTAAGTTATCAGTTTTAAAATCAATGGGTGATACCCATCAGCATGATGGATTGCCCATTGCGGTTTAGCATTTTCATAAAATATTGCAGAAAAATTTTGCTTATGTCCAAAATCCAATTTTTTACCCGTCCTACTACCACAAGGTTTGGCGGGGTATCAAGACAATTGCCTAAGGTATTGATCGGTGTAACCGAAAACGGCATTTTGCGCAAGGTAGTCATCCTACTCGATACCGTAGGCTATCAATAATCTTGTGGTGATTTTGCCCAAGATAAAGCTAACACAAAGTGAAGATAAAAAAGTATGAGGTTTTAAAGTTAATTAATTTTAAAGTTACTTCATCTTAAAGTCATTTGATTTTAAAATTGCTGGATTTTAAAGTCGCTTGTTAAATTGAACCTAATTCTTAATATTTTTGTTGATAATGATTATCATTTATACTAACATTTAAAGTTAGTCTTTATATTTATCGTGTTATAGGAATGATTATGGATTTTGCAAATTACTGGCAATATACAGATGTAGTGACCAAGACGTTATTTTTTGTGTTAATTGCTTTATCGATGTTGTCTTGGATTACAGGCATTTTACGTATCTTAAATAGCCAAAAAATTGCCAAAACAGTGTCGCAAGATTTGACCCAGCAAATTTACCAACAGCAATCTCAACTTACTACCTTATCTCTAGACAATCAAAAATTGGTCACTGAGCAGCAGTTACTGCAACAGCTTAATCGCTACCGTTTTGCCAGTGAGCAGGGCTTAAATATCCTTGGTACGACCGCTGCCATTGCCCCTTTTATTGGGCTATTTGGTACCGTGTGGGGGATTTTTCATGCCTTAGATAGCATTGCTAAATCAGGTCAAGCCGGACTTGGTCAAGTCGCAGGACCGGTTGGGGAGGCTTTGATTATGACTGGGCTTGGGCTTGCGGTAGCGATTCCTGCGGTCATTATGTACAATGTCGTAGTACGAATCAATCGCAAAGCCATGCACCAAGCGAATGACACGGCGCATACCTTACTTGCCAACGTGTTGATGAATTCTTCCAGCCAAGTTACGCAAACTAGTTTAGCCGCTCAACCCCATTTGCAAACCAGCTCGCAGCCCAAGCAACAAACTAACGCCGCTGACTTAATGCTGAAAAACACCTAACCTTGACCCAACGCTAAACAGATAAATAAATAAACAGGGAATAACTTATGGCATTTCAACTCGGTGATGACGCTTCGACGGGCATGAATGAAATCAATCTGATTCCACTGATTGATATCATGCTGGTATTGATGATTATTTTTTTGGTGACGGCAACGGTAATCAATCCCAGTGTGCCGCTAAATTTGCCCAAAACCTCGGCACAAGTCAATGAAGCCCCGCCCAAAGTGATACAAGTAAGTATTGATAAAGATGGCAAGATTTTTTGGGATGATGCCAGTATCAGTTTGGCGCAGTTAAACACGCGCTTTGCCGAACAAGGCAAATTAAGCGAGACCCCAAGCATTCAGCTACGCGTTGATAAAGACAGCCGATATGATACCGTCGCGCAAATCCTAGCAATAGCGAGCGAAAACAAGCTAACCAAAATTGCGTTTGTCAGTGAATAGCCTGATTGAGAAAATTTTTATTGATAACAAGAATAGTTATCATTATTATATAAGAAAATTTATCAACGAGGTGCGTATGTTTGTGTGTATCTGTAATGCGGTCAAAGAAAGTCAAATCAAAACAGCCATTGAACAAGGTCATGACAGCTTAGAGGCGTTACAAGCTGAGCTTGATGTAGCTACTTGCTGTGGTGGCTGTCAGCCAATGATTGAAGGTTATCTCGAAGAGTACGCCCAAAGCATCAATAACTATACACACCTATTTATTGAAGTTGCTTAGTGTATTAATGTTGCCTAGTTTATTAAGTTGCCTAATGAGCTGTTAGCGCACACACCCAAACTTATTCATTAATCTCAATGAATGAGCGATTGAAAAATATTGTAAATTATTTGTTGCGGTGAATTGTTTTTAACGTCACTTTAATTTAGTATTTCAGATAATACCCAACCTTTGTTTCTGTTCATTTTTCAAGGATATACCCATGAAAGGCAGCCAAGCTGTTATTGATTATCTAAATTTCTTAATTAGTGGTGAACTGGGGGCTCGTGACCAGTACTTTATTCATGCGCAAATGTATCATGAATGGCATTATCTAAAACTTCATACGCGTATGCATCATGAAATGGAAGAAGAAAGCGATCATGCGCGTGCCCTAATCAATCGTGTATTGATGCTAGAAGGCACACCCAACATGAAAGTTGCCGATATCAACATCGGTCACGATGTGCCAAGTATGCTAAAAGCCGATCTTCAGCTTGAATATGCGGTTCGTCAACATCTCAAAGACGGCATTGCGCTTTGTGAGCAAGAGCAAGACTATGTAACCCGTGAGATTTTGGTCGCACAATTGGTCGATACCGAAGAAGACCATGCGCATTGGTTAGAGCAGCAGTTAAGACTGATTGATATGATGGGACTAGCCAATTATCTGCAATCTCAGCTCGGTGACATCTCTGAATAAGGCGACCAAGCAATAAGGCAACTAAGGTAAACATTATGCAAGTCGATAAAGAAATTCTAAGAGCGTTAAACCAAGTTTTGGGTCAAGCACTGATTGCTATCAACCAGTACTTCTTACACGCGCGTATCGCCAAAAACTGGGGACTCAGTGAACTCAATGAAAAATTGTATCATCAGTCGATTCATGAGATGAAATGGGCAGATGACCTCATTGAGCGTATCTTAATGCTAGCTGGTCTACCAAACTTGCAAGAACTTGGCAAAATTTTAATTGGTGAAAATGTCGCTGAAATTTTGCGTTGTGATTTGCAATTAGAGTATCAAAAAACTGACATCATCAAAAATGCGATTGCTTTATGTGAGCAGCAGCGTGATTTTGTCTCTCGCAAATTATTGGTCAAACTCAAAGACGGGAGTGAAGAACACATTGATTGGCTAGAAACGCAGATGGAACTAATGACCTCGATGGGTATCGAAAATTATACGCAAAGTTTATTAGATTCATAAAGCGTATTAGCGTGTTGGAATAACTGTATGAATCATCAATATACCCAAGCTGCGTTGATTTCTGTCATTTCTATATTGATGGCATGGCTTGTCATCATCTTAGTGGCAGTACTTTATTGATTATCGTTTTAGTTATTGAGTTTGGCATATTGGCACAGCCAAGATGATGAGTGATTTCGGCTGGCAGTTTTCGTTCCGCCAGCCGTTTGGTGAGTTACTTTAAGGGGCTTTTTACCCAAGATATGTTTTAAAATATGAGTTTTACAAGGTGTGTTTTAGAAGTTTTCTAGTACAATTTTGCCTTTTGACTTACCTGATTCAAGCAGCTTATGTGCTTTTTCCAAGTTTGCAGCGTTAATATTGCCTAGATTTTGGTTAAGCGTACTTCTAATTTTTTGCTGGTCAACTAATTGGGCAACCTGTTGCAACAGTTCACCTTGCTTTTCAATATCATCGGTTTCAAACATTGAGCGGGTGAACATCAACTCCCAATGGATAGAAATGGATTTAGTCTTAAACGGCATAATATCAAAGGTTTGTGGATCATCGATCAATCCAAGCTTGCCTTGTGGTGCAATCAGAGAAACTATTTGCTTGATATAGGTGTCTGTATGATTGGTAGAGAAGACGTATTTTGGTTTTTCAATGCCTAGTGCTTCGATTTGTTCGTTTAAATCTTTGCTATGGTCGATGACATGGTCGGCACCCAATGATTTTACCCAAGATTTCGTTTCTTCTCGTGACGCTGTGGTTATCACGGTCAGATTGGTTCTTGCTTTTAGGAGTTGGATAGCGATTGAGCCTACACCACCTGCACCACCAATAATTAAAATACTGCCAACGTCGGTTTCTGAAATTTGAAAACGATCGAACAGCATTTCCCATGCGGTGATAGCAGTTAATGGCAATGCTGCGGCTTCTGCATTAGATACTGTAATTGGTTTAAGACTGATAATTCGTTCATCGACTGCTTGAAACTCAGCATTACTACCATCTCGGGTTAAATCGCCAGCATACCAAACAGAATCTCCTACTTTAAACGAGGTAACTTTTGGGCCAACTTCGATAATTTCCCCAACGGCATCCCAACCTAAAATACGATTATTTGCTTCAGACGAATTTTTTCTCACTTTGGTATCAACTGGATTCACAGAGATTGCCTGAACTTTTACCAGTACATCACGTTCCTTAAGCGTAGGCTTCGCTTTTTCAATATCTACCAATGAATTTTTAAAATCATCATGGTTATTTATAACATACGATACGGCTTTCATGGATTTGTCCTTTTGTAATAGTGGATTTAATAGCGGGTTAGTTTAATCAAATTAAATTAAATGCAGTTTTTTTAGTGTATTGCAGGCAGGCTTGCTTAGGTCAGGCAGCCTAATCTGGTAGAATTAATGAAAGATAGTCGATATTCTGAGTCTATGCTAAAGGTGCAAGGTCAAGGGCGCTAGTTAAGGTCATAGCTTTTGCGCCTGTGTTTTCGCCAAAAATAGCCGTTGGTAAAATGCCGTCATTTATTGTTGTACCAGTGTACCCAATCAAAGGTGGCGAGTGCAACATCATTTACACCTTATCACTTATGCTTGTTTCTTTGTTATGGTTAAAGCAAGGTTATAGTTAAAGCACAAGCATAAAGGAAGTAATATCAGTATCAAATTTAAGCTGATACAGACATTCCCCACGACCTAAAGCATAAATGTTTATGTAACCTTTATACAACAAAGCTATGCGCTAAAGCCGTTTGACATGAATATAACAGTGGTTTAGACTCAATTTTGATGCTAGTCAATGTCGGCTAGTCAATATTGGAGTATTAGTGATGGTTAAAACCGCTTTATATGTCCGTCTTGAAGCTAAACCAGGTAAAGAACAACAAGTAGAAGATTTCCTAAAAGCTGGTCTGCCTATCGTCAATGAAGAACCTGCCACAGTTGCATGGTTTGGTCTACGCCTTGGCCCTTCAACCTTTGGTATTTTTGATGCATTCCCTGATGAAGCAGGTCGCGAGGCTCATTTATCGGGCAAGGTTGCCGCCGCTTTGATGGCTCAAGCAGATGAACTATTTTCAGAACCGCCTTCTATTGAAAAAGTAGATGTGTTGGCGAGTAAACTACCAGGTTAGACTGATGCTTAAATTCTCTAAAGCGCTGCCTGTCATTTGATATTCTAGATGATACGCTACGTAGCGTTTTATTGCATCAGTCTAGTTAAATCAGTCAACTAGCTAGTCGTTGATGCCGTTTTTTACCTATTTTTTATCATCACGCCTCGCTGACTAAATATACGTCAGAACGCTATTTTCTAAACTAGCCAATATCAAGCAGCCTGTAGGCTTAATTTCACACGTTTTGTCAATGCTATCAAGAATGCAAGGCTATTAAATAACAGCTACTCAATAATGGCTACCAGATAACAGCTATCAAATAACGGGTTAATTTGCTCGGTATTTTGCATTTTGCACATACGAACTATCGCTGTGCTCATGTAGCAATAACCCAAATTCTAAAAACTATCAGAGAAAATAACATGAAAATTTTACTTGTTCTGACCTCACATGACAAACTCGGCAATACTGGTAAGAAAACAGGTTTTTGGCTAGAAGAACTTGCAGCACCGTATTACACCTTTATTGATGCGGGTGCTGAAGTTACCCTAGCGTCACCTCAAGGGGGGCAGCCACCGCTAGACCCAAAAAGTAACTTAGCCGATGCACAAACTGAAACCACGCATCGCTTTGAAGCAGATCCCGTGGCAATGCAAGCGTTGGCACAGACCCATAAACTTAGCGAAATTTCTATCGCTGATTATGATGCCGTGTTTTACCCAGGCGGGCATGGTCCATTGTGGGATTTGGCAGAAGACCCGATTTCAATTGCTCTGATTGAACAAGCGATTGAGTCAGGAAAACCCGTTGCGACAGTTTGTCACGCCCCAGGTGTTCTTCGTCATGTAAAAACCAGTGATGGCAAGCCTTTGGTTAGCGGTAAATCTGTGACGGGTTTTACCAATACTGAAGAAGAAGCAGTAGGATTGACCGAAATTGTACCGTTTTTAGTCGAAGATATGCTCAAAGAAAAAGGTGGTCATTATTCTAAAGCGGGTGACTGGCAAGTGTATGTCCAAGTAGATGGTTTACTAATTACTGGACAAAATCCTGCTTCTTCTGCTGCAACCGCCAGCGCACTGCTTGAATTGTTAAATAAGGAGTAGCCCATGTCTGCGTATGTGGTATTTACCCGTGAGCAAACTACAGACGCTGAGGAACTGGCGCAATATGCACAAAAAGCGCCGCTTGCTCGTGAAGGTCGTGAGCTAACACCCTTGGCTTTTTATGGTCAATTAGAAGTGCTTGAAGGCAATGAAATTGAAGGCGCTGTTATTCTACGCTTTCCTGATATGGCAGCCGCGCGAGACTGGTATCACAGTCCCATCTATCAAGAAGCATTACAACATCGCCTAAAAGGGGCAAATTATCGTGCCTTTATCATTGAAGGTGCCGAAGAAACACTATAAAAAGCACCACTGTCAAATGCTAAACTACGAGTTAGTTGATGGGAATAATCGTTGGGGGATTCATTCAGACTATCAAAACCGAATAGCAGTCAAAAATAAGTAATAATCAAAAATAACTAACATCAGTACGGATTTAAAATAGTGATTCATATCGACGTAATCTGCTTGCTATTTAATCACTAAAATTTAAAAAATAAAAAACCACTGAGGATTAATGCACCTAAGTGGTTGTTTATATGGTGGGCCCACACAGACTTGAACTGTGGACCAAAGGATTATGAGTCCTCTGCTCTAACCAACTGAGCTATAGGCCCGAAAGGGTAGTGTCGCAAATATTGCTAAGCAAATTTGTCAAAACTAGGCTGATTATAATACCTTAAAAAATTATTTTTGCAATGTGGAAATGGATAATTTTATGCAAAACGCTGATTAAATCAGCATAAACTTGTCTCACCGAATACGCATTATTTGTCTTGTGTCACCGCAATCATTACACCCATATATTTATTGTCATTGCGTGACAGCGTCTGACTATACAATGCCGAGGCACTACCGCCATCCAAAAACAACGCATTGTCACAACCCAATTGCGATTTGAAAAAATCGGCAAACTCATAAAAGCTGACAGGGGTATCGCTTATCACAAATTTGACGCGGCTAGGATTGCGACCACACACGCCAACACCATTGCGGTATTTTCTCGAGGTACTATTGGCATCAAATGCCGGATGGATGTTACCATCGATGACCAGCATGGGTCCAGATTGGGTGGCGAAGGTCGGTTTTGCTCCGCTTGCCAGTTTTTTTGCCATGCTTTGACTTTCAGTGATATAAAAACCTTGATGGTCTTGCCAAAATACCCCGTTAGGCATTAGGTGAAAGTTGCCGCCGCCCTGCTTGAGATTTAGGGCTCGGATTTGTTTGCCATTGATGACCGTATACCCAATCGGCGCAAAATTGCCATCGTACATCCCTGCATTCATCGCAAACAACAAGGTTTTGGTAGGTTGCTGGCTTGCCAAATAATCGCGAAGGGTAGTAAAGGTGAGTAATAATGGGTGGCTCGCGGACGAGGGATTTTGCCAATGTAGTGAAAAATTCGCCGCGTTTTTAGCATCAAGCTCGCAGATACTATAGTCGAACGGCTGGCTTTTTCGCTGACAATCTGGCATGGTTTTGACAGTAAACTGACGTGCCAAACCGATACTTGCCACCAATAATAGCGCCAAGCATAGGCTGACAACAGCCGCTTGTGTTTTTGTGATATTTAAGAGCGTCATACCATTGAGAGAAAATTTAAGCTATTGGCTATTATATCATTTGCGTATCACAGAATATATCCGCCATTTATTACAAAAAACTTGTTTAACTTGATATTCTCGCAATTTCGACTTAACAGTGATGAATTAAACTAGTTTTTGCCCGCAATATCATTATAATAGGCAACTAAGAACAGCACCCCGTGCTTATTCAAATCGCGATTTGACAGAGCCATCGGGCAGGGTAAGGACTGTTTTTACAGTTTCTCACACTTAAAATCTACTTCCCTTCAATTTTAAAGGAAATTAACATGGCCATTGAACGTACGTTATCAATTATCAAACCTGACGCAGTTGCCGGCAACCACATTGGCGAAATCTACAGCCGTTTTGAAAAAGCAGGCTTAAAAATTGTGGCAGCAAAAATGTTGCATTTAGACAACGAAAAGGCGGGCGGTTTCTATGCTGAGCACAAAGAGCGTCCGTTTTACAATGATTTAGTCTCTTTCATGACTTCAGGTCCAGTGGTCGTATCAGTACTTGAAGGGGAAAACGCAGTGGCTCACCACCGTGAAATCATGGGCGCTACCAACCCAAAAGACGCCGCTGAAGGCACGATTCGTCGTGACTTTGCTAACAGCATTGATGAAAACGCGGTTCACGGTTCAGACTCAACCACATCTGCAGCCCGTGAAATCAGCTACTTTTTCAATGACAATGAAGTTTGCCCACGTACGCGTTAATCTTAACATAACAAAAAACGGCTTAAATTTTAAGCCGTTTTTTTATTGCCTATCACTCAGATGATTTATCATTAAAAAGCAGCAATGCAAAAATAAGGATGCAAAATTAATATTAATAGTTTTATTAAGGAAACTAAAGAAACTTAATTTAACAATTCATAACAAAGAGCACATAGAGCACCGGGGCAAATACGCTAAAATAAATTCAGAAGGATATAAAAAACACAAATTTTTTTGATTAGGATAAAAAGAAAAAAAGCCATAATGTAGTATTATGGCTCACCTAAGCAGGACAAAGAAGAAGAAAGAAACAATAAAAATAACAACAAATAGTGCATTACCCACCCCCATCAAGCTCCCCACTTGATGGGTTTATTTTTATATTATATAACGTTATATAATAAAATACTATAGTAATTTACTAGGATTTATCAATTTTTTTAGACGTTATACGGAAAATCTCGTTTGACACCCAATTTTTAATTCAAGCAGTGATAGTAGCTGGTTATGCCAAGTTTTTAGTCAAAGTCTTTATTCGAATGCTATCCAAAGTCGTTATCAAAAATTTTTAATCTAAGCTGTTATTCAAAGCTTTGATTTAAGGTAGCCTAACTACTTGTAAATCATACTTTAACCGTTAAAATAGAGTCCACTAAAACAGTCACTGTTGAAACTGTTAGAATAGACACCGCTAAACCACACACAATAGCTCCCCAAAATCACGACAGCAAGATAAAAAATAGGATTAACCATGATAAGAATCGGTCAGGGCATTGACGTCCATGCCTTTGTCAACGACGGCACAGAAAACCAATTTATAACATTAGGCGGGGTGCAAATTCCTCATACCCACAGTTTGCTTGCCCATTCTGATGGCGATGTGGTGTTACATGCGTTGTGTGATGCGTTGCTTGGTGCATTGGCACTGGGCGATATTGGGCAGTTTTTCCCGGATACCGATGAGCGTTTTCGCAATATAGATTCGACCATTTTGCTAAACCAAGTGTACCAATTTATCCAATCAAAAGGCTTTGCGCTTATCAATGCCGATATCACTATCATGGCGGAGCGTCCAAAACTATTGCCTTATCGTACCGAGATTCAATCGCGTATTGCCGGTGTCATGGGCTGCGCGGTTGACCAAATCAGCGTCAAAGCCACCACGACTGAAAAGCTTGGGTTTACCGGTCGTCAAGAAGGGATTATGGTGAGCTGCGTGGTGTTGCTTGAACAAGTGACTTCATCAAATTAATAGAATTTGCGGGTGATATTGCTGCTGACTTTTTTGGGGTGGGCATCTTGAATGCTTACTTTCGATAACCATTATAGCGTATAATAGCAACCCTGCACTCATTATTAGTGAGTCAAATTCTAGCTGTGAAGATAGCGCTCTACTTTAAAGGGCCTGACAAAGGAATTTCATATGACTGATATGAACCAAACTGACATCGAACAAACCATCCGTGACCAAATCGCTCAACACAGTGTATTGCTTTATATGAAAGGCACGCCACAGTTCCCACAATGCGGTTTTTCTGCGCGTGCGGTGGATGTGCTAACCCAAATTGGTCGCCCATTTGCGTTTGTCAATATTCTTGAAAACCCAGAAATCCGTGCAACTTTGCCACAGATTGCTAACTGGCCAACTTTTCCACAATTATGGGTGGCAGGTGAGCTGATTGGCGGCAGTGATATTATCTATCAAATGTTCCAAGACGGTGAATTACAACCCCTAATTGAAGCCAATAGCCCAGCGGTTTAGTTTTACTACGAGTGGGTTAAGGTTATTTCTTTTTAACGTTTTTGTTGTCATGTATCCATAACCATGTATCAAGTCCTAGCACGCAAATATCGTCCAAAAAACTTCCATGAGCTGCTGGGACAAGAACATGTGTCCAAAGCATTAATCAATGCCATCCATAACCAGCGGTTGCATCATGCGTATCTATTTACGGGTACGCGCGGCGTCGGCAAAACTACCATTGCGCGTATTTTGGCAAAATGTCTCAACTGCGAAACAGGGGTGACAAGCGAGCCTTGTGGCGTATGTGGGGTATGCCAATCCATCGATAGTGGTCGCTTTATTGATTTGATTGAGATTGATGCGGCATCACGTACCAAAGTTGAAGATACCCGTGAATTACTCGACAACGTACCCTATGCCCCGACGCAAGGTCGCTATAAAGTCTATCTAATTGATGAAGTGCATATGCTATCGACGCATAGTTTTAATGCGCTACTCAAAACCCTCGAAGAGCCGCCAGCGCATGTGAAGTTTCTGCTTGCGACCACAGACCCACAAAAACTGCCCATTACCATCATCTCGCGTTGTCTGCAATTTGTACTCAGACCTTTGCCGCAAGTCGCGCTCGCTGAATATCTTGGCACGATTCTGAACAAAGAACAAATCAGCTACGAGCCTGATGCCTTATGGCAGCTATCGAGCAGTGCCAAAGGCTCCGTGCGCGATGCATTGTCACTGACAGATCAAGCTATTGCGTTTGGCAATGGCAATGTCACAGATGAAGTGATTCGCCAGATGCTTGGTTTAATTGACCAAGCCGATGTCATCGCTATCCTTGCCAATATTTATCAGCAAAATACCCAACAGTTGACGCAGGCCATTCAGCTTCTGCGTGAGCAGGTGGTGGATGCCAAAGCCGTATTTGACAGGTTGGCTGAGACGCTGCATCAATTGGCTATTTTGCAGGCCTTGCCAAATTTTGATTTGCAAATCAATCGCCAGCAAAGCGAGCAATTGCAACAACTGGCTCAGCAGTTACCCGCAGAGCTATTACAACTATATTATGACATTGTGGTAAAAAGCCGTGAAAACTTGGCATTAGCCAATACGCCGATGCAAGCGCTAGAGATGTGTTTGCTCCGCTTGATGGCGTTCAAGCCGCTGCATCGTAATCAAATCCCGCTTCGTCATCCAATCGCTAGTAACCCTGATTCTCAAAGTCCCGATTCTCAAAGTCCTGATTCTCAACTTGTTGACACAACGCCTAGCGAATTAATGCAAGCTGCAAAGTCTTCAGTGGTGGCTGAAGATAGCTTACAAGTAACCTCCGAGCAGAGTGATAATAACTTATCGGATAACAATCTGCTCAAATCTGCGCCAAACGTTGCGAGCGTTGATAGCCTTCAACAAATCATTGAACAAGGCATTGAACAACAGACATTTGATGATACCCATTTAATATCTAACGATACAACCGCGGCAAGTACCACCGCAGGGCAAACTCCAACCAGACTAGACGATGCCAATCGCTTATCTGATTTGCAATCAAGCGATAGTCATCATGAAATTACTGCGCCAGACATCGTTGCAGAGTCTGGCAACACGCCTAGCATTGTCACAGAAGATAGCGCATTGATAAAAAACAATGCGCCAGCGCCAGTCGCCATAGCTACCAATGTCAATGTTAATGTTGACCATTCCCACCACACTATGGCGGCAGAGGGGAGTGATATTGCTAATGTATCGCCCCTGGCATTACTCAAACCCACTCATGTAACCCTTGAAGGCGAGTGGACACCTGCCAAATGGGATTATTGGGTGTTTAATGCCCGTGAGCAAGGCTGGCTCGATGAGGATGAATTAGTGCTTGCCAAGCGCGGGGTGATGACGGGCGACATTCATGGGGTCAGCCAATTTGTCACTGAACAAAGCTTTTTGACCCATACCGCAACTTTTGATAATTTTTGCCAAAAACTTCGACAGCTTTTTAAGGGTATTGATATTCGTTTGGCGGAGTCGGCAAGTAATTTTCAAGCGCTAGAGAAATTAAAACCAGAAGCGCTACAAGAAGCCCGCGAAAAACTAGCGTTACAACAAGCTACCCATCAGCTTGAACAACAAGCAGTTACGCAGGCACTGTTGCAGCAACACGCCTCGATTAGCTCTGTTAAGTTAATTCAATAAGTCAATTTAATTTATATAAATTCTAATTTTTACTTTTTTAACGGATGAATAATTGAGGGAAACCAATATTTGTTAAGAAAATCAATAAAATACAATATTAAATAATTGAAAAAAATATTAATAATTTTAGTTAATAAATCCCGATGTCGTTTAATTTATCTTGCTAATAACGTATAATACATCAGCTTTTAAAAGCGACTTTGATTAAGTGATAAAATTGGGTGAAATATGCTTGATAATTTAAGAGGCATGGCGGTTTTTGCAAGTGTTGTACGTCATGGTTCATTTAGTGGTGCTGCAAAAGAACTGGGCATAACAACAAGTGCGGTTAGTCAACAAATCCGCTCGTTAGAAAACGATATGGGTGTGGTGTTATTGCATCGCTCAACTCGTAAGTTAAGCTTAACGGAAGCAGGTACTAGTTTTTATGAGAGTGCCAAAGATGTGGTTGCGGCAGCCGAACAAGGTCGTATCCGTGTCAATCAATTACGCGATGAGTTAGCAGGGAACTTACGCATTGCGACCACGCCAGAATTGGGTGTGAATCATATTTTACCGGCGCTGTCGACTTGGATTTCGGCGCATGATGATTTAACCATCCATTTTGAAGCGGACAATCAGTATGTTGACTTAATTGAAGAGCGTATCGATATCGCCCTTCGGATGTCACCAAACCTTAATGACAGTAGTTTATCGGCGTTTCCTTTGACCGAGGTACGTCAGCTGCTGGTGGCTTCACCGCATTTTTTACGTCAAAATGAAAAATTGACCGAGCCAAAAGATTTGGCCAAACTCAATATGATTGGCATTAGTCTTATCAAAGATCCCAATCAAGTTGATATGATCAATGTGGAAACAGGTAAAAAATCACGCGTGCGTATGCCAACGCGTATTCAAACCAACAACATTATGCTTGCCACGACCCTTGCTAAAGAAGGGCATGGCGTTGCCCGTATCATGTCACTAGATATCCAAAAAGAATTGGCAAATGGCGATTTGGTGGAAGTATTGCCAGGTTACCAATTACCAAGTTATATGCTGTATGCGGTAACACCTAGACATGAACAACAACCTGCGAAGGTGACGCGCTGTCTTGAAGTGTTGACCAAGTATTTTGCTAAAGTTTAGCGGTTGGACTGTTAGTAGTATCAATAATTAGTAGCAATAAACAGTTTAATAGAAAGCGAATAGTGAAGGCTATTCGCTTTTTTATTGATGCTGATAGTGACATTCAAGGCTGTCTGTCAGGCGGCGCTTGGGTGACGCCATAGCGAGCGAGTTGTTGATGTAGGATGCGACGCAACTCCAAAATCGCCTGCGGGCTAGTATGGACATTGTGGCGCCCGGTAAGCACTTTTTCAGATTCCACGCCTTCTAAATGCGAGCTGTTGTACGGCACAATACCATCGGAGACACGGTCGGTTGCGCCATATTTCACCGATTCTAAGAGTTGCTTTTTCTCATCCAGACTTTGTTTGGCTTGCGCCAGACTCGTGGTGTTATACAGATTGGTCTCTGTGGCGGGTTTCACGGTCGCGGTTGTATTGTCATTTTTCAAAGATGTTATGGATGCGGATACATCATCAGTAGTGCTATTGGCTGCCTTAGCGGTAAACTGATTGAGCGCATTGGACAAATCCTTATCATCAGTGGCGATGATGTTATTGACGGTAACATTGGGCGCGATTTTGACATCTGCCGTTAATTGGTTAAAGTAAGAGTGGCTGCTCAACTGGCTGGCGCCATTTTCCAAAAATAGCTGTGCCAGCGGATTGCTTGAAACCACCCCTTCAGTAAATAACGAATTTAAATTGCTATACACGGTGCGGATAAACCCTGCCGGTAGCGAGATGATACGGCGCAAACTGCGAGTAAACCAGCGATCGGCATAATCGGTACCGCGAAATGGTGAAGAGATAAAAATCGCGCGGTCGACTTGCGGCAGCGCTTGCAGTTTGAAGCGGTCACTGAGCGTTTTGTTTTGCGCATGACGGACAAATGCGGCGTAGTCCGCTGAAAAATTATTCATCTGTGAGTAATTGGCAACCAGCGATTCGACTTTGGGCGTTAAGTCATCATTTGATACCAACAAACGCCCAATCACCCCACCCATACTATGACCAATCAGCACCGAATGTTGACTGGCAACGTCCTGCTGCTCAGGATCGACGGTTTTAAAAGTGCGTTCAATCAAGTCATAAATTTGGTGTCGGTTTTCTAGCATCGGGATATTGGTTGGATAAAAAATCTGCCAAACTTGGAAATTTTCGCGAAGTTTTGGGTCATTAAAAATGTCATTCGTCAGTCCAATCCAAGTTTCAGGACTCGATGCCAACCCATGCATCATGATAATCACGCGCTTATTAGGATTGTAAGGCTCAAGCATAAATAAATGCGGCTGGGTCTGCTGATAGGGCGAGGAAAACATACTAAAATAACTGATATTGCCTAGGCGATTGTCCTGTGACCATAAGCCATAGGCTGCCGAAAAATTCGCCGATAGTGCAAAATCTTTGTTGAGTATAGAGACACTTTTAAAGTGATAGGGATCATAAATATTGAGCGAAAAATCGGTGGTTTTTTGCAACTCATCAATGGTATTGCCTTTGGGCATCAACACCGCGGTCATAGGCAAATGCCCTGTTTGGTGGATACGTTCTTCTAACGGTGTATCATTGGCATAGTGTTGCAACAAGTCAATAATCACCGCCGTATTGATGCGCCTATTGAGCAGCGCCACATAATTGATGCCAAAGCCATCGCGGCGACTGATGGTGTTAAATTTTGATAAATCAATCTGGTAGCTTGAGATCAACTTCATCGATGCCGATTTATCAGTAAACGGTTGTCCATTGATACTGACACGCAGGTTGTTGCGAGTGATTTGATAATTTTCTGCCATTTTTTGATGATACAGGCGATCACCTAACGCATCGATGGCAGCGTAATACAAATCCTGAATTTGGGTATCGCGTTGTTTTGGCAGATAATACAATTGTGACGGTTGTTGATTGACGACGGTTGGATTGAGGATATCGTACATCAAATAAATGTAAGAAAACCGAATCGATTGCAGCATATCGTCTTGAAAGGCAGTGCTACAAGAGATTTCATCGGGTTTGGGCGCTACAACGTCGGTCTTGCCAACCAAATCTTTGGCATAGTCTGTAGCCAAATCTTTTGGCGGATTGGTACAAGTTTTGGCTTGCTGGCGCTGCTGGGCAGAGGCGTAAAACAGCTCACTAATTGCGCCATAAATCCCTTTATCGGTATTAAGATCTGCTTGCTTGAGCGTCACTACACAGGCAGGCATATTTGCCAAGCATTTCTCTTCATCTAAACCTGCCTGCACTAAACGGCTTTTGGTGTCAGAACTCAAGCGGTTGCCCGATAACACGCTGACGCGCTGATCTATGATGGCTCTTGCAGTATCGCGGCTACCGATTTTGGTGGTGGCGCAGCCACTAAGGGTGATGATAGTAACCAATGTCGTCGCTGTGATGAGAGACTTTTGACAAAATCTAGTAGATTGGTTTGTTAGCGGCATGGTGATTTACTCGGCTAAAATAGAGCAAAAAAGAATAGAGCAACAATGGATATCGCAAAAAAAATGCAGCGCAAAAAATCTGCCTATCACTGAATGATAGGGTGAAAAAAATCACCATGCTAAAATTCAACTATGATGGTGAATTAGCATGGTGACTTAGCAGTGATATTAAACCACGGCTAGGGTATGAACGCAAAAAATTATTGAACGACTTTTGCAGGGATATCCCAAATATAGTATTTACCGCTATCAATGATGCGTAATTGTTCATCGATATACGGATTGTCTGGGTTTCTGGCTTTAAATTCCGTTAACCGTTGAATGGCGCGGTCTTTTTTGTCATCCAGCAAATCTGCTTGTGCCAAACTTTGCGTAGCTTCTAAATAGCCCATTTTTTCGGCTTTTTCTAAGTACTTGGTACCTTCTTTAAAGCCGCCACCCTCAGCGAGCATTGCGCCATATAAAAAGTTGGCTTCTGCTGTGTCATTGAGCCTCAAAGCACGGGCGATATAATTGCCTGCACGCACGGCATAATCCGAACCCAAATCCAGGTTGCGACCCATGGCATTGAGTTTTGCTGCCCGCAGTAGCACCTCATAGGAGGCATTTGGGTTTTGTGCATAGCTTTCAATCCATGCGGTCAAAGATTTGAGTCGCTCAGTGGCATTGTAGCGCTCAGTACGGCTTGAAAAAACAGGTGGGTAATGACGCGCCATTGGGGTAACATAAGTAATAAAATCGTCTAACACGCTGACATCTAACTGTGTACTGTTATCCGTGGTTCGTGGAATCAAAACGGTTTTTACTGTTGAGATATTACTAAGCGTTAAAGCCGGTAGCGGGATATTGGCAAAGTTTTGCGCTGAAATATCCGTGCCTACCAATTGTACGCTGTTGGTAGATGGATACATCACGTTGGCAACCGTTGGGGCGGTCAAAACAGGCACTATCACTGAACCTGTATTTGAGGTGGCTGACGGGGGTGTCGTTTGCGGGGTAGTATTCTTCACGCTATTACTGACCGTATCAGCCGATTTTTCGGTTGATTTGTTGGTAGTTTTGGCTTTGGTCACCGTGGTTTTTTTAATGGCTGTTGTCTGGGTAGCGGGTTTTGCCGTGGTGGTTTTGGTGGTGGTCGTCTTGGTTGTTGTTTTTGCGGTTGCCGTTGCAGCCATCGCTACAGTGGCATTGGTTGCCATCAAAATAGCTAAGGTATATGTTAGGGGTTTTACCATGTGAGTCATTGAAATTTCCTTAAAAAATTGGGTGGGATGGATTGCAAAAATCAGTCAGCTTATCCCATAGCAACAATGTAAAGCAATAATGTAAAAATACTATCAAAAAAAAATAAAGTTATTGTTATATTTTTACGCGAAAAAAGCGCGATTAAGCAAGGTTATAGCAATAAACACGCCAGCCAACGATTGAGGCTGTCAGTCGCGCTCATTTAAACACGCTCGGTTAAGCACGCTTAGTTAAAGATTCTCAGTTAAATATGATACGCCACCGTTTTCATGCAGTTAGCCAAAAAACGCATCGTAGTTTTGATGGGTAGTGGCAATGGGCTGGCGCCTGATTCGACTGCTTTATCACGGTGATGTAATTCTTCTTTATCCATTTGGCTTAAAATCTCAGCACTGCGTTTATCTTGTGCAGGCAGCTTACCAAGATGGCTGTGCAAATGCTCGCTGACTTGGGTTTCTGTCTCTGCGACAAACCCCAGACTAAACTCATCAGAAATCAATCCTGCTACCGCACCCATGCCAAACGATAGCCCATACCAAAGCGGACTAAAAATACTGGGATGGCTACCCAATTCATTTAACCGCGTCTCACACCACACCAAGTGGTCAATCTCCTCTAGCGCAGATTGGTGCATGGCTTTTTTGACCGTTGCTTGTTTGGCGGTAAATGCTTGACCGTGATACAGTCCTTGCGCGCACACTTCGCCAGTATGATTGATACGCATGAGACCCGCGACATGACGCGCTTCTTCCACGGAGAGTTTTGGCACATCGGGGCTAGAGACAGGCAAAGGACGGGTGCTAAGATTGCTGTTTGGAATAAACGAGCGAATCGCCCGATCAAAGAAGACAATATTGCGGTCTAATTTACTGAGGGATAGGTTGTTTTGTGCTGGTTCAATCGACATAGGCGCTCTATTCAAAGTGTTTCTAATCGCTATTATGCGCAGAATATGGCGTTAATTCTACTCAATATCACAACTTTTGACTAGCAAATCTATGTAGCTGATGGGCGATTTGGCTATTTCATAAAAAGCCCGTGATAGGCTAGGCAATCACGGGATGTTGTGTGGTAACGATATATTATACTGGTGGTAATTGTGAACGGTAAGCTTCTGCAAAGTTATGACCCGTTAAGGCTTCAGTCGCTTTGACCGTGACATAGCTACCTGGGGCATCGCCATAGGTTGGGATTTCTTTACCTTGGCTATTTTGACCGACAACACGGGCATTGATTTCGTTGCCCTCAAATGGTTTGATCCAGTCATGCCATCTTGTCCACCATGTGTCTTTAACATAGGTGGCGTCTTTGTACCATTGGTCAGCGTCCGCAGTGTAGTTATCATTGGTGTAGTAACCATATTTGCTACCTGGGGGGTTCATGATACCTGCAATATGACCTGATTCCCCCAATACAAAGACTTTTTCACCACCGAATACTTGCGTGCCTGGGTAACAGCTTTTCCATTTTGCGATGTGGTCTTGCAAGGTTGCGACCATAAACACGGGAATTTTAACTTTTGATAAGTCAATTTTCACGCCGTCAATTTCAACCCCACCCGGTTTACGCAGCAAGTTGTTGATATAGAACTCACGCAGTAGAAAATGGTGCAGCGCAGCGGTCACGTTGGTACAGTCTGAGTTCCAGTATAACAAGTCAAAAGGTACAGGACGCTCACCTTTTAGGTAGTTTTGTACGTAGTAGTTCCAGTATAGGCTGTTCTCACGGAGTAGGCTAAATGACACGCCCATCATGCGACCATCAAACACGCCTTTGTCAGCGTTTTGCTTGTCAATCGCCGCAACGATTTTGTCATCGATAAAGACACCGATATCACCTGGATCTGAGAAGTCAATAATAGTCGCCCAAAGTGTCGCACTGGCAATGCGGCTTTCTTGCTTGGTCGCGGCAAGATAGCCTAGTGTCAATGCGGTCAACATACCCCCAATACAATAACCTGTAATATTGATGGTTTTTTCACCTGTGATGGCTTCAATTTGATCCATCGCTGCAAGCACACCGTCTTTCATGTAAGTGCTCATGCCAACATTTTTGTACTCAGGCGTCGGGTTCGCCCAAGAGATCACATAAACCGTATGACCTTCGTTGACAGCCCAATGTACAAACGAGTTGTTCTCACGTAAGTCCATGATGTAGAATTTGTTGATCCAAGGTGGCACCATAAGCAACGGACGTTGTTTTACTTTTTCGGTTAAAGGGTCATACTGGATAAGCTGCATCATGTGGTTTTCAAATACCACTTTTCCTTTTGAAGTGGCGATATTATCACCCACTCGGAACGCACTCTGGTCAGTCATACGGATATTGAGTGTATCAGCGCTGTTACCCATGTCCTCAGCCAACTGCTTCATACCTTGAACCAAATTTTGACCCCGACTTTCGATGGTCAAACGTAGTACTTCTGGGTTGGTCATTAAGAAGTTGGTTGGGGCTACTGCATTGATCCATTGGCGGGTAAAAAAAGCCAAACGTTGACGGGTTTTTTCATCAATGCCTTCAACGCCATCAATCGCATCCATCATCGCTTGGGTGGTTAATAAATAATACTGTTTGAGGAAGTTAAAAATAGGATTGTCTTCCCATTCTTCATCATTAAACCGTTTATCGCCTTTTTCAGGGCTTGCCACTGGGTCGATTTTTTTACCGGCAAATTGCTGTAGCGTGTTTTGCCACAAGTGCATTTGGTCTTTGAACAACTGCAATTGGTCTTCAACCATCGTGCCTGGGTGATTGGTCACCATTTGACCCATTTTACGCCAGCCATCCATTAAGTCCATCATGATGGAGGTATTGGTGTACTGCGGCGCTTGGTTGGCACGCATCGACTGCTGTGCAATTTGTTGGCTCAGTTTGGTCATATTACCAAAAAATTCGCTATAGAATTCACCAACCGCAGGATTGTAAGGCGGAATACTAGAGGCCATGTGAACAAACGGATTGGTTTTACTCAAAAAATCCAGCGGATTTTGCGGCAGATCAAAGGCGTTGGTTGCAAAGTTGTTAAAAGGATTGCTACCAAAACCAAATGCATTATTGCCAAACGGAAAATTGGCAAATGGCGTGTAGCCAAAAGCATTGGTGGTATTGGTATTCTCTGCGCCTTGGGTATTGGAAGTATTGCTATTTGAAGCGCTATTTGAAGCATTGTCGCTTGAGGAATGGGCATTCGCTCCTTGATATTGGGTGTCTTTATTGTCTGCCATGATAAATCCCGTTATTATAATGTGCTTGATAAGAATTCGTTGTGAATATACACGCTTACTTAAAAATATGGTGGATTAGGCATCTGTCTAATCCACCACTTTTATAAATTCATAAGCCGCCATTCATCTATCAGGTAAAACATAAATAGCTGTTTATAAATGATACAGTCTTAAGAATGACTACGATGCATCAAACTGATTATTTTGCTGCAGGGGTTGTTTTTGCTGCAGGTTTTACCGCTTCGCTATTTTGTGTTTGTGCTGCATCATTAGCGGTGCGGGTTGCCGCAGCAGTCACGTTAGTCGCAGCTTTGTTCATGTTTTGGGTGGTTTGTTTAACCGCTTCTGACATTTGGTTTGCCGCTTTGTGCATGTTTTCGTTTACTTTGCGGTTAAAGTCTTCTGCCGTTTTTGATGCGTTGCTAGCGGCGCTTTGCATGGCATCTTGCATGCTTGATGCATTTTGGCTGTAGATTTCATTCATCGCTGACATGACTTCATTACGGATTTCGTTGCCAAGCTCAGTCAAACGCTGTGCATCTGACAACATTTTTTGACCCAATTGGTTGAGCAGCTCAGTTTGTTTTTGGTTGAAGCTTGAAGCCGCTTCTGGAGAGTCAACAGAAGAAACATTGCGAAGTTGCTCAAGACCCATTTCTGAGTAATGACGCATTGTTTCTAAAGAAAAGTCTGTCATTTTTTCTGCATTTCGTAACATCGCTTGGTTGAAGCGTGACCATGGTGCATACAGTTGACGTGAACTATCTTTCATTTTATCCATAAAATCGTTGTTCATAATTGACCTCATTAGGCTATCAGAAAAAACAAGAAAGGTTTAAACACCACCAAATTACAATCCATCTTTTAATCAAAAATATCACTAAAATGAATGTGATAAGCTTTAAGCATAGTATGTTTGCTTGATATTACAATATCATGAAAAAATGCTAAATTAAACCTTATTACTCGCTTAAAAGTAAAAAACAATCATAATTTATGTTAATATTTGTAATAACATAATCAAACCTACAATGAAAGTAGGGAATAGATAAAAATCGGTTATATCTGATGCGCTATTGTGGACATAAGTAAAGAGTTAGTAGCTTTTACGCATCAGTTTCGATCGTGATTGCATGCTCAAGTGATAAGGCCAATTCAAGTTGCTCATCGGTCAATATGACATAAATTTGTTTGTCATCATCTGAGTTGATTCGTAAAATCGGCACATCAATACGGCCATCGATATTTTTATCCGCATCCAGACTAAAACCTAAAAAATCGAGTTGTTCGACAATCATCTGACGGATAATTGCCGACTGTTCACCTATACCTGCGGTAAAGATAAGCGCATCACAGCCTTTCATACTAACCATCAGGCTTGCGATTTCTTTGGCGGCATGCGTGGCAAAATACGCCAATGCAAATTTGGCGCGTGGGTCATCGCTAGCGAGCAAATCACGCACGTCATTGCTAATTTCAGATAAACCAAGCAAACCCGACTCTTTATATAGGCATTGGTTCATTTGCTCGAGCGTCCAACCTTGCTCGACCATATATAAAATCACCCCAGAATCCAAATGACCCGGACGGGTACCCATTGGTACGCCATCTAATCCACTAAAGCCAAAGGTACTGTCTTTCGACTCGCCATTGTCGACCGCGGTGATACTACAGCCACTACCCAAATGCGCGATGATTAAGCGTTTTTTGGCAATCTTTGGGAGATAAGTTTCAAGTTTACGCATAATCGCCTGATACGATAAACCATGAAAGCCATAACAGCGCACGCCTTGATCGCGCAGCGTTTTTGGCAGCGCATAGCTAGACCAAATCTCTGGGCGATGGTAGTGAAAGGCGGTATCAAAGGCAGCGATGTGCACCAGGTTTTTATCCATGGCTTGCAGCGCGTTGACCACAGATAGGGCAGGAGGCTGATGTAGCGGACAAATCGGTGATAACTCCACCAAATGCGCCATCACTGTCTCGTTGATCACCACAGGAACATGATAGCGTTTGCCACCATGAACCACTCGGTGGATACAGACAATGTCACGCGCGGGAAAGGCCTGTCTAACACGAGTAAACAAGCTTACCGCGGTGTCTGTAAGGCTATCTTGGGGTTCCCAGTCAGACAAAGATTGTGGCATGGCGTGCCAGACTTTGTTTTTGGTTTTTAGATTGATATTGACATCAAACAAGGGTGACCACGCGAGCGGGGATGAATCGACTGCCTTAGCGGTGTCATACGCCGCCATTTTGATAGTCGCTGAACCCACGTTAAAGGTTACCACAATCGGGTGAGTCGAGTCAGTATGCCTCATGACAGAATCGTTCATGCTAGTCACCTTAATTCACATCAAGCTTGTTTACGCTTTTGCGCAACGTAGGCACCAAGGGCAATAGAATACAGGCGGTCGAGTTCGTCATCCGAACGGCTGGTCAACACAATCGGCACTTTTGAACCCATGACAATACCAGCGGCTTTGGCTTCGCCCAAATAAATTAACTGTTTACCTAGCATATTGCCCGCTTCTAAGTCAGGTACCAGTAAAATATCGACATCGCCGGTGACAGGGGAGTGGATATGTTTGATATCCGCAGACTGTTGGCTAATCGCATTGTCAAACGCTAGTGGCCCATCAAGCAATGCACCGGTGATTTGACCACGGTCTGCCATTTTGCATAACGCCGCGGCATCAATGGTCGATTGCATTTGCGGTTTAACTTCTTCAACCGCTGCCAAGATGGCTACTTTAGGCTGCTCAATGTCCAGCGCGTGCGCAAAATCAATCGCATTTTGCAAAATGTCTTTTTTGGTCAGCAAATCTGGCACCACGTTGAGTGCACAATCGGTCAAGGTCAAAAGTTTGTGATACGTGGGACTTTCCATTAACCACACGTGGCTCATACGACGCTCGGTGCGTAGATTTTGGGTTTTATCGACCAAGACACCCATTAACTCATCGGTATGCACCGAACCTTTGATGATAAAGTCGGCTTGCTGTTCACGAACCATTTTTGCGGCGATTTCAACCGCGTCATGGCTATGCTCAGCATCCACTAACGTAAAGCCTGAAATATCTAAATTGGCGTCAGTAGCGGCTTTTTCGATTTTGTATTTTGGACCGACCAAAATCGGGGTGATGATGTGGTGCTGATGTGCTTGGATACAAGATTGCAAGATGATATCGGTAGTAGGGTGCACCACTACGGCAGGGACAGGGGAGACAAAACGCCCTTGTGCTAAAAGCTGCGAAAGTTTGGTTAACATCGTGTTGCCCTTATGAGTTGACGTAAATAACACTGAGCACTCAGGTTTTGATTAAGCGAGCGGTAAACATTGAAGTAGTATTACCCAATGACATGACAGCAAGATGAATCGGTTTATAAATCGATTGTTACGATGGGTTTGCCGCACCGCTTAGCTTATTAGCTTAGCTTATCTTAACTTATCTTAACTTATCTTAACTTATCTTAACTTGATTTGGCTTTACTTGGCTTAACCAAGACTAGACTGCGTCAACTAATCTTGGTAATACCGGCACCGATAATTTTACTGATGCCCCCTGTTTGCGGCACTACTTGGATTTGACTGCTGATTCTATCTTTCAGCGCCTGAATATGGGAAATCACGCCAATGAGCTTGCCCGATTGCTGTAGGTTGGTTAGGGTGTCGAGCGCTACATCGAGTGCTTCTTCATCGAGCGTACCAAAACCTTCATCCAAAAACAGCGAATCTACTTGCATGCGGTGACTGGCCATATTTGACAGTCCCAATGCAAGCGACAAGCTGATAATAAAACTTTCACCGCCTGATAGATTTTTACTAGTGCGGATTTGCCCGCCTTGGTAATTGTCCATCACATTAAGCATCAAGGGCTGCTCGCTATCAGCTATCAGCAAATAGCGGTCGCTCATTTTTTTGAGCTGCTCATTGGCATGGGCAACCATGATATTAAAGGTCAAGCCTTGGGCAAAGTTACGGAATTTTTTGCCATCGCTTGAACCAATCAACTGATGCAATACTTTCCATTCTTCGGTATGGTTGCGTTGTTGGTTGATGGCATCTAATAGTTGCTGTTGGTTTTGTTTAAGGGCTTCATTGGCTACTAGCTGCTGTTCAACGGCGCCCAATTGTTTTTGCTGCTCGCTAAATTGCTGTTGCAATTGCCCAAGCGCATCAAGCAATTGCTCAAGTGACAGCGCAGTCTGGGGGTTATCAAGTAACTGCTGCTGTATGCGTTTGGCTTCAGACAGTAGGTTATGATTGCGCTGTTGGCTATCATGGAGTTGATTAGCAAGCTGTTGTAAGCGTTCCCGCTCGGTATCAACCAACACCGCAGTGCGATAATCGGCGTCATCCACAAAACCCAATGTCGCAAAACGCTGCTGGATGTCGGCTTGTAGGCTTTGCTGGGCGGTTTTTAGTTGGGTGGTGCTAGTGGTCAAAGATGCGATTTGTTGTTGCAAAATCTGCAGCTGACTTAGCTGCTCATGAAAGGCTGTTTGGCTGGTTTGATAATCCTGCAAAGCCTGATTTTTTGCTTGGATTAACGCGTGAGAGACGATGTCTACCGCTTGTTCGCCAAACAAGGCGTATCGCTGCACCTGTAGGTCACTAATTTCTTGCGACAGCGCTTGCTGTCGCTGACGGACTTGGTGTTGATTTTGGGTTAGATGTTGCTGATCTGCCACCAATCGGGTGAGCGCTTGCTCAATCCCTGTGATGGTTTCATTGATATGGCTAAGCTTAGTTTCTAATCCCTGATAGCGCTGTAAAAGTTGCGCAAGGGTATCGATATGCTGATTTAATTGGGCATTCACATCCTGTGTGGTAGCAAAACTAAAAGTGCGGTCGCGCGTTGCAAACGGCATCAGCAACTTGTCGATGCGCTGCATTATTTGATGTTGTTTATCGGCGATAACCAATTGCTGGGCATCAATATCGCGGATTCTGTCTTGGCGATGTTGCTGCTGATTTTGTAGCACGGTTTGTTGCTGCAAAACCTCATGGTATTGCTCGCTCAGTTTTGCTAATTGCTGCTGGGTTTGCTGCTGCTCGGATTGTACGGCTTCGATTTGCATCAGTGAATCTTGCAGTGCTGCCAAAGCCTGCTGATTGTTGGTTTGTTGAGTCTGGATTATCGTCGCCAATGTTTGAAGGGCTTGGTGGGCTATATCATTATCAGCGTTAGGGGTTATAACGGACGCTAATGCTTCAATTGCCTGTTGTACAGGCTGAGCATGTATAAGGTGTTGGCTGGCAAGCTGTAATTGATTTAATAAACGTTGATTGTGTGACTGTAAATGCTGCAAATGTTCATTGCGCTGTTGCTGGTTATTTGTGAGTGCATGCTCTTCAAGCAATAACTGCTGTAATCGGCAATTGATGTCATCAAGCCGTTGTTTGGCAATCGCTAATTGTTGCTCTGTATCATCGGGCGTGTAGGGCTGATGGGTGGCGAAAGGATGTGCGGTTGAGCCACACAGCGGGCAAGGTTCGCCATGGCGTAATCTATCGCGCTCCTCGGTTAAATTTTGAATTTTTGCCAATAAAATCAAGTTGCGGTTTAACAATTCGACAGTCTGCTCGGCGGCTTGTTGCTGCTGCTCGCTAGTTAGTCGTTGGCTAGCAATCTGAGCCAATTGAGTTTGACCATCGGCTAATTGCTGCGCAAATTGTTGATAGTGTTGTAGGTTGGTTTGCCAAGTCTGCACATCGCTTTGCATGGCGGCAAGCTGCTGGTCGGTTTGCCAATAAATTTCAACCTGCTGTCGCAATGCTGCTGCCGACTGCCCTTGTGTCAGATGATGTAAGTGACTGGTTTGGCTCTCTAAGTTTTGTCGATGCTCAGAAATTTGTGATTGCAACTGCGTGAGCTGTGATTGCAGAGCGCTGGCTTGCTGCTCATTGTGCTGAAAATCACCTTGTAACTGCTGCTGTTCGTTGACTAAAGCCTGCGCTTGTTCACTGAGTGCTTGGCTAGATTCCTGTAGTTGGGTAAGGGAGGCCAATGTTTGAGGCAAGGTTGTTGCCTGGGGGATTTGCTGCTGCGCTTGGATGAACTGCTCACGCTGTGTTTGCTGGCTAACAAGCTGCTGCTGCTGACTATCAATGCTTTGGGCATTATGCGCCAATTGCTCACTAAGCTGTGACAACTGCTGCGCAATCTCTTGAGCGTACTGATTTTTTTGCCCAAGGGTAGTGTCAAGCTTGCGCACTTGGTTTAATAACATTTGGGCCTGTTGCCAGTCGTTTTCGGTTTGCTGGGCTTGTGCTTGACGCTCATCTTGGTTTTTTTGAGCAAGCTGGTAATTGCGTTCGGCGGTGGGTAGTTGGTGTTGGTAACTGGCAAAATCACTCAGCTGTGCAGTCAATAAATCGCGCTGATAATCAAGTTTTTTAATATCACCCGACACTTCAAGGGCTTTTAGTGCGCGCTGTAGTCGGGTTTTTTGTGGGGCGAATTGGCTTTCTTGCTCGGCAAGGTCGCGTGCTTCATGCTCAAGCTTATGGATTTGGTGCGTGTATGCGTCAAGGTTTTGTCGCCATAGCTTATCAGACTCGATTTTAGTCATGGCGGTTTTGGTTTCATTGACGATGTCAACCAGAGCATTTTTTTGTGAGGTTAGGCTTTGTACTTCTTCATCAGATAACACCGTCATGCCTGATAAGCGATCGGTAAGCGTCTTAAGTTCAGCATCTGATTGGGTTTTAAACTCGTGTACTTTTTTTGAGATATCGCCATAGATTTCAGTGCCGGTGATTTCTTCGAGCAGATTGGAGCGCTCATCGCTATTGGCTTGCAAAAAAGCGGCAAAACTGCCTTGCGCCAGTAGCATGGCACGGGTAAAACGGTCAAAATCCATGCCGGTGAATTCAGCGACCAGTTTTCTAGTTTTTCTGGTTTGGGTTTCAAGCGGTGGTAAATCTGCAGCGTCATCGGTAAAAGGGGCGATTTCGTGCATCGGCGATTGCAAGTTGCCTTCGGGGTTTTTTCTGGCGCGCTTTTGTAGCCAGGTACAGCGATAACTGCCACTTTTGGTGGCAAAAATCACTTCACTCAAACATTCACCGGTATGGCGTGACATGAGGTCATTTTTGCTTTGGGTAATCTCGCCCAAGCGTGGCGTTGCACCGTATAAGGCAAGACAAATGGCATCTAAAATGGTGCTTTTACCCGCCCCTGTCGAGCCTGTGATGGCAAAAATACCTTCATCGGCATACGCGGCATGGCGAAAGTCAATTTCCCATTCGCCTTGCAATGAATTAAGGTTTTGAAAGCGTAGCTTTAAGATTCTCATTGCTGCCCCCCTTGCAAGCTTTCAAGCACTTCAGTATATCTCGACCATAGCATGGGTTTTTGCTCTTCTAGCACTTGATGGGCAATGAGGCAGCGTTCAAATACTTGTGTTGGGTTTAATTCTTCAAGTGATTCATCCACGCGCTGGCTTTGCATCACCTGATCGCGTTTTTGCTGATTTTTGATGCGTAGTACTTCAAGCCTAGAGTCTTTAACCAGTTCTGCAATTTTTTCTGATAAATCACCCACGACTTCTTCCCCGTCATACACCACTTCCAGCCAAACCGATTGTTGGGCGTTTTTTAGGCTGTGTAAGCTAGTTTTGATGGTTTGCCAATCGCCCTTGAGCGTTTGTATGGGTTGGAACACAGGAACAGGCAGTGATTGCAGGAGGGTAGTATCGCTAAGCTTGGCTATATTGTAAGGCTGTCCACTAAGTTGCCCACTTAGATAATAACTGGGTGTATCATATCCTGCTTTATGGCTCGCTTGTGCATCAACCTCTGCGTTAATATCAGCCTCTGTATTTAGCGCTTCAAGCATGGATGATTCAGTCAACTCTTCATCCGCAAATAAATCCATCGACGTATGGCTCACCCTTTTGCGTTTTTTGACAGGGGTTGGCGCAGAGACAAGCGGTTTTTTTTGAATGGTTAAAGTCTGTAATGGCTGAGATAGTAGGTCAGGGTTGGCATCAAATCGTAGCAAATGCACTTGTTTTTGCTGGCGACTTTCACCAAAGCCCATGGCAATCGGTGAGCCAGCATAACGGATGTGTGGTTGTCCGCCAACCGCTTGCGGAATATGCAAATGCCCAAGCGCTACATAGTCAATGTGCGGGTGAAAAATCTCAGCACCGATACTACCCAGTGAGCCGACATACAAATCACGCACCCCATCGCCTTCCATCGTTTGCCCGCCCACAGTAAATAAATGTCCTGTTGCCACAATCGGAATGCTACGCTTATATGTGGATTGCAGCTGCGCTTGTTGCGCAATCGCAATATCGGCAATCTGTGCATAATGGGCTTTGATGCCTTGGGCAAGTTTGCGTTCTTTATCATCAAGGCGTTCGCCATGCCCGACGGTTCGCACATCACGGTCACGCAAGTAGGGAACTGCCATGACAATGAGCTCAGGTTGCCCTGCTTTATCTGATAACGTAATCACTTCATCAGTCGGCGTGTCTGTCATACTACCGATGATATGGATGTTAAAGGCTTTGAGTAGCTGTTTGGGTGCCTCCAAAAAACTGGCTGAATCATGGTTGCCTGCTACGATAATCACATGGCGGCAATCGGTATGGCAGACTTGACTTAAAAAATCATAATATAAATTTTGCGCTTGGTTGCTGGGTGCGGTGGTATCAAAAATATCCCCTGCAATCAGTAGCACATCGACTTTTTGCTCACGCAGCGTCTGTAACTGCCAGTCTAAAAACTGCTTAAATTCATCGTAGCGTGGCTTACCATAAAGCCTACGACCCAAATGCCAATCTGATGTATGTAATAAAGTGAGCATAAAAAATTATGCCTCTGTGGCGGGCTTCGCTGAAGTCATGGACTCAGAATCTGCGGTGGCTAGCGAGGCAGACGCCAATTCGCTATCGTGTAATCCTTGGGCAAACAAGCGACCCAATAGATTAACATCATCGACCCGCGCATAGTTGAGACGGGTGACAAACGCCAAGCGGCGATGCGGACCGGCTTCATTGAGCGGCACTAACGACACATTGGCAGTTTGCTGGCGCACTTGCCCAGCTGCCATTTGCGGCACTAGCGTGGTGCCCATACCGCTGATAGCCATTTGAATTAACGTATGCAGGCTTGCTTCACTAAAGGCGTGTTTGACGCGGCTTTTATCCAAATGACATACCGATAGCGCATGATCGGTCAAACAATGTCCTTCGCCTAGCAGCATCAAGTTACTGTTGGCTAACTCATCGGCATTGATGCTAGGTAAGTTGGCATGTTTACTTTCTTTAGCAAATACCGCCAAAAACGTCTCTGACCAAAACTCAAATGATAACAAGCCGTCAGTATTGTAAGGCAGCGCAATAATGGCGGTATCAATCGCGCCATAACGGACTTTTTCAAGCAATCGCTCAGTTTGTTCTTCTACCACATTGAGCTGAAACTGTGGGAATTGTTGGCGCAGTAGCGGCAATACCTTGGGCAGCAAAAACGGCGCAATGGTTGGGATGATACCAATCGTCATCGGGTAGGCGAGTGGGGTTTGGTGCGTCTGGGCGCGGGTCACCAAATCATTGACTTCGGCAAATATCCGCGTAGCTCGCTCAAGAATTTCTTCCCCAATCGGGGTGATTAGCACTTGTTTGTTGTTACGCTCAAAAATTTGGGTGTCAAGCTGCTTTTCCAGCTCTGCAATCCCCAAGCTTAAAGCAGATTGTGAGATATTACACTCTTCTGCTGCCCGTTTAAAATGCTTGTATTTGGCAACTGCCAATGCAAATTCTAATTGTCGTAATGTAATCATGGTTTGAATTTTAACCTTTAAAATAGCGTAAAATCTTCGCTAACGCGTTTTAGTTAAAGATAAATAAAAAGATGAAAAGGTAAAAAAACTGACGGCTACCCTAGCAAACAACACGCAAAAGATGCATGCTAAAAGCTTCAATTAACCGAATCATTTCAAATTTAGTTTACCATTTTTGTGTGCTTTTACGAGGGGAATCTTTTTTAATCTATCATTAATTTGGTCTTGACAGTAAACTCATTATCGAGCCTTTCAAAATAATTACAAGATAGCCTAAAGATTGAAACTATAAGACATAACTAGCAAGGTTAATTTAAAAAATTAATCAATAAATTAAAAAC
This sequence comes from Moraxella sp. DOX410, assembly GCF_032248735.1. Taxonomy (NCBI): domain Bacteria; kingdom Pseudomonadati; phylum Pseudomonadota; class Gammaproteobacteria; order Moraxellales; family Moraxellaceae; genus Moraxella; species Moraxella sp. DOX410. The sequence continues at coordinate 1,854,713 of NZ_CP135138.1, read as the reverse complement.
TTTAAACTAGACTGAATCTTAAATTGTACTAAGATAGACCCATCGATAACAACGTTTGGTGTGTAAAAAATAACAACCGACTATAGCCTAAAAAGCTAGAAGCCTAAAAAGCTAGGTTGCCAATGACATCAAATTTGTGTTATCAATATAGCACTCACTGATTTGGCTTTGTCAAATGGTGATGTTGCTAAATTTTTAACCACAACAATAGCTTATATAAGGAAAAATCCATGGCTGCAATTATTAACCAAACCATTCCAGAATTCAAAACTCAAGCATATGTGAATGGTGAATTCAAAGAAATATCATCAGATGACGTTAAAGGCAAATGGGCAGTGTTTTTCTTCTACCCACATGACTTTACTTTTGTTTGCCCAACTGAACTTGAAGACATGGCAGACCATTACGAAGAAATCAAAGCATTAGGCGCGGAAGTGTATGCGGTATCGACAGACACCCATTTTGTACACAAAGCATGGGCAGATGCGTCACCTGCAATCGCTAAAGTAAAATACCCAATGCTTGGCGACGGTACTGGTAAAATCACCCGCGGCTTTAACGTGATGATTGAAGAAGACAACGCTGCCCTTCGTGGTACTTTCTTGGTAGACCCAGACGGTAAAATCAAAGTGGCAGAAATTCATGACTTAGGTATCGGTCGTTCTGCCAAAGACTTAATCCGTAAAATCCAAGCGGCTCAATACGTGCGTGACAACGACGGTGAAGTATGTCCAGCGGCATGGGAAAAAGGTAAAGAAACCTTAAAACCAAGCCTAGATTTAGTAGGTAAAATCTAATATTGATGGTCCAATGTTTCATTGACTGACAATTAGATAAAATTAAAAACCTCAAATTGAAAGATTTGGGGTTTTTTTTATTCAACTACTGTTGTTAACAATGATAAAATCAGCTTCTTTGAAGTTTGAGAGAATAACCATGGATAGCGCACAAACCACCCACCAAACTGGCAGTCAGACGACAAGTAGCCATTACGCCTTGCTGTGGGCAGGGGCAGCCGTGTCAATCGCTGAGATTTTGACGGGCACCTACCTTGCTCCGTTGGGGTGGGAGCGTGGTTTGTTAGCCATCGTCATTGGGCATATGATAGGCGGGGTGCTATTTTTTCTAGTCGGCTATATTGGGGCAACCCAACGCAAAAGTGCCATGGAAACGGTGAAGGGTAGTTTTGGTTTTCAAGGTGGGATGCTTTTTGCTTTGCTAAATGTTGTGCAGTTGGTCGGCTGGACAGCCATCATGATTTATGATGGGGCATTGGCGGTCAATGGGATTTGGGCTATCGGACAAGCGGCCTGGTGTGGCGTGATTGGTGCGCTGATTGTGTTGTGGCTGTGGATGGGCAATCGCTTCTTTGGCAAAATCAATGCGTTGGCGGTAGCTGGGTTATTTATGTTAACGCTTATTTTGTCGTTTAAATTATTTAAGTTAGGCGCTGGGGATGTGGCAGCGACAAAAGACGTGGCAGCAGCGATGAGCTTTGGGGCAGCGGTGGAGCTCGCGGTCATTATGCCATTATCATGGTTGCCACTGGTGAGTGATTATACTCGCCATGCGCAAAAACCTTTGCAAGCGACGCTCGTGAGCACCGTGAGCTATGGGGTGATGAGTGCGTGGATGTATGCGATTGGACTGGGCATGGCGTTGTATACCCAAACGTCGGATTTTGCCCAAATGCTGTTACAGCTTGGATTGGGCGTGACTGGGTTATTGTTGATTGTACTTGCGACGGTGACAACCACGTTTTTGGATGCGTACTCGGCAGGCGTGTCGGGTGTCTCGCTGTGGCAAAAACTTCCAGAAAAAGGCTTGGCAATTGGCATTACCCTCATCTGTGCCATCGCAGCGATGCTGTTTCCCATGGATGATATCACTGAATTTTTATACTTTTTAGGCTCGGTGTTTGCGCCAATGGCAGCCATTCAAATTGTGGACTTTTTTATTTTAAAAAATAGTGGTATCAAACAGCGTTTTAATGTCAAAAATTTGATTGTCTGGGCGATTGGTTTTTGCTTGTATCGTTATTGGCTTGCCCATCCACTCGATATCGGGAATACCTTGCCGGTGATTATGGTGACGATGCTATTATGCTTCTTGGTTAATATATCTACAAAAAAATAGTGCCGTCAGCCACGCTTAAACCAATTTTTTTACAGTCCAATTTTTTTCATAGTAGGGTTAATTGGTTGATTTAAGCCTTACACTCGCTATCAATAGCAAAAGCCCTGTCACAACGAACAGGGCTTAGTCAATAAAATCGAACTTAGCTTAGAACTTATTTATTTTTATTGTCTTCTAAGATTTTGTAGATTTCATCTTTTAATTGCAGTTTTTGTTTTTTTAATACTTCAATTTCGTCGTCACGGCTGCCTGCTGCAACAGGATCTTTTTCTAGGTTAATGATTTGAGCATCTAATTCGTTGTGTTTATCAAATAATTTTTCAAAGTGTTTATCAGAAGTTTTTAGTTTGCTAATAAGTTCGCGATGTTCTGGAAACATAGTCCTTTCCTTTTTTGGTTGGATGTGAAAAATAATGCAAGGGGGTCAATACATAAGACAAATTTGATTGAGTTGGTATATTGCATTTGTCTTATTAGCATTGTAACGAAAAATTGTAGGGTTGACTATACGCTAATCGGTAACAATTGGTGAGGGGGAAAAGCCACATTATCAATGCACTTAAGTAATTTATCTATTAATATTTTGTTATATAAAATAATAAACGTTTTGTTTTTTAAAACATAGCTATCAACTTTCTTAGATTGTCAAAGCCCACAAAAATCACAATAATAAGGTTAACACAATGACTTACCCAATGACTAGAAGGAAAATACTATGTTAGATCAAGGTTTATTAGATGCAGTAAAAAGTTATAGCGAACGTATGACTCGCCCGATTGAGTTTGTGTTGGGTGAGGGTGAACATGAACAGCGCGCTGAACTGGTGGATTTTTTGACCCAAATTGCAGGCACTACTGATAAGATTAGTTTGAGTCAACAATTCGATGCCAATCTATCACCGATGAGTTTTAAAATCCGTAGCCAAGACAAAGATACGGGTATCATTTTTAGTGGTATTCCAGGTGGTCACGAGTTTACCTCATTGATTTTGGCTATTTTACAATCAGGTGGCAGTGAGCTCAAACTTGACCCAGGTATTCAAAATATCATTAAGGCGATTAAACAACCGCTAAAATTTGAAACTTTCGTCTCGTTGTCTTGCCACAACTGTCCTGACGTGGTGCAAGCGCTAAACCAATTTGCGTTACTCAATGACAACATCAGCAATGAAATGATTGATGGTGGTGTGTTCCAAGACATGATTAACGAGCGCAATATCCAAGGCGTACCTGCGGTATATTTAAATGGTAAACCTTTTGCCAATGGTAAAATTGACACTGCCAAACTCATCGAGAAACTGCAACAGCAATATCCAGATTTGATGAGTGTTGCAGCAGCAGCCGAACAGCTTGAGCAGCAAGATGTGACCATCATCGGTGGCGGACCTGCGGGCGTGGCGGCAGCCATTTATGTGGCACGTAAAGGCTTAAAAGTGGCCATGGTGGCTGATCGTATCGGTGGGCAAGTGAAAGATACCCAAGATATCGAAAACTTGATTTCAATCCCATTGACCAATGGTAATGAATTATCTGCCAATTTTGTCAAACATATCACCGCTTATAGTATCACGGTCAAAGAAATGGTAAGCGTGACATCCATCACCGAAAATTCTGCACAAATGAATGAGCAAGGCGAGGATAAGCTAACCTACCAAATTACGCTCAATACCGGTGAAAGTTTTAGCACTCGTGCGATTATCGTAGCGACGGGGGCAAAATGGCGTAAGCTTAATATCAAAGGTGAAGACGAAAATATCGGTAGTGGCGTCGCGTATTGTCCGCACTGTGATGGTCCGTTCTTTAAAGGTAAGGACGTGGCTGTTGTGGGCGGCGGTAACTCAGGGATTGAAGCGGCAATTGACCTAGCAGGCATTGTCAAACACGTGACCGTGTTAGAATTTGCTGACACGCTCAAAGCAGACCAAGTATTGATTAATAAAGCCAAAGAGCGCGATAATATCGATATCATGACAAGTGTAGCGAGCCAAGAGGTTAAAGCAACTGATGGTAAAGTCAGTTCGCTAATTTACCAAGACCGTACCACCGGTGAAAACAAAGAATTGCCATTATCTGCTATCTTTGTGCAAATCGGACTGGTGCCAAACTCGGAAGTGGTCAAAGATTTGGTACAGGTGACCAAATTTGGTGAAATTGAAATCAATGAGAAATGCCAAACCAACAAACCCGGAATTTTTGCCTGTGGTGATGTCACTACCGTGCCATTTAAGCAAATTAATATTGCGATGGGCGAAGGTAGTAAAGCGGCACTCAGTGCGTTTGAATACCTCATGTTGCAATAATTTTTTAATTATTTTTCAAAAAAAGCCAAACGTCATAGTTTGGCTTTTTTTTTGGCGGCTAATTTTTTTTGGCGAGTAACTTTTTTTGGCGGGCAATATGGTGTTGCCTTGTCAGTCTATATTGGTGAGGTAGGCATACCAGCCAAAATCCGCTACAATAACTTGCAAACTATCATAGCGATTTAAAGGAATAAATCATGACAACAGCAAATACTTCATCCATCAAGCAGGTGACGGTAGCCGGCGGCGGCGTACTGGGTTCTCAAATCGCCATGCAAAATGCCTTTTTTGGCTTTAACGTCACAATCTTTGATAAAGAACCCGAAAAGGTCAAAGAGCGCATCGTAAAACTCATGCCCATCTATGCCAAATTCTATGACAAAAGCCCAGCACAAGCCCAAGTAATCACCGATGCGATTCGCTATGTGACTGACTTAGGCGAAGCGGTGGCACAGGCTGATTTGGTCATCGAAGCCTTACCAGAAATCCTTGATATCAAAAATGAATTTTATAAGGCCCTGGCAAGTGTAGCCCCAAGTGACACGATTTTTGCCAGTAACAGCTCAACGTTGATTCCTAGCCAAATGGTCGAAGCCACAGGTCGTCCTGATAAATTTTTGGCGTTACACTTTGCCAACCGTATCTGGGTGAACAACACCGCAGAAGTCATGGGCTCAGCGCATACTGACCCGGCAGTATTTGACAGCATTGTTGCTTATGCCAAAGCCATCGGCATGGTGGTGTTACCACTCAATAAAGAACAGCCTGGCTATATCTTAAATACCCTATTGGTGCCTTTCTTAAATGCCGGTATGCACTTGTATGCCAATGACATTGCCGATCCCCAGACCGTTGACAAAACTTGGATGATTGGCACAGGTGCACCGATGGGACCGTTTGCCATGATGGATATCGTAGGGGTTAATACCATTGTTAATATCAGCCAGCAAAAAGCCAAAACAGGCTCAAAAACTGCCGAGCGATTTATCCAAAAACTGCAAACCGAACTGATTGATAAAGGTCGCACAGGGTTTGAAGTGGGGAAGGGTTTTTATGATTATCCAAACCCGGCTTATAAAGACCCTGATTTTTTAAAATAAGCGTCAAAAAAGTTTATAAGTCAGAATCTAAAAGTCAGTAGATGACAAAAGCCCATTCACCCAAAATGGGCTGGGTTTTTTTATTGCGGCAGCACCCACGGCTAGCACTTGCCAAAGCCAACAATTTACCCCAAAATGATAAAAAATTGTTGCCAAAAATCCCCGATGAAGCCGACCACCGCCCAACAAGTCAACACCTTATTATATTATTTGCAGACTAAACAGACACCGCCGTTTAAGATACTGTTTTGGGAAAACTTGCAAAAGATTGACTTTGATTATTCAGCCAACAGCCTACAGCGGCTGAGTCAGTTTTTTGCAGCAATGGCAAAACGCCACATTCAATTGCCACAATTATTGGCAAACCAAAGCGGGCAAGCACTTATAGTAGCGCTCGCCGCTTATATTGCAGACTATTTAGCCAAAACCACCGGGCAACCGATTGCTTGGTATGACTATGACAGGATGTCAGCGCAACTGGCACGGCAAAATAAGTACCCCACCCAGTCACAGTTACCTGCCGATTTTTACGCGTCACTCACCGCGCGTATCGGGCATAAGGTATATTGCCAACCGCTTAAGTTATTACCAGATTTGCTGCAGGGTAAGGATGTGTTGCCACAGTTTATTGCCCAGATGACGCAGACCCTCTATCAGCAATCGCAAGTCAACTTATTGCAATCGCCTGAGGCGGTGTGTCAGGGCTATTTGGCAAAAGTGAAAACAGGCAAACTACAGGATGCCGCTATCGCATTTTCTACCTATCTGGCAGCGGTGAATTTTGATAATAGTCGTGATAGTTTGGTGCAAATTGATGAGGCGTTATCGGCTATTCAGCAGGCGTTTGGGTTTACGCAAGCAGATTATCTGGACTTTTTGCAAGACACCTCACGTCAAGCATTTTGCTATTTGCTGGGGTTTTATATTGGCGTGACCAGCAGTCGCTTGGCCAATGCGCCCGTGCGCTGGGTATCTTTTGCGCAGATGTATGATAGCTTGGGCGAGGCGTTTGCTGAATGCCTTGAGCATAGTTTTGTGCTGCTGTTTGAGGACTACTATCGCACGCCGATGCTGGTAGTGACCAATCGGTTATTTGGACTTGCTAGCAGTTTTCCGACTACCGCTGCTGAGTTTGCGGATATTTTACAACGGCAAAATGCAGGTCACATAGCAGTTTATCCTTATCAAGACGCTGTGAGCGCTACCGCTGACTTGCCAGCGCCTTGGACGTCAGCCATGCAGGCGGCGGGTGCGTTAGTGGCGTCTGTGCTATCAAGGCTATCACAAGGTGAGCCGATTTTACCTTCTGTGTATCAAGCCCATACCAGCGACAATACAGGGGGTGAATTAACCGCATTTAATCCATCCAATATTGCGCTGTTATCTCCTAGTGATACGGATTTAGACACAGCTACAGCCACAGATACAGACGCGCTGATTGATAGCTTCTACCAAACGCTGCATCAAAACCCACAATTAGCCCCCGTAATCGTTGGCTGTTTTGATAGCTATACCAATTTGCCGATGGGGCGTACTGAAGGGATCGTGATTGAGATATGGGTGTATGAAAATCCTCGCTTACAGTTGCAGCTTGTATTGCCGTATCAGTCTGCCAATGATTGGCACAGTCTAAAAATTTATCCGTTAGTCAGTCATCAAAACGGCGCACAAACAGCGCTTACCTCCGAACAAATAACCGCGTTAACCACGCACTTTTACCAAGCACTGCTAAGCACACCTTCAACACAAAATACCGCGGTCAAAACGCTGTGGCAAGACGCCTATGTCAATCAACTTGATAGTTGGGTATTGCCGCCCAAAGACCAGCGTATCCAGCAACAAAACGCGCAGCTGGTGACACGATTTGATTTTGCGCTATTGCCGATACTCGATAATCAAACCAATGTGAATATGGCAGCTTTTGACTATACCAGCATTGATTGGCTCAGGTTTGATTTGGCCAAACATATTTTGCAAGCCAGCCACCACGAACAAAGCTATTTGCAGGTATACGTTAGTGATAAATTGATTAAAGATGAACTGTATCGGCAAGTAGAAGCGACTGAGAATTTATATCGCTATGGCAAAGTGGTGTGGGGTGTTGTGATAAAATCTGATGTGGCGTTAACCCAGCCTATGTCAGAAGAAGAACGAGACACGCCTTTTGCCAACTATCGGGTAAGTTGTGCCGACATTTTGTTTGATCCAAGCGGGCAAGCAAGGGTAGAAGACTTGCAAGCCAAGGCAAGGCAATTAATGGATGCAGTTGGCACAGTCAATCAGCCGGCAAACACTACGCCCGATTTGGCGTTTTATCAATTACATTACCAAGACGACACATCTAGGGTGTTCAATTTGGCTTATCCAGCCAGTATCGCAGCGACAAACTATCGGATAACTACCAGTTGGATTTGGCGGCGTCATTTGCCCAATGGCATGTTATCAAATAGCGTAGTGCCCATTATCATTCATACTAATGCTTACCAAAATAAAGCCGAGCAGGGCGAAATCATGGTATTACCTAGCCAATTATGGGATAAAGCCTATTATCACTATTGGCTAAGCTTGGCTTATGAGCAGTTTGGGCAAGATTATGATTTACTTCCCTATATCCACTGGCAGCACAAATACGCACAGGATAGCACCGATGCCGCAACCCAAAAGCGGCTATGGCCAAAATTTAAACCCAACCGAGCACCTAGCCGAACACCCAACCGAGCACAAAGTTCAGCTATCGGATTGATGTCAGACAAGCTAGAAAATCCAATGTCAGCTACTGCTAAGCAACAGGGCAGTTTGCAACAAGTGACTATTCAACAAACGACTGGGCAAAAACTTGCTGATGTAAAGCCAACTTTACAGCCCTCAACAGAGTCAACACCCCAGACAGCACGGGCAGCCCAAACATCACAGACATCACAGACATCACAGACACCAAAAGCGTCGCCATCCTCGCTGTCCAATGAGCTGACGCAGCAACTTATGAATGACAAGCTGCGCTTACAAACCCAATTATCCACCAAAGATACAGCCAAAGATAAGAAACTCCTAGTGATGGCTATCGGTGGGGTGCTTGTGTTGATTATCATGGTGATACTGGTTAAATTGATGCGATAAATTTCCCCAATTTTTATTTGAAAAAAGTCAGCATACGCATCAAAAGGTCATAAAAATTTGTTATGCTAACGGTCTGTAAGTTGGATTATGACAACAAAAAGAAAGATAGGGATACAATATGAAAATTATTGCTGATGGCAATATTGCTCATTTAAGCGATTTTTTTAATGAACACACTTTAGGGCTACCCATCGAATTGATTGCGATGGCAGGGCGTGAGATTGACGCGGCTGTGATAGATGAGCATCAGCCTGATATTTTGTTAGTACGTTCCGTCACGCCTGTCAACAAGCTGTTATTAGACAACAATAAAAGCGTCAAATTTGTCGGTAGTACCACCATCGGCATCGACCATGTCGATGTGGAGTACCTCGCCAAGCGCGGTATCATTTTTGCCTATGCCGCTGGCTGTAGTAAACACTCGGTTGCACAATATGTGGTGGCAGCGATTGCCAATTTGCGCCCTGACTATTTTTTCAAACCCATCAACCTTGGCATTATTGGGGTGGGTAATATCGGTAATACCCTCGCGCAATATGCGATTTCCTATGGCTGGAATGTGCTGGGCTATGACCCACTCAAACCACCGTCGGTGGTCAACAACGCCAAACTTGAAACTGTGCTGCAAGAAAGCAATGTGATTAGCTTTCACGTGCCACTGACGCATGCGCACAACAGCTCATATCCCACCCATCACGACTATCTGATGACCCAAGCGCGCTGGCAAACCGTATCCGACACTGCCATCATCATCAATACCTCACGCGGTGAAGTGCTCGGTCGTGACGATATTGTCGCAAGCCCGAATGTGTGTGTACTCGATGTGTTTGAGCACGAGCCCAATATCGATGCAGAGCTGCTCAAAGCCTGTAGTATCGTTACCCCGCATATCGCAGGTTATACCCTAGAAGGCAAACTTAGGGGCACACAGTTTGTCTATAATGCCTTATGCAACTATTTACAGGTTGCCCCAACGGTTGATTTTCATACCTTGATGCCAGCCGAAGTGCCGCTGTTTCAAGAAGTGCATAACCCACTCAAAGACCACGAGCGCCACCAACTGCTCAATAAAATTCCTGTGATGTATGACATCAAAGCTGATGACAAGCGTTTACGTAGTGTGGCAAATGCAAACGGTGATATTGAAGGCAAAGACTTTGATAACCTGCGTAAGAATTACCCGCTGCGCCGTGAATGGCAATCATACGTGTTCAAAATTTGATAAAAATGTTCACCATGACATAAAGCAAAAATAGCCAGTATGGGAAAATACTAGCTATTTTTTTTGGGTCTGCTAATATTGTCGCAAATCCACCTATCCAAACTGCTATGTCAACCACTTATCAACCTACTTGCACCCTACAAACCGCCCAAGCCCGTGCTGCGATGTACGCCACCATTCGCCAGTTTTTTGCCGAGCGACAGGTGCTAGAAGTGCAAACCCCAGTGATGTCACAGGCGGGCAATACCGATATATTTTTGCAATCCGTCTCTAGCAATGTCACTGTGAGTGACCATCCAACAACCTATTATCTGCACACCTCACCCGAATTTGCCATGAAGCGTCTATTGGCAGATTGGCAAGTGCCGATGTACCAGATTTGCCCCGTGTTTCGCGACAACGAAATTGGCAGCCGCCACAACATTGAATTTACCATGCTTGAATGGTATCGTCCCAATTTTAGCTTGGATGAACTGGCAAAAGAGACCAACGATTTGGTGTCCGCGGTACTCGGCTATCCGGTGATTTTTGACCATTATCGCTATGTGGATGCCTTTATGGATTTTGTTAAAATTCATCCCTTCAACGCCAGTTGCGATACCCTCAAAGCCATCGCCAAAGATAATGGTCTTAACATTGATTTGGGGGAGGATCACCAAGGCTGGTTAGATTTGTTATTTAGTCATTTGGTGGAGCCTAATTTGGGAAAAGCGCTACCGACACTCATCTACGATTATCCTGTCGCCACTGCCGCGCTTGCCAAGACGGTCACAGACAAAGATGGCAATCGGGTAGCTAGACGCTTTGAGCTGTATATCAATGGTCTTGAAATCGCCAACGCGTATGATGAGCTGGCTGATGGACAAGCGCTGCGTCTGCGCTTTGATGAAGACAATGTGGCGCGTAAAAAACGCGGGCTACCTGTGATGCCAATTGACGAGAACCTGCTGGCAGCTTGTGATGCCCTGCCAGCTTGTAGTGGCATTGCGCTTGGCATCGATCGACTGCTGATGATTAAAACGGGCAAAACCCATATCCGCGATGTCATCGCTTTACCCACCCCTCACGCCTAACAGCAGTGAACTCAAAAAAATAGGAATTAATATGAAAATTTGGCATTTATTTTTGGGGCTGATGGCAGGCTTGGGCATCCCGATTCAAGCGGCGATTAATACCCGATTGGGCGCAATGTTTGGTGGTCAACCGTTAATGGCAGCATTTGTATCGTTTACGGTTGGCGCGCTATTATTGTACTTGGTGTCTTTGCTATTTGTCGATTGGCAAGCGGTACAATCGGGTCTATCAGACATGCAAATCAGTGATTGGTGGAAATGGCTTGGCGGTGCGCTGGGCGCGTTTTTTGTTTTTGCGTCGATTTTTTTAGCGCCAAAAATCGGTGTTGCCAATACGGTGTTTTTATTTATTTTAGGTCAGCTGGTCATGGGCATGGTGGTGGATAGCTTGGGTTTATTTGGTATGCCTGTTAAAACGCTGCATTGGAGTAAATTTTTGGGGATTGTATTGATGCTGGTGGGCGTATCGTTTTTTATGTTTGGACAAAAATGGTTTGCTAAGTCGTCATAATGCTACGGCCGGGTTAATTTGCAAATCTAATCGCTAATTGCTGGATATAATCATTGAATTTGTGTTCATCTTGCGAACCAATCATCAAGGCATTGGGAATAGACTCATCTATACTCAATAACATCACCACACCAAAATCTTCGGCTTGAAAATAGCGCTCATGCGGCTGCCGCAGTTCGGTGATTTCACTGGCGAGATGCTGTAATTTTTCACTCAAATCGGCTAGAATTGACCGCCCATCAAAATCATAGATTTGGGCATGGTGTTTCAATCCACCATTGACGCCATTAATAATCGCTTGCGCCAGTAAGAACTCCGCTAACGGCAATTCATCAAACCAATGAATTTCGCTTTGTTCAATCGCATCAAAGTTGCGGCTCATTTGCACCATCGGATTATGCTGCTTTTTTGGGCTTAGGTCATCTACATGAATGCCCCAAACGCCGTCATTATCGCAGGTTTTGCCAATGACGAGATGGTCGCCCAAGCGTTCTAACGGCAATAAGCCAAGGTGATTAAAGCCACTATTGAGACTAGCAATATTGCCTAAAGCCAATAAATAATGATACAAACCTGCAGGTAATTGAACGCCCAAGGCCTGCTCATTTTGCTCAATCATCGCCTGACTGACACCTAGCGGTTCGGGGTGATTTTCCAGTTGATACAATAACTTAATAGCACTAATAGGGTTTAGCATAATCAACTAGCGAATCCAAGCATTTAAAATATTGGCGAAGGCTTGTTTGTCTTTATCGCTATAGGGCGCTTGTCCACCTTGCTGTGAAGGTTCTAACACGCCCGTACTTCGCATGGAATCCATAAAATCGCGCATATTGAGCTTTTGCTTGATGTTGTCTTTGTCATACACAAAACCGCGAGACGTGACTACCTTGGCACCTTTTTCAATGCAGTCATTCGCAAGTGGAATGTCGCTTGTGATGACCACATCACCTTCTACACAGTGCGCTGCGATATAGTCATCCGCTTTGTCAAAACCGCCTTCGACCACTGTCATCTGCAAAACTGGCAAACGCGGCAAAGCAATGGCACGATTGGCGACAAAAATTGTCGTCGTCTGCGTGCGCTCCGCGGTTTTGATGATGATTTGCTTGGCAATATTGGGAATTGCGTCAGCGTCTATCCACAGGGTAATTTTTGCTGTCATGGCTTTCACTAAAAAGGATTAATCATCTAGTAAATCAAGCTGTTTGGCAGACTGGAATAACACGTTTGAGCGGTTGCCTGAACGACAGAACATAAACACGGGTTTTTCTGCTTGATTAAAAATCTCGGCAAACTGCTCAACTTGCTCACGGGTTAATTGACCACCAACGACCGGTAGATAATGATAGGCGAGCCCTGCTTGCTGTGCTTCAGTAGCGATATCCGTTTGCAGCGGTTGGTTGGGTTCTTCGCCATCGGGGCGGTTGTTGATGATGGTTTTAAAGCCCTGCGCGCCGATTTTGTCAACTTGCTGTGGCTCAATTTGACCATAAAAAACAGTATTGTTTGGCATGTTGTGTTTCCTTATAAAGTTAGCGTTGATTATTCATGTTTTTACTGACTACGACAAGTATATTTATTGGGTTAATTGTTTAACCGCTTGTTGCGTACTTAAAAATACCTTGCCTGTTAATTTTTGAATTACATCGGTTTTTTCAATCACATCCATCACAGGCCCTTTGACTTCCGAAAAATGTAGGGCGATAGCTTGAGCCGCCAAATTTTGGTTTAAATTGATGAGCATATCTTGTGCCGTCAAATCGATGTGATTGACTGCCGATAACATCAGCACCAGATTTTTAGTCTGTGAATGACTGGCAATCGCTTGCTCAATAAACTGTAGTACGGACTGGGCATTACCATAAAACAGGCTTTCATCAATGCGAATGATCAACAAATCATCAAACTGGGTCACTGCATGGCGTGCAACATTACGAAAATGCCCGGTATCACCAATTTGACCCACAATCGCGATATGCGGATGGCTGGTTTGCCAAATCAGGCCTGCAAAGGAGGCAAACAGCCCCGCCACCAAGCCAACATTTAGCCCAAACAATAACACACCCGCGAGTGCCACGCCAAATGCCAGCGCATCGAGTTTGTCATAGCGCAGCGCTTGCTTGAGTGTTTGTACATCAATCAGGCTGATAATCACTGACATGATCGTAGCGCCCAATATAGCATAGGGGAGTGGCTCTAAAGTCTGGCTAAAAAACAGCAATACCAATGCCATCACCAGTACCGATAACATACTGGCAAGCGGACTTTGCGCACCCGCATCGACATTTACCGCGGTGCGTGAGAAGCCACCAACAATGGTAAACGACTGAAAAAACGCACCTGCGATATTGGCAACGCCCAAGCCTTTAAGTTCCAGATTAGCATCGTAAGCTTCATGGCGTTGTCGCGCAAATGAGCTGGCAACCGAGTTGCTAGAGACAAACGCAATCAGCGCCATCAACCCGGCTGCAGGTAATAAATTAATGAGTTCAACGGGCGAAATCTGATAAAACGGCAGCACAAAATGCGGCAAGCCACTGGGTACATCCGCCACCGTGCGAATACCGATATCGGCAAAATTGCCAACTTGACTGGCGATAATACCGATTGCCAGTACCCCAAGAGGTAACATGCGCGTGATGACCTCAATGACTTTGGCAGCCAATAAAGGCTTGAGCCAAGTTTTAAGATAATAGCGGTTGATAATTAGTACGGTGAATGCCGCAACGCCGACCATAAAGGTGGGCACCTGCAACTCACGGCGATGAAACAAAAAGGTTTCAACATTCTCTAGCAGTGAATTGCCACTGATCGCGATACCCGTCACATATTTGATTTGCCCGACCAAAATCAAAATTGCCGCACCACTAATAAACCCTGCCGTCACGCCACGGCTAATAAACTGGGTAATCCAGCCGAGCCGAAACACGCTTGCTAGCCATAATAGTGCCCCTGTTATCAGCGCCAAAAACGACGCCATAATGGCATAATGCATGGGCGGTAATTCGTTATAGGGCTGCAGCGCTTGTGCGGTCATAATCGCCGTAATCGCCACAGGACCGACGGCGTTGACCGAGCTTGCGCCAATCCACGCATACACCAGTACCGGCACAATCGCTGAATATAACCCATATACAGGGGGCAAACCCGACAGCATGGCATAGCCCAAACTTTGCGGAATCACCAAAATACCCACGATAACACCCGCCAACAAATCTTGACTGAGATTTGCCTTGTTATAGTGCGTTACCCAGTGGGGTAAGCGTCGCAAGTTGGCTAAATGTAATGGCAAGGTGGTTATCCCGATACAGTGGTTATTCCAATAAATTAGCGTCCAATAAATTGGCAGACTGGTTAACTTTAGACTTAATTATTTTGTCTGACAAAAGCGATCATACAGTACATTGAGGATTGCCAAAGCATCCTCACTGGCGACTGAATAATAGATTTGTTTGCCCTCGCGGCGGGTGTTGACCAACCCATCTTTACGCAAAATCCCCAATTGCTGAGACAGACTTGGCTGACCCAGTCCCACTTTCTCTTCAAGCTGGCTCACACAATGCTCACCTTGCGTCAATTGACACAGCAGCATCAAGCGGTCAGGATGAGATAACGACTTTAACAACTGGCTGGCTTTTCCTGCGGCAGCGTGCATTTGATCGAGCATGGTAGCATCCATCGACACAGGCGCATCGGACTGCGGTTCGGCAATTTCAGACATGACTTTTCCCCAAGGTGTTTTGATGGCTGATACGCAATCGCTGATACTAACTGGTGCTACCATCAAACTTATCACATAATTTTAAAATCAATAAACGTTTGCGCCAATACAATATATTGAAAAACATATTATAAAATAATATAATGAATTAAGCAACGCCTTACAATACGGCTATTATACAAAAGTATAAAGTGTTTTTTCAGTTGAAATTGCCATAAAGATATGCCAAAAGCGTTTTTAGATAACAGGAAGACTTATGAACATTCATTCTTTTTTAGACAAAGACACTGAAACTTTTACCCACGTTCTAGTTGATGAAGCTAGCAAACACTGTGCCATCATCGACCCAGTATTGGATTTTGACCTAGCCGCCGGCAAAATTAGCTATGACAATGCCAATAACGTCATTGGGTTTGTCAAATCACAAGGGTTGACCTTAGACTATATCATCGAAACCCACGCCCATGCCGATCATTTATCGTCGGCGCCTTATATCAAGGCGCAATTAGGCGGTAAAATAGTGATGGGTAAATATATCGATAAGGTGCAAAAAACCTTTAAAACCATTTTTAACTTTGACGACCTAGCCACCGATGCCAGTCAATTTGATATTTTGACTGAGGAAGGCAGCGAGCTAACACTGGGTGATTTGAGCATTACGGCCATGCATGTACCGGGTCATACCCCAGCCGATATGGCATATAAAGTGACGGATAAAAGCGGGGACAAAAAGAAAATCGCTGTATTCGTCGGTGATACTATTTTTGCCCCTGATGTCGGCTCTGCACGCTGTGACTTTCCCCATGGTAGTGCCGAGGATTTGTATGACTCGATGCAGCGTTTATTAGCCTTGCCCGATGATACTTTGCTGTATCTTTGCCATGATTACCCACCCAAGGGCGGGCGTGAGCATATTGCAACGGTTTGTGTCGGTGAGCAAAAATTACGCAACATTCATGTCAAACAAGGCACGCCTAAAGCAGAATTTGTACGAATGCGTAACCAACGTGACAAAACACTTGCAATGCCACGTTTGATTTTGCCATCGGTACAAGTTAACATCAATGCAGGTGAATTGCCAAAACCAGAAGACAATGGCGTTCGCTACCTTAAAATTCCCTTAAATCAATTATCATAAAATAAGGAAAATAATAAATGAAAACCAATGTGGGCAACAAAGAGCGTATCGCGCGCGTGATTGCGGGTCTTGCAATCTTAAAATCGTCAAAATCAAAAAAAATGAAATTATTAGCCCTAGCGCCCTTAATTTCAGGGGCGACGGGTCATTGTCCTTGTTATAGCATGCTAGGTATCAACACCGCCAAATCAGCAGCAGATAGCAAAAAACACTCTAAAGCGCAATCCAAAGACCATGCAAAAGATAGCGCTGATGACAAAAGCACCGTGATTGACAGTGTCATGCAAACAGCTGAAACCTTAAAAGAAACAGTTCAAGAAAAAGCAGCCACGCTTAAAGAGACTGCTCAGGAAAAAATAGAAGAACTTGCAGACGCCAAGAAAGCTGACGATGCAGACAAGGCGGAAAAGTCAGAACAATCAGAAAAAAAAGAGGCTTAATCTAGGCGGTTTTAATTTAAGCGAATGTGACATTCGTTATAGCCTAATAAAAGACTGAGAAAAGGCATCCGTTTGGGTGTCTTTTTTCGTTATACTAGCTTTTATTATTTTCAAGACAAACACAACTCAATGAAAAATACAGCGGTCAAATTTTGCGGCTTTACCCAACTTGAAGATATTACAAATGCGGTCAATCTTGGCGTGGATGCGGTGGGTTTTGTGTTTTATGAGCCAAGCCCGCGAGCAGTGACCCCCGAGCAAGCCTGTGAGCTTGCCAAAGCGGTGCCTGCGTTTACCACGGTGGTGGCATTGGTGGTCAATATCCCCGAGCAAGAATTGGTTTATCTATCGCATCACGTGCCATTTGATATCGTGCAGTTTCACGGGGATGAATCGCCGCGAGAATGCAAGCTGATGGCGGATAGAATCAATAAACGTTGGATAAAGGCATTACGCATCAGCCATGATGACACCCCGGAGACGATTGTTACCCAAATCCAAGAGCTTAAAGACTTTGGGGCGTGTAGCGTGCTGCTAGATGCCTATCATCCCGATAAATTTGGCGGTACAGGTGATAGCTTTGATTGGGATAAAATCCCCAAAAATTCACCTTTACCGATTATTTTGGCGGGGGGATTGACCGCAGACAATGTGGGTGACGCAATTACACAAACAGGCGTGTATGGCGTGGATGTCAGTGGCGGGATTGAGTCAGCAAAAGGGGTGAAAAGTTTGGCGAAAATGCAAAAATTTATTGAACAAACTCGCAAATAAATCGTGCAAGGATTAAAGATTGCTTTTCAAATAAATTGGTATATACTAACGTACTAGTATAATAGAACGTAAGACTATATGATGGACGAATCACTATGAATATCTTGGTCACAGGCGTAACCGCAGGGTTTGGCAAAGCAATTGCCGAATTACTTATCTCAAAAGGTCATACCGTCATCGGCACTGGCAGACGCCAAGAAAAACTGGATGAACTAAAGAGCCAACTGGGCGACAACTTTATCCCGCTAACCTTTGACGTATCGGACTTGCCCGCCACCAAAACCGCGATACAAACTTTGCCAAGCGATGTACTTAACAACCTAGATGTGCTAGTCAATAACGCAGGATTGGCACTCGGGCTTGAACCCGCGGATAAAACAGACTTTGCCGATTGGCAACAAATGGTCAATACCAATATTCTAGGCTTGATTCATTTAACCCATGAAATCCTGCCTAGTATGGTCGCCAATAACGACGGCTACATTATTAATTTAAGCTCAACTGCCGGCAGTTATCCGTATTTTGGTGGTAATGTGTATGGCGCGACCAAAGCTTTTGTGACCCAGTTTAGCCTAAACTTACGTGCCGATTTGGTCGGTAAAAATATCCGTGTCAGTAATATCGAGCCAGGACTATGTGGTGGCACAGAGTTTAGCAATATTCGCTTTCATGGCGATGACGCCAAAGCTGCCCAAGTTTATGACAGCGTGCAGTATGTCACCCCTCAAGATATCGCCAATATGGTGGCATGGCTGATTGAACAGCCCAAACACGTCAATATCAACCGTATCGAAGTCATGCCAACCGCACAAACCTTTGCAGGCTTAAAAGTCGTTAAAGATTTATAAAATTAGAGAGAAAATAATGAACATTCAAAACCCAACTGAAGTAAAAGACTTCAATCAATACCCAGATGCCAGCGGACATTTTGGCATTCATGGGGGACGCTTTGTCTCTGAAACCCTGATGGCGGCACTGGAACAACTTGAGCATATCTATAACACTGCCAAAGCTGACCCCGAATTTTGGAAAGCCTTTCAAGATGACTTGGTCAATTATGTTGGCAGACCAACGCCACTTTATCATGCCAAGCGCCTAAGCGATGATATCGGTGGCGCGCAGATTTATCTTAAACGTGAAGACTTAAACCACACAGGCGCTCACAAAGTCAACAACACCATCGGTCAAGCCTTGCTTGCCAAAATGGTCGGCAAAAAACGCATCATTGCCGAGACAGGTGCAGGGCAACATGGCGTAGCAACTGCCACCATCGCAGCGCGTCTAGGCTTAGAGTGCGTGGTGTATATGGGCGCGGATGATGTCGAGCGCCAAGCCATGAACGTGTATCGTATGCGCTTGCTTGGGGCGACAGTCGTACCTGTCACCTCGGGTACTCGCACGCTCAAAGACGCCATGAATGAAGCCATGCGTGACTGGGTCACCAATGTCGATAGCACTTATTATGTCATTGGTACCGTCGCAGGTCCGCACCCATACCCCATGCTGGTGCGTGACTTTCAAGCCATTATCGGCAAAGAAGCCAAACTACAACACTACCAAAAAACAGGCAAACTCCCCGATGCGTTGGTCGCTTGTGTCGGTGGCGGTAGTAATGCCATCGGACTGTTTTATGACTTTTTAAATGATACAGACGTCAAAATGTATGGTATCGAAGCCGGCGGTGATGGGGTCGAGACAGGCAACCATGCTGCACCGCTTACCGTCGGTCGAGTGGGCGTATTACACGGCAACCGCACGTATTTGATGGCGGATGATGATGGGCAGATTTTGGGCACCCATTCGATTTCAGCAGGGCTTGATTACCCTGGCGTGGGTCCTGAGCATAGTTTCTTAAAAGATATCGACCGTGTGCAGTATGTACCTTGTACCGATGAAGAAGCGATGGTGGGATTTCGTGAATGTACCCAAAAAGAAGGCATTATTCCTGCACTAGAAAGCTCGCATGCCATTGCGTATGCGTTGAAACTTGCCAAAACCATGAGCAAAGACCAGTCGATTATTGTCAATCTGTCGGGGCGTGGGGATAAGGATTTGCACACGGTCATGAAACATGATGGGATTGAGATTTGATTGATGCAGATTAATTTTACGATAGTTATTGCCTATGTTTCAGCCATCATTTTATTTTTAGGAACGCCTGGACCTGTCACGGTGATGGTCGCTAACACCAGCGTCAAACATGGTATCAAAGCAGGTATTGCCACCATTGCTGGTACCAATAGCGCATCACTCATTTTGATTGGCGCATCGTTTGCGGTGATTCAAGGCATATTTGCCATCAGCGAACAAGCGCTACTGTGGCTGACGTTGTTTGGTTCTTTGTATGTGCTATATTTTGCTATCAATATTTTAAAAGACCGCGTTAATTTAGAACAAGTGGCTGCCTTGCCAAGGCAGGAGAGTAAACACCATTTTAAAGATGGGTTTATTGTTGGCATTTCAAACCCCAAAGATATTTTGTTTTTTATCGCATTTTTTCCGCTATTTTTTGCGATTAGCAATGATAAAGTCTTAAGTATAGCGTTACTGGTTGGGATTTGGATGCTGCTTGACTATGGGATTTTAAGTATATATGCCGTAATGTTTTCCAAAATCAAAAGTAATAAATTGGCAAATGTTATCAATAAATTATCTGGACTGGTTTTGACGTGCGTGGCTGTATATGCCAGTGTGATGACCGCATGCAAACTATATCTTGGTACAAAAATAATTAGCCATCACTAAATAAAATTTGTTGAGAGTATATTTATGACAACCCGAATTGAAACCACATTTAACACGTTACGAGAGCAAAACAAAAAAGCTTTAATTCCTTATGTGATGGCAGGCGACCCAAACCCAAGTGTTACCGTCAGCTTACTGCATGAACTCGTTGACCACGGCGCAGACGTCATCGAAGTTGGCTTGCCATTTTCCGACCCGATGGCAGACGGTGAAACTATCGCACTCGCAGGCGAGCGCGCAATGGCAGGTGGCACCAGTACCCGCCAAGCGATTGAGATGGTAAAAGCGTTTCGTAAAACCAACACCACCACGCCAGTGCTAGTCATGGGCTATCTGAATCCGATTGAAATCATCGGTTATGACAAGTTTATCAGCCTTTGTCAAGATGCAGGGATTGACGGTGTTTTAATGGTTGATTTACCGCCGCAAGAAGCAGGCGATTTTACCCAAAAACTTGCCGCATCGAGTATGAACGAAATCTTTTTACTTGCGCCAACCACCTTGCCAGAACGCCGTGAACAAGTGCTAAAACATGGCGGTGGTTTTATCTATTATGTATCGGTCAAAGGCGTGACAGGCTCAAAAGCATTGGATGCCCAAGATGTGGGCGAGCACGTCCAAGCGATTAAAGCACAAACTGCTTTGCCTGTGTGTGTTGGTTTTGGTATTCGTGATGGTGCATCGGCAAAAGCAGTCGGACAATATGCGGATGGTGTGATTGTCGGTAGTGAGCTAGTGAAAAACTTTGCGGATGTGGGCAATGATGAACAGAAAATCGCCCATGCTAAAAAAGCCATCTTAGATAAAATGGATGAGCTAAGAGAAGCGATTGATAGTCTTGAGTGATAGAATGGTTTGAGGTACTTGAGGTTAATCATTTCATTTATTGCTAAAATCAGTTAGCATACGCATTATAAAATGAGTTTGTACTTGTACACTCAAAAAACTACTATTCATTGGCACTCTTAAATTGCACTGTTAATAGGGACTTATTATGAGCACTGATATGAAGCCTCAACCGATGGGACAGACACTGGAAGAAACTTGGTTAAAACGCCCATTACCCACCATCAAGCCGCGTGCCAAGCAAATACTGACGGCGGTTGAGACCGAACCATCGACTCAATGTCCCAACTGTAATTCAATCATCACCAATACAGCGCTGATTTTTAATAATTACGTGTGCCCATCGTGTGATGAACATCTTAGCATGACCGCCCGCACGCGTCTGAACTGGTTTTTTGACCAAGTCGATGACGAGCTGGGTCAGCAGTACCAAGCAGGCAATCCATTACACTTTGTCGATAGCAAACCTTACCCAACACGGATGAGCGAAGCGCAAGCCAAGACGGGAGAAACCGAAGCACTTATCGTCATGAAAGGTAAACTCCAGCGGCTACCCGTGGTGGCTTGTGCGTTTGATTTTGCTTTTATGGGTGGCTCCATGGGCTCTGTGGTAGGTGATCGATTTGTGCTCGCTGCCGAGACGGCACTTAAAGAACAAATCCCGCTGGTGTGTTTTGCCGCATCGGGTGGCGCCCGTATGCAAGAGGGCTTGTTATCACTCATGCAGATGGCGCGTACTGCCGCAGCGATTGAGAAACTCAAACACGCCAATATTCCTTATATTGTGGTACTGACCAATCCTGTGTATGGCGGCGTGACGGCGTCGCTTGCGATGTTAGGCGATATCCATTTGGCGGAGCCCAAAGCCATGATTGGTTTTGCGGGCAAACGGGTGATTGAACAAACCGTTCGCGAAGTGCTGGGCGAGCCCTTCCAGCGCGCTGAGTTTTTGGTAGAGCATGGTGTGGTCGATCAGGTCGTCCATCGTCTACAAATGAAAGAAACGATTCATCGCTTACTCAAAAAAATGACCTATTTTCGTCAGGCTCACTAATTCATTATTATCACGGTTTTATCCATGCAACAGTCAAGCTTACCCGCCGCACCCTCACCATCCCCATTGCCGCCTAGCGTTTCAAGCTCGTTAACCGAGTGGCTAAACTACATGCAAGGCATCCATGTGTCCGCGATTGATATGGGGCTTGAGCGGGTGATGCCCGTATTTCAAGCATTGGGTATAAAGCAAACCGATGCCTTTGTGTTTACCGTGGCAGGCACCAATGGCAAAGGTTCAACCACCGCCACTATTGCTGAGATTTGTCAACAAGCGGGCTATAAAACCGCTTTATATCAATCACCGCATCTACTGGTGTTTAACGAACGTGTCAGAATCAATGGAAAAATGGTCGATGACCAAACCCTGATTGATGCGTTTGCCAAAATCGAGCAGGCGAGATTGGATTGTGGGTTGACACTGTCATTTTTTGAAATGACGACGCTTGCCGCTTTTTTAATTTTTGCCCAAAACCATTGTGATGTCTGGGTATTGGAGGTGGGGTTAGGCGGCCGCCTCGATGTCGTCAATGTCATCGAGCCAAACCTTGCGGTCATTACCAATGTGGGTATCGACCATGTCGAATGGCTCGGCGACACCCGTGAAAAAATCGCTGTAGAAAAAGCCGGTATTTTGCGTAATAATCTAACATTGGTGTATGGCGAAGCCGATATGCCCTCGACCATCCCGCCTTTGATGGCACAGCACCATGCCCATTTGCTACAGTATGGCAAAGATTATGGCTACCGCCATATTGACGGTGCAGCGACATGGCAATATAGCAATAACGCGGTGACTTTATCATTGCCTATGCCCAATTTGTCTTTGCACAATACCGCAACGGCTATCACCGCCCTCTTAGCCAGCCCATTGACCATAACCCAAGACCACATCCAAGCTGCGTTACCGAAGGTAAAATTGGCTGGGCGTTTTGACAGCAGACGCATGTCAGCTCGCCAATGGGTGTTTGATGTTGCCCACAATGAGCATGGGATGCAGTTTTTGCTCAAGCAGTTGACGCCGTATGTACATGCCTACCAACGCCAGCATCCAACCGCCAAATTGCATTTGGTGATATCCATGCTCGCTGATAAAGACATTGAGCCAGTGCTTGCGCAGCTACAACAATTCTCTCAGACGGTAATGCCGATTGACAGTGTTCACAGCGGCGTTATATCTCACCCTAGAGCCAGTAGTCAAGAACGCTTAACTGAGCTGCTACCACGCTACTTTAATTCTGTGTCTATTTTTGAGGATTTGAATTTGGCGACTCAATCTGTGATTGACCAAAGCCAAGATAATGACCTGATTTTGGTGTGTGGTTCTTTTTATACCATCAGCGGTGTATTGACCAGCCAATCACTCAGTGAATAACGAATTTGTGCGTCAAATGATTTTACTTTTCAAAATTTTCAGTTAATATCTCAACAATGGTAAAAACTGCTAACGCGAATTTTGCTATGATTAGTCAAAATTCGTTGATTTTTATAGGTTGAAAAAATCATTTATCAAGACACATAAATTAGGGTAATTGGCATGAAATTTTCTAAGCAAGCATTATTGGGTACAACGGTATTGTTAGGCGGTAGCGTGTTGTTATATGCCACTATGCACCAAGTCTTGAACGCGCCTGCCAAACCTGCAGTCAATAGCCAACAAGTTATCGCTAAACCCACGACAGAGAAACAATCAACAATCAGCAACGAGCCACTCACCGCCGATATCGCAACCGAAAAAAATTTACTGGCGCAAAAACAAAAAGAACGTGAGCAACGGGTCGCTGCGCAAGAACAACAAGCCCAGCAATACATGACCGAGCAACAGCGGATTGAAGCGGAAGCTTTGGCGCGTAGCCGTGCTGAAAATCAACTGTATGCCAACAAAAATGCCGCCAATACCAATTCGGTGGTTGCCAGCTCAGTGACCGCGATTACCCAACCTGTGGTAAAGCCCCGACCCGTTGACACGGTCGCCGCGCCGCCACAAACGCAAGCTGCAGTACCCAATAGCGTACAAAATAGCGCACAGAGCCAAAGTGCTGCGCAAACTCGAAGCGCTACGCAAACTAAAGAACAAGCAGCTACGCCAAAGCCCACAGTGACAGCACCCGCCGTCGCACAGCCGCAGCCCGCGGCAAAAGCCACCCCTAGCAATCCTGGCACCTATCAAGTCAAGGCAGGCGATGGGTTGATAGGGTTATCACGTCGCTACAATGTGCCAGTCGACGTATTGGCAAGCGTCAATAATCTCAACACCACCAGCAGCTTACGTGTCGGGCAAACTATCACCATCCCGACTGCGGCACAAGTCAACCGTATCACCCAGCAAGCCCAAGCGCGAGAGCAACAACGTCAAAATGACATTGCCCGCAAAAAACAAGAAGCTGAACAAAAAAAGCAACAGGCGCTACTGCAGCAGCAGCAAGAAGTCGCCCGTAAAAAACAAGAAGCCGCGCAAAAACAGCAAGAAATCGCCCGTAAAAAGCAAGAAGCCCAGTTAAAAGAGCAAAAACGTCAACAAGAAATCGCCCAGAAAAAATTAGAAGCTCAGCAACAAGCCCAGAAAAAACAAGCATTCCAAGCGGCACAAGACAATTTAAGGCAGGCGCGTCAGACGGTAAAAGAAACGGATGCCAAAGGTACGTTTGGGGTACAAGTCGCATTGGCAACCGACGAGAAAAAAGCCAATGAAATCACCCAAAAATTACAAGCGGCAGGCTACAAAGTCAAAACCACCCAAACGAGCAAAGGGGTACGTATTGTCGTAGGTCCAGAAAAAGGCAAAGTCGCTGCCTTGGCGCTCAAAGACAAGCTCAATAACGATAGCCGCGTGGATGTCAATAGTGGCTGGGTGCTTTACTGGTAAGCCTATTTAACCTTTTGAAGCCAAACTATGCAAACAAGGCCAAACAACCCAAACAATGCGACATTTTGTGTCGCATTGTTTGTCTATGTGCTTGTGAAAATCACCCAATAGAGGAATAATGCTCCCTTGTGGTAATTATCCTATAGATATGAGTGTGTGGTTAGTGTGACAATTTTTTTAGTGTTAGCGTTTGTGGTGTTTATCCTGTTAGTATTTGCATTTCGTAGTAGTGGTAGTAGCCGTGAAGAGGTTATTAAGCCAGTTCGGGGAGATGAATTAGCGGTATGGCCGTTTGAGCCGATGCCAATCATGACGCCCACCGAAGTGATATTTTTTAATCGCTTGCAGCAAGCCGTGCCTGAGCTGATTATTTTTGGGCAAGTACAGCTATCACGTATTATCATGCCAAATGACGATGACGATACTGACCAAGGCTTTTGGTTTAATCGTATTTGCCGTATGAGTGTTGACTATGTGCTGGTCGATCAAGACAAGCAAACCGTACTATTGGCAATTGAATTAGACGACTGGACGCACAACACTCGCCGCCGTCAGCAGCAAGATGAAAAAAAAGACAAAGCGCTGTTGAGTGCAGGTATTCCGATACTACGAATCAATGGGGAAGCCATGCCGGACGCTGCGCTTTTACGCCGTAAAATCTTAGCAGTGATAGGGTAAGATTAAAATCGCAAAAAACTATAGAAAGTGTTGCATTCAAAAAAAAACTCGCTATAATACTCAAACTCAACATAGGCGATTAGTTCAATTGGTAGAGCGTCGGTCTCCAAAACCGAATGTTGGGGGTTCGAGTCCCTCATCGCCTGCCACATTTTAGTTAGGTTAGCGTATACGCTGTATTCTAATAATAAAATACGTTTTAATGATAGACAGGGCAGCCTTATGAAACAAATGCTAGAGAACAAACTAGCAGAGCTCAATGGCAAAAGGATGTCTGGTGAAAAAGTGGTTGTCCACGAACCTGCTGCTATTGAGATTGCCAAACGACACTCCCCTAAAGATTTTGCCCTGTGGATTTTTGCTTTTGTCGCATTAATCAGCGCAACTTTAGTTAATCAATATTTACCCGCATATTGGCAACCCGCTAGCAGTTTATGGACGCGCGTGGCTGTTATTGCTGGACTAATCATTGCTGCATTATTGGCACTGGCATTGACCAACCAAGGCAGTGCTTTTAAGACACTGTTGCAAGATTCTCTCGTTGAATTACGCCGTGTGACTTGGCCGAGCAAACAAGAAACCCTTGAATACACTTGGCAAGTTGCAGTAGTGGCTGGGATATTAGCCTTTATTGTGTGGTTATTAGATACCGTATTTAGCCAGTTGATTCAATACGTCATTGGTCAATAGCAAAAATTTGGCCAAACCCTTTTATTTGACCCACATCTGTGGGTTTTTATCTATCTAGCAATATCAATATTTTACCTGCATTGCTCATATTTGGTATAGTAGGCGATGTGTTTAGCAATGAATTAGAGGAAGATTATCCATGCGTTGGTATATCGTACAAGCATTTTCAGGCTTTGAAAAACAAGTGCAGCGTTCATTGATTGAACGTATCAATCGCAGCGAATACAAAGAATCGTTTGGTCAAGTACTTGTCCCAACCGAAGAAGTTATCGAAATGCGGGATGGCAAAAAACGCAAATCTGAGCGTAAATTCTTCCCAGGTTACGTATTGATTGAAATGGATATGAACGACAATACATGGCACTTAGTTAAAGACTGTCCACGTGTGATGGGCTTTATTGGCGGTACGCCAGAAAATCCTGCGCCGATTACCCCAAAAGAAGCCGATACCATTTTAAATCGTTTAAATACCAACGAAAACAAACCACGTCCAAAAACCTTATTTGAACCAGGTGAAGAGGTGTTGGTCATCGATGGTCCGTTTACCGAGTTTAGAGGCTTGGTGGAAAAAGTAGATTACGAAAAATCACGCTTACAGTTGACCGTCAATGTCTTTAACCGTCCAACCCCGGTTGAGCTAGAGTTTAAACAAGTAGAAAAAATTAACTAATTTCTGATAGGTTTTCTTTTTCAGGGGTTTTTGGCCCTAAAATTGTAACTAAGTGCCAAATTTAGCAATTTTTGCTTTACCTAAGTAAAAATTCGCTTATAATATGGCACTTTATTTTTTCTGTTGTCTGCAAGATTGACAATATCACCCGGGGAGCCAGATAGCCATTCGATGAGTGGGAGTCTAGCGCTATTACCCATAACAGGAGTCTATCATGGCTAAAAAGATTGATGGTTACATCAAACTACAAGTGCCAGCTGGTAAAGCTAATCCATCACCACCTATTGGTCCAGCATTGGGTCAAAAAGGTGTGAACATCATGGCATTCTGTAAAGAGTTCAACGCAGCTACTTCTAGCATGGAACCAGGTCTACCTGTTCCTGTTGAAATCACTGTTTACAACGACAAATCGTTCACCTTCATCATGAAGTCACCACCAGCGGCGTTCTTAATTCGCAAAGCTGCAGGTGCTGCCAAAGGTTCAGGCGTACCGAACAAAACTAAAGTGGGTAAAGTCAACCGCGCACAGTTAGAAGAAATTGCTAACACCAAAAACGCTGACTTAACTGCTGCTGACTTAGAATCTGCGGTTCGCACATTGGCGGGTACTGCTCGCTCAATGGGTATTGACGTGGAGGGTGTGTAAATGGCTAAATTAACTAAACGTCAAAAAGCAATCGCTGAAAGCTATGATGCGAACAAACAATACACATTGGCTGAAGCGGTGGAAATCCTAAACAAATTGCCACCAGCAAAATTCAAAGAGTCAATCGATATTGCTATCAATCTAGGTGTTGACCCACGTAAATCTGACCAAGTGGTTCGTGGTGCTACTAACCTGCCTGCAGGTACCGGTAAAACCAAACGCGTTGCCGTGTTTGCACAAGGTGCAGCAGCGGATGCAGCAAAAGAAGCAGGTGCTGATATCGTAGGTTTTGAAGACCTAGCAGACAGCATCAAAGCGGGTAACATGGACTTTGATGTTGTGATTGCGTCGCCTGATGCAATGCGCGTTGTCGGTCAATTAGGTACAATTTTAGGTCCACGTGGCTTAATGCCAAACCCTAAAGTAGGTACAGTTACCCCTAACGTTGCTGAAGCGGTTAAAAATACCAAAGCGGGTCAGGCAACTTACCGTGTTGATAAAGCAGGTATTATCCATACCACGATTGGTCAAGTAGGTTTTAGTGCTGAACAAATCGAGCAAAATGCGTCTGCATTAATCGCTGATTTGAAAAAAGCAAAACCTGCGACCTCAAAAGGTATCTATATCAAGAAAATCACTCTATCAAGCACGATGGGCCCTGGTATCAACTTAGATCCAGTACCTTATCGTAATGCTTAAGCTATCACGCTTGATGGTAGATTTTTAATATATTTTAAATTTAGTTCAGCACAAACGGGTTGTGCTGTCTAAGACCGTAGGTTCTATTGGTTTAATCATAATTCTATTGGTTTAATCGTAAATAGTTTAATTGTGAAAGTTTTTCACAGCCTACGCAGACGGGATGGCAGTTTAATTTACCATTGACTGCCACCGTATCGGAGTGATAATAAGTTGTACTTTAACTTATTATATTAACTAGGTTTATTGGTGCCCTAAGTTAATCATAACTAGGAAACTGATAATATGGAGACAACCCATGGCATTAAATCTTCAAGACAAACAAGCGATTGTTGCTGAAGTAAGTGAATCTGCCAAAGGTGCCCTTTCTGCTGTTGTTGCCGATGCTCGTGGTGTAACAGTAGGTAAAATGACCCAACTGCGTAAAGAAGCTCGTGCAGCGGGTGTTGATATGCGTATCGTGCGTAATACTTTATTACGTCGTGCGTTAGAAGACACTAACTACTCTGTGTTAAATGACGTATTTGTAGGTCCAACACTTATCGCATTCTCAACTGAACATCCAGGTGCTGCGGCACGTTTGTTCAAAGAATTTGCTAAAACAAACGATAAGTTTGAAATTAAAGGCGCAGCTTTTGAAGGCGAGTTTATCGCTGCTAAAGATATCGATCGTTTAGCAAGCTTACCAACTTACGACGAAGCGATTGCGCGCTTAATGGGTACGATGAAAGAAGCCGCTGCAGGCAAATTTGTTCGTACTTTGGCAGCATTACGCGACAAAATGCAAGGCGAAGCCGCTTAATTTATTTAAGCAAACTTAGCTACGCTTAGGATTTTTTAAACCAAATTCACTTATTTAGGAATACACATCATGGCATTAACTAACCAAGAAATTCTTGATGCAATCGCTGAAAAATCAGTAATGGAAATTGTAGATCTTATCTCTGCAATGGAAGAAAAATTTGGCGTATCAGCCGCTGCACTAGCAGCAGCACCTGCAGCAGCCGGTGATGCACCTGCAGCAGAAGAAAAAGACGACTTCACCGTTGTATTAACTGGCGCTGGCGACAAGAAAGTAGCTGTTATTAAAGCAGTTCGCGAAATCACTGGCTTGGGCTTAAAAGAAGCTAAAGACCTAGTTGAAGGCGCACCACAAACTGTTAAAGAAGGCGTAGCGAAAGCTGAAGCTGAAGAATTGAAGAAAAAATTAGAAGAAGCAGGCGCATCAGTAGAATTGAAATAATTCTCGCACTTAAGTTTTCTAACCTTCAAAAAGCTATTATTGCACTTGCAATAATAGCTTTTTTTTATTATAATCATTCTCTTGACCTTTCGTGTCTGATTGAATATAAGATGGCACACGCACCAAGGACAGAATTGTTCCATGCAAGTTAGAAAGTCTGGTAATGCGTAAAAAACTTTAGCTAAATACCCCAAAGGTGTTTGGCTTTTTGTCGTCTCTACAGTTTTTGTTTGTATCGATTTTATATTATAGCGCTGATTGGGTAATACATCGTGTGATGATTAACTTATCCGCTGATTGAGCAATGTTTTAAGATTTCCGTTAGGAAATTGGATTTAAGTTGGTGACTTAAGACTGTAGGGATTGGGTCATCAAATCTTTTAAAAATAGATTCCATCGTTAATAAATGCGCAAAAAACTTAATTTCCCAACAGGAAATGTGGTGATTTGCGGCTTTATCAGTGCATAGCGGTATCAGTGCACTGAAGTATTGATAGATGGGTAGGCATTAACGCTTTGAATGTTTAAGGACTTTTAATGGCATACTCGTATACTGAAAAAAAACGCATTCGTAAAAGTTTTGCAAAGTTGCCCACCGTCATGGATGTGCCATACTTATTGGCCATCCAAGTTGACTCGTATGAGCAATTTTTGCAAGAAAATAAAAAGCCAAAAGGTCGGGAAAACATTGGTTTACAAGCCGCTTTTAATTCTATTTTCCCTATTGAAAGCCATACTGGCAATGCCGAGCTACAATTTGTTGAATACTATCTAGGTACACCAGAGTTTGATGTGCGCGAATGTATTTTACGTGGTTCAACCTATGCAGCGCCATTACGTGTCAAAATCCGTTTGGTCATCAAAGACAAAGATGTTAAAGACAAAGATGCTAAAGCGGCAATTAAAGATATCCGTGAACAAAGCGTCTATATGGGCGAAATCCCATTGATGACGGAAAACGGTACCTTTGTGATTAATGGTACTGAGCGCGTCATCGTATCGCAATTACACCGTTCACCAGGCGTATTCTTTGACCATGACAAAGGCAAATCACATTCAAGTGGTAAAGTGCTGTATAACGCCCGTATTATTCCTTACCGTGGTTCATGGTTAGACTTTGAATTTGATGCCAAAGACTTGGTATTTGCTCGTATTGACCGCCGCCGTAAATTATTGGCAACGGTGATTTTGCATGCCATTGGAATGAATACACAGCAAATTTTAGATGCGTTTTATGAAAAAACCCACGTGTATAAGGGTGATGAGCAATTTGAAATCGATCTTGTCACTGACCGTTTACGCGGTGAAATGGCGCAGTTTGAAATCGTTTCACCGGATGGCGAAGTGATTGTCGAACAGGGCAAACGTATCAACGCGCGCGCGATTCGTAAAATCGAACAAGCCGGTATGACTAAATTACCTGTGCCTGATGAATACTTGTATGAGCGTATTTTGGCGCACGATATCGTGGTGGATGATGAAGTTATTGCACGCGCTAACCAATTGCTCGATCACGAGACTTTGGTCAAAATCAGCAATAACGGTATTAAAGAATTTGATATTTTATTCACTAACGATATCGATCATGGTTCATATATCGCCGATACACTGCGCGCGGATACGGCGATGAGCCGTGAAGAAGCGTTGATTGAAATCTACAAAGTGATGCGTCCAGGTGAGCCACCAACACTTGATACAGCTGAAAAACTGTTTGAATCGATGTTTTTTAACGCGGATCGCTATGATTTATCAAATGTCGGTCGCATGAAGTTCAACCGTCGTTTGGGCCGGGTCTATGAGCCAACCAATGACCCTGATGTGCAGCGTGAACGCAGTGTATTGACCAACGAAGACATTATCGACGTATTAAAAATGTTGATTGAAATTCGTGATGGTCGTGGGGTAGTGGACGATATTGACCATTTAGGTAACCGCCGTGTCCGTTCAGTCGGTGAGATGACAGAAAATCAATTTCGCGTGGGTTTAGTCCGTGTTGAGCGTGCTGTCAAAGAGCGTCTAAGCTCAGCTGAAACAGATAACTTATCGCCACAAGATTTAATCAACTCAAAACCTGTGGCAGCCGCCATTAAAGAGTTCTTTGGTTCATCACAATTGTCACAGTTCATGGACCAAAACAACCCATTGTCAGAGATCACCCATAAGCGTCGTGTTTCTGCCTTAGGTCCAGGTGGTTTAACACGTGAACGTGCAGGCTTTGAAGTCCGTGACGTACACCAAACCCATTACGGTCGTGTGTGTCCGATTGAAACCCCTGAGGGTCCAAACATCGGTCTGATTAATTCTCTAGCCGTCTACGCTAAAACCAATGAATTTGGTTTTTTAGAGACTCCGTATCGTAAAGTAGTTGACGGTAAAGTGACGGATGAAATCGAATATCTATCAGCGATTGAAGAAGTAGGCACTGTGATTGCACAAGCGGATTCGCCGATTGACCAAAGCGGTCAGTTGACAGAGGATTATGTCTCTGTGCGTAACTATGGCGAATTTGTACGGATGGCACCAGAGAAAGTGACCCATATGGACGTATCACCACGTCAGGTTGTGTCTGTGGCAGCCAGTTTGATTCCATTCTTGGAACATGACGATGCCAACCGTGCCTTGATGGGTTCAAACATGCAGCGCCAAGCGGTACCCACTTTACGTTCTGACAAACCACTGGTTGGTACTGGTATGGAGCGTCACGTTGCCCGTGATTCAGGTGTGTGTGTGACTGCCAAACGTGGCGGCGTCATTATGGACGTGGATGCGAGCCGTGTCGTTGTAAAAGTGAATGAAGATGAAATGCAAGCGGGCGAAGCAGGTATTGATATCTACAACTTAATCAAATACACCCGTTCAAACCAAAATACCTGTATTAACCAACGCATTATCGTCAACCAAGGTGATGTCATTGCGCGTGGGGATATCTTGGCAGATGGTCCATCAACCGATTTGGGTGAGTTGGCATTGGGTCAAAACATGCGTGTGGCGTTCATGCCTTGGAACGGTTACAACTTCGAAGACTCGATTTTGTTATCTGAGCGTGTGGTTAAAGAAGATCGTTTTACCACCATCCACATCCAAGAATTGACCTGTGTGGCGCGTGATACCAAATTGGGTACGGAAGAAATCACTGGCGATATTCCAAACGTGGGCGAGGCAGCCCTAGCTAATTTGGATGAAGCAGGTATCGTCTATATTGGTGCAGAAGTACAAGGTGGCGATATCTTAGTAGGTAAAGTGACACCAAAAGGTGAAACGCAGCTCACCCCTGAAGAAAAACTACTTCGTGCAATTTTTGGTGAAAAAGCCGCGGACGTTAAAGATACGTCGTTGCGAGTGCCTTCTTCTACCAAAGGTACGGTGATTGACGTCCAAGTCTTTACCCGTGATGGTGTAGAAAAAGACAGCCGTGCGCAAGCTATCGAAAAAGCCCAGCTTGATAGCTATCGTAAAGACTTAAAAGAAGAATTGCGTATCTTTGAAAACGCCGCACGCGGTCGCATTATTTCATTGCTTGACGGTCAGACTGTCAGTGGTGGCGCGGGCTTAAAATCAGGTACGGTATTGAGTGAAGACTCAATGCAAGACATGTCACTTGAAACATTGCTGGATATTCAGCCAACCCAAGAAGATACCGCAGAGCGTTTATCACAAATTGGTGACTTTTTAACCGATAAACAAAAAGAAATCGATGAAAAATTCACTGAGAAAAAACGCAAATTAACGGCAGGTGATGACTTAACGCATGGTGTGCAAAAAATCGTCAAAGTGTATTTGGCAGTAAAACGTCGTATTCAGCCAGGTGACAAAATGGCGGGTCGTCATGGTAACAAAGGGGTGGTATCACGTATCATGCCGATTGAAGACATGCCATATGATGAAAACGGCAACCCAGTGGATGTGGTACTAAACCCACTCGGTGTACCATCGCGGATGAACGTCGGTCAGATTCTAGAAACTCACTTAGGCGGTGCAGCACGTGGTTTGGGCATCAAGATTGATGAGATGATCAAACAACAAGCGGCAGTTGCTGAGTTACGTGATTTCTTAGACAAAATTTATAACCAAATTGGCGGCGAGCAAGTGGATTTAGGCAGCATCAGTGATGAAGAAATCATTGCCATGTCAAAAAATCTACGTGCAGGCGTACCAATGGGTACCGCAGTATTTGATGGCGCTAAAGAACAGCAAATCAAAGGCTTGCTAGAATTAGCGGGTATGCCAACCTCAGGTCAGCAAGTATTGTTTGATGGTCGTACCGGTCAACAGTTTGATCGTCCTGTGACCGTGGGTTATATGTACATGCTCAAACTCAACCACTTGGTTGATGACAAAATGCACGCACGTTCAACGGGTTCTTACTCACTGGTTACCCAGCAGCCATTGGGTGGTAAAGCCCAGTTTGGTGGTCAGCGCTTCGGTGAGATGGAAGTTTGGGCACTTGAAGCTTACGGTGCTGCTTATACATTGCAAGAGATGTTGACGGTGAAATCCGATGACGTCGAAGGTCGTACCCGTATGTATAAAAACATCGTTGATGGTGAACAGAACATGTCAGCCGGTATGCCAGAATCGTTCAACGTATTGACCAAAGAGATTAAGTCATTGGGTATCAATATTGAGTTAAAAGATCATAGCAAAAGTAAAAACTAAGTCATGATTGTGAGTATGGCGGCTTTAATAACGTCGTCATACTCAAACTCAATAGTTTACCTTTTTAATGACAAACGAATAAAAATTAACCTTAAATTGAAAGTCAATCTGTAGCGACCTTCAATTTAATCGATGGAGAAGCAGTTTGAAAGACTTATTAGACATCATGAAAAGCCCTGCCGACTCTGGTAACCAAGAGTTCGACAGCATTCAAATTTCTCTTGCCTCACCTGACACCATCAAATCTTGGTCGCATGGGGAAGTTAAAAAGCCTGAAACCATCAACTATCGTACTTTCAAACCAGAACGTGATGGTCTTTTTTGTGCCAAAATTTTTGGACCTGTTAAAGACTACGAATGCTTGTGTGGTAAATACAAACGCCGTAAATTCCAAGGCGTGATCTGTGAAAAATGTGGTGTTGAAGTGACCGCCGCTAAAGTACGCCGCGAGCGTATGGGTCACATTGAGCTGGCAAGCCCAGTTGCCCATATTTGGTTCTTAAAATCATTACCAAGCCGTATTGGTCTATTACTTGATATGACTTTGCGTGATATCGAGCGCGTATTGTATTTTGAAAGCTATGTCGTCACTGACGCAGGTTTAACTACCCTTGAAAAATATCAGTTGCTCGATGATGAAGATTACTTCAAAGCACTTGAAGAGTTTGGTGATGAATTCACTGCAAAAATGGGTGCTGAAGCCGTTCAAGACTTGCTGCGCGATATTGATGTGGATTTGGAAATCGACCAGTTACGTGAAGAAATTCCTAACACAGGTTCAGAAACCAAACTTAAAAAAATGTCAAAACGCCTAAAATTGCTTGAGTCATTCCGTGATTCAAACAACAAGCCTGAGTGGATGGTAATGACCGTATTGCCTGTATTGCCACCTGATTTGCGTCCATTGGTACCGCTTGAAGGGGGTCGTTTTGCCACTTCAGACCTAAATGACTTATACCGCCGCGTCATTAACCGTAACAACCGTTTAAAACGCTTGTTAGAGCTCAATGCGCCTGACATCATCGTGCGTAATGAAAAACGTATGTTACAAGAGTCAGTGGATGCGCTGCTTGACAACGGTCGCCGCGGTCGTGCGATTACAGGTAGCAACAAACGTCCATTAAAATCTTTAGCTGACATGATTAAAGGTAAACAAGGTCGTTTCCGTCAAAACCTTCTTGGTAAACGTGTTGACTATTCAGGTCGTTCGGTCATTACCGTGGGTCCATACCTGCGTCTACACCAATGTGGCTTGCCTAAAAAAATGGCACTTGAACTGTTCAAGCCCTTTACTTATGCCAAACTTTTACAAAATGGCATTGCGACCACTATCAAAGCTGCTAAGAAAATGGTTGAGCGTGAAGAACCGGCCGTGTGGGATATGCTTGCCAGCGTGATTCGTGAACACCCAGTGCTACTAAACCGTGCACCGACCCTCCATCGTTTGGGTTTACAAGCATTTGAGCCTGTACTGATTGAAGGTAAAGCGATTCAGCTACATCCGCTAGTTTGTAGCGCGTTCAACGCCGACTTTGATGGTGACCAAATGGCGGTACACGTACCGTTAACTTTGGAGGCCCAACTTGAAGCCCGTGCCTTGATGATGTCAACCAACAACATCTTGTCACCTGCCAATGGTGAGCCAATCATCACACCATCACAAGACGTTGTATTGGGGTTATATTACATCAGCCGTTCGCATATCAATGCCAAAGGCGAAAACATGACTTTCTCCAACGTGAAAGAAGTGTATCGTGCGCTAGGTACTGGTGATTTAAGCGTCAATGCCAAAATTAAAGTACGCATTGAAGAAATCACGTATGACGATGAAGGTAATGCCAATAGCGTTACTAAAATGGTTGACACCGTTGCCGGCCGCTGTTTGATTTGGAATATCACCCCAAAAGGTATGAGCTTTGACGAAGTCAACAAAGAGATGACCAAGAAAAACATCGCTCGCCTTATCAATTCTTGCTACCGCAAAATGGGCGTGAAAGACAGCGTCATGTTTGCTGACCAATTGATGTATTTGGGTTTTGCCCAAGCAACGTTGTCAGGCGTATCCATTGGTATGGAAGATATGCTCATTCCACCTACCAAAAACAAAATCATCGAAGCGGCGGATGCGGAAGTTCGTGAGATTGAAAGCCAGTTTGAACAAGGTTTCGTGACCGCGGGTGAACGTTATAACAAAGTCATTGATATTTGGTCACGTACCAATGACCAAATCGCCAAAGCGATGATGGATAACCTATCACAAGATACCGTTATCAATAGCCAAGGTGAAGCGGAAAAAGAAAAATCGTTTAACTCGATTTATATCATGTCGGATTCAGGTGCGCGTGGTAGTGCGGCGCAGATTCGTCAGTTGGCAGGTATGCGTGGTCTGATGGCAAAACCAGACGGCTCGATTATTGAAACCCCAATTAAAGCTAACTTCCGTGAAGGCTTAAGCGTTTTACAGTACTTTATCTCGACGCACGGTGCCCGTAAAGGTCTAGCGGATACGGCACTCAAAACAGCAAACTCAGGTTACTTAACCCGTCGCTTGGTTGACGTTGCGCAAGATTTGGTTATCACCCAGCCTGATTGTGGTACCGATAAAGGTATCTTGATGAAGCCACACATTGAGGGTGGTGAAATCATTGAACAATTGGCTGACCGCGTGCTGGGCCGGGTCACCGCCAAAGATGTGATGTCAAATAAAACAGGCGAACTAGCCATCCCATCAGGTACCTTGCTGGATGAGCATTGGGTAAAAGTACTTGATGAACATGGTATTGACGAAGTTTGGGTACGTTCTGTGATTACTTGTGAAGTGCCACATGGTGTCTGTTCACAATGTTATGGTCGTGACTTAGCACGTGGTCACCGCGTCAATATTGGTGAGTCTGTGGGTGTTATGGCGGCGCAATCAATCGGTGAGCCGGGTACCCAGCTAACCATGCGTACCTTCCACGTGGGGGGTGCCGCGAGCGCCGCAGCCGTGGAAAACAGTATTCAGGTTAATAAAGGCGGTACTGTTCGCTTCCAAAACTTGAAATCTGTAAGCCATGCCGATGGTCATTTGGTAGTGGTCTCTCGCTCTGCAGAAATTAGTATTACCGATGAATTGGGCCGTGAGCGTGAGCGCTATAAAGCACCGTATGGTTCGTCAATTCTAGTGGCTGATGGCACTGAGGTTACCCCAGGTCAAACTATTGGTAAATGGGATCCGCATACCCATCCAATCATTACCGAGGTATCAGGTACCGCACGCTTTAGCGAAATCACCGATGGCTTAACCGCTACCATGAAAATCGATGAAGCAACAGGTATGAGCTCATACGAAATCTTGGCAACCAAAGACCGCCCAAGCTCGGGTAAAGATTTACGTCCTGCGATTATCCTTGATACCAAAGAGGGTAAAGAAGTGGTGTATTTCTTACCACAGCAAACCATCATTCGTGTGCGTGAAGGCGATGAAGTAACAACAGGTTCTATTTTAGGTCGTGTACCACAAGAATCATCAGGTACCAAAGATATTACCGGTGGTCTACCACGTGTTGCTGACTTATTTGAAGCGCGTCGTCCAAAAGATCATGCGATTATGGCGGAAATGAGTGGTACAGTAAGCTTTGGTAAAGACACCAAAGGTAAAAACCGCTTTATCATTACCAATGATGACGGCGAAGTGCATGAAGAGTTGATTCCAAAATGGCGTCAAATCAACGTGTTTGAGGGTGAACGTGTTGAGCGTGGTGAGGTAATTGCCGATGGTCCACAAAACCCACACGATATTTTACGCTTAAAAGGTGAAACTGAGCTTGCCAACTACATCGTCAATGAAGTACAAGACGTTTACCGCTTACAAGGGGTAAAAATCAACGACAAGCATATTGAAGTGATTATTCGTCAGATGCTGCGTAAAGTTGAAATTACCGATGGCGGCGACTCAAGTTACTTTAAAGGTGACCAAGCTGAATACGCTGATATCGTAGCCACGAACAAAAAACTCGAAGAAGAAAACAAATTCCCAGTCAAGTTTGAACGTTTATTGCTCGGTATCACCAAAGCGTCATTGGCAACTGAAAGCTTTATTTCCGCGGCGTCATTCCAAGAGACAACCCGTGTATTGACGGCGGCAGCGGTTACTGGCAAGATTGATGACTTACGTGGTCTAAAAGAAAACGTGGTAGTCGGTCGTTTGGTACCAGCAGGTACTGGTTTAGCTTACCATGCACAGCGTCTAGAGGGTGGTAAAACAACCGCGGCAGAGGCTGGTGAAAACCAGTTAGAAGCATTAGACACCTTGTTTGCCGAAACCATGGAACCTGCGTCAATGTCATTTGAAGACCAATTTGCCGAAGAGTTTAATAGCCAAGATGCAAAATAATTATTAATTAGTCATAAAAAGGTCGGTGCTTGCAACTGGCCTTTTTTTTCATCAAAATATCCGTATCAAATGTCTAAGGAAAAACTATGGCAGGTCGTGTTGCACGTTATCAAGCAGATAGAACCAATCAAAAAATGTATTTTTGCCGAATTTATTGTCAGCAAGCTGAGCAGACTCAGAAGGGTCAGTTACAAGAGGCGCATATTGAAAGCGCGCTCATGCATTTGTACGGCGGGTATTTGGCATTTTTACAAGAAGTGGCGCGCTATTATAATTTAACTATGCCAAACCCGAGTCTGCAATCAATTAGTGATGCCTTGGAAACCAAAACCCAAGTGTCACCTGAAGTCATGCGGTTAAAGCAACTATTAGCTAATGATTATTTGGGCGATATCGAAAAAGCCTGGCAGCAAATCATCTATAAACCTGTGCCCCAAAACCTCGGCAATGAGAGTGATGAAAGCAATAAAAATGCCAAACTGCCAGTGATTGATGTTATGGCAAGTCCCTCAAGTACCCATATTTCAGTCGATATGATTCGTCAGTGGCGTGGTGATTTGGTTGATACCATTGATAGTTTGCGAGAAGGGATGGTTGAGTTTTAATCGTTTAATCAATTTTGGTATTTATTAACTTGGTGCTTACGACTTTAATACTTATCAAAGATCATAAAAAAGCTCGA
Source organism: Moraxella sp. DOX410 (assembly GCF_032248735.1). Taxonomy (NCBI): domain Bacteria; kingdom Pseudomonadati; phylum Pseudomonadota; class Gammaproteobacteria; order Moraxellales; family Moraxellaceae; genus Moraxella; species Moraxella sp. DOX410. The sequence goes on along the minus strand of NZ_CP135138.1, from coordinate 1,815,330 downwards.
TAATTAATCGAGCTTTTCTATTAAGGTTTATAAACTAAGGTTTATTAACGACTCATTGGTTCAGTGGTTTATTGTTATTTAACTGAGCGTAGTTAATATTGTTACCCGTTGTTGGCATCGGCACGGATGCTTGTTCCTCAGGGCGTTTTTGGGTGACCGCTTGCGGGGGTTTACTGTCGTCACTGGTGATTTCATTGCCCTTGCTATCGACACGCCTAGTACCATTGTCAGTCAGCTCAATGGTTTCCTGCTCTTGTTTTTTGGATTTTGCGCGATTATTGACTGACACCCATTCCACAGGTTGACCTTTGAGCATTTTAGAGGTGAAATCCATCCAAATGGGTAGCGCCGCCACGCCACCAAATTCTTTTTTACCCATACCGATAGGTTGGTCAAAACCGACCCAAACTGTCGTCACCATTCTGGGGTTGATACCGGCAAACCACGCATCTTTGGCATCATTGGTAGTACCTGTCTTGCCACCCAAATCTGAGCGACCTAACGCCCGCGCCTTAACCGCGGTACCGCGCTGGATGACATCACGTAAGATATTGGCCATTTGGAATGCCACGTTAGAAGAAATAATACGCGGCGCTTGCTGTGCTGGAATATACTGGATAGGCATGGGTTTTAGCTTATCAGTGTCGGGACCTGCATCATATAATTGCGCTTCAAGCGACGCTTGGCGTGCTAGCATTTGCTGAGTGCTGGCTTCTAATGCCGCTTCTTCTTTGCTAAGTTTTTTCTTATCTTGTTTGTTTAAACTGTCTTTTTCGTTGGTTTTAGCCAGTGGGTTTGCGTTGAATAAATCAGATTTTTCAGTCGCTTTATCGCCTGCTTGCGTGTCTTTACTTTGGCCACTTAACAAAGCAGTTTGTTGTTCTTGGAAGGCGGTTAAGTTATCTTCATTGGTTTGCTGTAAATCATTGTTAAAACATACTGCACAGGCTTGTTTTGGATTGGCTTGGTATTGCAGCTTACCGTTGTAGTCAAAAATTTGCTGAATAAAATAAGGTTGAATACGGTGACCGCCGTTGGCAAAGGTCGCATAGCCCGTAGCCATCTGTAATGGGGTCGCTTCACCAGAACCGAGTGCCAATGACAACGTGTTTGGCATGCGTTCTTTTTCCAACCCAAATTCATTGAGTAGCTCACGCGTATCAGAGATACCCGCTGAACGTAGTACCCGAATTGATACTAGGTTACGTGATAGGTATAAACCTTTACGCAGTGGAATCATCCCCAAATTGCGCCCATCTGAGTTCTTGGGTTTCCAAGAACCGACGGTTAATGGATCATCAGATATCATGGTATCTGGGCTAAAGCCTTTTTCTAAGGCGGTGGCGTAAACTAATGGTTTGATGGTTGAGCCAGGCTGACGATAGCCTTGAATGGCACGGTTAAATTTACTTTTATTAAAATCAAATCCACCAACGACAGCAAGTAACGCGCCAGTTTCTGGATTGACAGATACCAGGCTGCCTTCAACGGCTGGAATTTGCACCAAACTCCAACTGCTGTTGTCAGCATTTGATGTGACATACACAATATCATGCAGATTGACGATGTTGTTGGAGATAAATGCTGAGTTTGGATTACGGTAGTGCAGCGTCGCCCAGCGCATGTTTGACCAAGGCACTTTAATCTGAGTGCCGTCTTTCATGACCGCATCAAAGCCATTGCCAGGATAAACTTTGGTGACTTCAACCGGATAAAAAGAATGGATAACCGGGAAATTGGCAAGCTTACCAAGTTTTTCTTTATCTTTTGTATTAGCAGGGGCGCCACGCCAACCGTGGCGGCGATCATACGCAAATAAACCGCGTTTAATGGCGTTTTCTGCAATTTCTTGTGCTTCACTATTAATGGTAAGCTTCACGCGCCAGCCCGAATTGATGACAGCTTCGCCATATTGTTCCACCAATGAGGCACGGGTCATTTCCGCCAAATACGGTAAGTTTTTATCAAGCTTTGCTTGGTATAGGCGCAGTCCAATGGGTGCGGCAACCGCTTCGTCGTGTTGCGCTTGGCTAATTGCGCCATTTTTAAGCATCTGACCCAAAATCCAGTTGCGCCGCTCTAACGCGCGCTCAGGGTTGGCAACAGGATTGTATTTTGAGGGCGCTTTTGGCAGACCGGCAATCATTGCCATTTCTGCAATGGTTAGGTTATTTAATGATTTACTATAGTATTGCTTAGCGGCAGCTTTAATCCCATAGGCACCTTGACCCAAATAAATTTTATTAACATATAAGGTCATGATGTCTTGTTTAGACAGCTTTTCTTCAATTTTGCGGGCTAAAAATAACTCCGTTAATTTACGATTAAGGGTACGTTCGGAGGATAAAAAATAATTTTTGGCAACCTGTTGGGTAATCGTCGACCCACCTGTTTGGCTATCGTCGTCGCTAACCGCTTCGGTCAGTGCGCGCCCAATGCCCTTAATACTGATACCACTGTGCTGAAAAAATGACGAATCTTCGGCTGCTAAAAAAGCATTCACCATATTTTTGGGAATTTGCTCATAACTCACTGGCAAAGACATATCATTACCGTATTGACCAATTAATTGGTTGTCCTCGGTATAGATTTGTAGTGGCATTGACAGCTTGGCTTTTTTAAGATCATCTAAGCTTGGTAGGCTAGGTGATATATACATCGCCATACCATAAAAACCGATGGGGAAAGCTAATACCAAAATAAAAAGAAACGCTAAAATTGCAACCAAGAGATTGAGTAAAAATTTCATCCAAGTAAAGGTAGCAGCAGTCGACTGGGTCATAAAGTCATTAGCTCAAAGCAAAATAAAGCTTTATTATACCTAAAAAAATTTGAGTTCTGTGAAAAATCTATTTTGCTTTTCGCTTGTTTTTAAACCACCCAATAAATTAGTGACAACTAATGGTTGAATCAAATAAATTTCTAAAGTATTGTAGCGTAGTAAAAATCACGTTACTGAACTTAGTATACAAGGAACATACTTGTGAGGTTATTTACAAAAAACAACAAGCTAGTCGTTGGGGTAGATATCACCACCACTGCGATCAAAATGGTTGAAATAACACGGCAGCAAGGTCTATTTCATTTAAGAAATTACGGCATTGAACCGTTACCCCGCGGTGCTGTTGTTGATAAAAATATTGTAGATATTGAAGCGGTCAGTGACGCCCTCGCAAGATTATCTCGTAGCAGAGGTTTTTCCAGCAAAAATATTGCGACAGCCGTAGCAGGCTCTTCGGTTATTAGCAAAATCATTGAGATGGAAGCGGATCTCACAGAGCTTGAACGAGAATCCCTTATACGTCTAGATGCTGACCAATATATTCCCTATCCTTTATCAGAAGTTAATTTAGATTTTGAAGTGATTGGCCCTTCAGCTACGCCTGATATGTGTAAGGTATTGTTAGTTGCCTCTCGCACTGAAAACGTTGACCAACGTGTCGACGCGGGTGCTTTGGCGGGGCTGGATACTAAAATTGTGGATGTGGAGTCTTACGCAGTTGAACGCGCCTTTCAATTGATGGTCGATAGCTTGCCAGGTCAACCTCAGCATATAGCCCTTATTGATATCGGGCACAGCCAAACCACGCTTTATATTGCAAAGGACGGGGAGTTTGTGTACAGCCGTGAACAGCTTTTTGGCGGCGCCCAGTTAACTGAAAGTATTCAAAATCGTTATGGTTTGACGTTCGAGGAGGCGATGATTAATAAGCGCACCCTGTCATTGCCGGATGATTACTATACGGATGTGTTACTGCCATTTTTAGATGCTATTGTGCAGCAAATCACCCGTTCGCTGCAGTTTTATTTTTCATCCAGCCAAAATAGCCAAGTAGACTATATTTTGTTGGGCGGTGGTAGTGCCAGCATTGCGGGTCTAGCGAGCATGGTTGAACAAAAACTTGGTACCCGCACAGGTATCGCCAATGCATTTTCAAATATGACGATTAATAACCATATCAACACTGAATTACTGATTATGGACGCGCCAAGCCTGATGGCGGCTTGTGGCTTGGCGTTACGGAGTTTTGATTAATGGCAAAGATTAATTTACTTCCTTGGCGTCAAGAACTTCGTGAACAAAGAAACCGTGAGTTTATGACTTTAGTGGTTGCGGTATTATTATTATCACTACTCGGTGCCTTTGCGGCATGGAGTTACTATAAAAATACCCTAGAAAACCAGCAGCTTGCTAATGAGCGCATCAAACAAGAAAACGCTAATTTAGATAAGGCGTTAAAAGAAATCCAAACCCTTGAGCAGCAGCGTGATGATATCATCGCGCGTATGAAAGTGATTCAAGACTTGCAAGGCCGTCGCCCTGTCCCTGTCCGTATTTGGGAAGATATTGCCAGAATTATCCCCGCACAAATGTATTTAACCAGTATGAAGCGTGAAGCTGATACCATCACCTTTACCGGTCAAGCCGACAACCCGAATGTGATTTCAACATTTATGCGCAGTCTTGATGGGACGCAGTGGTTAGAAAAATCGGCTGTGGTCAGTATACAGCGGCCCAATGCGGTGGCTTATCAAGCACCCACACCCGCACCTGCTGCTGGTAACATCAGTGCTAGCAGTACCAGCGCAACATTACCAGAAGCCAATTACGTGACTTTTGTGGTAACAACCATGGTTAAGCAAACCGACATCGCCAGTGCCACCGCTGCAAGTGGCGTTGCAGCAAGTGCGAGTAAGGAGAAATAACGGTGAAATTAACCAATCCGCTAAAAAGACCGAAACTCGTCAAAAAACCCGTTCACATTACCGCAAAAAAATCGTTTGATGTTAAAGCCTTTACCGAAAGCTTTAAATCACTAGACCAAAATAATTATGGTAGCTGGCCTGTGCCTGTTAAGGTTACCGTCTTGCTATTTATGGTCGCTGTTATCGCCTTTTTAACTTGGTTTTTGCCGATTAGTACCAAACGTGATGAGATTGCCGCTGCCGAAGCCGAGCAGCAAACCTTGTTAGATGAATATCGCCAAAAAGAATCCAAAGCACGTCATCTAAAAGAATATCAGGCGCAAGTATCAAAAATGCAGTCTGATTTTAAAGAACTGCTCAATCAATTACCCAAAGACACCCGTATTTCTGACTTGGTGGATGGCATTAATATGGTTGGTGTGGGCAGTAACATTAAATTTCAGGATATTAAAGTTGAACCCGAAGTCTCCCAAGAATTCTTTATTGAGCAGCCAATTCGTATTGCCGCGTTAGGAGATTATCACCAATTTGGCTCATTCATTAGTGGGCTTGCTAAACTACCTCGGATTATTACCCTGCATGACTTTGAGGTCACCAACCCTAGTCCTAGCCTAGACAAGCTACCAGAAACCAATCTTGTTTTGAACGTTAAAACTTATCGTTCAAAAGAGTTAACTGAAGAAGAATTAAAGAAGGCACAAAAAGATAATCAAAAAAATCCAGCTGGGTCTGACAATAAGGAAGCGAATAATGGCAATTAATAAAAAACCGCTCACTATTTGCTTAGCCCTATTAGCCCTGTTATCTGGCTGTACCGACCGTGTCGGTTTGGCAGAGCAAAAAATGCAGGACATCCGTAACCAGCCTGCGCAACCGGTAAAGCCACCACCGACACCCGAAGTGGTACAGGAGTTTAATTATAGCGCTTCACCGCTGCGTAGTCCATTTATGCCGCCCAGTTTAATGCTGCAAGCCAATCAAGTACAGCAAATGAAAGGGGTGAGACCGGATGTGTCCCGACTCAAAGAGCCACTTGAACAATTTGAGTTGAATGAGCTTACCTATAAAGGTACGATGGTGTCATCATCTGGCGAGGTGTATGGTCTTGTGCAACGCCCAGATGGGGGGATTGCCAGTGTCAAAGTGGGTAATTATATGGGTAAAAATGAGGGGCGTATTGCAGAGATTACCCCAACCCAAATTAACTTAATTGAAATCATACCAGACAGTCGTGTCGGCTATGTCGAAAAAGCAAACTCAATTGTTGCCGCAGTTAGTCAATAAAACAAAGGGATAATTCAATGAATTTTAATGCCTATCCATTTCGAACTTCAACGTCTAAGCTTGCGGTAGCGATGAGTGCGATGTTAGTATCTAGCAGTGTGTTTGCAGCTGATACCATTAGAAATATCTCGGTTACCACGCCGAGCGCTGTGCTAACAGAACTCAATATCGACTTCGCTAACAGTGCTGTGACGCCGACGGCTTATGAACTTGCCTCACCCACACGATTGGTGTTGGATTTCCCCAATGTGAATAATCAAATTGCATCACGGATGCAAACTTATAACCAAGGCTATGTCAAAAATATCACCACGCTGACCAATGACAGTATGACACGTATGATTATTGAGTTGTCAAATCAAGCGACCTTTAGTACACGTGTGATTAATAATCGCCTGGTAGTATCAATGCAGCCGAAAACCACAGCAGCTACCAATCCAGCTATCGTTAAACCTGTGGTGACTACAGCGGCCGTTGTGAGTCAGCCCGCGGTGGTAACGCCTGCTGCCGTAGTGACTGAAGCTGCGCCTGTGATTGCTACACCGCCACCTGTGGTCGTGCAAACGCCGCCACCTGTTGCCGTCGTGACCCAAACACCAAAAGTCGCCCCACCCGCCAATACGATGGTAGTCAAAGTCAATCCTTTATTAAATCCTGCTGCCGCCGTTGTTCAACAATACAACTATGATGGCCTAGCGGCGATTAATTTTAATGGCACCTCGAACGGCGGCGGTAATGTTAGCATTAATTTGGTGAATGACAGCATCCCTGTGGATGTACAGCGCATGGGTGATGAGTTAGTCATTCGTCTGACAGGCGCTACCATTCCCAGTCGCCTGCAAAAACAAATGACCGTAGGTAACGGCTTGGTGCGTGATGTTATCGCAACCAACCAAGGACGCAATGGCGTGATTCGTATTACCATGACAGGCGATTATGACTATAGAGCCTTTCAAACAGGTAATCAGCTAAATATCAATATCGATCCCCCCAAACGTCTGCGCGAGCCGACCCTTGAGGAGCGTACCTATAGCGGGGCGCCTTTATCACTAGAGTTTCAAGATGTCAGCGTGCGTACGATTTTAGAAGTGTTGGCACAACATACCAATACCAATATTGTTGCCAGTGACAGCGTCAGTGGTAATATTACCTTGCGTCTGATTAACGTGCCTTGGGATCAAGCCCTAGATATTATCCTAAAAAGTAAAAATTTGGATAAACGGGTTAATGGTAATGTAATTTGGGTGGCACCCGCGGCAGAACTTGCCAAACAAGAAGCCGATGAGTTAAAAGCGCAACAAGAGAAAAAAGTATTAGACCCACTGCGTACCGAATATATCCGACTTAACTACGCGAAAGCAGAAAATGTACGAACATTGATTGAAGCAGGCAGAGCAACATCCGATCGTTCGAGCAGCAATACCTCACTGTTAACAGACAGAGGTACAGTTACAATCGATGCCAGAACCAATACCTTGATTGTTAAAGATACCGCTGAAACCATCAGCAACATCCGTGATTTGATTAGTAAAATCGATATCGCTGTCAAACAAGTGATGATTGAAGCCCGTATTGTGAGTGCGACAGACACCTTTAGTAAAGAACTTGGGGTAAAATGGGGCATTTTATCACAAGGCGCGGCAAGTAATCGTAACCTGCTGGTGGGCGGTAATTTAAGTACCATTGATAGCCTTAAGACTTATACCACGGCTACAAATGCCGATGGTACTACCTATCCAGTCTATAGCGGTCTCACTGCCGCTAATAACCTCAGTGTCAATCTAGGTGCAGCTAACCCTGCAGGCTCGATTGCTTTTGGCTTGTTGAGCATTTCAGATTTACTATTAGATTTAGAGTTGTCAGCCATGCAAGCGGATAACAAAGGTGAAGTCATCTCCAGTCCAAAAGTGCTAACCGCCGACAAACAAACCGCCAGAATCATGTCAGGCACGCAAATCCCTTATCAAGAAGCCTCTGCCAGTGGGGCGACCTCAACGAGCTTTGTCGAAGCGGCATTGAGTCTTGAAGTAACCCCTAATATCACCCCTGAAGGTCGTATTGGCATGGATTTGAGTATTGAAAATGGTTCACCAACTATCGTCAATGGTGCGACAGCGGTTTCTAAAGATTCGATTAAAACCAACGTGGTCGTCGATGATGGTCAAACGGTTGTGCTCGGTGGCGTGTTTAAAAATACCTTAGGTAACGATGTGACTAAAATCCCTTTCTTAGGCGATTTACCTTATGTTGATCGCTTCTTTAAACGCACCTCAAAAACCAACAACAAGCAAGAATTATTGATTTTTGTGACCCCAAAATTGGTGAATGACACGGGCCGTGTTAATTAATTTACTCCCTAATAGAGCTGTTGTATAACAAAATAGTCTTATAGCACATTGCCACAAATCACAGTATAATGTTTTCAATATATTATAGAGTGATTTGTGGTTTTTTTATGGAGTGTAATCAACCTAAGCCGTTAATTATTTTGATTGGTCCGATGGGTGCGGGTAAGACCACAATTGGTAAACTGTTGGCGCAGCAACTTGGATTTACGTTTTATGACAGTGATCAGGAAATAGAACGCGTCTCGGGCGCGAGTATTAGCTGGATTTTTGAAAAAGAGGGTGAAGTAGGATTTCGTCAACGCGAAACACGTGTACTTGATAAACTAACCCAGCTGGATCATGTCGTACTAGCCACAGGCGGTGGGGCAGTAACGATCGCTGAAAATCACCATTTTTTAAAACGTGGGATTATCATCTATTTGCGCGCAGAAGTTGATATTCAGTATGAACGCACTTGTCGTGACCGCAACCGTCCGTTATTACAAATAGACAATCCTAAGCAAAAGTTAACCGAACTGTTTTGTAAACGTGACCCAATTTATCAGCAGCTTGCCGACATCACCATTGTTACGGGTCACAGTTCCCCAAAAAAAATGGTGCATGACATTTTGCTGCAATTGCAAGACGCCAATATAACCGTCTAAATGTAGCACTCTCGATATGACAAGCTAATTGATGACAACCTGCTAGATGACAAAAAGATAACATTGATATGAGTATCGCCATGCGCCGTGAGTTAATTGTCCATACACGTTCACACGACTATCCCATTTTTATTGGGGAAAATCTCATCGAAACCTTTGAGTTTGCTGACTATATTGGTGGCAAACAAGTATTGGTGGTCACCAATGAGACAGTTGCACCCTTATATCTTGATAAACTCGTCGCACGTCTGCCTGCCGATAAACTCATTAAAACTTGTATTTTACCTGATGGTGAGCAGTATAAAAACCAGCAAAGCATTGACCGTATTTATGATCAGTTGATGGAAAATCACTTTAACCGTGACTGTACGCTGATTGCCCTTGGTGGTGGCGTCATTGGTGATATGGTGGGTTTTGCGGCAGCAAGTTTTATGCGCGGTGTCGATTTTATCCAAATTCCCACAACGTTGTTATCGCAAGTGGATTCTAGTGTCGGCGGCAAAACAGGCATCAATCATCGCTTGGGCAAGAATATGATTGGCGCGTTTTGGCAGCCACGTCTTGTTTTGGCAGATATGACCACCTTAAAAACCTTGCCACCGCGTGAATTATCAGCAGGGTTAGCAGAAGTCATTAAATACGCGTTAATCGGCGATGTGGCGTTTTTGGCTTGGCTTGAAACCCATATGACGTCCTTACGCACGCTCGATTTGAATTTGTTAGCCCAAGCTGTACTGATTTCTTGCCAGCATAAAGCGGATATTGTGGCGCAAGATGAGTTTGAAGCTAATACGCGTGCGCTGCTTAATTTTGGTCATACCTTTGGTCATGTGATTGAAACGCATGAAGGTTATGGCAATTGGCTGCACGGTGAAGCAGTCGCGGTAGGCATGATTCAAGCGATGCAGTTGTCACAAAAACAAGGGTGGCTTAGCGCGGATGATGTTGACAGAGCCAGTTCTTTAATAGCCCGTGCTGATTTACCCACCCATCCGCCAGCCATCGAGGTGAATACGGCACTGGATTTGATGGGTCATGATAAAAAAGTCAAATCCGGCAAAATTCGTCTAGTATTACTAGAAAAATTGGGACAAGCGGTATTAACGTCAGCGTATGATCCAGCGTTACTAACAGACGTGCTGGCTTTGAGTGACAAACCTAATTGATATAAATTTTATAGATGGGTTAAAGCGTCCTATCGGGCGTTAACCTTACTTCAGACAGAAGGTTGTTTTATGGTGCATTCTTTATCTACGCTGTATCGTTCATGGGCATTTAAAGTGACCACTTGGCTGATTTTAGCGGCGATTGCAGGGGGCTTGACGGTCGTGGTGTGGATTGCCTCTGCGGTAAAGCCTGCCAAAAGTGCGGTGAAAGCGGCGAGTAATGCCAATCAAAATCAAGATCCCACCGCGCTACTATTGGCCAAAACACCTGAAGAGCTTAATACTGAAGTTAGACCCATCAAATTTGATGCGGTGATTCGTGATATGCGTAACTATCCCAAAGAATTTAAGGACAGTCGCTTTATCAAGGCCAATAACGGTAAATGGACAGTTCAAGTCATGAACGTGGTGGAGCACGAAGTGGTCACCGATTACCTAAATAGCCGTGACGATCGTGATAAATTTAATTATTTTCGTATCGTCGATGCCCATAACCAAAAACGCTTTGTTGTCACCTATGGCGTATTTGGCTCAGTACAAGAAGCGGTTGGCGCGGCTAAAGTAGTGAATTTTAATTTACCAAAAGGGGTCAAAGCATTTCCTGAAGAATTTAAAATGTATGCCCCACAAATGGATGAGTATGAAGTCGCGCCGCCCCTTCGTGATGTCGGTAAGACAGCCGCGCGAGAAGTCAAACTAACCTCCACACCAAAATTATTGCCTGCGCCAAAAGCCAAAGTTGAACGGCAACCACAAGCTGCGACTTCCACAGCAGCAGAACCAAAACGCGTAGCACCAAAAACTAGCATTGAAAAGTCAGCCAATCCGCAAGAGACCCTTTCTATCCAAGAAGGTAAAGTGATTGCTGAAAGCAACAGTAACGACTCAAATGTCACCCGCTCAGAACCAAAAGTTATCAATAGCAAGAATGATAATGCTGATGTCAAACCCAAACAAACCCATAGCAAGCCGGCTGAAGACAAGCCAAAAGCCAAAGAAGCCTCAAAGGATAGTATGGGCGAGTTAATCAAGCAGAAGTCCCAAGACAACTAGTGACTTTAGATGAGTTGGTGAGTTTTGGGATTCAAATAACAGTGGATTTTTCCACCCTTTTTCGTTAATATAACGAAGGGTATCATTTTTATTTCTTATGGTATATATAGATAACAAACATGGCGGTTATCTATTCCAATCTTTTATGATTCAATAGCAAACATTGCACATATTTATAGTATGCCCATTTCTTTGCTACCAGCTTGTTAAGGGAACACGCTTATGTCTTTAAATCAGTATTCAGATCAGCATAATCTTTACCAACCCGATGTGTTCAAAGACAACTGTGGGTTTGGTTTGATTGCGCATACCCATGGTGAAGCTAGTCATGACTTAGTGCAAACAGCGATTCATAGTTTAAGCTGTATGACCCACCGCGGTGGCGTAGCAGCCGATGGTAAGACAGGCGATGGCTGTGGTCTATTGATTGCGACGCCCAAAGTGTTTTTTAAAAAAATTGCTTCAGACAATGGCTTTACCCTAAACGAAATTTTTGCCGTCGGCACGGTATTTGTTAACCTTGATAAAGCATTAGCACAGCATAGCCAAGATACCCTAAGCCAAGCGATTGAAGCACAAGGTTTGCTAGTCGCTGGCTGGCGTGATGTGCCGGTTGATTTAAGTATCGTCGGTGACATTGCCCGTGAATCACTCCCAGGTTTTAAACAAATTTTAGTTAATTGCCCAATCAATATGGACGAGGCGACCTTTAACCGTAAATTATTCGTTGCACGCCGCAAAGCAGAAATCGCACTGAAAGATGACCCGTTATTTTATGTGACGTCATTGACCTCACAAGTGGTTATCTATAAAGGCTTAGTCATGCCTGCCGATTTGCCCGCATTCTTCTTGGATTTGCAAGACGAACGTTTGGCGTCACACATTGTGGTATTCCACCAACGTTTCTCAACCAATACCCTGCCAAGATGGCCACTCGCACAGCCTTTTCGCTATCTTGCCCACAATGGTGAATTAAACACGATTGATGGTAACCGTGACTGGGCAGTCGCGCGTACACCAAAATTTGTCACTGATTTGATTCCAGAGCTGCAAGAATTACAACCACTAGTCAACCGTGTGGGCTCTGACTCATCAAGCTTAGACAATATGCTTGAGGTACTGGTGTCAGGGGGCATGGATTTATTCCGTGCGCTGTCTATCCTCGTGCCGCCAGCATGGCAAAATGTTGACACCATGGACATGGATTTACGCGCGTTTTATGAGTTTTACTCACAGCATATGGAAGCGTGGGATGGTCCAGCCGGTTTAGTTATCCAAGATGGTCGCTATGCGGTTTGTATGCTTGACCGCAATGGTTTACGTCCCTCACGGTGGGTGACTACCAAAAATGGCTATATCACCGTCGCTTCAGAAATCGGTACTTGGGATTATCAGCCCGAAGACGTGATTGCCAAAGGTCGCGTCGGACCCGGTCAAATGCTAGTGATTGACACTGAAACTGGTAACATCATGGACACCAAAGCAGTGGGTCGTCAGCTGAAAAAAGCCCACCCATATCGCCTATGGTTACGGGAAAATGCGGTACGTCTACGGGATGATGAACAGCTAGAAGAAAAAGCTTATGAGCAACGTGAAACAGGCGAGAACCTGTTAGCGCTGCAAAAAATGTTTCATATCACCAATGAAGAACGCACAGAAATCATCCGTCCTTCAGCCGAAAACGGTCAAGAAGCCGTTGGTTCAATGGGGGATGATACCCCGATGGCGGTACTGTCAAAACAAGTTCGTCACGTGGCTGATTTCTTCCGTCAACAATTTGCTCAGGTTACCAACCCACCAATCGATCCTCTGCGCGAAGCGATTGTCATGTCACTGGAAACTTGTTTGGGTAGCGAAAAAAATATTTTTGAACCCACCCCAGACCACGCTAACCGTATCGTGTTGTCATCGCCTGTGTTGTCATCGAGCAAAATGATGCAACTACGCAGCGTCACAAAACCAGGTTTTGAAATTGAAACCATTGATTTAAATTATGATGAATCAATGGCCTTAGACGATGCCATCAAACACATCTGTGAGCAAGCTGCACAAGCGGTACGTGCAGGTAAAGTATTGATTGTATTATCTGACCGCAATATCGAAAAAGGTAAAGTACCTGCCAATGCCATTATGGTGACAGGTGCAGTGCATCATCACTTGATTAATGTGGGTTTACGCGCCGATGCCAACTTAATCATCGAAACAGGTTTGGTACGTGATTCGCACCAATTAGCGGTCTTGTTAGGGTTTGGGGCTACCGCGGTTTATCCCTACTTGGCTTACAATGTGATTGCAGACTTGGTCGATAAAGGCGACTTGCTCGGTGACCCGTTGTACGCCAAAAATAATTTCCGCAAAAGCTTGGATAAAGGCTTGTTAAAAATCCTATCAAAAATGGGTATTTCGACCGTCTCTTCTTACCGCGGCGCGCAATTGTTTGAAGCGGTGGGTTTATCAGAAGAAGTGGTTGAGCTTTGTTTTACTGGGGTTGAAAGCCGTATCTCAGGTGCCACGTTTGACGATTTGGCGATTGACCAACAAATCTTGGCAAAAAACGCCTTTACCAAACGTGTACCGCTTGACCAAGGCGGCTTGTTAAAATTCGTCTTTAACAAAGAATACCACGCCTTTAACCCAGATGTAATTCAAGCGCTACATAAAGCGGTACGCACGGGCGACTACGAAAACTACAAAGAATATGCGTCGATTGTCAACAGCCGACCCGTAGCGACGTTACGTGATTTGTTGCAGTTAGATACCAGTAAATCCATCAGTGTTGATGACGTTGAGCCTATTGAACAAATCCTAAAACGCTTTGACTCAGCAGGTATGTCATTAGGCGCCTTGTCACCAGAGGCACACGAGGCGATTGCAACCGCGATGAACACGATTGGCGGACGTTCAAACTCGGGTGAGGGCGGTGAAGATCCCACGCGTTATGGCACGATTCGTAACTCAAAAATCAAACAAGTTGCCTCAGGTCGTTTCGGGGTTACGCCGGCTTACTTGCGTTCGGCAGAAGTGATGCAGATTAAAATCGCGCAGGGCGCAAAACCCGGTGAAGGCGGTCAGTTACCCGGTGGTAAAGTAAATAGCTTAATTGCGCGTTTGCGTTACTCAGTGCCAGGTGTGACCTTAATTTCACCGCCACCGCATCATGATATTTATTCGATTGAAGACTTGGCGCAGCTAATTTTTGACTTAAAACAAGTCAATCCAAACGCGCTTGTGTCAGTCAAACTGGTGTCGCGCCCAGGTGTAGGCACTATTGCAACGGGTGTGGCAAAAGCGTATGCCGATTTGATTACCATTTCAGGGTATGATGGTGGTACCGCAGCGTCTCCTTTATCATCAATTCACTATGCAGGCTCGCCTTGGGAACTAGGTTTATCTGAAGCGCATCAATCGCTTCGTGTTAATGGGTTACGTCATAAAGTGCGCGTGCAGACAGATGGTGGTTTAAAAACGGGTTTAGACGTAGTAAAAGCAGCAATACTGGGGGCGGAAAGCTTCGGTTTTGGTACCACGCCAATGATTGCCGTGGGCTGTAAATACTTGCGTATCTGTCACTTAAACAACTGTCCAACGGGTGTGGCAACGCAAAAATCAGAACTGCGCGATGAGCATTTCATCGGTGAAGCCGACATGCTGATTAATTTCTTTAGATTTGTGGCACAAGAAACCCGCGAGTGGTTGGCGGCATTGGGCGCACGCTCAATGGAAGAGCTTGTGGGTCGCACCGACTTGCTATCAGTCATGTCAGGCACTACCAACAAGCAACAACACCTAAACCTAGCGCCGCTATTATTTACCCATAGCAAAGGCGATGGCAAACCACAAACCTGCCAAGTTGAGCGCAATGAGCCATTTGACAAAGGCTTGCTCGCTGAACAAATGGTTATGGATATGATGGATACCATCAAATCAGCCAAAGGCGGTGACTTTAGCTATCGTATCGGCAACTGTGACCGTTCTATCGGTGCGCGTATCTCAGGGGAGATTGCTGCGCTGCATGGCAACAATGGTATGGCAAGCGCGCCAATCAACTTGCACTTAACCGGCACCGCGGGTCAAAGTTTAGGTGTGTGGAATGCAGGCGGTTTAAACATTAAGCTTGAGGGGGATGCCAACGACTACGTCGGTAAAGGCATGGCAGGGGGTGAAATCGTGATTTACCCACCAAAAGGCTCGACGTTTGCTAGCCAGCAAACCGCTATCATCGGTAACACCTGTTTGTATGGTGCCACAAGTGGTCATCTATATGCAGCAGGTACTGCAGGTGAACGTTTTGCGGTGCGTAATTCAGGTTGTTTTGCGGTGGTTGAAGGTACCGGTGACCACTGCTGTGAATACATGACGGGCGGTGTGGTGACGGTGTTGGGTAAAACAGGGCTAAACTTCGGTGCTGGTATGACAGGCGGTTTTGCTTACGTACTTGATTTAGATGGCGATTTCTTTGACCGTTGTAACCATGAGCTTATCGATATGCATCGTATTTCAAGTGAGCAAACAGAAAATCACCGTATCAACTTGATGTCGATTATCAAAACTCACGTGGCAAAAACAGGTAGCCAATGGGGTCAAACCATCCTTGACGACTTTGAGCATTATGTTCGTAAGTTCTATTTGGTCAAACCAAAAGCCGCGAACATTACTTCGCTACTAAAAACGACCATGGCAGACCCACAATAAGCGATTGTGTAGCATAATTTGATGATATTGGATTGCTAAAGGTAGCGCGTGACCAGCGCTCTACCTTTAACTTAAATTTTAAAAGTTCGCTGTCAAGCAGGTCGGTATACAGTGAATCGCTGGATACCACTCACTTAGGAGCATTGCTTTAGGAGCATTGGGGCATGGCAAAACGATTACACAACGATTTTCAGTTTTTAGACGTCGCACGTGTCGACCCTTCAAAAAAAGACATTAATACCCGTACTCACGAGTTTGTTGAGATTTACTATCCCTTTGAGCAAGACAAGGTAACTGACCAAGCGCACCGCTGTCTTGAATGTGGTAACCCTTATTGTGAATGGAAATGTCCCGTTCACAACTACATTCCAAACTGGTTAAAACTGGCTACCGAAGGTCATATTTTCCAAGCGGCAGATTTATGCCACCAAACCAACACGTTGCCAGAAGTCTGTGGGCGAGTATGTCCTCAAGACCGTCTGTGTGAAGGGGCTTGTACTCTCAATGACGGATTTGGGGCAGTCACCATTGGGAACGTGGAAAAATACATCACCGATACTGCATTTGCGCTAGGCTGGCGTCCAGATATGAGCGGTGTGACTTGGACGGATAAAAAAGTTGCGGTGATTGGCGCAGGTCCTGCCGGTCTCGGCTGTGCTGACATATTGGTCCGTAATGGCGTCAAACCTGTGGTATTTGACAAACGCCCTGAAATTGGCGGACTACTGACCTTTGGTATTCCAGAATTTAAAATGGAAAAAAATGTCATGCGTCGCCGCCGCGAAGTCTTCGAGAGCATGGGCATTGAATTTCGTTTAAATACCGAGATCGGTAAAGATGTCACTATTGATGAGTTACTCTCTGAGTATGACGCGGTGTTTATGGGTATGGGTACCTATACCTATATGCGTGGCGGTTATGCCGGTGAAGAGTTATCTGGCGTGTATGATGCGTTAGATTTTTTAATCGCAAACGTCAACCGCTGCCAAGGTTGGGAAACGAACCCACAAGAGTACATCGACTTACAAGGTAAAAAAGTGGTCGTCCTTGGCGGTGGTGATACTGCGATGGACTGTAACCGTACCAGTATCCGCCAAGGTGCAACTTCTGTGACTTGTGCCTACCGCCGTGATGAAGAGAATATGCCAGGCTCACGCCGTGAAGTGCGTAACGCGCGTGAAGAAGGCGTACAGTTTTTATTTAACCGTCAGCCGATTGAAATTATCGGTTTAAACGGTAAAGTAACCGGTGTTAAAGTAGTAACCACTAAACTTGGCGAACCTGATAACCGTGGTCGTCGTAGCCCAGAGCCTATTCCCAATTCAGAAGAAATCTTGCCAGCCGATGCGGTGATTATGGCATTTGGTTTCCGTACTAGCCCTGCTGATTGGTTTACCACCCAAGGCATTGAGATGGATAATAGCGGACGGGTGATTGCACCTGAATTACAAACCTATAAGTACCAAACTAAGAATCCAAAAATCTTCGCAGGTGGCGATATGGTGCGGGGTTCAGACTTGGTGGTAACCGCGATTTGGGAAGGTCGTGAGGCCGCTAAAGGTATCCTAGATTACTTGGATGTTTAAGCGTGAAACTTCTTTAGCTAACAATTGCTGTTAATTACGTCAAAAAACCCAATATCGATTGGGTTTTTTTACAGGTAAATTTCGGTGCGTTTTTGTCCACTTTGGGCTATTATGTCGCATAAATTCATCATACTACTAGGTCAATGACATGCCATTTGCGCAGCATTTTCGTCCCGCTACTTGGGCAAAATTACGGTGTCAACATGCCAATCTTTATCAAATCGATGAGCAGCTGTTTCGTAGTGAGCAGCTGACGCCCGATGATATTGGTATTATCCAGCAATACGGCATCAATACGCTTATCAATTTACGATTTTTTGATCGCGATGATAACGAAGAAAATTTAGCCAACTTACCGCTGACCTTTATCAATCACCCATTGATGACTTGGGCGATTAAGCCGCAGCAACTTGCTGAAATTTTGTATGATATTTTGTGGCACCAAGCGCGTGGCGACAAGGTGCTCGTGCATTGTTATCACGGCTCAGATCGCACGGGTATTACCGTTGCTATGTATCGCATTTTGGTACAAAACTGGACGATTGAGCATGCCAAAATTGAAATGCAGGACGGCGGGTATGGCTTTCACTGGATTTGGATTAATATCAGCAATTTATTGACCGAGAAAAAAGTGCAAGAAGTGCAACACGCTTTGTTAGCGCTACAACGCCAAAAGCCTTATTATTAGCCAACCTTAAAACCCATCAAGCGACATTAACTTTGGATAGCCTGTGAATATCAAACGACTGTTAGGTGAAACCATTATCTATGGTATCGGTGCGATTTTACCCCGTGTCATTACCTTTTTACTCAATCCGTTGTATATCAATTACATTGATAAAGAAGCCTTTGCTATCTTTACCAGCCTATATGCTTGGATTGCTTTTATCAATATTGTGCTCACTTTTGGTTTTGAAACATCTTATTTTCGCTTTTCAGGAGAAGATAAAACAGGCGCCGCCGAAAAAAATGTGTTTAGCACGGCGTTTTGGTTTATTGCCATGTTGGCAGGCAGTTTTTTGGTCATGGTGTTGCTCTTTAGCAATCCGCTATCAATCCTGATGGATTATGGCAATCATCCTGAATTTTTGCGCTGGTTTGCTTGGATTGCGTTTTTTGATGCGATTTGTACCATTCCGTTTGCTTGGCTACGTTATCACAACCAGCCTGTGAAATATTCGGTGGTGCGTGTGGTGTCGATTTTGATACAGACTGTGGTGGTTATTGCCCTATTTCGCTTTGTGCCTATTGAGGCTGCCAAAAGTTTCGGTTTGACCGAGCAAGTGGCGTATCCGTTCTTTGCCAATTTAGTTGCCAGTCTCGCCACTTTTATGATGCTGTTTCCAATTATCAAAAAAGTACGCTGGCATTTTGATAAAGCCTTGTTCAAACGTATGATTCGCTATTCTTATCCGGTCATGCTGGCAGGGTTGGCGTTTATGGTGAATGAAAACTTCGATAAAATCATTCAATATTATATGATTGATAAAGGCGATGCGGGGGCATACGGTGGCTGCTATAAATTGGCGGTATTAATGACTTTGTTTGTAACGGCGTATCGGATGGGGATTGAGCCTTTTTTATTCAAACAAATGCACCACGCCAATGCCAAACATACTTATGCGATGATGACAGAGTACTTTGCTTTATTTGCATCGGTGGTGGCGCTTGGGATTATTGCTAATATTTCATGGCTCAAACGGTTATTTATCACCGATCCCAGCTATTGGACAGCGATTAATATCGTGCCCATTATCGTCATTGCGAACCTATGTTTTGGGATTTATTACAACTTATCAACTTGGTATAAGGTAACTGACCGTACTGGGATTGGCTCAGCCATCTCGTGGCTTGGGGCGGGGCTGACTATTTTGCTCCATATGCTGTTTTTAAAACAATACGGCTTTATGGTGTCGGCATGGGTGACGCTTTTTGTTTATTTCCTCATGATGGTAGTATCGTACGCGCTTGGACAGCATTTTTATCCGATACCTTACCGAACCAAAAAAATCGTTTTCTTTTTGGGCACGCTGATGCTGTTTAGCGTGATAATCGTCAGTGCTTTTCAAATGAATTTTTGGTTATCCAATACCTTATTACTGGTCTATATTGGCTTAATCGGCTATAGCGAGCGCGCGCTGTTAAAACGTTTGGTAAAAGCAAAAGCGTCATGAATGAACCTTAATAAGATTTTAATGGGTCACAGTATTTAATTTAGCCAAATTACCCTTATATCAGTTACTAGTCGCCATTGATTCACCTTGTGCAAAAAAGTTTGCTATAGTAACAGCAGGAGAATCAATGAATTGCTACTTACCTGTGATAGACATGGGTAAGTCATCTCATGAGAAGGAGTTTTTCATGCAACAATCAAGTACGCCACAAGCAACTACACAGCTAGCCAATCCTCTATTAGCGAATAATGAGCAACTAGTAGCAGTGTCCGCCAAAGACATTGTCAAACAACATCTCGATAAACTCGGTATACCCCAAGATATTGAGATTGACGATGCCGAATTTGCAGAAAAAAAACAGCGCATTGCCGATTTGTTAAAACAGCATAATGCCACGTTGATTGCTCACTACTACACCGACCCAAAAATCCAAGCAATTGCCGAAGCCACTGGCGGTATCGTGTCGGATAGTTTAGAGATGGCAAGGTTTGGGCGTGATAGTGATGCTGATGTGCTGATTGTTGCAGGCGTCAAATTCATGGGCGAGACCGCTAAAATCCTAAGTCCTGCAAAAACGGTATTAATGCCAACCCTAGAAGCTACTTGCTCACTAGATTTGGGTTGTCCGATTGAAGACTTTAGCGCGTTTTGTGACCAGCATCCTGACCGTACTGTGGTGGTGTATGCCAACACCTCAGCGGCTGTTAAAGCGCGGGCAGATTGGGTGGTGACATCGAGTATCGCGGTTGAGCTCATTGACCATCTAGACAGCCAAGGTGAAAAAATCATTTGGGCACCTGACCAGCATTTGGGGCGTTATATCCAGCAAAAAGTGGGCGCAGATATGCTACTGTGGGATGGCGCTTGTATTGTGCATGAAGAGTTCCGTAGCCGTAGCCTAAAAACTATGAAAGAGATGTACCCCGATGCGGCGGTGCTAGTGCACCCTGAATCACCGATTGAGATGACCCAAATGGCAGATGCCGTGGGTAGCACCAGTCAGCTGATTAAAGCGGCGCAAACCCTACCGCACAAGATGTTCATCGTCGCGACCGATCGCGGTATTTTTTATAAAATGCAGCAAGCCGCGCCAGATAAGGTGTTTATCGAAGCGCCGACGCGTGGGGAAGGTGCAACCTGTCGTTCATGTGCGCACTGCCCGTGGATGGCGATGAATGATTTAGACCAAATCATCCATGCACTGGAGAAAGTAGGCACGCCTGACGCCGTACCGCACGAGATTTTTGTTGATGCGCAGCTAATCGAACAAGCTAAAAAACCCCTAGATCGTATGCTCGCGTTTGGCGCCACGCTCAAAAGATAGGCGTTAATAACCATAACCTGTTTTTAAAATATTGAAAAAAGTCGTTGACAGCCTAACTAACTTGCTTTAATATACGCACCACTTAGCGATGATAGCCTTTAAGCTCACCATTGCTAAGGTGTTGAAGTAACAATTAAGCCTAGTTAGGCAATCGGAGTGTAGCACAGCTTGGTAGTGCACCTGGTTTGGGACCAGGGGGTCGAAGGTTCGAATCCTTTCACTCCGACCATTTATCTTTTACACTTACCCAAGTTAAAAAGATGAATCAAGAGCCGAGCAGGCTTTTTTTATGCGCCTGTAGCTCAGTTGGATAGAGCACCCGCCTTCTAAGTGGGTGGTCACAGGTTCGAATCCTGTCAGGCGCGCATTTTGCTAGTCTGTAAAACCTACCTTATGGCGGATGTAGCTCAGTTGGTAGAGCCCCGGGTTGTGATCTCGGTTGTCGTGGGTTCGAGTCCCATCATTCGCCCCATATTCTAAAAAAGCCCTTAATTCAATGAATTAAAGGCTTTTTTTATGCCTTATCTATTTATCGCGTTTGCAAATTTGTTATAAAAAACAACGTTTGGGCTACACTTTTTTAGGATGAACAATTATCTACTCTATATACTAGGGTCATATAGTGTACTAGAAGATAAGCTCGTAAAGATAAATTGCCAATAGCGTAACTTTACCTGATAACAAACCTAAAATAAAATCGCGTGAGACCCTGAATATGATACGAAGTACAACGATGTTTTATCAACTTGCTATGACCAGTGTTGCGATAAGTGGCTGCATAGTTGTCAATACAGCCCAAGCGACTACTAGGCCGCCAAAATCACCTTGGCAATCGCATGCGTCACTCAAAAGTAGCCAAGTTAGCCCAATTTATCAACAACAATGGCGACAATCTGATTATAAATATTGCCCAATTTTAGCCATTGCTAATCATTCATCAGTGAATGTTAAAACTGCACAATCACGCGCTGCCAATTTTTCAGGTGGCTTTGCAGTGGCGTATGATTTGAAGAACTATAAAGGCAGGCCTTTGCGCAGTGCTTACGGCGTAGCCAATGCCGGTACGACGTCTAAGCGTGACTTGTATGGGGGCTGGGCCTATCATAAAAACTATGCCGATGGCAGTTATGTGACGCTTGGGCGAGAGGGCAATAACCCACAGGGTAAAATGCTGGCTTACCTAGTGCTAAACAATGGCTGTTTTTATAACATTTGGAGTCAGTTAAGTAGTGAGCATTTGCAAAAACTGATTGGCCAATTACGCTATGTCAATTGATGAATCAAAAAGTAGCTAAAAAAATAGCTATGAAAAAGTAGCCATAAAAAAAGCAACGTTGCCGCGTTGCCTTTTTTGAAAGGTGCTTTTTTTCGAATTTGTTTTTTTTGAATTCGATTTTTTCAAAGTGGCTTGTTTTAACAAAAGTCATGCAAAGAAATTTTCTAGCACCTTACGCTGACTGCTTTGCCAATGTGACCAGTCTTTGGCTGAGTCAGCCAGTGAGCCCCGCCAGCCTTTGATATTGCCTTTCATGGTAGATAACCGATGTTGGCTGGTGGTATTGAGCAGTGTCGGCTGTTTTTGCAAACGCTCAAGCGCGACCAAGGCAGCAGGGCGGTCATTACACAATAGTCCCATATCGCAACCTGCTATTAAAGCAGCCGCAATACGGTCACCTGCATCGCCTGCAACATGTGCCGCTTTCATCGACAGGTCATCGGAGAACAATACCCCATTAAACCCTAGTTTGCCACGGATAATTTGCTGCAGCCAAATCGATGAAAACCCTGCAGGTTTGTTATCAACTGTGCTAAATACCACATGAGCGGGCATGAGTGCATCCAGTAGCGGCTTGTTGCGAATAAATGGCTGCATATCGTATTGGCGAATCTCATCATAACTGCGCTCATCGGTGGCATCATCCACATGAGAATCCGGTGCAACTGAGCCGTGACCGGGAAAATGCTTGCCCGTGGTTGCCATTCCAGCAAGCTTCATGCCTCGCATAAATTCAGCAGATAAGGCAGTGATTGCAATCGGATGGGCGTGAAACGCGCGATCCCCAATCACGCGGCTCACCCCATTGATATCAAGTACAGGCGCAAAACTAAAATCAATCCCAACTGCTAGTACTTCGCTTGCCATCAAATAGCCCGCGCAATAAGCCAGATCAAGCGCAGTGATCGGGTCATGCTCAAACCTTTCACCAAGTTTACCCATCGCAGGTAGCGGCGAAAAACCCGCGCGCAAGCGAGCGACACGTCCACCTTCTTGGTCAACGGCAATTAGAATATTGGGCTTGATGGCACGCATACTATCGGTCAGTTCGCGTACTTGCTCAGGGCTTTCTACATTGCGTCCAAACAAAATCACGCCGCCAACTTCCGGTTGGCGTAGCAGTGCTTCATCTGCTAGGCTAAGCGCTGTGCCTTCAATATCGAGCATGAGTTGACCGACTGCTTGCATGCGGTAATCCTTCTGGGTATTGCTTGCCGCCAACTACTAGGTAAACTTAGTTTTAGGCAGGAAAATTTTGAAAAACATAGCATACGCTTTTTTTGATAAAAATGCGACTAGCTTACTGGCGATTATTATTAGCGAATATTACTGACGGTTGAGCCGTGATGGTGACGGCAACAAACTGACATCACTCACCCGACAAGGATTGATATCAATCCCGCCACGGCGTGTGTACCATGCGCGTACCATGAGCGTTTTTGGCGCAAAGGCTTGGGTTAAATCACTAAAAATCTGCTCCACGCATTGTTCATGAAAGCCATTATGCTGACGAAAGCTCAAAATATACTCAAGCAGTCCTGCGCAGTCAATTTGTTGGCTATCTATCTGAATCTCCAGTGTTCCCCAATCTGGCTGATTGGTGACAGGGCAGTTTGAACGCAGCAGATGCGAATGCAAGATTTGTAACTGGCTATCAGAGGCGCCTTGATGGGCAACGGTCAAACTTGAAGGATCGACATCACTGACAATGGCGATTTTTTTATCGCTACTATCCAACGCGTTATCAATGCAGTCACCCTGTGGCGCGCTGATGGGTAAGCTATTTGCGATGTTTACTTCAAAAATCTCAAGCGTCACATCGGTTTTTAGACAAGCCGATAAGTCTTTTTCCACCGTTGCTTTAACAGCTTGTTGATTGTCAAATTCAGTGAAATTTAGGCTATTAAAATACAGTTTGAGCGATTTTGATTCGACAATATAGTCCGATGTGGCAGGGATGGCAAGGCGCGCCATTGCCACCTGTGAAATGCCTTGCGAATTCAGCCAAGACATCTCAAAAACCTGCCACCAGTCCATGCCAATACTTAAGGCGTCAGCAGGCAGCGCTAGGTTTGCTCGTCCTAATGCGCGGGGAATGGGGTAGAGCATATCGGGGGCGTAGGTTTTTGGATAGCTGGTGGATTGACCCAAAATACCGTGAGTTTCAAGTGGTTTCATATTTTTTTAATTTAACTAAGTTATCTAAGTTATAAACGAACGCGTGAGCCATCTGCTAAAAGATAATACGCAATGCCATAAAATATCGCGGTAAAAATCCCAATCGCCACCAAAGATGACCATACATTGACATCTGAATGACCCAAAATACCATAGCGAAAAGCATTGACCATATAAACAATGGGGTTGAGTAGCGATATGTTTTGCCAAAATCCTGATAAATCTTTAAGTGAATAAAACACACCGCCCAAATATGTCAAAGGTGTCAACACAAAACTGGGTACGATGGAAATATCATCAAACGAGCGCGCAAATACCGCATTAATCATACCGCCCAGCGAAAATAATGCTGAGGTCATCACCACAGTAAAAATCGTGACAAATGCATGCACCAGTGATAACTGAGTAAAAAACAACGCGAGCACCGTCACAATCGCGCCAATGGTCAATCCCCGAAACAAACCGCCTGCGATAAAGCCCAGTAAAATGGTATGTTTAGAAATCGGACTGACCAGCATTTCTTCGATATTACCATGAAACTTGGTGGCAAAAAAACTCGATACCACATTGGAGTAGCTATTGGTAATCACCGACATCATAATCAAGCCAGGCACGATAAACTGCATGTAGGAGACACCGCCCATATCGCCAACCCGAGAGCCAATCATTTTACCAAAGATGATAAAATACAAACTCATGGTGATGGCAGGGGGCAACAGCGTTTGCGGCCAAATGCGAAGAATTCGGCGGATTTCCTTGACTAACAAGGTGTTAAATGCGACCAACTGGTGCTGAAAATCCATGTTAATTCTCCAATTTTTCAGTCAAATTATTTTCAACAATCCCCAAAAACAGCTCTTCAAGGCGATTGGCTTTGTTACGCATACTGGCTACCTGAATATTTTGAGCAGTTAACTGGGCAAAGACGTCATTTAGACTGTCGCCTTTTTTGAGTGTGACTTCAAGGGTCAACGGGTCTGGCTGCTTGGTTTTTACCACATTGGTTAACGCAATGCGTGCGGGATAAGGTTGCGCCAAATCAAACACAAAGCTTTCCACATCAAGGCTGGTAAGCAAACTTTTCATATCGGTATTGATACGAATTTCACCCTGGTCAAGGATAGCAATGTTTTTACACAGCTGCTCAGCTTCTTCTAGGTAATGGGTGGTTAAAATAATGGTCGTACCTTCTTCCGTGTTAATTTGCTGCATAAAATCCCACATCGAGCGGCGCAGTTCAATATCCACCCCTGCAGTCGGCTCATCCAAAATCAGCAGTTTGGGACGGTGCATTAAAGCACGCGCAATCATCAAACGGCGTTTCATGCCGCCAGAGAGCATACGCGCTTTGTCATCGCGTTTTTCCCAAAGACCCAATGCTTTAAGCAGTTTTTCGGCACGCGGGCGAGATTCCTTGGTAGGTATACCAAAATAACCTGCTTGGGCAATCAAAATATCTTCGATTTTTTCAAACTGCATAAAGTTAAATTCTTGCGGCACCACGCCTAAGAACTGCTTGGCTTTGGCAGGCTGTTTAAGCAAATCTACCCCAAAAATTTCTACCGAGCCTGAGCTGGGTTTAAATAGCGAGCTGATAATACCAATGGTGGTGGATTTACCCGCACCATTGGGACCAAGTAGGGCAAAAAATCCACCTTGGGGTACGGTCAAATCAATGCCTTTGAGTGCAGCAAAACCATTTGGGTAGGTTTTGGTAAGCTGGGAGATTTTTAGAGCAGGGATGGTAGTGTCAAAATTTGCCATAGCAATGCAGGTTCTGGTTAAAGGTGAGACCTTAATGGGGATGGGTTGGACAGTTTAAAGATTTGAATGCACTAAGTTAAGTTAAATTATATCAATGATACAATTAAAAAAGCCTATCAGTTGATAGGCTTCATCTGGACTAAAAATGACTATTTGGATTGAGACACCATATAATCAACCGCATTGGTCACTTCCACATCTAGCAAATCAGCGTTACCGCCTTTGGCTGGCATGGCATTAAAGCCTTGTAGCGCGTGTTGGTGAAGGGTAGCGGTACCTTTAGCGATACGGGGACCCCAAGCGCCTTTATCACCAAATTTTGGTGCACCTAACAGACCTGCAGTATGACAAGTATGGCAAACACCTTCATAAATTACTTTGCCTTCACGTGGTTTATCTGGATCAGCGGCACCCAATGCAGCGGCAATAGTGATATCACACTCTTTACCTTCAAAACAAACTTTACCTTGTGGGGCAATACGTGCGATTAGATTTGGGTATAATGCAACCAATTTTGCAACTTGAGGTGGGTCTTCAGGTGCTTTTTCTGCTTCCTTTTTTGCGGGAGCGGCAGAGGATGCAGGGGCTGAAGCAGTTGCAGTACTTGAGGCTGTCGCGGTACTTGAAGCGCTAGCGGTAGCTGATGCCGCTGCAGGGGCACTGGCTTTATCCTCAGCTTGGCTGACAGCGATACCCGCAAGACTTAGCATAGTAACCGCTGATAACATCACTACTTTTTTCATTCGTCACGTTCTCTCAAACAGGTGAATTAAATTATCGTAATACTTTTAAAACGGACAATATGAGCCATTAGATTGCTCGATTGTATCCGTTGATGCGATAAATGTTACACAGATTTATTTTCCATACTATTATAAGGGAAAATTATCTGAAAAAGCTATGCTTATTTGATGTGTGCTATCAACTTTGCCGAGCAGTTTTTAGCAGTAATTTTGATGATTTGCTTATTGTACGAAAAGTTTGCTAAAATAGCCCACTGCTTTTTTTCAATCCCAATCAAAGCGTTCGTAGCTCAACTGGATAGAGTACAGGTCTCCGAAGCCTGTGGCGTGGGTTCGAGTCCCGCCGAGCGCACCATTCTTAATGCCTAAATTATTGATTTCATGAGGATTCTGATTTATTCATGTTTTTATGGGTACTTAGTAGGGTACATGGCACATAATGGTAATTGCTTAGTTTATCATTAGGAAGATTATAATTATAAATATAATACCCAAAAATTTGCTTTGACAGAAAAGCTCTCAGTTTTTTCTTTTTGCTATTTCTCATTCTAGGCTTAGGTTCATTAGCTTTCAAATTTTTATAATAATTATCAACAGCCTTTTGAATCGCTTTCTTTATCGTAGTCCTTTCTTTTTCAATAATTTCATCCAGTTGTTTTAACGTTTTTTTATTGAACTTGATAGGTGTTTTATTCTCTTTTTTTCGTTTAGCTTCCTTATGTTTCTCCCATGAAGCATGCAGTTTTTCTAAAACATTTTGCTGGAAGCTTTCTTGATATTTTTTGCCAACTTTAGCGCTATTGAGATACATTCTCTCTCTTGGTGTGTTATCTAGGAGATTAAGTGATAATAATATATGTGCATATTTACCATCATAATCACTGTCTGTAGGCTTGTAAAAATTTAATAAAAATTTTTCTCCATCCCTTCTTTTATAAGTATAGATCCAATTTAGCAGAGCAGTATTTTTTCTATTAATCCAACGAAATTTTATATATCTCTTTTGGAAATCATTCCATTCTGATTTAGCGATATCAAAAAATTTTAGCCAATTTTTTTTATAGTCCACTACATCTACAGGATAAAGTTGTAAAACTGGTAATTCATCTATTTTAAAAATACCCTCCTCTATTTCAAAATAATGGGTTTCAATAATTTCTATAATTGTATTTTTAAGCTCATGAGTTTCAAGAATCTTAAGCTCTATCCCTAATTTTTTCAAATGATAGAGTATAAAAAGCTGTATCTGAATATTGCTGGAAAACCACTTGAAATTTTCACTCGGTATGAAGTGTTCCATCCAAGCCTTATATAATTCTTGCCATGCGAACAAAATACCATTTGTAACATTTTTTTCAAAATTTCTGTAAATTGCCTGTTCGAAAAGTTTCCTATGATTTAATGGCGTAGATAACGAATATGTATTTTTGTTCATTCCGTAAAACTTTCTATGTATCCAATTTAACTCCCTTTCAGGTAATTTGCTCAAAATTACCTTTAACCTATCAAGCTCAGCAAGTCGCCTTTCTCTGTTTAACATGAGTTTTTCTCTTCTTGTTCCGTCTTGTTCCACCTTTTAGCTCCTAAAATTTATTCATAAAACATTAGGGTGATTTTGATTGATATTCGCTTAATAGTAGTTCATAAGGGCTGGAAAACGCAATATAAATTTCAGCCTGCTTCAAATTTTGGAAGTTTATGTTAAAGAGTAGTAAGTAGCAAAGGCATATTCTTTTGACACTATTTAAAATCTCAAGTGTTTATAGCGCCAATAATTCAACCCATGTAAAGAAAGCATAAGGAGCTTTGGTGCTATTTGGAGTGGTAATTTTTTTGAATCCGAAAGACAAATGTCATAAATTTGACATTTAAAAATTGGCTAACTCCATTATTTCGCAACTTGCACATTCTCTTGTGAAACTAAGGGCTATGATTAAAGTTTTGCGGGAAATTACTGAGTTTATGGGTAATATTGTGAATTAGGTGTACATTTATTTATTAATATGAATATCACTGAGAGGATTTAATAGGGTTATGAAGCAGGTATATATTTATTAATCACTGATAGGATTTAGCTGATTGCTAAGCAGACTATGTGAATCTAGGCAACCTTAGTATTTTGATAGTCCAATATTAGAATATAAAAATACTGATTACCCATTTGATTATGAGAACAATCAACTGGAGTAAGACATGACACCAATCACCGTACAATCAATGTATATTTTTCATGAAGTAGATAGCTTTGTTAAAAACTGCCTAGATAGAATCAAAGGTCGTGAGACCTTTACAGAATACATGCTGTCTTGGGCAACAGATGAACTAAATCGCTTATACGTCCCTTTTCTAAAAACCTATGATCCAACCTATTGGTATGCTCAATCCATCCATGCATTTGTTGATGCTACTCGTTCTAGCATGGCACCTGTACCCTATGAGCAAGCAATATGGGAAGCATCATTCACTTATGATTTTCTAACTTACTTGCGATTTTATGCACTAAGCATAAAGCAACAAAGTTATTCTCAAATGGTGCAAGAAAATAATAACAAAGTAGAGTTGCAAAGCTATGTTCGTCGAGTATTGGACAAATACACAAAGTCGCTTGTTATCCGCATTGATTTATCCTATGCATTCGACTCTCGGGATAAAGTACTTCTAGATGATTTTGCTAATCATATGGAGCGTCTACGACAGCATATATCAAATAAGCAGACGTGCTTCGAGGATTTGACTGGTTTTGCTTGGGCAGTTGAACAAGGCATTGATAAAGGGATTCATTGTCATTTATGGCTTGTCTATGATGGCTCAAAGCGTCAAGCGGATTTTCATATTGGCAAAGCAGTGGGCGAGAAATGGCTTAAAATTACCAATGGCTTAGGTGAATACCACAATTCAAATACGAGCGAAATTAAAGCTTTGTATGAGAGCATAGGGCAATTAGGCATTGGCAGAATCCATCGCAATTCTCAGCAGGAAATTGAGAATGCCGTGAATACTGCTTTGTATTTAACCAAGCCTACCAAAATTGACCAATATCTTGTTGTTAGTCCCAAAGGCATGCGTACCTTTGGGAAGGGACAAATTTAAATCAATTTACGATGTGGGATTAATGACATGTAGCCAATCCTTAGATTTTTTTAGATATATATTACCCACATGACATAAGCATTTAGCTTTAACAATGGCTTATGTAAACAGCGTTAAATCCGAGGTCTGCCATCAAAAGCAGACCTTTTTTATGCCCTAAAATTCATATGGAGCAATATACATGAAAACCCTCTGTCCCAACTGCTTTAGCAGTCAGGTTGTCCCTGTGACAACTGCCAATCCAAACTTCCCCCAATCACTAGACCCAGCCCTGCTATCACCTGCCGTGTTAGCCAGTGTGGGAGCAAGCCTTTGTAAGCAAACCACAGTACCATCAATGGTTGGCACAATCCTAGGCACAATTATCGGCATTGCCTTAAGTAATCTAGGCAATCGCCAAACTGCTTGTAGTAGTTACTACTGCCGCAACTGCAACCAAGTCTTTGATACTGACAATCGCACCTTATCTCAACCTGTGACGGACACTGCCTGTCCAACTCAGCTGGTATCATCCAACTAACCCATTTATTAAACCCATTCATCAAAGGAGTAATTACCATGGCACACGAAGTACAAACAATGGCATATGTTGGCGAAACCCCTTGGCACGGTTTAGGTAACGAGCTTACCCCAAATCAACCCATCGAAGTTTGGGCAGAACAAGCAGGCATGGACTGGACAATCGAATCATCCGATGTCAGCTACTACGCCAATCATGCCGCAGGTGGTAAGCTCATTATGCCTTTCCCTGACAACAAAGTATTGTATCGCTCAGACACCCTAGAGCCGTTATCCGTGGTGAGTCAGCGCTATCAAGAAGTGCAGCCACGTGAAATCTTGGAGTTTTATCGGGATTTGACTGAGCAAGCCGACTTTGAGCTTGAAACCGCAGGTGTACTCAAAGGCGGTCGTAAGTTCTGGGCGCTGGCGAAAACAGGACAATCCACAGCATTAAAAGGCAAAGATGTTAGTAATGGCTATATCTTACTGGCAACCGCTTGTGATGGGACACTGGCTACGACTGCCCAATTTACCAGTATTCGGGTGGTGTGTAATAACACCCTAGCTATTTCATTAGCCGATAAGTCTGGTGGCGTGGTCAAAGTGCCACACTCAACCGTATTTGATGCCAGTAAGGTGAAAAACCAACTCGGGATTTCCATCAATCAGTGGAATGAACATATGTACCAAATGAAGCAGCTCACTGAACGGCGGATAACTCAAGCACAAGCCACCAACTATCTCAACCGATTGTTCAATGACGTTGACGATACGCTGATTATGTTCCCAACCAATAACAAAACCCAAAAGGCAGTCCCCAATGCCAAAGCCATGAACCAAATTATGACCATGTTTAACGGTCAAGGTCGGGGTGCTGATCTTGATTCAGCACGGGATACCGCTTATGGCTTATTGTGTGCCGTGACTGAATTTGTTGACCATGAACGCAGGGCTATGTCTACCGACCATCGGTTAGACTCAGCTTGGTTTGGCACAGGCGCTAACTTAAAGCAAAAGGGACTTGAAGAAGCGATGCGACTGATCGCCTAACAGTAACTTATCCACTCTAACAACCACGCTTTAGCAATAAAGCGTGGTTTTTTTATGCCCTTTTTTTACAAACATTTAACCAAAGGAGATAACCGCATGAATGATTTAACCCTACCTATTCAAGCCACCCCCGCAAATGATAGCCAATTAGTAAAGGTACGCCCAGCGGGACATGAACCCAAGTCGGCTAGACGCCTCGCTGATACTAAAAACCTAAGCCATCAAGAGTGGTTAGCCGTTCGCAACACAGGCATTGGTGGCAGTGATGCCGCCGCAGCCTGTGGACTTAATCCTTATATGTCTATGCTTGAGCTGTGGCTCATCAAGACAGGACGACAAAATCCTGATCTATCCGAAGGACTAATAGAAAATGCTTATTCACCGCTATATTGGGGTAAAGAGCTTGAGCCACTCATTGCCAAGTACTACACCGCTAAGACAGGCAATAAAGTTCGCCGTGTTAACGCAGTCCTGCAACATCCTGACCCCGATAAATCCTTTATGCTTGCCAATCTTGATTATGCCGTCAATAAATCAGAAGTGGGCGTTCTTGAGATTAAAACCACAGGGGAGCATGGCGCAAAGCTATGGAAACATGGCGTACCGCTGTATGTCACTTGCCAAGTACAGCACCAGTTAGCGGTAACCGGTAAAAGCTTAGCGCATGTCTGTGTACTCATCTGTGGGCATGAAGCTCGGGTGTATGAAATCAAACGCGATGAGTTAATCATTAACCAATTGATTAACCAACAGCGGCGGTTTTGGGAGTACGTGCAAAAGGATGTACCACCGCCTGCCGATGGCAGTGAATCAGCCGCAAAAGCCTTAAGTCAGCTTTACCCTAATAGTCAGGGTGAAGTCATCGACTATCGGGACAATGACATCTTAAACACTTGGTTTAATCAATTGACCGAGCAGAAAAAGCTGATTGATCACCATCAACACCGCTTTGATTTTCTCAAACAGCAAATTCAGCAGGTCATGAAAACAGCAGAGCTTGCGACCTTTGCCAATGGCTCAGTGAGTTGGAAGAAAGCTAAAGATAGCGTGAGCTTAGATACGAAGGCACTGCTCAAAGACCAACCCGAGCTACTTAATCAATATCCACAGGTAAGGCAAGGCAGTCGTCGTTTTCTGGTGAATACCAAGGCGTAATTCAAGCTAACAAGCATCCCATTATCCCAATCACTATATCGCCCATGTTTGCCGGTCAAGCATGGGCTTTTTATTTTATTCAATCAGCCAATTAAGCAAGCCTTTTAAACCAATCTATTAAATTAAACCAAGGAGAACACCCATGATTAAAGGGTTAACCATCACACCGCCTATTTTAGGCAGAATCACCATTGGTAAAGTCGTTGAGAAAAATGGTAAACGCTTACCGGAGAAAGATGACCAATTCACCATTACCAGCCAAGTACAGAGTAAAGACGGTTGGATTAAGCATCCACTTGATGACAAACTTAGGGATAATGCCAAATTAACCAGTAATGGTAAATTACGCCATATTCCTGTACGGATGCTGTTTAACACGCCTGAGTTAAACCTACGTGCTGAGTACACGCTATTTGACCGACAAACAGGCAGACCTATCTGTGTGGGTAATGGTGAGCTGTGCCAACGACGTACCCAAAACGGCGTTGAGCAATTGCCTTGCCCGAGTCCAGAATTATGCCCAATCGGGCAAAACGGTAACTGTAAGGTATTTGGTCGGTTGTATGCCAACTTGGATGATGTCGATGAGTTAGGCTCATTTATCTTTCGTACCACGGGCTACAATTCAATCAGAACGCTGATGGCGCGGCTCAGCTACTTTAATGCGGTATCAGGTGGGTTGTTGTCTTGCTTACCGTTACAGCTAACCATTCGTGGTAAGAGCACCACACAAAGCTATCGGACGCCCATCTACTACGTGGATTTGACCTTACAGGATAATGTGAGCTTAAAGGATGCGGTGGAAAATGCTCAGGCGATTCATGCCCAGCAATTGCAGTCTGGCTTCAATCAGCAGGCGTTAGAGGAGGTGGCTAAGCTTGGCTATGCCAATTCAGCGTTTGAGGTGGATTCAGATGAGGGCTTGGCAATCGTGGAGGAGTTTTACAATGCGGATGCCGATAGCGATGCGATTGTTCGGTCAGTGGGGAGTGATAGTCATTCATCCGATGGACAGTGGCAGTCGCTTGAGGATGAGCTTCGGCGGAGTGTGAGGAAGGTTAGCTAAGATGAGATGACGTAAAAAAATATGAGACAGCGCATTGATATGAAAGGAACTTCCCTTTGTATCAATGTAGGAGTTAATCATGAAAACCATCAATCCAACCAACCTTCAGCTAACAACAATCGTGATGCCACAGCTTATCTCAATCCAAGATGTTATTAAATGCACTGGTCTAAGCCGTGCCACGATTTATCGCATGATTGATGAAAAGTCTGATCACTACGACCCAACTTTCCCAAAAAAGGTACAGCTTTCTCAAGTGCGGGTCGCGTGGGTGGCTAGTGAAGTAGCGGAATGGATTCATCACAAAATTGCTAGTCGGTCTGCATGACTGATGGCATAAATAAGCCTGTGATATACAGGCTTATTTTTTTTGTTTAAACTGTAGGCACAACAATAACAAAAAAACTTAACTTTACTAAATAGGGAAGCCTAGTGAAACCATCACAGAAAATCCGACAACATCAACAAAAAATTCAAGAACTTGCTCAACAATTTGGGATAAAAAATCTTCGTATATTTGGCTCTGTCGCTAAAGGAGAAGACACTGAAAACAGCGACCTTGACCTACTTGTTGAGGCAAGCCCTACAACCACACTTTTTGATATTTTTGGACTACAAATTGAATTAGAGGAGCTACTCAATCTCAAAGTTGATGTTGTCACCGACAATAGCTTACCGCCAAAATTTAAAGACGAAGTTTTGCGTTATGCTATTGCATTATAAAAGTAGAACCAGTCATGCATAGAGCAATGTCATGAATTAATTACGAATCGGAACTAAAAAAATTTATGATTGTGGTAAAAATTCCAGTAATAATACTTAATGCAAGTCCATAATTCCCCATCATTTCATACAAGGCTGTTAATGCTTGCTTCTTGCCATTAAACCATTGAGCGCTCGCAATTAATTGTGTATAGTCATTTTTCGATAATTGAGTTATAAAGTCTTCATTGAAATTAAAATTTACTTCTTTCAAATGATAATAACTTTCCATATCGAAATTTTTCCAAGCAATATATCCGCTAATAATAAACATAGATACATAACAAATAGTAGCTATTATTTGACTAAAATCATTGATACCAAAGCTGTCCTCAAGCTGATGACCATAGCCATATTTTAACTTATAAGAACTTCTAACAATCCAATCCTGTATAAATAGCCATGCTAATGTTGTTACGCAATAAAGTGTTAGTAAATAATTGGCAAATATAGCAAAACCGAATCTTACAAACAGAATAATTCCTAAAAGAATTCCTACTTTAAATGAATCATTATTTTTGCCTAAAAGATGATGTGAGGAAAAAGAGAAAAGTATAACTGTAGATATTCAGATAAAGTAATAGTGATATAAACCGTTGGAATACTTAATAAAACTAAACCAAAACAAATCATTCTAAATATATCAAAGCCACTATTTCCACTTGACCAAATATATTTGTAATCTTCTAAAAGTTGCATGTTAATCTTCAAATCAGAAAAAAAATTATCTATTAGCCTACATTTTTCTATTTGAGTTTCAAAGCAATATTGATTCAAAGCGACACATTAACTCGCTTCATTTTTCTCCCAATTTTTTTCAAAAATCGTTTATGATTTATCTATTATTTTTTTGAGGTTGTTGCCATGCCGGAGTTGAATTGGGTTAATCGAAATCAAGCGGAGCAGACGGCGGAGTCTGTGCCTTATCATCTGCTAAAGTTTGAGCAAGCGTATGGCGATGAGACGATGGCAAGGGATAATTTGATTATCCAAGGCGACAATTTGCAGGCGTTAAAGGCGTTGCTACCTTTGTACGGCGGACAGGTGAAATGTATCTTTATTGACCCACCGTACAATACGCAGTCAGCGTTTGAGCATTATGATGACAAGTTGGAACATGCTCAGTGGTTGTCGATGATGTATCCACGTTTACAATTACTAAAAGACTTGCTTCACGACACAGGTTCAATTTGGATTACGTTGGATGATAATGAGTCGCACTATCTAAAAGTAATGTGTGATGAAATTTTCGGTCGGGCTAATTTTGTCTCTAATGTTATTTGGCAAAAGGTTTATAGCCAGCGAATGGACGCTAAAATGTTCAGCACTGACCACGATAATATTTTGGTTTATCGAAAATCAGAAGCTTTCAATGTAAATAAAGTTTTTATTGAGCAAAATCTAAAGCAGTTTAATAGCTTTGATGAAGCTACTGGCAAATATTATCGTAAACGTTCATTAAGGAAAGAAGGTTCTAACTCGAGACGTGAAGACCGCCCCAATCTTTGGTACGGAATTGAAGCACCTGATGGCTCTTTAGTTTATCCCATAAGACCTTCAACCAATACTGAAGGTAATTGGCGTTGGTCAAGAGATACATATCAAGAAAATTTAAAACTGGGTTTAGTTGAGTTCTCAAACAAAAATGGTCAATGGGATATTTTTGTAAAACAATTTGCTGAAGAAAATCCTAGTCGTCCACCTTCGACAGTTTGGTTAAATGAAGAAGTTGGAAATAATCATGAAGCCAAAAATGAAGCAAAAGCATTCAATAGTGATGATACATTTTCAACGCCAAAACCAGAACGTTTAATTCAAAGAATTTTGCATATCGCAACGCATGAAGATGATTTAATTTTGGACAGTTTTCTTGGCAGTGGCACAACCTGTGCTGTCGCCCACAAAATGAACCGCCGTTACATCGGCATCGAAATGGGCGAACATGCCAAAACCCACGTTATCCCTCGCCTTCAGCAAGTCATCAATGGCGAACAAGGCGGTATCTCAAAAGCCGTTAATTGGCAAGGCGGTGGCGGATTTAGCTTTTATACCCTAGGCTCACCTGTCTTTGACGAACACGGATTTTTAAACCCCAATGTCAAATTTGCCGACCTAGCCAGCTATGTATGGTGGCTCGACACCAAAACCGCTTACCCTACCAGTCAAGCACCGACTACGCCATTATTTGGCGTACATGACGGCGTTGCTTACTATCTACTGTATAACGGTATCTTAGGCGACCGTCGACCCAACGGTGGCAATGTCCTAACCATGCCCATCTTGCGTTATCTGGAAGAAAGTTTCCCACACCCACTTGGCAACGATGGTAAACGAGTGATTTTTGGTGAAGCCAGCCGTATCAACCAAAACCGACTAGACACGCTTAATATCGAGTTTAAGCAAATTCCTTACGCACTCTACGGCACGCAATCCAAATAACGCAAGTGAGATAAAACCTATGCAACTAAAACAATATCAAAAACAATCACTTGAAGCCTTAGAACAATTCTTTAGTGTCGCATCGGCTATCGGAGCAGAGCGAGCCTTTGAGCGTACCCTGCAACAGCAAGCCATGACACCTGTCCCATACAACGACAGATTAGGCGGTATTCCAAGTGTCTGTATCCGTATTCCCACAGGTGGTGGTAAAACCTTGCTCGGTTGCCACAGCATACCCGTTGCCGCTGGGCAATATGCTAATACCGACTCGCCGATTGTGCTTTGGATTGTGCCGACGGATATGATTCGAGTACAAACGCTCGGGGCGTTAAACGACTTACATCACCCATACCGCCAAGCTCTGCATAGCTACTATGGCGATCGTGTCAAGGTATGCGATTTAGAAACCTTGCAAACCCTAAGCAAACATGACATCGGCAAATCGTGCGTGGTGATTGTCACCACCATTCAAGCCTTTAATATTGACAAAGACAAAACGCACCAACGTAATGCTTATGCCTTTGATGAAAATTTGAGCGAATACTTTACAGGATTAACCCCTAGCCAAACCGTAAACTTGGATAAAGTCACCGAAGACACCTTGCATTATCAGCCATTTTTGACCCAACAAGATATTGGGCGAGTCAAACATTCTTTGGTCAATTTTTTTCACCTACATAGACCCGTTGTGATTGTCGATGAAGCCCACAAAAACCGCAGTAAAAGTGTTTTTGCGACCTTGCAACGTCTCAATCCAAAATGCCTTATTGAACTCACCGCCACACCAAAAGACAATAACGTGATTTATTCGGTATCCGCCGCTGAACTCAAAGCGTCTGAAATGATTAAACTGCCTGTTGTCTTGACCGAACATCCGAACGACTGGCAAGCCTGTGTACGAGACGCTCTCATTCAACGTCAAGAGTTAGAACTCATCGCCCAAAAAGAAATCGACTATGTGCGTCCGATTTTGCTGATTCAAGCCCAAGATAAAAACGGCGAAGCGAATATCCCTGCGGTAAAACAGTTTTTGACAGAAGAAAGTCATATTGAAGAATCATGGATAGCGATATCAACAGGGGATACCAAAGAACTTGATAATATTGATTTATTCTCCCCTAATTGTCCGATTCGGATTGTCATTACCGTTGCTGCCTTAAAAGAAGGTTGGGATTGTTCATTTGCCTATGTATTAGCAAGTCTACAAAATATCCAATCAGCGATTGATGTTGAGCAGTTATTGGGGCGTGTGCTACGAATGCCGTACGCCAAACTCAGAAAGCAGAACGAACTAAACAAAGCCTATGCCCATGTTATTTCTGACTCAACCGCTAAAGCGACTGATAATCTGAAAGACCGCATGGTCGAGAATATGGGTTTTAACCGTTGGGAAGCAGAATCTGCGATTGTCGCCAATCCACAACATAATTTACCTTTAACCGATACTAACTCTACGACAACTAAACCAATCGAGCCACAAGTACTGATTTCTGTGCCATTTAAGGTGGAAGTTGAGCAACTGCCAGTAGAACTAAAACCACACGTCAAAACTTACGAAACCAGTCAA
This sequence comes from Moraxella sp. DOX410, assembly GCF_032248735.1. Lineage (NCBI taxonomy): Bacteria > Pseudomonadati > Pseudomonadota > Gammaproteobacteria > Moraxellales > Moraxellaceae > Moraxella > Moraxella sp. DOX410. The sequence goes on along the minus strand of NZ_CP135138.1, from coordinate 1,776,761 downwards.
GGCACAGCAGTTGTGATTGCACAGGGTTTATCAGACGATAATTTTGATAAAATCGAGCAAGCTGTCACAAACTTAGCAACCACATCAAAACAGCAAAACCATGTTCAAACGTCTTTCCAAGAAGGGCGAGCAACACGGCAAGCAGCGATAGCCCCTGAAAACTGGAATAAAACCTTTGCCCCTATTCCACAATTAGGTTTGTTTGTCGATGGCTTTTGGCAACTGGCAGATAAAGAAGCCATTGAAGATAGCATTGAATGGAATTTGTTAGATTTCCCGATTAGCCTAGAGCAATTTAATATCCGTGAAACAGCGAATAGCTTTGAGATTGATATGGATATCGATAGTGAGCAAGTTACCTATAGCTATGTCGATACCAAACAACTGCATTTTGAAGCCATGCCGACCACGATCAGCGAAGATGATTTGGTTAATTGGCTCGATAAAAAAACTCGTCGCAATGGTGTTACCCAAGTTCAGCTAAGAGCCTATTTGCTCAAATTAATCCGATATCTTATCCATGATAGAAAGTTTACTTTAACCAGTCTGCATCGTGCCCAGTTTCAGCTTGTACAAGCCGTCAATCAAGAAATAGACCGTTTATTTAGCCTAGCTCGCAAGCAGGCTTTTCAGGGAGATTTATTTGAGCATCTAAAGGTGAGTGAAGATATGACAGTTTATAACACTTTTGAGTTTAAGGCAGGGGTTTATCCGACCAAAAAACCGTACCGTGGCAGTTGGAAGTTTAAAAAACACTTTTATGCCCAAGTGGATGATTTGATTGAGAAGACTTCGACAGGCACATTTTCTGAAGAATTTATCTGTGCAAGGCTACTTGATATGCACCCAAAAGTAAAATATTGGGTTCGTAATATCCCTAAACAGCCACATTCGTCATTTTGGCTACCCACCGAAAAAGATTATTTTTATCCTGACTTCGTCGCAGAACTCGAAGATGGTTCAATCTTTGTGTTAGAGTATAAGGGTGGGCATTTGGACACGGCGGATGATGCTCGCATCAAAAATGACATCGGCAAGCAGTGGGCGAAGGACAGCAACGGAAAGCGTAAATTCTTGATGGCGAAAAAGCAGGATGAAGCTGGGCGGTCGCTTGAAGAGCAGATTAATGCGGTGATTGGGTAAAAACAATGCGACAAAACCTGACGTTTAGGAATTTGTTTGCATAGTCTTTTTTTATAAATAACGTACAATAGGAGAAAAAATGGGTGAGACTCAAAATACAGCTAGGATGGCGGAGTTCCTAGCTGATGAAATTTTTAAATGGTTTAAATGGAAACGAGTTGGAACAACAAATGTGGATTTCAATTGTGTATTGAAGGAGAAGCATAATAATAAAACTCATCCGATCGATGCAGTTTTTACTTATTTTAATCCATACAGTGGCAAGCAAGTTTATTTGAATACTGATTTAAAAAGTTATGCAAAATCTACATTAAGTGGAAAAAATTTCACAGATGAACTTAATAGCTTAGGTAAATCCATTGAATGTGCTGAAATAAGCTCTGAATGGAAAGATAACTTCGTAGTTGCTATTGATAAGCCCTATATAATAGACGGTTTGTTATTTATATTTAATCATGACAATTCAAGTGGTAAGGAACTAGATGATATTTTAAACCAATTAAAAATTGATAAAATTAATATAAAGAAAGGGCAAAGACTTATCATTTTTAGCCCAAGAGAGATTGATTACTTCTACACAATAGTTAATGATATCAAAAATTTTAAAGCTCAGGAAAAGTTTAAGTCATTTGATGACTATACTTTTTTTTATCCAGATTTGAAGAAAAGTAGAAGGCATAATACTAATGATGATGAATGGCAAAATCCAGCAACCTATGAATTATTAACAGCACCTTGGCTAATTGTAAAATATAATAATCCTTCAAGTAAATTCAAAGAAAGCTATATCGTTTATTATAATGGAAGGGGAGATTCAGTTGATGAATTCATTTACTTAATAGATACGTTGTCTGCTTATCAGCTAGTTTCAAGTGACAAAGAAGTGCAAGTTAGGTTTTATAATTCTCATAAAAATGTGGTGAGCTTTTTTGAAAAAGCTAAAGATTTATATTTGCAGAGTTGGAATCTTGATAAATCTAGAAAAAAAGATTTAGAAAATTTAAAACCTTCTAGTATTACTTCTATTCTTAAAGTTCAATATAATGAATTTGAAATTGGTATGGATATAAGAGGAATAAGCAATGAGTAACGGATACCTCTATTATAAGACTGATAAGGATGTATTTGATGCCTTGCATAGTCAAAAGTTTAGTAAAGCCAAAATCATTCAGCAACTTAAAGATAGAGGTATATTAGTTTCCTCTGAAGATGAAAAAGATGATTTAATTGAGTACGTCAGTCCTTTATTTTTAAATTATCATGACCAGAGATTTATTATCGACACACTTAATAAACAAAGTAATAGAAAAACTTTTACAACAACAAAAATATCAGCCAATTTGCTGAACGGAAATGAAAAGATTGATACTAAAGAATTTATTGCCAATTTGGTACAAGATATAAAAAAAAATAGAGAGACAAATCATTCTGAAATTATCGATATACATCGAAATCAAGATGGCTCGTATGTCGTAAAATCAAGCTATACTGAGGCTGATTACTCAAAAAGCGTTATGTCACAAAATTTGACCCAAACAGTTGAGTTCAAAATTTGGGAAGATGATGAAGGGTTAATAAGTGTAAGAGCTTCAAATTCAAATAAAACAGCTCAATTACTAAATGAAATTACTGATGAAGTAAGAAAAATTGATAAAAGTGCAGATAAATATTTAATAGAATTATCTGCATTTCCTGATTCTTCAATAAGAAACGAGTTTTTCTTTACCTTATTAGAATCGTTAGAAGGGTTTGAAAATATCAATGTAAAGTCAATTTATACTGCTAATATCAACGAAGCCAACATCTCTGAAGAGGGTGAACTATTACCTCATGTTAATCGTCTGGACTTAAATGGGAATGCGGTCACTAATTCTAAAAGGTTTCAGGACTTAAAATCAGAAGGTTACTATATAACCAAAATTGAGTGGAGTTCAAATAAGGCTATGTATAAGGGTGAAAAAGTTGAGTTTCTTGCCGAATTTAAAGACCATAAAAATTGTAATAATTTTCTTTATGCACCCCTGAGAATCTTCAAGGCTAAAGATAATGGTGATTATAATTTGACTCCTTCAGATATGTTACCTTCTGTACAAGCTGATTTACTAAGTATTTTAGAGAAGGGAGCAATAAGTTCACATAAAAAAATTACTGCTAAATACTCTAATGGTGAAAATTCAACTACACCTATTACAAATAGTGAGTAAAGTCATGAAAACTTATAAGTGGCTTATTTGTTCTTTTCCCATGCCTATAAGGGGAATTGTTGAAAAACTTTCAATGCATATCTATGATGAAAATGATGGCAATGGTTTTATTTTAGCTCAAATTAGGGAAAATAGTGTTAGTGGCAAATTTGTAACAAAGAAGAATAATGAAAGCAAAATTAAAGACCCTTTTGGAAATGAAAATGTTATTAAGTTTGTAAGTTACGAGACTACAGTATTCACTATATTTGAAGATGAGCAATGGTTAATTGAAATAGAAAATCCTGGCAGGTCAATCAAACCCTTTTTAAATATGCTAATTAAGATTTTTGGATTCAATTTTTATATTGAGGAATTAAATATTAATCTTAGATTGGTTATAGATGAGATTGAATCTAAACTTGGAAAGTTGAATATCAGTAAAATTGAAGTTACAGATATTAACATAAAGAATAAGGGCTTAGGAATTTTAACTATTAAAAGTCAAGTAGATTCAAGAACTTTATTAGAAAATGAAATACTCAATCAAAAATTTTATAAGTTTAAATCTTTCCAAGGTACTTTTATTAGTAAAGAACTTTCTGGAGGATGGATTGAGCTAAAGTCAAATTCTTCTCTAAATGTCAAAAACATTCCTACAACTTTGTTCCTTGAAAGTTTTAGAGATATAATTCGAAATTGTATTTAGTAAAACGTACCAGTGTTTTATTAAATCATGAGTCTTAGTTTATGAGTTTAATTTGACTGGTACGAATTGAGATTTTAGTAAATCAGATTGACTAATCAATATAAAGCTTAAGAATTTACAATTATTCTGAAATTATTATCCGCTTCTTTTAATCTAAATTCCCTGAAATAGACCTGCCCATTGGCAATAGCCTTTTTGATAACTTCTTGGCTTTTGGTAAGTCGAGAATTGCCTGTTTTGACATCTGCCAAGATGATTTGCACTTCACTAATACCCACTAGCCCCTCCACACATTCACTCACATTTTGGAAAATGACATAATCGATTGGTTTACCTAAAAACTGGCAAGCCGTCGGGTTGTACGGGAAATCGGGCATAAAAGGGGTGAAATGCTCACCCACTTGCCCTCTGACAAAATTCCGTTGAGCATCTAAGGATTTTTTTCTAGCCTTAGCAACCGCTGAATCAAGCTCTTCTACATGCTTTAGTTGTTGCTCAGCCATTCGCTGTTCTGCAGTGGCAACAGTGATAGCCTGTTGGCTAATGACTTGCTTCAGAGCCAGTAATTGCTTAATTACGAGAAATAAAGCGATAGCCAAAATAATTACTAGCAGAATTAATAGATTAATTGTCATGGTGCATCCTCATTGTTTTGGAGTTTCATCAAGGGCGATTAAGCGTTCTAATACAGTTGCTGAAAAGGGCTTAAAATAATTCCAAGTTTTATACTGGTCACTAAATCTACCTCGTCCTTCACGGCTCCATGCCTTTAGCATTTCCTTTATTTCATGGTTATATGACACCGATTTAACCGCCAGCATGCCTGACTCAAAGGCTTTGACGTCTATCCACATGCCATGAATGGTAAATAGGTAGGATTGGTACGACTTACCAGAGCTTTCACTTGGCATAGTCGCTGCCTGCTCATTGATAGATTGATTTGGGCAAATCGTAGATGCTGAGGTAGTCGAGACAATATTTACTGCTTCTTCTTGAACTTGGGCGATAGGGTAAAGCCACCGTTTATGCTCTAACTGATTTAATATAAAGTTTTTTGCTTCATCGCTAGGAATGGCAGTTTCACTCTTTAATAACTCCCTTAAGTCAAGTTCAATTGTTGGTGTACCAAAAGTTTTGATCCGTTCAAGCTTGAATTCATCCACAAATGAGGTAACGGCTATCTCAATAAAGTAAGTATCTTTATCGACCATCACCATTAAATCAGGCTGTATATTGCCAAGTCTGACCTCGGGTGTAATTTGGCTAAATTGCCACAATTTTGCTTCAGTCTCTTGGCTATTTGGCAAAGCAGGCAGTAAGAGTCCATTCGCTTCAATAATCACTTGCTTAGCAAACTTATGTAGTATACTTTCAGGGTTGATAAAACAGCTTTCTTTATTGCTGATATGAGCAAAATGATGTTCGTTCTTTTCTCCTTTTTTAGCAAGAACTGGTTCACCACATTCAAAGCAAAAGCAGTCACAAGCGAGACCTCGTTCAGCGTGTTCTATACTGATTAATTTATTGGTTTTGTCTAAAGCGACTGACATCGTCATAGTTACGATCCTTTTGGTTAGTTAAGGTTGTGAGGGAATTATGACTAGCAGAAATATTGAAAAACACCCCTTAAACTAGGGTGAAACGGTTTTGGATAGTTTAAATATTATGAAAAACAAATACTTAGAAGTATTCAAGGAATTGGAGAGATTGCTTGACTATTTTCCTTCAGAATCAGATGATTATGATTTTCTAAAGATAATACTTGAAAGAAGACTTAAAAATTTAGATGAAAATAATGGCGATGGTTTTGTTCCAGATAGGATTTCACGAAAAACTATTTATGCAATTTTCCATAAAAAATCTTTAGATGCGGTTGACAGTAGAGATGCCAATAAAGAAGTAAAAGTCGATAAATTACGACAATTACTTGATGAATTTGTAAAAAGGCAGATAGATTCGAAATCAAATTTTAGGACTATTGGCTTTCGACCAATATTAGAATTCGAAAAGTCTGTAGGGGGGAGAGGAAAAGACAGCTTACTCTGGTTAAATATAGCTGAGTATCACTTTGAAGAACAATCAGACGAAATTGATTCAGCTACTGAAATTGCTAATGATATTTTTAAAATTAATTATTCAAGGAAGAATATCGATGAAATAAAGCCTTCTCTGTTCACTAAACTTATCTTCACAAATAATGAGTTAAAAATGCGGAGTATTAAAGGTATTGCTGTTATGCTTTTTTTTATGTCTGGCTTGCTTGTAGAGTTCTTGTTATTAGTTTTTGCATTCATTATGTTTTTACTAATCAGAGATTTAAAAACTTTAAAGTTATGGGAGCTTTTAGTTTTTTGTAGCTTTATACCGATGGCTTATTTAAGCTGGGTCGGGCTCTTTCGTCCATTGCATAATCTATTAACTCATCGAATTATTAAAGCTCCTGAGTTATTTTTAAATGCTAATATAGATAATGCTGATATTGAAATGTATAAAGGAAAGGATGGGTATAAAGTTGCGAGAGTCACCGAATTTATTGCTACTTGTCCAATCTGTTCAGCTCCGATTGAGTTATCAGACGGCAAACCAGATCAGAAAGCTCCATTAGTGGGTCGTTGTCGTGAAGCCCCTCATGCTCATGTTTATAGTTTTGATAGGGTGACATTAAAAGGATTCTTTTTAGGACACGAAGGTTATTTAGAGGATAACCTTACTCCTTATAAAACAAGGTAATCGGATAAATAATTACATGTGTGCCAACTTCCAACCCATCACCTTAGCCCAAGCAAAGTTCGTTAAATTATGGCTGGGCTAAATTTAACCTATTTGAAAATTGTATTAAAGTGAATAAACTCTTTGCTTTGGTAAACTTTGGTCTCGTAAGGTCGGATTTCCTCTGCAATCGCCCATATCACCAAAATTGTTTTACCTTCAATGTCATAGGTGGCGGTAAGCGTGTTGTATGTTGGCATAATGGTATTTTTCTCAAGTTGCACCAATTCTTTTAAAATTTTATCAATTCTCTCTAGCGACAAGCCCACAGGCGGTAACATGGGTCTTCCATTGTCTTCTACCACACCGATGACAATATAGCCACTACCAAGGTTGTGAAAGTCATTGGCAAAGGCGCACAACGTGTGCATCACGCTCTCTGGATTCCAGTCGGCTTTATATTCAATACGTTCGCTTTCAATGGTACGTTGTAAAAGCAAGTCATAGATGTTAATAGGTAGTTTATTGTGTATGATTTTCTCAAAAAAAGGTTTTTTATAAATAATATATATTTTATTAATAATAAAATATCATTTTATTAATTCTAATATTTTATCTTTACCAAGCTGCTTAATCATTAGTTTCATCAGCTCTTCAGGACTGCTTGTATTGAAATTCGCTAATGAGCGATTTTTAAAACGTGTCACATCGGCACCATTGCGTAATGCATCAAGGTAATCTGCCCACGTTTGCATCATCTCCGTTCTATCATCCAAAAACTCAAAACGTCCATAAGCTGAACCGTTTTGGTCTTTGGTGACATGACCCAATGCCATTTCAACCAATACCGCAGGGTATTTTAATTGCTCTTGCAACATAGTTTTGGCACTCGCACGAAAACCGTGTACGCAGTGGATGTCCTGATAGCCTAATTCTTTTAAATGCTTGTTAGCGGTGTTATCAGAAATAATACCGTGCTTTTTAGCGGAAGGGCTGTAGAACACAAACTCGCTATGACCATTTAGCTTGAATTGATTTTGCAAAATTTCAATCGCTTGTGAGGGTAGTGGCACAATCATATCTTGCACCATATGGTCTTTGCCTTCACCTTTTAACGGTTGAAAACGCCATTTGGCTTCCTTTAGATCAACATCTACCCAACGCATCTGTCTCAAATCGCCATTTCGCACAAACAGCATCGGCAAAAGTTTTAGTGAGCTAATGGTATTAGAATCAACATTTTTGGCTAATGATTCAATGTCTTTAAGCAATTTTGCAAACGCATCAGGCTTAACGATAGCTGGACGATGACCGTATTGGGGTTTGATCAGTTGGCTTTTAATAGACAAAGCAGGATTGATTTGGCAATGCCCCCGAGCAATAGCATAATTAAAAATGTCACTGGCAATACTGGCACAGCGTTCTGCCTTTTCCGAGGGTTTATTGGATTTGACTTGGGGAAACTTAGCTTGGATATCGAGTAGCAACTCAAGCATTTGCGGTGAGGTAATCTCGTTAATCGGTAAACTGCCTATATAGCTATTGAGCAATTTGACACAATTATACTTGCGATTCAAGGTATTGGCTTTCAATGTGCCTTTTAAGCTGTTAAAGTATTGTTCGGCAAAGTAATCAAAGGTGTTCTGCTGAACTGCCATCGCTTGTTGTTTTTGTTTCTCTCTCGCTGTTTTGGGATTCACATTTCTGGATAAGCTGTCTTCATACTCTGACCAAATTTCCCTTGCTCTAGCCAATGAGATATTGGGGTAAGTGCCAATAGAAATTTTTTGAGCCTTATTGGTAATAGGGCATAGGTAACGATAGCTCCAAGACTTTGTGCCATTTTCACGCACACGAAGGTAAAGCCGTTGATGTCCTTTTACACTGACTAAATATTCTTTCTCTTCTGGCTGGAGTGCGATAATACTTCTATCGGTGGTAATTGGCTTACGCATATTCGATACCTGTGTTAAAACTGACCCAATTTTTTGGGTACATACTAGGGTACATGAAATGCAGAGCTTAGGTAAGATAGCATGAGATAAAATGTACAGAGCTATCTGTTAAATTATTGAATTTAAAGAGTATCTGATACACTATGGGATATCATGATTGGAGCGTTGGACACCCGCCGAGCGCACCATTCTTAATGCCTAAATTATTGATTTCATGAGGATTTTAATTTATTCATGTTTTTATGGATACATAATAGGCGATACATATCCATTGGTAGAATGTAATTGCTTGTATGACTGCCCATAGTGAACGATAATCTTTTGCAATTCGATCAGCAACTCGGCGGCTCTATTTTTAACTTCTGTTGGGTGTTTTTTGGTTTTCATAAGGGTATTGTCTCAAGGTTTTAGGTCTCCGACAATTCCGGGGCGGTTCACCTTTATTGACGGCTTGTAGGCAGGTGAGTGATCAGCAGCCCCACGGTTTCGCCCAATATGGCAACATCTGTGGGTGAGTAGACCAACACACGCTCTTGACTAGCAAGCTGCACTTCATAAACCACATGACTGCCTTTAAACTGCTTGGCGGTAATCAACCCATTAACCGCGCTGTTTGTTTGGGGTACCACCGATAGCCATTCTGGTCGAATCAGCACTTGGTGACTGTCTGCAAAATAAGGATAATTGCTCATTGGCAACGCACCGATTGCGGTCAGCAACTCATTGCCATGTTGCCGCGCCTGTAGAAAGCTGCCTTTGCCGACAAATTTTGCCACCGTGGCGGTGCTGGGGGCTTGATACAATTGAATTGGCGTGTCCCATTGCTGCAATCGACCATCTGCCAACATACCGATTTTATCGGCTATCATAAAGGCTTCTTGCTGGTCATGGGTCACCACAATGGCGCTGATTTGTTTGGCTTTAAGTAGCTGCTGAATGCTCATCGCCAACGCTTCTCGCATATCGGCATCGAGACTTGAGAATGGCTCATCAAACAAAATCAGCTGCGGATTGGGGGCAATCGCCCGTGCCAATGCCACCCGCTGCTGCTGCCCGCCAGATAATTCATGCGGGTAGCGACATGCTAAATGTTCCAGTCCTATCAAGGTAAGTAAAGCATCAATGTTGCCCTGTCTGTCAGTTTTTGACAAGTGTTGAAGCCCAAAACCAATGTTGTCTGCCACCGTCAAATGCGGAAACAGCGCATAATCCTGAAACACAATGCCAATCTGGCGCTGATAAGCAGGGATATTGATATGGGTGCGGCTATCAAATAGCGTCCGCTTACCAAATTGAATTGAGCCTGCTGTCGGGGTTTCAAAACCTGCAATGCAGCGTAGCAGGCTGGTTTTACCACAGCCAGATTGACCGACCAAACACGCAATTTGCCCTTGCGGCAACTCAAAACTAATCTGATCGAGGACGGTTTTGCTAGACGGGTGATAACTGAGCGATAACTCATTCACAGTCAAATGCGCATCCGATACCGCGTTCTGCGATAAATCATTGAAGTTCATGTTACGTTACTTTCCTTGGAAAACAAAATCACGGGCAGCAGTCCCGCTAGTATAATGACCAGTGCAGGCAATGCGGCTTGCTGAAACTGCCCTTCCATGGTAAAGGCATAAATTCGCACCGCAAGTGTGTCCCAATCACTAGGTCGGGTCATCAGCGTGATGGGCATTTCTTTCATCAAATCGACAAACACCATAAGTACGGCAACGCCTAGCGAGCTTTTGACCAAAGGGATATACAAACGGCGAATCAACGCAACACCGCGCACATTGAGGATGACTGCCGACTCCACAAGACTTGGGCGGACACGCTCAAAACCTGCCTCAATGCTCGACACTGCCAGCGCTAAAAAGCGAATAATATAGGCTAAAAGCATCACAATTAACGTGCCTTTGATGACAGCGGTCGTACCATCACTGACGGGCAAAAATTGTAATAACAGATTGTCCATCGCTGCAATTGGGATAAAAATACCAATCGCCAATACCGAACCAGGGATGGCATAGCCGAGCGTGGTAATACGCATCAAAATCGTGGCAAACAATGACTTATCACTGCGCTTGGCAATCACAAGTAGCAATGCCACAACCATGACCAATACCGCACCAACAAGCCCAATCACTAATGAATTGCCCATCGGCTGGAGCAACGCGCTCACATCGCCCTGCTGCCAATGCGCGACCACCCAAACAATCAACTGGATGACAGGTAGCACAAAGCTGACCAGCAAAATCACACCGCAATACATCGTTGTCAGCCAACCCAAACCACTAGGTAGCGGCTTTGGCTGAATTGCCGTTGATTTTTTGGTGGCAAATTGACGGCGGCCGCGACTCAGCTGCTCTAGCACAATCATGACAAATACAAATAGCACCAGTAAAGAAGCCAGTTGTTTGGCAGTATCAATGGAAAAAAAGCCAAACCAAGCTTGATAAATAGCAGTAGTAAAGGTTTCTACCCCAAAGACAGATACCGCACCAAAATCTGCGAGGACTTCCATCATCGCCAGCAACAAGCCACCCATGAGCCATGGACGCGCCATCGGTAGGGCAATTTTGAGCAACGATTCGCGCGGCGTCAAGCCAAGCGATGCGCCCATCTCCAGCGCCTGTTGCCCCATACTGGTAAAGGCGTTGCGAGCGAGAAGATACACATAGGGATAAAAAGCTAGTATCAGCACAATCGATAATCCCCAAATATTGCGGATATCGGGCAGACCTTGTGCAAACCCCTGCTGCTCTCGCAAATAGGTACTCATCGCACTTGTATAGTCAAACATACCCAATTGCACAAACGCCAATACATAGGCAGGTACAGTAAGTGGCAGCATCATCGCCCAAAAAAATAGCTTACGTCCTGGAAACTGGTACATCGCCGTCAGCCATGCAGTGGTCACGCCAAGCAGCAAAATTCCAACGGACGTCGTGATTAGCAATATCAGGGTGTTTTTAAATAGTAACCCCAACTGATAATCAAGCAAAAACTGCCAAATCTCTTGGTCAATCTCACCAAAGCTAGTAAGTACCACCAAAAGCGGCAGCAATACTAGAGTCGAACATAGCACCAGCCAAAACCGAGCCAAACCAATACCCTTATTCATGTGCACCCAAATCGTTAACCTTAATGTAAATAATAATTATTATTGTTTAAATAAATATTCTATATTATACTACGAAACCAATACGTTTGGCGGCGATTTTAACTTGCACCGTCGCATCGTTAAGGTCTGCTTTTTAGTAGGGTGTTCGGTATAATTTTTTAGGACGAATAAAAGGGTAAGTTATGAAACGCTTGATGACTTTTGGTATGTTGATGGGTGCGGTAACACCTGCGCTAGCAAGTGATTTGGTGATTTATTCAGCGCGCGCTGATAATTTGTTGAAGCCGATTGTGGCAAAATACGAGCAGCAAACAGGCGTAAAAATCAAGCTGGTCAACGATAAAGCAGGCGTACTGATCGAAAAAATTAAAGCAGAAGGTGCTAATACCCCAGCTGACTTACTCATCACAGTCGATGGCGGTAACTTATGGCAAGCGGCGCAAGAAAACATCTTAAGACCTGTCAATTCAAAAGTACTTGAAACCAATATCCCGCCGCAATTCCAAGACCCACAAAATCGTTGGTTTGGTATGTCAGTGCGCGCCCGTACCATTTTTTACAACCCAACCAAAATCAATCCAAGCCAGCTATCAACTTACGCAGATTTATCTACCCCCAAGTGGAAAGGCAAGCTGTGTTTAAGAACATCGGACAATGTCTATAACCAATCTTTGGTTGCCACCATGATTCATCACAACGGCTTACCACAAACGGAGCGTATTTTAAAAGGTTGGGTCAGTAATCTAGCCACCGCGCCATTTGCCAATGACACAGCGCTGCTTGAAGCAATTGACGCAGGTCGCTGTGATGTCGGTATCGCCAATACTTACTACTATGGTCGGCTGCTTGATACCAAGCCAAACATTAAGGTCAAACCCTATTTTGCTAACCAAAAATGGCAAGGCACCCATGTCAATGTATCGGGTATTGGCATAGTTAAACACAGCAAAAACGCCGCACAAGCACAAAAATTTATGGAATGGCTCAGTGGCGCAGAGGCACAGAATTTATTTGCTGACTTGAACAGTGAATACCCAGCCAACCCACGCATCGCACCAGATCCAAAAGTCGCCAGATGGGGCAGCTTTAAGCAGGACATTATCAATGTATCCGTGGCTGGTAAAAACCAACGCCATGCGATTATGCTAATGAAAAAAGCGGGTTATAAATAAACACGGTATTCACAGGCGGGTTGTCAATTTGGGCTTGTTGCCACTGGGCAAAGCCCTCGGTGATATTGCCAAATCGCTGTTGCGCAAAGGATTGAATAATATTGTGCGTTGCCGTCAATCCTTCGGCGAATAATTTGTTTTTCTTAGTCATTTTTACATTTTAATTCATCATAGATATTCTGTAGGTGAATTATTATGTAAAAACCTTTATATTCTGTAAAATAATATTAACAATATTTCATTTTCTAAAATGGAATATTACTGTGCATTTGCCAATCGCGCTATAACTAAGCTAACCAGAAATAAGCTGACCATTCGTATGTAAAATTCGCTACAATATTGCCTTTGATAGTTAATACACTAAAAATCAGGCAATACCATGACAACCAATCTTTCTCAACTGTCACCCACTGCTGTTTGGCAATGGTTTGATCAAATTTGTGCTATTCCACATCCTACTTTTCATGAACACGCTTTGGGTGACTTTATTGTTCAAGCAGTCCAAACCCGCGGACAACCATACGGGTTAACGGTCAAAAAAGATGAAAAAGGCAATATTTTTATCTATAAACCAGCAAGCGTACAGCTTGATAGCAATATGGCAAACCGTCCTGCGGTGGCTATCCAAGCGCATTTTGACATGGTGGCACAAAAAGGGGAAACCACCAACCATGATTTTATCACTGATCCTATCAAGCCTGTTATTAAAGACGATTGGGTCTGGGCAAGCGATACGACGCTTGGGGCAGATAATGGTATTGGGCTTGCTATGGCATTGGCGGTGGCGTTTAGTGATGATATTGTCCATCCACCGCTTGAGTTGATTTTGACTTGTGAAGAAGAAATCGGCATGGGCGGCGTCCAAGCCATTCACCCAGAGTGGCTGACCGCACCTGCGATGATTAACCTTGACTCAGAAGATGAAGGTGAACTGTTTATTGGCTGTGCTGGCGGGCGTGATGCAACATTCCAGTTAACTTGTCCGCTTATTACCGTAACCGAGGATGTCACGCCGATGGTGATTAAGGTAAGCGGTTTACAAGGTGGGCACTCTGGCATTGATATTCATAAAGGCTTAGCCAATGCTAACTTATTACTGGCGCGCGTGCTGGCAAGCCTGTTTGGATCATCGCCTTTTTATCTACAACACTGGACAGGTGGGGTACTGCGAAATGTGATTACGCGCGAAGCCTCTGCGGCGGTGTTGGGTGATTTTGACCGTATCAGCCAGTTGCTTCCCACTATCTTGCAAACGCTACAAGCTGAATATAAAATCACGGAACCCAACCTCACCGTCACTGTTGAAAAATTAGTAGCCACGGACGCGCTGTCACCTGCATCTAGCAACCTGTCCGCTCTTAGTATAGCCGACAGTCAGCGTGTGCTTAACTTGCTGCGTAGCCTCCCCAATGGCGTCATACGCATGAGCGATAGTTTTGCCGGCGTGGTAGATACATCAATTAGCACGGGCGTGGTAAAGCTTAGCCAAACTCATGACAATAATCACACCGCCACCCTTGAGATACGTTGTCTGATGCGATCTTTGGGTGAAACCCCGAAAGATGACATCGCCCAGCGGCTACAAGCTTTAGCAGATTTGGCAGGTGCAGCGCTAGAGTTAAGCGATGATTATCCAGGCTGGCAACCTGACCCAGATTCCAAGCTATTGGCAGTGGCAAAATCTGTGATGGCGAGTCATTTTTCAGGCGAGCCAAAGCTGCAGGTGATTCATGCCGGTCTTGAATGCGGCATATTTAAAGGTAAAGCACCAAACATGGACATGATTTCTTTTGGTCCAAATATCCGTGCGGCGCACTCACCCAAAGAGCGCGTAGAAATCGCCAGCGTGGCAAAAACTTGGCAGGTGTTATTAGACTTATTAAAAGTTTTGTAATTGCTAATGATTGCTCATGCTGCTATCACAGTTGTGAAAAAATGTCGTCGCTAAGGTTTTGAATTTAAGGTCTTGAGTTTATATTTTTGAGGCTAAAGTTTTAAATCTATGGTTTTGAGCCTATTTTCTCAAGCCGCGATACATAAAAAACCCTTGAAAACACTGATTTTCAAGGGTTTAGTTTATGGGGATATTAGATTTTAATGCTTGTTATGCCGATGTTTTGGCACTGCTCAACACGCGTCTTGCTAGTATCACGATAGCCAATACAAATGCCAATAATCCTAACCATTGGGCAATGTTATCCCAATTGGCAAGTTTAAGCGCGAGCGGTGCATCTGATCCGCCCGTCGTGACTGATGCGGCAATAATAAACGCCATAATAACGCCAATCAAGCTTTCGCCCACAATTAAACCTGCAGCAAATAACGTACCTTTGCGCTCTGCAAGCTTTAAGTTGCGCTCACGTTGCGCCGCCGCACTGTTTTTGGTGATATGGTTTTTAATCCACCATGCCAATACTGAGCCTATAAAAATCGGCATATTAATGGTAGGTGGCAAATAAATGCCCATACCCACTGCCAATACTGGCAAGCTGTATTTACCCGCTGAAGTTTTGCGTAATAAAGTATCAGCGACAATCAGTACAGCACCAATCAGCACACCGATAAGGATAAAGTCCCAGTTTAAATTATGCGCAAAAATCCCTTTGGCAATCGTAGTCATCAAGGTTGCTTGCGGTGCGCCCAAGGCTTGCGAGGCATCCATATCAGGGCGAGGTAATGCCCCAGTAAAACCATAAGCTTTGTACAGTAGTTCTAAAATAGGGGAGATTACCAAGGCACCTACCACGACACCAATCATTAAGGCAATTTGCTGACGCCAAGGTGTGGCTTTTACCAAGTAACCCGTTTTTAAGTCTTGCAAATTGTCATTTGAAATTGTCGCCACACATAATACCGCCGAACCACAGAACAACGCCAACGCGGTGACAAATTTGCCATCACCCGTGGTTAACAATTGTGGATAGGCATTGCCAACAAGCAATAAAATGAGCGAAATCACCACAATCGAGATAATACCAATACCTGAAATTGGGCTAGACGACGATCCAACCAAACCCGCCATATAACCACACGCTGCCGCTACCAAGAAACCAATGATAAAGGTGACCGCGGTACAAACCAATACTAGGAGCCATGCCAAACCCGCTGGCAAGCTTGCATCTGCCACAAACTGATAGAAACTAACCGCCAATAACAACGTCATTACCACCGTCCAGCCGATCATAACCTTGGGCGATAAATCCTGCTCCATACGACTGAGGTTTGATGAATTGCCACCTTTGAGCGCCTGCATGGAAATTTTTAATCCCTCAATCATTGGCTTCATAAGCGTGAGTAGCGTCCAAATCGCGGCAACACCAATGGTACCTGCACCAATAAAACGGACATTTTCCTTCCAGATTTTCATGGCAAATGCCGACATTTCCATGTCACTGGGCTGAGGCGTCATGCTCGTCAATATCGGCACCGCTGCACCCCAAGCAATAACGATACCCAGCAAAATAGCAATACCGCCTGCTACTCCAACTAGATAGCCTGCGCCAAGTAGCGCCAAGGAAAACCCCATGGGTAATTGGGTAATCGCCGAGCCTGCTTTAAACCAGTAGCCTGCCGAATCTGCCAATACCCTAAGTCCACCGGTCAAAAACGCTACAATGCCTGATAACGCGCCACCAATCACAATATCCTTGGCGCCTGTTGAGGCATCTGACTGAGCGGGGGTATCATCTGCTGTTTCCTGTTCGCCTGCCCGCAAAATTTCAGCAGCGGCAACGCCTTCAGGGTAGGGCAAATCACTGTTAACGACCATCGCATAGCGAAGCGGAATAGTAAAAATCACCCCTAAGATACCGCCAGCGATACATAAAATAGTGGTTTGCCAAAACGGAAACCCTGTCCAATAACCAAGCATTAATAACGCTGGCAACACAAAGATAATGGACGATAAAGTACCTGCCGCCGAAGCTTGGGTTTGTACAATATTATTTTCAAGAATATTGCTATCTTTGGCAAATTTTAAAACCGCCATTGATATCACCGCCGCCGGAATGGACGAGGCAAACGTTAACCCGACCTTAAGTCCAAGATATACATTGGACGCGGTAAAGATGACAGTGATTAATGCCCCAAGAATAATGCCCCTTAGCGTCAATTCTTTGTGATTGGCATACATATCACCGATAGGCTGAACTTGCATGGGCAAATCTCCATGTAAAAGCAAAAGTTGATGGTGAGTAAAAAAAATATTATGGATTATACTGCGTTTTATGGCTAAAACAATAACTTTTATCGAGCACCCTCACCCTCGAAACATCGAAACACTACGGGTCTCAATATAGCTATCATTGTGTAGCAAACGTTGTTTGGCAAATATTGTTTGGCAAAGCACGCCAATAAGAGTTGCCCCTCATGCGTATAGATATAAGATACCTATGTGATTGGTAAAATAATAAGTCTTACCTACTAAGCAAAGAAAAGTTAAGCAAAGACAAGTAGTCAAGCATATCCTGCAGTGGCAGCCACGATTTATTTAGCAAGATACATTAAAATTTTGCACCACCTGCTATATAATTCTTGCTACACACTCAGCATGTTATATCTCAATGACAATCGATTACAGTTGTATGAAGATTTGCTAATGGAAATTGAATGATTTTAAACCCCAGTAATACCCCGTTTTCAATTTGGTTGGCAGAAGGGCAGTCAAGCCAGCGTGAGATGCTACTTGCCATGCAAGCCATGAAATGCCGATATAACTTACCGATGACCATCGTGGCATCCCATCGACAACCACGACCAGAAATCTTAAACTGTGCCGATATAGCGTGCCAAGAGCCATCCGAGCCAAGTGAGCGGGTTGAATTTGTACTTGAACAGGCCAAAAAGCATAATAGCAAAGTGATATTGACAGGGCGCAATAGCCAAGATTACGAAGCCAGACGTCAAGACTTCAAAGCAGCCGGTATTCGGTTGTTGACAGGCGCAACTGACACAGCCACGCTTGAATTAATGGACGATAAAGCCGCTTTTACAGCTTTTTGCCAGCAACATGACATCCCTGTGGCCAGTGGCTGGCAGTTCGATAATGCAGATGAATTAATGGCACTGCTAGCCTTGCATGGTGAGCAGCCGTTATGTGTAAAACCCGTTAAAGGCATATTTGCGCAAGGGTTTTGGCGACTCGATACGGGAGCGGTCGATGCGTGGGATAGTTTTGAGCATTTATACTTCACCGATGCTAAAAAAATTCATCTTGCACAATTTTTACACGCCTATAACCATAGCCAAATGGTAACTGACAAACCCATTGCCATGCTGCTGATGCCATATCTAGCAGGCAAAGAATATTCGATTGATGTGGTATGTGAGACAGGGGAAGTGTTAGCCGCAGTGACGCGCTATAAAGACGGCAGTGAACAGCATGTGGGCTATGACGAGGCAGTGATGGCACTTGTCAAGCGCCTAGTGGCAGCCCTAAAAGCCGATGGTATTGTGAGCATCCAAACCAAGGCTGATGAAAATGGGATGCACAAGGTACTGGAAATCAATAGCCGTGCGTCAGGTGGGATTGGTTACACCGATCACGCCTTTGACAACGGCACGATGAATTTAACCCAATTAGCTTTTGCCTATTGGTCAGGCTGTATTGCCAAACCACATCTGGCAGCGGTACGTGATACCATCACCCCTTGCATCGTGCGTCCGCTGATGACCAGCGTCAAAATCGGCTAACGCAAAAATAACAGGACAACAGACGCCATGACTGAGCAAAAAGCCATTTCGTTATCGCGTGGCGAGCTTACTTTACGTTATCAAACCACCGCGGATTATCAACTCGATGAGTTGTTGGGGTTTGCTGAGCGTATCAATCCCAAGCGCGCATTTTTGTTTGTATCCAAAGTATTGGGGCGACATATTCCGGTATCCCCCGATAATATGCGACAAGCCTTCACCCAGTTGGCAACTCTCATACCCGATGATTTGCCCGAGCCAATTGTGGTAATTGGCATGGCTGAGACCGCAGTCGGACTGTCGGCAGGGGTGCATCAAGTGCTGCAGGCGCGTTATCCGCAGGCTATTTTGCTCAACTCGACGCGGCATGCACAGGCAGGAGAGCTTTTCACCACGTTTAGCGAAGATCATAGTCATGCCAGTGTGCATTTGATTTACCAAAGTGATGACAGCACGCTACAAGCGAACGTTGAAAACGCCAAAACCTTGATTATGGTCGATGACGAAGCCTCCACAGGTAATACCTGTCAAAATGTGGTCAACGCCCTGCGTCAAGCAGGAATGAGTAAGCTTGAGCAAGTGCATTTGGCGACGCTGGTTGATTGGTCACTGGGCAAAAAACTGGGCAAAAAACTGGGGGAAACGGATAGTAATATTTTTAATGACATCGCCTTTTTTCGCCATCATCTGCTGGCAGGAGATTGGACGTGGACAGATAAGGTGAATGCGCCCGCGGTTACCATGCCAAATGTGTCAACCACAGAGGCAGGCAGTCAGCCACTGCTGCCTACCGGCGATTGGGGTAGACAACCGACACGCGATAGTACATCGGGATTGGATTTTTTGCTGCAAGGTTTGCATCATACGCTGAGCCAAAGACAATTGACCCTAGCGTCATTCGCCCATCAAAAAATCTTGGTGCTGGGCAGTAATGAGTTTGTTTGGTTGCCGTTGTTGCTTGCCGAACGCTTGGCGCAGTATCAAGCGGATGTCAAATTTTCTGCCTTAACGCGGTCACCTATCGCCATCCATGCTGATAGCGCCGTGACTAGCGTCATCAAGTTCTTTGACCATTATGGCTTGGGCATGACCAATTTTGTTTACAACGTGACGCCTGAGGCGTGGGATTGGGTGCTGTTGTGCGTGGAAACCCCCCAAGATAGCGTGGATGAGATTTGGCAGCGTTTTGATAATGTTATGGTAATTTCACCGAGACCTGAAATCTGACATTCTAAAACTGACAACCAAAGTCCTATATCTGAAGTCCGAAAGCTAATCAGCCACAAAATCGATAATCGATAAAAATTAAGTTTGATAAAAGTGAGTGTGAATGACCGATTTTTTTAAACCCGAAGCCCGTTTTTTTGAATCAAAAGTCGCGCTAGTCAAGCCTTATGCTTTGATGGATTTGGATGATACCTTGTTTCAAACCCAGCGAAAAATTGCAGCTTGGCAATTGCCAATGGATGGGTTGGTGGCGGCGACCGTCGATAAGCAGAATGCACCATTGAGCTTTTTGACCCCAAAGCAGCGCCATTTTTTTAATTGGTTATCCCAATCAACTGAGCTCATCCCCGTCACCGCAAGAGATACCACTGAGATTGTGCGCGTTAAACTGCCGTTTGATAGTTGGCAAGTTTTGACCCATGGTGCGGTGATTGTAGCGCCGTCGGGGCAGCTTTGTGCGCGTTGGCAGCGGCTAATGGCAGGGCAATTGGTGGCGCTACAACCCAAACTAAGCCAGCTTATGGCGCGATTGGCAAGGTTTGAAGCACTACGCATAACCCCACATTATGAACACTTTATAGTAGACAATAACGCGACGGATTTGATGGTGTATGTCGCCATCAAACATCGGCATAAAGACCACGATGCTCTGCTGCAGTTTGCGGCACAGCTGCCGAATGTGCTAAATGAGGCGCCTGATTTGGGCGATGAGTTTTATATCCATGTCAATGCCAATAACTTGGCACTGTTGCCGCACGTCGTCAACAAGCATCACGCGATGCGTTTTTTGCTCGATTATCATTTGGATAAGCACCGCCCTTGTTTTGGTTTTGGTGATAGTTTGGCGGATTTGCCGTTTTTACAATTATTGGACTGGTATGGTACGCCCAATCGAGGACAACTGCATGATGCTATCAGTCAAGGGTGTTTATAATCATGACAATTCAGGCAAATTTTTCGGGTAGTTATTTACCTTCTGAGGTTACGTTGCTGCTCGATATCGTCAATGCTGATAGCGTCAATGATATCAGCCCAACGCAAAAAGAAGCGTTAATCCAATCAGGTCAGCGCCATTATTCAGATATGCTGACGCTTGAAAAACCGCCCAGCGCCATGCATGAAGCCTTGTACAATCAAGCATTGATGGCAGGCAAACAACGCATGGCAAATGATGTCACAAGCCTTGCCTTTAGCTTACATCAGCTATTTCATGCTCGCGTGAGTGCCTCGCAGCCGCTGATATTGGTCAGTCTCGTGCGGGCAGGATTGCCGATTGGGGTCTTGCTACAAAAAGCGCTTAGTGATGCATCTGCCAGCTATGCGTTAGCCAGTCAGCATTACGGGGTGAGTATCATCCGTGACCGCGGACTTGACCCTGTTGCCTTGCAATATATTTTGCAGCAGCATCCGCGTAGCCCGATTGTGTTTGTCGATGGTTGGACGGGGAAAGGAGCTATCTATGGTGAGTTGCAACGAAGTTTAGCCAAAATCACTGATAAGCGGCAACAAGCGCAACTGTTTCACCAAGGTGACGGGGTGATTCCACTGGTGACGTTGGCCGATCCTGCTGGGGTGGCTTGGCTATCGGCGAGTAATGATGATTGGCTAATGCCCGCAAGTTTGCTCAATAGCACTGTCTCTGGGCTGATATCGCGTACCCTGTATCGTGAGCCCAGTGATGGACTGCACCAAGCAGTGTATTATGACAAGTTACAGCCTTGGGATCGCAGTGGCGAGTTTATCCAAACCATTGATGCGCTGCGTCAGCAAACGCCCTTATCAACACCGCTAACGGGCAAGTTATTGCCGATTTTTGCCACCCAGTCTGTGATAGATGACTTAGCGGCGCGCTTTGCCATCAGCAATCGCAACCGTATTAAACCCACCATCGCCGAGGCGACCCGCGCGATATTACGGCGCGACCCTGAGTGTGTATTGGTCAATGAGATGGCAGACGGACAAGATACAGCATTACTGCGTCATCTTTGTGAGGAAAAAAATATTCAATTAATTGCAGATACCAGTATTGCACCTTACCAAGCTGTCACCATTATTAAGGACAGAAGCCAATGATAACCGCATCTTTGCGCTCATCGACCTTGTTAACCGCCCATTTATCCTAACCGCTCTTTTACGCACATTGTACTTTTTATGACACTATTACACCCTGTAAATCATTTTTTACCTGCGTCTGTTGCACCGACTATCAATCCCTACCAACTGGGTGCGACGCTTTATATGCCAGCCACGCGCCAAGATATTTGGCAAATTATTAGCCAGCAAAAATTGGCTGAGATTGATAGTATCGTGATTTGTTTGGAAGATGCGGTAAGTGAAAGTGAAATTCCTGCCGCGCTCGCAAACTTAAAGCAGCTGCTTGCGACATGGACTCAGCACGCCCAGACGGATGGTTTTGGCGATGAATCACGTCCAATTTCACGGCCGATGGTATTTATCCGACCGCGCAACGCCTTGATGCTCACCGAGCTTGCCAGTTGGCAGACGATTGCTTTGGTGGATGGCTTTGTTTTACCAAAAATCGATATGCAAAGCCTTGCCGATTGGCGATTGGCTTGTCAGGCATTGCCATCGACACAGCTATTGATGCCGACCCTTGAGACTCGGCTCATCTTTAACCCGATACACAACCAAGAATTGGCGCTAGCTTTTAGCGAAGGGTTTAGCCAGTCGATTTTGGCACTGCGTATTGGTGGCAATGATTTATTTGCCTCGCTGCGCTTGCGTCGTCCGTCTGATGTGACGATCTATCAAACCCCAGTCGGCATACTCATCTATCAGTTAATTGCGTGTTTTGTGCCGCAAGGTTTTTATTTGACCGCGCCTGTGTTTGAGTATTTGGATAAACCTGCCTTGTTTGCTGAAGAATTGCGTCAAGATGTCGCCTTGGGGCTGGTGGGAAAAACCATCATTCACCCTGAGCAAATTGCTGCAGTCAAGCAAGCTTTTTATGTCAACGACATAGAGCGCAGTCAAGCCACCGCGATTCTTGCTGTTGATGCCAAGGCGGTGTTTAAGCAAGATAACAGTATGCTTGAGCCAGCCACGCATCGCGCGTGGGCGACCAGTGTGATGCTGCGTGCCAATGTCTAAAAGCTAAGGTTTAACAGCCAAGGTCTAAAAGCCACTGTCTAACAGTTTGTCACATCAAAGTCAGATAACAAATCACTGACCGATAATTGAACAAAATTGCGGTATGATGACGGGTTAGCAGATAACAATAATTTATGATAACAATTTAACTGATAACCAGCATCATGGAAACCTATGCAAGCAAATACTCTCCCCAGTCAGTCAGTGACGGTTATTTTTCAAGGTAGTATCAACGTTCATCAGCTAGGGCAGGGCGGCGATGACGGCAGTGATTTTTTGGCTAACGTCGCTAAAACCCGAGCAGCCTTGCCCCATGCGACCATTGTATTATCGACTTGGGATACGCTTGCGTTGCCGCCCGAGTTTGACACCGCCGACAAATTGGGTATCGATCAGCTGATTTTAAACCCAGATCCTGGGGGTCTGCCCAATATCAAATTTGGCTACGACGCCCCTAACAACGTCAATCGACAAATCATCTCTACACAAGCGGGGTTAAGCCAAGTCAGCACCGAATATGCGCTCAAACTGCGCACCGATAGCTACTTGCTCAATGACAATCTACTACAATTTTATCGCTATTATACCCAGCAAGTAACGTTACATTCCCAGCGCCATTTATCCTCAAAAAGTAAAGGAACCGACTATTCGCCGATTGTAGTGCCGTCGTTTTTTACCATTGACCCCAGCATGTTTGAGCATATGGCGTTTCATATCAGCGATTGGGCGCAGTTTGGCAAGACCGATCGACTGCAGGCTTTTTGGTCGGCACCTCTTATGAGTAGAGACAATGCTACTTATTTTGAGTCGCATGCACAAGATATCGATGCCAAATTTGCGGACAATACTTTTCGCACGCGGCTGGCTGTTGAGCAGCATATTGCCAGTCATTATGCCAATAAAATCGGCTACGCTGCCACGCCAAGCTATTACAATGAACTTAATGAGCAGATTCTAGACGCGCACAAGGCATTTTTGGCGAGTGACGTGATTGTGCTTGATATGACAGACTACGGGCTGCGGTTACCCAAATACGAGTGGACATTGACCGATGCTTTTATGGCGATGAACTGCATCAGCCATGATGACTGGTATCAGTTGTTTTATCAATATTGGTATCCCAACCAAGTCGACGAAACCCGCTTGGCGCATGCGGATGAACGAGCGGTGATGAAAAGTATTGCCGCGGCAGAGTTTTATCAAAACAGCCCAGTCGATCAACAGCAGATTTTCTCGCGTCTTTATCCCTAAATATGCTAAATAAAAAAGCTTACCCAACAGATGGTAAGCTTTTTTTCAACAGTTAAACAATTAAACGCCAATTTTTAAACATCAACCTTTAACCATGAGCCTTTAAACATCAATCTTTAAACCGTGGGCTTTAAGCGCTTGGTATTCATCCGGCGTACCGCAAAAATCAATGTCGTCATCCGTGATTTTGACATAGCCAACCCGGCCGCCTTGTGCGATTAATAAATTATACATCGGGGCGATATAATATTCGTTGTTAACCGTCAACTGTTGGGCAACCGCTTGTTGAAACAACGATAGATACTGCTGCTTGGATTTAAAATAATATAAGCCATCACTGCAAAGATTGGAGATACGCTGTTTTTCGGTGGTTTTAATCACCCTGTCATGGTCATCGACGGCGATAAATGACCAATGATCGCCTTCGCCTTCAAATACTTCTAAATAGCCATCAACAGACTCTACCCAGTCAGGTTTTTCAAACCCATAGCGAAAGGTATCGATGTTAAAAATATAAATCGGCTCATCGTCATCAATGCTAGGATTACCGAGTCCCTGTTCAAGTCCCAGTCCAAGCGCTACTGTTTCAGCTTGTCCCGCTGTCTCGCCATCAAGGGTATGAATCATAAAATTGCGCACACCCAAGCGCGTTAATCGCTCAGCAACAAATCGCGGGGTATCATACACATCGCGCACGATAAGCAAAAATAAATCGGTACTAAAATAGCGCTCAAACGACTTGATTGCCAAATCAAATACAATGGTATCGGCAATCGACAATTGATACTTAGGCACCTCAAAGCCCGCCTTAAAAAAACGACTGCTTAGCCCTGCCATTGGAATTACGAACATGTCACCGCCTCCATCACATACATTTTGTATAAACGATACGCATTGAGCAGCATGGCGCGCTGGCGATCGGGTCTATCTGCGTGTAAGGGTAGCATGGATAAAAACAATAACACCACCGCTGGCATGATAGATTCTGTGGTCATGTCATTGACCCAGGTGCCTGCAAAAAATTCTTGTTGGATTTGCTCCAAACGCTTATCAATGTCAAATCGTATATCGCTACCGCTAGGGCTGTCGATAATTTCATAACGCCCTGCGATGATAAAATCATACATACCAATCACAGAATGGGTGAGCTTTGCTAAATCATAGCTTGCGTTACCAAAAATACTAAAATTGCCATTAGAATCCGTGCCGCGTGGGTCAAAAACTTTTACCCGGCGACCGCGCATGTCATACATGATGTTGCTAAAACATAAGTCGCCATGCATGACACTCACGGTGTTTGGCAGTGCCAAGGCTTTGTCGATACAGTCCTGCGCAATTTCTAGCGTACTGCCAAGCATCGTTTCATCATATATTACAGGTTTATTCAAATCGACATCGGCGTCATCGGCATACGCATACAGCCGCTTTAAGGTTTTTTTATGGTACAAATCTTCGGCATACGATTTGGCAAACCCGGTTTCGATATGCCGATGCACGTCGGACTGATTGGCCATACTAAAAAATTCTTTTAATAACTGAAAAATATGTTGCCAAAATTCAGTGGTATTTAACCCATGCACATACAACTCATTGAGCGGTAATAACGGCAAGAACTCTAAGCTATAACTAAACTGTCCGTCCACTTGCTGATAATCAATCAACTGCGGGGTAAAACGTCTAAGTGGCGCAGGAATATGGGTGTACCAATAAATTTCCGCTTCAATTTTGTTGTTGTCGTCACTGCTTTTGGTGACAATGCCTTCCCGAATCTGCAGTGAATTAAAGGCGCGTTCGGTGGTCATATTGGCGCGGGCATGAATATAATGCACAAAATTACTGCAATCATAATACGACTCAATGTTGACCGATTTCATTGGCATAGTCTGTTGGTACAAATAAATCGCCCGCACAAAATTTTTCTTACTAATTGCTAGGGCTTTAATCAACTCCAGCCGTGAGGAAAAGGCAAAATACCCAATCCAATCAGTGGGACTTTCCTTCACTTTTTTGGTTTGCTGCCAGTCATATTGGCGCGTTTTATCCGACACGCCAATACAATCTGAGCAATCAAGTAACTGGGGTAAAAATACATCCCCTTGGATAATACGAATATGCTGGTAAGATTTATCAATGGCTAGATTAAGCACATATAGAATCGTCTCAGCCAATGCCAAATTTTCAGCGATTGTCACCACTTCAATGGGCAGTGACTTAATCACTGCTTTTTCATTGAGGGTCAAGGTATAAGCTTCGGGTAGTGACAAGAGAATTTTTTCATGGGGGAATTGTTGGCGTACCACATCGACTTGCAGCTGTAATAGTTTTTTATTACCGATGGGCAGCATGCAAGGCGGAATGCGCCCAATTTCTGCCTCAAATTCGGCATTGACATAGGAAGAGGCGTTAATGAGTATCATGGCGTTAAATTACCTTAAACGTTGTTATTATTTTTATTTTTTATTAAGGTGTTAAATCAAGCAGCTGGCAAATCTCTGCATAGCTTAACTTGACCAATTCATCGGGTCGAATAGCTTTGTCATCCACATAAAACCCTTCAAAGCCGCACCAAGGCTTACCCACATATAATTCATCATACGGGATATCATGTCGTGCCAGCCAATCGATGATAATTGGCAAGGTGTTTTTATTAATAGCGCCAATATTGCCTTGATAGGTGCGCATATTGCGACTGGTATTGATGATAATCGTAAACCCTTGTCGATGGTATTCTTTAAGTTTTTCGACAACTTCGGTGATGGGTTGGGCATTGGCATAGTCGCCGTTTTGTGTGGTGCATAGGGTGTCATCTAGGTCAAAGATTAGCCGCTTCATTGTTATTATATTCCTAATATGGTAGTGATAGACTTAAACTAAAAATTTTTGTATTTTTAATAAAATCAAGTAGTTGATTGTTATTTTAACTTCAATACCTTAAAACGAATCCCTACCAAATGATATTACTTATTCATTACTTATTGTAATTTTAGGTAAGAATGCGAGAAAAAAATCGATTATAGTGCTTAATCACAATGCTTAATATTGGTTAAACCGTTTTTAACCAATCAATCAATCGATGTTGACAATTTTTGAGAATAAGCCAGAGCAGGAAAACGGGTGAGAGCCTGACGAATCTAAATGAAATAGGTTGTGATTTGATAAAAAATTGGCTTTTATTAATGATGGATTGATAGGCTACAGGCTAAAAGATTAAAAGGCGAAACAACAGTAAGCAAAAACCAGTAGCAAAGATTCTAAAATTTATTTGATAGCGACGTAACTATGGACTTTGTACATACGACCCAGCGCGTTTTTCCAGCCACGGGCATAGGGCATAAAGGCTTGGCAATGATCTAAGTGATAGCCATAGCCTGCATTGCCATACGCCATCAAAAAACTGCCATCCAAAAAACCTGACTGCCCTATGACAAAGCCATTACCTTGATTAAATCGCGCTTCAGCACCGTTACCGAGCAAGGTAGCATTGATTGCGGTATAGCCGTGACCCTGATTGTGGTTGGCATTGGCGTGGGTGATATCGATACTGGCGTGATGACGCGCAAAATAGCCACCGACCACGTTTTCATTGCCAAGACTGCGATTGGCCAAAATACGCCCGCCATTGTCAGCAAAATAGCCATAGCCATAATTGCGAAAGGCATTGGTACGTCGGTTGATGCTGTTGCAGCTTAGCATACCATTGTGCAGCGCCAAAAAGCCATGTTTGTTTTCGCTGGCACTGGTATCATGACACCACATCGAGCCATTGGTGAGTGCATAAAACCCTGCGATATGGTTGTGTGCAGACACGCTGTTATCGGCATTGACAAAGCCGCTGGATTCCGCGCAAAATCCAAAACCCAACTCTTCATCCAAATGCGCACAGTGATACGCCTCGCATTGCTGGGCATCTATCGAGCCCCCATACGCAAAAAAACCGACATCCCCCGCAAACTGTACAATCACCCCAGGTTCACAGCGGATACTTGAGCCAAAGCGGGCAGCAACCCCATAATAAAACTTATTGATACGGACCTTTGAACCCACGAGCACTTGGCTATTGTAATTGCACATGATACCGGCACCATAGCCTTCATCTTGCCACTGTCCATAGCCCAAAAACGCCTTAGTGCCATTGATAGTCATGCCATCGATTTTAAAAATACCATTGCCCCGCTGCATCAAAAAGCCGCAGCGGTTATAGGTATCATCAAAATGTAACTGCACCTTATCAGGATTGTCCAAATTGCCAACAATCTCTACCCGATCACTAAAAAAATCAATTTCAACTTGGTCTAGATAATACTCGCCATCGGCAATTTTGATTTGGATAAAGCCTTTATCCCCCAAATTATTTAATTGGCTTTTACAATAAGCCAAAGCCGCGTGAATAGTCGGTAATGTTTGCGGCACGTCAATACGTTGCCAACGGTTGGATACTTTTCTAATCATAATAACAGCAAGCTAACAAGTGATATGGTACTCAAAATGAGTAGGTCGACCAAACATCGCCAAAAAGCCTAGCGATAGTCAAAGCCATTGCAATTATCTAGGAAATAGCCGCTGTAATATGTTGAGTTTTCTTAGTGAATATGAAGTTTTTTATGACGTTTTAGGTTTTGCCAATTTTTCACTCAACGAATTCGCAACCCAGGCAGGACCAATCAACAAAAATTGTAAGTCTTCAAAAAATGACGGTTTTTTGCCTTCAATTTTGTGACCGACAAATTGCCCAATCCACGCTACCACAAATACGCCAAACCAAAACTTAAACCCAACTGGCAAGATAGCAATCGCTGCCAAGCAAAACAGCACAAACATGCCCATGGCAATAAATAATTGCGTAGACAGACGTAAATAAAACAGCATTACCAAAGCAATCAATACCAACGTAAACGCCGCCTGCCATGACATTCCCATGCCTAAGATACTGGCAAAAATCGTGGGCACGCACAGCCAATGAATTTTTTTATTGATAGGATGTTGGTGGCTCACGGCGTAGTCAGCCAGCCAGCTTTGTAGGGATTTTTTTGAATGAAGCAGGGTCACGCTTGCCATAATCTTCTTCCTTAAAGATAATAAAGACAATGAAAAAAATTGCTGATAAAAAATGGGTGTGAATCCCATCAGTTACCACTGAATCGTATCACACCCTAGTCGTTTGTCAAATCAGCGAATTTACCCTGATAGGTTTTGATATCAATGGCTTTTTATACCAGTGGCTTTTAATAGCAGTGACTATTACGCCAAGCCTTTGGCTTTTTGCTCACTGCGATACCACTCATACAGACCCACAAACGCATTGATTTGGTACACCATGGTTTGAATGGCAAAAATATAATTTTGCGACATCAAGTTGACAATCAGCCAGACAAAATTCACCACAATCCATAACCACCAGTTAAATGAATAGCGTAAAATCATCGTGGCTTGCGCTGTGATGGATAGCACAAATGCCAACACATTAATCCAAAAAAAATCAATCACGCCCAAAAATTTACTGCCATCGTTGGCGACCACACCATAACCCATCGACGCTAGCCAATTATTGACAGTTGGAAATAATGCCAAGCCAATCGCGATAAAGGCAATGGTTACCAACCACACAATTTTATTGGCTGATTTGGGAATCATATTGCCATCGCCATCGGTATTTTTTGACCAATAAAAAATGCCATACAAATGGGTAAAAAAGTTAAACAGCGGCGCAAGCATCAAACCCACCGCACCCGCGGTTCCCTGTACAATGGTTTCACCCGCCGTTGCCAACATACCAAAGCCATTACCCGCGATATTGCGGCGAAAGCTCAGCGATACCACACACAATAGCCCGATAAAAGACACCCCCAAATAAAACCAGTCTAACGCTCGATGTTCTGTGGTAAACCAAAAACCGGTACCCAGTGCAATTACCCCAAAAAAGAACCATGCCACCGTCCATTCTTGTGCCCATTCACCGGTAATTTTATCCAAAATTACAATTCGCATTTTGCCTCCAACAGTCATTACAACCATAACAACATTTTTTAATTAAGTTTCAAAAAATAAAACCAAAAATTTTTAGCATATTTACCAAGCATGTCTACCAAGCATGTCTACCAAGTATGTCTAGAAAATTATTTTATGCCTCGATATCTTGGTAGTGGTGAAAAACGTGTGCATCAATGAGCGCAATCGCATCCAAGAACCGCTGGTGATAGTCTGGACTATCAATAAACAGCGGGGCAATATGATGGCGGGCAAAGATTTGTTTTAAACGATTTTCAAAACGCTCACGCTGGGACTCGCTGCCTAGAGAGCGCATCCCATCGGCGACCCAAGGGGTGTTATTGGCAAGCATCAGGGTGTAATCTAAGCGAAACTCATCGATACAAGCGGTCAAAAACGGGTGGGTACGCCCTTCATATTCTTCACAGAATGCTTGCGTGGTGACAAAATCCGTATCCACCAAAGTGATTGGGGCAGGGGCAAAGCGTTTGGCGGCGCGTATCGCTTGTTCATGGTCAGTTGCCATGAGCGGATAGTCATCGTATTGCATACCAAGCTCAGTACCGCCCAAATCAGTTTGTACAAACAAACGTCCCATTTCTAAGCCATAGCTTGCACCATAATAGTTGGCTAACTTATGCAGTAGTGTGGTTTTACCTGAGCTTTCACCACCCACCAATGCCACAGTTTTGGTGTAGTCACCTCGCGCTTGCGGGTGAATGGCTGACCAATACAGCGCGGGGTTATTGTGAATCTTGCGGCTATCAAAACCATGTTGGCGTGGCGTCATCACCACAGGTAAAGGTAAATCATAATCGACAAACGGATGGGTTTCATCCATAAACACCACAGGCGTTACTGTCCCTGCCGCATCGCTAGACGCGCTCAACTTAGGGTAGCGTTGTTGCAAATCCGCTAATACCGCATTGACCTGATCAACGCTTAAATCTTGATAATTGTCTTCATACGAGGGGGTTACCAAATCAGGTAAAATCTCTATATGCACAAATGGCAAATCAGCAAATGCCATGGTCATCCAGCGCGCTTTATCTTTTAAATCAATGGAAAAATTCGGATTTGGCGTAGAGTGAGCGGTAATAAAAATATATAAATCTTTGACTTGCCCAGACGCATGTAAAATCGTTCTTACATGCCCCAAATGCAGCGGCTCAAAATGTCCAATAATGATACCCACATCTTGCATCATGCTTTCCTCAATACTTCATCATGGTTTTTTTAACTATTTTTTATCGACTTGATTTTTTTATTACTTGGATAGATATCCCCTAGTGAGGATATAAAGTAACGCTATGATAATCGATTAGCCCGGATGAAGTTACAATCGTTTGTAACGCTAGTATCACAATTTGTAAGAATCGGTGCACAAACGCTACCACACACGCTATATAGCCACGATAACAGCGCTCCTCATAATCGCTCATGATAATAATGCTGTAGAAAAAGTTACCAAAAGAAACATCATTCTACGTTTTGTCACCCAACTAAACCCTGCATTTGCTTATAATAAATCGTAACCAAAACATAGCATCTTTAACCAATAATTTTATTAAGTTTTAAACGCGTTAAATTTTAAAGATGTTAGGTTTTAACTAAGTTGTAAGTGGTTTTCTTTATTTTTAACAGGTAAAAAATTGAATGGCAGATAAACTGGTAAAACTTCATCGCTCTCAGAATCATCGTATGATTGCAGGTGTGATGGGGGGTATTGCAGAGTATTTAGGCTGGAATGCAACATTAGTGCGTTTGTTGTTTGTGATTATCTCAACTGCAAGTGTCGCAGTACCAGGCATTTTGATATATATCGTGTTATGGATTGTCATGCCAAATGCTACCCAAAGCTCCTATCGTACGGTTTGATGGGTGTATTGGTTTATTTGTAGCAAAGCTAAACAGTTAAAAAAAGAAATATTATAAATAATAACAATTAGCTATAACAATAACTATAAACTTCTCCACTTTTCCTCCTGCCCAGATATTACATTATCTGGGTATTTTTTTAACCTAAAAAAAGCCTTAAGGGAATGCTTAAGGCTTTTGTTTATATTAAAAATCTTGAAAAAATTGACTAAGGCACAAAACGCACAGGCTCGGCAATCACTTGCTGGGCGCGTTCTGCGACTTTATCAAAGCGGTGGATACTGTTACCTTGGTTGTCAACAGCGACCGTCACCGGCATATCTTCTACTTCAAACTCATAAATCGCTTCCATACCTAGCTCTGGGAAGGCAAGCACTTTAGCGCCTTTGATAGCTTTTGATACCAGATAAGCGGCACCGCCCACGGCAATGAGGTAAATTGCGCCATGTTTGGCAATGACTTCACAGGTCGCAGGGCTACGCTCGGATTTACCAATCATCCCAATCAAGCCTTGATCCAAGATTGTGTCGGTGAATTTATCCATACGCGTTGAGGTGGTGGGACCCGCCGGACCGACCACCTCATCGCCCACGGCATCGACAGGACCGACATAATAAATAAAGCGATTTTGTAAATCAACGGGTAGCGCTTCACCTTTGGCAAGCATATCTACCATGCGTTTATGGGCGGCATCACGACCCGTTAAGATTTTACCACTAAGTAGTAAGGTATCACCGATGTTAAACTGACCTAAGGTTTCTTTGGTTAAGTCGTTAACATTGACTTTAATCACATCATCGGAGCCAAATGACACTTCTGGCCAATCTGATAGTGAAGGTACCGGCAAGGCTGCTTCACCTTGACCGTCTAGGGTAAAGTGAATATGACGAGTCGCCGCACAGTTTGGAATCATGGCAACCGCTTTGCTTGCGGCATGGGTAGGAAAATCTAGTACTTTTACATCGAGTACCGTAGTCAAGCCGCCAAGACCTTGAGCGCCAACGCCAAGCTCGTTCACTTTGTCGTACATATTGAGACGTAAGCGTTCAACGCTATCAAGCTCGGCACCGCTTTGGGCTTTGGCCTGTAAATCATGAATATCGATGTGTTCCATGAGTGAGCGTTTGGCAAGCATCATGGCTTTTTCTGGCGTGCCGCCGACACCGATACCTAAAATACCGGGTGGACACCAACCTGCCCCCATTTGTGGGACGGTTTTTAACACCCATTCTTCAATCGAGTCTGATGGGTTTAGCATCGCAAATTTTGCTTTGTTTTCTGAACCGCCACCTTTTGCGGCACAAATCACATCAACTTTGTCACCCGGTACCACGCTCATGTGAACCACTGCTGGCGTGTTGTCTTTGGTGTTTTGACGTTTACTAATTGGGTCTACTAGGATGGATGCCCGTAATGGGTTGTCTGGATTGTTGTAAGCACGGCGTACCCCTTCGTTAACCATATCTTCAACGCTCATATTCGCGTCATCCCCTAAGTCCCATTGCACATTCATACCGATATCAAGGAACACCACCGCACTACCGGTATCTTGGCAAATCGGACGATGACCCATCGCTGACATACGGCTATTGGTGAGGATTTGCCCCATGGCGTTTTTGGCAGATTGGTTGGTTTCTTTTTGCCATGCTTCATATACAGCATCAACGAAGTCTTTTGGGTGATAATAACTGATGTATTGAAAGGCGTTGGCGATAGAATTGATAAAGTCGTCTTTCTTGATGACGGTCATTGGCTAGTCCTTTTCACTGGCTAAATAGTGGCGCTATTATAGCATTGTCACTTGCTAGATTGGCAAACAAGATTGGCAAAAGGGCGCAGGAATAAGCGTTTTAAACGGTCAACCGCTAAAATTTTTATCCCGTTAAAGAATTATTAACAGTTAGTGGATAATACTTGGCAATGCATGATTGAGTAATTGCATAAAACTGGTATGTAGCCAGCCATACATCGCCATAAATCCCGCTATCAACACTACATAGCTTGCGGTGATGATTTTACCCTTTAACACCACTAAAGAAGGCGGGATGAATGGGGCAGTGCTGCCAGAGATTGGTCCATCGCCAAGATGATTGGGTGGCCAAGGTGTGCTACTAGCTTTATGGGCGAATAGCTGCTGCTGGCGGATAACGCGATACTGCATGACATACACCATACCCAGCAAGCCACCTATAATTGCACCGCCCACATGACTGGCATTATCGATACCGCCCACCAAAAAACCATAGCCTAAATTAATCGCCATGACTATCAGTAACGAGCGAAAATTTAACGCAAAATTATTGAATGATGTTTTGGTTAGCGCTGTCACCAATAGCGCCATCCCAATACCCATGATACCACCTGACGCACCGGCACTAATAATCGGCGGCTCACCTGCCATCACGCTATGCAAGCCCAAAAAGTTATTGAGCAAATTGCCGCCAACCCCTGATAACAAAAATAACGCTAAAAAATTGACAGCGCCAAACATCCGCTCAGCCACTTGTCCAAAATAATATAAAGCAAACATATTAAACAGCAAATGCATAAAACCAATATGCAAAAACAGGCTGGTCACCAATCGCCACGGCGCTTCACCCAGTGAAAAGGGTAAAAAATTGGCACCCCAAGCAATCAACGATTGGTTAGTGGGGTTGGTCGGATTGACGCCAAACAATAGCTGTAAGGCAAACACTCCAACACAAATTACCACCAACGCCAACGTGATAGGGTAGTGTTGTAAAGCTTGTTGGATTGGGGATTCAAATGCCATAGCGCGCCTTATGTAAACCAATTTAAGTGTAAGCCAATTTAAGCCAAAATTTCAAAAGAAAAAAGCCTGTATAAAATCATTATCATCAATTCACAAATCGCAATTATAGTGTGAAATGGTAACAATGTTTTGCAAATCCGTCGGGGTAATCCAGAAAATGATAAGCTAAGCGAGAGGTATTTTCGCCAAATTTTTAGCATCATAGATAAAAATTATAGATACAAAAGGCTTTATGATAAAACGCCAACCCAAACCGCTTGTCATCCTCATTCATGGTTTACACATGCATGCCTGGGCGATGCGACCGCTTGCCAAAAAACTCACCAAACTCGGCTACGAGTGTCATAGGTTTGGGTATTTTAGCGTCGCGCATAATCTTGCCAACCATAGCCGCCGTTTGCACCGCTGGCTGACCAAACATGAAAAAGCGGATGTGCCAATTTATTTGGTCGGTCATAGTCTGGGTGGGTTGGTCATTCGAGACTTTTTGCAGCGCTATCCACAGTGGCAGATTACTCGCTGTGTGACACTTGGGACGCCGCATAATGGCAGCATCAGTGCCAATAACATCGTCAAAATCCTGCCAAAATTCGTCGGTCGCTCGTATCTGCAGGGGCTAGATGGCAATGTGCCGGCACTCAACGATGAAGTACAGCTAGGTAGTATTGCGGGGGTTCGTTCGGTGGGGCTTGGCAAAGTGGTATTACCCCGTAACCGTGAGCTTACCAAGCTTGAGCCGCATCTGCAGCCCAATGACGGCACGGTATTTGTGCATGAAACCCA
Source organism: Moraxella sp. DOX410 (assembly GCF_032248735.1). Taxonomy (NCBI): domain Bacteria; kingdom Pseudomonadati; phylum Pseudomonadota; class Gammaproteobacteria; order Moraxellales; family Moraxellaceae; genus Moraxella; species Moraxella sp. DOX410. The sequence continues at coordinate 1,741,076 of NZ_CP135138.1, read as the reverse complement.
GCTTGCTGCTGCCAAAGACCATATCACCGTCAATGCGTCTCATACGGGATTACTGATAAATGATGAAGTAGCGATGCAAATCCATCACTTTTTGCAACAAGGGCATTTTTTGCATACAAAAAATTGTTGAGACAAACTAGGGTTAAAAACCCGTCAATTCAAAGTTTTTTTAAGAATTATCTTGGGGCAAAATGCTATAATCATCCAAAGTTTTTTAGGCGCTCTATTGAGCGATGATGTATTTAGCCATCATCCATTGAGCGATGGTCAGGCAAAGCTGTTGAAGAAGGTTAAGCTGTGTTGAAAGCAAGTGATGTGATGGATTGTATGATGGGTCATAAGGTGCGTACCAATGTCAATGCGCAATCATCAGCCATCAGCGCTTTGTTAATTGCCTTGGTGAGTATATCGGGTGCGTTAACTGCCTGTAGTCCTTCCTCGACGCCGCCATCCACAACGTCACAATCGGCTTCGACTGCTAATGGTAATAATGCCAGTAATACCAATGCGACACCAAATGCAAGTATTGCGAGTGCGGCTGCTGCAGTGCCCAATCAACTCACGATTTACACCTCCATTGACAAAGCAGCGCTTGAGCCGTTATTAACTAGTTATGCTAGGCAAATCAATGTGCCGATTCATATCGTGCAAGATGAACCAATGTCAATTTTGGCACGGTTGAAAGCAGAAGGTGCCAATAGCCCTGCGGATGTGATTTTGACTGAGGATGCGGGTATTTTTAGTACCGCAGCCGAAGAAGGCTTGTTACAACCCTTTAATGCCGAAAAAGCAGTGGCGCATGTCCCAGAGCGTTACCGTGATCCTGATGGCAATTGGATTGCGTTATCTAGCTACGCACGTACCGCAGTGTATGATAGTCGTGTACTCCATACCAATGATATCTCAAGCTATGCTGATTTGTCTAAATTAAAATGGTCACAAAAACTGTGCCTAAGCCAAGGCAAATACATCCCTAATCAATCATTGGTGGTCAATCTCATCAACAATCTGGGCGATAAACGCACCCAAGAAGTGATGCAAGGCTGGCTTGCCAATCTAAGCATGCCCGTGCTGCTTGATGACAGTGAAGTGCTAAAGGCCATAGAAAGCGGTAAATGCCAAATCGGTCTGGTCAACAGCAACCACTACGGACGCTATCTGCAAGCGCATCCCGATACCCCGATTAAAATCAAATGGATCAATAAGGGCTACGGCGGCGTCAGTACCAACATTACAGGGGTTGCCATTCCCCATGCCGCCAAGCATACCGAGTTGGCGCTGGGGCTGATTGAATGGCTGGCTGCCAAAGATCAGCAATCACTGTATGCCAGTTTAAGTAACACCTTTCCGATTGACCCCAATGCCGAAGCCTCAGTATTACTCAAGTCTTGGGGGGATATCGAAGTTAGCCCGATACCTGTCAGACTGTATGGCGAAAGACAAGCGATGGCAGTCGATTCCATGCAGCAAGCAGGTTATTACTAATTAGCTTTGCCCACCAAAAAATGCAAATAACGCCCTAGCCATTTGTAAGGGTCTTGTCCGCTATAGGCGACTTCCATATCAATCACCGCTTGTGGATTGGTATGCCCACCACGCTTGAGCGGTGAGTAATCATGAAACACCCGTAACCCTGAGGTATGCAAGATTTGGTAGTGATGGTCACCAATCCACGCAATCACCTCATCTTTTGCCACCGGGTGATTGGGCGTCAAACTGCCATTATCAGCTTTAAAATCTTTGTTATGTAGTAGATTAAAATTGCCCATCACCAAGTTGCGATACACAAAGCTGGCAGGGTTATAAAAACACAGCGATAGCACTCCTTTTTCAGCGCCATCATCGACAAGCCACCGATCAAAAAAATCCATAATCAGTTTGGGCTCAGCCAACCACTCAAGCACCGCATGGCACAGAATCAAATCGTATTTGCCCGTTAATTTATCATCCAATTGCTGATAAGGGCAGGTATGCCAAGTGATATTTTGTGCCGCCTCGCCTGCGTTTTGTTTGGCAATCTCAAGCATATTGGCAGAGATGTCATTGATGGTGACGTCATGCCCGTCTTTGGCAAGCTCAATACTGATTTGCGCCAAGCCTGCACCTACATCCAATACGCGAAGCGGTCGGGTGTGTGTCTGTTGCCATGACTTTACCCAGCCAAAAATATCATGGCGCAGCACCGCAAGGCGAATTTCACCTTTTAAACCGCCGTAAATTTTTTTTTCAAAATGCGCGCTGATATCATCAAAATTGCGGTTTTGGTTCATCATACAAGATTTTTCAGTCCGCGCTGTTTTTCGCGTTGATAGTCACGCTCTTTTAAGGTAGCGCGTTTATCGTGCAGTTTTTTACCCTTAGCAAGGGCTATTTCGCATTTGACGCGTCCATGACTCCAGTACACTTTGAGGGCCACACAGGTATGACCTTTTTGGTTGACCATGCCAAAGAGCTTATCAATCTCGCGGCGGTGCAGCAGCAGCTTACGGGTGCGAAGGGGGTCAGCGACAATGTGAGTCGATGCCGATAGTAGCGGCTGAATGTGCGCGCCAAACAAAAAGGCTTCACCATCTCTAAAAATCACATAGCTTTCGGTGATACGCATTTTACCGGCACGGATGGATTTGACTTCCCAGCCGAGTAGCTCAAGCCCTGCTTCAAAGCTTTCTTCAATAAAGTATTCGTGACGCGCTTTTTTGTTGCTAGCAATCAGGCTAGGCATTTTTGGTTTTTTAGTCATTTAGGTTTCCTTGCTGCAGCATCGCGGACGTACCCAATGCTGCACAGCGTGTTTTAATCATGTTATTGCCATAATCTTATTACAACAATCATGTTGCTATAAATCAGTATGACAAGCCGTTTAATATGGCGATAAATCCCAATAAATCAATTCATAGATTTTGATTACTAAGTTTAAGTTGTTGATTATTGGGCTTTGGATTACTAAGTTTTTAATTGCTAGGTTTTTGATTATTATCCTTTACCCTAAATTTTAATTAAGCTTTGGGTAAAATGCTGCAAAGCTGTCATGATAACACGCTAAACACAAATTGATAGTGAGATTTGATTGTTAATTGGGGTCAAATTTTGCTAGGATTAGCAACAAACTAGCAATCTTTGTTTTAATCATATTGTTAGCGCCAAATAGCGCATTATTTATCATAAAGAGACAGCCATGTCAGCAGCCAGCCAGCCATTTGCCAATCACTATACCAAAATTATTTATCCCGGCACGTTTGACCCGATTACCAAAGGGCACCTTGATTTGATTAAGCGCGCTTGCCGCCTGTTTGATGAGGTGATTGTCGCGGTGGCGATTGGGCATCATAAAAAACCGTTATTTACTTTAGAGGAACGGATTGGATTGGTAGAAAAAGCCTGTCATGATAAAGGCTTGAGCAATATGTCGGTGATTGGCTTTGATGGGTTGTTGGTGGATTTGGCAAAGAATCAACAAGCCACAGGTGTGCTGCGTGGATTGCGGGCGATGTCAGATTTTGAGTATGAATTTCAGCTTGCCAATCTCAATCGTGAACTAGACCCAAACTTTGAAGCGGTGTTTTTGACCCCATCGCAGCAATATTCTTTTATATCTTCAACGCTGGTGCGCGAAATTGGCAAATTAGACGGTGATGTGAGTAAATTTGTACCGCCGTGTGTTGAAGAAGCATTTGAACGAAAAAAACAACAGGGTTGGTAAGTCGTGGTAAAATAAAGGTTTCTTGGTAAACGTTTTAAAAGCTATGGCATTAATAATCACTGATGAATGTATCAACTGCGATGTCTGCGAGCCACTTTGCCCCAACGATGCGATTTATGTGGGCGAGCTGATTTATGAAATTGACCCTGCGCTGTGTACCGAGTGTGTCGGTCATTTTGATGAGCCGCAGTGTTCGCTGTTTTGTCCCGTACCTAATTGTATCCCCAAAGATCCGAACTATCTGGAGACGCCAGCGCAGTTAATGCTCAAATTTGAGCGCATTACTCAAACTAAAACCAGTCAATAAATTTTTATAACCGCTATTTTTAATAACGTCGATTTTTAACAAAGCTATTGTAGATAAGGAATGTCTATGCCCGCCAATAAAGCAGAATTGAGTGCTTTTCTGAAGCAATCTTTCCCCCAAGCCAACTGCCATATCGAATCGGTTGGTAACGGTCAAGCCATTGTGTCGCATCCTATTGGTGACGATGAGTTACGACCCGGTGGCACGGTATCAGGGCCTGTGATGATGAAAGTGGCTGATGTTGCGCTATATGTGGCTATTTTGGGCGAAATCGGTATCGTACCATTGGCAGTGACTACCAATCTTAACGTGTCTTTTCTGCGAAAACCCTCTGCACAAGCCAACCTTATCGCCAAATGCCAGCTTATCAAAGTGGGGCGCACGCTTGCGGTAGGCGATGTATTGATTTATTCAGAAGGTGATGACAGACCTGTGGCGCATGCAGTCGGTACGTATGCGTTGCCTGCTGACCGTGACTAAATAGATAAAGCCTGTTATAATGCTTGCCTTGGCAGACCAGACGAACGCTGTACCGCAAGATTTTATCAAGCGGTAGGGAGGAAAGTCCGGGCTACACAGGGCAGAGTGCCAGCTAACGGCTGGGGGGCGTAAGCCTACGACAAGTGCAGCAGAGAGTAGACCGCCTTAGCAATAAGGTAAGGGTGAAAGGGTGGGGTAAGAGCCCACCGCATGACTGGTAACAGTTCATGGCAAGGTAAACTCCACTCGTAGCAAGACCAAATAGGTGTCCGTATGGCGTTGCCCGCGTTGGACACGGGTAGGTTGCTTGAGCGTATTGGTAACGATACGCCTAGATGAATGTTCGTCCTAGACAGAACCCGGCTTATCGGTTTGCCATGCTTATTTTAATCAGCCTATTGTTATCAATAGGTTTTTTATTTTTGTGGATGACAATAATACCGTTTTAACTTTCCGAATTAGTAGATTTGACATTAGCCACTAACCTTGAAACGGCAGGGTGAAATTTCGAATACGCATAAAGCGTTTACTAAACAGTGACTTGATAGGTTTTTGCGGCGTGATGTAAGTGATTCTTTGCTCTGACATGATATTAATCAGCTTAACGACTTCTTGCATGTCCCAACTATAGACATCAAATGATTCTATAAAAGCATGGTGTTTAAAGAGATAGGAATGCTTGGATAAATCAAAACAGCCCATAAACCAGTTGTTAAATACGGCGCTTGAAATATAGCCTTGACCAATGAGTTTGAGATGGGTGTGGCGATTATCTTGTTTTAAAGCATGCAGCAAGTTTGCACACGCTAACTCATCGCCTTCATAATACTGAAAAAACTTACCCGCATCGTACAGCAAAAAACCAGTGATACCAGAGTTGGTATTGTTTTTGATAGATTGGTTCAGAATGTGGGTAAATGTATGTTGATTTAACGCCGCAGTCAGCGTTATCTCACTACAATAAGCCATAAAGTATTTTTGTGACATCCCAATAGTCCTTGGTAAGTGGTACGTGAATATGAATTCCAAATAATTGCTACTATCCGCTAGAGCCGCTTGCAACATTATATAAATTTGCAAATTAAAATAGTCATGATAGTCAAAATTAGAAAAAATACCAATTACATTTGTGTTGTAATTCTAAAATCTATCCTATATTTGACCCATATCATGAGCGAAAAAAAACCGCTTGAATCAGCGGCTTATTAACCCAAAAGCAACCCAAAAACAACTCAGAAATAATCCAAAAGTAACGCAAAAGTTACTTCAAGGATGGCGGCTGATGAGGGTGCCAACGCCTTTATCAGTAAAGACCTCTAGCAATGTCGCATGCGGGACACGACCATCGACAATCACCGCACTTTTTACCCCGTTTTTTACCGCTTCTAGCGCATAGCTGATTTTTGGAATCATGCCGCCAGAGATAGTACCATCGGCAATCATCTCATCCACCTTGCTAGGGGTAAGCCCAGTGGCAACATTGCCTTCTTTATCAAGCACCCCTTTGATGTTGGTGAGCAAAATCAGTTTTTCCGCGAGCATGAACTCAGCGACTTTCCCCGCCACTACATCAGCATTGATATTGTAAGTATTGCCTTCATCATCCACGCCAAGCGGTGCAATGACAGGAATAAAGTTAGAGGCAATCATCAAACCAATTACATCGCGATTGATGCTGACCACATCACCCACAAATCCCAAGTCAATTTGTTGTTGGTTGCCTTGCTCATCTGTTTTGGTCATGGGTAATTTTTTAGCGCGAATGAGACTGGCATCTTTACCGGTTAAGCCAATAGCACGACCACCGTGTTTGTTGATGAGATTGACGATAGATTTGTTGACGCTACCACCAAGTACCATTTCCACCACATCCATGGTGGCTTTGTCGGTCACTCGCATGCCATCAATACGGTCAGAGCTGCGCCCCAATTCTTTAAGCAAGTTATCGACTTGTGGACCGCCGCCATGGACGACCACAGGATGAATGCCTACGGTTTTTAACATGACGATATCTCTGGCAAAAGAACTCTCTAATATCGGATCAGTCATGGCATTGCCGCCGTATTTGACTACCATTACTTTACCTTCAAAACGTTGGATGTAGGGTAGTGCTTCGGTCAATACGTCAGCGGTATGCATGGCTTGCTCAAGATCTAATGCCATTTCAAATCCTTATATAATTTTGCTAGAGACGTTTTTTAAAATGCGATTTTAACAGCGGGGTTTATACAGGCTGAATTTGTGCGACTTGTTCGGCAAGGTTGTCATCAATCGTACGACATAAGTCAACAAAAATAGATTGAATATGCCGCAGCTCGGCGACGTCATTGGCAGAAAAACGCACGGTCAAAAAACTGCCCGTATTTGACTTGCGTAAAATACCAAATCCCTCCGCAAAATCCAAGCGTAACCCATCAATCGTATTGACATTTTTGACCGCAAATGAGGATTTTAACCGTTTAAACGGCTTTTTCCCCAGTGCCGTGATACGAGCAATCACGGTTTGACCATAATGGTTATCCGCAATAGGTAAATACATATCCGCCGTACTAATGCAAGTGGGCAAACTCGCTAGGATATCAGTGAGGCTGATAGGTTGATGGCTTAACCAATTGAGCAAGCGGGCAGCCGCATACATGGCGTCGTCATGTAGCACAAAATAGCCATCGTTAAAAATAAAATGCCCTGATAACTCACCTGCAAAAATCGCGTTGTCTGATTTGTTTTGTAACGACTTTCGCATCAAGCTACTGCCAGTTTTGGTCATTATCGGGGCGGCGCCATGCGAAGCGATGAGATTGGGTACGTGATGCGAGCATTTGACATCAAAAATGACTTTTTTATCAGTTGATGTATACGTACTGGGCAATTCTTCAATGGCAATGCGAGAGAGTAGGTAAAGCAAATTGTCAGGGCTAATCATCTGACCCTGTGCATCAATTACCATCACCCGATCGCCATCGCCATCAAACGCCAAGCCGATATCTGAGCCTGTAGCTTTGACTGTGTGAGCTAATTGTGTCAAGCGATTGGATTGCGTTGGGTCTGGGTTACCTTGGGGGAAATTGCCATCGGGGGAGGCGTTTAGCATGATGCAATAATAGCCAAGCTGGCTAAATAGAGCCTCTGCAAAATCACTGGTCGCACCATGCATACAGTCGATGACAATTTGCTGTGGGGCATGAAAATAGGTGGTCTGAGTGAGTTTGGCTTGATTGATGTGAGTAAAAGCCTGCTCGATAGCTTGGATATAAGCTGCAAAAAAATCTTTGGGCGTTGAATAAGTAGTTTGCCTGATGGCATCAATAAGCCTGTCATCAGGCACGATGGCTTTGTAGCCAATTAAAGCCTCATAAAGCTGCTGCACATCATCACCGCTTGGCGACTCATGATTGATAAGCCATTTAATGCCATTGATATGTTTTTGCGAATGACTGGCGGTGACCATCAGCCCATTACCGGAAAATTGCTGTGCCATAAATGCCATCATCGGCGTGGTTGTCAATCCCAACCACTGCACTACTAGACCGGCTTGCTGGCAAGCATACGCCATATATTTGGCAATTTCTTGGCTTTGCTGGCGAGCATCATAACCGATGATAACCGTCGGTTTGGGCGCCGCTAAAGTTGGCGTTGTTGCTGTCGTTTGGTGAGCATAGACAAAAAGCTCAGCAAATACCCTTGCCAATGACCAGACAAAATCATCAGTAAATAAGGTGACATCACCACGAATATCGTAAGCTTTAAAAAGGGATTTTTGCGGAAAAAAAGGATGAATAAACAGAGTATTCATAAAAAAAACATCTAACTGATTTTATACTACCAAAATCATAGCATTGAAATTTGGCAAAATAATTAAATACTCTGTTATAAATTGTTAAAAAAAAATGAGAAAACGGTAACAATTAATGGGTTCCCGTTGAGCCAAAGCCGCCTTCACCGCGTACACTGATATCAGAAAACTCCGCTACAATCTCAAAAGTCGGACGCGCAATCGGCACGACCAAGTACTGCGCCATTTTCTCGCTAGGTTGTAACACATAATCGGTTTGACTACGGTTCCAGATAGAGACCATTAATTCGCCTTGGTAATCCGCATCAATCACACCCGTCAGATTACCCAGTACAATGCCATGCTTATGTCCCAGCCCTGAGCGCGGCATGATAAAACCGACATAATCCGGGTCTTGGATGTAGATGGCGAGTCCTGTACCAATCAACTGGCTTTCACCAGCTTTTATGGTGATAGGCTCATCGATACAAGCGCGCAAATCTATACCCGCCGAGCCGTCTGTTGCGCGATGAGGTAGGGGAAATTTATCATCATTACCAATTTTGGGGTTTAAAATCTTGACTTGTACTTGCTTCATGCTCACCAACTTATCTTAAATTTATAAAAAGATGTATAAAAACCACTCTATTATAAACCTAATTGGCACCATATTGAGCGAATACCAAAGTAAGTTTTCTTAACCAGAAAGAAAAAACCAAAAGAGAAACCAAAAAAAGAGTAGCGATAAGCTACTCTTTTGTATTGATATCCAGTATTCATCTATTAATTCAATTAGCAATTCAATTAGAATTTATAGTGAGCACCGACAGTGACTAAGTCTGTATCAACTGAAACATTATTTGTTACGTCAACTGAAGGCAGACGCGTATATTCAGCTTCTACAGATGCATTTGGTGAAAGGTTATAACCTAAGCCGACACCACCTGCTACACCCGACTTGTCATATTTATCATCACCAAAATCAACTTGGGTTTGCGCAATACCTAGTTTACCTTTGGCATAAACATTCGATGCTGGGAATTGGTATTTATAAGTGCCATATAAACCTGCAGTGTTAGTGCTAATTTCACCTACTTTCGTACCGCGATATTTTAAATCTTCTTTTGAAGAATCTACATATTCAACTTCCGCACCAAAGTTAGGGGTAAAGTTATAACCTGCATACACACCATAAGCGGTTTGGTTGTCAGTATCAAGACGGTCAACATCAGTATTAAATTGACCCGCTTTGACACCGACATAGGGTTGACCGGTGTAGCCAACAGTATTGGTTTGATAAAGGGCAGCGTTTGCACCTGCAGTCACAACTGTACCTGCAATTAAGGCTAAAAGGGTTTTATTTAAAGTTTTCATCGTCTTCTCCTTTAGAAGTTTTTTGAAAAGCATCACAACAAGCCATGTAAAATTATTAGTTAAGTTAATTTGGATGTTGGCAATATCTAGTGACTGTTTAACCTTACTAATTTAACTAGGTTACTAATCGATCAGTTATTGCCCTGCTTGTTTTGTTAAAGCCATCATAGCAAAATAAATTTAGATTACTGTCGGTGTTTAACAGGTCGGACGTTAAATTATGAAATGAAATTTGCCAAAAAGGTAAATAAGCTACTTATTTGAAATTTTTTGTTACATCTCCTGTCAAGCATCCTATTTCTAAGAAATATTTAGTTACATTTACTTGGATGCTTGGGTCAAATATTTGTCATACGGGCTGTTTTTGCATAAAAAAAGGACTTAAAGTCACCTTTTTTGCCCTTTCCTCTACGCCCTTTCTTTTATGCCGTTTTTTTATCAATTAATTATTTGGCGGCTTTGCTTTTGAGTAACGCCTGAATATTGGCCAAATAATCCTCTGCGGTTTTTTTGGGTTGGTGCGCTGCCGCTGATTTTTTCATGCCAGGGGCATCGATATGTTCTGTCGGCAATTCGTCGATAAATCGGCTAGGGGTGGTGGTTTTCATTTGACCCCCTGCACGGCGCTGGGCAGCCAGCGTCATGGTCAGCTCTTTACGGGCACGGGTAATCCCCACGTACATCAAACGTCGTTCTTCCTCGATGGATTCAGCAATAATGGAGTTTTTATGCGGTAATAGTTCTTCTTCAAGTCCCATGATATAGACATAATCAAACTCAAGCCCTTTAGCGGCGTGTAGCGTCATCAGATTGACTTTGTTGGTATTTTCTTCTTCCTGCTGCTGCTCTAGCATATCAAGTAACACAAGCTTACGAATAACTGCATCAATGGTGCGATCATTGTCATCATCGGCGCGGTTAATCAGGTTTTGGATACTGGCGTAAAGCGTCTCGATATTATCAATACGAATTTTTTCTTGCTGCGGGGTTTTTGCTTCGCTTCGTACCAAATCGATATAGCCAGTTTCATCAATCATTTGCTTGACCAGCGGCACAGGGTCGGGATGCTGGTAGAGCTCTTGGGTGTAACGCTCAATAAAATCAGCAAATTCTTTAAGCTCGCCACTGGCTTTTTTGGGTAGTACATGTGTCAGTCCACTATGACCACTTGCCATCAATAGCGAGACTTGGTGTTCTTGGGCAAATAGTCCGAGCTTTTCAAGACTGGCAGGTCCAAGCCCACGTTTTGGGGTATTGATAATGCGTAAAAAAGCACTGTCGTCTTCAGGATTTAGAATCAAGCGCAAATAGCTCATAATGTCTTTGATTTCACTACGGGCAAAGAACGACGTGCCGCCCGATAACTTATAAGGAATTTGCAGCTGACGTAGCTGGGCTTCCAACATACGCGCTTGAAAGTTACTACGATACAGTACCGCATAATCTTGCCATTCATTGGCATTGCGAAGTTTGTGGGTGATGATTTCTTTGGCAACGCGCTCTGCTTCATCATCATCGTTACGACAATTGATGATGCGAATCAGCTCGCCATGCCCTTTATCTGACCATAATTTTTTTTCAAATAAATGCTCATTATTGGTAATCACTGAGTTGGCAGCGTGCAAAATACGCGACGTCGAGCGATAGTTTTGCTCAAGCTTAACCACTTTTAATTTGGGAAAGTCCTCTTGCAGCAGTGCCATGTTTTCAGGTTTTGCCCCACGCCATGCATAGATGGATTGGTCATCATCACCCACCACCGTAAAACGCGGCTGCACGCCAACTAGCAGTTTAATCAATTCATACTGCGCGGTATTGGTGTCTTGGTATTCATCTACCAATAGATAGCGTATGCGATTTTGCCATTTGTCACGTACTTGGGTATTTTCTTGCAACAGCCGTGTTGGCATTACAATTAAGTCATCAAAATCCACCGCATTGTACGCACGTAGGTTACGCTCGTAGAGTTGATACAGCGTTGCAAATAGCATATCTTCAGGGTCGGTCAGCGTATCCGCTGCTTTTTCAGGAGGGATGAGGTCATTTTTCCAATCCGAAATCATTTTGATAGCTTTACCGACCAATTCGCGGCTCTCGGCACCGCTCATGTTATCTCGTACCATCAAATCCATCAACAGCCGCTTGCTATCTTCGGCATCCATGATGGAAAAATTGCCTTTAAGCGGCGTATGCAATAACTCGTAACGTAAAAACTGCAAGCCAAATTGGTGAAACGTCGAGACAGTTAAGCCTTTGGTTTTGTCACTTGGCAATAATTTTTGCACACGGGCTTTCATCTCGCGAGCCGCTTTATTGGTAAAGGTGACCGCGGTAATACGCTCGGCTGGCATTTGACATTCTTCAATCAGATAAGCGATTTTACGAGTAATCACCGATGTCTTACCCGAACCTGCACCTGCCAATACCAGCAAGGGTCCAGAGACATATTGCATGGCTTCTTGTTGGCGAGGGTTTAATTGGCTCATAGTCGCTTCCACCGTTAATAAAAGTTGCTCAGTAAAAAATGGACAATCGACTATTATAGTCTAAAGCGCAAAAGATAAGGGCATAGTTGACGGTAAAATTTTAAGAATTAATCCGTGCAATAATCCATAAGCCGGTGGTCGTCAATGACTGCCATAAAAAAAAGATGCGGCATCGCATCTTCTGTTAATTAAATTGATAACAATATATTAATTATGGGTAGACAATACCACCTGTTGGCTCGGCTGATTTAAGGTACTAACAACCGCATCAGTCGGACTTATCGATGGCTGAGTATCCTTTGTCAAATCGCTTGACAGTTTAAAGCTGAGTGCCAAAAATGACATCATAGCCACTGCCATCATGGCGTTTTTGATTGGGCTATTAGCAATCGAACTGTTAGAAATTGGTGCATTACTCATCATCTTATCCTCGATTAATCAGCTAGCAGATACCACTCTCGTCTTTTATTTGTTATTAACCTCATTATCTGCTTATTTTTTTCAAAAATATAATGCCAAAAAGTAATCAATTATTGCAAAACGCTAAAAATGACTCGTCCAAAATTAGTAAGCTTAGTCAATAGGGGTAAATAAGAGTGTGTATTTTTGCTTTAGCATCTTTACTTTAGCTTATTGTGCATGAAATTGAGGGATAAACTAAGTTTCTATTTAGTAAATAAATGGGTAAAAAAATAATAAAAGTTAGCAGATTTGTTATTCTCTATGACATTAAGTAACTTTTTATCACGCTTGTTAGCGCGCTCGATGGCTTTAAGTTAACGAGTGTAACATCACAAAAAAGGCGACATTGATTGATAAACCAGTGTCGCCTTTAAGTTTTAATCAAGCTTAGAACATTATTGATTGAGCTTTTGGGCAGCCGTCATTGCAAAATAAGTTAAGATACCGTCGGCACCTGCACGGCGAAACCCTAACAGCGATTCTAAAATAACGTCCTCGCTTAACCAGCCGTTTTGTATAGCTGCCATGTGCATGGCATATTCACCTGATACTTGATACGCATAAGTCGGCACGCCAAACGTATCTTTGACCTCACGTACCAAATCAAGGTAAGGCTGACCTGGCTTCACCATTACCATGTCCGCGCCTTCTTGGATGTCGAGGGCGACTTCATGCAGGGCTTCAGCGCGATTACCAAAATCCATTTGGTATTGTTTTTTGTGTCCGCCTTTAAGGTTGCCTGCGCTGCCGACGGCATCACGAAACGGTCCATAATAGGCAGACGCGTATTTGGCAGAATACGCCATAATGGCGGTATTAATAAAATTTTCTCCATCCAATGCTTGGCGTAGCGCGGCAATACGACCATCCATCATATCGCTTGGTGAGATGATATCCGCCCCTGCACGGGCGTGGCTCAGGGCTTGTTTGGCGAGTATGTCAACGGTGATGTCATTAAGCACGTAGCCATTGTCGTCGACAATACCGTCTTGACCATGGGTGGTATACGGGTCAAGCGCCACATCAGTCATCACCACCATCTCAGGTAAGGCATCTTTAATTGCTTTGATAGCAGTGCAGGCAAGACCGTTCTCATCATAGGCGTGTTCAGCCTGTAGCGATTTAAGGTTTGGGCTAATGACAGGGAATAAATCAATGGTGGTGACGCCTAGACTGAGTAGTTGCTTGGCATACTCAATCAGCAAGTCCACGCTCAAACGCTCAACGCCTGGCATACTTGTCACAGCTTGGCGCTGCTGTTTACCCTCAATGATAAACACGGGTGCAATCAGATGCTTGGGTTCAATGCTGGTTTCTTGCACCATAGCGCGGACATTATCGTTGTAACGTAGTCGACGTAAGCGAGTATTGGGGAATGAACGGTTAAAAATATAACTCATAAAAACCTCTTATTATCGAGTGACACTTATTATCAAGTAACGTTATCAATTAACGTTGAAATTGTATAAGGCTAAATAAGCAAAATTTGCTAGAATGATCATTTTTTAAAAAGCTATCTTAACACAATCTACTTACGCATGGAGGGCGCCGTGAGTTTAAACCCTGTAAATGCCAATCAATTAGCCGCTCAGTCATCGACTGATAGCACTAACATGGCTGACACGATGTCTAAAGAAAATGACGAGCATTCTGATTTGGCAAACGAGTCGCAACTGCAGCTCAATGAAGACAGTGAGCATCACGCTATCAGCAAACCTAGTATTGATGTGCTAGGGCAGCAGCTCGCCAACATCATGTCCCAAAGCCCATTTGTGGCGCATACCTTTACTACCTATCATTATGAAGATGGTAAAGTATATGGCAAGGTCAAGTCTAATCCCGCCCTTATCGGCAATCCAAATTTTGAGATTTTGCATGGCGGTATGACGGCGACGCTATTAGATACCATAGGCGGGCTTGAGGGCATGCTGGAAATCTATCGTCGTGACCAAGGCACGTTTGAAGAGCAGACCAAAAAAATCAAACGCATGGCAACCGTCGATTTGCGTGTTGATTATCTAGCCCCTGGGCGCGGTCATGAGTTTATGGTCACAGCCGAAGTAATTCGTATGGGACGCAAAGGCTGTACCACGCGGATGATGTTGGTCAATGATGAAGGAAAGCTCATCGCGCATGGCATCGCCAGTTATGCATTTTAAAACAGCCATTTATAGTAAAAAACCCATAAAAAACCCACAGTGATGTGGGTTTTTTACTATAACAGCTTACGGCTAATCTAATGCACTAGGTCTAATGGACAAGGTCTAATGTATCAGGGTTGCACGGTGGTTGTGGTAGTCGTTGTTGAGGTCGTTTTAGTAGTCACTTGGGCAGGCTGATGGGCTGCATCAGTAATTTTTTGCTGGGCATTATTGGCAACCTGTGACAACTTGGTGCTGTAATTCGTATGTTTTTCTGTGGGTGTTTCGAGCGGCACATCGCGACTCACCCCGCCACCTAAAACTTGGTATAGCTGGATTTGACTGAGCAATTGCGACTGCTTGGTATTTAGAATGCTTTGTTGGCTGCTATAAATCGAACGCTGTGCATCTAATACGCCCAAATAATTGTCTAAACCTGCTTTGAAACGGGCTTGAACAATTTGATAGTATTTTTGGTTGGCAGCGAGCGACTGGTTGTACGCGGTCAACTGCTGATTTAACGTTGCGCGATTGGCAAATACGTCATTGACTTCTTTAAAAGCGGTTTGAATCGCTTTTTCATAAGTATTTAGCGCTTGTTGTTGCTCGATTTCACTCACTTGGTAGTTGGCCTTACGTAGACCTGCATCAAAAATCGGCAAGCTCACACTCGGTCCAAAACCCCAGCTAAATGCGCCTGTTTTAAACAAATCGCCTAAGCTTGAACTGGCAGCACCCACATTGCCCGATAGGCTAATGATTGGATAAAACGCCGCGCGCGCGGCGTTAATATTTGCCCCTGCGGCTTTTAAGTTATATTCCGCTTGACGCAAATCAGGACGATACAATAATAAATCACTGGGTAAGCCCGTGCCAAAAATACGATTATTGGTGATGCTACTAATGCCCGCTGCAGGTAGTAGGCTATTATCCACCGGGGCGCCTACTAGGTAGCGTAGGGCATTTTGGTTGGTCAACAAATTGGTTTGTGCTTGGGCGATAGACACTTTGGCGGCTTCAACCGCCGCTTGGGCTTGTACGCTAGTTAGCTGCGAATCAAGACCTGCTTTAAAACGCAGCTGGTTAATGCGAAGTGAATCTTGGCGCGTGGCTAAGGTTTGTTTGGCAAGTTGCAGTTGTGCCAGACTATAGCTGTACGCCACATAGCTTTGCGCAATGTTACTAATCAAGCTAATTTGCGCGGCATCTTTGGCAGCAGTGGTGGCAAGATAATTTTGTAAGGCGGCATCTTTGAGGCTCGCAATACGTCCCCAAAAGTCAAACTCGTAGCTTGACATTGCCAGACCGACATTGTAAGTACTACTAGGATTCGCATCTCTTGAATTTGTTGCACCGTAAGAATATGAGCCAGAACTATTGATAGTGGGCACATCGGCGATGTCTTGGATTTGATACTGCGCGCGGGCTTTTTGAATCGCTAAAATCGTGGCACTGATGTCTTTGTTATTGTCTAACCCCAATTGAATCAGTTGTTTTAGCTTGGCATCACTATAAAAATCCTGCCAACGCTGAGACGCGATGCTCGGCTGATTGGTGCCGCTGACGGTCTGACTGTCATAGGTCTCATAAGGCTGATTAATTGCGATATGCGGCTGCGCCACGACAGGCTCAGTTTTGGCTTTTGGAATGGTCTGACAAGCGGTGAGCGATAGTAGGGTGGCTACTATAGCGGTCAGGGGCACTAGGCGAAAGGTAGAATCCATATAACTTACCTGTATAAACATAATGTGTTTGTTATTGTAAAAGATTAAATGGGTAAAATGTTTACCCATTTATGTCTTATTGATGGTTTGATTGTGAACTGTCATCAGGCTTATAGATACTCACCTGTGTTGGCTGTGTGACAGCGACAGGTTCAGCAGGATTAGGCGAGTAAGGTGATACGGGTTGTAAGTCACCATCATTACCATCATTGGGGTCATGCGGTTTGCTACCTTTAATCAGTGAGCGTATCCACACATAGAACATTGGGATAAAGAACACCCCTAGGATAGTCGCACTGACCACGCCGCCTAATACACTTGTACCAATCGCATTTTGGCTACCTGAGCCTGCGCCCGTTGCCAAGAATAAGGGCACCACACCAATACCAAACGCCAATGATGTCATAATAATCGGACGTAAGCGTTGGCGAGCAGCGACAGTAACCGAGTCATATAGACTATGTCCCAAATCTTGTCGTTCTTTGGCAAATTCAATAATCAAAATCGCATTTTTGGCAGATAAACCGACAACGGTCAGCAGACCCACTTGCAGATAAATATCGTTTGAAAGCCCGCGTAAACCGGTAAACAGCGCAGCACCCAATACCCCAAGTGGCACAACAAGTAGCACTGCAAAGGGAATTGACCAGCTTTCATACAGCGCGGCTAGACATAAGAACACCACGACAATCGAAATCGCGTACAGCATAGGTGCTTGGGCGCCAGATTTTTTCTCTTCTAAGGATAAACCTGTCCATTCGTAACTGATGCCTTTTGGCAGTTTGGCAATCATTTGCTCCATTGCTGCCATCGCTTGACCGGTACTAAATCCCGGCGCTGCGTTACCTTGCAAGTTCATTGATGGCAAGCTGTTATAACGCGTGAGGGTCGGCGAGCCATACTGCCATTCACCGGTAGCAAATGAGCTAAACGGAACCATCTGATTGTCACTGTTACGTACATACCATTTGTTGATATCCTCTGGGGTGGTACGGCTCTCAGCTTCACCTTGCATATAGACTTTTTTGATACGACCACGATCCATAAAGTCATTGACGTAGCTACTACCCCAAGCGGTACTAAGAACACTGTTAATCAGGCTCGGCGCGACACCCATAGCCGCAGCAGAATCATAATTGACGTTGACTTTATATTGGGGTGAATCTTCTTGTCCATTTGGACGCACGCCACTGACTTGTTTATTTTGCGCCGCCATGCCCAGTAGCATGTTACGGGCTTGCAGCAAGCCTTCGTGACCTAAGTTGCCTGAGTCTTGTAGCTGCAGATCAAAACCCGTTGCCGTACCCAAACCTTGAATAGCAGGCGGTGAAATGGCATATACTTGGGCTTCATTGACTTGGGTCATAAAATAACCCATGGCGCGTTTGGCAATCGATTGCGCGGTATTTTCTTTACCCGGGCGCTCATCCCAATCTTTTAAGCGCACAAATGCCAATCCCATGTTTTGCCCTTGACCGGCAAAACTAAAGCCATTGACCATAAATACAGATTCTACAAGGTCTTTTTCTTGGGTTTTATAATAGGCGTTGACCTTTTCCATAACCGCTTGCGTTTGATTTTGGGTACTACCGGCAGGCAGTTGCACCAATGTGAACAGCACACCTTGGTCTTCTTCGGGAATAAATGAACTTGGAATACGGGTAAATAAGAACACCAATGCCACAATCACCAAGGCATAAGGAATCATATATAGCCAGCGCATTTTGATACTGCGACCCACAAAGCTTTCATAGCCTTTACTAAGACGCATAAACATACGGTTAAATGCGCCAAAGAAACCGGTCTGATGCCCGCTGTGTTTGTCATGGGCTTTAGTGCGTTTGAGGATAGTCACACATAGGGCAGGGGTGAAAATCAAGGCAACTAGGGCAGATAGTACCATGCTGCTGATAAGCGTCACGGAGAACTGGCGATAAATCACCCCAGTTGAGCCGCCAAAGAATGCCATCGGTAAAAATACCGCCGACAAAACCAAGGAAATACCAATGACCACTTTACTGATTTCGCGCATCGATTCACGGGTGGCTTCCAGTGGCGTCATGTCTGGATTTTCTTCCAGCAAACGCTCAACGTTTTCGACCACGACAATCGCGTCATCGACTAATAGACCGATGGATAACACCATGGCAAACAGCGTCAACACATTGATGCTATAGCCAAATACGTACAAAATACCAAACGTACCCAGTATTACCACAGGTACTGCCAACGTAGGAATAATCGTTGCGCGCCAGCTTTGTAAAAACAAGAACATCACTAAGAATACCAGCGCAATCGCTTCAGCAAGTGTTCTGACCACTTCCTCAATCGACAAACGTACAAATGGCGTGGTGTCATAGGCAACTGAGGCTTTTAAGCCCGCAGGAAAATTAGGTTCAAGCTCTTTAAGTTTGGCTTCTACGGCATCACGTGTGCTTAAAGCATTGGCGCTAGATGACAGTGAGATACCGATACCTGCCGCATCCTTGCCATTGTAGCGGGCAATTTCGCTGTAGCTTTCACTACCAATTTCCACTTTGGCGACATCACCCAAGCGAATTTGCGCGCCATTTGTGTTACTTTTAAGCAAAATATTACGAAATTGCTCTGGGGTTTGTAAGTAACTTTGCACGGTCACTGTGGCATTAATGGCTTGACGGGCTTCGTCAGTCGGCGTTTGTCCTAGCTGACCGGCTGATACTTGCGCGTTTTGCGCTTGAATTGCGCTGGTGATATCCGAGGGTATTAAGCCATAGGTACGAAGTTTTTCAGGGTCTAACCAAATACGCATGGCATACGCAGAGCCAAACACATTGACGTTACCCACACCCTCGACACGGCTGAGCTGGTCAACCACGTTGGAGTTGAGATAATCGGCAATATCGGCACGATCCATACTGCCATCTTCAGATGTCATCGCCAGTACCATCAAGAAGCCACTCGTGGACTTATTGACGTTGACCCCCATGCGCTGCACCATCTCTGGTAGCGAACTCATGGCAGATTGCAGTTTGTTTTGGACTTGGACTTGTGCCGTATCGGGATCTGTCCCGTTCTCAAAGGTCAAGGTAATTTGCGCAGCGCCACTTGATGATGAACTTGAGGACATATACATCAATCCATCAAGCCCTTTCATTTTTTGTTCAATCACCTGCGTGACGGAGTCTTCAATGGTTTGGGCAGCGGCACCTGGATAAGTTGCTGAGATACTAATGGTAGGTGGGGCAATACGTGGGTACTGCTCAATCGGTAATTTAAAAATTGCTAAGATACCCATCAGCATGATGAGCATGACAATCACCCAAGCAAAGATGGGTCTATCAATAAAAAAGCGTGACATGATATCTCCCGTGCTTATGGTTGCGCAGTTTTGGCGGTAGTTGAGCTATTTGTTACGGTCGTTTTGGTCGTCGTCGTGGTAGAAGCATTGGTCGGTACCGCGGTTGAGGCTGGTTGCGATGCCACATAAGGCATGGCTTTGACTTGCTGATCTGGTTTGACTTTGGCGCCACCAACCATCACCACTTGCTCACCTTGTTTTAGACCGCTAGTGACAATCCATTGACCTTGGTGGGTACCTTGAACCGTAACTGGGCGTACTTGGATTTTATTATTGGCGTCAACCACATACACGGTTGATTCACCTTTGGCTGTACGATTAATGGCACTTTGTGGCAATAATACGGCATTATTGATAATACCTTGAATCAACTGGGCATTCACCATCATCCCGGGCAACAACACAAAGTTATCATTGCTAAATACCGCACGTAGATTGACCGTGCCTGTGGTACTATCCACTTTAGCTTCTTCGAAGCGAAGTTGCCCCACCATCGGGTAGGTTGAGCCATCAGCGAGCTTTAACTGAACCTGTGCGGTACGCGGTGTGCTAAGTTTACCAGCCGCAAATTGCTGACGAAGCGCCAATAACTCGGCAGATGATTGACTGATATCGACATAAATTGGATTAAGTTGCGAGACGGTTACCATCTGCGTCGTGCCCGCGGTGGCAAGCGCACCGACATTGACATTTGAGCGACTGGTGATACCACTAATAGGCGCTTTAACCACAGTACGGCTCATGGTGAGCTGATTGCTATTCACTGATTGCTGTGCGCCGCGAGCCGCTGCTTGGGCGGCATCAATATTGGCTTGTGCCACCCCGACTTGCGCCTGCGCATTTTTAACCGCTGCTTGAGCGGTACGCACGGCGGTTGCCCCTTGGTCATATTCTTGACTTGAGATAGCCTCAGTACCACGTAGCTGTTTTAGACGGTTTAAATTGGTTTGAGCCAGCGCAAGTTCGGCTTGGCGGGTTTCTAGCACCGCTAAGGCATTATTATAGTTGGCTTTTGCGGTATTGACACTAGCAAGGCTTTGGTCAAGGCTTGCGCGACTACCGGCAAGTACACTGGTGTAGCTATCGGTATTGATTTGATATAACGGCTGATTTTGTTTGACAAAAGTGCCTTCGCGAAACAACTGGCGGTCAATAATACCTGACACTTGCGGCGTAACGGTGGCTTCTTGATAGGCGACAACTTTACCTGATAACTCTTTGGTAAGTGGAATCGTTTGGAATGTTACAGGCTGTACATTGACTATTGTGGGTGGCATTTGCGCCTGTGCTCCTGCACCGCCGCCGCCACTTTGTTGCTGGGCTGCTGTGTCTGACTTATTACACCCGATTAATAAGCTACAACTCGCTAATGACACCATGAACAACACTGGGTATCTCATACCAACCTCATAAAAAGTAGGGAATTTTAAAAAAAATATTATAAAATAAATGCGACATTGTTGTTGCAATATTTACGATAAGACACAAAACTTTAGGATAACTAAATGATAGCTACATTACTACCAGTTATCGGCAGCCATTATTTTAAAAAAAAATCTTAGATTGCGAAACCAACAATATTAAACAAAGTAAGTGTTTAAGCAACAATTATTACCTATTTGTATGGATAAAAATTTTAAAATGTCAAAGCCATTGATAGATTTTTTTAATAAGGAAGCATTTGCGCATGACTTTAAATCGTAACAAGTCACCTGATTTACGTGTTGTCAAAACCCATAAAGCCATCCGTGAAGCCTTTATTATGTTGTTGTCCGAGCAGGAGTACAACGATATTGCTATCCAAGCAATTTTGGAGCGCGCCAAAGTCAATCGCGCTACTTTTTATAAATATTACAGTGGTAAGGGTGATTTGGCTGGGCAGATGATTGATGATTTCAAGCAGGAAGTCAGCCAGCTATTTCAAGACAGGCTCAATGCCGATAGTCAAATGCTGCAAATGATTATGGAAAACCATTTACAAAAGCTGTTTGAGCGCCGCCAACAGATGCTTGCCCTGTGGAAAATCCGCACCCAACACCACAATCTTTATCATGATATGTTTTTGATGGGTAAACAAAACTTTATTGAACTGGCTAAAAAACAAAAGGCGACAGATTATTTAACGGCTGAGGCGATTGATTACCAAGCCACCATGATGGCAACTATCTTTATGGCAAGTTTGAAATACTTTTATGAAAGGGAGTTGCCATCACCGAAGAACTTGCCAATGGATTGGCAACAAATGCTGGACATCATAAAAAGCTAGCCCAGTTGGCTATCATAACGAAAATGATTAATAAAATAACTTGCTAATACCTCGACCAGTGCCACGGGCATGTCGTGACCGAGCTCATCAATGAGTATCAATTGACTGTGCGCAATATGCTTGGCAAGCGAATAGGCATGACTAAATGGAATGAGTTTGTCTTGTTTGCCATGAATGATGAGAGTGGGCTGGTGGATTTGTTTGTCAAGATCGACCAGTGACCCCGTCGCCAAAATCGCCAGTAACTGCCGCTGCGTACCTTTTGGATAAAAACGCCGTTTAAACAGTTTTTTAGCTTTGCTGAACGCCGCTTGTTCATCAAAGTAATCGGGGCTGGCGATGGTCTTGATGGTCTGCACAAACTGCTGGGTCAATGCGTCAGCATCTTGGCTTTTGGGTAGTGGCTGGGTAAAGGCCTTGATGGCTTCAATGGCGGGTGGACGAGAAAAAGGTCGATTGTTACTGGTGGATAATAGTCCCAATTTTTCTACTTGGTGGGGATAACGCACCGCCATGATTTGCGCAATCATACCGCCCATCGATTGACCAATCACAAAGTATTTTTTGATGCCTAGCATTTTGAGCAGTTGATAGGCATCTTCTGCCATGTCGTACAAATCATACGGAGTTTGCAGGTTTTTAAGCGGTAAACCCAGTCCGAATCTGCCCAGTAATTTGGCTTTATAAATGGGCGAATCATGAGCGGGGGTTAGTTTTTTGTGCTTAAGTTTGCTGGATTTGCCTATGTCGCGATTGTCAAATCGCACGACCCGAAATCCAGCAGTGATTAGCGCATAGCAGAATTCATTGGGCCATACCAAGCTTTGCGCGCCTAGCCCCATAATCAGTACGATGGTAGGGTGAGCAGGATCGCCACCGACTTCCACGTAGAATTTATACTTTGGGGTGTGTACCTTGGCGGCTTGCATAAAATCCGCGTGTTTGGAAGGTCGAAATTTAATGTCGATGGTGGCAGGGTTAGCAGGGTCGATGGTGGCAAGTGATTGAATGGTGTCTAATGCCGATTGCGCTTGAATTTTTTTGGCTTTATCTTCGATAACTTGTTGTTTAATATCGGGTAATGAAGAGGGGGTGGTATTAGACATACAGCGTCCATAATTAAAAAGCTAACCATCAAAAAGCCATCAATCAAAAAACTATCAAAAATTAGCAAACTTGTATGACGATTTAATGACGTATGATTTACCGCGCCTCGAATTGGACATCAAACTAATCACCACCCAGCCTTTATTAATAATTAATAAAGCCGTTGGCTAGCAAGCGTAATCAAATCGAGTAGGCCTTGGCGGTATCGTGAATCAGGCAAGGTCAGTACGGCTTGTCTAGCAATCTCGCTTTCTTGCATCGCTTTGTCACGGCAATATGCCAGTGCACCACTGGTTTTGACAATCTCAATAATTTCGTGGGTATCGTTTACTTGACCTGTCTGAATGGCAATCCGCAATTTTTCATGCGTATCACCCGTGGTCATTTCCAATGCTTTAATCAAGGGTAGGGTTGGCTTGCCTTCAGCGATATCATCACCCACGTTTTTGCCGAGCACCTCACTATCACCGACAAAGTCTAAGATATCATCAATGATTTGGAAGGCATTACCAAAGTGCTGACCAAATGTGGCGAAGGCGTCATTATATTCAGGGCGATTTTCCAAAATAGCCACACCTTGACTTGCCATCATAAATAGCCGAGAGGTTTTGCCGTCGATGATTTTCATATAATCGGCTTCGGTAGCTTTGGGGTCATGCTGATGTTGTAGCTGCAATACTTCCCCTTCAGCGATATCACAGGTGCCATCTGAGAATAACTGCAATAACGGCAACGAGCCAAAACCCACCAAAAGATTAAATGAACGGGCAATCAGATAGTCACCGACCAGTACAGCCGTTGCATTATCCCACGTTGCATTCGCAGTCGGCTTACCGCGGCGCATACCTGAGGCATCAATCACATCGTCATGTACTAACGTTGCGGTATGCAGCATCTCAGTGATTGCGCCCAAGTGCATGGCAGCTTGTGAGGGCTGATCGTTACAAATACGTGAGCAAAGCAGCGAAATGAGCGGGCGCATACGCTTGCCGCCTGCATTGATGACATGCTGACTCACCGACATGACCAGTTTGACTTTAGAGCTTAGACTGCCATACACCTGCTTATCCATAATCTCGAAATCGTCAGCGATAATAGATTGAATCTGCTGATAGGTGACAGGCGTGCTGTTACTGTCTTTGGTAACACCTGCATTGATAGCAGTGGATGTAGGATTTGATTGTTGATTGTCTAGCATAGGTTGGCTCAAAGCTTGGAGTGAAAATTTGTGAAATTTGGCTTGTGGTGAAAGTCGGCAAAATCATACCATACTGCCGTTTTTTGTGTAAGTTATAGCTGTGTATTTTTATTGGCGACTTGTATTACTGAGCAGGTATTACGTTGAGAAACGCGCAATAATTTATCAGCCAAAATCGCACCCGCATCCGCGAAGTTTTACTTGATTTTAAACAATAAAAACGTTAAAATCGCGACCTTATATTTCCCTGTGTATCCGTCGTAGAAGTGTTATCGCCCTTGGTAGCCACGGTGTACGGGTTTATTGGAGCAACCAAGATGTATGCAGTAATCAAAAGTGGTGGTAAACAACATCGCGTCGTTCAAGATGAATTTTTAAAAGTTGAATTGCTAAAAGCTGAAAAAGGCGATACCATCAAAATTGAAGACGTTTTAATGGTCGTTGATGGCAGCGATATCAAAATTGGTCAACCTGTGGTTGCCGGTGCAGTGGTCGAAGCTGAAGTAGTAGAACATGGTCGTGGCGAAAAAGTACGTATTGTCAAACACAAACGTCGTAAACACTACCATAAAGAACAAGGTCACCGTCAATGGTATACTTTGTTAAAAATCAAAGCAATCACTGCTTAATTGACTATTTCAAACACATTAATCTCTAGGAGACATCGACATGGCACATAAAAAAGCCGCAGGTTCTACCCGTAACGGTCGTGATTCAAACCCAAAAATGCTTGGCGTAAAAATCTTTGGCGGTCAACAAGTTGTTGCTGGTAACATCATTGTACGTCAACGTGGTACAGAATTTCACGCAGGTGAAGGTGTAGGTATGGGTCGTGACCATACATTATTTGCTTTAACTGACGGCGTGGTAAAATTTGCCGTTAAAGGTAAATTCAATCGTCGCTACGTATTTGTTGAAGGCGCAGCTGAATAATCATTCAGCTTGTTGTTAAACAAATTAACCCAATAATTTTCACTTATTGGGTTTTTTATTGCTTATAGCTAAGCGTGTTAACGTGTTTTGGATAGTCTTCAATGGCTTGGCTGTGGTTAGTCATTATCTAGTCAAAACTTTCTTATCACTCAGCTATTGTTACATTTGTTACAACTTCAACAACAATCATTGCATGGGGCGTCTAGTAGGGTAAGAAAAATTTAGCGACAATATCGGTCAGCGAATTTAGCTTAAACTTGTTAATTTTTAATTGATTGATTAGCCAGTTGGGCTAATATTATTTTTGAATACTTTTTCTAAACTTTTAACAATTTTTATTGAATGAGGAACCTACCATGACAACATCTACCAATAAAATTATCAGTAAATTAGCCACAAAGTTAGTCACAGGTACATTATCAGCATTATTGCTTACCAGTATGCCGATGACAGTCGCCATGCAATCAGCCAATGCCGCTGTCGCCAATTCATCAACTGCGGCAAAAAACTTAAACAACCTACTTAAAAATGTCAAAAGCATGACCGCTAATTTTAGTCAAACCACCTCTGGCACGGGTGGTAAGGGCTTAAGTAAGGCATCAAGAAATTTCTCAGGTAACATGGCTGTGCAACGTCCAAACCAGTTTCGTTGGCAGATCGATGGTACGGCATCGCAACTGATTGTTGCCAATGGCAATACGCTTTGGGTGTACGATAAAGACTTAAATCAGGCGACCAAGCAAAGCGTGAGCAATCAAGTAGGGGATACCCCAGCACTGATTTTGTCAGGCGATCCCAGCAAAATCGCCAATAGTTTTAATGTAACCCAGCCGATTGCCTCAAAAAATTATTATGTGCTCTATCCAAAAAGTGGCAATGCCAACTTTAAAAGCTTAGGTATCGCTTTTAACAGCGGTAATCCTGTCATGATGGTATTAAATGATAATTTGGGACAAACCACCACTATTCGATTCTCCAATGTGAAACGCAATGCTTCAATTGCCAGTAATCAATTTAGCTTCACACCACCTAAAGGCGTTGATGTGATTAACCAATAAGTATTTAACTATTTCATTCAATGAATTGTTTAAATGATTTTTGGCTGACAAACCCTGCTTATGGCAGGGTTTTTTTGCTAAAGTGTTGCTATTTAATTAACGGTTAATTACCGGAAGATTGAAGCCTGCTACTAGCATTTTTTACATAAAATGAGTAAACTATCTGTGTTTTAGCCAGTTAACAGCAATATATAGTTACTTTTGTTAGAATACGCATTTTTATAAAGTGATGTAATGCTACTTTATATTAGGTTTTCATCGTGGTTTTAGCAATATATTTGACTAGCCTGTTTAGTAACTAGCCAATCACTCACCGATTACAATAATGGTCAATGGATGTGCAGCGGGGCAGCTTGTTAGCTGGTACGAGGTAATCTTAAGGAAAATAGTTCTTAAGACGTTATCTGCCATCGTCTTTGTGATATTACGCTTAAGCCAGAAGGGCTTGGTGGAAGTATCAAAAATATCGTCCCAACTTGAAGTGCTTAACCTACGTAACGGTTAGTCGTATTGCCCAGGAGTATCCTCATGATTCCAGTCATTGATTGGTCTGCAATTGTATTTATTTTGGCAGCCATAGGACTTTGTATTTTCATGCTTGTTGTACCAAGATTGTTAGGTGGTACTTCTAAAGGCTTTCAAAAGCAAGAAAATTTCGAGTCGGGTGTGGTCAGTGCTGGTTCCGCCAGAATCCGTTTATCTGCAAAATTCTATATCGTCGCCATTTTCTTTGTTATCTTTGACTTAGAAGCATTATACCTATATACCTATGCGGTATCGGTCAGAGAAGCAGGTTGGCTGGGATTTTGGACCGCTGTGCTATTTGTGGTAGAGTTGTTAATCGGTCTATATTATCTGCTCAAACTAGGGGCACTTAACTGGTCACCTGCAGACAAAAAGCCAAAACCAAAACGTTTGGCTGCTGCGCCTGCGGGCTTTAATCTGGCGGATATTACCCGCTTTAATGGTGTTGAAGAGTTAGAAGTTGATCCGACTGGTAAAATTCCTGCCCAGTTGTCTGGCGCAATGAACCAAAACCCAAATAATAACGCGATAAAATAATAAACCGACTTTGCAATCTATGTTGCAAGGTCTTTTGCATTTGTAGTGACATAGAGCGAAATCCTGCTTTAAAAATCAAGGTGATCGAGCATTATGAAATATACATTAACCAAAGCCAATCCAGATGCCGACAGATTTCCAGCCCAAACCCGTCAAATTATTGACGAAGAGGAAGTCAATAAAAACGTCGTCATGACGCGATTAGAAGATTTGACCCATAGCCTTGCAAACTGGGGTCGTAAGCATTCATTGTGGCCATTTAACTTTGGTACCTCGTGCTGCTATGTAGAATACGCAACGACATTGACAGGCGTGCACGACTTGTCGCGCTTTGGCGCTGAGGTTATTCGTGCGTCACCGCGCCAAGCTGATGTGATGATTGTGGCAGGTACTTGCTTTATGAAGATGGCGCCTGTTATTCAGCGTCTCTATGAGCAAATGCTTGAGCCTAAATGGGTCATCTCTATGGGTGCCTGTGCTAACTCAGGCGGCATGTACGATGTGTATTCAGTGGTGCAAGGCGTTGATAAAATCATTCCCGTCGATGTGTATATCCCTGGTTGCCCCCCACGTCCAGAAGCTTTGATTCAAGCTATCATGCTGCTGCAAGAATCGATTACTAAAGAACGTCGTCCACTCGGTATTCATGTCAATGACCAAGGTATCTACCAACCTGTCATGCAGCCAGAACGTGACCGTAAACAAGCCGAGCGCATCGCGGTCAAAAATCTACGCAGCCCAGATAACATTGAGTAATGCTAGAGATTGATTAATGCTAGAGTCAATCTCTGGATAGATTTAGGATGAATTTTCGCTAAGTAAAAGCTTAGCGAATTGCGTTCAAAACAAAAAAGGTATTCCACTACCTTCTTAATAATTGTGAATGAGGAAAGTGCCACTCATGGTAACGGTAACTGATAATCAAGCACAAACTGATGTCCCAGCAGTGATTGCAGAATTAAATCGCAAGTTTGAGGGGCAGTTTGTTGTACAAAAAACCTTTGACGCTTTTCCCACTATTTGGGTCAGCCGTGAACAGGTCATCGAAGTACTTCTGTACCTTCGCACCTTGCCACAGCCCTACGTGATGTTACTGGATATTTCAGCGATTGATGAGCGCTTACGCCAACATCGTAAAGACAGGGATGGCAATGCCTTACCTGACAGTGATTTCACTGTGTTCTATCATCTAATGTCATTAGAACGCAACACGGATATCCGTATCAAAGTGGCGCTCAAAGAAGCTGATTTGCACATCCCTACGGCAACCCGTATTTGGCCGAATGCCAACTGGTATGAGCGCGAAGCGTGGGATATGTTTGGTATTACCTTTGATGGTCACCCCCATCTAACCCGTATTCTGTTGCCAAAATACTGGGAAGGTCATCCACTGCGTAAAGAATACGCCTCTCGTGCGACTGAAGTACCGCCTTATTATCTCGATAAAGGCAAGCAGATGTTTGAGCAGGAGAATCTACGATTTGTTCCAGAAGAGTGGGGCATGAAACGTAGTGGCCGTGATGAAGACTTTATGTTCCTAAACTTGGGTCCTAACCATCCCTCTGCGCACGGTGCATTTCGCGTTGTGCTTCAGCTAGACGGTGAGGAAGTCATCGACTGTATCCCAGATATTGGTTATCACCATCGCGGCGCTGAAAAAATTGCTGAACGCCAAACTTGGCATTCATTTATTCCTTACACTGACCGTATCGATTATCTTGGTGGGGTGATGAATGAATTACCCTACATCATGTCAGTGGAAAAACTGGCAGGTATTACGGTACCAGACCGCGCGAATACCATTCGTATCATGATGAGTGAGTTCTTCCGTATCACCAATAATTTGCTGTACTGGGGCACCTTCATTCAGGATGCGGGCGGTATGACGCCAGTGTTTTATATGTTCGCCGACCGTCAAAAAGCGTATGATGTGATTGAAGCGGTAACCGGTTATCGTATGCACCCAGCGTGGTTTCGTATTGGCGGTACCGCGATGGACTTGCCAAACGGCTGGCACAAACTGGTTCGTGAATTCTTAGATTGGATGCCAAAACGTATCGATGAATACGTCAAAGCCACCATGAAAAACAAGGTGCTACAACTGCGTACCCAAAACGTTGCCCAATACGATGCTAAATCTGCACTGGCTTGGGGCGTATCAGGTCATGGTCTACGTGCCACCGGTATCCCTTACGATGTGCGTAAAGCGCGTCCTTATCTTGGCTATGAAAATTTTGATTTTGAAGTGCCCATTGAGTTTAATGGCGATGCGTATGACCGCTGTTTGGTCAAAATTGAAGAGATTCGTCAGTCACTGCGTATCATTGAGCAATGTCTCAACAACATGCCAATGGGGGCATACAAAGCCGATCATCCACTGGCTGTACCACCCCCCAAAGACCGCACCTTAAATGACATTGAGACCTTAATTAACCACTTTATTTCAGTATCGTGGGGTCCTGTCATGCCAGAAGGCGAGTCCTCCTTTATGGTGGAAGCAGTGAAAGGTATTACCAACTATTATATTACGTCTGATCGCTCAACCATGAGTTACCGTACCCGTATTCGTACACCGACCTTTGCGCATTTACAGCAAATGCCGTCAGTCATTAATGGTAGCTTGGTTTCTGACTTAATTATTTATCTAGCGTCGATTGACGTTGTTATGGCAGACGTTGACCGTTAGGAGAAAACCACCGATGAAGATTGTAACTGATAAAACCCCAAAGGTGGATGTCGCAAGCATTCTAACCGAAGCAGAAATTCACGACATTCATGAATTTATGCATCATTACCCACAAAGCCGCGCGGCATCCCTTGATGCGCTAAAAATTGTCCAACGCCGTAACGGCTGGGTGGATGATGCACAAGTCAACGCGATTGCTAATATCTTAAAAATCCCAGTCACCGATGTGGAAGGGGTTGCAACATTTTATAACCGTATCTACCGCTCACCGGTTGGTCGTCATGTGATTTTGGTCTGTGACTCAATTGGTTGTTATCTGGTAGGTGCAGAGAGTTTAGGTCAAGCTTTTGAGCGCACTTTAGGTATTAGTTTTGGTCAAACCACCCCAGACAATCGTTTTACCTTGTTACCTATTTGTTGTTTAGGCAACTGTGATAAAGGTCCAGCGGTTTTGATTGATGAAGATACCTACGGTCCTGTCCAAATTGAAGAGATTGCTGAATTGCTGGAGCAATACGCATGAATATAACCCGTCAAATTAATAATCGAAAAATTGGCAAATCACCCAGTCAATTGGGCGAGCAAAGCATTCCTATTTATGGTGATAAAGCAACAGCCACCAGTGAAACCAAGCCCCTGACTTGGCGTTTGGCGCATTATGACTCAGTGCTAGATTTGGCAACCTATGAAAGCCTAAAAGGGTTTGAAGGTCTAAAAAATGCCTTGGCTAAATCTGCCAAAGAAGTGGGCAACATGATTAAAGATGCCAACGTGCGTGGACGTGGTGGTGCAGGCTTTAATGCAGGTCTTAAATGGACCTTTATGACGCCACCCGATGGCGGACCCCGTTACTTGATTTGTAACGCAGATGAGATGGAGCCAGGCACGTTTAAAGACCGTCTATTGATGGAGCGCCTACCATTTCAGCTGATTGAAGGGATGATTATCTCAGGCTATGCCATTGGCGCAACCGCAGGGTATATTTTTATCCGTGGTGAGTACATTGAAGCCGCTAAACGTCTAAATAATGCATTGGATGAATGCCGTGCCAAAGGGTATTTAGGTGATAACATCTTAGGTTCAGGCTATAGCTTTGATATACATGTGCATACCGGTGCAGGTCGTTATATCTGTGGCGAAGAAACTGCGCTTATTAACTCGCTTGAAGGTCGCCGTGCCAATCCACGTACTAAGCCACCCTTCCCACAAGTATCAGGGGCATGGGGTCGTCCCACTGTGGTCAATAACGTCGAGTCTTTAAACAACATGCCGGGCATCATGCTGCATGGCGTAGAATGGTATAAAGGCCTTGCACAAGGCAAATCAGAAAACCCCGGCACCAAAATCATGGGTTGTTCAGGTCTAGTCAATGAGCCCGGTCTATGGGAACTGCCATTTGGTACTACCGCTCGCGAAATTATTTTTGATTATGCCAAAGGCATGAAAGACGGCCGTAAACTAAAAGCTTGGTTGCCAGGCGGTGCGTCAACTGACTTCTTAACCGCCAGTGATGAGCATTTAGACCTGCCAATGGACTTTGAACCCATCATGAAAGCGGGTAGCCGTTTAGGTACCTGCTTGATTATGGTCGTAGATGAAGCGCAAGATATGGTGTCACTATCGCTCAATTTGCAAAAATTCTTTGCCCGTGAATCCTGCGGTTGGTGTACGCCTTGCCGTGACGGGTTGCCATGGGGAGTCAAAACCTTGCATGCCATCGATACAGGCAATGGTCAACCTGTCGATATTGACGTATTGCGCCAATTGACCAAAGATTTGTGGTTAGGTAAAACCTTTTGCGCCCACGCACCGGGTGCGGTTGAGCCATTACAAAGTGCGTTAAAATACTTTTTACCAGAATTTGAAGCTAAAATTGGTAACAATGTGGTGCCTGAAGAACAATTGTCCCCAACGGGCGTGCCTTCATTCGCAAACAGCGAAAAAGTTGAAGTGTATCAACCGGTTAAGGCCACCAATGGGCAATCAGTGTAAGGAATTAGCATGGCAATTATTCATATAGACGGTCAAGACGTCGAAGTTGATGGTGCCGATAACTTGCTACAAGCTTGTTTATCGCTTGGCATCGATATCCCTTATTTTTGTTATCATCCAGCATTGGGCTCGGTGGGTTCTTGCCGCCAATGTGCCGTCAAGCAATATAATAACAAAGAAGATTATGAAGCCGGTCGTGGTCGTTTGGTCATGTCATGTATGGTCAATCCGACACCAGACATGTGGATCTCAGTGACGGATGCAGAAGTGAAAAACTTCCGTAAAAGCTTGGTTGAGTTCTTAATGACTAACCACCCCCATGACTGTCCAACCTGTGAAGAGGGCGGTCATTGTCACTTGCAAGATATGACCTACATGTCAGGTCACAATCATCGTAAATACCGCTTTACTAAACGTACCCACCAAAACCAAGACTTGGGTCCATTTATCAATCATGAAATGAACCGCTGTATCGCCTGTTATCGCTGCGTGCGTTATTACAAAGACTACGCGGGTGGTGAAGATTTGGGCGTTTACGCATCAGCAAGCCGTGTGTACTTTGGTCGTGATAAAGACGGTCAGTTTGAAAGTGAATTTTCAGGTAACCTTACCGAAGTTTGTCCAACTGGGGTATTCACCGACAAAACTCACTCGGATCGCTACAATCGTAAATGGGACATGCAATATGCCCCAAGCATTTGTCATGGCTGTTCGGCCGGTTGTAATATCTCAGCGGGTGAGCGCTATGGTGAATTGCGCCGTATCGAAAACCGTTTTAATGGGGAAGTCAATGCTTACTTCCTGTGTGACCGTGGTCGTTTCGGCTATGGCTATGTCAACCGCCAAGACCGCCCAATTCAAGCGGTTGAAATACTCAACGGTAAACAAACCAATTTGAGCATTGACCATACTATTGATGCCATCAAAAACCGTTTGCAAGGTAAAAAAGCCATCGGTATTGGTTCACCTGTTGCCAGCCTTGAATCAAACCATGCGCTAAAACGCTTAGTCGGTGCCGAAAATTTTAGCATTGGTATTACCAGTCAAGAAAAAACCGTGGTACAAAAATGTATCGATGTGTTGACCACAGAAAATATCCATAATCCAAGCATGCGTGAGATTGAGGATTATGATGCGGTATTGATTTTGGGTGAAGATATTACCCAAACCAGTCCACGTATTGCACTGGCAGTACGTCAAGCGGCAAAAAATCGTGCCAAACAAATGGCAGATGCGCTAAAAACGCCAGATTTCTTGGCAGAGCCTGTGGCTCGTATCGGTCAAAAAGACTACAGCCCAATCTTTATTGTGGATGTCAAAGATACGCGCCTTGATGATATCGCCAAAGTAAGCTGCGTTGCTACCCCAAGCGATATCGCTGAACTAGGCTTTAGCATTGCTGAGCACATGAAAACGTTGGCTACCTCACAATTACCAAAAGATTTGGTCATCGATGAAGACGATAATGCTGATATGCAAGCATTTGCTAAACATATCGCGCAGACGCTGCTTAAAGCAACCAAACCCCTTATTATCTCAGGCTCGTCACTGTACCACACCGCCATCATAGAAGCGGCGGCACAAATTGCCAATATCGCTGAGCAAAAACGCGGTGAAGTGGTCATCTATGAAAAAGGCGTGGTTGATGCCCACAACGTCCAAGTGGATGCAGAGATTGCCAAAATCGATGCAGAGCAAGCTAAGCTCAAACAAGAGATGGATGAAGCGGCATTTGCTGAACAAGCCAAGCAAGTTAAACGCCCAAGCCGTATGAACCCAACCAAAGGCTATCAAGAAAAAGCGGGCTTGTACTTGTCAGTACCTGCTGCCAATAGCATAGGCGTTAACTTACTCGGTGGTAAAGCGATTGATGAATTAGATGATGATGCCGATGTGGTGATTGTCATGGAAAATGACATCAGCCGCCGCCTAACCGCTGAGCAAATGAACCAATTGGTGGCCAACAAATCACTGATTGTACTCGACCATGAAGCTTATCAATGGCATAACCAGGCTGATGTGATCGTACCTGTAGCAACCTTTGCAGAAGCCGACGGTACACTAATCTCAGCAGAAGGTCGTGCACAGCGTTTCTTCCAAGTTTATGATCCTGTTTACTATCGCCCGCAAAGCATGGTCAAAGAAAGCTGGCGTTGGTTACATGCGGTAGAGTCTGAGCTCAATGGCCGTGCGATTGACTGGACGCAGCTTGATGATGTGATTACTGCAGTCGCAGACACCAATCCACAATTAGCCGCAATCAGACAAGCAGCGCCATCAGCCGATTACCGTATTACTGGTCTAAAAGTCGCGCGTGAGCCACGCCGTTATTCCGGTCGTACAGCGATGCGGGCGCCGATTTCTGTGCATGAGCCAGAGCAGCCAAAAGATATCGATACGGGCCTCACCTTCTCACAAGAAGGTTATGTGGGCACCCAAACGGATTCATCAATGATTCCATTTGCTTGGTCAGCAGGTTGGAACTCACCGCAAGCTTGGAATAAATACCAAGATAAAGTGGGTGGTCATTTAAAACATGGCGATCCAGGGGTGCGTATTTTTGATGCGTTAACCGCATTGCCAAAACGTGAGTATATTGCGCCTGCTGCAGCTAGCCAACAAGGTTCAACCCAGCTAGTGCCTGTGTATAATATTTTTGCGAGTGATGAACTCACTGCCCGTAGTGAAGTTGTTGCCTCACAATTGCTGCCAGCTGCTTTTAGTGTATCAACGGATGATGCGGATAAATGGCAGCTGCACTCAGGTGATATGTTAACGGTCACAGTGAAGGGTGTAGCCACCACATTACCTGTGCAGCTTGTCGATTACTTAGCCGAAAGCTGTGTGGGCTATCCTGTGGGTCAGGCGGGTGCATTAGAAGCCTTGCTAGCGCAGCCTTATACCGACATCAGTATCGTAAAATCAGCAACTACCAACACTGTCGTACCACCAGCAGCTAATAATGGTGGCGTGACAGCTCAAGTAACTCCAGGGGAGGGGGTATAATGGATTATTCTGTTAGACAGATGCCCGATTTACCTGCATGGCTGGCTGGGGTAATGTCCCCTGAAGCTTGGTCAATTGTATTTTTGGCAGTGCAATCAATTGTTATTTTCTTGGCGGTGGTGATTTTTGCCGCGTTGATGATTCCTTATGAACGTCGCATGTTGGCACTTTGGCAAGACCGTTATGGTCCAAACCGTGTGGGTTGGCAAGGTTCGCTACAAGTAGCCGCGGATATGCTCAAAATCTTCTTTAAAGAAGACTGGACCCCCAAATTTGCCGATAAATTTATCTTTGTCTTGGCGCCTGCGATTTCATTGTTTACCGCTTTAGCCGCTTATATCATTGTACCAGTTACGCCATCACTCGGTGGCGCAGACTGGAGCATCGGTATTTTGTTCTTCTTTGCGATGGCAGGGTTGGCGGTTTATGCCGTGATGTTTGGTGGCTGGGCATCAGCCAATAAATATGCCTTGCTTGGTGGTCTACGCTCTGCTGCCCAAACCATTAGTTATGAAGTCTTTCTCGGATTATCGCTAATGGGTGTGGTGGCGTTGGCAGGGTCATTTAACTTACGCGATATCGTATACTCACAAGCCGGTGGTTTTTGGCACTGGAATGTATTTGGTCAAATTTTAGGGTTTTTAACCTTTATGGTAGCAGGTGTGGCAGTCACCCACCGTTTCCCATTTGACCAGCCAGAAGCAGAGCAAGAATTGGCAGAAGGTTACCATGTTGAATACTCAGGTATGAAATTTGGTATGTTCTTTGTCGGTGAGTATGTGAATATCGTGTTGGTATCATCGCTGATTACTATTTTATTCTTTGGTGGTTGGTTGCCATTATTTGATGGACTGAGTTTTATCCCGCCGATTATTTGGTTCATGTTAAAAACGCTATTTTTCATGACCATGTTCGTATTGGCGCGTGGGGCGTTGATGCGTCCACGTTATGACCAAGTAATGAACTTTGGCTGGAAAATTTGTCTACCCATTACCTTGATTAATTTACTCGCGACGGCGGCCTATGTATTATGGCGCACACATGGTGTAGGGTAAGGTGGAGATTAACGTATGTATTTGACTATGGTAAAAAACACGATTACGGGTTTTGGCTCAATTCTGCGCACCCTAATCATGGTCGCAAGTCATGCGACCCGTAAACGTGATACGATTTTATACCCAGAACAACCTGTTCCTGTACCGCCGCGTTTTCGGGGGCGTATTGTACTGACACGTGACCCGGATGGGGATGAGCGCTGTGTGGCCTGTAACCTATGTGCTGTCGCTTGCCCGGTGGGTTGTATTTCACTGCAAAAAGCAGAACGTGAAGACGGACGCTGGTATCCAGAGTTTTTCCGTATTAATTTTTCGCGTTGTATCTTTTGTGGTATGTGTGAAGAAGCGTGCCCGACAACGGCCATTCAGATGACGCCAGATTTTGAGATGGGTGAATATAACCGTCAAAACTTGGTGTATGAAAAAGAGCATTTGTTAATTTCAGGCCCGGGTAAATTTCCTGACTACAATTATTACCGTGTGACTGGGATGGCGACCAAAGATAAACCTAAAGGGGCACACCAAAATGAGTCTGCGCCGATTGATTTACGGAGTTTATTGCCATGATAACCGGAGCAACGATAGGGTTTTATTTATTAGCGATTGTCGCTATTTTGGCTAGTTTGCGCGTGATTACTCGCACCAATCCTGTGCATGCGTTATTAAACATGATTGTCACGCTGCTGGCATTATCAGGTATTTTCTTTGCCTTAGGTGCGCCATTTGCCGGTGCGCTTGAAATCATCGTGTATGCCGGGGCGATTATGGTATTGTTCGTGTTTGTGGTGATGATGCTAAACTTAGGTACCCAAAGTACCTTAGAAGAAGAAAGCTGGTTGACATCCTCAGCTTGGGCAGTGCCGGCAGGACTTGCATTTATTGTGGGTTTGACCTTGTTTAGTTTGATTGGCATGAAACATGGTTTTGAAGGAATGATGCCTGCGTTTATCGGGGTGGAGCCAGTTACGCCAAAAATGATCGGTGCCAAATTATTTACCGAATATTTATTGTTGGTCGAAATTGCAGGGTTTTTATTACTAGCGGGTTTGGTGGCGGCTTATCATTTGGCAAAATCTTCCTTGGATGATGAAAACGAAAGTCATAATAGTGAGCTTGGTAATACCATACAACCTGCCTTAACGAATTTTATTGATCAAGAGCCCAGCCAACCGGCTGTGTTACGCGAAGTTCAGGAGGAGAAGGCATAATGGGACACTTTCCATTAGAGCATGTGCCATTAGAGCACGGTCTAATCTTGTCAGCGATTTTGTTTGCCATTGGTTTTTGTGGTGTGATGGTACGACGTAATTTTTTGTTTATGTTGATGAGTCTTGAGATTATGATGAATGCTGCTGCCTTAGCATTTGTAGTGGCAGGTAGTCGCTGGGTCAGTCCTGACGGACAAATTATGTTTATTTTGGTGCTAACTTTGGCAGCCGCTGAAGTCGCAATTGGGTTGGCTATTCTTTTACAGTTTTATCATAAGCGTGGTCATTTAGATGTCGATACGGCAAATGAGATGAAAGGGTGAAATCAAAATGAGTATGTTACCTTTAACCTTTATGCTGCCGCTGATTGGCTTTCTGATTCTAGCGACCATGCGTGACCGCTTAAGCGAAAACGCAGCCGCAGTGGTCGGTGTCGGTAGTATGGGTTTGGCTGCTTTGTGTGCCTTGATGGCAGGCAGTGATTTTTTAATGAACCACCCACAAGGCGCTGTCATTAATCAGCCATTGTGGACGTGGATGCAAGTCGGTAGTTTTGCCCCAAAATTTGGTCTCATGTTGGATGGTTTGGGCGTGACCATGATGGGCGTGATTACCGGTGTCGGTTTTTTAATTCATATTTTTGCGTCATGGTATATGCGCGGTGAAACAGGCTACGCAAGATTTTTTAGCTATATGAACCTGTTTGTCGCCAGTATGTTGTTACTTGTGCTTGCTGACAATTTAGTGCTGTTGTACTTAGGTTGGGAAGGCGTTGGTATTTGTTCTTACTTATTGATTGGTTTTTATTATCACGAGCGCGCCAATGGCCGTGCCGCGATGAAAGCCTTTACTGTAACCCGTGTGGGTGATGTGTTTTTAGCGTTTGGCTTATTCTTGTTGTTCCGTGAATTGGGTACGTTAAATATCTCAGATATCAATGCCAATGTATCGCAAATGCTAACGTCGGCAGGGTCAACGGTGACGATTTTTGGTCATAGCTATCCTACCATCAAAGTTGCGGCTGTGATGTTAGTGCTGGGTGCGATGGGTAAATCTGCACAGATTCCACTGCATTCTTGGCTTGCCGATGCGATGGCAGGTCCTACGCCTGTTTCAGCCTTGATTCATGCGGCAACGATGGTTACCGCAGGTGTGTATTTAATTGCTCGTTTACATCCTGTGTTCTTATTGACCCCTGATGTATTGGCAAGTTGGGTGGGTATCGTTGGGGCAACAACATTGTTGGTTGCTGGTTTCTGTGCGCTGGCACAAACCGATATCAAACGTATATTAGCTTATTCCACCATGAGTCAAATCGGCTATATGTTCTTGGCATTAGGGGTAGGCGCTTGGCAAGTTGCGATTTTCCACTTGATGACCCATGCGTTCTTTAAAGCTTTATTATTCCTAGGGTCGGGCGCTGTTATCTTGGCTTACCATCATGAGCAAAACATCTTTAAAATGGGTGGCTTGTTTTATAAAAATAAATTCCTATTTGCGGTGTTTGCGATTGGTGGTGGTGCACTTGCTGCGATTCCTTGGATTACGGTGGGTTATTACTCAAAAGATGAAATCATTTGGGAAACCTTTGCATCAGGTCATATGAATTTATTTTGGATGGCCGTGGTGGGTGCGTTTTTAACCTCGATTTATACGTTTCGTATGATTTGGATTGTGTTTTTTGGGGAAGAAAAAACGCCTATTCACGATCTTAAGGGTTGGACATACTGGCTGCCGCTCGCGGTATTGCTAGTGTTATCAACTGCGGTGGGGGCGATGATTCATCCACCATTAGCAGGTGTATTGCCACAGAGTTTTAGCGTGATTCATCCTGAAGTAGAACATGGTAAGCACACGGCAGAAATGATTGTGATGGCTGCGATGTTGGCGGGTTTGATTGTTGGTGCTTTCTTGTTTGCCCTAGATAAAGGTCGCATCGTGAGTAAGTTTACCCAAACAGGTTTAGGCCGTGCGCTTAATTACTGGTGCTATCATGGTTTAGGCTTTGATGCTTTGTATGACATTGTATTTGTTAAACCATTCTTATTGATTGGTAAATTAATCAAAAATGATCCGATTGACCGCACTTGGAATATTTTACCAGCCCTATCGCTGGCAGGTAACCGAGTGGCGACATGGTTCCAATCAGGCTCGATTCGTGGGTATGCTGCAAGCTTCGGTCTTGGCATGGCAGTGTTGTTGGTGTTGGTAATGATGATGATAGGGAAGTAACAGTTATGCAAAATAATCTCTTATTACCCGCCTTGATATTTATTCCAATCATTGCAGGTTTTCTGTGCTGGTTGGTTGAAAAAGTTGATGAACGTTTTCCGCGTTGGATTGCGTTTCTTGGCATGCTATTAACGTTTTTGATTACGGTAGCTATTTGGCAAAACGGTAACTTTATTGGTTCAGCACAAACCATTGCTGAGGTGACTGCTAAACCGACTTGGTTGGCAGAGTTTCAATTACCTTGGATGCCCTCATTGGGGGTCAGTTTCCATTTAGCCATTGATGGTTTATCGCTGTTGATGGTGAGCCTAACAGCCTTCTTAGGTATGATGGCGGTGGCGTGTTCATGGGGTGAGATTACTCGCCGTGTGGGCTTCTTCCATCTTAATCTGCTTTGGAGTCTGGGCGGTGTTATTGGTGTTTTCCTAGCAATCGATATGTTCTTGTTCTTCTTCTTTTGGGAGATGATGTTAGTTCCTATCTATTTCTTGATTGCAATTTGGGGACACAATGCGATTGGTGGTAAAACCAAAGAATATGCCGCAACCAAATTCTTTATTTATACCCAAGCATCAGGTCTGATTATGTTGATTGGTATTTTGATTTTGGTGATGATTCATGCATCAACCACAGGTCAAATAACGTTTAACTATATGGACTTGCTAGGTACAGATCTTGGTAAATGGCAATACCCCATCATGCTGATGTTCTTTATTGGCTTTGCGGTTAAATTACCAATTTTCCCACTGCATGGTTGGTTACCCGATGCGCACGCGCAAGCACCGACTGCAGGTTCGGTGGATTTGGCGGGTATTTTGATTAAAACCGCGGCGTATGGTCTATTGCGGTTTGTCCTACCTCTATTCCCAGAAGCCAGTGCCCAGTTTGCACCGATTGCGATTACCTTGGGCGGTATTGGTATTTTTTATGGGGCTTGGCTTGCGTTTATGCAGCAAGATATCAAGCGGTTACTTGCTTATACCAGTATTTCACACATGGGTTTTGTGGTACTTGCGTTGTATGCCGGTACCTTAATTAGTTTCCAAGGCTTGATGATTCAAATGTTGGCACATGGTCTTAGTTCAGCGGCATTATTTATCATGAGTGGTCAGCTTTATGAGCGTCTACATACCCGTGATTTGAGCCAAATGGGTGGTATGTGGGGTCAAATGCGTTATTTCCCACCGTTACTTATGTTCTTCGCCGCGGCGTTATTAGGTATTCCAGGTACCGGTAACTTTATTGGTGAGTTCTTAATTCTTCTAGGGTCTTTTGCCTCGCATCCCGTGGCAGTGGTGTTTGCCACCTTTAGCTTAGTCGTTGCAGGTTTATACGCATTAATTATGATTTATAAAGCATTATTTGGTACACCAACAGCAACGATTGAAAAAATGTCACCAATGCGTGATATCAATGCGCGTGAAGCGGCAATCTTGTTGGTGCTTGCGTTTGGCTTAATATGGTTAGGTCTATATCCGCAATCATTCTTAGATACCTCCGATCACAGTATGCAGTGGATTAGTGAGGCATATCATGTCCAGCAAGTTGTACCTACTTCTCAAGAGCCATTTGCTCATATGGAGGTAAAATAGATGAATCCTATTATTCCATTTGCTAGCAATGTGCTCATGCCATTGTTTCCAATGATTTTAATTTCAATTACCACGGCGGTGGTGATGATTGCCATCGCCATGAAGCGTTCAAATTTTGTGGCAGGCACCCTTAGTGTCATTGGTCTTAATGCCGCCTTGTTTGTTGTCCTTATACAATTATTGGGTGGCAATGCTGATAGTATGTTGCATGGTCTGTATGAATTATTTACGCCATCGCAAGGTTTGATTGCTCCCTTATTTGTGGTGGATAGTTTTGCCCAGTTCAATATGGTGATTATTTTAATCAGCTCGCTTGCGTGTTTTACCTTAG
Organism: Moraxella sp. DOX410; assembly: GCF_032248735.1. Classification (NCBI taxonomy): domain Bacteria; kingdom Pseudomonadati; phylum Pseudomonadota; class Gammaproteobacteria; order Moraxellales; family Moraxellaceae; genus Moraxella; species Moraxella sp. DOX410. Next base: position 1,699,564 of record NZ_CP135138.1, on the reverse strand, counting down.
CGTATGGTTACATTGGGGGCTATGGCGACAACAAAGAAGAATTGTATTTGCTAATGCTTATCTCGACATTAGGCGCGCTGTTTATGGTATGCGCTGATAACTTAGCCTCTTTCTTTGTCAGCTTAGAGTTATTGTCGGTACCGCTATATGGTATGTTGGCTTATACTTATGCGCGTGGTAAATCGTTAGAAGCGGGTTTCAAATACCTCATTTTATCGGCGACGGCCTCTGCTACCATGTTAATGGGTATGGCATTAATTTACGCAAACACAGGGACTTTATCCTTCCGTCAAATTGGTATGGCAATCGTCCCCATGTTTCAAAATGGTATGATTATGCCGATTTTGGTGGTGGGTACGGCATTAATGCTATTTGGTATCACCTTTAAGCTCTCAGCGGTACCATTTCACACTTGGACGTCGGACGTTTACCAAGGTGCGCCTGCGCCTGTGGCGACTTTCTTAGGCAGTGTGTCCAAAGTGGCTATGATGGCGTTAGGGTTACGTTTTTTACTGTCTACGGCAACCTTAGCCTTGCCCGCCATCAATACCTTGGTTGTAGTGATTGCCAGTTTATCCATGATTATCGGTAACGTACTGGCGCTTCGTCAACAAAATATAAAACGTCTGTTAGCTTATTCTTCCATTGCGCATATCGGCTATGTGTTAGCCATCATCAGCGCCGTAAAAGTTGAGTCAGCAGGTTTTGTCAGCCTTTACATGGCAGTGTATGCGTTTACTACTATTGGAGCGTTCGGTGTCGTGACTATTATGTCAAGCCCGTATAAACGTCAAGGTGAAGCGGAATTGGTTGACAACTTCCAAGGGATTTTTTGGCAACGTCCTGTACTGACCGCCATATTGACTGTGATGCTCTTATCATTGGCAGGTATTCCATTGACCGCAGGCTTTATCAGCAAATTCTTTGCGATTTTTGCTACGGTTTCAGCGCAAAGTTGGTGGCTCACTGCCATGATTATCGTGGGTAGTGCAATTAGCCTGTATTACTATCTAAATCTTATGGTCACCTTGTTTAGACGTCCCCAAGCCGTGCAGCCGCACGATGCAGTCAATCATTGGGGTGTTCAAGCAGGCGGCATCATGGTATTGTTGGTGACGTTAGCGGTATTGTACTTCGGTATTTTCCCCGAAACGTTATCAAAAATTATCACCCTAGTTCGCATATATTAATCCAATTTTAACACTGCGACATAAAAAAGCGTATCTTAGCTCATTAAGGTACGCTTTTTTGTTTATAATGATGCAAAAAAATGGTCAAGATAACATGTCAGATGATAAAAGTATTCGCGTTAAAGTGATTGAAGTGACCCGTTGGGCACCCACTTTGCTAAGTTTCAAAGTCACGCGTCCCGATGGCTTTAAATTTACCGCAGGGCAATTTGTTAGGCTCGGTATCCATGGCAAAGATTTGCAATATTTTGCACAAAACCATGAGACCAAGCTAATAACTTCTGAGACGCAAGTTTATGAGGAGCAAGGTCATGAGGCGCAAGGTCAGCCCATTGACCTTGATGGCTATGTGTTTCGCGCCTATTCCGTCGCATCTTCACCCTATGATGAATTTATTGAATTCTTCTCGGTGGTCATTCCTGAAGGGGAATTTACCAGTAAGGTTAATCATATCCAAGTGGGCGATAGTTTATTGCTTAATACCACGCCATTTGGCTATTTGACCTTAGCCCGCTACCAGTTACCCCTGCCCAATGATTTATGGTTGCTGGCAACAGGCACAGGTTTAGCCCCATTTTTATCGATTTTAAAGACCATTGATGTATGGCAGCAATATCAGCGCATTATTTTGGTGTACAGCGCACGCACCTCGCAAGAGCTGGCTTATCAAGCGGAGATTGGCTCAATTAAGTCAATCTATGGCGACAATGGGGCGGCGTTTGTATTCTTGCCTATTGTCACGCGGGAAGCGGATTATGCCGGGGAAAAAGCGCGGATTCCTAACTTGATATTGTCGGGCAAGTTAACCCAATTGGTAGGGCAAAAACTGGATAAAGAGCGCAGTCACGTGATGCTGTGTGGTAACCCACAAATGGTCGAAGATACCAAAGAAGCCTTAAAATCGATTGGATTGACCATGAATCGGCGCGGCGAAGGCAATATTGCCGTTGAAAACTATTGGTAAGCATCTCGTTAATTGGCAAAGCATAATCGGTAAAAAATCAGTAAAGCAAAAGCGGTAAAGGGTGAGGGTTGATACCCGTGAAAAAATACTAAGCCGCTTTTGTTGCGTTATTGGTCACTGCAGGGTTATCCGCTTCGGTAATCAATTGGTCACTACTACCTATATTGAGAATTTCACCGACGTTGGCATTGGCTCTCATTAGGAGCTGCTGTTCAGCAAGATAGCCATGATTCACCTGCACCTTGCGCAGCGTTGCCATGATTTTTTCGTTTTTCTTCAGCCAGCGACCAATATCGAGATACAAGATATCATCTTTTTGGTGCACCAAATTGATTTTCTCCAAAATCATGCCGAGCGGGTCTTTTTTTAACACCCGTTTGAAAAACCAAAGCGCCGCACGAATCGCTTTTGATTTAACATAGGAATCTGAATACAAGCTAATGACATCGGTGTCAGTCAATTGCTGAAATACCAAGCGCTGGCGATAACGGTCAAATTGGGCATGTACCACACCCAAGTTGACAGCAAGGTCAGCGAAAATGCCATTATAGTTAATCGTTGCATACAGTCGAAGCCAGCCTTCATGAATCTCTAGATGCATACTCAATATCGCTTTGACTTTTTCAACCACAAATTTTTGAATGGCATCGTTCAGCTGCTTTTCGGTGGCGGGCACGATAAACTCTTGACCGGCAAAATCTTCAATTTTTTCATACCACGTTTGTGATTTTTGCATCAGTTCACGTGCGATTTCTTCAGAATGGGTGGCAAAAAATTCATCCAGTTGCGTTTTGCTCGTTATCACTATCGTTTCTCAGTTTTTTTATATTTATATTGAAAGCTATTATTGTAGTCAGTTCTTAGGCTTTGTAAAGCTGCTAATCAACTTGCGGTTCTGTCTACAAGAAATATTGTAACATTGATTACTAAATATTGATTGCTACTTATTGCTTGCTCACCACTCATTGCTAATGGCGTATGAATTTAGCTTCAGCCAATGTTTGATTTAATCTATAATAATTTAATTTTTTAATTTATAGTATTTGGGCGTTATAATACATGAGTGATTTGTATTTTTTTAGCAAGGTTGTAGTGCTAGTTTCCTAGTGCTAGTTTCCTAGTGATAGTGTCCTAATCGTTCAAAGGGTTATAGTTTGGTGTATAGCAAAGACAGTCACCGTGATGTTTTTCATAAGTTAATGCCACATACTGCGGCTTGCAAAGACAGCGTCATGCTATTTGCTACCATTACGGCAGTGGCAATTCATGCGGCTGTTATTTTTGGTATCCAATTTGAAGATAAAAGCTCACGAACCGCAGCGGTGCAAGAAGTCACCACGGTGTTGACCGAAAATCTGCAAAAGAATGAGAAAGCCGATTTTATCGCCAATGCCGGCCAGCAAGGTGGCGGTGAGTCCAACGAAAAGCTACGGCTTGAAAATAATACCATAAGCCCCTTACAAGACGAAGCAATCAATGACACCGATGATATCGTGAGTCAAGAACGCCAAACGCGTCAACAAGCGTTTCAAGAAAGCTATCTACGTACCACGTTAAGCTTTGAAAAAATCCGCAGAGAAAATAACATTAAAAAACAAGACGATAGCGAAAATCTAGCCGCGCAAGAACAACGGGTACAGGCACAAATCGCCACCCTTGAAACCAAAATCAGCAGTAACCGCCAATTACTAGCCAAAAAATCTGCGGTCAAAACTATCAGTAGTAACTCCACCACCACCGGTGAAGCCGCGCGCTATATCGAGAATTTTCGCCAACAAGCCTATCATATTGGCAACCAGCAATATCCGCAAGAAGCCCGCGCCAAAGGCATCAAAGGCGATGTCATGCTGATGGTGATTATTGAGCCTAACGGGCAAGTCAAATCCATCAAAGTGTTACAGTCATCAGGCGCTACCATCTTGGATGAAGCAGCAAAAAATTCGGTGCGTAAAGCCGCGCCATTTGGTAAGTTCTCAAAGGAAATGCAAGATTATTTGGAGCTGCGCATTATCCGTACTTGGCGATTTGGTGATACCTTAACCGTCGATGACCAAAACCCCGCATTTTAACTTTTCAATAACTATGCTAAAGGCTGTCCTATGTCAACCGTACTACACAAAGAATTGGCGCTATTTGACCTCGATAACACCCTCATTGATACCGACAGTGATTATATGTGGGGCGAGTTTTTGGTCAAACATCATCTGGTAGAAGAAGCGCTGTATCGTGCTAAAAACCGGGAGTTTTATGAGCACTATATCGCAGGGACGCTCGATGCGGTCGTCTATAATGAGTTTGTGGCAGGCTTTTTAAAACAGCATACTTTAGCCCAGTTACACGAATGGCGTGAGCAATATTTGCAAGATGAAATCGCGCCAAAAGTGCGTCCAAAAGCGGTTAACGCTATCCAATCACATTTACAAGCAGGGCACGATGTGGTGGTAATTTCTGCCACCAATGCCTTTGTGGTCAAAGCGATTGCTAACAAATTATTTTTGGTAGCGGAAGATAATATTTTAGCCACTGAGCTTGAAGTCACCGAGCAGGGATACACGGGTAAAGTCGCAGGGCAGCCAAACTTTAAAGAAGGTAAAATCATTCATTTAAAAAATTGGATTGCTCAAAAAAACGCGCGAGGTATTACTTATACCAAAACCTACGCCTATTCGGATTCAAAAAATGATTTGCCGCTATTAGAATGGGCGGATGTGGCGATTGCGGTATGCCCTGATGATACGTTGCGCGCGCATGCACTGGCGCACCACTGGGCGGTAGAAGATTGGTCGATGAAAGCGCAGGCGTAGTAGGCAACAGCTAAGATGAATGGCGACAGCTAAGATGAATTCAGTGGCAGATTCAGGTATAATGGCTCATTTTTCATAGTAACACGTTAAGGTAACATCGCATGGAAATCAACCCGTATTTAGAGCATATCAAAGACTTAACAGACCGTGGCAACCAGCTTCGGGGGTATCTTTGACATCGAAGCCAAGCAAGAGCGTTTGGAAGAAGTCAATTTAGAGCTTGAAAACCCAGAATTGTGGAACGACCCAGAGCGTGCCACCAAAATCAGTAAAGAAAAATCGCAGCTTGATAATGTCATTGGCGTGATTACCGCTTTAGATGACAAGTTGGAAGACGCCAAAGCCATGATTGACTTAGCGGTGGAAGCCGATGATGCAACGCTACTGGTAGACGTACAAGCGGAACTCGATGAGGCCGAAGCCAAAGTCGCAGATTTAGAGTTTAAACGTATGTTTAGCGGCGAGATGGATGGCAACAATTGCTATGTTGATATCCAGTCAGGCTCAGGCGGTACCGAAGCCCAAGACTGGGCAGAGATGCTGCTGCGGATGTATTTACGTTGGTGTGAATCACATGGCTTTAAAGCCGAAATCATGGAACTATCAGCAGGTGGTGTCGCAGGGATTAAGAGCGCATCAATTCATGTCAAAGGTGACTATGCGTTTGGTTGGTTACGTACCGAAATCGGCGTGCATCGTTTGGTGAGAAAATCACCGTTTGATAGCAACAACGGTCGCCACACGTCGTTTGCGGCGGTGTTTGTATCGCCTGAAATCGATGATAATATTGAGATTGATATCAACCCTGCCGATTTACGCATCGATACTTATCGCTCAAGCGGTGCAGGCGGTCAGCACGTTAATACCACCGACTCTGCGGTACGTATCACCCACCAACCGACAGGCATTGTGGTGGCGTGTCAAAATGAACGTAGCCAACATGCCAACAAAGACACGGCAATGAAAATGCTACGCGCCAAACTGTACGAGCGTGAAATGATGCAGCGTATGGAAAAGCAACAAGCGCTAGAAGAAACCAAATCGGATATCGGTTGGGGTAGTCAAATTCGCTCGTATGTGCTCGATGACTCGCGGATTAAGGACTTACGAACAGGGGTGGAAACTTCCAATACCCAAGCGGTGCTAGATGGCGACCTTGATAAATTTATCGAAGCGAGCCTAAAAGCAGGGCTTTGATTTAACTGCGCTGCCTACAATAACCCATTGCTAATTTATCCGCACTTGCTAAAATTAGAGGGTCAATTTTTTAGTTGACACTCTTTTTTTTTCATAAGGATTTGATATGCTGTACCAATGGCAAGACAAAAAACCCACTTATCAGGCACCCTTCACAGGCTGGGTCGCAGACTCCGCTGAAGTCATAGGCGATGTGCATTTAGCTGATAACGTCAGTGTGTGGTTTGGCGCGGTGATACGCGCCGATAATGCGCCGATTTATTTGGGCAAAAATAGTAATGTGCAAGAAAACAGTGTGATACACACCGATGAAGGTATCGCCGTCACCATTGGCGAAGGCGTGACGATTGGACATTTGGCGATGCTACACGGCTGCACTGTTGGTGATAATAGCTTGATTGGTATCGGTGCGATTGTGCTCAATAATGCCCAAATCGGCAAAAACTGCATCATCGGTGCCAATGCGCTTGTTACCGAAAATATGAAAATCCCAGATAATTCCATCGTGATGGGTAGCCCAGCTAAAGTTGTCAAAACCTTGCCGCAGGCGCGCGAAGTGATGCTTCAGCTATCCGCATTACATTATGTTGAAAAAGCAAATGCCTTTAAAACGGGACTTAAACCCATAGCGATTGAGTATTAAGTTTTTTGCGTATTAAGTTGTTATAAAGTAATTCAAAAAAAATTTGACTAAAAAAAGGATAGTCAGTTTACTATCCTTTTTTTATGCAATACATGATTAAGCAATACGTTGTCTCAGCGCTGCCGCACGTTCTACCAACGCCGTGTTGTTGCTGTCTTTGATTTCATCAAGCAAGCGTTTGGCACTGTCGTATTCCCCTAAATTCACATACTGTTCTGCCAAATCTACGTTTAACGTATCCGTGTCGATATCCTTAATCACATCCAGTATCGCTGATAAATCCTCAACAACTGGTGCCGTTGTTAGGCTTACGTTATCTGCTATCGATGTTGTTTCAAGACTAGCGGTTCGGGTCGTAGTTGTCTGATTAGTTGCTTGAGTAGCTGTATCATCAAAGGACAAATCAATCAAGTCATCTGATGGGGTAGGCTCAGTGACCAAGACATTTGACGTAGCGTCTTGCGCTTTGGTCGTGTCATCGTCTAGCGCAAAATCAAACATATCATCTGAGATAAGTAGCGAGTCAGACTGGCTAGGGGCTTTGACTTCTATAGGAGCGCTGACTTCTGCCAAATCAACAACAGGCTCAGTGACTGATGGGGTAGCAACTGTGGCTAATGTGGCTGCTTCTGCTTGAAGTATTAATTCATCATCCAAAGCAAACGATGCAATATCTGTAGCTTCATCACTTGCAAACGGTACAGAGGTTGCTGCATCGGAAGTTAGATTGCTAGATGCTTTGGTATCTGACGCGCCAAAGCTTAAGGCGGTTTCTGTAGTAGCGTCATTGGTTGGAGTAACCGCTGGCTCAGCGTTCAAATCAAAGTCGAAATCAAAATCATCTGCGATGTTGTCAGCGCTCGGTGCAGCCGTTTGGGTCATTATCATTGGTTCTACAGCAGTAGCGGTAGGTGTTGATTGCGTCTCTGGTAAACTAAAGTCAAAATCAAAATCGCTGTCGCTAATAGCCTCGTTATTGACGTTACTTGCTGACGCGGTTGTAACAGGTTCATCTATCGGCGCAAAAATTTCGGTAGGCGATTCTAGGGCAGGGGCAGCGACAGTCTTAGCGGTCGCGGGCTCATTGCTAGGTAGATCAAAATCAAAATCGTCAAAAGTTAACTCATCTGATTGTGGTTGCGCCGCTGTGGTTTCAGTAGTAGGCTTAGTTTCAGGCGGGACAGGTGTAACAGGTGCGATTTTGGTTTCAGGCACATCGAGTGCAAAGTCAAAATCTAATTCATTATCGGCATTGTTGCTAGCACCATTAGCTAGGGTTGCTGGCTGTGCCATTTCAGTGACGCTGGGCATGGCAACCTGTGAAGTGCTGTTGATGGCTGGCTTATCACTTTCTTGTTTATTAAAGCCTGGCAAATCAAAATCAAGTACATCTGATTCAACAGCTTCAGGGGTATGGGTCATCACTGTGCTGCGTGCATTTATCGATTGTTCTTCATCTACCAGCATTTTTAGGTTATTGGCTTGGGTAGTGAGATCAGCATCGTTGAGTGCCAATACTTCTGAGTAGAAGCTATTAAAGTGCTGATAATCTTTAGCCAAGGCATAGCTATTAAGTAAAGTAAAATTCAACCCACTATGTGAGGGATGATTTTTTAGCGCACGACGTAACGTTGTGATAGCGCCATCATAGTCTTGGGTTTGAATCAATTGCTCAGCCGCTTGTAACTCATGCTGCGCACTCTCGGCGGTATTGAGGGTTTGAGCAGCCTGCAAAGTCGATTGCGGCAGGTTAGGCGCAGCATAGGGGCTTGGTTGCTGTGATTGACGTTGCAGTTCTAGTTCGCGTTGCTGTTCAGCCAAGGTTTTTGGACGTTTGACTTGGGTCTGAGTATCAACCGTTGTCTGGCTCTTACCTTTTTTCATCAAGAAAACGCCAGCAACAATTACCAAAATCACTACTGCTGCGATACCTATCATTATTGGATCCATCTTTCACCTCATCGTTACGGTAGATAGTGATCATTAGGGCATAGCAAGATATAAGCTACCGCTTTATGCGACTAATGAATCACCACAAATTTGTTGTACGGTATGAAATGACACAGCACACAGGCAATATCATCCACGCGCTGTATTATTTTTTGTTTAACTCTTTTAAGCGTTTTTCTAATTGGGCAAGCTTGGTGTTTTGTATTTTCAAGCGATTTTCAGCGCCCACTAAGTCTTGATTGAGTTTGTTAACTTTAGTGGCTTGCTGGGCAGTGGCTTGGCGTTTTTGCTGCACTTGAGCCGCCACTTGGGATGACATCCCTTTGCTTACCTTGTTCTTAGTACTCTGACCTTGTACTGAACCATTGGTATGATTAGGTGCGATGATGGTCATTTCAGATTTTTTAGTCGCTGCGTATGGCCGCGGTGCTTTTTGTGCTTTAAGTGTCTTTTTTGTCGTTTTTGGGGTGGCTGGTTGTTTGGCAGCAGATTTTGGTGCGATGACAGATTTTTTGCTTGCGACACGTCTTTTATTTTGACGATATTGTTGTCGCGCTTTATTGGCTGATTTTATCCCAATTTGTGAAGGGACTACTTTGTATTTTGGGATTTGTAATTGGGTATTGGCGACAAGTTTGCTTGGGTCATTATCTGGGAACGTGGTCGGGTTGGCTGACATGATATCTGCCATCACTTGATCCACATCTTTGCGGTTTGCCGCTGCGATATTACTGGCGATGGTCCAAAGGTTGTCATTGCGCTGTAGTGTATAAGTGGTTGTCTCGCCAATGATTTGCGGGTTCTTGGCGCTATACTTAAATTTGGACTTGTCTGAAGGTTGATTGCCATAACTAGCTGCCGGGCTTGGTAATTGATTGTCTGCAGCGCTGGTTGGGATGGGGTTTTGCGTTTGTGGCACGGCTGGGGTATAGACAGTGCCATTTGGCCGAATAGCTCGAACCGTTCGCGTCTCTTGAATACGCAAGTAGTCACTGTTTTCGCTAGCCAGGGTCATTGGGGCGGCACCGGCGGGCATACCAGTCGTAGGTAAATTAGGCAGCTGGTTGATGGTGGTTGATGGCAACGTTATCGGCTGCATGGGCATAGGGTCGGGCGACATAACAGGCAACTGCACAGGATTAGCCGAACCTATGACGATGTTTTGCCCAGGTGATTGCAAAGCCGTGGTATTGGCTTGCGTGGTGATTTTTTGTGCGCTGTCGATGGGCATCAACAAGGTTTTTGGCAGCGTTTTGGTCACGCCATTTTCCGTGATATTGAGCACCACATCGGTAAATGGGGCATTAATCGCACGTTTGGTGGTCAATACAATCTGACCGCCATTGCTACTGGTTGGGACAAATTTGATTTGAATATCGGCATCTTTTGACAAACCTAGCTGGCGATACACATTAGCTTGGGCGACTGTGACAGAAAAAGTTCTTGGATTGACATCACTGACATTGATACTGGCGTTTAGTGGCTGATTTTGTTGGGTTTGTACATAAGTATCGCCAATATTGACAGCATATGCGACAATGGGAAGCGATAAGGGAAAACCCAATACCAAGTGTACAGAGTATTTTTGCCAAGACATAAAAAATCCTTGCTGAAGGTATCATAGCCTAGTTAGGGGTGTTAAAAAATGCCTACTTGTGTGGTCGCATGGTAGTCAATATACCGACAGGCAATATTCAAACATCGAATTAATCGATAGTCCAACAACTTGACAAAAGTTTCAGTCAAATTATCTGCTCAACTTTACACTTTTTGTCCAAAACTCTCAATAGTCTGACTCGCTTATTATTGGCATAAAGCCCGCTGTTGATAGCAATTTGAGCGTGGATTGATGCTTGGATAATGACGCTGTACTATCAATACCCTGACAATACCCTGACAATACCCTGATAACGCCAATCCCTGTCTACTGGTCATGGCGTTTTTTAGGGGTAAATAACGGATTAACACTATCAGGTTTATCTACTCAGGCATAAAAAAACACGCCCTAATCAGCGTGTTTTTTTATAAAACCTTGGCTTTATAATTGATTGCGGATAATCGCAAGTGTGCGGCGTAGTGGCTCTGCCGCGCCCCATAACAACTGATCGCCCACAGTAAAGGCGGATAAATATTCGCCACCTAGATTCATCTTACGAAGACGACCTACGGCAACTTTAAGGGTGCCCGTGACCGCGACTGGGGTTAAACGCTCAACGCTTGCTGCTTTGTCATTTTCTACCACATCTAGCCACTCATTGCCACTGTTACGAAGCGCAGCTTCAATTTCTTCTAGAGGGATGTCTTTTTTTAGTTTGATGGTCAAGCCTTGTGAGTGACAACGCATGGCACCGATACGCACGCAGATACCATCAATCGGCACAATGTTGGCATTAGTCTTGTCTGCATCATTGCCTAAGATTTTGTTGGTTTCAACACAGCCTTTCCACTCTTCTTTTGATTGCCCGTTTTCTAGTTGTACATCAATGTAAGGAATTAAGCTACCAGCAAGCGGCGCACCAAAGTATTGTTTTGGGAATTCGCTGCTACGTTGTAATTCGGCTACTTTACGGTCAATCTCTAAAATTGCGCCTGCCGGATTATTGAGTTCGTCTGCGACGCCATCATGGATGTAGCCCATGCCCTTGATAAGCTCACGCATGTTGTTGGCGCCCGCACCACTTGCCGCTTGGTAAGTCATCGCAGATACCCATTCAACCCAATCGCGTTTGAACAACTCGCCAATCGCCATCAACATCAAAGATACCGTACAGTTACCACCGATAAAGTCTTTTTGACCATTTTTGATAGCGTCGTCAATGACATTGCGGTTGACTGGGTCTAGGACGATGATGCTATTGTCAGTCATACGTAGGGTGCTTGCTGCATCAATCCAGTAACCGGTCCAGCCTTTAGCACGTAGCGGTTGATGGACTTCTTTAGTATAGTCACCGCCTTGACAAGTAATAATGGCATCACAAGCCGATAAAGCCGCTAAGTCATGTGCATCTTCAAGCTTGCTAGGGGCAATGCCATTTGGGGTAGGGGCATCGCCACCGGCATTACTGGTAGAAAAAAACACTGGGGTAATCCCTTCAAAGTCGTTTTCATCCATCATACGTTGCATTAATACCGAACCGACCATTCCACGCCATCCGACCAAACCTACGCGTAGCTGACTCATGATAACCCTTCCTTACTGTAAACAAAATAAAATAAATAGTGCAGAAAATCCACATTGATTTTTCAATTAGTAACCTGCTACCTTGCCTGTATTTGTAAGGTTTTGCAAGTGAATTTTTTTTTACATGGGGCATCTATTTAGCTATAGATGATATGCTGATAGCGATGTCAGGGTGAAAAATAGCGTTTGGCAACACAACTGCAATTTATCAGCCGTATTTTTGTGGCTACTATATCGCCATACTAATGATAACAAGCTAATGATAACAAGCTAATATTGACCAATGTGAACCGCAATATAACATGAAAGGATAGACAATGACGCTGTTGTTACAGTTGCTAGCAGGTTTTGTGGTTTTTGCAACTTTTTGGGCAACCATCCCTAGGTTTGAATGGTGGTTTAGGATTGCTGATTTTCCCAGAAATCAATTGATTTTTTTGGGGGTGGTGGCGCTCATTGGCTTACTTTGGCTGGGCGCTTTTGACAGTCGTTGGCAGATGGGATTGATTTTGCTGCTGGTTATTGCGCTGGCTATGCAGGCGTACATGGTGTTGCCATATACGTTTTTGTGGAAGAAACAAGTGCAAACGGCAAAGCCAAAATCACGCGATTATCAAGTGAAATTGTTGGTTGCCAATGTGTTGACGACCAATCCAAATAAACAAGCTTTGATTGACCTTATCCATACCCATCAACCCGATATTGTATTGACGCTCGAAACTGACCAAGCGTGGCAAGACGCTTTAAGCCCAATCGAAGCTGACTATCCATTTAACGTCAAAGTGCCACTCGATAACTTGTATGGTATGCATTTGTACTCAAAGCTTGAGCTTATCAATCCGCAAGTAAAATATCTGGTGGTGGATGATATCCCATCGATTCATACCCAAGTTCGACTAGCCATGGGGAAGGTTGTTTGGCTATACTGCTTGCACCCCATGCCACCGAGTCCAACCGAAGCCGATAAATCGGTAACACGGGATGCTGAGCTGTTAATGGTAGGCAAACACATCAATGCCAACGACTTAACGGTGATTGTTGCAGGCGATCTCAACGATGTGGCTTGGTCGCATACCACACGCATGTTCCAGCGTATCTCAGGGCTACTAGACCCTCGCATTGGGCGAAAATTCATCAATACCTTTCATGCCAGTTACCCATTTTTGCGCTGGGCGCTTGACCATGTTTTTCACAGCAATCACTTTACCCTAGTATCCATGGCGCGTATGCCGAATATTGGCTCCGACCATTTCCCCGTGCTCACTACTTTACAATATGAACCTGAAGTCATGGATGAGCAGCCTGAACCTTTGCCAAGCATCGCCGATCACCAAGAGGCGAAAGAGACCATCAAAGAAGGGGTCAAAGAAGGCGAAAAGCTATCGGAAGCTCAGACTGATAGCGCTAATGATGCTAGTAAATTATTGAAAGGCGCATTAGAAAGCTAGTAGTGAGCAAGCTAAAACCCCATGTAAGCATTTGCTTACAACAGATTCCGCCTTTTGCGGCTAGTAAGCAACCGTGCAACAACCTACAATGAACTCATCAACACAAGGATGATACCAAGGAATGGTAGTGTTGAGACGCTCAGGATGAGTAATATCATGGAAAGCCAATAATAATAACATAGTTGACATGAAGTGCCCTAAAACCCAAGTCTATTGCCCTAAGACTTGGGTTTTATCTTTTTTGGTATTTATCAATTATAATCTAGCATAGTCTAGCTACCTTGTTTTTTGCTTGTTTTGACTACTTAAATGTAAATTCTGCAAGGCTTGTGACGGTATTTATTTTCACGGACATCCAATGGTCGCTGTTAAATAGTCGCTGTTAATCGTCACTGTCACCAAATAGTCTAAGTTTTTTAAAATAATCTTTGCTAAAATATCCGCAATTTTTAATCAAAGCTGACGGACAATGACGATGAACCAGTCTGAAATTCTTGAAGACTCACCTAAACAAGCCCCTAATAAATTTGCCCATCCAACTAATAATAGCCAATTTTTGATTGCGCCTTCGATTTTGTCGGCAGATTTTGCCCGTCTGGGAGAGGAGGTCGACAAGGTTATCGCCGCGGGTGCGGATGTGGTGCATTTTGACGTGATGGACAATCATTATGTCCCAAATTTAACCTTTGGTAGCATGATTTGTCAGGCGCTGCGTGATTATGGGGTAACTGCACCGATAGATGTGCATTTGATGGTGTCACCAGTTGATAGTATGATTGAGCAGTTCTTAAAAGCGGGCGCCAGCATTATTACCTTTCACCCAGAAGCCACGCAACATGTCGATCGCTCTTTACAACTCATCAAAGATGGCGGCGCTGACTGTGGATTGGTGCTAAATCCTGCCACGCCGCTCCACTATCTAGACTATGTGATGGATAAAGTTGACCAGATTTTATTGATGAGTGTCAACCCAGGGTTTGGTGGACAAGCATTTATTGATGGCACCCTCAAAAAAATTGAAGCGGTGCGCGAAATGATTAGGCTATCGGGTCGCAATATTCGCCTTGAAGTCGATGGCGGTATCAAAGCCAGTAATATTCGTGCAGTTGCCGAAGCAGGGGCTGATATGTTTGTCGCAGGTTCAGCGATATTTAATCAACCTGATTATCGTCAAGCGATTGACGCGATGCGTGCCGAACTGGCTTTGGTCGGTCGCTTGCCAGCGTAAATGCTACACAAGCAATGATACACAAGGAAATTGGTATGGACGTTCAATCCCCGTCTTTAGTACCCAAAGGGCTGACAATTGGACTGGCAATATTTGCGGTGTTGCTAGGGTTGGCAGGTTTTGGTTTTAGGTTGATGTTTGGCGATAGTTTATCATCAATGCTGCCCTCACTGGTGAGTACCATTGCGATTTTTTGGCTCGGTATTCCACTGGCTTTTGTCGTGGGCTCACAGGTGTTAAATCGCTACTCAGGGCGTGCACCGATTCAAAACCGTAATGCGTTAACCTTGGGTTTGTTATTTAGCTGTGTGGCGATGCTATGGATGATGGCGGCATATTCGTAACGGTTCGTTCGGCGAGTCAGCACTCCAAGACATTGACATTAACGCCATAAATTGACGCTAGACATTGATGCTACACACAACGTTAGTACCCAATAATTATTTAGGAATTTATTGAATGGCATTGCCACATTATACTAAGCAAGAATTATCGATTTATCCCAGCAATCTTCCAAAAGGCTTAATCAATACACTGATAGTTGCCTGTTTGTTGTTAGGGTTGGCGGCTTTACGCAGTAGCAAGGGAATGCAAGGCTGGCTTAATGTCATCGAAAATTGGGTGTTTATGCTATTGTGGATTCCGCTTGCCGTCACCCTTTGCGCATTACCTTTTAAGTTACGGGATGACAGTTTTGAGCTTAAACTGGCGTATTATCTCGGCATGTTTGTGGCATTTTTATTTGAAATTAATAAACTTCGCTATTGGCATACCATGTAAATATGACGATTTAGGGTAGCATTTAATAGCTAAAAGTTTTGCGCAATACTTTTTTTGACCGATGAATTTTTAGGCTTAGCCAACGCTAACATGCTTGAATTTTTAAACAGTTGCAGTCATAGTAATGCTATATTTGCTTTTTATAGGCAGGCTTTTATTGATAGACAAGCTGTTAGGGCGTATAGATGAATATTTTGCTCGGTATATTGTTGACTGTATTGATAAGCTTTGTGGTTTATCGATGGATAAGGCTGGCTTGGCATAAACTGCATGACATGGCAGGTATTGAGGTCGGTATGTCTCAATACTCTGTGCCGCCCACAGCAGCGCCGGCACAACCGAAAACCATGCGCTTGGCGTACCAATCAACCCTGCCAATTCCTAATACCTTCGGTAGTGATAGCCGTTTTAACTTAATGCCACGTGCTAGCAAAAATGCGCGCGACAAAAAATGGTTTAAAGCAAAAAATCAACAACAGCGATTATCCTCACCTTCGATTTTGGGTATTGATGGCGCGTCAATTGAACGTATGCCAACAGCTGCCGTGATGCTGCTTGATACCATCCATGACAAACTCATTCGTTATCAGGCGTGGCAACGCGACCAAAGCCAGTCAGCCAACCAACTAGACCACCCGCAAACCCAATGGTTGACTGAAAATAAGTTTGTGGTCAACCGCTTGATTGAGCAGACGATTCCCGAAGCTGTACACCAGTATGACCAAATTGCCAAATATCATCCCAGTCAGCTCAATCAAAAAATTCAGGGGGAGATGACCGCAGGCGAGATGCTGATTGAGGTATTGGATCGGGTCAATCGGCAATTAGATGAATTGCTTAATGAGATGTTTCATGAAGTCAGCCAGCAATTTGCGTCAACTTATCGCTATGTCAAAAATCGCACGTAGTTGATGGTAGATTAACATTGGTACATTAAAATGAAAAAAGCGTATCAATTTGATACGCTTTTTTTGTAAGTTGCTTTTTTGTAAGTTGCTTTTTTGTAAGTTTTATAGCGGTTAGCTACTTCTTTTTTCTTTATCGCGGCGTAAGTGATGACCGCCGCGGCGCGCTTTTAGCGGTTTTTTCTCAAAGCGTTCTTGGCGGCGTTTGGCAATGCCATAAAGCCCTGTGCCTTGGCGCGGGCGAATGTTGACAAGCCCTGCTAAGGTGTCAATCTCACGGCGATCTAGCTCAAGATAGCGACCCGTGCGAAGCTCCCTTGGGAGACTGACAGAGCCGTAACGGATACGCAGTAATCGGCTTACTTTTAAGCCTTGTGATTCAAATAAGCGGCGCACTTCACGATTGCGACCTTCTTTGAGTTTGACTTGGTACCATTTGTTGATACCTTCACCGCCTTTTTCAACGATGTCATCAAACTGTGCCATACCATCTTCTAGCATGACGCCACGTTTGAGATTTAAGATAATCTCAGGGGTGACTTCGCCCATCACACGCACCGCATATTCGCGCTCTATTTCATTTGATGGGTGCATCAGACGGTGAGCCAGTTCGCCATCATTGGTAAATAGCAATAAACCTGTTGAGTTGATGTCCAACCGACCCACCATTACCCAGCGGTCATGATTTAGGGGTGGCAGGCGCTCAAACACCGTGGGACGACCTTCTGGGTCATGGGCTGAGCAAATTTCGCCTTCTGGCTTGTAATACATCAAGATACGGCGGCGTTTTTCATTTTCTGCGGTATAGCGTAGCAAACGTCCATCGACTCGGATTTCATCGCCCTGTCCGACACGGTCACCAATGGTAGCCACAGTCCCGTTAACACTGACGCGACCTTCGCGAATCACATCTTCCATTTGGCGGCGCGAACCTAAGCCTAGACGGGCGAGCGCTTTTTGCAGTTTTTCGTCTTTCATTCAATAATCCTTTAATAGGTAGCAACATTTCACAATGTTGTGATAGCATGAAACTTCATGCTTGTGCCTATTGTAGGACAAGCGATGGTTGAATGCTAGTATAAAGTCATGTGGCTAAATTTTAACCAGTATTTTAATCAAAAATTGAACATAAATAATGTCACATTGTAAAAATTATTTTACGTTATAATCATCGACATAAGTAAATCAATAACAGCACAGGGAATAATAACAATGAGAGGGCAAATAGCCAATTTTTCGCCGCAACATGGTCAAGGTATCATCATGGCGGAGGACGGAAAAAATTACCCATTTACTAGCCAACAATGGCAACAAGCCACAGCACCGACGGCAGGACAACAAGTAGAATTTAGTGTCGATGCGCAGGGTTATGCAGTGGCAGTTGTCGGTCTTGCCGCAGGCAATGCAGTCAATCTGAACAAACCGATAGATAGCACGATTCCTCCCATCCCCCACGGCTATACAGACAACCCTACAACTGCCAACTATGGTCAAGTTACTAACGCAGCGGGCATGAATGCCGTCAATCCAGCATGGGCGATTGAAGAAAATTATGGCTTTTTTGATTGGGTTAAAAAAAGTCTCAGCAATTATGCCAATTTTAAAGGGCGTGCTAGACGTAAAGAATATTGGTATTTTTATTTGGCGTGGTTCATGTTGTATCTGGGTGGGGCAATCATTGATTATATGATTGGTACTGATGGTATTGTGGCGGGGCTTATTTCTTTGGCATTGGTGATTCCAAATATCGCAGTAGCTGTTCGCCGTTTACATGATGTTAATAAATCAGGTTGGTGGATGCTCATTGCCTTTATCCCCATCGTTGGCGGGATTATGCTGCTGGTGTGGTATTGCACAGATACCAAACCGAATGTCAACCAGTGGGGCGCTCCTGCTCGCCGCTTGCCTTGACGCAGGGTGTTGTTGATGCAGGGTCTTTAAGAAGCTGCCCAGTCGGTAGCTTTTTTATATCTCAAGCTGTTGCACATCAGCTAGCTTTGGTAAATCTTGCAAGCTTTTAAGCCCAAAGGCGGCTAAAAACGCTGCGGTGGTATGCAGTAGTGCAGGACGTCCCAGCGTATCGCGAAAGCCTTGCTCAATAATCCAGCCTTTATCAAATAGTTGCCGTAAGATATTGCTCGATACAGTCACACCACGAATTTGCTCAATATCGCCACGCGTCACTGGTTGTTTGTAAGCAATCACACTTAACGTTTCTAATAACGCTTGGCTTAAGGTTTCTTGACGCTGGGGAAAAACTTGCTGAATAAGTGGGCTAAAGTCATTGGCGATTTGCAATCGGTAGCCGCTTGCGGTATCGGCTAAGGTTAACGCGCCTTGTGATAGACGCTGCTGCAAGACTGTGAGCGCCATGCTCAGTTGGTTTGGATTAATCGATAGCCAGTGACATAGCTGTTTGGCAGTAATCGGGGTTTCTGAAGCATGCAAAATCGCTTCAATAGATTTGCTATGCTGCTGGGCAAGCTGATGTTGTTGGTTAAAATCGGTCATGACGATGCCCATATCAAGGTTAGTTCGCTTACATCGGAAGCGTTGTCATCCTCTTGTGCGACAAATTTTAGCATCCGCTGTTTGGCTAATTCCAAAATAGCGACAAAACTCACCACCACACCCAGTTTGCCTTGTGATTTATCTAATATGTCGTGGAAAGTGCCTTGACCACGACTTGCCAATATACGGCTAATACTTGCCATACGCTCTGCCAAAGGCACGATATCGGCTTTGACATGGTGCATTTGGTAATCGGGTTTTAGCTGCATTTTGATTAAGCTGTCGGCAAGCATGGTGGCAGGATAGGGTGCCATCTCTTTGGCTAATATATCAGGGCTTGGCAAACTGGCATATGCCAAAAACACATCGCGCTCAAGGCGCATTAACGCATCGATACGCTGACTGGCGTGTTTGATTTGGGCGTATTGTTCAAGTCTGTCAATCAGCTGCTTGGTGGGGTTTTTTTCATCTTCTGGTCGTTGAGGGCTTGGTAGCAGCAATTCGCTTTTGATAGCAATTAAGGTACTTGCCATCAGTAAATAATCGCCTGCCAACTCAAAATGATTGTCATCCAATTCCTCAATATAAGTCAGGTACTGCTCGGTAATCGGCAAAATCGCTGTGGTGGTGATATCAAAGTTATTTTTTTTGACTAAGTACAACAAAAAATCCAGCGGACCTTCAAACTGCTCTAGCCAAATGGCAAAGGCTTCGGGCGGAATATAGAGGTCTTCGGGCAGACTTTGAACAGGCGTCTCAAAAATTCGAATGGCTAAATTGGTCATTTGTGATGTTGTTTTTTTAGGTTTTGAATATGCTGATGGCGAGTTTTAAGCGTATTATCAAGACGATTTTTAGCCAATAATTGGCAGATTTGCTGAACTTGTATGTCGCTGAGTTTTTGTTGGTCAAATGACAAAATATAATCTGTGAAGTTTCCCAAGCGACAGATATTGACTGGAAAATTACTTTTTAATTCACATTCACCTGTAAATACAATAACTGAATAAAAAACGTCATTCGGTAAATCTAATAAATTCTCTAATGTTTTGATATGTTTATAATTTTGTCGTAACGGATTTTGGAAAAGATGTTTTTTGCCATAAATGTTTTGCGTCCATTTGGCATCTTTGACTTTACCATAAATCCACCCTTTATAGTTTTTAGTTTCAACCACGAAAATACCAAAACGCGACACATAAATATGGTCAATTTGCGTAGAACCTTCATCAGTTGCTAAAGTGACGTTTTGAAAATCATGGTAGCTATCATGTGGCAGCTTGCGATTAGCAGCTTTTTCAACCATTTTTTCGCCAAACCAACCTTTAAAAGTAGGCGATTTTAAAAAACTAATGATAAGGAAAAGAGGAATTAACCACCAAATTTGTTTTAATAATTCCCATAGCATTTTGTTATTAATCCTTTGATTGTTTAACTGCTAAAAACAATCCTGCCCCAATTGATAGGGTAGAACACAAATAGTTGCTGTCCTGTTCAAAGGCTGACAAAAACGCTGCTACTTCATCGGCATGAGAAATGACATTATCGACAATCAGCATATCGCCAAAGGTCAGTAACCGCTTAAAGTCAGCCACATAGTCGCCATAAAACCTACGCTCTGCATCCAAGAAAATCACATCAAAATGAGCGGTCGACTGACGTAAAAAATCCTTCGCATCGACTTGTTGTAGCGTGATATTGTGGTCAAACTGCAAGGTACGCAGGTGGTTGCGAGCAGTCAGTAATCGCCACTCGTCGATATCAATCGAGGTCAACGTGGCACTATTCGCGGTATTGGCGCGATTGATTTGGGCTAACGCATAGCCTAGCCATAGCGTAGAATAGCCCGTTGATGTGCCAATTTCTAACATATTTTTAGCCCGCTTGCTGATAACCAGACTGGCAAGAAACTCGGCTGAATCAGGCTCAAGGTGGCGATGTCGGTTGAGACGGTTGGGCTGCGCATCGTCAAAGGCTTTATCGGTTTGATAAAGCCTATCGGTATAGGCTTTAAAGTGGGCAAATGACATGAGTGACTCGTTATTTTTTGAGTTTGGCAAGGGGTTTGATACCAATGGCTTTTCGTACTTTTTCAAGGCGTTTGCGCGCATCACGGCGGGCTTTTTCTGCGCCCATTTGTAGGATTTCTTCCAATTCTTTTGGATTCGCCATCAATTCATTGTAACGGGCACGGAAAGGGGCAATTTCGCTGTTAATTTTTTCAAACAACACTTCTTTGGCATCCCCCCAACCGATACCTTGTTCAAAACGTTGACGCAGTAGTTGTTGTTCTTCCACGCTAGCGAATGCACGGTAAATCTCAAAAATCGTGGATTCATCGGGGTTTTTGGGTTCTTCTGGCAACTGTGAATTAGTAACAATACGCATGATGGCTTTTCGCAGCGCTTTTTCACCATCTATTTGTGGGTCGTCGCCAAACAACGGAATGGTATTGCCATAGCTTTTTGACATTTTACGACCATCAAGCCCCGTCAGTAGCGGCGTGTCATCATCTACCATGGCTTCGGGCAATACAAAAATCGGTTTTTCTAGGTCACAATAGCGAAAATTAAAGGTACCTGCCATATCACGTGCCATCTCGATATGTTGGATTTGGTCTTTCCCCACAGGGACATGGGTGGCATTGAACATCAAAATATCCGCAGCCATTAGCACAGGATAACTAAATAACCCCATCGAAATGCCATAATCAGGGTCAGTGTCTGGCGTTTCACGGTTAGCATCTACGGCGGCTTTGTAGGCGTGCGCACGGTTCATCAAACCTTTAGCACAGTTACAGTTGAGTATCCATGTTAGCTCTGGAATTTCGATAATGTCCGACTGGCGGTAAAACACCACGCGTTCAGGGTCGAGACCACATGCAAGCCACGTCGCGGCAATTGCCTTGGTCGAGGCATGAATCGCCTCAGGGTCATGGCATTTGATGAGTGCATGCAAATCTGCCAAGAAAAAATAAGCATCGCTTTCTCCCGTACTGGCGCCTTGTATTGCCGATTGTATCGCTGGACGAATGGCACCGACATAGTTGCCAAGATGGGGAATTCCACTGGTGGTAATACCGGTTAAAATGCGGCGCGGCGCGGCAGTTTTATCATTCATATTCAAAATTCCAAACAAAAGCAAAAAAAGTACAAAATAGGCAAAAAAATTGTCCGTTAGTATAGCGGGTTTTGACTACAAATTCATGCCAAAAATTGGCTGAGCTCCATGAGCCAAATGAGCAAAATTAGCGGTAATAGCGGATACCAGTAGGCTGGGTTTTATAGCGCCGATGAAACCACATGTATTGGGTCGGGTCGATACGGATATAATTTTCTAATAGCTGATTGATGCGATTGGCATCCGCTAATTCATCTTCGGTTGGGTAGTTGTCAATAATAGGCGAGAAGATGATGTGATAATGCGGTTTGCGACCTTTTGGCATCTCATCCGGGGTTTCCCGATAGAAATGCAATATCATCACGGCAGGCAGATTGGCTTTATTGCCCAGTTTTGCCATACGACGTGGTGCAGTCAAAGTGGCAGCGGGTACCCCAAAAAAGTCTGCCATCACGCCTTGTTTAAGCCCAAAATCTTGGTCGGGGGTGATCCATACCACATGATTATCTTTAAGGTTTTTGGCAAAATGGCGCATATTGCGATGACTGATTTGGTCGCTATAAACTTTTGAGCGAGCATTAAAAATGAACCAATCAAGCAGCGCATTGTTTTGCGGTCGATACACCACATCCAGCGGGGTAAACATCGTGGTCAGCCGTCCACCCAAATCGAGCAAAGTTGAATGGATGCCGAGTAAAATCACCGCTTTACCTTGCGATTGGGCGTTTTTGACATGGTGCAGCCCTGATACGGTGACACAGCGGGTAAATACATCAGGTCGATACCACGCACACAGACTCTCAAACACACCCACACCGGCATTGATAAAAATCTTCTCTGCCATTTCTAAACGCTGATCTTCGCTAAGCTCTGGAAACGCCAATGACAAATTGGTCAAAGTATCGGCTCGGCGGCTTTTAATCAGTCCAAATAACAATTTTCCCAGAAAATGACCGATTTTAAATTGATAGCGCAACGGCAAATAAATCAATGGCAAAATCAGCGCGACCCCAAGCCAAATCCCCCAATATTGCGGCAACAAAAACTGCCACTGAAAAGGCTTACGCGCTGTACGGTTATCTGATTGCAGTTTTTGCAACTCGCTCACCTTTGGCATGCCTTCAAGTGTTACAGTTGACTGATGTAGCAGATTGGCATCGGCATTACTGGCAGTATCAACCGGAGGCATTTTGGCTGTTGGGTCAAACATTTGGGGCTTATGATTTTGGGTTGGTTTCATAGGGTATGTTTCATTAAAAAAAGCATAAAAAAATATAAGAAAAGACATAAAAAATGCAAAAATAAATGCCGTGGCAGTGACTCGGTCGATTAAGTTTGTAAAGCTGGTCAAAAAATATAAGCTAAAATGTACAGGCATTTAAGCCGATTGGGTCATTATACCAAACAACGACGCAGGCTAAAGCCAGTAAATTTAGTATATATTGGGTAACAGTCATACATTGAATGACGAATAACCATTAATCCATGTTACAATTTGCAAAATATTACAAAAAACTAGCAATGATTATTTAACGTAATTACATGTTGATTTAGTTCCATTTAACACAATTGCTTTTTAACATACTTGCGTTTATCTCTATCCTAGGATGATCTTCATATAAAAAGGAGTTGACATGCAGACAAATTCCGCAATGACAAGTAACTCCCCCATGCTATCAAAGATAGTATGGTTACTTGTTGCAGTTATTGGCGCAGTGGCATTAGGGACAATTGCCCTTCACCGCGGCGAAAGTATCAATGCCGTGTGGCTTGTTGCTGCTGCCGTGTGTTCGTATAGCATTGCTTATCGCTACTATAGCTTATTTATCGCCAAAAAAGTCTTTGAGCTCAATCCTCGCCGCGTGACACCCGCTCATCGCCTAAAAGATGGCTTAGATTATGTGCCTACCAATAAATACGTCTTATTTGGTCACCACTTTGCTGCGATTGCTGGGGCAGGCCCATTAGTCGGTCCTATCTTAGCGGCACAAATGGGTTATTTGCCAGGTACGCTATGGCTCATCATTGGTGTGGTATTTGCAGGTGCGGTACAAGATTTTACTGTACTATTTATCTCGACCCGCCGTGATGGCAAATCACTGGGTGAAATGGCAAAAGACGAGCTGGGTACTTTTACGGGTATTACGGTGATGCTCGGTGCGCTAGGCGTGATGGTCATCATTCTTGCAGTACTGGCACTGGTAGTCGTCAAAGCATTGGCACACAGTCCTTGGGGGCTATTTACCATCGCGGCAACGATTCCTATCGCGCTACTGATGGGCATCTACATGCGTTATTTACGCCCAGGTAAAATCATGGAAGTGTCTATCATCGGCTTTGTGTTGATGATGGCGGCGATTGTATTTGGTGGCGATATTGCCAAAGACCCTGCGATGGCTGAATTGTTTACCTTGACAGGTACCCAGCTGACTTGGGCTTTGATGATTTATGGTGTGGTAGCATCGGTATTGCCTGTGTGGCTGCTGCTTGCGCCGCGTGATTATTTATCTACTTTTTTAAAAATAGGGGTGATTGTAGGTTTGGCACTGGCGATTGTCTTTACCATGCCAGAGTTAAAAATGCCTGCGGTTACCAAATTTATCGATGGTACAGGTCCCGTATTTAAAGGCGGGTTATTTCCGTTCTTGTTTATTACCATTGCTTGTGGTGCTATCTCTGGTTTTCACGCATTGGTATCGAGTGGTACGACCCCAAAACTTGTGGATAATGAAGTAGATACTCGCGCCATTGGTTATGGTGGTATGCTCATGGAGTCGATGGTTGGCATCATGGCAATGATCTGTGCCACCATTCTTGACCCTGGTATGTATTTTGCGATTAATGCCCCAGCAGCGCTTTTAGGTACAACCCCAGAGACAGCGGCAGCCGCTATCCAAAAATTGGGGTTTGTAATTACCCCCGATGCGCTTACGACACTAGCGCAGCAAGTGGGTGAGAGCTCCATTATCTCACGGACAGGCGGTGCACCGACCTTTGCAATTGGGATGGCACATATCCTATCGTCTATCTTTGGTAGTACCGCGATGATGGGGTTTTGGTATCATTTTGCGATTTTATTTGAAGCCTTGTTTATTTTGACTGCAGTCGATGCAGGGACGCGTGCTTGTCGTTTTATGGTACAAGACACGATTGGCATCGTGGTGCCATCGGTACGTGGCTCAACCAATCTCGGCGTGCATTTGCTTGCGACTTTGATTGCAGTAGCCGCTTGGGGATTCTTTGTCTACCAAGGCGTGATTGATCCGCTTGGGGGCATTAACTCATTGTGGCCGCTGTTTGGCATCGGTAACCAAATCTTGGCAGCGATGGCATTGACCCTAGGCACTGCAGTTTTATTTAAAATGAAAAAACAAAAATATGCTTGGGTCACTGTGGCACCCACGGTCTTCTTATTGATTACCTGTTTGACGGCAGGTTGGCAAAAAATCTTCCATGAAAACCCAGCGATTGGTTTCTTAGCACAAGCACAAAAATACAGCGCCGCGATTGCCAAAGGTGAAGTTTTAAAACCTGCCAAGACCTTGGATGAGATGCAAACCATCGTATTCTCAAACTATGTGGATGCCGTGCTTTGTGGCTTCTTTATGATTGTCATGATTGTGATGATTTTCGGTACGATTCGCGCATTAACAAAAGCCTTGGCAAGTGATAAACCTACCGTGGTTGAAGGTGAGGTGATTTATGAAGATCCGAAACCCTTGAATATTTCTGCACCGCATTAGTGAAAAATTACCAGCAATTGCACTTATATCGTGCAATTGCTTGAATTTCACCAAAACCATGCTACGCAGATAGAAGGAGAGTCACATGAGTAATAATGCGTTAATCGCTAACTTGATTAAAATGACCTTAAAGGCGCAAAAGGAGATAATTTTTAGCCCAAAAAATATGACCCGCCTAATCACGCTGGTCAAACGGATGCAACAAAGCTTTCGTTTGATGGTCGGTGTCCCTGATTATGCGACCTACGTCAGCCATATGCAGGAGCAGCATCCTGACCTAGAGCCGATGGATGAAAAGACCTTTTTTCGCTACTGCGTCGATGCGCGCTACCCGAGTAATGGCGGTAGCATGAAGCGATGCCCTTGCTAACGCTATAAATCGGTAAAAAACAGTCTAAAATTAGGCTGTTTTTTTATCAAAAATTGAATTGTTAATTTTTGTAAATATTGGCAATGATTGTCGGCAAAAATGACCCAAGATTTATACACAATCGCCTTTGGCAGGTCTGGTCGTAGTATATGCAGGCTCGGATATCATGCACCCCTTAGGCGATTTATTGTTTTATTTTTCATGATTGCAAGTTGGCAGTCGCCCATGGATTTGGATATTGCATTTAGATACTGCTTTGCGATAGTTAAGGCTTCGGCATCATGTAAAATTTGCATATTTTAATTTTCGGGTTGGACTAAATTTAGATAAAGCTGATAATTTTCTGCATCAAAACAGACAAAGATAATGTCTTCAAATTCATGATTTTCGTTTTGTTTGACGAAATCTTTTACGGTGTTTACCGCAATTTGTGCGGCTTGTTGTTTTGGAAAACGATACACACCGGTTGAAATATTGGGAAAAGCAATGGTTTTAACGCCGTTTTGCTCAGCAAGTTTCAGCGATTCGGTGTAACAGCTTGCTAGTAGCGCTGACTCATTTGACTGTCCGCCATGCCAAACAGGTCCGACGGTGTGAATCACATATTTGGCGGGCAAATTCCCTGCAGGGGTAGTCACGGCTTTGCCAGTAGGACAACCGCCTTGCTCATCATGAATCACTCGACAAGCCGCAAGTAGTGACGTACCTGCTTTACGGTGAATAGCGCCATCAACCCCACCACCACCGAGCAATGAATTGTTGGCAGCGTTGACAATCGCATCAACAGCTAGGGTCGTAATATCTTGTTGTACGACACGGATTTGCATGCTTGTACTCCTTATGATTTTTAACATTTTAAATGTTCGTTTCTTTTGATGGTTTGTTTGGGTTATTTTTTTGTTTGCGAGTAGGATTCCTCGGCTAATTTTTCAAATCGTTCTTTTTCTTTATGGAGTTCATGTTTCGCGGTGGTCATATCGCTATCGAATAAGCTTTCGAGTTCTTGAATCGCCGATTGTGCTGAGGCAATCATCTCGGCTTCATCTTCATAGATGGCGCGCTGCCGTTCAATCAATGCGTCATCATAATCGCGGAACATTTGCACGGTTTTTCGTGCGGTTTTTGGCTCCATGCCCAATACTTCCAAGGTTTCGCGTGACATATCCAGCGAAGATAGGTAGGTTTCTCGCCAAATATACTTAACCCCCGCATCGCGCAAACGATAATAATGCTCACGGTTTTTGGCACGTGCCAAGATGGTCAGATGCGGATAATTGCGTACGGCATAATCGGCCACCGTTGCAGACAGCTCGATATCGCCAATGGCAATAATAAAAACTTTGGCTCGTTGAAGCCCTGCCGCGCGTAGGATTTCAGGATTTTGGGGATTGCCATAGTATACTTGGTTACCAAATTTGCGGACGAAATCGACTTGGTTGGCAGATTTTTCAATCGCGGTAAATTCAATATTGTGCATGCGTAGCACACGGCCGATGATTTGCCCGACACGTCCAAATCCTGCAATCACCACTGCGTGCTCATGGTTGGGTATTTTGTCGTATTCTTTACTGGGCTTAGCTTTGGCAAATATCGGATTACCAATTTTTTCCAGTAATAAAAATGCCAGTGGTGTCATTGCCATTGAAACAGTTACCACAAGGTTTAAGATATTTTGTTGTTCACGGGTTAACAGATGCTGGGCGGTCGCCACGCTAAACAGTACAAACGCAAATTCCCCGCCTTGCGCTAGCGTCACCCCAAGACGGATACTGCTTTCGTTTTTGTTGCCCATGAGCCGCGCAATGATTGTCAGCACCACAAACTTAATGAGCATCAGCAATACTGCCAAACCAATGATGAGAAAGGGCTTGGCGACAATTAATTTGACGTTGGTGAGCATGCCAACTGACATAAAAAACAGCCCAAGCAGCAACCCCTTAAATGGCTCAATACTTGCCTCTAACTCGTGGCGGTATTCAGAGTCAGCCAGTAGCACCCCGGTTAAAAATGCCCCAAGTGCCATTGACAAGCCTATATAATTCATCAATAGCGACACACCCAGTACGATAAACAACGCCGTGGCGGTGAGCAGCTCGGTGGCGTTACTAGAGGCCACGAACTTAAAGAAAGGACGTACCACAAACCGACTGACAAATATCATGCCAGCAAAAATACTGATGACTTTGGCAAAATAAATCCAATCGTAATTTTGCTCTTGCGCGCCCGACAAAAATGGCAATGCGGCAAGTAAAGGAATAACCGCGATATCTTGAAACAATAAAATAGTAAAGGCTTGTTGACCATGCGTGGTGGCAAGCTGCTTTTTTTCACCCAATAACTGCAACACAAACGCCGTTGATGACAGCGCCAAGCCAAAACCGATGACAAAGCTATTTGATAGCCGAATATCTAAAAAATACCACGATAGCAGCATCAGCACCACGCCCGTGACAATCACCTGCAGCCCGCCTAACACAAAAATCTGTTGCCTAAGTGCCCAAAGCCGAGAGGGCTGTAGCTCCAAACCAATAATAAATAATAGCAGCACGACCCCAAATTCAGAAAAATGCAGCAAATCATCGGGGTTACCCGCAACTTTTAAAAAACTTGGACCCAGCAATAAGCCTGTAAACAAATAACCCAATACCGTGGCGATACCAAAACGCTTCGCAAGCGGTATCAAAATCACTGCCGCACCCAAAAAGATAGTTGCATCAAGCATCATAGAACTATCAGCACTGGCAGCAAGCACAAACATACAAAACCTCAATTATTTTTAATTTTTAACAAAAATTTTCCAAATCCCGTTATCCGCAATCGCATTTTTATAGGCGTCATTGCGTTTTTTACGGGGAGTTTGCCGACTGTCCACTACTTTAAAGTCTGCTAATGTTTGAATGACCAAACCTGTGCGATAAAAACGAATCCGTTCAGGCTCTAGCAATTCACCTTTGGGATTGCGACAAAACACATAAGCACGTAAATCAATGAATTCACGATGCGCCACCAGCCGCACGTCTTTGCCTTTGGCTAGGGCATTTTCCATCGCCATCAACTGGGCATCCTCATACGGACCGCATTTTTCAACCAGTGCACCCACTGACCCAAAATTTTTGGATTCTTTGGCTTTGGTACGGGTCAAATGCAGTTTTTGCACATGATAAATAAACTGCGGTATCTCAAGGCTTGCGGGTAATGGCAGATAATCAGGCGGCAATCCTGCTGAAGGATAAAAGCCTTTGGCGCGGTCAATCAAAGCTTGCCAGGTTTGCTCATAGCTTTGCACCTCCGCCAAATTGCCTGCATAAATAGGCAAGTCTTGAATTTGGGTGAGATAGGGGGGCGGAAAAAAATTATCCCGAAACTGGGCAATATCAGCTTGCAAGGTGGAGAGCAATAACTTGACCTGTTTTTTATGCGCCTTTTCATCAACCAGTAATGCTGAGGGATTGCTATTATCTGAATTGTCTGAGCCATCAGATTGGGTGAGATGCAAATTGGGTGCCACGAAAGGTGCAGAACGGTGTGTCATACGCGTTTACCTCCAGTAAGCTAATGATTTTTATATAGATTTAATAGAAACTTAAATAGATATTACATACAGATGTTTAATTGTTTGGCAAACGTTTAGCAAGTATTTAGCAAATAAGGCTTGCCACAGCATGGTGCTGATTCATCCTAACATATTTAGCCTAAGTAATGCGCAATATTACGCAATTAATCGTAAGAAAAGTTAAGCAAGCAAATAGCAAACTCCACAAAACAAAAACTAAAAACGCTCAGCGGCAGCACCGATTTTTTGGCACCTTAGGTCAAAAAGTCGGTTAGTGCGCGTGCGCATGGACAGGGGGTGTGCTGGTAATGTCACAATTAAACTGCGCGGAGTGCGCATGCAAATCACTCTCAAATTGAATGGTACTGTGCCCAATGCCTAAATGCTGTAACTCATGCTGTAAGTCTGATAATAGCGCATCAGTTTGCTGCAGGGTAAGCGAGCTTGGGACGATGATATGACAAGATAAACTATGTAAGCCGCTGGTAATCGTCCAGACGTGTAAATCATGAACCGATAACACATTTGGGTGGGCAGAGAGGGTTTGGATAATAACGCTTTGGTCAATATGATTGGGCGCGCCTTCCATCAAGATATGGGCGGCATTTTTGACGACAGCATAACCACTGCGAACAATCAGTAGCGCCACCAAAATACTCACTGCCGCATCTGCCCACACCCAGCCAAACAGCATAATCACGATAGCGGCAATAATTGCAGCCACTGAGCCTAGCAAGTCACTTAATACATGTAAATAAGCGCTTTTCATGTTTAGATTATCAGTATCACCACCGTGCATCAGTTTGGCGACTACCAAATTGACGATAAGCCCAATAGTACTGATAACCAGCATACCCGTGGTGGCAATTTGTGGCGGCTGCTGAAAACGCAGTACGGCTTCATAGATAATACCTGCGCTGATAATCAGTAGCGTCAGACCATTGATGAGGGCAATCAAAATCTCAAAACGGCGATAGCCAAAAGTTTTATGGGAGGTAGCAGATTTTTTACCGATGATAAATGCAAACAAAGTCATGGCAAGTGACACCGCATCACTAAACATATGACCTGCATCTGATAACAACGCCAAACTGCCAGTAATATAACCGCCGATGACTTCAACAACCATATAGCTTGCAATGATAGCAAAAGCTATGGTGATGATACGCTGATTATCGGTATGGCTGTGACTATGACTATGGCTGTGGTCAGCGTCCTCATGGCGGTGATTGTTGCCATGATTATGCTCATTAGGGTGCGCGCCAGTGGGCTGCTTTGAATCTTGAAGCGGTTTTGGGGTCATTGTTATTTACTTACCCTAATTAATGGTAAAAATTAGCTAAATTGTAGCCCAATCAGCGACTTGAAAAAAGCCCATTTAAACATCAGCGTGAAATAAGCGCTTTAGCAAAAGCAATGGTTTTGCAAGTCAGGTTAAGACCAGCTCATCGGATCAATGTCAATCGACAGTCTGGCATACTTTGCCGATGGCAACGCAATTGTCTGTCGCCACCAGTCCGACAATAGCTGCTGGCGAACGTGGCGTGTTTTGGTCAAAATTAATAAATGCGAGTGATATCGACTGTTTTTCTTTGCCATCGGCGCATCCACCGGGCCATTAATGGCAATGCCCAAGGCTGTCATGTGTTGGCGTGATGGCAGCAGCGCAATCGCTTGATGCAAAATTTGCTGATTGTTTTCTAACGATTTGCTTTCCACCCGTACCAAACAAGCGTAAGTCAATGGCGGCAATCCCAACATGCGCCGCTCAACCAATAATTGCTGGGCAAAACTCAGATACCCTTCACGTACCAAAGTCAGTAACGCGGGATTTTCAGGTTGCAGGGTTTGTATCAGTACCAGACCTGCTTTATCGGCACGACCTGCACGACCTGCCACTTGGATAATCAGCTGGGCGGTATGCTCAGGCGAGCGAAAATCTGACGATAAAAAACCACGGTCAGCATTGGGAATTGCCACCAAGGTCACATTGGGGAAATGATGCCCTTTTGCCACCATTTGCGTGCCCACCAAAATGGCTTTGGGATTATCAGCAATACGCTGATACACTTGCTCCCAACTGTTTTTTTTACGTGTGGTATCGCGGTCAATTTGAATCACAGGTACATCGGGGAAAAGCTCAGTTAACCCTTCAACCATCCGCGCCGTACCCATGCCCACAGGGTCAAGATTGCTACTACCGCAGCTGGGGCAATGGTTCGGGATGGCTTGCTGCCAATCGCAGTGGTGGCATTTTAGCATTGCCACTGGCTGAAAATGCACTGTCAAATGCGCATCACAGCGCGGGCAGTCTGCTTGCCAACCGCAGGCATCACACAATAAGATAGGCGCGTAGCCACGACGGTTTAAAAATACCAATACTTGCTCATCTTTATCCAACGTTTGCCGAATGGCTTGAATTAAGCTTTGTGCCAAACCGTTTTGCCATGCCTGCTGGCGCGCATCAATCAGCTGCATAGCGGCAGGTTTGGCATCGCCTGCACGCTGGGTCAAAGTAAGCTCGGTGAGTTTACCTTGTTGGACCAGATACAGGCTTTCAAGCGATGGCGTCGCGGTGCCCAAAATCACCGGACAATTAAGCTGAAACCCTCGATAGAGCGCCACGTCACTGGCGTGATAGCGCAGTGAGTCTTGCTGTTTGTAAGATTGGTCATGCGATTCATCGACAATAATCAGCCCTAAATTGGCAAATGGGTATAACACTGACGAACGCGTACCGATAATAATTTGCGCATAGCCCAGTCGGCATTGTTGCCAGCCATCAAGCCGTATGATGTCATTAAGTCCCGAATGTAGCGTCAATACTTGGGCTTCAAATCGTTCGGCAAATCGCTGTGTGGTCTGTGGGGTCAGCCCAATTTCTGGCACTAAGATCAGCACTTGTTTGCCTTGCGCTAGCACCGTTTGCATCACTTGCAAATACACTTCGGTCTTACCACTTCCGGTAATCCCATTGAGCAAAAAACCTTCATAGTGTGGCTGCTGGCAGGCATGGGTGATTTTTTGCACCGCTTGTTGTTGCTGTAAATTTAAGGTGAGCGGCGTGGTGGCAAGCTTAGCAAGCTTGGGTAAAGACGGCATTTGATAAACAGGCGCAATTAGACCTTTTTGCTCAAATTTTTTTAAATAAGCCGGCTCAACACCATGGTCTATCAGCGCAAACTCACTTACAAGCTTTGTGGCATTGCTATGTGAATTGCTATGCGAATTGCCATGCGAGTTGATGACCAATTCACATAAAGCAAATTGTTGTCGTTGTTTTTTTGCACTGGCGGAAAAATCCTCGTCAGTGGCATCGCGTAGTTGTTGCCAACATAATTGTCGGTAGTCAAGCGTCATCCCTTGGCGAATTAACGTCGGCAGCATGACAGAAAACACATCGCCAAGCGGATAGCAGTAATAAGCAGACAGCCAATACGCGAGTTTTAGCAATGCCTCATCGACAATTGGCAGCTCATCAAGTATGTCCAATACAGGTTTAATCGCATTTTGCGTAAGCTGACTGTGCTCAATATGCGCCACCACAATGCCGACCAATTTGCGCGCACCAAACGGTACTCGGACGCGGCAGCCAATCGCGGGCAGCGCATCGCCCACAACGCGATAATCGAACACCGAATCAATGGGCACAGGTAAGGCAACTTGGATTAGCAAAACACACCTTTAAAAATTGTTATAGGGTTGAATTATAGCCCAATTCTAGGCATTAAATTGTGGTCAGATGGGCAAAAATTTGACATAAAAAAAGGCAAGTCTTGTAACTCACCTTCCATTTGAGCGGGTTAACATTATAAAACCAAAATCAATCTAAAACCAAAATCGCTTCAATTTCGACCACCGCACCCTTTGGCAAGGCAGCCACTTGCACCGCGGCACGGGCAGGGTAAGGGGCAGACAAACGCGCCGCAAAAATCTCATTTAAGGCAGTAAAATCTGCCAAATCGGTGAGGGAGACGTTAAATTTCACCACATTGGCAAACGAACCACCTGCGGCTTGGCAGATAGCCTCGATGTTTGACATGACTTGGTTGGCCTGATTAACAAAGCCATCGGCTAGGGTCATGGTGTTTGGGTCGAGTCCGATTTGACCTGAAATATAGACAGTCTTATCAACTTTCACAGCTTGTGAATAAGTGCCTACCGCAGCAGGGGCATTGTCAGTATGAATGATGTCACGGCTCATATTATTTCCTATTACAGTATGATGAGTTTATAAAATATCTTTATTTTTTGGTGCAGACGTGTTTTGGCTCTGAGAAAGTAGCACTTCGTCATTCCATTGATACAGTCTTACAATATTGGGGTAGCCCAAAAAGGTACGTAGGCGCTGAATTAAGCTTGCAATCTGGTCACGGCTTTGCACCACCACAAACATCAAGGTATAGCCATTACGCTGTTCGATATACTCAAAACCCGCCTGAGTATCACGTACAATAAAGATTAAATCACTGATTTGCTCATCGGTCAGGTTTTGATTAATTTTTAGCGCGGCATCAAAATAAATACGCTTCGATATCTCATCCTCACTGTTAGATACCCGCCAATGTAGCGGAATCACTTGGTATTCATTGACACGGCGAATTTCATCAATTGAAAAACATTTGTGTCGATGCACCACCAAGCCATTTTTTGAAATATGCCCGACAATCGGGTCGCCATACACAGGATGACAACAGCTTGAAAACGTCATTTCCATATTGGCGGCATCCGCAATCAAGCTTTGTGGTTGGTTAGCGGCATGGGCGCTGGCTTGGTTTTTGGCAAGCTGCTCTTGTGTCAATAAGCGCGAAACGGCAATCTGCGGTAGCAATTTACCTGTGGTAAACTCCATAAAGAACGCACTTTTATCCTGTAAGCCACGCCAATCAAGTAGCAATTGCCATTGTTCATCACTCACATCAGCGAGTGCAAGATTTTGGGTTTTAAGCGCGCGCTCAAAGGCGGTTTTACCTTCGTGCTCTTTTTGCTCAGGATTTAAGCCTTTTAACCATTCAAACAACGCACGGCGCGCTTTATTGGTTGCCACAAAACCCAGCCACTCCGCTTTTGGAATCGCATTGGGGTCGGTATGAATTTTGACCCTATTGCCGGTTTTCAAAATCGTACCCAGTTTGGCTTCTACGCCATTGATTTCAGCGCCGGTTGCACGGTTACCGATATGGGTACTGATAGTATAGGCGAAGTCAAGCGCTGTGGAGCCGCGCGGCAACTCATAAGCATCACCGTTTGGGGTATAGCAAATAATTTTACGTTCGTGAAGATAATCAATCAGTTTATCGACCACCGTCACCGCATCAGATGGCTGCTCTTCGATATCGCTTTGATTGTCGGCAATCAAGTTTTGCAGATTGCGTAGAGAGGCCTGAATTACCGACTGGCTAAGCGGCGATGCTGCTTCACCCATCAAAATCCCTAAACGGGTGGTTTTGAGCATGGTTTTAGTCAGAATGACCACTTTGATGGTATCATGGCCGTTTTTATAGGTAATGGTCAGTGATTGGTTGCCCCCCGCACGCGGATGGCGGATATTGTCTTCGATACACTCAGGCGCAATTTGGTATTTATTGATAAAATACTTGGCGATTTGGTCGCAGTCTTCCACTTTATCCATGACTAGCATAAATTCATAATGCCACAGCAAATCGGTGATTTCGCCGCGATTTTTAAAAAACTGGCGAAACAAGGTCACGCGATTATCGACATCTTTGACATAACCTTTAACATCCAGTCGGCTCAAAACGATATTTAAATAGTTATGAATAGCTTCTTGTTGAAAGGTGCGCCCCAAACCATGCTGCATAAGCTTATCGGATAACTTGTTATACATAGGCGCATTTAGGCTGCGATAACATAAAATCTCGATATAGTCGGCTAAATCATTAAGCCCAAGCGTACGAGCAAACGGCACATAAAAATCCAACGTTTCTTGTGCGGTTGCCTGTTGTTTTTTTTCAGGCACAGCTTCAATGGTGGTCATATTGTGCAGGCGGTCCGCCAATTTGACAATCAACACGCGCGGGTCTTCTAGCGTCGCAGTAATAATGCGATAAAAAGTCGCGGCTTTATTGATGTGTTTTTCATTGGAGGATTTTAATTTGGTGACACCATTGACGATTTGGGCAACTGCCTTGCCAAACTCTCGGGTCAAATCTTCTTCAGTGGTAGGCGTATCTTCAACGGTATCATGCAAAATCGCCGCCACAATGGTATCGACATCCATGCGAAAACTACCCAAAATCTCCGCTACCGCCATAGGGTGGGTGATATAAGGCTCGCCAGATTTGCGTTTATCTTTGATATGGGCTTGGTCGCCAAAGGCACAGGCTTTGAGAACAATTTGCTGTTCGTCATCATCCAAATAATCCAATACACGCATTAGGTCAAACTGTGCAATATCCACATCAGGATGGCTTAATTTTGGTAAAGTTGATATATTCAAAAATGTGCCCTCAACGTACGATCGATAGGTTTAACCTGCTAAAAAGTCATAGTGTTCTGGTCAGCAGTTAACTCTATCATAAAAAACGGCTGGATAAAAATAGCTGGCATCAAACCAGCTAAACTTAGTAAAAACGTATTATAAAGATATCTTAATTATTCGCAAAATTACCGTGAATTGTCAAGCTAAGTTACATATAATTCCACGTTTCATTCCACGTTTAATTCAACTAAAAAGTCACCTAAAAAAGGTGACTCTTTATAAAATAATAGTCGCTAACTATTAACAGTGGCTTAAGCTACCGTTAGAATCCATGACCACTTGAAATGCTCAAATCGACATGGTGAAATTTGTTAGGCAATTCGCGCTCAGGTTGATTTAAAATCTCTTTAGTCACAAGGCCCTCAGCGATTTCACGAAGGGCAAGTACGGTTGGTTTATCATTTTCACGCTCAACCATAGGTTCTGATACACCGCGTGCGATTTGGCGCGCACGTTTACTGGCAATAAGAATCAAATCAAAACGGTTGTGGATATTTTCTAGACAATCTTCTACAGTGACACGTGCCATGACTATGGTTATCCTATTCAAAACTAAAAAAGTAATTGATTATTTTAACAAAATTAAACCCATATTGCCAGTGACAATGCACTAATCCAAGATTTTTAACCCTGCTTTGTTTTCACGTTTTGGACGTTGTGCTTCGGTGGACTCGGCTGGTTGACTGGCGTTGATTTCAGATTGCGGCACATTATCGTATTCCGTTGGGTCAAAGAACATGCCTTGTGAATTTTCTCTGGCATAAATCCCCATCACCGCTTGCATTGGTACCCATAATTCTTGTGAAACACCGCCAAATCGAGCATGAAAATGAATAAAATCATTATTAATGACCAAATTACCTGTAGCGCGGCTGGCGATATTAAGTACGATACGACCATCTTGCACATATTCGACAGGCACCGTAACATTGGGCTGCGTCGTATCGACCATGATATGTGGAGTTAGGTTATTGTCTTCAAGCCATTCAAAAATAGCGCGTACCATATAAGGGCGAGTCGGGGTGAGTTGAAAGTCGTTTTCCATGATGATTCTCTTATTTTAATGATTACTATTTTAAACTAGTTTTAAAGGTTGGGCGATTAAACATCCGCTCCATATATTGATACAACGGACGGCACAGGTGCAGCGGCAATTCAATACCCATGGGTTTTAAGCGATATAAAATCGATGACAAAATGCAATCACATATACCCATAGTGTCTGAAAGAAAAAAAGCTTTATGGGCAAACAGCGGCGCTATGGTAACCAGTGATTCAGTCAGTTGCTTTCTTGCAATCTTTGCTTGGTTGACATCTAATGTATCCTTATCGGTCAATAGCGTATCTGCCAATTTAATCCAATCTTTCTCAATGCGCCACCATAATTGACGGTATTGTGCCTTTTCAATCGGATTTTCAGGTAGCAGTTTGTTCTGATGATAGCGATCTTCAAGGTATTCAAAAATAATGCGATTGTTATATAAAATCAATTCACGATGAATAAATACCGGCAGCGTGTTGTAAGGGTTGATATCAGGTAAATCTTCGGCAAAATCCTCATCATCACGAATGTTCGTCTCGCTAAATTCTATTTTTTTCTCAAGTAAAACCAGTCTTAATTGGTGACTTAGGTAGCCATCATCGGCATAAATCAACGGGGTGTTCGAAGTAGGGGTCAACATAGTTAAAAATAATAAGCTGTATCAGCGTAAAGGATAAGCCTAGCTTAAAATGACTGAATTAGCAATAACTGTGAAAGTTATCATACCAATCAAGCAATAAATGCGCATAAAAAAAGGTAGCCTAAGCTACCTTTTTTTATATCAATCCTTATTTAACGTCTTTCCAAAATTCTTTATTGAGTAAGTACACTGGAATTAATAACGCAAGTAAGAATAAGATGACCCAAAAACCATATACTTTACGTTGGTGCGCTTGCGGCTCTGCCATCCACGCCATAAAGTTGACGATATCACCAATATTACGACGATATTCTTCTTTTGAGGTGTTCATTTGCATATCATGAAGGACGAACGGCATAGCAACATTCGGCAGTACGATATTGTTGGCACCCCAAGGACGACTTGGATCTTCATAGAAGGCTAACAAGTACGTATAAACCCAATCATTACCACGTAGACGGGTTTCAAGTGACAAATCAGGTGGCTGGGCACCAAACCAAGCTTTTTGAAGCTCTGGGTCCACGCCTGCATTGATATGGTCACCGACTTGGTCAGTGGTCAGCATCAAGTATTTTTCCACCAACTCTTTTGGAATGTCCAAGTCTTTGTACATTTTTGAGTAGCGAACATACTGTGCTGAGTGACAGCCTGCACAGTAACTCATAAATAATGACGCACCACGTTGAATGGACGCTTTATTGGTCAAATCCACAGGAGCGGTTTCACAAGCCAAATGCGCTTCTTTACCCTCAACTGTTTTGTAGGTGCCACAGCCGCCTTCGCTAGCTTGTGCGGCTGTCGCGCCCAAACCTAGTGCAACTGTCAAACCCAATCCAGCAACTAATTTTTTAACCGCTTTCATTAGTGACCTCCAGTTACACGTTCAGGTGGCTGTTTGCAAGTTTCAATCGATGTATAGATTGGCATTAGCAAGAAAAACAAGAAATACAAAATAGTACAAATACGTGCCACAAGCGTTGCGGTATCACTTGATGGAATTACCCCTAAGTAACCTAAGATCAAGAAACTAACAACAAAGATAGCAAGTGCGATTTTTGACAACATACCTTTATAACGCATTGAACGCACAGGCGATTTGTCTAACCAAGGCAATACAAATAAAATGGCGATTGATGCTGCCATCACAATAACACCCGGCAGGGCTGAACCAAACATAGACGGAGTTGCACGTAACATCGCATAAAAAGGCGTATAGTACCAAACAGGGGCAATGTGAGCAGGTGTTTTAAGTGGGTTTGCTGCTTCAAAGTTTGGTGGCTCAAGGAAGAAACCGCCGCCTTCTGGGAAGAAAAATACCACAGTAAAGAAAATGATAAAGAATACCACAATACCAATCATATCATGTACGGTGTAGTACGGGTGGAAAGCCACACCATCAAGGGGTACACCATTTTTATCTTTAAGTTTTTTGATATCAATACCATCTGGGTTGTTAGACCCAACATGGTGTAATGCTACCAAATGAACAAATACCAGACCCACTAAAATCAAAGGAATCGCAACGACGTGCAACGCGAAGAAACGGTTTAAGGTAATACCAGAGATGATATAGTCACCTTTTACCCATTCTCCCAATGCATCACCAATAAATGGAATCGCTGCTGGTAGGTTTAAAATAACCTGGGCACCCCAGAAAGACATATTACCCCAAGGTAATAAGTAACCGAAGAAACCTTCTGCCATTAAGCACAGATAGATACCCATACCGATGAGCCAAACAAGTTCACGGGGTTTTTGGTATGAACCATACAACAAGCCACGGAACATATGCAGATAGACGACCACGAAGAATGCCGAAGCACCAGTTGAGTGCATATAACGGATTAACCAACCACCTTGTACATCACGCATAATGTATTCTACAGAAGCAAATGCGCCTTCTGCACTTGGGTTGAACATCATGGTGAGCCAAATACCCGTCACTAACTGATTGACTAATACCACCATCGATAATACGCCAAAGAAGTACCAAAAGTTGAAATTCTTTGGTGCGTAATACTTTGACATATGGTATTCATAAGTTTCTGTCGCTGGAAAGCGCGCATCCACCCAATGCATAAATTTCTTTGCACTCATATTATGCCCCCACCGTTAAGATAGTACCGCTGATGCTATACTCAGGAACTGGCAAATTACGAGGCGCAGGTTGACCCTTAAAAACACGGCCAGCTAAGTCATACTTTGAGCCGTGACAGGGGCATAAAAATCCGCCAACCCAACTGCTGCCACCCAAATCTGCTGCGCCGACATCAGGACGATAACCTGGTGCACAACCTAAGTGAGTACAAACCCCTTCACACACTAGAACTTCACTATTGTCTTTTGAGCGGCTATTATTTTTGCAGTAGTCAGGTTGTAATGAACCTTCTGATTTTGGATCGGCAAGTGATGATTCTACTTTTGATAAATTATCCATCATCTCTTTGGTACGTTTGACAAGATAAATTGGTTTACCACGATATTTGATAACAATCATTTGTCCTGCTTCGAGTTTGCTTAGGTCTTGGCTAACAGGTGCGCCCGCAGCTTCTGCTTTTGCACTTGGATACCATGAACGCACAAACGGCGTAGCAATAGCAGCGACACCGACTGCGCCCATAGCGGCAGTGGATGCGATTAAAACTCTTCGACGCTTAACGTCGACGCCTTCGGCATGGCTCATTAAGAACTCCTCCAGATTAATGAAGTGGGTAACCATATTCCCACACTGGGTTTGTGGCTATTGTAAATCAGTTGTTACAGAATTGCCACCTTAGCTGTGCCTAAATTACGCTAATTTTGCTATTTTATGCTATTTTTGCAATAAAATAAATTACCTAAGGTAAATAAAAAAGACCCTTGCAGTAAACAAGAGTCTTTTTTGTAAACGCCAAAAAACGCGGTCAATACGAGAATTTCGACCACGAAAAATATTAACGTTTTGAGAATTGGGGACGTTTACGTGCTTTACGTAAGCCCAATTTTTTACGTTCAACTTCACGCGCGTCACGAGTGACAAAGCCCGCTTCTTTAAGCGCTGGTTTTAAAGTTTCGTCTGACTCGATCAATGCACGGGTAATACCGTGGCGAATCGCGCCCGCTTGACCATTGATACCGCCACCTTTTACAGTCACATAAATATCATATTTGCTAGCGGCATCCAGTAATTCTAAAGGTTGACGAACAACCATTACTGATGTTTCACGACCAAAGTATTGATCAAGTGGCTTACCATTGACGACGATGTTACCTGTACCCGCAGATAAGAACACACGAGCTGTTGAAGTTTTACGACGACCTGTACCGTAATTGCGTTCCATGTGTTACTCCTTAGATATCTAATACTTGAGGTTGTTGAGCAGTATGAGGATGCTCAGTACCTGAGTAAACTTTTAACTTTTTAATCATCGCATAGCCCAATGGGCCTTTTGGCAACATACCTTTAACCGCTTTGTTAAGTACGTCAGCAGGTTTGTGTGCGATAAGTTTGGTAAAGTTAGTCTCTCTGATACCACCTGGGTAACCGGTGTGACGGTAGTATTTTTTGTCTTGCGCTTTTTTACCAGTCACAGCAACTTTCTCAGCATTAATCACAACGATATAATCGCCTGTGTCAACGTGAGGGGTGTAAGAAGGCTTATGCTTGCCACGTAAGCGTGATGCGATTTCGCTCGCCAAGCGACCTAATGTTTTACCTTCAGCGTCGACGATGTACCAATCGTGTGTCACTTCATGTGGTTTAGCACTGATAGTTTTCATGTTTAAAAACCTTTTTGAGTTAATAGTTGAGAGTGAGTGTCTGGGAAACGAGGGCTCTCAAAATTACGAACGCATATTATAGGGATTGTGTCAA
Organism: Moraxella sp. DOX410; assembly: GCF_032248735.1. Classification (NCBI taxonomy): domain Bacteria; kingdom Pseudomonadati; phylum Pseudomonadota; class Gammaproteobacteria; order Moraxellales; family Moraxellaceae; genus Moraxella; species Moraxella sp. DOX410. The sequence goes on along the minus strand of NZ_CP135138.1, from coordinate 1,657,940 downwards.
GAAGTTGCAATATGATAGGTTGATATTTAGTAATATTTTTTCAAAACCTACTATTATATTTAAGCAAATATAAGCGCAAATAAAATAGCTATTACACCGATTGGTGCTAATAAAATTTTTAGTATATCAAAAATTACTTCAAAACCTGAAATTTTTAAACGAATATTTATCACTAGCGGGTAAGTAAGATAAAACGCATAAATCGCTAGCAAATAGCTTATATAATAAGCGAATGGTAATATGACTAAATCATGAACTTTATCTAAAAAAAATTCGTAGATAGTTTTATGGGTATTAATATTCTGGTAATAAAGGATACTATTCCATATGCTTTCACCAGCATAAATTAAACTGCCAACCTTTATTAAATTAATGAACGCATTTTTTTGATTATCTTTATCAAGTAAATAGCCTACGACTACATTCGCTAAAACAATGCTACTAATTGAGTAATGAAGTATACTTAAAATCAAATTTCCTATCAAAAATTTATGTAATAGAATAACAATAACGGTGGTAATCGTAATTATGCGATAATTTCGCCTTTTGCGATGGGGATAATAGAACAAAGCAAGTACAATTAACAATAGGTAATATAAAAATGAAGTAATAATAAAATAAAAGTCTTTAGTTAAATTATTAAAAAGTTCTATAACAAAGGAGAAAACCGTTAGCATCATAAGCGCTGTGATAGCAGCCGGAGCCAAATAATAAGATAGAAATGTAGTGACGAATTCTGGAAACCTTTTCATATCAAAATTTAGCCAAAAAAATGGGTTATATCATAATAACCCATTTATCAAGTAAAAATGTTTGAACTAAACATTAAATCTAAAGTGCATGACATCGCCATCTTGCACGATATAAGTCTTACCTTCAAGACGAGATTTACCCGCCGCTGCCGCGCCTTTTTCACCGTTATATTCAATAAAATCATCAAACGCAATCACTTCGGCACGGATAAAACCACGCTCAAAGTCGGTATGAATCACGCCTGCTGCTTCAGGGGCAGTCGCACCGACTTTGACCGTCCAAGCGCGTACTTCTTTAACCCCTGCGGTAAAATACGTTTGCATATTAAGCAGCTCATAACCTGCGCGAATCACACGGTCAAGCCCTGCCTCAGTCATACCCATACTTTCTAAAAACTCTTGTTTTTCATCGTCATCCAGCTGGGCGATTTCAGATTCGATTTGGTTGCATAGCGCGACCACCAACGCATCATCTTTTGCCGCAAATTCCCGTACTTGGTCAAGATAAGGATTGTTGTCAAAGCCATCCTCGCTCACGTTGGCAATATACATGGTCGGTTTTAGGGTGATTAAACCATAACTGCGGATGATTTTTTTCTCATCCTCGTCCAGATTTGCCATGCGCGCAGGCTTACCATCGGCTAAAAATGGCTCAATTTTGTTAAACACATCCAGCATGGCTTTGGCGTCTTTATCACCGCCTTTGGCTTTTTTACCGACATTGATAAGCGCACGGCTCACTGCTTCAAGGTCAGCTAGCGCAAGTTCGGTATTGATAGTTTCGATATCGGATAATGGGTTGACGCGTCCATCGACGTGAATCACGTTGTCATCATCAAAGCAGCGCACCACATGGGCAATCGCATCGGTTTCACGGATATTGGCTAAGAACTGGTTACCCATGCCTTCGCCTTTGGAGGCGCCTGCCACTAGACCTGCGATATCCACAAATTCCATTGAGGTGGGCACAACGCGCTCAGGCTTGACGATATCGGCAAGTTGTTTGAGACGTGGGTCGGGTACAGGTACAATCCCAGTATTGGGATCTTTGGTACAAAACGGGAAGTTTTCTGCCGCAATTCCAGCTTTGGTCAATGCGTTAAACAGGGTTGATTTACCAACATTTGGCAGTCCGACGATACCACAATTAAAGCCCATACAATGCTCACTAAATAAAGGGTTAGTTAAATTTGTTGCATTATAACAACTTAGTCATCAGAATTCGACAGGCGATTGACGCATCAAAAAATTGACCCATCAAAAATTTAACCCATCAAAAATTTGTAGCATGATATAAACTACAAAAATTCAAATTGAGCGATTGGGCAGATTGTTGTCATGAAATTGTCATAATGGAGCGTCAAGCTATGCTATAATTATCAGTTTAATAGTGATTTGTGTCTGATGACGGTGAAGGTTATCGTGTACTGCGCAACATTGATAATTATTTCATTTTTATAGGAATGTTTTGAGTGACGGTCTCTGCTTTTTTATCGCATCAGCCTAGAAAACGTTTTGGGCAAAATTTCTTACATGATCAGGTGATTATTGGGAGAATTATTGACAGTATTCATGCAGGTCGCGATGATTTGATGGTTGAAATTGGTCCAGGCATGGGCGCGATTACTGAGCCGCTACTCAAGGAAGTCAATCGCTTGACCGTTGTCGAGCTTGATACCGATTTGGCAGACAGCTTGCGCATTCGTATTGGCGCCAATAGCAATGAGGGCTTAACCATTGTCAAAGCCAATGCCATGGAAGTGGATTACCATGCGCTATTCCAGCAAGTCATTGGCGATAACCCCAATCATACCACCGACAAGAAAATGCGCATTGTCGGTAACTTGCCATACAATATTTCTACGCCGTTATTATTTCATTTATTAAGTTTTGCCGATGTCATTGAAGACATGCATTTTATGCTACAAAAAGAAGTGGTTGATCGCATCACCGCAGAGGTGGATAGCCGAGAATATGGTCGTTTATCCATCATGATGCAGTATTATTGTGAAGCCGATTATTTACTGACGGTGCCAAATGGGGCATTTAACCCCCCACCCAAAGTGACGAGTGCGGTATTTCGGCTCAGACCTTATCAACAAAAACCGATTGTGGCTGACGATGAAAAGCTGTTTGCCCTTGTGGTGCGTGAGGCATTTAATCATCGCCGTAAAACACTGCGCGCGATTTTTAAAAAGTCGCCGATTTTGCCTGCGGTCACAGAACACCAGCTTGTGGCATGGGGACTTAATCCACTGGCGCGTCCCGAAACGTTATCAGTACAAGATTTTGTGACCTTGTCTAATGGCATCGCGGCTAATGGTATAGCGGCAAACAGCATCGCGGCAAATGGTTAATTTTTTTATAGCTGTTTAAAATTTTACTTTGAAGATGTAAGAGGTGTTATGGGTTTTCGACATCAATTTGTCATTGGCGATATTCAAGGCTGTTATGCCGATTTGCAGGCACTGCTCAAGCAGATTGGGTTTGATGAACAGCAAGATAAATTATGGTTTGTCGGCGATATCGTGGCACGCGGTGAAGACTCGCTGAGCGCGCTGCGTCTGGTAAAACGTCTTTGCCAAGCCGGGGCTGCCGAAATGGTGTTGGGCAATCATGATATTAACTTGATCGCGGTATGGCGTGGTGTCATAAAGATCAAAAAAAAGGATAGAACACAAGCGATTTTTGACGCCCCAGATTGTGATGAATTACTCAACTGGCTTCGTCGCCAGCCGCTGCTTGTCTATCCCAATGATAAAACCGTGATGGTGCATGCAGGCATCCCGCCAAACTGGAGTATCACCCAAGCAGCCATGCATGCGTCAGAATTGCAAACTCAGCTACGAAGTAGCTTATGGCAACTCGATAGACTGCTGCCAAACCTGTATAGCGATACCGCTGTTCCTTGGTCAAATATGCTGACAGGCTACGCGCGTATGCGGGCGATTTGCAATTATTTTACCCGTATGCGCCTTTGTCAAATGGACGGCACGCTAGAGTTTAGCTTTAAATCCAGTTTGGATGATAAAATGCCAGAGGGGTTTCGTCCATGGTTTGAATGGCAAGTGCCGCGCGAACGTAAAATCTTATTTGGTCACTGGGCGGCGCTAAAAGCCAAAGTCGATTTGGCAAATGCCAGAGCCACGGATGCAGGGTGTGTGTGGGGCGGCAGTATGATGGCATACCGCCTAGAAGATGAGCAAGTTACCTGTCAAACTTGTAAAGCAAAATAACCTTTGTAAACCAAAATGACCCTAGAGTTACCGAGCGAGCTGCAGCAGCTGCACAAACGCTTTGGGCAAACGGGTGGGTCGAACTTGGGTTTGCCCTTTTTCATCTTTACTAGTAGCCACGCATACAATACTTATCTCGGCTTGGCTTAACAGCTGCTGGTGGCTATCATAAATCCGCTGCTCAAGCTGTAATGACGCAGATTTGCAGTCTGCCGTCTCAATCACAACGGTGACTTCGCTATCAAGCAGAATCGGACGCACATAACGGATGTTGGCTTGGTTCACTACAAATTGGATATCAGCTTTGCCACTATCGCTATGGTGAGTAACGTGACTTGCAGCCTCGGCTGAATGCGCTTGATAAAAATAACTGCTCATCCCCAATTCACGTAACCAATCACGGCGACAACGCTCAAACAGCTTTAAATGATTGGCGTGATACACAATCCCGCCTGCATCGCTATCTTCTAAATAAATACGGTATTGGGTGGCATAAACAGGCTGATTGCTTGACTGAGTGTGGGGCTGATTCTGGAGCTGGGTCACGTGCTATCCTTAGGTTAATAATGTTAACAATAAGTCAGTAATTTTTAAAAACCACAAAGTGATAGCATAAAAAAAAGAATGGTGTTAAACCATTCTTTTTTGAAAATGTTTAGTTTTTATACCCACACGCATCAAGTCAATTGACGATGATTGACTTTGTCTAATTTTAACGCTTCCAAATAACTGCGGATATGGGTGACGTAATCTAAGCACTGCACGTAACGGCTATTGCTTTGACTATTAACTTTCAAATACTGATACACGGCTGCCCAATTATTGCCATCAATACCGCGCTTTTGCAAAATCTGCTGAATATCTTTAATCGCTTGTGGACCCATATTGTATGCCGCTAGGGTAAACCATACCCGATCTGATGCTGGCACTTGGGCAAATTCATGTTGCAGCTGACTGAGGTACTTAGCGCCGCCTTGTATGCTCTGCGTCGGGTCAGTCCGATTATCAACGCCCATCGCATTGGCAGTGGCATTGGTGAGCATCATAATACCGCGCACACCCGTTGGCGAAATGGCTTCTGCATCTAGATGCGATTCTTGGTACCCCATTGCCACAAGCAGTTCCCAATCAAGCTGGTATTTGTTTGCGGTCTGCTTAAAAGATGGTTCATAGATGGGCAATACGCGTGTCATGGTATCGGCAAAATGTTGTTGATTAAACGGCTCTGCCAATGGTGTTTGACTATAAAACGCGGCTAAATGTTGGTTACGGGTGAGCGATTGACCGCCACAAAGGAAGTTTTTTACATCGTCGTTGAGTTTGACATCATTGGGGTTTAGCTGTATAGCAACATGTTCGCTGAGACCCTGCTGTGATAAATAATCTTTGCCACAGCTTAGACTCAGCGATGATAACGCAGTCGCGTTTTGATAATCTGACCCATTGGTCAAGGCGATATCGGCTTTGCCCGTTTTGACAGCCGCCATTGCGTCCGCATCCGTGGCAAACACTTGTGTGCTCATGGTAACATCCAATCGCTTGGCATAATGGCGCATGACATCATAGCCAAAGCCGTGCTCAAAACCATCTTGAGCAAAATAAGTGGTATTACCATTAACAGTGGCAATACGCAGCTGCTTTTGAGATAGGATACTATCAAAAGTCGCCATTTTTGGTGCCGCAACCATGCTAGTAGGTGAGGCAAGGGTATAAGCATTGTCGACTTTATCAGTGATGCCCACCTGGGTGGCAACATAAGCTAAGGGCAAACCAATCCCCATCACAGCTGCCAGCTTTTTACTGGCACTCAACCATTTTAGCGGCTTGATAAAGCGCTCAATAAGACTAGCGGAAGGATTAGCCAGTTGCGCCAAATCTTGCACATGGCTAGATACCGCTGGTACACGGGACTTGGCAATTTTTGGCGACATCACCCCACCCAAACAAGGTTTGAGTTGAATCGGGAAGAATTGCAAGCGTTTAAATTGGGTCGCGTATTTACTAAAGCGTAATAAAGGGTGTTGAAACGGGTATAAAGTTAAAGGGCTTAAAAATGCTTTGACCGACATCGAAATCGACGCAGGATAGGTCAAAGCCAAATCATCACAATGCTCAAATGATGAGTTTAGCGGCATGTGTCACTCCACGGTGCACATACGTTAGATACGTTAAATTAATAAAAAACAACTATGCCAAATGAAAACATTTTATGAAACTAAGAACCGAATCGATAGTCAAGCCAAGTACCTGTCAAACTAAGCAACCGTTAAACTAAGTACTCGTCAAACTAAGCACCAGCTAAACCTAGTACCCGTTAACTAAGCACCAGTCAGCCAAGCCAAATAAGTATATGGCTTAATCCAACTATCTAACTCTATCCTAAATCTCACCAAAAAAGCTTCCATCCAAAATAGGTCGTTATTAACTTAACGCTAAAAAAAGAGCCAAACAGGTTGGCTCCCCTTATACCTAGGACGGTGATAAATCCCTATCCATTGTAGAGAATTATCGAAATAAATAATAATCAAGTACAACCCGAAAAAGGGTTAAAATTTTTGTAAGTGCTGGCAAATTAAAAATTGTTTAATAAGCCCAAGCACTTACCTAAAGAATTTAACGTAGGGTAACGTATGGCACGCATAAAATAAATAATAACAATATTTACTGCATGGCATTACAGTTAGTTATATGAAACAATGGGGGTATTGTAGTGAAATTAAAGTTACGCGTCATCTGGTTGACGGTAACGAAAGGCAAATTTATGATAAAAAGCGTAAAAAACCCGCTAAAATGCAATTAACGGGTAATAATTAGTCAATAAATTGCCCGATTTTACACAGGATTATCGATATCGACAAAATCAACGGTCAAAGCAAGATTTTCTTTGACATAATTCCCCAATGCAACCACACCACCTCGCTCGGTGGCATGATGTCCACAGGCAAAATAATCAATACCCAGCTCACGCGCTATGTGAGTCGTTCGCTCTGATACTTCACCCGAGATATAGGCTTGACAACCCATTTGTGCCGCTTGCTCAATCATATCCTGTGCGCCACCCGTACACAGACCAATGCGCGAAATTGTTTGATTACCCCCGGATAAATGTAGGGGCGGACGGGTTAAGGTAGTCGATAGTTTGTTGGTGAGAGCTGCAATCGACAACGGCGCTGCTAAATCCACGATATTACCAATCGGATGTTTTTCGTCAGGGTACAACGGTGACAAATCAGTCCAGCCTAGCGCTAGCGCTAATTGGGCGTTATTGCCCAATTGGGGATGGGCGTCTAACGGTAAATGATAAGCCAGTAAGGAAATACCATGTTGCATCAACAAACGAATACGCTTGCCTTTCATGCCAATTAACGGCGCAGGTTCACCTTTCCAAAAATAGCCATGATGCACCAAAATCGCTTGGGCGTTGTGCGCAATCGCTTGTTCAATCAATGCCTCAGAGGCTGTGACACCGGTGACGATGTGCTGTATCGGCTGTCCACCATCCACTTGCAGACCATTGGGACAATAATCTTGGAATTCATTAATTTTTAACAGCTCATTTAACCGATGAGCCAATTGAGTCGGACTCATTGAGGTCGCGGGTTGATTCATTGTAGTTTGCGAAAAAGTCATCATATTTCTATCGTGTTCAGTGTTTCATCAATTATTTGGGTAGCTTGCTTGCCGTGTCATTTGGGGTGATATTGTCGACCGCCTTTTGCACCACTTTTTCTTTAATTGCCTGTTTTTTCTCTGCAATTTCTTCATCGGTCAGTTTTTCCGTATGACTGATATTGTCGATATGGGGCGTAGTAGCATGCGGATGTTCTTCTGTCTGCGATGTTAGGGTGGTTTTATGCCCTTTACTATTTTTACCATCGTTTGCAATCGGTTTATCATCATAGATAATATTACCATCGCTATCGATGAGCGCATAGTTCATCGGCTGTTTACGTGGGATAAAAAAGTCAGAGGGTTGGGTCATCAAATGCGAGGTGACCAATTCAAATAAGAATTTCCACTCAAAGACTTTTACATTACGGGCGCGTAGGGCGGTCATTAAGGCGAGTGAAAAACTCACCAACAAGTTAATCATACCGATGACCATCACTCCAAATAGGCTAACCAAAATAATACCGATTTCTGGAAACTCGCCCGTGTTGGCATAAATGTTAAAAATCCCGTGAATAAAGTTGGCAGACGCAAAGGCAATGTGGCGAATATCGAGCGGTAAGCCAAAAATATAACCGATGGTCGCCGTACTACCTAAAAAGCAGCCGAATAAAAAGTTGCTCATAATCGCACCCAGATTGCGCTCGATAAAATCGCTAAAACGCAATAACGTCACAGGTCTCATTATCCGTTTGAGGGTAGGATGGTTGCGGATACGCTCACCAATTTTGTTGTGTACCGCAAGATTATCATAATAGCCTGCAATCAACCCTGAAATATACAAATACACCCCAGCAATCGCGGCATGAAAGATAGCAAGCGAGGTAAACGGGTTGAGATCATGCAGCAAGTGCTCTGCGCTAGCTTCCGATGTTAACGGACGACCCAGTCCATACAGCCACATGGATGAAATCAGTAGCGCAATGGGCATTGCAATTGAAATATTACCCATAATGGCAATAAACTGGGTGCGCATGATATCAACGACCAATTCTGTCAATTTGGTAAATCGTGCCGCTTTGCGTCCTTTTACCTCTGAGATGGTTGAAGCAATCGCGGCAGCCGTCATGGCAGGCTGTTTGGTCGCCACTGTACCGCCAATGATATGAATTGCCACAAAGCCAAGACCGTAAATCATACTGTTTAAAAAAGCCACGCCAAAGGGTGCCAGCGGTAAGGATTTCCCTAGGATTTTAAGGGTCGCCATACAGCCGATGAGTAGACCACCCAATGCTGCTTTTTTATACATACGGCGATAGCCCGCTTTATCGGTACTGATATAATGCTCGCCGACCTTACTGGCAGTCTCAGTCACACGGCGCGACAAGAGCGCGGTATTGATGCCAAATAAATATCTAAAACTACTGCGGTGGTATGAATCTTCATACAACGTGTTAATGAGCTCTATGATGGTTTTTTTCTTGATATGATCGTTGTCAGATAGCAGTGACACCAACAATTCAAGACGCTGCAGGCTTTGCTCAAGGCGCACCAACATATTGGTGGTACGCACAGTAATACCGGTTCGATGTATACGGCGACGGATGTTTTGCATCATAGTACGCGCTTGGTCGGTCAACACTAAAATTTGACTGCTATCCACCTCAGGCTGTGGCATCGCTTGCTCATCCCCTGGCTGCATGCTGAGCTGGTATTGACTGACAAATTCAGCGACTTCGCGATTTAGCGCAATAAAAGTATCTTGATTGTCAATCGGATTGGGAAATGCCTTTATTAAATCGGCATTGAGCCCGATGCCGTTGATACGCGCAGTTAAAATAGTAATGGCTTTGAGCACATTGGCTTCAAGCGCTTGCACCAATGCTTCTTTGCCTGCAGGTACTTTAAGGATGAGTATCAGTTCAATCCACCGACGCTCATTGATTAAGCGCACCCAGTAGCGGGTTTTTGGTGTGGCAAAAAACGCATTAAATAGCGCAATCAAATCGCGGTCATCGGGTACAGAGGGTAATAGCTTTTCACCGACCAAATCAAAAAATTGCGAAGTAAAGCCAGCATCTGACAAGATACCCAAATCCGTGTATAGCGACACCTGACGATAACGATTAATCAAGGTAAGCATAAACACACAAAACCCTTCTGCCCACACACGATTGCCGCGTAGTAGCCGAATAAATAGCGCCATCTGTTCATTGGCGGTCGTAGCATCATTTGCACGGTTACGCAAGGTATCTAGCAGTTGTTTAAATAGCGCAACTTGCGGAAAATCACGCAGCGCATTAATTTCGTTTAAAATAGTAGTTAAACGCGCTTCTAAGGTTGGCATCACCTTTAATTGGTCTGCCATATCCGCCGCATCATAACGATGTTGGGCATTGGGTAACGTATCTTGATTATTAGGTTGCGATAAATTCGTCAAACTAACCTCGAAGTAAACAGAAAATTGAATCGTTTTTTTAAATAGGGTGAATCACAACTATAAGAAAAAATACGAAAATAGATATCCTAAGATGAAAATTTAATCGACTCATCAAAAAAAATCCATCATTTATTTGCAACAAAAATCTTATGGGCCAAGGTTTAAAGACAGTAAGGGATAAAATAACGCGACGCGTTACCGCATTTATGTATTCGAGAAAACAACCTGACTGATTATCCTAATTGATTATCTAGCCGCAGCGATTATACTATGGTTACTCTGTTGACTGATTTTTTTCTATGCCATCGACTATAACCACCCAATCAAAAAGCACCAAACAACCCAATACCGAATCAACGCCCAATGAGGTAACCCAATATTACTATCCAGACCCTGTCAGCCAGCAGGTGATACAGCAGTGGCTGTTTATGGATTTACTGCCGTGGCAACAGCCAACTTGGCAGTATTTGACCACCCATCTAGATGCCTTGCCGCACGCGATGTTGTTTGCAGGCAATGCAGGGACGGGGAAACGTGCCTTTGTGTATCGGTTTGTCGCATGGGCTTTGTGTGAGAATCAACGCGACAATGCACAAGGTGTTACAACTGCCTGTGGGCAATGCCAAAGTTGCCAATGGCTGATCGCCAATACCCACCCCGATCTTTATCAAATTCCAACACCCACCGTGGCGCGTGACGCCTCGCCTAAATCTAAAGCAAACAACGCCCTCGTGGCGCAAGCCCCAACCCATCAGTCAGGTTATAGCATCAAGATTGACGAAATTCGGGAATTGCAGCCTTTTGTCACGCAGTCGAGCGGCGGATTAAGAATCGTGGTTATTCACCAAGCGGATGCGATGACCCTAGCCGCCAGTAACGCGCTTCTTAAGACCTTAGAAGAGCCTGCCGAAAATGTGTTGATGCTGTTAATTAGCGATAGTCCTTCGCAGCTACTGCCAACGATTCGCTCGCGGCTACAGGCATTTTCGGTAAGCCATGTGACCCCCGTTCAGTCAATGCAAGCGATGCAGCAGTTATTGCCAAATACCGATACTGCAACGCTACAACAAGTGAGTGAATTGTCTGGTTATGCGCCCTTTTTGGCACTGCAAATGTTACACAGCGAATGGTATCAACACCGCCAGACTTGGATAAACAGCTTTCAAGCGGTTCGTAGCGGGCAACGTACGCCTGTACAAGCCAGCAACTATTGGCAAAAAACACTGACATTGACAGACTTTTTATACTTGTCGCAAGCCTTGTTAGTACCATTGGGGCAATTTGCCGTCGGTATCTCAGCGTCCGCCAATGACTTGGATTTTGGCAAGCTGCAGCCACCACCGACATTAAGGCAAATTAGCCAGTTGCAGCGGGTTATCGATCAAATCTGGCAAGATAGACAGCAACATATCCAAGATAAGTTATGCTATGATAAAATTTTTAGCACCATGCTTGATTGCTAATCTATTCAATTAGCTATATTACTTATCATTCACCATGCGTTAGTAACCCCATGCGTTAGTAAAAGGAACAGTGATTATGGCAATGCCATCTCGTGGCGGTATCACCACCATTAACTATGATACGATCGAAAAATTGTATGCGAGCTATCTGCCTTTTATTGAAAACGGTGCGTTATTTATTCCTACTAACCAGCAGCAACAACTAGGCAGTCAAACCTTTGTGGCAATCACTTTGCCAAATTCGAGTGAGAGAATGCCGCTGCATGGCAAAGTGGTGTGGGTCAACCATCGCGCACAGGCACAGCGCCCTGCAGGCTATGCGTTACAGCTTGGCAAAGACGAAGCAGGGTTACGTATCAAAAACGAAGTCGACCGCCTTCTAGCGGGTCATATCAGCTCAGATAAACCCACCTTTACGCTATAAATTTTGGAAATTCTGGCAGTTTTAGCCTGTGATTGTTAGAAGCCAGCGATTGCTAAAGGTGAGCTTATGCTTAATCCGGTAAGTCGCTAGCTTTTCTTTTATAGGTCAATTGTTAATCATCCCTCTGACGTTCGATGCATTGTGTATTTTTTGCCTATTTTTTCCTTGGCAAAAATAATACGCACTGTAGTCAATCCTTGTGTCAAATTACTTGTATAAAATAGCTTTCAGGCGTAAAATATACGACTATTTTTGCTTTGTTCCTAAGAATGGCATGTCACAATTGTTAACCCAACCGTCTTTTGATCTAACCGCGAGCCTGCCCGTCATCACCATTGATGGCTCAAGTGGTGCAGGTAAAGGTACATTGACGGCAAGACTGGCAAAGCTGCTGGATTATCAAATTTTGGATTCAGGAGCGCTGTATCGGATTGTGGGGCTTGCAGCCCACCAAGCGGGTTTGTTAACGAACAGCATTGACGAAACTGCGCTAGCTGATTTAACCCAATCGTTAAAAATTGAGTTTGCAGCCGCAAAAGCGGGTTCTGAGCATGTGACAGTGCTCGTGAATGCCAACGATGTGAGCGAAGTGATTCGCACCGAAGAAGTGGGTAACTTTGCATCAAAAGTCGCGGTATTCCCGAAGGTGCGTCAAGCGCTATTAGAGTTACAAAAAAATATGGCAACGTCGCAAGGCAACCCAAAAAAGGGTTTGATTGCAGACGGGCGTGATATGGGCACAGTGGTTTTTCCCGATGCAACGCTGAAAGTTTATCTGGTCGCATCCTCTGAGGCACGAGCCGAGCGCCGAGTCAGTCAGTTAACCAACGCTGGCAAACAGGCAGATTTTGACGAAATTTTGGCACAAATTATTGCCCGTGATGAGCGTGATAGTACACGCAGTGCCTCACCGGCTAAGCCTGCCGATGATGCGATAGTGATTGATAGCTCAGCGATCGATGCTGAGCAAGTGTTTAACCAAGTTTGGCAACTGTGTGTTGAGCGTGGTTTGACAATTAACTAACTGTTTTTAAAAGTTTTATCGATTTTTTATAGGCACTAAAACCAGCCTTATGTTTATAAAAAATCTTAATTGAACCGTACTGTGCTGGACAGGCTACGGCTATACAAAGGTAAATTTTATGATGGAATCATTTGCTGAACTGTTTGAAGCAAGCCAAGCACTTGACGTAGAACGCGGTGCAGTTATCTCTGGTCAAGTAGTTGCGATTGATAGCGACTGGATTACCGTAGACACGGGTCTAAAATCAGAAGGTATCGTTGCGCGTTCAGAATTTTTGAATGAACAAGGCGAGCTTGAAGTAGCAGTTGGCGACCAAGTTCAAGTCGTTGTAGATGCGGTTGACAATGGTATGGGTCAAACCCTATTGTCACGTGAAAAAGCAAAACGTGCTGAAACTTGGAACGTACTTGAAAAACTTTATGAGAACAATGAGATCGTAACCGGTCTTATCTCTGGTAAAGTTAAAGGTGGTTTCACGGTTGATATCGGCTCAGTACGTGCGTTCTTACCAGGTTCATTGGTGGACACTCGCCCAGTACGCGACACCGCGCACTTAGAAGGCAAAGAGCTAGAATTTAAAGTCATCAAACTGGATCAAAAACGCAACAACGTCGTTGTTAGCCGCCGCGCTGTGATGGAATCTGAAAACTCAGCAGAGCGCGAGGCACTACTATCTAACCTCGAAGAAGGTCAAGAAGTGGTCGGCGTAGTGAAAAACTTGACTGATTACGGTGCATTCGTAGACCTAGGTGGTATCGATGGTCTATTACACATCACCGATATGGCATGGCGCCGTATCAAGCACCCATCAGAAGTGGTTGAAGTGGGTCAAGAATTAAAAGTTAAAGTATTAAAATTTGACCGTGAACGTAACCGTGTTAGCTTAGGTCTAAAACAACTAGGCACTGACCCATGGCAAGACGTTCTTAACAACTATCCAAAAGGTACTAACGTTAAAGCACGTGTAACTAACCTTACTGATTATGGTTGTTTTGCTGAAATCGCTGATGGTATCGAAGGCTTGGTACACGTTTCTGAAATGGATCATACCAACAAAAACATCCATCCTTCAAAAGTGGTACAAATCGGTGACGAGATCATGGTTCAAATCCTTGATATCGATGAAGACCGTCGTCGTATTAGCTTAGGTATCAAACAAACCATGCCAAACCCATGGGAAGAGTTTGATAAGAACCACCAAAAAGGCGACAAAGTATCGGGTACTATCAAATCAATCACTGACTTCGGTATTTTTATCGGTCTAGAAGGTGGTATTGATGGTCTAGTTCACTTATCAGACCTTTCTTGGACTGAAAGTGGTGAAGAAGCGATTCGTAACTACAATAAAGGTGATACCGTTGAAGCGGTCATCTTGTCTGTAGATGCAGAAGCTAACCGTATCAGCTTAGGTATCAAACAACTTAACAGCGACCCATTCAACGAATACCTAGTATCAAATGATCGTGGTGCGGTAGTGAAAGGGGTAGTGACTGACGTTGATGCCAAAGGCGCTAAAGTAAAACTAGCTGACGATGTAGAAGGCTATTTACGTGCTTCAGAAATCCAACAAGATAAAGTAGACGATGCGACCACTGTACTGAATGTCGGTGATGAAGTTGAAGCGAAAATTATCAGCGTTGACCGCAAAACTCGCGGTATCAATCTATCAGTTCGTGCAAAAGACGAAGCAGAGCAACGTGATGCTATCAAAGCATTAAGTTCAAATGCAGCAGCTGATACACAACCAAAAACCATTGGTGACTTAATCAAAGAGCAACAACAAAACCAATAATCGGTTTTGCTAGCGATAAAAAAAGCGACTAATTTAGTCGCTTTTTTTTATTTTCACCTTTTAGGTAATCAAATGGAATATTTAGTCTAAAAAAAGACGACGAATTTAGTGCGGTTTTGTTATAATATGCGAAGAAAAGTAATGAAATGTAATTTTTCATTATTAGAATTGTTAATAGATTGCTGGATGAAATTGGAGTGTAACGAAGTTTTTAAAACCATCATTCTGTAATTTATACTATGACAGTTACGTTTAGCGTGTTAGGGGTAGTATGGAAAAAGTGTTAAACAAATCTGACTTGATCACTAGATTATCAAGTGAATGTGAGAATATACCAGAAAAAACCATTGAGGAAGCCACCAAGCAAATCATTGATTTGATGGTCGATACTTTATCTCAAAACGGACGCGTCGAAGTACGCGGTTTTGGTAGTTTTAGTTTGCATCATCGTGAGCCACGTGTGGCGCGCAACCCTAAAACAGGCGAGAAAGTTACCGTGAAAGCAACGGCGATACCCCATTTTAAACCTGGCAAAGCATTGCGAGAGGCAGTCAATCATCATCGTTAGTTGCGGTTTTTGAGTCATTTAACGTTGTTGAACTTACGCTATGGTTTAATATATGATTGATCAAAAAAGAGTGGACAAAAAATCCACTCTTTTTTTTGAATTATCTGTAATAATAGTGGCATTCAAAAATGTAGATTAATTAAAATAACCAAGGAGAAAAATATGCGTTATCTGTTAGCGATTTTGTTGTTCGTGGTCGTTGGTTATTCATTGATGCTGGTATTGGTGAATAACAACCAAGTCGAAGTAAATTTACTGTTTAGCCAAGTACCACAAATGAGTTTGGGGCTACTGCTGATTATTAGCATTGTTTTAGGGGTCATTGCGGGGCTATTGATAGGTGTGATTTTATTTCGTGTGTTACAAATGAAACTGGAAAATCAGCGCTTATCTAAAGAGTTAAAGCAAACCCAAGAAAAATTGATGCAAACGCAGCATAATTATGAACAGCATTTAGCGCAAACTAGCAATGCAACGATTGCACCTACCGTAGCCAACCCTAATTTACCACCCGTACGATAAGCAATCCATACTATCATGTTAAAAAAAAGAGTCAGTTTGTTATGAATCAAGTGGCAGTACCGCAAGCAACATCACTCATCAAATCAGCCATCAAGTCACCCATTATTGTGGCATTGGATAACATGGATGACCGTCAGGCATTAAGCTTGGCGGATAAGTTAGACCCTACCTTGTGCCGATTAAAAGTTGGTAAAGAGCTGTTTACCAAATATGGTAATAGCTTAGTGACATCCTTACATCAGCGTGATTTTGAGGTGTTTTTGGATTTAAAATTTCATGATATCCCCAACACCACCGCGCAGGCGGTCTTAGCAGCGGCTGATTTGGGGGTGTGGATGGTCAATGTACATGCCAGTGCGGGGCGTACCGCCATGCAAACGGTGAAAGCGCGTTTATCAGCGCAACACTACCAAACCTTAGTGATTGCGGTGACGGTGCTGACCTCTATGTCACAGCAAGATTTGGCTGAAGTGGGCATCACCGACTCAGTAGAAAATCATGTCAAGCGACTAGCATTATTGACGCAGCAGTCAGGGCTTGATGGGGTAGTTTGCTCTGCGCAAGAAGCCAATATGCTTAAACAGCTTTGCGGCAAGGATTTTCTGTTAGTCACGCCAGGTATCAGGCTGCCAGAAGATGCCAGTAATGACCAAACCCGCATTTGCACGCCCAAAGATGCCATAGCAAATGGATCTGATTATTTGGTGATTGGGCGGTCAATTACGGCAGCAGCGGATCCCACCGCCAAACTGCACTATATCTTGGATACGTTAAAATAACCCATTTCGAGTCATGTATGCCAGTACGTTTTCAAGTGTTAAGTGATTTACATATTGATAGCTATGCAAGAAGAGATTTGCCCATTGGTAAAATCCCTTACACAAACGCCGATGCTATTTTAGTAGCGGGCGACACGTCCAATGGGCTTTTGGGCATCGAATGGCTCATCGGCGAATCAAAGCGACTTGAGAAACCAATTTTTGTGATTGTGGGCAATCATGAGTATTTTGGTCATAACATTCTTACTCTCGATGAGCAGATAAAAGCATTGACGAAAGATACGCAAGTGCATTTTTTACAATGCACGAGCTTTGAATTTATGGGTGTCAGAATTATTGGTACAACGCTTTGGACGGATTATCACTATCAACCACAAGATAATACGTTGGAGATTGCTCAGCAGTTTATGCGCGATTATCGCGAGATTTATTATGATAACCGACTGTTAACGCCCCAAGATACCGTAGCTATTCATCAGCGGCAGAGGGCATGGCTGCAGAATGCCTTAAAACAAAGCGAAAAAGATGCTATGCCCACCGTGGTCATGACACATCACAGCATTAGCCCATTATCTATCGCGCCAAAATATGCCAATTTTCCCAGTAATGCAGGATTTGTGGTTGATTTGAGCGAATGGTTACAGCGCGATTTTGCACCTAATATTTGGCTGCATGGACATACCCATGAAGCGTTTGATTATCAGCAAGGTCATACACGTGTTATTGTCAATCCCAGAGCCTACCCTAATGAAATCAGTAGTACCGGGATAGTTTTTGACTGGCATAAAGTCATTGAAGTCATGGTATGATTGGCGCGTTTGCCGCAGTAACATCCCATTTAATCGCTTAAATTTTTGACCTCATCAATTTATAGTATCAATTTATGGTGCAAAGATAAAAAGATATAAGGAATGCGTATTTAAATGTCTAACTCAATCAATACCATGCCTGCTCATTTACCGCCCAGTATGATTGACTCGGTTAAGCTACTGCCGAAAAATGAGCGATTAATCTTATTTACCCGTCATTCATTGCGCGAAATGTCAGATAAAAATGGCTTTGCCAGTTATGCATTACCATTGACATCAAAAGGCAGAGTGTTGGCGGAGTCTTGGGGACGTTGGTTGGCTGCCAACTTAGATTACTCGATGGATGTAGACAGCATCAGTAGCCCGATACAACGTTGTATTGATACCGCAATTTTAATGCAAGCAGGGGCCGGCATCTCAAGGAATGTGTCGCACCAATCACTGTTGGTAGAGCCAGGTAGTTTGGTGGTTGACCATGAAGAAGTGAGCAAGGTATTCAAACAAATTGGTGCGCTCAATTTTATCAATCGTTTTTTGGCGGGCGACATGGCAGGGATTAAAGCGCCACATAAAGGCGGTTTGGATTTATTAGCGCTTTTATTTCAGCACCAGCCAAAGCACGGACATTTATTACTGGCGGTTAGTCATGATACGCTGTTATCAGCGTTCTTAGCGGTGATGATGGGCGTGGGTGAAATTAGCTGGGATGACTGGCCAAAAATGATGGAAGGGGTATTTTTGTGGTTTGATGATAAACCCTTTAGCGACGCAAAAGTACATTTTATTTGGCGCGGGCAGTGCTATGAACGCCGATTGATTGAATTGTTAGACCCATTTTCACCCTCTTATCCGTTAAAAGACTAATCGATACCCAACAAAACAACAAAAATAAAGGTAGGACTTTATCCTACCTTTTTTGACACAGTCAACCTTTAAACATATTTATGTTTTAATCAAACATGCTTACCTTTTAAATGATTAACCAAATTTTCAATTTGCTGCGCATGATTGCGAAGTTTATCCTCAATGCCACTAAACTGGTCTTTTAGCTTATCATCGACTTCATGAATACGCTGGGCAAACTCATTTTTTTTCATCTCAATGGCTTGCGTTTTTAACGCTTGCCATTCTGCAATCGTTTGTTTGAAGGCTTGTTGTTCACTGTTTAAACGATCTTTTATCACTTGGAAATCGCTGGTTAAATTCCCTGAAAAAGTCGCAACTTTTTTCTCAGCACGTTTGAATGCCATTTCTGTTTGTGCATGCTGAATGGTGACGTCTGGGACACGTTTTAAATCCCAAGTCAAACCGATTTTTGACAAGCCATAAATAATCCATTTACTAGGATCATATTGCCACCATTTTACCCCATTGCGATAGTCGTATTGGAAAAAGTGGTGGTAGTTATGATAGCCTTCGCCCCAAGTGAAAATCGCCAGAATCGGATTATCACGCGCGGTGTTGGTATCGGTATAAGGACGGGTACCAAACATATGGCAAAGCGAGTTGATAAAGAAAGTAAAATGATGGCTTAACACCAAACGCAGTAGTCCTGCAAGTACTAAGGTACCCGCAACATCACCCACCATCCAACCAAACAGCGCTGGCAAGCCAATATTGGCCAATAAAATCCACAGAGCATAATATTTATCTTGCGCCACTAACACAGGATCAGCTTTTAAATCTGGGATATTTTTGTAGTCATAGTTGCCGCTTGGGTAGTTTTTGAGCATCCAACCGATGTGTGAGAACCAAAAGCCACGCTTGGCAGAGTAGGGGTCTTGATAGATATCATCGACGTGGCGGTGGTGCAAACGGTGTCCTGCACACCAGTCAAATACTGAGCCCTGAACAGCTAACGTGCCGCCAATCAGAAAGAACCATTTGACAATCGGATGCGCTTGGTAAGTACGATGTGACCATAAACGGTGATAACCGACAGTAATACTTAACCCATTCCAAGCCATAAAGAATGCGAAAATTGCCCAAACTTGCCAACTGACGCTATGTGTCCACAAGTAATAAGGTACAATCAATAAAGCCGCCAAAGGCGTGCTAATTAAGACAAACGCAGGGATCCAATTGATGGGCGCGTTTTCAAAAGATTGAGGTTGTGCCATAGAGATAAATGTCCTGAGGATGATCAAAATACGACATGTATTTTTTTAATCATTGACGCTATATTGTACTGAAAAAATGGAAAAAAGTGAACACATATACACTCAAATTCCCGACAATTTTGCTAAATTGATATCGATAAACTTACTGTAATATGAATGCTTTAGCCAAAAAATTCAATTAAAAATTTTAGCTACAAAGATATTTTAGACGGACGGTAAAGTTTTGGTTTGACAAATCATCCGAAAGCAAGTTTGCCCCTCACTTCGTACATATTCTAGATTGGCATAGTTTGCCTGGCAGAAGGCCTGCGACAAATAAAGCCCCAGACCCGTGCCCTGACTATCGGTGGTAAAAAACGGATTAAATAAATACTGAATATTTTCTTTGGCAACGCCGTGACCCGTATCTATCACATCGATATGGATAGATTTGCCAGATTCATACACTTGAAGGGTGACAAAAGCATGGGGCTCGGTTTTGCTACTAAAACGCAGCCCGTTATTGATGAGGTTGACCAAAATCTGTGCTAGCTGATAGTTATCAAACATAAAGCCTTTATCAGTATGGCAGTGCAGAAAAATATCATGGCCGCTAAAATTTTCTTGTATAAAATCGTTTAGCCAAGTTTTGGGTTCAATATAAACAAAATTAGGGCGCTGCTGACGAGATAATTTCAGCACATCTTCGATGATTTTATTGACCCGAATGGTTTGGTGATAAATCATCTCATATAGCAGGATATTATCATCGGATAAGCCGCTGTCAGCCTCATTAACTTCCTCCATTAATAATTGACTGGCTTGGCTAATGGTTGCCAGCGGGTTACGAATCTCATGGGCAATACTGGCGGATAATTGCCCTAGTGATGCAAGTTTTAACTGCTGCGCGCGGCTAAACTCATCACGTAAATCTTCAATAAAAATAATGGCATATTGCTGTCTTAATTGGGTGATACGAAGTCGCAAGTCATTAAAGCTTTGGTGATTGGGCTCAATGCCAACGGCCAAAGGTGTGCTAGCAGTCGCTGCACCGAGCCGCACTATTAAAGTTTCTTCAGGCTCTTGGATGATGGGTGCAAGTCTCGCGGCTAATAGGGGGGAAATGTCTAGTAAATTAAAATTATCAAGGGCCTTGGGCAGATGTAGTTGTTCGAGTGCGGTATCATTGGCGATAAAAATTTCTAAATCGTGGGATAATACCACCACCCCTTGGTCAATGATTTGCACGATTTTATTGTTGATGGCATTTAGCGCATTGACTTCATTGACTTGGCGCTCAGAGAGCCGCTCAATTTGTTTAAGCCGTTTGGATAACGTATAACTTAAATAAGCCACCCCGATAAAGCTAATCGCCATTGAAGCCACGTTATTGACTAGCGCGTAGTTCACATCGCTTTTTAGGGTTTGATAAAACTGCTGATAAATAACCAGCGTGATGGCAAAAATAGTGAGCAAAATAGCTTGGTTGGAGCGCACCAACATAAAGGCCGCCGCGACTTGCACCAAAAACAACAAAATGACTTGTAAGTCATTACCACCGCTAAAATACAACAAAGTAGTGAGTACTAGCGCATCAACAGTTAGTCCGACCATCAACAGCGGATTTTTAGGATAAAAGTAATACAAAGTAAATAAAGCAATACTAAAGAAAAAATAGAAAAAGGTAGGAAAAAGATTAATCAATACCCAATAGTCATGCTGGGCATTTTTTAGTGCCAACATAAAACTAAAGGAAAAAAAGATAGCAATAATAATACGGTAACCATTGTAGACGTTACCGATTTTTTTGGTTTTATCGTGGGTACTTGGCTTGTCAAATAGCGATGAAAACGCAGGATTGGTAATCATGGTTTAGGGTTGAATCAAACCGTGACGCATAGCCAAATGGGTAAGTTTGACATCACTGTCGATATTAAGCTTTTCAAAAATACGATAACGGTAGGTATTGACTGTTTTGACACTCACAAACAACTGATCGGCGATTTGCTGTGGACTTTTGCAATTGACCACCATCATCGCCACCTGCATTTCTCGCTCACTTAGCGCATCAAATGGCGACTCTGAATTGTCAGTGAATAAAATATCAGCAAGCTGCTCGGCAACATCGGCGCTAAAATAACGCCCGCCTTGGTGGACTTTTTTGATGCCTTTAATCATCTCATCAAGCGGTGTCCCTTTGGTGATATAGCCACTCACCCCTGCTTTGATGAGCATGGATGGGTAGGGCTGCTGAACTAGAGAGCTGACCGCCAAAATCTTGGTGTTTTTATCGGTTTGCAGCAAGCGCTTGGTGACTTCTAACCCGCCAATGGTAGGCATATTGACATCAAGTAACACCAAATCGGGTTTTAATTGTTTGGTTTTGATAATCGCGGTTTCACCATCAGCAGCTTCACCAACCACATCAATATCCGGGCTATCTGACAACATCCGTACGATACCCATGCGGACTAAATCATGATCGTCAACGACCAATACTCTAATCATCATTTTTTATCTCCACCGCGCTTATCTTTGCTTATCTTTATGCCAACAAAGTTTTGTATCAATAACACTTTATATTAACAAGACTTTATATCAACAAAAATTTATATAAAAAAGAATCAGCTAAAAAAAACTCATTTTTCAAAAATAACTGTCTATCCCCAAGTTTTTATATTAGCACAGTTAGCGATTTAAGACGTGAGTTACTGTCTTAAATGTGACGAGATTTTTTGTTTGGGTTATGGGTAAATTTAGGTAGACAAATTTGCGCATATGACGAAAATTCGCTTAACTTGCCCAATAGCTTTATAATAGTCAGCATTCAAACCTTTATTACTGCTAAAAAAATGCGAATCCCATTATGAGAATTAGAAAGCTGTTTAAATTTGAAAATGCCCATATCGTGCGCAATTGTAGCTCCGATCGCTGCAAGTACTCGATTCATGGGCATAGTTACCAAATCGAACTGATTTTAGAAGCGCACCGACTCGATCACGGACAAATGGTGTATGATTTTGGGCTGTTAAAATCATCGATCAAAGACATCATTGATAGTTTTGATCATGCTATTTGTTTTTGGGATAAAGATGACCCTGACTATATTGACGCCTGCAAAAAATTTAGCGCGCGCTGGATTAGTTTGCCTGTTTCGCCCTCGGCAGAGCAGTTTAGCCGCGTGGTGTTTTTTTGGGCAAGAGAAATCTTAAAACAAACCCAAATGCAAAACGGTGAAACCGATGTCAAAGTGTATTCCGTCATCGCCCACGAAACAGCGACAGGCTATGCCCAATGCTTTGAAGACGATGTCGATAATGCCCAAATGGGCGCGTTGACGCTGGGTGATTTTGAATTTAGCGAGCAAGTAAAAGCCGAATGGCATGACCCAAACATGTATGACAAATTAAAAAAAGGCGAAAAATTTGTCAATCCGACAGTGGTGTTACAAGTTGACTAAGCTGTTGGTATCTGACGGGGTTGTTGTAACGATTTTTGATTTAGGACAAACATTGGGCAAGTTGGGAAATTAATCGACATGAATAAAACTATCCTCCTAAAATCCGAAACCGACACCCAAGCCTTAGCTAAAGAGCTTGCCGAAATGAATGTGACCGGTAGCGTTTGGCTGTCGGGTGATTTGGGTGCGGGCAAGACCACGCTTACCCGCTATTGGCTACAGGCAATGGGTCATACAGGCGCGGTAAAAAGTCCGACTTTTACCCTGGTTGAACCTTATCGTATTACGCAGGACGATGGTACAATTAAGCCGGTTTACCACGCCGATTTATACCGCCTCAATGATCCTGGAGAATTGGAATTTATCGGTTTTTATGAATATCAAGATGAGCCAAATAGTTTGGTGATTATTGAATGGGCGAGTCGTGCAGCAGGCTATTTGACGCCGCCCAATGCAAGCATTGATATCAAACGCCTAGATGACGAACAACGAGAAGTGACGATAAGTTTTGCCTGAAAACCGTATTCATAAATTATCCCCACTGCTTATTAACCAAATCGCCGCTGGCGAGGTAGTGACGCGCCCTGCTTCTGTGGTCAAAGAACTGATTGAAAATGCTATCGATGCCAACGCTACTCATATTCGAATCGATATTGAGCAAGGCGGGCTTGGGTTGATTCAAATTAGTGACAACGGCATGGGAATTCATCCTGATGACATGACGCTTGCAGTCACTCGCCATGCCACCAGTAAACTTGCTAATGTCAATGAGTTGGTTGGTATTCATAGTTTAGGCTTTCGCGGTGAGGCACTAGCGAGCATTGCGGCGATATCGCATCTGACATTAACCAGTAGTCACAATGACAGCGGTATAGGGCAACAGCTGAGCGTGAGCGGTAGTGAGGTAAGCCAAGCTACTATTCGTCCTATCGTAAAACATCGCGGCACGTGTGTCAGCGTTCGCGATTTGTACTTCAATGTGCCAGGCAGACGCTCGCACCTAAAAAGTATCGCCACAGAATTTGCCCATATTGAACAAGTCGTGCAGCGATTAGCGATTAGTTTTGCCGATGTGCAGATTGAATTATATCATCAAGACAAATTGCGTTTTAGCTTAACGCAGTCAGCCCAAGCCCCTCACCAAAATTTAGAGGGTGCTGCATTGCCTTTTTTGCCCGCGTTTAGTTTGGCGCGGCTTGAACAAGCGTTAAATTTGCCATTGGCTGAGATTGCACAGCCATTTTATTTATCGCTGCAAGGTTTACAAGCACAGGCAGAGGATTTAAGGGCCCAAGTCACTGGCTGGTTTTTTATCGCCCATAAAAATAATCTGCCAAAACTGATTTATATCAATCATCGTTTGGTCAGTGATTTGGCGATTAGCCAAGCCATACAAAAAGTGGGTCGCAAGCTAGGGATTGGCATCGATAATTCGCTACAAATGGGCTATGCGTTGTCTTTTGAGCTGCCTGCTGAGTGGATAAATGTCAATATTCACCCGAGTAAACAACAAGTCAAAATCCAACCATTGACCAATATATTAGCTTGGTTGTCTCAGCATATGCTAGAGCAATTGCCGCCTAAAATGATGGAGCTAAACACCCTGCAACGAAAAGCTTGCATGACAAATACTGATGACAGTAACGTCGATAAATTTCAAAACTTGCCTGCGGGTAAAGCTACGTCCATTCAGTATATAAAGCCTAATGACAAACCCACCAATCACATAACTCACGTTGCCGAAAATCAGTCGCTTTATCAGCTGGGAATCCAGATGGGAAATCAGCTAGCAATAAAGGGTGCTGTCGATAGGGTAACGGATAGCGACTCGATACAGCTAGTAACCTTATTTGAAAACAAGCATGAATTTGAAAGACAGCATCAATGTGAAAACCAGCATCAAACTTTTGCTTTAATTCTTTGGCAAGGATATTTTTATCTGATTGATTTACAATATCATCATATAGACAGTGATGATAAAGCCTATGTTCAATCTTATTTGAATCAAGCTGATTTTACCCAAATTGCCGATAATGCCATTCGAGTCAGTGAAACTGACATGCTACAATGGCTGCTGTCGCAGTCGCATTTACCTAATCCCTAGTTACCTCCCTATTCACCTTAACAATCCCCAGAATAAGCTATGATAACAGCCGATAAACAAGACGTGATTTGCCTTATAGCACCTACTGCCAGCGGTAAAACAGCGTTGGCATACGAACTCTACGAAACAGGCAAATATCGTCTTATTTCGGTAGATTCTGCCTTGATTTATCGGGATATGAATATCGGGACTGCCAAACCGACACGTGAAGAATTGGCAAAGTATCCACATGCGCTTGTTGACATCATTAGTCCTGAGCAAAGCTACAGCGTTGCCCAGTTTGTCAGCGATGTGGACTATCATATCAATCTTGCTCATCAGCAAAATAAAACACCTGTGCTAGTGGGTGGAACGATGATGTACTATATGGCACTGATTCAAGGTATCAATGATATCCCAGCAACCTTGCCAGAGATTCGCCAACAAGTCACCCAACTGATTGCCGAGCAGGGGGTTGAACAGCTGCATGCTTATTTGACCCAAGTAGATCCCATCCTTGCTAAGCAACTCAAAACCACAGACACACAAAGAATTGGCAGAGCGGTGGAAATTTATCTGCAAACAGGTAAGCCATTAAGCGCTTGGCAGAATCAGCCCGCTAGGGCGTTAGCCGACAATCCACATCAGCGTTGGCAAATTTTAGCCGTGATGCCAGATCGTGATTGGTTACACAAGCGTATCGCACTTCGGTTAGATATCATGTGGCAACAAGGCTTTTTGCAGGAAGTGATTGCCCTGCGACAACAATATCACCTCACGGCTGATCTGCCATCCATGCGCTGCGTTGGCTACCGGCAAGCTTGGGATTTTTTAGAAAAAATACAAAATACAACATTGTTTACATATGATAATAATGAAGAAAATTTTCATGATGATGTGGCGCGTTTTTTACTAAACACGCACAGCTCCCCAATTCAAGATTATAGACAAACTATGCAAAATGAGGCATTATATGCTACAAGGCAGCTAGCAAAACGCCAATATACATGGATGCGTAAGCTAGTAAGTACACAACAATTGGTTGAGCGTTTTGATATCAGACCCTTGGCAACTATTGATCAAGCAAGAAATTTGCTAATAAAAACAAGTTAACAGCAGTGACATGCTTGAGTGATACTATTTGAGTGCTTATCTAATATGGTGATTCGACAATCCATATTAAGCTAATAAGGTATAATTAAAAATTCGTTTAAAAATATAATAATTTAACCAACTTTCTGTTTATTTCTGGGAGAAACCTATGTCAAAAGGTCAAACACTACAAGACCCTTTCTTAAACTCTTTACGCAAAGACCGTATTCCAGTGTCTATTTTTTTAGTCAATGGCATCAAACTTCAAGGTCAAATCGAATCTTTCGATCAATATGTGGTGTTACTTAAAAACACTGTCAGTCAAATGGTCTACAAACACGCCATTTCAACGGTAGTACCAGCCCGCAATCCACGTTCAGCCACGCCAATGCCAGGGGCAAGTGGATACGGCCAATCTAGCCAACTGGGCTTTGGTCAAACAGGCGGTTTTGAACCACAGGGCTATGGCGCAAATCGCACAGGGTTTGCTAATCGTGGGGGCTTTGGTGACCGCGGCTTTGATGGTGGTTATGACAATGACCCACGTGGCTATTCGCACGAGCGTACAGGGTTTGCGCAAGCACCGTATGATCGCAGTGGTTTTACTGACCGTGGTTTTGATAGCGGCTATGACACTATGAATTTTGAGCCTGCCAAAGATGATACTAATTTTGACGATGATGCCAACGGCAATGGTGAAGACAAGTTTTAATTTTTAAATTCCAAACATGATATTACGTGGCGAACCCTATCAGTGTTCGCCATTTTTTATAGCTTTTATAACTTGTCTTTTATAGTTTATTTGGAACTGATTTAGCAATGCCTAGATTGTTAATATAAACTCGATGAAATGTTGTCAAAATATGTATTTTCGGACTTATCCCGTGAATATTGGCTTAAATTGCGCTATGATACAGTTTGAAAAAGTTTAAATTTTAGCTTTTAAGGTTGCTGATGGCTGAGCGATTAAGCGCACAAAAAGTGATTTTGAAAAATTAGTGAGGAATTATCTTGGATGCATCGGTTGATTATTTAAAGCATGCCAGAGACGCTATCAAAACAGAACAACATGCTTTAGATTTGCTGATTGAACAGCTAGATGAACGATTTGTGACCGCTTGCCATTTGATCGAAAACTGTCAGGGGCGTGTGGTGGTGACAGGCATGGGTAAGTCAGGGCTCATTGGTCGCAAAATTGCAGCGACTTTTGCCTCAACGGGAACGCCGTCTTTTTTTATGCATCCTGGTGAAGCGGGTCATGGCGACCTTGGCATGTTGGTCAAAGGCGATGTGTTAATCGCCATCTCGAACTCAGGTGAGTCAGATGAAATCCGCACGTTACTGCCTGTGGTAAAAAAACTGGGCATTCCGCTCATTAGTATCAGCCGCGACAAACGTGGTATTTTGCCAAGATCTGCCGATGTAGCTTTGACTTTAGGGGCGTCTGAAGAAGCTTGTCCCCTTGGTTTGGCACCGACATCAAGTACCACAGCTACTTTGGCGTTAGGAGATGCGTTAGCGGTAGCGCTAGTGCATAGTAAGCATTTTACCTCAGAAGATTTTGCTTTATCACACCCTGCAGGGGCATTGGG
Organism: Moraxella sp. DOX410; assembly: GCF_032248735.1. Lineage (NCBI taxonomy): Bacteria > Pseudomonadati > Pseudomonadota > Gammaproteobacteria > Moraxellales > Moraxellaceae > Moraxella > Moraxella sp. DOX410. The sequence goes on along the minus strand of NZ_CP135138.1, from coordinate 1,630,196 downwards.
TCGCAAATTATTAACCCAAGTGAAAGACTTGATGCATGTAAATAACCTGCCAACCATTGATGAGCATTCGACGCTTAACGAAGCCTTGTTTAGCATGACGGGTGGCAGACTGGGGATGACGGTGATTACCAATACGAACAATCAAGTCGTGGGCGTATTCACCGATGGCGACTTGCGCCGTGGCTTAGCGCGCCAATTGGGGCTTGATACGCCGATTAGTCAGGTAATGTCAACCAATCCAAAGTCCGTCAATCCTGATATGCGTGCGTCTGATGCGCTGACATTAATGAATGAACAAAAGATAAATCAGCTATTAATCATTAATGATGATAAGACTTTAGCGGGTATTTTGACCTTGCATGAGCTACTGCATGCGGGTGTGAATTAATAGGCTTAAAATAACTACTTTTAAAGTAACTAGGCTTACAATAATAAGGATAAGGTCATGCAAAGTCTGCTCACTAAAGCAAAAAACGTTAAACTATTGGTTATGGATGTGGATGGTGTACTGTCTGATGGAAAAATTATCTATGATGCCAACAGTGTTGAAACCAAAGGCTTTAATGTTCAAGATGGCTTTGGTATTCAGCGTATTCACCAAGCAGGTATTCAAACTGCCATTATAACGGGTCGCACTAGCGCCATTGTCACGCATCGCGCCAAAGAATTAAAAATTACCCATCTAGTGCAAGGGCGGGAAGACAAATTGACGGCGCTCAATGAATTGTTAGCTAAGATTGGTATCTCGCTAGCAGAATGTGCTTATATCGGTGATGATTGGCCAGATATCAAAGCCTTGCAATCCGTCGGATTTGCTGTAGCCGTGGCAAATGCTAATGGCGAAGTCATCAAACGGGTCGACATGGTTACCACGCGCTCAGGCGGAGAAGGGGCAGTTCGTGAGTTATGTGATTTGATTTTAAAAGCAACGGGTCATTACGATGATATTTTGGCCAGTTATGTGGTTTAGGTCATATAACTTGGTTTAAGGGATTTATGCTAAGGGATTTGTTCTAAGTGATTTTTTTTGAAAGTGGTTTAGTTTAAGTGATTTAGTTTAAGCAATTTGTTTTAAGTGATTTGGCGTATGCGGCTTAGTGTGGTAACGTCCATTTTTATCAAATTTTTTGGCAATGTTAGGTGGCAATCGTGTCAACAAAAACGCTATTTATTTTAGGCTTATTATTTATTATCGTATCGGCCTATTTTTATACGCAAAACGATGCTCGCTTGACCCAAGTATCACTCAAACCGACCGATATTGATTACCAAGCAGAGCAAATTAAAGCGCTACAAACGACCGAAACAGGTAGTGTCGGCTATCAGTTAACAGCGGCGCAGGTAACCCATTACCAAAATGCCAATACCGCCGTGATGTCCAAGCCACAGATTGTTATCCGTCCAAAAAATGAGCGTGAAGTAACCTTGGTGGCAGACCAAGCACAATTGGATGAAAATAAGCAGATTGCCAAACTGATAGGTAACGTGACCTTAACCAGCGTTCCGTTGCTCACCCAAAATACTAGTATGTCGAATTTGCCCGTTAAAATGATAGGTAAAAACTTTGTCGGTGATTTGGTCAATAATACAGTAATGACTAATGAACCGCTTACCTTTATTCATGGGAATAATCGGTTTGATGCCAAACAATTTAGTGGTGACTTGGCAACGGGTGATTACGGTTTTGGACAAGTGAGTGTGATGATTCAACCTGCACAGTAGCTAACCCTAACCCTAACCCTATCTCTATGGAGTAGAGTGGCTACTGTTAAGATAGTCATTCAGTTGCGATGTTGACGGGATTTAAGTGAGTATCAAAAATCTTTAACTTCGGTGCTAATTTAATCTATATTGTTGATTTTAAAATTTTTATATAAAAGGTTTAACATGATTGTGGTGAAGACTCGACAATTAATAATGGCTGGCGGTGTGTCAATTGCTGGCATCCTTGCGGCATCGAACGTGGCAAACGCCTTGCCATCAGACGCCAATGAGCCGATTCGGTTGTTGGCAGACAAAGCGACGTACAGTGAGCGCTCTGGGGTGACAAGCTATACAGGCAACGTCACCATTACCCAAGGCACGCTCAAAATGGCGGCGGATAATTTAACCGTCAATTTGACGCCAACCCGCGCCATCGAAAGTGCAGTCGCAACCGGGCGTCCTGCCACTATCCAACAAATTGTGACACAAGAGAAGGGCTTGGCGAAAGGTCAGGCGAATCGAATTGATTACAATGTCAAAACAGGGCTTGTCACCCTCACGGGTAATGCGCGCTTGACCCAAAATGGCGGTAGTTTTTCTGGGAATGTCATCCATTACAGTCTAAAAGTGGGTGATATTGAGGCAAAAGCAGGGAATAACCAACGTGTTGAGTTGGTGTTTCCGCCACAATCAACCAACCGTGTGGGCGTTCGTAATCGCTAGTGTTTTTTAACTTGCTTTCGCTTTGTTTATTGCCATTGTTTAGTTCTAGGATTTATTATGTCGCAACCGCAAGCCAACCAGACTCTAATCATGCAGCACCTTGCCAAACGCTATGGCAAGCGTTGGGTGGTTAAAGATGTGTCTTTTTCCGTAGAACAAGGGCAAGTGGTTGGGTTACTCGGTCCAAATGGGGCGGGTAAGACTACCAGCTTTTATATGGTCGTTGGTCTGGTCAATATGGACAAAGGGCAGATACAGCTGGGCAATCAAGATTTGTCGGCATTGTCCATGCACGAGCGCGCCGCAGCAGGCATTGGCTACTTACCGCAGGAAGCGTCAATTTTTCGCAAATTAACCGTTGAAGAAAATATTTTATCGATTTTGCAGACTCGCACAGATTTGGATAAAGCGGGGCAGCAGCAGCAACTTGAGCAGCTGATTGGGGAATTTAATTTGGGTCATGTGCGCCATTCATTAGGGATGAGCGTGTCAGGCGGTGAGCGCAGACGCTGTGAGATTGCCCGCAGCCTTGCCTCAAATCCCAAGTTTATTTTGCTTGACGAGCCTTTTGCTGGGGTTGACCCGATTTCGGTAGGCGATATCAAAGAGGTGATTATCAAGCTTAAACAGCGCGGCATCGGCGTGCTCATTACCGATCATAATGTACGTGAAACTTTGGCTATCTGTGAACATGCCTATATTGTCAGTGAAGGACAAATTATTGCGGCAGGCACGCCAGAGCATATTTTAGACAATGAGTTGGTACGTAAGGTCTACTTGGGTGAAAACTTCATGGTCTAGCAAGCAGGGTTTAGTAAGATGGTTGCAAGCAAAACGTGATGACCACCAAAGCACGCATCGGGCAAGCGATTTTATTTGAGACAATCGCCATACTGCTATCATTAGGCTGGGTAAAATTACTCAGCTTTTTTGGCTTTACGGGTAGTGAATCGCAGCATAACTCAAGTATATTGGCGCTGCTGATTGGCATTTCGCTCATCGCCATGATTTGGACATTTGTTTATAACTTATTGTTTGATAAATTTTTTACCGGTGAAAAACTGGCTCGACCGCTATGGCTAAGGGTACTGCATATAGTGGGGTTTGAAAGTGGCTTGTTGGGCTTTACCTTACCACTGGTAATGTGGGTGATGAATATTGGACTGTGGCAGGCGTTTATGCTCGATATTTCGTTGACCTTACTTATTTTGGTATATGGGTTTATTTTTTACTGGATTTATGACTTGGTCGCCCATAAATATAGTCGCAAATAACAGCAATCTTGCGGGTCAAAATTTGTGTGTCAAACATAGCTCGCTATCCCTAATTTCATTGCATTAATGTCATCGTATTAATTTCATTGCATAGTTTATACCTCTCACCACCACCAATACGCTTTAAGTTTTTTTATTTTAAATTTTTCTTTATTTTTAAATTTTTCATTGCAAATTGGACTCTATGGCAAAATCAAAATCATCCTACGTGTGCCAACAATGTGGCGCAAACTTCGGTAAATGGTCGGGACAGTGTGCCGAATGTGGCGCATGGAATAGCCTTGTCGAAGCGCCGACGGTCAGCATGCCACATCATAAACCTGTCACCAAAAAAGCCAGCAACTACGCGGGCGAACAATCGAGCGTCATGCCACTTAATGCCGTGCCTATGTCACTTGATACTAGGCTACCAACGGGTGTTGGTGAGTTTGATCGGGTGTTAGGCGGTGGCTTAGTGGCAGGTTCTGTGGTGCTGATTGGGGGTGATCCTGGTATTGGCAAATCCACTATCTTGCTACAGACGGCGATTCATATGGCAGAAAATCACAGTCTAGCCGGCAGTGCGCTGTACATTACGGGTGAAGAATCGTTGTCACAGGTGGCGATGCGGGCTAGTCGTTTGGGGTTACCCAATAATAACTTAAAAGTATTGGCAGAAACCAATGTCGAAATGATCTGCCAAGCCTTGACCCAAGAGCAACCAGCCGTCGCCATCATTGACTCAATTCAGACTTTGTTTACCGAAGCCATCCAATCCGCGCCAGGTGGTGTCAGTCAAATCCGTGAGTCAGCGGCGATTTTGACGCGCTATGCCAAGCAAACGGGTACAGCGTTATTTCTGGTCGGGCATGTGACCAAAGAAGGGGCGCTGGCAGGCCCTCGCGTGCTAGAACATATGGTGGATGCGGTACTGTATTTTGAAGGGCAGTCGGACAGCCGTTTTCGAATGATTCGTGCGGTGAAAAATCGTTTTGGTGCCGTCAACGAGCTGGGGATTTTTGCCATGACGGATACAGGACTCAAAGAAGTGGCAAATCCATCGGCGATATTTTTAAGTCGCTATGATAAACCGATTGCAGGCTCAGTGGTCATGGTTAGCCGTGAAGGTACCAGACCGCTACTGGTTGAAGTACAAGCGCTGGTCGATGAATCGCAAGGACAACCTAGGCGCATGGCATTAGGTTTAGATTATCAGCGCTTAGCCATGTTGCTGGCAGTCATGCACCGTCATGGCGGTATCCAAACCAATGGGCAAGATGTGTATGTCAATGTGGTAGGCGGGGTCAAGGTACTTGAAACCGGCTCCGATTTGGCGGTTTTATTGGCCTGTGCGTCTAGTATCAAGGAAAAGCCTTTACCTTATACCCTAGCGGTATTTGGTGAGGTAGGCCTATCGGGTGAAATCAGACCTGTGCCCAATGGTCAAGAGCGTCTAAAAGAAGCGGTGAAACATGGCTTTACTCATGCAATTGTACCCAAAGCCAATGCCCCAAAAACGCAATTAGAGCAATATCAAGGTCTCAAAATCATTGCAGTTGAGCGATTAGATGATGCGATTGATAGCGCCTTTAATTCTCTATAAATAAAGGAATCATCTATAAATAAAAGACATAAAAAAAGCTGAAATGTTACTTTTCAGCTTTTTTATGATTCACTTATTTATTCTGCATCTGCGGCAAAATTAAAGTATTTTGACTGACTGCCAATGATTTTTTCAACCGCTTCAATCACTTCATCCACCACATCATCATACACCCCATAGTGAAGTTCATTGCGAAACGAGGTAAACGGGCTTTTACGTAGACCTGAACGCACTTCGGTGATACCGCTTTTATGGTAAATAAAATCGACTTTACCATTGGTGTTTAGTACACAGCTTAGCCGTCCATCTTTTACCATCATATCCACGCGCTCTGGCATAAAGATGTATTCATTGACATTTAACGTTTTGTCTTCGACAGCTTTCGTAACAAGTGATTTTAAATCAAACATAATGACCTCAAAGTATAGTGTTTTTTATAATTAACATTTAGAGAAAATAGCAGTATTGTCACTGCTTACTTATCAACTGTTATTATGAAGAATTAATCTATCACTGTGTGTAAAAAAATGGATAACTTATGTTATCCATCTTCATCTTGTTAAGCGTTAGCGCGCATTTAACCCATCGTATTTAATTGCGCAAAGCTAATTAGCTCAAAATTAAGCTGTCATCTTCTACCACTTCGCCGCGGGTGCGTTCAAACATATTGAGTAAATCATGGACAGTCATGCCTTTGCGTTCATCGCCTGATACGTCTAATACCACTTGTCCTTGGTGGAGCATCACGGTGCGGGTGCCATGATTGAGCGCTTGCTGCATGGAGTGAGTGACCATCATGGTGTTGAGATTGTTTTCTTGGACGATTTTATCGGTCAGTTCCAAGACGAAAGCGGCGGTTTTTGGGTCAAGGGCGGCCGTGTGTTCATCGAGTAGTAAAATTTTTGACGGCTGCAGCGATGCCATTAATAGGCTAACCGCTTGGCGTTGCCCGCCTGATAATAAACCCATACGGTCAGTAAGCCGATTCTCTAACCCTAATTTTAAAATCGCCAGTTTTTCACGGAAAATTTCACGGTTTTTGTGATTCAATGCGCCTTTTAAAAAACGCGATTCGCCGCGCTTGTAAGCAAGTGCCATGTTTTCTTCAATGGTTAAGGCTTCACAAGTACCTGCCATTGGGTCTTGAAAAACGCGTGCTACCCAGTGTGCCCGTTGGTGGGCAGATTTTTTGGTCACGTCAATATTGTTTAAGGTAATTTTGCCGCTATCGACCCGAATCGTGCCAGCGACGGCATTTAAAAACGTCGACTTACCTGCGCCGTTGGTACCAATGACCGTGACAAATTCACCTGCTTCAATACGCAGGCTGATACCACGTAAGGCAGGGTTTTCAATCGGCGTACCAGGATTGAAGGTCAATCGTAGGTTGTCTGCGTTCATCATAAGGCATTGTCCTTTTACTTTACTTTATAAGTTGTTAAGTGCCAAAATTAAAATCAACTCTTTGATACCAAGTTAAGCGGCATGCTTATGGCGATTGCTTAAAATTTTTGATTTGATTTTTGGTAGGATTAAAGCAATCACCACCAGCAGTGCGGTGACTAAGTTAACATCTTGAGGACCAAAACCAATCGCACGTAAGGTATCATTTGACAACGCAATTTGGATAAAGAATTTATAAAGAATCGCCCCGACAATAGCAGATAGGGTAATCCACCGCATTTTTTTGGCAGGCATGATGGTTTCACCAATGATAACGGCAGCAAGACCAATCACAATGGTGCCCACACCAATGGAAATATCAGCACCGCCTTGGGTTTGCACAAAAATTGCACCAGCAAGCGCAATCAGCCCGTTAGAAATCGCCATCCCAAGCAAGATACTTCGAGAGGTAGCAATCCCCTGTGCTTGTGACATTCTAAGGTTAGAGCCAGTTGCTCGCATCGCCAAGCCCACCTCAGTGCTAAAGAACCAATCCAAGAAAAACTTGGCAGCAATCACCACACCACCAATCACCACACAGCGCATCCAATAGCCGTTACTATCGGTCACCAGTTCGCCAAATATGGTTGGTTCACCGAGCAATGCCAAGTTTGGCGCTTGCATAATACGCAAATTGACCGCATACAGCGCGACCATCACCAAAATACTTGAGAGCAGCTGTAAAATACCAAGTTTGACATGTAGCCAAGCCGTTACCAAACCTGCAACACCACCAGCAAGCATACCAAAGATACAAGCCAGCCAAGGGTTGACATCCGCGATGATTGCCACGCCTGCGACAGCACCGCCTAAGGGAAAACTACCATCCGCGGTCAAATCTGGAAAATCTAACACCCGAAATGAAATGTATACGCCCAAAGCCACTAACGCATAGATTAGACCACTTTCTAGGGCACCAAATAAAGCAAGTAACGACATAACTGTTCACACAAAAAAGTAAAGACCGCTTGTTAATTCAACAAGCAGTCAGGTGTTAAGGTAAACCAAGTGGCATTAAGCGTAATGCGACTAAAGTACAAATACGCGCTTTGAAACTTTAGTTGCCACTGGGCAATTAAATTTGCAATCACATTAAAACAGCTAACATTAACCAATGATTTATTGTTTAGCTTTTGGCGCAGGCTCTACTTGGGCTGCCTGACTAATTAAATCTTGTGGCAGGGTAATGCCAACTTCTTGCGCGTGTTTTGGGCTAAGGTATAAGTCAAGCTTATTCATCGTGATAGGCTTGATGGTACCTGGTTTTTCGCCTTTTAGGACGCGTCCAACGATTTTACCTGTTTCGATGCCCAAGTCTTTGTAGTTGATACCCATCGCCGCGACTGCACCACGGGCAACGGAGTCAGTATCAGACGCCACTAGGGGCACTTTGATTTCTTTAGCTGCTTGGTAAAGCGACTCATAGGCGGATACCACGTTGTTGTCAAGTGAGGTATAGATGAGCTGAACTTTACCTTGTAGACCACGAGCCGCTTGGGGAATATCGGTAGTGCGCTGTGCAGGTGCTGCAACGATGCTAATGCCCATCGGTTTAAATTTTGCTTCAAGCGCTTTGAGTACCACAGTTGAGTTGACTTCCCCTGGGCTGTATACATAGCCGACGGATTTGAGATTTGGTACCACTTTTTTCATCAGCTCAATCTGTGGCTCAAGTGGCAACATGTCTGATGCGCCTGTCACGTTGGTGCCAGAGGCTTCCCAAGATTTTATCAGTTTCGCTTGGACCGGGTCGGTAACTGCAGAGAAAATGACAGGAATTGAGTTGGTCGCTGCAATGACGGATTGCGCCGATGGGGTGGAAATGGCAACGATGGCATCGGGTTTATCCGCGGCAAATTGTTTGGCAATCTGACCGGCAGTCGCCGTATTGCCTTGGGCTGATTGGAAATTTACTTTTAGGTTTTGACCTTCTTTAAAGCCTTCGTTGCCAAGCTCTTCAATCACACCTTGACGAACGGCATCTAATGCTGGGTGCTCAACGATTGCCGTGATAGCAACAGATTTGGTATCGCCTGACGCAGCTGTCGTTGCACTTGCTGTGCTTGCAGTATTGGCATCAGCTGTTTTATTGTTAGATTGGCTACAACCCATCAGGCTTGCCATACAAATTCCACCTAGCATCATTGCTTTGGTCAAACGAGAAACACCAAATGTAGCGTTCAACATATATCACTCCAAAAATCCATCCATAGGGTAACAATTAAAAAGGTAAATCTTAAAAAAGGAAAATCTTACACTTCAATAACAATATCATACAGCATTGTTAAACATTATTTACATTTTATCAGCTAATTTTGCAGTCGCATAGCGTTATATATGTATCAGGCAAGTTTGCCAACTATGATTAAAGCTTTAGGTTACTGGTTAAAAGGTGTTTTCTGATAAATTGCTATAACATAACAATTTGCCTCATTTCGCTAATGTATCATTTTTTAATAATAATTCGCTAAGTCATCAGCTAACTAATAAGTCATAGCGCATTGTTTTTAAGTAGAAAGAAAATTACCACAGCATTGTCATATTAAGTTACATTTTAATTTCATAATAATATAGCTTCATACAAAATTACTTATACAAGGTACAGATAAAGGTGTATGACAATGAAAAAATCGACATTATTAACTAGCTTACTTTTAGCGGGCTCGTTCGTGGCTTCACCCGTTGTTTTGGCAGACCCCGGTCATGGTAAAGCTCAATATAAACAAGAAAAAAACTGGAAACAGCAACAAAAACACTATAAAGATGACCGCAAAGAAAACCAACGCTACAACACGAACCATGATAGAGACCGCGACAGAGGCGACAATCGATACTACGATAGTCGTACGGGTCGCTACCTAACCCACGAGCAGTATCGCCAATTGCCCCCAGGTCTGCAAAAAAATGTTGCACATGGTAAAGCGGTACCACCAGGCTGGGCAAAAAAACTAGACAATCGTTATTACACAGTCAAGCGATATAATGACCGTAATGTCTATGTGTTAAATAACAATGCTTATCGCCAGGCAAAAGTTATCAGTCGCCCGCGTCCAGGTGAAGTGCGCCTACGTGTTGACAACCGTGTAATTGATGTCATTGAAGCGACACGTGTTATTTTAAATGTGCTTTAAATTTTTAAATGTGCTTTAAGTAGCGCATCATTTCACTGCCCAGCTTGAACAACCCGTCTATTTAATTAGGCGGGTTTTTTCTTATTTAATCATAGCGATTATTTGTCAATTTTTCGCTCGGGTGTGGTATCAACGTTAATGGCACCTTTTAGTAGTTCAGGATTTAGTGTTACGCCTTGTGCTTGGGCGTGTTTTGGGCTCACGTATAAAGTTAATTGGTTCATCACTTCGGGTTTAACTTGAGTGACAGGTGTACCATCCAAAATTTTGCCTACCATTTTGCCTGTGGTACGCCCAAAGTCATAATCATTGACACCGAGTGCTGCCGTAGCGCCGCGGCGGACGCTAAACTCATCGGAGGCGATGATGGGAAGTTTTAGCGCATTGGCTGATTGCACCATTGATTCAAATGCCGACGCCACATTATTGTCCATTGAGGTATAAATCAACTGGGCTTTGCCGCCAAGACTGTTAGTTGCCATGGCAATATCAGTGGGACGGTTGGCTGGGATATCCACTAAGTTCATGCCACGCTTTGGTAGCGCAATGCTGAGTTTATCTCGCAGCGCCACCGAATTCATTTCACCTGCGCTAAACACATAGCCAATGGATTTAGCTGACGGCATGATTTTTTGCATAAAGTCGAGCTGCGGTGCTAGCGGTAATTGGCTGGATAAACCTGTGATGTTGGGCTGAGTCGGGGTGTTTTGTTGAGTAATAAGCTTGGCAGCCACAGGATCCGACACAGCTGTATAAACAATCGGTATCTCTTTGCTAGCGGCAGCCAACGACTGGGCAGTAGGGGTGGAGATTGCCACGATAGCATCAGGTTTATCAGCGACAAATTGCTTGGAGATTTGTCCTGCCGTTGCCGTATTGCCTTGTGCTGACTGAAAATTTACGGTTAGATTTTGCCCTTTGATATACCCTTCAGCAGCCAATTCATCAATAATACCTTGGCGAATGGCGTCGAGCGATGGGTGTGCCACAATCGCAGAAATGGCGATGGTTTTATTGGGTTTTTGGCTGGCAGTGGCTGAGGGTTTGCTAGACGTGTCTGCAGCTTGCGCGGGTGGTTTCTGAGGTGAGCAGGCGGCTAAAGATAATCCAATAATGGCGCAGATAGCGGACAATTGACCGTGTGTGAATGACAACATAGTATTCCCCAATCATCAAAATTGTTTTGTAAGCAGAGTATATCATTTCAACGTACTAGTTTGCTATAACATAAATAAAAGTTTGCGACTATGGCTAAATTTTTATGGATTAGAAGATTTTATAAGCTCTTTGATAAACAGTAGCTTATTAACAAAACCTTTTATGAATACCACTATATGAGTAGGTTTAATTACATAAAGTCCTTAATTGAAACATAAAGTATAAATATTATTTAATATTTCATGAAATTGTCATAATAAAATGGTATGAAAATCTTTCGATATCTTTTAGAATACAACTTCTACTCGCAGCATTATTTATCTTTTTTAAACGATTCGTTGCAGCGTTGATTAAGTTAAACATGTCTGTGCTTAGTAAAGGTAAATGATTCATAGATGGAATCATCGTACACTAACTCAACAAGGAGGCTATATGAACTCATCAAACTTGATGGCAGGCGTATTAGTAGTTGGTGCTATTCTACCTTCGGCTGAAGCACCCCATTATTGCCAATACAATAAGTCAGCTAATCCGGTTAGAGCCAATCGAAAATCTATACCCGTTCGCATTAGCGTTAGCAAAAGCGACCGTTAATCGGGCTACATTATCGATTTTTTGATATTTAGGATAGCTTAATAAAAAAACCGCTGGTAATTATCAGCGGTTTTTTGTTGTGATCAAAAAAATGATTAAGAATGTGTCAAAATGTTTCAGCTCATCGCAATCAATCACAGTTAAGCCAGTTAAGCCCATTAAGCAAGGGTCGCACCCGCAGGGATATGGTCATCTAGCGTAACCACGGTCAATTGACCCGCTTTTTCAGCCGATAAAATCATACCTTCAGAAATACCAAACTTCATTTTTCGTGGCGCAAGGTTGGTGACGCAGACCACGGTTTTGCCCACCAATTGTTCAGGGTTATAGAATTTGGCGATACCGCTAAACACATTGCGCGTTTTCACATTGCCCTGCGCATCTGTCTCACCCACATCTAGGGTAAATTGCAGCAATTTATCTGCACCTTCCACGTTATTGCAGGCTAGTACTTTTGCTACGGTCATTGTGACTTTGGCGAAGTCATCGATACCAATCAATGCTATATCGCCAGTGGATTGCTCGCTAGCGGCAGATTGTCCAGTTGAGGCTTGATTGGCGATAGCAGGCTGTTTGTTTAAATCTTCTTTTGAAGCGTCCACCATCGCAGCAACTTTATCTTTGTCAACACGCTGCATCAATGGGGTAAAGGCGTTGATGGTATGCCCGACCAATAACGCATGACGGCTATCAAAATCTAGGCTGTTAACATTGAGAAAAATTCGTGCTTTCTCACACATCAATGGCAATACAGGGGCAAGATAAACCACCAATTGACGGAAGATATTAAGCGCGACGGTACACACCGCTTGTACTTCGGCTTGTTGACCTTCGACTTTGTTAAGAGCCCACGGTTTTTTGTCATCGATGTACTCATTGGCTTTGTCTGCACACGCCATAATCAGACGCATGGCTTTGCTAAATTCGCGCGCTTCATAAGCGGCAGCGATATCTTCGCCCGCATCAATGATTTGTTGCACCAAAGCAGGTTCGCTGATTGTCAGTGCCAGTTTACTACCATGATTTTTATGGATAAATCCTGCGCAGCGGCTAGCGATATTGACGACTTTACCCACCAAGTCTGAATTGACTTTTTGCATAAAGTCTTCAAGATCCAGATTGATATCTTCGACACTGGCTGATAATTTGCTAGCAAAGTAGTAACGCAAGTATTCAGGGTCAAGGTTTTGTAAGTAAGTATCGGCTTTGATAAAGGTGCCGCGAGATTTACTCATTTTCTCGCCATTGACAGTCAAAAAGCCATGCGCGTTGATGGCAGTTGGGGTTCTAAATCCTGCGCCTTCAAGCATCGCTGGCCAAAACAGGGCGTGGAAATACACAATATCTTTACCGATGAAATGATAAACTTCGGTGTTGTTATGATTTTCTTTTGACCAATAGTCATCAAAATTTAAGCCTAACTGCGCACCTTCTTGGTCACACAAGTTTTTGAAACTTGCCATATAACCGACGGGTGCATCGAGCCACACATAAAAATACTTGTCTGGTTCACTGGCTGGGGTGTTTGGGATTTTAAAGCCAAAATACGGCGCATCGCGGCTGATATCCCAGCTGGCAAGACCTGCATCAAACCATTCTTGTAATTTGTTGGCGATAGAGGTCTGCAGGCGACCTTCTTTACGCGTCCAATTTTGCAAAAATTCGCTAAAGTTTGGCAGGTTAAAGAAGTAATGGATGGATGATTTCAAAACAGGCGTTGCACCTGAAAGCGTTGAGTAGGGATTTTTGAGTTCGGTGGCATTGTAGGTCGTGCCGCAGACTTCGCAGTTGTCGCCGTATTGGTCTTTTGCGCCGCATTTTGGGCATTCGCCTTTGACAAAACGGTCTGCCAAAAACAAGCCTTTTTCTGGGTCATACAGCTGTTCAACTGCTTTGTGCGAGATATGACCGTTTTCATACAAGCGATTATAAATCAGCTGAGAGTAATGCTCATTTTCTGGGCTATGGGTTGAGTAGTAGTTGTCAAAATCAACCAAAAATCCCGCAAAATCTTTTTCATGGGAGGCTTTGACATCGGCAATTTGCTCTTCAGGGGTGACACCGTTGGCTTCTGCTTTGAGCATAATCGCTGTGCCATGGGCATCATCGGCACACACATAGGTCGCTTGATGACCCAGTGATTTCATGGCGCGTACCCAAATATCGGTCTGGATGTACTCAACCAAATGCCCCAAATGAATCGGACCATTGGCATAGGGTAGGGCGCTAGTAACTAAAATTTTTCTCACAATACACCTGTTATTGATTTGTTTAAAAAAATGTCATTATTGCTGTATGATAGCTTAAATCGCATCATTTCCCAACCAATGGGCATCAATCAAACAAGAAAAATTACTTTTCACACAGATATGTTCAATCTGTCTCTGTGAAAATTGGCAATAAACCCCACTTAACAGTGGTTAAAATCGTTAAAATAACAACATTGGGGTAAGCAACTATCATGTTCAACTTTATCAAACCAAAAACCGTGGCTACAGTGGATGAGTCCACGCTTAATCAGTTATTTGATGAATATCATGTCAATAACCAGCCAATTCGCCACTATGTCAAAGGGGCTAAACAGCAAGGTAATAGTCTGACATTGGATTTGCGCTTGCCCGATGACTGCAATCCTGAACAAATCCATCATGATTTGAGCCAAAAGCTGCATATCCATGGGGTCAGTGAAGTGAATATGAATATTACCTTGTTTGACAGCACTACTGCGCCAAAACCTACGACCAAAGGCAGTGGCTCAACCCTACCTAAAACCACCAATGCCATGCCACCTGTCACTCAGACCGCGCCACAAAGTGACAAATTAGTCACAGAAACCCCTGAACCTGCGATTGCCAAAAAAGCCACCACCCAAGCTGAATTAACACCGCATCCACGTATCGAGCATATTATTGTGGTGGCTTCGGGCAAAGGCGGCGTTGGTAAATCGACGACGACAGTGAATATCGCCTTGGCGCTGCAAAAATTGGGCAAACGCGTGGGCGTGCTGGATGCCGATATCTACGGCCCCAGTATTCCAAGTATGCTTGGCGTGGCAGGTCAGCAGCCGCAGCTGGAGCATGAGCAATTTGTACCGATTGCAGCGCAAGGTATGCCGATGCTATCTATCGGTAGCTTGTTGAGCGATGACACTACCCCGATTGCTTGGCGCGGTGCCAAAGCCACAGGCGCACTGATGCAGCTTTACAATCAAACCAACTGGCCAAATCTGGATTATTTGGTGATTGATATGCCACCTGGGACGGGGGATATTCAGTTGACGCTCGCCCAACGTATTCCTGTGACCGGTGCGGTGATTGTGACCACCCCCCAACATATTGCCTTACTGGATGCGCAAAAAGGCATTGAGATGTTCCGCAAAACCCATATCCCTGTGCTGGGCGTGGTAGAGAATATGGCGCTGCATACTTGTAGTAGCTGTGGTCATACCGAAGCGATTTTTGGCGAAGGCGGCGGTGATAAAATGGCAGCACAGTATCAAGTGCCACTACTGGGGCAATTACCACTGGCAAAAGGCATCCGCGAGCAAGCCGATAAGGGCGAGCCGTCCGTCATTGCCAATCAAGGCGCAGGCGATGAATTTGCCGACTATTATCTCAATATCGCTAAAAATATCGAAGCCAATATCGCCAAATTTGCCAAAACGCATGATAACAATCGGATTTTCTAGCGCGATTGGACAGTCAAAGAATATGTGTTAAATAAACCTGTTTGGGTAGCATACAAACAGGTTTTAACTAACATACATAAGACACCGCTATACCCTAGACCAACAATTGGCGTAAATCTAAATTGCCAAAGTTTGCATCGGTTTTAAGATGATAAAACTGGTTGAATGTCGCTTGATAACCACTACCCACATTGTCAAGTGTCACAGGCACACCGAGCGGAAAATTAATGCGTCTTGCCACATGCCCAAAGGGGAAATCTGTGTAGATGGGTCGCCCTGTGGTTTGTTGGATGGTACGGATGACGGTATCAAAAGTGTAATCACCATTGTAAGCATCACTGATGCCGCTAAAATTAAATTTGCCCAACACAATTGCCTGCTGTTTTGCCACAATACCTGATAACACCAAGGTTTGTAACATACGCTCGATACGGTAAGGCTGCTCACCGGTATCTTCCAAAAATAAAATCCCATTGTCAACAGTTGGCATATACGGCGTGCCCACCATTGCAGATAACACGCTAAGATTACCGCCCCATAAGGTGCCTTTTATCGGCTTAGCCAAAGGACGCGCAGTGTCACGATAAAGCTGAGCTTCTGGCACTTGGATACGTAGCTGGTTTTGGGTACAAAGATTGATAAAACTTTGGATGGTATCGGTATTCACCTCTGTTTTGCCAAAGTCACTACTGAGCATTGCCCCTGCCACATAGGGGAGATGACCTTTGGCGTACATGGCAAGCTGCAAGGCAGTAAAATCACTAAAACCCATCAGTAGTGTGCCACGCTCTTTGAGTTTTTGCGTCAGCATTCGCCACTGCTGATCACTTAGTTTGTTGAGCAAACGCATTGCACCATAGCCGCCACGCACGCCGAGTAATACCTTGGGCAATTGGTGTAAAGGTTGATTGAGTAACGCGGTAATATCGTCCAAGCGCTCACTGTCTGAACCTGCAAAGCGCAAATAACGTCGGCTAATCACTTCTGGATTGTCGATATAAAATCCCGCTTGGGTGAGTCGGTGAATCGCCAGTAAGTTACGCTGTTCATCACTACCAAATCCCGATGGCGCTACCAAATGGAGGTGGACACCGCGACCTTTGAGGGCTTCACAATTGGCTTTGATGGTCGCAAAGTCCCATTGGGGCCATTGGGGCCATTGGGGATTGATGGGCAATGTTTCCATGGGCGTATTGCCATTGGGCATAGCGCTTGGCTCGCCAAAAGCCATGTTATTAGGGTCATTGTTTGACCCATACCGCTGTGAAGGTTGGCTAATCACTTGCCCGCCTATTGTCAAATCTGCTTTTGCACCCGTTACCGTCGCTGCCGATAGCGCTATGCCTGTCTTTAGCAGTCGGCGCCGCGTCAAGCCAGCCAAGTGGGTGGCAGTCATGTGGGCGTGAGTATTCGCCATTTTTTGAGACATTTTATTATCCAAACAAATTCATCGACTTACAAAAATCATGGTTCAACTAATCGGGTATGTTTAATCAGGTATATTCATCTTGTTGTTGGTATCTGCCGAAATACCATAATAAAAAACCCCTGTCGCCACCAAACTCGATACCAACACAAACATCATATCAAGCGCAGCTTTATGCATAACATATACATTCAATAGCGCAAAGACCACGAGCGCGAGCACAAAAAAAATAGCCACGTATTGCCATTTTTTATTATTTGGGAGGGTTGTGCCTTTGTATCGAAAATGACGGATACTAAAGCCACTAGTGTATGCCACCAAGCCCAGCACTAACCATGCAAAAAAATTCATCGCTTATTCTCTATCAATCGTTTGGGGTTAAAATTTGGATGGAATGTATTAATTCAAGCATCAAATCAAGCAGCAAACCAAGCTCATCAAGTCGAGCTCATCAAATCAAGCAACAACTTAGGTAATTAAAGTTTGGTGGTTTGCTCGCATGCCACTTTATAGACCGTATTGCTACCTTTGTAGATATAACCCAGATACGGGCTGTCAAATTGCGGGTTTAGGCTTGCAAAACTATCGGTGATTTTGGCAAGCACAAACACGCGGTCGGGACGGGCGATGACTTTTTCTAAGTATTGATGTTCATCGGCTTTGATGTCAAAGTATTTTTGTATATCTGGGCTGTCTGTTGCGATGACTTGCATGGCTTCAGGCTTGTCCCAGTTTTTGCTGGGGTCGTTAAACTCGCGCATTTGCATGGCATAGTTGTCACCATTTTTGATGATTTTGATTTGCGCAGGTTCCGTATGGCTGACTGTGTAACAGCCCACAAACACATCATCGCTAGCGGCAGGTTGTGATAACGCTGGCGACGGTTTTGCGCCATCGCTGCTAGTGGTTGCAGGGGATTGGGGCTTGTTACAAGCCGCCAAATTTAGGCTTAGCGCACAGACCATAGCCATACCCACCTTGGTCAACACAGGTGACACGAGTGCACGAGATTTGTTTTGCATAGACGTCCTTTAAACCTGCAGATAGCAACGATAAGCGGTTATTATAGACGTTTTAGCATGGCTTTTTGTGCTTTTTTTTCTTATACTGAGGGCTGTTTTTTGATTGTTTTGCTGTTTCATATGGGTTGTTATCTATGTCAAATCATGCCTTAACGCCCCTTGTGGGTCGAACCCTTGCCTATACTGATGGCGCCTGCCGTGGCAATCCTGGTAAGGGGGGCTTTGGCGCTGTGGTGATTTTACCGACGGGTGAGCAAATTGATATTTGCGGGGGTGAGGCCCATACCACCAACAACCGCATGGAGCTGATGGGTGCGATTGCGGCACTGGAAAACAGCCCAAAAACGTTACCGATTCAAATCTGGTCAGACTCTAGCTATGTCATCAAAGGTATCAGCGAATGGCTGGCAGGGTGGAAAAAGAAAAATTGGAAAAATGTCAAAAATGTGGAATTATGGCAGCGACTTGATAAGCTGTGTAAGCAGCGACAAATTGACTGGCAATGGGTCAAAGGACACGCCGGTCATGATGGCAATGAATATGCCGATAAGCTTGCAAACCAAGGCATAGACCAACTGCCCAAAAGCTTTAACAAAGTAATTAAAAATCCACCCAATCTCACCACTGATTTTAACGATGTAAAATCGGATTTTGGTGATAAAAACCCTGATTTTGATGATAAAAAAAAAGACCCGCCCATGAACCCAATGTCAACCGATAACAACCCAGTCCCCACTCACTCAGCGTTAACCCGCGATTTTAGCGATACGTCTTTTGATGACGCGCAAGATATGGCGTTTGCCGACAGTGAGATGATGGGTGATATCTTTTTGCAGGCACTTGACGGTGAGCCAGCCCCAAGCACTATTCAAACAAGCACTATCCAAACAAGCAAGGCTCAAACCCGCCATACTCAAGCTAGCCATACTCAAAGTGTCGATGTATCAACTCAGTCATCGTTAGGGGGGCAGGCAACTGACTTACCAACAAGTGCTAACCCACATTTTGCGGTGTTCACCAACCCACAAGGGCAATTTGTCGCGCAAGATGACAGCTTGATTGCCCAGCGTCCCGTGTTTAACGGTATTACCAGTCAGCCCAACCCGACTTTTATACCTTTATTGCCCATCGCCAAACACAAAGGGACTGCCAATCGCCAGCTGATTCTCGATACTGAGACCACAGGGTTTGAAGCGCAAAATGGTGACCGTATCATTGAGGTCGGTATCGTTGAGATGATTAATCGACGTTTTACCGGTGAAAAACTGCATGTCTATATCAACCCCAAAATTGAGATGGGTGAGGAAGTCATTCGCGTTCATGGCATTCACAATGTGTTTTTAAATGATATGCCCGTGTTTGAGCAAGTCGGTGAAGCGATTTATGATTTTTTGCAAGGCGCAGAACTCATCGCGCATAACGCGGGGTTTGACATGAGCTTTTTGCAAGCTGAGTTTGCGCGACTTGGCTTGCCCGATATCAACCAAACCGTCACTGTGACAGACAGCCTTGCCATCGCCAAACGCATGTTCGCAGGGCAGCGTAATACCTTGGACGCGCTGGTAAAACGTCTTAATGTCGGTAAACAAGACCGTACCTTCCACGGGGCGTTACTCGATGCCGAGATTTTAGCGGAAGTGTATCTGGCGATGACTGGCGGACAGGTTGCGTTAGCCATCGATGATGAGGTCGGCGGCGGTGTCGGCGGCGCAACTGAGCATCAGCGTTTTAGCACGACTATCAAGCGCTTTTTGGCAAGTAGCGAGGCTGAGCAGGCGCATCTTGAATGGCTTAACGCCTTAAAAGAGAACAACCCGCAGCTGGCTGAAAACTGGGCGAGTGTTTAACAATAAACAATGCCTCATTAAATTTTGTAAAGGCATTTCTTTGATGGGCAAAATTTCATGATAGAGTGTAATTATTGTGCGGGTGTTAACACTTTGACATAGACACTGGCATAGGGACGTCTTACAATAATCAGCAATAAGCGTAGCTGTCATTTTACCTTTATCAACTTAAAGTCATTTTGGATAAAAAAACATGAGTCTGCCAAGTCCTAACTCACAAAAACTAACGGCCACCAATTTTGATTTGCCTTCATTGCATTTATTAAGACCTGAGATTGCCGTGACGCTACACGATGCCGAGATGCATTTAAGTGAGTTTAATGACGACAGTAGTCAAGCGCCTTTGCTACTTGATTCCGTGGATACCTTGGCGCAACTGGCAAAAGTATTGCGGTTGATTCAATTAGAGGAAGGCTATGAACTTGCCAATAGTCTATCGGCAGGACTGCAAAAACTCTATGACGAGCGCGACCAACCCAACCGTGACAAAGCTGGCAATGACATGATGATGGATGTGTCAGAAGGTATCATGACGTTGGCGCGTTATATCGAGTTTGTATTACTTAAAGAGACCATTGAACCTTCGTTGTTGTTGCCGATTATCAATCAACTTCACAGCGATTTGAATCAGCCAGTGCTGCAGCTATCAGACTTAACTGCCAACAAAAACAGCAGTATCGTCATTGCCAATCCAGAACAAAATTACCAACCGTTAAAATCACTCGGCATTAACCCAAAAAAACTGGTGGAAGCTTATCGCGCAGGTCTGAGCGTGGCACTCACTGCACAGAGCAATCAATTATCGCCAAAAGAGCTAGAAAAACTCAAAGCCATGCAAGCGGCGTGTGAAATGGTTTCAAAACGTACCGACAGTTTGTTTTGGCATGCCGCTGATGCGGCTGTATCAGATTTGGCAGGGGTGTTACCGCTTAGTAACCTGCAAAAGCGGGCGCTTATTTTTGTTGAACAACAATTTAATGATTATCTACCTGTCAATGATTCTCGTTTTGCTGATTTGGTGCAATTTGCCAGTTCAAGAGATAGCCAGCTTGCCTTGCAAGTTCAGCACAAATTCTCGGCCAATACTTTAGATGAAACCCAGTTAAAAACCATGCGCCGCTTCTTATTTGGACCAGACCGTGAAGTGACCAGTACGCTTAACCAGCTCATCCAGCAAGAAATTGATTTGATAAAATCTGCCAGTGACAGTTATGCCCGCCAAGTTAATCTCAATTCAAGTCCAGATGAGATTGATAGTATGGCGCAGCGTTTGCATGATTTAAGTAGCGTGTTTAGAACCTTAAATTTAAATGAGGTGAGTGCAGCGCTGACTCAACAAATTGGCAAAGTAAAAACTTGGACGCAGCCAACGCCTGATGATTTTGATGAATTGCTTGGCACTTTAATGATGGCGGAAAATGCGGCAATTAACCTGGCAAAATCACATACCCCGGGTGCGGTAACATTGCCCGTGTACAACCAGACTATTTCGCTACATCAAATCGAAACGGCTCATAACACGCTCGTCCAAGAAAGCCGTACCGCCATTGCCACCATTGAAACTGCGCTCAATGATTATCTAAATGACACCGACAAAGATATTCTACATATCAAGCCTGTGCCTGATATCATGCGCACTATCTCGGGTGCTTGCTTATTTTTAAACTTACCTCGACAAAGCCAACTGCTCAAACGCGGTGCCACAGTGCTACAAAACTTAACTGAGCAACAGGGTCGCGAGTTGTCAGAGCATGAGCTTGCTAAAATTGCCGATATTGTGATGTCAGCAGATTATTATCTAGAAAGTCTTGAAACGAACAAACCCGCAGGCAACCATGCAATGTATGTCGGCTATCGCAGCTTACAACACATGCTTGTGGCTTAGGGTGATTTGGTAACCAATATGACCGCATTACACCATTATTTGCTTATTTGTGATAACGATAAGTTCGCTTGTGTAGGCGGACTTCCTTTTTTTTATTGTTGTGAGGACGTGCCCGCTCAGGCCGTTAAAGTGAACACCGATGAGGCAGGCAACAGTATTTATGCCATTGCCCATCAAGATATCGACTTGTCACAATCGCCAGAAGAGAGTACAGGACAGATTGAGTTTCTGCGCTTTCGGCATCTGATTGGCAGCCTTGACGCCCTACAAACCAGCCAATTAGCCAAAGCCATGCAGTTGTTACGCTTTCGTCAAGATCATCAATTTTGTAGCCGCTGTGGTACGCCCACGGAGTTACACCCCATTGAAAATGCCACCGTTTGCCCCAGCTGCCATTATCACCAGTATCCCCGAGTGCAGCCTTGTATGATCACCGCCATCATCAAAACCACCATGGACAAACCACAGATTTTGTTGGCGCATCATCTACGGGCGACAGATAGCAAAATGTATACCGTGCTGGCAGGTTTTGTGGAAGTCGGTGAGAGCTTAGAGCAATGCGTGCATCGTGAAGTGATGGAAGAGGTGGGGTTATCTGTCAGCAATTTGCGCTATTTTGGCAGCCAACCGTGGCCTTTTCCCAGCAATTTAATGGTAGGGTTTATTGCAGAGTACCAAAGTGGCGATATCAGTATAGATAACAATGAGCTGATGGATGCCCAGTTTTTTGATATAGATAGCTTAGATGAAAACGGCCCTATCATCCCGCCAAAAGGCACGATTGCTTACCAACTGATCGAATGGGTCAAACAGCATTACCAATCTTAAATAGATTGATTCAGTAGTTTTTCTTGATGATTTTTCTTGATGATTTGTCTTGATAGGTTATAGGCGAAATAGGTATGAGCTATGGTAAAATATACACTGATGATTATAGTGAATAAAAATTGAGCCATGTCTGATAGCCAACCTGTTTTCAAGGTACCCAATCTATTTAATAATTTAAACTTAAATAGCCTAAGTATCGAGCATCAACGATTAATACAACAAATCGACCAAGTCCTGCCACAAACCCAATGCGGGCTATGCGGTCATCCTGAAGGCTGTCTGCCGTATGCCACCGCCATTGTCACACTGGGTGAGTCGCATAACCAATGCGTGCCCGGTGGGCAATCAGTCACCGACCAAATCGGCAAATTGCTTGGGCGTATCCCACTGACGGCTGAAGCCTCAAAGTGGCAAACCGATCCCGCTACCAATCGTCCGATGGAAATGCGAGCCATCATTCGAGAAGAAGATTGCATTGGCTGTACCAAATGTATCCCTGCGTGTCCTGTCGATGCCATTATTGGCTCAGGCAAACGTATGCACACCATTTTTACCGACCTATGCACAGGTTGTGAGCTGTGTTTGCCGCCCTGTCCAGTGGACTGCATCGAGCTGGTGCCCTTCACACGGTTGCTGGATGACGCGACAAGGCAAACCGAGCAAGACGGCTTACGCGCGCGCTATTACGCCCACCTTGACCGTATCGAACGCCAAGTCAATGACAACACCAATGCCAAACCTGTGGTCAGTATGGTACAAGCCAAACTCAATGATATCAAAGTGGATATCGATGAAGCAGCGGCTAAAAACGCCATTGAAGCGGCAAAACTACGCACCCAAATCAAAAAATTAGAAAAACAACTTGCCGTACGCGCTGATGACAACAAACAAGCCTTGGTGCAAGCCTTGCAGCAGCAACTTGCGACACTGCCATAACCTAAAGAGTGCATGATGGTTGCCAACATTAAGCCAAAAATCCAAGTGCCCAAAACTGCAGAGACACCGCCATCACGGCGCATGCCCAATAAAAACGTGTTGCCGTTTTTCCAAAAATTAGCAGCAGCCATTGAAAAACCAGAGACGGAACTGGAATATCAGAGCAACTTTGAATTGTTGATCGCGGTCATACTGTCGGCACAAGCCACCGATGTCAGTGTCAATCTGGCTACCCGCAAACTATATGCCGTCGCCAATACCCCGCAAGCAATGTTGGATTTGGGTGAAGCTGGGCTAAAAAGCTATATCAAAACCATTGGGCTATATAATAGCAAAGCCAAAAATGTGATGAAATGCTGTCAAGACTTGGTGGATAAATTTGCTAGCGAAGTACCGCAAACCCGCCACGAGCTTGAAAGCCTAGCAGGGGTAGGGCGAAAAACTGCCAATGTGGTGCTTAACACTGCCTTTGGGCAGCCCACCATGGCAGTGGATACCCATATTTTTCGTGTCGGCAATCGCACAGGCTTGGCAACGGGTAAAAATGTGCGAGAAGTGGAAGATAAACTCATCGCACGCATACCACAGGACTATATATTGGACGCGCACCATTATTTGATTTTGCATGGACGCTATACTTGTAAAGCTAGAAGTCCCGAATGTGGCAAATGCCCAGTGTATGACGAATGTATGTTTAAAGACAAAGCCAAGTTTATTGAAAAGTAAGTGGATTTAAATTGACACAGGATGTTAAACGACCAATTTTTTAATTCCAAATTTGCCTATGCATATTCATAATCTCCTAGAAGTTGCGGCGGGAAAAAATAGAGAAAGCCAACAGACTTTGCTATAATCAACCCACTTTTAGGCTACTTTTTTACAAGCAGTTTTATAAACAACTTTACTAACAAAAAGGAAAAACTCATGGCAGATTTTAACCAAATTCTTGATGCGGGCGACGTTGACGGCGGCGTGATTAACGTGGTTATCGAAATCCCAGCGGGCTCAAACAACAAAATCGAATGGAACCGTAAACTTGGCGTGATGCAACTTGACCGCGTAGAGCCACAATTATTTGCCAAACCTACCAACTATGGTTTTATCCCACAAACCCTTGATGAAGATGGCGACGAATTAGACGCACTGATCATCACTGACACCCCGCTACCAACAGGCATCTTTATCGAAGCCAAAGTCATTGGCGTGATGAAATTCGTGGATGATGGTGAAGTAGATGATAAAGTGGTGGTAGTACCTGCCGATGACCGCAACAACGGTAACGCTATCAATACCCTAGCAGATTTACCACAGCAACTGATTAAGCAAATCGAGTTCCATTTTAATCACTATAAAGATTTGAAAAAAGCGGGCACAACCAAAGTTGAAAGCTGGGGCGACATTGAAGAAGCCAAAGCGGTGATTAAAGAATCACAAAAACGCTGGACAGAACAAGCCTAATGGCTGGTGTTGAATTTTGCGAACGTCTAAGTTCAAAAACCCTACTTACAAAGTAGGGTTTTTTTATTGCTATTTTAGCCCTCGTTTTTTACAATGACGGCATTTTTTATTAAGTTGTTTCAAGAGTCGTTATGCAAGCCACACCGTTATACTATCGTCTCGCTATGTCGCTGTTAAAGCCACTATACCAACTAAAACTTGCGAGCAAAACCACCTTGCCTAATGAAAAGCAGCAACGCTTTGGTCAAGTGTTTCCAAAGATTCACACCCGCCAGCCGATAATTTGGTGTCATGCGGTGTCACTCGGTGAAACCAATACTGCCGAACCGATTTTAAGAGATTTGCTCGCGCAAGGCTATGCCCTGTGGGTGACCAATACCACCCATACAGGCTATAACCGCGTCGAGCAGCTGTTTGCGCCTGAAATAGCAGCCGGCAAGGTGTACCATAGTTTTGTACCTGTCGATAGCAAAGCGGTGATTGATAAATTTTTGGCGCATGTTCAACCCGTCGCCGCGTTATTTATCGAGACTGAATTGTGGGGCACCACGCTTGCTGAACTGAACAATCGTCAAATTGCCACGATTTTGGTCAATGGTCGCTTGTCAGAAAAATCTTTTAAGGGGTATCAAAAAGCTGCCAAACTTAGCCAAAGTATGATGGAGAATCTAAGCCTTATCATCGCCCAAGACAGCGATTCTGCCAAACGCTTTCGCCAATTGGGCGCTACCAGTGACAAAATCCGCATTGCCAGCTCGCTTAAATGGTCTAGTAAAACTAACCCGTTGATGCTAAGCCGTGCCGAAAAGTTAAAACAAAGTTGGCACTTGTCAGATCGTGCCGTGATTTTGGCAGCCAGCACCCATGAAGGCGAAGAATTGGCAATTTTAGACAGCTTTTTAACCGTGAAAGCCCAGTATGCCAACCGTCATCCGCTACTCATTATCGTACCACGTCACCCCGAGCGGTTTGATGATGTTGCCAAATTGATTGATGCCAAAAATTTACCGGTAATTCGTCGTAGTCAAGATGGTGAACCTGCCAAAAGTGAGAGCGTTTATTTGGCAGATAGTATGGGTGAACTTGGCGTGTGGTATGCTCTTTCAGACATTGCCATTGTCGGTGGGTCTTTGGTTAATATCGGGGGGCATAATCCGATTGAAGCAGCCATTGTCGGCAAGCCAATTATTATGGGGCAATATACCCAATCTTGCCAACTGATTGTAGATCAGTTAAAACAAGCGGGTGCATTGGCGCAAGCCAATGGTAGTGATGAATTAACGCAGCAACTGGCTCACTGGCTTGCCAATCCAAAATCCGCCCAAACTGCAGGTCACGTCGGGCAAATCTTAGCAGAAAAATATCAAGATGCGACCAAGCAACAACTTGCCATGATCATGCAATGTATCGCTGATAACAATGAACAGCTTATAAAATCAGAGATTCAAAAAATTGACCATGAACCTGTGGCGAGTGATGGTCGAAAGTTCATTGACGATCTGTAATCTATGCATTAACCATTTATATAGATTGCAAATGCAAAAATAAAAAGGACTAGCCAAGCTAGTCCTTTTTTATCAGTCAGTTTTGTAGTTTATTTTTGTAGTTTGGTTTTATAAGCCAGTATTCGGCTATTTCATAAACCAGCCGTGACTTGCGATAAATGATTGACCGGTCATCGCATTGGTTGGGAAAGCCGTTAAAAATAAGGTTAATTGAGCGATATCATCGGTTGTGGTAAATTCACCATCAACGGTTTGACCCAGCATCACGTTTTTCACCACTTCTTCTTCAGAAATGCCTTTTTCTTTGGCTTGTTCTGGGATTTGTTTTTCAACCAGTGGGGTTTTGACAAAGCCCGGACATACCACATATGAGCGCACATTGTGAGCGGCGCCTTCTTTAGCCAATACACGGGCTAGACCTAATAGCGCGTGTTTGGCAGAGACGTACGGCGCTTTTAGGGCTGATGCTTCATGCGAGTGGACTGAGCCCATATAAATAACGGTACCTACTTTGTCATTCTGATACATGTATTTAAGTGCCGCTTTGGTAGTCAAAAAAGCACCGTCTAGATGAATGGCAATCATTTTTTTCCAATCAGCGTAGCTAAATTGGTCGATTGGATTGATGATTTGGATACCGGCATTGGACACTAAAATATCAATATCCCCAAATTCTTGTACCAGTTTATCCACGCCAGCATTTACCGCATCTTCATTGGTCACATCCATTACAATGGCAACCGCTTTGCCGCCTGCGGATTTAATTGCATCCACGGTTGCTTGCGCCGCATCTGGGTTGATATCTGCAATACCTACCGCAGCGCCTGCTTTGGCGTAGGTTTCTGCGATATCGCGGCCGATACCACTTGCAGAGCCAGTGACGAGTGCGACTTTACCGGTTAAATCGGTAGTGAGTTGAGTAGCCATATTTTTCTCCTTAAGTTTTTATGACAAAGTGGTTTTATTATGACGGTTTTAATTATTGAAAATTAATTATTGAAAGTTACTATCGGGACGGGCTTGCGCATCAGCAATGTAATCTACCGCTACTTCACCCAACGCAAGGGTGAGATTAGCAATAATATGAGAGGTTTTGACGATTTCTAGCACAGGTAATTTTGACACGGGTGCCATCACATGGTCAAATAACTGTAAGGTAGCAGGTCCTGTATAGGCTGCTTTAACTTCTACATCGGTCAAATAATAGCGCACCAACTCGCAAATCCGCGGCGTGCCATCGACATGGGGAATAAGTTTTAACAAATAATTGGGCGTTTTTTCCATATTGGATTTGACGGTGGCTTTGTCCAGCTCATCATATTTATACGCCATAGTGCCTGTAGCTACGCGCACACTACCATAGTCGAGGGTGCCAAGTAGGGTGTCGGTGTTGTCGACGGTTAATACAGGCGATGCCATTTTTTTTGGAAAACCCCACAGCTCACGGCCGCCTGCGGTGGGTCCAAAGTCATCTAAAAACATACAATGGGTATAATTGGCATGACGACCTTCAGCATCAATCACTTCAATCACTTGTCCCGATTCGGTATAGTTGCCAAAACCTGTGCTGTTAGGCATGCGAATAAACTCGTAACTCACCAGCGCGTCATCAGTGATTTGGAGTGGCTCAGGTACAATAGCGCGCAGTTTTTCGGGATCTGTGCGGTAGGTGATAATAAAGTATTCGCGGTCAAAAAATTCGTAAGGACCATTCGAACAAGGTGGATCAGTAAAAGGCATAAACGTCGCGTTATCTAAGATATCACTCGCTTTCATCAGCTTTCCTTTTTATCTCGTTATTTTATCTAGTTATGCAATATTATTTAATTTTATCGTTATGACATGAAGCAGGAAATATCATACACCCTTATGCAAAATCAATCCCAAGACAAAATTGTTATGTTGTTGTAATGATTTTTTCAGACTCGCGTCGGCTTAACTTTGGCGATAGCAGGTTATCTGACGGCAAGGTAGGGCTGTTCTTATGGGCTATTTTATTGGCGGGTTAACATTGCATGACCGCATAGCACACTCACGGCATTCTCAGTGCGTAAGATGCGATTGCCAATATGCGCCACTTGGCAGCCAGCGGTTTTGAACAATTCGACTTCATAATCGATCCAGCCGCCTTCAGCCCCAATCACTAGCACATGTGGCAAGACATTGTCCCACACTTGGGTAAACGGCTCATTGGCATAAGGATGTGCCAAAATCGCCTGTTTACCCGCGATTAAAGTAGGTAGTTCATCTTCAACAAAGGGTTTTAAGCGTTTTTTGAGGCTCACGGTCGGGCTTACGGTATCGCAGGCTTGTTGTAAGCCTTCCTGAATATAGGTGTCAAGTTGAGTTAAAAATGGGGTTTGCCAGTAGCTCTTTTCACTACGGTAACTATTGACCAAGATAATATGCTGGGCACCCATCGCCGTCATGTCCAGAAATAGCCGACGCAATACCTTGGGGCGGGGAATTGCCAAAATAACCGTCAGTGGCAGTTTGGCAGGTGGGGGGGTCGTACAGTGGATTTGCGATAATTCAATACTTGAATCGTGGATATTGCTCACAACCGCTGTGCCTAAATGCCCATTTTTGATACCGACTTTCACCGTATCGCCCAATGTCACTTTAAGCACCTGTTTTAAATGCATCACGCTCGTTTTATCATCAATAATAGCGGTCGATAAGGTATTTTGTGGTAAAAGAATGATATTCATAGGGATAAATCTTAGGCAATAAAAAACCCCAAAACTTAATTAAGTCAGGGGTTTTTTTAATATGGCGGAAGCTGAGAGATTCGAACTCTCGAAGGGCTCGCACCCTTGCCGGTTTTCAAGACCGGTGCATTCAACCGCTCTGCCAAGCTTCCAAATTGTGGTGGCTATTATATACAAGTGAAATAACAATGCAAGCATTTTTTTACGTTAATGCAAAAAATATTAGCAAAAGAAAGCTAAATAGAAAGCTAAACAGAAAGTTGGCTAACTATGCTGAAAATTTTGGCTTAATACTTGAGCTTCATACCTTGCGCTAATGTTAAGCAACATATTGAGGCAAAAAACGCTCAAAAACCCATCAATCCTGCGTCTAAAAATATTGATACAACGGATTGTTTTAGTGCCTCCATGTGACCCATTACAGCTTAACAATAATGTTGAAAATTACCTTGCTGATATGTTATCACATTGTTAATAACTCGCTGCTCTGGCACGTTACAATGGCTTTTCAGTCATCAAAATGATCAAGTACATCAAAGATGAATTACTATTGGTGTTAGGCAGCAGTCGAAGGGATGGCACTTATCTTAGGGATTGACCGCTTTATGTCAGAGTGCCGTGCATTGACCAACTTGACCGGTAATGCCTGTGCGACGATTGTCGTGTCACGTTGGGAAAATGCGCTAGACAAACAGCGTTTGGACGCAGCGCTCAATGGTCAGCCATTACCGCCTATTGAGCATCATCCCACTGTATAATTGTATAAAGAATAACCCTAGAAAAGTTAAGCGTATAAAAGCGTTGGTTAATCGTAAAAAACCCAAAACATTTGCGTTTTGGGTTTTTTTATGGGGCTAAAAATGCTTAAGGTTTTGCCGTATCGTTTGCTTTGGCTTTGGCTTTGGCTTTGGCTTCTGGCTCATTGGCTGTCTCATCAATCGCTTCAAAAATCACCTCATCAGCCACCCCTTGACGCTTCAGCTTTTCGATAAAACGGCTGTCTTTGGCGAGTGAGTAGCCGACATTCTCGGCATCGAGTCCCCGGCGAATATATAAGCGAATCAAGCCTTGAATACGTGGAAAACCATGATTTTTGGCGACTTGGGTTAACAAATCCCGCATTTCTTCAGTGATTTTGATATGAATAGGAACCATGACTTGTTGATTTTTTTTGATTTTAGTAATCATTTGCATGCCTCGCGTGTGATCAATTTTTAGCAATGAAGCTAGATGTAACCAGTTTATCAATTAGACGGAAAATTTAGCACAATTAGATATCTTTAACCTAGTGTAATTATTTCATTGGCGAGAAACAAGCAAGGCAAACGTAAAATTCCTACAAAAATCTTAGCCAAATGTTGCATTAGCTTAACGCTGCACGCGACAATCAGGCGAAATTTCTTTACAAAATTTGTTGTTCCCAATAGGCCTGTACCGATTTATCACATTGATAAACCTTCTCAACGATGCGATCGGCAGGGGCATTATTCACTTTTTTTACCAATTCAACCCACAGCTCAGGCGTACCGAGTTCAATAATCACATTAAACAGGGGCGTCATATCGCGCTGCAACAGCGATTGGTCAATCATATATGCCGCAAACACACACGCTTTCGGGCTTTTATCGGACACTGCGCGATAAGCCATGCCATCAAGCAAGGCTGGCACGGTGATTTTGAATTCTGGTAAAAGCTGCATGGCTAAATGCGCGCTATCAGGCAGCTTGATAAGCTCAATAAATTGGGTGATTAAGTTTTCATAGTAAGATTTATCATCTGGCGACAGTTTACCTTGCTGCTGATCGCTTACTAGCTGGGTGATGCGGTCTTTATTAATCGCTTGTTGCAGGGCTAAAAATTGAGATTGGGTAGGGGAAAACGACAGTGTCATAAGTAGTATCTTATCAATAGTATCTTATAGTAGTACTAGTAGTACTTTAGCAAGTGAGATAATAGGGTATCAAACAAAGGCGTAGTAAACAGCAAATTGCTAAACTTTGCTCATAAAAAAACCCATTCACAAGGGAACGGGTTCAAAATATACAACAGAATCTGGCTTGATTGGCTCTCCAACCTGGGCTCGAACCAGGGACACATGGATTAACAGTCCATTGCTCTACCGACTGAGCTATTGGAGAACAGATAATCAAGTGGTGCGTATATTACTGAGATTTAAAAAATGAGTCAAGCATTTTTAGCAAAAAATTCATGATGCAAAATGAATAATAGCAATCAAAATAATTCATAGCAATAACGATAGAGAAAAATTCTACATAAAAAAAAGACCTTTAACAAGCGATGTTAAAGGTCTTCTTAATATGGCTCTCCAACCTGGGCTCGAACCAGGGACACATGGATTAACAGTCCATTGCTCTACCGACTGAGCTATTGGAGAATAAGCGGTAGAATTTTTTGTTAAACCTGCAAAAATCATCGCAGCGTTTAAGTGGTGCGTATTTTAGCAAATTAACCGTGACTGTCAAGCCCTATATCAAAAAATCTTTGGAAATTTTTATTTTTGACCAGATAGTGGCTAGTAAGCAGTCAGTTACTGATTGGCTATTGTGATGATAAGGCGAATTTGCTACTTTAGCGGTTAATGCATCGCTGTATTGGCCAAGTTGCCTCCCAGCTACGTTGCTTCCTAGCTACGTTCTCACCGCTCGCTATGTTGATTCACAGCTAGGCTGCCGAGGTTGATAATTTTTTATGATAGTTGTTATATAAATTAAGAAGGATCGTCATTGTGCCCAACGCCATTGAATCAAATCAAAATTTGCAAGTTGCCCCTTTACAAAACGAACTTACCATGTCTGTGCTGATGACGCCTGATTTGGCAAATTTCACCGGCAATGTGCATGGCGGTGATTTATTAAAAATGCTTGACCAAGTGGCTTATGCTTGTGCCAGTCGCTATAGCGGTAGCTACGTGGTGACGCTATCGGTGGATCAAGTGATTTTTCGTGAGCCGATTCATGTAGGGGAGTTAGTCACCTTTTTGGCAAGCGTCAATTATGTGGGCAAAACTTCGATGGAAGTGGGTATTCGAGTGCAAGCAGAAAATATCCAAAACCGTACGATACGCCATACCAACAGTTGTTACTTTACCATGGTAGCGGTGGATAAATATGGCAAGCCCACCCGTGTACCACCCCTTGAAATCAAAGATAGCCCGCAAGAATGCCGCCAAAAAGCCGCACAGATGCGTAAAGCATTGCGTTTTCAAAGTAACAACATTCCCCAATGTGATATCGAGTAGACAGAAAAATGCGTCATAAATATCCCGCTAAAAAAACCAACACACCGTTAATTCTATCAGGCTCATTAAATGCTAAAAAATTAGCCTTGCTAGCCTTGTTGACATCGACTGGTATTACGACGTTGGTTCATCCTGCTTACGCCGAATTAATCATTCAAAACAACCCAGTCAATGCAGTCAATGCCCAACCTTCAATTGCGACTCTCAATGAATTGCAAACCCAGCCCACGGATGCATCGCTTGACAAGCTTATCAAGGTGCTACATATCGATAAAATGATTGATGAAATGATTGCCCAACGCCAGCAAGCGGCCAATATGATGAAAGGGCTACCCCAAGAATTGCCTATGGATGAAAACGCGGGCATTTTTAGCCGTCATGCGCAAAAACAACTTAAAAATATCTTTGTTAAATATAGCACCGTCTTGGGACAGCAATTAGACCAACCTATCTCTAAACAGCAACTGCAACAAGCTTATCAAGCAATTGCCAAAAAAACCTATACCCAAGCTGAAGTCGATGCCCTCAACCAATTTTATGAGACCCCAATGGGACAACGTATCTTGAGCAAACAATCGCAAGTTTCCAGTGAGTTTGTGCAGGTGATGATGCCGACCCTGATAGGTGACACAAGCCAATTTGAAAAAGCGATGCCAAGCTTGCAAAAAGATATCGAAAAAATCTTTAAATAACTAGTTGACAATCCATGACAAGTCTATATAATACGCGTCACTTCGATGATATTGAAGCAACTTGATTGGCTTATAGATTGCCTATCAGGGTCGTTAGCTCAGTTGGTAGAGCGTCTGCCTTACACGCAGAATGTCGGCGGTTCGAATCCGTCACGACCCACCAACCTATATCATCGCTATCAGCTACCGTGCAGTGGTAGTTCAGTTGGTTAGAATACCGGCCTGTCACGCCGGGGGTCGCGGGTTCGAGTCCCGTCCGCTGCGCCACTTATTTTAGTGGAACTAAAAACGAAATTTTTAAAGTTTTATGCCTCAAATCTCCCCTGATTTGAGGTTTTTTTTGGCTTAGATTTTATACCAAGTTATTGATTTTAAAAAATATATTGTTTTATATATTTTTCTCTTGATGTGATTAGGAAAATTGATTTTTATTGTTAAGTTGAAAAGATATCTATTTTTAATATTTAAGTAAAACTAACGTGACCAAAGGCTTGTGACCAAAACGTGACCATTTTGTGACCAAAAATTTTGGCTCACGACCTACAAGGTCGCAAGCCGTTGTTCAAACACAAGAAGCCTAGCGAAAATCAAAAAATTAGCCACAACGACTAGATGCTTTGATGGAGTATTGTCAACTATTCTGGGAGGCGTGCATATACTTGAACAGCCGTCTTAAGTCATTGGTTTCCCCAAATAATACTAAAACTGTATTAGGCTCAATGACAAAATCTGGATGCACAATGCCATCGATTTTGGATTGCGTTTGATTTCGACCAAAACCAAATTGGTTTTGGTGAAATGAAATGGTGGTTAACAGCATCACATTAAACTGATTGATTAAATCAAGCGCGTGAACTGTTTTACCGTAAAATGTAGGCGGTGTCTGTATTTGAACGATGCTATAATCGTTATCGAGTTCAAACGAATCAATTAAGCCATTTAGCGAGAGCTTTTTTGCCCAGTGCGTTGCCGCCTCGTTTTCAGGTTGGATGATATCATCAACCCCCAATGCTTGTAGCACTTTTTCATGCAGTGGGTTAATGGCTCGGCTAATGATATATTTGGCATTAAGATTTTTGAATAGGGCAGTGACCATCACGTTTTGCCCTTGGTCTTCGCCAATGGTAATGAGCACCACATCTGTCTGGGCGATGGGTAAGCCCGAGACGGCGTTTTCGCTGGTAGAATCGATACAAATCGTGTGCGAAATGGATTCTTTGTAGCGCTCAACTTTATCCATATCGATATCAATACCAATGACCTCATGTCCTTGACTGGTGAGTTTGGTGGCGAGTGATGAGCCAAAATTGCCTAGACCGACGATGATGTATTTCATATCTAACCCTTATCAATTTATCTTTAGGTGATAATAATCTCTTCGCTGGGATAGCGATAGCTTTGATGCCTTGGGCGATTTAACAAGGCAATTAAGATGGTCAATGCCCCAACCCGTCCACAAAACATCAGCCCAATCAGGACGGATTTGCTAAACGCACTTAAATGCGGGGTGATACCTAAGCTTAACCCTGTGGTGGTGTAAGCAGAAACACTTTCAAATAACACTTCTGTCATACTCATATTGGGCTCTGCCCAGCGTATTAACGTACAACCAAACGCAATGATAATTACTGATAAACATATAATCGCAAATGCCCGCTTCACTGAGATATCCGCAATTTCACGACGGAATATTTCGATACGAGAATAGCCGCGTGCCAGTGACACAATATTGAGCACAGCGACCGCAAAAGTCGTGGTTTTGATACCACCGCCTGTAGAGTTTGGGGATGCCCCAACCCACATCAGTGCAATGGTAAGCATCACGGTCGGCGGCGCTAGCTGTGCCATGTCTACCACGTTGATTCCTGATGAGCGCGGTGCAGCTGCCACAAAAAACCCTGTCACAAGTTTGCCTATGACACTGGTATGCTCAGTTAAGGTGCCTTGCCACTCAAAGGCAAGCACACTGACAAAGGCAAGCACTAGCAAGGACAGGGTCGTCACTAGACTAATGCGACTATTGATACTCAGTAACCACGGCTTGGCGCCATATCGTGAGCGGTTAGGAAACAACAGGCGCATCACCTGATGGCGCAAATATTCCACGACATTGGCAACTATCGCAAACCCCAACCCCCCAAACAAAAACGTCACCGCCACAACCATTTGTAACGGATAATTAAAGCGCAGTTGTAACTCATATAAGCTATCACTCATCGTTGAAAAACCTGCATTACAAAATGCAGAGATGGCATGAAAAACCGAAAAAAAGATGCGGCGATGGATACTCATAGGGACATCAAGCATACTGAGATAAATCGCCATGGCTGCCACGGACTCCACCGCAAAGGTGACCGCAAAAATTACTTTGAGCGTCTTTAGTACATCACTCATACGATTGGCTGAGGTCACATGCCCAATCTGTAGCTGTGTCTGATAACTGATGCGTCCCCGAAAAAAATAACTAAAATAAGTGGCAAAAGTCAAAATCCCTAAGCCGCCCAATTGAAACAAACACATGATAATGATTTGACCCAATGGGGTAAAAAAAGCGCCGGTATCTTTTACCGCGAGACCCGTAATACACACTGCACTCGTGGCAGTAAATAAAGCATCAACAAACGCAATATGACCATACGTGGCATTTGGCATCATCAGCAAAAACGTGCCGAGCAAAATAAGCAATAAAAAACTTAAAATAAACAACTGGGCAGGATGGGCAACGACTATCTTAAAGCTAAACTCCATCACCAATAACTGACGAATAAAAGAAACCAACAACGCAATTTTTATCAGCGATTTTTCAAACAAGAATTTGTATAAAAAAGAACTGTTATCAGCAAAAAAATGTGTCACCAATAACGCAATGACTAATAAAGCAATGGACAAATCAAACGTGAGCACAAGCTTTGAGCGTATACCTTTTTGCACATATTGACTCAATAACTCAATAAAATTAAGCCCAAGTACTAGCAAATAAAGCGTCGAAGCCACGCCATGCAACCAAACTTTAAAAACAAACCCTGTCTCAATAATCGCAAGCAATACAGCGAATAAACCGCTATAAAATACCAGTTTATTAAACACACCCGATGGCTTGTCATGCATTGAGTCTAGCGCATTTTTTTTATTTTTTTTCGATATAAAATCAAACATCTTAAAGTTGACTTCCGTTTTACCCAAGCATAGTTGTTGTACTTTATACCGCAATTATACGTTTGAGAAAACTAGATTGAGCAATGATTTAAAAAAAGCAGCGATGATTTGATAAAATTACGTTGTTTTTGAGGCAGGCTGAAACACCAAGGTTACCGTTAAGCCTTGGGTGGTGGCAGTGGTTTGGGCGTTATTCTCAACCACTTGCGTAGGACTCAAATAAATATCGATATGGGCTTGTTGACAAATTTGATAAACAATTGATAAACCCAAGCCGGTACCGCCAATCACCGTGAAACCTGAATGGGTACTTGTGTCTTTGGTGGAAAAAGATTTTTTGGCAGTATCGCTATGGGTTTGTGTACTGCTTGTTTGTCCTTGTCCGTGTGCTAGGGATGCGCTCGACGCATTTTGATTGACGCGGTAAAAGGGTTGAAAGACGTCTTGATAATGGGCTGCATCAATGCCAATGCCCGTATCGGCAACTTGGACGATGAGTCGTTTTGCGCGGTGATTGGGTTTGTTGCTAGCGTTGTTCACCAACACAGGGGTCGGGGTCAATGGGTTAGCGAAGTTGGCATGGGTGGCATAGGTGTCTTGGGTGGCATAAGTGGAATCGGTGCTGCTTGACGTCTGCGTTAAATCTTCGATAGTCATTTGGTCAATGACAACAGCGATATTGCCTGTGGCTTGGGTGTATAAAATGGCATTTTGCAGTAGGTTTTTGAGCAGGATAAACAAGGCGGTTTCATCTACACTGACCTGCGTCGCGGACGCACCCAGCGCGGTTAGATGGTTGTCAACTGACAGGGTTTGGTCTTTACTATCGGCAATCGGAAATAGCAGTTTGATGGCTTCTCGTAGCACGGCAATTAAATTGGTGGGCGTGCGGGTGCGCTCGGTCAGCTGTGATTGCTGGGCGTCCATACGGGCAAGGGTGAGTAGCTGTTCCACCAAATGTTGATTGTGCTTCACTCTGACAGCGAGCTTATGAATGTTTTGTTTGAATTTGGCTTGCCTTGCAGGGTCGCTATACATCGCCGCGTCTTGACTGTATTTTTGCAGTTGTTGTACCTGTAGCGAAATTGCGGTCAATGGCGAGCGTAGCTCATGCGCCGCATCGGCGATAAAGCGATTTTGGTTTTGGATATGCGTGTCAACCCGTTGTAACAACGCATTGATTTCAATGACCAAAGGCACGAGCTCGCTGGGCAGAATTGAGCGATGTTGGCTGTCAGTGGGCAGCTCGATCAAGCTGAGGTCTTGACCATGACGTTTTGCCATTTGCCGAGCTAATATCTGAATCGGACGCAATACGCGCTTTAATACCCAAGGCAATAGTGCAAGCAGCAACAGGGTCGTTAGTAAAATTGGAATAATGGATTGCCAAGCCGATTTTAGGGCAATTTTTTTCTGCCATTCAACAGGTTGACGCACAAAAATTACCCGCCTTGGGGTGTCTTTACGAAAGACTTTCCAAATTTCACCATCGAGGGTTAATTCACTAAAACCGATAGGGGTGTTAATTAATTGCGGATGAGCCATAGGCGTAATAAAATTGGTGTCAATTTTGCCAAAACGGGCAGGGAAGATATCCACTTGCACACCGTCTTTAACGCCTTGATACTGTAGGACGTTGCCTTCATCATTGGGTGAGAAAACAGTGGTCGGCGTGCTACTGCTAGGGGCAGAAGCTATCATAGCGGGTATAGGTGGTCTAGGCGGTGGTAAGTCATGCGGTAAAAGATTATTGTCTAGGTTTCGCCTATTGGGAATTAGTTCATGCGGGGGTGGTCGCACCGTTGAGCGAGAGCCGACCAGCTCAGCAAGATAGCTAAGATTGGTTTCTTGTGAGGTGTTAAACTCTTGATAGGTATAGCAAAATACCGCAATCTGTACCAAAATGCCAATCGATAGTAACGTGCCAAGTATCCAAACCAGCAATTGTTTTTGTAGTGATTTTTGCAACGATTTTTGCAAGGGTAGGGCGGTTTTTGTAGGGTTAGCCATGGTCATTTTCGCGGGTACTTGGCGGTCATTGTCTGGATATTTTTGAGCCTTTTTTCTATCGCTTTTTGTTAGTCTTGGGATTCGGCGCTGATATACCAGCCCAAACCACGGATGTTTTTAATCCGTTTTTGACCAATTTTTTTGCGCAGTCCATAGATTAAAAATTCAATGGCATTGCTCTCAGTCCTTTCACGCGGTCTTTGATTTGGTCTCGGGCGGTCAGCACCAGTACAGGCGTATCGATTTTGGCACTGCGAAGCGTCTCTAACACGCTCATGCCGTCAATTTCTGGCAAGCCCAAATCTAGCAAAATCACATCATACGATTCGACTTTGAGGGTCAAAATCGCTTCTCGCCCATCTTTTGCCCAGTCTACTGCATAGGCTTCTTCTTCTAGACTATCAATCAGACTGTCGGCAATGAATACGTCATCTTCGACGAGTAATACTCTCATTGGGTTACCTTTATACACGAATACTGTTCAATAAATAGACTATAACACAAAAAACCGCCATTCTAAGAATGACGGTGTTGCTCATAGGCAAGGTTGCCATTTGTCGCTCAATTATGGCTGAGTGGGCGCACGACGTTTGAAGTCGTTCAATGATTTGACATCGCTCACGGCACCTGTTTGGGCATCAACTTTAACATGGTAGACTTCTTTACCTTTTACCACTTCAATCTGATAGCTTGGGGTTCTTGGTGATTGATTCTGGGCAGGGTTTGGTGCAGGCGGCATGCCTGTATTGTCCATTTGTGGGTCTCTGTTAGGGCGGCGTTGACCGTCACGAGGACCATGACCACCCATTTTATTCCCACCTAAATGGGCGCCAATGGCTTCACCACCGACTTGGTTCGCTGCCAATTGCATGGCGCGTTCTAGGCTGATATTGATGGCAGGCGGCGCAGGCGGTTGATTGTTGGGGTTGCCCATGTTATTGGGGGTATTAGGTTGTGGCGGACGCGCTGGGCGTGATGGCCGTGATGGCCATGATGGCATAGTTGCTTGGCTCACTTGACCATTAGAGGCATTGACGATATATAGCTGTGGCTGACCATTCGCATTAAGGGTCATGACCCGGTAGCCGACGATGTTGTTATTGGCGTTGTTGGCGATACGGGCAGGGTTTGGGTTGGGTCGGTTGCTACTGTCATAATAATGTACACCAACAATGCGTGTGTTCGCGGTTTGTTTTTGTACCAAGGCGACCGCTTGAGAGGCACTGATGCTCGCATTGGCGGCTGCTCGGGCGTTGGCTTGCATGGCTTGTAAGCGTTGCTCAAAGTTCTTGGCATTGGCTGGATGGCGCTTTTGCATTTTTTGCGCTTGTGGTGCCGCTGAGGTGCTCGCACAGGCGGT
Organism: Moraxella sp. DOX410; assembly: GCF_032248735.1. NCBI lineage: Bacteria > Pseudomonadati > Pseudomonadota > Gammaproteobacteria > Moraxellales > Moraxellaceae > Moraxella > Moraxella sp. DOX410. The sequence goes on along the minus strand of NZ_CP135138.1, from coordinate 1,590,804 downwards.
GACTGTCGCACCTGTAACGATGCTAAGCAGAGCTACACTAAGTCCAGTGGCTAAAAATGAGGGGTTAAATTTTGCTAAGTTCATAGGTTTTCCTGCGGTTGTTAATATAGTTGTTGATAACCCTTGATTGGATAGTACTATCATACAGAAATTAAGACAGCAGAAACTTAGCGATAACGCAGAATCAGGCTAGGTAGGTTATGGCAATCGGATTAAACAATTTGCTTTGCAAAACGCCCACAGCAACGTTCAAAAATGTTTTTATCAATTTTTTTGTCTGTCAAATCAAACCTGACCCCTGACAGGTTAAATAAAAACACCAGGCTCAGGTAATTGCACGATATTAATTGGACACTCAGTTTGCCAAAGATGGTGGGTGACAATGATTAAAATGCCTTGCTGCTGATGCTGTACCAGCATTTGCCACAGTGCTTCACGGCTTTTTTTATCAAGTCCCGCAAACGGCTCATCTAGCAGCAAGATTTTTTTTGGGCTAAGTAATAGCCGTGCCAAGGCAATGCGTCTGGCTTGTCCACCGGAAATAGCTTGCCCATATTCCCCTAGCGGGGTCTGTAATTGTAGCGGCTGATTGCGCGCCCAGTCTTTGAGTCCAACCTTACCCAGCACTTGCCAAAGCTGTTCATCACTGGCATCGGCGTTGCCCAATCTTAGATTTGTCGCCAAGGTCTGGTCAAAAATATCAATCTGTTGCCCCAGATAACCTGTGAGCGCGGGCGTATTTTGTAAGGCTAGCCAGTCCATCCCATTGAGCTTGATGCTGCCTTGTTGTGGTGCTAGTTCATGAGCCAACACTTGTAACAGTGTTGATTTGCCCGCGCCCGAGCGCCCAGTAATCAATACAGGGGTGCCTTGGGTGGCAGTCAAGCTGAGAGCTTTAAAACCGACAATCGCCTCCGGCATTTTGCCAGCTAGCTGATGGATGGTGAGTGTGAGTGGTGCACTTAGGCGCGCAACATCGATGGGTAAAGGGGCTAAATCATGGTTTAAGTGATTGGTTAAATCAGGCGTTAAATGATGGCTAGGTTGTAGCAAAGGATTGAGTAATTCATTGAGTTGATGTTTTGCTGCCAAACTATTGCCAAGGGCTAGCGAGTGGGTGACTAACGGCGCTAGCAAGTCAGTCATGCCCATGATACCGAGGAATAGCGCAAGCAACATCGGCACACTGATGATAAGGGGCGTGTGGTAAAAACCCACTAACAAGCCGACCAAAACCGCGGCAATCAGCCATTGCATGATCAGCATGACCAATGACTGGGCGCGCTGGATGCGCTTTTGCTGATGCGTATGCTGAGTGTCGAGGGTGTTAAAAGCAGTCAATTCGGATTGCCAGCGCTGCCAAATCAATAAATGGGTAAGTGCCGATAGCGGATTGAGCAAACTGACGCGTCTGGACTCTGCCAATGCTTGATGAACGCGGGCATGCTTGATACTGCGCCATGTCAGCATGGTAGGCAACATCAAACCGGCGATTAAAAATATGGCAATCAAGACGGGGCTAACCTCATACTGATAAAGTAAGGTGGCTACTAGCAAGCTCGCGGTTGTCGCGACTAGCCAAGGCGATACCACGCGCAGTGGCAACTCATTGAGTACCTCAATATCATGGGTTAAACGGTGCATGGCATGGGTAGATTGTAAGGTAATTGATAAATTTGCCAGTGGCAGGCGTGAAAACTGGTTAAAAAAACGCACTCGCAGCCGCTGCAACAAACCAAACACCGCATGGTGGGACACCATCATTTCACCATAGCGTCCTGCGGTACGTACCATCGCCATCACACGGATAATCGCTGCCGGTACCAGATAATTAAAACTGTGTGAGCCCAGCGCCACCATCCCTGTCATTGCTGCCGCAGAAATAAACCACCCTGACGTCATCAATAGGCCAATCACGGATAACGCAGTCATCATGGCTAAACAGGCAGCAATGAGCCATTTATCTAGCTGCGTGCTAAACAGCTGGGTTAAACGAAAGGTTTGATGACTGTTTGATTTTTTTTGCCGGTGAGTGTTGACACGGCTATTTTGATTAATAAGCCTATTTTCACTAGCAAGTTTATTTTCGCTATTTTTTTCACTAGTAGAGTCTGTCATACCGTTACGCCTTCGCCAAAGTAGATGCAATATCAAGGCTTATTTGCCGATCCAGCCAAGGCAGTTTTGTGGCATCGTGCGTCACCCATAACACGGTTTTCCCCCTCGTCACTTGTTGTAATAGCGCATTAATCTCGGCTGCGGTGTCACTATCTAAATGCTCAGTGGGTTCATCGAGTAGCCAAAGCTGTGCGTCTTGCAAGAGTAACTGGGCTATTGCCAATCGTCGCTGCTGTCCACCGGACAAGCCGCTACCACGTTCACCTAACTGAGTATCTAGCTGATTTGGCAGTGCTTTTATCAAAGGTTTTAACCCCACTTGCGCAAGAATTTGCCATAGTTTGTCATCACTGGCGGTTGGGTTTGGCAGGCGCAAATTATCGGCGATACTCATCGGCAGTAGCATGGTTTGCTGTGACAAATAGGCGATTTGGTGGCGAAATTGCGTGGAATTGATGGTGTTAAAATTTTGGTTATTAATAAAGATATCGCCTTGATAGGCACAAAAACCCAAAAAAATTTGCAATAGGGTGGATTTGCCGCTGCCACTTTGACCGACAATCGCCAACCGTTCCCCTGCGGCAATAGCAAAACTTAACGGCGCGAGCCGTGTGCGTTGCTGATGATTGACCCAAATATTATCCGCGTCAATGGCAGGGGGCGCAGTTAAGATAGAGGGGTTAGCTTTTGTGTTTTCCGCTGACTGAAAAGCTAACAAGGGTGATAATTCGGCAATCGCGCCTTCCGCTTGCGCTTTGACATGATAATCCGCGCCCAACTGACGTAGCGGGGCATAAAATTCAGGTGCCAACAGCAGTAAAAATAGCGCCGACTGGTAAGGCACAGGCACCGTGTTTTTTTGCCAAGGTAAAATACCGATTAAACCAAAACCCAAATACACGGCAAGTAGCGCAATCGACAGCGCGGCTAACAGTTCTAGCGCTGCGGTGTTTAAAAACGCAATTTTGAGTACCGACATGGTGCGCATACGGTAGGCTTCGGCTGAGGCGTCTATATCTTGACTCGCGTGCCCGACAGCATCCAGCCGTTGCAGTGTGGCTGTGCCACGTAACCAATCCAAAAATCGCCCGCTCAGCTGTGCCATCGCGGCAAATTGTTGCCGACTTTTACGGGCGGTGGCATGACCAATTAATACCATAAATACAGGGACTAGCGGTGCTGTCAGCAGTAAAATCAGCGTCGCCATCCAGCTTTGGGTCGCTGCCGCAACTAATAGCATGATAGGCGTGGTCACCACAATCAGTCGCTGCAAATAAAAACGGCTGACATAGCCCGTTAAGGCGTCACATTGCTCAATCACCATACTGGCAAGCCCGCCATCACTGCCATACTGGTCCCGCGCTGCACCTACTTGTGCCAGTTTTTCAACTAGCGTTTTTCGTAGGATGCCGGCTACTTGTAGCCCCGCGTCTAACGCCAGCTGGTCTTTGCAAAAATGCAGTAAAGGACGTAGCAACAGACACCCCATCAGCCACGGCAGATAATCAAAAAATACGTCAGTGGCAGGGCGGTGATGGGCGATTTGTGTTAACCAATCTGCAAAGATGACCGCAATCAGCCAAGACTGCACGATCAATACTAGCGTGGACACAACTGACAGTCCCCATGCCATATAAATCGGTCGCTTTGCCATAGCGGCATAGTGACGAAGGGTTTGGTTGACAGCAGAAGTTTCAGACATGGTTGGTTAACAGTAACGATAAAATCAATGGACATATCATAGCGTATCAAGCACGGGTTAGGTACGACAAATCATGCTCATCAAGGCAATGAGATAAAAAAGTGTAAACACACTGCCTACCAATGAGGGTTGATAAAACCTTGATAAAGGCATATAAAAAGCCATATAAAAGACAATTAAATAAGTAAAGCGATGAACGACCCCACTTTAAAATATTACCCTCAACAGACCCATAAACTATCACTCATTCAACTATCACCATCTTTGACAGGGTATGAGAAGATGGTAGCAGCAACGCCATACTCATCATAGTATTTTGTAGTCAGGTGCGACATTATGCCGCATGACAAATAATTTATAGATTTATATAATGTTTGTAAATAAAAACATTACCCTTTTTTAACCACGCATGAGGGTAATTGACATCTGAATTGGTTGTCAAACCAAGGAGTCAACATGATAACAGAACATCTAGTCGATATCTCCCGTCTGCAATTTGCAGTCACGGCGTTATATCATTTTTTATTTGTACCACTCACACTGGGCATGGTGTGGCTGCTGGTCATCATGGAATCCATGTACGTGATGACAGGCAAAGAAGTGTGGAAAGACATGACGCGTTTTTGGGGCAAACTGTTTGGCATCAACTTTGCCTTGGGTGTCACCACCGGAATCACCATGGAATTCCAGTTTGGTACCAACTGGGCGTACTACTCACAATATGTCGGCGATGTTTTTGGTGCGCCGCTTGCCATTGAAGGCTTGATGGCATTTTTTTTAGAATCGACCATGGTTGGACTGTTTTTCTTTGGTTGGGATAGACTGTCACGCGGACAGCATTTGCTAGTGACTATGTTGATGGCGCTGGGTACCAATCTATCCGCATTGTGGATTTTGATTGCCAATGGGTGGATGCAAAATCCGGTTGGCGCAGAGTTTAGTTACCAGACTATGCGCATGGAAATGACCGATTTTGCCGCAGTATTATTTAACCCTGAGGCGCAGAACAAATTCGTACATACCGTCTCTGCCGGGTATACGGTGGGGGCGACCTTTGTGCTTGCCATCTCAGCGTGGTATTTGCTCAAAAAACGCGATGTCGAATTTGCCAAACGCAGCTTTCAAGTCGCGGCGGCATTTGGTTTTGCGTCGATTTGTAGCACTATCGTACTGGGTGATGAGTCGGGTTATTCCATTGGTTTGGCACAGCAAACCAAAATGGCAGCGATAGAGGCGATGTGGGAAACCGAGCCTGCGCCTGCCAGTTTTAATTTGATTGCCGATATCAACCAAGCCGAGCAAAAAAACAACTGGGCAGTGCAAATTCCGTATGTGATGGGCTTGATTGGGACGCGCTCGCTAGATACCCCGATTTTGGGCATCCATGACATCAAAATCATCAATGAAAAACGCATCATCAATGGTCAAAAAGCGGTGGTACTACTGGATCAATTACGCAGTGCGCCCCCAGGTTCAACCCCAAATCCTGTGACAGTGGCAGAATTTGAAAAGGTAAAAAAAGACTTGGGCTTTGGGTTATTGCTCAAACGCTATTCGCCAGATGTCAGCAAAGCCACGCCTGCCATGATTAAACAGGCCACCGATGCCACTATTCCACCTATTATTCCGATGTTTTGGTCATTCCGTGCCATGGTGGGCTTGGGTTTTTTATTGTTGGCATTGTTTACTATTAGTCTTTGGTCAAGTGTCAAAGATAACTTTATCCAAAAACCTTGGCTGTTACGTTGGGCATTATTAATGCTGCCTGCGCCTTGGCTTGCTGCGGAATTTGGTTGGTTTGTTGCCGAGTATGGGCGTCAACCTTGGACGATTTATGGCATGTTACCGACCTATTTTTCAGTCTCCAACATTAGCGTGGCGAATGTGTATGCCTCGCTGGCGGGATTTGTTGGTTTTTATACGGTGCTGCTGATGATTGAAATGTACTTGATGGTGAAATATGCCCGTAAAGGACCCGCAAGTCTAGGTACAGGCAAATACTACGGCGAAGATACTCACAAGGTTCATGTGAGTCCTTCATTAAATTTGCCCCATGATACAGCCGAGGTGAATCATGTTGTTTGATTATGAAACACTCAAAATTATTTGGTGGTTATTAGTCGGTGCGCTGCTCATTGGGTTTGCTATCATGGATGGGCATGATATGGGCGTGTGTTCGTTACTGCCTTTTGTCGGCAAAGATGATGAAGAGCGGCGGGTGATTATCAATACCATTGGTCCGCACTGGGAGGGTAACCAAGTATGGTTTATCACGGCAGGTGGCGCGATTTTTGCGGCATGGCCGATGGTGTACGCCACCGCTTTTAGCGGTTTTTATTGGGCGTTAATGGCAGTATTGTGGGCGTTATTTTTCCGCCCGGTGGGGTTTAAATATCGCAGTATGATACACAATCCAACCTGGCGCAAAGCGTGGGACTGGGGGTTGTTTGTCGGTTCATTTATCCCGGCTGTGGTGTTTGGCGTGGCATTTGGCAACTTGTTTTTAGGCGTGCCTTTTAGTTTTAATAACCATTTGGTATCGACTTATACAGGCTCATTTTGGGCATTACTTAATCCATTTGCCCTACTGTGCGGCTTGATCAGCGCGTCTATGTTGATTATGCAAGGTGGGGCGTATTTGGCGCATCGCACCCTTGATGAGGTACAAAATCGTACCCTTAACTACGCTGCTATCAGTAGTATGGTGATGGCAGTACTGTTTGTGATAGCAGGGGTATGGATACAATCGATTGACGGCTATCGTATCACCAGCCACATTGACCCCCAAGCCTTACCAAATGTGCTTAATAAAGAGGTGACGCGTCAAGCGGGCGCATGGATGGCAAATTATCATGAGTATCCGCTGGCATGGGCATTCCCTGTACTTGGTGTCATCATGCCGATTGTCACGGCGATATTGTTAAAAGCGCGTAAAACCTTAACCGCATTTATTGCCTCCAGTATTGCTGTGCTTAGTGTGATTATGACCGCAGGGGTGGCATTATTTCCGTTTGTCATGCCATCCTCTAGCGATCCACGTTCAAGCTTGACGATTTGGGACAGTGTATCGAGTCATCTTACCTTGATGATTATGTTGTTTGTCGTGGTGGTGTTATTACCGATGATTGTAGGCTACACCAGCTGGGCATATAGCGTGATGCGCGGTAAAGTGACCAAGGCTTATGTTCGAGAGCAAGAGCATTCACTTTACTGACCCAAATCAAGGCAACTCAATAGGAGAACACAATGTGGTATTTTGCGTGGATATTAGGATTGGGGTTTGCGGTATTATTGGCGATTTTAAACGCGCTATGGCTTGAAAATGCCGATGCGCGTAATAAAGCCTTTAATCCAAAAGCTAAGGACGATAATCCCACCAATGATGGTACGGTGACAGAAGGCAATCCCACTGAAGATATCCATAAAACAGGTAAGACTTCAGATAACGAGTCCTTATAGCCATTAACCTCAACTATTAGCGCTTTAAGTCATCACGGCTTAAAGCGCTTTTTTATGCGTTGTCAAAACCCGCTATTTTTTAATCATTTTCTTATTTGGTACACAATTTGCATTCCTTGTCTTGGCAAAACTGATTAATACTTGAGCGATAGTTTTTTATCGAGGGCATAAGAGCATAAGGGTAAAAGCTTCATGAGAAAGTTAAACAATACGGTTCAACGGCATACGGGTAAACGGCTTAATAAAGCCTATAAATGGCTATTATCCGTGATGGTTTTTTATCAACATTCCTCGGTGTACGCTGCGACGCCCACCAATGAGCAGCTATATGACTACCAAAATGTGATGTGGGTAGTTATTGGTGGTTTGCTGGTGTTCTTTATGCAGGCGGGCTTTGCGCTCATTGAAGCAGGCTCAGTGCGTAGTAAAAATACCGTGAATGTGTTGATGAAAAACTACACCGACATGGCGATTGGCGGGTTAATTTTTTATATCTTGGGCTACGGTTTGATGGCAGGCAACAACCCGACAGGTTACGTGGGTCAAAGCGAGTTTTTACCAGAGCAGCTTAGCAATATGCAATGGGCACATTTGTTTTTTCAGATGATGTTTGCTTCCACCGCCGCCACCATTGCCAGTGGTGCGATGGCGGAGCGCATTAAATTTTCAGGGTATCTGATTGGTACGTTGATGACTTGCGGATTGATTTATCCCGTCGTAGCCAGTTGGGCATGGGGCGGCTATTATGGCAGTCAAGGCTGGCTTGCCCAGCTTGGATTTATTGATTTTGCAGGCTCTTCGGTAGTGCACTCTGTCGGTGGGTGGCTAGCGCTGGCGGGTATTATCGTCCTTGGACCGCGTATTGGTCGCTTTGCCCCTGATGGCACGCCGCGTTTGATTGCCGGTCATAATCTCACGCTTGTCACATTGGGCGGCTTTATTCTATGGTTGGCGTGGTTTGGATTTAACGCAGGTTCTACACTGACTAGTTCAGGCAATTTGGGCAAAATCATGCTAAATACCCACCTAGCAGGGGTGAGTGCGGTGACGGCTTATCTGCTGATTTCAGGGGTGATGCGTAAGGCAATTTTATTGAGTGATACGGTCAATATCAGCCTTGCAGGGTTGGTCGCCATTACCGCAGGCTGTGCAACCATGTCACCTGTGTATGCGATTGTTACCGGTGGTGGTGCATGTTTGGCGTATTTGGCAGTGAAGCGGTTATTGGATAATGTTCAAATGGATGATGCGGTGTATGCCGTTGCCGTGCATGTGGGCGGCGGTGTGTGGGGTACGCTGGCAGCAGGGCTGTTTTATGAAGGTGATTTATTCGACAGCCATCGTATTATCGTACAGCTGATGGGCATCGGGGCAATGTTTGTTTGGTCGTTTGGACTGGGTATGGTGGTGTATTTTGTGATAGAAAAAACCATCGGTCTACGGGTACTTGCACAGCATGAGCAACGCGGGCTTGACTTTACCGAACATGCCGAAGGGGCTTACCCTGAATTCCAAGATAGCTTATTTAGTCAGCAAACGCTAACTGAGCGGCATTAGTTTTAAATTTTTGCGGTACCTGTCTGCTCTGTCGTCACAGGTACCCGACCCACCACAGTCATTTGCGTCAATTGTACTTTTATTAACTTTAAATATTTGGCACCGTCATGAACAAAGAAGCTACTATCAAATCTGCGTTAACACCGTTTTTAAAAGATGCTGATATACGTAAAGCCATGGACATCTTTCATAAAGATTATGCCGATATTACGCCTTACCAAATCCAGCGTTTTGTCCATGAAATTACGCAAGACAACGAAACCAAAGAATATCGCTCAAATATCCGTCGAAGTTTGATGAAAGCGCTGAGTGATTACCAAATGGGTGCAGCCAACCCCCAATCGATGACCCATGATATCCCTAATTTGGGGCAAAATAGCCCAGTCACTTACCCATCATCCAGTCAAGTAGCTATCTCTAACCAAAAACCTGACGCAATATCTAGCCCAATATTTAGCCAAACATCTAACCAAATGGCCGCCTTTGAGTTACTGATTGATAGTTTTATGGCGCAATTTTCACCATTATTGGGCAGCCAAATTTTAGACAGTGTCAAGCAGACGATTCATCAGCATCATAATTCATCAAAATCCCGTGGTTTTGGGCTATTAGCTCGCAAGGCAGAAACCAATCAGGCTTTAACCTTAACCATGATTCACTTTTTTGATCAGTTTTTTGGTGGGGACAAACAAAGTGCGTTGACAATGTCGTTGACCGATGCGGATACAGCAGGGTTTAAAACTATCTTATCATTATTTTATCAGCAAGCGTGTCAATGGGCGGGGCCTACTGATGCAGATATTGCTTTGGCTCAGGCAAACAAGATTGCCAAAGCCAAATTTGACGTATCTTTGGTTGAAAAATTTATGTAGAATGCCATTTATATAAACTACTACGGATTGACAGTATCATAGTACAATTTTTATGCAGACCTAAAGATGCTAAATGGCAATTTCCCAGTTCATTTTAGCACTGCGCTTGATGCTGTATTGTAGCTTAATTTTATGAGACCAATTCTAGGTTTCATAAGATTAAGTTTTTTTAACCGATGAAAATTTATTGTAACTGGCTTCCCTCACAAATTTTCGGAAAATGTCATGAATCATCAAATTCAGTATTATGTTTACGCCAGTAAAATAAATTTGACCCAAATTTTTGACCACAATTTATTCACTGATATTCGCGAGCAAGCCCAGTCCAACAATCAACACCATCATATTACGGGGTTTTTATTGTTTAAGGATGGCAAATTTTTGCAGTATATTGAAGGTCAAAAAGCGGTATGTGAACAATTATTTAACACGATAAAGCAAGACCGACGACATAAAGAGATAGTGGTGTTAGACCAGGGACAGTTAGAAAAACGCTATTATCAGCAATGGCTGATGAATTGTTATAACATGGACGAAAAAACCCAAACCCTTGAACTGCTTAATCTTCCAGATATGGTGTACGACTTTGATATTTATCATTGGAGCCAAGCTCACGTACATGAAGTGATGTCACTAATGGCAAAAAACCATTTGCTTGGCATGACACCCCAAACAGGCAGTTTTTTCTCGGTGGTTTATCGCCGCTTTATGCGGCAGAATAAAAAATATTTAATCATTCAACTGCTGATATTAGGTATGTTTTTCATCAGTTTATTGTTCCTAAAAAGCAACTATTAATAGCAAACATTGATTAACGCGATAGGGTATAAACCGACAGTGACGACTACCAAATACCCAATAAAGACGTCGAAACAATTGAGTTTAAACCGCGTCGCTATCTTGCGCTTGCGTAAGCGTTTAATGGTTAGCCTTTTCGCCATCAGATTGGCAAAAATTTACAGGTCAATTAACAACATAAATATCACCAACCATGGAACCGTGATGATGGTGAGCATGAAAAAAAGGTGTTTTTTGACATGGTGTTTGATGATGGCGCCGATGTAGCTTTCCGCTTTGACTTGGTAGGGCGCAATATCAGCCGCATCGCGCTCATAGAATGCGACCATCTCATTGAGTAATTGCTCGACTTGTTCGGTCTGCCATTGGTAGGTTTCAAACTGTGCTAACAGCTTACTAATCACTGGGGTGGTATGGGATATGCTGGGTGTCACGCATAGCATATCGCATTGCTTAAAGCGTTTAGAATGGGTCGTACCTTGATGGATAAGATGAATTTTATGGTGGCGTTTATCATGGGTGATAGCGAGGTACAAATTCGCTATATACATTTCACTACCTTCCATAAAATGCAGAAAGCGACCATCTTTGAATAGGATAAAACCCATGATGCCGGTTTTTTGATTATTATCTCTCGCACTTTGATAAATTTGGGTAAATGTGCTGGGCTTTAAAGCGGCTGACCAAGTAAGCGAACTGGTATAAGTCAGGTAATAAGTAGGGGGAGACATCATCGTAGAACTCCTCAGCCATACTCTTTATATGTTACTTTGAGTGTAGCATAATAATTTTTAATGTTATTATTAATTTAGCATCTTTTATTAAAACTAAAGTATAACCCTTAATTCATACAAAAATAAATTAAAGTTTATAAATCTTTTTAGGGTAAAAATTTAATTATTTTTATGATGCTGTGTTTGCATATCTGTGATTAGCTCATTCACCTCCGGTGACTGCCAATCGGTGGGGTTAAACGCTTGAAATAGTCGGCTAATGGATAAATTATTCACATCCTTATCAATGTCAATACAGTACATATCCCATTTTTTGAACCGCGGCTGTTCCCGATGACCCTCGGTAATTATTTTTAAATTTTTATGGCGATAATCTTTAAGTAAATCTTGGTACAGGTGAGTGACCAATGCCTTATCCCCTTCCAAATATTGAAAAAAATGCCCATGTTTGAATAGCAAAAATCCCGTGATATGTTGGGCATGATTGTTTTGCCTAGAAATCTGCTCGATAGTTTTGAAAGTAAAAGGATTAATCGCGCCCAGTAAGGTGATTTTACTGGTGTAAGTTAAATAATAAATAGCATCACACATAACGATATCCAACATAAGGTTACCGCTGTTACCAATTCACTACAGCAGGAATTTGATTAACGCTTATAAGCGATTATACTTAACAAAAAGCCATTTTCTTACATAAATATTTAATAATTTCAAATTTAACGTCCTAACTTGAAAACTTACTTATTTAAAAAAGCAAAAACCTTAAAAAAGAGAAACCCTTAACAAAGAGAAACCTATGCCAAATTCATCTATCCATGCTAAAGAACACTATCAACCTGCCACCGTCCGCTTGAATAAATACAAACTTGGAGCTGCTACGGCTATAGCCCTTGTGGGGTTAAATTTGATAGGCTGTCAGGCCATGGCGACAAAAAACGCACCCATCGCAGCAAAAGCTGATAGCACTAGCACTGTGTCAAATGGTATTAAAACCATCAAAAATATTGCCTATGGCACAGATACCCGCCAACAACTCGATATTTATACCCCTGCAGATGGTCAGCGTCACCCTGTGTTGATATTTGTATATGGGGGCAGCTGGCAACATGGCAAACGTCAAACCTATGGCTTTGTCGGTAAGCAGTTTGCCAAGTCGGGCTACACCACAGTGGTGGTGGATTATCGCTTAGCCCCTGCAAACGTATTCCCAGATTATGTGCTTGATACAGCCAGTGCCATGGGTTGGGTGTATCGTAATATCGCTCAATATGGCGGCAATCCTAATCAACTGTTTGTTATGGGGCATTCGGCAGGTGCGTTTAATGTGGTATCTGCGGTGGATGATAACCGTTTTTGGACAACAACCCGCATTCCCAACAAGGCAATATTAGGTGTGATTGGACTAGCAGGTCCGTATGATTATGATTTTCGTAGCGGTACTACCAAAGTTGCCTTTCCATCTGATAGCACCCGCCAGCAAGTGATGCCTGTGTATCATATCCGCCAAGATGTACCTCCGCATTTGTTGGTCACAGGTAGTAAAGACACGCTTGTCTACCCACAAAATGCTGATAGCCTACAAAAAGCGCTGACCCAAGCAGGCGGCAACGTGGAGCGGGTACAAGTCCCTGCCACTCACGCAGGCGTCGTCATTGGACTGGCAACACCGTTACAGTCGTTTTATCCCACCTTTAACAAGGTCAATGATTTTATGCAGCGGCATTTGCTAACAGCGCGTTGAGAAGAATTTCCAACAAAAAGTATAAAGAGAAACTTTTAAGCAGCGGCAATTTTCACAGAATCATGCAGTCAAAGGCATACCACTGCTGAGCCATTAGCCTCAAATGCGATGAAAGAATCATAACCGAGTTGAGGTAACCGACTTGGTTTGCATTTTTATCCAATTATTTATGCCATTTGCTATCTAATCTTTGCTGAAATTTTTACTTCATAGACAGCTGCTGCAACATAATGACGCTATTGCCGACAGCTGCTATCCGCTTATAATAAACGGCATTGACCTGCTTATCATAAAAAAGTTTACAATATCCTCATAACAACATAACGAACAGGACATCCTAATGCTACCACTTAAAGACCAAACCTTACTCAAAACCAAATCACTTATTAGCAACCAATGGACAGACGCCACGACAGGCGACACCATTGATGTCACCAATCCATTTGACAACCAAGTGATTGCCACTATACCGAGTCTAGAAAAATCCCAAGTCATCGACGCCGTCGCCATTGCTCACAAAGCGCAAATAGACTGGGCACAAAAAACCGCCAACGAGCGCGCAGCTATTTTAAACAACTGGGCAGATTTAATCGACCAAAATAAAGAAGACTTAGCAACCATCATGACCGCTGAGCAAGGCAAGCCAATCACCGAATCACGCGGTGAAATCGGCTATGCCAATAGCTTTATCCGCTGGTTTGCCGAAGAAGGTAAACGCATCTATGGCGACATCATCCCTAGCACCAACAAAGACCTACGCTACGTGGTGTTAAAGCAACCGATTGGCGTATGTGCGGCGATTACCCCGTGGAATTTCCCCGCCGCCATGATTACCCGCAAAGTTGCCCCTGCCTTAGCCGCTGGCTGCAGCATAATTGTCAAACCTGCCACTGAAACACCCTTGACCGCACTGGCGCTAGGGGAACTTGCCATACGAGCAGGCTTACCTGCAGGCTTGCTACAAATCGTCACTGGTAAATCCTCAGTGATTGGTGAAGTGCTCACCCAAGATGAACGTATCCATAAATTGTCATTCACTGGTTCTACCGAAGTTGGTCGCGTGCTGATGTCACAATGTGCCTCCACCGTCAAAAAACTCTCAATGGAGCTTGGTGGCAATGCCCCATTTATCGTCTTTGATGATGCCGACTTAGAAAAAGCAGCAACCGGGCTTATCGCTTCCAAATACCGTAATGCCGGACAAACCTGCGTGTGTGCAAACCGCGTCTATGTGCAAGCAAGCATCAAGGATAAATTTTTAGCCATCTTCAAACAAAAAGTAGAAGCCTTAAAAGTCGGTAATGGTATGACAGAGGGCGTGGAAGTCGGTCCGCTCATCAACCAAGATGCAATGGACAAAGTCGAGCAGTTACTTGAAGATGCGGTCAACAAAGGCGCGACCGTGGTCACCGGTGGAAAGAAACACAGCGCGTCAGATTTAAGTTTTGAGCCAACCATTATCACGGGTATCACCGATGACATGGACATCGCTAGCCAAGAGATTTTTGGTCCCGTCGCCCCGGTATTTATTTTTGATACCGATGACGAAGTGATTGCCCATGCCAACAATACGATTTATGGACTAGCGGCGTATTTTTATACCCAAAGCGTTGCGCGTTCGTGGAAAGTGTGTGAAGGACTCGAATATGGTATGGTTGCGCAAAACACAGGACTGTTATCAACCGAAGTTGCACCGTTTGGGGGTGTCAAACAATCAGGCTTTGGGCGTGAGGGCTCAAAGTATGGGATTGAAGATTATGTGACTACCAAGTATTGGTGTATTGATGTGCAATAATAGTTCAATCGTCCAAGTTCATGGCATACCTTGCCATGATTGGGCGTAAGATTGAATGTGGGGATTTAGCTTATTGGTTTTTGCAATTAGCGCTTTAGGATTTTTACTCGGCAATATCAAATACTTGGCGCAGGTATGCCAAAAAGGTATCGTTGTCGGTCATGGTTTTGCCCGGGCTGTCGGATATTTTAGCCACCGATTGCCCGTTACATTCAACCAGTTTAAGGACGATGTTGAGGGGTGTTTGCCCCATATCATTGGTCAAGTGAGTCCCGATACCAAACCCAAGTTGGAAACGGTCGTTAAAATGCAAGTACAGCGCCCACGCCTTCTGCAACGTCAGCCCATCGCTAAAATTTAACATTTTGGTTTTTGGGTTGATTTTGAGTTGTTGGTAGTGCGCGTAGGCTTTTTCGCCCCATTCATACGGGTCGCCACTGTCATGACGCAGCCCATCAAATAGCTTGGCAAAATACAAGTCAAAATCGCGCAAAAAAGCGTCCATCCCGACCACGTCTGTTAATGCAATACCTAAGTCACCTCGATATTCTTGAACCCAAGCTTCGAGTGCCGCTTTTTGGAAATTACGCAAGCGCACATCGAGTGCCTGAAAGGCTTGCAGAAATTCATGTGCCATTGTGCCAATTGGGGTGATACCGAACTGTTTGGCAAAATACACATTGCTCGTACCGCGAAATATTTCAGGCACTGCCATCAACCGCTCAATCACTTGCTCTTGCCAAGCAACACTATAACGTCGACGCGTACCAAAATCTGATACCAAAAACGGGACGTCATAAGCCGCCATTTGGCGACGATAGTCTTGTAACAGTATGATTTTATCATTTAGCCGTTGTTCACCGACTTGCCAAGCCGATTGCTGGTCAAGGTGACTAAAATACAGTTCATTGACAATCGCCAACACAAAGATTTCAAACATCATTGCCTGAATCATCGGGCCTTCAATACGAATGTCTAACCGACCTTCAGCATCAATGGTTACTTTGATAAAACGACGTTTGAGTTGAAATAATTCAAGATAATCAACAAAATCACTTTTGATAAAGCGCAGACCACGAAGGTATTGCAGCTCATCGGCTGTAAACCGTAGTTCACAAAGCGCATCGAGTTCGCTATTAACTTCATTGAGTAGCGTTGATAGGGGATAGGCGGTATCTTCAAGGTTACGACAGCGAAACGCATATACGCTATGCGTCTGTGGAAACTTGTGTAGTACCACTTGTAGCATGGTAAATTTGTATAAATCCGTGTCCAACAAAGACTTAATAATCGCCATCACTCATCCTAAATTATCTAAATATTGATAAGAGTGACTACTTTAGCATTAATTCGCTTGGATTGTACAAAATCTGACCCAGCGTTTAGCATTATGATTGGTTGTATGTATCGACTTTAATTTTATTGACGGCATGGTATTCACGGTTAAAATACACCAAACCTGTCTGGTCTTTGCCTTGTTGTATGGCTTCGATACGACAAATAAAAATCCCGTGTGTGCCGACTTCTTGGATTTGCTCGATTTGGCAATCAAAGCTCGCCAAGGCATTGTCCAAAATCGGTGATTGGGTCATCAAGGTATGCCATGTGCCATGCTCAAAGCGCGCTTGCGCTTCGAGTTTTGATGCAAAAACCGCAGATAATGGTGCATGATGGTCGGCCAGCACATTCACTGCCAATACCTTGTTTTGCACGAAATATTCATACGAGCGTGAGGCGGTATTCATGCATACGAGCAAGGTCGGTGGGGTATCGGTTACACTGCACACCGCCGATGCAGTAAAGCCATGACGACCCGCAGGGCCATCAGTAGTGACCACATTGACCGCAGCCGATAACATCGACATGGCATTTCTAAAATCAGTAACGTCAACCATTATTTTTTCCAAAGTACTTTTTAAATTATGAGGTCGTCCAATTGATGCGTGGCTAAATAGTCATTTCGGACAAGCTTGGCGCCTTGTGCTAAGGCAGACAACTTGCCTTGTGCCACATGACGGGGGAGCGGCGCCATCCCGCAATTGGTACAAGGGTACAAATTTTCAGCATCCACAAACTGCAAGGCTTTATGTAGCGTTGCTGCCACTTGCTCAGGTGTTTCTATCTGATGCGTCGCCACATCAATCGCGCCCACCATCACTTTTTTGCCACGAATCAATTCGATAAGTTCCATCGGTACGCGCGAATTGTGACATTCTAGCGACACCATATCAATCGCCGATTGCTGTAGTTTGGGGAAGATGGCTTCATATTGTCGCCATTCACTGCCCAAGGTTTGTTTCCAATCAGTATTGGCTTTGATACCATAACCATAACAGATATGGACGGCAGTGTCACATTTCAACCCTTCGATAGCACGTTCAAGTGCCGCAATGCCCCAATCATTAACTTCATCAAAAAATACATTAAAGGCAGGCTCATCAAATTGAATAATATCAACCCCTGCCGCCTCGAGTTCTTTGGCTTCTTGGTTGAGTAGGGTAGCAAATTCCCAAGCCAGTTTTTCGCGGCTGCCGTAGTATTGGTCACTTAAGGTATCAATCATGGTCATGGGTCCAGGTAGCGCCCATTTGATAGGTTTGTCTGTGTGCTGACGTAAAAACTTGGCGTCCTCAGCAAATACCGATTGAGGACGTGACACCGCACCTACCACAGTCGGCACACTGGCTTCATAGCGATTGCGAATTTTTACCGTAGCGCGATTGGCAAAATCAACCCCATCTAGATGCTCAATAAAGGTGGTGACAAAATGTTGGCGGGTCTGCTCGCCATCACTCACAATATCAATGCCTGCCGCTAATTGCTGCTGCAATGATACCAATAACGCGTCTTGTTTGCCTTGGACAAGCGCGCTGTCTGTCAGCTTCCAAGGTGACCAAAGTTGTTCAGGTTCGGCAAGCCAGCTTGGTTTAGGCAGGCTACCTGCCGTTGATGTTGGAAAAAGTGTAGTCATTGTTTTCTCTTTAATTGTTGGGTGTCAGCAAAACTGCTTAAGCGACTTGGGAATTTAACCATTCTTGTAATAAGGTTTGGTAGGGTTTGATAAAGTGGGTTTCTGTGTATTGACCTTGTTGAATCGCTAGCTGGCTACGTTCTTCACGGTCATACTCGATTTTGGTGAGTGAATAATCCTCATGATTTAAACTGGGCTGATAGCTTTGACCTGCCACGCTATTGGCGTTATAAATCTCAGGACGATAGATTTTTTGGAACGTTTCCATCGTGCTAATCGCGCTGATAAGCTCAAGGTTAGTGTAGTCGTTGAGCAGATCACCTTTAAAATAAAACGCAAAAGGTGCCACTGATTTTGGCGGCATAAAATAACGCACCGATAATCCCATTTTGCTAAAGTATTCATCCGTCAGCGAATATGCGTCTTGTACATATTCAGTGCCCAAAATCGGATGACAATTGGCGGTTTGGGTATAAGTCTTGGTGGTCGACACACTGAGACAAATCACCGGTGGTTTGTTAAATTGCTCACGATAGGCAGGCGAGTTCAGCACATAATCAAACAACTTACCATGCAAATCCCCAAACCGCTCGGGCACGCTAAACGATGGCTGGTTTTTGTTATGCGCCAACAGCCATACACTAAAGTCATAATCGCGCACATAGGAAGAAAAACTGTTACCCACGATGCCATCGATTCGCTGCTGGGTCTGGGTATCAAAGATAACGGTTTTTAAAATCTCAATAGCCGGAAAGCTATCTCCCGTACCAACAATCTCAAGATTGGCAGAGACAATCTCAAGCTCGACCTGATAGCGGTCGCCAGTCACATTGTCCCAATGTGCCAAATCATTAAATCGATGGTTAATCATTTGCAGGGTATTGCGTAAGTTTTGCTTGCGGTGTTCACCCCGTGCCAGATTGGCAAAGTTGGTAGTCAGCCTAGTATCTTTGGCAGGTTGGTAGTTTTCATCAAATGCAATGGTTTTGATATGACAATTAATCGGTAAAGTCATGTCTATAATCTCCGTAACAGTAGCGCAAAAAAATTTTCTTTTAGCACCCTACGATTACTAAAAATCGTCACGGCTAAAAGTACAAAGACAGTTATACGCTAAAATCAAGATGAATAAAAACGAATTAAAATTTAAAAATGATGAATTTTATTCATTTTAGGTGTTTCCTTGGATAAAAAACGGCTAGAGAGTATCTAACCGTTTTTTGTTAAACGTGACTATTGTTGCGGATGTTTTGGCAAAGAGCTGCTATTTAACATAAGGTAAAGTATCACCAGTACCAATTTATCATCAGTTAGCGAAAGCGCATGCGTTGCCCGACTAATCGTTAATGTATCAATCTGTTAAACCACCCGTTAAACAATCAACGGGGTTTTTTTATAGTAATTATCGCTATACAATAATCAAAAAAGCGCTGTTAAAAAGGAAAGTTATGCAACAACATATCAATGGCTTGTCTTATAAGGATATGCTAATCAGCCCGATATACTATTACCAAGGCAAGCAGGTAAAACGCCAAACCATCGTATTACCAACGCCGCTGTCTGAGAAAAAAGGTGTGGTAGATTTCAACAAGATAGATAAATCCGCATCTGATTCATCGTTAACCCTGTTACTCGTGGGCGATAGTGCTGCGGCAGGCGTAGGGGTGGAAAGCCAAGAAGCAGCACTCATGGGGCAGCTAATCAAAAATTTATCATCTAATGAAATAATTGTAAAACGTTATGACTACTTACAATGGCAAATGGCAGCCGTGTCTGGATTTACCAGTTTTGATGTGCTTCGGCAACTTTATGTATTGGCAAGTGAAAAGATAGACATAGTCATCATCAATGTCGGGGTCAATGATGTCGTAACAAATACAAGGCCTAGAGACTGGCAAGCACATATAGAAGCTATTATTGAAATCGCAGGGCGTAAATTTACCGCTAAGCATATTATTTTTGTTGGATTGCCACCCATGCAAAAAATGCCTGCCTTGCCAAGCCCGCTGAATCAATTGATAGGCAAAAAAGCGTCATTATTGGACAAGCGACTTTATCAGCTGATTTTAAACCATCAAAACACCAATAACCAATTAGATACCCAAATCCATTATTTAGCAGTGAGTTTTGCTGAGCAGGACGATAGTAAAAACTTATTTGCAAAAGATGGCTTTCACCCCAGTGCGAAAACTTACGCACTGTGGGGTACACAATTAGCGGATTTTATCAGTCAGGCAATATCAACCAAGCCGTAATTTGTCAGCCATTTAATAAATAGTTAGCAATCAATAAACTGTCTTGGTAGTCCATTTCATCATTGCGACACACTTGGCAATAGCAACTTTTTCAATCAACTGCTCGGCAACTGGGCATATCCGTTTTGCTCATTAACCGTATCAACTGACGCTCATACATATAGTTAAAACCGAATTATACCAAGCAACTTTCAACACAATCCTTAAGCGTATCAAAATTGCTTAGCGTTAAACGAACCTTTTGCTTAATCACTGCCCACAACTGCTCAATTGGATTGAGTTCAGGTGAGTAAGGCGGTAAGTACGTCAGTTCAATATTATAAAGTTCCGCAATTTGCTTTAAATCGCCACCATGATGAAATCTGGCATTATCCAACACCAATACACGTTTTGGATAATTGCCATTATCATCTTTTGGCAAATCTCGTCCCAACGTGTGTAGCCAGTTTTCAACCGTCACTCGTTTACAACCACCTTCAAAGGTAACAGGAGCGATGAGTTTAAAGTCATTTAATCGCATGGCTCCCATTAAGTTTAAGCGTTTACCCTTATTGGCATCGATTTTGGCATAACAAGGCTTGCCAATAGGCGACCAACTGCGGGTGTAATATTGCCTTTGATAAAATCCTGTTTCATCCATAAATAGGATGTTGTCAGCGGTAAGGCTCAAGGTTAATAGCAGTAAACCCAGCATCAGTTTAAACCCAATTTGCTTTAGTAAATCGGCTTGCTTAAAGAGCGGGGTCTTTTTTTAAAGCTCCATTTGATTCGACGCAAGGTTTCTAAAAAGGCATTATAAGAAATATTGATATCAGGATGGTCTTTTAAGTATTGTTCTCTAAGCTGTTTTGCGGTGTCAAATTCCTGAGCGTTAACGTAGCTCTCAAAGGCGATTAGGTCTGTGATAATGTGTTTTACGCCAACAGGGGCAAAGGGTTTTGGCTTGGTATTCCCTTGTTCTTGATAGAGCTTTATCCAGTCATCAAGGGTGTTGCGGTTGATTTCAAATAGCCTGGCTGTTTGGCTTTTGTTGCCTGTCTTTTGCCAGTGGTTGACGGCTCTGTCTCGTAAGTCTTGGTTGTATATTTTGGGCATGGTGGTATTGGTTTAAAATGCTTATTATATTACAGTTTTAACTATAGAAAGCTGATGATTGAGCTATCTTATGATATTGGGTTTTTAAATGCCTCAATCGCCATTGCCCGTGAGACTTTTGTCGGGGTGTCAAGCGTTGGATAGGCGATGTGAGGATGTTGTGTTAGGTAGGTTTGCAGTTTTTGCTCATCGTTGATGATGTTAGCTGGCACTGTTCCAAGCTCGGGCACCCAGTGTTGGATATAGCTGGCGTCAGGGTCATGCGTTGCCGCCTGACTAAATGGATTCATCACCCGAAAATAAGGCTGGGCATCGGTACCAACGGAAGCTGACCATTGCCATCCACCATTATTACTGGCAAAATCACCATCTACCAAATGCTGCATAAAATACGCCTCACCCCAACGCCAATCGATTAATAGGTTTTTGCTCAGATACATCGCCACCACCATACGCAGCCGATTGTGCATAAAACCTGTGCTGTTGAGACAGCGCATCGCTGCATCCACAAGCGGCACACCTGTCTTACCTTGATACCAGCTTTCAAAGTCGGCTAGGTCATAACGCCAAGCCACAGATTCATCGAGTGGGGTCAAAAACGCCTTGCCTTTAACGATATCTGGACGGTTAACCATAACGTCATAATAAAAATCGCGCCAAGCCAGCTCGCTAATCCAGCGCATGATGTCTTTCTCACTTCCCAGTCCTTGCTGACTGTTCAGCTTTTGTCTGGCTTCGAGATAGCATAATCTGGGTGATAGCATACCGATTGCTAAATAGGGCGATAAACGACTGGTCGCACCCAAGTGATTATTCAAAGCGGGCACGTCTCTGGCGGTATTGTAATCAGCGATATGTTTTTTTAAAAAATCATCCAGTCGTGATTGGGCAGCCGCTTCACCGGCAGGGTATAACAATTGTGCTAACTTAACCACGTGATTGAGTTGTTTATCAAGCGCAGCGGTAGGGATAAGATAAGCGCGATAAAATGCATCAATCGTTATATAGTCATTGGTATTGGTATTGGTATTGGTATTGGTATTGGTATTGCGGCTGTCTTTGGCGAGTTGTATGGTATTTATAGCCATTGCAGCAGGGGTGGGCGATAGGGTTAAGCCGCCAGTTTCAATCATCGCAAGCCAACGCTTGTAAAAAGGGGTAAAGACTTTGTACGGCATACCTTTGTCGGTGACGATACGCTGAGGGGCAACTACTTGACTATCATCAAACCATTGGGTAACTATGCCTAATGACTGAGCCTGCTGGGCGATATACTGATCGCGGGTAACTTCATTAACCGGATATTCCAGATTGGCAAATAAATGGCTAATAGAAAGCTGCTGGCAAAGCTCAAGCACATCCGTCGCCTGCAAGGCAAAATCATCCACCACTCTGATGATGATACCAATATTCAACTGAGATAAACTCTGCTCAAGTGCGCGGATTTGCCGCAGTATCAAGTCAATTTGCCACAGCGATTTGCGGTGTGATTGCCATTGCTTGGGTGTCAAATAAACCACGGCTATGACGCCAGCATGGTTTTGCCGTGCATGCTCACAGCAAGCCGCAAAAGCGGTATTGTCAAAGGTGCGCAAATCTTGGCGAAACCACATCAAGTTCGTTTTGCTGCTCATTATCTTTACCCCAATACAACAGTTTATCGTTAGGGTATTATGTCAACAAAAGGCTTGGCTTCCCAAGACATTTTTTTAGGTTTATTGCGCTATCATAACGGTAAAAGCCAGTTATCCCGTTGCAAAAATGTGCAATGACCCACATAAAAAGTCAACTAAACTAAACTAAACTAAACTAAACTAGATAATGGATAATAGCTAATAGATGTACGCGCCTTAAATAGCCAGCGATTAAGTAAATCTATAGAAAGGGATAATGAAAAATTCTAATAAAACCGTTAAAAAATCTGATTTACCGAGCAAAATCTGCCCCGTGTGTCAGCGTCCATTTACCTGGCGGAAAAAATGGGAAAAAGATTGGGTGAATGTCATTTATTGCTCAAAGCGCTGTCAAGGTAATAGCCGTAGTAGCAAATTAAAAAATAACCCTAAAAACTCATTAACGCCAGGTGTACCCAGAATCAAATAGCAAACTAACTATTTGATGTATGGCACAATTATATTAAGATGGCAATGTCATCTGCCATCATTCAAGCGTGTATCAAGCGATTTCCCTGTTATGCTATCTACATTATCATCCGATAACAAATCGTCAAAACTATATATTAGGGTAGTGGTGGTCGGCATCGTTACCGCGTTGCATGGGCTGCTGCTATATCTATTTTTTCAGTACCAAACGCCATTAAAGATCAAACCGCAAACCACACAGCCGCTCGAAATTAGCTTTATCCAGCTGAAGCCTCAACACCCTTCGCAGACCTACCATTCACAAACGCAGCCTGTGGTTATCCATCATGTAGACCCTGTCAAACAACCTTATCCTAGCGATAAAACACAAGCGGCTGATATTAAGCAAAAACCGTTATCAAAACCAAACCCTACACCCGCTAAACTGGTGAATCACCCAGCAAAAAATAATAACCACAAGCCAATCGAACTCAGACCAACGATAGATAATTCGACTAACCAACAAAAAGCCAGTCAACCTAAAACTGCGTTATCTACAGCAAATCAAAGTCAAAGCCAAACTCAACCCCAAAAAAAATCACAAGATATTTCTAGCGAGCCATTAATGAACGCGCGTGAAAATAACGCCCACTATAAACAACAGCAAGCGATGCAAATAGAACGCAACATAAGTTCAAACACTAGCCAATCTCTTGCTCAACCCAAATCAGCTACTATCAAATCAGCTACTACCAAGCAAAGCCATACCAATACTGAATATGCTTTAAAACCTATAACTCACGATGAGCGTGCTGAATCATCTGCTAAATCATCTAAAGACTCGATGCGTGCTCAAATACAAAAAACGCCAAATCAGCCCGTTAGCCCAGTTATTTCAGCTATCCCCGCTGTCCCAGCTATTAATTCGTCACCAAAACCAGCAACACCCATCACCTTTGGCAATGCGGATGCAAGTTGGCAGAAACGACCTAACACGCAGTTACCACCCAATTTATCGCGTATTGTGACACTAAAGCAGCTATCAAGCCTGCAAGTAAAACTTAATGTCAATGCCAAAGGTGACGTGGAAAAATGCAGGATTACGCAAACATCGGGTGATCCAGAGGTGGATAAATTTATTTGCCAACAAGTGCAAAAAGCCAGACTTTACCCAAGAAAAGCCAATGGCGTCACGGTACCAAGCATTGGTAATCTCACGATAGCACTGACCAATCTTGCAAATTAAACCCTACAATATATGGTTGAAGCGGCACCTATGTAATAATCATTAAGGGCTTACTGTGTAACAATTGATTACCTAGACACATAAAAAAAGCCAATCTGATGAACAGATTGGCTTTCATGTTATTGAAAGTTAGCTTATTTCTTTTGGTAAGATAAACGTACGCCGTATACCCAGCCATCATTGTCTTGGAAATCGCCAACAATGCTACCATCGGGTAGTTTCGCTTTGGCATCACCAAACATCAAGTATTTAACG
Organism: Moraxella sp. DOX410; assembly: GCF_032248735.1. Classification (NCBI taxonomy): domain Bacteria; kingdom Pseudomonadati; phylum Pseudomonadota; class Gammaproteobacteria; order Moraxellales; family Moraxellaceae; genus Moraxella; species Moraxella sp. DOX410. The sequence goes on along the minus strand of NZ_CP135138.1, from coordinate 1,566,125 downwards.
CCGCCTGAGACAGCCCATTCAGGTGTCAAATTGTATTTTGCGCCCAAGCCCACATTCCAGTTACCTTCCACAGGTCCTAGAGAAGTGATGGGATTGCCTGCGCCTGAGTCATAACCCACAGCGCCCGAAATAGCCAATTGTGGTGATAGCTTCTTACCTAGACCGACTTCAGCAGTCCAAGCGTCTTTAGAATAATCAAGCAAATTAAGGTCACCATTTCCACTAGCTATTGCTGCTGCATTATAAATTTTTGGTTTAATTGCAAAATCACTCCATGGAACCCAACGCGCTTTTGCAGTTAAAAGGGTTGTTGGATTGAGACCTGTTTGGAAATCTAAGTTAACAGATTTTGGCATGGTGATAGTAATCTCATTGGTGCCGACACCCAATGCACCGCGTGCAGGCAGGTTTTCCGTTACAGTGACGTCGTGGTCGATTTCAGAGCGATAGGTTAACGCGGCTTTGAGGGCAATTTCAGGTTTTAAATAAGCAATTCCAGCCATCCAGCCATAGTCAGTGTTACGAGCAATACTAGCATCATATCCTGATGCAGTACCATACGCGTTACCACGTAAGTGGACATCACCTTCTAAACGCTGAATCGTAGGACCACCATAGATTTGAATGTTTTTCTTTTCACCCAGTTTTACCCCCAACAGTCCTGTGAAATTTTGGCTGCTGACAGAAACGTTGGTTGCACCTGTAACTTTTGAGAGATTATTAAAACTATCAGTTGGGGCTTTTAAAGCGTTATAGGTGGCTGAAAGATTTTTATAATCAGGGGTTCCAGTAGCACCAGCTTTTTCAAGTTTATCTAGTGTGGACTTCGCAAGATCTAATGTATCATTCAGCTCTGTTAAATTGCCAACTTTAGCATCTGGATTTTGTGTAAGGTTACGCAATAATTGTGTAGCACCTGGATAAACTTTAGGAGTTGCTAAAGAGTCAATAACCGCAGTTGGTGCGCCAACAAAATTATTGTCACCTGAGTAATTAACATCCGCGCCCCAAGGCTGGTCAAAAAATGCCCCTACGCTGATGGTGTCATTGACATCGGCTTTTGCGCCAAAGTTTAAAAACTGGTAATCATCCGCCATATCAGGGACATTGCGACCAGCGGCAAAGTCTGCGTCAGTTGTCGCAACGTTTTTGTTGTCTTTACCCTCGATTGTTGGATCAATAGTAATGTGCTCAACATAGGCAAAAGTACCTTCCTCAGTAAAAGCCCAGCTTGGTTGGGTAGAGCGGTCTAGACCGGCGGCGTTTGCGATAGAAGCAGTAGAAAGCGTAGCAACAGCTAGCGCAAGAGAAGAAATTTTAAATGACATGTGAAACTCCCTGTTTGATTTTAATCATCACGTCTAACAGCTAATTTAACAAAAACTTATCGGTAAATTAAAATTGACGTAATACCTTCCTTTCGTCAGTCAAAGAATAATCAAAATTTTAACAATTGACAACCATAGAATCACATTTTTGTAAGAATTTATTGACCTGAGCAGTCACGAAAAAAAGAGGGTGTTAACCCAATGAGTTAACACCCTCTTTTTACTGACTATATGTGCCTAAACAACTATCGACCGCGATAAGTAATACGTCCTTTCGATAAGTCGTAAGGTGTCATTTCAACTTTAACTTTATCGCCCGTTAAGATACGAATATAGTTTTTACGCATTTTTCCAGAAATATGCGCAATAATTTCATGCCCATTTTCTAAACGCACTTTAAATAATGTGTTAGGTAAAGTATCGACCACTTCGCCTTCAAATTCAATTACATCGTCTTTTTTTGCCATAATACCTATATCTATGAGTCAAATGTATAAATGCAGATTATACGCTGATGCGTGTGTTATCGCAACTTTTAAGCCCTAAATCAATCAATTGAAAAAAACAGCTAAAAGATTTGCGCGCATTGCGCTGTCATTCAGGCAAATTTAGCCAAATAGGGGATAGCCTTGTTGCCGGTAATAGTGATTGAAATTGGGGTGGATATAGCGCGTTGATAAAGTATAACCCATCGGCAGAAGCCGTCGCTGCCGCAAGTGACCGATTTTTGCTCAGTAGCAATGCTTCAATCCATGCGACTGGCTTTTCACCGCGCCCAATTTCAAATAACGTACCCATAATATTTCGCACCATGTGATGTAAAAAACCATCGGCTTGGATATCCAGTACCAATAGCTCACCATGCTGAATCAATTTGGCAAAATGGACATGGCGCACAGGCTGATTAGATTGGCAGGAAGCGGCACGAAAACTGGTAAAATCATGAGTGCCTTCCAGATAGGTCGCTGCCTGCTGCATCAGTTGGACATTAAGCGGGGCGTATTCATGAGTAATTTGCTGATTGAGTATCGCAGGTCGAAAGGGGTGATTGAGGGTAATATAGCGGTAGCGTCGCGCAATGGCAGAAAAGCGCGCATGAAACTCAGCGGGCATCACTTGTATCCAGCGCACCGCGATATCATCAGGTAGCAGAGAATTTGCGGCACGCAGCCAATTATAAGGCTGACGTTTGGCACTGGTTTGAAAATGGGCAATCATATTTGACGCATGGACGCCGGCATCAGTACGACCCGCAGCGATGACTTCTATGGGTTCATTAGCTATCTTTGATAACGCTGCTTCAACATGCTGCTGAATACTATCAACTTCTTGTTGTCGTTGCCAGCCGCGATAGCGAGTACCAATAAATTCAATGCTGATCGCATAAGTATTTACAGTCATAAAAAAGCCAATTTTGCCAAAACCTACGATAAAAAAGCCTAGTATAACAACTAATCAGTTATTAGGCGACGGTGTAGGTATCTTTTAGACAATGCGCCCAGCGCTGACGGCGGCGAGCAGGGGTGTCATAACTGCCAATCAACCATAGCAGACGCGCAAATATCGCAGGTAAGGTCAACCGTCCCGTCATCAAAACCTCACATTGAGCCAGCCATGCCCCCGCTTCATACGCTTGGCTGACGCCGCCATACGCGCATTGGGTGGTCACTGCAACCAGACAACCTTGTTTTTTCGCCTGTAATAATTGGCTTTTGATGGATTCGGCATACGGCACATTGCCTGCACCAAATGCCAAAATAATGATGGCATCAGGTTTTTCAGACAATAACTTATCCAAGCGAGTGGCGAGCAAATGCGTATCCACGGGCGTCAAATAAAGTGTGGCAATGTTGGCATGGGACAAGCTGTCAAAGACTTGCGGTAATTCACTCAGCCGATCTTCTAGCCAAAGTTGATGCTGAGCCTGGGTGATTTTTGAAGTATAGCTATTGGCGGGATAACCAGCACGGTGGTGCCCCACAAACGCCATTAAATCATGGCTATGAATTTTTTGCACAGTTTGCGCAGGCCAATCTTCACCAGAGAAACACACCCGCACCCCAGGCTCACCATGACGGGCTAATTTGCAGGCATCAAATAAATTCTGCGTGGCATCGCTCTGCGGGTCGATGAGGTAATCGGTTAACACATTGCTATCAAGCAAAGGTCTCATCGCCCCTGTCAACACAATACTGATATGACTACCCGCAAAACACTCTGCCAAAAAAGCCGCGAGGTAGCTGAGCGTATCCGTGCCTGTTAGCACCACAAATTGGCGAAGCCCTTGCGCAATGGCTTGTAGTATCAATTGATAAAAATGCGCGAAATCAGCAGGCGTTAACTGGCTACTGTCTTTAATGACATCATTATCCAATATCCGCCAATTCACAGGGTCGTGTGCATGGTTTGGGTAGGTGGCAAAATGGGTCTGTAAAATCTGTGATAACACAGGTAAAAAAATATCAGCATCTAAGCTAGCAAGCGGTTTGCCATAACTGCCAAAAGTGCCGCCCGCGTAGATGATGCCAATACCTGATTTGGTGATAGATTTACTCAATTGAAATTTTACTCATAAGGGTTGGCAACGGATAACTTATCAAGGACAGCGATTTCAATCGCTTCCATTTCATCTTGCTCAGCTTGCCCAAGTTCATGGTCAAAACCCAGCAAATGCAGCATACCATGCACCAGCAAATGGGTCAGATGCTGCTCTACTGTCTTGCCTTGCTCAGGGGCTTGACTGACCACCACCGCATGGCAAATCACTAGTTCACCTAGCGGCAGTGCGGGCAGTAATTCTAGTACAGCTTCAGGCAACTCACTGGCATAGGATAAAATATTGGTGGCGTAGTCTTTGCCACGCGCATCCAAATTGATGGCGCGAGCTTCCACAGGCTCCGTGACATAAATTTCTAATTCAACGGTTTTTTGAAAGATAAATTCACCCAGTTGACTAGGTATCTCGGTAGTGTCTTGATGGGTTTCAAAATACTGCAGAACTTGCTGCAAAATAGCGGCAATCTTGTCTTGTTGGTAGAAGGCTTCAAGTTCGCCAAAAGTTGGCAGTTCAATTAAGCCTTCGGCAAAACTAATTATCACTTGACTCATCGGCACTTGACCAAGCGGCGCTTGCGGCAAAGCGCCAGCTAAATCACCTGCTAAATCAATTTGGGTTGGCAAAGCTGATGACATAAGCTACTCCGCGATACCTATATCAATGGGTGTGTTATCAATCGAAGCGTTATCAACCGGTGCATTGTTATCCGTTACCCCGATAGCCAAGCTTGCGGCTTGGGACTGTGCTTGGCTTTGTTCAAGTAGGCGTGATTGTTTTTTGGCTTCTTTAATCGCTTCTTGCGCTTCATCGTATTTATCATAGGCTTGCACGATTTTTTGAACCAATTGATGGCGTACCACATCTTTGCTATCAAACCGCGTCACATGAATTTCTTCAATATCCGCCAATATTTCTAGCGAATGCCGCAAGCCTGACTTGGTGCCGCGAGGTAAGTCCACCTGTGACATATCGCCCGTGATGACCGCCCGCGAGCCAAAACCCAAACGGGTCAAGAACATTTTCATCTGCTCAGGGGTAGTGTTTTGTGCTTCATCCAAAATCACAAACGAGTTGTTTAAGGTACGACCGCGCATGTAGGCAAGGGGTGCCACTTCAATGACTTGTTTTTCAATCAGTTTTGCCACCTTTTCAAACCCTAGCATTTCATATAAAGCGTCATAAAGTGGGCGTAAATAAGGGTCGATTTTTTGGGTCAAATCCCCCGGTAAAAAGCCCAGTTTTTCCCCGGCTTCTACCGCAGGGCGCACAAGCAAAATACGCTCAATCTCATTGCGCTCTAGCATATCCACCGCACAAGCCACCGCCAAGTAAGTCTTACCTGTCCCTGCAGGCCCTACGCCAAACGAGACATCAGACAGTAAGATTTTTTTGACATATTGCTGTTGGTTGTAACCGCGGGGGATGATTTTTCCTTTACGGGTTCTCAAACTAATTGGGGTGAAATCAGTGCTATCTGCGCGCTCGCTGCCATTTTCGCTAGCGGCATCATTCTCTAGCGCTAAATCTTGCTCACGGCTAAAACTCGTTTGCACGAGCAGGTGCAAATCTTCTGGCGAGATAACATCGTTGCTTTGTGCTTCATCGGCAAGCTGTACCAAAATACGCTCAGCACGCGCGACTGAATCGAGCTCACCTGAAATCACAAAATCAGTTTTGCGTTGGTGAATGTGGACTGACAGACGATGTTCAAGGTACTTAATATGGTTATTGTATTCGCCCAATAGGGTTTTGAGTTGATGGGCTTTTAGAGATGATAAATCGACCGTTCTGCTGATGGTATCGCTCAAGAGTGCTTCCTTTTATGGGTTTTTATAGTTGTGATAAATCATAAGGTTGAGAGATTAGGGGAGTATGACAGTAACCAATATAATATTTTGGCACGTTGATACTATTATGGTAAATATATGCAAAAATTCAAGTGACGTTCACGGGTTTTTGTCATTTCAAGTGATTTTGAAGTCAACAGTCAGGCAATGCTCAGCCATGACGGGCAAAAAATTAAATTTTGAGAAAATGAAAAAAAATGTGACAAAATGCTTGACGACATAGGGTTAAATACGCATAATATGCACCCCATGACAGGCAAGAAATACTTTCAAAATTCTGCCTAAATCCTGCAAATTTGCCAAACATGGCGATGTAGCTCAGCTGGTTAGAGCGCACGACTCATAATCGTGAGGTCAAGAGTTCAAGTCTCTTCATCGCCACCATTTGCAAATAACTTAAAGCGGGCTATTTTATAAGCCCAGTATTTTAGTAAGCCAAGCATTTTGATGTTTGGCTTTTTTGTTGTTTGTCATTTGACGATAAAAAAATAACGAAAAAGAAAAACAAAAAAAGGGCGATAGCTGTATCACCCTTTTGTCATTTAAATTACTATTTAAATTGTCATGCAATATTAACGAGCTGCGTTATAGGCTTTATTGGCATCATCAAAACGTGCCATAACTTTGTCAGATGCGGGCGTTAACAGCGACACCACATAGATGGCAATCATGCCTAAAATAAAGCCTGGTACGATTTCATACAGACTACTACCGGTTAATGGTTTCCAAGCGATGACCGTCAACGCGCCTACAAGCATACCTGCCAACGCGCCTGTGCCAGTCATACGTCGCCAAAATAATGACATCAACACCACAGGACCAAACGCCGCGCCAAAACCTGCCCATGCATACGAGACCAATCCCAACACTTTGCTGTCTGGATTTTGGGCGATGACAATGGCAATCGCTGAGACCAAAAGCACCATGAATCGACCAATCCAAACCAACTCTTTTTGCGTGGCAGTAGGGCGAATAAACCCTTTATAAAAATCTTCTGTAATCGCGCTTGAGCATACCAATAATTGACAGCTGAGAGTACTCATGACCGCCGCCAAAATAGCGGACAATACCACACCGACAATCCAAGGGTTAAATAACAATTGTGCCAAACCGATAAAGATACGCTCGTTGTTATCTTTTAAGATAGCAGTTTGTTCAGGATGCACCGTCATATAGGCAAGCCCAAAATAACCGACCGCCACCGCGCCTGCTAGGCATAAAATCATCCAAGTCATACCGATACGACGGGCACTATTTAGTGATTTGACCGAATTTGCCGCCATAAAACGCGCCAAAATATGCGGCTGACCGAAATAACCCAAGCCCCACGCAGCCGCACTGATGATACCGACGAATGACGTACCAAACAGCAAGTTACCGTAGTTTTTGTTATTTGCCTGTGCCGCCATACTGACCGCTGCATGAATCTCATCCATACCGCCTAAGTTTAAATAAACCATGATGGGCGCAAATACCAGTGCAAAAATCATCAAACTTGCTTGAATAGTATCCGTCCAGCTTACCGCCAAAAATCCTCCAATAAAGGTATAGATAATGGTGGCAAATGCCCCTAACCACATAGCCGTGGCATAGTCAATTTCAAACAAGCTTTCAAATAGTCGCGCACCTGCGACAATGCCTGAGGCGCAATAAATGGTAAAGAAAAACAAAATAATCGCCGCCGAAGCAATTTTAATCAATTTATTGTTGGCGCCAAAGCGGTGGTGAAAGTATTCAGGCAAAGTCAGCGCATTGTTATTAAACTCAGTATGCACCCGCAGTCGACCCGCCACCAAAAGCCAGTTAAAATACGCCCCAATCACCAAGCCAATTGCAATCCAAGATTCACTCAACCCCGATACATAAATCGCCCCAGGTAACCCCATCAGCAGCCATCCTGACATATCTGACGCACCCGCCGACATTGCGGTCACAAAACTGCCCAGACTACGACCACCCAAAATATAGTCATCAAAGTTACGGGTGGCAAAATATGCCGCAAACCCGATGCCCAATACCAAAATCAAATACAACGTAAATGTAATATAAACGGGTGTCATCCCATCACTCCTAAGGTCATCCCGATTCAAGGTAATAAAACCACTAAAAATTGATAGCAGTCATAGAGATTTTACGTGGCATCACACGCTAATCGACATCCTGATAGATACCATCTAATAACGAAAAGTCACATTGTAGAAAAATTTTAGGCATAAAAAAAGGATAATCGCTTTGATTATCCTGTTTATGGCATAAAATTGTCAACGCGCTAAACTTTGCGATACATAATGTCATAAATAGCGCGACCTTCCTCTATACCGCGTTTTTCAAATTTAGTCAGTGGGCGAAAATCGGGACGTGGCAGAAAGTTACCTATACCTTCGCTGTTTTTGCCTTCGACATTTGCAAACGCGGTTAAACTATCCATGACTTCAATCATCCAGTGGGCATAATGTTCCCAATCGGTGGCAGCATGAAACATGCCGCCTTTTTTAAGCACCCGTTCCACCACCCTCATGCGATCAGCACTGACAAAACGGCGTTTGTAATGGCGCTTTTTTTGCCAAGGGTCGGGAAAATACAACTGCAGCGTGTCAATATGCGCCGCTGGTAATTGCTGCATCAGGGCAATGGCATCGCCACTGATGAGTTTGAGGTTATTGAGACCCAGTTCCCCTGCCAAAAATGCACAATTACCCAGTCCTGCCTCATGCACTTCAATGCCGACAAAGTTTCGTGTTGGGTCATTTTTTGCCATTTCCACCAAGCTTGTGCCCATACCAAAGCCGATTTCGAGTGTCAAAGGCGCATCAGGGTTTGAAAATAGCTCACGCAAATTGGTTATACCACCGATATCCATTGCTTGAATTGCATCCAAATTGGGCTGGACAAAAAAATGGGCAAAGTCTGACTGTAACCCAGCTTCTGCCTTTTTGCCCACATGGGTTTTGCGCTTCATAAAAGTTTGAATGGCGCGATAGTGCGGGGATAAAGAGTTTTCATCGCTCGGTTGTAGGGCAGTGGATGGATTGGGAGAAAGGCATTGGGCATCGGTGCTAGCTGAAGTGACTGTCTCAGAAGTTTGGGTATGTTGGGGTGTCATCATTTGCAAAAATCGTAGTTGGTGTGATAAAGGGTGGTTGTGATAAAATTCGGCTATTATAAGTGAAAACCCCAAAAAGTAAAAACCTCAACAAGTGAACACAACCAATGGATAATCCCTAATCGCCATGTTATTTCTTGAAAAAACGTCACCGCCGCCATTTTGGCAGCCACAGCTAACCGATAAACAGCGTCTGATGTACGACAAAGCCTTTATCGGCAATCGTTCTCAGGCCTATTATCTCAAGCGTTTTGCCCAGTTTGATCAGGCAGGGCGATTGACGGCAAAGTGGCATTGGGCAGGGTTTTTGATGACGTTTCCTTGGCTGTTATACCGTAAGCGATTCTTAGATAGCATTGTCTATTCGGTGGCGGGATGGTCATTTATTCAGCTCAATGTCACCATCATTTTGGTGGCGATAGAGTATTTATTGATACGCAATCTTGATGAAGCGATTCGTATGCCGCTACGTATTGGCATTGGGCTTGCGATTTGGCTGTTTTGGTCAGTGATGGTGGCACGTTGGAGCGATGCTTATTATTATCGGATGGCGCGCCGTGAAATTGCCGATGCCATTGAAATGTATCCGCGGGATGAGGAAAAACAGCTCGCTCATATCCGCAGGCACGGCGGGGTGAGTTTGGTAGGTTTGGCGCTGGCGTTTGGGTTTTATGCGTTTTCTTTGTTTGTGATTCAAGTGCAGTTTTTGCCGATTTATGCCAAACAAAAAGCCAATGCCACGCTGTTTGAGGTGCTTGATATCGTAGAAAGCGCACAGGGACGAGTCGATGCCATCTACAAAGCCACCGGTCAATGTCCTGTCAATACACCGCTAAGCACAGATAACCAAAAAGTGGTGTTAAAAGTGTTGACCCAAGCAGAAAGTATTCCAACTGACAGTCATTGCATGATTCAAGCGACAGTACGAGGCGTGCCGTTTCCCAATCGCTGGCTCAATGGTCAGACGCTGACCATGTACCGTATTGGTGATAGTAAAGTCGATGGTAGTTGGGGCTGTATCACCTCACTCAATCGCAAGCAAATCCCCAAACAATGTATGCTGGCAGAGCGCTGATGAAATAGTAGTGTTTACAGCCACTAGCCGATACGATGGCGGTGGTTTTCAAAAAAAACCGAAGCCTAAATAACAGCCTAGGCTTCGGTTTTTGTTTATCAGTTTTTATTTATCAGTTTTATTTTGAAGCCAGCAAAATAACTTACTTCATCAACAACGCATTGACGCGTTTGAGATAAGCGGCTGGGTCGTCTAATTGACCGCCTTCTGCCAATAACGCTTGGTCAAAAATCACTTGCGCAAGGTCATCGAACTGCTCCGCGCTTTCCAATTTTTGAATGAGCGGATGGTTTGGGTTGACTTCCAAAATTGGTTTGCTCTCCGGCACAGGCTGACCCATTTGTTTGAGCATTTGCATCATCTGTGGTGATAGTTCACCATCAGCGGTAACGAGCAGAGCAGGGCTATCCACCAAACGATTTGACACGCGCACATCTTTAGCACGGCTACCTAACACGCCTTTGAGTTTTTCTACCACAGGCTTGAAGGTTTCTTCCGCCTTTTTGGCTTCTTCTTTTTCGGCTTCATCGGTCAAATCACCTAAGTCTACCGCGCCTTTGGCGATATTTTGTAGCGGTGTGCCATCGTACTCAAACATAAAGTTCATTGCCCATTCATCAACGGGGTTGGTCATCAAGATGACTTCAATGCCTTTTTTCTTGAACACTTCAAGTTGCGGACTGGCTTTGGCGGCGGCAAGGTTTTCAGCCGTCAGGTAATAAATCGCCTTTTGACCGTCTTTCATACGACCTTTATAGTCGTCAAAGCTGGTGACCACATTGTCATCAGTGGTAGTGGCATAGCGCAATAATTTGGCAATTTTATCCATATTGCTTTGGTCTTCACCCAAGCCTTCTTTTAAGACGTTGCCAAATTCAGCATAAAACTGTTTATATTTTTCTTGCTTTTCGGCTTCATCGCTATTGGCTAGGCTAGCTAGCACGGTCAATATACGGCGGGCGTTACCATCGCGGATGGATTTGACATCGCGAGACTCTTGCAGGATTTCACGGCTGACATTGAGCGGTAAATCCGCGGTATCAATAACCCCTTTGACAAAACGCAGATACATCGGCAACAACTGCTCGGCATCATCCATGATAAATACACGTTTGACGTACAGTTTTAGACCGTGTTTTTGCTCACGTTGGTACAGGTCAAACGGCGCTTTTTTAGGGATATATAGCAGCTGGGTATATTGTAGACGTCCTTCGACACGGTTGTGCGTCCAAGTTAGCGGCTCATCATAGTCATAGGTAAGATTTTTATAAAATTCCTTATACTCTTCGTCTGTAATTTCTGAAGGTGAGCGCGTCCATAGGGCACTGGCTTGGTTGATGGTTTCCCATTCATCGGTGGTTATCATTTGACCTTGGGGCATCTCACCTTTGGCAGTTTCGCCCCCTGCTTCTGCATTAGCAGTTTTTTGCGCGTCAGTGAGTTCTTCTTGCCAAACTTCTTTGCGCATTTGGATTGGCAAGCTGATATGGTCAGAGTATTTATTGACTAAAGATTTAATTTTGTGGCGGTCAAGGTATTCGCTGTGTTCGTCGGTGATATGTAAAATCACTGTCGTGCCACGGGTAGGCTTTTCGATGGTTTCGGTGGTAAATTCACCGGTACCATCTGAAACCCAGCGTACGCCTTGGCTGGCAGGCTCACCTGCTTTACGAGATTCCACCGTGATGGTGTCCGCTACGATAAAACCCGAATAAAACCCCACCCCAAATTGACCAATCAAATTGCCGTCTTGTTTTTGTGCATCGGATAATTTTTCTAAGAAAGCTTTGGTGCCTGATTTGGCAATAGTCCCCAAATGCTCTACGGCATCGGCTTCATTCATACCGATACCATTGTCAATAAAGCTGATGGTTTTGGCATCTTTATCAATATCAATGCGAATGCGTAGCTCACTGTCACCTTCATACAGCGCGTCGTTTTGATTGCCTTCAAAACGCAACTTGTCACAGGCATCAGACGCATTTGAGACCAGCTCACGCACAAAGATATCCGCATTTGAATAAAGCGAGTGGGTGACTAAATGTAATAATTGCGCGACTTCCGCTTCAAAGCTATGTTTTTTTGGCTCAGGTTTGTTTGAATCTGCCATAATAAGTAACTCCTAAAAATAAGAATAAAAATAATTAACCCAATTTATGATGGTTCGTTGTCATAGTTAGGGTGAATGCAAAACTATTTCAAGCACAAGCGGCACAATTTTTTAATTTTTAAATAATAAAAAAATGCTGCAAGCAGGATTTAAATGAACAATAATTAAATGACCAATAAAAAGCCGAGCATACTTATACCCGGCTTTACTTGCCATCTAACCGATACTATATCTCTTTTAAATCTTGTATTCACTAGAATTAGACAGTTGGGGTGAGCGTAACGCTTTGGGCAAGCTAAAGGTCACGTTTTCCAAAATACCTGATAATTCTTCAGGTTTTTCGCCGCCCCAAGACTGTAAGGTATCTAACACTTCTTGAATCAATACTTCAGGCGCCGACGCACCCGCAGTCACACCCACCGTATCCACGCCTGCAAACCAGTCTTTTTGCATTTCGCCGGCATTATCAATCAAATGCGCTTTGGCGCCCAAGCGCTCCGCGAGTTCACGCAAGCGGTTGGAGTTGGATGAATTGGGTGAGCCCACCACTAATACCACTTGACAACGCGCCGCAAGCTCCTTGACCGCGTCTTGACGGTTTTGGGTGGCATAACAAATGTCATCTTTACGCGGCGCATGGATTTTTGGGAATTTATTTTTTAGCGCATCAATCACTTCTGCGGTGTCATCCATCGATAGGGTGGTTTGGGTGACAAAAGCCAAATCAGTATCAGTCGGTAAATCAAGATTGGCAACATCCACCACATCTTCAATTAAGTGAATACGCCCACCGTATTGTGGATCGAAGCGTCCCATCGTGCCTTCTACCTCTGGATGACCGGCATGACCAATCAACACCGCGTCTACGCCTGTTTTGGCAAATTTATTGACTTCGATATGGACTTTGGTAACCAGTGGGCAAGTGGCATCAAACACCGTCAAATCACGGCGTTCGGCTTCATCTTCCACGGCTTTGGAGACGCCATGCGCTGAAAAAATCACAATCGCCCCATCCGGCACTTCATCCAACTCTTCGACAAATACCGCACCGCGATTGGCAAGGTCTTCTACCACGAACTTGTTGTGTACCACTTCATGGCGCACATAAATAGGTGGTTCAAAGCGCTCAAGGCAGACATTGACGATTTCGATGGCTCTATCGACCCCAGCACAAAAACCACGGGGATTGGCGAGTAAAATTTTCATAACGCAGTTCTTCAGTCATTGATGATTCATGTGGCTAGTTTACCATGAGTTCATACACGCAAAATATGTTAAACGTAAAAAATCAGCGAATCGGTATTCAATGGCTAAATTACGCAGCAATTGTTAGCAAAAATTGCTAAAATAGCCGATTCAAAAATGGCTACTACTTACTTCATCAAACCCCTAAGGATATGTCATGACCAAAGGCTCATTATTTATCATCACCGCAGCAAGCGGTACTGGCAAAACATCGCTGGTCAAACAGCTGATTGCAACGACCAATGACTTGGCGGTTAGTATCTCGCATTCGACTCGCAAGCCACGTCCTGGGGAGATTGATGGGCAGCATTATCACTTTGTCAGCCGCGAGATATTTGCTGATATGATTAAGCAAGGTGAGTTTTTGGAGCATGCCGAGGTGTTTGAAAACTACTATGGCACCGCCCAGTCCACAGTAGAATTTATGCTGAGCAATGGCTTAGACGTCATCTTAGAAATCGACTGGCAGGGCGCGTTGCAAGTGCAAAAATTGCGTCCCGATGCCACGACCATTTTTATCCTACCGCCCGACCGCCAATCGCTGCGCCAGCGGCTTTCCAATCGCGGACAAGACAGTCAAGAAGTGATTGAAAGACGTCTTGCCGGTTCGGTCAATGAAATGTCGCAATACGTGAATTTTGATTATGTGGTGATTAATGACAATTTCGACGTGGCATTAGCGGAGTTAAAATCAATCATCATCGCCAATCGTTTGACTCTCGCTAAACAGCAAGAGCGTCACGCTGGCCGTATTGAGCAGCTATTGTCTGAATAAATCATCAATAGCCTATAAATAATTGAATAAGCGCAACCAGCTAATAAAACGCACTAAAAATCTGTTGTCTTAGCCACCCATACAACGGGTCAACCTGTTGTTGTTGGTGCCAATAGCCGTGTAACTCGATATGGGTCAACTCAATCGGCAAATCCAAAATCTGCCAGCCTTGGGCGGGTGGCAAAAATGTGGTGGCTAACTGGCGCGGCAAGGTGAGCAATAGCTTGTCTTGTTTTAGCAGTTGAAAAGCAGTGGCATAATGTTGACAACGGATTTTACTCTGCCGCTGCCAACCTGCTTTGGACAATAAACTATCTTCAATCGACAGACCTAGCCGCCGTGATGACACCGTAATATGTTGACTGGCAAAATACTGGGCTTGGGTGATAGTCGGTTCATTCGCCAATTCAGCCGCAAAATTTGGCGCATACAACACCAGCACAAACTCATCTCGCAACAAGGGTTGATGCACAATCTCACTATCCACCACCCGCGCCACATCAATGGCAAAATCTAGCTGTCCAACTTTTAGTTCATGCGCAAGCGCTGAGCGATTGAGCCGGCTACTGGTGATTTGACAATTGGGCAGGACTTGATGAATTTGGCTGACCAATTTGTTAAACACAATCAATTCAATTTCATCATGCATGGCAATCGTCAACGTAGCAAAGCTCTGCTGCGCCAGCTCGCCAAGTTTATCGTCGCTTAATACATGGTTAGTTTGAAATAGTTGTTCAAGATTTTCAAAGCTTTGTTTGACGGTGGGATAAAGCCGTTTGGCATACAGGGTGGGGTGCAGTTCACCTTTTTCCCGATAAAAAAGTTCGTCCCCCAATGATTGGCGCAGACGACCTAACGCATGGCTAATGGCAGATTGGCTCAAATGCAAAGCTTCTGCGGTATGGGTAAGATTTTTAAGCTCAAAAATATAAATAAATAGCCTAAGCAAATTTAAATCAAGCTGCTTTAACGGGTTTTTATGCAACATATGGATAATACCTTACAAGTAAATGACGGTTATTTGCTCAATAGTTTGGCTAAGACATCCCAGCCGTATGAATTTTATTCATAGTATTCTACTAATTAAAATCATTTTATTCATGATAATAAATCCGTTAAGCTGATTCAATGATTGTTTTAGCCGAAAAAGGACAATGCCTAATGGAATTTCAACTTAGCGATAAAGCAAAAGACTACATCGCCCGTACCAAAGCATTTATTCAAACCGAAATCGAACCGATTGAAGCAGAATTTTGGCAAGCGGCGCATAAGCTTAATCCCACAGGCGATTGGACGACTTGGCAGTGGCCTGCCAAACTTGAAGAGTTAAAAACCAAAGCCCGTGCGCAAAATTTATGGAATATGTTTTTGCCAGACGAGCAACTCGGTCAAGGATTAAGCGTGCAAGAATATGCTCATATTGCTGAGTTGTCTGGCAGAAGTCTTATTGCCCCCCATGTGTTTAACTGTAATGCGCCCGATAGTGGCAATATGGAATTGATTTGGCGCTACGGTAACGACGCCCAAAAACAGCAATGGTTGACGCCGTTATTAGCAGGCGAGATTCGCTCTGTGTTTGGCATGACAGAGCCTGCAGTGGCGAGTAGTGATGCCACCAATATGCAAGCCACGGCGATTGTCGAAGGCGATGAAATTGTGCTCAACGGTCGCAAATGGTGGTCATCAGGTTTGGGTGATCCAAACGCTAAACTTATTATTTTTATGGCACACACCCCAGATGAGCGCAAAGATCGCCACCATCAGCACACCATGGTACTGGTACCTATAGATACCAAAGGCGTCAAGATTGAACGTATGCTCAAAGTGTTTAATGATTATGATGCACCGCATGGACATGGCGAAATGCTTTTTGACAACGTGCGTGTACCGCTTAGCAATGTCATCGGCGGGGCAGGCGAGGGATTTGCGATTGCCCAAGGGCGCTTAGGACCGGGTCGGATTCACCACTGTATGCGTTGTATTGGTGCTGCAGAAAAATCGCTAGAGCTTGCCATCGATCGCGGGCTAAGTCGTAGCGCATTTGGCAAACCGCTGCTTGATTTAGGGGGCAACCGTGAACGTATCGCTGACGCCCGTGTCAAAATTGACCAAGCGCGTCTATTAACCCTATATGCCGCCTATAAAATGGATAAACTCGGCACCAAAGCGGCGTTGACCGAAATCTCAGCGATTAAAGTGGTCGCCCCAACGGTATTACAAGAAGTCGTCGATATGGCGATTCAGCTGCATGGGGGGATGGGTGTGAGCCAAGATACGCTGTTGCCGATGTTCTTTAATCAAGCCCGTAGCCTACGCCTTGCCGATGGACCTGACGAAGTGCATAAAGGCATGATTGCCAAACTGGAAGTGAAAAAACGCCAACAAGCGACGACCAAATAACTAGCAAATAACTAATAGCTAGTTAACAAAAAAGATAGCTAGCTAACAAAAAAGACGTAATGTCAGGTTACGTCATTTTGCTATTTGACCTAGTTAAAAATACAAGTTAAAAAACAAGATAAAAACAAGGATGAAATTATGCTTGATACTGCGAACCCAGTACGCAAAGGCGAAGAGATTGACAGCAATGCGGTCACCGAGTATTTAATGAGCCAAGGTATCGCTTTGCAAGGTCAGCCAGAAGTCACCCAATTTTCAGGGGGCGCATCCAACTGGACATACCGCCTAAAATATGCCAACCGTGATTTGATTTTACGCCGCCCACCCAAAGGTACCAAAGCCAAATCCGCCCATGATATGGTGCGTGAGTACAAAGTTCAAAAAGCGCTACAATCACAATACCCACGCGTCCCCAATATGGTCGCCCTGTGTACCGATGACCGCGTGATTGGTTGCGATTTTTATGTCATGGATCGCATCGAAGGCATTATTCCCCGCGCCAATTTGCCAAAAGCGTTGATGTTAAGCGAACAGCAAGTCAGCGAACTATGCCGACAGGTGGTCGATGCACTGATTGATTTACACAAGGTCGATTACACCCAAAACCCTGATTTGGTGGCTCTTGGCAAAGGCGAAGGCTACTGCGAGCGTCAAGTCATGGGCTGGGATAAGCGCTATGAGCAAGCCCGCACACCTGATGTGCCTGATTTTGCCGATGTGCGTCAGTGGTTAACAGCCAACACCCCAACAGATGTTAAAACTAGCGTGATTCATAATGACTGGCGTTTTGACAATGTGATTTTAGACCCAAACAATCCAACCAACATCATTGGTGTGCTCGACTGGGAAATGGCAACGATAGGCGACCCCTTGATGGATTTGGGCTGTGCGTTAGCTTACTGGATTCAAGCCGATGACAATGCAGTGATGAAAGCTACGCGCCGTCAGCCGACCAATCTGCCAGGCATGATGACCCGTGCCGAAGTGGTTGAGTATTACCTGCAAAAAACGGGGCTGAAAGTGGACAACTGGCGCTTTTACGAAGTGTTTGGGGTGTTTCGTTTGGCAGCGATTGCGCAGCAGATTTATTACCGTTATTATCATCAGCAGACGGATAATCCAGCGTTCAAAGATTTTGGCGTGATTGTCAATGCCTTATACGAGCGCTGTGTCGAGCTTATCGAAAAAAATAATCATAAATCATAGGGATTTTCATGAAACTCATCAGCCTTGTCCGTCATGGGCAAGCGTCATTTGGCGCAGACAATTATGACCAACTGTCCCCAAAAGGTATCGCTCAGACCCAATGGCTTGGTGATAGTTTTCGCCAGTCAGGTCGGCAAGTGCACGCGCTGATGTCAGGCAGCATGGCGCGCCAAAAAGACAGTCTCAAGCATTTTTTAAGCCATTATTATGTCACCCGTGAAGGCATTGAACTGACCGAAATCACTCACCATGTGCAAAACATAGCAAATCCCAGTTTGACCATGCCGCTATTGTTGGGTGAAGATAGCAGTTTTAATGAGTTTAATCATGAGCAAATTCTTTATAAAGCGGGATTGCCATTTGCGGATAAAGCCAGTTTTATGGCGTATTTATCCAGTCAAACACACCCTGAAATTAGCTTTACTGAGATTTTTACCCAAGCCATGAGCCGTTGGCAAAGCGGTCAGTACGACAGCGATTATGATGAAAGTTGGCAACACTTTTTGCAGCGCACCTGGAACGGTTTTGAGCGTTTGATGGCGCAAACTGGCGAGCATGAACACGCGATGGTATTTACCTCAGGTGGCGTGATTGCCAGTATCATGCAGCAAGTGATGAAACTATCAGATGTGCAAGCTTTTGATTTGAACTGGCATATCGCCAACGCTAGTGTTCACCAATTTCGCGTGAGTGACCAAGGTGTTTTTTTACAGACCTTTAATGAGTTTAGCTATTTGTATCAACAAGGCGAGCAGATGGTGACTTGGCGCTAAGGTTTATTTTATCAGCCTATTATTTAAAAATTTAAGGAAGAATTAAGGAAAAACAATGCAAACACTACCGGAATTACTGCAGCAAATTCAAACCACAATGACACCCCCGAACACTGACTTATCGCCTTTTATCGATAACCAAGTGGGCAAGGGCAAAACCATTTTGATTACTGGCGCAAGCTCGGGGCTGGGGGCAGGCATGGCGACCCATTTTGCTCGCATGGGCTATAATTTGGCAATTTGTGCGCGCCGTACCGAACGCCTAGAACAACTCAAAGCCAACCTGTTAGCGGATAATTCGACGATTAAAGTCAGTGTCAAGGCACTCGATGTGACTGATTATGCGCAGGTTTTTAAAGTGTTTCATGAATTTGCCGAAGAGTTTGGCAAGCTTGATCGTATCATCATCAATGCAGGGGTCGGTGAGGGTCGCCGTATTGGCAAGGGTAATTTTGATATTAATCGCAAAACTGCCGAAGTCAATTTTATCTCAGGTCTTGCCCAGTGTGAAGCGGCGATGGAAATTTTTCGTGCCCAAAATAGCGGTCATTTGGTGGTTATCTCAAGTATGTCGGCATTCCGTGGTCTGCCAAAACATATGTCAGTATACGCGGCAAGTAAATCAGCGATTGCACAGCTTGCTGAAGGGATTCGCGCCGATATGCTGATATCTGAGTTACCGATTAAAGTGTCAACGATATATCCAGGGTACATACGCACTGAGATCAACGAAGGTGCTAAACCGTTACCCTTTGAAGTGAGTGAAGAAATCGGCACCAAAGCATTGGCAATCGCGATTGAAGGCGAGCCTGATGAAGCGTGTGTCCCTGAACAACCGTGGACACTGATGAGTGATTGGATGAAAAACGCCCCACTGACATGGGTCAATGGTTTGGCATAAACCAAAAAGTCGTAAAAAACCCAAATGAGACCTTGCGCTGATTTGGGTTTTTTATTGTCTTCATATAGGGTACTGCCAACCTGTATATTTGCCTTTGGCGACAGATTTGACATCACCGAGTAGAAGGCTGTTATAAAAACAATGAGTGTGAAGGGCTAACCAGTATGTAGGGCTAAAGGGTGTCAGTCATCATTAACCCTATCGCCATCCTTGTTTATCTTATGTATTTAACGCCTATAGCGATATTTGCAGTAGGCTAGACAAGGGTCGAAATGATAAAATCAACGCCTCTTTTATGATTTTTTATTTATTGTTACGATAACTGAGTGGTACAGGCAACCAAACGATGAAAAAACTTGAAAACGCGCTACAAAAAATTGATAAATACGGTCAATTTGTGATGAAAAAACTGGTCAATCGCCGTTCATTGGCTGAGCTACAAGGTATCGGTCAAGGCAAAACCGTATTGATTACCGGTGCCAGCTCAGGGATTGGCGCGATGATGGCACGCCGATTTGCTTATCTAGGCTATGATTTGGCAATTTGTGCCAGACGAGAAGAGCGATTAAATGCGTTAAAGCAAGACATTGAAAGCAAGTACCCTGTCAAAGTCTCTGTTAAAACTTTGGATGTCACCGATTATAAGCAGATTTTTACGGTATTTGATAGCTTTGTGAGTGACTGCAAAACCCGAGGGAAAACCATTGATAAAATTATCGTCAATGCAGGGGTGGGCGATAGCCGCGTCATTGGTCATGGACGCTTTGAGACCAATCGCCATACCGCTGAAGTCAATTTTATCGCAGCGATTGCCCAGTGTGAGGCGGCGATGAAGATTTTTCGCCAGCAAAACAGCGGTCAGTTGGTGGTCATCTCAAGTATGTCAGCGGTTCGTGGTTTGCCCCGTCATCTTACCACCTATGCCGCTGCCAAAGCGGGACTGGCAAATTTAGCCGAAGGCATTCGCGCTGATATGATGCAGGAAAAACGTCCGATTACCGTCACCACGATTTATCCCGGTTATATCCGTACTGAACTTAATATCGGTGCCAAATATTTGCCGTTTGAGAGTACAGAAGAAGAGGGCGTCGAGGCGATTGTCGAAGCGATTGAAGCCAAAGTGGATGAAGCCTTTGTCCCGGCATGGCCTTGGCTGCCGATTGGGATTGGTATGAAAATATTGCCGCTCAGGGTGATGACCAAATTTTTATAAGCGCATTTTTAAAAAATTTTAAAGTCTCGGCATAATCAAAAACGCCTTATTAAAAACGCATTGGCAGCTGATGGCTTGTCAAAGCGTTTTTGATATCGTTACCAGTCAACGTGCTACCTAATTGACTGGCTATTTTACCAAGGGCATAAGTGCACCATAGCCTGCCGCTTGCATGTCTGCCAAAGCGATAAATTGTAGCGCATCGCCATTGATGCAGTAGCGTAATCCGCCTTTATCCTTGGGGCCATCATCAAACACATGCCCCAAATGTGAGTTGGCGACCCGCGAGCGCACTTCCGTTCGTGTCATGTTAAAACTGCTATCGGTTGAGGTGGTAATGACGTTTGCGCTAATGGGTTTGGTAAAACTCGGCCAGCCACACCCCGAATCATATTTATCCGTAGATAAAAACAACGGCTCGCCACTGACGATATCCACATATAAACCTTTAGCAAATAAATGGTCGTATTGATGACTAAAGGCGCGCTCAGTAGCTGCGTTTTGGGTGACATCATACTGCGCTTGGGTCAACCGACTTTTTACATTTTTATCGTAGTTTTGATAGCGGGTAGGATTGAGCGCCTCGGTGACCGTCGTGGCAGGCGCTAAGGCTTTGATAACGGGAATTTTTTGATTGGCAAGGCTAATATCAATATGGCAGTAGCCATTGGGATTTTTGCTTAGATAATCTTGGTGATAATTTTCTGCGTCATAAAAATTCGCCAAGGGTTTATTTTCTACCACAATTTTTTGCGGATATTTTTTTGCCAAATCGGCAAGGGTTTTATCAATGATTGGCTTATCATTGGCATCGGTATAATAAATGCCGGTACGATATTGCGCCCCGCGATCATTGCCTTGTTTGTTGAGACTGGTCGGGTCAATCACTCGCACGTAGTATGCCAAGAGGGTCGCAAGATTGGTTTTATCGATATCATAGATAACTTTGACGGTTTCTGCGTGCCCTGAGCCTGCTATCACCTGCTCATAGCTCGGGTTCGCGCTATTGCCATTGGCATAACCTGATATCGCATCGACCACGCCATCCACGCGCTCCATATAGGCCTCTAGCCCCCAAAAACAGCCACCCGCCAGATAGATAGTATGCGTGCGAATCGGGGTTTTACCATCTGCTTGATAATACACACCGTTATGGTTAATCGGAGCTAAGGCTTTGATGCTAGCGGCTTGTTTGCTAGCTTGGTTATTAGCCTGCTCATGAGCTTGGGCAGTCTGGCTATACGGAGTTTTTGCTTGATTCAGGGCTTTGAGTTCTGCAAAGTCGTTGCTAGCATTGTCTGATAAGGCTTGTATTTGTGCTGGGGTAAGATTGCCTTTGACCAGTTTTAATAAATTGCCTTGTTTATCTAAAATCGCAAAACTGGGATAGACTTGCACGCCAAATTGTTTAATCAGCTTGCCATAGTTATCCATAAGCACCGGTAGGTTAGCATAGTCTTTAGTAAGCACTGTGTACCAAGTTTGAAAATCTTGCGGGGATTTTTCACTCAAATGACCTGGACTGACCACGCTGACGACATTCATATTGGGATACTGCCGTGCCCATGCGTCGCTTTCTTGGAGCGTTGCCAAACACAGCGGGCACCAGCTTGCCCAAAATTTCACCACAGTTGGCTTGTTGGGATCGATCACATGACGACCCATTTTACCTAATTTTGGGTTAATTTGGCTCAAACCTTGTAAGGTCGCTAACGTATCAGTCGGCAATAAATCCGCTTTGCTAGTAGCACGCGCAGAGCCAGCGTTTTCTTTGGCATTCATTTTTTGACAGCCAAGCAACAGCAGGCTGCTGATTAATAGGGTAACGGTTAAATTCTTAGCACTTTGAGGAAAATTGACCATGGTACATTTCTCATCTATTTATAAAGCGTCAAAGATAGCTGTGAGTTGGCACTCAAATAAATTTTTGATTACAAACATAAAGTGAGCCTTTATCTGATTGTAACTGAATCAGCAAATAAGCACACTTTAAAGTTTTAAAAATTAACATTAAAAAAATTATGCCATCATCCATAGGGTTTAAGGAGAAAACTTTTGGTGCATTTGTAGTTATCCTAGTATTGACTAGCCATTGATTTACTTTTGACACGTTAATTCGCTCAAAGTTCGCTCAAAGTGCGGCTGCTTCATGCTAAAATCTTGTTTTATGGTTCGTCAAAAGTTTGCCCATGCATCAAGCCATCAAGAACGTCGCAAAAGCCCCCATGATTGCTCGCTATACCTGGTTAGCTATTATGGTCGCGGCGATGATTTGTGCCGACCAATGGGGCGTTGCCAAACAGCAAATCAATCATCTGCTCACGATTACCATTATTTATGGGGTCAGCGTTGAACTGACTAAACGCTTAATGGTTATTCGACAATTTAATCCCCAACACTCTTGGGTCACAATGGCGGGGTTTATCGGGGATTTACTGGCGTGGTCAGCCTTTATTTATTATTCGGGTGGGGCGGCCAATCCGTTGATTACCTTGTTTTTGACGGTGATTGCCGTGGCGTCTATGGTGATGAGCACCGTGCACATCATCGGCTTGTCAATGCTGTCAGTTGGGCTATATACGCTGTTATGGTATTGTTATGTGCCGCTGACCCTTAACCACCATGATCATGCGGTGGGTCAAAAACTCCATTTACTGGGTATGTTTGGGGTTTTTATTTTTGCGGCAATCATGTTAACCGCCTTAACGGTTTATTTTAAACAGGCGATGAGCCGCAGTTATCAGGCGCTTGAGCAAGCGCAGCAAGCCATTCACCAACAACGTCGGTTGCTTGCCATCAGTAGTCTTGCGGCCAATATCGCCCATGAGATGAGCACGCCGATTGCGTCGATGCAATTACTAAGCGATGATATTGCCCAGCAATTAGAGGAAGACGACGAACTGTTGGATGACATAAAACTGTTACAGTCACAAATCGACGTCTGCCGCCAATCGCTGCACAAGCTCAAATCCCATATCCAATCCAATGCGCTCCCGCCAGCGCAATCAGAGCCATTGGCATGGGTAACGTCATCAAATTTACCAACGCTACTGCCCAAAGTCGTCAATGATTGGCAATTTATCAACCCCCATGTTGAAGTAGCACTCAATGTACCACCACAACCGATCGATGTGCCCTTGAGTGAAGAACAGCTGTATTCTATTGTGATGAATATGCTCAATAATGCCATGCAGGCACAAGCCACAATGCTTAGTATTAGCGTACAGCTTGCTCAAAACGTGATGATTATAATTGAAGACAACGGACAGGGTATCGACAGTAGCATGGTACAGCGTATCCAACACCAAATCGCCATCGAATCTGATCATGGCTTAGGGCTTGGCTTGACGATTGCCAAAACAGTTATAGAATATGTTGGCGGACACCTTGAGCTGACCAATAAGCAAAATTCACCCCTGCAAAAAAGGTTAGATGATTCAGGTACGTGCGTGAAGATAACGTTACCAGTAATCGATGCGCCCGCCAGTTTGTTGTAGGAGACTAGGTTGCAACACCCACCCCTGTTAGCAGAGACATGGCTTATCATTGATGATGATGAGGTGTTTTGCCGTATTTTAAAAAAGTCGTTGGAAAAGCAGGGCAATCAGGTATTGACGGCCAGCAATGCCGATAGCGCGCTACAACTGGCAAAGAACCAGTTACCCAAGTTTATTATACTGGATCTCAACATCGGTGATGACAATGGTATTCATCTGATTGAGCCTTTGCTCGCTATTACCCCCACCGCCAAAATTTTAATGCTTACTGGCTATGCCAGCATTGCGACCGCCGTCAGTGCAGTCAAAATGGGCGCGTATCATTATTTGCCTAAGCCGTGTAGCCTGGATGAAATCTATAAAGTATTGGACATCGTAGCAACCCCTACAAAGTCAATCGGTAGTGCCACAGATGAACGTTTGTCACTTGAACATCACGAATGGGAATACATCCACCAAGTATTAGATGAATGCCAAGGCAATATCAGTGAAGCGGCGAGGGTACTCAAAATGCACCGGCGCACTTTACAACGAAAACTTCAAAAAAAACGTAAAGTGGATGCGCAATAACCTTTTTTAACCGCACACAGCAGCCCACAAATTATCGGCCGAGGCAGCCAAAAAGTTGGGTGAGCAAAAGACACAAAAAAAGCGCTTATAATAAATAAGCGCTTCTTTGATAGCTATTTTTTGATATCTATGCAAATGGCTAATCAATCAATGCAGCGTTATTCACGCAGTCACGATATCAGACCATTTACCATAGTAGGCTTAGTTAACCTTAGATAGCAACGATATTGCTAGCTTGGTCGCCCTTTTGACCTTGGGTCACAACGAAAGATACGCGTTGACCTTCCGCTAAGGTTTTGAAACCTGAGCTTGCGATTTGGCTATAATGTGCGAAAACGTCTTTGCCGCCATTGTCTTGTTCGATAAAGCCGAAGCCTTTTGATTCGTTAAACCATTTTACGGTGCCGTTTACAGTATTTGACATAGGATTGTCCTTGATTAGATAGATTTTAAAAGTGGTCATCTGACCCTAAAGCTGGAACTAAGCCACAACACGATTCTATTCAATATGATAGAATTGCGGCAGTTTTGATACACGATTCACTTAAAATCTAGGACACAAGCGTAATGGAAACGAACTTAGAATAGACTTAATGTAATGCGATTGAAACTTCTGACTGCTTTCTAGCTGTTGTCCAGTATATAGTAATACCGGCAGATAGCAAGGAATATCACAATAGTTTTGTAAGTGAACTGTGTTAAAGCCAACTTTTATACCTTTATTTCATTCAAAGGCTGGTTTTCATTTAAGCTGAAGGCTGATTCTCTAAACTCTTTAAAAAATGGGCAAACCCTTCCTCAGCGCGGGCATCAAGGCGACTGCTAGTCACCACACGTACCAAATTACTCCAAATAATGGGTAAATTGGCTTGCTCAAATTTTTTCACCAAACCCACATCTTCATGGCAAGTTAATTCATCGAAACCACCCACCGCCAAATAATCTTGACTGGCAAAGCTTAAATTTGCCCCATGAATATGGCGATGATTCATACAATCTTGATAATGGGCGAGATATTGCTGTTTGGTACTCTCTGACAACGCATCCCAACAATCGACACTCACTACGCCACATATCATAGCTGTGGGCATAGTTGTGGGTTCGGCTTTTAGGTGTTTGATTTGTGCAACTAACCAATCAGCTTCCACTATACTATCGGCATCGGTGCAAGCAATCCAATCAGCCCCTTGTTCTATTAAGTAGCGCACGCCCAAATCCCTGACTTTACCCACACAGCGAAACTCACAGCGCATCCAGTCTACGTGGGCGTTTTGTACTTTTGATAAGGTATCATCATCACAGCTATCTAGCACGACCACCATTTGTACCGCTATGTCGCTTGATAGCTGAGCAATCGCCTGTTTTATCGCATCCAAACACGCGCTGATGCTATCGGCTTCATTATGGGCAGGGATGACTATGCCGATTTTTTTGGGTCGCCGCTGTGTGACTGGAGTATTTGCCATGATGTTTTTCTCAGTTATTCCACTAGATTTTCTTGCTTGGCAAGGCTTTGGTGATTGGCTTGCCAAATGGTCAACAAAAAATCTTGGTCAATCACATGACTTTGCTGAGGGTAGTGAAGCTGTTGTTGCAAACAGTCGTGGACTGTTTCGCCTGTCAGTTGAAACCCGTCAATCGGATAGCGCCAATGACAGGCTAAAACCACGCCATTGTCGGTTAATGCGGTGTTGAGCCAAGCGATGACTTCGGTCAGTGCATCAGGCGCCAAGTAGTATAAAATCTCACTGACCACAATCAAATCAAATCGCTCACTGGGCAAATCCTGCGGTATCAAACCTTGCACAACTTGCACATGCGCCTGATTGTGCAGACGCTCACTGGCAAGTTTGACTGCCTCAAGTTGCCCATCCACACACCGTAAATAATCGCAGCGCTGGGCTAACTGCTCACTAAATACGCCATTGCTACAGCCTAGTTCAATCGCCTTGGCAAAATGTGGGTAGGGCAACAATGACAAGCAAATCGCGCGTTTTCGCACTTCATACCAGCGTTTTTCATATTGCCAAGGGTCGCTACTATCGGCATAAATTTGGGCAAAATACGCTGACACATCAGTCATGAAGATATACCTCAAACGGTTGGCTAAGTCTAGTTAATGTGGTATCTGACAAAATAGGCGCTGTTCCTGTTGTTGGGTCAGCATAGATTTGACTGCTAAAACAGCGCATGGCATAACTTTTTCGCTGCGCCTGCAATTCGCTTAAATCAAATCGCCATGCTTTGTGCCAGGGAATACGGCTATCGCCAGGCTTTGCCCAATGCCATGCCCAAATCAGCACTTGATAGCAAGTCAAATTTAGGCGACTTTTAAACTCATGGGCAAAACGCTGTACCACTTGCCCAGTGCCTTCATGGTCGGGATGACCATCGTACGCAAATGGGGTGATTAAAATATCAGCGGGCTGAATCAGCGATGTTAACTTATCAAAAAAATCCGCTTGTCGCCCAAAAACTTCGCCATCAGGAAAATTCAAGCTTATCATCGACACATTGGGCAAATCCAAACTGCTACCCAGCGTTTCAAGCGCAAGCTGGCTTTCAAGTGCTCGGATTTTTGCCAGTTTGTCGGTCGGATACAGCGGTGAGTTAGGGTGGCTTTTCTCGCCTTGGGTAACACTAACAATCAATACTTGATTGCCTTGAGCCACCAACGCTTGCAGCAAGCCACCACAGCCCAAAATCTCATCATCTGGGTGCGGCGCAAAAATACACACGCGCCGATGGGTGGAAAAATGGGTCGATATATCCAGTCTGGTGAGACTGTCTAACCCTTGCCACGCTTGCCAGTCTTGTGCAGAGGTGCCGTCGCCTGCAATTAAACGGTCACCCACAATCGGATGTAGTGGGGCGTGCTTAGAATCTACAGTTGCCATAATGCCCCTTGTGCATCGCCAAGCTGTTCGGCAGTCAATTTGCCAATCGCTTCACTGTCAAATGCGCCATGGGTTTGACGGATAAATACCGATAAATCTGCCGCTAGCCGTGCAAAATGGGCGTTTTTGCAATAAGGCGTTGCACCCAAGGCTTTACCCACTTTTTCAAGCACTAGCATGGCGGTAGTCTCCACTTGCGCTCTTAAGATACGGATAGGGAGTGTATGACTTTGGCGCGGTTCACTGTCGATTAATTGCGCAACTTGATAAAAGTACGCTTGGGTGACACTGAGTGCTTGCGATACTTCGCCAAGATAAAGTGCTTTAAAGGCTTGGGGTTTTTGCTGATAGCTGTCCAATAAAAACTGTGCCAACTGGGCTGCCGCGCCATACCAACAAGCCGCTACTCCTGCTGCACCCTGCCAAAATCCTGGGCGGTCGAGATAAGGGCTGCTACCTTTGGCAATCGCATTTGACATGACTTGGGTGGCGTTAGCGCCTTTTAGATGGAGCGTGGCTGTCGCCGTGAAGGGCATACCTACCGCATACCAACCGCTGTCATCAATGGTCACTTGCGGTTGGTTCATGGCTAACATCAGCAATTGGGCGTTATTTTGGGCATCTCGGAAACTAACCAAACCATGATCGACAAAAGTCGCACCCGAACACCACAGTTTTTGTCCCGTACATGTCTCGCCATCAAAACGCAGTGGCTCATCACCGCCTTCTGCTGCCCATACTGCCCATAAACCTTCAGCGATATCGTCCACGCCCAATTCTGCCAGAATCGCCAATGCATCAAGATGCGACTCAAAAAATTTGACCAAGTTCAAATCACAAGCGGCAACCTGTGCCAATACTTGCCAGCGCTGTAAAGTATGACCGTCAGCAGGCAAAGCAATTTGAGCGGACAAAAGCACCAACTGTGACAAAGTTTGCTTTAATTGTGTCACATAAGCGGCATCGCTTAGTTTAGGTGAGGTATCAACCGCTCTGCGAAAGTCTTGCAAAATAGCGGTAATTAATTTACCCAAGTCTGATTGGTGATAGTCGGTAGGTAAAGCATGATCCAACACTGGTGTCATTGTGAATTTCTCATTGGCTGTTTTGTTGTCTATTTTATTATCTGTTTTATTGGGTTATAGAATTTTATCCATGTGGGTCAAATCTGCCAAAAAATGCGCTCGCCACGTGTCAATATCGGTCTCATAAATGCCCTGTAATAGCGATTGGTGACGTTGTTCCCGTTGTTGTTTGGTGATGGTCAATGCTTGGTATAAGCCCTCTATCATGCTGTCGTTGCTATTCGGGTCGACCAAGATAGCTTGCTGAAGTTGGTGCGCTGCCCCCGCATTTTTAGACAATATCAAAATCCCTGCGTTTTGTTCATCCTGTGCGGCAATGTATTCTTTTGCCACCAAATTCATGCCATCTTTTAGCGAGTTAACCCAACAAATTTGGCATTGCCTAAATAACGGCATTAAATTGTCATGACTGACGGGGTCTTCTTGATAAATAATCGGTTGCCAACGGGCAGTAGCAAATTGGCTATTAATTTGCTCAACTAGGGTATGCACTTGTTGTCGTAACTGTTGATAAGTCTCAATATCAAGACGGGATGGGCAAGCAATTTGATACAGCTGAATCCGTTCAAGATATTGCGGATAACGCTGCAAAAAGGCGGCAAAAGCTTGTAAGCGTTCGGGAATACCTTTGGTGTAATCCAGACGTTCTACCGCTAAAATCGTGGTGATGGTTGAATTGAGATTTTTTAACACAGTTTGGTCTGACAGCGGTTGACTGGCAAGATGGCGAATATGGATAGGATTGATACCAATCGGATAGGCTTTTATTAAGGTGGTATGATTGCCATGGCTAATCAGTGTGCGTGCATTTGTTTGAGTAATCTGGTTGGCGTGGGGGAGTAGCTGCTCAATCACCGCGACACAATTTTGAGCGTCTTGTTGGGTTTGTAATCCAACCACATCATAATCAAGTAATTGATGGATTAAAGTTTGACCATAAGTCAAAAAATCCCACACCCATAACTGGGGAAATGGAATATGTAAAAAAAAGCCAATGCGCTGTTTCATTCCTAAGTCACGGCAATGCGTTGCTACCGCAAAAAAATGATAATCTTGTATCCAAATCATATCGTCAGGCTGCGCAATTTGCTGTAGTTGTTTGGCAAACATA
Source organism: Moraxella sp. DOX410 (assembly GCF_032248735.1). Taxonomy (NCBI): domain Bacteria; kingdom Pseudomonadati; phylum Pseudomonadota; class Gammaproteobacteria; order Moraxellales; family Moraxellaceae; genus Moraxella; species Moraxella sp. DOX410. The sequence goes on along the minus strand of NZ_CP135138.1, from coordinate 1,536,432 downwards.
CGATTGACAGCTTGATAAACGCTAAAATCTTCACTACTTGATACAATCAAATCCGTGCGGTCATGCATCCCCGCCCAAAGTCGATTATTGGCGTAACCACAATAATACTTTTCATATTGCATGGGTGAAAAAGCCGTCGTGACATAGGTGACTTTGTCATGTTGCTCAGTCGCAAATTGGTTGACGGTATCGGGCATATCGCTGATATTTGTCACTACTTGACCGTTCCAACCGACCCAAATACCGCCATCTTTGGCAAGGGCTTCTTGAAGCGCTACTGCCAACCCCCCTGCTACGGCTTTAGGTGACTGTTTATTAGGTAAATTAACCCGATTCGATAGCACAATCAACTTTGACATAGGGTCAATAATCCTTTAAGTAACGCAGTAACCGCTGAGACGTCGCTCACATAATAATGGGCATGGGTGGGTTCATAACCGACTTTGACACCAATTCCTTTGATATCACTACCTTTCTTATTGGGTGTATCACCATAACTTTGTACAGCAATAAATCCTGCTTCATCGGTCACATCATCGCCGATAAATATCGGACGGCAATGAGGGTGATAGTGGTCTAAAACATGGTTAATGGCACTGCCTTTATCGACCCCTTGCGGCAATAGCTCATACACACATTTGCCCGCTTTAAGTTGCCAATCATTAAAATCATGCCCAATAGCTTGCATGATGGTTAAAGCGCTATCGGCAAGTTCGGGATGCTCACGAAAATGCAGTGCCACACCAAAAGGTTTTTGCTCGATGCGCCAGTTTGGATGATTACCAGTGGCGTTAATGACGCTTTGATTAATTTGTTGTAGCTGCGCTAAATCGATGTCCACCAAAGAATAGCCATCGATTAGAGTATCGCATTGCAAACCATGACTACCAATCACCGGCAGTTTTAACGGCGCTGTCAAACGTCTAGCATCAGCAACTGACCGCCCTGTTACTAGCCAAACGGGTAGATGATTTTGTAACTGCGCTAAAATTGCTAGATTCTCATTGCTGATAAAACTTTGCTGGGGATCGGGGTGAAATTCACTAAGCGTCCCATCAATATCTAATAGTAGTAGCAAATCAGAAACCCCTTGCACAACTTTGGCTACATTATCGACCAAAAGTTGTGAGGGGCTAGTGACTGAATGATTAATCATGGTATCAAGCTGATTGACACTCATTTTATCATTCTAAATTAACCATGCTAAATCCATGACAAGGTAAAATTACGGTGTCAAAATCACTTTTCGACACTCTTCTTCACGTTTTTCAAAGATTTCATAGCCTTTTGCCGCATCCGATAGATTCATACGATGAGTAATAATCGCTTCAGGCGATAAATCCCCATTTTCAATATGTTCAAGCAGTTGTGGCAAGTATTTATGTACATGGGTTTGACCCATTTTAAAGGTTAATCCTTTGTCAAACGCATCACCCATCAAGAAACCATGAATCGGACCTGCATACACCCCAGGAATACTGACTGTACCACCACGGCGTACCGCTGCCATACACTGACGTAATGCCGCACCACTTGAGCCTTCAAGCTTAAGCGTCGTTAATACGGTTTCAACTATGCTACCTTTTGATTCAAAACCAACGGCATCAATCACCGCATCGACACCACGATGCCCCGCAGTTTGCTCAATAATGGCTTCTGCGGCATCAACTTTGTCAAAATTAACAGGAATTGCGCCATACGTATCTTGTGCGTATTGCAGACGATAGTCATTGTGGTCAACGATAAATATTTGTGCCGCGCCTAACATTTTGGCGCAGGCAGCTGATAGCAAGCCCACAGGTCCTGCACCATAGATAGCCAAAGTCGAACCTTTGGTGACATTGGCATTCGTCACCGCTTGCCATGCAGTCGGCAAAATATCCGATAAGAACAAAACTTTCTCATCAGGCAATGAACCTGGTACTTTAAAAGGACCAAAATTGGCTTTTGGGACACGCACATATTCTGCTTGTCCGCCAGGCACACCACCGTATAAATGACTAAAACCGAACAATGCCGAAGGTGGCGGAATAAGCTTTTTGTTCATCGCCGCGCCGGGACCCTCATTGGTGGTTTCACAGGCTGCCATCAAATCATTTTGACAGAAAAAGCAGCTACCACAGGCAATTACAAAGGGTATCACCACGCGATCACCTTTTTTTACCGCCGTGACGTCAGCGCCCACTTCTTCGACAACCCCCATAAATTCATGACCAAAAATATCGCCTTCTTCGGTCGCAGGGATCTTGCCGCGGTATAAATGTAGGTCCGAGCCACAAATGGCGGTAGCAGTAACTTTTAAGATAATATCATCTTTGGCTTGTAATTTTGGGTCGGGAACATTGTCGACTCGAACATCTTTGGCACCGTGGTAGGTTAATGCGCGCATGGGTATGACTCCTAGTTATTGTTTTGCTGTTATTGTTTTTTGACTGTTATTTGACCAAATAAAGCAGCGCCACTGAACTGAACTGAATTGATATGTTAAGGGGCGTTATCATTTGATGTTTTGCAGAGTAACATGCGCCATGCATGGTTGTTGTATATTGATGTAGTAGATAGGTTAATGTAATGTAAGTAATCTTAAAATAAACCATTGAAAATATTATATAATTTTATTAATTGTCCATAAAATTTTAGTGTCAATTTTTAGCTATGGCTTAAACTTTAGTTCGCGTAATTCTTTAAAAATAACGGTTAATGCGGCTAATAAAAAACCAAGACGCTACTAGGCTACTAGCCGCTACTAATTCGCTACTAAAGTAAATGCATATCAGCCACCAACAAAAACTCAGTCAGTAAAAGTGACTCGGTATATCCCTTTGGAAGTTATAAGATAAGCGAAAATTTGGTTGTTCATGACTTTATCTACATTTTTATTGTCAATTTTTAATAGCTAACACGATAAATTTTGCAAGCTATTGACCCAAGTTATAATTGAAAATACAGCCATCATCAATCATCAAAAAAAACATTGACAATTAAAAAAATTTAAAGGTGGATATTGAAACGATTTATCAAAACACCATATCAATTTTAGTTCAAAGCTAATTAGTTAAAAGCTAAAAGGAAAAATAATAATGCAATTTGATAAATTTACTAATGCCTTACAAAACGCGGTTCAGCAGGCACAAACGCTCGCTGTCACTCGTGATCATACCGCGATTGAGCCGATTCATTTATTGTCAGTGTTACTCAATGAACCGAGTAATGCCAATGTGTATGAACAAGCAGGCGCAAACTTAAGCCAGTTAAAAACAGACGTACAACAATCACTCAACAACCAAGCGGTGATTGGTACACCCACAGGTGATGTCAATCTTAGCCCAAATACGGTTAAGATTTTAAATCTAGCCGAGCGCCATGCGCAAAAAGCGGGCGATCAGTTCTTATCTACTGACTGGGTGCTGGTTGCCTTAGCAGAGACAGGCGACACTGCAAAACTGCTCACAAAAGCAGGGGTCAATGAGCCAAAACTAAGACAAGTCATTAATTTTATTCGTGGGGGTGATAAAGTGGATACACAAAATAGCGAAGACCAACGTGATGCCTTAAACAAATATACCATCGATTTAACCGCACGCGCCGAATCGGGCAAACTTGACCCCGTGATTGGGCGTGATGACGAAATCCGCCGTACCATTCAAGTATTGTCACGCCGTACCAAAAACAACCCGGTGCTTATTGGTGAGCCGGGTGTGGGTAAAACTGCCATTGTTGAAGGATTGGCACAAAAAATCGTAAATGGTGATGTGCCAGAAGGCTTGCGTAACAAACGTGTATTATCGCTTGATTTGGGCGCACTGATTGCGGGCGCAAAATTCCGTGGTGAGTTTGAAGAACGCCTAAAAGCGGTACTTAACGACCTAGCAAAAAGCGAAGGACAAGTCATTTTATTCATTGATGAAATTCATACCATGGTCGGTGCGGGTAAAGCCGATGGCGCGATGGATGCGGGTAATATGCTCAAACCTGCGTTAGCGCGTGGTGAGCTGCACTGCGTGGGTGCGACTACCCTTGATGAATACCGCCAATATATCGAAAAAGATGCCGCCCTTGAGCGTCGTTTTCAAAAAGTATTGGTTGATGAGCCTACGGTGGAAGATACCATTGCCATTTTGCGTGGTCTAAAAGAGCGTTATGAACTGCACCATGGGGTCGATATCCAAGACAGTGCGATTATTGCCGCAGCGCGGATGAGTAACCGTTATATCACCGACCGTATGCTACCTGACAAAGCCATTGACTTGGTAGATGAAGCGGCTAGCCGTCTAAAAATGGAACTTGATAGTAAACCAGAAGCCTTGGGCAAATTAGACAGCCGTTTGATTCAGCTCAAAATGCAACGTGAAACGTTAAAGCATGAAGATGACGAAGGCGCAAAATCACAGCTAAAACTGCTCGACACCCAAATCAGCGAGCTTGAAAAAGAATACGCAGATTTAAATGAAATTTGGCAAGCAGAAAAAGCCCTCGTTAAAGGTAGCCAACAGCTCAAAGACGAGCTTGATAAAGCACGTATCGCCTATGAAAAAGCCCAGCGTGAAGGTGACTACGAGACCATGTCAAAACTGCAATACGAAACCATTCCACAACTGGAAAAACGTATTAAAGAATCTGACTTGGCTGAGCAAAAAGAGCAAGCAGGGCAAGCGCCAAGCGTCAAACTGCTACGTAACAAAGTCACCGAGAACGAAATCGCTGAAGTCGTTGCCGCTGCAACAGGCATCCCTGTTGCAAAAATGATGCAAGGCGAACGTGAAAAAATGCTGCATATGGAAGAAAAACTGCATGAGCGCGTAGTCGGTCAAGATGAAGCGGTACAAGCAGTCGCCAATGCGGTGCGCCGTAGTCGTGCCGGGCTGTCTGACCCCAATCGTCCCAGCGGTTCGTTCTTGTTCCTAGGTCCGACAGGGGTGGGTAAAACTGAATTGACCAAAGCGTTGGCAAGTTTCTTGTTTGATGATGAAAATGCCATGATTCGTATTGATATGTCTGAATTTATGGAAAAACACAGTGTCAGCCGTCTTGTCGGCGCACCCCCAGGCTACGTGGGTTATGAAGAAGGTGGGGTATTGACCGAAGCGGTACGCCGTCGACCTTACAGTGTGGTATTGTTTGATGAAGTAGAAAAAGCACATCCTGATGTGTTTAATATCCTACTGCAAGTGCTAGACGATGGTCGCTTGACCGACAGTCAAGGTCGTGTTGTGGATTTTAAAAACACTGTCATTATCATGACTTCAAACCTTGGTTCGCATAAAATCCAAGAGATGGCAGGCGATAGCTATGAAGAAATCAAAGCGGCAGTGATGAATTCAGTCAATCAGCATTTCCGCCCAGAGTTTGTCAACCGTATTGATGAAATCGTGGTGTTCCATCCACTTGGGCAAGAGCAAATGGCGGGTATTGCAGATATTCAACTGTCACGCTTACGCAAACGTCTTCAAGAGCGCGACATGGATATTGTATTGTCAGATGAAGCCATGACTCAATTGGTCGCTGTGGGTTATGACCCTGTGTATGGTGCAAGACCGCTAAAACGCGCCATCCAGCAAGAAATTGAGAATCCGCTATCAGTCAAATTGTTATCGGGTGAGTTTGTGGCGGGTGATACCATAAAAGTTGATGTCGATGCTCAAGGTAATTTAACCTTTGATAAATTGCGTATGAGTTAATTTTCTGACCAAAAAAACGGCTTTCACTCGAAAGCCGTTTTTTTTCGCCTATGTGTAGCAAATTACAGTATAATTCTGCCTAAATTTAAAATTTGAGGAAACAAAATGTCGATCAAATCCGACCGCTGGATACGCCAAATGGCACAAGAGCATGGCATGATTGAGCCATTTGAAGCAGGTCAAGTACGTGTGGGCGAGCAGGGACAAAAATTGGTCAGCTACGGCACCTCAAGCTATGGTTATGATGTCCGCTGCGCGCGCGAATTTAAAGTATTTACCAATGTCCATTCTGCCATCGTTGACCCAAAAAACTTTGATGAGCGTAGCTTTATTGATATCGTGGGCGATGAATGTATCATCCCGCCCAACTCATTTGCCTTGGCTCGTACTGTCGAGTATTTTCGTATTCCCCGCGATGTATTGACCATTTGTTTGGGAAAATCTACCTATGCGCGCTGCGGTATTATTGTCAATGTCACGCCGCTTGAGCCAGAATGGGAAGGGCACGTCACTCTTGAATTTAGTAATACCACCAACTTGCCCGCGCGTATCTATGCCGGTGAGGGCGTGGCGCAAATGCTATTTTTCCAAAGTGATGCCGATGATGTGTGCGAAACTTCCTACAAAGACCGTGGTGGTAAGTACCAAGGTCAAATGGGCGTGACTTTACCCAAAGCTTAAACGATAAGCAGTAAGCAGTCATATAGACCCACTTCGGTGGGTTTTATATTTTATGGCGACAAACTGTTAAAAGTTCGAATTTTACACGAGCTTACAACTGCTTTAAGCTTTCTGGTTTTGAATATGTCATACTAACGATGCGCTATCGCTACCGTTTTAACATAATAATACCGCACATAATAAGGATAACATCATGATTGAACTAAGTAATAACTATGTCGCGCTAAATTTGGCAAAATTTATCTATGAAGAAGAAGCCAAACTCACGCCAAATAAACACCAGCAAGAAAGTGATATCAAAGAATATATTTTTGAATTATATGAAGAGTGCGTTGCTGTCGTTGAAGAAAACGACTCAGCGGATTATGAATATGAAGACTTCGATTTTGATGAAGATGAATCGTTAGCAGATGACGATGACGATATGCTTCGCTAACATGTTAATCCATAAAAAAATCGGCTACTAGTGCCGATTTTTTTATGTTTAAGTAGGGATTAAGCAATGGTTGCCGCAAAATAATCGCGGTCAAACGCTGTGATGGGTTGGCTTGTTGCTTTTACCATCGCAATATGCGCATCTAAGCGTGGCAACATACGACCGACATAGTAGTCTGCTAATTTTGCTTTATTGGCATAGAAATCGCCTTCTTTGCCATTTGCGGCTTCAACCATCAAGCCAAACATATAAGCAAAGCTGACATAACCAAAGGCTTGTAAATAATCAACCGCACAGCCATTGATTTCGTCTTTATTTACCGCTGCCGCTGCTACCACCGCTTTTGTTAAGTCTTCAAGTTTATCCGCTGATGTTAAAATCGCTTGTTTGATGGCATGGTCTGCGTTCATGTTATTGGCAAAATCACGCATTTCTTGCACATACGTTGTCACAAACGCACCGCCGTTTTTCACCACTTTACGACCTAATAAGTCAAGTGATTGGATACCATTGGTTCCTTCATAAATTTGCGAGATACGGGTGTCACGTACGATTTGTTCCATACCCCATTCACGGATATAGCCATGACCACCAAAGCATTGCTGTGCATCAATTGACGCTTCAAGACCACGGTCGGTTAAGAATGCTTTAGCAACTGGCGTTAATAAGGCAACACGGTCATCAGCAGCTTTTCTTGCTTCAGCATCATCGGTATATTTGTTGGTATCAAGTTCTTTGGCGACATACATCGCAAAGCAGCGTGAGGCCTCACTGATGGTTTTGGCATTTAACAGCATACGGCGAACGTCGGCATGAAATACGATTGGGTCAGCGGCTTTGTTTGGTTCTTGGATACCGCTATCGGCGCGGCCTTGGATGCGGTCAAGGGTATAAGCTGTGGCGTTTTGATACGCTAACTCAGCGCCACCGATACCTTGTAACCCCATGGTCAAACGCTCATAGTTCATCATGATAAACATGGACGCAAGACCGGTATTTTCTGCGCCTACCATAAAGCCTTTGGCACCATCAAAGTTCATGACGCAAGTCGCTGAGGCCTTGATACCCATTTTGTGCTCGATAGAGCCACAGCTTACCGCGTTACGCTCGCCCAATGAGCCATCCGCATTCACATGGAATTTAGGTACGATAAACAATGAAATCCCTTTTGAGCCTGCCGGGGCATCGGGGGTTTTTGCCAATACCAAATGGATGATGTTGTCCGCTAAGTCATGTTCACCTGCGGTGATAAAAATTTTGGTACCTGTAATATTGTAGCTACCGTCTTCGTTTGGCACGGCTTTGGTTTTGATGATACCTAAGTCGGTACCTGCGTGCGGTTCGGTCAAACACATCGTACCTGTCCACTCACCTGAGTAGATTTTTTCTAGGTAGGTTTGTTTTTGTTCTTCAGAGCCTGCGTTATAGATACACATACATGCGCCACCCGATAGGTTTGGATAGAGCGCGAATGATTGGTTGGCGGTAAATACCATCTCTTCAGCGAGCATAGTCACCATTTTTGGCATGCCTTGACCACCATGATTTGGATCGCCGCCCAAACCAATCCAGCCGCCTTGTGCGTATTCGTCAAATGCTGCTTTAAAACCAGTTGGGGTTTTTACTTTGCCTTCACCCAGATATTGTGCCCCTTCTTCATCGCCTGAACGGTTGATGGGCAGTAACGTGTTTTTAGCAAATTTTGACATTTCTTCTAAAATCATATTGACCGTGTCACTGTCAACATGCGCTAACTGTTCATTTTTTTGCCAAAAATCGGCTGCATTGAATACATCATTCAAAATGAATTTCATGTCTTGAATTGGCGCATTATAAATAGGCATATTATTTCCTTTTATGGGTTAGCTCGTAATTCGAAATGAGACAAATCCTTAGACAGCTTTTGCTACCTAAGGATTAAATAAACTATCAATGATTCTATCATAATTTTATTACTACACTAGATAGCTTAGCAAAAAATTAGAATTGGAATTCGTCAACGTCCATGCTCATGTATGGCTCGAGACCTGTATCAATACGTTTGACGTAAGTTAAGGTGCGAGGCAATAGTTTTGCAAAGTAGAACTGAGCGGTTTTGATTTTCGCTTGATAGAATTTGGTCTCAGTGGTGTCGCCTTGGAGCGCTTGCTGAGCGACTAACGCCATACGAGCCCATAGGTAAGCTAGGGTGATGTAGCCACTATAGTACATGTAGTCAACCGCCGCTGCACCCACTGCATCAGGGTTTTCAGTGGCTTGCATACCAATGCGAGCGGTCAAATCGCCCCATTCTTTATTCAAACGTGCTAGTGGACGAATGAATTCACCCATCGCATCGTTGTCTTTGTTTTCTTCACAGAATTGATAAATGACTTTGCTAAAGTTAGCTAGCATTTTACCTTGTGAACCCAATACTTTACGACCTAACAAGTCGAGTGACTGGATTTCAGTGGTACCTTCGTATATACAAGCAATACGCGTATCACGTACGTTTTGTTCCATGCCCCATTCACGGATAAAGCCGTGACCACCATACACTTGCACACCGTGATTGGCTGCTTCATAACCTGTTTCAGTTAAGAAGGCTTTAGCAATTGGGGTTAAAAAAGACAACATTTGGTCAGCGTAAGCTTGTGTTTCGCCTTCACCTTTAGTTACCACATCAGAGAATTGTGATAGATAGTAGACGAGGGCACGGCCACCTTCTGCAAACGCTTTACAAGTTAATACCATGTTACGCACTGCTGGATGGACGATGATTGGGTCAGCCACTTGTTCTGGGGCTTTTGCACCGCTTAATGCGCGCATCGCAAGACGATCTTTGGCGTAGCTTAAGCCACCTTGGAAAGCCAATTCCGCCGCAGTGAGACCTTGAATCGCAGTACCAATACGGGCGGTATTCATAAAGGTAAACATACAGTTTAGACCTTTGTTTTCAGGTCCAATCAAGTAACCTTTAGCTTTATCAAAGTTTAGTACCGCAGTTGCAGAGGCTTTAATACCCATTTTGTGTTCAATCGAACCACAGGTAACGGTGTTACGCTCACCGATAGAGCCATCTTCGTTGACATTGAATTTTGGTACGATGAACAATGAGATACCTTTGGTACCTGCTGGCGCACCCGGTAAACGCGCTAGTACGATATGGACAATGTTGTCTGCCATGTCGTGTTCGCCCGCTGAGATAAAGATTTTTTGACCGGTGATAGCGTATGAACCGTCTTCATTGGGTTCAGCTTTGGTGCGGGTAATACCTAAATCAGAACCTGCATGTGCTTCGGTCAGACACATGGTACCTGTCCACTCACCGCTGACGAGTTTTAATAAATATTTTTGTTTTTGTTCATCGGTACCGTGGTGTTCTAGCGTACGGATAGCACCTTCAGATAGACCTGGGTACATTGAGAAAGACCAGTTAGCCGTACCTACCATTTCACTGACCGCTGAACCCAATGACAATGGCATACCTTGACCGCCAAATTCTTCATCGGCACATAAAGAAGGAAAGCCTAATTCACAGTATTGTTTATAAGCTTCTTTAAAGCCTTTTGGCGTATATACATTACCATTTTCAAAACGACAGCCTTCTTCATCGCCTGAACGGTTAAGGGGTGACAATTCTGCTTCTGAGAAGCTTGCACCTGCTTCTATGAAACTATCAATCGTTTCTTTATCCGTATGGGCATAGCTAGGAATGGTTTTGTAGTGATCTTCAAATTTTAATAATTCATGCATGACAAATTTCATATCACGAAGCGGTGCTTTATATTGCATACGATATCCTTGATTAGTGTTTTAAAAAGAAAAAAACCTACCCCAATACTAAGGTTTTATATCTCTAAGATAGGAAAATTTGACAAAGGTGACAAGGTACTAACATGACTATAGGGTCATAAAAAAATCTAATTAGTCTAATTTAAAATTATAGCAAATAGTTTGGTTTATAGTTGGCTTTGAGCCATTTACTGGCATCTTTACTAGACATGGGTACACCAAAACCGAAGCCTTGAATTAAATCACAACCCAGACTGCGCAAATATTCAATTTCTTCACGGTTTGAGACGCCCTCAGCCAAGGCCTTCATGGATAGCGAATGCGCCATATCAATCACTGATTTGACAATCACTTGTTTTTTTGGGTCTTGTAAAATATCCGTGATAAATAAGCGGTCAATTTTGAGCACATCAATCGGATATTTAATCAAATATTGCAGCGCGGCAAAGCCTGTACCAAAGTCATCAATCGATATACTAAAACCATACTGGCGCAGTTTTGATAACATCGCTTGCGCTTTTACTTCATCTTGAATGTTGCAGACTTCCGTGATTTCAAAACTGATTAATTGGGCAAGCCAACTATACTGCTGTATCATCCCTTCAATAAACTCAATAAATTTGTCACTAATCAATTGGCGAGTATCAATATTGATACAGATGAGGCAGTTATAGCCCATCTCACGCCATGTCAAAATCTGCTCGATACAAGCTAACACGATTTTTTCAAATAGCGGCTGCGATGACTTATCGAGCACCTCCGCCAAAAAATCGTTGGGATAGAGGAGTCCAAGGGTGGGATGCTCCCAGCGCACCAACGCTTCAAACATCGGCAAGTCAGGCTGTGCAAACTCTAACTTAGGCTGAAAGTAGGGCAAAATTTGCTGTTTTAATAACGCATTTTTAAACGCACTGAGCAAATGAATGTCTTTAAAATTGCCTTTTTGCTGGTTGGCATCATACCAAACACAATCTTCATCACTGATAAGCCGCGCATGTTTCAACGCCGTGTCTGCTTGTAAGAGCAGTGTCTGAGCATCTTGGGTATTGGTTGGGAAAACTGATGCGCCAATCGACAGCCTTAGATAGATTGATTGATCATCAATGCTAAAAGGTAAGTCAAATAACTGTTTAAGCGCTGCCACATAGCGATGCGCGGCATCAAGGTGTTGTACCGAAATCATCGCCGCAAAACTATCACCACCAAACCGCGAAAAAGTGACTAAACTGGCACCCGAAATTTTTAAGGATTTTACCCCTTTAACAAAACCTTGAATCAGCGTATTGGTATTTTCAATGCCAAGGCTGATGTTAAAAGACTGCAATTTATCAATATTGATGCGTAGCAATACCCCCATACACTCACGCTGATTATCGGCTGCCTGATAGTAGTCAATACAGCTTTTTAATTTGTGATAAAAAGTATCGTAATTGGGCAGGCCCGTTAATTCATCATAATTGTAGAGATGTAAGGTGTGGCTAAGCTGCGCATCTTTTTTGGTTAAATTGGTGAGTAGCCCTACATACACCACCCGGTTATCATCGACTTCACACACGGAAATATCTAGCCAAACCGCCACTTCAGGTGAATTGTGATAACAAAGCACTAAATTGGTCGAAATTGATTGTCGATTATCCAGTTTGGTAATGATGGCGGCAATCGCTTGCTGTAAGTGTGGAGCGTAGGTCTTATACGGATAAAAATAAAACGGGCTACCTATCACCTGATCGCGTGGCAAGGCGGTAATGTTTAAAAATTGCTGATTGACACAGATAAAACGTAGCTGTTCATCAAGCATAAAAATGCCATCATGGATTTTTGAAAAAACCGAGGCAAACACCGCATTTTGATGTTCAAGCGAAATTTTTTTGTCAAAAAAATGGCTATCGACAATAAATCCATACTGACTTAACTCATCATGACAAAACTTGTTAGCACCCGTAAAGCAATCACGATGGTCTATCGGCATGACTGGATCATTATTCGATGACATGATTATTCCTGTGCAAGGGTCAAAGTTTGATGTAGCGTCAACAATGAAGACAATGCGACGACAGGGGCTGTCTCAGTTCGTAGCACACGCTCGCCAATTTGCCAAGGCATAAAATCTCGCTCGATAGCTTGCGTTATTTCTTGCTCTGAAAACCCACCTTCTGCCCCAATTAGTAACCAAAATTGGGCTAAAGTACACTGTCTAAACTGGTTTGTTATATGGGGTAATGGGTTGGTGTATGAGGTATATTGCGTGATGGGTTCAATATCGTTATGCTCAATGTCGTTATGTTCAATGTCATCAGCTTGAATTTGATTGCAAGGTGTCGCTACGCCACTGTCATCAGGAGGCACGGCTAAAATTAATTTGGTCACGTTGCTAGAAGTGGGAACGCCTGCTAGCTCGTCAATCCAGTCGCTAAAAGTTTTTGGTACCAGTAATGTTGGCACAATATTAAGCCCACACTGCTCACAAGCCGATACCGCAATCTGCTGCCAATGGGCGAGCTTTTTATCGGCTTGGTCTGCTTTTAGGCGTACTTCGCCATGTTGGCTTGTGAGCAGTTGAATCGATGACACCCCAAGCTCTGTGGCTTTTTGAATGGCATAATCCATGCGCTCGCCACGACTCATCACCAAGGCAATGTTGACAGTAAATGGCAAAGCTCGATTGATCGGATTAAAATCGTTGATGGTAACGAGCGCTTGTTTTTTAGTGATATCCGTTAAAGTAACGGTATATTCACCACCTTGACCATCAAAAAACAACGCTTGTTCGCCCATACTTGCTCTTAACACTTTACACCAATGATGAAAAATATCTTCGGTCAAAGGCACAGTGCTGCCAACTTGTAGCAAATTTGGTTGGTTATAAAAAAATCTACGCATAAATCATCTAAGTGAGTTTCACAATTGAGTTAAGTTAAGTGGGTTAAAATACCTACAAAAGTTAAATATTTTTTGACGATAATCTCATGGATTATACGTTAAATATGGGCAATGTAAGCATAAGCTATGAATTTTAATACAATTTTTTAGAATACTGTAAGAATTGAATATTTGTAACAATTCCTAGCTTTTGAGGATGGATGATAACAACCAACATCTATTTATAATTAATTAATTAATTAATTAATTAATTAATTAATTAGTCAGTGAATTTCATGAGGCGTTAGCAGAGGTGTTAAGGCAAATCAATGGCTTGCAACGAGCCTTGGGGTATTTGGGGGATATGGTCACAAAGCTTTTGCAAACAATGATTTAATCTGCCAAAGATGTGCCCAATCTCTGCTGGGGTCGTGCAATAAGGCGGAATAAGATAAACATGGTTGCCAATCGGACGAATCATCACGCCTTGATCAAGGCATAAATTGACAAAAGCTTTGCCCAAATTTTGAGCAAAATCCAAGGTAAAAGCTGCAATCATGCCGGTTTGACGTACAAACTTTATGGGTAAATTGGCATCAACTAATTGCTGTAAGCCATCAGCCATCGCTTGGATAAGCGATTGGTTGTGTAGCAAGACATTATCGCGTTCAAACAGTTCAAGCGATGCCAAAGCCGCGCTACAAGCCAGTGGGTTGCCGGTAAAACTATGCGAATGTAGAAAACCTTTTTCCACTTTGTCATCATAAAACGCTTGATAAACATCATCGGTTGTCATGACGCAAGACATTGGCAGATAGCCTGCCGTTAGACCTTTTGACAGACAGATAAAGTCAGGGCAATAATCGTCTTGTTTATCCGCATCTGCCAAGGCTAGCATTTGCTCTACCGCAAACATAGTACCTGTACGACCAAAACCCACGGCAATCTCATCATATATCACATGGATGTGATAATGGTGCGCAAGTTTGGCAACGCCAAGCAAATAATTAGCAGAATACATCGCCATGCCAGCCGCTCCTTGTACCAAAGGTTCAAGGATAATCGCACAGATATCGCGGGATTTTTCTGCCAAGATGCGTTCTAGTGCATCCAAGCTTTTTTGCTCATGCAGCTGCGCTGGGATGGCGTCAGGGCTGAAAATATGCGCGGGGGAAGGAATACGAATTTGACTGACAATCAAATCTTTGTATTGCTCACTAAACAGCGGGATATCTGTCACCGCAAGGCTGCCAACGGTTTCACCGTGATAACCGTGTTCCAATGAGATAAATTTGGTTTTTTGCGTTTGCCCTGATTGCTGCCAGTACTGCAAACTCATCTTAAGCGCGACCTCCACCGCCCCTGAGCCACTGTCGGCAAAAAAAGCTTTGGTGAATGATTTAGGCGTGATGGCAACCAATTTTTCTGCAAGCGTCAGAATGGGCGGGTGAGTGACACTAGCGATTAAAGTATGCTCAAGCGTATCGAGCTGCTGTTTTATTTTTTCGTTGATAAAGGGATGGCAATGTCCATGTAAATTGACCCACCATGAGCTAATCATATCGTAATACGCGTTACCGTGCTGATCATACAATTGATTGCCTTGAGCTTTGACGAGGTGGAGTGGGGGATTGTTTTCAAGGGCTTGCATCTGTGTGCAAGGAAGCCATAACGCGTTATTCATAAGGGTCTCAAAATTTTTTGTCACATTGTAGCACTTTTGACCCAAGAAAAAAGGCTTGAAATCGCAAGCCTTCTAATGCTATGAGCGATAATGGTAATAATAGGAACGGTAATTATCACAGAATTTACGTACTATAAATTTTCGATAAAAAAGCGTCTAAAAAAATGTCGTTTTTAGACGCTTGTATAAAGCGTACATTTATAATGGTTGCTAAAATTGTATACTTAAAATACCTGATGATAGGGTGTCAAAGCGGCACACCACCCATTGTGAATATCCCTAAGGAAAATGCGACAAAAATCCCAATCGCCCATTTGGCTGATTGAATCTGCCATTTACCCATCTCAACGCCTGTAATATGCAGCAATAGATAGATAAATCCAACCAATGGACTTAATAAATGAAATGCTTGACCAGCGGTTGAAGCAATCGCAATATCCATTGAGCTAAAACCATATTTTATCCCAACTTGGTTTAATACCGGCAACACACCCAAATAAAAAGCATCATTACTTAGCAAAAACGTGCCAGGTACAGAGATCAAGGCGACAATTAACGGCCAATGATTACCAAATCGCTCAGGAATCCAGGTCGCTAGGGCTTCGCCCATGGCATGACTCATACCTGTTCCCGATAAAATCCCCATAAACACCCCCGCTGCCAGCACCATGAAAATTACTTGTACGGCTGATGAGCCATATTTTTCAATAATTTCACGTTGATCGGCTTGTTTCGGGTAATTGGCCATTAAAGCAACGGCTAACGCAATCGCAAAAATCAATGCTGAATTGACTTTTGGTAGAAACCACATCCCACCAAAAATAAGTTCAATCATGACTAGCAGCGTCAAGCCAAAATTGAACCAAATGAGATGGGGTCTAGTAAATTTAGCATCGTCCTCATGTGGTGTATCGATTAGATGCACCATACCATCTGTGTTTAGATTGGTGATACCCAATCGTTTTCTCTCTGCTAACCCCCGTATGACAGCCACAGCAATGACCCATATGGCGGCGATAATCATCCCCGGCATGATTGCACGTAATAACTCCCCCTCATCAACGTGCAGCGCTGTGATAATACGTGCGGTGGGTCCTCCCCAAGGTAACAAATTCATGATAGAGTTTGCCAGAACAATTAATACCGCCAAATCCATCATTTTCATATTCAATTTGCGATATACAGGTAGCATGGCTGAACAGACCACAAGGGTGGTCGTCGATCCATCGCCATCAACTGAGATGCCTAGTGCAAGAATCGCTGTGCCAACCAAGACTTTTAAAGGGTCGCCCTTGACTGCTCGGACAATAAAATTGACCAATGGCTGAAACAATCCAGCACTCAGCATTAAACCAAAGTATAAAATCGCAAATAACAGCATAAGTGCTGTACCTGCAACGCCTTTGATTTTTAAATCGGCATCGCTAATCATCCCAGCAATAGCATATTTGGGAATATCAAGTGCAGAGAACCCCCACTGGTTTATGGCTCCAGCGATAACACCAATAATTAAAGGCACTAAAATAAGAGAGGTAAAAGGGGACGCTTTGCGGGTCATGATAAGTATCATAAACCCGATCACAATTAATAATCCAAACAGCGCTAACATAGTTGTAATCCTTTACATTGTCAGTTAAAAAAGTGGCAATATTAGCATAATATTTTGTGTTTTTTCGATAATTTCTATGCTCATGACACAAACCAAGACATTCCGATACGCGCAACTATTAAAATGCCCCAATCTCTACAGCCACCTATCATAAAATGAAGTCAACCAAGTTAGATGCAGGTTATAAGCTAACCTATAGAAAAATATAGAAAAATAATAAGATAACAAGCCAACATCACTACGATGTCTTGAATGCTCAGTTGCACAAATAGGTTTTAGCGCATCAAAACTGGTGTTAAAAAATACATAAGCATTACCACCCAAAAGTGCATAGAGGCATCATCTATTTTTATTTTGACAGAACGATAGTATTGCAGCAATACTTGCACGGACAGCGCCTAGACAGGGTAGTAAAGCGGGAAGTCAAGAATAAAACACAACCAACGGTTTGGTGGGGGTATCACCCCTATCGAAAAAGCCTGGCAACGGCTTTTTCAACGAAAAATTCGTGATTAGGGGAAAATTGATGGTTACCGAGTTGACAGTACCTCTAAATGTTGCTGAATGGGGAGGTTATCTGGCATTAATTCAATCAACCTTTCTATGGCATCGCTAGCATCGGGGCAATTTGACAGATGCATGAGTAATAAGTCAACCTGATCTGAATGATAAATGGCTTGGCTCAAGCGAGCTTCCAAACAAGTGCGCCAAGTGCATAAAAAAGGGCTTTCAGTTTTGCTAAAAAATATACCGGTATACAATTTGAGGGCGGCTTCTAAATAACCTGCATTTAATGATTGTTCAACCCGCAAAAAATCACCATCCACTGGCATTAATAATCGGTACGGACGAGAACCCAATAAACCAGTAAGCGTATCACGTAACTGCGACATTTCAGTCTTTAGCGTACCTTGTGATACTTTACGCTCACCGTAGATTGCTTGGTGTAAAGCATCTAAGCTCATACCTTGGGGGCAAAGTGATAACACTGTCAATATCTCGACTTGCCGAGGGGTTAGCCGCAAGGTTTTACCATTGAATATCACGCTGGGTTCATTAAATCCTTGAATATACAGATAGTGTCTTTGGCACTCATTTAAAGCAGATTGTAAAATACTGGCACAGCGTTCAGCAGCAAATATGCCAAAATTATTGTGATTTTGCCAAGTGGTCGATAAATCTAAGACGCCAATGACCTGCCTGGTATGCGGTTCAATGATAGGCGTGGCATAACAGACCCATTCATGAACCGAAGGCATATAATGTTCATTGGCAAAAACACAAGTTGATTGCTGCGTTTTTAGCGATAAAGCCAGCGCATTTGTGCCAACTTGGCTTTCCCCCCAGCATCCGCCTTCGATGAAGTTAACCGCTTCTGCCGCTTTTTGCATAGACTTGCTGGCAGTCGTCCAAATAATCGTACTACCGATATCAGCCACAGCCATCACCATGGAGGATTGCAACGTGATATGTTGTAATTGATCTTGACAATAGTCTAAGGCTTTTTTTAGATAATAAGATTGATCGCTTTTGATGACGTTAATGGGTGCTTGTTGGCGCTCAGTTGGAATGTTAGCACTGTCTGAGCGGTGCCATGACTGAACAATACTTTGTTGAATAAGGTCTGCATTATTATCGGTAAAGGTAATATTAAAACGCCTCTTATCAATCCGATGCCTTTGCTCTAACAGTCTATTTTTATTCATATTTTAAAATATCCTAATTCACTAACCAATCCTTGGTTTTTAAAATAAGCTATCCTCAATAGTATAATGTGCCTAGCGTATTGTAAAGAATAATTAAACACCTACCTTTTACCTACCGTTTCTGTAATAATATGAATTTGTAAACCCCCCAACTGCACGAAGCAGTTTATCTACCAACTGACAAAAGGAAATGTCATTATGCGTTATGCTGACCCTAATACTGACGGTGCTAAAATCAATTTTAAAGAAAAGTATGACAACTTTATTGGCGGCCAATGGGTTGCGCCTGTTAAAGGTGAGTACTTTGATAACATCTCACCTGTCAACGGCAAGCCCTTCGCCAAAGTCGCCAAATCAAGTCCAGAAGACATTGAACTTGCACTTGATGCTGCCCATACTGCTAAAACTAAGTGGAATGCGGCTTCACCCACAGAGCGCTCTAATTTATTATTAAAAATCGCAGATCGCCTTGAGCAAAATATTGAGTTATTGGCGGTAGCTGAAACATGGGAAAACGGTAAACCCATCCGTGAAACCTTGGCTGCGGATATACCACTTGCCATTGACCATTTTCGCTACTTTGCCGGTGCAATCCGCGCGCAAGAAGGCGGTGTTTCACCCATTGATGATGACACTGTCGCTTATCACTTTCATGAGCCTTTAGGGGTGGTTGGACAAATCATTCCTTGGAACTTTCCAATTTTAATGGCTACCTGGAAAATAGCGCCTGCACTAGCCGCGGGTAACTGCATCGTTTTAAAACCCGCCGAGCAGACGCCTGTAAGCTTATTGGTGCTTGTTGAATTGATTCAAGATTTGCTACCAGCAGGTATTTTAAATATCGTGAATGGGTATGGCGAAGAGGTGGGTAGTCATTTAGCTAGAAGCCCACGTATCTCAAAAATTGCCTTTACTGGCTCAACCCCTGTCGGTCAGCTTATTATGAAGTATGCGACAGAGAATATTATTCCAGTTACTTTAGAATTAGGCGGTAAATCACCCAATATTTTCTTTGCCGATGTCATGGATAAAGAAGATGATTACCTAGAAAAAGCGCTTGAAGGTTTTACTATGTTTGCGCTCAATCAAGGTGAAATATGTACCTGTCCTTCGAGAGCCTTAGTGCATGAAAGTATCGCCGATGCCTTTTTGGCGAAAGCCGTAGAACGGGTAAAACGTATTAAAACAGGTCATCCATTGGATACGGAAACGATGATTGGTGCGCAAGCCTCTCAGGAACAACAAGACAAAATCTTAGGCTGTATTGCTACAGGTAAACAAGAAGGCGCCGAGCTTTTAACCGGTGGTAATGCAAGACATGAGGTGGGTGAAGGTTATTATATCGAGCCGACGATTTTTAAAGGCAATAATGATATGAAAATCTTCCAAGAAGAGATTTTTGGCCCAGTATTGTCTGTGACAACCTTCAAAGACTTTGATGATGCCATGCGTATTGCCAATGACACCATGTTTGGGCTAGGTGCTGGCGTGTGGGCACGTAGTGGCAATACTGCCTACCGTGCAGGGCGTGGCATTGAAGCTGGGCGAGTATGGACAAACTGTTACCACATTTATCCAGCCCATGCTGCATTTGGTGGTTACAAGAAATCAGGCATCGGGCGTGAAAACCACAAAATGATGCTAGAGCATTACCAAAATACCAAAAATTTACTGGTCAGCTATTCTGAAAAACCGATGGGCTTCTTCTAGAATTTGATAGGTCATAAGCAACAAAAACCGCTCTCATAGAGCGGTTTTTTTATCGAAAATAAAAAGTATCAATATTAAATTTATTCACCATCGCTCAATCAGACACTCACAATAAGCAGTTATTGCGCCATAAAGTTGATAAATTCATTGCACTTAGTGGCGCACTTAGTTTAAAAAAATTATAGTTTAGCCATAAAACCTTAGCATTTACTAAAATAAGAAAATATCATAGAGACGCTGAGGTTGGCTATTCACTATCAGTCTATCAAGTCAGGCTGCTAAAATCTACTAAACAGTCTCGATTGATATCTTGAATTCGGTTTGCACTGGTCAATGTCATTGCCACGCGCATTTCTTTGTCTATCAAGTTGAGTAAATTGGTCACCCCAGCCTCACCATCGGCGGCTAACGCATAGACAAATGCACGTCCTAACATACATAAATCTGCCCCCAATGCCAACATTCTCACCACGTCTAAGCCATTACGGATACCCGAATCGACCAAGATTTTGATATCACCTTTAACAGCATCGACAATTTTGGGTAGGGCAGTGGCGGTTGACATAACCCCATCAAGCTGACGCCCACCATGATTGGAAACCACGATACCATCAGCGCCAAAACGTACCGCATCTTTGGCGTCTTGTGGGTCGAGAATACCTTTGATGACCATAGCGCCATCCCAAAAGTCACGAATCCATTCTAAGTCTTTCCAAGAAATAGAGGGATCAAAGTTATTACCAAGCCAACCGATATAATCTTCTAAGCCAATCGCTTTACCAAGATATTTAGAAACATTACCCAAGTCATGCGGTCTTCCTAGCAATCCCACGTCTATTGCCCAGTGCGGATGGGTGAAGGCTTGTAGATAGCGACGCATGGCAGCATTGGGTCCGCTCATGCCAGAGTGTGCATCGCGATATCTCGCCCCTGGGACAGGCATATCGACGGTAAACACCAGCGTTGAGCAGCCTGCCGCTTTGGCGCGCTCTAGCACATTTTGCATAAACTTACGGTCACGCAACACATACAGCTGAAACCACATAGGGCGATTGATTTTTGGGGTCACTTCTTCGATAGGGCAGACTGATACTGTTGACATGGTAAATGGAATGCCTTTTTTATCGGCAGCCATGGCTGCTTGGACTTCACCACGGCGAGCATACATACCCGTCAAACCCACTGGAGAGAGCGCCACAGGTAAAGACAGCTGTTCACCAAAAATCTCAGTGGATAAATCAAGCTGCGTCATGTCTTTTAGTACCCGCTGACGTAAGGCAATACTCGATAAATCTTCAACATTACGTTTTAGGGTGTATTCTGCATACGCGCCACCATCAATGTAGTGGAATAAAAAAGGGGGTAAACGACGGCGCGCCGCTTCTCGGTAATCATTGGCAGAAGAAATAATCATAATATCCCTATCTTAACTATGTTATTAATGGTAGAAATAGCCACGTGCATTCAAACCTGTTTACACTAAAATGCGTTTATAAAATGCGCCTGAATTAACAGGCACTAGTATTAAAAAACATCAGTGGCCAACCGGGAAACTCGCTGTCTGCGAGCCGTTGCCTCATCAATCTTGGCAACCTGTTTTATCACAAACTCAATATGCTCACCCACGGCTTTGCGAGCTAATTCACTATCACGCGCGATAATCGCATTCATCATTGCCATGTGTTGCGTGTGTAAAGTTTCAAAGCCATAATGCTCGGTGTAAATCTTTCGCCGAGCTAATACCACGTTATGTCTCATTAGGTGAAAAACATTTTTCATCATCTGCAACAATACCGCATTTTGGGAGGCTTCAGCAATCGCTAAATGAAAATTGGCATCGGCAATAGCGGCTTGTTCGGTATCGCCATGCGCTTGACTGTTTGCTAACTGCTCGTAGTAAAAGCGGATTTTTTCAATATCTTGTTTTGTAGCTCTCTGGGCAGCATACCAGGCTGTACCGCCTTCTAGTACAATTCTTGCTTCTTGCACATCTAGACGATACAGGGGATCGGCATCCAATAAGGGGGTTAGTGTCTGTAATATCAGATTATCAGACAGCGCCTCAAGGGGCTGGCGCTGTTTGATAGTTTGCACATCTTTGACAAACGTTCCCGACCCAATACGACTTTCGGTAATACCGACACTATTCATCTGCTGTAACGCTTCACGCAGTGCGGTACGAGATACGCCTAGTCGCTCACACAAATGGCGCTCGGCAGGTAATCTATCGCCATTTTTTAGCCCTTCACGGTCTATTAGCGAAATTAATTGTTCAATAACCTGCGTTGCAACCTTCATACCTTACCCATCATTATCCGTGTGGAATCATCCAAGGCACGACATACGCTTGTAGCGTGATAAGCACGCCCATCATAATGGTAAAAATAATACTATGTTTGACGGTAAATCTGAACAAATCTGACTCTTTACCCACCAAACCTGTAGCGGCACAGGCAATGGCAATGGATTGCGGGGAAATCATTTTACCGGTCACCCCACCCGAGGTATTGGCTGCCACTAACAACACCTCAGGCACACCAATTTGCTGAGCGGTGGTGGCTTGAAGGGCAGCAAACAACGCATTGGCTGAAGTATCTGAGCCTGTCAAAAATACCCCTAACCAACCCAAAAATGGTGAAAAGAAGGTAAAAGCTTTGCCTGTGTGTGCCAATGCTAACGCTAATGTAGCAGACAATCCCGAATAATTGGCGATAAACGCAAATGCCAACACCATACCAATAGAATAAATCGGGGTGCGTAGCTCTTTAATGGTTTCGCCAAACGTCGATAACGCTTCTTTAGGACGCATTTTTAGCATCACGATAGAGATAATCGCCGCTAACATGATGGCAGTACCTGTTGCCGAGAACCAATCAAATTTATAAATTGCGGCATAGTCGGTAATTTTGGTGACGACTGGGGGTAATTTTTGTACTGCATTGTGCAAATACGGCACATTGATACTCATCACCATATCGACCAATGCCCCATCAGGGTGACCATCTTTGCCTTTGACAAACAAATCTTTAAACGGCTTAATACTCCATAACGACACCATCGCGGTCAAAATAGCAAACGGCATCCAAGCTTTGATGATTTGAGCGGGCGAGTAATGGGTGGTTGGCAACGGTGCTGATACGCTTGTGGTATCACCCATCTGATTTTTGCCATCGACTTGATTTTCAAAACGGAACACATGCTTGGGCTGCCACACTTTAAATAGCAACGTCAAACTAATTAACGAGGCAATAGCAGCGGTAATATCAGGCAACTCAGGTCCAATGTAGTTTGAGGTCAAAAACTGCGCAATGGCAAACGACCCACCACCGACCACAATCGCTGGGAAGGTTTCACGAACCCCGCGCCACCCATCCATAATCGCCATAATCCACACTAACACAATGGGCACAATAAAAGGTAACTGGCGTCCGACCATTTGGCTGATGGCATGGGTTTCTACCCCAGATACTTGTCCTGCCACGATGATTGGAATCCCCATCGCACCAAAAGCAACAGGGGCGGTATTGACGATGAGGCAAAGTCCAGCCGCATACAAAGGCTTAAACCCTAAGCCTACCAATAACGCCGCCGTGATAGCCACGGGTGCACCAAAGCCTGCTGCACCTTCCAAAAAAGTACCAAAGGCAAACCCCACCAATAACATCTGTAAGCGTTGGTCTTCGGTCAGCGATAAAATACTGGAGCGGATAATATCAAATTGCCCTGTTTTTACCGTGACTTTGTATAAAAACACCGCCCCGATAATAATCCAGGCGATGGGCCAAAGTCCGTAGAAGAATCCATAAATCGCGGATGATAGCGCTAATGTCACCGGCATTTGGTATAAGAATAGGGCAACAAGCAACGCCAAAACAACGGTAATAGTGCCTGCAACACTACCTTTTAAACGAAATACCGCCAAGGCTAGAAAAAAGAAGATAATTGGGATAAGGGCAATGGCACTTGAAAGCCAAATATTACCCATGGGATCATAAATTTGTTGCCAATGTTGCATCATTTCCTCCATGAAATAATTGGTATTACCAAAATAGTCTGAGTATCAATAATTGGTTAAATAATAAAGAAAATTACGCTTTAATTCAATTAAATTTCAAAAAAACAGTGATATTTATACGGTTTTTTGTAAATTGGTAATACCAATTTTAATAGTAATATGAATTTTGTGTGAACGGATACAAAAAAGCTTCGTATTGGAGTCAGTAGAGATTCAAGGTTTTGCTGTCAGGCTGCGTGATGGAAGCTATGCAGTGTGTTGCTGTAAGGTTGACAGCATAAACCATGAGGGACTTAGCGCAAGTAACGTGCTTTATTTTTTCAAAATACATCAACTAGAATAACTTTTTGACTAAGGTAGGTTAATAGTAGGTAGAGCGCATTGGATGACTGAACTAAAATCAAGTCATAGTGATTTTATAAGAATATATTTTATAAAAATATATTAGTACATCCTATCTAGTTGTAATGATGACAAAAAACTAGACGTATGAATAAAATTACTATACACCCCTAACATACAAGATTAAAAGGAATTTAATCATGGCTTATAAGCAAATCTCCGATCAAACCAGTGGCTTTTTTATTCCCTGCGTATCATTATTTGGACCTGGCTGTGTCAAAGAAGTAGGCTCAAAAGCCAAAGATCTAGGTGCTAAAAAAGCGCTTATTGTAACTGACCAAGGGCTGAACAAAGCAGGTGTTCCAGACATTATCATTAAACATTTAAGCGAACAAGGTATCGATAGCTACGTATTTGCAGGCGCAGAGCCAAATCCAACTGACAAAAATGTCCACGATGGCGTCACAGCGTATCAGGATAACGGCTGTGATTTTATCATCTCATTGGGTGGTGGTTCGTCACATGACTGTGCAAAAGGGATTGGTCTAGTGACGGCAGGCGGTGGTCATATCCGTGACTATGAAGGTATTGATAAAAGTAAAGTGCCAATGACGCCATTGATTGGTATCAATACCACGGCAGGCACGGCATCAGAGATGACACGTTTTTGTATTATCACCAATACCGATACCCACGTCAAAATGGCGATTGTAGATTGGCGTTGTACCCCTCTTATTGCTATTGATGACCCTCGACTGATGACTGCTAAACCTGCATCTCTAACTGCAGCAACAGGTATGGATGCGTTAACCCATGCGGTAGAGGCGTATGTATCGACTGCTGCAAATCCGATTACAGATGCTTGTGCTGAAAAAGCCATTCGAATGATTCAACAATGGCTGCGTCAAGCAGTAGCGAATGGCGAAAACATTGAAGCGCGTGAGGCTATGAGCTATGCTCAATACTTAGCAGGCATGGCGTTTAATAACGCCTCGCTAGGCTATGTACATGCAATGGCGCACCAGTTAGGTGGATTCTACAATCTGCCGCACGGTGTCTGTAATGCGATTTTGTTACCGCACGTCTGTGAGTTTAACCTGATTTCAACACCTGAGCGTTATGCAGATATTGCACAATTTATGGGCATTGATATCAAAGGCATGACTCGGGCAGAAGCAGGTAAGGCAGGCATCAATGCAATTCGTGAGCTATCTCAATCGGTAGGTATTCCTACCGGACTCACTGAGCTTGGTGTCAAACAAGAAGACCTTGCCATCATGGCAACCAATGCCCAAAACGATGCTTGTATGCTCACTAACCCACGTAAGGCAAATCATGAACAGGTCGTAGCAATCTTCGCAGCTGCCATGTAAATGTAACATCAAACTAAAACATACTCACAACAGTAAAAAAAAGGGGACTTCAATAGTCTCCTTTTACATTGAGCACTGATACAAAGCACATAAATTTTTGCGTAAATTGATTAAAATATAGTAGCATAAAGGGATGAAACAAAAACCCATCACTCGCTTATACCACTGCCAATACTTACGGGTAACCCAAGTAAACTACACACTTAGCCACTATGCCAAGCCTCATCTAGCACAAAATCTGGTAGCAAAAAATCTCCTAATAAAAAATCTAATAGCACAAATCAGCGATAACCGCATCTACAATCGAGCCACCGATGGTAAACGCACACTTGACCATGTTAACGCTATGCGTAGCTCTACCATCGAACACAATCCTATCTTTGATAAAACCAGACCGGTTCAACTATCAACAAGTCAATATAATCGCCAATAAAACCTCATGACTCATTTAATCAATAAGGATATTTATCATGTTAAAAAAGTATAAACCGACACTCGATAAATTAACGAAGATCGTAGGGAAGTCTTATGTACTCATCGATGAACAAGATACCCGTCATTATCGACAAGGTATACGTTTTGGTGAGGGAAAAGTGTTGGCTGTGGTATGTCCAGGTACTTTACTTGAGCAGTGGCAGGCGCTACAAACAATTATTGAGGCAGATTGTGTGGTAATTATGCAAGCTGCCAATACAGGATTGACAGGCGGCTCTACACCTTATGGTGATGACTATGATCGTCCAGTCATTATTATGAGCACTCGGCGCCTACAAGGCATCCAAGTGATTTTAGATGGCAAACAAGTGGTGTGTTTACCTGGCGCAACGTTGGATAATCTTGAGCGTACTTTAAAGCCTTATAATCGTGAACCTCACTCTGTGATTGGGTCATCATGTATTGGCGCTTCAGTTTTAGGTGGGGTGTGTAACAACTCAGGGGGCGCACTGGTACGTCGTGGACCTGCTTATACTGAAATGGCGTTGTATGCCCGTGTCAATGAATCGGGTAAGTTAGAATTGATTAATCATCTAGGTATTGATTTAGGCAACACCGCCGAAGAGATACTCACCAGACTGCAAAAACAAGACTATGAAACCGGTCAGATAACCACGCAAACTACTCAGCTGGCATCAGACAATCGTTATGCCCATGACGTTAAGCAAGTCGATGCAGACAGTCCTGCTAGATTTAATGCAGATCCGACACGATTATATGAAGCATCGGGGTCAGCGGGTAAAGTCTGTGTGTTTGCGGTGCGACTCGATACCTTTGAAAAAGTTGAGAGTAAGGTTTTTTATATCGGCTCAAATGACCATGATGACCTAACAGCAATACGACGTTATTTGCTGACATCGTTACCCAGCTTGCCGATTGCTGGAGAATATATTCATCGTGATGCTTTTAGTATTGGTGCAAAGTATGGCAAAGATACTTTCTTGTTTATTGAGCGTTTTGGCACGGTTAATATACCCAGAGCATTAGCCCTCAAAGATCGCATTGATGGGTGGTTGGAAAAAATCAAGATACGGGGTTTGACTGATCAAATTTTACAAGCTATCACTTTTTTCTTACCCAGTCATTTACCGCGGCGCATGCTAGCGTTTCATCAGCGTTTTGAGCATCATTTGATTCTACGAGTAGATGAGCAAAGCGCAGAACAGACAGAGCAGTTTTTAAATGAGTATTTTGCCGTTCATTCTACTGGCTCGTATTTTGCCTGTACGGAGGAAGAAGGTCGCAAAGCTTTTTTACACCGTTTTGCTGTTGCCGGAGCGGCGATACGATATCGTGATACCCATCGAGCAGAGGTTGAGGATATTGTGGCATTGGATATTGCGTTACGACGTAACGATAGAGAATGGGTGGAAAAAATCCCCGCCGATCTCGAACAACATATGTTGCATAAATTATATTATGGGCACTTTTTTTGTCACGTATTTCACCAAGATTACATTGTCAAAAAAGGCACTAATCCACTGGATATTGAACATCAGATGTGGCAGCTGTTAGATGAGCGTAGAGCAGAATATCCCGCAGAACACAATGTGGGTCATTTATATGTTGCTAAGCCAGCATTAGCCAATTTTTATCGAAAGCTAGATCCTACCAACAGCTTTAATGTGGGGATTGGTCACACTTCAAAGTTAAAATACTGGCGCAAACCTAACGCATGAAGACATTTAACTAGGCAAGCATAATTAGGTAAGCATCCGACTATCAGGGCAATCGCACTATTTTACCGAACAGTAACCGCTCAAGATAAACTGTTCCAGATAAATTGTTTAAGATAAGCGTTATCTTGCGATGCCCCAATTTTACGATGTTGAACAGACAATTTAACATCGTCATGCTCATTTTTTTTGCTATCAGATAGTGCTTAAGGTCTATCCTCAATTAAACCAAACCGAGCGCTTCAATCAGTTGTTTATTTGGGCTGACTTGGTTCATGCTGTAAAAATGCATTGACGGCACGCCTTCGGCAATCAAACGCTCACATAGATTGACCACCACTTCAAACCCAAATTGACGAATGGCTTTTTTGTCATCGCTATAGTCGGCAAGCTGTTTACGGATAAAACGTGGAATATCTGCCCCACAGCCATCGGCAAATCGAATCAAATTTGACGCATTGGTGATGGGCATAATGCCTGCGATAATCGGGAACTCATCTTGAGTCACCCCTTTTTTGGCAAGGGCATCACGCAAATATAGATAGCTGTCAGCGTTGTAGAAAAACTGGGTAATCGCTTCAGTCGCGCCTGCGTGGTATTTATTGAGCAAGTTTTGGATATCGGCCTCAAAGCTTTTGGCTTGCGGGTGCATTTCTGGATATGCAGCGACTTTGATACGAAAATAATCACCGCTATGCTCACGTATGTATTTAACCAAATCGACAGCAAACGGCAGCTCGCCAAGACCTACCATACCTGATGGCAAATCACCGCGCAGCGCCACCAAGCGATTAATGCCTAACGATTTATAATAATCCAATAACTCGCCAATTTTGGCTTTATCATCGCCAATGCAGGATAAATGCGGGGTAATGGGCGTGTCACTTTTTTCACTCAGTGCCTTAACAATGCCTAAGGTGCGCTCACGGGTTGACCCACCTGCGCCATAAGTCACGCTAAAATATTGAGGTTTTAAAGCATTTAATTCATCAAAGGTTGTCAATAATTTGGTTTGACCGTCATCGGTCTTGGTGGGGAAAAACTCAAAAGAAAACGGTGTTGTCATGGTGGTCATGAAAGTATCCAAAATAATAAGAAATAGCACCATTATAACGGGTAAAACAGTAAAAAAATTGAATTTTTTGGCATAAATATTGAGTTAAACTGCATAAAAAAGTCATGCACATGGGCATGACTTTGATTAAACCTTTAACAAATAGTATTTTTAGCTATTAGTATTTCTAGCTATCAGTATTTATAGCTATCAGGTTTGAACGGACCTTCAATTGGCACACCGATATAATCGGCTTGTTGCTGCGTCAATTTAGTCAGTACCCCATTAAAGCCTGCGACCATGGCTGCTGCCACTTCTTCATCGAGTTTTTTCGGCAATACTTTGACATATAAATTGTCCGCTTTCTTATCCGCAGGCAAATCAGCAAATTTTTCTTTGAATAAGTGCATTTGTGCCAATACTTGGTTAGCAAAAGAACCATCCATAATACGTGATGGGTGACCTGTGGCATTACCCAAATTGACCAAACGACCTTCCGACAATAAAAGCAAGTAATCGTTTTCATCTTCTGATCGATAGACTTGGTGTACTTGAGGCTTCACTTCCACCCATTTCCAGTTGTCACGCATAAACTGGGTATCAATCTCAGTATCAAAGTGACCAATATTACAAACCACTGCGGTGGCTTTTAAGGCTTTTAACATATCGCTATTACAGACATGGTAGTTACCAGTGGTAGTGACCACCAAGTCAGTATCTTGCATAAGGGTGTTGTTGACACCTTTGGCAGGGTCACCTTCCACAAATGGCGAAACCAATTCATAGCCATCCATACAAGCTTGCATACCACAAATTGGATCGGCTTCCGTCACTCGTACCACCATACCTTCTTGACGTAGGCTTTGAGCAGAACCTTTACCCACATCGCCATAACCGATAACAAGCGCACGACGACCCGCTAAAAGCATATCGGTACCACGTTTGATGGCATCGTTTAGGCTATGACGACAGCCATATTTGTTGTCATTTTTTGATTTGGTCACTGCGTCATTGACATTAATGGCGGGTACTTTTAACGTGCCTGCATTGAGCATTTCAATTAGACGATGTACCCCTGTTGTTGTCTCTTCTGAGATACCGTGAATGTTGTCGAGCATTTGCGGGTAGTCGTTATGAATCAGCGCCGTCAAGT
Source organism: Moraxella sp. DOX410 (assembly GCF_032248735.1). Taxonomy (NCBI): domain Bacteria; kingdom Pseudomonadati; phylum Pseudomonadota; class Gammaproteobacteria; order Moraxellales; family Moraxellaceae; genus Moraxella; species Moraxella sp. DOX410. Next base: position 1,506,187 of record NZ_CP135138.1, on the reverse strand, counting down.
CACCGCCGTCATCTAAAATAATATTGGCATCCCACAGCTTGCCCGTGGCCTCACCGCCTTCAAAAATCTGCTGGCGAAGACACCATTCGTATTCTTTCTCAGTCTCGCCTTTCCAAGCAAACACAGGAATACCGGCTGCTGCGATGGCGGCAGCGGCATGGTCTTGGGTTGAAAAAATATTACAAGAAGTCCAGCGTACTTCAGCACCCAGCGCCACGAGCGTTTCAATCAATACTGCTGTTTGGATGGTCATGTGGATACAGCCCACAATCTTGGCGCCTTTTAAAGGCTGCTCGGCTTGGTAGCGTTGGCGTAGACCCATCAAAGCAGGCATTTCAGTTTCAGCCAGTTTGATTTCTTTGCGACCATAGTCGGCAAGGCTAATATCGGCAACTTTGTAATCAGAAAAATTTGAATCAGTAGAATTGATAGACAGGGACACTGCGTCCACTCCTTAAAACCGGTAAAAAAAGTTAAAGTAAAAACGCAGATGCCGTTATTTATTTTGTATTTATTTTGGTTAAAATACAAAAAACGAGCCTAGCGCAGGCAAGCAAATATAAATTAAGCGAACCTTAAGCTGCAGCATCTCTCGATAGGCGTATTGTAAAAAAAATTAACATAAAAGTCATTCTCTTAATTGCAACATCAACTTAAGTCTTTTAAAAAAGCAACATTTTTGATAAAATATTACACTTCATCCAATGTAATTACATAAACATATAGAAAAGTTATACAAAATTAAAAGACATTGCTGAAAAATTACGTTTTAATATACCTAAGAGAAACGTAACAAAATATGTCAACTAATTTACTTTTTCTTTATATGTCATTCATCGCTTGAAAATCTTTTAGATTTTTAAGAGAAATGGTAAATTTACTTTATCCTGTCCTTAGGAGATTTATATGAAAGTTTTGAAATTAGCTGCTATTCCTGCTGCTTTAATCGCAACTTCTGCTTTTGCTGAAACTGTAGTTGTTGATCAACAAGTTATTGCACAGCCTGTTGCCGTATCTACTACCACCTACGACCCAAACGCAGGTATAGTAAAAAATACAACAACTCAAGTCGTTACTGGTACTAGAACGTTTTTTGATACCGTAACACATCCTGCTGCTATCAGTGCCGAAGTAGGTACCTTAGGTTATGGTGCTAATATTGGTTGGGCTTTAAACGATAAAACTGAACTTGTAGTTGGTTGGGCTGGTGGCGATATCGGTGATTTAAAAGACACTATCGAAATTGAAGATGTTGAATATGACTTAGAAACAGATTCAAGCAATCCGTATATTGGTGTGAATTTACGTCCAGCTGGAAATTGGTTTACTGTGGGTGTTGGTACCATTTTTGGTGACAATGAAATCACTTTGAAAAAACAAGCAACTGAAACCAAACCAGTTAAAATCAATGGTAACACTTACTATGGTAACATTGAAGCGTCAGCTGAAAATAAAAACACTATGAACCCATACTTAACTATTGGTTTCCGTCCTAATATCACTAATAACTTTGGTGTATTTGGTGAAATCGGTGCAGCTTATACTGGTGGCTTGAAAGTGACTGATGCTAAAACACGAGTTCTAGATACCAACGGTGAAGAAATTACAAAATTTGATAATAATCGTCTAAAATCTGACTTACAACAAGATTTGGATGATTCAAATTATTCAAAATGGTACCCAATCGCTAAAATCGGTGCAACTTACCGTTTCTAATTTGTTAGCGTAAGCTTTAGAAAAACGACACTTTTAGTGTCGTTTTTTTTCGCCGAATCATTGCCAAAAGTTTGCTTTATTGATACTATCCGCTATCAATTTTTGAGGCTGGATTTGTTGATGTATAACAAAGATTTAGCTTGCTTGGCGCAAGCAAGTGTGATGGATAGCATTCATTGTAGTGTCAATCTTATCAGTTCACCCATGTGGGATTGGTTGGTGTGGATTTTGATTTGTATTGGTGTGTTTTTTACCGTCATGACAGGGTTTGTTCAATTTCGTTTATTTGGACATAGTGTCAAGAATTTGCTGGCTAGTCGGAGCACCGAACATCACGAGCATAGTGAGAGTATCTCATCGTTTCAAGCGTTTATGACAGGACTGGCGAGTCGTGTCGGTACAGGGAATATCGCAGGGGTTGCTATTGCCGTGAGTGTTGGCGGACCGGGTGCGGTATTTTGGATGTGGTTTATTGCCTTGATTGGGATGGCATCGGCATTCGCTGAGTCGTCATTGGCACAATTATTTAAAGTGCGAGATGCCAATGGGCATTTTCGCGGTGGACCTGCTTACTATATCCGTCAGGGTTTAGGGCAAGGTTGGCTAGGTGTGGCATTTGCAGTGAGTCTGATTTTGTGCTTTGGCTTGGTATATAATGCCATTCAAGCCAATACCATTGCCCAGGCCGTACAATCAGCGGTCGGCTGTACGGGCGATAATACCTGTGCTTTATGGGGGACTGGTAAACATATTGTGGCGATATTGTTGGTTATCATTTCTGCACCGATTATCTTTGGTGGGATAAAACGGGTTGCCACCATTTCAGAAATGCTAGTACCTGTGATGGCAGGGGTATATCTGCTGATGGCGTTGTATATTATTGTGACCAATATCACCATGATTCCACAGGTATTTAATTTAATTTTGACCGATGCTTTTACTTTTAATGCGGCAGCGGGTGGGACGTTAGGCGGTTTGGTATCGCAATCGATGATGCTTGGGATTAAGCGGGGTTTGTATTCTAACGAAGCAGGTCAAGGCTCTGCCCCCAATGCCGCTGCTGCTGCAGATGTGCCTCACCCCGCCACACAAGGGCTTATTCAAAGTTTGGGCGTTTTTGTGGATACCATTATTGTCTGTTCTTGTACCGCGTTTATTATTTTATTATCAAAACTACCCACCGCTGATTTGACAGGGATTCAATTGACCCAAGCGGCATTAGAAAGTCATGTGGGTTCATGGGCGCAAATTTTCCTAGCGGTAGTGCTGTTCATGTTCGCTTTTTCGAGTATTATTGGCAACTACGCCTATGCCGAAACCAATGTGCAATATCTTAAGAATCATCCAATGATTTTAAATATCTTTCGTATTTTAGTGCTCGCCTTTGTGTATTTTGGTTCTGTGGCTGAAGTGCCTATGGTGTGGGATATGGGGGATTTGATGATGGCGATTATGGCGTACATTAATCTTGTTAGTATCGTTCTGTTGTCAAAATATGTGTTTATTTTGGCAAAAGATTATTCCGCTCAAATCAAATCAGGTGTTAAGCATCCTGTTTTTAACATCAATAAATACCCCGCCATGAAAGCCAAAATCACATCGGGAATTTGGGAAAAATAACGATTAGACAATAAAAAAAGCCGTTGGTTATCAATGGCTTTTTTATTGTTTGGCTGGGCATCATAAGCGAGACCGATACATAAAATAGTGCGTTTCTTTATAGGTTTTTAAAACAGGGTTTAAAACAGCCTTTAACACCCAATCAGATAATTGATTTTTCAAACACTTGCCGTAATTCAAAACTGGTATGTACTTGTGCGATACCTTCAATACGGTTTAGACGATGCAATAAAAATTCTTCATAATGCGCCATATCTTTGACCAAAGCTTTGATAAGATAATCTTCGCTGCGCCCTGTCACAATACTACAGCTGACCACTTCAGGAAATTCTCGTAGTTTTTTTTCAAAATTGCTAAAGCGTTCTGCCGTATGTTTATCCATGCTAATGGCAATATAGACTGACAGTTGATAGCCTAATTTTCTAGGGTCGGTGGTGACACTATAACCCGTGATAACACCTGAATCCTCTAATTGTTTGACTCTGCGCGCACAGGGCGTCGGGCTTAAGTTTACGCTTTCTGCCAATTCAAGGTTACTCATGCGCGCATTTTCTCGTAATAGCGCTAATATTTGTCTGTCTATTTTATCTAATGAAGCCATCATAAATTCTCAATATTAGTGATTTTAACTAAACAATATAATTATAGTAGCCATAAATATCAAATTCTATGTATTTTATAGCAAAATTTAGTTACTTCAACTACAAAAAAATAGATATAATTTCATTATAGAATTTTAAGTAAAATTAAATGTGGAGCATTAGCATGACAATACAACCCAAGAATACGGCTTTTAATCATAAAAAATACCAACCCTTTGCATTTGCACCAAAGATGACCCAGCGTACTTGGCCCGATAAAACTATCACCAAAGCGCCCATATGGACGTCGGTGGATTTGCGAGATGGTAACCAAGCCTTGATTGAGCCGATGAGCATTGAACAAAAAATGCGCTTCTTTGACTTGTTGGTGCAAGTGGGTTTCAAAGAAATTGAGATTGGTTTTCCCTCAGCAGCACAGGTGGAGTATGACTTTACCCGTAAACTAATCGAAGGCGGACACGTACCCGACGATGTGACCTTGCAAGTATTGGTGCAGGCACGCGAACATTTGATTCGCCGTACCTTTGAGTCGTTAAAAGGTGCCAAACGTGCCATCGTCCACGTGTATAACTCAACCTCAAAAGTGCAGCGCGAAAAAGTGTATCAAAAAGATTATGATGATATTATTGCGATTGCGGTTGAAGGCGCAACATTGTTGCGTGATTTGGCAAAAGAATACCCTGAAACCGAATGGATTTTTGAATATTCCCCTGAAAGTTTCTCGCAAACCGAGGTCGATTTTTCGGTCAAAATCTGTGATGAGGTGTGTAAAGTTTGGCGCCCGGACTTAGGTCAGAAGGTAATCTTTAACTTGCCATCAACCGTAGAAAGCTCAACGCCCAATATCTATGCCGATCAGATTGAATATTTTTGCCAAAACTTACCCATGCGAGAGCATGTGATTGTGAGCCTTCACACCCACAATGACCGTGGCTGTGCTGTGGCTGCCAGTGAGTTAGGTTTGATGGCAGGGGCTGACCGGATTGAAGGCACCCTTTTTGGCAATGGCGAGCGCACAGGCAACATGGACATCATGGTCATGGCGATGAATATGTATAGCCAAGGGGTAGACCCACAGCTTGATTTTAGTAACATGAGCGAAATCGCCCAAGTGGTGAGTGAGTGCAATCAGTTACCGATTCATCCACGCCATCCTTATGTGGGCGAATTGGTATTTACCGCTTTTAGTGGCTCGCACCAAGATGCCATTAAAAAATCGCTAGATTATAACGAGCAAAATGCCGAAACCACCCAAGGCTTGTGGGATGTGGCGTACTTGCCAATTGATCCTGCTCATATCGGACGCGGCTATCAGGATGTCGTGCGTATCAATAGCCAGTCAGGGAAAGGTGGTGTTGCTTATATCTTGCAACGTGACTTTGGTTTTCATTTGCCGCGCTGGACGCAGATTGACTTTAGCCGTGTCATTCAGCAAGAGGCCGAGAGCCGTCAGTCAGAATTGACATCAGATGATGTCATTAGCGTGTTTGAAAACACTTATTTGAACCAATCTACTTTGGCGTTGCAAGATTATGAAATCAAAAACACCGCTGGCTCAGTAAGCTTTACAGGCTCTGTGCGTATGGGGGATGATATCATAGACGTCGTTGGTAATGGTAATGGTCCGTTGTCTGCCTTTATTAATGCCATCTCTGCCAAATTGAACAAAAATATTCACGTTATCAACTATGCAGAGCATGCGTTAACGGTTGAAAGTCAAAGCCCGCTCACCCAAAACAACAGTGATGCCAATGCCGTTGCTTACTTACAGTTGAATATTGAAGGTGAGATTTATTCAGGTATCGGCACTTGCTCCAGCACTGTATCAGCGATGTTAAAAGCCGCATTGTCTGCGTTGGCACAAGCGCAGATTGCCGATACTGAGCATCATTAATTAGCTTTTATAAAGCGCAAATTTATCAGTAGCTTTTATCCCCAAAAGAGCAATTGCCCTAGTTGCTCTTTTTTTTATGGGCTAACATGTGAAATGCCTAGATTAATAGTAAACAGGGCTAATAGCAAAAGGGGTGCAATTCCAGACATACTATTTTATGGTATGATAGAGGCACTTTAAATTTTACAGTAATAATAGAGTTGTATGATGCATTGCGATATTTATAAATTTAGCAAAAAAGATGACCTGTATGTGTACATTGCTCGTCCAAATTATCCCAATGACACTGACGAGATTCGTGATTGGCTATCGGTGTTACCCAAGGATTTTCGCCAAGCGATTGGACGCGAAACCTTTGTGATGCATTTGGATTTGGCAAATACGCCAAAGCTTGCACGGGTCAATAAAGCAGAAGTGTTAGAAAAATTACAAAGCCAAGGGTATTTTGTGCAGATGCCGCCTGAAGACGTGTTGTTACGCCAAGCAAAATTGAATATGGCAGAAGCGCAGCAGAGCAAGTGGCAATAGCAAAACTTTAACCAAATGATTTGAATCATGCTAAAATAAGCTATCTATTTTTGGCAAGGCAAAATTATGTTTGCATTTTTATCACTCGACCAAATCGGTAATGTGCTAGGCGAAATCATCATTTGGTGGGCGCAGCTGGTTCAAGGTGTGCCGCCAGACAAATTACCCTTATATGCTTATGTGGGATCTTCCATTGTCGTATTACTGCTTTGGATTTTAGTGGTACGGATTTTGCCAAAAACGCTTGCAGGCTTGAGTTGGATTATTCTATTTGCGATTTTGCTCACGCCCACCACTTCCCTTGGCACCCCGCCTGACATCGCACCAGCGAGTATTTCCGTGGTGTATGGGATTTTACTCAAAGATCCAGCAATTATCTTTAATGGGTTGCTACCAATTATGGTTGTCATTACAGTGGGCTGTATTTTGGGTTTTATTTGGCAAATTCTTCGAATGGGCATCGATAAAACCAACAAAAAACATGCGCTAAATAACGCCAATATCAGCCAGCCTAGCCGCTAAGCTATGATAGTGATAAGCCAGCAAGCTGTAACCGCTTAACTTTTTATAGCTTAATCTTTTACAGCTTAACCTTTTACTTATAGCTTAACTTTCCCTAAAACTTATGATAGTCTGAAACTCATTTTTGACGATTATCATAGGTTTTTTTATGTCTGACCATCAGCAAAATGCTGCCATCCAAAACAGCGCAACCCAAAGCAGTTTTGCAAGCACCGATAGTTATATCGCCACTGACAACCTAAAACTTGCCGTCAACGCTGCGATTCAATTGCAAAAACCGTTACTCATCAAAGGGGAACCTGGCACGGGTAAAACGCTACTGGCTGAAGAAGTGGCAAAAAGTTTAGATATGCCACTGTTAACTTGGCACATCAAATCAACCACCAAAGCTGAACAAGGCTTGTATGAGTACGATGCGGTATCACGCCTGCGGGATAGTCAATTGGGCGATGACCGCGTGTATGATATTGCTAACTACATCAAGGCAGGCAAGCTATGGCAAGCATTTACCAGTCCTGAGCGTGTGGTACTGCTCATTGATGAGATTGATAAAGCGGATATTGAGTTCCCTAACGACTTGCTACATGAGCTCGATAAAATGTCATTTTATGTGTATGAAACTGGCGAAACGATTACCGCCGATCATCGTCCTGTCGTTATTATCACGTCAAACAATGAAAAAGAACTGCCTGATGCCTTCTTGCGTCGTTGCTTTTTTCATTATATTGATTTTCCTGACCAAGCAACCATGCGCGAAATTGTGGATGTGCATTTCCCCAATCTACAGGCAGACTTGGTGGATGAAGCACTCAAGGTGTTCTACGGTCTACGAGAAGTCAAAGGCTTAAAAAAACCGCCATCCACCTCTGAATTGGTAGATTGGATTAGTTTGCTGATGGCAGATGAGTTGCAAGCGGGCAGTCAAAATGCGATTGAGCGGTTGAAAAATCCAAGCGATAACTTACCGCCCATGGCGGGGGCGTTGCTCAAAAATGAAAATGACTTGAGTTTACTTGAACGTATGGGCTTTATGCTGCGTCGTAGTCGATAGGGGATTGGTGTGTTTATCAATCTTTTTTATACCTTACGCACATATGGCGTGCCAGTTTCCACTCGTGAATTGCTAGACCTTTATGCCTTACTAGAAACAGGCATTGTGTTTGCCGACCGTGAACAATTCTACGAGCTGATTCGTCTGTGTATGGTCAAAGACGAAAAATACTTTGATAAATTTGATAGGGCAATGGCGGATTATTTTGAAGGTATTGATACACTCGATATTGACGAGCTGATGGCAAAATTGGGTAATATCCCCAAAGAATGGCTGGAACTTAAACTTGACCCCAACAATCTCACCGAAGCCCAGCGGCGCCTACTCAAAAAATATGGTTCGCTTGAAGCACTCATGAAAGCCCTAGAGGAACGCCTAAAAGAACAAAAAGAGCGACACCAAGGCGGTAACAAATGGGTTGGTACAGGCGGCTCATCGCCTTTTGGTGCGTATGGCGACCATCCTGAAGGTATCCGCGTGGGTGGTGAAAGCCGAAAACGCTCAGCGGTCAAGGTGTGGGAGCAGCGCAAATACCGCGATTTGGACACGGATAACCAGTTAGAAACCCGCTCCATGCAGATGGCACTGCGAAAACTGCGTAAATTCGCCCGTGATGGGGCGGCTGATGAGCTTGATATTGGCTCAACCATCAAGAAAACCGCGCAAACGGGGATGCTCGATGTGCAGCTGCGTCCCGAACGCCGCAATCGTGTCAAAGTGCTCATGCTATTTGATATCGGTGGTAGCATGGATAGCTATATCGAAGCGTGTGAGCGCTTATTTGCTGCCGCTAAAAACGAATTTAAGACGCTTGAATTTTTTTATTTTCATAACTGTGTGTATGAATATGTTTGGACAGAAAATGCCCGCCGTAATGCCAGTGCCGTGCCCACATTGGATGTGCTACACAAATATGGCAGTGATTATCGGGTGATTTTTGTTGGTGATGCCGCAATGTCGCCTTATGAGTTGCTATCTGTCGGCGGTAGCGTTGAGTATATGAGCCAAGATACGGGGCAGGCGTGGCTAAAACGTATCACTAACCACTTTGATAAAGTCGCATGGCTCAACCCTGAGACACCAAGCTACTGGCAATACACCCAGACCATCGGCTTAATCAAAGATATCATGCAAGGGCATATGTACCCGATGACCTTGCATGGTATTGAAGATATGACCAAGTATTTGGCGCGGTAGTATTGTTAAGGCAATTAAAAAAGCATAAATCAATTTCATGCTTTTTTTTGTGCTGATAGGCTGCTAGTTTACCTAAAATCTGCTAGTAACCTAGAAGCTGCTAGTTAGCTAAACATTAGTTTGGACCTGCCACACGCTCAATAACGACGTTGCCTGTACCCGTGCTTGCTAAGCCAATTTGTTTGGCGGCGGCATACGATAAATCTAATACGCGATGGCTTGAAAATGGACCGCGGTCATTGACTTTTACCACAACGCTTTTGCCGTTTGATTTGTTGGTCACTTTGATATAACAGTTCATTGGCAATGAGCGATGCGCCGCAGTCAATGAATTGGAATCAAAAGTATCACCGCTAGCAGTTTTACGACCTTGAAATTGACGACCATACCAAGAGGCGACACCCGTTTGGCTAAAGCGATTGACTGTATTAGATGCAACGGCAGAAAGACGTTCTAACACGTCTGAATCTTTGCTAGCTTGTGAAGTGTCTTGGCTGATAAGTTGGCTGTCTAAGGCAAGGTTACGAGGTTGGCGGGCTGATTTGACTAAGTCTGATGCATTGTTGTGCTGGCGGGTTAACTCATTAAGTACGTGATCTAAATTGCTCGTGGCTGCTTGGGAAGTTGAGCTAAGCGCCGTTACGCCACAAAAGCAAAGTAACGTCGCTACATTAGCTAAATTCGATTGACGCTTTGACATAATGACCTCTGAACAATCGCTCTTTACAATGAGCGCCTTATATTTGGGAGCACATAAGCCTTGATATGTCATGCATACAAATCGCTTATAGGGCACCAAGAAAATTTATTAGATTTAACAATTAGTTTACAAATTTTACTTTGTTTCGGTATGTAATTGTTCAATCTTGATGACCCACAATAAGCAATTACGCGATTAAAATCACGATTTATTTAGATAAACGGTATAAAAAAATAGATAAACGGTAAAAATTATTAAGTTTTACCATCATAATTGTTTAAAACTACTCATAAAAAGGATATCTTTTATGCTAACTCTTTTACGTTTTTTACATTTAAAAATACCAAGTTACATAAATAGTTACATAATGAATTGTTTATAAATAGGCTATTTACAAATAAAATAGTTTTGCAAAGAGGCTGATAGTTATTTAACATTATGCGAGGCAATTGACATCACTAAACCAAATCCTGCCATCAAAGTAATTAAAGCAGTACCGCCGTAGCTGATAAATGGCAAAGGAACGCCGACAACTGGCAAAATGCCTGCCACCATGCCTGCATTTACAAACACATACACAAAAAATGACATGGCAATCGCGCCAGAGAGTAATTTGCTATAGACAGCAGTATTGGAGTAAGCAATAAATAAGGCGCGGCATAGAATACAAAAATACAAAAACATCAGTAAAATCACACCAATTAAGCCAAACTCTTCAGAAAAAGCCGCAATGATAAAATCGGTGTGACCTTCGGGTAAAAAGTGTAGATGAGATTGTGTGCCTTGCAAGTAGCCTTTACCTGTGAGTCCCCCTGAGCCAATCGCGGTTTTTGACTGCATGATATTCCATCCAGCCCCCAAGGCATCGCTTTCAGGGTCTAGCAAAGTTAGCACGCGTCTGCGCTGGTAGTCGTGTAGCAGGTATTCCCAAGCCACAAAAACAAAAGGAATAAACAGCGCCACTGCAGAGCCAATCATCCACCAAGGTAAACCCGATAAAAACAGCACAAATAAGCCACTAGACGCCACCAATATAGAGGTACCCAAGTCGGGCTGCTCAGCAATTAGCAGCACTGGAATACCAATCGCCACCAGCGTGATAAGCACTGTCGATAAACTTGGCGGCAAGTCGCGTTTGGATAAAAACCAAGCAGTGAGCATCGGCATGCCAAGCTTCATAAACTCTGACGGCTGCACACTACCAAATCCAGGAATATCAATCCAGCGCTGCGCACCCAATCGCACCTCACCAATAATTTTGACCAGTATCAGTAACGCCACGCCACCCACATAAAAAAACGGGGTAAAATCACGGTAAAGACTAGGCGGGATTTGCGCCATGACAATCATTACCACAAACGCGATGGTAAAACTAATGGTTTGACGGATGACCATTCCCATGTCTTGAGTAGAGGCACTGTATAAAATGGCTAAACCAAACAAAGCTGTGACAAACAATAGCATCAATAACCAAGGGTCTAAATGCACGCGCTGCCAAAAGGAGGGTAGACTGTCATTACCAAAGTGATGAGCTTGCCTAGAAAAACGGTACTGTCCAATCTTATCTACCATACACACCAAACATCAAATTAACCCGGTGACAATAAGTCTGTAAAAAGACACAAAAATAGGCTCAATAGTTTATATGGCTTAATGTGATTTTGGTAGTCTTAATAATGTAATAGTTTATAACACTTGTTTCATAGAAATAAGTCACTATATTAAGTGAGCTATTAATTAAGTGAGTATAACTATCAAGTGGGTATGATTAACTGAGCCTATCAAGCCTACTTTTTTGACAATTGCTCATAAGTCCGTGGTGTTTTTCCATTTTGACGAGACGTGAATAGGCAGTCCATGACACATCAAAACAAGACCAAAAATAAACCAATTATTATCGAAGACAACGCGCAAACAGCCTCCTATAGCAAAACCAACGATTTCAAAACCAACATTAACAAGACCAAGAATACCAAAACCAAAATTGTTGCAGGCAGTGTTGGCTCCGGGGTGATAATGACATTGCTTATCGCCTGTAATCATCCCGTCACACCCGTCGATAACCGAAAACCTACTACGCCAATCGTTCATCAAACCCAGCCAAACCCTAAAAATACCACTGTCACGCAGACTGACAATATGCGCGGCCTTATTCTCAACCGTCAAAACCCAACCCGACCTACAATAGATTATGGCGCACTCAAAAATACCACACGATACAATAGTAGCGTTGTCTATACCAATGATGCAGATTTTAAGGATTGGTTAGCTAGCCACAGTTATCAGCAATCAGAAGTGTTGGCTTATCAAAATTACTTGCAAAGCCAATTAGGCACCATTCCGCCGATGGATCAGTTAATCACGAGTGCCAGAGATGCACGGCGCTGTGGTTTTGAGCCGTATGAAGTGCCGCCTGCGTCACTATGGCAAAATATCGTGCCCACCCTGCAAATGCTGCAGCAACTGCAAAAACAAGGTTATCTGCCGTATTCGACCGTGATACGCTCCGTGTATCGAAACCCTGCATTGAATGATTGTGCGGGCGGCGCTGGCGAGAGTAAGCACATGACCAATGGCGCGATTGATATTTGGATACCTGAAAACGAAGCCAATAAATGGGCGATAGAAAGCACCTTTGATGGGCTTTGCCAGTTTTGGCAGTCCAACGGGCAAGCTTATAGTTTTGGACTTGGCTTGTATCCGACAGGCTCAGTGCATCTCGATACACAAGGCTTTCGAAAATGGGGCGCAAGCCATAGCTCAAGCTCATCACCCTGTCGTTTTTAACCCTAGCGCAAGTGTTAACCCGTTAAGCTTTAACATGGGCTATTTAGCGGTTTTTGTTGTGTTTGGCGTGGCGTTCCCAACCGTCACAATCAAAAACTTGTTAGGGTCAATGAGTTCTTTATAGCTTTGATTGACAGCGTGAAGGTCGGCGCGCTGCACGCGTGTCACGTACTCAGTCAAGTAACTATCTGGCAGCTGATAAAACCCCATCATACCAATCGTGGCATTCATGGCGGCATTGCTAGCAAAGCTGGTGGGGAAACTGTTGATTAGACTGTCTTTGGTTAAAGACAATTCGTTTGGCGTTACCCCTTTTTCTAGCGTATTTTTGATGACTTGCTTGGTCGCCTCAATTGCTTCTTGCGACTTTTGGTTACGGGTAGAAAAGCTAACGGTATAGCTACCTTGGGCAAGCATCGGCGTGGTGCTGCTATAAATGCCATAGGTGAGCCCGCGTTTTTTACGGATATCTTCCATCAATCTGGCTTGAAAGTTGCCGCCCCCGACGATTTCATCGGCAATGGCAAAGTTGGTTTGATGCTGCAAGCCTAAGGTATCCGCCACGCGTTTTTGACCCAATTGCCCCATCAATACGGTGGTTTGGGTGCTGTCAAATGGAATATGAATCGTTTTAGCGCCGTTCAAAGGCTTGGCATCGGCAAGCTTTGGGGCAGCTGTGCCAACGGGCATTTGAGCGGTTAGCTGATTGGCAAGCGCCCGCGCGCGCTCAAGACTGATATCGCCTGTAATGGCAATATTCGCATTCTTCGCCACCAAAAACTGCTGGCTAAAAGCTTTGAGATGGTTGGTATTAATTTTGGCGATGCTGTCTTCCGTGCCTTGGGTAGGGTGGGCGTAGGGATGATTGCCATAAAGCGCCTCAGCAAAGGCTTTGCTTGCGATGCTATCGGGGTCTTCTTTGGCTTGTTGCAGGCTGATTAAATACTGGGCTTTGGTACGTTCAAAATTTTTGTTCGGAAACGTAGGCTGGGTCATCATATCGCTCATTAAACCAAGCGCAGAGGATAAACGCGCTTCATCGGATAGACTGCGCAAGCTCACAATAAACATATCTTTATAAGCCCGGGCAGATAAATCAATACCAAGCTGCTCACTGGTCTCGGCAATCTCATCTTCACTTTTATGGCGTGTGCCCTGATCCAGCATACTCGCGGTCAGACTGGCAATCCCAAAACCGCCTTTTTTAATGGCTTCATCACGAGCCGAGCCTGCATTAAAATACACACTGACATCCACAATCGGTAAATTGTGGGTTTGTACCAAAGCCACTGGGGTACCCGAATCCGTCGTAAAGTGGATGATATCGGGTAATGTCACTTTTAACGGTGCCGTCGTTTTTAGACTGGTTAGTTTGTCTAAAGCGGCAATGGGAGCAGTAGGGTCAACATTGCCACTACTGTGAGCATCGCCATGGGTGGCAGGTTCAGCATAGCCCGCTTGCGTGGCAATGGTGGTCATTAGTAATAAGATTTTAGCTAAGCGTGATTTCATTTTTTTTCTCAAAATTCTAAGGATGGTCTGACAGCAATGTGGGCAATTTAAGTCAGGATAAGTTAAGTTACTGGTTTTATAGTTATTGCGTGGGTTTATTTGCTTTCACCACATTGAGCACGGTTAAATTGTCGTTAACCAAATATTTGCTAGCGGCAGCGTGTAAGTCACTTTCTGTGATGCCATCTAAGGTTTTGGGTAGGTTAAACACCATTCGATCATCAAGCCCAATGCTGTTTAGACTGCCAATCATCTGCGCTTGTCCGCTGATACTATCTTGGCTATAAATCAAGCTGGTCATGGTGTTGGTTTTGGCACGGGTCAGTTCACTTTGTGCAATCGGTTGGGTTTTGAGCGCGTCAATTTCAGCAATGATTGCTTGTTTGGCTTGAGCAAGTGTAACGCCATCTCGCGGGGTGGCTTGGATTAAAAATAGCCCATCGCCCCGACTAAAGGCACTGTAACCACTGCCGACTGAGGCTAGTAGCTGTTTTTCCCGTACTAGGCGTTTTTCTAGGCGCGCAGATAGACCGCCATCGAGCACATCGGCTAGCAGCGATAGACTATAGGCGGTTTTGGGGTCTTGTGCTGTGGTAAGCGTGGGCACGTTAAACGCCATCATGACCATAGGCACTTGTACCGGCAATTGGGTGGTTTTTTCTTGATAACCACGAAAGCCTGGCTGTATCACACTGGGGCGCGTTGGCAGGGTTTGCGGTTTTTTATCGGCAAAGTATTTTTTGACTTCATTGATAGCCTGTGTGGGATTGACATCGCCCACGATTACTAAGGTCGCATTGTTGGGTGCATACCATGTTTTATACCACTCCGTTAGGTCGTTTAACCCAATGGATTCGATTTCTGCCATGGGACCAATGACCGATTCTCCTTTGGGGCTGTTCGGATAAGCCATTTTGCTAAACTGCTCATAGGCGCGGGCGTTTGGGTTGTCATCGGTCCGCTGGCGGCGCTCTTCCATCACCACTTGGCGCTCAGCGGTAAAGTCACTGTCCTTTAGCTGTAAATCGGTCATCCGATCGGCTTCAAGCTCTAGGGCGAGCGCTAAGCGATTGGCAGGGAAAATTTCATAATATGCGGTGTAGTCATAGCTGGTAAAAGCATTATTGCTACCGCCAAATTTGGCGATAAGGCGTTCAAAATCCGCTGAGGACACGTTTTTTGTTCCTTTAAACATCATATGCTCAAGCAAATGCGACATACCGCCTAAATGAGTGGGTTCATCCGCGGCACCCACGCGATACCATACTTGGCTTATCACCACAGGGGAGCGGTGATCTTCTTTGATAATCACCTTTAAGCCATTAGCCAGCGTATATTCATGGCGCGTTGCTGCATTGTCCCTGTCAAAATCTGTGGGGCTCGGCGTTTGCTGGGTTGCATCGGTTGCCGCGTTAGCAGTTGGATGCGCGTTAATAGGCGTATTCGCTACAGTCGGGGTAGTTTTGGTCGCCATGGTTTTGGCTGCGATGGGCTGCGCAGTGCTGCAACCTGATACACTGAGCGTACAGGTCAGGGCGGCAGCAAGGATGGTAAGGTTAAAAAATGTAGGCTTTGACACAGGGTTTCGGTTTAACATATTTTCTCTTTAACTTTTAATCTTTAATCTGGTTTTTCTGATTGTGGTGCAATGGGGTTTGCAGGCATTATAAAAGATAGACCATGATAACGGATGTTGGCATTGATTGCTATTTGAAAGCCCATTGCACGATTAAATCTGAATAAATACCCCCTGCAAGTTTTTAGCGCAGCAAGCTGTGAACGGACAGTTTTTCCCATACCACACATCCTATAGGTTTAAGGGATTGACAGCATGTTTATTTCAAACTGCGAACAAACACTGTTATAATTTTATACATCTCAATATTTTAATGACAAATTTAACCATAGGCGATGATATGAGTAGCAACCAATTTAATAACAATGCTTCTAATAAGGTGGTAATTAATTTTAATAACCAACCGACTAATTTTGATGATGCTACGATACCCAATCTGCCTGTGCAAGATGTGCCAATTATTGAAACGCCGCGTATCGCTGAAGCCGCCCAAACGTCAACGCTGCAAGGACAACCTGCACCCATACAGCAGCCATCTGCCAATACGGCTGAGCCAACCGCAGAACCTGAACAAAAAGGGGGCTGGTTTAGCCGCATGAAGCAAGGCTTGTCAAAAAGTCGTAAAAACTTGACCGAAGGCTTAACCAATATTTTGATTGGTGGCAAAGAAATTGATGATGAGCTACTTGAAGAAGTCGAAGACCAGCTGTTGGTCGCAGACATTGGGGTGAATGCCACCAATCGCATCATCAAAAACTTGACCGAAGCCACAGCCCGCGGTGATTTGATTTATTCGCATTCACTGTATAAAGCGCTACAAAAAGAACTCACCGATATCTTGACACCCAAAGTTGCGCCGCTGGTGGTGGATGCTAGCACAAAACCGTTTGTCATTTTGGTCGTTGGGGTCAATGGCGTGGGTAAAACCACCACCATCGGTAAACTTGCCAAACGTCTGCAAGGTGAAGGCAAATCCGTGATGTTAGCAGCGGGCGATACGTTCCGTGCGGCAGCCACCGAGCAATTGCAAGTATGGGGGGAGCGCAATAATATCCCTGTTGTCGCCCAAGGTCATGGCTCAGACAGTGCCTCGGTGATTTTTGATGCCATTCAATCTGCCAAAGCCCGTGGCATTGACGTGCTGATTGCCGATACTGCAGGGCGTCTACAAAATAAAACCAATTTGATGGAAGAGCTGAAAAAAGTGATTCGCGTCATGCAAAAAGCCGATCCAACAGCGCCACATGAATCTATGATTGTGCTCGACGCGGGTACAGGACAAAATGCCCTAAATCAAGTAGAAATCTTCAATGAAGCAGTGCCATTGACAGGCGTGACCGTTACCAAATTAGATGGTACGGCAAAAGGCGGCGTGGTATTTAATATCGCTGAAAACACCAATGTGCCGATTCGTTTTATTGGCGTGGGTGAAAAAATTGATGATTTGCGCCCATTTCAAGCCGATGATTTTGTCAAAGCCCTGTTTGAAAAAGATGAGTAACTCATGTATCACTTAAATATTGCTAATAAGCAGATGACTAATATTGATAAAATTCAATTTAGTGAAGTGGGTTTTAGAGAGCGCCAAGATTTGCAAGAATGGATTGTGAGCAATCCAGAATGTCTTGGCGAGCCATTATTAATTATTCAAAAAGAATTTAACGGGTTTGACAATACGTCTGAAAGATTAGATTTATTGGCGTTAGATAAAAGTGGTAATTTAGTCATTATTGAAAATAAAACGGATAGTTCTGGTAAAGATGTTGTATGGCAGTCTGTGAAATATGCATCTTATTGCTCTCGACTTACAGATGAGAAAATCATAAATATTTTTGCTGACTATCTTAGAAGATATGATAGCCAAAACTCTGATGATTATATTGCAAGCGCTAAACAAAAAATAAATGAATTTCTTAGCGATAGCACAGAAGATGATATTGGATTAAATCCCAATGAAACTTCGCAACGAATCATTTTAGTCGCTGCTGAATTCCGTCAAGAAGTAACATCAGCTGTATTATGGCTGATGAATTTTGGTATTAATATCCGTTGTATAAAATGCCAACTTTTTAAATTTAATAATGACTTTTTCTTTGATACTCAGCAAATTATTCCTGTACCCGAAGTTGAAAGCTTTATGATAGATATTGCGGAGAAAAAACAAGAAGACATTCAAATCAAAAATAATAAACAAAGCGTACTAATAAGTTTTTGGTCGCAATTTATCAATGCGACTTTATCAAATGCTGAAAATTTATATGCTAATAGGACACCAAGTAAAGATAATTGGTTAGGTACTAAATTAGGAAATGGTGTCGGAATAAGTGTTGTAATTACAAAGGAATCTGTAAAAATTAGAGTTGAAATAAAAGATAATAATAAAGAAGACACTTTAAAAATATTCGACTATTTATATCAGCATAAAGAAGAAATCGAATCAAAATTTCAATATCCTGTTAATTGGGAGCGTTGTCCTGAAACTGTATATAGTTTTATAATTATCACAAACGAAGCAGTTGGATATTCAGACAAGTCTGAATGGCGGGGTGCAAATGAATTTTTGATTGAAGAAAGTTATAAAATGCAGAAAATTCTTAAATCACTTCTAGATAAATTTGTCTTATAAAATGCTTACCACAAACTACCAACTATCAATCAAATTACCAACAATTACCCTTGTCGCACATAAGGGTTGTCTTATCGCGCTTGATTGGCAAACCCAAAAAACGCAAAAAATCCTACAGCAATTAACTGCACAAGCGCACTATATACAAAGCAAAGATTTGGCTGACTCAGTAGATGACGATGCCAAAGTCTTACGAAATACCATCAGTCAACTTGACGAATATATTAATGGACAGCGACAAGTGTTTGATATGCCCATCGCCCTCTACACAGGCACACCCTTTCAGCAAAAAGTATGGCAAGCATTACGACAAATCCCTTACGGTCAAACAATCAGCTATGCACAGCTTGCGCTACAAGTGGATAATCCCAAAGGCTTTCGCGCAGTCGCGCAGGCCAATGGTCGCAACCCACTAAGTCTCATCATTCCTTGCCATCGCGTGATTGCCAGCGATGGCAAATTGGGCGGTTATACCGGTGGGATTGAGATTAAGCAAACATTGCTTGATATAGAGCAAGCAAGTTATCAGCGATAAACAATAACCCAATGAGGCGTTATTCTTTGTCATCTGCATCTTTTTCTTCCCAAGTTTCTAAGCGTTCATAAATACGACCATAAACGGTATTTTTACGATATTTGCCTTTTTTGGTCATCTCATCCGGCGCTAGACCCGTCAATAGATACATGGCTTCATTGACATGCTCTACGGCATAGATGGTAAATTTACCTGCCGTCACGCTATCGATGATATCTTGACGCAGCATCAATTGCGCCAAATTGGCTTTGGGTACAATCACCCCTTGTTTACCCGTCAAACCTTGCTCGACACACGCATCATAAAACCCGGCAATTTTGGCATTGACGCCGCCGACCGCTTGGACTTGACCAAATTGGTTCATCGAGCCAGTCACCGCCAAGCTTTGATTAATCGGGGTTTGCGATAGGGCAGATAATAGTGCGCAGGTTTCGGCTACTGTCGCGCTATCGCCATCGATACCGCCATAACTTTGTTCAAAAGCCAGCGATGCAGTAAAGTTAAGCGTGTGGTCTTCTGCAAACAGCGCTTTTAGGTAACTACTCATAATCAGCACGCCTTTGGCATGGATAGAGCCGCCTAAATCCACATCGCGCTCGATATCAACAATATCGGCATGCGCGGCACTGTGATGCACTGACGCTGTCAATCGAGCAGGCATACCAAACTCACTATCTGCGTAGCTGATGACTGTCAGCGCATTGATTTGACCAATCGCTTTGCCTTGGGTGCTAATCAGCTGTTGCCCTTTTTCTAGCTCTTGCCAGAACAATTGTCGTAAATAACCCGAGCGATGGCGAATATCCTCAATGGCTTGGCGGACATGGCTAGCGGTTACTGTGTTTTCAGGGCTAAGCTCTGATTGATTGATGACCGCATGACGATTGGCTTCGAGTAATAGCTGCGCCAATCTGTCCCCATGTAGGCTTAATTCATGCTGGTCTTCCGCTTGCTCACTAAGATAATCCAATAAACACGCCAACGCGGTGTTATCAAACGTTAGTAATTGGTATTTGCTTATCATATCGGCAATTTTGGCGGTCATCGCTTGTTCGTTGGCGTGACTGCGTACCACGCGATCGTGAAAATCTGCACGAATTTTGAATACGGCATTAAATTCAGGCTCAAAATCTAGCAGGTCATAATACAAGTCTGGCTCACCGAGTAAAATGACTTTGACATCAAGCTTAATCGGTTGTGGTTCAAGGCTAATACTGCCTGTTAGTGTCAGCATTTGCTCAAGGCTTGACATCTTGATTTGGCGGCTTTGCAGCGCACGTTTGAGACCTTGCCACGCATACGGATATTCAAGCAAATTAGTTGCTTCAAGCACCAAATAACCGCCATTCGCACGGTGCAGTGAACCGGCGCGAATCAGACTGACATCTGTTGACACAGTACCCAAATGGGTAATTTGCTCGACATGCCCGAGTAAATTTAAATGGGTGGGTAAGTCTTCAAACACAATCGGTGCGCCTTGATCGGGCGCGTGGCTTGCAATCACATTGACAAAATAGCGCGCTGGCAATGGCGAAAAATGGCTGGGCAAAAACTCTTCATCATCTTCATTGATGATTCGTTCTACATGATTGACGATATCGTCATGCACGTCTTGCAAATACTTACGAACCTTTGGTAAGGCTTGATACTTGTCAAATAACGGCTCAATCAGAGGTTTTAAGGTACGCCGAGTCAATGAGTGGTGTAGCGCTTGTAGGGTCTGATTGGCTTCATCTTCAATTTGCTCAAGCTCAACGGTCAGTTGGCTCAAGCGTTTTTGCATGTGGTTCTTATCTTGATAATTGGCAACATACGGCGATTTTGGGGTTAAGCCAAAGCTGGCTTGATTGGTTGCGCTCGAGGTATTATTAGTGGTGCTAGAGGTTTGATTGGCTTTAAGTGGTAAAACTGGTGCTTTACCACTGGATTTTTGGCGACCCCATTTATTAGCAGGTTTGATTGGTAAATAACCATCGCTTGGCTCAATATCATTGTAACTGTCATTGTCATTGTCATTGCCATCGGCTCGGTTGTCACTAAAATCAGATTTGATAAAAATCGGTTTATTGTCCGAAGGTCGCAGCGCTAACGCAAGTGAATATTGTTTGCCTTCTTCATGCAGCGCATGATAGACCTGTTCTTCACGAAGGCTAATTTCATTCTTTATGGCTTCTACTTTACTTTGATAGTGCTCACTGCGAAAACGCTGATTGAGCTGACGCTTGGTGGTTAGCCAAAAGGTTTTGACATCTTCTGCTAATTGCTTGCCCATGCCAGCAGGAAGGTCAAGCGCAATCGGGGTGCGCGCATCAACAAAATTATGCACATATACCCAGTCATTGGGTGTGGGTTTTTGTTTGGCGTGTGCTTGTAGCAGGCGAGTGATTAAGGTGCGTTTGCCCAGTCCGTTTTCACCTGCAGCAAAGATATGATAACCATTGGCATTGATATCAAGCGCAGTGGCAATCGCTTTACAGGCGCGCTCTTGCCCAAAGCCAATTTCAAGCGTTTTGGTATGGTTGCTATCTGTTGGCAAGGTCGCTGGGTCGGTATAACGGCGCAAGTGCGAAATTGCAACAGGCTGTAAATTGTTAGATTTGATGGTATCGGTAATGATAGCGGCGGATTTTGAAGTCACAGGGGTAGTACGAACAGATTTTGCAAGGGTATTTTTCATAAAACAAGTTTCATCAACGCATTAAAAAGCGGTAGTGGAAAAGATAAACAATGACAGTGACAGTTAGAGTGACAGTGCTTAGGGTCTAAGGTTTGAAGTCTGAAATCTAAGGTTTAGGGTCACTTATAGTTAACAGATAGGTTTTGGTAAGTGGTAATAAAGTATCAGTATGATGTGGTTTTTTGTTGATAAAATCAATGGCTATTTTTTCGCGAATCGTTGCCTTAAGGTTTCAGCCGCAGTAATATAAAAGTTGATGGGCAAGTATTTGCTAAGATAACATATGGACGCTTAACACAATCGTTTGAGACAACAACATGGCTAAAACAGAAAACGGATTTATTTTAGCGCTGGATCAGGGCACTACCTCAAGCCGCAGTATCATCTTTGATAACCAATTAACACCCATCGCCATCGCCCAAAAGCCGCTGGGTATCATCACCCCAAAAGCCGGGTTTATCGAGCAAAATGCCAATGACATCTGGCAAACCCAAATTAGTACCGCCCAAGAAGTGATTGCCAAAGCAGGATTATTGGCGACAGATATCTCAGCCATCGGTATCACCAACCAACGTGAGACCACCATAATTTGGCATAAAAAAACGGGTAAGCCTGTTGCATCCGCCATTGTCTGGCAAGATAGACGTACCCATCAGTGGTGCAGAGACTGGCGTGATAAAGGCTTTGACGCCAAAATCCAGCAAATTACCGGACTACGTATAGATCCGTATTTTAGTGCCAGCAAAATCGTATGGCTGTTAAACCAAAACCCTAAGCTTCGCCAGCAAGCGCTAGCAGGTGAGTTGGCTTTTGGTACTGTGGATAGTTGGCTATTGTTTAACATGACAGGCGAGCATAGCATTGATATCACCAATGCGTCACGCACCATGCTGATGTCTTTGCAAACAGGCGACTGGTCTGAGGAGTTATTGGAATTATTTGATATTCCCAAAACCATGTTACCTACCATCAAGCCATCGGATGGCGATTTTGGGGTCACCAAACAAGGGATGTTTGGCAAACAAATCCCAGTCACGGCAGTGCTCGGCGATCAGCAAGCCGCCTTGTATGGGCAGGGCTGTAACCGAGCAGGCATGGCAAAATCCACCTATGGCACCGGCTGTTTTTTATTAATGAATACCGGCGATAAGCCCTGTGTCAGTCATCAGCAATTACTCACTACCGTCGCTTGGCAAACCACACAGGCGAATCACACTCGTCAACCTAACCGTCATGAACCTTCAGGTAAATTGCCCAACTTGCTAAAACCTTTACAAAATTTACAACGAAATAAAAAAACAAGCGTCACGCAAACACAATATGCGCTTGAAGGCAGTGTGTTTATGGCGGGTGCCATCGTGCAGTGGTTACGCGATAACTTAGGTATGATAGCGCGCAGTGAGGACGTTGAAACCTTGGCAGCGCAAGTACCAGATAGCCAAGGAGTGACCCTGATTCCTGCCTTTACAGGGCTTGGCGCACCTTACTGGCGAGCAGATGCTACCGCAAGGCTTATTGGGCTGACACGCGGCACTACCAAAGCGCATATCGCAAGAGCCGCCTTAGAAGCGATTGCGCTACAAGCTTATGATGTGTTAATCGCCATGCAAAAAGATAGCCCTGTGCCATTGCACGAACTGCGCGTGGATGGGGGCGCTGCCAATAACAATATCCTAATGCAATTTCAAGCCGATATACTCAATGTCCCTGTGCTGCGACCGACGACCACTGAGAGTACCGCAAAAGGGGTAGCATTATTAGCAGGGCAAGCGGTGGGGCTATATGATGACACTAGCATTGGTGAAAGTTGGCAGCTAGACCGTATCTTTGAGCCTAAGATGGCATTGTCTGAGCGCCAAGCCATCGTGGAGCGTTGGCAGTTTTATATTAATCAACTATTAAACGAACAAAATTAAAGCAAGAAAATCATTAATATAGCTCTAAAAAACTAAAAATAATTTAAAAACAAATAGTTAACTATATGACAAATTTTTTAAAGACTCGACACGAGAGTGATTTTCGTTAGCAATTAAGTGCATTAAGTAAAAAAAAGCACTTTATATACCCAATTTTTAAACCCTGCTTAAAAATATCAGCAAATTTTGGCTAAAAAAAGTGATTTTTTGTGTAGAAATTGACTAAAAAAATGTATAATGCTTCGAAATTCGACACTGTGTTGACAGTGATAAAAGTTACGAAGATGAAAGTCAGGAAATTTTTTGGACAAGGTTGGCGCAAAGCAGGGATAACTGGTAACTAAACATTAAGGATATGACAGTGGACAATCAATTTGTTATCGCTACGGCAAATTTACTTAACTTTGCACTGCCCAATCGGGTTTTTTACCGAAACCAAGATGGGTATACGCCAAAGCAATATCAACAAAAGATTAATGCACTTGCCCCCATCTTTCGGCAATTGCAAGCTGATATCATTGGTTGCCAAGAAATTTGGGATGAGCAAGCACTCATTGACTTATGTCATGCAGCCGGTCTCAATGACTATCACGTCACTGTGCCGTTAGCCAGTAATCAGCCAGACAGTCCATTAACCCAAGGGCAAGGCGCGATTGGTACCCCGAGCGTAGGTTTGGTATCGCGTTTTGAGATTATTAACACCCAATTGCTCACGCAGATGCCTGCGATTGCGTTGTTGGACGTTCCTGATGTTGGGCTTTATCAACAATTTAATCGTCCCCCGCTGATTGCCGACATCAGATTGCCAAATGGCATGGTGGTCACCGTGATTGTGGCGCATCTAAAAAGTAAACGCCCTGAGTTTTTAGAAAACGCGCAAGGCGAGCCGTTAGAAGATCGCAATGATCCGCTAATTCGAGTCCGCGCCAAGCTGCGCAGTCTGTGTATGCGGGCAGCGGAAGCGGCAGGCATTCGCCAAGTGGTCATCGAAAAACTGTCACACAACAACCATCCGCTGATTTTGTTAGGGGATATGAATGATGTGATGCAAAGTGTCACTTGTCAACTTTTAAGCGAATCGGGTGAAGTATTTTATGATAAGTCGATGCGGGATATCGTGCTATATGATGCCTCTACGATACAAAGCCGTATGCACTGGCTTAAAGATGTGGCCTACACCCATATCCACCAAGGTATGCCAGAAGTGCTTGACCAGATTTTGGTATCTGAACAATTTTTAGCTGATAGTAAATTTAACATCGGCGAAGTATTACAAGTTGATTATTTTAACGATCATCTCAAATTTATTGTAGAACAACGCCCAACCGATCATGGATTGGTACGGGCACAAATTAAACTTTATTCATAATCAGTCGATAGAGAGGAAATATGTCAAGCGCTTATGATGAAAAAATTGAGGATGTGTTAGTGGACTCTGAGCTCGCTCGCCGCTTAGTTCCTAACAAATTCAAGTTCACTAGCCAGCAAGGTCGTTTGCGTCGCCAAAAATTATTAGCCGCTGCCAAAGAATTGAGCGCGACCCGACCTGTCAGTGAGATTAGTTTGGCTGATGTGTGTGAACGAGCGGACATTCCTAGAGCCTCAGCCTATCACTTCTTCCCAAACGTTGAAGCGATTTTTTTGGCATTGCGTTTTTTAAATGCGATAGAAATCTTTAACAAGCTTGAAAAAGTCGATGCCAAACAATTTAGTCGCTGGCAGGCTTATATCACCACAGTTATTGAGACAGGCGTTGATATTATTCAATCTGATTTAACGGTTGCCCGTTTGATTTATGAGACCAATACCCCAGATTTTGAGGGCAATGCCTTTGGTAGTGAAATCGAAAAAAGCCTTGCCCAAATGGTGTATAATAAATTGTCTGAGCGCTATAAAATGCCGGCTTTAGAAACCATTCATCAGCAATTGTTAGTCGCATACGGTATCATCAATGGAATTTTTATCTTAGCTTATCGTTCAGAAAAAGAAATTACCGATGCCTATCGTCAAGAAGCGATTACGGCGGTGATTGCTTATCTACGTTGTTATCTACCTGAAAATTTGCCAAAAAACGACTAGTTTTATAACCTGCTAGGGTTATAACCGATAGTCAATAAAATAGGCAATAAAAAACCCATCAGCGAGATGGGTTTTTTTACTTAAACAGAAAATCTACGACTTGATTTTATTTTGAGTATTTTGTGCGGTATTGGTTACTGCGTCACCTGTTTTTGATACGTCTTTACCAAAACCTTTGACTGTATTACAACCTGTGACAGCAAACATAACAGCGATTGATGCAGCGATTAATTTTTTCATTTTAAATTTCCTCAGATATATCCATTATTTTTTAACAGTTTTTAGCTACCAGATTAAATCATGCGACTTTATTGATTCATAGAAGTTAAAATAAAGTAAAACATGCTTGGTAGAGTCATGGTAATGCAGGTTAGTCTAACGTCGCTATAGCGTTAATGTAACCAAAACTATCAAGTTGTAAAAAAAACTTAAATTTACGCAATAAGTATAGGTTTTTTGTAAATTAATCTTCGCATTTAGCGCTTTTTTATTTCAATCTGTTTTATTTTAATCTAATTAGGGATGTCGATATGATTCACGTAGTATTAGTTGAACCCAAGATGCCAAGCAATACAGGCAATGTTATTCGGTTATGCGCCAATACCGGCGCAACGCTACATTTGGTTGAGCCACTAGGGTTTGAGTTAGAAGATAAAAAATTACGCCGAGCAGGGCTAGACTATCATGAATGGGCAAATGTCAAAGTACATGCCAATTGGCAGGATGCACAGGACAGCCTAAGTCAAAGTGGCGTACAAAGAATCGTTGCCTTGACCACCAAGCTTAGCAAGCCTTTATATGATGAAGATTTTACGCAAGTGGCAAATATCGCTTTGGTATTTGGGTCAGAGACAGCCGGATTACCCGATCCAATTCGCGCGGCAATTGGGCAAGATAACTGGTTGCGTTTGCCTATGTTGCCGACCTCTCGCAGTCTGAATTTATCTAACAGCGTGGCAATTACATTATTTGAAGTTTGGCGTCAGCAGGGGTTTGGCGGTGATAACGGTCACAGTATCGGTTATGACAATCTCGTCCCTTATGACCCAAAATAACTTCAAAATTTATAAGCAATTTGCAGGTTTGGGCAACCCTGCAATGCGGTTGACATGACGCGCGACAAGACCCGTGTTAAACATGGCTTGCAGTTTGGTGTTATCAATCGCCAATGAGGGCAATTGCTTGGATAAAAACTTGATTAAAGGACGGGTCGTCGGTGGATGACTATATAAATCATAATATTGACGCACTGCGTCTATGATTTGATAGTGTTCAGGGGTTAACGTGACATCCAGCGTGTTCGCCAATTGTTGCGCGATATCTGGTGTCCAGGTTTGATGAGCTATCAAATGACCGTCTTGGTCAAGGTGGGGAAGTTGGGTCATAGGGTTTATAAGTCAAAAGTGGTATCAAAATAAGGTAGTGTGGTTGGCTGTAGCGAGACTTGAGTACACCAATCAAAGGTTGTTGATTGGTTGGCTTGCCACGCTTTTAATCTATCAAAATCCGCTAGCGCCAGCCAAGCGGGCGCCATATCATACATGTCAAGGGATGCTAGCATATGGGCAAGCTTGCCTGTGGGCTCATCAAGTAGTAAGTTTAGCATGCCATTACCGATAGTCAGCTGAATTTGGTGATCAAACGCCGCCAGCGCAAACGCCATTGACAAGGCTTCATGACAAAGCAAAAACGTGTCAGCGTAAATGTTAATGATAATTTTCATAGTAAACCGCTATCGCTAAACCCATCCCAATTAAAACTGATAAACCGTTTTTGCCCTGTGTAGATGCATGGCTAATTCACCCAAACCGACTAATTCAAAGCCATCTGCCAAATTGTCACCTTGTAGCTGATGTCTAGTCGCATTGTCAGCATCTGTCACCCCGCGAGCCAAAGCGGCACTCACACACACTTGAATGGTTAAATCATGACTCATAGCAAAGCGTTGCCAATTTTTTGCCATATTTTCGATATCATCGGGCAGCCAAATTAATCGGTTTGCCAACATCACCGCATCACTATATAAGAAAATTTTAAAATCGGTACTAGTCAACGAGTTTTGCTCATCGGTTGTTTTACTATCGTTCGCACATAGCGATTGGGCGTATTCAATCGCTCGTTTGGTGAGCGGATGACTAGGCGCATGTGTCATCAGCATCACAATCGGTGTATCCAACGTCGAAGTATTGGGCATAGCGGTATTATTCGATGTAGTTATCAAATCAGTCATTTAACCATCTATAAGGCATTAATAAGGCATTAATCTATAAAGCTGCATTCTGCTCGCTATTTTAGCAAAATCGACCCCTATTTGCGATGCAATTGTCATCAAACTGTTATCAAATTGACATGAGGTTGTCAATGGCGACTTATAAGCTTAACCCAGACAAAGGATTGATTTAATTTACCGAAACGGCTTTTGTAGTCAAATAAAGCAGTCGGTTGTAATGGTTGATAACATACTATGAGTGACAACACTGTAAACACTAATACATACAAGGCTTTGACTGATACTAAGGCGACGTCAGCCAATCACATGAATCCCTCAACTCAAGTTGCCGGCACGCCTTTTCATGACAATAGGCCATCATTGCATATCGCTTTGGTGACTGAAACGTGGTTGCCTGATATCAATGGGGTAGCCTCAAGCGTTTATCAAATCATGCGCGAACTCAAATCGATGGGGCATCGCATCACGTTGATTCGCCCCAAGCAAAGCGATGAAGTCGAACAACATACCCTAACGACAGGGCTTAATACTGCGGCTGTTACCACTGATTTGCAAGTGCCAAGTTTGCCCATTCCTTATTACCCGCATCTGCGCATGGGGCTACCTTGTTACCGATTTTTAACGAAGCAGCTGCGCAAGCTTCGTCCTGATATTGTACATATCGTGACGGAAGGTCCTTTGGGGCTTGCGGCGTTGATTGCTGGCAAACAGCAAAGCATTAAAGTCTCTTCAGGTTATCACACCGCGTTTCATGATTTTAGCCGATATTTTGGCTGGAAAGTTGTCTCATTGCCTTTGCTTGCGTATATGAAGCGTTTTCACAACCATTGCAATGCCACCTGTATTCCAAGCCAGACCACCCAACATCAGCTCGCTGAATTTGGTTTCAAGCATTTGTACCAAGTCGGTCGTGGCGTTGATACAGCGCGCTATGCACCGAGCAAACGTAGCCAAGCATTACGGCAAAGTTGGGGCGTGGGCGAGGGCACCACAGTGTTAATGTGTGTGAGCCGTGTTTCCCCTGAAAAAGGTATGGATACCGTCATTAAAAGCTTCAAAGCGCTACAATTACAGCAGCTGCATCGTCATGTCAAATTAGTGATTGTCGGTGATGGACCATATAAAGAAGCGCTCGTTAAACGGCATGCCAATGATACAAGCATTATTTTTGCAGGCTTTAAAACAGGCGAGGCGCTGGCAAGTTATTATGCCAGTGCCGATGCTTTTGTATTTGCTAGTCAAGTAGAAACTTTCGGTAATGTCGTCACCGAAGCGATGGCATCGGGGTTACCAATTTTTGCCTATCATGATGCGGCTGCGGCGCTGTTGGTGGATGATAGTTGTGGTAAAACCGTACCGCTTGGGCAAGAACAACGCTTTGTACAAATGATTAGTGAATTACCCAAACAACAACAGCTTGATCAGATGCGACTAGCTGCAAGGCACAAGGTGGCTGCTTTTTCTTGGCAAAAACCTGCCCAAGAAATGTTGACCATGTTTTATGAGGTGCTATCAATCCAGACCAATACCCTAACAGCTAGCACGGTGACACCCACCATTTTGCCTTCTCAATCAATAGCTCAACATACGCTCGCGGATTTGACAATCGCCCCCACACCTCAGCCAGTTCCGCCGACTGTCGGGGCAAAAAACCACCCACGATATAGCCACTCAATCCAAAATAGCCACTCAACCCAAAATAGTCACCCAAGCCAAAGACCCGCTGAATCTGCCGCGTTTTTCTCCAAAACGTGATGTTCAAATAGGCAAAAAAAAGGATGGCGCCATGAATCAATCCATCAATCAATCCATGAATCAACCCATAAAACAATCCAAACTGTCACTTGCCAATTCAGAATTCACCTGTACCTCTGTTAGCTCTGTCGAAAACTTACCCAATTTAATGCGCAATTATTATCAGTTTTTGCACAGTAAACCTAAACTATATCATTTGCAAAAGCGCGTGCTGCAGTGGGATACTCGCTTATGTTTACGGGTAAATTTGCTGTCGCAATTGAAGTTTTTTGCGCAGTTTTTCAAAACCATCAGCCGCTTAGGCGATGGTTGGTTTTGGGCGGTATCGACAGTAGTGATGTTAGTAGCGTTACTATCGCAAGGACTGGTCGCTAGTATCGTTGCTGTGAAAGTGTGTGCGGTGCTCGTCAGCAGTTTTTGCGGTTATTTGCTGTATAAGTATTTAAAAGTACACACAGTACGTCCACGCCCTTACCAAGTACACCAGACCATTACTTTAGGTGAACGGCCTTTAGATGTATTTAGTTTTCCATCAGGGCATACGCTGCAAGCGGTATTGTTTACTACCATGATAGGTCATCAAGTGCCGATGATGTTATGGGCGTTGCTGCCATTTACGATGCTGGTGGCATTATCGCGCTTGGTGCTTGGGTTACATTATCCCACCGATGTGTTGGTGGGGGCAGGCATTGGCGCAACATTTGCGACCCTCGGTAACAAAGTAAGTGATTACTTGGTTGCGTAAAGGATGTCGCCAAATAATGATATCGCTAACTATCAAGGCAAATGAAAGCCAAACTGCGCACACATCGTTAACCAATCTGTATCCACAGGTGCCGTGATATCAACACGGCGATTGTCGGTCAGTCTATTAAAAGCCAAGGTATGCGCATGTAACATCAATCGATGCACGCCGATATGTTGACGGATGGCGCGATTTTGGTGATGATCGCCATAGCTGGTATCACCAATAATCGGATGAAATACATGCTTCATGTGGCGACGTAGTTGGTGTTTTCGTCCGGTAATGGGCGTCAATCTAGCCAGACTAAAGCGTGAAGTGGGATAGCGTGCGCGCGCTTGAAACGGCTGCTCAGTTGTTGCCAAGCATTGCCAGTGCGTTTGCGCAGGTTGCAGTAAGGTTAATTCAGCAGGGCTGCTAAGGACTTCATCAAACATGTCTGTCGAACTAAGCTTTCTTTGTTGCAGCGCCCGCAAACTTGGTTTATCGCCAATTTTATCCAAAATTTGTGTGAGTGGGTAATCAATCAGCCCAGATGTCTGCTGGGATGTCTGCGCATTAACTGTCAAATATCCGCGCACGATGGCTAAGTAAGATTTTTGCACTTGCCTGTTTTCAAATTGCTCACACAGTTGCCGCGCTGATTCGCTTGATAAAGCAAACAGTAACACCCCTGACGTCGGTCGGTCTAAGCGATGAATCGGATAAACATATTGACCCAATTGATCGCGTAGGGTCTGCATCACAAACTCGGTTTCATGACGGTCAAGCCAGCTTCGATGGACAAGCATACCCGCAGGCTTATTGACTGCCACACAGTGTTCATCTTGATATAAAATTTCTAACATGCCGTTTTCCCAAAAGCCACAGACATAAAAAAGGTCAGAATCGTATCTGACCTTTTCACCACGTTAACCATTATTCATGTTCATTGTGCATCGGTGGATGACGCTTAAAGCCACCGGTTTTAAACGCCAAATAGATAAGACCGATTACTGCCCAGCTTAAACCCATTTTGATGGCGATGGGCTCACTTTCTTTCCACATCAGCGCAACACTGATAAAGCCCAACAGCGGCACAATCAAATACATAAACAAATCATAGGCACTGTGGTAGCGTTTTTCACGGATGATGTAGGTCGCAATCACGGATAAGTTAACAAAACTAAAGGCCGTCAACGCCCCAAAACTAATCAAATGCGCGATGACATCAAACTCAATAAAACCCGCGGTTAAGGCAATCACACCCGCGATATAGATATTGTAGGTTGGGGTCAAGTATTTTGGATGAATATGACCAAAAATACGTTTATTAATGACCCCATCACGCCCCATCACATACATCAAACGAGAGACACCCGCATGTGCAGAAATACCTGACGCCATCACCGTGACAATTGCAAAGCCCAATACGGCGGCTTGAAACGCAGAACCACCCACCAACATTAAAATATCTGGCTGGGTAGCAGCCACATCTGGGAAATATTTGTCAGGGGTTTGTGGGAAATAAATCTGCATAAAGTAAGTGCTAATGATAAACACAATACCTGCAATCAATGCGGTCAAGAAAATTGCTTTTGGTAGGGTTTTTTGCACATCTTTGGTTTCTTCTGCCAATGAGCTTAGTGAGTCAAAGCCTGTGAAAGAGAAACATAAAATGGTTGCACCACTGATGAGTGCCGTCATGTTAGCAATATCACTCCAAAACGGCTTTAAGCTCCATAATTGGTAAGCTGCAGCATTGATAGTGCCGTCCGCATTGGTGCCCGCCATCAATTTGCTATACACCAACCACGTAAATACACCGATAATCAATAGCTGAATAAACACAATCCAACTATTAAAATAAGCCACGACTTTGGAGCCATGCACGTTAATCCAGGTCATAAATCCCGTCAGAATAAATACCCAAATCCATTTGTTGACATCAGGGAACAGCGCTTCAAGATAAATCACCGCTAGGATAATATTCACCAAAGGTGACAATAAATAATCCAACCAAGAAGACCAACCCACCATAAACCCGACATTGGGATGAATCGATTTTTGCGCATAGGTATATGCCGAACCTGCCGAAGGATAACGACGAATCATGCTACCGTAACTTAGCGAGGTAAGCAAAATAGCGATCAATGCAATAATATAAGATGTTGGAACGTGCTGATGACTGGCTTCAGAAACCAAGCCGAAGGTATCAAATACGGTCATGGGCTGAATATACGCCAAACCAATAATGATAATGTGCCAAAGGGCTAAATGACGTTGCAATTTAGCGGGCGAATTAGTCGTAGTGGGGGTATTGTTCAAAGCTACCTTTCTCCTATACCCAGTGGTGTTAAAAACAGTCAGCTGTCAAAAGACAAATGGGCGCTGTTTTTAGCCAGTTGAGATTAGATTAATGCAGAGCATTTAATCCATGAAAAAAAAGAGCCTATTATAAACAAAAACTAAGAATAAACTATTAACAATTAAAAAATCTCGTTAAAAAAATCATGCATGGATTGTTTTAGCATGATTTCGTAAAATTTAACCTATAGTCAAAATAGCCGTACAATGGTTATTGGTCGCGATTGGCTTTTTCGCGTTTTTTGAGTAACACCAACACTGCACCATTGCCACCTTGTGCCGCAGGTGCTGAGCAAAAAGCAAGCACTTCAGGAATCTGACGCAACCAGCCATTCACGCAAGTTTTTAAGATACTATCAATGCCTTTGCCATGAATAATTTTCACGCAATTTTCATTGTTTTTTTGAGCCTGCAAAATCAACTGACTCATGGCTTCACGCGACTCTTCAATGGTAGCACCGTGTAAATCTACGGCATCATACCAGCGAATCTTGCCTTGTTTAAGGTCATTAAACACTTTGTTTTGTAGCGTTGCGGTTTTATAACTTAAATAAGCATCGCCAGATACTGGGTTGAGCAGCGCTTGCATATCAGACAATACATGCCCGCTATCATCGTCACCTCCGACTGCCGCCGCGCGTTTAGCTAGCGTCGTCGCATCAAGCTTATTACCAGCGTTGTTTTTATCCGCCAAGTTTTTATCTTTGATTGGCTGCACGCCTGACATGGCTTGCATAAATAGCAATTTATCATCATCAAGATGTTCGCTATTATATTTTTTAACTTGTTTGGCGACTTGTTGCTTGCTCAATAAACCCACGGTTTCAGTCGGTTTGCCGTTTTCATCGGTCTCTTTGGTTTGGCTGCGACCTTTACCCAGTTCGGTTTTAAGCTGCTTTAACTGGTCTTGCATTTCTTTAGAAAATAAATTTGCCATACAATAACTCTATCAATCGGTATAAAAAATAGGGCGTTTATCGATGAAACGCCCTAACATCAAATATTTAACTTGGCTATTTTACGCATTTTGTTGCGATTGTGCCAATAACTTTGCTAATGCCGCGCCTGCATCGCCTGTTTTCATAAACTGCTCACCAATCAAAAACGCATGGATGTCATGGCCCAGCATCAATTTTACATCCTCTGCCGAATGAATCCCGCTTTCTGTCACCAGTAAGCTATCTTGTGGAAACAGTGTTTTTAGGCGTAGGGTAGTGTCCAAACTCACATCAAAGTTATGTAGATTGCGATTGTTTACCCCATACACGTTTTGACGATGGGCGGGCAAGCGTAACGCGCGCTCCACTTCTATCTCGTCATGACACTCAATGAGTACACTCATACCAAGCTTTAATGCCAATTCATGCAGCTCAGCGGCTTGCGCATCCGATAAACACGCCATAATCAGCAAAATACAATCTGCCCCAAGCGCACGTGATTGCAAAATGTGATACGGCTCAATCATAAAATCTTTGCGTAGCACAGGTAGGCTTACCGCTTGGCGCACTTGCAATAAATACGCATCCGAGCCTTGGAAGTAGTCGGTATCCGTCAATACCGATAGGCAAGCGGCACCCGCTTGTTCATAGCCGACTGCGCTGGCGACAGCATCGAAATTAGGGGCGATGATGCCTTTGGATGGCGAGGCTTTTTTGACTTCCGCAATGACACGTATGCCTGCTTTGCGCAAACTGCCGGCAAAATCACGGATGTCATCGCGGTTCGTTGCGGCAATTTGCTCAAGGTCGTGCCAAGATTGTTGTTGTTTGGCTCTGACTAGTTCTTGACGTTTGGTGTCGACAATTTTTTGTAATACCGAGGGGACTGCTTGATGAGGCATGGTTTTTCCAAAAATTTAATGAGAGGTGAATTGCTGAGTAAAGCTTGCTAATGCTGCCATTTTTTGCAAGGCTTTGCCACTGCTGATGATATCTTGTGCCATGGCTACGCCTTGTTTTATGGTATCTGCTTTACCTGCTACATAGATGGTCGCACCGGCGTTCAAGGCAATCATATCCGCGGCTTTTTTGGCGATGGGGGTTTTATTGGGATTGTTAGCCAGTGCTTCGCGGATGAGCGCTAGGCTTTGTGCTGGACTGTCAATGATTAAGCCTTTAAGGGTTTGCGATTCGATACCAACATCTTCAGGTTCGATATCATACACGCTGACTTTGCCATCTTTAAGTTCAGCCACGTGGGTATAAGTCGCCAGTGAGATTTCATCAAGGTTATCCACTGAGCCGACGACCAGCACATGCTCCGCGCCAAGGTTTTTGAACACATTGGCAAGCGGTTCGCACAGCGAAGGATTAAATACCCCAATCATGGCATTTTTGACGCCCGCCGGGTTGGTCAAAGGTCCCAAAATATTAAACACCGTGCGCGTTTTTAGGGTACGGCGAATGGGCATGGCGTGTTTCATTGCCACATGGTGATTGGGCGCAAACAAAAAACCAATACCATGCGTTTTAATCGACTGGGTAATCTGCTCGGTATTTAATGCCAAATTAATACCCGCTTGCTGCAGCAAATCGGAACTGCCAGATTTGCCCGAAACGCCGCCATTACCATGCTTGGCGACATGACAGCCAGCTACTGCTGCGACCATGGTAGCGGCGGTAGATACATTAAATAGATTTGCGCCATCGCCCCCTGTACCCACAATATCGACGACATAGTGCACATCCGACAAATCCACTTTAATCGCCAGCTCCCGCATTACTTGGGCGGCGGCGGTGATTTCTTCGATGCTTTCACCTTTCATACGCAGCGCGGTGAGCAGCGCGCCCATCATGGCATCGGGGCATTGACCTTGCATGATGGCTAGCATGACGCCGCGCATTTCTGCATAAGTTAGGTCAATGGTATTGATGGCACGATCCAGCGCGGTGGTAAGCAGTAGTTGGGTTTGCTCTGGGGTTAATGGCTGGTTGTTCTCTATAGTCGTGGTAATGTCACCAAGATAGGGTGTTACAGTATGGGTCATGTCAGTCTCGTATGAGTTTTATGGCTTAGACTTGATATATCATTGTACTAGTATACTATAACAAAGCCAAACTTTAAAGCCAAGCATTAAAGCCAAGCTTTAACCTGCAAAAATCAATTACCCCAGTCTAAGGGTGAGCGTTTTGATAGTTTTCATAGTTTTGATAGTTAGCTAAAAAATTTTTCAAAATCGCATACCCATGCTCACTCAAGATAGATTCTGGATGAAACTGCACCCCTTCAATCGGCAATGTTTGATGCCTAATGCCCATCACAGTGGGGGATGGCAGCAAATTATGTGGATAAATATCATCACACCATGCGGTAATCTCTAGACAATCAGGCAAACTGTCTGTGGCAATCGCTAAAGAATGATAGCGAGTGGCGTTAAAAGGTGAGGGAAGTCCGGCAAATATCCCTTGGTGGTGATGAAAAACTTGCGACACCCGCCCATGCATAATCGTTGGGCATCGAATGATATTGGCGCCAAATGCTTGCCCAATCGCTTGATGACCCAAGCAAACGCCTAATATAGGAATAATGCCGGCACAGTCTTTGATAAAACTCAACGTATTGCCTGCATCGCTTGGCGTGCAAGGTCCAGGGCCAATGACCAAATAATCGGGATTTAAACGAATGATATCTTCACTGCTGCAAGCATCATTGCGCCAGACTTCAACGGGTTGTCCCAATTGCTCAAAATACTGCACCAAGTTGTAGGTAAAACTGTCGTAGTTATCAATAAAAAGTAGCAATCCAGAAACCCTATGCTGTAATTGTCAGATGATGGTTAGCCAATGAAAAAACTTCACCGTTATTTTAGTTAATTATTTTATCACAACCATTCTACAAGTCACTGACAGCAAATGAATGAAACCGAATAAATGAAGCCGAGTCGCAGGCAGTAATGTTAATGATTTTCACTAAAATAGTTAAACACATATTTTATGCACCATAAAAGTGAATATTGATAAAATTTTCATTAAAGTGGTGCAAGTGTTACAGCTGCATGGCGATTTGAAGGCTACCTAGGCAGATAGTCATATCAGCCAACTTTATCATTAAATCCACTCTCAAATAACTCATTGAATTTGATATAAAAATTTAATATTTAGCATGATAGTGCAAAAGTTGGCACATAACTTGAAAGTTTAAACTCAACAAGCACCTCTTTGTTTATCTCTTGTCACAGCACCAAAAAGAGTATAAAGTGGCGTAACGTTTTTTTAATCATTTTTTGCGTAAAAGGAAACGAGCAATGTCGAATAAATTTTTAGATTTAATCAAATCTAGCGAAGCAAAGTGGGTAGATTTTCGCTTTACCGATACTAAAGGTAAAGAGCAACATGTAAGCTATCCAGCTGACAGCATGGACGAAGACATTTTTGAAGAAGGTAAAATGTTTGATGGTTCATCAATTGCTGGTTGGAAAGGCATTGAAGCGTCAGATATGATTTTGATGCCAGATGCTGATACCGCCTTTGTCGATCCTTTCTTTCGTGAAACGACAGTTGTTGTGACCTGTGACGTTATCGAGCCATCAACCATGCAAGGTTATGACCGTGACCCACGCTCAATCGCGCGACGTGCCGAAGAATACCTAAAATCAACGGGTATCGGTGATACCGCATTCTTTGGTCCAGAGCCAGAATTTTTCGTATTTGATGATGTAAAATGGTCAATCGACATGTCCGGCGCCCGTCACACCATCTCAGCTGATGAAGCCGCTTGGTCTACCGATAAAGAAATGGAAGGCGGTAACTATGCGCACCGTCCACGCGTCAAAGGCGGTTACTTCCCAGTACCACCTGTTGATAGCTCACAAGATATGCGCGCTGATATGTGTGCCGCGGTAGAAGCGATTATGGGTGAAGGCCGTGTTGAAGTGCATCACCATGAAGTTGCCTCTTGCCAACTAGAAATCGGTGTATCATTTAATACCCTAGTTCGTAAAGCGGATGAAGTACAACAGTTCAAATATGCGGTGCACAACGTTGCACACGAATATGGTAAGACCGCGACCTTTATGCCAAAACCGATGGTTGGTGATAATGGTTCAGGTATGCACGTTCACTTGTCAATCCAAAAAGATGGCAAAAACACCTTTGCCGGTGATGAATACGCAGGGCTGTCAGAAACGGCGCTTTTTGCAATCGGTGGTATCATCAAACATGCTCGTGCATTAAATGCCATCACCAACCCATCAACCAACAGCTATAAACGCCTAGTACCGCATTACGAAGCGCCTATTAAACTGGCTTATTCTGCGCGTAACCGCTCAGCATCAATTCGTATTCCATACGTGGCAAGCCCGAAAGGCAAACGTATCGAAGCGCGCTTCCCAGACCCAGCAGCCAACCCTTATCTTTGCTTTGCCGCATTGTTGATGGCAGCGCTTGATGGTATCCAAAACAAAATCCATCCAGGTGAAGCCGCGGACAAAAACTTATACGACCTGCCACCAGAAGAAGAAGCATTGATCCCAACGGTGGCGGAGAACTTGGAAGTTGCGCTTAAAGCGTTAGAAGACGACCATGAGTTCTTAACCAAAGGTGGCGTATTTACCAAAGAAATGCTTGACGCTTACATTGCCTTGAAAAAAGAAGAAGTAGAGCGTTACAACGTATCAGTTCATCCAATCGAATTTGATATGTACTACAGCTGCTAATAAGTTCGCTTTTCAAAAAACCCAACTTCACATTAAGTTGGGTTTTTTTATAGGAAATTTTTAAGCTAATAGACAAAATTATTTAGGGATTGATTATCAAGCTTGCTAAAATATGGGTAATAATGGGTTTTGAGGGGAAGACTTATATGATTTTGACAAAATACAGTACCGATAATAATAGTAGTTTGCGGTATAGCTTTATACTCACGGCTGTCGTGTTATTGCTGTCACAGTTAAGTCATGCTGAAGTGTATAAGACGATCACATCAGAGGGTCAAGTGGTATATACCGATAATATCAATACCGCTTATCAATACAATAAAAACAGCAAAACTATCAGCGTATTAGATAAATTGTCCACCCAATCACAAGTATCATCGACGACCAATCAATCAACAACGACATCCACTAGCTTGAACAATCAAGTTGATAACGCAGTGAGTACGACTACTGACAATCGTTTGCCTGATAGTTTAGGTGATAGCTTAACTGCTCGCTTAACTGAGCGCTTATCCACCCAATCCATCTCAGCAAGCCAGCAGGGGGATTATGTATTAAAAATTGTATCGCCTGAAGCAGGGCAAACGCTGCGACGTGGTAGTCAATCAATTGAGATTAACGTTGCTTTGATGCCGAGTTTAAAAACAGGCGATAGAATCGTCTATCAACTCAATAACCAAACCTTAGCGACCATAAAAGACACTAGCTATACTATTGCAACTACCACGCTCGATCCTAACCCTTATACCATTACTGTAAGTGTTGAAAACGTCTTAGGGGAAGTCATCGCGCAAGACACTCGCGCTATCACTCTCATTAGTAACAATGTATTGTATCAAAAAAAACGTAAAGCGATTGCGCAAGCACAAAAGAAGAAAGCCAATCAACCTTGGTATAAAAAAATACTTTAATACTTTAAGCTATCGTTAAATCTATTTATACAATTATTTATACAACAAGGCACTATCATCACCGATGCAGTTTTATCCAATCGAACACCATAGCTGGGTTGCTATTGATATTCATCATAATTTGGGTGAACAGGCTACCCTATTAACCCATAAAGCAGGGTCAAGCAATAAAGTAGGGTTAACCAATAAAGCAGCATCAACCCATAAAACAGGGTCGATGTATTGTCGTCAATTGCTAAAAAAGCTACAGCAAGCGCTCAATGTGACAGGCGAGTTAATGGAGGCAAACTTTCCTTATCATTTTATAACCGCTGATGGTTACACTTGGTATGTCAGTTTTAGCCATAGCCGCCAACATGCCGCAGTGTTGATTTCGCCCTATACAAATATCGGCATTGATGTTGAAGACAGCGCAATTAGTCATCACGTTGCTGCACGCTTTTTTTCACCGCATGAATACCAATGGTTGAATCAAAAGCCTGCAGTCAATCAAGCAGTTTTACGAAACCTACTATGGCGACTTAAAGAATGTTCCATCAAAGCCCATCAGAATGCCGATAAGCAATTAATAAAAGAATTAAAACATGATGTGCTAGATGAATTGGGCGAAGAGGTTATCAATCAACTCATTGGCATCGATGAGATAAATGATAAAGATAAGCCCATACAATGTGTGCAAACTGACGCTAAAATAATTGGCAATTTTAATAGCAAACCTTGCAGTTTTATTATTGTAAACCGTTAAATAAGGCTAGAAAATCGCTGTTTAAAAAAATAACCAATTCTTACGAAATTACTTTTTTTTGTAAAAAACCCATGCTATGATTGCTATAAGAACAATTTACTATGTAAGCGACATTGTAGAGAAATGTTTTAACAAACTATTACAAAAGCTTAACTAGTACATTAATTAGCAGGCGTAGGTAGCGGGTAGCTAAACTTAACTAGGCTTAACTAGCCTTGGCTAAAAAACTACTTTAAAAACCTACCATTAATAGTGTTAAAGGAAGTTATAATATGTCAGTTCGTGAACAAGGCATTGTAAAATGGTTTAATGATTCAAAAGGTTTTGGATTTATTCAGCGTAACAGCGGTGAAGATATTTTCGTTCATTTCCGCGCGATTCAAGGTGACGGCTACCGTTCACTTCAAGATGGTCAAAAAGTTGAATTCATCGTGGTTGAAGGTCAAAAAGGTCTTCAAGCTGAAGAAGTTACCAAAGTCGAATAAGTTAAGCCAAAAAGGGGTTAAAGTGTTATTTTTGACCTTTTTGCAAACCAAGTTGAGGTAATTAACTTGGTTTTTGTTGTTTCTCATAGCCAATGATTGATTGGTCAAAATAGGTTAACTCTCTGTGTTTCAAACTTTCTCACAATTACCCCTTTATCCAGCGCTTAAACAAGCGATTGATCAATTAGGCTATCAAACGCTAACCCCTATCCAAGCGCAAATATTGCCCAATACACTCGCTGGGCAAGATGCCATCGGGCAGGCACAAACAGGTACAGGTAAGACAGCAACGTTTTTACTCACCATCATCAATGAATTGCTGAATAATCCTCTAAACCCTGAGGTTGATGGCGATCGTTTTTTGGGTGAAACCCGTGCGCTGGTGCTGGCGCCGACTCGAGAACTGGCTCAACAAATTTATCAAGATTGCCTTGAACTCACCAAGTTTACCAAACTGCATACTGTTTGTTTGCTCGGTGGTACAGACTATGACACGCAGTCAAAGCAGCTGCATCAAAAGTTTGTCGATATCATCATCGCCACCCCAGGTCGTTTGATTGATTTTTGCTTTCAGCACCATGTGTATCTTGATCGTCTTGAAATTTTGGTATTAGATGAAGCGGATAGAATGCTGGATATGGGGTTTATACCTGATATCAAACGGTTGATTCGTATGATGCCTGCCAATACGCATCGGCAAACTCTGCTTTTCTCCGCTACCTTTAACCAAGATGTGATGAATTTAGCTTATCGCTGGTTATATCAACCGATTTTTGTAGAGATTGCGCCCGAACAAAAAACCAGTCAAAACATCGAGCAGCTATTTTTTACCTTGATGGAATCGGATAAACTGGCGGCGTTACAGCAAATTATTGAAAAAATTTCTCCCAATAAAATCATTGTCTTTGCCAATCGTAAAGACCAAGTCAAACGCCTGTATGACAAACTTAATCGTCAATATAAAGTAGTGATATTGTCAGGGGATGTCATACAGGCCAAACGCGAGAAGTATTTGGCACAATTTCGTCAAGGCGATGCCAATATTTTAGTGGCGACTGATGTTGCAGGGCGAGGTATTCATGTGGATGATGTGGCTTGTGTGGTCAATTACACCTTGCCAGACAGTCCTGATGATTACGTTCATCGTATCGGTCGCACCGGTAGGGCAGGCAATAAAGGCATGAGTATAAGCTTTATCAGTGAAAACGACGGATTTAACTTACCGGCTATCGAGCAATATTTGGATGAAAGTATCAAAATGCAGCAATGGTCGAATGATACCCGTTTTTTAGAGGATTAAATTTTTTAATTGATAAAACATTAAGGGCGCTATCAATCAATAGCGCCCTTTTTTACAGCAAAAATACATTAATAAAAATAACGCTATAATCTAACGATATCGACTTTAGCAAGACCATTTGAAGGATTAGCAATTCTGCTAAAAGCACCTTTTGACAAATCTAGCGTACGGCCATATTTGCCGAACCCACCTGTGTCAGTCACGCGTACAACCACACTTTTACCATTGGCTTTGTTAGTGACTTTAAGTAGGCTACCTAATTTGTGCACGTTGCTGGCGGCAGTCAGTGCATGTTGATTGAATTTCTCGCCAGATGCCGTGGTGCGACCATGATGCTTACCACCATACCATGAAACAACATCAGCATTGGCTTGCTGGGTGGCTAAAGTAGTAACAATCAAACTGGCAATGATATATTTCATCGGATGTTCCTTTTATCAATTAAAGCGGTCAATAATCTGACTGCTTAAAGGTATCAAGGGGCATTTCCCGTGATTTACATAGTAAAAACAAAGTAATATTGTTTAATATCACTTAAGCGGTGTGTATTCTAATTACAAAGTTATGTTATTGCAAAGATTTTATTGTAAACAAAATCTTCAATATCGGATGTATTTTGCTAAACATATAAATTATGTAACTATATTAGCTAGTTTTTCTAACCTGTTGATTTTGTGTAAAAATGATATCTTAAGTAGCTAATCGGATATAAAAAATGCAAAAAAAAGAGAATGCAAGTTATTGCATTCTCTTTTTTATATATGGTGGAGATGGCGGGAGTTGAACCCGCGTCCGCCAGCACTACGCCCATGACTCTACATGTTTAGATTCTGTCTATGTCTTTAATGGTTGGCGAACCGACAGTCAGGATGCCAACCACGAGCCTCTTAAGTTTTGCTCAAATTGGCGAGACAACAATTTAAGCTATCCATCGTGCGTTCGCTTCAAGGAGAGCAACCAGACCAATGGCAATCTGTGCCGTCCCAAGCAGCCCTTAGGCTGCTAGAGCGTAAGTTTCGTCGTTTGCGACTAGTTTAAAATGTATATTTTATTTACGAGTGGACATACTCACTCGACATGCATCATTGAGTTTCATTACCAGCGTCGAAGCCAGAACATCCCCAAATGAACTGTGAATTATATAGGGTTAGTAGCTTAAAATACAAGGCTAAACGTCATAATAGTTAGATAAATTACTAAAAACACACATAGCAACTTAATATCGTCCGGATTATTGTCATGCATTTGACGTATTGAGCTGATAAG
Source organism: Moraxella sp. DOX410 (assembly GCF_032248735.1). Classification (NCBI taxonomy): domain Bacteria; kingdom Pseudomonadati; phylum Pseudomonadota; class Gammaproteobacteria; order Moraxellales; family Moraxellaceae; genus Moraxella; species Moraxella sp. DOX410. The sequence goes on along the minus strand of NZ_CP135138.1, from coordinate 1,463,216 downwards.
CTAAAGTGTTGAAGTAAGTAAAATTTTTTTGGTATATTTTAATCCATGAAACATTAGGCTGAGTCAATTGAATAAGCTAATCGGGTAATTAATGAATGGCAGGTAGCAAAAAAAATTCGCCAAGCATCATGCGGATGTCGCAAAATCAGCTCAAACGCCAGCGTGAATGGGTGTATTTGGCACATTTTTTAGCCATGCTGCATTTACATCCTGCCAAGACCATCTCAGGTACGGATGACGGTAATGAGCCTGATTTTACCTGTATTTTTTATTGTGACAAAGGTGAATATACCATTGGCATCGAATTGACCACTTTGCCAAGACTACGCGATAGACTCGGTAATGACAATTTAATGTTAAAACGTTGGTACTGGCAGTCGCTATTACAACTGTCCACCAAATTTACCCCGACGCAGTTTAATGGTGAGGGCGAGATAGTAGGTATCAAAGCCAATTTGGCTAATTGGGTCAATTGGCAAAAGATTGATAATCGCAATATTTCGAATATATCGCAGCAATTTATCGAGCCATCGAGTAATTTGCCACATCCTACGCTCAGTAGTAAATTACAAAACGGTATTGCCAAAACCATGCGTTGGTTACCCAGTGCGTTTTTTACCGATATGGCAGATGAAAATGAAGATTTACCGATTGATTCCTACATCAATCAAAGTGATATTGATGCGGTGATGAGCAAAAAAGCGCATAAAGTCCAAGCGTACCACAAAAAAAGGGCATTGGATGAAGTATGGTTGTTGATTCATACCAATGAACAGCAAGAAAAGGGCTTATTAATTTTTGACACAAATGAAGCCTTGCATCACGGTAGTGAATTTAATCGCGTGTTTTTAACCTTATATCCCACCACAACATTGTTACAAGTTGCTAAATAAAAAAGGCTAAATCTACATTTAGCCTTTTCTATGCTTAAAAATTTCATTTAATCATCGAGTTGTTCCATGACATCATCAGTAAAGTTGACGTTGGTATAGACTTCTTGTACATCGTCCAAATCTTCTAGCATATCAATCATTTTCATGATTTTTTTAGCATCTTCGACATCAGTGACATCCGCCATGGTTGAAGGAGACATAGTCACTTCTGCATTGTCGGATTTTAAACCGGCTTTTTCTAAGGCATCCATCACGTCACCGAAGTTCTCTGGCTCAGTGACCACGGTGATACTATCACCGTTATTTTCAATATCGGTTGCCCCTGCTTCAAGCGCGACTTCCATGATGGTGTCTTCTAGCGACACATCATCAAAGGTAATTTCACCGCGTTTGCTAAACATATAAGCCACTGAGCCTGATGTACCCAAGTTGCCACCATTTTTGCTAAAAGCATGACGCACTTCGCCAACGGTACGGTTGAGGTTATCCGTCATGGTCTCGACAATCACCGCAACACCGCCCAAGCCATAGCCTTCATAGGTGATTTCTTGCATGTTGTCATTATCACCGCCGCCTGCACCACGTTCAATCGCCCGTTTTACAGTGTCTTTGGTCATATTAACTGAGTTGGCTTTTTCCACCGCCGCACGCAAACGTGGGTTACTCGCTGGGTCTGGGTCACCTTGTTTGGCAGCAGAGACCAGCTCACGAATGATTTTGGTAAAGATTTTACCTTTTGCCGCATCTTGTTTGGCTTTACGGTGTTTGATGTTTGCCCACTTGGAATGTCCGGCCATGAGTGTATCCTTTATCTAACTATCTAATTATCTAACGTAACAATCTGATTTTCAAAATTTTGCGTGCGCTATTATAAACGAGCAACCCGGATTTTTGATAGGGGGTTGCACCTATGTCATCGCAGGAAATGTTATTGAAAGTTAAAATCAAACCTAAGGGCGAGGCGAGTCGTCAGGTCGTGGCAATGTCGGCAAATCAATATAGCGGTGTATCAACTCACTTAAATCAATTTTTACCTTTAAATTCACCAAGTTCCAGTACTGTCCAGAAATGGTTCGATCAAGCATCATGGTCAGTGGGGCAGGTTGAAAGCTTTGCCAGTATTTAAGCGACTCTTTTGCTTTGGCAATCGCTTGAAAATGGGTCTGGCTGGTGGCAAAATCGTAAGGCGCGTGTTTGGATAAATCAAACAACTGGGTAAAACCATACGGGGTCAAACCAATCTGCAACCAATCGTTATAAAAGTCTGTGGGCAGTGGCTCATCATTGTCTTTTTTGATGCCAATGCTGACCAAATCTTGCTCAAGCGCTGTCACATCACCGCTCAGGCAATGAATGGCAAAGCGTTTGAATAACGCAACTTCGTCATGGCTGTAAGATTTGATACCACCAAAGTCATAGGCAATGACCGAGCCATCAGGGCGAAACGCAAAGTTACCTGGATGGGGGTCACAATGCAGACGATAGAGTTTGAACAATTGACCGGCACTAAAATCAAATAAGCGAGTGGCGATTTTTTGTTTGATGTCATTGTCCCAAGTTGCAGCCACTTCGAGCTTTTCACCCAGTTCTTGTGATAGGGTTAAAATCCGTCTGGTCGAATGGCTATGAAAAACTTTGGGAATAATCAGCCCATCATCATCACTGTGGAAACTGCCAAAAATTGCCAAATTATGGGCTTCTTTGCTGTAGTCAAGCTCGTCATACAGGCTATCACGGATTTCTGCAAAGATTTTATCTTGCAAGGTTTTATCCATATTGAGTACGCCAGTTATCTTAAGCGCCAAGCGAACGTGTTTTAAATCACTATCGATACTGGTATCAACGTCGGGGTATTGCACTTTGACTACGACCGCTTCACCGGTTGGCAACACGGCTTTATGGACTTGACCGATGGAGGCTGCCGCAAAAGGTGATTGATCAAACTGGGCAAACAACGCGTCAATCGGTTGCCCCAATTCTTTTTCCACCTGCTGTTTGATGACGGCAAACGGCATGGGCGGCGCGTCTTTTTGTAATTTCTCCAGCGCTTTTGAGACTTCAGGCGGAAACACATCTTTATACTGCGAGGCAATTTGACCCACTTTCATTACCGCGCCTTTCATTTCGCCTAATGTGTCGGCGATTTGCAGCCCCACGGTTTGCAGCATTTCGCTACGGGCTGTGAGTTTATCTTCTTCAGAGCCTGCAAAAGACTTAATAGAATTTTTAGCTGCTTTCCCTGCGATACTGGCAGTCATACCCGCAAGTTTTAAAAAACGTTTTTTTGATGACATAGTAATTGTCTTATAGCAGAATTTTTTAATTAATTTATCAGGTAAATTATAAAGTTTTAAGTATTGAGATTAGCAGAAAATGGCTATTTTTGCTATGTACTGTGCTGAAATTTAGTGAATTTTGTGCATAGCTTGGCATAAAAAACTTGGCACAAAAAAAGGCGCCACGATGACACCCTTTTTATCCAAACCGTTAAAAATTATTGTAAAAATAAGCGATAGCCTAAGTTATCGGTGAGGTTTTCGCACTCATAGCCAATGTCTTGTAGTTTGGCAAGTAATTGCTCGGCGGTTTGCTCACCCATTTGAATGCCCGCTAAGATACGCCCTTCAGCCGCCCCATGATTACGATAGTGGAATAAAGAAATATTAAACTGTGAGCCCAATTTTTCAAGGAAGTTGAGCAGCGCGCCAGGACGCTCGGGAAATTCGATGCGAAATAATTGCTCGTCTTTTAATCCCGCATGTCCGCCGATTAAATAGCGAATATGGGTCTTGGCGACTTCATCATCGGTCAAGTCAATCGCGGCATCATCGGCTTCATTGAGTAATTGGTGGATTGCTTTGCGCTCTTTTTCGCCTTCTTTGAGGGCGATACCGACAAAAATATTGGCAGCGTGATGGGCGTAGTTGGGGTTGGTGTTGATTCGGTAGTTAAATTCGGTGATGTTGCGACCTTTAAGTGAGCGGCAAAAATCCAAAAAGGCGCCTGTGCGCTCAGGAATGGTCACCCCAAAAATCGCTTCTTTTTTCTCACCAATTTCGGTACGTTCAGCGATATAGCGTAACCGGTCAAAATTCATGTTGGCACCACATAAAATCGCCACACAGTTTTTGCCCGGTAGATTATGATCTTCGATGTATTTTTTCATACCCGCGACCGCCAACGCGCCTGCAGGCTCAACGATGGTGCGGGTTTCATCATACACGTCTTTAATCGCCGCACACACTTCGTCATTGCTACAAGTGACCACATCAGGCTCGACCACGGGGCCTGAGTGATCGCTTTTTGGCATACGGCAGACGTCAAACGGTATTTCACCCAGCTGGGCGACTGCCACCCCATCGACGAACAACCCCACTTGGGGTAAGCGCTTGCGTTCACCGGTATCAAGCGCGATTTTTAAACAGGCTGCTTCTTCTGGCTCGACTGCCACGACTTTGACATGCGGTGCAACTTCCCCCAAAAATGCTGCCACACCTGAGATTAAGCCACCGCCACCAACGGCAACAAACACATATTCCATTTTACGCCATTGTTGTACTAGCTCCATGGCAATGGTACCTTGACCTGCGATGACCAGTTCATCGTCATACGGCGGGATAAAGGTTAAGCCATCGGTCTGGGCGCGTTCAATGGCATAGCGGTTAGATTCATCAAAACTATCGCCATATAGCACCACATTACCGCCCAAGGACTTGACGGCACTGACTTTGATATCGGGGGTGGTGGTCGGCATCACGATAATGTTATTGAGTCCCAAGCGGCTAGCCGAGAAGGCAACGCCTTGCGCGTGGTTGCCGGCAGAGGCACAAATCACGCCTTTGGCTTTGTCTGCTTCGCTTAACTGGCTAATTCGATTGTAGGCACCCCGCAGCTTGAAAGAAAACACTGGCTGAAAATCTTCACGTTTAAAACGAATATCGTTGTTAAACCGTTCACTGAGTTTTTTGGCGGGTTCAAGCGGCGTTTGAATAGCAGCATCATACACGGTCGCTTGAAGGATAAGGCGTACCCAATCTGATAACATAATAATGACCTAAGTTTGAAAAATACGTTTGAAAATTTATTTTTACCCTCTGTGTGCTTTCATAACCAAAACACAGCAAATCGTTAGAGAAGTAAAAAATAAGTGATTAGATTAGGACTTTAGGGTTTAGCTTGCAAGTGCTTTTACGGTAAAATAAGTTGGGTAATTGATAGCATTAAGTTTTCTATCTATTTTTTTGATAAATTCCTAACAAGGCTGGGTCTATGAGTACGATGAATGCAAGCACGCAACAACAACAAAAACAAGCCGTGGCAGCAGACGCGTTAAAATATATCGAATCAGGCATGATTTTGGGCGTGGGGACGGGCAGTACCGTCAACTGCCTCATTGAATTATTGCCAAAAGTTAACCTAAAGGGCGCTGTGGCAAGCTCAAAGGTCACCGAAGATAAGCTCAAAGCCCTCGGTATTGAGGTGATGGATTTAAATTTCACGGGTGAGTTAGATTTGTATATTGATGGTGCCGATGAAGTGAACGAGCACTTACAGCTAGTCAAAGGCGGTGGCGGCGCTTTAACCCGTGAAAAAATTGTTGCCGCCGCATCTAAGCAGTTTATTTGCATGGTGGATGAAAGCAAATGGGTGCAGCAATTAGGCGTTGGCTTTCCACTACCGATTGAAGTATTGCCGCAAGCGCGCTCATATGTGGCGCGTGAGTTAGTGCAGCTTGGCGGTGAGCCGGTCTACCGTGAAGGATTTGTCACCGATTATGGCAATTTGATTTTGGATGTTTATGGCTTAGATATCGGCTTGGACATTGAGCAGGTAGCAGCGTTTGAAGCAAAGTTAAACAATATCGTTGGGGTGGTATGTAATGGATTATTTACCGCACAGCGCGCTGATATCTTGCTGATGGCAACGGCAGATGGCGTAAAAAAATTAACCGCCAAGTAAGTTACCAGTAAGTTAACGGTTGTTAGTAATGTTGTCATACAACAAAAAAGACCAAGTCACGATGACTGGTCTTTTTTAGTTCATAACAGATTTAGTTTATAACCGATTTAGTTTATAGATGATGATGGCAAGCTCATTAGTGCATGTATTGACCGCCATTTACGTTGATGGTCTCACCTGTGATATAAGCAGCGCCATCGCTGACCAAATACACCACGGCAGCGGCAATCTCTTCCGGTTGGGCGATACGACCCATTGGGATGCCTGCTTTGATGCTTTCCATCACTTTTTCCGGCACCGCCATCACCATTTTAGTACCCGTATAACCCGGTGCAACCACGTTAACGGTCACCCCAGATTTAGCGCCTTCTTGTGCCAACGCTTTACTAAAGCCGATGATACCCGCCTTGGTGGCTGAGTAGTTGGTTTGACCAAACTGACCTTTTAAGCCATTAATTGAGCTGATACTCACAATACGCCCAGATTTTTGCTCAAGCATTTTATTAAAAACCGGTTGGGTGACCGTGAATAGTGATTTTAAGTTGGTATCAATCACCTCTGACCATTGCTCATAAGTCATTTTTTTGAAAGTCGTATCACGGGTGATACCTGCGTTATTTACCAACACATCAATGTGACCTGCTTTTTCAATTGCATCAACAATGGCTTTGGTGGCTGCTTCATGGTCAGTGAGATTGGTTTCAACAAAGGTGAAATCGCTGGCATTCATGCCTTCTTCTGTTAACCAAGCTTCGCCGCGGTTGACAGTGCTGTCCGCTTTATGGGTGTAGGTTGCAATGATGTGATAGCCAGCTTGGATTAGCGCATGACAAATAGCAGTGCCAATACCACCTAGCGCACCTGTTACGAGGGCAATTTTTTTGTTTGCAGTTGAGTTGTCCGTTGTCATCACAGTACGCTCCTTGTTTGTTGTGATTGTTGGTTGTAATAAAAAATTCAATGATTAGGGTAGTTTATAAGATAAATGTGTTGGGTTTTTTACAATTGAACATGCAGCTAAAAAATCAGTTACACGTAAATGAAATCAGGCTCACAAAAAAATATAGACCGAATATTCACATAAATTTATTGACTTTTACTTCCTTGTTTTTTTTCATCATATATGAAAATTTGATAACTACCAATATTTTTTACGTTTTTATTTCTATGACAAACATTTTGCTACGCGCAAACGAGTATTTATAGGTTTGTGTGCTAAAAAAATTTGCAACAATAGCGGTTTGTGCTAGGCTATAAGGATAACTTTAAGCAATGTAAGCTTGAGCAAAATACCCTGTATCAACTGCACTTAATCAAGCCTAATTGCAAAATCTCCCGCTTGATGGTACAAACTTGATTGGACAAGATTGATTGTATCGATACGCAAGCGTGAATGCTTAGTACTTATATATACCACTATATACCACGATGAGGTGGGTCTGTTTATTTAGTCTGTTTATTTATTTGTCACACGGAAATTAAAATGCCGCAACTCTTACCGACGATAGAACAAATCGCTGTATTACAGCAAGCTAGTAATTTTGGCTATCAGTATTGGCAGACTAAAACAAACGTTGCACAAAGCTTTTTAAAAAGCTATCCGCTTACCCAAACGCTCGATGTCCAACATATCAAAGATTTAATACGCGATTATACGCTGGATGAAGATTACCAATTGGCGGATGAAGCAAGCGTGATGCGAGGGCTGCGTCATCTACGCAATTTGTTGATGGTGCGCTGGATTTGGCAAGATGCATTAAATCTAATTAGCCTAGAGCAGCTGACATGGGAGCTGTCAAAATTTGCTGATTATTGTCTCATCTTTGCCAAAGACTACGTGTATCAAGATTTAATCAAACGCTATGGTGAGCCGTATTTTTTTGATGAAAAAAATAAACCACATAAGGATGATTTAGCCATCATCGCCATGGGTAAAATGGGGGCAGAAGAGCTTAACTTATCAAGCGATATCGATTTGATTTTTGTTCATCAGGGGCAAGGTGAGACGGTGGTTGACCCGTTAAAACCACCAGGGTCAAAAGCTGCTAAATCCATCGACAACAAGAAATTTTTTACCAAATGGGGTCAAGGCATCATCAATCTGCTTGATAAAAACACCCAAGATGGTTTTGTATTTCGCATTGATATGCGCCTTCGTCCTTGGGGGGATGGCAGTGATTTGGCAATTCATTTATCGGCACTGGAAAAATATTTTGCCCAACATGGACGGGCGTGGGAGCGATTTGCTTGGCTAAAAGCCAGAATCGTCAACCCTGTCACCTTTAGCGATAACTTAAAAGCCCTTATCAAGCCGTTTGTATTTCGTTATTATGTCGATTATAGTGCCTTTGCCGCCCTGCGTGAGATGAAATCGCTGATTCAAAACCAAGTCGAACAACGTCAAGATACGGACAATGTCAAGCTTGGGGCGGGTGGTATCCGTGATATTGAGTTTATCGTGCAGTCGTTTCAGTTGATTTATGGCGGGCGTGTCAGTGATATCAGAGTAAAAAACTGCCTACAAGCGATGAGCCAACTGGAAAAACATGGCTTTATCGATGCTCTGACTCATGAGCAATTGGCACAAGCCTATCGTTTTTTACGCAGATTGGAGCATGGTATCCAAGCCATCAATGATGAACAAACCCAGCGATTACCCCAAGATGCCAAACAGCGACATCAGCTTGCCCAAGTATTGGGGTTTGCCGATTGGGCAGCATTGTTAGCCAAACTCAATGAATACCGCCAAATGGTAAAAATACCTTTTGACGAGCTGGTCAGTGATCGTAAGCAGTCTGATGAGCAGCTACAAGTGGATCATCAGCACAATTTATCTGAGCTTGAGCAAAAATTAAGCGCTGACAATAAAGATAAATTAAGCCAGTTTTGGCAAAGTAAGCTCATCACAGGGCTTAGTGAAGAAGCCAAAACTCGCTTAAATGCCGCCTATCCGATTCTAATCAATGGGTTGTTACATTCCGATTTAAGCGAAGATGCAATCAATGTGGCGTTACCTAGAATGTTGACATTGCTAGAGGCGGTAAGTCGTCGGTCAATTTATTTGGTCATGTTTGTCGAAAACCCAACCGCAGCCGCCAAATTGATTCCCATGTTGGCAGCAAGCCCTTGGATTGCGAGCGAATTGGTAAGCTATCCTGTTTTGCTAGATTCATTTATCCGTGAAAAATACCGTCATTTACCTGATAAGGCAGAACTTAGTGACATTCTGCGTCAGCAGTTGTTACGGGTGGAGCCTAATGATGAGGAAGGGCTACTCAACGCCTTTCGTTTTTTCAAAAAAACCCAAGTCTTGGCAGTGGCAGCGAGTGATGTGTTGGCGGATAGACCGTTGATGAAAGTCTCTGATTCACTCACCTTTATCGCTGAAGTGGTACTTGAAAAAGCGTTGCAACGGGTATTTGGTGAATTGGTAAAAAAACATGGCTATCCTGTCAATGCCCAAGGCGAGCCTGTGAGTGAGGCGCATAATGGCTTTGCGATTATCGGCTATGGTAAGCTTGGCGGGCTTGAGATGAGTTATAGCTCAGATCTTGATCTTGTGTTTATTCATGACATTGATGAAGAAGCGATGACGCTCGGTGAAAAACCCATCAGCGGTATGAAGTTTGCCGCACGCCTTGCCCAAAAACTGATGAATTATTTGACCACCCAAACGCGCGATGGCCGTGTCTATGAGATTGATATGCGTCTGCGCCCCTCGGGTCAAGCAGGTATGATGGTGGTATCTACCCATGCGTTTGAACTTTACCAAATGCACAAAGCTTGGGCGTGGGAACACCAAGCGTTGGTTCGCGCTCGTGCCATTTGTGGCGATAGCCGCGTGATGACGCGATTTGACCAGATTCGTAAAGAAGTATTGTGTCTGCCGCGTGATAAAGACAGTGTTCGTATCGAAGTATCCACCATGCGGCATAAGATGCAAGACCATTTGGGCAGCAAACCGCATACCAAGCAGCAAGGGTTATTCCATCTGAAACAAGATGCAGGCGGATTGGTTGATATTGAATTTATTGCCCAGTTTGCTGTCTTGGCGTATGCCAATAGTTATCCTGCGTTGGCAGTTTGGAGTGACAATGTGCGTATCTTTGAAGCGCTTGCCAAAACGGGCATCATCGAGGCAGAAATATGCCAACAGCTAACGCATGCTTATCTTCGCATCCGCAGTATGACGCATCGGTTGGCTTTAGCAGAGCAGCCGATACTGGTAGATGAAGCCCAGTGGCATGAACTACGTAATTTTGTTGATGCGCAATGGCATCGTTTAATCGGGCAGCGTCCAGAATAGATGTAACATCACTTTTTATTTCAAACAAAAACTTTTATTTCAAACAAAAAACTTTTTATTTCAAACAAAGCACTAGGAGTAATCAATGGCAACAATTCCCAGCATGGCAGACCGTGATGGTTTTATCTGGATGGATGGCAACATGGTAGACTGGCGTGATGCCAAAATCCACGTATTAACCCACACACTGCACTATGGTATGGGCGTATTTGAGGGGGTGCGAGCCTACAAAACCCATGATGGACGTACGGCGATTTTTCGTCTGGAAGATCATACCCAGCGCCTGCTAAATTCAGCTAAAATTTTCCAACTTGCTGTACCCTATTCGTATGAAGAAGTATTACAAGCACAAAAAGCCGTGGTACGTGAAAATAACCTTGAATCGGCATACCTACGCCCATTGATTTGGGTAGGTTCTGAAAAATTGGGTATCGCTGCCAAAGACAATAGCATTCACACCATCGTCGCCGCTTGGGTTTGGGGTGCTTATCTGGGTGAAGAAGGCATGGCAAAAGGTATCCGTGTAAAAACCTCAAGTTTTACCCATCACCATCCAAACGTCACTATGTGTAAAGCCAAAGCCGTCAGCAACTACCCAGTATCTATCATGTCAAACCAAGAAGTCACCCGTCATGGCTATGATGAAGCGGTATTGATGGATACCCAAGGCTATGTTTGTCAAGGCTCAGGGGAAAACTTATTTTTGGTCAAAGACGGTGAGCTGCATACCCCAGATTTGTCAGGGGGTGCATTGGACGGCATTACCCGTCGCACGGTGATACAGTTTGCACAGGACTTGGGCATCAAAGTGCATGAGCGTAGAATCACCCGTGATGAATTTTATATCGCGGATGAAATCTTTATGACAGGTACTGCTGCTGAGATTACCCCAATTCGTGAATATGATGACCACGTCATTGGCTGCGGCGCGCGTGGTGAAATCACCGAAAAACTGCAAAGTCTATTTTTTGACGTAGTACAAGGCAAAAATGATAAATACGCCCATTGGCTTAGCTACGTGGATGAATAATCGGTAAAATTTTAGCTAAGTGAAACTAAGTAGATAAGTGAAAATAAAAGGATAGTTATGTTAAAATGACTATCCTTATTTTTTGAAGAATTATCGGTACTTTGGAAGTGACATGACAACATCGAGTGCAACCACCCCGCTTAAACAAATTATTTGTATCAAATGGGGCACCAAATATGGCGCAGATTACGTTAATAAACTCTATGGAATGGTAAGCCGTAATATCACCCCGCCGTTTCGCTTTGTCTGCTTTACCGACAATACCGATGGCATTCGTCCTGAAGTAGAATGTCAAGATTTACCAGTTATTGATTATCCAATGCCTGTCGGCACTACAGGACAGTGGCCAAAGTCGCGTCTTTGGAGTGAAAAGTTAGGTAATGTCACGGGTAATGTGCTGTTTTTAGACTTAGATGTGGTAATAGTTGGTAATATTGATGTTTTTTTTGAATACGAGCCTAATCATCCAGTTGTGCTTACCCGCAATATGACAAACCCGCTTGAAAAACTAGGTCAGACGTCACTGTTTCGCTTTCCTGTAGGGGCACTCGTGCCTTTACAGAAGTTATTTGCGTCCGATCCACAAGGGATAGCAGAAAAATATCGTTATGAGCAGCGATTTGTGACAAAAAATGCGCCAGGTGGTGTTAAGTTCTTTCCAAGAAAGTGGGTGCGTCATTTTCGCTTTGAATGTAAACGTCCGTTTCCCCTTAATTACTTTTTGCCCTCAAAGCTGCCAAAAGATGCGCGCGTAATTATCTTTGCAGGTGGTGCTTTGAATCCCCCTGAAGCTATTGAAGGTCGTTATCGGACAGAGTACCCCAATGACGCCAAAGAGCATATTAAGTTAATTGCGACTTCAGAGTCGGCAAGAAAACGACCTTTTCGCCATTTAAGACATTTTATTTTGCCGACTGATTGGGTCAAAGAGCATTGGCGTGCTTGAGCATGACGACTTAGCTAGCTTATTATCAATATTGTAAACATTAAGGCTAAATTGCGTGATTAAAAAAGTTTCATTGCTTCAAAATAAAATAGTTTGTGAAGTTGGGCAGGTCACTAGGCCAGCTGAGTTCAACCAATGCGTGGCCTTCTGTGTTGATAATAAGTATTTACCTTTCGCGCTTTTTGTATGTAATCAAATTTTATCAATTGAAACGCAAAGAAGGTTTGACTTATGCGTGTGTTTACCGGATTTGCAGCGAGTTCCTAAGCCATTCTTGGACAGCGCTATTCGATTTATTGAGATGAATATTAAGGGGGGCGAGCAACTACCGGTTGATCATTTATCACTCAGTGCTTACGCAAGGCTATTTTTACCAAATATTTTTTCCGAAGAATATGATTTAATTACCTATCTTGATGCCGATATCTATATAAATCTGCCATTTTATCAAGCGCTAACTAAGGTAGTTGCTAAGTTTGATCCATCTTTTTGTGTCGCAGCTGCACCTGATATCACTGAAATTAATTTAAGAATTAAACGTAAAAAGGCACTAACACCCCTGGTTCAAAGCTATCTTGATTTTTATCACGATAAAGGTCATTTGTATCGCAATTCTGGGGTGCTCGTGTTTAATGTCAAAAACTATGTCAAAAATTCGATTGCTTCACGTGTTTTTGAGGTGGCTTTTAATCCTAGTAGTAATCTAAGATGCCATGATCAATCCGCGCTTAATATTGCTTTAGCAGGAGAAATGCCAATTTTACCTTTTGAATTTAATTGGCAACTACATGATAATACTTACCGCCTGATTGATAATCATCAACCTTTTATCATTCACTTTATTGGCGCGAATAAACCTTGGGTGCGAGATGATGCGTTGACTTATTCTTACCGAGCAAGTTATCGTGATTACTTAAAAAACTACTTTCCCGATATTTCTTTCAATCCGCAAACACCCGCGCAACTGCGAAAAAGGTATCCAAAGCATAAAAATGACAAAAAAGAGAATCTGTCGGTACGATTGGCAACTTTGTCAGCGCCTATTACAGCTGTTATTAAATCAGGTAAGTATTTTATAATTAAAAATAAACGCATTATCCATGCCATCGCTGATGTTAATAATGATGGCACTAACAGAAAATTCTAGTGAAGTAGAAAAGATGCTCGCCTTCTCAAAAAAAGTAGTCTTAACAATTTTTAGCTTACAAGGCGGTGGTGCTGAGCGTTTTGTATTAACGTTAGCTGAAGGTTTTCGCCAACTAGGCTATGAGCCTCATATTGTCTGTTTTAAGAAGCAAGTCGATTATGACAATGTAGCTTTCCCAGTACACTTTTTAGATTATCAGTCAGTACGTTGGTTGCCAAAATCACTCAGGCATCCATTGTTTGCTAAAAAATTTGATAACTACGTGCGTAAACATATTTGTCATACTCCGGCATTAGTATTATCTAACCTTTGGCAAGTGGATCAAACCTTAAAATTTAGCCAGTTACTCAATCGTGTGTTTGTCATTCACAATACATTATCCAAAGAAAAACAAGTACACACCTATCTATCCGATAAAAAACTAAGAAACGTTTATGAACATCAGCATATTGCTGCAGTAAGTCAAGGCGTACTAGACGACTTTAGAAAAATCGTGCCTGATACGTTGTCAATCACAGCCATTCATAACCCCATCGACCAGCAAAGCATTATGTTACAAGCACAGCAGACATCAATTATTGCGACATACCCTGCCTTAAACCAAGGCTATTTGGTGCATGTGGGTAAATTTAAACAGCAAAAAAACCATCAGCTACTTTTGCAGGCGTATGCTTTGACTGACCGGTCGCTGCCATTAGTCCTTGTTGGTCAAGGTGGGTTACAGGCCGATTGCGAGACATTGGCAAAAAGGCTAGGTATTGAAGATAAAGTATGGTTTATGGGGTTTCACCCTAATCCCTATCCTTGGATAGCTTCTGCTACCGGTATGGTCTTGTCATCAATTTATGAAGGGTTTGGCATCGTAATCGCAGAGGCACTGGCATTAGGCGTTCCAGTGATAAGTACCGATTGTGCATCAGGCCCAGCGGAAATATTGCCATCAACGAATCTTGTACCTGTCAATGATGCTGATGCACTAGCAGAAAAAATGACCCAACTTATGCATCATCCAGCTTCCTTTAGTCATCCGTTCGATGAAAGACTGTTACCAAAAGCCGTCGCTCAACGTTATCTTAACTTAGTAAACTAACCGTTTTATGTCTGCATGGCAGTTAGCTTAAGGTGTTAAGATACGCAAAATCCCTATGAATCGGCTCAATTTCTTGATAAATCGCTGTGTTCCGAAAAGTGATTTGTTTATGGGCGCGTTGTGCTTGGGCAAGCAGGCGTCGACGTTTAAAACGCAATGTATCGGATAAGTTATTGGCAGTGGGTTTATGATTTGATGAATTGCTGATACTACTTTGGCTAAGATTTTGGATTAAATCTGTGGTTAACCCAAGCTGATAATGAGTCACCATGTCCATTTGCAAGGCAAGGGCTGGCACCGTTTGCAAGCTCACTAGGGATTCGTTATGGCAAAGTAGGGCGTCTGCCAAACCCGCACCTGTTACCGAAACAGTGTCTAGTAGTATTTTAGCGCCTTTTGGCGTGAGCAAATATGCTGCGGCACCTGACTTATCTAAATAAAGATTATGAAGATTAATGCCAAAACTACTAGGCAAAAATACTTGCGGTAATGGATGTCTGCTATAGAGCTTTTTACGCCCGCGAGTTTCAAAACTGATATGGTCAAAAGCAAGTGAGTCTGACAATCCAGCCTGCAAATAGGTATCAATTGAGTCCAAAACTTGCGGCAACCGCTCAGATAAAAGTGCATCATCTTCTAAGATCAACCAAGGTCTTCCTGTGTCGCTCACGATTTGCCATGCCCGATAGTGACTCAGGAAACAAGCAACTTCAGTCGTGCGCAGTTTGCGCTGCCAATCGTTTGCCCATTGTTCGTAAGTCAAACTATCTAAACTCTGTGTTGAAGTAGCTACCAAGCGCTGATAGGCAATGCCCAAATGTTGTAGCTGGCGTTGCTGAAAATCCCAACGTGCCTCAGCGGTATCTAAATTAATAACCAGTGCATCAATGGACATATTTTTTCTCGGCTGTGTATAAGGAGGGGTAATACAAGGGCAGATTTTTAGGCATAGATTATAAGAAAAAAAGTGACAAGCGATAAATTTAAATTTGGCTAATATTTCCACCACGCGGTTTTATCGCGAGTATGCCACTGCCGAAAGCGCGAATAAACCGTATTGGCATCTTGAAGTTGTACACGGTCAAAAATTTCATTAACGATGCAGCCAAGCGGATGCATTTGGGTTAATCTATCCAAGCGCCAACGCATATTACGTAGCGTATCATCAGTACCCACGGCGAATCCTGCCACTCCATCAAATAATGCGAGCCGCTCGGTTTGTAATGACTGTTTACGACGCTCATCAACTTGCGCATTTTGTGTGTCAGTCAAAAATCGCTCGCTTTCTTGTAATTTAATGGTATTGATTAATATGACCGCATTCATTAACAAGGCTTTTAAGGTTGCATCTTCGCTATAATCAATAAAGGTATCACAGGCTGAAATAAGCCACCTGGTAGAAAGATTTTGACATAGAAAATCAGCCTCATTATTCCAAAGCTGTTCAAATTCTGCAAAATGCTTATCAGTCTGAAATTCACGGCGTATCAAAACGATAAGTTTAGCGTGATAATAATTTAATTCAGGCTGTCCGATAAACTCATCCCTTAGATTACTGATGTGCTTGTTAATATCTTTATCCGAACCATAGGTAAAATTCGGTAACTCACCTGAGATAATGGTGCTTTTTAGCTGATTAATCTCTATATTGACAATATCTTGAGCCACTTTATCTGCGCCAAAACGCTTTTTATGTTGATTAAAGGAAAGAAGATTTTGCCATTTTGATTTTGGTTGTTTCATGCGTCGTCCAATTGATATCGGGAAAACTTACCAATTATACCCCCAATCTTCGGTATGTAGCTGTTTAATCAGCGAAAAGGCTGAGGGCGTATCATGTAATCGATATAACACAGTTAAAAGAAATTGAGTGGCAAATGCATCGACTATTTCAAATTTTAAAAAACGCCTACGCATCTGCTCAAGCGTATCATCACTCCCTAAGCGAAAAAAGGTCAAGCCGTCATATAGCGCTTGATGCTTAGCATATAATGCATTCATTTTAGGTGTAATTGGTACTTGATTATCGGTTAATAAAAATCGTTGGGTCTCATAAATTTTTAGGGTATTAATAACACTGACCACATTCATCAAAATTGCTCGGCGCAAAGGACTTTCGCTAAAATCAATAAACGTATCGGCTGCAGATACCAGCCATCTTAACGACAGCTTTTCGAAAAAAAAGCCGTTATGCGTCTGCCAAAGTAATTCAAATAGTGTAAATGTCTTTTCAGGCTGATAACCCCGTCGCAAAAGGACAATCAGCAAAGTATGATAAAACAGCAACTCAGATTGACCGATAAACTCAAGCTGCAAATAACGTAAATGTTGATATAAATTATCAAAGCATTGCGATTCATAATGTTGTAATTGCACAGCATTAAAAATGGCAGTATCACTTTCATCACATAAATGTGCATTATCATGATAAATCTTTGCGATGATAGACAAGTCATCAAAGCCAATGAACTGTGATTGTAGCGAGTCAAAAGTCTGCGCGTGATAAGCAGCTAGTATTTGTGTTGCACCCAATAATTTATTATTTTGACGCATCATGGTGTTCGCACATAAAGTAGAAAACAGTTGCTTAAGCAATTAAAAGGGTTACTTTACTGATATCAATACCAATAATCCCTAATCCAGTTAGTTGGTAATACCTTACGATACCATTTACCGCTTTTACCCATGATGGCATCAGGTGGATTCACTTCCCCATGAAAAATCACCATTTTTGCCCCTTTAGGCAAAATCGGCGGTTTGACAAAACTTAAGGGAAATGGCTGCACACATTGGTATTTAAAGCTCACGCACCAAGACGCATCCCAATATTCAAGGTGATGATGTTCACGCAAATAATTGGATAGATAAGCTTGCTCATGGCGTACTTGGCTACGAATCTTGTCAAAATTTTGCTCAAAATTTGATAACAGATTTGGGTAAGTATGTTGTCCGACTTTAAAGCGATACACCGATGAATTACCCACCATGCGCCACGGTTTTTTCCAATCACGGATAATCACCACACTGTCATCGTGTTGCGCTTGATAAGTAAAAAAGCAATCAATATTATCGACAATCACAATATCAATATCCAAAAATAACGCCGTGCCTTTTAAATCATATAATTCAGGGCTAAAGGTGGTCAGTTTTTTCCAGCCACGTTCAGGAATATTACTGGGTAAATTGAGCTCAGGAATTGGGTAGCATTTGACGTTGGCATCTATCCCTGTGCTATCATCGGTCAAACATACCATTTGAAACGGTAATGTTAAATGTCTGTTAACCATATTGTACAGGCGATTAACGTACTCAGCACCGTATTTGGTGCCCCATTTCATACAAATAATGTAACGGTTTTCATCGGGCAAAGCAGGCGCTGAAGTATAATTTGGTAAAGTCATAAGTCAATGATTATCATATTAAGTGAATGAATTGATAATATCATGATTGCCAAGTTTTGGATAACGCTGGCGAACCGCTACTGCGATAGATGGCTTGGCATTATAAATAACCGGAAATCCTGGCACACGTTTAAAGCGCTTATAGCCCCACATGTATTGACTGGGGAAACGGCCAATCATCCGCTCGATGGCGTGGTTCATCGCGGTTGTTGCTGTCACCATGTTTTTGTCATACAAAGCGGGGTCAGTTAGCTCATCACAATAAATATCAAAACCTTGTCCATCGTCACGGCGTACACAGGTCAAACCTACCAAGCTACACTTTGTTTTACTGGCTAATTTGCTAGCTAAGGTACTGGTTAGTGTCGGAATGCCAAAAAACGGCACCACTTCACCGCCAGATGGGTCAGGGACATGGTCAGGCAATATGATACTAAAACCGCCTGCTTTTAGGGTTTTAAAAATCGCTTTGACCCCAGTGGCATCGGTTGGTACCAAAGTTGCATTTATTCGCTGACGCCCTTGCAGCACAAACTGATTGGCTTGTTCACCTTTCACGGGTTTATACATGATGGTCGGTGCACCAAACTGGTTGAGCCACGCATTCATGATTTCCCATGTTCCCAAATGCGGCACAATTGCAAGCATGCCATTGGGGTTTTGTAAGGCTTGCATCAAAACTTGTTGATGATGCACGGTATGGATTTGTTTAACCGACCACGCAGGTGGCATCGCCCAGCTTTTAGCCGATTCCACCATATTTTTACTTTGATTGGCAATACAGGCTTTGGCAAGCTGGTCACGCTGAGTTTGAGTAAGTTCAGGATAGACAAGTCGTAAGTTAGTATCAACGGTTTTCATGATACTTTTGTCACGACGAAGTGAAATGATAAAGCTTGCGATATGTGCCAACAGATACAGCATCCACATTGGCACATATTTGAGAAGAGTAAAGGCATTCATCTAATTAAAGGTGTGACCTTGATCAAGATTGTGCCGGTTTACTGTCTTTTTCGCGTATACGAATACCCAATTCACGCAGTTGTTTGCCATCCACAGGTGCCGGGGCTTCAGTCAGCGGACATTCAGCCGTTTTGGTTTTTGGGAAGGCAATGACGTCTCGAATCGATTGTGAGCCTGTCATTAGCATAATTAAACGGTCAAGACCGAATGCCAAACCACCGTGCGGTGGCGCACCGTATTTTAGCGCGTTAAGTAAGAATGAGAATTTCTCTTCGGCTTCGGCTTCAGAAATACCCAAGGCTTCAAATACCGCTTTTTGCATATCTAAGGTATTAATACGCAATGAACCACCACCGATTTCAGTACCGTTTAATACCATGTCATAAGCGATAGACAGTGCGGTTTCTGGGTTGTTTTTCATCGCTTCAACCGTGCCTTTTGGCTTGGTGAAGGGGTGATGCACCGACGTCCATTTACCCCCCAGCCCATCACCACTGTCGGTTTCTTCAAACATCGGGAAATCCACGACCCAAAGCGGCGCCCATTCTTGGGTTAGCATATTTAGGTCTAGACCCAATTTGACACGCAGCGCACCCATGGCATCATTGACGACCTTGGCTTTATCCGCACCAAAGAAGATGATATCACCGGTTTGCGCCTCAGTACGTTTAATCAGCTCGACTAATACTTCATCGGTCATGTTTTTGATAATCGGCGATTGTAGACCTGATTCTTTATCGACACCGTTGTTGATGTTGCTCACATCGTTGACTTTGATATAAGCCAAACCTTTTGCCCCATAAATGCCGACAAATTTAGTATATTCGTCGATTTGTTTACGGGTGAGGTCGCTACCCTGTGGTACCCGAAGCGCCACCACACGACCTTTTGGGTCTTGGGCAGGGGCTGAGAATACTTTAAATTCCACAGACTGCATGATATCAGCCACGTCAATTAACTTCATAGGAATACGCAAGTCTGGTTTGTCAGACGCATAATCACGCATCGCTTCAGCGTATGTCATACGCGGGAAGGTATCAAATTCAATGTTCATCATGGTTTTGAACAAGTCTTTTGTTAATCCTTCGGCAATGTTCATGATATCTTCATCACTTAAGAATGAGGTTTCGATATCGATTTGGGTAAATTCTGGCTGGCGGTCAGCACGTAAGTCTTCATCACGAAAACATTTAGCAATTTGATAATAACGGTCGAAACCCGCTACCATCAGCAGTTGTTTAAATAGCTGAGGCGACTGTGGTAGGGCATAAAATTCACCGTTTGACACGCGGCTAGGCACCAAATAATCACGCGCGCCTTCTGGGGTGGCACGGGTCAAGATGGGGGTTTCTACATCCAAGAAACCTTGGTCATCTAGGTAACGGCGAATGGTGGAAGTAGCTTTGGCGCGAAACTTCATACGCTCTTGCATCTCTGGACGGCGCATGTCTAAAAAGCGATATTTTAGGCGTAGTTCTTCAGAAACGTTAGTGAACTCATCATTGAGGGGGAATGGCGGCGTCTCAGAGGTGGCGATTGTTTCGATATCTTTCGCTAATAATTCCACTTGACCGCTGGTCATGTTTTTGTTTTCAGTACCGGCATAACGCTGACGCACACGACCGGTAATTTTGAGCACATATTCAGAACGCGCGCTATCTGCTGTAGCGAATGCTTCTGGGGTATCTGGGTCGATGACCACTTGCAGTAGGCCTTCACGGTCACGCATATCCAAGAAAATAACCCCACCGTGGTCACGGCGACGATGCACCCAACCGCAAATAGTGATGGTTTGGTCGTTTAAGTTTTCGGTGACAAGCCCGCAATAGTGTGTACGCATCATAATGAAGCAATCCCAATATTTTTCGTAATGTAAGAAGTAGCAAAAATTTTTATAAACGAATATTATGCCTTGTTTACTCAAATTTCACAATATGAAACACGGTTTATCATGCATATCTACTAGCCATGCCTGTCACAGACTTTTCGCGAATATTGTGTGGATAAGCGATTGAAAACAGCAAAATAAACGCTATATAAAATCCATTGTGTGAATTTTTTTCCTTAATTAGAGAGTTATTATGCTATTTCAAAATGCCAAACATCCGCTTGAAATGAAAGTCACCCATTTAAATAAAGTCAAAGCCCAGCGCAAACAACAATTACAATTGCAAATGGTGAATGATAAAGGGTTAATATCACTCATCAGCCGCGCATTTACAGACTTGACGAAAAAAGACAATCCCAAAAAAACCTCAAAATTTGGTCTATTCAAAAATAAACCTGCCAACAAAAATTGTTTTGTGCTGGATTTTCATGGCGATATAAAAGCCACGGAAGTACAGCAACTGCGTGAAGAAATCAGCACGCTATTGACGGTGGCAAAACCTGAAGATGAAGTCATTGTGCGCCTTGAGTCCTCAGGTGGCATGGTACACGCGTATGGCCTCGCTGCTGCCCAGTTGGCACGTATAAAAGAAGCAGGACTAAATTTAACGGTCTGTATTGATAAAGTCGCCGCCAGTGGTGGCTATATGATGGCGTGTGTGGCTGATAAAATTTTGGCGGCGCCATTTGCGGTGGTTGGCTCGATTGGTGTGGTGGCACAAGTGCCCAATTTTCATGATTTATTAGAAAAACATGACATCGATGTCGAAGTATTTACCGCAGGTAAATACAAACGCACGGTAACCGTTTTTGGTGAAAATACCGAAGAAGACAAACAAAAATTCCAACAAGAGCTGGAAGAAACGCACAAACTATTTAAAGACTTTGTGCGTAAATACCGTCCAAGTTTGGATGTTGAACAAGTGGCAACCGGTGAGCATTGGTACGGTGAAGATGCGATAACACGCAATTTGGTCGATGCCCTGCAAACATCGGACAGTTATATCTTAGAAAAAATGACAGATAGCGAATTGTATGCCATTCAATCTCGTCAAAAACCGACCATCGCGCAGAAGCTTGGCATCTCGCAAGCGGCACAAGCGGTGGTAGCGACCGCGATTGATAAACTACCAGATGCCTTGGCAAAGTTAGAAAGCGCTAAAATGCCGATGGTCAAAAAATAACCGTAAGATAAAATAATAAAAACCTGTGGTGATAAAAACCTGTGACAAAAATCTATGATAGTTCGCGGGTTTTTAATTTTTAATGGCGACACATTTGGGCGTATAACTATGAAACTATTTATGTTAAAAATCGGGGCGCGCCCCCAAGGACGACTCATTGAACAGCATGATGTGATGTTTGTGATTGCAAATAGCCTAAGTGAAACAATTGAGACTGTCAATCAGCACTGGCCGGCAGTCAAAAACAACTGGCACTTAGACGCATGGCGAGAAGTGAAGCGGGTGGGTGATTATCAAATTTTGTTGTCGACAGATAGCTTTTCAAAGGATGGATTGTCAAAAGATAAAGCGCTTGCAGATAGCAGGTTTGAAGATGATAGGGTAGATAACAAATTAGATAGTCAGGGCAAACAACTTTATTTTGTCAATTTAGGCGGTTATCTACCGGGTCAATTTGAAGAGTTCCATTATAAAACACTTGTGGTAGCCGAGACGCTAGGTAAAGCAACGGCGCAAGTTAAAAAAACGGCATTTTATCAAGATTATACATTTGATAATATCGATATCGCCAAAAGCGGCGTGGCAACCAGTCATGTAGATGATAAGCATCAACTAGACTTGGATGATATTCACTGTGTGGCTGATTTACTGCCAAAAGATGTGGCACTGACCATTCAGCCATTAACCGAGCATGAAAAAAACCAGCTACCTGACGATGCGCTGCATATTGGTTATTTAAGTCTCAAGCAAATCAAAACCATGATTGACTAACCGGTGAAGCATTTGATGGCGTATTTTGGCGCTGTCAATCATTGCCTTTCCTCGGCTTTGCCTTTATAGTAGGCTCATTTTTAACTCGTTTTTTTTAATCCCTTCTTTTTTATCTACAAAAGCTTTGTATAACTAATGAAACAAGCCACCGCCCTTGATATCCTTAAAACTGGTAAAAATGTGTTTTTAACAGGCTCAGCAGGGGCGGGCAAGACCTATACCATCAATCAGTATTTGCATTATCTGCGCGCAAGGGATGTGGCGGTGGCGGTGACGGCAAGCACAGGCATTGCTGCCACCCACATGAACGGCATGACCATTCACAGCTGGGCGGGCATCGGTATCAGTAACGAGCTAACCGCCAAAGACATCGCTCGCATCAAAAAACGCACGGTGGTTGTGGAGCGCATTGAGCGCACCAAGGTATTGGTGATTGATGAAATCTCAATGCTGCATCGACAGCAATTTGAGCTGATTAACCAAGTGCTACAAGCCATCAAAGAAAACACACTGCCGTTTGGTGGGATACAGCTATTGGTCGCCGGGGATTTTTTTCAGTTGCCGCCGATTGGTGAGCCCCATGAGAGCAACCGCGATAAATTTGCCTTTATGGCGCAAGCTTGGCTGGATGCAGATTTTCAAATTTGCTATTTATCTGAGCAGCACCGCCAAAAAACTGACAAAACAG
This sequence comes from Moraxella sp. DOX410, assembly GCF_032248735.1. Lineage (NCBI taxonomy): Bacteria > Pseudomonadati > Pseudomonadota > Gammaproteobacteria > Moraxellales > Moraxellaceae > Moraxella > Moraxella sp. DOX410. Next base: position 1,439,951 of record NZ_CP135138.1, on the reverse strand, counting down.
CAGTGGCAGGTAACACCTATTATGGTTTGGATTTGACTGCAATTTTAAATCAAATTCGTAGCCAGCAGTTTACCCCCCATATCATGCCTGCTTTGACCGCCACGGCTGAGCATGTGTTAGCCGATAACCGTACCCGACTGTTTACCCACAATGTTAATGTACAAGCTATCAATGAGCAGGAACTTGGCAAAATTACCACACCGGCGCATACTTTTCGCGCTTGGGGAGAAGGCGATGAAAAGCTGGTAGAAACGCTAAAAAAATCCGTACGCAATACCCCAGAACTGGTGCTCAAACTTGGCGCAAAAGTGATGTTTATCAAAAACAACGCCGAGCTTAATGTCTCAAATGGCACCATGGGCAAAGTAGTTGATTTTGTTGCCACCACCCTTAAACAACCAAATAAACAAACAGACGATAGCGCATCAAAAAACAGCCCATCAGACAATAGCCCATCAGACAATCACCTATCTGAGCCGCTCGGTGAACAAGCGCTGGCAGCAGATGCAAGTGCCTTGCTCGATGCCATCGAACAAGAACAACAAGCCGATATGGCAGACTTGCTCGATGAAGTCAATGGCGGTCAATCACAACAAACTCACCCCAGGGATGAGGATAGGGATGAGGATGATACCGCCGCGACAGACACGGCTGATGACAAACTATCGGAGTTACTGTACCCCTTGGTTGAGCTCAATGACGGCCGCAAAGTCATCGCTGAATATGATTCATGGCGTATTGATGATGAAGAGGGCGAAATACTGGCTGCCTATTACCACATCCCCTTGACGCTAGCGTGGGCGATTACCATTCACAAAAGCCAAGGCATGACGCTGGATGCGGCAGAAGTGGATTTGTCGAAAACCTTTGAAAAAGGGCAGGGCTATGTGGCTTTATCACGGTTAAAGCAGCTATCTGGACTACAATTACTGGGCGTCAATGAATTAAGCTTACAGCTTGATCCCTTAGCGCGCGGGGCTGACCAGCGATTTCAAGCGATCAGTGCAGAGCAAGAATGTGAATTTTTGACGCGCAGTAAAAAACAGCTCAATGACCTTCATCGTGAATTTATCATTCAATGCCGGGGTACGCTGGATAAAGAAAAAATCGCTGCGTATGAAAATCGCGCCAAACAACAGCAAAAACTGATTGAAAAACGTCGCCATGCTGTACAGCAGCTGCAATCTTTGGCGGATGATGCGGCAGGCGTTATCACCCCCACGGTGCTGGAAACTAAAGCCTTGTTGGATGAAAGTTTGACCATTGCAGAAATTGCGCAAGCCCGTAATCTCGCCCAATCAACCGTGATGGGACATATCGAGAAAATTGCTGAGCATTTTCCCCGCGCCAACATCGCGCATCTACAACCTCATGACGAATGGTTACAGCCGATTAATAAGGCGTATCAAAAAATAGCCAAACGTGATGACAAACGCGATAAAGATAACGATGGCAAAATCAAAATTCGCGCGATTGTCGAAGAATTAAGAAACGCCTATTCTTATAATGATGTGAAACTTGCCTTGTTGTTTTTAAAACCGCATGGCAATTGAGCACTTGTCTAGTAAGGAATATCCCTGATTGAATGCTTCTACCATCAAACCTTTTAACATTGCTATTAATGGCTTTGGTCGTATTGGGCGCAACGTGCTACGTGCTTATATCGAACGGTTTTGTCAAAATCCTTTACAATTACAGCCGTTAAATATCGTCGCCATCAATGATATTGCTGAGCCAGCAACCCTGTTACATCTACTCAAATATGACAGTACCCATGGTCGATTATCTGCGGTCAGTGATATCCATATTGAATTAAAAACAGTAGATTTGGGGGAAAAACAACAGCATTTCTTGCTATTAAGCCAAGGAGAATTTCGGCAAAAAATTGTATTGATACAGCAGCCCATTGCCAGCAAATTACCTTGGCAAAAACTGGGTATCGACATGGTGCTTGAGAGCACGGGTCATTTTCGCAGCTATGAACAGGCGTCGCAGCATATTATGGCGGGCGCCAAGCAGGTGATGATTGGGGCTGCTCCGTTTGATCATGTAGATGCCAGTATCGTAGTGGGCGTCAATGACCATGAGCTTAGCCGTGATAAAAAAATTTTATCCAGCGTGTCGTGTACCACCCAAGCGCTCGTACCTTTACTATATGTATTGCATCATGCCTATGGTATCGAATCAGCAATGATGACCGAAATCCATGCGGTGACCGCTGACCAAACCGTGCTTGACCAAGTCCACCGTGATTTGCGCCGTGCACGGGCTTCTGGGCATAACATTATCCCAACCACATCAAGTAGTATCGCTGCGGTCAATCGAGTGATGCCGCATATGGCAGGCAAGGTGAATGGGTATTCTATCCGCGTACCGACCATGGATGTCGCGGCAATTGATGTGACATTTACCTTTGACAGAGCCACGGATGTTACTGCTATCAATCAGCTGTTAAAACATGCCAGTGAACAAGATTTATTGGGTATCATGGATTACAGCGATGAGCCATTGGTGTCCAGTGACTTTATCCATGATGCGCATTCATTGGTGATTGATAGCTTACAGACCATGAGTGTGGGGCGGCAATTTAAAGTGTTTGCTTGGTATGACAATGAATGGGGCTATGCCAATCGCATGCTCGATATTTGCCAAACCTTAGCTAAACTATAAACCTTAGCAGAGCTATAAAAAAAATTATCAATTAAAAAAGGCGAAACCTAATCAGTTTCGCCTTTTTTATGCCTAACAAAAATTAATGTCTGAAATGACGCATACCGGTGAACACCATCGCAATCCCATGCTCATCGGCTGCGGCGATGGTTTCATCATCGCGCATTGAGCCACCTGGCTGGATAATCGCCTTAATCCCCACTGCTGCGGCATTGTCAATACCATCACGGAATGGGAAGAAGGCATCTGATGCCATCACCGCACCCACAGGCGATAGACCAGCGTGCTCAGCTTTAATCGCGGCAATACGGGCTGAGTTGACACGGCTCATTTGCCCTGCGCCTACCCCAATGGTACGCCCATCTTTGGCATACACAATCGCATTGGATTTCACATATTTGGCGACTTGCCAAGTAAATAGCAAATCATCGAATTGTTGCTGAGTCGGCTGTACTTTTGTCACCACTTTTAAATCATCTAAAGTAACTAAGCCCAAATCTTGCGCTTGCACCAATAAACCACCGGTGACGCGTTTGAAATCAAACTGGGCTTGGCGCTCACTTGGGTTTGGTAATTCACCGCAGACTAACACGCGCACATTTTTCTTGGCAGATGTGACATCGAGCACACCGTCGGCAACGCTTGGGGCGATGATGACTTCAACAAATTGCTGATCCACAATCGCTTTTGCTGTTTTGATATCTAATTCACGGTTAAAGGCAATGATACCGCCAAACGCAGATTCTGGGTCAGTGGCAAAGGCTTTTTGATAAGCATGGGTTAAGTCGGCATCCACGGCCACACCACAAGGATTGGCGTGTTTAACGATGACACACGCAGGCATATCAAACGATTTCACGCATTCTAACGCCGCATCGGTATCTGCGATGTTATTGTAAGATAGTTCTTTACCTTGTAATTGCTTGGCAGTGGCAATACTGGCTTCTTTTTGACCATTTACCTGCGCTTTTTCGACATAAAAAGCGGCTTGTTGATGCGGGTTTTCACCATAGCGTAAGTCTTGCGCTTTGTCCATTTGTACGTTAAAAGTACGCGGGAATTGGTCTGCCGATTCAAAGCTTTGCAGGCGGTTGCCTAAAAAGTTGGCAATCATACCATCATAATGTGCGGTATGCTCAAATGCTTTTACCGCTAAGTCAAATCGGGTGGTATCACTGATGCGGCCGTTTGCTGTTAGCTCACCCAAGATTGCTGCATAATCGTTGGGGCTTGTCACAATGCTGACATGGTCATGATTTTTTGCCGCGGCACGCACCATGGTAGGTCCACCAATATCAATGTTTTCGATGGCGTCTTCTTTGGTGACATTTGGGTTGGCAACGGTTTGGGCGAATGGATATAAATTGACAACGACCATGTCAATGCGGTCGATGCCATGCTCTTGCATAATGGCATCATCAGTGCCGCGGCGACCTAAAATACCGCCATGAATTTTTGGATGCAGGGTTTTTACCCGACCATCCATCATCTCTGCAAAACCTGTGTATTCTGCGACTTCAGTCACTGCTAAGTCATGTTGTTTGAGTAGTTTGTAGGTGCCGCCTGTTGATAGTAGACGAAAACCGTGGGTGATTAGACCTTTGGCAAAATCCACAATACCCGATTTATCAGAAACAGAGAGCAATGCATAAGCTTGATTCATAATTGACTCGACTCGTTGACAAAAAAATACTGGGTGCAGAAAAAACAAAAAGTCAGTTATGACGAACTGACTGATTGGCTTTCATACCCCGACTCTATTAATCCCAAAATATGGCGATATCTTATCATAAAAAAGCGGGTATTTTTATCAATTATAATAATTGGTGGGTTTTGAGTTTTTTACGCAATGTGCCGCGATTAACTCCCAAAATCTCGGCGGTTTTGGTTTGATTGCCGCGGGTATGTTCAAGGACGACACTGATCAGCGGTTTTTCAAATTGTGACAACATAAGCTCATAAAGCTGGGTCGGTTGTTGTTCTTTTAAATTATCAAAGTACTCTCGCACTACAAGCTCAATGTGATGAGCTAGGCTTGCGCTAGGAGAAGTTTGCGATGGGGTATGGGTAGTGTAGGGATTAGATGGGCTATCTGACATATTGGAATACTTGGCGCGATTTTGTAAAGCAACAGAATTGGGCATAACAGATTCTCAAACTAAATTTGATTACAAATTTATTGAATAATTCGTTAGTCAACAGATTAAATAAAACTTAAATATCAAGACGAATAATAAAGTTATTAGTACTTATACTAAAACAATTATGAAACTGATAGCAAGCTTAAGTTGTTTACAATATGTAAAATTCTGCGATAAATACTAGATACTGGAGGCTTGGTGTATCAATATTGGAATGAAGCTAAAAAGAAGCTCAATTGAATGAAGCCAAAAAAATTTAATAAATCAGCTCAATATTAGCGGCTTGAACTTTGGTTTTTGGAAAGTCAATACGCAATTTGACGGGTTTTATTTGATGCGGCATCAAATAGTTGTTACCGGCTTCCAAATAATGGCTAGGGGTGAGTAGGGTTTGCGCAAGTATGGTATTGCCACTGCGCAGCGAAACCTTAACACTCGGATAGACAATATTATTATCCGTGGTATTGGTCAGAGTAAATACCAAGTCAGTCTGCCCCGCTAGTTTGGATGAATGGGCAAGCGCTAGCATCTGCACATCAATAAGACCCGTATCAGCGATAGGCAATTGACAGGCAGGGATTTTATGGCAAATATTTGAGAGCACGGCCGCGTTTGTTTTTGAAGTGATTAGGGTGTCGATGTTAAAAATAATATATTGCGCGGCTAACAAAAAGACTAATAATAAGCTACCTAATCCCCAAATAATGCGCATATTAAAAATTTTTGCATTCGCCAATTGCTGCGAGGAAACTTGTTGTGACAAGCGTTCATCAATCTTTTGTTGATAGGCTAACAAATCTGCTTGTTGCTCACTACGAGTATCAATCGGAATTTGGTCAAAAATATCTGTGTTAAACACCCCATCCATGCCTCGCTTGGCGCCGGCTGTGTCGTCCGCTGCTTCGTTGTCATCCGCTTGTGCCATTAAACTTAGCAGCCAAGCCTGCTCATCGCCTAACGTCTCGTTATCTTGGGCGAGGTCTATCGCTTCAACGGCGTCCTCATCGCCAATCAATACTTTGGGGTTGGTATTTTTGGCTATGGGCAGTTGGTCAAAATTGTCTATAATTTCTAAGTCATCTATGGTGCTGTTTGATTTAGCATAGGCTGATTTTGTATGAGATTGTGACAAGGGATAGGGTGAGATGGGTTTAACTGGTTCATCGACAATGAGATTGCCGGCTTCATCAATACCTGACTCATCGTCAAATAAAATCTCCTCAGATTTATCATCGATGAGCGCCGAGGACGTCTGATGGTTTGGACTTGCCGGCGGATTGTTGTTAGTAATTTTTTGTTGTTCTAGCTGGTCGGCGGCGGAGAAAATGGTTTTGCAATAGGAACAACGAACGTACCCATTTTTAACGGCTAACTGTTCATCGTTGATTTTAAATGCATGTTGGCAGTTTGGGCATTTGGCATTGTACAAATTCATCGCAACATCACTTCCCTTTTAGCATTTTTAGTTTGCGTCTTTGATTTTTAATAATGTCGTGTGTTAAATCATTTAATGACGAATAAAAAATAAAGTCAACAAATTTCCTAGAATTTATATTCACTAGGCTGCTAGGGAAGTTACTAGCTATGTTGTTAGGCTATTACTAGGCTTTGACGGGGAAAAGAAAACCTTACCGCCTTGTAAGGCTTTTTATACCAATCGCGACTTGTCCTAATCACGGCGAAAACCCGAGAGGCGATGCCAATGTCTATCTTCTTGCGCGCTAAAGGTAAATTCGCCATCCATCTCAAAATAAGGCTGATAGGCAGCTTTTACATCTTCCACTTGGTTTTCAATCAGACCTGCCAACACAATGCTACCTTGAGATTTCAATAATGTGGCAAAATAAGGGGCAAGGCTCATTAGCGGTTTGGCTAAAATATTTGCGGTTATCAAGTCCACGGGCAAAATAGCCTGCTCTTTACAATAGTCACTAAATTGTTCGGGTAAAAATGCCTGAAGCTGATCGGCTACCTTGTTGCGCTCGGCATTTTGATGGGTGGCTAATACCGCTTGGGGGTCAATATCGACCGCATACACCTGTTTTGCCCCGAGCAAAAGTGCCGCAATGCCCAAAATACCTGAGCCGCACCCATAGTCAATCACCACTTTATCTTGCAGCGGTTGTTCTGTCAGCCAATCGATACAAAGACGGGTGGTCGCATGATAACCTGTGCCAAATGCCAAGCCTGGATCCATAATGATGTTAATTGCATTGGGGTTAGGGGGTGACATCCATTTGGGCACAATCCAAAGTCCATTGGCACATTCAATGGGATGGTAGTTCTTCATCCACTCACGTTCCCAATCTTTGTCATCCACTCGGCTGGTCCAAACTCGCGTCGCCACCACATCATTGGCGATATCTTGACTCACAGTTTCCAGATTACAGTCGCCATCAAATAGACCAGTCACAATCACATCATCCCACAGTGGCGATTCCCCTGGCAATGGTTCAAATAACGGTTGGTCACCCGCATCGTCTAAACTAATACTGAGCGCATTGGCTTCTAGCATCAAGGTTTCCGCCAGTTCGGCTTGCGATTTTTCGCATTGAATATGTAATTGCTGCCAAGGCATAAACAGTCCTTAAAAATAACAAATAAAATAATGAAAAAATAAAATAATGAAACAATAAAAGGCGAGCGTGCTGGCTGGGTAGTATAAACGCATTCAGCCAAAAATGCGATGTGACTCAAAAATGAAAACGCCCATGTTATTGCTTGGCGCACCCAAGCCAAAACACCTAGCGGTAAGGGTAAGGACAAATAAGAAGGTTCGCCTGTTATCGTCTCTAAAACATTTCTTTGACCGATTTTTCTAACCAAGACTGCGAGCGCGGCGCCGCATTGAGTGGTTGGTTGGTATGGGTCGGGTCGCCGCCGTTATTGGGGGTATTAGGGGTATTGGGGTTGGTCTGCATATTCCCCGTATTAGTCGCCTCATTTTGGTAGCGATTGGCTGCAGGTGGGTTATTGCCAATGGCATCTTCATCGGTTTGTCTGCGCTCAATATTATCATAGCGCTGTTGTTGGCTTTGTCCAAAGTCACTCATTGCCTGTTGTTGCTGTGCCGCAAATCTAGCTTCTTGCTCACGTTGATAAATTTGCACCGCACATTCACTACTATCTTGCGGTAGATTGTCGGTATCAACAGGTACATAGATAGCATTTGGACATTTTTCATTGGATAATTGTGATTTGCCGTTTTCCATCCATAGCCATTCGATATTGCCTGGCGCGATGAGATTAACCGGGGTAAGCTTTTGCTGCTTCATAAAATTCATCCACATCGGCAAAGCGCCATTACCGCCACTTAAGCCTGTGGGTTTATTGTCATCTAAACCAACCCAAACAACGCTGACCACATTGCCACTATAGCCTGCAAACCACGCATCGCGATAATCATTGGTAGTCCCTGTTTTACCTGCAAGATTGAGATTGTCACCGAGCGCTAGCGCCGCTTTGGCGGTACCTTGCTTGATGACCTGCTGCATCGCATAATTGGTGAGATAGGCAGCCGTGGGGTTGATGACTTGCTGATTTTTTTGTTCCAAGCCCTGAACCACTCGTCCTTGGTCATCAATAATCGTGCGAATGGTATGAATTTCATGACGCAAGCCACCTGTTGCCAGCACTTGATAAATCCCCAACATATCCATGGGTGATAGATTCACCGCGCCAAGCAAGGTAGATGGATAATTAGGCAATGGACTACTGATACCCATACGGTATAATTGATTTAAAAAATTGGGAATACCGACTTCCATGCCCACACGCACCGCGGCTTGGTTATAGGAATTGGCTAAAGCACTGGTGAGGGGGATAATACCGTGACTGCCGCCACCGTAATTGCTGGGTGTCCATGTCTTACCATCGGTCATTTTTAGCACAATTGGGCTGTCATCGACACTGCTTGATAAATTGTAACGACCCTGCTCAAATGCGGTTAAGTAAATAATCGGTTTGAGTAAAGAGCCAACTTGGCGCTTGGCATCGACGGCGCGATTAAAACCGGTAAAATCACGACTACTTCCCACCACAGCGAGCAGTTCACCGTTGTTGGGATTGGCGCTGACTAGGGCAGCTTGCAAATTAGTGAGCTGTTTGGGATTACTTTTTTTTAACTGATTGACGCTTTGAATGACCGCGCTGGTAGCGGTTTTTTGAACATTTGGGTCAAAACTGGTAAATATTCTTAAGCCTTCGTTTTTGAGATCGTTGGCATCATAGGTACGGGTAAGTTCTCGTTTGACCACGTCTAGATAGTCAGGAAAACGCGTTTTACCAATCACAGGATTGTAAGAAATGCTCAGTGGCTGCTGCACCGCTTCATCATATTGTTGTTGGCTGATTTTACCGGTTATCAGCATATTACTCAGCACCACGTTACGGCGTTTTAGGGCAGCATCGGGGTAGCGTAGCGGATTGTACTGGGTAGGACCTTTGGCAAGCCCTACGAGCATCGCCATTTGGTCGAGTCGAAGCTCTTTTAGGGGGCGGTTAAAGTAAAACTGCGAGGCAAGCCCAAACCCGTTAATGGAGTGATTGCCATTTTGACCTAAGTTAATCTCATTCATATAGGCTTGCAAAATCTCACTTTTGGTGTAATGCATTTCCAGCAAAATCGCCATCACCGCTTCATTGGCTTTACGTTTGATAGTGCGGTCTGAGTTGAGATAGAAGTTTTTAACCAGTTGCTGGGTGATGGTGGAGCCGCCTTGGCGTGAACCGCCCATAAAATTGCTATAAATCGCACGTCCTATCCCGCGGATAGACACGCCGTGATGCTGATAAAAACTGCGGTCTTCTGTTGCCACCAGCGCATCAATTAATGGCTGCGGATAATCATTGATGGTTAAAACGATGCGATCTTCATTGTTGTCTGGATAGATACCGCCAATAAAAATGGGCTCAACCCGCGCCACACCCGATGGATTGGGACGGGTACTTTGTAGTTTTTCAATTTGGTTATCTTTGAGCGTGACCTTAATAATTTGCGATGGCTCAGTATCGTTGGCGGCAAATTTAAATTCGCGGGTATGAATATAGTACTCGCCATTTTTTTTGGTATAAGTCCCGGCATTGTCATAGTTTTTGTCAGGGGCATAGGTGAGTAAGTTTAACCAATTTTCCAATTCATCATCGCTAAGGGGATTACCTACCGTTAACGTTAATGGTTGCGAGTAGACTTTTGCAGGGATATTCCAGCGTTTGCCCTCAAATTTTTGGGTGATGACATTATCTTGGCGCACCAAATATAACCCAAGCAAGACCAAGCCGACCAATACTGCCACCACAAAGATAAAACTCAGGATAAACATCCCTTGTTGGTTTGAGCCATGCTGGAATTTAGGCGAGTTTAGGCGATTTTTAGCGGCAGAGATAACGGTTGAATTCATACAAAAATGCGTCACGATCAAGGGTATAAAAAAGTGCTTTATCATGACCCAAAATACGCCAAAATACAATGTCAACATCGTGCTATTTTGCCACGTTTATACAGGATTTTTGAACTTTAATAGACCGTTTTGGAGTACAATAACAGTCATTTTTGGGTGAGTTAGGGTTTTTGCCCTAGGGGATTTGATGATGCCAAACAATAGCCAATTTGGGGCAAAACAATCGGATATTGACCGGTCGGTTGTAACCGATGTGCCTAGCCGTATGCTTGTTGAAGCGGATAGCAAATTTACTACCACATATCAAGATGTGGAGCTGGTGTTGCCAGCAGAAGGGCATTGTTTTCATTGTGGCGACCCGCTGCCAAGCCCGCCATTTTTTACCCATGTATTGGGTGAAGATCGGGCGATGTGCTGTATGGGCTGTCAGCTTGCTTCGCAAAGTATCATCGAGGCGGGGCTTGAGCAATACTATCTTGACCGCAGTGAAATCAATCGTACCGCCAGTCTCCCTGATTCGTTATATCAGCTGCAAGCATATGACCACGATGATATCAAATCGCAATTTATTTACCATCAGCAAGGGCACAGCGTTGCTGAGCTGTCAATCAGCAATTTGCGCTGTGCTGCCTGTAGTTGGCTGATTGAAACCCAGTTGTATCGGCTTGATGGCATGGACACTTGCCAAGTCAACCTCACCAATCAACGGATGCGCGTGGTATGGGATGAGAAAAAACTGCCGATTAGCCAAATTTTGGCAAATGTGCAAGCCATTGGGTATGATGCCAAACCCTATCGGCAAGATACCCATGAGGCGATGCTTAAGCGAGATAATCGCCGTATGTTGTTTCAATTGGGCATTGCGGCATTGGGTGCTATGCAAGCGATGATGTTCGCAGTGGCGCTATATTTTGGGGAATATTCAGGTATCGGCGTCAACGATCGGCAATTTTTACGCTGGGTATCGCTGTTTGTTAGTATTCCTGTGTTTTTGATTGCAGGGTTGCCATTTTTTCAATCGGCGTGGTCAGCGATTAAAGCCCGCCAAGTCAATATGGATGTGCCGATTAGTATCGCCATTGTTATTACCTTTTTGGCAAGTTTATATGCGACATTGACCAACACGGGCGAGACCTATTATGACTCGGTTAGTATGCTGATATTTTTCTTATTGGCGGGCAAATTTGTCGAGCACAATGCCAGGCTAAAAGCTGCCAATTTAGCTAATGATTTGGTGGTCGTCGAACCTGTGTTGGTCGCAAAGCTGGGTCATGAATCGCCGTTAGCGCTAGAGAATATGGATGCTTCACAAGTGACGCTCTATGCCAGTCAATATAAAGACCTTTTTTATCAGTCACTTAGTTTAGACCCTGCTAATAGGGGTGATAATGAGCAAATGGTTTCGGCGCAGTCGCTAAAAGTGGGTGATATTGTCCGCATTGATGCCGGTAGCAGTATCATCAGTGATGGTATTTTGCTGTCGGATAGTGCCACGGTGTCGGAAAGTTTATTGACCGGGGAGAGTGACTTAATCATCAAACGCTTGGGCGATAGCATTGTGGGCGGTAGCCAAAATGACAGTCAGCCGTTTGTGATGCAAATCACTACATTACCCAATGATAGCCAAATGGGCGTGATTGACAGGCTAGTGAATCGCTCGCTCAGTGAAAAGCCGCAAATCGCCTTAAAAGCAGACAAACTGGCACGCTGGTTTGTCGCGCGGGTACTGGTGATTGCCAGTATGGTGTTTTTGGCCTGGTATTTTATCGAGCCGAGTCATGCCATTTGGGCAACGGTTGCCGTATTGGTCGCTACTTGTCCCTGTGCCTTGTCATTGGCCACGCCCATTGCATTAACCGTTTCTACCAATCGACTAGCAAGCCTAGGGTTTTTAGCGACGCGGGGGCATACCATTACCACACTCGCTGAAGTCACCCATGTAGCGTTTGATAAAACTGGTACATTGACGTACGGTCAACCCAATTTGATGGCGATTGAAACCCTGGATGTACCATATGGTGTTAAACAAAATCCGTCAGTGGATTTTACTGAAGATGACGCCAAAAGCGAAGACGAGATAAAAAACCATTTTTTAAGTATTGCAGCGAGCCTTGAAGTGGGTAGTCGTCACCCTATTGCACATGCGTTATTGACAATGACTCGGCAAATGCATTTGCCCGCTACCAGCGATTTGGTACATATTCCGGGGGGCGGTCTGCAAGCTACGATTGATGGGCTAAGTTACCGTTTAGGTCATTACGGTTTTGCGGCTTCATCAGGATTAGACGATGGATTACTGCCAAATTTGAGCAAACACCAAGCCAGTACCAGTGTGACCTTATCGAGACAAGATAGCCTAAGCAAAAAATGGCAACCACTGGCGCATTTTTATTTTCATGATAAAGTCCGTGAAGGCGCTTTAGCTACCATTAAACATCTCAAAGAACAAGGCGCGCAGGTGTTGATGCTCACCGGTGACCCAAGTGCTCAGGCGTTTGAGGTAGCGCGCGAGCTTGGTATTGACACGGTTTATAAAGGTCTTACCCCAAATGATAAGGTACAACATTTAAAAGCGCTGCAGCAGCAAGGACACATCGTGCAAATGGTCGGTGATGGGGTGAACGATGCGCCGGTACTTGCCGCTGCCAATATCTCAACTGCTATGGCGGGTGCGGCAGATTTGGCGCAAGTCTCCAGTGACTCTTTAGTGCTCAATGGTCAAATCCAAGCCGTGGCAAAAGCACGTGAGGTGGCGTTCAAGACCGATCGCATTATTGCCCAAAACTTCAAATGGGCGCTCGGGTATAACTTTATCGTACTGATACCCGCTGCGTTAGGTTATGTGCCGCCTTGGTTGGCTGCGATTGGTATGTCATTGAGCTCACTATTTGTAGTGCTTAATGCGTTACGTCTCAAACGCGCTTAATGGATTATTTGACCAAAGGTTTATGCTTTTGGCTTACTAAAATCATACGCCGTGACTATTTGCGCGTTTTTGGCAAAATCGATGAAATAATAGAAGTATTTATCATTCTCATCAATCACCCGATCGCCGTTGGTATCGGCTTGGGTTGAGAAGTAAAAACGCTTGCTCTCAGGCAGCCATTTATAATGTTTAAAATATTGATTATTGGGCGTGAGTTTCAATAAATTTTTGCCATTTAAATCACTTAAATACAAGGTAAGCTGCTGATCAAGATTGGTTTTATTGTCATTATCATCAGCTATCTCTTTGACTTCATAGATAAAATAGCCCAGCAGTAAAGTATTGCCGACTTTGACTGCCAATGGGTTGGTTGCTTCTTTAGCGGCTTGCGGTTGGGTAGGCGCAGTTTGCGGGATGGCAGCTTTTTTCTGCGCAGTTTTGTCATCTTGGCTTAAATCTACCAAGGGCGTGTGCACCGCTCTTATCACAAAGTTATCGTGTGGAAACAGCCGGTGTACTTGCCCGGTTTTTAACCCTTCAAACACAATATTGTAAACACTGCTTTGAAAATCATAGGGCGCAACTTCTTGAAAGTAGCTGACGGGTGATTTTTTAGCATCACTGGCATCGCTTTCAGCTTTGCGATTGATGGGCACTGACGGAATAATCGGATGCAGTAGGCTTGGCACACCTGCCAAATACACCGGAAAATCCATGCGTTTTAACCCGACTGTAGCAGGTGGGATACTGGCTGGGGTTTGTGCAATGATGACTTCAGGTACATTAGCGGTTGAAGGGGCAGTGTCGCTCGCTCGGGTATTTGTCTCAGGGGTGGGTTGGCAGGCGGCAAGTCCCAAGCCTAGCCCCATAGCGCTCAAGGTGCTCAAAGTGATATGTAATGGTCTAAAAAAATTCGCATCACGCCATTGGTTAACAAAAGACATAGGGGTCTCCATTACAAAGATAATCAAATATACTACTAAAATGATAAGACATGTACAATCTTTGGTTATATCATCGCATTCAGCGCTATAATGTTACTGACTGTTTTTGTCTTGAGTGTTTTAAAAGGTAAATAAGAAAGGTAAGTAAATTTGAAATAACCCAACACGGGGCAAAAGGCGCGTGAGTAGCTATTTCATAAATTTAGGTTATAATAGTCAAAATTTAGTTAGACGCTTTATTTTTTGCTTTTAAACTTTTAAAGATAGGGCGGCGAACTGGGCAGCACTATGTGTTATATGTACAGTGGTTTATGATTTATTTTCAAAAAGCGATATCTTACCGATTGCGAGTGCATGAATGTCGGAACAATTAAGTCTAAACTTAAATATCAAGCAGTCCGCGAGTATCAGTGACTTTAGTGGTCCAGGCTGGGTATCCATCATCGATGTGGTGCGCCAAATGCATGTAGGGCTATTGACGCAGCTATATCTATACGGCGAGCGCGATACAGGTAAAACCCATCTACTCAACGCTATCTGCGAATCCTTCCGTGATATCGACCAATCTGTTATTTATCTGTCGCTGCGTGAGCTCATAAACGCCAATATGGATGCCATGGTGTTGTCATCGCTAGAGAATACCACAGTGATTGCGCTTGATGATATGGATGCAATTCAAGGTCATCCTGAATGGCAAGAAGCAGTTTTTCATCTGATTAATTTATCGCAAGAATACGGTAATAAAATTATTTTTGCCAGTCGGTTGCCAGTCAAGGCGTTAAATTTTGAGCTGCGAGATTTGCTATCAAGGCTTGCGCGAGCCGCAACTTTTCAGTTGCCAACGGGCAGTGATAGGCTTGATAGACAGCTGATTTTGGAATCGGTATTACGCCGTCGTCATTGGCACTTTGACCCGCGCATTATTGACTATTTGCTCAACGAAGGTCCACACCGCATCGGCGCGATGTTGGCAGTGTTAAACGAATTGCAGCCATTATTTTCCAACATGGAACGCACCCCATTAAACAAAGTGAGCAAAGCCAAAATTCAAGATGCGATGAATATCATTGATAATTTAACGCTCAATTTTGAATTGGCGGATTTTGATGAAATTGCAGAAAATGAAAATTTTTTAGATTTTTGACCGGGTTTGTCATAGGAATTGCGTGATAAATGGGTTAGAATCCATCAACAGTTTGATGTAAAACAACAGGATATCCTATGAATAAACAGTACTTATGGACGGCTGCCGTGTTGACTGCGGGCGTGTTCGCAACCACACAAACATTTGCCCAAGTCACCTTGAATGTTGCTGATAATACCGTGGTGACTGCCATTAATGGTCAAGAAGTCAAAAACGGCTTGCTTTCAAAACCGCAAAAAACCTACAAACTTGAGCCAGGCAAACATGTGATTACTGCCAAGTACAATCGGTTGTACGAGCTGCGCGGTGACAATCACGATGTGTTACGTTCAAGCAATATTAGCGTTCCAGTAGAGCTTGCCGACAATCAAACGTATGTTTTGGATATGCTAGGTCAACCAGAGGACTATAATGCCGCCAAAGAATATGTCAAACAACCCACACTAGCGGTGCTGCAAGGCAAGCAAGTTATTGCAAGTCAGCAAGCCACATCCAGCAGCAGTTCAAGCATTTTTAGTGGGTTGGGTAATGCGTTAGGCGGTGTGTTTGGTGGTAGCTCAAAAGCGGTTGAAGCCAATCAGCAAACCATCAATGCCTTAGGACAATCAGGGGGCGCGATTCCCGCTATCAATCAACCTAGTAATCAATCTGGCAATCAACCTGTGACAACAGTCAGTTCATCGGATAATCTCGATCAATTTATGCAGTTATGGTTGAGAGCCACGCCAGCAGAGCGTGATAAAATTCGTCAGTGGGTGCAAAAATAATCACCCAATGCGCCCCCATGCGCCAAAACAACGATGCCAAGTGCATCGTTTTTTATGGTCTTACTATTACTTACTTTTACTATTAGTTAATAGATAAGACAGATTGTACTTCAAGCTTATCGAGGTCTGGCTGGTTGATTTGTAGTTGCTGGATGCGAATACCTTGTTGTTGAAACTGATTAAATATATTGGTGATTACGCTGGCCTGCGCGTGACTAAAAGCAACTTGGATAGTACTGCCATTCTCGACCACTTGCGCATTGATAATACCTGATTGGGTGAGTATTTGTTTGATAGCATCGGCTTGATTGACTTGTTGGGTTTGGTTGGGATTGATGTTGCCTGCTTGACTGCGTAGCCAAAACACATCTGCCATGGTGTCATCGTATTTTTTTTGTGCCAGGTTGGCTTTGCTGTGTAGCGTCCAACCACCGACACCGACCACAAAAAAAAGCAAGAACATTGCCAATATCAGCAGCGCAATCTGATCACGACGTGATAAATTTTGAAAGGCATGACCCAAAGGCGTGGTTAGTTTTTGCAGGGATTGGCTCAGTGAGGCGTGCGGTTTCATAAATTCATCTCAGTCGTAGGTTTAGTCTGCCAATTCAATATCTATCATGGCAAGGGCACTGCCAGCAGAAGTTGGCGCCCCTGCACTGGAAACCGCACTGGCAGTATTGGAAGACATCGCAGCGGGCATCGCAGCATCGACAGACCCTAGCTTGGCTTTAATCCCTTTGTTTACCATGTCATTGACGGCTTTGTTTAACGAGTCGGCGCTTGATGATAAAAGCTGCAGTTGTAAGTGATTATTTTGAAAATTAAGCTGCTTGGCAGTCAGTTGGTATTGCTGCAATACCGGCTGTATCGACGACAATGTCTGAAGTACGCTTGGCGTGGCTGATTGTTGGGTGGTTAATTTGCCAGATAACTGTCGTTGTAGCGTAAGTTTGCTACTAAGCGGCTCATTGGGAAACCACTGGGCATATTGCTGAGCTAGCAAGGTGGCGGCTTGTTTTTGTGCTTGGTTATAATAATACCAACGAAGCGCATCGACCACAAAGGCTGTCAGCAGCGCACAAACAGTGACTAAGGCGATGACTTTGGCATAAGGCGCAAGCGTGGTTTTACCTTTGATTGTGGCAAAGTTAAAAAAATGTCTGACCGGGTCTTTGATTGGGATAGGCAGCAACTCAGACGATTCTATGGATAGATTAGGCATACTGGCTAGTTGCTGGGCAACGGTTTTATCGTGAAAACCCGTTAAATATAGCGTTTCTAGCATGGGTAATTTGGTGAGTACCAACGGTAAAAAACTAACTGCCATGCCGTGATAAGTATGTAGTTTTAATAACTGGGTATCTGCATCTTGGTAATACACCGCGCTTGTGATAGGCGTGGCTCTCGTCTCTGTATCCCTCGTATTTATGCTAGTATCAATTCTAGTATCTATGGTCGGCAGCAATAAAAAATCTGGCAGTAAAGCGATTATCTCAATACCCGCCAACGAGGCAGCATTGATCCATGAATGAATATCGGCAGCATGAAGCCCAAATAATGCAGGTAACTCGCTATTGCTGACCGCCGGCTGGATTTTGACTTGTAAATCATCTACTGACCCAATGCTGATATCTTCAAATAAATAGCGTCTGCCGGTGTCGCCCAGAGCGTTGAGCTGGCTTGCTGTAAGCGTAGGCTGGATGGTTAATAAATTGACACTAGGAAAATAGAGACAGGCTTGCAGCTTGGCTGATTGCGTGGTTTGTAGGTTGGCAAGGGTCGCAAGCGTTTGCCAATTGTCAGCCGTTTGCCAAGTCTGGGTGGTTTGTTGCCATAAACGTAAGGCAGCATGCTGAGTTGGCAACCAAATATGAATCACAGAAGTGTCCTACACAAAATTGACAAATTAAATCACCTAACAGGTGGGAACAAAGCGTTTGATCTCAGCGGCAAGACTCGGTGCCAATATACCCATATCATATACACGCGCTTCAGCCAGCGCAAAACCCTCTAGGGGTTCATCCGTGAGAATATGGGCGATTTTAGCAATGATATTCATATGACAAACCACCACCATGCAGTCGCCAACCAATTCGCCTAGCGCATCCACGGCGATGTCTGCATCGTTATCAGGGGTGATGCCCTCATACGTGGTCACAGGCACATGGGGAAAAAATTGCTGGATTTGCGCAAGGGTTTGCTGGGCGCGGTTGTAAGGACTGACGATAAAATGATCGGGCTCAAAGTTTTCGGCAAGCCACTTTGCGGTCTGTGAAGCTTGGGCTTGACCCAGTGCTGATAAATTTCTTTCATGGTCTGGCAGGGTATAAGCGCCTGCATCGCCATGACGAACTAAAATTAATTGCATGTATTTACCTAAAAATATTTAAAGTTATGTTTGTCAGTTATGCTTTGGCTGCATTTGATGCGGCATGACAAATTCCACATCACTTCTAAATCCTGCTTCCATCAAGTTTAACGCAACCCCAAGCGGCGCTTTGTCTTCATAGATAATATCGTGCAAGGCATGAGTAATCGGCATATAAATACCCTCTTTCATGGCTTTTTCATTCACCTGCTGGATAGTATTAATCCCTTCAGCGGTTTGCCCCAGTTTTTTGATGGCTTGGTCAAGGCTCATGCCACGCCCAAGCATATTACCAATCTGGTAGTTACGGCTTAAGGTCGATGAGCAAGTTGCATACAAATCACCCACGCCCGACAACCCCAAAAAGGTCAGCGGATTAGCCCCGGCTTGGACGCCAAATCGGCTCATCTCAGCCAATGCGCGGGTTAAAATCATGGCTTTGGTGTTTTCTCCGATGTCATAGGCAGCCGCCATGCCCATGGCGATGGCATAAATATTTTTGAGCGCACCGCCAAGCTCCACGCCAATTAAATCATCACTGGCAAACACGCGAAAAAACGCACTGTGCAGTGCTGTCTGCACGGCAAGCCGTAGCGCTGCAGATTGGCTGGCAATCACGGTGGCAGACGGCATATTATTCATGATTTCTTTGGCGAGATTGGGACCGCTCATCACGCCAAAAGCCACATTGGGTAATTCATCCGCGATTACATCACTCATTAGCGCAAAGGTATCTTTTTCCATACCTTTGGTTAAAGACACGATGGCTTGAGCGCTAATAAAAGGCGCAATTTTTTGTAAGGTTTCGCGAAACGCTGAGCTCGGCACTGCCACAAAAATCAAATCTTTGCCTTTGACGGCTGCTTGCAAATCATGGGTAAATTGCAGGCGCTCATCTAGCTTATGGTCCGGCAAATATTTTTTGTTGATATGGGTTTTTTGCATCGCTTTGACGCTGCGCTTATCGCGTACCCAAAGCGTGACGTCGCAGCCATTTTTGGACGATAAATTTGCCATTGCCGTACCAAAACTACCACCGCCCAACACGGCAATTTTGAGGGGCGCAGGCTCGTTGGCGAGCTGATTGCCTAAGTCTGTCTCTATGTCTAAGTCTTTCTCTAATAGCGCTGTGGTGTCAGGTTTGGACTTTTTGACCGCTTTTTCAATGACGTCGGCAAACAGCTTGCTGGCTTTTTCACGATTGACATTCAGCTTTTCTAAATTTTCACTTAGATTGGTTGCTAACTGGGGTTTTTTCATTGAAAATCCTTGAATCCACTTGTCCTGCAAATACTGACAACAGGGCACCCTTTACATGAGCAAAATATAAAAAAGGCTAGTTTAGCCGTTAGTTTGTGCCATTATCATAAACAATAAATGGTGTGACGTCTATCTTAGAACGCGGCGGGATGGTCGACACGGCTGTGCCAACATAGACAAAAGCAATGACTTGGTTATCAGCGGTTACATTAAACAGTTGTTTGATTGCAGGCGCATTGGCAAGTGGACCGGTGCGCCATACGGTGGCAAACCCTTGTGCCGACAAGGCAAGCAGGAGATTTTGCACCGCACAACTACTTGCCGCTATTTGTTCCCAATGGGGGACTTTATCATGGGGTTTAAAATTGGTCACACACGCGATAATCATCGGCGCACGTAGCGGCATATTTTCGGCTTTGGTGAGGGTTTTCTCATCAGTTTCACCTTGTGCCATCGCGGTATTTTTTAATGCCGTGCCTAAGTTGTTGAGCGCTTGGTTTTCAAGCACAATAAAACGGTACGGGTTTAAATCCTTGTGATCGGGGGCAGATAGCGCCACTTCAATCGCTTGTTCGACTTGCTCGCGGTTGGGCGCAGGGGCGACAAGATTGCCGATTGAACGGCGCGATTTGATAAAGTCTAAAATTTCTGAATTTGTCATTTTTATTCCTTAAAGGTGTGATTGATTAGCGTTGCCATATTATCCGCTGAAGCTGATTGCAGTTGTGTCAAACCGCCAATCACGCCTTGCTGATTAGCCAAGTTTTTATTTTGGCTAAGTTTAAATTTGGCTTCAAAATCGGTTTGGGAAAAATCTTTGGGAATATACATCGTAAAAGCCACTCACCTGCATAACAATTTAAGTCTTTGGATTATTTAAATGGTCATATCTTCTTTTTTTATCTCATCCAAACGATGTTCCGCTTTGAGATATTCTTCTGATTGCATCTCAAGCAAACGTGACCGTGTGCGCTCAATTTCAAACGCCAATTTTTGCCCATCATACAGTTGTAAAATTGGCTGTTCTGCACGTACCAAAAGCTTGACGCGGCGATCATAAAACTCATCGACGAGGTAAATAAAGCGCCTTGTCGGGTCAGCGATAATATCGTTGAGTATGGGCACATCATCCACCAGCACCGTGCTAAACTCATTAGCAATTTCAATAAAGTCGCTGGCTGAGCGCGGCTGCATACATAATGCCCGAAAATCAATGTACAAGGTGTTTTCGGTGCGACCTTTGATGGCGATATCACGACCATTGATATGAATGGGGTCTTGTATAATGTGTTGGTTGTTGCTTAGCGCGGTAAAGCGGTTGGCAAGCCAGTGGATGTTTTCTTTGGTCAACGGAGACACGTAAAGTTCGGCTTGCTGCAATACGCGCAGACGGTAGTCGATGCCACTGTCAATATTCATGACCGTACAATTTTTTTCAACTTCGGCAATGGCAGGTAAAAAACGGTCACGGTGAATACCATTTTTATACAAGCCATTTGGCGCGATATTTGATGTGGCAACCAAGGTGATGCCTTTTTTAAATAGCATGGTAAACAAATCACCCAAAATCATCGCATCGGAGACATTGGAGACAAAAAATTCATCAAAACAAATCACATCCGCTTCATTATGGATGATATCGGCGACTTTCTGTAGCGGGTCTGGTTGACCTTGTAGCTTGTTGAGCTCGGCGTGCACCCGTTTCATAAAGTGATGAAAGTGCTGGCGCATTTTGTTGTCGGCGGGCACCGACTCAAAAAACATATCCATCATCCAAGTCTTACCACGACCCACGCCGCCCCACATATATAGCCCTTTGGGCGGCTCAGTACGTCTTAAAAAGCTAAATAGCCCACGTTGTTTGGCGCGATTGTCCATGATTTGTTCATAGACATTGTCCAAATAAGTCATCGCAGCCCGCTGCTGTGCATCTTCGCTAAACTCACCAGATTTTAGCGCAAGCTCATAGCGTTGTAAGGGTCGTAAATTTGAGTGAGGCATGTTGTCTCTCAGCGTAAATTAAAAAGTTGTCAAAATTCCATTTCAACGTGCTTTGACGTAGGGGTATTAAATTGACGGCATTAAAGTGCCAAATAGCGCACGATGTCAAATACAGCAAAAATTTGAATCAAAAACACCCATCAAAAACACAAATCAGAAACTAAGGATAAAATAAAAACTGCGTTATTTGCTACTTAACGCTTCAAGCAGCTGTTTTAATTCCCCTAATTTACCATGAAAAAAGTGCCCTGTATCGTCAATGATGTGCGTTTGAATACCAAAGTTTTCCCCAAATTGTTGTAGCGAGCTTGGCGCAATCACTTCATCATTCGCGCCATAAATCATAAAGGTTTGTGCGGTGGGCAGTAGCAAATCTGAGGTGTCGTTTTTTTCAATAGAAGGGGCAATCAAGGCCAAATCCGTGATGTCAAAATCATCCACGCCCAAAAATGCGCCTTGTTCATTGACAAGCTGAGCAAGTTTGGCAGCGACAAATCCGCCAAACGAAAATCCGCCAATCCATAGCTTGCGCGCCTCGGTTTGGCTATGAATCCATTGAAGTACGGTTAAGGCGTCTTCGATTTCACCTGTCACATTGCCGTATTCGCCCGTTGACTGACCCACACCGCGAAAATTAAAGCGTACCACATGCATGTTTTGGTCGCGGGCAAAACGATACATGGTGGTCACCACTTTATTCATCATCGTGCCTTCTTGCAATGGGTTTGGGTGACAAAGAATGGCAACACGCTCAACTGACGCGGCATTTGGGTTGGCAGCGCCCGTTGAGTCAGCTTGCCAAAGCGCGTCAACTTCAAGCTTGCCGCAAGGGGCATCTATTAATTGCGAATGGGTTGATTGTGAGTGGGCAGGTGAGCGCATAATCGTCCTAATCTAAGCAAAAAACGTTAAAAAAACCACCCATCATGCTAACCAATTTCACCCAAAATAGCTAGTTTGAAAATCAACAAAGCAGCCAATTGTTGCGCGGATTTTATGATTTGTAAGACCACTTGCGGCGGCTTAATTTTTACCACACACTAATACAAGCAATCAACCAAATTCTATTATTGACATGGTGAGTTTGCCTGTATTGTTGATAATTGATGAGAACTTTAACATGATGAAAAACTTAACACCGCTATTGAAAAGGGACAGCCTGCAGATCATGAAATCATCGCTCAAATCGTCTTTATTAAACATCACCCCATTAAAAATCACAACTATCGCGCTAGTCGCAGCAGTGAGCTTATCTGCTTGTCAAAGCACACCCACTAATTTACCCGTGCTACAGCGCGCGAACAACACCCTAGAAACCACTGGGTTAGGCAAAAGCAAAAATATCGCCAAAGTAAATGCGTTACATATCGCAACCCAGCAGTGCCGCGGAAAATCGCCCATCGTGTTGACCGATAGCTACCAGTATAATGGCGTATTGGATGAAAACATGGGACGCGCGGCTGACCAAGCTATAGGCATGATTGGCAGCGTGTTTGGTAGCAAAAAAACCCTTGCCCGCGATGATGATTACGAATATACCATCACCTTTAAATGTCCCTAATTGTTAAAGTCAAATCATCTATCAATAAAAAAAGGTTAGGAGCGTTCCTAACCTTTATTGTTTTTGTATCACTGGCGATTTAACAAATGCTGATTAAGCTGTGCAATCACCGCTTTGTCGCCTAATTGATTGATACTGTCACGAATTTTTGGAATCGGCTCGGCAGCAATCGGCTGACTATCAAATAGTTTTAACAACCGCAGTTGTAATGCTGGCTCACCTTGCTCAATGACAATATCTACGAGGGTAGGCACATCAAACGGCAAATCCGAGGTTGACTGTGCCATTGCCACCGCATGATAAGCGCCATGTGGGTCTTGGTCGGTTATGATACGGGTATTTACGGCTCTGTAAGCTTTTTCTGAAGTACCGCCTAGGACATTAATTTTGTGTAAACAGTTAAGCGCAGAATTATTTTGTAATTGTGCAATCGCAATGATGTCTTCAGCCTGATCCTGCAAATAGGCGCGTTTTTGTGCCAGTGCTTCTAATTGCTGCTCAGTCAGTGGCTCAGCGTTTTCGGCTTTTTTTAAGTTGGCATTAAATTGAATTTCTGACATGGCTATCCCCTTATTTATGTGGTTATTAGATAAGGGTTTTTTTTATAAAATCAAATCCACCGGTTAGACGAGCACATTTTAATGACAATCAAGCTATTTAATCACAATCCAGTTATAATGAATCAAAATCACAAAAAGGCGTGCTATGTTAGTGTTAACAGTAAATCCTGACCATATCAGTGTAACGTTGCAAGATAACCTATGGGACATTGGGCTTACGCTAAAAGTAATTGCAGAGACATTGTACGCATTGCCACCCACCGAATTGGCATGGGAAACGGCAATTATGCGCATAGAAGATGCTTTTTCACCGCTAAAACCCAGATTGCCCAAAGATGAATTATTAAAGGTGATAGGGGCAGAGGATTTACGCTTGCTAGCGTTTGAGCAAGATGACAATGGCGGCTATATTCGGGCTGAGATACTAGAAAAAGCTTTTGCAGTGCTGGCGGGCTATCGCTCGCTGCAAGATTTGCCTGCTATGCCCAATGACCTAGCGTTTTATGCAAAGGTATTGCTATTACGAGAATGGGTACACCATTTGGATTTTGATAAGGTTTATTTGGGTTAATTGTCATCAATAAAAAAATCGCCAGTACTCAACCAGCGATTTTTTAAAATAAGTAATTTAAGGCTGTTTTGAACACTTACTAACCAGTATTTCTTAAGCCTTGGGCAATACCATTGATAGTTAAATGAACCAAGTTAAGCGCTGCGGTATAAGACGTTTCATTATCGCTCGTCGCTTCATTGGTGGTTTCAGTGGTAGACCTTTCATCAGTAGTCGCTTCATCAGCAGTCGCTTCGCGAAGTTGTTTTAGTAAGGCGACTTGCAACCAGTTCAACGCATTCAAATACGGCAGGCGTAGCGCAAGTGAGCGTGCCAATGTACGGTTGTCATCCAGTAGTGTTTCTTTATTGGTCAGTGTCAGCAAGGCTTTAAGGCTGCGGTGATATTCTGCAGTAATGAGAGCAAAAATAGCGTTGGCTTCAGTGGCATCGTTGGCAAGCTCAACATAGGCTTGGGCGATTTCGATATCGGTTTTTGCCATCACCTGTGCCATATTTGATAACATGGCTTGCATAAAGGCGCTATGTTGGGCGTTGTGTTGCAGTTTTGCTAAGTTTTCTGGGTTATCTGCAATCAGTTTTTCGACTGCGGTGCCAAAGCCATACCACGCTGGCAGCATCAAGCGATTTTGCATCCAAGAAAATACCCAAGGAATCGCGCGCAAATCTTGAATACGCGCCAAAGACTTGCGGCTAGCAGGACGTGAGCCAATATTTAAACTGGCAATTTCTTTGACCAAACTTGTCTGCAAGAAATAGTCAATAAAATACGGCTGAGTGATAAGCGCGCGGTAGCAATTAAAGGCTTCATGCGATAATTGATTCATTAGGTCACTATCAGGGCTTTCGCTATGGCTTGGCAATAGGCTCGCTTTGAGCGTTGCGGCAATCAGCGTCTCAAGGTTGCGTTCCGCGTTGCCCGCATCGGCATATTTTGCGGTAATAACTTCCCCTTGCTCGGTAATGCGGATTTGACCATCCACTGAGCCTTCTGGTTGTGCCAAAATCGCTTCAAATGACGGACCACCACCACGACCCACGCTACCGCCACGACCATGGAATAAACGCAGTTGAATGGCATATTTTTCTGCCATTTCGACTAGCTGAATTTCGGCTTGGTATAGCGACCATTGACTGGTGACATAACCACCATCTTTGTTACTGTCTGAATAACCGAGCATAATCTCTTGCAGATTGTCACGACTGGCTAGCACCGATTTGTACCAAGGTTTATCCAGCAATTCACTCATGATGCGGGTACTGTTTTGCAGCGCCTCAATGGTTTCAAACAAAGGTACGATATTGATACGGCTCACGGGTACGCCATCTTTGACCAATAATAGCCCTGATTCTTTCAATAACAACGCCAATGCCAACAAATCACTCACTTGTTCAGCATTGGAGATAATACTTTGGGTAATCGCTTTGTCACCAAAGCGATTTTTGATATCGGCTGCGGCTTGAAAAATCTCTAGCTCGCGCTGGGTTTGTGGCTCATAAGTGATATAGGGGTTGTATAAAGGACGCGCAGTTGCCAATTCACGCAGCAGCACACGTTGACGCGCGGATTCAGACAAAGAAAGATAATCTTCTAAATCGGCATGTTTGAACAAATCATGGACGGTTTCGGCATGAATCCCTGAGAATTGGCGCAAGTCCAATGGCATCAGATAAAACCCAAATACTTCCACGGCGCGGATGATATCGGTGAGTCGTTCATTAGCCAGTAACTCACTGCCATTATCCACCAATGACTGATAAACAACGTACAAATCATCTAAAAACTCGTCACAATCAGCGTAGGGCTCACTAAGTCCAAAGCGACAACCGTAAGACAAATCAAACGTATGCGAGGTAGCGACTAAACGTGACGAGATAAACCCGATGGCGCGGCGATAAGGCTCTTCTTCTCTAGAGATATTATCTTCTTTGGATTGCTCGGAGAGTGCCAGTACCGCATCGCTCACTTTCACATGGCGGATAGATAGCGGCAACTCTTGGTACAGCTTGCCCAGTTGGTCACGATAAAAGTAAAACACCGTTGCCGCTTGGCGTTTGAACGCATAGCGAAGGGTATCGGCTGACACAAACGGATTGCCGTCACGGTCGCCACCAATCCAACCACCGATATTAAGTAAGTTTGGCATGTCAGTGTCGGGGAAACGCTCTTTTAACTGATAATCTAATTTACGATACAGACTTGGCAAGGCTTCAAAAAAACTTAAATCAAAATAGGCAATGCCATTGTCGATTTCATCTTTGACAGTAATTTTAAAATGGCGGGTTTCATTGGTTTGCCACTGCGACAATAACGTGGCTTCTAGTTGCTGCTCGATACGATGACGTTGGTAGCCAATCGCAGTGTGGTATTCCTCAAGTAAAGCACGGATTTGACGGCGCAGTGATAAAATCGTTTGACGCTGTACTTCGGTCGGATGCGCGGTCAATACCGCACTGATAAAGGTATCATCAAGCTGTGCTTGCAACTCATCGCTGTCAATCCCTTGGGCTTTTAATTCATCAATCACATGGGCAAAACTACTTTTTGAGGCAGATTCGTCTTGTTCGTGGGCAAGGCGGCGGCGCTCATGGTGCATGTCTTCGGCGATGTTAAACACTTGCGCAAATAAGCCGCAAGCCCGAATGAGATTCTTGCGCTGTTGATGGTTGAGCGTTGGCAAAATGGCTTGAATAGTCTGCTGGGGGTCTTCGCCATTTAACAGTTTATTAATGGTTTGTTTGACCGGTTCTGAGGTTTGCTGCTCAACGACCGTTATCAGCACGCGGCTAAGTAACTGGGTGTCCGCTAGCAAAGGAGAGTCTTTATCATTGTCGATAAGCTCAACAAGTGCCGTATTTGACGGATGCGAGTTTAAAGGGGTTAAGCTTAAAACGTGAGGCGGTGCAAGGCTTTTTTCATTTTCAGCTGGGTTGGCGTTGGTCTGGCTCATGACTTTTCCCTTATTTGCTTTAGTCTAAAAAGTGTAACAGGACAATTATGTTAGCACAAACTATTATCACTATAAGAAATACTAATCGTTAAAAATCCGAAATATAAACAGCGCTAAAATTATTTTGGCAAGGCTTGACGTTAGCAAGTCTATTTGCTATATTCAAAACGATACAAAACGTATCATTTGAGTTTATAAAATGAATTCAAGGAGTGAATTCAAAGAATGAATGCAATGATAGGCTTTGCTAAGCAATAAGATATTTTGCCAACCTCTAAAAACCAAACCTGCAAGCGACTTTCACCATCCGTTAAGATTCTAGCTAAGGACAGCCAATGAATTTCTCTGACTTATACAATCAATCCATCAACGACAAACAAGCCTTCTGGGGCGAGCAAGCCAAGCGAATCTATTGGCATCAACAACCTACCCAAATTTTAGATGATAGTAAGCTGCCCTTTGCCAAATGGTTTGTCGGTGGCGAAACCAATTTGTGTTACAACATGGTCGATCGCCACCTTGAAAACCGGGCAGAGCAAGATGCCTTTGTGTGGGTCTCTACCGAAATCAATGCTGAAATGATTGATAATTACCCCAATATTCAGAAAGCTTTTAAGGCACTCGGCAACCCTGTTGAACTGTATACCGACTATGCCAAACGCCGTTTAACTTACAACGATTTATACAAAGAAGTAAACTATTTTGCCGATGTGCTAAAACGTCATGGCATCGACAAAGGTGACCGTGTTGTCATCTATATGCCGATGATTTTGGAAGCGGCGTATGCCATGCTGGCTTGTGTGCGTATCGGGGCGATTCATTCGGTGGTATTTGGCGGATTTGCCTCGCATAACCTTGCCGTACGGATGGATGATGCCGAAGCGAAAATGGTGATTACGGTCGATGCAGGGCTGCGCGGCGGCAAGCTCATTAATTATAAAAACTTGGTCAATAAAGCAGTTGAAGAAGCCAAAGTCAAAACCAATGTGCTGGTGATTGACCGTGGCATTATGCCATACACAGCAGAGCCACAGGACATTGACTATGCCACCGAGCGGGCGATAAGTGCCGATAACAATGCCAAAGTCGATTGTGTTTGGCTAGAGTCCAATGCGCCATCGTATCTATTATATACCTCGGGCACGACAGGCACACCCAAAGGCGTACAGCGCGATACAGGCGGTCATGCGGTAGCCCTAGCCACCGCGATGGATTTTGTCTATAACGGTAAAGCGGGCGAGACGTTTTGGGCGATTTCGGATATCGGTTGGGCAGTCGGGCACTCGTTTAGCATCTATGCCCCTTTACTGACCGGCATGACCAGTATCATATATGAAGGCTTGCCAACCACGCCAAACCCGGGGATTTGGTGGCGAATTGTCGAAGCCAATAAAGTCAATATTTTGTTAACCGCACCGACAGGCGTGCGGATGCTACGTAAACAAGACGAAATGTGGATGAGCCGTCACGATATCTCAAGTCTAAAATCATTCTTCTTGGCAGGTGAGCCACTCGATGAGCCAACGGCACAGTGGCTAACAGGTCACATGGGCGTGCCAATCATTGACCACTATTGGCAAACTGAATCGGGCTGGCCCATCCTAAGCCATGCCCCAAAATTTGCAGACAATCCCGACCACAAGCCGCACAAACAAGGCACACCCGGCTATCCGATGTTTGGATATGACGCCAAAGTCATCAATGAAACCACAGGCGCACCTTGCCAAGCCAATGAAAAAGGCATGCTGGTGTTAGCCGCACCTTTACCACCCGGTTGTTTGGCCACCGTTTGGCGAAATGACGAGCGTTTTATCAATGGCTATTTTTCACTACTCGATGGCAAACAATACGCAACATCAGACTATGCCGTAATGGATGAATACGGCTACTACTATATTCTAGGGCGAACCGATGATGTTATCAATGTGGCAGGTCACCGTTTGGGTACCAAGGAAATCGAGGAGGCCATCGGTCATCACCCCGAAGTCGCCGAATCGGCGGTTGTTGGCATCCATGACG
This sequence comes from Moraxella sp. DOX410, assembly GCF_032248735.1. Classification (NCBI taxonomy): domain Bacteria; kingdom Pseudomonadati; phylum Pseudomonadota; class Gammaproteobacteria; order Moraxellales; family Moraxellaceae; genus Moraxella; species Moraxella sp. DOX410. The sequence continues at coordinate 1,410,667 of NZ_CP135138.1, read as the reverse complement.
AGCTTAAAGGTGAGCTACCCATTGCCTTTTGTATTCTAAAAAATCATGACTTAGTAGCAGAAACCGAAAACCGTTTCCGCATTGAGCAGCAAATCGTGGGTGAAGTCGCAAGACAGTTGGGCGCCCTTGCTAAACCTGCGGCTATTTATTTTCCCAAGGCTTTACCCAAAACCCGCTCAGGCAAAATCTTACGCCGCTCTATCAAGGCACTGGCGGAAGGCAAAGAAACAGGCGACATGAGTACGCTGGATGACCCAACCGCGATTGAGGCGGTCAGACAAGCGATGGCGGATTATTAATGGCAATCGATAAGTTATCCACCAATAAGTTGTCAGGGCTTAAAAATCAGGGGTGATTGTGATGGAAAATTATGCCTTACTGGCTTTTAAGCACGCGCCCACGCCGATAGTGGTATTAAGCTATCGGCGTATCAAAGCGCTCAACGATGCCTTTGCCAATTTGTTCGGTTATGCGCACGATGAGCTACTCAATCAATCGATGCAAAAATTGTTTCCCAGTGTCGAAGATTTTGAAAAAATTGGCAAAGAAGCATTAACAGGTTTGGGATTACAGACCAATATGTATTACTGCGATGAGCGCTTTATGCGTCACAAAACAGGGGAGATATTTTGGGCAACCACCCACGGACGCACCTTAACCCCAGATGACCCGTTCAAACTGGCAATTTGGCATTTTGAAAAAAAACCGCAAGTATCGTCCGAATCGCAGCTCACCGCACGTGAAGCCCAAATTGCGCAGTATATGGTCAATGGCTATACCTGTAAAGAGATTGGTAAGTCACTTGGTTTATCCCCCAGAACCATTGAGGTACATAAAGCCAACTTAATGAAAAAACTGGGCGCCCGCAGCAAAGGTGAGCTAGCCTCAAAGATTATTGTCATTAACCCTATGACAGCTGCGCAGCAAAACTACTCTAGCAAAACCACTCCAGAAAAAATACTTAAGTAATTAAGTATTATTGACAGTACCCCCCAACTGATTCACACTGTTTTGCAACGCGTTAACGCTATCAAACGCCATACACCCAACACGGTAAAACAAGGATTGTTACGATGACCACCCAAACTGTAAAACAACTCATCAACGGCGAATTTGTCGAATCAACTACCGAGCAATGGATTGACCTGAGCAACCCAGCCACCCAACAAGTGATTGCCAAAGTACCCCAAACTACTCCCGATGAAATCAACCAAGCTGTCGCGGCGGCGGCAGAAGCGTTCAAAACCTGGCGCAAAACCCCAATCAACACGCGCTCGCGCATTTTCTTAAAATACCAACAACTGATTCGTGACAACATGGACGAGCTTGCCGCCATGCTCACCGAAGAACAAGGCAAAACCCTAGCCGATGCCAAAGGCGATGTGTTCCGTGGTCTTGAAGTCGTCGAACACGCCTCAGGCATTGGCAACCTGCAGCAAGGCGCGTTTATCGAGAACGTGGCGACTGGCGTTGATATGTATAATATCCAGCAACCACTTGGCGTTTGTGCGGGTATCACCCCGTTTAACTTCCCCGCCATGATTCCACTTTGGATGTTCCCAATGGCAATCGCCACCGGTAACACCTTCGTATTAAAACCGTCTGAACAAAACCCGATGGTCACCATGCGATTGGTAGAATTGGCGCTCGAAGCGGGCATTCCAAAAGGCGTGTTAAACGTGGTGCATGGCGGTAAAGATACCGTTGATGCCATTTGTGACCACCCAGATATTAAAGCCATCTCGTTTGTGGGTTCAACCGCAGTTGGTACACACGTCTATAACCGCGCCAGCCAAGCAGGCAAACGCGTGCAATGTATGATGGGGGCAAAAAACCACGCAGTCATCTTACCCGATGCCAACAAAGAACAATGTCTTAACCAACTAGCCGGTGCCGCATTTGGGGCAGCAGGTCAGCGCTGTATGGCGTTATCCGTGGTGATTCTAGTCGGGGAGGCCAAAAACTGGGTGGGTGACATCGTGGAACGTGCCAAAAAATTGGTGGTGGCAGCGGGTAAAGATGACAAAGACTTAGGACCTGTGATTTCAAAAGCGGCCAAAGCGCGTGTTGAGCGCTTAATCCAAGCGGGCGCAGATGAAGGGGCACAAGTCCTGCTCGATGGTCGTGGTATCAAGGTGGAAGGCTTTGAGAACGGTAATTTTGTCGGACCGACTATTTTAGATAACGTCACCACCGATATGACGTGCTACAAAGAAGAAATCTTTGGACCGGTGCTTGACATCATGTATGCCGATAGCCTAGATGAAGCGATTGCCATCATCAATGCCAATCCAAACGGTAATGGCACGGCTATCTTTACCCAGTCAGGTGCGGCAGCCCACAAGTTCCAACAAGATATTGATGTGGGTCAAGTCGGTATTAATTTACCCATTCCGGTGCCACTACCGATGTTTTCATTCACCGGTTCTCGCGCCAGTAAGTTGGGTGACTTAGGTCCTTATGGCAAGCAAGCGGTACAGTTTTATACCCAAACCAAAACCGTCACCGCCCGTTGGTTTGATGATGAAGCCAGTAAAGGGGTGAACACTACCATTTCATTAAAATAAATAGACGTTAACAATTAATATTTCGTGATTAAGACTGATTGAATTGAGCTATCAGGTTAAAAACGTTATAGCCAATATAGCCAAGCGTCGCGATTTTGCATTAAGTTAAAGCGACGCTTGGCAACGACTGATGGCATGGATGTAATTTAGCCACAAAAAGGAATTTACCATGAATTTTTCTCTTACCGAAGACCAACAAGCTTTTGCTGATTTGGCTGCCCAATTTGCCGCCAAATCGCTTGCCCCCAACGCTGCCGAATGGGATGCCACAGGCTATTTTCCCAAAGAGGTGTTCAAAGCCGCCGGTGAACTGGGCTTTATGGGGCTTTACACCAACCCTGATTTTGGCGGACTGGGCTTGCCGCGCCTTGATGCGGCAATTATCTTTGAAAAACTGGCGTATGGCGATACCTCAACTGCCGCATTCATGACCATTCATAACATGGTCGCTTGGATGATTGGCGAGTTTGCCAAACCCGAGGTTGCCGAAAAATACTTGCCTGAATTATTAGCGGGCGAAAAATTGGGTAGCTACTGTTTGACAGAGCCCAATGCTGGCTCAGATGCCGGTTCATTAAAAACCAAAGCGGTCAAACAAGGCGACTATTACCACATTACTGGGCAAAAAATGTTTATCTCTGGGGCAGGGGCGACCGATGTGCTTGTGGTGATGGCGCGCACCTCGGACAATGGGGCAAAAGGCGTGTCTGCCTTTATCGTCGATGCCAACAGCGATGGCATCAGCTACGGCAAAAATGAACATAAAATGGGCTGGAAAAACCAACCGACCGCCGCGGTACATTTTACCGATGTCAAAGTCCCTGCCGAAAATCTACTGGGTGAAGAAGGGCAAGGATTTACCTTTGCCATGAAAGGCTTGGATGGTGGGCGTATCAATATCGCTACTTGTGCGGTGGGTACGGCTCAAGCCGCCCTTGACCGTGCCGTGCAGTATGTACAGGAGCGTAGTCAGTTTGGCAAAACCCTTGACCAATTCCAAAACGTGCAGTTTAAACTTGCCGATATGCTCACCCATTTGGTGTCGGCTCGGCAGATGGTGCGATTGGCGGCGTATCATTTGGATAGCAAATCGCCCGATGCCACGGCGTATTGTGCGATGGCAAAACGCCTTGCCACGGATTTGAGTTTTGATATCGCCAACCAAGCGCTACAGCTACACGGGGGCTACGGTTATCTACAAGAATATCCCCTAGAGCGTCATGTGCGCGATTTGCGCGTGCATCAAATCCTAGAAGGCACCAATGAAGTGATGCGGATGATTGTGTCTCGCAAAATGATGGAAGATGGGGCGTTGGCAAGATTGCAATGAATTTAAAGGCATTCTAAAAGGAATTTACCATGTCAAATTACACCAATTTAAAATTAACAATCGACAATCACGTTGCGGTTTTGACGCTCAATAATCCGCCTGCCCACACTTGGACAAAGGACAGCTTAGCCAGTTTAAAGCAGCTCATTAGCGACTTAAATGCCAACAAACAAGTCACCGCTTTGGTGGTGCATGGCGATGGCGAAAAGTTTTTTTCCGCAGGGGCGGATTTAAACAGTTTTGCCAGTGGTGACAAAGGTCAAGCCGCGGAGATGGCGATGGCATTTGGAGAAGCGTTTGAAGCGTTATCGGATTTCCGTGGCGTGTCGATTGCCTGTATCAACGGCTATGCGATGGGGGGTGGGCTTGAGTGTGCATTGGCGTGCGATATCCGCATTGCCGAGAGCCATGCCCAAATGGCACTCCCTGAGCTATCTGTTGGCTTGTTGCCGTGTGCAGGCGGCACGCAAAACTTGCCGTGGCTGGTGGGTGAAGGCTGGGCAAAACGTATGATTTTATGCGGTGAGCGTATCAAGGCAGATAAGGCGCTGCAAATTGGTTTGGTGGAAGAAGTCGTGGAAAGTGGCAAAGGGTTAGAAACGGCTTTAGAATTGGCTCAAAAAGTGGCGAAGCAATCCCCCGATGCGATTGCGTCGAGTAAAACCTTGATTATGTCGGCACGTTATCAGCCACCAAGTTTTAACTGGATAAAGGAACGTGAGTTATTTATCAAGTTATTTGATGGCGATAACCAACAAGAAGGCGTCAATGCGTTCCTTGAAAAACGCTCGCCAGAGTGGAAATAAACAAAAACTATTTATGAGTGAAATTCAACTATTCTTCATAACCGATATTACCAATTTAGTTTTTGCATATGAGCACCCATTAAATGAAGAATGGGAAAATAAACTACTAATAAAAAATCATTATACTTATATTAATGATAAATTACTTAGATATTTAGCCGATAGTTTAGAATGGGTTAATTTTAGTGTTGATGAGAAAGACGTAGTTTATCAAGGATTAGATTTTGAAGGTGTGAATACGCTTTATCCAAATCAAATTACTAGTTTTAAAAAGTTAATTTTGGCTTGGATTGTACTTTTTGAAAATGCAAACCAAACATTTGATTTAAACCGTTTTAACCAAACTCAAACTTTTGATAAATCCACTGTTTTAACGCAACTTTATCAATTAGTTGAGTTTTGTCAAATTGTTGAAAATAACCCAAATAAATGCTTAGTACATATCGGACTATAATAGGAAAATAAAAATGAGCGAGGAAAATCAACAACCTGTAATATTTGAAACGATAGCCACCCACTGTGGTCACCACATCGGCACGATGACATTGAACGACCCGAAAGCCCTAAACGCCCTAAGCGTCGATATGTGCAAACTGATGGCAAATCAGCTTGCAAAATGGGCAACCGATGACAACATCGTCGCCATTTTGCTAAAGGGAAGTGGCGAAAAAGCCTTTTGTGCAGGGGGCAATATCCGCAAACTGTATGACAGTATGATTGACACTCCGCCCCAAGTGCCTATGCAGCAGCCCAATCCGTACGGGGTTGAATTCTTCGAAAACGAATATAGCCTATACCGGCAAATGCACTTTTACCCAAAACCGATTATCTTGTGGGGTAACGGTATTGTCATGGGCGGTGGTATGGGCTTGATGGCGATGTGTAGCCATCGTATCGTCACCGAAACCACCCGTTTTGCCATGCCAGAGATTACCATCGGCTTATACCCCGATGCCACAGGTTCGTGGTTTTTGGCGCGTATGCCTGCCAAAATTGGGCTGTTTTTGGGCTTGACAGGGGCGAACTGTAACGCCAACGATGCGATTTTCTCTAGCCTTGCTGAGTATGCCGTGGCAAGCAGCGAATACGACAAAGTGCTTGACGCGCTAAAACAAGCCAATTGGCAAGCTGACAACAGTTTACATGATATCGCAAGCCAAGCCTTAACCAAAATTCATCATACTGAGCATTTAGCAGACAGTCATTTGATGAAGCATTTTAATACCATCCAAGGGTTAGTAAACAAAGGCTCAGTGCATGATATAGATGCAGCCTTGCGCGATGACAACTTTGCCAAAGTCAACGGCGAAACGGATAAATGGCTCACCAAAGCGGTCGAGACTTATCGGCACGGTTGCCCCGTCAGCGCAGCATTGACGGTTGAGATGTTTAAACATGCCAGCAAATTATCGCTTGAGCAAGTGCTATATATGGAGATGAATGCGTCGCTACATTGTGTCAATTACCCCGATTTTCGTGAGGGTGTACGCGCTTTACTGATTGATAAAGACAAATCGCCAAAATGGCGTAAAACCCTTGATGAATGCGATTCCCGCTATATCCAGTCACATCTTGCGTCAGCTTTTCCCAATAGCGAACATCCATTTGAGGCTTGGTTAGGTAGCGATTCACTCTCAGCAAAATTAGCCAAACTTGCTGTATAAAGTTTACAAACACCACAACATACAAGGATTGTATATGCCAAATAATCAACAAACAGCCATTAAAAAAATTGCCTTTATCGGGCTTGGTAACATGGGCAAACCGATGGCAGAAAATCTCATCAAAAATGGCTTTGCCCTCAACGTATTTGACCTAAACACCGCCGTGCTAGACGACCTTGCCAAACAAGGGGCAAACGTGGCGACTTCACCTGTGGACGCAAGCAAAGAGGTAGATATGGTCATCACCATGTTACCTGCAGGTCAACATGTCAAAGAGGTGTATCTGGGTAAAGACGGTAATCAAGGCTTGCTCGATGTGGTGAGTAAAGATACCTTGCTGGTCGATAGTAGCACCATCGCAGCGAGTGATGCGCGTGAAGTTGCGCAAGTCGCGGCAGAAAAAGGCATTCAGTTTATGGATGCGCCCGTATCAGGCGGTACCGCAGGGGCAGCAGCAGGGACACTCAGCTTTATCGTGGGCGGGCAAGCTGAGCAATTTGAGCAGGTCAAACCCGTGCTAGAAGCGATGGGAAAAAATATCTTTCACGCTGGTGAGGTCGGTGCAGGTCAAGTCGCCAAAATCTGTAATAACATGCTGCTTGGCGTGATTATGACAGGGACAGCCGAAGCCATGAATTTGGGCGCCAAAAACGGATTAGACCCAAAAGTCTTAGCCAGTATTTTGTCAGCGAGCACCGGTCGTAACTGGGCGCTAGAAGTGTGTAATCCGCATCCCGATGTTGGCGATGCCATGCCATCAAGCCGTGGTTATACAGGTGGATTTATGAGCAAACTCATGCTCAAAGATATGAACCTTGCCAAACAAACGGCCAATGACACTAAGGTGGTGACACCAATGGCAGACCAAGCCACGGCACTGTATAGCAAACATAGTGAGCAGCATGGCGATAAGGATTTCTCAAGCATTATGGCGCATTATGATGCAAGCGTTCTGCAATAAGTTTTGGCATTCAGCAAAAAGCTAGGATTTTTTTCTGGCTTTTTTCTGCTCGTTAATTCAAATGTTAACCCAAAAATAGGGTAGAATTAGCGTCAATCCCAATTTATCGCATCAGTGTTATTATGTCTAAGCCAACAGCACGCCCCAGAAAACCAAAAATTGTCTTTTTTGATATTGATGACACCTTGTACATCAAGCAGCAAGAAAGGGTGCCGCAATCCGCGATTGAGGCACTCAAACAATTAAAGCAGCAAGGCATTATGGTCGCTATCGCCACGGGTCGGGGGCGTGCGGTTTTTCCCAAAGCTGTGTATGAGCTAATTGAAACCGTGGGTATCGATGTGCTGGTCACCATCAACGGTCAATGCAGTCATCACCAAGGGGAATTGTTAGCCCATTATCCGATGACGCCTGCGCAAATTAAACTGATTACCGATTATGTTGAATCAAATAATTTATCCTATGCCTACATGACCGATACGGAAATTATCGCGTTAGCGGAAGATGATGCGCTGGCAGAAGCGTTGAATTCGCTTAAAATAGCTTACCGTACTGCCCGTCATGATGACATTGATTTGTCGATACCTATTTATCAAGTCGTGGCATTTCATCCTGACAACACGCAGGTAACTTTTGAATTTCCCTCGACTTTAAAAATCATGCGCTGGCACAAAAACGGTATCGATATTCTAGATGCGACAGGCTCGAAGGCACGCGGCATTGCGCAGGCGCTCAATAAACTGGGGCTGGATTTTGAAGATGCCATGGCATTCGGCGATGGGGTGAATGATATCGAAATGTTACAGACCGTCGGCTTTGGCGTGGCGATGGGGAATGCCCATGCCGATGTGAAAGCGGCGGCTGACTATGTATGTCCAGCTGCGTGGGAAGATGGCATCTATCAAGGCTTACAAAATTTGGGTTTGTTGCCACATGGATGAGCCATCAAATAACTAAGCCCCACCATGCTATATACAATTTATGAGTAAAAGTGCTTTGCGCGTTTTAACGTTACCTTATCAAAACTGTCAAGGATAACATTTAAATTTCCCCAAAAAACGCATCACGAATATCATCGGCAGCCTTTTGCATATCAGGTACAAACCCAATCAAGTCCTCGACGGATTTGCGCGTTTTAGGTGCGGTTGTGTACAATGAGCCGATGTAACGACCTTGGGTGTCATTGATTGCCACAGCAATTGAAACCGCTTGGGCAATATACTCTTCATCAGAAATTGCATAGCCCAGCTTGGCTACCTGCTCAAGGCTTTGATTGAGTACATCCCTATCGGTAATCGTGGCAGGGGTGATAGCGGTTAACGATAAATTTTTTAGTAGCGTCACTCTATCATCTTTTGTGAGCGTACTTAAGTAGATTTTACCAGCCGCCGTACACCAAATGGGTGCTTGCGAATCAGTGGGCATATACACTTGTAAGGCAGAAGGACAAGGTACGCGGTCGGTATATACCATGTTGACGTAATAGGGCACCGCCATGCCACAGGTTTCACCAATTTTATCAACCAGTCTTTGCAAAATCGCAAACCGCTGAATCGCCACTTGCTGGCTTTGCCATAGATGAATCGCCATATGCCGCGTACGCGACGCAGGCACAATCGTACCATTGATATCGACCCGCACAAAGCCTTCCTCTTGCAGCTGCTGTATCAGTCGGTGCATGGTCGGTTTTGGAATATCCAAAATCTCAGACAAATCCAGCGGGGATAAAGGACGCTGTGCCGCAGACACGGCTTCGATGATTTTTAAAACACGGGTAATAGAAGAAACTCGAGCCATATATTGTCTTTTTAAGTCTAGGGTCAGCACGTCGCCAGAAAAAATTGAAAAAAATATTTTGCAAAGTTGGCAGTGATTAAAGTGCAAGGTTTTTTGATTATACCAAAATTTTTTTAAACTTCACCTGCTATTTGCGCGTTCATCCTGCATAACCTCAGTGTTGCAGACCCAATTTGCTTTCAAATTGAGCTTACAGGCAATATCCGCTAATATAGTCGGCATTTAACGCTTAACAAAGCCACATTTATCAATTTGGGGAAAACACATGCCGCGTTTTGTCAGTTTTAATATCAATGGATTGCGGGCGCGCCCACACCAGCTTGAAGCCATTCGCGATATCATCGCACCCGATGTCATTGGGCTACAAGAAACCAAAGTACATGATGATGCATTTCCGCTACAGAGCGTGCAGCAATTGGGCTATCATGTCGAATTTTTTGGGCAAAAATCTCACTATGGCGTGGCGTTATTATCGCGAAAAAAACCTATTTTTGTACAAAAAGGCTTTCCAACCGATAGCGACGATGCGCAGCGACGATTTATCCATGCGCGCTATGATTTTAATGGCAAATATATTGATGTGCTTAATGGCTATTTCCCGCAAGGTGAAAATCGCAAGCATGAAACCAAATTTCCGATGAAGCGCAAATTTTATGCCGATTTAACGGCTTATATCTTGCAGCTTAAAGCAGAAAATCGCAGTATGATTTTGATGGGGGATATGAATATTGCGCCGCTTGATTTTGATATTGGCATTAGCGAGGATAGTGTCAAACGTTGGCTAAAAAATGGCACGTGCTCGTTTTTGCCAGAGGAGCGAGAGTGGTACCAAGCTTTGCTAGCGACAGATTTGCATGATACTTATCGGGCGTTATATGCCGACGGTCAAGCGCTGAGTTGGTTTGATTATCGCAGCAAGGGATTTGACGATGAGCCAAAACGAGGACTGCGGATTGACCATATCTTGATGACGCCTGATTTAGCGGATAAGCTCAACGGTGCAGGCGTCAGCTATGATTTGCGTGCTATGGAAAAACCCAGCGACCATGCCCCGATTTGGGCAGATTTTTTGGATTAATCAATTAAACAACAGTAAGGAGCGCTCTCATGCCAGTTGGCAATGTCGAACTTGTAAAATTAAACCCAGTGAAAGGGATAAAAATTGGCATCACCGAAGCCCACGTGCGCTACGCAGGGCGCAAAGACTTAACGGTTTTTGACATCATAGCGGGCGCAAATACCGCGGTTGTCACCACGCAAAACCAATTTTGTGCCGCACCTGTGCAGTTGCTGCGAGAATTTATCGCCAAAGACAGTCCCCGTTATTTGATTGTCAACACAGGCAACGCCAACGCTGCCACAGGTGAAGACGGTAAACAGCGTGCCAAAACAACTTGTGTGGCATTGGCAGAAAAAACCGCTGTCGCGGCCGAGCAAGTATTGCCTTACTCTACCGGGGTGATTGGGGAAACCTTGCCGGCGGATAAAATCATCGCGGGGCTAGACAGCGCCTTAGCCAATTTAACCGAAGATAATTGGCTTGGCGCCGCCCACAGTATCATGACCACCGATACCACCCCAAAAGGGCACAGCGAAATCGTGGAAATTGATGGTACAACTTACACGGTGACAGGTATCTCAAAAGGGGCGGGGATGATTCGCCCCAATATGGCGACCATGCTTGGCTTTGTGGCAACCGATGCCAACATTGAAAAATCATTGCTACAAAATATCTTGACCGACACGGTGAATCAGTCATTTAACCGCATCACGGTGGATGGCGATACCTCGACCAATGACTGCTGTACGTTGATTGCCACAGGACAAGTTGGGGAGATGATTGACAGTGAAAATCACCCGCATTATCAAGCGATTTATCAAGCGATTAACAATGTGATGATTCGAATCGCTCAATTGATTGTACGCGATGGTGAAGGGGCAACCAAATTTATCACGGTCAAAGTGACAGGCGGTGAAACCTCTGAAGAATGTGCCAAAATCGCGTATGAAGTCGCGCATTCACCGCTGGTAAAAACCGCATTTTTTGCCAGCGACCCAAATTGGGGGCGTATTTTGGCAGCGGTAGGCAAAGCGGGCGTGATGCTTGACCAGTCAAAAGTGGCGGTATCACTCGATGATGTGCGTATCTGCGAGCGTGGCGGCTTGGCACACGACTATACCGAGGCGCGTGGCAGCGAGGTAATGAATCGTCCTGAAATTACCATTCATATTGAACTGGGTCGTGGGCAGGCGAGTGATACCGTCTATACCTGTGATTTATCATACGAGTATATCAAAATCAATGCTGATTATCGTTCTTAAAGTCAATTAAAGGTAACGAATGAAAAAACTAACCACCCTGCTTTTTGTGCTGACCACCGCTGTTATCTTACAAGGGTGTGTGCATAAAGTTGTCACTGTCCCTGTTAAAGTTGCCTATAAGACCACCAAAGGGGTGGTCAAAGGCACGGTAGCCGTCGCTAAAGCGGTGATACCAGGCGGCTAATACCAAGCGATAGTGACGACAAAAAAGACTAAACACAGGCTGTCTAGTCATTTATTTATGTCGCACTCGTTCATTGATGGCAATCATGTATGGCAATCATGCGTAGCGTCTTTGCCGTAACATTTCATACAGACAAAGTGACCCTGCTATCGCCACGTTTAGGCTTTCTTGACCATTGGGCTGGGGTAGGGCTATCGGGGCAGATTGACTAAGTAACCTCTCATCCACGCCTTGTCCTTCATGCCCCATAATCAAGGCTAGCGGTTGTCTCAAATCGGTCTGATAAATAATATGATCGGTATGTGAGCTTGTGGCAAACATCGGCACTTTGACCTTCATCAATACCTCATCTACGCTGATGCCTTCAAAAATCGTTAAACTAAAATTTGCCCCCATGCCCGCTCGCAAGGTTTTGGGCGACCACGCCGATGCTGTGCCCATCGTACAGACAATGGTTTTAATTCCTACGGCGGATGCGGTGCGTAACAGTGTGCCTAGATTGCCATTATCCTGCACGCCATTGATGATTAAGCAATCGCTGGTGATGGGCTGATTAAAGTCTAAATGCGGCATATCAATCATCGCCATGATGGGCAGGCTCTCGCCCAGCGTGCGAATCTCTTTATACAGATTATCGCTAATCGTTAACGTTTTAACATTTTCAAGTCGGTTTAATAAGGCATTGATTTCGTCATTGTGCAAACCACTTTCACTGACAATCACGGTGTCGGGTGTGAGACCAGCATTTAGATACGCTTCAAGCAAATGCGTGCCTTCAATCACGGTTTTGCCCAGTTTTTTACGCTGGCGAGACCCTGTGAGTAGGGCATGGGCAGTTTTGATCGTTGGGTTGTCTTTTGAAGTGATAAGCATTATTTGACTTCTTCATGCAGCTTTTTGACGTATGCTACTTCGTTTTTTGCCCCCAGTACCACAGGCACCCGCTGGTGGATACTGGTCGGCTCGATATCCAAAATACGGTTGGTGGCATCGGTACTCAAACCTCCTGCTTGCTCAATCAGCAAGCTCATCGGATTGGCTTCATACATCAGACGCAGTTTACCCGGTTTATCAGGGTGTTTGGTGTCAAATGGATAACTAAAAATCCCCCCACGGCACAAAATACGGTGAATATCGCCCACCATCGCCGCCACCCAGCGCATATTAAAGTCTTTACCGCGCACGCCAGTTTTTCCCGCCGTAAACTCGTCAATATAACGCTGCATGGGTGGCAACCAATAGCGATAGTTGGAGGCATTAATCGCATACTCCTTGGTATCTGCGCTGATTTGCACTTGGTCTTTGATTTGCACAAACGCTTTGGTGTCTGGGTCAAGACTAAACATGGCGACACCCTTGCCAAGCGTGATTGACATCACAGTGGAGGTGCCATACAAAATATAACCCGATGCCAACTGCGCCGTCCCTTTTTGCAAAAAGTCCTCATCCGTCGCAGGGTGACCTTGGTTGTTGTAGGGTAAAATCGAGAAAATTGTACCGACTGCCATATTAATATCAATATTAGATGAGCCATCAAGCGGGTCAAACAGTACCAATACATCGCCATGTTGATTGGCAGGGGTGGCGTTATCTAATTCTTCAGAAGCCACGCCCGCGCAATGCGGATTGCCGCTCAAAGCGTCTAGCAACAAATCATTGGCAATGACATCGAGTTTTTTTTGCTCTTCGCCCTGCACGTTTTGGTTACCCGCTTCGCCCAAAATATCCGCGAGCGCGCCGCGTTTGAGCAAATCGCTGATTTGAATCCCAACTTTGGTAATGGTGGTAATGACGTCGGCAACGGCAGGTTGTGCGTTTTGTGCGGCAAGATAAGTTTCAAGATTTGACATAACTAGACCTTATTATAGGAATTTACACAGCATGAATTTAAAAAAATATAGAAAATTTGCCGCAAATTGTAGCACTTTTTGACCCGTCTTATCAGCGATAATCGCAAAATATTGGCGTATTTATTCCAACCGATTTACGGTAAAATAGGCAAAATTTATACAAATAACAACAAATCTAGGTGGCTGATGAATATTTTAAACACCCAAACCTTATCTAACGAAGCGCTACAGAGCAAGCTTGATCAAGCGATGGCAAAGCCAGAACTGACCGCAGCAGGTGATTTGCGGCATTTTATCGGCGTAGAAGGATTATCCAAAGCGCAGCTGATGGCCATCATCGAAAAAGCCAACGGTTACTTAACAGACAATGCCGGTCGCCCCAACAGCATCCGCAACAGTGATGAGCTTGAAGGCTGTACGGTGATGAATTTGTTCTTTGAAAACTCTACCCGTACTCGCACTACCTTTGATGTAGCTGCCAAACGTCTTGGCGCCAGTGTCATCAGTATCGATATTGCCAAATCCAGTACCCAAAAAGGCGAAAGCTTACGGGATACACTGTGGAATCTTGAAGCCATGACAGCGGATATCTTTGTGGTGCGTCATTCATCGAGTGGGGCTGCGCATTTTATGGCAACCGAAGTCACTCCAAACATTGCCATCATCAACGGTGGTGACGGCTGGCACGCGCATCCGACCCAAGCCATGCTCGATATGCTCACGATTTATCGGGAAGCGCCAAGACCGTTTGAGGAATTAACGGTAGCGATTATCGGCGATATCAAGCATAGCCGTGTTGCCCGTTCGGACATTGCAGCGCTCAAAACCTTGGGGGTTAAAGGAATTCGCGTTGTGGCGCCCAAGACATTATTACCAAAAGGCATTGAGCGTTATGGTGTCAGTGTCTATAACGATTTGGATGCGGCGGTGGTTGGCTGTGATGTCATCATTGGTCTACGTATTCAAAATGAGCGTATTGGCTCACCTTTGTTGCCATCGACATCCGAGTATTTTAAAGCGTATGGCATTACCACCGAACGCCTTGCCCTTGCCAAACCTGACGCGCTTGTCATGCATCCAGGACCGATGAATCGCGGCGTTGAAATCTCATCAGCTGTTGCCGATGGCGAGCAATCGGTGATTTTAAAACAAGTCAATAACGGCATTGCGGTACGTATGGCGGTGTTGGCACTGGCCATGCAAGGGCAACGTGCCGCACGCAGCGCATCTTAAAATTTAGCGAAAAAAATGACAAAGTAAGCAAAACCAAAGTAGGCAAAACCATGACGCTTCAAAATCTTTTACCTGCCAACTGGCAATTTGATACCACGCAGCTTAACCCTATCGACACCGGTGGCAAATGGCTATTACCGCCGCTGGTGGATTTATGTGCGCGTTTGCGTGAACCTGGGCACCAGTCGCATGGTACATTAAAATCAGAAGGCGCCGCGGCTCGAAAAAACGGTTTTTTGCATGTCGTTATACCACCTGATACCAACCCAGTACTTGAGAATGGCTCGTTACTGGCAGGCTTGCGAGAGCGGGCTTATCAAGATGGTGGTATTTATCTGCATGTGCTAGGGGCGATGACCGCAGGTCTTGAAGGTGAAAAACCCGCCAATATGCTTGGGCTGAAGCAAGGTGGCATCATCGGGGTCAGCAATGCTCGTCGCAAATTCGCCAATGATGACGTACTACTGCAAGCCCTTGATTATGCAGCGACCTATGGCATCAAAGTATTTTTTTACCCTGATGAACCCAGTTTATCCAAAAACGGCGTCGCCCATGATGGCTACATCGCATCTTATCACGGTTTGGCAGGGATTCCTTGGATTGCTGAAACGGTGGCGTTATCCAAGCAGCTGTTGATTGTCGAAGAAACAGGCGTATCGGCACATTTTGGTCAGCTAACCACCAAATCCTCGATTGATTTGATTCGCTGGGCGAAACAAAGGGGCTTGCCCGTGACCTGTGATGTGGCGATGCACCAGTTACATTTAACCGATGATGCGTTGATTGGTTTTAATGCCTTGGCGTATGTGTTGCCGCCCCTGCGTTCCAATACGGATAAAAAAGCGCTGCAAGAAGGCTTGCAAGATGGCACGATTGATGCGATTTGTAGCCACCATGAGCCATTGGCAAAAACCGCTAAACAAGCGCCATTTGCGGAGTGCAAACCCGGTATTAGCAACTTTGATACTTTTATGGGGCTCGCTTGTCAATTGGTCAAAGAGGGTATTTTAACCCCGCAGCAGCTAGTAGAAAAAATCGCACTCAATCCTGCTAAAATCGCTGGAATTGAAGCTAGCTATCATCAAACGGGCGGGGCGGTGCTGGTTGACCCTAGTTTGACTTGGACCGTGACAAAAGAATCGATGATATCGCAAGGCAAAAATACGCCATTTATCAATAGCGAGCTGACAGGGAAAGTCGAGCAAGTCTATTTTTAGGCTTGTTTGAAGCTTGTTTTAAGTTTTTTTCAAGATTGGATACGGTAATGAATTATGCCAAAGGCGTTTAAGCAGATAGCCCCACCAGTGCCTAATAGGCATCATGCCAAGAACTCCATCATCATGGTCGCTATCTATGAGCTGGTAAAAGGATTGGTAGCGCTAGGGGTGGCGGCTATTATTTTTGTAGGGCATGATAAATTGCAATGGATTGCGCGGGTGGTTTCACAGGCGCTGCATCGTATCATGGGTATGGCACTGCACCACCAAATAGAGGCACTGAATCACTATGCTTGGGTCGCTAACCAAAATTGGCAAAAAGCCTTTTGGATAGTCGTGGGCTATGCGCTGCTGCGTTTCGTGGAAACCTACGGTCTTTATCGAGATAAGATATGGGCGTATTGGTATAGTGTTTTGGGCTACGGCGTGTTTTTACCGCTTGAAGTTTATGAGTTATTTAGCCATCGGTTCAATTGGCTTAACTTTTTGATACTGCTAGTGAATATCGTCATTGTTGTGGTGGTTTATCGCAATATGCGCGCCAAAGGGTTATTGGGTAAAAAGATGACACAGGCTTAAGCTATCGATAAAAAAAGCGAGTAAAAAAGGGCAGAATCTGCCCTTTTTTACTCGCCAAACTAGCTGTCTGGTTTAGCTATCTGGTTTATCTTTTTCGGTAATGATACGCGGGGATTTTTTGCTCGCATTGGCTGCAATTTTTGATTTGATAAAGTTAAAAGGATTGTATGGGCTGTTAAGTACACTAGCCGGGACAATCTGACGAATTTTAGCCATTACCGCTGTATTATCACCTTTCGCTTTGTCCTCATCCGCTAGGATTTTTGACTTGACTGTTTGGGTGGTGGTAATTTCATTGCTAAAACTCGTGTCATCTAGGTTACTGATATCCCAACGCATATTGTCAAAATTATTGGCATTCAAATAATTATCAATCGCAAATTTATGCTCGTCTGTGGCATTGCCACTTTGTGTGGATGAGGGATTGGCTTTGTTTTCGCCATGACGGTCGTATTCGCTGTTGCTTTCTTCAAGCGTCTTTAGCGGATGTTTATCATCTAACCCGTTATCATTTGACAAGTGTTTTTGGTTATCATGAGCTTGCTTAGCAACTGATGATTCATGTGATAATTCATCCGATAACTCATCGCTATTTAAGGCATTAAAATCACGCGGTTGACTCGATAAGCTACCTTGACCTTTAAAGTCAAGCGTACCATCAAAGCCAGTCGCTTGCTCAGCGTCGGTTTCTTTGATGCGTTTATCTTCATTGACCACGTCACTGACTTGCCCCCCTGATAGTCCTGAGCCTTCGCGTTGACCGGCTAGTTTGTTACCTTTCCCTTTTTTTCCCTTATCTGGCTCGATGTCTTCGGCATTTGGGGTTTGACGCGGCGCGATACTATCAAAAATACTTGCCATCGATACATCAAAATTATATTTGAGCATGGCTTCACCACGGGCTAAGGTATTAATCCATTGCACAGTCCAAGGCGCGTTATTTTTAAGTTTTCGCAAATCCTTTTCATGCGGTAAAGGATAGGGCATATTTTGGTAAAACTCCCAAAAACTATAATCATCGAGCGAGCGTTTAAGGACATATTCATCTTTGTCGCTGGTTGTGATGAGATTGTTATCTTGTAAAAAGCTAATATAAGTGTACCAATTTGGCATCTCTTGGCGACCTAGCACATCACGCAGACCAGCTTCGGTGACGACATTGCCTTTTTTATGCTCACGGTATAACACGTTTAACATATCCATCAAGCTAAACAAGGCATGACGGGGAAAGATTTCTTTGGTCTCAAAAATGGTCAAACAGTAGCTGATTTGCACCCCAAGCAGGATAATATTCCAAGAAATATAAATCCAAAGTAAGAACAACGGCAAAATCGCAAACGCCCCATACACTGCTTTATAACTGGTAAAGTTGTCAACAATTGCGCCAAAGGTGAGTTTTAAGATTTCAAAGATAATCCCAACCACAACACCGGCAACCAGCGCATGTTTAAAACGTACTTGGCAGCGCGGGATAAACCAATACATGGTCACCAACCCCATCAGCACAATCGCAATGGAGCCGATTTGTACCCAAATCGCCCAGTCAATCCCATAACCGCCAATTTTTTGATTTAAAAAACTTAGACTTTGCACGGTACTTGAAATAATCATGACGATGGCAAGCACAATAGGCAACAGGGTGATAATCACCCAATAACGCACAAGATTGAGCCAGCTGGTCTCTTTTTTTTCAACGCGCCAAATTTGGTTAAACGCGGTTTCAATCGTCATTAAAGTGGAAATGGTGGTAAAAAATAAGATACCCACACCGATGATGGTTAAATTGGAGGAATTACTGGTAAATTGGTTAAGATACTTGGTGACCTGTAATCCGGTACTGGGCAAAATATTGCTAAATATCAAGTTTTGAATCTGCTCACGCGCTTCTGCTAACTGCGGGATGGTGGACAGAATCACCACCAACAAGGTTAAAATTGGCACAATAGACAGCAGCGTGGTATACGTCAGTAATGCAGCTTTTTGGGTACAATTATCATCGATAAAATTTTTGATAAGATACATCAAAAACTGTACCCATTTATGTTGAAAAATGGATAATTTTTTTAGTTTGGCAATGAGTTCATTCATAGTAGTTCTTATTGATAAAAAATTTCAAAGTTTGACCATCAAATCGGCGAAAAAGGCAGTGATTGTATGGCAGTATGGTATCATATTCAAAAAAATTGTTTATTGAATTACTGTGAACAGTTTTGGTGTTTTGCAATTGGCAATCTGGCTAGTAGATTGCCTTGACCATGCCATCAAAATTCATTCATCAAAATTTATTCACCTAGGCTAGATTGACGTAACAATTATCAAAATTGATGTGAGAAAAAACCATGAGTCAACCTTATATTTTAGTCTTGTATTACAGCCAAAATGGCTCAACCAAAGATTTGGCGTATTTGGTCGCACAAGGTATCGAAGATAGTAGTACAGGCATAGCCGCTCGGATTCGCACGGTGCCCAAGGTCAGTAGCGAGACTGAAAAAGTTGCGCCAAGTATTCCTGATGAAGGTGACCTGTACGCCACCATGGATGACTTAAAAAACTGTGTGGGACTGGCATTGGGTAGTCCCACCCATTTTGGCAATATGGCAGCATCGATGAAGTATTTTTGGGATAATAGCGTCACAATTTGGCTCGCGGGGGATTTGCAAAACAAACCGGCATCTGTATTTACCAGTACGGGCACCATGCACGGTGGGCAGGAGACGACGTTAACTAGCATGATGACGCCGCTACTGCATCATGGCATGGTAATTGTGGGAATTTCGTACAGTGAGCCTGCGCTCAATACCACGAGCCAAGGTGGAAGCCCGTATGGTGCAAGCCATGTCAGTGGCGCAAAGCATGACCATATCATGAGCGTGGATGAAAAAACGTTAGCCATCGCCCAAGGTCAACGTTTAGCCAAAATTGCCAAGGCATTACAAGCGTTATGAGAAAACAAGCATTATGAGAGAAAAAGACTCGCACTCACTATCTGCCCCCAAACCCATTTATCCCATCCACCGACGCTTAACCATAGTATGGTGGGTTTGGCTGGGGTTTCGATTGCTGGCAGTACCGCTATTGACGCATTGGTTGGCAAGTGCAAAGCCTGCTATGGTCGGCGGGATTGCTTGGCAAGCTTTGTGGTTGATACCCGCGCTATTATCAACGCCTTATATCGTGAAAGGCAAAAGCCCATACGCGCTACTTCTGCTAAGTATGCTTACTTTTGTATATTTGGGGGGCAGTGGTATGGTTGCACTAAAATACGGGTATCAAACGCATTGGGGATTGATGGCTGTGTGGTTGGTGGATTTTGTTTTGCTAGGATGGGTCAATTACTGGCTATTTATTTTGTTAAAACGACTGCCAAAAATGAATGGCTAATTGCCAAAAGAGCGTACCTAAGTCTCGTACGCACTGTCACGTACGCTCTTTTTAGGCTAAAAAATTATGCTAAAACATCGTTAGGCCAACACATCATTTAGCCATTTACCGATAATTTTGAGTTGCGGCATACACACTTGATGCGCCATTGGATAGCTGTAAAACTGCGGCTGATAACCTTTTGACTCAAGCCATGCTTTGGCTTCTTGCCCAAGCTGTACTGGGACGACAGGGTCTTGTGTGCCATGATGAATGGCAATGTTTAGATTTTTATTGGCATCACTTAAAACTAGGCTGTCTTTGGTCGCTAAATAAGTCGATAGGGCTAACAGTCCGGCTAATGGTTTGTCATAGGTTAACGCGGTTTGATAAGCGACGGCGCCACCTTGCGAAAATCCTGCAATCACAATATGCTCAGGCGATACACCGCGCTCGGCTTCACGCGCGATTAACTCTCCAATCCAAGCCGCGGATTGTTCAATCTGTGCGGTGTCGATTTTGCGCTCAAGCGACATTTCCAAAATATCATACCACGCTGGCATCACATAGCCTTGGTTGATGGTTACAGGAATGGCGGGGGCATGGGGAAATACAAACCGTATGCCATGGTTGCCATCGAGTCCTAAGTCAGGGACGACCGGTTCAAAGTCATGACCATTTGCGCCCAGTCCATGTAGCCAAATCACCGCTCTGTCAATCGGCAAGTTATTAGGGTTGTGAATGACTTCAACCGTTTTTAATAAACTCATAAATTCTCCTTTCATGTGAAACACAAATGTCATAAAAATTAATTGTCATAAAAATAATTAGCCGATAGCTTAAAAATAGGGATAACGCTTGATTTTAGCTTATTCATACCACATTATCTAGGCAATGTTTACCATAAGAATAGCCTAAGTGAATGAAAGAACTTATATCGACTGCTGTACCATTAAATGATCCTCAACTAGACAAACCTCAAACAGACAAGCACCATGGTGTAAAATTACCTGTCATGGCAAAAGACAGCTATTATCTGTCACGCCTTGCCCAACAATTAAAACAAATCAAAGACAAAGAAAGCGAAGACTATACGTCAAGATTTGACCGCTATCAAAAACAACTCAAACACTCGCAAGACAGGGTGCAAAGCCGTATTGCCAGTCTGCCAACGATACATCTAAACGAAGACTTGCCCGTCAGCCAACAAGCCGATAGACTCATCAAAGCCATCCAAGACCACCAAGTCATCATCGTGGCAGGGGAGACAGGCTCAGGCAAAACTACCCAATTACCTAAGATTGCCATGCTCGCAGGGCGAGGGGTAACAGGGCAAATTGGACACACACAGCCAAGACGATTAGCGGCGCGTAGTGTGGCAAATCGCATTGCTGAAGAATTAGGGGAAACGCTCGGACAGACAGTGAGCTTTAAAGTGCGTTTTACTGAGCAAGGCTCATCTGATTCTATTGTCAAACTGATGACCGACGGTATCTTGCTTGCTGAAATGGCGCATGACAAGTTTTTGAGCCGCTATGATACCATTATCATTGATGAAGCCCACGAGCGCAGTCTTAACATTGACTTTATCATGGGTTATCTCAAGCGTCTATTGCCAAAACGTCCCGATTTAAAGGTGATTATCACCTCGGCAACCCTCGACACAGCAAGGTTTAGCCAGTATTTTTCTAGCTTTGATGGTAAAACCAAAAAAGCGACGCCCGCGCCTGTATTTGTGGTTGAAGGTCGCAGTTATCCCGTGGAAGTGCGCTACCGTCCGTTGACGGAGGAGATTGTCACAGGTTCGGATGATGACAGCTTTGATGATGTCGAAGAAAACTTGCCCCGAGCGATTACCGCAGCGGTGGAAGAGTGCTACCAAGACGCTGCCAGCAAAGGGCATGCTGACCAAGCGGATATTTTGATTTTTGCGGCGACAGAAGCGCAAATTCATGATTTGGCAGCTATTTTAAACCAATATGCCCCCCGTCATACCCAGATTTTGCCGTTATTCGCCCGTCAAAGTTTTGCCGAGCAACAGCAGATTTTTCACCCGACAGGCGGACGTCGCATTATCATTGCCACCAATGTTGCCGAAACCGCCTTGACCGTGCCCAATATCCGCTACGTCATTGATTTGGGATTTGCTCGGATGTCACGCTATGACTATCGCTCGCGGGTACAACGCTTGCCGATTGAAGCGATTAGCCAAGCTGCCGCCAATCAACGCAAAGGTCGCTGTGGACGTATCGCGGCGGGCGTGTGTATCCGTTTATATTCAGAAGAAGACTTTACCAGCCGTCCTGAATTTACCGAGCCTGAAATTCTGCGTACCAACTTGGCGTCGGTGATTTTGCAAATGGCAAACTTGGGTCTGGGCGAGGTAGAAAACTTTGACTTTATCCAGCCCCCTGACAATCGACTGGTCAATGATGGGCGTAAACTATTAGAAGAATTGGGTGCAATTGCCACCAAAAAACTTGAAAATAGCCTAAGTACATCTAATAATAGCAAAGGTCAATCCAAACGCCATCCAAATCAACTCACCAAAGTCGGTCAAATGATGGCAAAAATGCCCATAGACCCTCGTTTGGCACGTATGCTGATTGCAGGTGAGCAATACGGTTGTCTCAAAGAGCTATTGGTGATTGTATCGGGCTTATCAGTGCAAGACCCTCGAGAACGCCCGAGCGATAAGCAAACCCAAGCCGACCAAAAACACGCATTATTTCGCCAAGCCGACAGCGATTTTTTATTTTATCTCAGCCTTTGGCAGGCAATTCATGGGGCTTTATTTAAAAGCGGTGGATTTAAAAGCGATGGATTTAAAAGCAGTGGTCTTGACCATCAAAAAAATGGAACGCTAGATGATGAAGCCGCGCCAATCGCGCAAAGCCCGTATGAAAACGACAAATTAACCAACAGCCAACGTAAAAGCTTTGCCAAAAAACATTTTTTGAGCTCGCCGCGTTTACGTGAATGGCAACAAACTCATAGCCAGTTATTGCAAATGGTGGATGGCTTAAAATTAACAATCAACCAAGAGCCAGCCAGTTATGTGCCTATTCACCGAGCATTGCTCACGGGTCTGCTGTCGTTTATTGCCCAAAAAGTCAATGATGTCGATAAAAGCGGCAAGCTAATCAAAGCCAAACGCGGGGAGTATGTCACCGCGCGTCAGCACAAAGCCAAGATTTTTCCTGCCAGTACTTTGTTCAAACAAAATCCGCTATGGGTGATGGCATTTGAGGTGGTTGAGACGTCGCAGGTGTTTATGCGTACCGCTGCCAAAATCGAGCCAGAGTGGATTTTGGCGATGGCAGGGGATTTGCTCAAATACCATTATTTTGAGCCGCATTGGTCAGCCAAAACGGGGCATGTCAAGGCATACGCCCAAATCAGCCTATTTGGTCTGATTGTGGTACACAAACAACTGATGAATTATGAGCGGGTCAACCTTAGCGAGTCTCGAGAAATCTTTTTGCGAGATGCCTTGGTCTTAGGCAATTTAAATGCCCCGTCCACAGGCGATGGTAAAAAGGGCAAGTTGCCGCCATTTTTGCAGCATAATATAGATAAAGTCGCTGATGTATCCTTGATTGAAGATAAGCTGCGACGTCGAGACTTGCTGGTTGATGAAGAGCAATTATACGACTTTTATGCCAAGCGAGTGCCTGAGCATATCGCTAGTCGCAAAGTATTTGAAGATTGGCGAAAAGAGGTAGAAAAAACGGACCCACAGTTTTTATTTTTTAGTGATAAAGATGTACTGAACGAACAAGCACCCGCTACCCAAGCTTTCCCAGAAACGTGGCAACTGGGTAATTTGAAACTACCCCTGTCGTATATTTTTGACCCGACCAGCGACGATGATGGCGTGACCATTAAAGTCCCGCTCGTTGCCTTACCACAGGTTGATGCGGTTGAATTACTGTGGGGTATTGCAGGGTGGCGCTATGAGCTGGTTTTGCAGCTATTAAAGACGTTGCCAAAAGATATTCGCCGTCAAATCGTGCCCGTGCCCGATACCGCCAAACAAATTTTTGATACGCTTGAAAAAAACCACCATGGCGGACTGCTAAGGCAACTGTGCCAAGCCTTAAACCAGCGCGGTGTGCGTGGAGCAAACAATCAATTTGTAGAGCCAAAAGACTTTAACCCAAGCGAGGTTGAAACCTATTTGCAGCCACAAATTGCGCTGGTTGATGACAAAAACCGCCTGATTGAAAAAGGGCGAGATATTGACGCATTAAAACTGCGTCATCAAGTCACCACAAGTCAAGCTGTCGCCAGTGGTAAAGGTGTACATAGCGAGTTTCCCGAGCATTTTAACTTTATGCAAAATCGCCACAGTGCAGGCGTGATGATCAAGCAGTTTTCGGCACTGGTTGCTGATGGACAGCCAAGCTATACCGATAAAAAGGCTGTGTCTATTCAGCAATTTACCGATGTCAGTGTGGCACTCAACAAACACCGTCAAGGCTTGCTTGCTTTAATCGGCAATGAGCTCGGAGCAAAAGCCCGACAGCTTACCAACCAAATTGATAAAAACTTTAAACTTGCCTTTGCGCCGCTTGGCGAGCTTGATAGACTCAAAGATTTGCTGATTCATGCCACGCTTGATGCCACTTTTGAAAAATTTGTTGCAGAGTTTGACCATGAAAAATTCACGGCAGGGATTCATGATAAAGAGTTGGTGATTGCCATCAATCAGTTGCCTTTGACGTTGGATGAATTTAACCAAGCCAAAGCCGTGGTGCTTGCCAATTTCTTGAGCGTTGGGCAAAGTGTACTAGCCCAACTAAAATCGGTGTATGAGCAGTGGCAGCAGGTTCGCCAAAAACTGCTACTACTTGACCGTGATATTTTTGAAGAAAGTATCGAAGATATCGAAGACCAGCTCGACGATTTGAGTTTGTCGGATTTTGTGTATCGCATGAGTTATCAAGATTGGCAGCAATATCCGCGTTATTTGCAGGCATTGTTGGTGCGACTTGATAGGCTTGAGCACAATTTGGATGCCGATCTTGATGCCGTGTATCAGCTTGATAAACACATGGAGAGGCTATCTGTTAAGGGTAATGATGAGACAATTATGCCGTATCGTTGGTTGGTTGAGGAGTTTCGGATTCAGCTGTTTGCCCAGCCAATGAAGACCCGTGTGCCAGTCTCAGATAAACGCCTAGAAAAATTGTGGGATGAATTGAATGGTTAATAAAAAAATCCGTCAAAATTTGGCGGATTTTTTATAAAATTTTGATTTAAAATAATTTTCATAAAGTTTGCTTGAACTAAAATCATGATCAATAGTGTTTTTTCAGGGTATGGTTCATATTGAATAGTCATGATGGGGAGTGCTACAGTTGATAGGTATTTTACGAACAATAGGTTATAAACAATAGATTGATTTTTTTAGCATTTGAAATTTTTACCTATACAGTTAATTTGAGTCGATGAAAAATTAAAAAGTTGATTTGGTAAAAACAGCAAAACTTAGTAAAATAGTCAGATTAAATTTTTTAAAAGTGAAAGTCATGCCAAGCCAACCGCAAGTTTTTAATCCCCAATCTACCACTAAACCCGCCACCCACCACCAAGCCAACCACAATGAAAACCGTACTGTAGGTCAAAGCGCCAGCCAAACGGCGCACCAACTGGCTCAAGATATAGTAACGACAAAAGCGCCTAAGATTGGTTTTGTGTCGCTTGGCTGCCCCAAAGCTTTGGTGGATAGCGAGCGCATTATCACCGAGCTTAGCCGTGATGGCTACCAAGTCGCCAGTGACTATGATGGTGCAGATTTGGTGGTGGTCAATACTTGTGGCTTTATCGAATCTGCGGTGCAAGAGTCGCTTGATGCCATTGGTGAGGCAATTACCAAAAACGGCAAGGTGATTGTCACCGGTTGCCTTGGTAAAGATGCCGAAAAAATCAAAACCATGCACCCAGCCGTGCTTGCGGTGACTGGCGCACATGCCTATGAAGAAGTTGTCAATGCCGTGTCGCATTATGTGCCAAAACCTGCACCATCAAAAACTTACGACCCAAAAATCGACCTAATCAATGATGCGGGCATTAAGCTTACGCCAAAACATTATGCTTATGTCAAAATATCCGAAGGCTGTAACCACCGTTGCACATTCTGTATTATCCCAAGCTTTCGTGGTGACCTCGTTAGTCGCCCGATTGACAGTATCATGACTGAAGCGGCTGCGCTCAAAAACGCAGGCGTTAAAGAACTCTTGATTATCTCGCAAGATACCTCAGCCTATGGCGTAGATCTTAAATACAAAACCAGTTTTTGGAATGGCATGCCCATCAAATCCAAATTCTACGATATGTGCGAGGCACTGAATCGACTGGGCATTTGGGTGCGTTTGCACTATATCTATCCTTACCCTCATGTCGATGCTGTGGTCAAACTGATGAGTGAGGACAAGCTACTGCCATACCTTGATATCCCGTTCCAACATGCCAGTCCCAATGTGCTCAAAGCCATGAAACGTCCCGCGCATAGCGAAAACGTACTGGCGCGTATCAAAACTTGGCGCTCGATTTGCCCCGATATTGTCATTCGCTCTACCTTCGTGGTGGGTTTCCCTGGCGAGACGGAAGAAGATTTTGAATATTTGCTTGACTGGCTCAAAGAGGCGCGATTAGACAGGGTAGGGGCGTTTACCTATTCAGAAATAGAAGGCGCGGCGGCAAACGATTTGCCGAACCCTGTGCCAGAAGCTATCAAACAACAACGCTATGAACGACTGATGGCGCTACAGCAACAAATCAGTGCCGAAAAACTGGCTGAGAAAGTCGGTAAAACCTTAAAAGTGCTGGTGGATGAGATTGATGAAGAAGAAAATATCGCCATTTGTCGTAGCTATGCCGATGCGCCAGAAATTGACGGTCACGTGTATGTAGATAATATTGATGCATCAGTTAAAGTCGGTGAATTTTTAACCGTCACCATTGATGAAGCAAACGAGTACGACCTTTTTGCCAGTTTCACAGCTTAACTCTTATAAGGATAAAAATTGTCATGTCTCAAACAATGTTAGCGTATGGTTTTTTAGCAATTGCGATTGTCAGTGAAGTGACTGGTGCAACTTTTTTGGCAAAATCAGAGGGGTTTAGCAAACCCTTGCCCACTATTATCACCATGATTTGTTTTGGCATTGCTTTTTATCTTCTTTCACAAGTTATAAAAACCATACCACTGGGGGTTGCTTATGCCATTTGGTCAGGGGTAGGTATTGTGTTGACCGCTATCATTGGTTACTTTATTTTGGGTAATAAACTGGATTTACCCGCCATCGCGGGAATGAGTCTAATTGTATTGGGTGTGATTGTGATTAATCTGTTTTCTCATTCAGCCACGCATTAGTCACGTTTTAATAATCCACACATTAATATAGTACCTTAACAGTTTAATGGCTAAAGCTGACTGAATTTTCAAGGTGAGAGCAGGGTAAAAATTAAAATGACTGTTGAAATTATCTTTACACTATCTAAAAACCGTTAATTTTGTTAAAATTTCGCCATTTGCATTATTTGCTATCCAACAGCCAACAAGAGGTCAACCATGTCTGATAAAGCTCCCCGTTACCAACGTATTTTGCTCAAACTCTCTGGCGAGGCCTTGGCAGGCAAAAATGACATGGGGATTGATTCAGGCGTGTTAGACAACATGAGTCTTGCGATTGCGCACTTGGTAGGATTGGGTGTGCAAGTGGGTATCGTGGTCGGTGGTGGCAACTTGTATCGTGGCGCTGCGCTACAAAAACAAGGCTTGGTGGGCCGTGTCACAGGCGACCAAATGGGTATGCTTGCAACCGTGATGAATGGCTTGGCGATGCGTGACGCCTTGGAGCGCCGTAATATCAAATGCCGTTTGATGTCAGCTTTGCCAATTGGTGAAGTGACTGAAAACTACAGTAGCCGCAACGCTATTCGCTATTTACAGAACAATGAAGTGTGCGTGTTTGTCGCAGGCACCGGCAATCCATTTTTTACCACGGATACCGCAGCGTGTTTACGTGGCATCGAGATTGAAGCCAATTTAATCCTAAAAGCCACCAAAGTCGATGGCGTGTATAACAAAGACCCAAACACCCATGAGGATGCCGTCAAATACGACGAACTCACCTTTGACCAAGTGCTAGATCAAAAATTGGGGGTGATGGATTTGACTGCAATTGCCCTGCTGCGTGAGCATAACGTACCGCTGCAAGTATTTGATATGGCAAAACCCAACGCGCTACTTCATGTGGTGATGGGCGAGTCAGAAGGTACCAAAGTTATCAATCACTAAGATAGTTTATACACTAAAATAGTTTATACATTTGACATACATAGTTTTAAAAGGATACAACATGATTAACGATATTAAAAAACAAGGCGAAGACAAAATGAAAAAGGCGATTGAAGCCTTAGAAAATGCCTTTAGCAAATTACGGACAGGCCGTGCTCATCCTGGTATTTTGCAGGGTGTGATGGTGTCTTACTATGGCTCTGAGATGCCACTTAATCAAGTGGCGAGCATCAACGTTGAAGACTCTCGTACCCTGTTAGTGCAGCCTTTTGACCGTAGCATGGTGCAGGCAGTGGACAAAGCAATTCGTGAATCAGATTTGGGTCTTAACCCAATGAGCGCAGAAGTGATTCGGGTGCCATTACCCGCATTGACGGAAGAAACCCGTAAAGATATGCAAAAGTTGGCACGTCATGAAGCCGAAGAGCGCCGTATATCCGTGCGTAATGCTCGCCGTGATGCCAACAATGCCTTAAAAGCCTTGGTAAAAGACAAGCAAATCTCAGAAGACGATGAACGCCGTGCCAATGACGACATCCAAAAAATGACCGATAAATACATTGATAGCATTGATAAAATGCTCTCTAGCAAAGAAGCAGAGTTAATGGCCGTTTAATCGTTATTTATCCAATAAAAGAACCAATTCATAAGAAGTAGGTCATGGTTGAGTCAAAGGCAGCAATGCCACAACATATTGCCATCATTATGGATGGCAATAACCGCTATGCCAAAGCACATGGGCTACCAACCGGTGGC
The DNA here is from genome assembly GCF_032248735.1 of Moraxella sp. DOX410. NCBI lineage: Bacteria > Pseudomonadati > Pseudomonadota > Gammaproteobacteria > Moraxellales > Moraxellaceae > Moraxella > Moraxella sp. DOX410. Next base: position 1,381,733 of record NZ_CP135138.1, on the reverse strand, counting down.
GGGCATATTGCCGGCAAAGATAATTTAGACCCTTTGGTTGAGCATTGTATGGATATTGGTATACGTGCGTTGACGGTGTTTGCTTTTTCTAGCGAAAATTGGCAGCGCCCAGCCAATGAAGTGGCGCTATTAATGAAGCTACTGGAGCAAACCGTCCATGACCAATTACCGCGGATGCTGCGTCATCAAATTTCTTTGCGCTTTATCGGCGATAGGGATGCCTTGACGCCGCATTTACGCGCGATTATGCAAGATGCAGAAGAGCAAACTGCCCATTTTACTAAAATGAGTTTGGTGATTGCTATCAGCTACGGCGGTCAATGGGACATCGTCAATGCCTGCCGCCAAGTTGCCAAACAAGTGGAAGAAGGCGCACTTACTGCCGATACCATTACCCAAGACGATTTTGCACGCCACCTGTCGCTATCGGATTTACCAGCCGTTGATATGTTAATCCGTACAGGGGGTGATTACCGCATTTCTAATTTTCTCCTTTGGCAATGTGCGTATGCTGAGTTATTTTTTACCGAAACGCTTTGGCCAGATTTCAAGGCGGCTGAATTAGACCAAATGATTGATATTTTCATGGGTCGTGAGCGTCGATTTGGTAAGACCAGCGAGCAAGTATTAGGTTTGGGCTTTTAATTAATCAATAGGAATTGTCATGTGGGAACGCATTAGAACCGCCATTATTTTGTTAGTGATTGTTGGCGTTGCAATGTTTGCTACCCGCGAGCCTATTTTGATGTTGCCGCTATTGTTAGTCGGTGCAGGCTTTGGGGCTTTTGAGTGGTCAAAGCTCATGCCGTCACTTGAACAAAATCCCGGCAGTTATGTACCGCCTACCACCCAAATTCCCACCAAACCTGCCAAGCCAATCGATTATATATATAGCCTTGTGATGTTAGGGATTGTCAGTGTGTTATTGGTGATGGCTAAACTAACTGGCAGCATAGCCTCTTGGGTGTTTTTTTGGCTGGTTGCCGCGCTGATTTGGTTGCTAGCGATTGGCTGGATTCGTCGTTATCCCAACAATACGCAAGCTTGGTATGGTAAGCATTTATACCTCATCGGTATGATTATACTGTCATCCGCCATTACTGCGATGTACTATCTGTGGTCAATTTCAGCTTGGTGGCTGCTATATGTGTTTGTATTGGTGTGGTGCGCCGATAGCGGCGCTTATTTTGTCGGACGAAAAATTGGTAGACGCAAGATGTCCCCACACGTCTCACCCAATAAAAGTGTGGAAGGCTTATTAGGTGGACTTGCTACAGGCACGCTTGTGGTGATTGGCGTCTCTTTTGGGTTGTTAAACGATTGGTCGATGCTGGCCATTGGCGTGTTTTTGCTCTTATCGCTGATCACTATCATCATGTCCGTGTTCGGTGATTTATTTGAAAGTATGCTAAAGCGCCATGCAGGCGTCAAAGATGCCGGGGCATTGTTGCCAGGACATGGGGGCATTCTTGATCGTATTGATTCGCAGCTTTCAGCCGTGCCAATTTTTGCGTTGGGGTTTTGGGCGATGAAATTTTACGGCTTAATTTAATGCTACATTGCGTTTATTTTTCAAAAATTTTCACATCTGCTTAATATTAATTTGTTCAATTCCAATCTAGCCAATATCAATTTGTTTAATTCACTAATCAATGCAAGCTTGTGTTTCATCCAATCTTTTTTGCGCAACTGCTTGTTGATTGATGCTTAAAAATCTTCTCGCGTGTTAATATGCTTATCACAGTGGCAATTTGCCGCTGTAAACGTAAAATGTTAGGTTTAACCGCCGTCTGCCCCAACTTACTAGGTCATTGTAATGCTATCTTCAACTCACACTATACCGCAAAAAAACATTGCTATTATGGGCACAACTGGCTCTATCGGCGATAGTACACTATCGGTCGTCAGTCAGCATCCTGATTTGTATAACGTGGTCGGGGTGACAGGGTTTTCGCGGCTGGATAAACTGTTGAGTATTTGTCAGCAATTTAAGCCAACTTATGTTTGTGTTGCCAAAGAAAAGGAAGCAACATTTGCGCAGATGCTCAGCGAGGCTCATCTAAACTGCAAGATTTTGATTGGTGAGCAAGGTCTGGTTGAGCTTGCCACGCTAGCAGAAGTGGACATGGTGGTTGCGGCCATCGTCGGCGCTGCAGGCTTGCCGTCAACACTGGCAGCGGCTAACGCGGGCAAAACGATTTTGCTCGCCAATAAAGAAGCATTAGTGATGGCAGGTGAGCTGATGATTAAAGCCGTCAAGCAGTCAAATGCCAAATTGCTGCCAATTGATAGTGAGCACAATGCCATTTTTCAATGTTTGCCTACTGCAGTACAACAACAACGCAATGCCATTCATGATGATAACCATGGTATTAAAAAGCTTTGGTTAACCGCCTCAGGTGGGCCATTTTTACACAAAACACTTGACGATATGAAAGGCGCCAGCGTGGCAGAAGCTGTCAAACACCCGAACTGGTCCATGGGGCAAAAAATATCAGTAGATAGTGCTACCATGATGAATAAAGGCTTGGAGCTGATTGAAGCAAGTTTTTTATTTGATATGCCGGTCTCTGAGATTGAAGTGGCCATTCATCCGCAAAGCATCGTGCACTCTATGGTTGAATACAACGATGGTAGTTTTTTAGCGCAGCTTGGCAGTCCCGATATGCGTACCCCCATTGCCCATGCTATGGCATACCCCAATCGTATCAGCAGTGGGGTGGAACGATTAGATATTTTTAAGTTAAGTAATTTAAATTTTGTCCGACCTGATTTAGAAAAGTTTAAATGCTTAGGGCTGGCTTATCAAGCCATGCAACAAGGTAGCTATGCGTGTATCGCCTTGAATGCCAGTAATGAGATAGCCGTTCAAGCGTTTTTGGATGGCGACATCCGTTTAACTGATATTGCCGATATCAATGAAAAAGTGCTATTGCAAGCCGAAAAACAGCCGATTGGGTCATTGCAAGCGATTTTGGCGGTCGATAAACTAAGCCGTGAACAAGCACACCAATGTATTGCCGACTTAAACGCTTAAATAATGCTTAAAAAAGCTTAAAAATAGTTGGCAACACTGGTTGATAGTCGTTAAAAATGACGACATAACTTATTAATATAACGATAGTTAAATTATTTTTAGCCTGTGATTTTGTCAAAAGGATAGCCATGAATTTCATCTTGACCGTTTTAGCTGCGATTGTGGTACTAGGACCTTTGGTTGCGCTACATGAGTGGGGGCATTATATTGTTGCTCGGCTATGCGGTGTCAAGGTATTGACCTATTCAATTGGATTTGGTCCAAAGCTGCTAAGCTGGACAAGTAAAAAAACTGGGATTAATTATGCTGTCTCTGCGATTCCGCTCGGCGGTTATGTCAAAATGCTCGATGAGCGAGAAGGCACAGTCAATCCAGCTGAACGTCATTTAGCCTTTAATACCCAACAACCTTGGAAAAAAATCGCCATCGTCGCAGCAGGTCCGGTGATGAACTTACTAATTGCGATTTTTTTGTATTGGCTGCTATTTATCACACCAACCCAAGTATTGGCGACCAAAGTCGGCAGTATTTTGCCCAATTCACCTGTCAGTCAAACCAGTCTCACAGTTGGTGACGAAATTGTTGCGGTCGATAATAAACCCATCCAAAGTTGGCAGGATATTAACTATGCGTTAGCCGATCGTATGGGCGAGTCGGGGCAAGTTAATTTAACGGTGAATGGCGCGCAAGGTCAAACCAATGTCGCCGTGCCGATACAGCGCTTTATGAAAGCAGAAGCGGGTAAAGCAACCAATCCGATTGATAGTCTAGGTGCGATTCCGTGGCAACCAAAAATTCCTGCGGTGGTCGGTGAAATTGTCCCAAATAGCGCTGCTGCCCGTCAAGGTCTGCAAGTCGGTGATACCATCACCCGTGTCAACGGTCAACCGGTGAGCGATTGGCTGGCGTTTTCACAGGTTGTCAAATCAAGCCCCGAGCAGTTATTAACCCTTGAAGTGCAGCGCCAAGGCAAAATCATCACCTTACAAATCATGCCACAAGCAAAAAAAGATACCATGGGCAATCGATTTGGACAAATTGGCGCAGCGGCAGCCACATCTAAGATTACGCCGCCACCTGAGTATATAAAAACCATTCAATATACCCCCATCCAAGCGGTCGAAAAATCCTTGCATCAAACTGCCGATTTAAGTGCCATGACCCTCAAATCAATGGGTAAAATGTTGACCGGCACCATTGGGGTTGAAAACCTATCAGGTCCCATTACCATTGCCAAAGTCGCCAATCAAAGCTTTAGCATCGGTTGGGAAGCGGTATTGTCGTTTATGGCGATTATCAGTTTAAGCCTTGCTGTGCTCAATTTATTACCCGTACCTGTGCTTGATGGCGGTCATATTGTCATGTATGCCTATGAGGCTATTTTTGGTAAATCCATGCCGGAGAAAATACAAATGATGGGAATGAATATTGGGTTAGTTTTGCTTGCAGGTTTCATGCTGTTGGCGATTGGTAACGATATCTCACGCTTGTTTTAATCGACCCAAATTTGGCTAAAATATTGATTTATAGTTTTGTTTTTTCGCTAGACTTTACGCAAAATTTAGCTTACCTTATGCCAGTAAAATTTATTTACGGATCTCTTGTACTTTGATAATACAAGCTACACATCAAAGACAAACTATTACTAGAAGTTTAATCAAGTCACCCTTTTTGATAGCATTTGTCATTTTTAGCAAACTAAACTTAGATTACCAAACTTAGATTACCAAACCTAGATACAAACCTAGATAAATACCTTTGGCTAACTAATTTTGGATACCTAAAAGTGACAGGTTTCATGCATTATCTTTGGGCAGTCGTCAATTCGGAAACAAGTTATATGCGAAATTCAGCGTTATTTTTGGTTGCACCGTTAGCACTCGTTACCTCGTATGCACAAGCGGCAAATTTTACCGTGAGCGATATTCAATTTAATGGATTGACACGAGTATCCGCTGATAACCTCTATCCCGTGCTTGCTGTCAATACCGGTGAAGTAGCAAACGATGCCAATATCGCAGCTAGTATCAAAGCCCTCTATGAAACTGGCAATTTCTCAGACGTTAAAGCATCCCAATCAGGCAATAAATTGGTATTTGACGTGGTAGAGCGCCCAATTATCGCAAATGTCACTTATGAGGGTAATAAACTCATTCCAAAAGAAGCATTGACCGAAGGCCTAAAACGTATTGGTATCGTAGAAGGCAATGTGTTAAAACAGGCGACAGTTGAGCAAGTGCAAAATGAGTTAAAACAGCAATACAATCAGCAAGGTTATTATAATAGCGAAGTTAAAGTGACCCAAACGCCTTTAGATAATAACCGTGTCGCGCTTAAATTTAATTTTGTTGAAGGTAAAGCGGCGCGTGTTGTCGATATCAAGGTAATTGGTAACAAACATTTTAGCGACAAAGAAATCAGACAGGCGATGAGCATCAAAGAAAGCTCATGGATCAATGTGATTAGCAAATCTGACCGCTATGCCAAAGAAAAGCTTGCGGCAAGTTTAGAAAATGTCACCGCCATGTACCAAAACGCGGGCTTCGTCAAATTCACCATCAATGATGCCACTATTAATTTAAGTCCAGAAAAAGACAAAGTGTTTATTGAGCTCAATCTTACTGAAGGTGAGCAATATAAATTTGGTAATGTCAACTTTATGGGTACGCCCAACTACGATACCGACAAGCTTCGTAAGCAGGTGGCATTTAAGCCAGGTGAGCGTTATTCACAACGTCAAATGACGACAACTTTACAAAATCTTGGCACACTGTATGGTAACGATGGCTACTATTTTGCCCAAATCCGCCCAGTGCCCCGTATCAATGAGGACACTCGCACGGTAGATGTCGATTTCTTTATTGATCCTGTGCGTCCTGTGTATGTGCGCCGTATCAATTTTACCGGCAATAATAAAACCGCAGATGAAGTATTGCGCCGAGAAATGCGCCAAATGGAAGGTACATTGGCTTCCAATGAAAAAATCGATTTGTCGCGCACGCGTTTGATGCGTACAGGCTTCTTCAAAACTGTCAACATGGATGTCAAACCTGTCCCTAATACCCCCGATCAGGTAGATATCAATGTCGCAGTAGAGGAGCAGCCATCAGGTACCAGTACCATTGCGGCTGGTTATTCACAAAGTGGTGGTATCACCTTCCAAGCAGGTTTAAGTCAATCTAACTTTTTGGGTACAGGTAATCAGGTCAATATTTCGTTATCGCGTTCTCAGACGTTAGATAGTTATAATTTGGGCTATACCAACCCGTACTTTACGCCAGATGGGATATCGCAAAGTGCCAGTATCTATACACGCAAAACCAAATATGACAGAAAAAACATTTCAAACTATGTAACAGACTCGTATGGTGGCACCTTAGGTTTTAGCTACCCGATTGATGAAAATAAGAGTTTAAGTGCCGGTCTCACACTTGATAGTACCACAATCAAAGCAGGTGCTTTGTTAGCGGTATCAAACTATCAATACTTAAAAGACGAAGGTACTCTGCAAGTAGGTTCAGACTCTGATGGCAATGAATCATTCGAATCAGACCCATTTAATACCGCGAGCCTAAATTTAGGCTGGAATATGAACACGCTTGACCGTGGACGTTTTCCAACCAACGGTATGTCACATAACGTCAATTTGAAACTGGCCTTTGGCGATGCCACTTACCAAAAACTGGTCTACCAAGGCAACTATTATCGCCCATTCCTAAAAAATACCGTACTACGCGGTTATACCAAGTTGGGATATGGTAACGATTTACCTTTCTGGGAAAACTTCTTCGCAGGGGGTTATGGCTCAGTGCGTGGTTATCAGAATGCCACTTTAGGCCCTACCAGTAATCGTTATTATCCAGTAAAAAATAATAATGGGGTCGATAATTACCCAGAAGAGATTGGCGGTAATGCACTCGCGCAAGTGGGTACTGAATTAATCTTGCCGATGCCGTTTAAAGGCGATTGGGCAGACCAAATCCGTCCCGTGTTATTTGTTGAAGGGGCACAAGTGTTTGACACCACCAATAAATATGACCAAAAAGTCACAGTGGGTGGCAATCCCGTATCGCTATTAAATGAAAAAGACAATGACATGCGGTTTAGCGCGGGTGCTGGCTTCACTTGGATTACCCCAATTGGCCCAATCTCATTAAGCTATGCCGTTCCGCTCAACGATAAAGATAAAGATAAAATCGACAATGTACAGTTCGAAATTGGACGTACATTCTAAAAGGTCTATGTATATGAAAATAATGACTCAGTTAGCCACAGCGAGTATTTTGAGTGTATTGGCAATGCCAGTGTTTGCCAATACCGTTGCGGTTTGGAATTCCCAAGTTGCCATCAACAATACTAACATCGCCAAAACCAAAATTGGCGTGGTGAAAGCGGCGGTCAAACCAAAGCAGCAGCAGCTTGACAGCTATAAAGCCACCATTGAGCGTTTGCAAAAACAATACGCCACGCAAAATGCTCAGATGACCCAAGCACAAAAGGATGATTTGCGTAAGCAAATTCAAACCAACCTACAAAACTATGAACAGGTTGCCAGTCAAATCCAGTCCATCATTGATGCCAATGAGTCAGAAGTGATGCAGCGAATTGCCCCCAAAATCCAAGCCATTAAAGAAAATATTGTGCGTCAAAAAAATATTGATGTGCTCATTGATAATCGTGATAGAACCGTTAGTTATGTCAAACCTGAATGGGATGTAACGGCAGATTTTACCAAAGCGATTAACGATCAAGTAAAATAATATTTTTTAAGCTCAGAGGTTTTAGCAAAAACGCAATATTCGACTATTGCGTTTTTTATTTTGTGTGTAAAATTAAGGCAAATTTTAAGCAAACGATTGGAGTAATCAAATGGCGTTCACCATCGCACAAATTTTGGATTTTTTAGGTAGTGACGTCATTGACCAAGGGGATGTACAAACCGACCAAAATTTGCAGAAACAAATTTCCAAAATCGCCTCTCTTGAGGATGCCACCGACAGCGATATCACGTTTATCGCCAATCCTCTATTTGAATCAAAATTGCAAACCACGGGCGCGGGCGCCGTGCTAGTCCCTGCATCCTTACAGGAAAAAAGCCCAAGCCATAGCGTCGCCATCGTGGTCAAATCACCTTATGCCGCGTATGCCAAACTGACCGCATTGTTTGAACCGACGCAAGCGTATCATCAGACAGTCAACCCTAATTTATCGGACAGTTTGATTCACCCGACTGCCATTCTGGGTAACAATCTGCAATTGGGCGACAATGTACGTATTGGGGCGTATAGCCAAATTGGTGATAACTGCGTCATTGGTGATGGCGTTAAAATTGATGCCCAAGTCAATATTCAGCCCAATGTCGTGATTGGCGAAGGTAGCTTAATCGCGCCGCACGTGTACATCGGGCATGATTGTGTATTGGGTAAACATGTCAGCTTGCACAGCCATGCCAGCATTGGCAATGACGGCTTTGGCTTTGCCCCTAAAGGCAGTACAGATGAAGCAGGTTGGCAAAAAATTCACCAATTGGGGCGAGTGATACTGGGCGATTATGTCAGCGTAGGCAGCCACACCTGTATCGATCGCGGCGCGATTAATGATACGGTTATCGGTAATCATGTCATTATCGATAATTTGGTGCAAATTGCCCACAATGTAAAAATTGGTGCTGGCACGGCGATTGCAGCGTGTGTGGGGATTGCTGGCAGTACAGAAATTGGTAAACGCTGCATGATTGGCGGGGCATCAGGTTTTGCAGGTCATATCAAAATTTGTGATGATGTCACGATTACCGGCATGACGATGGTGACCAAATCGATTCACCAACCGGGTGTATATTCTTCAGGGATGCCAGTGATGCCCAATAGTTTATGGAAAAGAGCCTATATTAATTTTAAGCAACTTGGCAAACCAAAAAGTTAATCGTTACCTTTATCCATCAAATAATTTGAGAAAACAACTGTAAACTCAGTCTTAAAACCGTTACAATAGCTATTTCTCACAAATCTATTTTTTTGATAAAGATGATTTAAAAGTATAAAGGATATATCCATGGATTTTGATAAGTTGATTGATGAAGACATCGCTGGCCTTGCACAGATTGGGGTGACATTACCTCTCAATGCCGCTGTGTTACGTGATTATCTGCCTCACCGTTATCCTTTTATGCTATTAGACAGAGTCACTGCGGTAAAACCCAATGAATGGATTACCGGTGTTAAAAACATCACCATTAACGAGCCCTTTTTTAATGGTCATTTTCCTGAAGAGCCTATCATGCCAGGCGTCTTAATGATTGAAGCCATGGCGCAGGTAGCGGGTGTGCTAGGTTTTATCAGCAAAAATGTCAAACCTAGAGATGGTTATATTTATCTGTTCGCTGGGGTCGATAAAGTACGTTTTAAACGTCAAGTCATCCCCGGTGATCAGCTCATTTTACGCGCCGAAAAGACCATGGAGCGTCACAGTATCTATAAATTTAGTTGTACAGCGTGCGTGGGTGATGAGTTGGCAGCGAGTGCCGAAATCACCATTGCAGAGCAGCGTACCCAATATCACCAGTCATGACTTTAACATCATTTTTACATGGCTTGAATAAGGCGCGTTTGGGTAAGCTATACCGATAAAATCTGTTTAAGTTAAGCAAAATCCTTGATAAAAATGGCATACTTTAGTAAAAATGCTATAATGTCGTTTTTATTTTAACCTGCTGTTCATAGTTAGCTTTGCCTATGGTTTCAGCTAAACCTGTATTTTTAATTCTTGTTGAATAGTGGGCTGGTATAAGGATTTTTCATGACGATTCACCCAACGGCGATTATTGATGCCACTGCAACGATACACCCGTCGGTCAAGATAGGGCCGTATTGCATTATTGGTGAACATGTCACAATTGGGGCACAGACTGTGCTTCACCCCCATGTCGTCATTAGCAAGTTTACCCGTATCGGTGAGCGTAACCAGATTTTTCAATTCGCTAGCATCGGCGAAGACTGCCAAGATCTCAAATACCAAGGTGAGGAGACGTGGCTAGAAATCGGCGATGACAATCGCATTCGCGAAGCCTGTAGCATTCATCGCGGCACGGTACAAGATAAAGGCATCACACGCGTTGGTAGCCGTAATCTGTTTATGGTCAATACCCATATTGCGCATGATTGCGTAATTGGCAACGACAACATTGTGGCTAATAATGTGGGGATTGCAGGGCATGTCCGCGTCGGTAACCATGTGATTGTTGGTGGTAATTCAGGTATTCACCAATTTTGTAGCATTGATGATTATAGTTTGATTGGTGGTGCAAGCTTGATTTTAAAAGATGTTGCGGCTTTTAACATGGTATCGGGTAACCCTGCCAAAAGCCATGGTCTTAATATCGAAGGCATGCGCCGCAAAGGTTGGTCAAAGCAAACCATCGATTATCTGCGACAAGCTTATCGGGTGATTTTCCGTTCAGGACTGACCAAGGAAGAAGCCATTGTAGCAGTGACTGAGCAGCTATTACCCCAAGAACCTTTGGTACAATTGTTATTGGATTCTCTAATTCATAGTGAACGTGGCTTAGTCAGATAAGGTATTAAGACAAGATATTAAGAAAGGATAGCGTTGCTATTTAGCGTATCAACAGCAGCTTATAAAAAGTAAAAAAGAGCCAAATTGGCTCTTTTTTTAGGTGTTTTTTAGGTCAAATGCAAATCAGGTTTTGGTAAGTTTTGCTGCTGATAAAAAGTATCGACAAACGCATCAAACTTATCATCTTCAATGGACTGACGAATATCTGCCATCAAGCGCTGATAGTAACGTAAATTGTGTATGGTGCCCAACTGTGCCGATAGCATTTCATTGCATTTAAACAAATGATGCAAATAGGCGCGGCTGAAATTCTGACAAGTATAACAATCACACGCACTATCAAGTGGACTTTGGTCAAAACGGTGCACCGCATTTTTAATTTTAACGGCGCCAAAAGTGGTGAAATAATGACCATTTCGTGCATTACGTGTTGGCATCACGCAATCAAACATATCAACACCGCGGCGTACCGCTTCCACGATATCTTCAGGCTTACCCACGCCCATCAAGTATCTGGGCTTGTCGGCGGGCATATCATCGGGTAAGTAATCAAGCACCGCCATCATTTCTTCTTTTGGCTCACCGACTGACAGCCCACCAATGGCATAACCATCAAACCCAATAGCGAGCAACCCTTCTAGGGATTTTTCGCGAAGGTTGCGATACATACTGCCTTGAATAATACCAAACAAAGCATTCTTGTTACCCAGTTTTTCATGCGCATTTTTACAGCGCTCGCCCCAACGCAGCGATAGTTCAAGCGATGTATCCGCTTCGCTAGGCGTTGCAGGATAGGGCGTGCATTCATCAAACTGCATGACGATGTCTGAGTTCAGTGAGTATTGAATTTGCATCGATATTTCAGGGGATAAAAATACTTTTGCGCCATCAATCGGCGAGCGAAAATGCACACCTTCCTCTTTGATCTTACGCATTGCGCCCAGACTAAAGACTTGAAAACCACCCGAATCGGTTAAAATCGGCTTGTTCCAACCGATGAAGTCATGTAAGCCGCCAAATTTGTCAATGACATCGGTAGTCGGTCGTAGCCAAAGATGAAAGGTATTGCCCAAGATGATTTCGGCACCGATTTCGTGGATATCGCGCGGCAGCATGCCTTTGACGGTGCCATAAGTACCGACAGGCATAAAGGCAGGGGTTTGCACATCGCCATGAGCGAGATGAACCGTCCCACGGCGAGCACGGCTCTCGCCCGTGGCAGTTTTGTGTAAGGTAAATTGCATAATCTAAAGTTTCTGTAACAGGTTTTTTAAAAGGTTAAAATCATAAAAGGTTGAAATTATACCATTTTTTCCAACAACATCGCATCACCGTAACTAAAGAAACGATATCGTTGCTCGATGGCGTGCTGATAAGCCTGTTTGATAGGCTCACTGCCTGCAAACGCTGACACCAGCATCAACAGCGTGGATTTCGGCAAATGAAAATTGGTGATGAGCTTATCAATCACCCCAAACCTAAATGACGGATAAATAAAAATATCGGTGTCACCTGACCAAGCCGATAGCATCGGGTTTTCAAAATTGGCGGTTTTTTGAAACGCCGTTTCTAATACCCGTGTCACCGTGGTACCGACTGCAATCACTTGCCCGCCACGGGCTTTGGTTTGGTTAATCAAATCGGCAGTCGCTTGGGGCAACTCGGCATATTCTGAGTGCATTTTATGGCGCAAAATATCCTCTGTCTTGACAGGGGCAAATGTGCCTGCACCGACATGCAAGGTGACAAAGGCGGTGTTGATGCCCTTGGACTTGAGTGCAGCCAATACATTGTCATCAAAATGCAGGCTTGCGGTCGGTGCGGCTACGCTGGCAAGTTTGGTTGGGTCATGAAATACCGTTTGATAGCGGGTTTCGTCATTGTCATCGGCATGGCGCTCAAAATAGGGCGGAATCGGTAATTCACCATAGTGCTCAAGCACAGGCAATATCGGCTGGTCGAACGCTAGTAAAAATAAATTGTCCTCACGCCCCATTACCGTGGCATGAATGTTACCATCGGCAAGGCTCAACGTTTGCCCCTCTTTTGGGCTGCGGCTGGCGCGTACATGACACAAAGCGGTGTGCTTTTGATGGCTAGTAGCATCATCGGGCAAAATACGCTCGACCAATACTTCGACCGCGCCGCCACTGGCTTTTTGCCCAAACAGCCTTGCTTTCATGACCTTGGTGTCATTAAACACCACTAAGTCACCACTATTTAACAACTCTGGCAAATCCACAAATTGTTGGTCTTTGGGTTGACCATGGGCAGGCAAATACAGCAGTCGAGAGGCAGAGCGCACCGCTAACGGATAGCGGGCAATGAGTTCATCGGGCAGTTGATAATCAAAGTCATCTAAAGTTAAAGGCATTTATGGGTTACTCGGTGATAGCAGAATCTTTGGTAAGGTGGACATTGGCTTTAGGAAATGGGCGGATTTTATCGGCGTCCGACCAAGCTTTGACCCAGTCATCAGGTGGCATATTGATATCTTTATAATCCAATGCGCTGAGCACTTGCTTAGTTGGCAAAACCTTGCCTGTCACGATGTTGGTGATACCAGTGCGCAGCAGCGCAGAGCAAGTCGGCTGACCTTTGACCCACATGCTTTGCTCGATATAAAACCAGCGCTCATCAACGGCTATAAGTCGGGTTTTGATGGTGACCTTATCAAATAAACGAACACGCTTACGATATTGGATGGTACTACCAGCGACTACCAGCCCCCAGCGATGCTTGAATAATTTTTTGGCAAGTCCTGAGCGAATGGCAAGATCGTTTCGCCCCAAATCAAACAGCGTAAAAATACGCCCGTTGTTCATTTCAAAAAAATTGTCAATGTCGTTGATATTAGCGGTCAAGGTGATTTCGCTGGTATCGGTTAATTGAAGCGAATGACCTTGCTTTTGTTTAATCGCGCTTTTAATGGCATGGGTGCCCAGTCGTAAAAAAGGATACATGGTTGTTCTCAATCTAAATTTGTGCCACATTATAGGTAAATCGCGCTTGTTTAGCAAAATTTGTCACTATCATTACCCGACAAGTCACTATAATTACTCTACACAAGGAAAGCAAATGACCAATCAATCACAGGTAGCAGCGCAACCAATATCATCAGAGGCTAAAAAGGTATTAGATTTTTGGTTGCAGCAAAATACTAAGCCATTTTGGTTTGCCAAAGATGAGGATTTTGATAAAACGGTAACGGCTAAATTTTTAGCCACACTTGAGCAAGCCAAACGAGGCGAGTTATGGGATTGGCGAGCCAGTACAAAAGGCCGACTGGCAGAAATCATTGTATTGGACCAGTTTTCGCGCAATATTTTTCGAGATTCTTCACAAGCTTTTGCCCAAGATGGCATGGCGTTAGTATTGGCGCAAGAAATCGTCAAACAGCCAGATTTTGACAAGTTAAATCAAGATGAACGTAATTTTGCTTTAATGCCTTTTATGCATGCGGAATCGGTAATCATTCATCAGCAGGCGTTGCCATTGTTTAAAAAATACGCTAGTGCCGATACGTTAGCGTTTGAATACAAGCATCAAGCCATTATTGAAAGATTTGGGCGTTATCCGCACCGCAATGCGATTTTGGGTAGACAATCCAGTGATGAGGAAATCGCCTTTTTACAACAACCCAACTCGTCATTTTAACTTTTACTAAGTTGTTGCTGGATCGCCCAATCAATATGTTCTTGTGTGTTTTCGCTTAACATGGGGCGTTTTTGTTTTAGTTTGTCAATAATTGCTTGGCTAAACGGTGCATTACCCAATGCTACCGCCACATTGCGCATAAAATTGTCGTAGCCCGTGCGGCGAATCGGCGAGCCTTCAGTTTTTGTCAAAAAATCCTGTGCATCCCACGCCCATAACTCAAGTAGTGACATATCATCTAAACGGTGACGCGGATTAAAATCCTCAATCGTCGCTAATCTGGCAAATTTATTCCAAGGACAAATCAACTGACAATCATCACAGCCAAAAATGCGATTGCCAATTTTTGGGCGAAGTTCTACAGGGATTTTTCCATCTAATTCAATGGTTAAGTACGAAATACACAGCCGTGCATCGACATCATAATGCCCGGTGGGTGTTCTGCGGATGGCATGGGTAGGGCACACATGAATACAAGCACGGCAACTGCCACAATGCGATGATATGGTTTCGATTTGCTTTTTATCCTCTGCCAAAGGCAAGCTGGTGAATAATTCCCCCAACACAAAAAATGACCCCGCTTGTGGGTGAATCAGCAAGGTGTGTTTGCCTGTCCAGCCCAAACCTGCTTGCTCAGCCAACGCGCGCTCAAATATAGGCGCGGAGTCGCTAAAGGGGCGAAATACAAAGTCGTTGGCATATTGCGGATAATCGGTGATCAGTTTGTCTTGAATCAGTCTGGCTAGGGTTTTTAGTAACCCTCGCATGGTTTTATGATAATCACGTCCTCGAGCATAGCGGGCAATAATCGCTGAGTTAGGGCGCTCATTGTCTGGTACACTGCGCTTGGGCGGCGGCGTGACCAGATAATCTAAACGCACGCTAATGATACTTTGCGTCTTGTCAACTAACAGGGCAGGGTTAGCACGTTTATCATGATTGTCTTCAAAAAACAGCATATCCCCATGTTTACCTTGTGCTAACCAAGTTTGCAACGCGCCAAGCTGTTTGCTAAAGATGGGGTTGGCGGGATGGACAAAGCCACAATCAGCAAACCCCAACGCCTTGGCTTGCGCCTTTATCCAGCGCTTGAGTGCATTGAGTTCGTTTGTAGTGTCCAACATGCCAACAACCAGGTAAAATTAAAATGCTATTATAGCAAAATAAACACCTACCACATCATTGGAACATCTTATGCAAAGTAATGCACAGAGTAATGCACAGCCGGATAAAAATACGGTGATGCAAAACGCCATTGCCTTATATAGCCCCAAACAAATTTATGACCTTGAAAAAAGCTGGTTTAGCAAAAATGACAGTTTTGCCTTAATGCAACAAGCGGCATGGCAACTTGCACACATCATCAAGCAGGAAAGTAGCAATCAAAAAGGCAGTCCCCCTCAAAAAAGCAGTCACCTTCAAAAAAGCAGTCACTCTCAAAAATCGGTATTGGTAGTGGCAGGCGCGGGTAATAATGGCGGCGATGCTTGGTTGGTGGCGCATTATGTTCACCAGCTTTGCCCACATTGGTCAATTACCGTAGTACAAGTCGCAGCGCCTAGCACCCTCGACAGCCAAACAGCAAAGCACATGTACCTGTCAAACTGTGCAAATGCGGCAAAATATCTGACGTTGACAGCATTTTTACAGCCATTTTATGAGCTTGGTTTAAGCTATCATTATGATGTGGTGATTGATGGGTTATTGGGGATTGGGCTCGATGGCAAGCCTAGTGGTGATTATCAGACAATCATCCATTGGATTAATCAATACCGCAAGCAAAGTGACTCTTGTCAAGTCATCAGCATCGATGTACCCAGCGGACTTAATGCCGCTACGGGCGAAGTATACGATGACACTGCGATTAAAGCAGACAAGACACTTTGTTTAATTGGGCGAAAAGTCGGACTGCATATGGGGGATAGTAAAGATTATGTTGGCAGCGTTATCGATGTGCCTTTGCTCCCTATTGAGCAATCAGGCATCTTGTTGCATTGCACGCTACCTAACTTGCCACAACGTCAGCAGGTGAGCCATAAAGGTACGTATGGTCATGTACTCATCATCGGTGGCAATCGGTTACAGGATGGGCATGGCATGGCAGGGGCGGCGATATTGGCCGCCAGTGCAGCATTGAGCAGTGGTGCAGGCAAAGTCACCGTTGCCTGTCATGGTGATTTTCATTCAGCCATTGTCACCGCTTTGCCCAATGCCATGACCGCGGATTTACATAATATCGCTAGCATCATCGAGCTGATTAACGCGGTAGATGTGGTTGCCATCGGCATGGGTCTGGGTAGGGATGAAGCAACGCTTGATTTATTTAACCAGTATCTTACCGCCATCAAACAATCACAGAAGCTATGTGTCATTGACGCTGATGGTTTATACCATTTGGCAGATTGGGTAGGCACGAGTGACGGTTTAACTGCGCCCATTCAACCACGATTGGGGCAGTCAAACCAACGGTTTTATCTAACGCCGCATTCAGCGGAAGCAGGACGTTTGCTCAATCAACCTTATGCCGACATCGATCGAGACAAAATCAGCGCGATTCGGGCATTAGCTCACCAATATGGGGGCAATTGGCTTATCAAAGGGGCGCAAACAATTGTGCTTGAAGGTGACAGTCTTGAGCGTGACAGCATTGATATTTGCGGCTTGGGTAATGCCGGTATGGCAACGGCTGGCATGGGCGACTGCTTGGCAGGTCTGATGGCGGGCTTATTGGGGCAAGCAATTGCCGCACCCATGCTAACCGCCGTGCTCATACATGCCAAAGCGGGTGATACGTTAGCAGAAAAAATGGGTGAATATGCGTTGCAAGCCAATCACATGGCATCGGCAATCGGTGACATCATCCATCAAATCACGCAAGATTAAAATCACGGCAGGCTAAGAAGGTTCAATAGAAAAAAGGTGAGAATTCACTCACCTTTAACCTTTATATATCTTTAATCTTTACACGCCTTTAACCTTTGATTGAACGCTAAAGTTATATAGCATGCAAAATTATTTACAGTATTGGCTCACTGTCTGCGCGACTTGCTGACGG
Organism: Moraxella sp. DOX410; assembly: GCF_032248735.1. Lineage (NCBI taxonomy): Bacteria > Pseudomonadati > Pseudomonadota > Gammaproteobacteria > Moraxellales > Moraxellaceae > Moraxella > Moraxella sp. DOX410. The sequence continues at coordinate 1,364,412 of NZ_CP135138.1, read as the reverse complement.
CGTAGCTCAATTTCACGACCATCTAAATATTTACGTTCACCTTTATTATCCATCTCATAGACGCGCCCGCCTTGGTTTAAGTTGGCAAGGGTGTTTTGTAAGGCTTTACAGCGCTCCGCATCTTGCTGCTTTTTGAGTTGCTGATTTTGTGCTTCAAGTTCAGCAGCACGTTTTTGATCGGCGGTCAGCGTTGGTGATACACCTGAAGCAGCACCTGTGCTATTGCCAGCGGTTGCAGGTGAACGACTACTAGGTCCAAGTTCACGGGTATTAACCACTTGCACTTGTCGCAAATTAACACCATTAGTCGGCGCATATTGGCTATAATGCGGTACACCATTTTTGTCAGTCCACTTGTAGTAAGTGGCTGCATTTGAATTCGCCATAATGAATGGTGATAACATGAGTGATAACAAAAACAGTGGCTTTAACATTGTTTTTCCTGTGCAAGAAACGAGAAAGTTATGCGATAGCCTATCACAGCTTGATAGCTTTTAGCAGTAAATTTCGACAAGATAATCGTTTAATTTCCTAAAGGTAATTTTCTAAAAACGACTGGCTCAACCAGTCTGAGATTTTAAAGTTTATCAAGCCTTAAAACCAATCCTTAAAACCAAGCCTCAAACGATTCATTTACCTATAACTAAAAGTTATAAATTCTAGTAGCTTTTTTTTATTGACAAGTGTTAAAAAAACTCACATCATAAGTCCTCTACTGGTCGTTAGTAACAATTATCGTTGGTTACTAATTGGTAAAATCTAAGCTAATTGGCGCTATCCGCTGATTAGGCTCTACAATTGGATGAGAGTATTTTTTACCGTTGTTGTTGTTTATGAATCTAAACAAAAGAATCTAACAACCCTGACTTATCGGTCAACAAAGACAAAAAGTAGCCATCAATTTATACATTACGTCATTTTCGTGATGCTTTCTTTTTTGGTTATCATGCTTTTTGCCCTCGTCTGATTTGTTCACTGTTACCTTATGGCAGTGTTGAAGATTCTTGCTAATCATTTAGCAATGTTTATCTAAAACAGCTTCCCAGTATCATTTTTGAAGACGACCATAAAAGGTGATGACAGTGACTCAAACTACCCAAGCTCCCAATATGACGGGAGAAAACCAAACGGCTCACGCTGCACCCAATTTTGACAAAAAAACCGCCAAAGCCTCAGCAGGTGAACCTGTCATGATGTCTGGTGCAGAAATGCTGGTGCAAGCGCTAATTGACGAAGGTGTTGAATACATTTTTGGCTATCCAGGCGGCGCCGTGTTGCATATTTATGATGCTTTGTTCAAACAAGATAGCATTGAGCACATCCTCGTGCGTCACGAACAAGCAGCGGGTCATATGGCAGATGCTTATTCCCGTGTGACAGGTCAAACTGGGGTGGTATTGGCGACATCAGGTCCAGGCGCCACCAATACGGTTACCGCCATCGCTACCGCGTTTATGGATTCCATTCCGATGGTTGTCATCTCAGGTCAGGTGCCTTCAAGCCTCATCGGTGATGATGCGTTCCAAGAAACTGATATGATTGGTGTGTCACGTCCTGTCGTCAAACACAGTTTTCAAGTACGTCATGCCAGCGAAATCCCAGAAATCGTGCGTAAAGCGTTTTATATCGCAAGCTCTGGTCGCCCAGGTCCTGTGGTGATTGATGTACCCAAAGACAAAACCGCGCCTAACGAAAAATTCCCTTACCATTTCCCTGAGTCGGTCAGTATGCGTTCTTACCAACCATCGGTTCGCGGTCATTCAGGACAAATTCGTAAAGCCATCGAAACCTTAATTGCTGCCAAACGCCCTGTATTATATTCAGGGGGTGGCGTGATTGCGTCAAACGCAAGTGCAGAATTAACCGCATTAGCCCGTTTACTTAATTTACCGGTGACTAATACTTTAATGGGTTTGGGCGCTTATCCAGGATCGGATAAACAGTTTTTAGGTATGCTTGGGATGCATGGGACGTATGAAGCCAATATGACCATGCACAATTCAGATGTAATTTTGGCCGTGGGTGCGCGTTTTGATGACCGTGTGACCAACAATACGCAAAAATTCTGTCCAAACGCTAAAATTATCCATATTGATATCGACCCTGCATCAATCTCAAAAACCATCAATGCACACATCCCGATCGTCGGTGATGTAAAAAATGTGCTAAGTGATATGCTCGCCGTATTAACAGAAAATAACGCACAGCTTGACCAAGCCGCGCTAAATGATTGGTGGGCGCAAATCAATGAATGGCGTAAACGTCATGGTCTACGCTATGACAAAGACGACAGCAATGGCATGAAACCACAGCACGTTGTTGAGCGCTTATATGAGTTAACCCATGGTAAAGCTATCATCACATCTGATGTGGGTCAGCACCAAATGTTTGCCGCCCTATACTATAAATACGATGAGCCCCGTCAATGGTTAAACTCAGGGGGTTTAGGCACTATGGGGGTAGGGTTGCCTTATGCAATGGCAGCCAAACTTGCTAACCCAGAGCGTGATGTGGTATGTATCACCGGTGAAGGCTCAATTCAGATGAATATCCAAGAGCTATCAACTTGCCTACAATATAACTTGCCCGTAAAGATTTTAAATCTTAACAACGCCCAGTTGGGTATGGTCAAACAATGGCAAGACATGATTTATGAAGGTCGTCATTCGCACTCTTATATGGATTCATTGCCAGATTTTGTCAAACTTGCAGAAGCTTACGGTCATGTCGGTATCCAAATCACCGACCCAGCCAAACTTGATGAACAACTTGCTTATGCTTTATCACTCAAAGATCGATTGGTATTTATCGATGTACTCGTCGATAAAAATGAGCATGTTTATCCAATGCAATTAGCGGGTCAGTCAATGCGTGATATGTGGTTAGCCAAAGGGGAGCGTACCTAATGAAACATTTAATTTCTGTCTTAATGGAAAATGAATCAGGGTCACTGTCTCGGGTGGTTGGCTTGTTTTCACAACGTGGCTACAACATCGAGACACTGAACGTTGCCCCAACTGATGACCCAACTTTATCGCGTTTGACTTTGACCACAGATACCGATCAAAATAAGATTGAGCAAGTGACCAAACAGTTGCACAAGCTGATTGAAATCGTTAAAGTAACCACGCTGACCGATAGTGTACATATTGAGCGCGAACTCATGCTGATCAAAGTGCGTGCCACGGGTAGCAACCGTGAAGAAGTGAAGCGCTGTGCGGATATCTTCCGTGCAAGTATTGTTGATATCACGCCCAATGTCTATACCATTCAAATTGTCGGTGACACCGCAAAATTGGACGGCTTTATCGAATTGATGGGACGTGAACGCATTTTAGAGGTAGTACGTTCTGGTGTTATTGGTATCGCTCGGGGTGAAAAAATCCTCAGCGTCTAAATTTACCAACCTTTTAATAGTAGTTGTTTTTTACACAAGGAAATAGTTATGAACATTTTTTATGATAAAGATTGTGATCTATCAATCATCCAAGGCAAAAAAGTTGCGATTATCGGCTATGGCTCACAAGGTCACGCGCACGCATTAAACCTAAAAGACAGCGGTGTTGATGTCACCGTAGGTCTTCGTAAAGATTCATCATCTTGGAAAAAAGCAGAAAATGCCGGTCTAAAAGTGGCTGAAGTAGAAGAAGCAGTCAAGCAAGCCGACCTAGTCATGATTTTGACCCCTGACGAATTCCAAAAACAATTATACAATGACGTGATTGAGCCAAACATCAAACAAGGTGCCACGCTTGCATTTGCCCATGGTTTCTCAATCCATTACAACCAAGTGGTACCACGCAAAGACCTAGACGTCATCATGATTGCGCCAAAAGCACCGGGTCATACCGTGCGTAACGAATTTGCCACAGGCGGCGGTATTCCTGACTTAATCGCCGTTTACCAAGATGCCTCTGGTCAAGCCAAACAAGTCGCATTGTCTTACGCGATGGGCGTCGGCGGTGGTCGTTCAGGCATCATCGAAACAACGTTCAAAGACGAAACTGAAACGGACCTATTTGGTGAGCAAGCGGTACTGTGTGGTGGTGCGGTTGAACTGGTCAAAATGGGCTTTGAAACCTTGGTTGAAGCAGGTTATGCCCCAGAAATGGCGTACTTTGAATGTCTACACGAATTAAAATTGATTGTAGACTTGATGTACCAAGGCGGTATTGCTGATATGAACTACTCAATCAGTAACAACGCAGAATATGGTGAATACGTGACAGGTTTAGAAGTTATTAATGACCAATCACGTGAAGCAATGCGTAATGCCCTAAAACGTATCCAATCAGGCGAATATGCAAAAATGTTTATCGCTGAAGGTATGTCAAATTACCCATCAATGACAGCGCGCCGTCGTCAAACCGCTGAGCACGAAATCGAAAAAACAGGTGCCAAACTTCGCGGTATGATGCCTTGGATCACCTCAAGTAAGATCATCGACAAAGAGAAAAACTAGTTTTGCACTCAGTTGGTTTTACCAATGGCATCATACCCAATTGGTAAAACTAATAAAATGACAATAACCCTGCGCTGTGTAAAGTTACATAGACAGGGTTTTTTAGTATAAAATAATGGGTATCGATATAAATTTTATGAGATTTGTTTTGAATATAGCGTCTGTTTGGCAGTTGTCGACTGCAACTTTTTTACACACTTTTAGCGGTATGAGTGCTTTGCCTGCATTGGCAAATCCTTTGAATTACCTCATCGGGGATAGCTATACAATAAATTGGCAAGCAATTTATCTGGTGGGTACGTTAATTGTCGCCCTACTGATTGCCTATGAATCCGTAGTTTTGAAGAAAAACTTAGGAAAACTGCCGCAATCGACGTTATTTAGTGTGAGCTCCATATTAGAAACTGTGTGGCTCATGGTATCTGTGGTTGCCGTATATTATGGCGCATTTAGTAGCATTGCCAAAGTCGTGCCATTTGCCTATATTTTGTATAGCATATTTGGTTGGATTTACGGATTTTATCTACTCAAAGACCAGGCGGGCGATATTAAAGATGTCGATGACATGAGTATGCCCATCAAATATATGGACTATAGCCTATCATTTTCACTGGTGATTACGGTGACCAGCATTGCGATATTTATCAATATGTTGATGAACGGTGTTATCGCCTTTAATGTAGCTTAATAAAGTCAATTGAAATCCCTTTTTAATTGTAACTTTGTGGTAAAAAAATCAAAAAATAGTAGGTGAAACGCTAAAACTAGGCTATACTGTCATTATTCGCTAAAATACACTTAACAAACTTTTGGCGATGACAATTTATAACACCCTGTATTTACCTAAGTAATTGCAAGCGTTATAGATAACATAGTTAATTTTTAATGTAGGATTTTTTATGTCAGATAAAGCTACTGGTACTGTAAAATGGTTCAATGAGAGCAAAGGTTTCGGCTTCATCGCTCAAGACAATGGCGGTCAAGACGTTTTTGCTCATTACAGTGCAATCCAAGGTTCAGGTTTTAAAACACTTAAAGAAGGTCAACGTGTGAGCTTCGTATTGAGCCAAGGTCAAAAAGGCCCACAAGCCGAACAAATCGAAGCACAATAATAATAACTACAAGCTTAATTGTTTGTTTATTAACTGCTTATCTTAATTAGCTTGCAATAAAGAAAAACAACCAGACGATAGGTTGTTTTTTTTTGCGCGTTTGTTTTGTGTTCCATATTCATATCAAACACGAGACATTGTATGTTGAATATTTAGTTAAAAAATTTCCCTAATTATTTTAGTTATGATATATTCGAAAAATTCAAGAATTTTTGATGTTTTCCAACCATTTTTTTATGACTTAAAATTCATAGGATTTTCTTGATTTGTTGGGTAAGTTATCGCAACATATATTATTAACGAAGATAATGGGTATTGTGAGTATTCACAGTATAACTATTCTTTTTAGCTTGCTAAGTTAGCTCACCAAGCTAGTTTAAGTTAACAAGAATAGGATGTTCATTTTATCATGACTGGGGATACTTGGATTTATCCTCCTTTTTTAATTCATATAACAAACGAGGAACGTATGAAAGCATTAGTTGCTGTTAAACGTGTAGTTGACTATAACGTAAAAGTTCGTGTAAAAGCGGACAACACTGGTGTTGACCTAACCAATGTTAAAATGTCTGTAAACCCATTTGATGAGATTGCTGTGGAAGAAGCTGTACGCCTACAAGAAGCGGGCGTGGTCTCTGAAATTGTTGTTGTATCTATCGGTCCAAAAGAAGCACAAGAACAAATCCGTGGCGCAATGGCACTGGGTGCAGATCGTGGTATTTTAGTTGAAACTACTGACACTGTGCGTCCACTACAAGTCGCAAAAATTTTAAAAGCGATTGCACAAGCTGAAGCTGCTGACATCATTTTACTAGGCAAACAAGCGATTGATGATGACAACAACCAAACAGGTCAAATGCTAGCGGCATTACTAGATGTAGGTCAAGCAACCTTTGCATCACAAGTAAAAGTCGACGGTGGCAGTGTCAACGTAACACGTGAAATCGATGGTGGCTTACAAACCGTTCAGTTATCTTTACCCGCGGTCATCACCACTGATTTACGGTTAAATGAACCACGTTATGCCAAACTGCCTAACATCATGAAAGCGAAGAAAAAACCATTAGAAGAGAAAAAACCAGAAGATTATGGTGTTTCTACCGCTAGTAACATTCAAATCGTAAAAGTGACGCCACCTTCAGAGCGTAAAGCGGGTGTTAAAGTTAAATCGGTTGACGAGTTAGTCGATAAATTAAGAAACGAAGCTAAAGTTATCTAATTATTAGTTATCTAATCATTTAACTACCTTCAATTTAATTCGTCATTTAACGATAGCGATTATCAAATATTAAGGAAAATCTCATGGCAATTTTAGTATATGCAGAACATGATAATAAAGAGCTGAAAAAAGCAACACTCAACACCGTAACGGCAGCAAGCAAAATCGGTGGCGATATCGTTGTGTTAGTTGCAGGTCTTGGCTGTGAAGCCGTGGCAGAACAAGCCGCTAAAGTAGCGGGTGTTTCAAAGGTGCTTTGCGCAAGTAACGCTGCTTTTGAACATCAACTGGCTGAAAACGTCACTAAACTCGTCGTATCGCTGGCAGGTGATTATAGCCATATCGTTGTACCAGCGACAACAACAGGTAAAAACTTCTTACCACGCGTTGCTGCTTTGTTAGACGTCAATATGCTAACTGATGTGACCGCTGTGATTGATGCAGAGACATTTGAGCGTCCAATCTACGCAGGCAATGCTATTGCAACTGTTAAAGATACTGAAAGCAAAAAAGTTATCACAGTTCGTACCACCGCATTTGATGCAGCGGCAGCAGAAGGTGGCGCAGCTAGCATAGAACAAGTAAGCGCAGGCGAAGATGCGGGCAAATCAAAATTTGTCGGTGAAGAACTGGCAAAATCTGATCGTCCAGAATTAACGGCTGCAGAAATTGTTGTATCAGGTGGTCGTGCATTAGCCAGCGGTGAAAACTTCACCAAATATATTGAGCCACTCGCTGATAAGCTAGGCGCTGCGATGGGTGCATCACGTGCCGCAGTTGACGCAGGTTATGTGCCAAACGACCTACAAGTGGGTCAAACGGGTAAAATTGTCGCGCCAAACCTATATATCGCCGCAGGTATTTCAGGTGCCATTCAGCATTTGGCTGGTATGAAAGATTCAAAAGTTATTGTTGCTATCAACAATGACCCAGAAGCGCCTATCTCTCAAGTGGCTGATTATTTCCTAGAAGGTGATATTTTTACAATCTTGCCAGAACTAACTAGCAAATTGTAATTGCCGCTATCATAAGCTACCAAGCGATAAATATATAGGCGATAAATATAAAAAAACCTCATACTTTTTGAGGTTTTTTTATTTGCTATTTATTGACTAATCACTGACTTAATTATCGCTAAAAGTATATTGATTGTTGTATAGCGACTAGGTAATATAATAAAAATTATGGGATTTTATTGGTAGTAAATTTTTTGGGAATAAATTGTGAAAATGGATTTAAAAAAATTCCGTATAGAGATGCAGCAGCGGCTTAGCGAGCAGCAACTAGACAATGTGAAAGTGCGTCCCTTTATCTGTTCAGGGTCGCCCCTTAATTGCAAGATTATGATGGTCGGCTACAATCCAGCGCGCGAAGTTAATTTAGACGTGTTTGATGCCGATATTTGGGATGATGACATGGGATTTGACCGTGAATCGTTTGCTGAGCATTATGACATCGCGAGCTACAATGATGATTTACAGTGGAATCGCAACCATATATTTCAGCAAAATTTGATTGATGAAATCTCAAATCATCCGGTGATTGAAACCTACCTTTATAGTGTCATCACCCCTAAGAAGACTTTACTAAGCCCTCAGCATAAACACACCCATGTATTTGATTGGCTATATGGTATTCTCAAACCTGTTTTAATCATTACCCAAAATATGGATGTCATTAAATATTTTGAGCGAGAAGCCAATAAAACTCTTGTGAGAAATACATTTAACGCCATTACTTATCGCGATTTACACTGTGTGATTTTGCCCATCAGCCATTTATCCAAAAAATGGAATGACACCGAAATGTACCATTTGAAAGAAGAAATTGATGAGTTATTTAATTTAATTGTTGTGTAGACAATTGTTTTGCATTGACAAATTAATAGCGCAATAAAAAAAGCTTAACAGATGATCGTGTTAAGCTTTTATGGTTAGAGTCTATGATTAAAGTCTATCGGTAAATTTATAACCAACCTGCCTTTTTAAATCGATAGTAAAGCGTGAAACAAATGGTCAAAATAAATGCCAACAAAATATAGTAGGCATAATGCATTTTTAGTTCAGGCATATTGTCAAAGTTCATCCCATAGATCCCTGCGACGGCAGTCGGAACCGCGAGGATACCTGCCCAAGCGGCAAGTTTTCGTACCACCTCATTCTGACCCATATTCACCACGGCCATGTAAGTATCCATAGCAACACTGAGCATTTCGTTGAGTCCATTGACCGCATCGAGCGCACGCAGTAGATGGTCATTGACGTCGCGAAAATACGGTTTGGCTTGGCTAGGGAAACTTGGAATCAAATCAGTCTTTTTATGATTGATAAAAAAATTACAGATATCTTGTACGGGTAAGATGACAGCACGCATATGTACGAGCTGTGATTTTAATTCATACAAATTGCGTAGTGTGTGCTTGTTAAAGTTTTCAGAGAAAATTTCCCGTTCTTGCTCACGCAAATAACGCCCTAATTTTTCAGTGATAGGTAAATAGTTATCGACGATAAAGTCTAGGATGGCATGCAGCACAAAGATGGGTCCAAGGCGCAATTTTTCTGGTCGGCGATGGCAAAAATCTCGCACACTTTGGTAGCTATGAGAGGCACCTTGACGAATAGTGATGATATATTGCTTGCCCATAAAGATAGCCGTAGTGCCATAACGAATGGTGTTTTCGGTCAATTTGGCGGTTCGTACCACCACGAACACGCTATCATTACCATAGCTTTCAACTTTGGCGCGTTGATGTTCAGCGAAAGCATCTTCAATGGCAAGTTCGTGCAAGTCAAATGCCTCTTGGACTTCTCGAATGGTTTCGATACTTGGGTCGTGTAGTCCTACCCAAACAAATACGTTGTTGTTGGATAGTTCGCGGCGCACATCATCAAGCTCAATCTCGCCGATTTTTTCCCCAGATTTACGAGAGTAGGCAAAGCAGTTGGCAATCTCATTTTTCCCTTTAAAGCGATCTTCGGTGATTTCAGCTTCAGGGTTGTACTCAGGGGGTGGTACATCGGTAGGTGCATAGACTTCGACAGTGCCGTCATCGTCATAATCTTCGCCATAGATATAACTATCATCACCGTGCAAATCGAGTTCTTCATCAGCGATTTCATCATACATGACATCAGCGTTGGCAAGGGTAAAAGAATCCGACGACATATCATGTGGCGGATTAAGTGTTGAGGCTAACGGCAGAGTGACGTGCTGGGTCGTCTGAGTGGGGTGCTCTAATAAATCGTCGCTGCGTTCAGATAAATTTTTGTTTTGGTGGGGTGGCGTCATAACCAAAAACCTCGCTATCACGATTTGAAAGAGTTGTATCAGATCGAATAAATGTGTCCAGTCGTTATCAAAGTACTAAAAGGTAGCAACCACAAAACAGCAAGTAAACATCAAAGTAAGCCACTTTGCCTGTTTGTTCTTGCTATTTTGTAATTCTCAGTGATTTTTAAACGAATAAAAAAGAAGTCATGCATTGACAATGCAATCGTACCGCTAAAATTAGATTGATAATGATAACAGTGAAAAATGACAATCTCAAGATAATTATACGTGACAGACCGCTAAAACCTAGTTGAATCTAGTTAACCATGGACTTAGCAACTGTCATTTTTTCACTATCGCGTTAAATAGCGTACTGCTGCAGTGTCTCTATATCCACTAACTCTAAGAGACTCTCATGACATGCGGCAAGCTTTAGCGGCGGCGCAACCCCTGCATCCAATGCTTCCACCCAGCGCAGAGCACACACGCACCAAAAATCATTGGGCTGCAGTCCTGGAAAACCAAATTCGGGTAAAGGCGTCACCAAATCATTGCCCTTGGCAACAGAAAATTCTAAGAATTCTCGGGTCATTTTGGCGCAAACCGTGTGTAAGCCGACGTCACCAGCGCCGGTATGACAAAAACCATTTCGATAATAACCTGTTAACGGGTCAAAACAGCAACTCGCTAATGCGGTACCCAGTACATTGGTTTGATTTAATTCAGCTTTTGGATGATAGGACATAGTGAGCTCTTTTAAGGTTTTAATTGGTTTAGATGGAGGATTGGCTAAAGTTGAGAGATAGATGTTGGTAGTTTTTCTAAAGCAGTGCTCTGAGTTTTTTGCATAAAATCTCGCGGATAAAATTGCTCAAGTGCATCTTTGTTTGCCTCACTTACTGCCTTGTCAAACACCGCAGCCAAACGTAATTTTAAATACCCTAAGGCAATGCCAAAAAAGATTTGGCCGAGCGCATCGCTTTGTGCATCGAGCTGTGGTGCATTGGGCAGTAAATTAGACAATAGACTGGTCGAGCGCTCAATAAATGGATGTGGGGTAGCAATTGATGGCTGAAAGCGCTCGGTGGCAAAGGCACGAACAGTTTGATTGATAATGCCTAAACTCAGGCTTATTAAAGCAGCAGATTTTTCATCAGCAAAAATTTGCGGCATCAGGTGTGCCAAAATCACACTGCTTTCTGTAATGAGTAATTGATTATCGGTGAGCAGCGCAGGGACTTGGCTAAAAGGGTTGACCGCTAATAATTCTTGTGGGTTTTCCCAAGGCATGACAAATATCAGCTCGGCATCGATTTGCTGGCGTAAACAGGCGACCATCACTAGACGGGCAAAAGGGGAGGTGGTTGAGACAAAGAGTTTCATGGGTGAATTGGATTTCCCTATACTGGTTACATGGGTGTAAGTTTTAGTAAATAAGTTTCAAAAAATTCTATAGGAGTTTAGCATAAAAAATTGGGCAATAAAAAAATGCCTAAGCCCAGTGAAGCTATGATACAATGAAAAGGAAAAGTGCCCTTATTTTATTCTTAGCATTTTATTTTTGTAAGTGCCCTTCTCATCGATTATTCTATGATTTTACATGGTAATTCATGGTCTATGTTTTCATATGGCCGCTTGTTGTCATGTCTAGTGATATATCATTTAATCATCCTTAGGATTTATTGTGTCAAATTTAGCATCAAATTCCACAAGTGTGGCAAATCAGTCTGCTTTTTATCTTAATACAAAAAATACTTGGCTATTACCCGACGGGGTTGTCGATTTACTATCAACCGAAGCGGTAAAGCAAGAAACCTTGCGTTATCAATTGACCCGTATTTTAATCAGCCATGGCTATGAATTTATTAGCCCGCCTATGATTGAATATACCGAAAGCTTGCTCGGCTATGCGTCTGAAGATGTTAAATTACAAACTTTTAAAATCATTGATCAGCTAACCGGTCGGCTCATGGGGGTACGCGCAGATATCACCCCACAAATTGCGCGGATTGATGCGCGTCTACACAATAATCAAGACACTAGTAACCCATCAAAATCAATTTCCCGCTATTGTTATGCAGGGCATGTAATCTATACCATGCCAAAAGGCTTATTTGGTTCGCGTACCCCGCTACAGTTGGGCGCTGAGATTTTTGGTACCGATTCACTAGCCAGTGAAGTGGAGCTATTAGATGTGCTATTTACCTTGTTAGATAGCACGGATATGATTGCACGCTCGCATATTGATATTGGTCATGTGGCGATTTTTCAGCAGCTTTGCCAGCTTGCCGGTGTACCTACGCATCTGCAAGAAAAACTAATTGAGCTCTATGCTAATAAAGCGTTACCCGAGCTGAAACTTTTGACCAGCAAAATGAGCCAGTTTGGCGAACTTGCCAACGATTTTTATGTGCTTGGCGAGGCAGGTAATGACTTGCAAAAACTGAGCGAACGGCTCTCAACTCAAGCCAAACACGATGCTATCATTGCCAAAGCCTTGTCTGATTTGACTTATTTGGTGAGCTATCTTGAAGAGCACTGGGATACCAATGTCAGTGTCGATGTCACAGGATTAGGATATCACTATCATACAGGCGTTGTCTTTAACGTGTACGTGGCAGATGAGTCATTGCCGCTGATTCGTGGTGGTCGTTTTAGCAATCATTTTCATCATGAAGTTGATAATACTGATGCCGTGCGTTCGGGCGTTGGCTTTAGCTGCGAGCTAAACCGTTGGCAAAATCATATCCAAGTACATGAGCAGCCTTTTACCGTGGTGCCTTATAGCCATGTACAAACTATTTTACATGTACCCAATCATCCTGATGCGCCAGCGCTCAAACAAGCGATTGACTCACTACGCCAAGAAGGGCATCGGGTGATGATTGCGCTGGATGAAACCGATGAACCTGAGCAAACCACCCATCGCTTGCAAGTAGCGAATGGAGTTTGGTACTTAGAGCATTTGGCAGAAAATTAATTTTTAAGCTGTTGTAAACTTGTTTTTAGCAATTACTTTGATAAAAGGTGACTTATCATGAAACATACGGGAAAAAACGTCGTTGTCCTTGGTAGCCAGTGGGGCGATGAGGGTAAAGGCAAAATCGTTGACTTATTGACTGAAAAAGCCAGTGCGGTGGCGCGCTATCAAGGCGGTCATAATGCCGGTCACACTTTAGTCGTTGGCGGTAAAAAAACCGTATTACATTTGATTCCATCGGGTATTCTACGTGAAGGCGTCACTTGCTATATCGGTAATGGCGTGGTGCTAGCCCCAGACGCGCTACTAAAAGAAATGCAGTCACTGGTTGAAGCAGGCGTGCCTGTGCGTGAGCGACTCCGTATTTCGCCCAACTGCCCCCTGATCATGCCACAGCATGTAGCGCTTGACCAAGCCCGTGAAATCAAACGCGGCAACAACAAAATTGGCACGACCGGTCGTGGTATCGGCCCTGCCTACGAAGATAAAGTAGCGCGCCGTGCGTTGCGTTTTGCTGACTTGTTGCGGGCTGACTTTGCCGATAAACTAAAAACCAACCTTGAGTTTCATAACTTTGCCTTGACCCAATATTATGGGGTGGACGCAGTCGATTTTGAGGCGACCTTAAAGTTGGCAGAAGAATGGCGTGATGCGCTAAAAGACTTGGTGGCTGATGTGACGGGCGAGCTTGACAAGCTATGCAAAGAAGGCAAAAACTTAATGTTTGAAGGTGCGCAAGGTACGTTGCTTGACGTTGACCACGGCACTTATCCCTTCGTTACCAGCTCAAATACCACCGCTGGCGGCGTGGCGACGGGCACGGGTCTTGGCCCCTTGTACTTTGACTATGTATTGGGTATCACCAAGGCTTACACCACACGCGTGGGCGCTGGTCCTTTCCCAACTGAGCTATTTGATGATATCGGTGAGCACATCGGTACTGTGGGTCAAGAATTTGGTGCTACCACGGGCCGCGCCCGTCGTTGTGGTTGGTTTGATGCAGCGATTCTACGCCGTGCTGTGGTACTAAACTCACTATCTGGTATCTGCTTGACCAAGCTTGATGTGTTAGATGACCTTGATCAGCTCAATATCTGCACGGGTTATGAGTTGCCAAGTGGTGAAGTTTGCGGCTCTAGCGATGCGGAGTTTTACGAGAACGTGAAACCTATCTATGAAACTTTGCCAGGCTGGAAAACGAGCACTGTGGGCGTGACAGAGTATGACAAGCTACCTGAAAATGCCAAAGCTTATATCAAGCGCATTGAGCAGCTTATCGAGTGCCCCGTTGACATTATCTCAACAGGTCCAGACCGTGCTGAAACCATCGTGCTACGCGACCCATACGATGCCTAACCCTTATTCATCAAAAAACCCGATGTGACGTCGGGTTTTTTATTTTAGGGCAAAAAATGCTGAATGATAGCTTACTCGCCTTAGCCAATTTATTAACCTCTGCTCTAACCGCTATCACAGGCGTGGGCGGCGGCATGATACTCATTGGACTGATGCCATTTTTTGTGCCTGCAGCAGCGATTGTGCCAGTGCATGGCGTGACCCAGCTTGTCAGTAATGCCACGCGCGCTTGGTTTGGTCGGGATGCCCTAGACTTTACCTATTTTTGGCAATTTTTGGCGGGCTCATTGACGGGACTGTTGGTATTTGGCGTGTTAGTTCGCTTTATCCATTTAGAGCTTATTCCGTTATTTATCGGCATTTATATCTTACTAATAACTTGGTCAAGCACTTTTAACCGAGTGATTCGCCGTTTTGAAAGTTTCTTTTTAGTAGGATTTGCACAAACGGGCTTGGGCGTGTTTGTTGGCACACCGGGTCCGCTCAATATCGCCATGCTCAATAAGTACTATGATGATAACAATGTCGTCGTTACTACGGGCGCCTTGATGATGACGGTGGTGCATACCGCTAAATTGATAGTTTATGTGGCGATGGGATTTGTGTTTGCCGATTATTGGCAATTGCTAGTGATGATGGTCATCATGGCAACTGTAGGCTCATGGCTTGGTACCCGACTGCGCCATAAAATCCGTTTAGACTGGCTAGAAAAAATCCTGCCGTATCTACTCACCCTCATAGCGCTCAAATTGATTGTCGATATCGCCCGTCACTATTTTTTTTGAACCTAATGCCAAAAAATCTCAGTAATAAGCGCGATGGCGATGATAATAAATATCAAGCCACATAAGCGATTAAGCCACATCAAGCGATTGCCAAATTGCAGCCAATCCGACAGTTTTTTGCCACTCATGGTATAAACCAGTTGCCAAGTTATCTCAATCATAAAAAAACCCACCGTGAGCATGAGGTATTGCGGCAGTAGAGGCGCGGAAAAGTTGATAAATTTGGGGAAAAATGCGGCAAAAAACAAAATCGCCTTGGGGTTGGACAACGACACCCAAATCCCTGTTTTAAACAGTTGCGCGGGGGTCGGTATCACCTGTAACTGGTCACTGTGCAATTCGCTGTCAGCTTGGCGCCAAGATTTTATCCCAAGATAGGCTAAATACAGCGCGCCCACGACTTTGATAATGGTCAGTAAAACAGGCGCGTTGGTACTGATAAGCCCTAGCCCTAACAGTGACGTTGTCAATAAAATAAATAAACCCATGCTCAGCCCTGCCAACGTCCACAGGGTTTTTTTGATGCCATAATTGACACCAAATTGGAACGCTAATAGCATATTAGAGCCAGGCGCTGCCGAGATAAGGCAAGTACTGATTAAAAAAAATAAGAAATTTTGCAGGGTCATTAGAATTTTTAGTAAATAAATGAAAGATAGCCAATTAACGGTTAATGAGAAGTGTTGGCAGAGGGTGGAATGACAAACTGCCACTCCGGGTTAAAAAACCGTCGAAAAATCAGCAAAGTCGCTATTGTACACCCTAATGTACTGCTGGTGGCAATTAAAAACAGGGTAATAATTTGATAAAGCACGGCTTGGTGCGGGTCTGCGCCTGCCAAAATTTGTCCTGTCATCATACCCGGCAAGCTCACTAACCCCACCACCATCATGCTGTTAATCGTCGGTGTGATACCATTTTGAATGGCAGCAATGACATAGGGTTTTGCGGTTTCCCAAGGCGTGGCGGACAATGCCAAATAGGTATTAATCATACTTTGTTCGCGATGAAAACTGCTGACAAGTTGGTTCATAGAGAGTGAGACAGCGGTCAATGAATTACCTAAAATCAGCCCCAATAACGGTATCATGACTTGCGGACGAAACCATGTAGCTGCGTTGTCTGACAGCACCCACCCACCACCAAATATAGCTACCACCCAACTACTGACAAACACCGCCAACGCCGTATCCCAAAATAAACCTTGATAAGGCTTTTTAACCCGATTTTTGGCAGCGATACTAGCGATAATCGACATAAAAGTCAAAATTGCCAACACTTCATACCATTGCTCTCTGGCAAAAATCCACGCAAGTACCAGTCCAATTAAGCTTAGTTGAACCACCGTGCGAAAACTTGCAATGAGCAGGGATTTGACGATACCCAATTTTAACCAAACACTGATTGCCATCACCAGTAATAATGCCAGACTTGCTAGCGCCACTTGTAGGTAGGAGATAGCGGGCATGGTGATTGCTAATATCATCATGGCTGATTGCCTTGTACTATGGATGCGCGTATTTTGCTATCGATTGTTAACTCGTCATTGCTCAATTGACCATTAGCCATCGTCCAGTGGCTAGTGCCAATCGCCAATAAGCGCTGAATTTGGGTCGGCTCATGGCTGATCCACACCACGCTAGCATTGGGGGTGGATTGATACCAGTGGTTAATCAATGTTTCGACTTGGTGGGTGGTAGTGGTATCAAGGGAAGCAGTAGGCTCATCGAGTAATAAAATGGTCGGGTGCAACTGTAGCGTGCGTAATAAGTTGACAAGCTGTTTTTCGCCACCCGATAAGCTGCGGCTATCTTGCTGTAAAAACTGGGGTGATTTGCCAAGGTTAACTAGGTGCTGTTCATGCCAAGATACATCGAGTTTTTTGTCTTTATACAGTGCAAAGCTAAAGGGCAGGGTCAAGTTATCTAAGACGCTGCCCTCAATCATCTCACTTAGTTGCGCAATATAGGCCACCTGTGAGCGCCAAGTAGCTGGTGTCAAGTCGGTCAAATTTTTGCCGTTTAATGTAATGTGACCTGCTGACATAGGTAATAGGCTTGCTAGTAGCTTTAGCAGTAACGATTTGCCACTGCCAGACTGTCCTGTGATGACAATAAAGTCATGGTCATGGATTTCACCTGAAACATGATTGACAAGTGTTCGATGGTCGATTTGGTAGGACAGTTGGTCAAATTGCAGCATAGCTTTTTAAAGTATAGTTTTTTTAAAATACAAAGTTTTAAGTATAGTGATAGCGTTATGACAGGGTGTTTTTATCCCAAAGCACTTCTTGACCGGCATCCAATCGAGCAACGACACGCGCCAATACAAACAGCCAATCGGACAGACGATTGATAAACTGTAGACTGAGTGGTGAGACATTATCATCCCGCGAGTTTAATGCCACGAGTAGGCGCTCAGCGTCTCGGCAATAACAGCGAGCGATATGTACTTGGCTAGTCACAATGGTGCCTGCAGGCAAAATAAAATCTTTGAGGGGTGGTAAATGGGTGTTCCACTCATCAATTTGATTTTCCAGCTCTGTCGCATACTCTGCCAAAATCCCGCGGTATTCGGGCATAGCAAGTTCACCCCCTAGATTGAAAAGCTGGTGCTGCAAGCGGCTTAGCTTAGCATCAAATTGGGCGTGGTTGGGTTGAACATGGTTAGGTTGGTTTTGGCTATTTTGAGTATGGTTATCTTGACTAAGATAGCCCCGCAATAAACCGATTTGGGAGTTTAATAAGTCAATTTTGCCCATGGCGTCAAAGCGTAAGTCTGCCTTGGAGACGCGTGAACCATCCGCCATGCCAGTGGTGCCGTCATCGCCCGTTCGGGTGTAAATCTTTGATAATCGATTGCCCATTATAGAGACCTTAAAGTGTGAAATATGCCAAATCATAGCACTTTTAACAAAATTTCGGTATGATAACCGATTGTCTTTTTTACCCAACTTGCAAAGGTGACTATCCCATGACACAGCTGACACAGCCCATGCCGATTACCATATATGACTCGATGAGTGGACAAAAATGCCCATTCACGCCCTTAGAAGCAGGCAAGGTTGGCATGTATGTCTGTGGGATGACGGTGTATGATTATTGCCACATCGGTCATGCGCGGGTTATGGTCGGCTTTGATGTGGTCGTGCGCTGGCTTCGTCATATTGGCTATGATGTCAACTATGTGCGTAATATTACCGATATTGATGACAAAATTATTAACCGTGCTAAGGACAATGGCGAAAGTATCTATCAGTTGACAGACCGCTTTATCAAAGCCATGCACGAAGATGCTGATAATCTGGGCTGTGAGCGTCCTAACAGTGAGCCAAAAGCCACGGATTTTATCCCACAGATGCAGCATCTAATCCAAACGCTGGAAAGCAAAAAGTTAGCCTATCAAGTCGCAACGGGCGACGTCTATTATGCGGTCGAAAATTTTGCTGAGTATGGCAAACTCTCAAAACGTCGCCTAGCAGATATGCAAGCGGGTGCCAGTGAGCGGGTAAATGTTGAGACAGACAAAAAAAATCCGTTTGACTTTGTATTGTGGAAATCTGCCAAACAAACAGAGCCATCTGAGACCAAATGGCAGTCGCCTTGGGGTGTGGGTCGCCCAGGTTGGCATATCGAATGCTCGGCAATGAGTACCTGCTGCTTGGGCGACACCTTCGATATCCACGGCGGCGGACATGATTTGCAGTTTCCGCACCACGAGAACGAAATTGCCCAGTCTGAAGGCGCAACCGGTAAAACCTATGCCAACAACTGGATGCACGTGGGCTTTATCAATGTTGACGGCGAGAAAATGTCAAAATCACTGGGTAATTTCTTTACCATTCGCGATGTGATGGGGCAGTTTCACCCAGAGACCATTCGTTTCTTTATTTTATCGAGTCATTATCGCAGCCCGGTGAATTTCTCAGATAGCGCCCTTAAAGAAGCCCAAACCAGCCTCACGCGTCTATATCAAGCCTTAAAATCTGTAGAAAACCTGACCCAACCAGCGGGCGAAATTGATAAAACTCCCTTTGAAATCCCTTTTAATCAAGCCATGTGCGATGATTTTAACAGTGCAGGGGCGGTGAGCGTATTATTTAGTCTGGCGCGTGAAATCAACAAAGCGGTCAATCTCGAAACCGCTGAAGGCAATGCCCAAGCACTAGCATTAGCAACATTGCTAAAAGATTTGGCACAACCGCTCAATATTTTACAGCTTAATCCAACCGATTTTTTACAAGCGAAAGTGGGCGAAACGACCGGGCTAAGCGATAGCGAGATTGAAGCATTCATCGAAGCGCGCAAGCAAGCCAAAGCGGGCAAAGACTTTGCCAAAGCTGACCAAATTCGTAATGATTTGAAGTCTCAAGGGATTGAGCTCGAAGACGGTAAAAACGGTACCACTTGGCGCCGTGTTTAATCGCTAGCTTTTATTTAAGTGATCGCTTAATTGGCTTATTGGTTACTGTTTATTGCCGCTTTTGGCTCGGCGACCTTGTTGCCGATGCAGTCAGAGGCGGTGCTTGTCACCTTATTGGCCAAGGGACACTATAAGGCTTGGCTGCTATTGGTGGTGGCAAGCGTTGGTAATGTATTGGGTTCGTGTGTCAATTTTTGGCTTGGGCGTCAGATCGACCGCTTTTATGACAAGCCTTGGTTTCCGGTATCGGCTGTCAAGCTTGCCAAAGCCAAGCGTGTCTATCAAAAATATGGGTTTTGGTCATTGCTTGCTAGCTGGGCACCCATGATCGGTGATCCGATTACGTTGTTTGCCGGTGTGTTCGGTGAACGGTTTTGGCGCTTTTTGCTGTTGGTGACGATTGCTAAGACCGCCCGCTATGTAAGCTTATATGCGCTTTATCTCGGTGTAATTTAGAAAAATGATTGCAATAGACATGTTTTTTATCTAAAATAGGCGGTTAATTTAAAACTTAAATAAAAGATGGTGTCAATTGCGATTTAAGCTGACAACAGACTAAACCACAAGGCTGGGCAGGGAACTGTTCAGCCTTTTGCGGTTTTTTGGCTGTCAAATTTTTCACCACGACAAAATTCTAAATACTATTTAACTACGCTTAACTGCTCCGAGGTGTTTATGTTACGAATCGTTGATGAAGCACTTACCTTTGATGATGTGCTGCTACTACCTGCTTATTCTGAAGTCTTGCCTAAGATGGTAGATTTAAAAACCCGTTTGACACGCGGTATTGAGCTAAACTTACCCATCGTATCTGCTGCGATGGATACTGTGACTGAATCGCAAATGGCAATTACCATTGCCCAGCTTGGCGGTATGGGTATTTTGCACAAAAACATGGACATTGATTTACAAGCCATGCAAGTTCGACGCGTAAAGAAATTTGAAGCCGGTACCGTTGTGGATCCTATCAGTGTATCACCTGATACCAGTGTGGGCGAACTGCTCCGCATCACCAAAGAAAACAAAATCAGCGGTGTGCCTGTGGTAGAAGGTAATCAAGTGGTCGGTATCGTCACCCACCGTGATATCCGTTTTGAAAATAACCTAAGCCAGCCTGTTCGCAATATCATGACCCCAAAAGAAAAATTGGTGACAGTCAAAGAAGGCGAGCCGACAGAGAATATCAAACGTTTGCTACACGAACACCGCATCGAAAAAGTGATTGTTGTGGATGACAATTTTCAATTAAAAGGCTTGATTACTGTCAATGATTTCACCAAAGCTGAAAACAACCCAAATGCTTGCCGCGATAGCAAAGGTCGCTTACGTGTTGGCGCTGCAGTGGGTACGGGCGCAGATACCGAAGCCCGCGTTGAAGCGCTCATCGCTGCTGATGTGGATGTGATTGTCGTAGATACCGCACATGGTCATTCAAAAGGCGTCATCGATCGCGTGGCTTGGGTGAAAAAGAACTATCCAAACATCCAAGTGATTGGCGGTAATATCGCCACTGCTGATGCGGCGCTAGCGTTGCGTGATGCGGGTGCCGATGCGGTCAAAGTGGGTATCGGTCCGGGCTCTATTTGTACCACACGTATCATCGCAGGTATCGGGGTGCCGCAAATTTCAGCGATTAGCAACGTGGCTGATGCGCTAAAAAATGACATTCCACTGATAGCCGATGGTGGTATCCGTTTTTCAGGCGATATGGCGAAAGCGTTAGCAGCGGGTGCCTCTTGTATCATGGTCGGTTCGCTACTTGCCGGTACCGAAGAAGCGCCAGGGGAGGTTGAGCTATTCCAAGGTCGCTATTACAAAGCCTATCGTGGTATGGGTTCGCTAGGTGCGATGTCAGGACAAAACGGCTCATCCGATCGTTATTTCCAAGACGCCAAAGAAGGGGTAGAAAAATTGGTACCCGAAGGTATCGAAGGTCGCGTCCCTTACAAAGGTCCAATGAACGGAATCATCAACCAATTAGCCGGTGGCTTACGTTCGTCAATGGGTTATACAGGCTGTGCCAATATCGAAGAAATGCGTAGCAAACCACAGTTTGTGCGTGTGACTTCGGCAGGTATGAAAGAATCTCACGTACATGACGTACAAATCACCAAAGAAGCCCCCAATTACCGTGTAAACTAAGTGATACGTTGATTGCGCTAAAACTGGGTTAAATACCCAGTTTTTTTATAGCCCAATTTATCGCCTAAAGTTTTATCGCCTAAAGTAACAGGTTGCGCCATGACTCATAAAAACAAACAGATGTCGCAACATGCGTGAAATTTTGCTATGCTAAAATTTTATATTTTGATAACAACAACGGGCGGCAAAGGAGAATTAAATGAGTTATTTTGGTACTGATGGTATTCGTGGTAAGTTTGGGGAATTTCCGATACATCCGCAGTTTTTAATCAAATTAGGCTATGCCACGGGTAAAGTGCTGCTAGCCAACCAAGCGACCCTCAATGAAAATCATCGTCCCAATGTCGTCATTGGTAAGGATACACGGCTTTCTGGCTATGTTATTGAAGCCTGTCTGCAAGCAGGATTTAACGCCGCAGGGGTGGATGTGCATATGCTAGGCACCATTCCAACCCCTGCCATCGCGCATTTGACCCGAAGTTTTCACGCCGATGCGGGCGTGGTGATATCCGCATCCCACAATCCTTTTTATGACAACGGTATCAAATTTTTCTCCAATGAAGGCAAAAAACTGTCAGATGACATTCAGCAAGCCATCAATGAAAAAATTGATGAAATCAAAGATATCAATGTCGTTATTGACACCCCAGAAGCGCTAGGCAAAAGTTATCGTGTGGAGGATGCCAAAGGTCGCTATATCGAGTTTTGTAAGGGCACTTTCCCCTATAATCTAAATTTAAATGCCCTAAAAATCGTCGTTGACTGTGCCAATGGGGCAGGATACAGCGTCGCACCCCGTGTATTACGTGAGTTAGGCGCAACCGTAATTGCGATTGGCGATAAACCCGATGGCATTAATATCAACGACAATGTCGGCTCTACCCATCCGGCAAACTTGCAACAAGCGGTGCTTGACCATGATGCCCAAGTGGGTATTGCCTTAGATGGCGATGGCGACCGTATCGTCATGGTCAATGAAAAAGGCGAGTTGGTTGATGGTGACGGCATTTTATATATTTTAGCCACCCAAGCAGAGCAACAAGTCGATGGCGTGGTAGGCACATTGATGACCAACATGGGTCTGCAATTGGCGTTTGACAAAGCCGGTATTGCCTTTGAGCGCGCCAAAGTTGGCGACCGCTATGTCATGCAAGGACTTGAGAAAAATGGCTGGGTACTGGGCGGTGAGTCATCGGGTCATATTTTAACGCTAGATAAAGCCAGTACGGGCGATGCGATTGTGGCAGGTTTGCAAGTGCTTGCGGTGATGGCACAGAGCAAACAATCATTATCAGAGCTGATGAAGGGTTATACGCAGCTACCACAAAAATTGGTCAATGTCAGATTGGTGCAAAAACAAGATCCCTACACCTTCCCAGAATTGGCAAATGCGTTTAAAGATGCCGAAGAAAAATTGACAGGACGGGGTCGTTTACTGATTCGTCAATCAGGTACAGAGCCATTGATTCGGGTAATGGTCGAAAGCGATGATGAGATTGAGTGTGATATGCTAGCCAATGAACTTGCTGAAAAAGTACGGCAAGTGATGGCGTAAAGTTGACATTTTATAAGGATAAAACATGAGTATTGATTTTACCAGTCAACGATTATCGTATGAGCAAGGCGAGCTTATCGAATCACACTTGCCAGAGCAGCCGTTTAGCTTACTACAAACTTGGGTGCAACAAGCAATTGATGCCAAGCAAGGGGAAGCGTATGCGTTTTCACTGGCGACTTGTGGCCGTGATAGGCAGCCAAGTGTGCGCACTTTACTGATGCGTGAAATTATCCAATTGGAAAACGCGGGCATTGGCCTCGTGTTTTATACCAATTATGACAGTGCCAAAGGCTGTGATTTGGCGACCAACCCCAATGCTGAAGCATTATTTTTTTGGCCAAGCCTAGAAAGACAAATCCGTCTTACCGGCGCTGTGCAAAAGGTTAGCCGTGAACAATCCGCGCAGTATTTTCATAGCCGCCCGCGTGATAGCCAATTAGCCGCTTGGGTCAGCGAGCCACAAAGCAGCGTGGTTGCTAGCCGCGAGGTAATGGAAGACAAATTTGCTCAATTAACTGTGCAGTATGGAGACAACCCAATTCCTTTACCAGAATTTTGGGGAGGCTATCTGCTGACGGTAGAAAAAATTGAATTTTGGCAGGGTAGAGCCAATCGTATGCACGACCGCATTGTTTATTCGCTAGCTGACGAGCAATGGGTGATGGAACGCTTATTACCTTAAACTACAAGCCATAAAAAACACGGTACTTTAAACCGTGTTTTTTATTTGATAAAACTTAGTTTTGCAGTGAACGCAGTAAACGCACAAATTCAATGTACATCCATACCAGTGTTGATAAGATACCAACGCTTAGTACCCATTCATAGCTTTCATCCACCCCTGCAGCATAAGCTCGCTCAACGCTATCAAAATCTAATAACAAGCTCAGTGATGCAATCACAATCACCAGCAAGCTAAAACCAATACCCACCACGCCACCGCTAAACAAATACGGCAGTGAGCTACCAAATAGGCTAAACCCGATTTGTACCAGATACACCAGCATAATAGCAATCACAGCAGACATCATCACAGAACGAAATTTTTGGGTGACTTTAATCACGCCACTGCGATAAAGCGCCAGCATCACTGCAGCGGTTACAAAAGTTGCGACCAACGCCGTCGGCGCAACTGTGGGAAACTTGATGCTAGCAAAGAGAGAAATCGCGCCAATCACGATGCCCTCTAAAATTGCATAAGGAATTGCCAGTGTTTTAGCTATGTGGGGTTTTGAGATAATTACCATACTCAATACAAAAGCCACCAAGATACTGGCTAAAGCCGCTACACTAACAAAACCTGAAGTGACGCCACTAGCTAGGCAATAGCCAAAAAATCCAACACCCGATAAGGTCGTCAAACCTAACAGAAAAGAGGTTTTTCGGATGACCCCTTTGACCGTCATCGGTGTCGTGCTAACCGCAAGTTCAGCGCGGGATATAATCGGATTTGCCATAAAAATTTGCTCCCAAGAGTTAAAAAATTTCAAAAGTTAACTAGATATCAATTACCTTAAATTAGCAAATAGCAGCGAGTTTGTATACCTAAACTGCACAACGAAGATTAGCAATTTTGTAATATAAAATACTGATTGGGCATAACGTGAGCCAGTAAGCTGTGATAAAATAGTTCAATCTTTATCAGTTAATTTTCTGCTATGACGTCCACACTTATTCCCAATCCTGCCTTTGGGCGTATCGGCATTATGGGTCGTGCCAACAAGCCAAGTGTCATTCAAAGTATCTACCAAATTTGTGACTTTTTTCATGAGCAAGGGTTGCCTTTATTAATTGACCATCAGACGGCACGGTTGCCGGCATTGAGTTTTGCACGTTTGGGCGAGATTGCTACTATTGAACGCAGTTTGCTCGGCGGTGCTTGTGATTTGGTCATTGTGGTCGGTGGTGATGGCTCGCTGCTACATGCCGCGCAAGTACTGGTCAAACACAAAGTGCCCGTAGTGGGGGTAAACCGCGGACGTTTAGGGTTTTTAACTGACATTTACCCTGATGATTTAAACGTAAAATTGACCAGTATTTTACAAGGTCATTATCAGCTTGAAGATCGATTCTTGTTAAAGATGGAAATCCGTCAAGGTGCGCATGTGATTTATGAAGATATGGCGCTAAATGACATTGTGCTGCATGCAGGAAAATCAGTGCATATGCTAGATTTTCATTTAAAAATTGATGGGCTGAATGTCTATCGTCAGCACAGTGATGGTCTGATTGCCTCCACACCGACGGGTTCCACCGCTTATGCACTATCAGGTGGCGGCCCGATTATTCATCCTAGTATGGATGCCATTTGTCTGGTGCCCATGCATCCACATACCTTATCAAGCCGCCCGATTGTGGTCAGCGGCAATAGCGAAATAAAAATCCGTATCCATAAAGATAACCGCACCCAGCCGATGGTGAGTGCAGATGGCAAACCGTCGGTGCCGCTCAACCAAAACCAGCGCTTAGTGATTCACAAGCATCCTAACAAACTTACACTATTACACCCACCTGGGGTGGATTTTTTTGAAGCTTGCCGTACCAAACTGGGTTGGAATAGTTACGCTGAAGAATTTAGTATGGATAATTAAATAAAAAAGCCACCTGAAGCATTCGGTGGCTTTTTTATGAAGAAATATACTAATTAATCAGCCCACTTGCCGAGCGTTTTGAGATGAATCCATCTGGAATTTGGTTGTGGTCGGCTTGCCAGCGCTGAAATGCCAATTTGGTATTGGTGCCTACGACGCCATCTGTGCCTTTAGTATCATAACCCATTGCCGTCAAATGCTGTTGCAGTTGGCGTACTTCATAAGTAGCAAGTGGCTGCTCATAGCGTGGCCAAGATTGCTGTAAGCCTGGCTGCCCGATAATGGCTTTGGCAAGTAAACTCACCCCCATGGCATAATTGGAGGAATTATTGTATACCTTAATAGCATCAAAATTTTTGGTTAATAAAATCGCAGGACCCTCTTTACCCGCAGGGAGCCACAATTCTGCCATCGCATCCATAGGCGCATTTGGGGTAATAAATTGAACACCTAAATTTTGCCAGTCTGCCATGGTTTTTTTGGTACTGACCTGGCGATAATCAAAACCATTCGGTAATCGTACCTCATAGTAAGAGCCCATGCCACGTTGCCAGCCGGCATTTTTAAGATAGCTTGCGGTAGAGGCTAACGCATCAGCGGTATGCCAAGGGTTACGATGACCATCACCATTGCCATCTACTGCTTCATCTAACCAAGTTTTGGGAATAAATTGGGTATGCCCCATGCCACCTGCCCAAGAGCCGCGCAGTTGCGACCAATCAATATCACCACGCTCAAGCAGCGACAACAGCGCGAGCAGCTGATCCTCTGCAAAACTGCGGCGGCGACCATCATATGCCAAGGTCGCCAAACTATTGACCAGTGAAGAGTTGCCTGTGCCTTGACCATAAGAAGATTCCATGCCCCAAATGGCAGTCACAATAGAGGCTGGCACACCATACTGATTTTCAATGCGATCAAGTAGGGCGCTTTGGCTGGCAAAATTGCGCTGACCGCCACTGACACGACCACTCGATGCGGCACCATCAATATATTCCCAAGGCATTTTGGCAAATTCAGGCTGTCCTTTATCCAGTGACACCACTTGTTCGCTGTAGTTGGCGCTTGACAGCAAGCGTTCAACATCAGCACGGGGGTAACCTTTTTGCACGGCGCGTTCAATAAAATCCGATTTCCACTGATAAAAGCTGCTGTATTGATTGGTTGGAACAGTCACAGGTGGCACGGGCGTGACTTTCGGGGGTGCCGTAATCACCACAGGGGCAGTCGGTAACGTACCTGGTAATTTTTGGGGTTGGGTTTGAATAGGTGCTGATGAACAAGCTGCCAACAATGCCGCCAAGCTGACAGGCAATGCCAGTTTTTGACCAGCAAAACGATGCGACAAGCAGAGCGATAAAGCGACGATAGACGACGAATATTTAACATACATAAAGCAATAACCTCAATTAATACAAGCCAAATGCGTACAAACATAACAACTGTGGTAAAAAAATTGAATATAGCACAAAAATAGGAAATTTTAATTGTTAAGGAATAATTGATATAAAAATACTACAAAAATTGCGGTAAAAGTATTTGCCAGATTTTGGCAGTTTTGCCAGCGTTTTTTGGAAAATAGGATTGATAATTGGGCAAAAAAGTTTATGATAATCGGTTTATAGTAGCTAATTTTGAGGAGTAACTATGCTAAAAGTCAATCAATATTTTGATGGCAATGTGGCATCAATCGGTTTTCAAACAGCCACCCTACCTGCGACCGTGGGTGTGATGAAAGTAGGCGAATACGAATTTGGCACAAGTCAATTTGAAACCATGACCGTCATTAGCGGGGCTATCTCAGCACTATTGCCAAACCAAACTGACTGGCAAACTTTTAAAGCCAATGAAACCTTTACTGTCGATGCCAACCAAAAATTCAAAGTCAAAATTGACGAAGAAACGGCTTATCTTTGCACCTACCAAGATAAATAATCAAGATAAATAAGTAATAAAAAAGCGATATCAAATCCATGATATCGCTTTTTTTTAGCCGAAAAATTTATTGAATACCGCCAAATTTTCCTGCATTAAAATCTAAGATGGCTTGACGGATTTCGGCTTGGCTATTCATCACAAAGGGTCCGTAACCCACCACCGGCTCATTAATCGGTTCACCACTCATCAGCAAGATTTTCGCTCCCGCTTTGCCCGCCGTTAAGCGTACAAAATCGTCGCCCGTCTCGCCACTTTCAATCTCAAAAGTGATTAATTGATTGGCGTGTGCTTGCTGGTCGTGATCGGCGTTGATGATCACATCGCCTTGCATCGACAATAACAACAAATTGTGAGTGCGAGAAATCGCGACTTCTATGGAGCGATTGGGTTCAATACTGATATCCCACAAGTTAATAGGGGTAAAAGTCGTGCCAATGCCGCGTGCCTTATTGTCACCCTGCTGAGGAGCTTGGGTATTGACAGTAGGGGTAAACTCCCCAGCAATTACCTTAATTTGTCCTGCATGCAGTCCTTCATCATCGTGCAGACTGACCACAGGCATGTCATCATTGGCAAGATGTTGGTATTTGGCAGGCGTGGCTTTATCTTTGGCAGGTAGATTGACCCAAAGCTGTACCATACTAAAATCACCGCCTGCTTGGCTAAATTCAGGGGAGTGAAATTCCTCATGAATCACGCCATTGCCTGCCGTCATCCATTGCACGTCACCTGTCTTAATAGTACCGCCACCGCCACTAGAATCACGGTGAGAGACTTCACCTGCATAGGCGATAGTTACCGTTTCAAACCCTTTGTGTGGATGTTGTCCGACACCGCGAGGGGCTTGAGCATTGGGTTCAAAATATTGTTTTGCTGCATAGTCGAGCATTAAAAAAGGGTCGGTGCGTTTATCACCCACCATGTGATTGAACATCGGGTTGACATGAAAACCATCACCCACCCAATGGGGGCGTGGGGCGGCATGAATTTTGTCGACTTGTCGGTAAGTCTTATTGCTATTTTGCTTGCTATTTTGCATGGCCATGATTTTTCTCCTTATTGATAGCTATAATATAGGAGCAAAAAGGCTATTTTCAATTATAAATTACATTATATTGGTTATTGTAAACATTAACTAATATAAAATATAAAAAAAAGCAAGGTTAATTGTTAACCTTGACTTTATAAATTATTTACTTATTTTTAATCATCAAGTTCTGACCAACGTGCCATTTTTTCAAGTAGCAAATCATCAATCTCGTTGAGTCGTTCACTGGCTTGGGTAGCGGCTGCCATATCGCTCACAAACCAGCTGCCATCAGCTAATTTGTCTTGAAGTTCAGCTTGCTCTTGCTCAAGTAGCGCGATTTCATCGGGGAGACTATCTAATTCACGCTGTTCTTTGTAGCTCAGCTTTTTCTTCACTGTATCAGTTTTTGGCGCATCAGTGTTAATGGCTTCTTTGGGCTTTGCTGTTGTCTTTTCTGATTTGTCCGCTTTGGGTTTAATCGCTTGTTCACGGGATTTTTGCGTCAAATAGTCTTGATAGCCGCCGACATATTCTTTGACAATACCATTGCCATCGCTATCTTCATCAAAAACCCAAGTTGATGTTACGACATTGTCCATAAAGGTACGGTCATGGCTAATCAGTAAGATAGTGCCATTAAAGCTATCGACGGCTTCTTCTAACAGCTCTAGGGTTGCCATATCTAAGTCGTTGGTCGGCTCATCAAGTACCAAGATATTTGCAGGTTTTAGTAGCTGTTTGGCTAGCAAAACGCGGTTACGCTCACCGCCTGACAAGGCTTTGACCGGTGTTCTGGCACGTTCTGGGGCAAATAAGAAATCTTGCAAATAGCCAATGATATGTTTCTTTTTACCCGCCACTTCTACAAAATCAGAACCTTCTGCGACGTTTTGTACCACGGTCGCTTCTAGATCAAGTTGGTCACGCAGTTGGTCAAGAAAGGCAATTTGTAGATTGGTGCCTAATTTTACTGAGCCAGATTTGGTGATATCAGGCTGCGGAATATCCGCTGTTTCTGAAAGCAGGGCATGAATGAGCGTGGATTTACCGACACCGTTTTTACCGATAATACCAATACGGTCACCACGCATGATGCTGGTGGTGAAATCTTTTACCAAGGTTTTATCGCCATAACCTAGATTGAGATGTTTGACATTGGCAACCAATTTGCCGCTGTTGTCGCCATCGTTCATGCTGATGTTAACTTGTCCGACTTGCTCACGGCGGGATTTACGTTCTTCACGCAGCGCCTTTAACGCGCGCACGCGACCTTCATTGCGGGTCCGGCGCGCTTTGATACCTTGACGAATCCACACTTCCTCTTCAGCCAGTTTTTTATCAAAATTGGCATTGGCTTTTTCTTCGGCGCTGAGTTGTTGTTCTTTAAGTTCTTGGTAGCGGGCATAGCCTTTATTGACATTGCCTGCTTGTTTAGTGACGTCATAACTGCGCAATATACCGCGGTCAAGTTCGACAATGCGGGTGGCGATTTTGTCAATAAACGAGCGGTCATGCGAGATAAACAGCAGGGTTAATCCTTGCGCGTTTTGTAAAAATTGCTCAAGCCATTCGATACTTTCGACATCCAAATGGTTGGTCGGCTCGTCAAGTAGTAGCACATCAGGTTTGGTAATCAGCGCACGGGCAAGCAGCACACGGCGTTTGCGACCGCCCGATAATTCACTAATATCAGCGTCGCCGTCCAAGTTCATCATGGACAGCATGGTCTGTACTTCGCGGGTCAAGTCCCAACCATGGGCATCATCAATTTTATGCTGCAAATCTGACATCAATTCGCAGGCTTTCATGTCACCACTGGCACATTTATCACTGGCTTGCTCGTAGGCTGTCAGCCATGTTGCCACATCGCCTGCACCAGCCATAACGATGTCGCTGACTTTGCCCGACGTTTCTGGAATGTCTTGCTCGAGCATGGCAATTTTTAAATTGCCACTGATTTGGAATTCGCCACTGTCAGCCTTGACTTGACCGCTAATGACCTTAAACAAGGTTGATTTGCCTTCACCATTGCGCCCAATCAAACACACGCGTTCGCCTTGTTCGATATTAAAATCAATACCGTCCAAAATCGGTGCAATACCAAATGCCAAATGAATATCTCGTAAATGAATCAGTGCCATAACTTTCTCAAAGTTTAGTAAAAATGTTTGTATAATAGGAAAATGCGGCTATTGTAGCAGACTTTATGGCAAAAAATTGTGGGGAAAGTTATGAGGCATTCTAAATGAGCGAAAAAGATCACCAAAAACAGGCAAGCGATGAAAACGGGTTGGTTAATATGGTAGAAAAATTAACCCAAGCGTTGATTGATTTACAAACGCAAGTGCTGTTTATGGAAGATACATTGGATAAACTTGATAATATCGTCACCGGGCAAAGCCAACTGATTGCTGACCAACAACGGCAATTACAGCTACTTTATCAAAAATTGGAAACTCAAACACAAGGCTCACAAATTCAGCCGTTTGATTTGTTGAGCGATAAACCGCCGCATTATTAACCTAGTCTAGTGGTCAATGCATATTGAGAATAAAGGATATCGGCGAACTCGGATTCAGTCACTTCCCCGATAACTAAATCTCGCATCGCATCGGCTAACAAAATGTGGTCAATCGTGATTTCAAAATCATTTAATGACAAATATTCTAAAGCAACCGCAAGACCTGTTCGTTTATTGGCGTCAGATAATGCATGAGCTACAGCGATACTTGTTGCATACTTCGCTGCAATCTCAAAAATATCATTAAGTTCACCATATACAATGGCATTATCAATTCTCGCTAAAGCACCTTGTAATTTGCCAATGTCTGCTTGCCCCTTCATACCTTTTTCTGTTGAAAGGATATAGGCATTTATTTCAATAACCCGCTCAAATGGGAAAAATATTAACTCCATTACATATCTGCTAGGCGTTTAAAGGTTTTGTTATGAGTGCGTAGAACTAGTTTGGTTTCCGATTTGATAATTTGCATACCATAAATACCTGACAAATCAAGTTTTTTAGTGGGCTTAATGGCCGGACGTTCTACGATTTTGACGCCATATTTTTCCAATTTTTCGCTCATGTTTAGACCCTAATTTCATCAACAAAAAAACCGCTACAAATTCATTATAGCGGTTAATTAAATTTATTCAAATGCTAAAGGCTTAATCATTCAACTGGCGAGTGGGTAATACATCCTTAATGGCGTCACGTAAATCATGCATCGCTTTGACTGTGGTATCCCAATCGATACAGCCATCGGTAATAGACTTGCCATATTCAAGCTGGCTCAAATCCGCGGTCAAATCTTGACGACCGCCTTTAAGATGACTTTCAACCATCATCCCAATAATCGAGCGATTACCGTGTTTGATTTGCTCAGCGATATTTTGAATGACCATCGGTTGCAGGTAAGGGTCTTTATTTGAATTGGCATGACTTGAGTCAATCATGATTTTGCCTGAGACTTTACCTTTGGCAAGTTCATTTTCCGCTTGGGCAACGGCAGTGGCATCATAATTGGGTTTGCCATTACCGCCACGAAGCACCACATGACCGTATGGATTACCTTTTGATTGAATGATAGACACCAGACCATCGGCAGATAGACCTAAAAAGCTATGACCAGATTTGACCGCTTGCATGGCATTGACAGCCACTGTCATACCGCCATCTGTACCGTTTTTAAAGCCGACTGGACAAGACAGACCTGAAGACATCTCGCGGTGAGTCTGACTCTCAGTAGTACGTGCGCCGATGGCTGACCAACTAATTAAATCTTGGATATACTGCGGTGTATTTGGGTCAAGCGCTTCGGTTGCACAAGGTAAGCCTTTTTCATTCAAATCAAGCAGCAGTTTGCGCGCAACACGCAAGCCCTTATTGATATCAAAGCTATCATTCATGTCTGGGTCATTGATTAAGCCTTTCCAGCCCACTGTGGTACGGGGTTTTTCAAAATACACACGCATCACCACATAAATACTGTCTTCAATTTCTTTGGATAAAGCCAACAGTTTATCGGCGTATTCATGCGCAGCGTTGACGTCATGAATCGAGCAGGGGCCAATCACCATCAATAAACGTTTGTCTTTACCGTCTAAAATATTACGTACGGTTTCGCGACCTTTGGTCACCGTCTCGATAGCTTTGGGGCTCAATGATAGTTCGTTTTTTAATTCCGCAGGCGTCACTAGCGGTAAAATTGCTTCAATATTCACATTATCTACATCAGCGATATCAGTTTTGGCAAAAGTTGTCATAATTCTCACAGGCTGTTGGCAAAAATTTAAAAAATCACTATAAACCAAAAAATTTATAATGTCATTACTTGAGTCAGTAGGAAAGCCTACTTTTAGTTTGGCAGTTGATAAAATTTTTTGTCAATGTTCAAAATCTGTTTGGTCAAAGTTTTTGGATGCTTGGGTAAGCTGCATATCCTATAGCAATAGTATAACAACTATTGTATCAGCATACTAGTACAAAATAACAAATAACTGTCATTAAATTTTTTGATGGTTTTACTTTTCATCTGTTTACCCCTAAAATATTTTTTTAAAATTATAACCAAACAAGGCTGTTTAATCCCATGTACGCTAATGCCCCTGCACAAACCCTTTCAGACCTTGCTGCAAATGCCACACTCGCAACCGATATTGCTAACCCAAGCGAAGCGAGCTTTTCTAACGTCAGCGAAGCGAGCTTTTCTAACTTAAGTGAAGAGAATTTGCCGCAAAACGTTGCTAAAACTAAGTTTCAGCCGATTGTCATTGGTATCGTAGCAGGCGAGGTCTCAGGCGATGCGTTGGGTGCAGACTTTATGCGCCAGATGAATAATTTGCGTGATGACATTGTGTGGGTGGGCGTGGGTGGCGCACAGATGCAAGCGCAGGGGCTTAACTCAGTGATTGAGATGTCTCGTTTGTCGGTGATGGGCTTGGTGGAAGTGGTCAAGCATTTGCCAGATTTGTTTAAAGCACGCGATGAGATTTTGGCGGCTTTCAAACAAAATTCAATCGATATTTTTGTCGGTATTGATGCGCCTGATTTTAATTTGCGATTGGGCGAACGGTTAAAATCAGCGGGTATTTATTGTGTGCAATATGTCAGCCCATCGATATGGGCATGGCGGGAAGGGCGAATTGAGAAAATCAAACGCGCGACCAATTTGGTGCTGTGTTTGTTTCCGTTTGAGTTGTCTGTCTATCAAAAACATAATCATCCCGCCGTGTGTGTCGGGCATTCACTTCTCAAGACCATTGATGACAATTTACTTACAACGCCCATGGACAAGCTGCGCCGTGAGTTGATTTGGGATAATCCCACCTATCATCAGTTTTTTGTCAAAATGGGCGAGATGGAAATGAGCCATCTCATTGCAGTGATGCCAGGCTCAAGACGCAGTGAAATCGATGCGATTTTTCCAAAAATGCTCAAAGCCATTCACAAACTGTTGATTATGGATGATAAGCTATGCTTTATCGTACCAACGGTCAACCAACATCTACTGACTATCGTAGAGCAATATCTAGAAGCCCAATCAGCGCAGGTGCGCCATCATGTCACAGTGAGCTGTGATGAAACACAAGCGGATTTTAGCCAACGGGTGATGGCGGCGTCAGACTTAGTGCTGCTCGCATCGGGTACCGCCACGCTTGAAGCCATGCTACTGGGTAAACCGATGGTAGTGGTATATTCACTCAATAAAATGACCTTTTGGCTGGCAAAACGGCTGGTCAAAGTGCCGTATGTGGCATTGCCTAATATCTTGGCAGGTCGAGAAATCGTACCAGAATTGCTACAAGAAGACGCCAACCCAGACAATATTTGCCGTGTGGTACAGCAATCATTAAAAGTTAAAAACTATAATGAACAGCTGCGTGATTTACGGCAAACGTCAGAATGGCTGCGTGAGCAAAGCAACATCGACCCCGCCAATGCGGTGATTGATAATTGGCTGACGTGGAAAAAACAGTAAAAATCCCATACGAAATTTGACGCTTTATCAAGTTGGGCGTGGTGATATTGACGGCAAATTTACGTCCAATCTTCTGAGGTGAATTTTGCAATCAAATCATGGGCTTTGGTTCTGGCATCAAGCACCGTCATAAAGGTATAAGCGCCAATGAATTTACGGCTAATAAACATCAGCTCTTTAGGCGGCACGCTAAAGGATTTTGAGGTCGCTGATTTACTGGCAAGCTTAATGACGCGGTTATGTAAATCACTTTCCGCCCAAATATAATTGCCATGTACATCCAGTACATTCGGTGGAATCGTCGGATTACGACTTGGCAAACTAAAGGGTTCACTGGCAAGCAAACATAGCTCTACCATATCATTTTTTACCGAATCGCTAAGATTAGCAAAGAATTCAAAATGCTTGCCTGCTTGATCAATCGCTTGGCGCATTTTGCTACGGTCGTGAAAAACCCCTGCCAACAGCAAATTACGGGCGATGAGTAGCAGATTGTCATCAAACTGACGAATCGCGCCAAAATCCAATAACACCAATTGGTCAAGCTGTGTATCAGGCTTTTGTGCAAGGCGAATCAGATAGTTGCCAAAATTGGGGTCGGTCTGCATATCTCCCCATTCAAAAATCTCACGCAGCATAATTTCAATCGACGCCTGCCCAATCGCATTCCGTCTTTCTTGGGGCAGCGCAAATACTTGCTCATCCAAAATCGACACGCCATCTTCATAGCTCATACATAGCAGCCTATCGGTGCTATAAGCTTTGAGGATGCGCGGCACCACATAGCGACGATCCCCAACAAAACGCTGAAAAAATAACTCAGTGGTATCTGCTTCTAAGAGGTAGTTGACTTCATGATGCAGCAGGTCACGGATTTCTTCAAACCAATCATCGAGTTGACGGGTTTGTGGGACAACATTGGTGACTCTAAGCAGTTGGCGAAACAAATCCAAGTCACTGTCTACGGCATCAGCGATATTGGGATATTGCACCTTAAACACCACTTGTTCGCCCGTGGCTTTATGAACTGCTCTATGTACTTGCGAAAGTGAGGCGGTGCCAATTGGGGTATGGTCGATATCAAACTCATGGATGGTATCGCCCAATTCTTTTTGCAGCGCTGATTCGATAATTGACCATGAAAAAGCAGTCGTCTGGCTGTTCAATGTCTGTAAGGCTTCTGTGATTTCGGGGGGCAAAAAATGCTCCCCGTACAGGGCTAACATTTGACCGATTTTGACCACCGAGCCTTTGAGTTTACCCAGCTCATCCACCAAATATTGGGCTTGCTCACGCATAAAAGCTTGTTTTTGTAGTGCTTTTTCTTCCTTTGACTTAAATAATCCAAAGGCGCTATTGGTCGCCCATCGTCTGCCGATATTGAGCGATGCTTTGGCAATCGATAACCGACGGTCAAGCGCCGAGGTTTTGAGCTGTTCAAGCGGTTGGTTATCGTAATTTTGCGGATTTGCCATACAGGGTGCCTAATGTTTTTGAAAGAAAAAGCCAAATAAAAAGCAAATCATTTTAACACATGATTTGCTTTGATTGTTGTTACCGATTTTTAATAAAGCGGATTAACGCTTGGCGTAACTACTTGACGTAACATAGTGGCTAGATGTCTAAATGCCATCTTATTGGTTGTTGGTTATTCGGCGCTAGATTGAATAGCGCGCCAACCGATATCACGGCGATATTGCATACCATCAAAGCTAATAGCGCCACAAACTGCTAAGGCTTTGGTTTGCGCATCCAAAATATCGTCACCAAGTGCCGTCACGCAAAGTACGCGTCCGCCATTGGTGACAATCTCACCATTGTCAAACGCTTTGGTACCTGCGTGGAAAACTTTGACATCCATATCCGTTTGCCCATATTGTGAGTCAAGCGTTGGTAACCCATGGATGACATCGCCGTTGCTCGCGCTTTCTGGATAACCTTTGCTAGCCAGTACCACACCCAAGGCAGGACGCTCATCCCACTCAGTTTGTTTGGGAAGATTGCCATCCAACCCTGATGCTATCAAGTCAACCATTGAGCCTTTTAGGCGCATCATAATGGGCTGTGTTTCTGGGTCGCCAAAACGGCAATTAAACTCAATCACATAGGGGTCATTGTGGTCATCAATCATCAAGCCTGCGTACAAAAATCCCGTATAAGGTGTGCCATTGGCGTTCATGGCATCGACCACTGGCTGAATCACACGGGCAATCACCTTGTCATGTACTTGCTGCGTCACCACGGGGGCAGGTGAGTAAGCACCCATCCCGCCTGTATTAACACCGGTATCACCTTCGCCAATACGTTTGTGATCTTGGCTGGTTGCCATCGGTAAGATATTGTTGCCATCTATCATACAGATGAAGCTGGCTTCTTCACCTTGCAAGAACTGCTCAATCACCACACGGCTGCCCGCATCACCAAATTTGTTGCCCGATAACATATCATTGATGGCGTCAACTGCTTCTTGTTCACTCATCGCCACAATCACGCCTTTACCTGCGGCTAAACCATCGGCTTTGATGACAATCGGCGCGCCTTCGGCTTTCACATAAGCAATCGCTTGCTCGGCATCGCTAAAAGTTTGGTATTTGGCAGTAGGGATATGGTGTTTTATCATAAAATCTTTGGCAAAGGCTTTTGACCCTTCAAGCTGCGCGCAATACGCCGTGGGTCCCCAGGCTTTGATACCTGCTGTTGTTAAGTCATCGACCATACCTGCCACAAGTGGCGCTTCAGGACCAACCAGCACAAAGGCAATGTCATTGTCTTGGCAAAATTGAATCACCGCCGCATGGTCTTTGACGTTTAAATCGACATTTTGTAGTTTGTGTTCAAGCGCTGTGCCTGCATTGCCGTTGGCAACAAAAACCGTGCTAACTTTGCTATCTTTGGCGCATTGCCATGCCAATGCGTGCTCACGTCCACCTGTGCCAATTACTAAAATATTCATATTGGTTCCTTAAAAATGTAAAATAGCCGTATGGTAGGCATTGTAACAAATTTTGGGAACTAAATTAAATGACAAAGCATTTTATTATTGGCGTGGATGAAGTCGGGCGAGGGCCGTTATTGGGCGATGTGGTGGTTTGTGCGCTCATTTTCGATAAGGCGCTTTTATCTATCAAAGAAGATAGCCTAAGCACTGATTTACACATTGCTGATAGTGTGGGTATTAGCTACAATCATCCGCTAAGCGTGCTAACTGACTCTAAAAAACTGTCAGAAAAAAAACGAGAAGCGTTATTTTCCTTGATTGAACAAACGGCAAGCGCGCATCAGGTTGTCAAAATTTCTGCCAGCTTAATAGACCAGCTCAACATCTTACAAGCGACATTGCTAGGGATGAAACAAGCGGTGGCAGGCGTGATGGCGCAAATGTTAGCGCAATATCCAACGGCGACTTTTAGCGTCATGGTGGATGGCAATAAACTGCCCGTGTTGTTTGACTTGCCTAATTATCAGCAAATTACGCATGAGCAAGCGATTGTGAAAGGGGACGGCAAACATGCGTGTATCAGTGGCGCCAGTGTAATTGCCAAAGTGACGCGTGACAGAGACATGGTGGCGTTGTCAAAGTTATATCCTGATTATGGCATTGAGCAGCATAAAGGGTATCCTACTGCCGCCCATATCCAAGCGATAGAGCATTACGGTATTTTGCCCATGCACCGCAAAAGTTTTGCCCCCATCAAACAGAGGATTTTAGACCAAAAAGGTGAACATACAGTCAATATCCGGTAGTAATGAGTGCAGGTCTAAAGTCGCCTTGTGAGCGAGTTTAATTAGTAAGGTGTGCTGAGCATGACGAGTAAAAAGATGGTCTTGCTCGCAGACCTGCAAGCTGTGCCCGATTTGTTTTCAACCTCTCGGTGGACAGCGCGCCAAACAAGGTCTGATAGTCGCCCTGTATGTTCAAATCCATCATAGCAAATTGTAGGCTTTTTTCAAACTAGCTTATACTAAATCAATCTGCCAATTAGCGGCTTGCAATTGGATATTTAAGTTTCTAAGTTTGACCGCTATGTCATCTGCTTGTTTTTGCAGTTTGACCGGTTCAATCACTTTTTGCCATTTAATTTCTCGGTAGCTATAACGATCGCCTTCCGTCTTAGCATTATCAATCGCGGTTTGCAGCAGGCGATGGCGTTCGGCAAGTTCATCACGCTTGACTAAAGTGCTCAGCATGGTTGAGCCATCGGGCATGACAGCGATGGCATTGGTACGATGGATATGGTCGATTAACGCATACAGCTCGCTCATGACTTGATTGGCTTGCAGCAACAGTTCATTCGGGTTTTCATTTGGGGTATCGCCGTCTTGGACTTTGACGTTTTCAGCAATGCGCGATTTCAAGCTGGCGAGCTTTTTTTGCATATCAGCACGTCGTAACAAAGCTTCTGCAAGTTTCATGGTTATCTCCTGATTGGTCAATTTAGTGGGTCAATTTAAACGTTAAAATCATATAATTGGGTTAAAAATTGGGTAGGATAATCTGTAATCACACAATCCACGCCCATCTCAATCAAGCGCTTTGCCACATCCACCTCATTTACTGTCCAAGCGCTGACTGTTAAGCCATAAATTTTGGCAATTTCCAACAGGGTTGGGGTGATAAGCGCATAATAAATGCCCACTTGGCGACAGCCTAAGGCACAAGCGCGATTAAAGGTTTGCAATATTAAACTTTTACCCGCTGCATCAGGCGTCGGTAAAAAAGCAATTTGGCCTGCCAGCGTGGTTTTAGGCTCAAGTGTTTTAGGCTCAAGTATTTTGGGTTCAAGTGTTTTAGGCTCAAGTGTTTTAGGCTCAAGTAATAATCCTGTCGGAAAGTGAAACGTTAAAAATTGCTGTTGGTTTTGAATTTGGTACAAAATATCGGTATCAAAACTGGTCAAAGTGATGGGTAAAGCTTGCCATACTTCTTGAGATAATAGCCTAAGCAGATTTTTAACCAACAAGGCTGGATGAGTTTTGGCATGGGTTTTGATTTCCAGTTCAATATGGCAAAAGTATTGCAGATAGCGTGGTAAATCGTCTAGCAACAATACATGATGTTTTAAAAACCCGGGTTCAAAACGTTGGGAAAACCGCCCATAGTCCGATTGCACAATGGATTCTAATTCCGCCCATGTTTTATCAGCAATCCACGATTGTTGTCCTGCCAGCCGATTTAAAGTTTCGTCATGTACCACCACAAATTTGCCATCGGCGGTCATTTGGATATCAAATTCTACCCCATCAAGCTGCTTACCATGTTTTTGTAATTGCTGCACGTAGGCAAATCCGTCTTGACAGTTCTCTAGCATTTCAGCCCGCGCAGCACGATGACCGAGTAAATAATACGTTTGATTTGGATGGCGCATACGATGGCTCGCAATAGACAAT
Organism: Moraxella sp. DOX410; assembly: GCF_032248735.1. NCBI lineage: Bacteria > Pseudomonadati > Pseudomonadota > Gammaproteobacteria > Moraxellales > Moraxellaceae > Moraxella > Moraxella sp. DOX410. Next base: position 1,324,178 of record NZ_CP135138.1, on the reverse strand, counting down.
AAAATTTTATGACTACTAAAAATTATTACAACTAAATTTTATTATAAATAATAGTGAACAACTAGCCAATTTGCAAAACTTTGCTTTATAATGGCATGGTAATAAATACTGCGTGAAAGGTGCCTTATGTCTATGATTTTCCCACAAAATACGTTGTCAAAAAAAATGCGTACGCCGTTATTGTTGGCGTGTTTTGCCTTAACCGTCGTGGGATGTAGTCGCAATGAGCAAAAAGACGCGCAAACTGGCAGTGCTGCAAGTAGTGAGCAAAAGACAATTGAAACGTCTGATATTGCCTGTAACAATGAGAAGGCAACCGATGCCATTCACAGTTATCTGGTCAATCGCATCGACCAGCAAGCCAAAAAGCAGTCTGACATCATCCAGCAGCAAGCAGGTACGATTGTTGATATGACTATCTTGCAAAATGGCTTGTCGCAAGTAGCAATCAACCTAGAAGGCGTGAATGGTAACAATGGTAAATGCCAAGCGACGGTGTCGTTTAATATGCCTCAAGCGCAGCTCGATAACACGGATAAAATCTATACCCGTCTAAAAATGCCAGTCGCCGCCGAGCAAATCGCGTCGCGTGGTTATCAACTACAAAATAGCACATTGGTGGCAAACAATGTTGGGTTTGGTCTATCAGCCAGTGGCGCCAATTACCAAGTCAATAGCACCACAGGCGACGATGTGATTGGGCTAGTCGGTGAGATTATGGCAAATTCGGCATTAGCGCAAACGCTGACCCAGCCCTCTAATACGCCGTTAGCCGGTTCTTCGGCAGGTGCCATACCCGTTCTACCACCCGTGACTAGCAAACCCAGTGTCGCTGCCAACAACAGCCAAAATTCAACCACCAAACCTGTCAAAAAACAAGCGACAGAAAAACCAAAAACAGACAGTGAAAAAAACGACAGCGAAAAAACCAAGACTGACGTGACCAACACATCAGACAAGAAAAACACGCAATCAGATAGCGCAGATAAAATATCGGATAAAAAATCTGAGCCAACCACCGCAAATGCTGATAGCAAATCAACCGCTACTAAGTCAGCGGCTAGCACTGGCAACAGCACAGACAAATCGACCAAGTCAGTATCGCATGAAAAAGTCCCAACCGACACCAATGTAAAATTAACCATCGAAGAAAAAAACGAGCAATACTAACGTAAACCACTGTTAAATGACGTGTTCAACGTATGCCACCCAGTCATCAATTTGTTTTAGCATGTTTTGATGTAGTAATGTGACTAACCATAAAACAAATTGATGCGTCAATTCTCTACCTGCCACCATAAGGATATGAACATGGCCCATTTTGCCCCACAAATCGCTGTTAAAGCTACCTATATGCGCGGTGGTACGTCAAAAGGTACTTTTTTCAAGCTTGATGACTTACCTGAACGCTGCCAAACCCCAGGGCAAGCCCGAGATAGTTTTTTACTGCGGGTGGTGGGTAGTCCAGATCCGTATGGTAAGCAAATTGACGGTTTGGGAAATGGCTCATCATCAACCTCCAAAGTGGTAATTTTGTCAAAAACAGACGTTGCCAATCATGATGTGAATTATTTATTCGGTCAGGTCGCCATTGACAAAGCGATGATTGATTGGTCAGGTAACTGTGGAAACTTAACCGCTGCGGTCGGTTCATTTGCGATTGCCAATGGGTTGGTGGATGCCAGTAAAGTGCCCCAAAATGGCATTTGTGAAGTCCGAATTTGGCAGCAGAATATTAGCAAAACCATCATCGCGCATGTACCCATGACTGATGGTCAGGTGCAAGAAACGGGCGATTTTGAGCTAGATGGTGTGACTTTCCCAGCAGCCGAAGTCAAAATTGAATTTATCGACCCTGTGGACAGCGATGGCGATATGTTCCCGACGGGCAACTTGATTGACAAACTGGATGTACCTGAAATCGGTGAATTTGACGTCACAATGATCAATGCGGGTATCCCAACGATTTTTTTAAATGCCAAAGACTTAGGTTTTACGGGCGCTGAGCTGCAAAAAGACATCAACAGTAACCAAGAAATTTTGGCGAAGCTTGAAAAAATCCGTGCCCATGGCGCAGTTAAAATGGGACTAATTGCAGCGTTAACAGAAGCTCAAACCCGTCAGCATACCCCAAAAATTGCTTGGGTTGCGCCACCCGCTGATTATACCGCCTCTAGTGGCAAAGCAGTCAAGGCAGGCGATATTGATTTGCTTGCACGCGCGATGAGCATGGGTCAACTGCACCATGCCATGATGGGTACAGCCTCGGTTGCGATTGGCACCGCAGCGACCATTAAAGGTACGCTAGTCAACCAAGCGGCCGGTGGCAAAGCGTTGTCTGAAGTACGCTTTGGTCACCCATCAGGCACGCTACTGGTCGGGGGTGAGTCCTCGCAAGTGGATGGCAAATGGCAAGCCAAAAAAGTGTCTATGAGCCGTTCAGCGCGCCGTCTGATGGCGGGTGAGGTGTATGTGCCGGGCGATGCGTTTTAATCGACAAATCATTCACAAGCCAACTTATAGCCTAATACCTAAGTCCCCAATACCTAAGAGCCCAATAATGACAGATAAGCACTCACACTGGATTGAACTGACGCACGCACCTAGCCAAGGGGTAACCGTGGTTCAAACCCTATCTGGCTGTGAGTCTATGCCAACCAAGTCAAACAATGATGCAGTGGGGCAGTCTAGTTTGAATGCTATATATGGTCAATTTAATCTAGGCTTGCATGTAGGGGATGATAGCATGCAGGTGCATGAAAATCGTGCGCACTTGCTGCAATCCTTGCAACAATATCATCCCACATTAAACAGCATTCATTGGCTTAATCAAATCCATGGTAATGACGTTTATCAGGTTACCGATAAAATTGGCACAGCAGCGATATCTGCTGATGCGCATATCACGCGTTTGCCTAACGTTGCCTTAGCGATTATGACAGCAGATTGTGTACCTGTCATGATAGCCACCGATGCAGCAGATGATAACAAGCTGATAGCGGCGATTCATGCTGGCTGGCAAGGTCTTAGCAAGGATATCATTGCAAAAACGGTGCAAAAAATGGTACACCAGTTTGATTTTGCAGCGGGCGACAATGCGCCTGCTGAAATGCACAAGGTCACTCGTGGGTGGCAAGCTTGGATAGGCGCTAGCATCGCACAATCAAGCTATGAAGTGGATAGTCGTGTCAAAGATGCGGTGTTATCAGTGTTAAACGTATCTGAGGTTGTCGCTACTCAGTTGTTTCAGCCAAATGCTGATAAGGTCGGTCATTATTTTGCCGATTTGCCTGCAATAGCAGAATTACAGCTCAAGGCTTGTGGCATTCATCAGGTGCATAAAAGTGGTTTAGATAGCCATGGTGATGCACGATTTTATTCGTATCGTCGGCAAACCCAGCATCAACTACCTGCAACAGGTAGAATGGCAACGCTGATCTTCATGGATTAATTCTCATAAAAAAAGGCAGTGTGTTAATCAATCATACTGCCTTTTTTGTGCAAGCTAAATTATTGCATAATTTTAACGTAAGCTTGGGCTCTTAAATCCTGCATCCAATCATCTAGCGCTTGCGGTGCCATACGTTGGTATAGAATTTCACGAGCCATGTTTTTACGATAGACATCACTCACATCTTTCTGGCGTTTTTCATCGACTTTAAGAATATGCCAGCCAAATTGTGATTGAAAGGGCACAGAATAGTCATTTACCGACGTTTTTTTCATCATTGCTTCAAAGCTTGGTACCATATCACCTTCACTGACCCAGCCCAAATCGCCGCCGTTGCTGGCGCTTCCTGGGTCTTTTGAGTAGGTGCTTGCTAAAGTAGCGAAGTCCTCACCTTGACGCAGTTTTTCATAGATAGTGTCGATCTGCTGTTTTGCCATGTCAGCGGGTAGGGCAGTTGACGGGCTGATTAAAATATGGCGGGTATGCCATTGATCGATGATTTTTTGCTGACCGCCGCGTTTATCGACCAATTTAATCACGTTATACCCTTCTGCCGTGGCAATCGGGTTGGTGACTTGCCCGACTTCAAGGGCGGTGATGTTTTTTGACAGTTCTGTCGGTAACTCTGCCGCGACGTGGTAGCCCATATCGCCCCCTTGAATTTGCGCGTTATAGTTGGCTTGCGCGTCAGTCATGATTTGCTCAATATTGGCATTCTCAGCTTGCAAATTTTTGGCAATTTGGGTGGCTACGGTCAGCGCTTGTTTTTTTTGTTTGTCGCTGGCTTTACCTGCGGCATCGGCTTCAAAAGGCACACGAATATGTAAGGTGCGATATTGTGATTTTTCTAAAGCGTTGCTCTCTGGTGATTTTAAGAAGTTGTTAACATCTTGATCGGAGATTTTGATGCGGCTGGCAAGTTGTTGCTGCTGCAAAGTTTGTATCGCCAAGTCTTCACTGACTTTTTGACGCAATGCTTGGTAACTACCTACGCGCTGGGCGTCAAGTTTTTGTTGGAATTCGGCAAGGCTTGCGACCCCATTTTGTTGTGCTAAATTGGTCAACGCAGCATTCACTGCATTCTCTTCAGCCTGCAGTCCTTGGCGTTTGATGATGTCAAGTTGGATTTGCTTAGTAATTAGCTGATCCAATACTTGCGGATAAAGTTGCTGTGCGGGTGGTACAGGTTTGTTTTGCGCTTGAAGCTGTGCAGAAGCTTGAGCAACCGCGCGATCCAACTGGCTGCGTAAAATAGGGGTGTCGTTGACAATAGCAATCACGCCATCAATGACCTGATCTTGCGAGCTGTTAGTGACGACAGGCGCTGGCTCAACCAATGAGTTGGCGACCTCTGATGCTACGGGCGCAGGTTGGGAGACAGTTTTTGCTGTTTTTTGAGTGGTAGGTTTTGAGCCGCTGGCTTTAGTGTCAGCTTTGACTGATTTGGCAGCGTTGGTGGTTTTGTTTGCTGTCACAGCTTTGGTTGATTTGCTTGTGGTTTGCGCTGCAGGTTTGGTGCTAGATTTTTTGCTAGATTCCACCGTCGTTTTGCTGCTGGTTGTGTTGGTTTTAGTGGTTACCGCTGTTGCAGTCACGGCTTGCGCGCTCAATGTTGGCATAACCAATAGGGCGCCATATATCAAAGCGCTAGTGAGAGCAGATAGGGTGTTACGGTGAAAACTGGGTAAATTATGCATGACGGCATGGTTCATGACATGTATCCTTAAAAAAAATAAAAACCAAAAAATAAAAAAAGTAAATTCGATCATTCAGAAATCGTGGCAAAACCATTTAGCTTAAATGACGGGTCTTTGACCAAGTGGCTTGGAGGTTGCTAAATGATATTGCTAAGTGATGTTGTAAAGCTTGGGTCATTTTATACAATAATATTTGCTGGTGTATGTCTATATCATAATAAATCCTAAAAAACCTCAAGTTTTAGGCAGTTTTTTGCGTAAAAGGCGTTTAGTATTTAGGGTCATAACCCAATACCCGATTACGCATCAAGCTAGCCAGTCGACCGTCACCTTTGTTGGATAATCCATTTAAGCTAATTTCTGCCATGATAGCGTGGTCAGCACTGTCTTTATCACTTAATTCATCATAATAACGGCGAGCATAAATCGATAAGCCATAACAACAGCTATCATAAGTAAAGCCCGCTAACACATCACTAAAACGACTCTTCTCATTATCGTATTGCACAGCCCCTAAAAACTGCCAATTATCATTAATAGGTAAAACAGCAGAGCCGGTGAAAGCAGAGAGGGCTTTTTGTCCAAATCTACTCTCATTGCGTTTGATATACCCTAAGTTATAAAGGCTATTGAAAGTTGGCGCATAACGAAATTGGGTATTGATATAGTTTAAATCAGCGTTGTCATCAACCGAGCCATCTAAATCCACCCAAAAATCTTGACGCGGTTGGGTGCTTACCTGAAAGACGGTACCGGTATTGTCAATTTTTAACCCATCATCGGTATTGTCAAGATGTACCCGAATATCACTAAAATAAATTTGTTTGCCCACGCTGGCATCCAAGCGAGTCAAACCATTGCCATCAATATAGCGATAATTTAATGAAGGGGTTAGATGATTGTTGTCGGGGAGACGATCATATCCCAAAAACCATGAATCTTCATACAATTGCGAAAAATTGAGCGATGCCAAACGGGTATTAAAGTTGGGTACGTCAGTCTGGTCTTTATAGGGCGAGTACACATATTTTAGGCGCGGGCTTAATAACTGATAGCCGCCCAAGGATTCATCAAATTTACCAAATGGGGTGCCTGCTTTAAAGAAATTTAAGCCACTGTCAATACTAAACTGCGGTACAAAAATAGATTGGCTTTTGCTATTTTCATCCAGTCCATTGGCATCGGCTGATTCTTGGTCGAATTGGGTATAAAGGTGCTGTAAACTTATTGACGGGGTCACATATCCCCAAGTCCGCATCATTGGGTAGGCAGCAGTGAGTTTGTTATACAGTCTACCACCGCTTTGCTCAGGCGCAGAGCCATCATCGATTGGGCGTTTAAAATAGGCAAAATCGCTGATACCCGTCAAATCAAATTGGGTCACCCAAGGCACACGATATTTGACCGATAACTGCGGCAGACGGTCATACGGTTTGTCTTTGTCCAAGATTTTTTCTGAATTGGTTAAATTACGATCCAGTGTTTGAAAGGTTTCAATCTTGGCAAGCGCAGTCAAATAGTCATTGTAATAATTGGCTTGAATGCGGCGCGGTAAATTTAATTGAACGGTTTCATCACCCAAGGTCTCAAAATCGTTTAAGAATTTAGGATCTGAGACATACTGATATAGCGCATCAATGGACAGGTTAGGGATATCTTTTGACTGCCAATGATGATCATAATAAAAGCGCTTACGGTCTTCATCATCATATTGTTTGTCGTTTGGCAGATAAGAGCCTGTCAAGCTACCATAACCAAATTTTTCTGTCAGATAGCGAAACTCACCTGTCAACATCGGATTGCGGTCAGTAAAAATGGTTGGCGTGACAGTGGCATCGTAATTTGGCGCTAGATTAAAGTAATAAGGTAACTGTACATTAAAACTCCCTTCTGTACTAAAGCCGCCGCGTGGTAACAAAAAACCACTGGTGCGGCGATCGTCAATCGGAAAGTTAAAATACGGCAGGTACAATACCGGGGTGTTTTTGACTTTTAACGTGGCATTATAGGCCTCACCGCGACCCGTGTCGGTATTGATATCGATGTTTTTGGCATTGATCTGCCAAGTTGGATTGTCAGGCGCGCAGGTGGTAAACATGACATCGTCAATTTCAACGCGGCTTTCATCGACTTTATTAAGCCGTTTGGCATAACCATACGCTTGTAGCGGTACGCTGGCAAACGCCACATCTTTGGCGGTTGCTTTGCTGCTATCCGTTTGGTACGCCAGTTCGTCGGCAACGGTAATCAGCCCCCCTTTTGGGCTATCTTTAAGGCTTACACGTGGGTTGCCGTCTGTCGATTGGGTACTTTGCGCGGCATCCACCAACAAAACATTACCTTGAGCGGCCGCCATGCCATCTTGCACGTTAACGACCACTTTATCGGCAGAGATTTGCTGACGACCTTGGTTGATTTGCACATCACCTGACAATTCAGCATAATTTTCATTGTCATAATAGCCATAGTCAGCCGAGGCATAAATTGGGAAGCTGCTATTGGGTTGGTCGGTAGCGGCTGCCGCTAATGCCTGTTGTTGATAGATGGTCGAAGTGGGATATACCCAGTTGCCATGACACATGGCGTCTTTTCGGGTGACTGCTTTTGATTGCGTATTTGCTTGAGCACCTGACGGTTGACTATTAGGCGTGAGCGGGCTCAGTAAATTTGGATTGGAATTTGGATTAGCAACCGTGGCGCTAGTATCATCCGTGGTTTGCGGGGTTTTGGGTTGATAAAAGGTTTTGAGCTTTTCTAGACTGGCTTGCTGCTGTTGATTTGGGGTAAAGTTGGGACGAGTACGCGCAGAGTTTGGTTTGATGTCAGGCGCGCTAATCGGTGTGATGCCTTGATTGGTGGTTACATCGACAGTAGTGGTGCTGTCTGCTGTGGTGGCGATACTACTATCGGTATCGGGCGTTGCAGCTGAGGTATCAAGGTTTTGTTTTTTAATAATTTGTGATTCAGTGCCCTGTGTCTCGATACTTTGTGAGTCAATGTTTTGAGCTGTCGCTGCATCAGTCGATTCCGTAACGGCGGCTGTCGGCAACACCGCCGCAAGCGCTGAGGTTGAATACAAAGTAGTAAACATCGCCCCAAGTGTCATCGCTAAAACATTGGTATGTCGATAAATTTGGTGTAGTGATTGATGCAAGCATGTAGGCTGGGTTGGCAAAGACGAATGTGAAGTTAAACAATTAGAAGTTGACGAAATAGGCGACAATTTCACAGATTTTTTCATTAGACATTTACCAAAGACGCAATATAAAAACCTTCACATCATATCACTAGCGTCATCAATATACTATTGCAAAAGATGTTTAAAATTGCAAACATGATAGACGCCACTTGAGAGATACGCAGATTTTCGGTAGCATAACTTATTTTTATTGAGTAAGCCCACCTTATGAACCATCCTGCCGCACAACTTGCCAACCAAGACCCTTGCGATAGCCCAGTTTCGCCATCAAATGCCCAGCCATGTGAACAACAATCACTTAAACAACAGTCACGGGAACAACAGCTGCACACTTGGTTGACCCAAGTTTTTCAAAATCAATCATTGCAGCATGAAAAAATACCTGGTGATGCCAGCTTTCGCAGCTATCATCGCTTAACCGTCGACAATCAACACTATATCGTGATGGATGCGCCGCCAGAAAAAGAATCGGTGAAAGAATTTATCGCCGTGGGCAACTTAATGGCAGGTTATGTGCATGTGCCAAAAATGATTGCCACGGATGAACAGCAAGGTTTTATCGTCCTTGAGGATTTGGGAAACACGGATTTTGCCGATGTCATTGCCAAGGATTTAACGGATGCAGGCGAGCTGGCAAAAACTGCGCGCTATTATCAGCAGGCCATGCAGGAAATTTTGGCGATTCAAAAGATTAATATCAATGACGCCAACGCCGTTATCCCAAGTTACGATGATGCCTTGCTGCGCCGAGAAATGGGCTTGTTTAGCGACTGGTTTTTACCCTATATCGGCGTGACGATGACCCCAGACTTAGAGACGCTGTGGCAAGATTTGCAGTCTGATATTATCCAGCAAGTCATCGCGCAGCCTCAAGTGGTGGTGCACCGTGATTTTCACAGCCGTAATTTGATGGTATTAAGTCACAGCGATGAGTTGGGCGTGATTGATTTTCAAGATGCTGTCATCGGTGCCTATACCTATGATTTGGCGTCTTTACTGCGAGATGCCTATATCAATTATGATGAAACATGGGTCAACACGCATCTGGCTTATTATCACCAATTGGCGCAAATTGACAAAAGCTTGGCAGAGTTTACCGTGGATTTTAATATCATGAGTATGCAGCGCCATCTTAAGGTATTGGGAATTTTTGTACGTTTGTTCGAGCGAGATGGCAAAGACCGTTATTTGACAAATTTGCCTAAAGTTTTCAATGATTTATTAACTTGTCTAAAAGCTATCACCCAAAGGGGTGAGCGTCCTACTTTTGATAAATTTGCTGATTGGATGACCGCCGTTGTTGAACCTGCTTTTCATCAAAAAATCCAAGGATAAAACCCCATGTCAACTACCATCACCCAAGCCATGATTTTATCCGCGGGTAAAGGCACTCGGCTGCGCCCTTTAACCTTGACCACGCCAAAACCACTTGTCGAAGTCGGCGGGCAACCGCTTATCGTATGGCATATCAAAGCGCTCAAACAAGCAGGTATCACCGATATCACCATCAATGTGTCATGGCTTGCTGATAAACTGCTAAATGCAATTGGGGATGGTAGTCAATTCGGTGTCACCATTCATTGGTCGATTGAACCAGAAGAACCGCTTGAGACAGCAGGCGGTATCAAGCTGGCTTTGGCTAGCGGCAAATTAAAAGACCAGCCATTTATTTTGGTCAATGGGGATGTATGGACGCCTTTTGATTTTGCTCAACTAAGCCAGCTTAAGCTAAACGATTCGCAGGCTTATTTGCTACTCACCGACCAAGCGACGCACAACCCAACTGGCGATTTTGCCTTAGAAAATGGCAAGGTCAAGGTAGAAGGTAAGCCAAAATATACCTTTGCAGGGATTAGTGTTATGTCACCAAGATTATTGGATACGGTCAAGGCAGGGGAGACTGCGCCGCTTGCGCCACTACTCAAACAAGCCATGCAAGCCGGTTTGATAATGGGGGATTTGCTGAGCGAGGCGTGGGTCGATGTAGGGACGCTTGAGCGTTTAGAAAATTTGAACCAAAAATTGTCGGCTAACAAGTGATTTGGTAGAAAATTGCATCTTTTGCCATTTTGCTTTTATTTGAAAGCCGAGCAAACTAAGCGGTTAAAGCTAAAAAAATGACCCAAAACTGTGATAAAATTTGTCACAGTTTTATTTTTAGCATGTTACATACGACAAAATTTAATTCTGTAATTAATTCTGCAATATAGGAAAGCCAATGACAACCCCAATTTCTGAACGTCGTCTTGCCAACGCCATCCGTACCCTAGCTTTTGAAGCGGTGCAAAAAGCCAATTCTGGACATCCAGGCGCGCCGATGGGCATGGCAGATATCGCTGAAGTGTTATGGCGTAAGTTTTTAAAGCACAATCCAACCGACCCACATTGGCTAAATCGCGACCGTTTTGTGCTATCAAATGGTCATGGCTCAATGCTGCAGTACGCTTTGCTGCACTTGACAGGGTATGACGTTAGCATTGAGGATATCAAAAATTTTCGCCAATTGCACTCTAAAACCCCCGGTCACCCTGAATATGGCTATACCGCAGGTGTGGAAACTACCACAGGTCCGTTGGGTCAAGGGATTGCCAACGCTGTAGGTTTTGCGATTGCAGAAAAAACCCTAGCCGCGCAATTTAACCGAGACGGTCACCAAATCATCGACCACCAAACCTATTGCTTTTTAGGTGATGGTTGTTTGATGGAAGGTATTAGCCATGAAGTTTGCTCATTAGCCGGTACGCTGCAACTGGGAAAATTGGTTGTCTACTATGATGACAATGGTATTTCGATTGATGGTGACGTTGAAGGCTGGTTTTCAGATGACACCCAAAAACGTTTCGAAGCCTATGGCTGGCAAGTGCAAAAAGTTGACGGTCACGATACCGATGCCATCACCCAAGCGACCCAAAATGCGATAGCTGAAAAAAATAAACCCTCACTCATCATCTGTAAAACCGTGATTGGCGCAGGTTCACCCAACAAGCAAGGCTTGGAGGCCTCACATGGCGCACCCCTTGGCGCGGATGAAATCTTGCTTACCCGTCAAGCACTCAAGTGGGATCATGAAGCGTTTGAACTTCCAGACGATATTTATGAAGGGTGGGACTGTACAGTTAAAGGTCAAGCGTTACAGCAATCATGGGAGAGTGAATTTGATGCTTATAAAGACGCTTACCCAGAGCTTGCCAGTGAATTACTTCGCCGTGTGAATGGTGACTTGCCAGCAAATTTTGAGACACAAGCTCAAGAATTTATCAAGGCTTGTCAAGATAACCCAGAAAACATTGCAACGCGTAAAGCCAGCCAAAATTCAATCAATGCCTTACAGCCATTATTACCAGAGCTGCTTGGCGGTTCTGCTGATTTGGCAGGGTCAAATCTGACTTGGTTTAAAAATGCCAAGGCGCTCGAAGATGATGCGGCAGGTAACTATATTCACTACGGTGTGCGTGAATTTGGTATGACGGCGATTGCCAATGGTATAGCCTTATATGGCGGGTTTATTCCGTATGTGGCAACGTTCTTGATGTTTATGGAATATGCGCGCAATGCGGTGCGTATGTCAGCCTTAATGAAACAACGTGTTATTAACGTCTATACTCACGACTCAATCGGTCTGGGTGAAGATGGACCTACTCACCAACCTGTAGAGCAGTTGTCAAGTCTGCGTGCCACCCCAAACCTGCATACTTGGCGCCCGTGTGATACGGTCGAGTCAGCCGTGGCATGGGTAGAAGCCTTGAAGGCAAAATCAACCCCATCCGCGCTGATTTTTAGCCGTCAAAACCTACCGCACCAAGCGCGAGATATCGAGCAAGTAGCCAATATTGCCAAAGGTGGCTATGTACTAGCCAAAGAACAAGGCGAGCTACGTGCCGTCATCATCGCCACAGGTTCAGAGATTGAGCTTGCAATGAATGCTTATACTGAGTTGACTGCCGAAGGTTTGGGCGTGCGTGTTGTATCAATGCCGTGTGCTGAAGTGTTTGCCAAACAAGAAATCAACTACCGTGACAGCGTGTTACCACCCCAAGTGCGTGCGCGTGTGGCGGTTGAAGCCAGCCATATCGATTATTGGTACAAGTTTGTAGGGCTTGATGGTAAAGTCGTGGGTATGACCACCTTTGGTGAGTCTGCCCCTGCTAAAGACTTGTTCCCATACTTTAACATCACCACTGATGCGGTCATTCAAGCCGTGAAAGCGGTTGTTTAAGCAATATCATGGATAGTATATATGCTAAAAGAACAACTTGGGTGGATTTTCCACCCATTTTGGTGTTATATGCTTTAAATACATTGAAAAACCTCGATGAAGACCTGTATATACAAGCTAAATCGGGTAATGAATTATCCGCTATTAAACTCTTAACTCAATTGATGACACAAAAGGATATAGCAAGTATCAAGCATTGCTTACAAGGAAAATCTCCTATTATCGCTCCTGTATTAGCGATAGAATTTTTGGGAAATAATAGACTTCCAATGGTATTTGGTCAAATTCTTGCCAATGAGTTAAATCTGCCCATCACCTTTGACATCGTACAAGCTGTAAAAGCGAACCATACTAAGGCTAGTGCTTATGAGCGAATCGTCAGACAAGCTATTTTTACTGGCGAAGTTGAACGTGGTCGAGAATACTTAATCGTTGATGATACAGTGGCGATGGGTGGTACATTAGCAGGACTTAAAGGCTATATAGAAACAATGGGCGGTAAGGTAATTCAAGCAGTTGTATTAACTGGCTATCAATTACCTTTTTTTGATATTGTTCCAACCCAAAAAATGATACAATTAATTCAGCTTAAACATCCTGATTTAGCTCAATGGTGGCAAAATGAATTTCACTTTCCTCTCGAATACCTCACAAGCGGTGAACTCGGGCATTTCAAAAAACCAAAATCACTTGACGAAATCAGAAATAGACTCATTGAAGCAGGACTTCAAAAGAGCCTCTATTAATAGTCAAAAAATTTTAAAGATGACTAAAGTGGTAATAAGATAATCGAGGTTTCATCAATAAGACAAATTTCAGCAAGTACCTGATTATCTCTAATCCGCCAATCGCCGAGCACTAACCGTTGTTTATCGCCAATTTGATGAAGAGCAGGGCGGTGAGTATGCCCATGAATCAGTATATCGGCTTTTTGCAAGGCTTGTCTGACGGCTTGTTCATTGACATCCATGATTTGCAGGGATTTTTTGGCATTATCAGTTTTGCTTTTTTGGCGTAAATCTTGCGCGATTTGTTGGCGTTTTTTGATGGGTAGCGCGAGCAAAATTTTTTTAGTGATAGGATGTTGGATGATTTTGCGAAAGCGTTGGTAACCTTTATCATCGGTGCACAGCGCATCGCCATGTTCTAGGCGAACTTTTTTGCCATTTAATGTCAAATAAAACGGCTCAAAAATCAATTGCCCGCCAAACTTGTCGCAAAATTGTTGCCCAAGCAGAAAATCCCGATTACCATGCATGATAAAAATCTGGCAGTTTTTATCGGATAATGTTTTGAGCTTTGCTATAATCGGTTGAAGCGCATCTGCTAAGGTATCTGTATCGGCAACATCATCTCCTAACCAAGCTTCAAACCAATCACCGAGAATAAAAAACTGTTTTAGGTTGGGCAATAAAGCCAGTTTATCTAAAAAATCTAAAAAAGCCTGCCCTAAAGGATTAGTGGCAGGCTCATTCATGCTCAAATGTAAGTCACTGATAATAACCTGCGTAATGGCGGAGGGATTATCGGTGACCAAATCTGCAAAACTTTGCATACAAAAAAATTATTTCTCAATTACTTTTGCATGGGTAATCACCACAGGCGTGGTTGGCACATCAGCGTGGAAACCGTATTTACCAGTTGGTACACCTTTGATTTTATTGACAATGTCCATGCCTTCAGTCACTTTACCAAATACCGCATAACCCCAGCCTTGTGGGTTTTTGCCAGAAAAGTTTAGGAAGCTATTGTCTTTTACATTGATAAAAAATTGCGCAGTCGCTGAATGTGGGTCAGAAGTACGTGCCATTGCAATCGTGCCGACTTCATTTTTTAAGCCATTATCTGCTTCATTTTGGATTGGGGCATTGGTAGATTTTTCTGTCATGTTGGCGTCCATACCGCCACCTTGAATCATAAAACCGTCAATGACGCGGTGAAAAATCGTGCCATCATAATGACCTGATTTGACGTATTCTAAGAAGTTTGCCACGGTATTGGGGGCTTTTTCTTGATTGAGTTCGATAACGATGTTACCCATGGTGGTTTCTAATTCTACGTATGGCATATCCATTGTGTGCTCCTAATGGTTTTTATGGTTAAAAAAACGTATCTTGCAATTGTTGTGGCTATCCTAGCGATTTTCAATCAAAAAGTCAGTATTTAGTTTGCAAAGTTGGCAAAATTAAATGTTTCAATTAAATTCATTTAAGTTTTTTCAATGTCAAAAAACTGCTAGAATGGCAGATTAGTTCACCATTTTTGTAATAGGTAAGGGGCAACCAAATGACGGCGACGACCGACAAAAATACAAAAACCGACGATACAGCAGCCAATAGTGAAAAAAATGACTTTATCCGTGCGATCGTACGCGATGACCTTGCTTCGCAAAAATACAGCCAGATTGTGACCCGTTTTCCACCCGAGCCCAATGGCTACTTACATTTAGGTCATGTCAAATCTATTTGTCTCAACTTTGGGCTGGCTAAGGAGTTTGCAGGGCTGTGTAACCTACGGTTTGACGATACCAATCCTGATGCTGAAGATCAGGAGTTTGTCGATAATATCAAAGATGATGTCAAATGGCTCGGGTTTGATTGGGCAGGCGAGGCGCGCTATGCGTCTAGTTATTTTGGTCAGTTATATGATTGGGCGGTGAAATTAATCAAACAAGGCGATGCCTATGTTGATTTGCAAAGTCCTGAGGATATTCGTGAAAACCGCGGCAATTTTGGTCAAGCAGGTAAAAACTCACCTTACCGTGATGCCAGTGTTGAAGAGAATTTGCAACGCTTTGACGATATGAAACTTGGCAAATATGGCAACGGTCAAGCGGTGCTTCGTGCCAAAATCGACATGGCAAGCCCCAATATGAATATGCGCGATCCGATTTTGTATCGTGTCATGCACCAAGCGCATCACCAAACAGGCGATGATTGGTGCATTTATCCCATGTACGATTATGCCCACCCGTTGTCAGATGCAATCGAAGGTATTACGCATTCGATTTGTACCTTAGAATTTGAAGACCACCGTCCGTTTTATGATTGGGTGGTAGATAAAGTGGGCTTTGACAAAGAACCACACCAATATGAATTTGCACGCCTAAACGTAAACCATATTTTGACCAGTAAGCGCAAACTTAAAAAACTGGTCGAAGATGACTTGGTGAGCGGCTGGGACGATCCGCGTATGCCGACAATTGCCGGCATGCGCCGCCGTGGTTATACCCCTGAAGGCTTGCGGGATTTTTGTGACCGTGTAGGCGTGAGCAAGTCAGACGGTGTGGTGGATTTTGGCTTACTCGAGTTTAGTATTCGTAACTCATTAGAGCATGTGAATCGTGCAATGGCAGTGCTAAACCCGCTAAAAGTGACGATTACCAATTTTGATGAAGCGGTTGCCAATGTTGAAACACTCAAAAAAGACAGTGTAAAAACTAAACTCGACAATGGGGTTTTATGGTTGACCCAGCCTAAAAATAGCCATGATGATAGCCAAGGTATGCGTGACATTCCCTTTACCAAAGAAATTTATATTGATAAAGGGGATTTTGAAATCACGCCGCCTGAAGGCTATAAACGCTTGTCACCGCAAAACCCAGAAATCCGCTTACGCAATAGTTATGTGTTAAAGATTGAAGAACACATCACCGATGACAAAGGTGAAGTAGTGGGGTTAACAGCGACTATTGACCCAAAAACGTTGGGCAACAATCCAGAAGGTCGTAAGGTTAAAGGTGTGATACATTGGGTGTCGGCAAGCTTGGGCAAACCTGCCAAAGTCCGTCTGTATGAGCAGCTGTTTAACCAAGAAGACCCCGCCAAAATTGACATCAATAATTTAGCCGCAGAGATTAATCCCAATTCACTACGTGAAGTAGATGCCATTGTCGAGCCTTCTTTATCACAAGTCAATGCAGGCGAGCGTTTTCAATTTGAACGCGAAGGGTTTTTTGTGGCAGATAGTAAAGATTATTCACCAGAGCATTTGGTGTTTAACCGTATTGTGACCTTAAAAGACAGTTTCAAACCATAAATCATCGTTAAATTATAAATTAGCTGGCATAGTAATATGTCAGCTTTTTTTGTAAAAGGATATCTTAACCTATTGTTACTTATGGTTTTATTATTGTATTAGCTAAACGCTTTTTTTACTTTTTTACATGCGTAACATTTGTACTGTGCTAAACTACTCAGCGTAAATTTAAGTCAGTCTTGCGTAATCAATCCGTTATTCTTGTTAGATTTTGTAACTTTTAACAGCTTGATTTTAATGGCTATTAGGCTTAAGGTATCGTTGTTCATCTGTTTTTCGTAAATATATTGGTAGTTTTGGTAACTGTATGCTTTATCCAACAGCAAGTTAACCATGATTTGATTGAGAGTGTTGAAATGAAAACATTGTTAAAGAAAACGTTGTTAGGTGCTGTCATTGCACTGGTTGGCGTACAAAGTAATGCTGAATTAAATATGCAGACAGGTAGCCAAGCTAAAGTTAGTTGGGGTGGGCAGGGTAGTTTAGACAAAGCCCGTGCCATCATGTATAACAGCACGCCACAGACGACAAATTTTAATAGTGGTAATTACAATAACTATAATAATGCATACAGTGAGGATGATAGCTACAATCCAGCGTGGTCTCAAGATAGCACACGGGCTTCGGGTAGCTATTTTGCCAACTCCAAAGGTGCTTTGGTAGTGGATGCGTTAACGGGCAATACCATTTATGAAAAAAATGCTGATATCGCCCGTCCGATTGCGTCAATTAGTAAATTGATGACGGCTGTGGTGGTAGCGGAATCAGGCGCTAACATGAGCGAAACATTGACGATTAGTTCATTAGATTTTAAAACCCCAAAGCAATCGGGTAGTGACCGTCTAAAAGTTGGCGATCAGCTTAATCGTGCTGAAATGCTACTGATGATGATGATGAAATCAGAAAATCCCGCGGCTAAAGCATTAGCACGTACTGACCCTATGGGCTATGACAATTTCATCAGCCGTATGAACCAAAAAGCGCGTGAATTGGGGATGACGCAAACCCATTTTTATGACCCATCAGGTCTAGACTCTCGTAATGTGGCATCACCGCGTGATTTGGCAATTCTTGCCCGTTATGCACAAAAGATGAACTTAGTCACCCAGTTTAGTACTACGCCTAGCCGTCAGTTCGGTGTATATAATATCAATTCGGGGTTTCGAACCGTAGCCGCTCGCAGTACCAATTACATGGTGCGTGATGGGTTATATAATATTGGTTTGTCAAAAACAGGGTATATTCGTGAAGCAGGCAACTGTGTTTTATTTGAAACCAATGTCGGTAATCGTCCAGCCATTGTCGTATTACTCGGTGCAAGTGATTCAAAAACCCGTTGGAACGATGCAGAAAACATAATTGCTAACTTAAGCATGCGCCGATTCACCTAATCAATTCGCAATTAATTGACTGATTTTTTGAAAAAAAAGCAAGGATAACTTTCCTTGCTTTTTTATGGGTGAAAGACTACCAAAATCAGCTATTTGGTATGTTTTGTAAGCTATTTAGCGTGTTTCATACAGGTGGTCGCAAAGGGTACTGCTTCTAGACGCTCAGGTTCGATTTCTTCACCACTCACAGCGCAAATACCGTAAGTACCATTTTCGATACGAAGTAAGGCATTATTCACCAATTCAAGGTTTTGCTTGGCTTCGACTAGCAAGTTTTTACGTACATCGTTTTGCTCATTAATCACCGCTTGGTCATCCCAATCTTGGGTCATATCCGTATCAGGATTTTGCATATCATGTTGGATTTTATACACGCGAGTTTGGTATTCTTGTTTTAGGTCAAGTAATCGTTGTTTTGCTTTGTCAAGGTCAACCATACGGCCTCCAATTTTATAATAAAATATTGAACGCAGTGCTGCGTTCATGTTGTTGTTTTTATAAGCTTATCATCAACACCCTTCTTAATAAAGTAGTAATATAGTAGTAATACCGTGTTATCGCCGTGCCCAGCATTAGTTGATAGCATCAATAATTTTAAAAATACTCAAAATATGCTAATCTACGCTTATTTTTTTATTCAATTTTTGTTGTCATGTGACGACGTTTTATCAACCCCTACGGGTCACCATCCTGTTGTTAACTTAGAGGTTAATCCATGCAATTTGCTCGTTTAAACGATATTGATGTTTCTGGCAAAACAGTTTTGATTCGCGAAGATTTAAATGTACCGTTAAAAGATGGCAAAATTGCCAATGATGCCCGCTTAAAAGCAAGCTTGCCTACTATTCAGTTGGCTTTAGATAAAGGCGCAGCGGTTATCGTGTGTTCGCATCTAGGTCGCCCAGACCCCTCAAACCCTGAAGCCAAATATTCATTGCAGCCAGTCGCAGATTATTTGGGCGATGCCCTTGGCAAACCTGTCAAATTGGTGACCGATTATGCCCAAAATAATGTGACAGTAGCCCCAGGTGAAGTTGTGCTACTGGAAAACGTACGTTTTAATGCGGGTGAAAAGAAAAACGATGCCGCTTTATCTGAACGCTACGCCGCTTTATGTGATGTATTTGTGATGGATGCTTTCGGTACTGCTCACCGTGCTGAAGCGTCAACGGAAGGCGTTATCGCCAAAGCAAAAATTGCTTGTGCAGGCCCATTATTGGCGGCAGAACTTGATGCATTAGCCAAAGCTTTAGACAATCCAGCCAAGCCCATGCTTGCGATTGTTGGTGGCTCGAAAGTTTCTACCAAATTGGATGTGCTTAAATCATTGGCAAAAATCTGTGACCAAATCATTGTAGGCGGTGGTATTGCCAATACATTCTTGGCAGCCAAAGGTGCCAATGTCGGTGCATCCCTATATGAAGCGGACATGGTGGAAACGGCCAAAAGTATTATGCAAGAAACCCATGTATTACTACCTGACGAAGTGGTCGTCGCCAAAAAATCACAGATTGATTTTGATGATTTTTTGGGCTCGCTAGAATCTGCCGATGCCGTAACCAAATTGGTCAATACCATTGCTGATGATGAAATGATTCTAGACATTAGTGCAAGCAGTGCGGCGAAACTTGCCGATGCGATTAAAAATGCCAAAACTATCTTATGGAATGGTCCTGTAGGCGTATTTGAAGTTGATAAATTTGGGGAAGGTACCAAAATCGTCAGTGAAGCAGTCGCAGCAAGTGAAGGCTTTAGCATTGCAGGCGGTGGTGATACGCTCGCTGCGATTGATAAATACAAGGTCGCCGATAAAGTAAGCTACACATCAACAGGGGGTGGGGCGTTCTTAGAATTTGTGGAAGGTAAAACCCTACCTGCCGTGCACGCACTGAGCCAACGTGCCTAAATGCTAACAATCATTATCATTAATTCAGCGATTTAAATTTATCATCGCTGAATTAATGTAATGTTAAGTTAATATTTGTATGGTAAACATTGTAATTAATTGCACCAAAAATATATTGTCGATAAGATATTATATAAGTATGTATACCCATATGTTTGGCGTTTAAGGAATTAATATGTTAAAACGTAATTTAGTATTGGCAACTTTATTAGCCACTTTATCAATCACGGCATGTAGTAAAAAAACGGAAGAAGCTGCAGCTAACGGTCAACCTGAAGCCGCAGCAAGCGCAGCGGGTCAAGACATTAAAGACGCGACTGCAAGTGCCGCCAGTGCAACAGCAAATGCAGGTGACGCAGTTGCCAGTGCTGCTACCACGGGTGCCGCGGTTGCCCAAGGCGCAGCAATCAACGCGACTGAAGCTGTTGCCAATGGCGCCGCGCAAGCCACCGAAAACGTAGCCTCTGCTGTAGCGACTGGTGCAGCCAATGTAGCCCAAGGTGCAGAAGCGGTTAAAAACGATGCAGCAAATAGCAATACTGATATTCAAACAACCGTGCCAGAAAAACAAAAATACTAAATTTAGCATTCAGCCTAAAAAAGCCCCAAAATCATTTTGGGGCTTTTTATTTTATTGAGTTAACTATTTTTTCATAATATCAATCATTTCAAAGTTATTTTTTTGAATTTAAATTGTAGTGCACTTCTGTTATACTCAAGCCTTGTCCAACATGGCAAAACCCAATTTTTCTAAAATTTTCAATTGATTATTAACTTTACTAAGAGAAAGTAATATGGCTTTGATTTCTTTGCGTCAGCTTTTAGACCATGCAGCAGAAAACAACTATGGTGTTCCTGCATTTAACGTCAATAACTTAGAGCAAATGCGTGCCATTATGATGGCAGCCGATGAAACCAACTCACCTGTGATTGTGCAAGCATCGGCAGGCGCACGCAAATACGCAGGTGCCCCATTTTTACGCCATCTTATTTTGTCTGCCATTGAAGAGTGGCCACATATTCCAGTGGTTATGCACCAAGACCATGGTACCAGTCCAGAGGTTTGCCAGCGTTCAATCCAATTGGGTTTTTCATCGGTGATGATGGATGGCTCGTTAAAGAGTGATGGTAAAACCCCTGCAGACTATGATTATAATGTGGCAGTGACGCGTGAAGTGGTAAAACTCTCTCATGCTTGTGGTGTATCAGTAGAAGGTGAAATTGGCGTTTTGGGTAGCCTTGAAACAGGTATGGCTGGCGAAGAAGATGGCGTAGGGGCAGAAGGTAAACTTGACCATTCACAGCTGTTAACCAGTGCTGATGAAGCTGAGCAATTTGTTAACGATACCCATGTCGACGCACTAGCGATTGCAGTCGGCACTAGCCACGGGGCGTATAAATTTACCCGACCACCTACCGATGATATCTTATCGATTGCACGTATCAAAGAAATTCATGCGCGTATTCCTAATACTCACCTTGTGATGCACGGCTCTTCAAGTGTGCCACAAGAATGGCTTAAAGTGATTAATGAAAATGGCGGCAATATCGGTGAGACTTATGGTGTGCCAGTTGAGCAAATTGTAGAAGCCATCAAACATGGTGTACGTAAAGTTAATATCGACACCGATTTACGTCTGGCATCAACCGGTGCGATTCGCAAATTCCTCGCTGAAAACCCAGCAGAGTTTGACCCACGCAAATATTTTGCCAAGACTATCGATGCGATGAAAGCAGTTTGTATCGATCGCTATACCGCATTTGGTACGGCGGGTAATGCGGATAAAATTCGCCCAATTAGCCTAGAAAAAATGGTTAGTTTCTATAACTAAATACTAGAACTAAAGTTTTAGCAAATGACTAAAAAGCATGACATTCAAGTGGGTTGACTGAGGTTGCCCACTTTTTTATTGGATTAAATTATTTGTAGTGAGTCATCAATGATAGGATTAATTCAAGGGCAAGTGCATCATCTAATGGCACCTACGGTAGTGGTGATGACCACAGCGGGCGTTGGCTATGAAATTGAGATGCCGCTCAATGCATTTTGCCAAGTACAATTAAATCAGTCCGTCACCTTGTGGACGCATTTTTTGGTACGCGAGGATGCTCAGTTGTTATTTGGGTTTTTAAGCCATAGCGATCGGGAAGTGTTTAGGCTGTTGCTTAAAGTCAATGGGGTCGGGGCAAAGATGGCCTTGGCGATGATGTCAACCGTAACGGTGCAAGAGTTGCACCAGTTTGTGATGAACAATGATGAGCTGGCATTGACGCGTATTCCAGGGGTTGGCAAAAAAACCGCACAGCGATTGATTGTTGAATTAAAAGACAAAATCAAACACTTAGGTGATACGTCAGGTTTTGCCCCTTCATTGCCATTAGAGACCGATAGTGGCAATGAAGGCATTATTATTGCTGAAGTCGAAGCGGGGTTGATTGCATTAGGTTATCGCGATAAAGAAGCCCAAGCTGCGATAAAACTGGCAAAATCTGCCATTGATTCACCGTTAACCATCCAAAATCTGCTTAAAGCGTCTCTTAAGAATTTGGCGATGAATTAAAATTGCATAAAAAAAAGAGGCGCAAATGACCCTCTTTTTTTCACCATTAACTTTATTCTTTTTCGGTTTTTGACGCATCTGGCTGAGATAATAAGTTTTTTTCTAGATAATGAATGTTTTGCGCTTGTTTACAAAATGCCTTGTCTTGCAAAATCACATCGCGATGCAATGGCATATTGGTTTTGATGCCTGTAATAATCAGCTCATCAAGGGCATGGCGAAGCTTGGCAATCGCTTGCTCGCGGGTTTGCCCATGACAGATTAATTTGCCAATCAATGAGTCATAAAAGGTAGGAATGGCATAGTTGGGATAAAGGTGCGAGTCAAAACGTACACCGCTACCATTTGGCATAAAAAAGTGGGTCACCGTACCGGGTGAGGGCATGAAAGTCACAGGGTCTTCGGCATTGATACGGCACTCGATGGCATGACCGCGAATTTCTATTTCGTTTTGACGATACGATAACCCATAGCCAGATGCGATTTTGAGTTGTTCAACCACCACATCAATGCCGGTAATCATCTCGGTGACAGGATGTTCAACCTGTACGCGGGTATTCATCTCAATAAAGAAAAATTGCTCATCTTCATATAAAAATTCAAACGTCCCTGCACCGCGATAGTTAATTTGCTCACAAGCACGGACGCAAGCTTGCAAAATGGGTTCTTTGATATCCTCAGGAATCTCTGGGGCAGGGGCTTCTTCAAGCACTTTTTGGTGACGACGTTGTAGCGAGCAATCGCGATCAAATAAATGAATGGCATTGCCTTCGCCGTCACCTAAAACTTGCACTTCGACGTGGCGTGGATTTTTTAAAAAGCGCTCCATATAGACGCTATCATCCCCAAACCACAATTCGGCTTCTTGTTTGGCGGCTTGCACTTGAGACAATAACTGCTCAAGACGTTCAACCACGCGCATACCACGACCACCACCACCAGCTGCCGCTTTGATTAACAGGGGAAAACCAATGGCTTTAGCTTGTTCTTCAGCGTTAGCCAGAGTGACGCTACCCACTGAGCCAGGGACGGTAGGCACACCGGCTTTTTTCATGGCGTTGATAGCGGATATTTTGTTACCCATTAAGCGAATGTGCTCAGGCGCAGGACCTACAAAGGTTAGCCCTGCCTCTTCCACGCGTTCGGCAAATTCGGCATTTTCAGATAAAAATCCATAACCTGGGTGAATGGCATCAGCGCCAGAGATTTCTGCGGCTGTTAAGATAGTATCGATATTGAGATAGCTTTGACTGGCATTGGGCTTGCCAATACAGATGGATTCATCAACGAATCGAAGGTGCATTAAGTTGTCATCTGCAGTTGAGTAGACGCCCACCGTTTGGATGCCAAGCTGCTTACAAGCGCGAACAATGCGAAGCGCAATTTCACCACGATTGGCGATCAGTAATTTTTTTATCATTGCTATCCCTAATTTTTATCGATAATCAAACTTCAAATATACAAAAAAGTTAAAAATTAAGACTCGTAACGGACAATCGGTTGACCAAATTGCACCACATCGCCGTTTTGTACCAAGATTTCTGCAATGATACCGCTCTGGGTGGCTTCAAGCGGGTTCATGATTTTCATGGCTTCAATAATGCCTAAACTATCGCCTGCTTGTACTTGTTGACCGACCTTGATAAATGGAGCGTCATTAGGACTCGGTGCAACATAATACACCCCAACCATCGGTGATGTTTCTACCATGCCAGATTTTACAGGGGCAGCATTAGCGGTTGTCGTGGTGGTTGTAGTTGCTGTGACGGGTTGAACATTCGCTTGGGGTAAATGGCGGGAAATAGAGACCTTTTTATCGCCATCTTGTACGGTTAATTCTGCTAACGTTCGCTCTTCCATTAAGTCAATAAGTTGTTTGATTTTACTTATATCCATATCCTAACTACCTTAAAATTATACGCTTTATAGACTACTAATTCATAGATTGCCGTATTGTAACAAGATTTTTCTAAAATAAATAGATATAGCAGGGTATATTTGTGTACGTTTGTACACTTAAAATTTGCTGCCATGTTGCTATTGATTTTAGGCTAAATTGTATTGCTACTGATATTTTTGAACCAGATAATTAAACGCTGCAGTATAGCCAAAAGCGCCCATACCACAGATGACGGCTTCAGCTTTGTCACTAAAATAAGAATGCTGTCGAAATGGCTCACGGGTGTGAATATTGGAAAGATGAACTTCTATAAAAGGTTTATTTACGGCGAGTAGGGCATCGCGAATTGCTACCGATGTGTGAGTAAAGGCAGCGGGATTGATGATAATCGCGTCAATCAGCTCGTGAGGATTTGTGGTCAATAAACCGTGATGATGGATTTTATCAATGAGGGCAGATTCTTGATTTGTTTGAAAACAGGTGAGTTTGACTTGATGCTTGCTGGCTAATTGTCTTATATCATCTTCAATATGTTGTAGGGTTTGAAATCCGTAGATTTCTGGTTCTCGCTTGCCAAGCAAATTAAGATTGGGACCATTTAATACTAACACATGAGTTAGTTGGGTCTTTGTTGCTATTGCTGTTGTTGTCGTCATGATGCTTCCTTTATCGTGGGTGATTTAAAATTTCCTCAAGTTTTTGCAGCCTTAACTTGTCAATGGCTTCACCGATCTGTTTGCCGGTCAGCTCACTTGCCACATCTTTGGCAGAAATTTGAGTTAATTGTGTTTTGATGGTGGTTAATAGCGCGGTTTGTTTGACCTGTTGATAAAGATGAATGACTTTCAAGGCTTGCTCTAAAAGTGAGGTATCTTTAAGGCTACCACTCAATCTTAACAGCTCAAACAATGGGTCTGCAGTTAAGTGATCGAAATTATTTAATTCATCAAAATGCTCAAGAATAAATAACCCCAATCGCTCAGCATTTTTTGGTACCTTTAAACCTTGGCAAAATTCTATATACTCAGTGGTTCGGCTGTTATGTTGCTGATCAGACTTAAAGCAAGTTGCAACCAAAGCAAACTTCATGACGTTGTCCGCTTGTTGCTCTCCCGCAATTCGCAGGCTAGATAACATCAATTGCCATTGCTTAGGATTATCATTCGATGCTTGATACAATTTTGGCATAATGACATCGAGGACATTGAGCTGATAAAGCGTGTCAAAATAAATATCCGACCAAGCCTGTGTTAACGCTTTTGACGTCTCTGACCATACTCGCTCAGCGACAAGATGACTCAGCTCACCTGTGGCTTTCATTTGGCTGGTAAGTTTCGTGGTTGACTCATCGACCGTAAATCCGAGCGGGGCATAACGACTGGCAAAACGGGCAAGGCGCAATACACGTACCGGATCTTCTGTAAAAGCGGCTGACACATGGCGTAATTTTTTTTGCTTAATATCTGCTAAGCCACCATACGGGTCGATGATATCGCGCGCATCAAATTTGCCCTGTTTAAAACCACTGTCAAACAACCCATTGACTTGTATGGCCATGGCATTGATGGTGAGATCGCGCCTGATTAAATCCTCTTCTAAGGTGACAGCTGCGTCAGCGTGTACGTTAAAACCAAGATAGCCGTTACCGCTTTTGCGTTCCGTGCGAGCCAGTGCATATTCGTCATGGGTCCTTGGATGTAAAAAAACCGGAAAATCGGCACCTACCTGCGAAAATCCCAGTTCTAGCATCTGCTCAGGCGTTGCGCCGACCACCACATAATCGTGTTCAGTGACCTCGCGCGCTAATACATAATCGCGTACCGCACCACCGACCAAATAAACTTGCATGACCACCCCGATGTTTTAACTAAATTAAACCCATAAAAAAAACCAGTTTAGAGCACTAAACTGGTTTTATCAATCAACACAAAATTATTTTGCCAATTCTTGCGCTTGCGTTACCGCTACAGCTGTCATATTGACGATACGACGTGCTGTCGCAGAAGATGTCAAGATATGCACAGGTCGTTGCGCTCCCAGTAACAACGGACCCACAGTCACACTATTGGTCGCCGTTTTTAATAAGTTAAATGCGATGTTAGCCGCATCTAAGTCTGGCATGATGAGTAGGTTGGCTGAACCCGTCAACTTGCTAAATGGGAATGAGGCATGGCGGATACGGTCATCAAGCGCGGTATCACCATGCATTTCGCCGTCAAACTCAAAATCAACATTCATATCGGTCAGTAAATCATAGACTTGACGCATTTTTTTGGCGCTTTCAAAGTCAGATGAACCAAAGTTTGAATGTGATAACAATGCCACACGCGGTTCAAGACCAAAACGGCGGACTTCTTGCGCTGCTAATACCGTCATTTCCGCTAGTTGTTCAGCAGTTGGGTCTTCATGCACATAAGTGTCAGCAATGAACAAGTTACGACCTTGAATCAATAAGGCATTTAACGCATAAAAATCTTTAGCATCTGCTTGTTTTTTGATGACGTTTTGCACGTAGTTTAGGTGCAAGTGGTATGAACCAAACGTACCACAAATCATACCGTCAGCATCGCCACGTTCAACCATTAGCGCGCCAATCAAAGAAGTTTTACGGCGAACATCACGACGTGCCAACTCAACCGTCACACCATTGCGTTTGTTCATCTCATAATAAAACTGCCAGTAGTCTTTGTAACGTGGGTCGCTTTCGATGTTGACTAGTTCATAATTTTCACCTGCCACCATACGTAAGCCCAACCGTTGGATTTGGTTGGCAATAATGGTGGGACGACCGACCAAGATAGGTTTTGCCAAGCCTTCATCCACCACCACTTGCACTGCCCGCAATACGTTTTCATCCTCACCTTCACAGTAAACGATACGTTTTGGTTCTTGTTTGGCACGGGTAAAAATAGGTTTCATCAAGAACGCAGAGTTATAAACAAACTCTGAGAGTTTATCGCGATAAGCACGCATGTTTTCGATGGGTAGCGTGGCAACGCCAGAATCCATCGCCGCTTTGGCAACCGCTGGTGCAATCTCCAAAATCAAATTTGGTTCTAGCGGTCCCGGAATTAAGTATTCACGACCAAAACGTTGGGTTTCATCCACCGTTTTTTGACCTTTTTGTGGGGTGGCTTCCACATGTGCCATGGCAGCAATGGCTCGCACGCAGGCAATTTTCATTTCTTCGTTGACGGTCGTGGCACCGACGTCAAGCGCCCCACGGAAGATATAAGGGAAACACAGTGCGTTGTTTACTTGGTTTGGATAGTCAGAGCGACCTGTGGCGATAATCGCATCGGGACGCACCGCTTTGGCATCTTCAGGTAGGATTTCTGGGTTTGGATTGGCTAGGGCAAAGATAATGGGATCTTGCGCCATGCGTTTTACCATATCTTGGGTCAGCATGCCAGCGGCAGATAGGCCTAGGAACATGTCCGCGCCTTCAATCACATCCGATAGGGTTTTGGCTTCAGTATCGCGGGCATAACGCTGTTTTGACTCATCGAGGTTTGCTCGGTTGCTGGTGATGATGCCTTTTGAATCAGCGACAAAGATGTGTTCTTTTTTTGCGCCCAACGCACAAATCAAATCCAAACAAGAAATCGCTGCGGCACCTGCACCAGATACCACAATTTTGATGTCTTCGATTTTTTTGCCGGTAATTTCTAGCGCGTTTAATAACGCGGCAGACGCAATAATCGCGGTACCATGTTGGTCATCATGGAACACAGGGATGTTCATGCGTTTACGCAATTCTTTTTCGATATAAAAACACTCAGGGGCTTTGATATCTTCAAGATTGATACCGCCGAAGGTAGGCTCTAAAGAGGCAATTGCTTCGATGAATTTATCCGGATCGTTTTGTGCCACTTCAATGTCAAACACATCAATGCCGGCAAATTTTTTGAACAGCACGCCTTTACCTTCCATCACGGGTTTTGACGCCAAGGGACCGATATTCCCCAATCCTAAAACAGCGGTACCGTTTGTCACCACCCCGACTAAGTTGCTACGAGCGGTATAAAGCGCGGCTTTTTTGGGGTCTTTTTCAATTTCTAGACAAGGTATGGCAACGCCAGGCGAATAGGCAAGTGCCAAATCACGTTGGTTGGCAAGTGCCTTGATGGGGGTAACAGAAATTTTACCTGGGCGTGGATTGGCATGATAATGCAAGGCGGCTTGTTCAAATAATTCTTTGTCTGATAAGCCATTGTTGGTCGGCGATAATTTATCCATAATATCCTTCGTTGCGACAGTCATTTTCGAATCGTAGTGTTCGCTATTCTAGCACTATTGACAGATTGATGACTAGTTGAGTACCCGCAAAAAATAAAACTAGTTAGCTAAAAAATCACGCTAACGACTTTGTCTATCACCTCAAGATGAGCAGCTGACGCATATTTCAGGCGCATCTGCCAACGGTGGCTCGGTGTCACTCGGCTTGGCTAATGCACTGACTTGGTAAGGATTAGCCAATAGCTGATACAGTCTATCCACCTCGCTCATGTCATTTTGTTCAGCCAATTCAATGGCTTGCTGTGCCATGCTGTTTCTTAGCACATACACGGGATTGTGGCTCATTACCAACTGTAAAGAATCCTGCTGTAATTTGGTATGGTAGATAGCAATCCAATCCGCTAAGGTGGCATTGGGTTGACCGTTACTGCTGCTAATTGAAATTTTCAACTGATTAAGTAAATTAAATTCATGTAATAGGTTTAATTTATCATTGGGCTTGGCGTCAGCAACGATTGCTACTAGCGCTCGCAAGCTGTTGGTAAAGTCGAGTTTGTTTTGCTGCATTATCTCTAAATACTGCAAAGCAAAGTCACAGTTTTCTTCATTGATGGGTAAGCCAAATTTTTGGCAGAGACCTTGCTGATAATACTGATAAAAAATCTCACCAAAACTGTCTAAAATGTCGGTTAATTGCTCGCGCGACAAGGTTTCTGGCGAATGATTGGCGGTCAGTTTTTCGCCATTAAGGCGTAAAAATAAGGTAATCAGACGTGACAAATTCCAAAGTCCAATGGATGGCTGGTTTTGATAAACATAACGCCCGTTGTAATCAGAATGGTTATTGATCCAAATCGGATTAAAGCGCTCCATAAAACCGTAAGGACCAAAATCGATGGTCGCACCTGTGATAGATAAATTGTCGGTATTCATCACCCCATGGGCAAAGCCAATCAGCTGCCAATCCGCCAGGGTTTTGGCAGTCTTATCAACCACCTGTCTCAAAAAATCTTGAATGGGCGTATCACTGTCAAAACAGTCGGCAAAATAGGTTTTGATGACATAACGGGTAAAATACAGCAGTAAGTCAGGCGCATAATTTGCTACCCATTCAAAATGCCCAAAGCGAATGTGACAATCTGCGGTACGTAGTAGTGCAGCGCCGCGTTCGCGTGTCTCACGGTTGACAGGGGTATCTGAAACCACAAAGCCCAGCGCGTTGCTAGACCGAATGCCCAAGCAATTAAGCGCATGACCCGCCAAATACTCTCGCACGACGCTTCGAATCACCGCACGACCATCCCCCATGCGCGAGTAGGGGGTTAATCCTGCCCCTTTAAGATGCAAATCGATCAATTGTCCGTCTTTATCGATTACCTGCGCGAGTAATAGACCACGACCATCGCCTAATTGCCCTGCCCATTGCCCAAATTGGTGTCCAGCATACGCCATGGCTAATGGTTCAAAGCCGTCGGGAACGATGTCACCGCCCAAGATTTCGACCCAATGCTGTGTTAAAAACTCATCATCTGCCCAACCAATTTGGTGGGCGACTTGCGGATTATAATGCCCTGCTTGCGGGTTGGTGAGCGGTTTGGGTGGTTGTTTATGATAAAGCCTTGGATCGAGCGAGGCATACGAGTTTTCGATTTTCATAATTTTTCCATTTTTATAGGCATTACTAATCTGGCGGTTAAATGCCCCTGTTTAGGGCGTTTTAAGTCATTAATTGCGCTATAATAGCGCGTTAACAGCCGGCTGAAAATTTGATTAAGCTTGCTGACGTTTTTTAAAATTTATATTGCTTACTATACCTTTATCTGACGATAGCATCTGTGCAATAACTGTGCATGAGTCAATGCCGCTATAAAACTCACTTTTTGCTGTCATCAAGCGTTACTTGATAGAAGATCCGCTTAAAAAAAACAGGTAAAGAAAGCCACTTAAAAAAACTACCTAAAAAGCCACTTACGTAAAGGAAGGTCATGCCTGCGTTAGATCTTAACAATCCCAACAATGTCTATTTGGTTCAATCGGGGTTTAATGTCCAAGATATCGAAAAATCGGCTACCTTGGTCAATTTACTTAATCGCTTCCAAGGTAACTTACGCATTGATGAGCAAGATACCACCCTCGGTGTCGGCGCAAAAGCCTACGGCAATACCATTCATATTGCTAAAAGTTACAAAAATTTTTTGAACATCGCCCATGAGCTAGGGCACGCAACCGGTCAATACCAACAAATCAATCGTGATAAAAACAATTTGTATCAATTTGATACGCCACAAGCCTATGGAATGGCACGCGCCAAAGCAGAGGGTGAGGCAACTTATTATGAGTTTTTGGTGGCAAAAGAATTGGGGTATCAACGGTTTGTCAAACCCTTGTGGCTCGATAACGCGGCAAAACCGCAAGATAAAGATGTGTTTAATGAAGTTGATGAAATCATGCGCCAAGCAATCAGTGACAACGACAAAATAACCCAATTGGCAGTGCTCAACCAGAGCATGTTGCCCAGTGGGCAGCTTCATGCGCCACTTTATACGTATGATGAATACAATACCTTGGTGTTCTTGAATAACCGTTTTGCCATTTC
The DNA here is from genome assembly GCF_032248735.1 of Moraxella sp. DOX410. Taxonomy (NCBI): domain Bacteria; kingdom Pseudomonadati; phylum Pseudomonadota; class Gammaproteobacteria; order Moraxellales; family Moraxellaceae; genus Moraxella; species Moraxella sp. DOX410. The sequence continues at coordinate 1,292,984 of NZ_CP135138.1, read as the reverse complement.
GCGTATATCGCAAGATTATCAGCAAGCATTTGGCAAGCCACTGGATTGGAACAGTTATGAAGCCAAATCTCTTGCCAATAAAGCCAACCAGCATTTTGGCACCTTAGCTAATGACGTCATTATCAATCACCATATTGACGGTTCTGTACTTGGACAGCAGGGCGTAGGGGATTTATTATGGGGTAGTCAGGGGGACGATGTGCTAGTGGGTAATAGCGGTCAAGATAGGCTGCTAGGCGGTGCTGATGATGATGTGCTCATCGGCAATGCCGGTGATGATGTGCTGGTAGGTGGCACGGGCAATGATTTATATTATTTCACCAAAGGATTTGGTCATGATACCATCATCAATGTGGGCGGTGGCAAAGATACACTTTACCTTGCGGATAGAGGCTATGACGAGTTGAGCCTAGTCACTCAAGAAAAGCAGGACTTAACGCTGGATTTTGCAACTAGTTCGCCCAATAACAATGAGAAAACCCATACGCCGACTGACGATCAACTTACCATCAAAGATTTTTATTTGGGGGGCGATAACGCCAGTTTAGCCATCGGTTTTGCAAAAAGCGGTATCGCCAACCCTGCGATGCTGATGCCAGTCAGCCAATTAACCATTCAATTAACAAATTTGGGCTCAGTCGCGCAGCGTGATATGACTGATTATCAGTCAGTGCTAGAAAAATCTCTTTTACAGCTGGGCAAAGTCAATGTTACTGCTACAAACGATAAATAAGCGGTTTGTCACACAAACGCAAAAAGCTACTGCAAGGAAATGCGATGTTACCATTAGAAATTAAATATTTGCAAAACGCTCAATATGAATCCACCCATGCGGCGATGCTAGCGCGCGTGTTATCGCGTATCGAGCAAAAAAAATCTGCCAGCAGCGAGCAGGCGCAGCTTAGCGCTGATGAGTTATGGATTGTGGATCATGATAATGTGTTTACGCTGGGTCAAGCGGGCAAACCTGAACATATTTTGCAAAGAGATAATACCCCCATCATCCACACCGATCGTGGCGGTCAAGTCACTTGGCATGGTCATGGGCAGTTGGTGGCGTATTTTTTATTTGATTTAAATGCGTTGGGGTGGGGCGTGCGCGATTTGGTCAGCAAAGCTGAAAACATCATCATTGATGTCATCACGCCTTATTTGCCGCCAGATTTTTATGCTAAAGCGCGTGCGGATGCGCCAGGGGTGTATGTGTATAATCAAGACGATTTAGAACTTGGTAAAATTGCGTCATTGGGATTTAAGATAAAACACGGCTTTAGTTATCATGGCATCGCCATCAATGTACAAAATGATTTGACCCCGTTTCAAATGATCAACCCTTGTGGCTATGCCGGCATGACCATGTTGCGTCTAGCAGATTTTGCGGATGTGGATTATCAAGCATTTACCCAACAATTTATCAGCCGTGTCAACCAAGAACGTCAATTTAGCCTAAGCAAATAAAACCTTGCTAGAGGCTTAAATATAAGAGCCTTTAATATAACTGTGTTTAATTCAACGATTGATTAGAGTAGGTAATGCCTTTAGCTTCATACACTTGGTAAGTCGCCTGCAGTAAATCATCAATATACGGATTGGATTGGTGTGCCAACACATTCATAAAAATCGGGGTTGTCGCATCTTCGTGACGTAGACGATGATAATGAATTTGCTCGGTACGGACGGTTTTTAAACTATCAGGCACTAAGGTGATTCCTTCACCTGCCGCCACCAAGCCCAAAGCGATTTGGATATCGCGCACTTTGGTGGTCAAATGAGGTGACAATTGGTGGCGGGCAAACAAATACATGAGTTGATCAGTTTCGCCATTCAATAGCGGATTTTGCAGGATTGGCAAGGGCGTGCGATGATACAAAATAAGCGTATCTTCTAGCAACTCTTTAAATGCGATGCCGATATCATCCGGGCGTGATGCCAAGGGGTGCGCCATTGGCAGTGCCACCACAAAGCGTTCATGACGTAAAAATATCTGTTGCACAAAGTTGTCACTGTGCCGAAATCTTCCAAATCCCACATCGATGTCTCCCGACTTTAGCGCTGACATTTGCTGCTCCGAATTGATTTCGACCAGCTTGATATCCAAATCTCGGTGTCGCTGTTTGACTGTAGAAATAATTTCAGGCAACAGACCATATAGCACCGAGGCGACAAATCCAATCGTGAGATGATTGCTTCGATGCGGCTGGGCAAAGCGCTGAGTCAACTCACGGGCTTGCTCAAGTTGTAACAATATTGGCTCAATCTGTGCCAAAAAAAAATGCCCCGCCGCTGTTAAAGTCATTGGGCGGTGATAGCGATCCAGCAGCTCGACACCCAGCTCGCTTTCAAGTTGCTGGACATGGCGGCTTAGCGATGGCTGTGATATAGCCAAGGTTTTGGCAGCTTGGCTAAAACTACCTGCTTTTGCCACTACCACAAAATAGGTAAGTTGGGAAATATCCATATCAATACTCAATGATAATTACAGCGTTGTGTTATCGGGGTTAAAAGCTATTTATTGATTTATTAAGTTTGCTATCACGCCAAAAAATTCAATGAATGTTACAAAAAATGTCAAATTTATGTGCCCATTTCAAGATATTCTAACCAATATATTATAAAATTTGGGCAATACTACGTTAAAAATATTACGCTAAAAACCTTACGCTAAAAAAAGTTTAAACCCCTAGATTAAGTTGCTCATTATGGCCATCCGTCTACCCAAGCCAAAAAAAGCCCAGTCTTTACCCCCGATTGAACCCAGTTTCGATAATATGCATCAAGTTAATGAAATGCAAGCTGATGAAATAATTGAAACTGAAGCAGGTACGTCTTTTGTCACGTTAACCGAGCTGCATGAAGGCTTTAATAATCGTCGGTTTTTTGACTGGCATGGTCGCGTTAGCCGTGTTCAGTTTTTAGCGTATTCCACCTTCAATGCGTTGATAGCATTAATGCTGGTCGCTTTACTATTTGTGATGATTGGTGGCTTTCAAGGCATGGTAAATGCCAGTATTGAGCAGTTGCCGATGAGTTTGCTTGGTGCAAGTAGTGTTGGTGTGGCGGTTTTGTTTTATCTACAGCTTGCTGTTAGCAAACGGCGCTTCAATGACCTTAACAAAACGGGGTGGCTTGCGTTATTGATGCTAGTGCCCGGGGTAAATGTCTTAGTTTACCTTTACTTGCTAGCAGTCAAAGGCAGTGAAGGCGCCAATTATTATGGCTTACCTGCTAGACCTGCTAGCCAATTAAAAACGGTACTGATGGTATTGATTCCGCTGTTAGTCATGTCACTCATCGGTTTGTTAACCCAAGTTGTCGTGCCCAGTTATCAGAGTTATCACAGTTATCACAGTTATCAAGCGATGAAAAATAATAGAGACGCTCAAAACAATGTCATTGTGACGGCAACAAACCCTAGCCAATCGGCGCAGGCATTGCCTGCAACTGCTTCAGCGGTTGCTGCCTCGACCACTCAACCAGAGAATTTAAGAACAAAAGCGGTGGTAATTACCGGTGAGCAATTAGGAAACGGCGTGGCGTCAAACCCACAACCCACCGCGCCAGCGAATGTCAATCCCACTATAACCACCAATCAAGTATCTGACACGCTCGCTAACACACCAAGTGTGCCTAATCAGACGCCCGCTAATCCTAATAGCTCAAATTCCAATTCCCCAAATTCCAATAACCTAAATCAAGGTTCAAATGAGCGCGCGCAGACGGGCGGTAATCCAACAACGAATGCCCCTAATAGTCAAGGGGTGGTTTCTTATGAAGACTTTGTCAAAGCCTCTGAACAACAAATATTTATTGATAGAAGATAATTTTTTTTAAATAAATAGGTTAAATAAAATTTTTTATCCTGGTATAAATCATGAGTGCCAAAAATTATAAATTAAGTGTACGCAAGTTTAACTATTAGCGGTTTACAAACGGTTTCAAATCTGCACATTTGCTAATACAAGTTAGCTAAGTATAACAAAACCACAATTAAACCTATGCTTAAATTAAAGCACGATATCCCTATAATGTTAGCTATCAAAAAGGGGTATTTTACATGAAAATGAACAAAACACATGATAATATAAGGAGGGGCCTAACATCTCAAAGTATGGCTTCTCAATTAGTTTTTGGTGACGTGGATGAGAGTGATTATAGTCAGGCAACTATTAAATCCCTATTACCGCGCTACGATAGTCAGCAAACATATTTGGCAGATTGCCCGTCTAATTTCTTTACTATGCAAGATGAGGACAATCAATTAACCAAAGACTTGCGGATTAAACATAGCGTTAAAAAGTCTGCAAAGCTACCAAAAAAATCAGCCAAAGATGATTTAGTGGATGATTGGGCAACCGATAATAAAATCGATGATGAGTCTTGGCGCTATCATCGTAAATGGCTTAGTACCGTCTTTATGATTTGGTTCTTTTTAGCGGTCGCCTTGTTGCTAAACGCTGCTTATTATTAACTGTAACTTTTAACTACCACAGTTTTTTTGAGTAATCATTACATTTCACCATGTAATGATTTTTTTGGCTCAAATAAATGAAAAAAGTTTTATAATGAAGCAATTGTGATAAACCAACCAGTTAAAAGGAAATCGCTTGCTAGTCACTCAAACGGATGCTAATACGCCAATTATCGATTCAACGCTCGATAATCAAACTAAAACTAAAAACAATACCATCATAGACTTGCTTGCACTTATCACTGATACCATGCCGCAGTGGAAAGTGCATCGGTGTCAAGTGACGGACGGGGTTATCTCACAGCACCTGCCTATGAAGTTTATTTACCATTATGAGTATTTATCCGACCTACTCAAACTGCAACATCCGCTAAATGGTCAATTGCTAGCAAGCTTTGATCGATTGCTGACGCGAGAACAATTTGCGCAAATGCTTGGCATTCATCTCCACCAAGTTGTTAATCCTTGGCAAATAAAGTTTGCTGGCAAATTGGTGGTGTTTTACCAACAACCTGATATTGCCTTGCGTCTGCATTGGGTGAATACTAGCAAAACATTTGAGCCCATCTATCTACAATCAAAATTATCTCAAGCAGAATCGTTGCCCTATGCGATTGATAATGCGTTTACCAATTGGCAGATTACTGGGGTAGAAATTATTCAAAAAAATCCACAGGTTGAGCTTGTGTATGACAGCGATGACACCAATGGCAATGGCGTCCAATCCATTTTGCCTTCCACCCAATTTGTGCCTGTGCCTAAGCCGTTAGCCAATTGGATGATGGCATATTTTCAGTCGCATCCTGTCATTGCCAATGAATGGTTGGCGCTAATTAAATCAGAAGCGCAATCTTATGCCCAAACACAGCATTTTATTGCCGACCCGTGAATAGCCACCAAAAATCTAGACGCATTTAGCCATCTGCTGCAGTATTAGCGCTTGATTGAGTGATTTTTTAATCGTTGTGAGTCTAAAGTGTTAACTTTTTTGATTGTATATCTTCTCTGCTGACTTCGATAAGTTCAGTCTGATAAAAAGCTGTCACGCACCACAGCCAACTAACCACAAAGCAGATTTACTCTGTTTGGTAATCTGAGGCGTGGATAGGGGTGTTTGGCTAATATTGTGGGTAAGCTCGCCTACATTAAGACCGCAGCTGGTCAAAAGCGCGGATAATAATTGATATTTGACGGCATAATTCATGTTTTGGGTATTGGCAATGGTGTGGGTAACCATACCGACCACTTCGCCTGTGGGAAGCAGGAGCGGACTGCCACTTGAGCCAGGCTGAATTGGCGCAGTAAACTGCATAAAACGAATATCATTGCCAATGCCTTGTAGCCCTGCGATATTGCCTTGGGTGACTTGTAATTGACTACCAAGACCTGTTAGCGGAAAACCAAGCGTGGTAATCTGCTCGCCCAGCAAATCATAGCCACGTTCTCGCACGGGCAGATAACTTGGTAAAGGCTGATTGACTTTAAGTAACGCGGTATCACTACCTTCATCTGCCAGCACCACTTGGCATTCCATATCGGGATAGCCTTGTTGACGCAGTGCGATTTGGTTTGCCCCGTCCACCACATGCTCACAAGTGAGTAAATGATAGGGGTCAATCGCAAAAGCCGTCCCAGTCCAAGTGTCACCTGGCTGAGGGCGAGGACGTCTGTTGTCTGGTATGGCGTGCAAAACGTTGCCTGTCGTCATGTTGTTAGGGTAACGGGCGTCAAGGCTGATTTGTAAACGGTCGGCAAAATTGGCTAGACTTTGACTAGATGTTTCCGCGAGTGCTCGGCATTTATATTGCCCATTACGCTGGTAGATCTCCAGTACAATACTGGCTTTGATATGGCGCTCTGGGGGATGAAACGCATAGTCAATATCGCTAGCGACTTTGATACCCAGGACTTTGATACCCAGATCATTGACTTCCACGGCTGGGGCAATCACACTAGCGTCTTGGTAAGCATACACGATCAGTTGCAGATGCTGGGTTTGATTTTGGGAAAACACATTGGCTAAGTCTAATGTCCAAACATGGCCTTTCTCACTTTCGACTGTCAGCGCTGCCCAATCTTTGCTTTCATGCAGATAAGCAGGGCTGGTAGTTGCTCGGCGACTCGCATCCATCGCTATCCAAACGCAGCCCATCTCAACCCCAAAACGACTGGCATTTTGGCTAGTTACTGTCACTTGGCAAGGCGTTTGGGGGATAGGCGTATTTGCCCCAGGTACCAAAGTTGGCATCGTGTTTCCTTATTATTTTTTTTATTATCCGAATAAAAAAATACCCTATTGACTGCAAATAGAGTCAAATAGGGTATTGTTATCTACAATTAGACGTTAGGCATGTGGTGTAATGGCAGGCATCAAATCATGAAAGGTACGACCACTGGCAATTTCACCAATGGCATGCATTTTCCATTCACCATTGTGGCGATAAATCTTTGCTAAAATCAGCGCGGTATGACTGCCTTGGGCTGATAAGTTATAGCGAGCCACTTCGCTATTATTGCCGGCATTAACGATACGACAAAACGCATTGGCAACTTTCTCAAATGTTTGACCCGTAAAGCTATTCACAGTAAATACCAGTGACTGTACATGAGCAGGGACACGAGATAAATCGACATTGATGACTTCATCATCGCCATCCCCTGCGCCTGTGCGGTTATCGCCTGTATGAACGATACTACCATCCTTTGACTGCAGTTGACCAAACCAAATTGCATCGATGGGCTGTTTGCTCGCGTCAAACATAATGCAAGATGCATCCAAATCGATACTATCATTACTACCGCCGCCACCGAATAGACTGCCCAAAAAGCCACCGGATTTTGGGGTGGATGCAACATCCCACCCTAGACCCATTTTGATACGAGTCAGTGCCGTGCCTGCTTCTTTATCGAGTGAAATTTTTTGTCCTTTTTGTAGACTAACCGCCATCTTTATATCCTTTATTTAATGATTTGTTATAGTTATTTTAATGGTAAATTGCTGCTTAAAATCCGATTTAGCCGATATTTACGCCATATTGTTGGCACATAGCTGCTAAGCCACCTGCATAGCCTTGACCCACCGCACGAAATTTCCATTCGCCATTGTGTTTGTAGACTTCACCAAATACCATCGCAGTTTCGATGGAATAGTCTTCTGCTAAGTCAAACCGTACTACCTCTGCCCCTGTTTCTTCATTGACCACACGAATGAAGGCATTGGATACTTGACCAAAGTTTTGATTACGAGCTTGGGCATCGTGGATGGTCACAGTGACTGCAATTTTTTCAATATCGGCTGGTACTTGTGACAGGTTAACTTTGATCACTTCGTCATCACCGTCACCTGCCCCTGAGCGGTTGTCCCCGGTGTGTTCAACTGCACCGTTGTCAGATTTTAGTTGGTTATAAAAAATAAAGTCATGGTCACCGCGTACTTTGCCTGTATTATTAAGCAAAAATACGCTGGCATCTAAGTCAAACTCTGCCCCTGATGTGGCACGCTCATCCCAACCTAGACCAATTAATAACCGTGTTAGGGTAGGATCTGTTTTTGACAGGGATAAGTTACCGCCTTTATTAAGTGAAATAGCCATTTGTATCTCCTATATTATAATATTGAATTAGCTAAAATTTTTCTGAGGGTGTTTTCCTCCCTTAAATTAAACAATTATCTGTATAAAGTCAAAGCTCTATTCTTTAGCTTAACGCTTTATACAAAAAATATTTTAAAATTTTTGAGGTATGCTTAAAAAAAACGGAAGAAAAATATTTACTAAACTTGCATCCTAAACCAGAGTTTACCATGAGTAAGAAAAGAGTAGAACACAGCGACACCTATAAGGCTGAAGCCCGCGCCAAAATCAACTGATGGCAGCCTTGTCACCTGCGGGAATTTCTAATACTTTGACCGTCAAGCTGCTTGATAAAATCTACCAAAAGTTTTTATACGATTAGCAGATGTTATTGGTTACAATATGCTTATGTAAATTCTAGTGCTCGACCTTATAATTGCACTAGTTTTTGTTTTTTGGTTTTTGGTTTTAATCGGGTATGGCTGGCGGGCTGTTAATAAGCTGGCATCAAAATATTTAGTAATTTATATTTAGTGACTTATATTTAGTAATTTGGATGGTTGGGGAAGCATAACTTTATGGAAGGCTCGATTGATCTCGTTAGTTTGGTAACGCACGCCAGTATTTTCGTCAAAATTATCATGGGCATTTTATTATTTGCTTCTTTGTTGTGTTGGGTCACTATTTTTCGTTTAAGTAGTCGCTTGGCAATTGCCACGCGCGCCGATAATTATTTTGAGCAAACCTTTTGGTCCGGGGTTGAATTGCCAACCCTATACAAAGGCGTTCAAGGTAACCCAGATAGAAGTGGACTTGAGCAAATCTTTTTTATTGGCTTTAGTGAGTTTTTAAAACTGCTCAAAAACACCCAAGCGCGTAGTGAAATCATTGAAGGCGTCGAGCGCAAACTTCGCGTTGGCTTGGGGCGTCAGCAACTCGAGCTTGAGCAAGGATTGCCGTTGCTAGCCAGTATTGCCTCGGTCTCGCCATATATCGGTCTGCTTGGTACGGTCTGGGGGATTATGACGGCTTTTATGGGCTTATCGACTTCTGCGCAAGCCACACTGGCTGCGGTTGCGCCTGGTATTGCCGAAGCCTTGATTGCCACTGCGCTAGGTTTGTTTGCTGCGATTCCAGCGGCACTGGCTTTCAACCATTTTACCGCAAAAAACGATAAAGTTTATCAAAGTCGTAGCCTATTCTGTGATGAGATGACGGGCATGTTGTTGCGACAAACTGTGGATACGGCTACCAATTTACCGACAGGGCTGAATTCACCTGCCATGATGCCACCGCTCGCTCGCTAGATAAATGCTAAACGCTAAATGCTAAATGAACGTTAGATAAATTTTATTGAACAACTTGACACTATGAAAGCAAACCCTTACAGCCGTAACCGTCCACAAAAACTCAATGCGGGTATGAATGTGGTGCCTTATATTGACGTTATGTTGGTGTTGCTTGTTATATTTATGGTGACTGCGCCCATGCTAACGACGGGGGTGGATATTGATTTGCCAAAAGCGCAAACCAAATCACTACAGCAAGGCACGCAGTTACCGGTGATTGTGTCACTAAAATCTGATGGACAATTATATTTAAGTATCCAGGACAAAACCGATGAGCCAATGAGCGAAGAGGCGTTAATTGCGACTTTGAATAATTTGCAATCTCAGCCTCAATACCAGTTCGATGGTAAGCCCAATGTCAATGTGATGATTAATGCCGATCAGAATAACCAATATGGGGATATTATCGAATTAATGGCAAACTTGCAACAAGCGGGCATCCAAAAGGTTGGCTTGTTAACGGCACCGCCAAAACCAGCCAGCAACTAGCCTTTTAATCAAGTGGCTTTTTAATGAAGTAGCTTTTTAATGAAGTAGCTTTTTAATCAAGCAGCCTTCTAATACGATGACCTTTTAATTTTTGATTGAACATTTTTGCTAGAATAAGGAAATACTGAGACGATGTATGCTGAAGTGACCTCAGTCTATGTACCCGTCAAAACACCCGATTACCCGGTATGGGCGATTGTTCTCAGTGCCATTGCCCATGCGTTGGTGGTTGGGTTATTGTTTTTCTTTTATCATAACACCCCGCCAGCGCCCATGGAAACCTCGTTGATTACCCCTGAGCAGTTGTCGGCAATGCAACAGCAAATCAAAGCCAACCAACAAAATGAGCTTGCGCAAAACCAAGCCACGGCTGGCGAGATGGCTGACGCTCACACACCGTCTTTAAATTCGCAAACCCTATCAACTGTGCCAATGAATACGCCCCATTCGACATCAACCAATCAAATTGAAACGGTTAAAAATACGTTAGCCGCCAAGCAGGCGCAATGGGAAAAAGAGCAGGCGCTATTTGCTGAAAAGTTAGACCGGGAAGTAGCAGCTGAAAGACAAAGCGTGATTGATGAATTAAACCAGCGCAATGAAACCCAGCAGCGAAATCTGCAAGATTATAAAATTGCCGAAAGTAATATTGACGAGGTAAAAAACGAAATACGCGCGAACAATGCCGCCTATAATAAAAATCTCAATGCCAATAGCGAGCGGCAAAGTGACAATAGTATCAAGTCACTGGATTTGGGTAAAGATGGTCAATCTACAGGTGCAGCGCAATCGCAATTATCTGGCGGTCAAGGTTCTAGCAGACGTGGTGGTGCATCGGGTGGGAGTTCGGCAGGCTATGTCAGCCAAGTCATGGCGATGATTGATGCAAACTGGAATGTGCCAACCAATAGTAATGGCAATTCATTAACGGCGTCATTTAGCATTGCTGCGGACGGTACAATTAGTAATATCACTATTCGCGGTAGCAGTGATGCCGCTTTTAAAGCAAGCTTACAACAAGCAATCAACCAATCAAGTCCACTGCCGCCCCCGCCAAATGGCGCAAGAACCATGACGGGCAATTTTAAAGCTAAATAGTAAATCTAAGTAGTAAAGCTAAATAGTGTAGTAGCGCTTAGTCTTGCCCAGTCTTTTTTGGCGATCAAAACAATGCTATTATTTTAAAATCACTTTTTTAATAATTATAAATGTTGCAGGCTAATTATGAACAAGACTTTTTTGAAAGCGGCAGTCATTGCCTTGGCTACCACTGCGATGCCACCTCTAGCGAACGCTGCCGATAATGTTGACTTTACTCTAGTCAAGCAGGCACCACGCTCTAACTTGCAAGTCGCCATCGTACCATTTGCTGGCGCAGAGAGTATCTCAGGGATTGTCACCAATGATTTGACCAATTTGGGACAATTTACTTTGGATAGTAATTTGCCAGAGCGACCTCATAGTAGTAGTGAAGTCACTTTGCCTGTCTGGCAGCATAACGCCGTGCCTTATTTGGTGGTCGGCAATACGCGCAGCAACCGTGGCAATGTTGAAATCAATTTTGAAGTGATTAATGTGGCGACAGGCGAGGTGATGCAGGGTCTGCAAACCGTCACCAGCAAAAATAACTCACAAAGTTTGCGTATGGCAGGGCATAAGGTTGCTGACCGTATCTATGAGATATTGACAGGCATCAAAGGCGATTTTTCTGGGCGCATTGCGTATGTGGTTGAAACAGGCAAGCCCAAAAACCGTGTCTCACGTTTGGTCATTTCTGACGTGGATGGGTTTAACCCAAAAGTGATTTATGAGTTTAACGGTACCATTAAAACCCTAAATACCTCTGCTGACAATCAAACCTTTACTTTTCAAGTTCAGCCCGACACGCTAGGCTATCCGCAGGTCATGTCTGCCAATATTGTCAGCGGGGCAGTCAGCAATTTGACGAATTTTAAAGCCATGAATTATGGCGCGTCCGTGAGTAAAGATGGCCGTGTGATATTTAGTAGCAGTTTTGAAAACGGCATACCGCAGATTTATTTGGCGCAAGGTGGCAATTCTCGTCGCTTGACCAATGACCCTGTGGGGGCTATTTATCCTAGTTGGGCGCCTGATGGCCAATCATTTGTCTACACTTCAGATAGAGCCGGTGGTAAAAAAGGCGGTAATAAAGGTCAAATTTATCTATACAATCTGGCAACCGGTAGTGAACAACGCTTGACGGGCGGCGGACTGAGCAGTATGGGGCGCATCAGCAATGATGGTAAAAAAATGTCCTATTTGTCGGGCGCCAATCAAGGCGCGGTGATGGATCTGGGTTCGCGCTCGGTAACCGCTGTAAATAACGTTGGGTTAAGTGAAGCCCCAGGTGTCTCACCCAATGGACAACACTATATTTATTCCAATAAAAATGTCATTACCATTGTATCGAATGGCAAATCCATCAGTATTAGCCCATCCCAAAATGGCGTACCCAATGGCTTGATTTATGGACCACTTTGGCTCAATCCAGACGCCAATAATGTTTTACCTTAACCAAGCTACAAATAACATGAAGCATGTTTATCTCTTACCCCGTTTATGGTGCGCCGCTGTTATGGCAATTGTCATGGCAATTAGCTTGGCGATGACAGGCTGTCAGACCATGCGCTCGCCATCAACAACCTTATCTAGCAACAACACCCTGCAAGGTTCGACCTCACTGCCCAAAGTCATAGAGGCTGTACCCACCAATTTGCCGCACATGGATGCTCGCCAGCTGTCAGGTAAGTTGATTTTTATTTATTTAACCGGATTTGGGGAAAATCGCCAAGCGCAGCTGATTGAAACCCAAATCGATGGCAGCGACCCAAAGACTTTGTATAAGGTCAATGGGACGATAATGAGCTTATCCGCCAGTCGCTTAGGCGACCGCCTGATTTTTACGGTTCAAGCAGGCAACAGTTATCCTCAAGTCGTTATCCTTGATAGAGCGACTTTGCAAGTCACTGAGATTTCTGCAGTTTCTGGCAGACGCACCCATAATTTTAGTGGCGCAATCTCCCCTGATGGGCGCCAATTGTTACTAGCAAATAGCCAAATGGGCAATCCAGAGATTTTTTTGACCGATAGCAGCGGCAATGTAAAACAACAACTGACGCATCAACCAGCAATTGATTTAGCCCCTGTGTGGTTGCCAGATGGTCAATCCTTTATATTTACGTCGGATAAAGCCAAATTTTTACAACCGCAACTTTATCAATACTATTTTGCAAAACAACAATTTTTGCCTTTAAACTTGCCTGGTAAAACCAATGCCATAGCTCGGATTAGTCCTACGGGGCGTTTGATCACTTATGTCAGCGATAATAGCCAAGGCAGGCTTGCAGATATGGCAACTAAAAAAAGCATCGCTATCAATAATGAAGGATTGGCTGAACCTGCCAACTTTTCGCCCGATGGCAACTATTTGTTGTATTCGGCAAAAAACCGCATAAAAATCATCCCAGTACCGACTTTTGAGTCATTGAGATTGCAGCAGTCGCCTGCTAGCTGGACAATCGAGTTTGCCGATAGCAACCACCAACCATTTACCATTCGAGAGCCGATTTGGGTAACACCCTAAAGTCCATAACAATCAATTGAAATTCTAGTGTATGACCCGATAAAAAAAGTAATAATCATTAATGGAAAATTATAATGAACCTAGAAAAACCAACAGATGCTCACACACCTGACCCAGCCAATCCACAATTTGGTAGTGGGGCGAATGGTTATCCATCAGCGTTACCGCAATACACGCAGCTTAGTCAAAACTTACCGGTGACCCAAAGCCAAATCAGTTATAACCACATTACTTATGCGTTGGCGCTGTTTAGTTATTTTACTGCGGGTCTGACTTGGATTATTCCGATTGTGATGAATTACTTAAAGCGAGATGACGCTAGAAACACGTGGCTTTATAGTCACTTTGATTGGCAAATCAAAACGTTTTGGTACAGCATATTTTTTTGGGTGATTGGTTTTGTCATGGTGATTTTTGCGACTGGCGGGCTATTTTTTGGCGCCGCCGTTGATAGCAATCATACGATGGGTGGTAGTTTTATTGTCGGTGCTTTAGGCGGCTTGATAATCGTCGCCACCCTTTTATGGCATCTGTACCGCATTATTCGCGGTTGGATTGCGTTGTCTAATGGTCGAGCTGTGCCTTAGCCTTTGATTATAGGACGTTAAAAGCTAACTCCTGCAATTTAAACCCCGTGTTAACAGTTGAATAACAGTTAATATAGCAGTTAAGGTAAAGAAAATTGCAGGTGTTTATTTAGCGTCAACACTGATATAATAGCTTTTCTGATTTTGACGAGATAGTCTAGACAGCGCGTTAACGGGTGCTATCTCTCAAGCTAAATAGGTTAGTTCTGCTTGTATAAAGGGCAGAGTCAATTAGATTCACCCATGTAATGTGAGTGCTTATTCAACTATGTATGCCTTTCTTCGTCCGTTCTTATTTAACACCGATCCTGAAAAAGCCCACGAAATCACGTTATCATTACTCGAAAAATCGCAAAAATTTGGGATGCTCGGGTTTTTGTACGGTAAGCAAGAATTGACGACAGAATGTATGGGGTTAACCTTTACCAATCCGGTTGGTTTGGCAGCCGGGCTTGATAAAAACGGCGAATATATCGATGCGTTAGCGGCATTGGGTTTTGGCTACATCGAAATTGGTACGATTACCCCAAAACCACAGCCTGGCAACGAAAAACCCCGTCTATTTCGTATCAAAGAAGCCCATGCCATTATCAATCGCATGGGATTTAATAATAAAGGCGTCGATTATCTCATCGAGCAAGTTAAGCGTGCAAAATATCAAGGCATTTTGGGTATTAACATTGGCAAAAATGCCAGCACGCCTGTTGAAAATGCCCTAGATGACTATATTTATTGTCTAGAGCGAGTGTATCCTTACGCGTCTTATATTACAGTGAATATCTCCTCTCCCAATACCAAAAACCTGCGTGACTTGCAAAGTGGTGATGCGCTCACGGCGCTGCTTGATGGCATCAAATCACGCCACAGCCAACTCGCTAGCCAACATCAGTATTATGTGCCATTGGTACTGAAAGTTGCCCCAGATTTGGAAGAAGACCAAATTGATTATATTGCCAAAGAATTGGTGCGTTTTGATATTGATGGGCTGATTACCACCAATACCACCTTAAGCCGTAATGGGGTAGAAGACTACAAAATCAGTCAAGAAGCAGGCGGGCTATCAGGTCGACCACTCAGTCACCGTAGTACCCAAGTTCTTGAGCAGTTTGCCGAACGCTTACCGAGCTCAGTTGCGCTTATTGGTGTAGGCGGTATTGACAATGGTCAACGTGCGGTTAAAAAGATTGAAGCAGGTGCTGATTTGATTCAGCTCTATAGTGGTTTGATTTATGAAGGACCTGAGCTTATTCAAACCTGTGTGGAAGCCATTGACGGTTATCGTTTAAGCCAACATTCACCGTCTACTTTGTAAATCCCATGATACGAGCTTGACCCGATGACTTTGTTAGATATGCTAGTGTTGTTTGTATTGTTTATCGGGTTGTGGCAGGGATTTAATAATGGCTTGATGCGCTCACTGGTGGGCATGTTTGGTTGGCTATTAGCACTGCTGCTAGCCAGTTATTTGGCAAAACCTTTAGCGCCGTTTTTTGTTTCGCTGACGGGCTCAACTGGCCTTAGTATTATTGCGGCATTTTTAGCAATTGGCTTATTTGTCATCGTGGGACTGCAAATCGTATTATGGGTGATGAGTAAAACCTTGCAGGGGCTTAGACTGAGCATCCTAGATAAATTGGCGGGCGCGGGGTTTGGCTTGGTCAAAAATTTGGTCATTGTGTTGATGGTGCTGAGTTTATTGGCGCCTTTTGTCGGTCAACGTGACTTTTGGCAGCAGTCTAAGTTTGCCAATGCGCTACTGCCAATGGCACCTTTTGCGACCCAAATCACCCAACAGCTTGCTGCCAATCTGGGGAAAACCGCTGCCGATAAAATGGGGCAATAGTGGGGCAAATGGGCCAATAGCATTGGTAAGTTTAACTGACGGCTAACATCTTCTAAGCCGCCAAATAAGGTAGTTTCATTCAATTTTCATCAGGTCTCTTTTCATCAGGTCTCATAGCCATCGGTGAAAAATTAAAGGGGTAAAATATGTGTGGAGTTGTCGGTATAGCCGCTCACAGTGAAGTTAATCAAATGCTATACGATGCGCTGACTATGCTGCAGCATCGCGGGCAAGATGCCGCGGGTATTGTGACATGTCAAGATGGTCGTCTGTTTTTGCGTAAAGAAAATGGCATGGTGCGCGATGTGTTTATGACCCGTCATATGATGCGTCTTGTCGGTCATCAAGGCATCGGGCATGTACGCTACCCAACGGCAGGTACGTCTAGCAGTGCGGAAGCTCAGCCTTTTTATGTCAATTCGCCGTATGGTATTACCTTGGCGCATAATGGTAATTTGACCAACGCAGAAGAGATTGCCAAAGAACTGTTTATGGAAGATATGCGCCATATTAATACCGATTCTGATTCAGAAGTCTTGCTCAATGTGCTAGCGCATGAGATGCAAAAACTCGGTATCCAGCATCCAAGCCCCGATGATATTTTTGAAGCGATGACATCCGTCTACAAACGTATCGAAGGCGCGTATGCGGTAGTCGCTATGATTACAGGCTATGGTATTTTGGCATTTCGTGACCCCAATGGTATTCGTCCGCTGATTTTTGGTCAACGATTAGCGGAAAATGGCGGTTTTGAATATGTGGTGGCATCTGAGTCAGTTGCGTTAACCGCATTGGGTTTTGATATCGTTCGAGATGTGAAGCCTGGTGAAGCGATTTTTATTGATGAAAACAATAACTTCTTTAGTCGCCAATGTGTCGAAGCCAAAGAGTTTAGACCTTGTATTTTTGAATATGTCTATTTTGCCCGCCCAGATTCGATTATTGATAATATTTCTGTTTATAAAGCCCGTATGCGTATGGGCGAGTCGTTAGCGCAGAAGATCATCAAAGAATGGGGCGAAGATCACGGGATTGATGTGGTTATCCCTATTCCCGATACCTCACGTACTTCTGCGATGGAACTTGCCCAGCATCTAGGCGTAAAATACCGTGAAGGCTTTATGAAAAACCGTTATATCGGTCGCACTTTTATTATGCCAGGTCAACAGCAGCGCAAAAAATCGGTCCGTCAAAAATTAAGCGCGGTGCCTTTTGAATTTAGAAATAAAAACGTATTGTTGGTCGATGATTCAATTGTACGTGGCACGACTTGCCACGAGATTATCCAAATGGCACGTGATGCAGGCGCCAATAATGTGTATTTTGCCAGTGCCGCGCCACCGGTCAAATATCCCAATGTGTATGGTATTGACATGCCAGCGCGCAATGAGCTGATTGCCTCAGGTCATAGTGTGGAAGAAGTGTGTAAAATCATCGGCGCGGATCGTTTGATATTCCAAGATTTGGATGATTTGATTGAAGCGGTACAAGACAAACACAGCGATGCCAAAAAATTTGACTGTTCGGTATTTGATGGCAAATACATCGCTGGTGGTATTGATGAAGATTATTTGGATGAATTACAGCGTAAACGCAGTGATAAAGCCAAACAGAAAAAATCTGGGATACAAGACGTGGCTGATACGCCTGTGGATATCGTCGGGGTGCAAACCGAGGTATAAATAAGTTATCCTTCATAAAAAAAAGCCCAAGTAGGGCTTTTTTTTATAGCTATTGAAAACCTATCAGATTCAATCCCCATAAAAATCCATTAAGGCTAGCAATCCCCACGAGCATACTTAGCAGTAATTGCTTTTTCCAATGATAGCTGAGTAACACCACTAAAAGCGCCAATATCTCTGCCACAAGTAAGGGTGATAAGCTTAGACTCATACTTATAGGCTCAGGATGCTGCCAATGCAAAGAAGTTAAAATCAACAGCGTCATCACGGATAATGGCAATGCTTTATTCACCGCGAGCAACAAGGGGGCATCCAATAAACGCTTTGGCAAAATTATCGGGGTCAAGCGGGTGAGAAAAGTCACCAAAGCCATGGCAAAAGTAGCGGCGACTAAATAAACGTTATCAGGTGGTGTGTTCATAATATTCTAACGATTAATGGATAATTTTTTTGGCGGTTGAGCTGTCAGGTAGCTTGTACTATCAGAGAGCTTGCTCATGAGCAGATTTATTGCTCATAAAAAAGTGGATGATAATGAGTCCCAAACTCACGCAAATCGCTGATAGTAAAAGCCAATCGGATATAAAATAAAACGCCGCTGTGAACGCAATGATGGCGATGAAGATGGGATAGTAAGCCTTGACTGCTTTAAACTGCTCGTAGGCTAAAATAGCAAATAAGCACACTAACGCAAAATCCAAATGGGGCACCCAATCATTGAGCCCTTCACCCAGCAAAATGCCCAATATAGTACCGATAACCCAATAACACTGATTGAGCAAACTCACAGGTAGTATGAGTCTTTGGCGTTCATTTTCATGAAGGGTGGTTAACACGGAAAAAGTTTCATCGGTTAACGCAAACAAGCAATAAAATCGACTGATAGGATTGGTTGGTAATTGTTTTAATAAAGGAATGGCATAGAAAGCATGGCGCAAATTTATCGCTAAAGTATTGCTGGCGATGGTTGAGATTCCAACCCCACCCGCTAACAGCGTAATAGAAGCATATTGCGCCGCACCCGCATATAACACCACACTAGATAAAATCGCCGCCCATATAGGAAGTTTTGCTGCCACAAACAACACGCCAAAGGCAATCCCCGCAGGGATATAACCCATTGCCACAGGAAAACTTACTTTAAACGCCTGTTGCCATAACCCATTTTTCATTAATTCATTTGTCATCATTGCTATTCTTGTTTAGATTCTAGCCATAAAAATACCCTAGCAAGTAGGGTATTTTACCGCTCAAATCATTTATTGATTATCTAACGCTTTGTTGTCGTACATAGGCGCATTGATAGGCGCATTGCGGTCTTCAAAAACCACTTCGTCCTCAACAAATTCTGGTTTGACTTCCACAATAAAGTCTTTGCGCGACATACCTAGCCACAGTGGAATCGCACTGGCGATATACACCGATGAGAAAGTACCTAAAATCAAGCCAATGAGCAATGCTACTGAGAACCAATGTAAGCTTTCGCCGCCAAGCAGCAGCATCGCGACCACCACTAGCAACACCGTTGAAATGGTCATAATAGTACGACGTAGCGTTTCAGTGAGCGATAGATTGACAATTTGCGTTGGGCTCGCACCACGGACACGGCGAAAATTCTCACGGATACGGTCAAAGACCACGATGGTATCGTTAATCGAATAACCAATCAGTGATAACACCGCGGCAAGCACGGTCAAATCAAACGGCCATCCGAAAAGTGCGAAAATACCCACGGTGATAATACTATCATGAAATAACGCCAACACCGCGCCTAAGGCTAATTTGGCTTGGAAGCGCACCATCACATAAATAAACATACACAGTAATGCCAGTGCCGTTGCCCCCAAGGAGCTGATATAAATCTCATTACCTACTTGACTGCCAACCACGTCAATATTCTTGATGGTGGCATTGTTATTGGGTAAATCTAATGCAGCATCGAGAGAGTTTGATAACCCTTCGATTTGTTTTTGCGGGGGCAGGCGTACCAGAATTTCTTTGTTACTGCCCAAATATTGCACCACACTGTCATTGATTTTATGGCTCGTTAAGGCTGACTGAACTTGGGCTTGTTGCACGGGTTGCTCATAAACAACCGTGGCTGACACACCGCCAGTAAAGTCCAAGCCTAGATTTAAACCTTTGGTTAAAATAGCGACCAAAGCCAGAATCGTTAAGATGGCAGATAATATGGCAAAAGGTTTAGATACTTTCAAAAAATTAATGATACGCCGACCGGCAAAGAATTTTTCACCGCCAAAATCCTCTGCCGAAAATTCAGCGCTGGCAGCGTTAGCCACCGCTAACCCAGCGTTTTGGGTTGTTGTATCGGAGGAGTTGGCAGGTTGCTTGACCAAATTTTTATTCACCCCTTTACCATTACGGCGCGGCGTTTTGCGGTGCTGTGTATTTGATGTCATTTCATCACTACGACGTACGCCGAGCTCTGAGAGTTTTTGCTCGACGTTGATGGGTTCTGAGCCGTCTAAACCCTCTAGATCCTCTAACTTGTCATCATTCATTATTCGCTCCTTAACCAATACTTAGGCGTTTGACAGTTTTGCGGTAGCCATAAGCTAACTGTACCAGTGCACGCGTGACGGTCACTGAGGTGAAGATAGAGCTGGCAATACCAATGGCTAAGGTGACAGCAAAACCTTTAATCGGGCCTGTACCAATCGCAAATAAAATAAATGCGACAATCAAGGTAGTTAGCTGCGCATCAAAAATACTGGTAAATGCGCGGTTAAAACCCGCCACAATCGCAGATTTAGGTCTGGCGCCGTTGGCAAGCTCTTCGCGGATGCGTTCAAATATCAGTACGTTGGCATCCACCGCCATCCCGATGGTTAACACAATACCTGCGATACCCGGCAATGTCAGGGCAGAACCAATCAATGACATGATGGCTAAAATCATCATTAAGTTAAAAATCAACGCGATATTGGCAATCAAACCAAATAAACGATAAAAGATAATCATAAATAAGAACACGAGTAAGTAGCCGACTTGGGTAGAGAACATACCTTTTTGGATGTTATCTTGCCCCAATGATGGACCAATAGTACGTTCTTCAACAAAATACATGGGCGCCGCTAGCGCACCTGCACGAAGTAACAAAGCCAGCTCTGAGGCTTCTGCATTACTATCTAAGCCCGTGATTTGGAAAGTTGAGCCAAAGACGCCTTGAATGGTCGCTTGATTGATAATATGGCTTTCTGCGTAAGGTGTTCTTACTTCTTTATTTTGACCCGTCACTGGGTCTGGCTGGAAGGTGACACGCTGCTTATTTTCAATAAACAGCACCGCCATTTGTTTGCCCACTGATTTTGCTGTGGTGTTTTGCATCAAACGACCACCTGCGTTATCCAGCGTGATATTCACTTGGGGGCGACCATTTTGATCCATCCCTGCTTGGGCATCCTGTACGTTTCGACCGGTGACCACAGCTTGACGTTCCAATAAGGTTTTTTGTGGGCTATCGACTTCACCAAATGAATAGGCTTCAGTGCCTGCAGGCAATACCCCAGATGGATTGGCTTGGAAAGTATTGTTTTGGTCAGACACCATACGAAATTCTAGATTGGCAGTACGACCAATGACCCGTTTGGCTTCTGCGGTATCTTGTACCCCGGGTAATTCCACCACAATACGGTTGGCACCTTGGGATTGCACCACGGCTTCAGCCACGCCTAGCTCATTAATACGGTTTCGTAAAGTCGTCAAGTTTTGGGTGACCGCATCTTGAGATATTTGTGAAATCGTCGACTGGGTCAAGGTCATGTTAATCGCTGGACCCCCCGCATTGATGAGCGGTTGTAATTCGTAATTTGTCCCAAAGCGACTACGTAACACATTAATGGCTTGATCACGCGCGGCATTATCGACAAAGTTTAAAGTCAGATTATTTTGCCCTGCTTGTAAATTGGTCACGGCAATTTTTTGGTTGCGTAGCTCTGTACGGATATCTCGAGTTAAGTTTTCCAAACGCTGAGAGACGGTTTTGCTCATATCGACTTCTAGTACAAACCGTACACCACCCCGCAAGTCCAAGCCTAATTTAATAGGATTGCCGCCAATATTACGTAGCCATGCTGGCGTGGTTTGTGCCAAGTTTAGTGCCACCACGTAATTGTCGCCAAGCTTTTCTTTTAGCACTTGTTGCGCTTTAAGCTGCGTTTCAGTCGACTCATCACCAATTTTTAACAAAGCTGATTTACCATCAAAACTGTTGTTTTTGGTTGGAATATTGGCGGCATTTAGGATGGTTTCCGCTTGCTTTAGCACATCATTGGTCAATGTGGTACTAGCGGAAGCCCCCGTGATTTGAACGGCGGGCTTGTCTGGATAAAGGTTTGGTAGGGCATACAGGGTGCTCAGTAGCAGCACAATGCCGATTAAAAAGTATTTCCAAGCAGGGTAGTGCATAATCTTGACTTCTTAAACTTGATTTTTTTAGGTAACTAGTTGTTCTACTAGGTTTATTAACCGTAGGGCTATTAACCGCGATCAACAAGGCAGTACAATATCATAATAGCCAGTTGGCAACTTAACAGAATGCTAGGTCGCCAACCTGACAGGTGAGCTGCATCAGCAATTATTTAAGACTATCAATGGTACCCACAGGCAATACCGAAATGATTGAGGCACGTTGCACCATCACCTCTTGGGTAGTATTTAATGCCACAACCGCATATTCACCTTGAAGTTTTTTGATTTTTCCCATCAAGCCACCGGCAAATACCACTTCATTGCCTTCTTTAATGGCATCAATCATTTGACGATGCTCTTTGTTACGACGGCTTTGTGGTCGGATAATAATAAAATAAAAAATAGCAAAAAAAGCCAATGGCAATAGCATTTGCATAATGGTGGAAGCACCCGTTCCAGTAGGCGCTGCCGCCGCACCTTCCGCATGGGCAGATTGGATAAATGCTAAAATAGCGGTAAGTAGCATAATTGAAATACCCTTAAATTGAGATTTAGTCATAAAATGGTGATAAAAACAACCTATAATGATAACCGATTTAGCCAAATTAATAAATGATTAACCCTAGTTTGCTGAAATAATTCACCGCTGTAAAAACGATGATTGATTTGGCAATCCAGCGATTTTGGATGGTTTTGGATAATAAGTTCAAAAATTTTTATCGGGGTTATTCACTATTTTATGCTTGATAATTAACAATGACGTAACAATAAAATTAATGGTTATGCTATGCTTAGTTGTAACAAATTATTTCTTTTAGGGTCAAACAATTGGGTGTTACCAATTGAAGGAAAATCTCATGAGTATCACGTTAAATTTTCAACCGATTGATAAAATCCGAAAGCAAGTAAAGTCAAAACTATGGCTAGGTCTAGTCATCGCGACTTCGTTAACCGTCCCAACGCTGGCAAACGCTGAAATCACCCAGCGTGATATCGACAATTACGGTACTGCGATGGCGGCTGCAGCAAATGCCAAAAGTATTTCGCGCGTTGCAAACCTAGTAGCAGATGATGCATTGATATCTGTTTCGCGTAAAAGAAAAACCACCACCTTAAATAAAAGCAATTATTTAAACCTCTTGCAAAACAACTGGTCAAAAGCAACGCAATATGGCTATGATATACAATTAAATAATGTGGTATTTAGCGGTAACCATGCCAAAGCAGATGCCATAACCACAGAAGTCATCGTCGAAAATAACCTGACGACACGTTTAGTAACAACTTCACGTATTACCTTTGCTGAAAGCGGTAACTCGGTGTTATTGTCTAGGGCGATTAGTCAACTTGTGATTGAAAAGCACTAATTTAGTGGTGTTAAAAGTGGTGTTAAACAGGGTGGTGCAAAAGTTTTGTGCCACTTTTTTTATGGATTCTAGTATAATTTCCGCCAATATTTAATTTCACTGGCTTGAAATCACAGCCGTTTTTTTATTTATAATGTCAAATTTTAGCTTATATTCTTTCATAGTGTTACGCTATGAGATGGATATATGTCCTACATCTAAATTGCAAAAAAGAGCTAGGAATCATCATGTTGCTTTCGATAAGCCATTCATCAAAAAAAACTATCAAACCGTTAAGTTTAGCTATTTCCTCTATTATTTTGGCAGCCTGTAGCAGTGCGCCAACCACCAGCACCACCAGTCCAGCGGGTAAACCCATGATTGGATCATCCAGTCACAGCAAAAGCACGGTGCGTAGCGCGCAAGAAAATGCGGCGCTACTGGATATGGATAGTTTGGATGAACTGGAAGGCCTGCTTGAAGCCACCGACATGACCATGGTAGAGAATAACGCTTTGTTGGTTCAGCGCTATGGTAATTTGTGGGATAGACTGCGCGTCAATTTTCGTATGAACTCGAATGTGTACGATCCGCGTATTGAAGCGCAAAAAAGTTGGTTTATTAGCCGCCAAGACTATCTAAACCGCT
Organism: Moraxella sp. DOX410; assembly: GCF_032248735.1. Classification (NCBI taxonomy): domain Bacteria; kingdom Pseudomonadati; phylum Pseudomonadota; class Gammaproteobacteria; order Moraxellales; family Moraxellaceae; genus Moraxella; species Moraxella sp. DOX410. The sequence continues at coordinate 1,268,965 of NZ_CP135138.1, read as the reverse complement.
TAACAGCGCGTGCTAGCCGCTATTTATACTACACAGTGCGCGAAGCTGAACGTCGCAATATCCCAACAGAACTGGCATTATTGCCTGTGATTGAAAGCTCTTATGACCCCAATGCCAATAGTAATGCCTCTGCTGCAGGGTTATGGCAGTTTATTCCAAGTACAGGTCGTATTTATGGGTTGAATCAAACCAGCACCTTTGATGGTCGCCGTGATGTGATTGAGTCAACCCGTGCCGCTTATGACTTTTTGACGGCTTTGTATAACCAGTTTGGTAGTTGGGAGTTGGCATTGGCATCCTACAATGCCGGTCCAGGCCGTGTCCAATCCGCGATTAATTATAATGCAGCACGTGGTCTACCAACGGATTATTGGTCGCTCAAATTACCCACTGAAACGATGAACTATGTCCCTCGGTTTTTGGCAGTGGCGCAAATTGTCAAAAATCCGAGCACCTACAATGTGTATTTACCCGCAATTGCGAACCGTCAGCATTTTAGAAGTGTCCCTGCCAATGTTGGCGTGAGCTTGCACGAAATTAGCAGCCTGACAGGCGTAAGCTACGATGAACTGCGCGCCCTAAATCCTGCGTTGATTGCAGGTACGGTAGATATGTCGGGCCCAAGCCGTATTTTGATTCCCAATGATCTCAATCAATCAATTGACCGTAAAATCACCCAATTACGCGGTAATGGTTATATGAGTCAACAAGGTTATTTGGCAAACAATAGCTATGTCACGCCTAAAACTGTTACACCGACTTATAACACACCGACCACAAATTTTGGCAATCAAACCCGAACTACCACCACAAGTCAGGGTGATTCACTGAGTGCTGCCAAACAAGCCTATAGTAAAAAAGAAACAGTTAATTTGCCATCGTCTAGCAGCGATTTGGCGGCGATGGCAACTAGTATGGTTAAAAACCAAACCACGACTTATATCGCCCCCATTCCTAGTACACCAAGCATCCAAAGCCGCAATACAGTAATCAAAGAACCACCGATTACCGCCACTGAGCAAAAAATAGTGACCGCTGAAATGCAGTCTACCAATACATTACCAACCACTTCAGCCGTTGTTACTGCCAACAACACCGTGGTGCAAGAACCACCTTTATCCAATCAAGAGCGTAACTTGATTGCTAAAGAAATCGAAAAAACCGCACCCCAAGTAGAGCAAGCGATTAACCCTACCGATGGTAATATCAAGCTCAATGCCATCCAGACCCAGCAAGCTATATTAGAAGCCAAAGGCGAAACCAAAAAACTCAGTTACGAAGAGCCGCCAGTGGTGTTGCCAAAAGAGGTCAAAATTACCCAAGCGTCGAGCTTAAATGGTAAAGCACCAAACACGGCGCAAGTGACCACGAGCAAATCCAATACCGCCAGTGAAAGCAATGCTGTCACGGTTAGCAAGCCGGCTGCCAAAAAACGTCCGAGCGGCACACGCAGCATCTATCAAGTCAAAGCTGGCGACACCTTGGCAAATATCGCCAGTCGTATGGGTGTGAATTGGCGAGATATCGCTGAATGGAACCAAATTGACCCAAATGCCGCCTTGCTAGCAGGTTCAACACTTTACTTATACAACGCCAAGCCTATCGAACCCAAAGTAGCAGAAGCGCCAAAACGTAAAGCCAATAGCTATATCGTGCAAGCGGGGGATACCTTGACAGGCATCGCTGACAAGTTTGATCTAAATGTCGGTGAGTTAGCAAAATTCAATAATTTACCAGTAACTTATCAAGTGCGTACCAACCAAAACTTGTGGTTAATTTCAGACAAAATGCCAAAGCCGCCAGTGGCACAGCCAGTAGCGCAAAAGCCTGCCCCTACTAGAGCCGAAGTGCAACCGGTATCCAGTCGTTATACGGTTCAGACGGGTGATACCTTGTCGGGTATCGCTGATCGACTGTCCGTATCGCCCAAAGACATTGCCGATGTCAACGGTTTTAACACCAATTATCGTGTGCAAAAAGGACAAGTCATCATCGTGCCTGTCACAGTTGAAAAGGTCAAATATGCGCTAGCTGGCAAATCGATTAACTACACGGTACGCCCAGGTGATAGCTTAGGTAGCGTCGCCAATAACTTTGATTTAACGGTAGCAGCTTTAGCCAAAGCCAATTATCTAAAACCGACGGCAAATTTAATTCAAGGGCAAAAACTGGTTATTCCTCAAGCAGGATTGGGTACGGTGGCTAGTGTGACAGCGACCCGCGAACCGATGAGCAAGCAGGACTCTGCAAAACCAGAGAGCAAAAAAGAAACAAAAAAAGAGACCAAAACAGCCAAAGATACCCAATCAGAGGATGATAACAAGCCAGCGTCAAAGCCAGTAAGTAAATATAGTCGTGGTGAGGCACAAGGCTACCAAGTAAAATCAGGTGATAGTCTGACAAACTTGAGTGCAAAATATGGCGTTTCTAAAAGTGAGCTTGCCGCTTTAAATAATTTAAAAGGTAATGAGTCGTTATTGATTGGTCAAAATATCAAAATTCCAAAAACCACAACAACCTATAAAGTCAAACCAGGCGAAGGCTTAATCTCTTTGGCAGGACGCTTTGGCGTCAGTCCTAAAGAGTTGGCTAGTTTAAATAACTTGTCACCAACAGCATCGCTAAAAGTGGGTCAAACCATTACAGTGCCAAAATAGGTTAACTATAGTTTATAAAATAAAAAACCACTATGTAAAAATAGTGGTTTTTTACTTAAGTTTTTGCCCAGTTTTTATAGTTTAGTTTTTATACTTAGCAAGGAAATAATAGGCAATAAAAAAGCGTATTTAATTAAAAATACGCTTTTTCAGCTATAAAGAGATAAGGGTTAATTAATTAACCATATCTTTTAAACTTTTACCTGCTTTAAAGCTTGGGACTTTGCTTGCTGGGATTTGGATTTCTTCTTTAGTCTGTGGGTTACGACCTGTACGTGCTTGGCGTTCTTTTACGCTAAACGTACCAAAGCCAACCAGTGACACGGTATCATTGGCTTTCATCGCTTCGCCAATCGTTGCGATAAAGGCATTTAATGCTTCAGTTGATTGGGCTTTAGAAAGACCACTTTTTTTAGCAATGCTATCAACTAATTCTGACTTATTCATAAGAATATCCTTCAAATTTTTAGGGATGAAAATAAACGTTATATATACAAAGCATACGCTTGACAAGTAATTAGGCTCAAAGCCTTGAGTATCAAGTGCTGCATAAGTAATTATGATTCGATTATAAGTAAACTCCAACGGCTTCACAAGCAGTTTAATCATAATTTCTGTGCAATTAAGCATTGATTAACGTGTTTTTGCAAAATATAGCGGTTGGCACACCAAACGATAACATTTTATTTCAACAAAAACCGCTAAAAATTGATATATACAGCTATAGTGAATAAAAGTGGCTAAAAATCAATCTCGCAATGATTTCTTGACTAATACTCAGCGCCTGACAGTGTTTTGTACCAGACTTACAATAATTAATGTTATTAATACCCTTTTGAAGTTACACTATCGACAAATTACAAAACCCATATTTGATTAATTTTGTGGAAATTTAATGAACGATAATTTTCAAACTTCGACCAATGCCCCAAGCAATATAGCCACGACAGCGCTCAATGTGGTATTAGTGATTATTGAAACCTTGCTGACCCTGTTGCTACGTTTTGATGCAGATCTTCGTAAGACTGTTTATCCTTTAGCCACTACCAATACCGTCGTTCGTATTCACGCTTATATCCCAAGCGTCACTTTTTATGTGACTTTTACCGTTAACGGCATTTTGTTAGACAGTCAATTACAGCCTTCTCAGCAGGTCGATGTGACCATCAATGGCTTTACTTGGCAAATTGCACAGAATTTATTTACCAATCAGCCCAAAGCCATTGAACAGCTACAAATCCGCGGCGAAGCACAAAAGATGGCAGAGGTGAAGGCTTTTTTACATCAAATTGGTATCAATCAGCTATTACAAGTCATCACAAAAGCAGTCAAAGGTGATAAAGACAAGCAAAAAGTCAAAAAACCTATCAAAACCGATGCTGACTATAAACAACAAGTCGAGGCACTCAATAGCCAAGTTAATGCCGCAGCCCTACAAAACACAGCGCTTGAAGCACAAATTGTAGAATTAAACAGTAAAAATAAATGGATGAAACGCGCGGCAATTGCATTTTTTGTATTATTCATCATTTGTGCGATTGGTTGGGTAGTAAAATAACACCCATTCTCCTATATTACTTTGATAAAAAATTGCTTTGATAAAAAATCGCTTATCATTGAGTAAATAAATCCGAGAAATAAATAAATCCGAGTGTTTTAGTAAGAATTAATCTTGACTAAAAGACTCGGATTTTCATATAATAGCCATACCAACCATAAAACGTGTTTTCACAGCTTACTGTGCTTGAACGGATTTAAATTTTTAACTTAAGTGGGGCTACTATGCGATTGACAACCCGAGGACGCTATGCAGTGACGGCGCTGCTAGATTTGGCATTGCAAGAGCAAAAACATGAATTGGCTGTGTCATTGTCTGATATCGCAAAACGTCAAGAGATTTCTATTTCTTATCTTGAGCAGTTGTTTTCAAAGCTGCGTAAAAAAGGGTTAGTCGTGAGCACTCGCGGTGCGTCAGGCGGTTACCATATTGCCAAACCCATCAATGAAATCTCGATTATGACCATTATTTCAGCGGTTGATGAGTCGGTGGATGCTAGAGCTTGCGAAGGCAAAGGCAACTGCCAAGACGGCGCCATGTGTTTAACCCATGATTTATGGAATGGATTGTCTGAGCAAATTGAAAACTATTTGTCCACCGTGACACTAGATACACTTATTAATCGTCAAATTATCCGTGAAATTTCTGAGCGTCAAATTTTGATGGTTGAAGACATGCAGGATAAAAATCAGTCTGCGGCAAACCCAATGACAGAAGCACCCGTATTACAACGGGCAAAGCATAGCACCACTAAAGTTAGTAATATTAGTAATAATCATTCATTAGCTGATAACAGCAAAACCTTAAAACAAAATTCTGGGGAGAATTTGTTAGCATGAATAAATTAGTCTATTTAGATTATGCCGCGACCACACCAATTGATGAGCAAGTCGCCCAAAAGATGATGAAATACATGACCTTTGATGGCGTGTTTGGTAATCCTGCCTCGCGTTCGCACGGGTTTGGTTGGCAAGCTGAGGAAGCGGTTGAAACTGCCCGTGAGCAAATCGCAGAATTAATCAACGCCGATCCACGTGAAATTGTATTTACTTCAGGGGCTACTGAGTCAGACAATTTGGCGATTAAAGGGGCGGCGCAATTTTATAGTGGTAAAGGTAAACATATCATTACCAGTAAAATTGAACATAAAGCTGTGCTAGACGTCTGCCGTGAATTAGAAACAGAAGGTTTTGAAATTACTTATTTAGACCCACAGCCAAAGACAGGTCTGATCACGGTTGACCAAGTGAAAGAGGCTATTCGTGAAGATACTATTTTAGTGACCCTAATGATGGTTAACAACGAACTTGGCACCCTAACAGATGTTGCGGCGATTGGTGAAATCACACGTGAAAAAGGTATTATTTTTCATGTCGATGCGGCGCAGGCAGCTGGTAAAACTCCGATTGATTTAGAGGAATTAAAAGTTGATTTGATGAGTTTTTCTGCCCATAAAATTTATGGCCCTAAAGGTATTGGTGCTTTATATGTTCGCCGCAAACCACGTGTGCGTCTAAAATCTCAAATGCAAGGTGGTGGTCATGAGCGTGGTATGCGTTCAGGTACTTTGGCAACGCATCAGATTGTGGGGATGGGTGAGGCCTTTGCCATTGCGGGCAAACGTATGGCAGAAGATGAAGCCAGATTGACAAAACTGCGTCAACGCCTTTGGGATGGCTTAAAAGAGCTTGATGAAATTTATCTTAATGGTGACATGAATCACAGTATTCCAAACATCGTCAACATCAGCTTTAACTTTGTAGAAGGCGAATCGTTGATGATGTCATTGAAAGATTTTGCCGTTTCATCGGGTTCTGCTTGTACATCAGCGACGCTTGAGCCTTCCTATGTATTACGGGCGATTGGATTGTCAGATGAGCTTGCTCACAGTTCAATTCGTTTTAGTTTGGGACGTTATACCACCGAAGAAGATGTTGACCATGCGATTGCTGAGATGCGAACCGCGGTTGAAAAATTACGCGCTTTATCACCGCTTTGGGATATGTATAAAGAAGGCGTTGATTTAAATAGTGTGGAATGGAATGAACATTAATTTGAATTAAAAATTAATTTCCATTAAAAATTTATTCAATCGAATTAATAAGTAAAGATTAGTCAGTTACGTTTGACGTAACCAGCCAAAAGGAAAATGAAATGGCCTACAGTGATAAAGTGCTTGACCATTATGAAAATCCACGAAATGTGGGAAACTTAGATAAAGATGCCAAAAATGTCGGTACCGGTATGGTCGGTGCCCCAGCGTGTGGTGATGTGATGCGCCTACAAATACAAGTGGGTGATAACGGTATCATTGAAGATGCGCGCTTTAAAACCTATGGTTGTGGTTCAGCCATTGCATCAAGCTCATTGGTGACAGAGTGGCTTAAAGGCAAAACCCTGGATGAAGCTAGCGCAATTAAAAACAAAGATATCGCAGAGGAGCTGGCATTGCCACCGGTTAAAGTGCACTGCTCAGTGCTGGCAGAAGACGCCATTAAAGCAGCGATTGAAGATTATAAATCTAAAGCCAATGCTTGATTGATTGTACGATTCTAAAAGTCTTATTGACTCATCCTCAATAAGACTTTGGCTCAGTTACTTAAAGTGAGTCGCTTGAAGATTGAAATTAGTAGATGGGGTAGTAAAGTGATTGAATTATCAAACGATGCAGCTGAACATGTACGGGATTTTTTACAAAACCGTGGTCATGGCGAAGGTATCCGTGTGGGTATCCGTACCGCAGGTTGTTCCGGCTTAGCTTATGTACTGGAATTTGTTGATGAGCCAGATCCTAACGATCAACGTTTTGAAAGCAACGGGGTTAGTGTATTTATCGATCCAAAAAGCTTGGTTTATCTTAATGGTTTGAAAATGGATTTTGTCAAAGAAGGTCTCAACGAAGGCTTTAAATTTAGTAATCCAAACCAAAAAGGTGAGTGTGGCTGTGGTGAATCTTTCACCGTTTAGTTTTTAATATTTTTTGTCAGTATAGTGATGGCTCGGTAGGGGAAGTTGAAAATGGTTAATTATTTTGAGTTGATGAATGTACCCCAACACTATCAAATTGATATAGCCAAGCTTCAGCAGACCCTTCGCCAACTTCAATCTAAGTTCCATCCTGATAACAATCTTGATGCGTCTGTAGCTGAGCAAACCCTTTCGCTATCTGCTAACACTGATGGTTTTTTGCGTGAATCAATCGCCAAATTATCCGCACTAAAGCCTGAGCAAGCGTCTGCTATTATTAATGAAGCCTACAATACGCTTAAAAACCCCGATTCTCGCGCGTCACATTTATTGGCACTCAAAGGCATTTCACAATCTATTAATCAGCCGATTCGTGATTTGGACTTTCTAGACGATGCCATGTCATTTCGCATCGATTTAGACGATGCTGATGGCCAAAGTATTACCTTGCTTAGCAAAAAACTTACCGAATGGCTAAGTAATTATCAACTTGCTTTTGACGAAGTTTATCAAAAAATTGATAACTCAGATGCAGCTGAGGCCAATGATGATGCCTTAACCAAGCAAGCGATAGATATCATTCAAAAACTGCAGTTTTTGGTTAAACTGCAAGCAGATGTGGCAAAAACCACCGATGAATTAGCCAAGCAAAATTTTGATAATGATGACGATTTGTATGTGTAAATCATGATTAAAGGGTAAGCCGTCCTAGCATTGGTTAATTTATTTGGTTTATCATATTTTTAATTTATAATACCATCCGTTTTGACTTTCAATAAAGATACAACCTAAGCTAAAGATATAACCTAGGCTGGTTTTATTTTCAAATTATTTTTTCTATTTTTAATTGGTCCAATTTATGTCGTTATTACAAATCGCTGAACCCAATCAAAGTGCCAAGCCCCATGCGCATCGTTTTGCTTTAGGAATTGATTTAGGAACCACGCGCTCACTGGTAGCGGTAGTCCGTTCAGGCGAGCCACAAGTGATTGGCGATAAAGTTAGTGAGTGTCAATCTAGTGACAATAACGCCAATGACGACAGTCAAATTGCTAATCAGGTAAAAGGTATCGATTGCCAAAAGCTTTTGCCCTCGGTGGTGTATTTTGGCTTAGATGACAATGGTAATCCAGAAACTTTGGTAGGTAGTCATGCTGAAGCAATGGCAGAACAAGCACCAAATCATACTGTACGCTCGGTTAAACGGTTTATGGGTCGAAGCATCAAGGATATTAAGTTCAATCATCCCTATGAATTAGTCGGTGATGTGGATGTCATGCCAAGTATCCAAACCCCACAAGGTGCTAAAAACCCTGTTGAAGTATCAAGTATCTTGTTAAAACATCTGTATGATCGGGCAAAATTGGCGTTACCTGACAATAGTATTGTGGGTGCGGTGATTACGGTGCCCGCTTATTTTGATGAAGCACAGCGCCAAGCGACCAAAGATGCGGCTAAATTGGCAGGCATTCATGTGATTCGATTATTAAACGAGCCGACGGCTGCCGCGATGGCGTATGGGCTGAACCAAGCACAAGACGAAGCGTATCATCTCATTTATGATTTGGGCGGCGGCACGTTTGATGTATCGGTGTTAAAGCTCAATCACGGTGTGTATGAAGTGCTGGCAACGGGTGGCAATAGCGCACTGGGTGGCGATGATATTGACCGCCTGATTGCTAATTGGCTCATTCAACAAACAGGCTTGAATCCATCAACCATTGATAACCATCAAAAACAACTGCTAAACGTACAGGCTCGCACGCTTAAAGAGCAGTTGTCAAAAACAGACCAAGTGACTGCCGAGCTTTCAATCAACGGTCAAGCTTTTGACATTGTGTTAACCCAAAGCAATCTTCGTCAAATCATCCAGCCTGTGACTGACCGTACATTAGCGGTGTGTGAGCAAGTGCTACGTGATGCTGGACTTGAAAAGTCCCAGCTTGATGAAGTGGTATTGGTAGGGGGTTCGACACGAATGCCATTGATTCAGCAAATCGTGGCAGAAACGTTTAATCAGCCGCCACTGTCACGCATCAATCCCGATGAAGTCGTCGCGTTAGGCGCAGCCAAATATGCTGACCAATTAATCGGACAACAGCAAAATACGGTGTTGCTGCTTGATGTCACGCCTTTATCCTTGGGGCTTGAGACTATGGGCGGTCTTACCGAAGTAATTATTCCGCGTAACACGCCCATTCCTGTGACGCGTAAACAGGTGTTTACAACCTATCAAGATAACCAAAATGGTATGATTATCCATGTGGTACAAGGTGAACGCGATACGGTGGCTGACAACCGCTCGTTAGGGCAGTTTAAACTGACTGATATTCCAGCGATGAAAGCAGGATTGGCGCGTATCGAAGTTACTTTTCAAATTGATGCCAATGGTCAGTTAACCGTCTGGGCTAAAGAGTTGACAACGGGCAAAGCAAGCCAAATTCAAGTCAAGCCGTCTTATGGATTGTCAGAAGATGAGCAGGAAAAACTGCTCAAAGCAGGCTTTGATTTTGCCATGCAAGATCGATTGCAGCGTAGCTTGATTGAAAGTCGAGTAGAAGCAAAACGAGAATTGTTGGCGCTAGCATCCGCGCTTGCAGAATTTGGCTTTTTATTAACCGATGCGCAGAAAAATACACTGCAAACCTCGATGGCTGATGTTCAACAGGCGATTGATGGTGCTGAACAAGCCCAGCTAGAAACAGCGAGCGCGCAGCTAAAAGTTCATAGTGATGATTTTGCTGCACTTATCATGAACCAAGCGGTCAATGAAACCATGAAAGGCACTTCAACCGCGGATTGGTCAAATTAATTTTGAATACATAAGACTATTAATCGTTAAGAGATTGCTATGCCAAAAATTACTGTATTACCGCATCACCAAATTTGCCCCACTGGCGCAGAGATTGAACTCAATGAAGGCGATAATCTATGCCGTGGTTTGCTAGAAAAAGGCGTGAAAATTGAGCATGCTTGTGATATGTCAAAAGCTTGTACTACTTGCCATGTTATCGTGCGAAAAGGGTTTAATAGCTTGGAGGAAATGGATGATATCGAAGCTGATTTGTTAGATCGCGCTTGGGGGCTAGAGCCAAATTCAAGACTATCTTGCCAAGTCATCATCGACGATCAAGATTTGACCATTGAAATTCCAAAATATACCATCAATCACGCCTCTGAAAATCATTAATACCAACCGATAAAAAAAGGCTTACTAATCATGTTTAGTAAGCCTTTTTTGATGGCGCTACGTATCGCTAAACACTCGTTATTGCTAGAACAAGGCGCTGACTCATTCAGCGCATATTTATTCACAGCATATTATGGCGCAGCAGTCTGCGGTTTAATCGTAACTTTAGTGATGGATTTTAGGTATGCTAAATAATCCTCAAACTGAGACTGACCGATATTTTCGCGCACGATTTGGGCAGTTTGTTGTTTGACTTGCGGTGTGATTTGGGCGTTGTCATTGCTGATAACACCACCAACAATCACGCTTGCACCCGATACAGTAGGGCGGGTCATGACCGCTAGTTGATTGTTAACAGCAGGTTGACTAAATGCCACACCACGCTCGTCATCGCTCAGTTTGCTGTCTTGACGAGTCACAATCCCCAAATCTTGGAATGGGGCACCCGCCGCCGCAATTGAATTGGCTTGTTTGACTTTGGCAGCGATGGCATTGGCCTCTGCCACGGCTAAACTTTTTGCTTTCTCTTCAATAAGCTTGGCTTTGATAACCGGCTCAGCTTCTGCTTGTGTCATGAGTTTGCTAGTGCGGTGATTGGTTGATTGTAACCATACCACTTTATCAGAGACATCTATGCCGACTGACACACTGCCTTCTTGCAGCGCGAGTGGCTCAAATGCTGCCGCTACAATAGCAGGTTGACTCAGTGCAGACGAGTTATTGGTTTTAGGATAATTTTTAATCGATTTGGCGGTTAATTTATAGCGATTGGCAAGCTCGGTGATAGTAGCGCCAGCAACTGCGTCATTATTGATTTTACCAATCAAATCTTGATAGGCGGCTTCACGTTTTTGCGCCATAATTTGTTCGGTTAAGACAGGCGTCAAGCTTTCAATGGTTGGTGGGGTTTGACCATTGATTTTTACCAATTTGAATAAATGATAGCCATAGTTGGTTTTGATGGGGCTCGTGACTTGACCGACTTTTAGGGTCTTGATTTGGGTCATGATGGTGTCATAATCATTGGGGAACATCGATTGGGTAATCGGACCGATGTTACCGCCATCGTTTTTACTACCTTCATCTTGCGAGTACTGTTTGGCAAGTGCCGCAAAATCCGCTTGATTGGCATCAAGCTTACTTTTTAATGAGGTTAAGGTGGCTTGTGCTTGACCGCCATTCATCAAAATCATTGCCAATTCGTATTCGGTCTGGTTGTTGCTATTTTTCAAATAGGTTTGATACTGTTGCTGCAATTCCTGAGCCGTTGGGGCAGCAACAGGCAGGGCATTTTTATTGAGTTCTAAATAAGTTAAATCCACCATGTCACTAGATTTAAGTGTCGCTTGATTTTTTTGATAATAACTTGCAATCTCTTGCGGCGTCACTTGCACCTGCGGCGCAAAGCTGTGCCAGTCCAAACGCAGCACTTGCACAGGGCGCGACTCAGACTGCATTGACATAAGTTTATCAATACTCCCTTGCGCAAAAATCCCTGTATTAATGATACCGCGGCTAAAGGCAGTCACCAACAAGTCTTGACGGACCGAATCAAATAATTGTTCTTTGGTCATGCCGCGACTGGTTAAATAGCTAGCAAACAACTCGTTAGAAAATTTTCCGCTGGCGTCTTGGAAGGTTTTTTCTGCCATCAACATTTGGGTAATGGTGGCATCGGACACAGTAAAACCAAGCTGGTTGGCTTGGTTGATAATCAAATAACGGTCAATCAAATTGTGCAGCATCTGCTCACGTAATTTATCGCTATTAAGTAGGCTTGCATCGCCATTCACTTGCTCAAGCAAAGTTTCGCGGCGATTGTTAATCATGGTTTGCAAGGTAGCATTATCGATATTTAACTCTGCAACTTTGGCGACAGCATTGGGGTCATCTCCGCTACGGACAATTGACTCAAAACCCGTGATGGCTAAAGGAAGTAAAAAAAGAACGAGCAAGGCTTTGCCCATCCAACCTTTCAAAAAATTGCGTAAAGATTCCATATTGCTCACTTGCAGTTTAGATGGATTTATTAAGGATAACTAATCAGGCTAAATAATCAAATCAAACACGATATTATAGGGGAACTGTCCACCAAAATCATTATCTTTCATCAAGTTGGGTAGACAGTTTTAAGATATAGCAAAATAGTAAAAAGGCAGCTTATTAGCAATTTATAAATTTTTAGATAACGCGTTATAAATTCTTAGATAGCTCGGAAATAATAGCGTCAAGGATTTTGAGTCTTGCGCTATATTTATCATCGGTGGCAATCACATACCAAGGGCGTTTTTTATGGTGGGTTAAATGAATCATGTCGGAAGCGGCTTGCACGTACTCATGCCATTTGGCGCGGTTACGCCAATCATCATCGGTAATTTTAAACTGCTTATTGGGCGTCTCTTCACGCGCTTTAAAGCGTTTAAGTTCTTCTTCTTCACTGATAGCGAGCCAAAATTTGACCACAATGGCATTGCTCTGTACCAAGTCGTTTTCAAAGCGATTGATTTCGTCATAAGCACGTTGCCAGTCTGCCTCTTTTGCAAAGCCCTCAATACGCTCAACGAGTACACGACCATACCAACTACGGTCAAAAATGGTCACTCGGCTATTATGCAGGCGTTGTTTGAGTAAGGCGACGCATTTATTGCGTTTGAATTTTTGCGATAAATACGCTATATCCACATCTGCCATTTCATCATGGGGCAGGCGCGTCCAAAAACGCCACAGATAGGCGTGTTTTAATTCGTCTTCGGTCGGTGCAGAGATAGCGTGGATGGTAAATTCACGCGGGTCGAGTGGGGCAATGATGCGGCGTATCGCACCGCCTTTGCCTGCCGCATCCATGCCTTCAAAGACAAAGATAATATGGCGCTGACCTCGCTCACGAATCAGTTCAGCGAGTATATGTTGTTTGCTATGCAGTTGTTTTTTATAGTCTGCCTTTGCTAATGCTTGGTTATCGACGCTAACCAACTCATCAATCAGAGGGGTGGGTTTAAAAGGCAGTGGGTTGGGTTTAACAGGATTTTTGTCCGTTTTAGGGTTAGCTGATTTATCAGTTTTTGCTGGGTTGTCTTGGGCATCATCGGCTGTAGCTAGTTGGTTCATGGTCTGCAGCGCTGCTAATACAACATTGGCAAATTGGATATTTGAGGCATCAATATCCTGTCCATCTATGTGGTGCCAGCTTGATTGTAACCCCATCAGCTTGCTGCTAAAGCGTTTGAAACGTTTCACGTCTTTTTTTCGAAACCAATCTAAATGGTACAACTGTTCAGGGTCAGGCTCTTCATCGGTCAAGCGTTTTTTTAGGGTTTTGTTATCGACTGAGAACCAGCACTTGACGATATCGGTGTTGTTATTGACCAAATCTTGTTCAAACGCCTCAATGTCTTCAATCATTTGCTGTAAGCGCTGTTCATCTATATCATCGCCACAGTCAAACACATAACGAATCAAGTCAGCGTACCAGTTGCCAAAATACACGGCAATTTCACCCTTTCTAGGCAGTTGCCATGTGTGACGTTGCCAAATCGGTTGGTAGTGGCTGGGATGCTGTCCCATGGTTGCATGAACCTTGATATAGCGTGCGTCCATCCATTCGGTTAGCGCTTTAACCGCTTCGCCTTTGCCCGAATTTTCCATGCCATTCACCAAGATGAGTAACCCGCGCGAGTTTTTGCCAGCCCGTTGCTCGCGTAGGGTGGTTTGCTCGGTAATCAAGTCAAAACTTAATTGTGCCTCAAGCGTTGCAGGTGGCGTTTTGTGAAATTTATCGGTTTTGGGAGATTTGGCAGCGTGATTGGTGGGTGCAGACGCGGCTGTATTATTATTCAAGTTGTTATTTAAGTTATTATTTGAGCTATTGTTTAAACTGTTGCTATTTTGCGTTGGCATACGACCTTCTTAGGGAAATACCCAAAATTTTGCTAATGACCGCTTCATTTTTTTAAAAGATAGCAGTTATCCTACCGGTGAACAATTTACGATTTGTATTTTTGGTGGATTTACATTAAGGTAATGCGGCACAGAACTTCATTTTACTGTGGGTTTATACAATGGATAAACTGCAGTTTCTCTGTTTTGAATTTAAAAATTTTGCAAAAAAATCGAGGCCCTATGAGCAGCTTAAGCCAATTAGAACAAGATTTAAAACAATTTCGCGCCCTTCCATACCACAGCGATACCCAGTTAGCGCAAAAACTCAGTGAAGTACAAGCCTGGCAACGCGGTCGTATTCATAAAACCCACCAAGCGTTATTTGCCAGCGCCAACAACCAAGCCATGGGGGAATTTTTAATTGACCAACTATATGGGGGCGAAAAATTCAATGTGCTCGCTGAACAGCTAGAGCGCATGGTGCAAAAGGCTGAAAAACTAGAAAAATTTATCCCTGCCAATGCCGTGAGCACAGGCGCAGCCGGTATCATCGAAGCGATTAACGCCATTAAGCTTGATTTACAACTTGCTCAATATTTACAAGAGAATAATTTATCCGTGGATGAGCCATCCATGATTAAAGCCTATCAGTCCGTCAATGCAGAGTCGGCAAGACGCCAGCAGATTGCTGACCTCAAACAAATGTGCTATCGCACAGACAAATATCTTAAATCATTTATCTTACAAAAAGCATTTTCACTTGCCAAAGGCACAGCGTACAAAAAAGGCTTTCAGCCGTTATATGATTTTATCGCCGAAGGTTTTGCTGCTATCAAACCAATTAAAAGTATTGGTGCCTTTATCGAGCCATTTTGTGAAAAAGAGTTGCAAATCATTACCAATGTGCATGCTGGCAAAGAACATCCCTTTGATGTTTAGTGATAAAATAGAAAAAAATTTTGCAGTACCTTTGCGCTTTTAACTTTGCCAATTTTTGATTGGCGATGACCTCACTAGGAAACCACATGAACGACAATAACCATAATTCAATCCAAGACAGCTTGGTTAAAGACAGCCTCCAAGCCAATGACAAACTCAATAGCCAAGTACAACAATCACTGACAGCTGACACCACCATCAACCGTCAATTTACTGGCACAGCTGATTTGCCAGAATCCGTGCCCCAAGGTCAGCAGCTCACTCGCCCTGCACCCGCTATCCCCAATGACGCTATTCCTAATAATTCATCAGCGCAATCAACTAGCGGTTTTGATAAATCAGCTATCTACAATCCGCATACCGAAGCCACTGATGGTAATGAAGAAACCCATTTTGGCTACAAAACCGTCAAAAAAGCTGAAAAACAAGAAAAAGTAGCAGAAGTGTTTACCTCTGTTGCCAAAAAATACGACATCATGAATGATTTAATGTCACTGGGTATTCATCGTCTGTGGAAACGCTATGCCATCAGCCTAACGGGCGTGCGTGCCGGTCAACGGGTGCTAGATATCGCAGGCGGCACAGGTGACTTGGCAAAAGCCTTTAGTAAAGAGGTGGGTCGCACAGGTCATGTGGTATTATCCGATATCAATGAAGCGATGCTAGAGGTCGGTCGTGAGCGTCTGCTCAATGCAGGCTGTAGTAACGTCGACTTTGTACTCGCCAATGCTGAGACGCTGGCACCATTTGAAGATGAAAGTTTTGATTTGGTGACCATCAGCTTTGGGCTACGCAATGTCACCGACAAAGACGCGGCACTGCGCTCGATGTATCGGGTGCTCAAAAAAGGCGGGCGCTTGCTGATTTTGGAATTTTCAAAACCTGTGTTTGAGCCATTTGGTAAAGTGTATGATTTGTACTCGTTTACCGCATTGCCACTCATGGGTAAATTGGTGGCGAATGACAGCGAAAGCTATCAGTATTTGGCAGAGTCTATCCGTATGCACCCAGACCAACGCACCTTAAAAGGCATGATGGAAGAGGCAGGCTTTGTCAATTGTGATTATCACAACTTAACAGGCGGTATCGTGGCGGTACATCGTGGGTTTAAAAAGTAATGGATGGCGAAAAATATAATAGCTCACTGAAATTTATATACTAAAAGAGAATCAGATGTTTACTGTATTACTACTCGCAGGCATTGAAAAAGTGGTTAATTTAGCGATTGCCACTGACTCCATCACCCAAGCAGGGCTACAACCGTTATCGGGTAAAGTTTTGCGCCTAATGATGACAGAGCCAGCCATTGAATTTGATACGATTTTTAATGATGACCATATCCGCTTTGAACCTGTGACGGTTGATGTTTTTGAACCTAAAGGTAGCGCCGTGGTAAGCAAACCTGATTGTGTTGTCAAAGTGGACAACCCTGTGCATTTGCTCAATTTGATGGGCGAGCCACAAGGCAATCTGCCGATTGAGGGCGATTATAAAGTGCTGATGCAAGTCAAACAATTAGTCGCTGGGTTTGACCCTGATATCATTGGTAAACTGCAACCTCTGATTGGTCTACCGATGGCAAGTCAACTGTCTAATCTATTAGCCAACCTAAAAGGCACAATCGCTATACCTGCCAAAGAGATGTTTGCCGATATTGCCAATATCAGAGAGTGGAAAACCAACGATGCAAATACTGATGACAATGCAGGCAATGAGTTAAAGCAACAGCTACTAAAACTGCGGGCGGATATTGAACGTGAACAAGCCAAACTCGATGCCATCAAGCAACAGCAAGCGGCTTTATTGCAAAAGTAGATTGGAAAAGTAGATTGCAGAAGTAAATTTATTGCAAAAGTTGCTTTTGCACAATCAACATGACGGGTTATATCCCCGTCTTTTTTTAACCATTAAAAAATTGCTTATATCATGCTAGAATTCCCACCATTGATAAGCTTTCTAACGAGTTGCCAACGTGTTACTAAATCATCGCAAACGTCTTCTACAACTGTGGCGCATTGCCGCTCATTATCGTGTTGATACCCATCTGCCTATTGAAGAGACGCCGCAGCTTGAGCCCATTGCCAAGCTTATCCGTATGCACCCTGCCAGCTATTTTCAAAAACCTCATCCAGACGGGGTAAGGCTGGCGCTTGAAGAGATGGGCACGCTGTTTTTAAAATTAGGGCAGCTGCTTTCCACGCGTCGTGATTTGGTCACCCCTGAGATTATTGAGCAGTTGGTGCACCTGCAAGACAGGGTGAAACCCTTTAGTGTCGATACGGTTATCGAGCAAATTGAACAATCGACAAAAAAAGGCGGTTTGGGGCAAACTATCAATCAGCTATTTGCTAGATTTGATGGTACACCGTTAGCCGCGGCATCCATCGCGCAAGTACACACCGCACGCCTGCATGATGGGCGTGAAGTGGTAGTCAAAGTAGTTCGCCCAACCATCCGTGAACAGATTATTGAAGATTTTGAATTATTGCGCGATTTGGCAGGGTGGGCATCGGCACGGATTGAAGCGGCACGTGCCGTACATATTATCGATATCGTTGAAGATTATCGGCAAGTCTTGCTCAATGAGCTTGATTTAACCCTTGAAGCTGCCAATACCACCCAAATGCGTAACAACTTTTTGGGTTCATCGATGATGTATGTGCCTGAAGTGTATCAAGCCAGCAAAAACATCATGATTATGGAGCGCATTGTTGGGGTGCCGATTTCGCAAACCCAAGTATTTGATGCGCTTGGATATGATAGGGCGGCACTTGCGGCAAAAGGATTAACGATTTTTTTCACCCAAGTGTTTCGAGATAATTTCTTCCATGCCGATATGCACCCAGGCAATGTGTTTGTTGAAACGCTGCCAGCCGATACCCCAAATCCCAATCCCCGCTATATCGCCCTTGATTGCTCAATCGTGGGCGAGCTATCTAAAGCTGACCAAATGATGGTGGCAAGGCTTTTATTATCGGTGATGAACAATAACTTTACCGGTCTAGTGGATATTATCGCGCGGGCAGGCTGGATTCCACCCAATACCGATAAATACGCCCTCATGCGCGATATGCGCCGCACCGTGTCACCGATGATTAGTAAGCCAATCAACGACATTGATTTTGCAGGTGTGCTCATGTCGGTGCTTGATATTGCTCGTCGCTATCATTTGGATATACCGCCGCAATTAATGCTACTGCTTAAAACGCTAGTGCATGTGGAAGGTTTAGGAAGGGATTTATACCCTGAGCTTGATATCTGGTCGCTCGCCAAACCGATTTTGACAGGCTGGGTGAAGCAGCAATTTGACCCGATGCAAAAAATTGGCGAGCTACGCAAGCAATTACCTGAACTGTTACTAAGTCTCAATGATATGCCACAGTTGTTGGATAACAGTTTGCAAAGTCTGTCAAATCTAGGCGCTCATCAAGATCAGCGGCTGCGTGAAATACAGCAAATTCGCTCAGATATGCTCAAAAGTCGCCAGCAGGATTGGCTTGCGGTACTTGGGTTTGTGGGTGCGTTATTCATCGCGCAAATGATTGCCAGTCATGCCGTTTGGCAGGTGAGTAGCTGGCTTGCACCAATTTTTTATGTGATTGCCGTGGTGTTTGTATTGTGGCGGTTGTTAAATTAGCGCCTTAAACATGCTTCATATAATGATCGGCTAGCAGTTTGACAATCGTAGGGATAAAGGGTTTTGCCAAATCATGTCCCATGTCTTTAATCAAATGAAACTCACTGTGCGCAATCGCTTTGGCAATCGCCCGACCATGCGCCGGTGGCACCAGTCCATCTTTTTCCCCATGAATGATAATAGTTGGCTGTTTGATTTTTTGGTCGAATTTAACAATAGAGCCAGTGGCTAATATTGCTTGCAGCTGCTGAAGCGCGCCACGTGGGTGATAACTACGTTCAAACCGCAAACGAATGAGTCGTTCTACTTCCTCTTCATCCACATGATTGGGTGAGCCGATACGCTGCATACACCACACGCCGTATGCGACCACGTCATCAATTTGGGTGGTTTTGGGATGTGACAGTAGGGTTTGCAGCTGCTTTGGCTTGGTGGGTGGTAAAAATGGCTTGTTGTTACTGGTAAACATGAGACCCAGTGTCGACACGCGTTTTGGGTATTTGGCAGCCAAAATTTGCGCAATCATCCCGCCCATAGATGCCCCCACCACATACACATTGTTTAGCGCTAACTTATCAAGCAAGCGGCGTGTATCTTCCACCATGTCAAATAAGTTATATGCCACAGGAAAATGACGGTTCGTCAAACCCACTTGCATACGCAGCATCATTTTGACATTGTTGGTGGGAAAACGCGGGAAGGGTCGGGCGATTTTTGAGGATAGCCCGATATCACGATTGTCAAAACGAATCACAAAAAAGCCTGCATCAATCAAGCCTTTGACAAAACTATCTGGCCAAAACACCAACTGCGAGCCTAAGCCCATAATCAGCAGCAAGGGCGGATGATCAGGATTGCCACCAACTTCAACACACAGTTGTAATTCATCACCAATATCAATGATGGCACTTTGCATAAAGTCCGTAATCACTGAGGGTTCAAAATTAAATTTGGCTAAATCCATAATTTATTCCAAAAATATCAATCTGCTAGTGGGGTGTTGAATTAACTTGCCGCATTAGATGACTCGTTGCACGAGCGTGGCAGCTAAGAAAGCCAATCCGCCACTTGCTTGGTTAACGTTAAGCGCTGTTTTGCTGCTTCTCTACCGGCTAATACAAACCCTAAAATGCTATTGGTATCATCTTTTGGATGGGCGGTCATGACCATTCCATCAGTGGTTAGGGTCGTTTGCCAATACAGTTGATCGTCACTGTACTGCCCTGATACGGGTAATACCACCAAAGGTAAACTAGGTGTTTTGATAGCCACTGGCATGGCAGGATACACCACTTTGGTCGGCGCCATGTTAGGGTCGGCTAAGGTTTTTGCCAACGCTTTGGCTTGGTTCATCAATGGCATGACATAGGGCATATAGCTACCCATCACGTTGGCACAATCGCCAATGGCATAAATATGCTTGGCCGATGTGGCTAGGTACGCATCAACCTTGAT
Organism: Moraxella sp. DOX410; assembly: GCF_032248735.1. Lineage (NCBI taxonomy): Bacteria > Pseudomonadati > Pseudomonadota > Gammaproteobacteria > Moraxellales > Moraxellaceae > Moraxella > Moraxella sp. DOX410. The sequence continues at coordinate 1,248,683 of NZ_CP135138.1, read as the reverse complement.
GCCTTGCTGCACTGTTCTTGGTAAATGGGTTACTGTAGGATTGATGTGCTGTGACGATGCTATGGCAATGTTCGCTGATGCGGCAAGGTCAGTATTAGCCACCAAACCAATCGCTATCAAAACAATATCCGCTTCAAAGGTTTGTGATTGCTTATCCCTGTCAAACGAGATAGTCACGGTTGCATTATCGCTTGTATTAATATTTGTAGTAATATTTTTATTAAGGTTTGTCGTGATACTGGTGATATCAGTGCCTAAATAAAATGCTACCCCTGACTGAGTCAAAGCGTCTTGTAGCAAGATACCTGCCTGGCTAGGTAGCTGCTGAGACAGTGGGCGTGCCGCTTTATCAAAGAGAGCTACTGTGATGTCAGCGGTCTGGTTACCGGTATTTTGACCAATCAAATCATTGGCAAATTCACAACCAATCAACCCTGCACCAATAATCGCTACCTTAACGGGCGCTGATTTTTGAGATTTTAGGGTGTTTAGACGCTGCTGAAAGCTTTTGTATTCATCTAGATGATTGACGGCAAAAATGGTTTGATGATTGACAGCTAGATTGGGTAACAGTCTAGAATGCGCGCCTGTCGCCAATACCAAATCTCGATATGCAAGCGTTGTTTGAGACGCTTCATTGATTAACGAGCGAACCACAATGACTTGTTCAGCGGCATTAATATCAGTGACTTGATGAAAATTTAATAGGGTCAGGTTTAATGTTTCTGCCATTTTTGCCGCGCTCGCATTGGCGATGCTATCAGCAAGTTTGTTTTGCGCATAGGCATTTGACAAGGTTGGCTTAGCATAGCTATCACCACTGTCTTGACACACCATGACGATCGGCAAGCTAGCCGTTAGCTTTCTGAGCTCACGCGCTAGCGTATAGCCCGCCATGCCTGAACCAATAATGATTACAGGTTGTGGTTGTGTATTTGACAGTTGCGCAATAGGGGCGTCATTTGAACTGATACTGTTTAAGCTTACACTATTGTCACTGGTACTATCGACACTCGCATTATCGGCATTGTGAGTTGATTGCATGATAAAACCTTATTATATTTATTATAGTTCAATCATTTCAAAGTCCACTTTACCAACCCCACATTCAGGGCAAGTCCAATCTTCGGGAATATCTTCCCAGCGTGTACCCGGAAGGATGCCTTCTTCTGGGCAACCCAGTGCCTCATCATACACCCAACCACACACGATACATTGATATTTTTTCATTGATAACTTTCCCTATATTAGTGGTAACTTTTGCTATTGAAGATAAGGATAAAAATTGCAATTACAATGCCGAGCAGTATGTTAACCATGCAAAACTTACGCAATCACCTAAAAATTTAACTTGCGATAGTTTACAAGTATGCACTGAAACAAGCAAGCCAATGACAGGCAACATTCAATCCCATATCAAAATTTTAAAATCAGTTCGCCCAAGCCTAGCCTATTAATCATGGTTAAAGTAAATACTTAACGCCATCCCTAACCTTGATTGGCTCAGCAGGAAAAAATTGCTAGAATGAGGCACGCTTTAGCAATTTTTACTTAATTCTTACTTAACACTTATTTTTTCTGAACTTGGTCAATCCTATGCAATCAACTATCACCCCTGATTCACCACACCCATTTTGGCAAATCATCAGAGTGGTACCTGATTTTCCCAAACCAGGCATTGCGTTTTATGATATCACGCCATTATTGCGCGCTCACGTCAATGCGGTAATCGATGCGTTACTGGCAGCGATACCACAGCCAGTATTTGAGGCGGTTGATTGCTTTGGCGCCATTGAAGCGCGGGGGTTTATTTTTGCTAGTCTGTTGGCGGGTCGAACAGGCAAAGGCATGGTATTGGTACGCAAGGAAGGCAAGCTGCCACCGCCTGTGGCGAATAAAAGCTATGCCCTAGAGTATGGTAGTGATACTTTAGAGATGCAGGCGGGACTTGCGCCGGCGAATGTGTTGTTGGTGGACGATATATTGGCGACAGGCGGTACTTTGAGCGCCGCGGTGGGACTTTGTGAGGCCGCAGGGCATCAGGTATTAGGCGCACTTGTACTGCTTGATTTGGTGGATTTGCATCAACCGCTTGCTATACCACTTTATACTGTGTTGCAAGCTAAAGGCTAATGGGGTGGCATGGAGCTAATCATGATTAAAGGACATGATTAGCCGCTAACAAAAATTTAATGAACTAAGCTTTAATTAACAACGCTTAGTTAACCAAGCCTCTCAAGGTTTGCTCTAACGCTTCTCGAGCTTGGATAAAGCCTTCAATACCAGCAGATAATAATTCTTGGCTGATAGGATCAAGCGCATGTTGTTCGGCAAATTGTGTCTCATCGAGGGTTTCCTTTTTGAGGTCAATAAATTTCATGTCTGGGAATAGCTGACGCTCGACTTTGACGTCCATCGTGGCAAGTTGGTCTAGCAAATCAGGCGCAATCGTTAATAAGTCACAACCTGCCAAAGCTAATATTTGCTCAATGCTACGAAAACTCGCGCCCATGATTTGGGTGGTGTAGCCATGCTGTTTGAAGTAATGATAGATAGTTTTGACTGAGCTCACGCCTTTATCACGGCTGATTTCGATGCTATCGAGTCCTTCGTCTTTTTTCTGCCAATCCAAAATCCGTCCGACAAATGGCGAGATTAAGGTAACATCGGCATCGGCACAGGCTTTGGCTTGGTGCAAGCCAAATAGCAGCGTCACATTACAATGAATACCTTGTTGCTCTAGCGCTTTGGCGGCTTGAATGCCTTCCCAGGTGCCAGCGATTTTGATGAGTACGCGTTTTTTATCAATCCCGGCGGCTTCATAGGCTTTGATAAATTGCTGCGCTTTGACAATTGTGCCATCGGTATCATAAGACAACCTTGCGTCAACTTCAGTGGAAACACGACCATCAATCAGTTTTAAAATTTCGGTGCCGATATAAATGGTGAGCTCATCAATCACCGCATCGATATCATTGGGGTATTTTTTTAAGGTCTCAATTAAAATAGGCTGCATTTGTGGCGCTGACAATGCTTTCGTAATCAAGCTTGGGTTGGTGGTCGCATCGACTGGTTTTAAGCGGGCAATCGCTTGCAAATCCCCAGTATCTGCCACAATGGTTGTCATCATTTTTAATTGGTTTAAGCTGCTCGTCATGTACTTTCCTAAATGTCAAATTGCTGCATGTCACTGATAACCTATGAGGGGCAAAATGGTATAGTTTCATTCAATGTTGTTTAACCTATGTCAAAAGCTATCACAAACATTGTGACAATCGCTAGTTTTTTTTTCTATTTTGCCAGTATTTGTTAAGCGCCTAGCCGAATAATCCAATTTTTTTTTAGGGTATGCCAAAAATATTGTGTCTATATCACTATTTGTGATGAAAAAGCGCAGAGCGAAACTCGATTAACAGGCGTGATTTGTGCTAGTATTAGGCAATTTCTGCTATAAAGCCATTTGGTAACTTTGTATATTTCAAGGTATATTTCAAGGTATATTTCAAAGTATATTTCAAGCTAGGCTGCCTGTGATTTATGACCCTCAATCCTATCGCGCAGGTCAGTGTTGACTGTTGAGTTGTAATTTTATGAATGAACAAACGATGAGCAATGATGAATTAATTGGACTTCGCCAAAAAATTGATGAAGTGGATGAAAAAATCCAGCGATTAATCAACGAGCGAGCAGGCTATGCGGTGCAAGTAGCCAAAGCCAAAAAGACGCAAGAAGACAATCCGATTTTTTATCGCCCAGAGCGAGAAGCACAGGTGCTAAAAAAGGTGATGGCGCGCAACGAATCTATGGGCGGGGTACTACCAGCGGATAAGATGGCGCGTTTGTTCCGTGAGATTATGTCGGTGTGTTTGGACTTAGAAGCGCCACAAAAAATTGCGTATTTGGGCCCTGCAGGTACCTTTACCCACATGGCAGCGCTGAAGCATTTTGGTAAAGCCGCTACCACAGTGCCGCTATCGACCATTGCTGATGTGTTTCGTGAAGTGGAAGCCGGCTCTGCCATGTATGGCGTCGTCCCTGTGGAAAATTCCTCAGAAGGGGTGGTCAACCATACCCTTGATGGATTTTTATCCTCCGATTTAAAAATCATTGGTGAGGTAGAATTACCGGTGCATCATCAGTTTTTGGTGGGTGAGCATACCAAAGTGGGCGCAATTTCAAAAATTTATGCCCACAGCCAAGCGCTTGCCCAATGCCGCCAATGGTTAGATACCCATTATCCCAATGTCGAGCGTGTCGCAGTCTCTAGCAATGGTGAAGCGGCGCGGCGTATCAAAAATGAGTGGCACTCAGCCGCCATTGCAGGGGAAGTGGCAGCAAGCGAATATAATTTGCACAGACTATTTGAAAATATCGAAGATACGCCGTCCAATACCACACGTTTTTTAATCATTGGCCGCGAAGCAGTAGCGCCGTCAGGTCAAGATAAAACCTCGATTTTAGTGTCAGCCAAAGATCAGGCGGGCGCGCTGATTCAAATATTGCAGCCACTCGCAAAACATGGGGTGTCGATGACCAGTATCGAAACCCGCCCAGAGCGTCCAAACAAATGGGCTTATGTGTTCTTTATTGATATGCTTGGTCATATTGACGATGCCAATATGCAAGCCGCGCTCGCTGAGATTCGTCCCCAAGTCAAAGATTTACGGGTATTAGGCGCTTATCCAAAAGCGGTAATTTAACCGTTTTTGGCAATAAAATTTTATCAGTATCCATCATCAACGAAAGGTTTTGATATGACGATCCAATCGGTCAATCACAGTATTGAGCAGTTAAAAGCTTATGAAATGGACAAATCCAATGAAGAGCTGACCCGTGAGTATGGCTTGGGTGACATCGTCAAATTGGCGAGCAATGAAAACCCAACCGGCTGCTCACCACACGTGACCTTGGCAATCACGTCAAAACTGGGGGAATTATCGCGTTATCCCGATGGTGCAGGGCAGGGGCTTAAACAAGCGTTAGCTGATTTTTTGGGCTGCGAAACAAAACAAATTGTGTTGGGTAATGGCTCTAATGAATTACTCAATAACATTACCGCAAGCTTTGCCGATGGCGATGATGTGATTGTGTATTCTCAATACGCGTTTTCGGATTACGAATTGGCGTCTTTGGGTATTAGTGAGCGAACCCAACAAGTCGCTGCCAAAAATTTTGCTCATGATTTGCCTGCGATGCTTGAGACGGTCAATCAAACCGCCAATTGTAAAATGGTGATTATCACCAATCCCAACAACCCCACCGGCACCGTGCTCGCCAAAGATGATCTGATTAAATTCATCAAAAAAGTGCCATCGGAGGTGTTGGTGGTGATTGATGAGGCTTACATCGAATTTGTGCCAACGCTCAGCTGTGTAGATTTGACCCAAGAGTATGACAATGTCATTGTGCTACGTAGCTTTTCCAAAGCTTATGGACTGGCAGCCTTGCGCATTGGTTATGCAGTAAGCAGCGCAAGCATTGCCGAGATTTTAAATTATACGCGCCAGTCGTTAAATACCAGTACATTGGCGCATGCCGCCGCCACAGCCGCGATTAAAGACCAACATTTTATTAACCAATATTTGGCGTTTAACCATGAGCAAAAACAAGCCCTGTATGATGGATTGGATAGCTTAGGTGTCGTCTATGTCAAATCGGCTACCAACTTTGTGATGGTTAATGTCGGCGATGGCATGGACATCTACCAAACCTTGATTGAGCAAGGTGTGGTAGTGCGACCGATGGTTGGGTATGGTCTGCCAGCCTGGATACGCGTGAGTGTGGGTTTGCCTGAAGAAATTAACCGTTTTTTAGATACGTTGGCGCAGGTATTGAGCTAAGCCAATGTTAGAAAAAAGGTTAGAAAAAAAGTTAGAAAAAAATGGTGAAGTATTTTGGCATTTTTTAGCGTTATTTGTGGTCATTGTTTGGGGAACAACATTAGCAAGCACTAAGGTGCTGCTGGCGGATATGTCGCCCATTCAAATTTTGCTGTATCGGTCGTTATTTGCCTATGGGCTATTGTTTGCCATGTCACCTAGACTGCAAACCTTTAGCAGTGTAAAAAACGAAGTGTTGTATTTTTTGTCGGGTCTGTGCGGTATCACCCTGTACTTTTTGCTAGAAAATACCGCCTTGCTATATACCTATAGCAGTAACGCGGCGCTGCTAGTCACAGCATCACCTTTGTTTACGGTGCTGATTGCCAGTTTTGTCATTAAAACGCATGCTTTTAGCAAGTTGCTGTTGATTGCCTGTGTGATGGCGTTGGTTGGCGTGGCGTTGGTACTGGCTAATCAGCCGATGAGTTTAACCAATGGCATGCTAGGTAATATTTTGGCGCTATTAAGTGGGTTGGCGTGGTCGTTCTTTGGGTTTGCTAACAGTGCCATTAAAGATGCGCTCAACCCGATGGTACGCATGCGTAAAGTGTTTTCGTATGGCATAATCACCGCGTCGCTGTATATGCTTGTGACAGGTGAAGCCTTTATCAACCTTCACGCGTTTACGCCCATCAATCTGGCAAATTTACTGTTTTTAGGTGGTATCGCTTCCGCCTTGTGTTTTGTGTTGTGGACCAATGCCAATAAGCATTTGGGCGTGGTAAAAACCTCGCTGTATATTTATTTTATTCCGCTCATTGCAGTATTGTTGGGTGTGGTTTTATTGGGCGAAACAATAACCATCAGCACTATTTTGGGTGGGATTTTGATTGCATTGGCAGTCTTTTTAGCAAATTATAAAAAATCGGTAAGTTAAATGTTTGAAAAAGTGTGTTTTATTGGGCTAGGGCTCATCGGCGCAAGTTTGGCGCAAGCCATGCGTGATAAAAAATTGGCCAAATCAATTGTGGCGGTCAGCCGTTCACAATCAACCATTGACAAAGGTATCAGCTACGGACTGCTTGATGCAGGGTTTGATGATGCTGCCCTTGCAGTACAAGGGGCAGACTTGGTGGTGATAGCCACGCCGGTACAGGCGGTCAAAAAGATTTTTGAGCAAATCAAACCCATCATTACCGATAAAACCATTATCATGGATGTGGGCAGTACCAAAGGCAATATCATTGCAGACGCCAGTGCGGTATTTGGTGAGGATATGCCCAAAGGCTTTGTGCCAGCTCATCCGATTGCAGGGGCAGAAAAATCAGGGATTGATGCGCGTAATGCCAAACTATTTGATAACCATAAAATTATCTTAACGCCGCTAGATACCACTAGCAAACAAGCCGTTAAAAAAGTGATTGCACTATGGGCGCAGACTGGCGCAGAAGTGGTAACCATGCCAGCGGATTATCATGATAAGGTGCTCGCGCGTACCAGTCATTTACCCCACTTGCTCGCCTACAATCTAGTCGCGCAACTAGCCAATCACAACGACAATATGGATATTTTTCGTTTCGCGGCGGGTGGCTTTCGGGATTTTACCCGTATCGCCGCCAGCGACCCAACCATGTGGCATGATATTTTTTATGCCAATAAAACCGCGCTCCTCGATGCCATTGATGAATTTAGTGAGCAATTAAGCCAGTTGAAAGCAATTATCGAGACCAATGATTCTGAGCAGATGCTGGGTATATTAACCCAAGCCCAAGCCGCCCGACAACATTTTGGACATATGTTAAATAAAACGCCTTATTTGGAAAAACAAGCCATGAAGCAAACTTACGTTATCGCCCCCGCGCAACAATTTGAAGGCAGTCACACTGTCGCGGGAGACAAGTCTATCTCTCACCGTTCAATTATGTTTGGTTCGTTAGCCAAAGGTACCACCACGGTGACAGGGTTTTTGGAAGGTGAAGACGCACTCGCTACTTTGCAAGCCTTTCGTGATATGGGCGTAGTGATTGAAGGTCCCAATCAGGGCAGGGTAGTGATTCATGGGGTTGGATTACATGGGTTAAAACCCTCGCATGATCCGCTATACATGGGTAATTCAGGCACCAGTATGCGCTTGTTATCAGGTATTTTATCAGCACAAAAATTTGATTCGGTGATGACGGGCGACCCGAGTTTATCCAAACGTCCCATGGAACGAGTCGCCAAGCCACTGCGTGACATGGGTGCCAAAATCCAAACCACGGGCGAAAAGGGTACGCCGCCGATTAGCATCACCGGCAATCAAACGTTAACAGGTATCCGCTATGAAATGCCGATGGCATCAGCGCAGGTGAAATCGTGTTTGCTGCTAGCAGGGCTATGGGCACAAGGCACTACCACAGTGATTGAGCCAGAAGTGACGCGCGATCACACCGAGCGCATGCTGACGGCATTTGGTTATCCTGTGACAGTGTCAAAAGTGCACAATGGCAATCAAATTAGTGTGACAGGGGGCGGCGAATTAACGGCATGTGATATCGCAGTGCCTGCTGATATCTCATCCGCGGCATTTTTTATGGTGGCAGGCGCCATCGCCCAACAAGGCAATGTGACCATCAAACAAGTAGGCATCAATCCCACGCGCACCGGCGTGATTGATATCCTAAAGCTGATGGGTGCTGATTTGACATTGACCAATGAAACCACCGTCGGCGGTGAGCCAGTTGCCGATATCGTGGTGAAATCTTCAAAATTGCAAGGTATTGAGATTCCTGAGCACTTGGTGCCGCTCGCCATTGATGAATTCCCTGTGCTGTTTGTGGCAGCAAGTTGTGCCACGGGTAAAACCGTGCTACATGGCGCAGCTGAGTTACGCGTTAAAGAATCTGACCGTATTCAAGTCATGGCAGATGGGCTAAAAACCTTAGGAATTGCATGTACTGTACTCGATGATGGCATTGAAATTGAAGGTCGCGGTGATGTGACACAGGTGTTTGGCGGTGGTGAGATTGAATGTCACCATGATCATCGCATTGCCATGAGTTTTACTGTGGCAAGTTTGCGCGCAAGTGATACGATTACCATTCATGGTACTGAGACGGTCAATACCAGCTTCCCTAACTTTGCTGAATTGGTCAATAGTGCAGGATTGCAAGTTACAGTGGTGACTGACTAAATCCTAGGTGAGCTAAACTTGTATCACTGTCGCAAGTCTTTACATGGATGACATGAAAACTAAGATAGACTATGACTTTCTTAGTTTTTACTTTTTTACAGAAAATAAAATTTATCGTTGTGTTAATGAAAAATCAAATCCCCGAAAATCAAACAATTGATATCATCAATAGTGACATTCCGACCCGTGCTGTTGATATGACTGACCATGAAAAACCAACCGTAGTGACCACCCCCAAAGGGGTATTGACCGCACTGGCTGCTTTTTTGATTTGGGGGTTTTTCCCGCTGTATTTTAAGCTACTCAAAGATTATGATGCGATTGAAATCATTGGGCATCGAATTATTTGGACGTTTGTCACGATTTTATTAATCATGACAGTGACTAAAAACTGGCACTGGTTAAAAGTGATTCAAGCCAACCCAAAATGGCTACTTTATACTGCCGTTTCGGGGGCGATTATCTCAGTCAATTGGCTGGTGTATGTGTGGGCGGTCAATCATGATCAGATTTTGGAAGCCAGTTTGGGCTATTATATTGGTCCGTTGATGGGTATTTTACTATCCCTTGTGGTCATCAAAGAGAAACTGCGTCCTTTGCAATGGATGGCAGTGATTTTGGCAGCGATAGGCGTGGCGATTCAGTTGGTCGTGCTGGGTAAATTGCCGTGGGTATCGTTATTGTTGGCGAGTAGCTTTTCTGTGTATGGTTTGATGCATCGCCATACGCCGGTTGATGCGCTGTCTGCGATGTTTATCGAAACGGCATTATTGGTGCCGGTATTTATTGGCTGGTTTGCTATGCATGATGTTGCTAGTAGTCAGCTAGATTTTTGGCTGTCGCCATCAATTTTTTTATTGATGCTTGCAGGGCCAGTGACCTTGATACCGCTATTAATGTTTAATAAAGCTACCAAAATGGTCAACTTTAGTTTATTGAGTTTTTTAAATTATTTGACCCCGTCCATGATTTTTTTATTGGCGATATTTTTGTATCATGAGCCTTTTAACATTTATAAATTGATTACCTTTGCCTTTATTTGGACAGGGTTGGTATTTTTTAGCTATGATTTAATCAAACAACGAAATACCTAACGAGAGTAAAATGACTACACCAGAAACCACCCAACAAACTAAGCTTGAAACGCCCCACAGCACCACGCAAGCTACCACACAAAAAACCATGCATGAATCGCTATATTCAGCGGCGGATGCCTTGCACGCGATTGCAAACGAAAAGTCCAACAATCAGCCAATCAAGCTGACGGGTAATTCAACGGATATGGTATTTGTTAAGGGTCTCAAAGTCGATGCCGTGATTGGCGTGTATGAGTGGGAGCAGCAAATAACCCAACCGTTGATTTTTGATATTGAAATGGTGGGCTGTCAATACCAAGCGTCGCAGACTGATAATATTCAAGATGCCATCAATTATAAAAGTGTCAGTGAGCGCGTGGCTGAAGTGAGCATTGCCAACAAAGTCGCGCTGTTAGAGCGGTTAGCGCAATTGGTCGCTGAGATGATTTTGGCAGAATTTGCCCCAGAAAAAGTCACAGTGACGATTCACAAACCCACCGCCATCAAACAAGCCGATAGTGTCGGGGTTAAAATTACCCGTTTTCAGCAAGATTAGGGCGTGTCCCTATTTGGATAATGAGGCTAAAAATAGACTAAATCGCCAGCAAAACAAGGCAAATTGTGCAGATAATATTGGAATATTGTCAAACAATTTAACGCAGTTTTGCCAGATTTAGGCATTTTTAGGCCATTAAAAATACTTTGTTCCGAATTAGGGACACGCCCTAATTAGCCTAAGCAAAAAATATGTTTATTTGAGCATTTGAGTATGAGTGTACCACCGCGTGATGTCATAGTCATCGAAGCCTGTGTTTTGTCGTTAGCCAGTAATGTCAAACAACCTTATTATTTAGCAAAAGCCAAAGACTGGCTGCAAAACTTTGGCACTTTGACCCTCAGTGCAATTCATCCCAGTGAAGATACCTGTAGTGATGACAATTTAAACAAGCAAACATCCAATACACCGGTTTATTTTAACCAAGTGGCTTATTTAAACTTTGCGCAGCCCATAGATTATTGGCAGTGGTTACAACTCACCAAGAAGTTTGAACAGCAACAAGACAGACTTCTGTACCAAAAACCCGCTGTTACATTAGACATTGATATCATTGCGGTAAAATGCCTGCATCAAATTGACAATATCGACAATCAGCTCGATGAAAAAGGCAATCGATTTGTGCTATTTGCTAAATCAGCAAACCAGTGGTTAGGCATCCGCCGGCGGTTTCCGCTAGCTTGTTATGACCAAGTAGGGATAGTGGATTTATCAAAAAATATTGATTTGTCCTTTATCCGAAGTTTTTAATCCTCATCGCTATCGCTATTAATATCACTGTCACTATCAATGCCCAATTTTTTCATACGGTAGCGCAGTGAGCGAAACGTTGTATTTAACAGTTTAGCGGCTTGGGTGCGATTCCAACCACTGTGGTTGAGCGCTGCGATAATGACTTTTCGTTCTTGATTTATCAAATATTCTTCAAGCCCTTCGGCAGGCAGTTGACCTTCTTCAGCGGGGGGGTGGGCTAAATTATGCGCATTGATACCCCCTATCGGCGCGTTTAAGGTTAAAGCTTCATGGTTGGGTTGGGGTGTAGGCGCAAGTTGAATATTGGGTTTGACTTTATAACCACTTGCAAACAAGTTGCTGCTATAGGAAGTATTGATGGGGCTGCTTACGGCGGATTTAGGCTCGGCTAATGGCACAACTTTTGGCGCGCTCGGTTGACTCGGGGTTGATAAGACGGGGTGATTGGGGTTTTCTGTGGTTTCATGGGTTTTTTGGATTCTAGGAGTGTCAGGCGGTACGTTGGCGGCTGATAATGGCAAATTCAAATGATGGGCTTTAATCACATTATCATCAGCTAGAGTAATCGCGCGCTCTAAGATATTTCTTAATTCACGCACGTTGCCTGCAAAGTGATGGTTTGCCAATTGAACCGCGGCTTCATTGGATAATGTCGGTGGCTGCGCTAGTCCCCAATCGTCTGCAATCAAAGCGATAAAATGATTGGCTAACAGTAAGATATCATCGCGCCGTTCATTGAGACTTGGTAATTTTACTTCAATCACGTTGATGCGATAATATAAATCTTGTCTAAATTCACCCGTTTCGACAAGCTTAGCCAAATTTTTATGGGTAGCGGATAAAAGGCGCACATCCACGGCAATTTCTTGGGTGCTCCCAATTGGTCGGATTTTCTTTTCTTGAATCGCGCGTAATAATTTGACTTGCATTGAAATCGGCAAATCCGCTACTTCATCCAAAAATAGCGTGCCGCCATTTGCTTGTTGGAATAACCCCTCTTTATCTGCGGTAGCCCCAGTAAAGCTGCCTTTTTTGTGCCCAAAAAACTCACTTTCCATCAACTCTGATGGGATGGCGCCGCAGTTAACAGGCACAAAATTGGCAGAGCAGCGCGGGCTTAAATCATGAATAAGCTTGGCAACGACTTCTTTACCGGTGCCCGATTCTCCCCACAAAAATACGGGCGCTTGGCTACGCGCCAATTTTTGGATGGTGGTTTTGAGCTGGGCAATGGCGTTAGAGTGTCCGATTAGGCGATTGCTAAAAGGATCATAGACTTCTTTACAATTGAGTTTATTGGCATTTTCCGCCACCTTCAAGGCGTTTTCGACCAACTGGCGCAGCCGCGACAGCTCAAGCGGTTTATTAACAAAATCAAAGGCGCCCAATTTTAACGCTTCAATCGCCAAATCCATGCTACCGTGAGCGGTAATCACTGCCACGGGGGTCTTGGCATAATTTTTACTGATAAATTTAACGATATCAAGTCCTGTGCCATCAGGAAGTTTGAGATCGGTTAAGCAAAAGTCAAAACTATACGCTTGAAGATGGCTGATGCCGGTGGCATAGTCATAGGCGACTTTGGTTTCAATGCCCATTTTTTTGAGTGTCATCTGCATCAAGCGACACAAATCTACTTCATCATCAATAATCAGCGCTAATGCCATACAGATGCAACACCTTTAACACAATGTAATTAGAAGGGATTATAACACTTCGCTCATTTTATCGTCAGTAAGCTATGGCAAAACAAGCTAATGCAGACGTTATGGCGGGCTAACTTATGATAGCCCAGCTATTTGCTAACTCAGTCACTTACTAACTCAGTCACTTGCTAGTCTCTGACTCACAAGCACCTTTGGTGACACTCATAGTCTTGTCCATAGCATTGACGCCATTATTTGCCATACAAGCGTTGCCATAGGTTTGATAGCGGACGATGCCATTATTGACAGTTTTGACGCACACAGGATCATATTGCATGGTGCACATCATCTCAGGTTTCTTAATTGGCTGAGGCATAGGTTTGGGGTTTTGCTGAGCTGGGCTAACAGCTTGGCAGCCAAATAAACTTAATGAGAAACAGAGTGGGGTAAAAAACTTGAACATAGCATTTCCTTATTGTGTTCAGTAGGTGATATAGAGGTGATACAAGTCGCACTGAGTATACCAAAACTCAGTGAAATCATCTTCAATAATAACCCGCTTGCCAAATTATTATTGCTACTATCTGTTACCAAATTTTTAAAACGTAAACGGGTAAAGCCATGCGTGAAATTTGTTAGCGCATTTTATTTTATAGTTAAATTGATAAACATTCACTATAACGATGTAAAACACGTTTAATCATGAGGCAATCATGTTAACACTCACTTTTTTGGGCACATCTGCAGGGATACCCACCAAACACCGCAACGTTACCGCACTTGCTGTATCACTCATCAATCCTTATAGCAAAGCAAAAAATGTTCCTTGGATATTGGTGGACTGTGGGGAAGCCACGCAGCATCAATTACTCAAAACCCCGTTGTCCGTGATGCAGTTAGAATTGATTTGCATCACCCATGTGCATGGCGACCACTGTTATGGCTTGCCAGGTTTACTGGCAAGTATGGCGATGAATGATCGCAAGCACCCATTAACCGTCATCGCCCCACAAGCCATTGCTGATTATCTTGCCGCCGTGCAAGCCACGACAGCACTGATGATAAGTTTTGACATTAATTTTATCGCCATTGACGATAGAGTGCAGGACGATAGTTACCAACCTATCACGCTGGATTTGACAGACGACCATCAGCTACAAGTTGATGTGATTGCGCTATCACACCGTATCCTTAGCCATGCCTTTAAATTCACTCAGCGACTGTCCAAAAAAACCTTACTAACCCAAAAACTCACCGAGCTTAACGTGGTAGATAAACGGCTATGGGGCAAACTTAAATACGGTATTGACGTCAATCTAGATGATAACACCTTGCTAAAATCCGCGGATTTTGTCACCACCACGCTGCATAAAACCGTGCTGATAGTCGCAGGCGACAATGACTCACCTGAGCTATTAGCCGATGCCATATCAGATACCGATGTGCTAGTACACGAGGCGACCTATACCCAAGCAATTGCTGATAAACGAAAATTAGCCACTCATTATTTTGACCCCATGCATTCAACCGCCAAGCAAGTTGCTGAGTTTGCGCAGCTGTCACAATTAAAAAACCTGATTTTGACCCATTTTAGCGCGCGTTTTCAACCTTTTGATAAACCTGGTAGCAAAACTTTAAATATGTCAGATATTCGGGCAGAAGTTGCTACCAGTTATCAAGGTAACTTTTGGCTTGCGCAAGATTTTGATGAATTTGAAATCGACAATGGCAACGTTAAAAAACGCAATACGCAAATAAACTAACCCTCAAAAAGCTATCTTGTTAAAAGAAAATTTTGTAAAAATTTTTATTGATAACTTTTTTTTATACGCGTCAGTCAAATTTACTTGTTATCTTGTCTAGAATTGTTTTGCATAATTAATTATATTTATGGTAATTTAATTATCATTTTTTTAATTTATAACTGTCTTAGCTAATTGTCAGTTGTGGATTGAGAATTCAACCGAACCGCTTGAGGAGAGTGTATGCAAATTGGTGTACCAAAAGAGACTGCATTATATGAAAATCGGATTGCGATTACCCCCGATACCATCAAAAAGTTCATCAAGTTGGGTCACAGTATTGTGGTCGAACGTGATGCGGGTAAAGGTTCGTTTATTACCAATGATGCGTTGGAACAAGCAGGGGCGCAAATTGTTGATGATGCGATCTCAACAAGTGATGTGGTGCTCACGGTCAATAGCTTGCCGATTGAAAAAATCAACCAGCTAAAACAAGAAGCGATTGTCATCGGCATGATGAATCCGTATCGCAATGCCAATTTGCAGGACTATGCCAATCGCCATGCCAAAGTGTATGCCATGGAGCTATTGCCGCGAACTTTGTCGCGAGCACAGAACATGGATGTGCTGTCATCCCAAGCCAACTTGGCAGGTTATAAAGCGGTGATTTTGGCTGCTAACCAGTTTGGTCGTCCTTTCCCCATGTTTATGACATCGGCAGGTACGGTGAAACCTGCGCGTATTGTCATCCTAGGCGTGGGCGTCGCGGGTTTGCAAGCGATTGCCACCGCGCGTCGTTTGGGAGCGGTTGTGGAAGCCAGTGACTTACGTCCCACCGTGCGTGATCAAGTGGAGTCAGTCGGTGGTAAATGGCTCGATGTTCCCATGAGCGATGAGGAAAAAGCCAAAGCCAAAGACACAGGCGGCTATGCTTGGACACCGTCTGAGCAATATATCAAAGACCAAGCCGCGGTTGTCGATAAAGCAGTCAGCCAAGCAGATATCGTGATTACCACGGCTCAAATTCCGGGTCGCAATGCCCCGCGTTTGATCCACCAAGCTACCATCGATAAAATGAAATCTGGCTCAATTCTACTTGATATGGCCGTGGAAACAGGCGGTAACGTGGAAGGCTCAGTGGTTGGACAAAATATCATTACCCCAAATGGTGTCACCATCATGGGTGTGCCCAATATTCCATCAACCTTGGCGGCGCAGTCATCGGCATTGTATGCCAATAATTTATATAACTTTTTTGCAACCTTGATGGATGACAATAAAGTGTTTGCGCTCAATCCAGAAGATGAAATCCAAAAAGCCTTGCTGGTTACTAGCCAAGGTCAAGTATTGTTAGCCAGTCGCTAACCTAATTTTCATTTAATTTTACCTATCGAGGTTAGGAGGTTTTATGTTATTGACCCTATTAGCGTCTGCGACATCTGCCACCCCATTTGTGGCAATCTTTAGTATCTTTGTTTTGGCTATTTTTGTGGGTTATTACGTGGTTTGGGGGGTAACACCTGCACTGCATACCCCACTCATGGCGGTGACCAATGCATTATCCAGTATTGTCATCGTCGGTGCCATGCTGCAGACCGTCAGCATCGATGGCAATATGTTTACCCCAACCAGCTTATTGGGGGCGTTTGCGGTATTTCTAGCCAGCATCAATATTTTTGGTGGTTTTTCGGTGACGGAACGTATGCTTGCGATGTTTAAATCAAAAGATAAAAAAGCCAAAGCTGAGCCAAACAAAGAAGGAAATGCTTGATGAATGAGAATTTGAATTGGGTCGCCCAACATGCGGATTGGTTTTATTTGATTGGTGCGGTGCTATTTATTTTAACCTTACGGGGTTTATCAAGCCCAAAAACCGCCATCCGTGGTAACCGATTCGGTATGATAGGTATGGCGATTGCTATTATCACTACCTTTTTTTTAGCACCCAGTCCGGTATTTGTATTAATTGTTGGCGCGATGGTGCTAGGAGCTGTGGTTGGTACTTGGAAAGCACGCACTGTCGCCATGACGCAAATGCCAGAAACCGTGGCTTTGATGCACTCTTTAGTCGGTCTATCGGCAGTTGCCATTGCACTGGCGAGCGTGTTGCATACCGGCGTCGAGCATAGCACCATCGCGCGGTTTGAGTTGTTTGTGGGCTGTTTTATTGGTGCAATTACCTTTTCAGCATCAATGTTTGCTTTTGGTAAATTGGCGGCAAAAAGCTGGGCAAAGACGCTTAAAGGCACTTGGGTAAAACCTGTCCAAGCGCTATTGTTCATCGCGATGTTAGCGTTTGGTATTATGTATTTCACCACCCAATCCATGCCAGCGTTTTATGCCATGACCATTCTGGCTATTATTTTTGGCTGGATGTGGATTGCGCCGATTGGTGGCGGTGATATGCCTGTGGTGGTATCGCTACTCAACTCATTCTCTGGGTGGGCGGCAGCCGGTATCGGTTTTACCCTAGGCAACTCAATGCTGATTATCGCAGGTTCGCTGGTGGGTTCATCTGGGGCGATTTTGTCCTACATTATGTGTAAAGCCATGAACCGTTCACTGCTGAACGTATTGTTTGGCGGTATGTCAAGCAGCTCAGCCGCTGCGACAGAAGAAGATACCGGACCCAAAACTTACCGTACAGGCTCACCTGAAGATGCCGCCTTTATGATGGAAAACTCTAGCAGTGTCGTCATTGTGCCAGGTTATGGTATGGCGCAAGGCCGTGCGCAAAATGCGGTAAAAGAGCTTTATGAAATGCTCAAAGAAGAAGGCGTGGACGTGCGTTTTGCGATTCACCCCGTGGCAGGTCGTATGCCAGGTCATATGAACGTACTATTGGCTGAAGCAGATGTACCGTATGAAGACATCTTAGAAATGGATGAAATCAACTCCGACTTTGCAGGTACTGACGTTGTGCTGATTATCGGTGCCAATGACGTGGTCAACCCAGCGGCAAAAGACGATCCAAACTCACCGATTTTTGGTATGCCAATTCTTGAAGCAAACAAAGCGCAAACAGTGATGGTCATCAAACGCTCAATGAGTGCCGGCTACGCAGGTCTTGATAATAGCTTGTTCTACATGGACAAAACCATGATGATCTTTGGCGATGCCAAAAAAGTGGTGGAAGACATGATTCGCCATATCAATGGTACAGGTCACTAAGTTTTTTTGACTTCAATCAACCCTGACTAATCAGTTTAGTCAGGGTTTTTTATTTGCTATAATTAGGCGGATATCACAAGGAAAATTCATGAATTTATTACTTCGTTATCTTATCTTATGCTTGATGCTAAAATCCGATAAAGCAAAGTCATCTAAACCAAGCTATAGCGATGCGATCATCCGCCACTACCGGATTTTGCCACATGATATGGGGTTTCGTCACCATGTGCCTAATTATCGCTACTTAAGCTTTATTGAGCTTAACATCCAACAGTGGTTGATGCAGCAACGCCCAACGGACAAGCTAGGTTGGGTGATTGCATCGCAACAATTAACTTACATTAAAGAAAGCTTTTTGTTTGATAAATTGGCGCTTCGCAGTCAATTATTGGCTTGGGATAAAAAATATCTGTATTTTCGCCACGAGTTTTGGGTCAAAAATGACTTAAATGTGGTGGCATTGACCAAAATTGTATTGATGCTAGATGGGCAAGTGCAACCGACCAGCGTCATTGTACAGCAAGATGAACAAGCTCATCCTGTCATCAAAACTTGGCAAGACAATCTTAACGAAATCAAAAAACTCACCCCCATCAAGTAACTGGAGAAAAATATGTCCCTCAAATGGAACGACACATTAGAAATTGCCATTCTACTTTCTGAAAAATACCCTGATGAAGACGTGCAATATATTCGTTTTACCGATTTGCATCGGTATGTGACGCAATTAGAAGAATTTGGCGATGACCCAACCAAATCGACTGAAAAGCAACTAGAAGCGATTCAAATGGCTTGGCTAGACGAACTAGATTAAGCTGAATGCTAGGTTCTTCTTCATACTAGATTGTTAATGAGCAGCAGCTAAATTAATTTACCCATGAAAAATGACTCGCGTTTGCTTAATGCGTCAGCCAAAAAGTAATGGTCTTTGATGTCATTTGGCTTGGGTAAATAATCATTTGCCAACCTCACGAAGATTGCCAACCCCAGCAAAATTAGCCGTATCACTGGGCTGTTAGCATGCCATATGTAGGTTAACAGTATTTAGTTTAACAGTAAGTTTTGTAATATTTGCTCATAAATTGCGGCAAGTTTGCCCAAGTCTTCAACTGCTACACACTCATCAATTTGGTGGATGGTTGCATTACGCACGCCAAGCTCAACCACTTCAGGCGACCTATTGTCAACATTCAGCGTTGCGATAAAACGACCATCTGAAGTGCCGCCTGTGGTTGACAGCTCTGTATCTGTCCCTGTCACGGCTTTAATCGCGGATTGACAGGCGCCGACGAGGTTGCCTTGCGGCGTCAAAAATGGGTTGCCTGATAATTTCCAATTGATGTGATAACTGGCTGCACCGTCTTGAAAATGCTTGTCAAAAATCGCATGGGTGGTCGCTTTAAGTTTCTCATCGTTGGTCTCAGTTGAAAAACGAAAATTAAACTCAGCGCTTAAAGTTGCAGGAATCACATTGTTAGCCCCAGTGCCTGCATTAAGGTTGGAGATTTGCAGGGTGGTGGCGGGAAAATACGCATTGCCATTGTCCCAAGTTTGGCTACAAAGCTCGGATAGGGCTGGCAAGGCATAATGAATAGGGTTCACTGCCAAATGCGGGTAGGCAACATGACCTTGTTTGCCAGTGACTGTCACAACGGCGCCAAGCGAGCCACGGCGACCATTTTTGATGATATCGCCCAATGTGTGAGTGCTAGAGGGTTCGCCAATCAAGCAATAGGTTATGGGTTGGTTGCGCGATTGCAATGTTTCCACCACTTTGATTGTACCGTTGACCGAAGGACCTTCTTCATCAGCGGTGATTAAGAAAGCAATTGAGCCGTGATGATTGGGGTGCTTGGCGACAAAATTTTCAACAGCGACAGTAAATGCCGCAATCGCTGTTTTCATGTCTGCAGCACCACGCCCATACAGTATGCCATCTTTGATAGTAGGCTTAAATGGCGGATAGGTCCATTGGCTGACATCCCCCGTGGGCACGACATCGGTATGTCCTGCAAAGCATAATACGGGCGCCTGCGCCTGCCCACGACCTTGACGGATTGCCCATAAATTTTTGACTTCTGCTTCGCGTCCTGTCGCGCCTTTTTCACCAAAGTATAAAAACTCACAATCAAAGCCGAGCTGGTTAAGCCGCTCAGCCAGTATATTTTGACAGTCAAGGTCAGTTGGCGTCACTGATGGCTCGCGCATCAACTGTAAACTTAGTGCTAAGGTTTGCGCTTGAAGGTGGTCTAAATCAGTGGCGTTACTGGCAAAATCGGTCATTGTTGTTTCCTTAAAATCTCTCAAAAATCTCTCAAAAAGCTCGCTTATTTGCGCTGCATATTAGCATAAATTAGCGCCTTAGCGGGTCGCATTGTTCGCAATCGCTTAGCATTTTGGCTACAATACGCTTTTTTTCTCGCTATGCTTTTTTCTTACTGAGCTTTTTTGTGTTTTTTGCGAATGTTACTGGGGACTTGTGGTACCGATGAATATCTCTACTTTTTTAATGGGCATGAGCGTGTGCTTTTCGTTAATTTTGGCGATTGGGGCACAGAATGCGTTTGTGCTTAAACAAGGGCTAAAACAACAATTTGTGTTTATCGTGTGTTTGATTTGCGCGTTATCTGATGCGGTGTTGATTACGGGTGGCGTGTTTGGTTTTGGCAAGCTGATTTCGCAATTTCCGCTGATTATCACCATCGCAAAATACGCAGGGGCGTTGTTTTTAATTGTGTATGGTACCCGAAGTTTTATTGCCGCTTATCAATCAAACCAATCGCTCGTGGCGCAGGGTGAAGACGTTGGTAATTTAAAACAGGTGATTGCCATGTGCTTGGCATTTACTTGGCTCAATCCCCATGTGTATTTAGATACGGTGATTTTGCTTGGGACGATTGCATCACAGGTTACCGATAAACTGGCGTTTGCGTTGGGTGCAATTTTATCATCGTTTATCTTCTTTTTTAGTTTGGGTTAT
This sequence comes from Moraxella sp. DOX410, assembly GCF_032248735.1. Lineage (NCBI taxonomy): Bacteria > Pseudomonadati > Pseudomonadota > Gammaproteobacteria > Moraxellales > Moraxellaceae > Moraxella > Moraxella sp. DOX410. The sequence goes on along the minus strand of NZ_CP135138.1, from coordinate 1,227,765 downwards.
GGTGCGCGTGTGCTGCAGCCGCTATTTGCCAAACCCCTGTCTTGGAAAATTCTTGATATCCTCATCGGGATTGTGATGTGGGGGATTGCGGCAAGTTTATTACTGGCCAATTAACCCATCTTTTCTCATCCAAGTGGCAATGGAGAAGCGTTCACGATGGGTGATTGCGACTTGATGGACTAAGTTACTATTAAAAATCACCAATCTGTTACCTTGGGGCTGTAATTGTTGCTGTCTGTCATGCTGATCGATGACGACAATTTCACCGCCATCGTGCGCGCCCCAACCCTCATTGAGATAAAAAACCGCCGATAATACACGTTCATCACGTCCTTGCGGGTTGTCTGAATGCCACTGATAACCAAACCCTGCAGGGTAGCGGGCATAATGGGCTTCACTACGGCGAATGCCTGTGTATAAGGTTTGATTAAAAAATTGCGCGAGCTCGTTAATCGCTTGTAGATATTGCATACCCATCGGACAGTGCTCATCAATCCAGCGGGTGCTATCCCCGCGAATGCTAGTGATTCGCTCACCCTGCGTCAAATTGGCGGCTTGGTAATCAATCAAGCCACTCTCTTTTTGTAACGCCTGCAAAAAATTGACGTCAAAACAGTCATCTAGCACGATAAATCCGTCATTAACCAGACCATCAAGCTGTGCATCATTTATTTTTTCAAACCAGTTGGGCAGGATAAAATTCAACTCTGGCATGTGCACTGTGTTTCCTTCAGCATTGTTTAACATTTAACTGGGCAGTTTTTAGCAAAAACTTGTAGCAAAAACTTCGCCAATTTTTGATAGCTATGCTACCATACCTGCTAATTTGTTTACGAAAAATTTATTATGAATTATCAACACAGCTACCACGCGGGCAACTTCGCTGATGTGGTAAAACACGTTTTATTACTCCAATTACTTGAGATGATGAGCGCCAAGCCAAAACCTTATTATATTTTGGATGCGTATGGTGGTCGCGGTTTGTATTCACTGGCCAGTGATGAAGCCAAAAAAACCGGTGAAGCCATTCATGGCATTACCAAACTGCTAGCACAAGATAACAGTCAAGCGCCACAGGCGGTGCAAACTTATCTACAAGATATTGGCTACGCCAAAAAATTCTACGATAAGCATGTGTATCCAGGTTCGCCTTGGTTTATTGCCCATCACATCGAAAAACAACAAGACGCTCACCCAGAGATTAACAATCGCGCCGAAGCGTTTGAATGGCAAGCCAACGAGTTTGATGCACTCAACTACCAACTGCACCAATTGCCCATTGGCGTGCAACATCGCAATGCCTATGAAGGGATTTTGGCGGTGCTACCACCGCAAGAAAAACGTGGTTTGATTTTAATCGATCCCCCTTTTGAACAGGAACACCGTGATTTTAGCGCATTGGTAGATTTATTGGTCAAAGCGCATAAAAAATGGTCAACCGGGGTGTTGGCTCTTTGGTACCCCATCAAAAACAACGATGCGGTTGAACTGTTTTATAAAAAAATGAAACGTACTGAAATCCGCCGTCAGTTGGTGCTTGAGCTGAATATTTTCCCACCCGATTTGCCGATGGGTTTAAATGGGACGGGCATGTTGGTGATTAACCCACCGTGGCAATTTGATGCTAAAGCCGAAGAGATTTTGCAATATCTACAGCCAATTTTGCAGCATCCTGAAAGCCCACAAATGAGCGTAGAACAGCGCACCAAAGTACAATGGTTGGTTGGCGAATAATGTCACACTTGGCGGGTTAAGTAGTCACAAAACCCGCCAAATTTTGCAATTTGTTACCGAGATCGATGCACCTAGCAATAAACGATTTATTATAGACGACCTGCAAGAGACAACCTGCAAGGATAATCAATGAATAACGATAATAATAACCAACCAACCCTTATCAAGACGCCCATCGACGCATTACAACAGCCGCAACAGCCGCAACAGCACACTAAGGATATCAATCCGATTCAGCTTGAGCATCAGCGTAACCGTGAATTGGCAGAAACCGATGACTATGATGGGCTCACCTTTGAAGTCATTGAAAATGCGCGTGTCGCTGACAAAACGATTGCGCAAAAAGGCGTTTATTTAATTCCCAATTCATTTACGCTATTGTCGCTGCTTGCGGCATTTTATTCGATTACCCAAAGCGCGTTGGGGGAAGGGCATTATATGCGTGCCTGTGTGGCGATTTTTATCTCGGCATTGCTAGATGGGTTAGATGGTCGGGCGGCAAGGCTGTTCAATGCACAAAGTCCCTTTGGCGAGCAGCTAGATTCGCTAGCCGACTGCATCGCGTTTGGACTGGCGCCTGCGTTATTGATTTATCATTATGCGTTAGAGCCGTTGGGGCGTATTGGTATCGCTTGCGCCTTTGTGTATGCTGCCTGTGCGGCGCTGAGACTGGCGCGTTTTAATGTACAAATTGGTGTCGTTGATAAAAAATACTTTGTCGGGGTAGCAAGTCCGTTAGCCGCTATTTTAGTCACGACGTTTGTGATGGTGCATATGGATTGGCAAGTTGAATTGCCTGTGATCAGTCCCGCTTTTCAAATTTTGGCAGCCATTTGGGTAGTGGTTGCGGGCTTTTTGATGGTGAGTAATTTAAAATACTATAGCTTTAAAGAGTTTGATAAAAAGCGTGTCCCGTTTGTGGCATTGATTTTGATTGTGTTTGCGCTCGGTATCGTGCTGTATAATATTCCTGCAGGACTGCTGGCGATTAGCGTGATTTACGCCTTATCGGGCCCAGTAACTGCGGTTTGGAGCAAGCTTAAACGCAAACCTGTTTAGCGCTACTTTAGGTTTTTTTGTTTCAGTAGTAATTTTTTTTAGAAACGGATGTTCAAATAGTATAAAAACTGGCATAATGAGTGTATCGCTTTCATGCCCGTTTTTTTTGGGTAATATGATGCGTTGTTCAAGAATATGAACCATTAATTTCCTCATAAGGAGTATGAGATGCACCGTCAGTCTGATTTAATCCACCCTGCTTTTAACCTAACCAAAATTTTTATCTCCGTGTGTTTGGCATCAACCTTAGCCGCTTGTGGTAGCGATAATGATTCCACTACAACGCCACCTGCCAAAACAGGCGTTGCTTCACTGCCCACAGGTAATTTAATCAAAGATCCATTAACGACCAAAAATCTCACCGCCAGCGCCTTAACCCAGTTATTTAATACCACAGATCCCGATTTTAGCAAAGTTGCAGCCACGCCCAAGTGCGGTGTGCGTGTAGAATACATGCAATATGATACCGTCGATGTCAAAGGTAATAAGACCGATGCGACGGGTGCTGTGTTTATTCCGACAGGCACGGATGCAAGCTGTAGTGGCAATCGACCCATTGTACTCAATGCCCATGGTACGGCAACGACCAAAGCCTATAATTTTGCAGAAGTGGGTAATGCCAACAATGAAGCAGGACCGGCGGCGACATTGTTAGCGGCTTTGTTTGCAGGGCAAGGCTATGTGGTTGTCTCACCCAATTATGCAGGTTATGACAAATCAAGCCTAGCTTATCATCCGTACCTCAATGCCCAGCAGCAGTCACGCGAGATGGCAGATGCGTTAAAAGCAGGCAGGGAAGTGGTACGCCGCACAGGCAGTGCAACCAATGTCGCTGACAATGGCAAATTGTTTATCACAGGTTATTCTCAAGGTGGCTATGTCACTATGGCAACCACGCGCTATCTTGAAACGCTCAAAGAACCTGTGACAGCAGCACTGCCAATTTCTGGACCCTATGCCATGGAAGCCTTTGGTGATGTGGTATTTGGTGGCAAAGTCATGCTCGGTGCGACTTTTTTTGTCCCGCTGATGGCTCGCAACTATCAAGAGCAGTATGGCAATATTTATACCAAACCCAGTGACATGTTTGCGCCAGCCAATGCCGATGAAATCCCCTCGCTATTGCCTAGCACCAGTATGACTGAGCAGCTAATTTCAAGTGGCAAATTGCCTGCCTCAGCGATGTTTCAAAAAGCCCCAACGGGCAATCCAACGCTCGATGCGATATCACCGTCTGACCCAGCATTTAGCTTTGGCTTTGACACGACGCAGTATTTAGTCAAAAATGACTACCGTTTAGGGTACTTGGCGGATGCCCAAAAAAATATCGATTGGGCAGTCCCTTATTTACAAGGCAATACCAACTATAGCCCAGTGCCTGCCACAGCACCTGAACATCCACTACGTAAAGCATTAAAAGCCAATGACCTGCGCGGCTATTTGCCCACAATGCCTGTCATTATGTGTGGTGGCAACCAAGATCCGTGGGTGTTCTTTGACGTCAATAGTAGCTTGATGAAAACGCTCTGGGACACAGATACTAACAAAACTAGCACGACCAAGTTGGGAATTATTGATATTGATATCACCAATCGCGCCACGCGTCAAAAACCGATTTATCAAACGTTAGGTTTTGATACCGTCAACAATAATAGCATCCAGTCTCAGTCAGAAAAAATGCAGGCAGGATTTGCTAGTAAAGTGCAAAATATTGCGGCAAATGCGGCTGCCAACGGGGGCAATCCATCACAAGCCGTTGCTATGCAATATCATGATTTAGTCACGCCGTATTGTATGGGTGTGGCACAGACATTGTTTAGCCAGTTCTAAGTTTAGCCAGTTCTAAATTGGCGATAGCCTGAAGCTATAGCCAATTAACCAACACGCACTTAACTGATACCCATTTAACAAAGCCTGTTTATCAACAGGCTTTGTCATTAGACAGTTTATTTTATAGATTATTAATTATTACAATAGTTGATTAAGATAGCTGGTTAAATTTGGGTAGCTTATCATGGGGGTAAAATAACACCCGTCAAAGCATGATATTTTGATATTACCGTCGACATTTGGCGGTGAGTTAACTGCTAAATCATGCGTTTTATGCTATAATTATTCCTTTTTACTATCCTAAAAATATAACATCATCTGTGTTACTTTTCCAAAGGTTTTGATTGGGGTTTTTTGCAACTTTTGGTCAAAAATGCGCATTGCCTTTACATTGCGCAGTGCTTTTAAGTTAGCCATCGCCTTGAAAAGTAAAATAAATAAGATGACTCATATATTTAAGTAGCTTGATAAAAGGAGCGTGCATGTCCACCGATTCCGTTAGCCCGATTGGCATCGTCGATGAATTAAAACAATCTTATCTCGACTATGCCATGAGCGTAATTGTCTCCCGTGCTTTACCTGATGTGCGTGATGGGCTGAAACCTGTTCATCGCCGTGTGTTATACGCGATGCATGAATTATCAAACGACTTTAACAAACCTTACAAAAAATCGGCGCGTGTGGTCGGTGATGTTATCGGTAAATACCACCCACATGGCGATACCGCAGTTTATGACGCGATTGTACGTTTGGCGCAGCCTTTCTCTATGCGCTATATGCTCATCGATGGTCAAGGTAATTTTGGCTCAGTGGATGATGACCCTGCCGCAGCGATGCGTTATACTGAAGTGCGCATGCAAAAACTCACTCACCAAATGCTGGGTGATTTGGATAAAGACACCGTGGATTGGGAACCAAACTATGATGGCTCGGAGCAAATGCCAAGCGTCATGCCAGCCCGTATTCCAAATTTGCTGGTCAATGGTGCCACAGGGATTGCGGTGGGTATGGCGACCAATATGGCGCCACATAATCTGACGGAAGTGATTAATGCCTGTTTGGCCTATGCCGATGATCCGCACATCTCGGGTGAAATGCTTATGCAGCATATCACCGGTCCTGATTTCCCAACAGGCGGTATTATTTATGGTCGCTCAGGCATTGTCGATGCTTATCGCACCGGTAAAGGTCGCTTGCATTTGCGCGGCAAATATCACATCGAACCGATGAGTGAAACGGGCGCCAATAAAGAACGTGAACGTATTGTATTTACCGAGATTCCGTATCAAACCAATAAAGCAAAACTGATTGAAAAAATCGCAGAATTGGTACGCGATAAAAAACTTGAGGGCATTAGCGAGATTCGCGATGAGTCAGATAAAGACGGCATGCGTATCGCCATTGATTTAAGACGCGGTGAAAACGCGGAAGTCATCGTTAACAATCTATTTATCCAAACGCCTTTAGAATCGAGTTTTAGCATTAACATGGTTGCCTTAGATGAAGGTCAACCTAAAATCATGACGTTGCGTGATTTAATTGCCGCCTTTGTGCGTCACCGCCAAGAGGTTGTCACTCGCCGTACTATTTTTGAACTCAAAAAAGCGCAGGCGCGTGGTCATTTGCTCGAAGGACTAACGATTGCCCTTGCCAACATTGACCGTATTATTGACACTATTAAGGCATCGGCAAACCGCCAAGAAGCCCGCGATAACCTACTTAGCAATGTTTGGCAGTCAGGTGGCGTAATTGCTATGTTAGAGGCAGCAGGCAGCCATTCGATTCGCCCTGATGTGATTGAAGGCGAAGACCTAAACGCCCCATATGGACTGATTGATGACAACCAACATTATCGTCTATCGCCTGACCAAGTCAATGCTATTTTGGATATGCAGCTGCACCGTTTAACAGGGCTAGAGCAAGACAAGCTACAGCAAGAATTCAAAGAAATCTTGGCACTCATTGCGCAATTACAAAGCATTTTGGATAACTTTGACCAATTAATGCAAGTCATCAAAGACGAATTAATCCAAATTCGTGAGGATTTTGGCGATGCGCGCAAAACCCAAATCGTCGATAGCCGCAGTGACTTTAGCCGTGCAGATTTGATTCCTGAACAAACCGTTGTGTTGACTGTTTCACGTACAGGTTATGCCAAAACCCAGCCTATCAGCGACTATATCGCCCAAAAACGCGGTGGTAAAGGCAAGTCAGCCACTGCCATGAAAGCAGACGATGTCATTGACCATATGGTGGTCACATCGACACACAACAATGTGATGATTTTTACCGATCGGGGTCGTGTGTTTGGGTTGCAAGTGTTTGAAGTGCCTATTGCCAGCCGTGGTTCGCGTGGCCGTCCGATGGTCAATTTGATTGCGCTCGATGCCGATGAAAAAGTCACCGCCATCTTACCTGTGACCGAAGACGCCAAGCAAAATGACAATAGCTATGTGTTCTTTGCAACCGCATCGGGTATGGTAAAACGCGTCCAATTGTCACAATTTAAAAATCTTCGCGCCAACGGACTTCGCGCTGTTGAACTCAATGACGGCGATAACTTGATTGGCGTTGCCATTACCGATGGCGAGCAAGACATCATGTTATTTTCCAATGAAGGTAAAGCCATTCGCTTTAATGAAAGTAAAATCCGTGCGATGGGTCGTACCGCAAAAGGGGTACGCGGTATGCGGGTGACGCTACTGGCCAATCAAGGTATAGAAGACGAGGACACCGAGCTTGAAGACGATAGTCACGATGACCAAGACAATGATAGTGTCGTTGCGGTTAGCCGTGTGGTGTCGTTGGTTGTTGCCCCACAGCAAGGCGAGATTTTATGTGCTTGTGAGCGTGGCTTTGGTAAACGTACTCCTGTCTCTGATTTCCCTGTCAAAGGTCGGGGTGGTAAAGGCATGATCGCCATCAAAACCACGGCGCGTAATGGCGAGCTGGTGCAGGCGTTAGCGGTAACCGATGCTGATGATATTGTGCTGATTTCTGATGCAGGCACGCTGGTGCGTACACCTGTCGGACAAATCGCGCAAACAGGTCGGAATGCACAAGGGGTTACCCTGATTCGTATTTCACCAGATGAATCATTGGTATCTATTGCTTTGGTTGAAGGCGGTAGTGAAGATGAGCTGGACGAAGATATTGTAGCGTCAGAATTGGCTGACAATATCGCGCAAGACAGCGCTGATTTACCAGACAGTGCGGATTTGCACAGCGCTGATTTACAAGACATCGAGTTGTCTGAAGCGCTGCGGCAAGATGGTTTACTAGAAGCCGATGCACAACAGCTAGATGACTAATTTGTAGCCTTGCTATTTGTAACCTCGCTTTATCAAACCAGCTTATCAATCAATAAGCTGGTTTTTTTCGCTGAATTCTACAATTTCGCAACAGCCAGCAAGTTTAAAGCCTTATAAAATTTAAAATTACCTTGTTCCAACAATCCTATTACATTATAAGACGAGTATACCCATGTCAAAACTGCATCTACACCACCTTGAAAAATCACGTTCATTCCGAATTCTTTGGCTATTAGAGGAATTAGAACTGCCTTATCAGTTAACCAAGTATGAACGCCATCATGGTTTGGCGCCCAAGTCTTTGCAAAAAATTCATCCGATGGGTAAGGCACCTATCCTGCAAGATAATGAAAAAACGCTGATTGAATCGGCCAATATCATTGAGTATTTGATTGATAACTATGACCAGCCAACCGACCAGCAAGATGCACAGCCAATCTCACACTTGGTGCTGAATAAAAAATTTCGCCCGGATTATGGCAGTGAGGCGTATGAACAGTATCGATATTGGCTGCATTTTACCGAAAGCTCGTTGATGCCCTTGCTTATTATCCGACTAATATTTGCTACCATGATAGAAAAATCACCGATAGGTATCAAGCAAGTGGCAAAATTACTCAAATCAGGGATAGACAAATCTTACCTGAATCATTCATTAACCGAACAGCTCAAAATGCTAGATAAGCATTTGGGTAGTAATGAATGGCTTGCTGGCAACCAATTTAGCGGCGCTGATATACAGCTTGAATTTGGCATAAACGCCATGCTAGAAACCCATAGTTTAGAGGCAAAATACGCCAATATTCACAATTGGCTAAAAAAATGCCAAGCTCGCCCAGCTTATCATAAAGCGGTTGATAAGTGTTGATGGTTGACTGTCAAGCGACTTAATGCTTTTATTGCTTTACCTTGTCAATAAATTTACTACGCGGTCAGAAAAAACAGTTGTCTTTTTCACCTTTATTTCATAGCTAAATACCTATTAAAAATTAGCGAAAATACATAAATATTTTTTTCATGTAAAATATTGCTATCGCTATTTATAACAATGTTTTGTGTCTAATAGTTGAATACTTTGAGTCGTTTACAACCTAGCTCCATTCTAGGTTATTTCCATGGATGGATGCCATTGCCAGAAGGAACGAAAAATGCAATATCAGTATTTTAAAGACCCTGATAGTCAAGAAACCCAAGAATGGCTTGATGCCTTTGATTCGGTGATCAAGTCAGTGGGAAAAAAACGTGCCACTTTTTTACTAAAAGCCATCTATGATAAGGCGGTACAAGAAGGGTTACGCGTTAATCGCCTTGACACCGCTTACATCAACACTATTCCTGTAGAAGATCAACCTTCGTATCCCGGTGATTTAACTCTCGAGCGTAAAATTCGCGCTATCATTCGTTACAATGCGGTGGCGATGGTGATGCGTGCCAACAAAAATGACGACGACTTAGGCGGTCACTTAGCGACGTTTGCCTCTAGCGCGACGTTATACGAAACAGGTTTTAACCATTTTTGGCGCGCAGCGAGTGAAAGCTTTGGCGGTGATATGATTTATTACCAAGGTCACGGTTCGCCAGGGATGTATGCTCGCTCATTTTTAGAAGGTCGATTGACTGAAGAGCAGCTAACGAATTTTCGCCGTGAAGTAGGCGGCAAAGGGTTATCTAGCTACCCACACCCTTATTTGATGCCTGACTATTGGCAGTTCCCAACCGTGTCAATGGGTTTAGGCCCAATCATGTCGATTTATCACGCGCATGTGCATCAATATCTTGAAAATCGTGGCTTGATTCCAAAAGAAGGTCGCAAGATTTGGGCATTCTTGGGCGATGGTGAAACCGATGAGCCTGAGAGCTTAGGTGCTATCTCACTAGCCGGTCGCGAGAACCTAGAAAATTTGATTTGGGTGATTAACTGTAACTTACAGCGTCTAGATGGTCCGGTACGTGGTAACGGTAAAATCATCCAAGAGCTTGAATCTGTGTTTCGCGGTGCAGGCTGGCGGGTAATTAAAGTCATTTGGGGTGGTAAATGGGATACGCTGCTAGATAAAGACCATACAGGCGCGCTCAAACACCGTATGCTTGAGACCCTCGATGGTGAATACCAAGTCTATAAAGCGCGTGATGGTAAATTTGTCCGTGACTATTTCTTTGGTAAATACCCAGAACTTGCTGAGATGGTCAAAGATTGGACCGACCAAGAAATCCAAAATTTAGACCGTGGTGGTCACGACCCGATGAAGGTGTATGCCGCATTTAGTGAAGCCATGAAAGCCAAAGGTCAGCCCACAGTGATTTTGGTTAAAACCGTCAAAGGTTATGGCTTATCTAACCAAAGCCAAGCGGTCAACAAAACCCACCAAATCAAGAAACTCGAAATTGATTCATTAAAATACTTCCGTGACCGTTTTGATTTGCCATTTACTGACTCGCAGCTTGAAGAATTGCCGTTTTATCGTCCTGATGAAAATTCTGCTGAAATCCAATACCTTAAAGGTCGCCGTCAAGCACTGGGCGGACATTTGCCCAATCGCCGTAGTGGTCATATTCCACTCGATGTCCCAGGATTGGAGATTTTTGACAAATTACTACAAGGTAGTGCAGGCAAAGAACAATCTACCACCATGGTATTTGTACGCTTGCTAGCCGCACTGCTAAAAAATAAAGCGCTGCAAGAGCGTGTGGTGCCGATTGTTCCTGATGAAGCCCGTACTTTTGGTCTTGAAGGTATGTTCCGCCAATTGGGTATCTACTCGGCATCGGGTCAAAATTATACCCCTGAAGACCATGAAGCCTTGATGGGTTATAAAGAAGCCAAAGACGGTCACATGCTTGAAGAAGGCATTAATGAAGCGGGTGCGATGAGTGCGTGGATTGCGTTAGCGACCAGTTATTCAACCAATGCGTTGCCGATGATTCCTTTTTATATCTATTATTCGATGTTTGGTTTCCAACGCGTCGGTGATTTAGTTTGGGCGGCAGGCGATATGCAGGCGCAAGGGTTCTTGCTTGGCGGTACCGCAGGTCGTACCACACTTAATGGCGAAGGCTTACAGCACCAAGATGGTCATCAGTTGATTCTATTTAACACGGTGCCAAACTGTGTCACTTATGACCCATGTTATGGTTATGAGCTAGCGGTGGTCGTACAAGATGGTCTGCGCCGTATGTATGGTGAAGGCGAACGGGTTTTCTATTATATCACCTTAATGAATGAAAACTACGAGCAACCAGCCATGCCAACAGGGGTAGAAGAAGGCATCAAAAAAGGCATGTACTTGCTCAAAGATAATGGTTCAAAACAAGTGCAATTGCTAGGTTCAGGCGTGATTTTACGTGAGGTTGAAAAAGCCGCGCAAATTCTAGCTGAAGAATTCAATATCAATGCCAACGTGTGGAGTGTCACAAGCTTTAATGAACTCACCCGTGAAGGCATGGCATGTGATGAGTACAATCGTTTGCACCCACTAGATGAACAGCGTACGCCTTGGGTTACTGAACAACTTGCACAGCATGAAGGTATTGTGGTCGCTGCCACCGACTATATGCGCATTTTCTCTGAACAAATCCGCGCCTACCTACCAGACAGTCGTCCGTATGCCACCTTAGGTACCGATGGTTTCGGTCGTTCGGATAGTCGTCGCCAATTACGTAGTTACTTCAAAGTAGATGCCGCCCACATTGTGGTAGCAACGCTTAAACTATTGGCAGATGAAGGTGAAGTTGATGCGCGTTTGGTCAAAGATGCGATTAGTAGCTTGGGTATTGATGCCGATGCTTCACCTGCTTGGTATCCTCAAGTACAAATCGACCAATCCCCAGATGCACCAGCGATTTTAGGCGCGAATCCAAAACCTGTACCAACCTTGGTTGAAGAGGATGATGAAGCGATTTCAGCAGACGGCAAAGCAGAAGATAAAGCCGATGCGCCAATTCTTAACGACAAACCTGAATAAGAGAAATTAATAGTAGGTAATCAGCCACGTATTAGCGGCTGATTGCCCACTTAGTAAAAATAAAAATTTAAGGATAAACCCATGGAAATCAAAGTTCCCGACTTAGGCGTTGATAGCGCTGAAGTCAGCGAAATTATGGTCAAAGTCGGCGATGTCATCAATGTGGACGATAACATTGTCTTATTAGAGTCTGACAAAGCCTCTGTGGAAGTACCTGCGACATCAGCAGGGACTATTACAGCGATTAGTATCCAAATCGGCGATAAGGTCAAAGAAGGTGATGTGATTCTCACCATCGACAGTGCAGGCAATAGCCAATCCAACACTACACCCGTAGAGCAATCTGCGCAACAGACAGACCAACAAGCAGCCCAATCTAACGAAGCTGGAGAAATTAAAGAGGCTAAAGAGGCTAAAGAGGCTAAAGAGGCTAATGCGACTTCATCGCAAGCGCCGTCTATGGCTGCGTCAAACCAATCACAGCCCACATCTACATCGGCTGAAGCAACTTATACATTGCCAGATTTGGGGGTAGATAGCGCAGAAATTAGTGAGTGGTTGGTCAAAGAAGGTGATACTGTCACTGCTGAACAACCGCTGGTATTGGTCGAATCCGATAAAGCATCGGTCGAAGTACCGGCACCTGTCAGTGGAAAAATTGTCAAATTTTTAGTCAATGCAGGTGATACGGTCGCCAATGGTCAAGATTTTATCGTGATGACCTCCCAAGCAGCTTCGCAACAGCCATTAGCTAGTGACCCATCAGAACAAGCCGCCAGTCAAGCCACTTCAGCCGCAAACCAAAATGAGCCACCCGCTCAAACGGTATCTGCGCCTCAATCATCCACCCCCGCTGGTAAACAAACCTTTGGTTTGCCTGATCTTGGGGTAGAGTCGGCACAGATTAGTGAATGGATGGTCAAAGTAGGCGATGAGGTCACAGCAGAACAGCCATTGTTGTTGGTAGAATCTGATAAAGCCTCGGTGGAAGTCCCTTCGCCAGTCGCAGGTAAAGTGGCTGAATTACTGGTTAACGCTGGCGATACCGTCATCAATGGTCAAGACTTTGTTGTAATTGAAGCGGTGGGGTCAGTGCAATCAGCATCAAGTTCAGCATCACAGCCACAAGCGACCACCAATACTGCTCAGCAAGAAGTCGCTAAAACGCAAAATACCGCGTCAACTGCAACTAATAGCGCTACCACAACAGCTATCCAGTCAAGTTCACAGTCAAAACTGTCTGAGTCGCAAATCAATGCCAAAAACGCCGCGGTTTATGCAGGGCCTGCGGTGCGCAAACTTACGCGCCAATTGGGTGTTGATGTCAGCGAGGTGACTGGCACAGGCGCTAATGGGCGTATTGTCAAAGAAGACGTGTTTGCTTATGTCAAAAATACAATAAAAGCAGTTAGCACAGCTGCAGCAGCAAATAATATATCTGCGCCATCAGCGGCTCGCTCAGGATTACCTAATTTACCCGATATGAGTAAAACGGAAATTTGGGGAGAAATTGAGCGCCAAGATTTGACCCGTCTACAAAAAGTCTCAATTCCGCAGCTTAATTACAATACCTATTTGCCACAAGTCACCCAGTTTGATTTGGCAGATATTACCGATGTTGAAAAATTGCGTGGCGACCTAAAAGATGAGATGAAAAAAGAAGGCGTGAGTCTAACTATTCTGGCTTTCATCATGAAAGTGACCGCTTACGCGCTGATGCAACATCCAAAATTTAACAGCCATTTAAGCGATGACAATACCCAAATTATCATCCGTAAATCTGTGAATTTAGGCTTTGCCGTCGCCACCGAGGAGGGTTTGACAGTCCCTGTCATTCAACGTGTAGAGCAAAAAGGTATCAAACAACTAGCGATTGAAATCGGTGAGCTTGCCAAAAAAGCGCGTGATAAAAAACTATCTGCCAAAGAGTTAACCGGCGCGTCATTTACGATTTCAAGTCAAGGCAATCTTGGCGGTACTTATTTTACGCCGCTGGTTAATTGGCCACAAGTTGCGATTTTAGGCATCAGTGAATCTAGTATTCAGCCACGTTGGAATGAGACCAAAGGCGAGTTTGAGCCACGTTTAATGCTACCGTTGTCATTATCGTATGACCACCGTGTGATTAATGGTGCGGACGCTGCGGTATTTACCCGATATATTGCAAAATTACTAGCAGATCCACGCCGCGTGTTGTTATAAATTGCAGCGCAAAAAAACCTAGCGTGTCATGTGCATGCTGGGTTTTTTAATGCCCAAAAAAAGCCCTTAGTCAAAACTAAGGGCTTTATGAATGCCAACAAGCTTATTTTTCGGTTTTTGCTAAGAAGAACCAAGTGTCTAACACCGAATCCGGATTCAATGAAACAGAAGTAATACCTTGTTCCATTAACCACATCGCTAGGTCTGGATGGTCAGAAGGGCCTTGTCCACAGATACCGATATACTTGCCTTGTGCGTTACAGGCATCGATAGCCATTTTCAGTAGTTTTTTAACCGCTGGGTCACGTTCATCAAATGATTGAGATACGATACCCGAATCACGGTCAAGACCAAGCGTTAACTGGGTTAAATCGTTTGAGCCGATTGAGAAACCATCGAAGTATTGTAAAAACTCTTCTGCTAACAAGGCATTGGTTGGCAACTCACACATCATGATGACGCGTAAACCGTTTTCACCACGTTTAAGACCATTTTTCTCAAGCAGTTCTAGTACTTTACGTGCTTCTTCTGTCGTACGTACGAATGGAATCATAATCTCAACGTTGGTTAAGCCCATTTCATCACGAACACGTTTTAATGCACGACATTCTAATTCAAAGCAGTCACGGAAATTTTCTGACACATAACGGCTGGCACCACGGAAACCGAGCATTGGGTTTTCTTCAGATGGCTCGTATAGTTTACCGCCGATTAAGTTTGCATATTCATTCGATTTAAAGTCAGACATACGTACGATAACTTTTTTATCTTTAAATGCGACCGCTAGGGTTGAAATACCTTCAACCAATTTATCAACGTAGAAGTCAACCGGTGAAGCATAACCTGCCATGCGCTCTTGAATCGCTTGTACGATTTCGCGTGGTAGGGTGTTCATGTTAAGTAGTGCTTTTGGATGCACGCCAATCATACGGTTGATGATGAATTCTAACCTTGCTAGACCCACCCCTTCATTAGGGATTTGGGCAAATCCAAAGGCGCGGTCAGGGTTACCGACGTTCATCATAATTTTAAATGCCAAGTCTGGCATTGACTCAATTGAGTTGTTTTGGATTTCAAAGTCCAATTGACCTTCGTAGATATAACCGGTATCACCTTCTGCACAAGATACAGTGACTGCTTGACCATCGGTCAATAGGTCAGTGGCGTTACCACAACCCACGATGGCAGGGACGCCCAATTCACGCGCGATAATTGCCGCGTGGCAGGTACGACCACCACGGTTAGTGATGATAGCAGCGGCACGTTTCATGACGGGTTCCCAGTCTGGGTCAGTCATATCAGACACAAGGACGTCACCTTCTTGTACTTTATCCATTTCATGGATTGAGTTGACCACGCGTACAGTACCTGCGCCGATACGTTGACCAATTGAACGACCTTCACAGATGACATCGCCTTTTTCTTTAAGGATGTAACGCTCCATGACATTTTGGCTTTCACGGCTTTTTACTGTCTCTGGGCGTGCTTGCACAATGAATAATTTGCCACTGTCACCATCTTTTGCCCATTCGATATCCATCGCATGACCATAATGTTTTTCGATGATTAATGCTTGTTTGGCAAGTTCAACCAACTCTTCATTGCTCAGTGAAAATTGGTTGCGTTCCGCTTTGTCTACTGGGACTATTTTGACTGATTTGCCGGCTGAGTGCTCGTCCGCATAAACCATTTTTTGTTGTTTGCTGCCGAGGTTGCGGCGAATAACCGCAGGTTTGCCGGCATTTAACAAGGCTTTTGAAATGTAGAATTCGTCAGGGTTCACCGCACCTTGCACGACCATTTCACCCAAGCCATAGCTTGCGGTAATAAATACCACGTCATTAAAACCACTTTCGGTATCAATGGTGAACATCACACCTGAAGTGCCTGTCTCTGAACGTACCATGCGTTGTACGCCAGCTGATAAGGCAACACCTGCGTGCTCAAAACCTTTGTGAACGCGGTAAGCGATGGCGCGGTCATTGTATAAAGAAGCAAAGACTTCTTTAATAGCAATCAAGATATTGTCAATACCACGGATATTGAGGAAAGTTTCTTGTTGACCAGCAAATGAGGCGTCTGGTAAATCCTCAGCAGTCGCTGATGAACGAACCGCAACAGCGATGTCCTCGCCTTGGCTCATCTCGGCAAAAGCATCACGGATTTCTTGTTCCAAATCTTTAGGCAACTCTTGCTCAATAATCATGTCGCGGATTTTTTTGCCCGTGGCAGTTAAAGCCGCCACATCATCCACATCCAGACCTTGAAGCGCGTCTTTGATTTTGTCTTGAAGACCTGTACCGATTAAGAATTTGTTAAACGCTTCAGACGTTGTTGCAAAACCACCTGGTACGCTTACCCCTAAATCTGTTAGGTGACTAATCATTTCACCTAATGAAGCGTTTTTACCGCCTACTTTGTCAATGTCGTTTTTGCCTAACTTGTCGAGTGAGATAACTTGTGCGTTCAAGGTGATAACTCCGTGAAATAAAGATTATTTTGAAAAGATTATAACGGTATTTCGTAGAAAATTCATCTTAAAAAATGATTTTCTAGCAAAAAATTTATAATTTTAAAAAAACTGTCAGCGATCAACAATTCAACTAAAATTTTGCTGGGATATCTTTGAGTTTAAGGGGAGAAAAAACGTAGATAAGCCTTCAATGACAATAACTGATGGCTAATTAAGGCAAATTAAGCATCGATTTGTTAGATTAAAGCCTACAAGTCACGTATAATAACAAACTCTCGACCTGTAAGACAAACGATAGTGTCGGCACTGATAACGACATTAATAGAGGACATTCACTGCCAAAAACGCAGTTAATGTGTGAGGTTGACCATCAGTATGAGTTTAAACCAGTGTTAATTTAAATTAGTATGGACGCTGCTTGTCATTTTTTTGGATAATTTTTCATGACCATTGAGCAAATCAAAGCCACGATTCAAAATAAAGACGCCTTAAATTTTGCAAATTCGCAGTCGTTGCGAAGTGTGTTTTTTATCTCCGATGGTACCGCGATTACGTCTGAAACCCTAGGTCGTTCTATTTTAAGCCAATTTCCCACGGTACCATTTGAGACTCGGGTTATTCCTTATGTTGATACCCTTGATCGCGCCGATGAAGCGGTCAATCAAATCAATCTTGCCCACCAACGTGATGGGGTAAAGCCGCTAGTCTTTGATACAATCGTTGACCCTGTGATTCGTGAGCGAATCAACGGTGCAGATGCCTTTAACTTGGATATTTATGAAGGCTTAATTAGTAAAATTGCCGATGAAATCAAAGTACAACCTGCACCGCATACCGGTCATGCGCATGGGGATGTCGATTCTGAGAACTATAAATCACGTATTGATGCGGTGCATTTTGCTTTAGATAATGATGATGGCGCGCGTACCACCCATTATGATGCGGCAGATATTATTTTGATTGGGGTGTCACGTTCGGGCAAAACGCCCACCTCTTTATACCTAGCGTTGCAATTCGGTATTCGTGCGGCGAATTATCCGTTGACTGAAGATGATTTATATGAAAATTCGTTGCCCAAAGCGTTAAAGCCCTACCGTGACAAACTGTTTGGTTTGGTGATTGACACCGATCGACTGGTAAAAATTCGTAACGAGCGCCGTGCAGGTAGTCGCTATGCAAGTTATCAGCAATGTCAGCAGGAGTTGCGCGCCATTCAAGGTATTTATATTTCTCAAGGGATTCCAAATATTGATGTATCCACGATGTCGATTGAAGAAATCGCGACGCGTATTTTACAGATGACGGGGTTAAAACGTCGAATTGGTTAATGTAATTTCTTAACATACGGTTAATTTATCGTATTTTATATTTCATTTAAAAATTTTTTATTCATTATCTTTTTTATTCATTATCAAGGCTTAAAATATGGGAGCTAATATGCCAAAAAAACGGATTAATGACAAAGTTACTCAAATTCCCCCTACAAACAATGACAACGAAAACATCTGTGATTCCAACACACAGTCAATTATTGAACCCCAAGAAAATATTACCGAAATTTTGGCAAAACCAACCAAAACTGAAATTTCGGATTCTGATAAAAAAGCCAATACCGTCAGTATCAGTGAAGACGACGATAAGGTAAAACATTTTGATGATGCATCGGTGCATTTTGATTTAATTAGCCCGCTAGATAACACCCGCATCAATTTAAAGCGTTATAAACGTCAAGATGCCGTTAGCCATGCCTATGATTATGATGCTGTCGTGATTGGCGCAGGACCCGCGGGTGAAGCAGCAGCGATGAAAATCGCCAAATCTGGGCAAAAAGTTGCCGTGATTGATCCACGCAAACAAGTGGGGGGCAACTGTACGCACGTAGGCACGATTCCAAGTAAAGCATTGCGTCAGTCAGTGTTTAATATTATCGGTAATCGCCGCGATCCTATCTTAAACCAAGGCATTGACTATCACCAAATTCCACTCAATAAAGTATTAACCAAAGCGCGCGAAGTGGTGCGTAATCAGGTAGAAACGCATACCCGTTTTTATGAGCGCAATCAAATTGACTTAATCAATGGTTGGGCAAGTTTTAAAGATACCCATACCATTCATATTGATATGAGTGATGGTACCGAGCAAGACATTACCTTTGAACAAGCCATTATTACTGTGGGTAGCCGTCCTTATCGCCCAGATTTGTTAGATTTTAGCCATCCTCGCGTGTTTGATTCTGATAAAATCCTACAAATGGATTATGTGGTACAGCGCATTATTATTTATGGTGCAGGCGTGATTGGCTGTGAGTATGCGTCTATTTTTACTGGTCTTGGCTATAAAGTAGATTTGATTAATACCCAAGAGCAGTTGCTTAGCTATCTAGATGATGAGATTTCTGACGCATTATCGCATGACTTTAGACAATTTGGCGTGTTGATTCGTAACAAAGAAGAAATTGAACGGCTAGAAACTTATGATGACTGCGTGATTTTATATCTAAAAAGTGGTAAACGCATCAAATCAGATGCTATTTTATGGTCAAACGGTCGCTCAGGTAATACCGACAGTCTCAACCTTGCCGCCATCGGACTCACCGCAAACAGCCGTGGTCAACTTAAAGTCAATGAACATTACCAAACCGATATCCCAAATATTTATGCAGCAGGGGATGTGATTGGCTGGCCATCGCTTGCATCGGCAGCTTACGACCAGGGACGCTGCGCCGCTGCTTATATGGTGGGCGATGAAAACGCACAACCTGTTCGCAGTGTGCCAACGGGTATTTATACCATTCCTGAAATTTCAAGCATTGGTAAAAACGAACAAGAATTAACGGCCGAAAAAGTGCCGTATGAAGTGGGTCAAGCCTTCTTCAAACACCTTGCCCGCGCACAAATCATCGGTGAGCGTAGTGGGGTGTTAAAAATACTGTTTCACCGTGAAACCTTAGAGGTTTTAGGTATCCATTGTTATGGCAATCACGCCTCTGAGATTATTCATATCGGACAAGCAGTGATGGAAAGTAAGGGCAGCAATACGCTAGAATACTTTGTCAATACTACCTTTAACTACCCAACGATGGCAGAAGCCTATCGCGTTGCTGCGCTCAATGGTCTTAATCGGGTGTTTTGATGGCGCAAATTAATGTAAAGCTACAACCCCAGTACGTAAAATTACAACCGCAGTTGCAACAAGCACTCTCTGAGTTAAAGTTGCCACTATCGGATGAGCAGCAATTACAGCTACTGTACTATCTACAGCAGCTGTTGTTTTGGAATAAAGCGTATAATTTGACCGCTATCAAAGATGACCAACAGGCATTAATCAAACATATCTTTGATAGTTTGTCGATTGTGCCATTTTTGCCAGCCGGTGATTTGCTAGATATTGGGACGGGTGCGGGTTTGCCAGCGGTGATAGTTGCTATTTGTCAGCCACAACGTGCGGTGACAGCACTCGATAGCAACCAAAAGAAAATTCGCTTTATCAAACAAGTCGCCAGTGAATTGGGGTTAAAAAATCTGACACCGGTTGCCAGTCGTATCGAAGCACATGAAGGCACTTATCAAGTAATTACCTCAAGGGCGTTTGCGTCGCTGGTGGATTTTGTCACCCATAGTCAAAGCAAATTGGCAGATAATGGTATCATTTGTGCCATGAAGGGGGTTGAACCTGTTGACGAGATTCAAGCGCTTCAAAATGAGTGGCAAATTAACACCCAAGTGTTAACCGTGCCAAAGCTCTATGAATCACGCCACTTGATTTATTTGCAAAGATAAACACCCCATTTCAGCCAGTTTTACCGGTATTAGGGTTTGAAAAACTGGCTGTTTTTGACTACAATTTTCAACCTTTTTATCAACACATTGCGAGACAGTTCATGGATATTTTAGCCATTGCTAATCAAAAAGGTGGGGTGGGCAAAACCACCACCGCGGTTAATTTGGCAAGTGCACTGGCACATCGCCGCAAAAAAGTTTTACTGATTGATTTGGATGCCCAAGGCAATGCGACCACGGCATCAGGGCTAGATAAACGCGAGTTAGAGTACAGTATTGCTGATGTGCTATTAGATGATTTGCCAATCCATGAGGCGATTGTCAAAACCGCAAATGGGTTTGATATTGTCGGTGCCAACAATGAATTGTCAGGCAGTGATTTGCATTTAAGTCAAAAGCCTGAAAACCATGCAATTTTGTCAAAAGCCATGCAGCAGCTCGCTGATATGCCTGCCAAAAACGGCCGCGCGACTAAGCCGTATGATTTTATCGTGATTGACTGCGCCCCGAGTTTAAGTTTACTTACCATCAATGCAATGTGTGCCACATCAGGGGTGATTATCCCGATGCAATGTGAATATTTTGCATTGGAAGGATTGGCGGATTTATCGCAAACCATTGAGCGTTTGAAGTCGCTAAACCCAAAACTGCATATCCGCGGTGTATTAAGAACCATGTTTGATCCGCGCAATACCTTGGCAAATGATGTCTCTATGGAATTGATTGAGCATTTTGGTCCGATTTTATTTAATACCATCATTCCCCGTAATATTCGTTTGGCAGAAGCACCCGCGCACGGTATCCCTGCGCTTGATTATGAGATGAATTCAAAAGGCTCACAAGCGTATATTCGCCTTGCCAATGAAATTATCAAGCAAAGTCGCCAATTCCAACTTGCCTAAAGTAAACTGTTTAGGCACTTTCTTTGTTAATTTGTTGGCAAGTGCGCACCGACAAAAGCAATGAAAATATTTTTCAAGCAATAGCGAATCTGCTAAAATAGCCAGTTCAAAAATGGCGGCATTGGTTTAATTTTTTATCAGTCATTTTTAACTATTTAATGGCATTGGGAATTTCGACATGGTTAAAAAGCGTGGATTGGCATCAAATCGAGGACTTGATGCGTTACTCGGCTCAATCAAAACAGAAAAATTGATTACCGGTAATCTAATCGATGCGAGTGTTCGAGCCGCTGTCGATGACGCGAAAAGCGCTGAAAAACTAAATGCCAAATCGAGCGATGATGGGCAAAATGTCGCGGATGATGAATCAGCCGAAGCTAGCGACACTATAGCTGTAGCCAAAAAATCGCCTACAGCTGCGGTAACCCCAAAACCCGCCAAAACAGTAACGTCAAATACCGATAACACACCCATAAATAACGATGCCAATAATAATAGTAATGATAGTAGTAATGTGGCTGGGTTAAATTTGATGCATATCAACGTCGCGTATTTGCAGCGTGGCAAGTATCAGCCGCGCCTTGATTTGGACGAAGATGCCTTGCAAGAGCTGGCAACGTCTATCAAGCAGCATGGCGTGATGCAGCCCATTGTGATTCGACCCTTAGCCAAAGTATTGCCCAATTCCCCGATTACCCATGAAATTATCGCGGGTGAACGTCGCTGGCGTGCGGCGCAAATTGCGGGTCTAACCCATATACCCGCCATTATGCGCCCAATGTCAGATGACTTGGCCATCGCTTTGGCATTGATTGAAAACATACAACGGGAAGATTTGAGCGTCATGGAACAGGCTGCCGCATTGCAGCGTTTTCATGATGAATTTGGCATGAGTCATTCGCAAATTGCGGATGTGGTCGGTAAGGCAAGAACAACGGTTTCTAATTTGTTGCGTTTGAACCAATTACATGACGATGTCAAACAAGCGTTAAATGAAGGGCAAATGGATATGGGGCATGCCAGGGCATTATTGGCGCTGTCGCCCAAACAGCAGCCTGTTATTGCCAAAAAAATTATACAAGGTCAACTGACCGTCCGTCAGACTGAAGCCTTAGTCAAAGACATTTTAAATCCAAAAGCGCCGACACAAAGCCAAGAAATTGATTATGATAGGCTGCGACTGAACCAACACCTCTCTGAACAACTCGGTGCCGTGGTAAAAATCAAAGGCTCTTCAAAAGGAAAGGGGAGTATTGAGATATTTTTTCACAATGAAGAGGAATTACAAGCTTTGATTGTGCAGTTTCAGTCGCAACTTGAGCATTAATCTTGCGCATTAGATTAGTTTTCTCAATTTATTAGTCATTGACATGCAAAGGCAGTATAACCGATGTGGGAATTAGTTAAAGCAGGCGGTTGGTTGATGTGGCCCATTGTCCTATGTTCGATTTTGATGTTAATTATCATCATTGAGCGCGCGATAAAACTTAAAGCCAGTACAGTGACACCCGCTCATCTGCGTGAACAATTGATGCAGCATTTGATTGAGCAGGGCGACATTGATCGTGAATCGCTTGAGAATGTCAAACTCAATTCGCCTTTGGGTGATATCCTTGCTGCAGGACTCATGAATCGCCAGCATGGGATTGATTCAATGACCATGCATATGGAAAACCGCGCCAGTATCGCCATTCACCAATTAGAAAAACATATTAATATGCTGGGTACCATCGGTGCTATCGCGCCATTGTTAGGTCTTTTAGGTACCGTACTGGGGATTATTTCATCCTTCTTAGCCATTACCGAAGGCGCAATGCAAGATCCGACCATGCTGGCAGCTGGCGTATCACAAGCGCTGATTACCACAGCAGGGGGTATGCTCGTTGCCATACCTGCGGTGATGGCGTACCGTATTTTTCAGCGCCGTATTATTGATATTAATGCGGCGTTTGAACAAGAAGCGGGTTTGATGATGCAAGAATTACTGGACAATGGTCTAATCACGCCTCGTTAATGGCGTATAGCTGTGTAAAAGAGTCAAACCATGCGATTTCGTAAACCCACGGTCGAACCTTTAGAAATCAATCTGACCCCAATGATTGATTGCTTGCTGTTTTTGATTGTTTTTCTACTGCTGTCGACTACCTTTAACCATTTTAGTAAACTCAATATTATTTTACCGCAAGCAGAGGGCGTACCGATTACTGAGAAAAGCAAACGCATTGAAATCGCGGTGCAAAAAGATGGTAGCTATTTGGTCAATGGTATTGCTTTATCTGGTAATGGCGAAGCTGAATTGACGGCGATGATCCGCCAAGAAGCAGGTGAAGACCGAAAGCAGCTATTTGTTATCTCTGCTGATGCCGATACCAGTCACCAATCGGTGGTTAAAGTGATGGATATAGCGGGTAAAATGGGCTTTATGAATTTAAATATCAGTACCGTGATACCCGCCACTTCGCTCGATAGTAATATTGCCCCAGTCCCTCATACCAAATAATTTTTATTTTTCAATTTACTGATACAATAGCTGTTAAGTCGTTCTTTTATATATTGAGATGCCATGACTGTTTCAAAACCTTCCAATGCTCACCCACGTTGGCAGACCTATCGAAGATTGCTAGGTTATCTCAAGCCGTATTGGTGGGCGATGACGCTAGTCGTCATTGGCTTTACCTTAAATGCAGGCACCGAAGTAGGCATTGCCAAGCTAGTCAAATTCATTATTGATGCGATTAATGAACGTGATCAAGCGCATATCAATCTTTTTCCAGCCTTAATCGTATTGTTGTTTGTACTGCGAGGACTTAGCTCATTTTTGGGTAATTACTTTAGCGCAGTGATTTCACGCAATGTCGTCTATCAGCTGCGTATGCAAGTGTTTTCAAAATTGCTCAGATTACCCAGCCAATTTTATTTGAGCCACAATGCCGGTCAGATTTCTGCAAAATTAATCTTTGATGTCGAGCAAGTGACTGCGGCGGGTACTGATACGCTCAAAACCTTGTTACGCGATGGTCTGACCGTGATTGGGTTGTTGGCGTTTTTGCTTTACAGTAATTGGAAATTAAGCCTGTCGTTGTTTGTGGTATTGCCGCCGATTTTATTGTTAGTCGGTAAAGCCAGTAAACGCTTTCGCAAGCTGTCGCGCGGTATTCAAAAATCCATGGGCGAGGTCAGTCATATTACCAATGAAGTCATCACAGGCTACCAAGTGGTCAAAAATTATGGCGGTCAGCAAAATGAATTGACAAGGTTTAATAACGCCTCTTTAACCAATCTTAAACAAGGGCTAAAGGTGGTGGTAACCAATAGCATCAATACGCCATTAATTCAATTATTGATGGCGTGCGCGATGGCTGTGGTGGTATGGATTGCATTAAGACCAAACGTATTAGGCGATACCACCGCAGGCGAGTTTATCGCTTATATCAGCGCGGCAGGGCTACTGAGTAAACCCGTGCGCTCGTTGACCGATATTAATCAAGGCTTACAAAAAGGTTTGGCGGCGGCGGATTCTATATTTGAGATGCTCGATGAAGCCGAAGAAAAAGACACAGGCAAGGTTGAAAAAGCCCTGACCGGTAAAATAGTACTTAACAACCTAAGCGTCACTTTTGAGGATGGCAAACAAGCGCTCAACAACGTAAATTTGGTGGTCAATCCCGGCGAAACGGTGGCGTTAATCGGTCGAAGTGGCGCCGGTAAAACTACTCTAGTCAACTGTCTGATGCGCGCGCTAGAGCCCACAAAGGGCAATATTTATCTTGACGATGTCGCTATCGAAGATTTGACATTACATTCACTGCGTAGTCAGATTGCGAGCGTCAACCAACAAGTGGTGCTGTTTGATACCTCTATCCACAACAATATCGCCTATGGCGAATTATCTAACCGAACCTCGGAGCAAGTGATTGATGCCGCAAAATCAGCCTTTGCGCACGATTTTATCATGCAATTGCCGCAGGGTTACCAATCAGAAATTGGTTCACAGGGTCTGCAGTTATCTGGCGGACAACGCCAACGCTTATCCATTGCACGTGCCCTGCTAAAAGATGCGCCTATCTTGATTTTGGATGAAGCCACAAGCGCGCTAGATAACGAATCAGAATTTTATATCCAAAAAGCGCTGGAGCGCGTCATGCATGGCAGAACCACCATCGTTATCGCGCACCGATTAACCACTATCCAAAATGCCGATAAAATCGTGGTCATGGATAAAGGTGAAATTATTGAAGTCGGTACCCACGACAGTTTGCTAGCGGCGCAAGGTACGTATGCCAAGCTGTATGAGCGTCATTTTGAAGAGGACATATTGTCAAGCTAATGCAACAGACACTACTACAGGCGTGGCGCAACAAATCTCTCTGGCTATGGTTGTTATTGCCCGTGTCTTGGTTGTATGGATTGGTTTTTTGGCTCAATAAAAATATTTATCGATTAGGGCTAAAACCAGTTTATTATCCCAACGTGCCCGTCATTGTAGTGGGCAATATCACGGTTGGCGGTAGCGGTAAGACGCCGCTAATCATTGCCGTGGTAACTTACCTGCAGCAAAAAGGGCTGACAGTCGGCGTCATCAGTCGTGGCTATGGTGGACAAGCCAAGCTGATGCCTTGTATCGTGACAGCAAATTCAAAGCCCAGTGAGGTTGGTGATGAGCCGTGTCTGATTGTGCAGCGTACAGGCGTGCCAATGGCAGTCTGTCCAAACCGGGCTCAAGCAATTGAGTTATTGCTTGAGCAATTCCCAAGCATTCAACTTATTTTGGCGGATGATGGACTGCAACATTTTGCCTTGGATAGGGATGAAAACTGGATTGTCGTCGATGCCGATCGCGGCTTTGGTAACCGCCAGCTATTGCCCACAGGCTTTCTGCGCGAACCGATTAAACGGCTGTATCAGCCCAATACCACCGTCATATTTCACCAAAGTGATTGGCAGGATACGCAGACTTTAACCCATTTTTCAAATAGCCTAAGCAAAAATAGACATAGCCTATCACCCGATGTTCGTATGCGTTTGCTACAAAAACCATTAGAACCTTTATTTAAAACACCTTTATTTAAAACACCTTTGCAAAATAGCTTACCTGCCCAACAAGTGATTGCCATGACAGGGATTGGATTGCCGCAGCGTTTTTTTAATAGCCTAAGCCAAATAGGGTTTGACATCATACCGATGGCACTGAATGACCATCACACTTATAGTTTTCAAGATTTTGCCAACTTGCCAAAGTTACCGATTATCGTCACCGATAAAGATGCGGTCAAATTGCGTGTCTTGTTCGCCCAAGGTCATGAAAAAAATGACATTGCAACAAACATATGGGTGTTACCGGTAGAAGCTGAATTATCAGCCGCCTTTTATGCGTTAATCGACCGACAAATCGGTAAATTGGTTACCCTTGCTGACAATGCTGACAATGCTGACAATTAAAAAACTTGTAGGAAATACAATATGTTAAAACATCTAGTCATACCAGCCCGTCTAAAAAGTACCCGACTACCCAACAAACCGCTGTTAGAAATTCATGGCAAACCGATGATTTTATGGGTGATTGATCGTGCAAATGCGGTGAAATCGGCGGGAATTGCCGATGATATTTTTGTGGCAACAGATGATGATAGCATCGCTAAACTGTGTCAAGACTATGGGGCAAATGTCATCATGACTGACCCCAACCATGCGTCTGGCACTGATAGGCTTGCTGAAGTAGCCAGACTTAAGCAGTGGTCAACTGAAGATATCGTGATTAATATGCAAGGCGATGAACCACTCGTGCCTGCAGGACTCATCAAACAAGTGACTGAGCTTCTGCTACAAAAAAAAGATTGCGTGATGGCGACTTTGGCTGAACCCATCCAAAGCGTTGAAGAGTTTTTACGGCCATCGGTGGTCAAAGTCGTCAAAAATGCCCACCAGGAAGCCTTGTATTTTAGCCGAGCACCGATTCCTTGCGATCGTCATACAGCATTGTTGACTGATCAGCCAACCAGTGGGGAAAATAGCGCGCCAAAAAATGCTTACCGACACCTAGGCATCTATGCTTATCGGGTCAGTTTGCTACAACAATTTAGTGTTTGGCAGCAAGGCGAGCTAGAGCAGCTTGAATCATTGGAACAATTGCGTATTTTGGAGCAAGGCATGCGTATCGCCATTGATATTGCTTCAGAATTGTTGCCGCCCGGTGTAGACACGCAAGAGGATTTGGATCGGCTCAATGATTTGACGTTATCAGAATTATTGAAATAATAAAAAAGCCCAAGTTAATCTTGGGCTTTTTTATGGTTTGCGTTTTTATGGTTTTGATTAGCTGTTTAAGCTAAATAAATCAAGCGATTTCACCAAAGATAAGGAGTTGAGGCGGGCTTGTTGGTCATAAATATTACAAGTGACAATCAATTCATCAGGGCGGATAGTCTCAAGAAAATGGTCAAGTTTTGGTTTGACACTATCAGGTGTACCGACAAACGAGATTGCCAACGACGATTCAACCATGTATTTCTCTGCAGATGTCCAAAAAGCATCAATATTCTCAATCGGTTTTGGCATTTGTGAGGGTTTACCACGGCGCAAATTGACAAAACTTTGCTGCGCTGAGGTGAATTGGTAAGCGGCTTCCTCGTCGGTGTCGGCCAATAGCAAGTTACTTGCTACCATCACATAAGGTTGTTGCAAATGGCTAGAGGGCTTGAAATTCTCACGGTACAATGTCACCGCTTGCGATAACATCTGCGGCGCAAAATGAGACGCAAATACATAAGGCAAGCCTAATGCAGCAGCGAGACTGGCGCCAAATAAAGACGACCCTAAAATCCAGACAGGCACATTTAAGCCATTAGCCGGCATGGCAGTCACTGTCTGACCATCGAGCGGGTCAAAATAATGCATCAGCTCTTGCACATCTTGCGGGAAGTTTTCAGCATCATTCATGGTGCGGCGCAAGGCACGGAAGGTTGCTCCATCCGTACCAGGGGCACGGCCGACGCCAAGATCGATACGTTCGCCATACAAAGTGGCTAACGTACCAAACTGTTCTGCGACTACTAAGGGCGCATGGTTAGGCAGCATGATACCGCCTGAGCCAATTCGTATCGTTGAGGTGTGAGCGCCAATGTGAGATAGCAACACACTGGTTGCAGTACTGGCAATGCCGCGCATGTTGTGGTGCTCAGCCAGCCAATAGCGGTTAAAACCTACTTGTTCGGCAGTTTGAGCAACAGTCACCGCTTGCTTAAGCGCGTTTTTAGCGTCACTCCCTTCAGGTACAGGAACAAGGTCTAAAAATGAAATAGGGATTTGTTTGGTCATCTTTGTCATCACTGTAGTCATCATAAAAAGAATAGTAGTCCCTTTATAATGGCGAATCCAAAAAAATCAATCACCCAAATTGTTGCTGACAAATATCAATGAAAGCTTTGCCAAAATTACGGATATCGCCATCGACACGGGTGGCTATCCACGTCACATGTTTTCCAAAAATTTTCGTTGGAATTTTGACAAGATTGCGATAATGCTGACCTTCAAATGCCATTTCAGCGATCGTGCCCACGCCCATACCAATACCGACATAGGTACTAATCACATCGGCATCCAAAGCAGTAAGTACGATATTAGGCGTCAGTTCTGCCGCACTAAAGGCTCTATCAATCGCACCACGACCCGTAAAACCGCCGTGATAAGTGATAATCGGATAATTTGCTAAGGTTTGGATATCAATCTCAGTGTGATTCTCAAGCTCATGTCCCACGGGCACAATCACATGATGATACCAATCATAATAGCGAATACAGTGTAGATTATCGTGCGCAAGCAGCGATTCAGTTGCGATGCCAATGTCGGCTTGACCTTGTGCCACCATATTGGCAATCGACTCAGGGTCAGCTTGATGCAAAATTAGATGGACATTGGGAAATTGTTGTTTAAAGCGCTGTACCACCCAAGGCAACACATAACGTGCTTGGGTATGCGTCGTAGCAATTGACAACTCACCCTGATGGGGATTTTGAAAATCTAAAGTTAAATTTTCAATCGACCTTACTTCTACAAATATTTTCTCAATATGCGGTAGTAGCAGCTCACCGATAGGGGAGAGACCCACCAATCGCTTACCCTGACGCACAAAAACTTCCGCTCGAAGCTGACTTTCAAGCGCGGCAATATGCTTACTAAGGCTGGATTGACTGGTGTGTAATACTTTGGCGGCTTGGCTCAGATTGTAATTATTAATCACAGTCTGCCAAACGGTTTCAAGTTGTTTAAGTTGGATTTGTAAATAACGTTGATTGATGACAACATTGATTGCCATAAAATGACCTTAATAAAAAAACGAATAAAAAACAAAATAAAATGCTCGCTATAAGCGCTTGATTGAACTTAAAAATTAACAAAACTAGGCATTACCGCCATATCTGTATTAGACACTGCGCCTGCCATGCTACTATCAATTACAGATATGCTTTCTTTATCAAGTGCCGTGACATGATAGGCATTATTTTGCTGATAGATAGCAATCGGGTATTGCATAATTTGCCCCAAAGCCGTTAACAGCTAACAACTGACAAAAAGGTTGAAAGTCACCGCAGGGTGTCAAGTATAGCATATTACCATAAAATAGCAGGTTCAAAACCTAGCTGCTTACGTCAGGCATATTTAATAGGCTTAAAATTTAAGAAATTGAAATATGACAAGTGTGTAGACATTGACTCAGTTATTGATTCAGTTGTATTGCCGCCTTGTTTCAGATATCGACGTTTCAGACAGTCATAATAATTTTAGTTTGTATACACCTAGAAAACCGCTACAATAGCAAGATTTTAATGAAGTTTTGTGGTAAATCGTGCGTGATCAGTGAGAGGTAACATGGAAATATCAAAACAACCTGTGTCAAACGACAAAGCAGCGCTACCAAGCGAAAGCTCAACAGGCACAAAAAAGTCTTGGGGCGAAGCCATCAAAGCCTATATGGACAAGCGCGCTTGGGTGATGTTGCTATTGGGTTTTTCTTCAGGGTTGCCTTATCTATTGATATTTTCTAGTTTGTCAATTTGGCTCAAAGAAGCAGGATTTGATATCAAAATTATCACCATGTTTAGTTGGGCGATGCTAGGGTACTCGTTTAAGTTTGTTTGGTCGCCCCTCGTCAATGCCGTGCCGATTCCGTTGTTAACCAAAATGCTAGGACAACGTCGTAGTTGGCTAATTGTGGCACAAATTGTGGTAGCCTTTGCAATTTTTATGCTCGGTAGTTTCAATCCCACCAGTGATGTTGTACTTGATTACATGGCATTTTTTGCCGTGTTGTTAGGGTTTTCAGCGGCGACACAAGACATCGTGATTGATGCCTATCGCATTGAAATTGCTGAAAAATCCATGCAGCCTGTACTCTCTGGTATGTTTATGGCAGGCTACCGAATCGGTCTGATTGTTGCAGGGGCAGGGGCGCTGTTCTTGGCAGAATATTTTGGCTCGACCAAAGCCACTTACAACTACGCTGCTTGGCAGCAAACCTATTATATTATGGCATCTTTGATGCTAATAGGGGTTGTCACCACCCTTTTGATTAAAGAACCCACCGTCACCCGGGTGCAGCATGAACGCCCGATGTCGGATTATTTTCAACTGTTTTTACTATTTTTAATTTCAGTGATTGCGTTGATTGCCAGTTTTATTGTCATCGGTCACGTGCTTCCAGAGACTGAGTCAAAATTTTTGGGCTTTGTTTATGAGAGTATTAAATTTATTGGCGCTGTTGTTATCGCCATTAGCACCGCTTTAGTGTTATTAAAAGCCAAAATCATCAAAAAGCAAGTCGCGGTTGACATGTGGGTCGCACCGATTCAAGACTTTTTCATTCGGTATGGGAAAAAAGCCGTATGGCTGATTTTATTGATAGGCTTGTATCGTATTTCAGATATTGTGGCAGGTACGACGTCAAACTTGTTTTATGTCAATTTAGGCTTTAGCAAAACCGATATCGCCTTGGCGGTCAAAACCTTTGGTATGGGGATGTCAATTGTAGGTGGTATTCTAGGCGGCTTGCTTGCCGAGCGTTTTAAAATCATGAACGCTATGTTGATTGGTGCTATTTTAGCGTCAGCGAGTAATTTATTGTTTGTGATTTTGGCGGGCAAGGGACATGATTTTTTTTATATGTACTCAGCGGTGATGTTTGATAACCTCGCATCAGGTCTAGCAAGTGCCATCTTCGTCGCCTTTTTATCGGTATTGACCAATATTCGCTTTAGCATGGTACAGTATGCACTGCTTAGTTCATTGATGACGTTAACACCAAAGATTTTAGGTGGCTACTCAGGTGCGATGGTAGAAACCATGGGATATCCTGCTTTCTTCACCTTTACCGCATTGATTGGCATTCCTGTGCTGTTGTTGATTTATATGGTAGATAAGCATGTGATGAGCCAAGATGCGACAAGAGGCGATAACATCACCCATGAATAATCCAGTATCATCTTATACTATTCAATCATTGTTGGCTGTACCAAGCACGGTTGAAAAACACATCCGCAAACAGTTGCTGGGTGAATATCTTCATGTAGGGCAAACTTATCTTATTACCCATGATAGCGAAATGGTAACTGCAGCAATAGTCACTCAATATTTTGCTGCGCTAGAGGAGTTGATAGCCGGTAAACCATTCGCTTATGTGCTCGGTAAACAAAGTTTTTGGCAGCATGAGTTTTTAGTCAATCAGCATACTTTAATACCGCGTCCTGATACTGAGAGGTTGATAGAAGCGGTGCTTAACCATCATAAAAATAGCCTAAGCAAACAAATGAATATCTTGGATTTAGGCACTGGGTCAGGTTGTATTGCCATCACGCTGGCAGAAGAATTTAAAAATTCATCCGTTAGTGCAGTAGACAAATCACCTCAGGCACTGAGCGTTGCAACACAAAATGCTAAAAGAATAGGGGTTAGTAATATCGCGTTTTTTGAAGGCAGTTGGTATGAACCCTTTATGACAGCCCATGGAGATGAAAGCAATAAATTTGATATTATCGTATCTAATCCACCTTATATCGATCCCAACGATCCCCACTTGGCAGGTTTAACTGATGAACCCATTAGCGCGCTAATCGCGGATAATAAGGGAATGTCGGACATCTGTCATATTGTCAAAACTGCGCCACAATTTTTACAGCCTCATGGGTTATTAGCGATTGAACATGGGCATGAACAGGGTGAACAGGTTAGGGATGTGTTTCTGTCAAATGGCTTTGGCGATGTAATCACCGTCAAAGACTATGGCGACAATGAACGAGTAACGCTAGGTGTACTAAATTAGTGTACTAAATTAATGGGCTAAAATAGCCTAAGTAAATATGTGAAATTTAACAACTATGTCAGAACAAACAGAATTAACCGATGCAGAAATGCTACGCTATGCCCGCCAAATATTGCTAGAAGGGTGGGATATAGAAGCACAAACGCGGCTAAAAAATAGCTGTGCGATTATTATTGGGATGGGCGGGCTAGGCTGCCCACTTGCAGAGACCTTGTGCCGTGCTGGCATTGGCAAAATGCTTATTATTGACGATGATACGATTGATGAGAGCAATCTGCAGCGGCAGTCGTTGTTTACCCCTAACGATATCAGTCAATCTAAAGCGCTGGTAGCCAAAGCTAAATTAAATCAAATTAATGCATTTTGTGATGTTATCGCCATACAAGCACGTTTAACAGCCGATAATTATCAACAAATGGTTGAACAAGCGAAAATAAATAGCCTAAGCAAATTAATCTGTGATTGCACAGATAACTTCAAAGCACGAGACCTCATTAATACCATCGCTGTCAAGTCAAATTTGTCACTATTATCAGCCTCTGCCATTACGCAAACCGGGCAACTGGCATTATTTACGCCACAGCAGGGTTGCTATCATTGCTTATTTCAAGGGGCAGGAGATGATGAGCAAACGTGTGCCACTAGCGGCGTGCTTGCCAGTACTACCCAAATTATCGGCAACCTTCAAGCCCAAGCGGCTTTAAGTTTTTTGGGACTGGGCATCAATCCTATAGCGCAAACGTTATTGCTATGGAACGGCAAAACCATGAATCTTAAAAAACTTCACTATCGTAAAGACGCTAACTGCGAGATTTGTAGCCAACCATCCGCTATCACAGACGTAATTTAAACTAGAGTCAATCATGCAAAAAAATCACTTTTTGAAAAAATCCTTAAATGTCATTCAGCGGGTCGGGAAGACGGCAACCGTAGCTGGCAAAGCAGGGCTGCGCATCGCCCAAGGTGAAAAAATAACCCCAACGCTGCTGCGCCAAAGCTTTGAAGCGTTGGGTACTACCTATATCAAAATCGGTCAGTTTATTGCCAGTACCCCGTCCATCTTTCCCCGAGAATATGTTGAAGTATTTCAAGGCTGTCTAGATCAAACCACGCCCATGCCTTACAGTTATATCGAAGGTGTATTAAGACAAGAACTAGAAAAAGACGGGCAGACCTTAGAGGATATTTTTCAAAGTATTGAGGTCAAACCGCTAGCATCTGCATCCATCGCCCAAGTTCACAGTGCTATTTTAAAAAATGGCGATAATGTGGTGTTAAAAGTGCAAAAACCTGAAGTAGATACCATCATTCAAACCGATTTAGGCATGATGGTTGGGTTGACTAAACTGATTGATAGTATCGCACCATCGCTAAAATTTGCCAGTATTTCACCCATTATTGATGAAATCCGTTTGCGCATGGCAGCAGAAACGGACTTCTTACAAGAAGCCAAAAACATTGATGATTTCCAAGATTTTTTGAAAAAAACCGACAATCATAAAGTAGTCGCGCCCGATGTTTATCATGATATCAGTAGCAAAAAAGTACTTGTCATGACCCGGTTTTTTGGGGTGTCTATGATTGATGATGCTGCCATGCGTCAATACTGCAAATACCCCGCACAGGTGATGACAGATACTTTAAACACGTGGTTTTCTAGCTTGATGCTGTGCAATAGTTTTCATGCCGATTTGCATGCCGGTAATTTGATGTTGTTGACCGATGGTCGTATTGGCTTTATTGATTTTGGGATTGTAGGCAAACTTGAACCCAAAGCGTGGCAAGCCAGTATGGGGATGATGGATAGTTTTGCTAAAGAAGACTATCGCGGCATGGCGCATTATATGGTTGAAATGGATATGACCCATGCGCGAGAGCAAGTCAATGTCGATGTCCTTGCCCAAGACCTTGAGTCAGTGATGAAAAAAATCTTGGCGGAAGATAGTTTGTTTATGGGAAAAACCATTGACCAAACCATGCCAAACCGATTAAAAGATCATACTGATGAAATCAACCAAATGTTGCTTGAAATGGTGGAAGTCGGTAAACGCCATGGTATTCACTTTCCAAGAGATTTTGCGCTACTGACCAAGCAGCTGTTATATTTTGACCGTTTTATGAAAGTACTTGCCCCTGAAATGGATATGTTTCATGATGCGCGGATTAAAATGGCATAAACACGCGATGAATTAATCCTCTTTGCGCTGTAGCCATGTTCTAAGCCAAGTTGAAATCGCTTGGTGGTGTTTGATACATAGGCTCAGCGCCTTTAAGTCTGCTTTTAGGGTTTTTTGTTCGCGCTGTAGAGTTTCTAACATCAGTTGAACCACCAACTCTGTCACCAGGTCTGAGATATCATCAATATTGCGCTGACTAAGTTCTTTAAAAAACCGCGCCCAATGTTTGATAAGTTTATTTTGCTGCTCTGATGTCAAGCCCGCCAGTATAAAATGTGCTTTGGCATTGATTCGCTCGTAAGTTGACCAGTTTGGGTTATCAAAATCCTGCAATCTTGATTGAATGGTTTGAATCCAAGTAATCAACTTCAATAGTTCTTCATCGGCAATGGCTTGCCAAGTTAGGCAGCAACTTTCATCATAGTTTTTGCAGGGCGCATTCATCGCATCCGTGAGGACATCCGTGAGGACATCCGTGATAACACCATTGATAACATCAGTGTCACCAGTTGAATTTTCGTCCAATCGAATCGGGGCTGTTGGTTTGGTAGATGGGGGTCTCGGTTTAAAAACATTAGCCGCTTCGCTGCGCTGATAAATATCACGGATGACAGATTGGCTAATGCGGTTATTTTCCAGACTGCCTAATAGCTCTGGTTGAAACAAAAAACATAGCTGCAGATGCAGTTGTACCGTCAATTCGCTATCAAAATTGAGCAGGGCATCTTGCGCTTGCCGTGCTTGGTTTTTTCGCCCCAATCCCATTTTGTTCTTGATGTCTTCACGCAGTAACCACCCATAACTGCCTTTTGGCAGTTTTTGGGTCAGCGCAGAGAGTTGCTGCAAAATTTTGCTGCGATTTTCAGGGGTATTGGTAGGATATTGACGCGTCAGACTTGAGTACAAATAGGCTGATAGGGGAACGGCTTGGGCGATTTGTTGCTGCATCGCTAACATACCATGCGCTTTGACATAACTATCCGGGTCATGATTATCTGGCAGTGTCAAAAAGTGTAATTCCTTGCCATCAGTGAGCGCAGGCAACCCAACTTCCATGGCACGCCAAGCGGCTTTTTGTCCTGCACTATCACCATCAAAACTTAAAGTAAGTCTGGGATTAAATTGCAGTAATCTTTCGATTTGTGATTGCGCCAGCGCTGTTCCCATGGAGGCAACTGCACCATACACGCCTGCTTGATGAAGGCTGATGACATCCATATAACCTTCAACCACCAGCCAGTCTTTGGCTTTGGCCTTGCGCCCTTCAAAAAGACCATACAACACGGCTTGTTTATGAAATACCGGTGAATCTGAAGAATTGATATACTTGGGCTGCTCATCATCAGATAGGGTGCGACCGGCAAAGCCGATCACCCGTCCTTGTTGGTCGCGGATGGGGAAAATCACCCGATTGCGCAGCAAATCAAAATCACGCCCATTTTGCGAGGTGCGCACCAATCCCAAGATTTTCAACCCTTCGATGTCTTGGGGGAAGGCTTCTTCAAGATGTTGCCAACCGTTTGGGGCAAAACCCAAGGCAAATTCTTCGATAGTGTGCGGCGTCAGACCACGTTTGAGCAAATAATGTTGGGCAAAGCTATTTTGCTGTAATTGATGTTGATAAAACTGGCAGATTTGGGTCAGTAAGTCGTATAAACTCGATGAACTATCCTGCGGACTGCTATTAGTCAAGTCATCAAAGGGTGAAAACCCGCCAACGCTTGCATCATCATACTCACCAAAAGGGATAAAGCTGGCATCTAAGTTATCAGACGTTTGAAAGTCATCAAAAGCGTCTATCCACAAAGCCTCTGCATTGGCAATAGACGGACGCTCGGCAACATCTGAGTCAGAGAGAGTTTGAGCGGGACTTTGAGCCAGATTTTGATGAGATGATGGCCTTGCTTGCGCTACAGCAGGTTTGGGCTGAATGGGTGTTTTTTTATAGGTATGCGATTTGTTGACAGGTTCTTTGGGCAGCTCAATCCCCGTTTGACGGGACAGTTCTTTGAGTGCTTCGCCCGCGGTGAGATTTTCGTACTCTTTTAAAAAGGTGAGCGCATTGCCTGCGACACCACAGCCAAAACAGTTATATAGCCCTTTTTGCGGATTGACAAAAAATGAGGGGGTTTTTTCTCCATGAAAAGGGCAACAGCCTTTAAATTCATTGCCCGAACGTTTGAGCTCCACATGCTTCCCAATAATCTTGACGATATCGGCATTGGCAATGATTTGATCAATGATGGCATTGTTACTCATGGTAAAAAGCGCATTTCCAGTTAAAAATTAGCTGATTGAAAAAAAATAGCTAGGATAAACCTAGCTAATGTTAACAGGGTTTATAGATTATTTAACTTGACTGGTATTGTCAGGTGGCAGACCTAAACCAATTGTAGTGTCACGTGGTCTTGTCGGTGTTTCATCATTTGCCGTAGTAGCCGGACTTGGCAGGCGCATTGCCGCAGCTTGCTGAATTGAAGTCTGAATCACTTGTGGCTTGGTGTTGCCTGAGTATTGACCTGACTGCTGGGCTAGCCCTTGAACAGCAGCATTTTGTGAGCTTTGACCGAGCACGCCCAATGTGGCTTTATTTAACCAGTTTGAACCGGTACGGGTATTGTCAAGTTTGACGTTGCCACGCGCATCAATCAGACCAGGATAGTTGATACGAAGTAGTTGTTTATATTGATTGGCGGTATCGGTCATTCCCAGTTTGTCATAGCTATAGGCGATGGTTGCAATAGACTCTGGAATCGCTTCGCTTTGTGGGTAGTACTGAAACACCCATTTAGCACGGTTGGCGGCTGCCACATAGGCTTTGCGTTTAATATACCAGCGCGCTACATCCATCTCACTTTCTGACAATTGGTTATAAATATAACGCATACGTAGCGCAGCGTCTGGGGCATAGGCACTGTTTGGGAAGCGATTAATCAGTTGTTGAAAGTTATTAAACGCAATGCGCGAATAGCCCATATCACGGTGTGCAGGATTAAGCTTGGTGTATTTCATCACGCCGCCTGATGCTGCCTGCATATTTGAGATACCGCGAACATAGTAAGCATAGTCAACTTGCGGGTTGGATGGATAAGACTGAATAAAACGATCAGCACTGGCAATGGCATCCAAATAGTCACCATGCTGGTACTGCGCGTACATTAAGTCAAGTAATGCTTGCTCGCTGTAATCACCCACAGGATAGAAAGTCCGCAAATCGTTTAACTGGCTAATCGCTTTAGCAAGGTTGCCTTTTTTGATGTTGTCAGACGCTGCTTGGTAGTAGCCTTGTTCGCTTTTTTCAGCTTTGGTCGCGACGACTTCGTCTTTGCCACCAAACAATTTTGAATTTTTTAGCGTTTGACAGCCAGATAAAGTGGTCAAAGCCAGAGTAATTGCGGTGACACCCACAACTTTGGAAAGATGATGCATACGAACCTCAAATCTATTGCAAAAATATTTGCCCATCATAATACTTATTGTTCAAAACTGAATGCAAAATATTGTATTAAAAATTTCACTAAGTCTATCACGAAACGTTATACTTTGTGACCTATCCGCGCATATTAATTTTGCAAATCCATATACCCTAAGTCTGATATGTTTATGACCACGCCAATCGCCTCACATCCGAGCAACTTAAATCCAATCGAATCAAACATTGAATCTACGACTGAATCTATGACTCAAAACAACACCAATCAACTCGAAGAAGAATGGGAAAACCTGTCACAACCACACCCAAGCACTCAAAACTTGCAGACCCACGATGCTGGCAGTCATCAAATTGTCCAAAATTATACAGTCAACTCTGAGCAAATAGGGGAGCGCATTGATAAAATTGCTGCCTTGGTGTTTAGCGACTATTCGCGTGAGCAAATTAAAAATTGGCTTGAGTCAGGCGAATTAACCGTAAACGGCGCAGCGCAAAAACCCAAATATCGTCTTAAGCCCAATGATATGTTGGTGCTTAAAGCGAGTTTGACCGCTCAACAGCAAGATTTGCCCGAGAATATCCCACTTGATATCTTGTATGAAGATGAGGCGGTGCTAGTCATCAATAAGCCAGTAGGTTTGGTCGTCCATCCTGGCGCAGGCAATGGGTCGGGTACGCTAGTCAACGCGCTGCTTTTTCATTATCCTGACAGCCGCACGCTACCTAGAGCAGGATTGGTACATCGCATCGATAAAGAAACATCGGGTTTAATGGTGATTGCTAAAGACAGTCAAAGCCAGCTGCATCTAATTAATCAGCTTAAAGACAAATCCGTGTACCGGCTTTATCAAGCGATTGTGTTAGCGTCCGCGGCTGAGCTTGCCCGCCATCGCACCATTGATGCACCCATTGGTCGCCATCCGACCCAGCGCACCAAAATGGCGGTGGTGGGTAGTGGCAAACCCGCTGTCACCCATCTTGAGAAAATCACAGCGATAAGCGACGCTGTCTCATTGGTCAGCGTCCGTCTTGAAACAGGGCGCACCCACCAAATCCGTGTACACTTATCAAATTTAGGTTTCCCCTTGCTCGGAGATCCCCTATATGGCGCTGCTCGTAAAAATGCGATATTGTTAAAAACTTTGCATGACGACCAAAAACACATCGTGCAACAGTTCCAGCGTCAGGCACTACATGCTTATGAGCTTGGCTTTATCCACCCAAAAACAGGCGAGCCTATTAAAGTGCAAGCACGCCTGCCCGAAGACATGCAAAAACTACTCGACACCCTAAAGCCCTAGCAAACCCATAATTTTTTATCGTACTACTATTTTTAGTCAACTTATGACCAATACCCAAGTTATCAGTGCCGAGTCCTTTTTACGGTTTAATGGAATAACCGATTAAGGATTAACGATAATAGCCGGTGCGGTCGTGACAGGCACGGTGGTCGTTGTCGCTACCGCGGGCGTTGATGCGGGTAGCAATACAGGGGTTGTCGTGGTAGTAGAAACAACGGTGGCAGGTTTTGACACGGTTACTGTCGCGCCTGAGCCTGTTTGTACCGTCACTGGGGTGGTGGTATTGACATTCGATGTTGATACTACAGTTGTACTAGGCAGTGTTGTAGTAGGTGCTGTTGTTACCACAGGGGCTGTGGTAGTGACGACAGGCGTAGAGACGGTGCGATAGGTCGGCGTGGTGACAATTTGTGTCGGGTAAAATGGCATACCGTCAACGATGGTAAATCCATTAGGGCGAACCATCACCGTATCGCTCGTGCCATCTATATGTTGATTGACAATTGTTGTGGTTTTTGGCGCCACGCGGGTCGTGGTTACCGTTGTCGTTTTCTTAGCGGCGGCTTTAACGGTGCGCGCATTACTGGGCGTTGCCACGGCACTCATGGCAATCACCGCAACTGACGCGGCAACGATTTGGGATTTTTTTATAGCGGTCATCATCATATTGTGTTTCCTCAAAAATACACATGGAATTGATGAAATTATTATGCGCATATTGTTGATAGAAATATAAGTTATAAATGTAAATAACACGCAAAATTTGCAATTTATGCGATAGCTGCTGTGAAAAAATGTAACTACATGGGTCAATTAACCCATTGAACAGGACACTTTGATAGGCTTGAATTTTTGCTAATTAAAGCGCTTAGACCAGCAAAAAAATAGGCGTGACGGTTGTTTTATTGGGTTACAAGGTTTATCCTTATCCGTTGACATTGAATATTTGGGCAATGCCACGTTAGCGTAAATTTTTTAGCAGTCAAACTTATCAATTAAATGTAGGAGCTATTCATGTTTTCACATGTAGAACCGTATGCAGGTGACCCGATTTTGGGGTTGATGGACAAGCATAAACAAGACCCACGTGCCGACAAAGTTAATTTGGGTGTGGGTGTCTATTTTGATAATGACGGTAAATTACCCGTCCTCAACTGTGTGCAAAAAGCTGAAGCACAAATCGCTAATCCACCAAAACCACGTCCCTACCTGCCAATGGACGGTCTGCCAGGTTATCGCGCTGCTTGCCAAAACCTATTGTTTGGTAAAGATGCACAAGTATTAAAAGATAAGCGTGTGGCAACCACAGCGACCATCGGTGGTTCAGGCGCGCTCAAAGTCGGGGCTGATTTTATTCATGCTTGGTTTCCACAAGCCAAATGCTATGTGTCTGACCCAACGTGGGCGAACCATATTGGTATCTTTGAAGGTTCTGGTTTTGCGGTGGGCAAATATCCTTACTATGATGCAGCGACCAATGGCATCAAATTTGATGAGCTCATTGCCTTTTTAAATACCTTGCAAGCCCATGATGTGGTGTTGCTGCATCCCTGTTGTCATAACCCAACGGGCGTTGACTTGACCCAAGCGCAATGGGATAAAGTGCTTGAAGTGGTAAAAGCGAAAAACTTGCTTGCCTTTATGGATATTGCCTATCAAGGCTTTGGTGAAGACATGGATGCCGATGTCTATGCGATTCGCAAAGCAGTGGACATGGGCTTGTTGTTCTTTGTCAGTAACTCATTCTCAAAAAATCTATCATTGTATGGTGAACGCGTTGGCGGTTTATCTGTGGTGTGTAAAGACGAAGCACAAGCCAAAGCGGTACAAGGTCAATTGCAGTTCAATATCCGCCGCATTTACTCAAGCCCACCTTCGCATGGCGGTCATGTGGTTGATATCGTGATGAATGACGAAGCGTTATTCAATGAATGGGTGCAAGAAGTGTATGTGATGCGCGATCGCATCAAAGACATGCGCCAAAAACTCCGCGACAGCTTAGAAGCCAAATTACCCGGTCGCAGTTTTGAATATATCACCAAGCAAAACGGTATGTTCAGCTATACTGGTCTCACCCCTGAGCAAGTAGCGCGCATTATCAAAGATTTTGGTATCTATATGGTCGCTAATGGCCGTATCTCGGTTGCCGGTCTAAACGCTAGCAATATCGACTATGTAGCCAATGCCATGGCAGAAGTGTTAAAAGACTAAGCTTATTAGATAAGCCTGTTAAAAAACTAAGATAGTTTAAATAATCAAAACCCTTAACCGCGTGTTAGGGGTTTTTTATGACGTATGGCTTACGATTTATAAGTGATGGGTTATGACTTATGATTAACGGGGCGGGGAAGTATTTAAGCCCGTTTTGGTAAGATTGTAGAAATATTTTTGAGGGTTGTTAATTAAATCCCCACAAAAAACCTTGCTTTTCGTATCGGCTTTTGCTGAGATACCGATTACAATAATTTTAATAAAAATAGGATATCTTTATGGTCGCCCACAACCCCATACCCAATTTTCAAAACCCAGCTGAGTCTACGCCACCATCCATCCCGCAAGCCCTCACCCCCCAGTTTCGAGAAATCGACTACGGCAATAACGTTGCCCAGCGTACCCTGTGCGTTTTGGTGTTGGATTTGTCAGGCTCAATGGCGATACGCTCAGGCAATGGCGACAAACGCCGTATCGATATGCTCAATGAAGGGATTGAGGCGTTTTATCATGATTTGATGAAAGATGAAACAGCCCGTAACCGTGTGCGTTTAGCCATTGTCATCGTGGGCGGGGTCAATGATACCGCAGAGCTGATGATGGACTGGACAGATGCGATTGATTTTTTCCCCATTAAATTTCGTGAAAATGGCATGACGCCGCTCGGGCAAGGTATGTTACTTGCGCTCAATTTGATTGAGCAAGAGCGTATCAATCTACGCGACAACGGTATCAATTATACCCGTCCTTGGGTTATTGCCATGACGGATGGTCTGCCCACCGATAGCCAAGATGTGTGGCAGGCGGCTATCAATCAATGTCACCAAGCCGAGCAAAATAATCAATGTATTATTTATCCGATTGCCATTGATGCAGGCGTGCAAGAAGTTAAGATGCTCAAGCAACTGTCGATTTTAACCCCCCCTGTGCATCTCAACTCCGTTAAGTTTGTCGAATTTTTTGTGTGGTTGTCCGCGAGTCTTAAGACCGTCTCACAATCTGCGCCTGGGGAAACCGTGCAATTAGGGAGCATCTCACCGTGGGCGACCATTCAAAGTTGATAGTAAAGACAATTACCTTTAACGCTCATGACAATAAAAAAACCTAAAAAAATTGGGGATAATGATGAACCAAACCACGGATTCGTTCGCGCAAACATCGCAATCATCAGTCCAATCATCTTGGCAAGTGTATGGCGCATCCAGTATTGGTAAATCCCATATCGACAGCAACCTGCCCAATCAAGACAGTATCTATTTGCAAAAAACCGAACACGGTATGGTCGCTGTGGTATGTGATGGGGCGGGCTCGGCAAAATTTAGCCAAGCGGGGGCAGCGTTTTTTAGTCAATCGATTGGAAAAATGCTGCTCAGTCTCGGTGTTAGTCGCAGTGTCAGTAGCAGCGGCATTACGCTTGATTTAGGACAACTTACACAGCAAATTATCGAGCAATTATCACAAATACGCCTCGACCTGCAGTCGCAGCTGCCCGCTGAATCAAGCCTAAGAGATTATCACACCACCTTTACTGGGCTACTCATCCATTCTAATCATCAAGCACTATTGGTGCAAATCGGTGATAGTCCTCTCACCACTAGCCAATTTGTTGTCCGCCATCCTCACATTGATTATTTTACCAACTTGCAAGTGTACGGGGACGATAGCAAGAATGAATACGTCAATGAGACGCATTTTATCACCCAAGACAATTGGCAATCCTTCTTACGGGTTGAGCCCATTGATTTATCGCAAGTGGATTGCCTTGCACTGATGTCGGATGGCTGTGCGGACTTGGTATTTGAAGGCGCAAGTGTTACGCCCAAAATTTACCGCCCTTTTTTTGGCAACTTGCTGTTTAATTTAACCCAAAGTCAAAGCTCACAGCAGGGCAGCGCGATTATTGAACAGGCGCTTGGCAACCCTGCGACCTATCGATTAACCGGTGATGATAAATCCTTGGTGGTGTTATTAAAAAATCAACAGCATTATCAAAACCTTGAACCGATGGTTGAGGGGCAAAATGAAACCCTAGAGAATGACACTATAGTGACTGAAATCATAGCGACCGCACCAAACAACCCCACGGTCTGGCATACCGATGCTGTCAATCATAAAAATACCCGTGCCACTAGCACACCTCATGACGTAGCATTTAATGACATAAGCTCTCATAACATCAATAACATAGCGCCTAACCCAAAGCCGCACGCCAGTGTTGTACAGAGTGCTCCTGCAACGCCAGCTGCCACAACGTCACAGGTGTTGCCCCCTTCGCAGTCCGTCAGTGACGCAACTAAACAGCGGCGTAATACTGCTATGATGGCTGGCGCCGCGATGCTCATTGGCACAGGTGTATTGGGCTGGATAAATAAAGATCGCTTGCTGCCCACGCAAACTGTCAACAATGCCAATACTGCGGCATCGGTG
Source organism: Moraxella sp. DOX410 (assembly GCF_032248735.1). Classification (NCBI taxonomy): domain Bacteria; kingdom Pseudomonadati; phylum Pseudomonadota; class Gammaproteobacteria; order Moraxellales; family Moraxellaceae; genus Moraxella; species Moraxella sp. DOX410. The sequence goes on along the minus strand of NZ_CP135138.1, from coordinate 1,183,653 downwards.
GCGAGCACAACGCCCACCTCGGCTATAACGCCCCCACTGACCGCGCACACACTGGATGATTCTTATGTCATTGATTTGAGCAAAGCCGCAACGCTTACCGATAGTGGCAATCCGAGCGATGATCCCATCCTAAAGGTGATAGTAGCCAGTCCGCAAGGTCAGTCTATCGATGTCATCGAGCAAAACTCCAAACGAACAAGCAGCGCTAAAACTAAAAACGACACTAAAAACGAAAACAAAAATGGTGTGAATCAGCCATTGTTATCCGCCACTATTACCACGGTGGTCGCTAATAAAAACCCATCGGCTGCAACGGTTGCCAGTGGCGCAGCGAGTACAGCGTTGCAAAACCAACATACCGATGCTGCTTTGGCGGCTACTTTGAGCGACTCACAATTTAACAATCATGCTGTCAAACTTGCCGCTAAAGCAAGCTGCTTGCCAGTTACCGATACCCATGATTTGACAAGTTTGGGTGTCACCATCCAGCCCACCATGAATTACTACAACTGCCAAATTAGCTTGCCTATCAAATCGATGATAAGCCAAATAGCTGGGTTAAGCAAAAATACGGAAATCTTGGATAGTCTGACGCTCGATAAAGGGTTAGCAGAAATTTTAACTAGCTCTACCAGCCATACAGCAGCTACCGCCTCTACGGGTTTGCCTGCTAGCACGGTCAGCGATTCTAGCGGCAATCAGCAAATACAGCTATACTATTTGGGTATTACTGAGCCAGTAAATCATATGAGTGCTACTGCTAGCACTGAGTTAGCCGCTTTACCCACCTCATCTGCCCATCTGAAGAGATAGTCCATGCCGTATTTAATTGCAAACAATCAGCGTATCACCATTGATTTGCCTATCTCTCATGAGATCGGCTCGGGCGGTATGGGCATTGTCTACCGTCTTGGTAATCTGTTTGGCACGGGCAATTTGGTGGCAAAAATCTTTAAAAATCCCACCGATCCCAAAAACCCCAGCCTTGCCAAACTACAAGCCATGATGGCGCGCCCGCCTGAGCATATTTATGAAGTGATTAATGGGGTAGGGTATACCCAGTTTGCTTGGGTGAGACATCTGATTGTCGGCGAGCATGATGAGCTCATTGGCTATGCCATGCCAGAGCTGGACTTTGATAGGTCGTTATCGCTCAATCCTTTTATGTACCCACGAGAAGCGGCAAAACTGACTGCGTATCAGCAGAGTCTCAATTATCGCGTGCAGCTGTGTGCCAATATTAGCGCCTTGATGGCGGATTTACATGGTCATGGGCATGCCTTTATTGATTTTAAAGAAGCCAATATGCGCCTGATGCCAGAGCCAAGCACGGGCATGGATGATGATTATAAAGGCTTTATCGTTGGGTTTATCGACTGTGATAGCTATCGTATTACTGGCAGTGATGGCAGCGTTTATCCCAGTCCTGTAATCTCCCCTGAAATGACCAGTCCTGAATATCATGAACACAAAGATATTGGTTTGTTGGATGAAAAACACGACCGTTTTGTACTGGCGATTGAGCTGTTTAAAATTTTAAACAATGGTATTCATCCTTTTTATTTTATCCCGGTGTCAGACCGATTAAAAAATGCCGCCCATCGCAACACCGACCAATTTATCAAAGAGCGGCTGTATGCCTACGGCTTGCAGCCAAATCCAGAGATTGCTCCGCTAAAAAATAGCATTCATGTGTGTTGGGATGACCAAACCCGTGCGATGTTTGATAAAGCTTTTTTATCCACCCATCCAACTGATCGTCCAAGCGCCGCCGAGTGGGAAAATCATCTACGCGGATTGGTTCAACACCGCCAGTTTAAAGTGTGTGAAAATTATCCCAATGATGCCAGCCACATTCATTTTGTCGGTAAACCCTGTCATCGCTGTCTGTTTTTAACCGTACCCAATAACCCGTTAACCACGCCCGTCACACCTGTACCCGCCATCAGCGCTGCAGCGACAACCAGCGTCTGGCAAACTCCGCCCACCCGTGCTTCTGTAGCGTCCACTGCCGAAAATCACCCAAATCATCAGCCAAGCGCGCCTTTGAGCGGTTTGATGGATGATGAAACATTGGCAAACAATCGTCGCCTTGAGCAATCGCTCAATACTCAGGCTAACAGTCACAGGGTCACGCCGAGCCAACCCATCAATGTAGTCAATGCAGGGGGTGCAGGGGGTGCAGTCGATGACGCGACCCAAACACCGGCGACTCATTCAATGGGGATGCCAGATACAATGGCAGATACGATAACGGAACCTGCGCATCACACTGATACTACAGAGGCGACATCCATTACGCCACCGTATACAACTTCTACCGGTGAGGTATCTGTCAAAAAGCCCTCTAAAGGGTGGCTGATAGCGATGATTGCTGGCCTAGTGGCAATCGGTGGCTATGGCGTATCAAGGTTAAAATCCGCCTCAACACCCACAACATATCAATCCGCCACTACCAATCAGTCCGATAATACCAAAGCGGCAAGTACCGATGATAATTCACAAAAAAAACCAAAAAGCCAAAATAGTTACAGCACCATCATCAAATCGCTGCCGACTGCAAAAACCACTATGACGCAAGCGCTTAAAGCGCAAAATGGCTTTTTTTCTTCCTCGTCGCAAACTAGCGTAGCCAAGCTGTATCAAGACACGCTCGGTATTAGCCCTGAGTTTTTTGATAACGTAGTCAAGGTGGGTGAGTTTGCCGAGCCATCGCTCAAACAGCTGCAAGAGCTCGGTTACAGCCAAGATATTAATGCGACAAAGCAATACTCGCTTGAAGCCTTTCGCAACGCGGATATGGGCTATTTTAAACAGCAGCCCACGAATAAAACGCTCGCCAAACAACTCAATGAAGCGGCAAAAAGCTATTACTGGCGCAAAAAAGACCCAAAAGCCGCCGTTTATCTTCAAGCGCAAGCAGTCAAATACAATCCCAACCAAGGCGAATATGCCGCCAATTTCGCTTATTATTTATTTAAAAATAACTATCCTTATAGCAAATCTTTTTTGCTTTATGCGCTACAAACGCCGCGTGATAGCAGCAAATACCCCAATACTTATATGATTGAATTGGCAGCGGCAATGGCACTGCAAGCGAGTGATGACAAAGGCGCGGTGGGGTCGTTATTGGCACAGTTTTATACCACGGACGATCAACAAAAACGTTGCCAAAACATGTTAAATTATCCGCAAACCTATCCAGAACTAGTACCCATCGCCGAGAAAGTGTTAGCCATTATCGACCAGCAAAACAGCAGCGGCGCCAATCCTGTGCCCGCTGAGTGTTTGCCGCCATATAACTGGGTCGTTGGATCGTCAAATTAGTTTATCAAATTGAAAATATGAAAATGGGGTAGTAAACATCTATGATTATTGTCTGCCAACAATGTGGTCAAAAATTACCAAAAACTGCGGTTATGTGCCCAAATTGTGGCAGTCGTCAGTTTGCGCAACAATCTGATAATCATACTCAGCCGCAGCAAGCGAATTCGTTTGTACAGTCAAGTGGCTATAATGCCTATGACAGTGCCTATAACGCGCCTCAGCCCTCTCAGGTGACCCAGCCCGAACATTATGTCGCTCCCGCAGTACAGCCACAGCAACCTAGCCAATACCCAACGCCAGCTGTCAGTCAGCTGCCTTCAACCGCGCTACAGACTCGCAAGCCTGCTTATACCATGCTGTATGCAGGTTTTGTGCGCCGCGCATTGGCTTATCTATTTGATTTAGCGTTAGTCAGTTTATTATTGGGATTGGCTTATCAATTATTGTTGCCACAGATTTTACCCCAGCTTGGCATTCGTGGGTTTACCGATCAAACGCTTGCCTTGATAGCGTATGGATTTTATTTATTTTATATGACGTTATTGACCTGTTTGGGACGACAAGCAACGGTGGGCAAGGTGATTATGGGTATGTGGGTGTTTGGTATGCAGGGACAACGGGTTAATTTTTTCCATGCGTTAATCCGCGAAACCTTAAAGCTTATCTTATTGCCATTTGGTTTTTTGATGTGGTTTACCGCCCGTAAACAAACGCTGCATGATTTAATCGCGCGTACGGTGGTGTTGTATGACCCCAATTAATTTTTAAACAGGGATAGCAATAAAAAAAGTTAATCAATTTGGAAAACCCCATGCTAAACATAGTGAGTCGTACAAAAGCCAGCAAAAAACCTAACGCCAAAGCGCAAACGTTGAGCGAAATCATAATTTTAGCGGTGGTATGGCTCCTGTTAATTGGCGCATTTTTACTGGCAGATTACGCCCATTCACCCAAACTGCAGCGTTATCAACTCGAACTCACCAGCTATACTGAAGGCATCGCCAAACCGCAACTGCTCAGCAAATATTGTGGCGACAATGTCATTACTAATCTGTATGACAACCGTAATGACCCCAATTATGGCATGACTCAAGCCTGTGCCCAAGCCAGTCAGCCCGCACAATTAATGAGTGAGGCAAAGCAACATTTTACCAAAACCCAACAAGCCTTAGCGGCCGCATGGCAAGCCCAAGGCAAACAGCAACGCCAAACCGAGCTGGTTGAAAATGAAACCGAAGTGAATTTGGGTGGCGATAAACTCAGCAATCGCCAAGATTGGCTACACCTTAACGCTAGTGGGCAACTCGATAGTTTAAACAACCTAATGGCGGTAAAAACCGATAAATTATCCCCTGCCGACCAAGCTAATTTTGCCGTGTCAATGCTTGCGGTCGCCGATGGCAATCGACGTTTTGCCTACAATCGCTTGTTTAGCAATCAGCCTGCTATTGCCAAACTGTTAAATCAATCAGCAAATGATGTTGCCAGTATCTATGACGCTAATAACAACCAACAAAAAGCCCTGCAAGCGAACAATTTACTGCCGTTAATTGGCACGCCCACCCATTGGGGAATGCTCGCTCAAGTGTTTATTTGGTCATGGGTGACATGGGGCTTGCTATGGCTGTCGCGGCGTAAGCACTGGCTAGAAGTGTTGCCAATAGCCATCACTGTGTGGGGATTGGTCATTGCGGGTGTTAGCCATACGGTGATATTGCCGATGATGGTGGGGGGCGTGCTGTTTTGCGTCGGCGTGCTACTGAGTGTATTGACGATTTTTTCGCCCATACGTCGGTTGATGGAAAAATTCCCCGACAACCGTGCCATGCTGTCATCTATGTGGATTTATCCGTTGTTTGTAGGCTTTGCCACCTTTGGCTTGATGATTTTATTTGATTTAAGCACCCGTAGTTATTTGTCACTACGTTATATTTTCCTCAATCATTTCAAAGATTTGTTTTGGTGTTTTGTGTTTATTAGCCTGGCTCGCCCGATTAGCAGTTTGCTGAGTTGGGGGCTTAAAATCCTCGTTGCCAATAACTTACTACACAGCAGTTGGGGCAATGTTAAATCGGCGATGACTAAAGCGCGTGTGTGGCTACTTGCCTTTGCGGTGGGCTATTTGGGCTTGGCAGTGTTGATTCACAGTGACAGTGCGAAAGTCGCTGAACTGTCAAAAATTTGGCTGATGGTGTTTTTGGGCGTGTTTTTGGCGATTAACCAACGCGGCTTGATTAATCATCTGTTTTTCCGCTCCAAAAAAATGACCCTGCTGCTTGCTTTTGCGGTGGTGTTGCCATTTATCGCACTGGGTATTGCCAATGAAAAAGGCACCATGCTGGTATTTTTGTTTTTGTTTACCTTTTTGGTGGGCGTGGCGCTATCCAACAAAATTTTCCAAATGGGCGGACGGGGTTACATTTTGGGCGTGTTGTCGAGTACCGCGATTTTGCTTTTGCTGATGATGGTGTTGGTGAATTTAAGCGGGTTTGATGCGCGTACTGCCGAGCGGGTCAATGCGTGGGTCAATCCGTTTGTGGCGAGCAACGATCAGATGGCGATTTTGCATTGGTTTCGCGATAGTGTGCCGATGATAGGCTATGGGTTTGGCGATATTCCGTGGTGTGGTTATCACTTAACAAACAGCCATTTGTCGGGCTGTCAGGGCGTGCCGCTACAAATGCAAAGTGACTATACGATTACCTCGGTGATGGCAGTGGTGGGTATCGGGGCAAGTGTGGTGCTGATGATGGTGTATTTTGCGTGGCTGGTACTGATTGCCCGTCAGCAGATGGCGTTCGCCAGTGAGCAGATGAAATCACGGCTGTTATCGGGTGGTTATTTTTTGCTGGCGTGGGTGATTTTGCTGTGGGTGGTGATTACGGTGTTTCAGGCACTTGTCACCATTTCAGGGAATTTAGGAATTTTACCGCTCACGGGGGTGACCTTGCCGTTTTTAAGTTATGGCACCAGTAATTTATGGCTCAATAGTATTATGCTCAGTTTGGCGCTGTTTCAGCCAAAGCTGATGTTGGACGGCAATAAACCATAAACCGTATGCTCAATAACTTATCCAATTGTAGAAACGTCAAATTTTAGTAAGGCTTGCAAAAATTAAAGGTTCAAAATGACCGAAAACCAAACCCCGAAAGACGAAAACAGTCAAGAAACTATGAACAGTGGCAAGTTAGAAACTGTTCAAAACATAGATTCTAACATCTTACCACAAGATAATAATGTCACTGATTCAACCACAGAGATTGAAGAAACAGCCACGCCTGCCAATACCTCCGACAATACGCAAGCAACTGAAACAAAAAATAGTAACAAAAAAATCAAAAACGACGGTAAAGTTGCCAGTTTTCGGGTTTCTCAAGCGCTTTACAAAACCATTTTGACCAACTTACAAGTAATTTTGGTGGTGTTTGTTGTCGGCCTTATCGGCTGGCTGGCGTGGTATCTCTCGCCCTTAACCGCCTCAAATACCACGTACAATGCAGAGGCGAATGAAAACGCCGTGTCACTTGTCGTCGATAATCTGGGTATGGCGGATGTGGTCAACCAAGCCAACAGCCAAAATACTAATACCCAAAGTGCAAACGCTAATCTATCAACTTCGGTCAACGCCACGCCTGCCAAAACGTGCGACTTAATGCAGCCCAAAAACCAAGCCCGTTTTACCGACAGTATCAACCGAGTTAATCAAAGTCTGCTCAGCTTGTATCAGCAAAAACGTCTAGCCAACCAATACCAACTGCAAACTGCCAGCCTTTGGCAACAAGCCTGTGAGCAACATATCAACGAAGACGCGTTAGCCTTTGCGCTAAAAACGCTTGCCAGCCCTGAGCGATTGTTGCAACTACAATGGCGAGAACAACAGCCCAATCGCCGCAACCAAAACGACCCCAATGTCGCCCATATGCCAACCAATTGGCTCACCCAAACCAACCCTTGGTATGGGCTACCGGGCTGTGTGTACATCAAAACTGCCAAAACGGCGGACAATCAAACAGGCTACCTGTACGTCGATAGTCGTGGCAATACCATGACTGACACAGGTGACGTTGACCCATTAACCCAGCTTTGTAACAACCCTAGATTGATTCCGATGTCGGTCAAATCCTTGTTGGCTAAATCATTGACAGGGGCGGCGACTTTACCAAATGCACCATCATCTGACCCCAACAATGCTTTTAATAAAGCCAAAAACGATATTCAAAACCAAGCCAATGGCGTGCTGCAAACCCTCCAAGACAAACCCACGCAAGACCCGAAAAAACGGATTGCCTCCACCAGCAAAACCGAGGTTGCTTTACCGACCAATCTAGGGTTGATGTATAGCGAATTGTCCAACATTCACGCCAGCCATTTTGACCGTCAGTTATTGGACGCTTATCAAAGCTACCAACAAAAAAATGATCAACGCAGCTGGTGGCAAAAACTCACGGCACCGCCAATCAATAGTATCAATATCGATGGCTCGGATATCAAAATCGGCTACAACATGGCGTTAACCCTGGATCCCGCTGTACAGACCACCGCCCAGCAAGTAGCGGATTGTGTCACCAATAACCCCAATGGCACGGACTGTGATAGCGTGCTGTCGCCTGCGTTGCAAAACGTCGCGGGTGGCATGTATGAGAACGCCTTGGTACGCAGTATCGGTATCGCGGTGATTGACGTCAAAACCCAAGGCGTGCTTGCCCTTGCTAGCGCTGACTCCAACTGCTACCGTGCCGATAATGGCGATACCACGATTAAGCCCACAGGTTGCCCGATACTGTGGAAAAAAGACTGGAGCAAGCAAAACCTCATGAACCATGCGTTATACCAAACCGTGTACCCAGGTTCGACCGTTAAAACCGTACAAGCATTGGCACTGGTACGCGCTAATCCACGGTTTAAAAATATGCAAACCCCTGAAGCGCAATATCTCAAACAAGTGATGGCAAGCTCATCCACCGAAAAAGTGGCGAATTTTTTATATTGTTACCGCACGACCAGTGCGATGTCATTGCAACGTGACCGACAAGGCGTTTGCCCAGGTATGCCCGCCTTTAAAAAAGCCAGTGATGACATGGGCTGGAGTGTAAATTGTGCCGATAAAGGGGGAGTGAATTGCGGATTTAAAGATTTATTGTTTGGTAAAGCCTACAATAGTGACCCGATGCTACAAAGCCGCTATTTTTCAGGCGTACTGCTCACCGATGGCAAGCAAGATTACACCACCAAGCAATTACAATTTACCGAAAGCCAAGTGGCAAGCTGTGTCAAAGCCAATGGCGGACGTATGAATGGGGCATGTCGTCAAGGGGGCGATATGCTCAATGCCAGCATGAACCAAGTGTTTGGCGCAGGTAATGCCAAAACCTCGGTACTGGGTGTGTCGGATATGTTTGCCAATCTGCTGATTGCCGATAATGGCGCGACCCAGCGTCGCGGCGTGCATTTGATTGAGGATTTGTGGGGCGTCAATCAAATTCCGCTGCGTCCTAAAGCCTGGCGAGGCGATGCCCAAAGTCAAGAGACATTGACCACAGCTACCAGCCAACTCGGCGCCATGCCACTGGGTATCAACCAATCGGACGCCCGTGGTGCGCTCAATTTATTATCAGGTACGCTGCTAGCAGGCACAGGCTTGGGCGGCGGCAACGGCACAGCTTTTGCTGCCTGTAACCAAGCGATTGGTAGCTGTGCATGGACACAGGGCGTGATAGTGGGCAAAACAGGCACGCCCGGCTTTAACTATCCAACCCGCCAAAACGGTCGCAGCTTTTATACCCCCAATGTCACCGCCAGTATGGTGGCAAATCTGTGTAACAATGCGGACATTCGCGCAGGCAAAACTCAGCCATCGGTGGCGTGTTATGCTCGTCCGTATAAATGGTTTGTCTATGGGTTAAAAGATAAAAATGGCAAATGGGATAAAGCGGTAGCAGTATTGGTTGAGCGTAACTGGACTAAAAATGGCTTGGTCGATGACCCCCGCGATGGCATTAATCGAGCGGTACAAGCCGGCATGATATTGGCCAAACAGATGTATCAAATCTCAGCGATTAGCCGTCCTGCAAACGCCAACCCACTGGTTGATTCAGTGGCTAGTCCAGTGACTGATGCTACGCAAGCTGTTAAAAAAACACAAACCCATCAATAAAAAATTTCACCATTAAGAGTAAATTATGGCTTACATCACCACCAATCACCGTTTTATCATTGACGACAAACACCCAAGCGATGTGTTTGATGAAATGGAAAATTTCTTTAGCCTATACACCACCGCCATTGATGACTTACAACGTGTGAGTGTTCAGCTCTCCGTGCCGACGAGTTTTGATATCACTGCCAATAAGAAAATGGCGGAAAGCTACCGACAATTTACCCAATCGCTCAAATACACCATGCCTGATATTCATATTTTGCCGATTAAAACCCATGCCGCCCAAACAGCGGATGACGACGACACAGCGAGCGAAGCAGATAATTCGGTCGTTTTGTTGATTCAACGGCTTGACGGCTATGCCCTAGATGATGAAGACGAAAAACCCAGTCTATATCAAAGCCTGTTAGGGCGACTGATTCCACGTTTTGTTGAAGAAAAATCCGAGGCGGGATTCTACCCTGAGCGCACACAATTAACTTTGCCAGAACCCATTCAGCCACCCGTGCCTTCAGCCGCAATACCTGTTTCGCCACAATCACAGCCTGCTCAAGCTTATCAAACGCCTGTGCAGCCAACAATACCGCCTTCAACCCCCAATCCAGTGCCTATGGTTGCGCCGATACAGCCGCCACTGGTGAATACCGAGCCTATGCCATCTGTATCCTCTAAGCCACAACAACCTACGAGGGTGCAACCACCAGTGCAAACGACAAAAGCTGCGCCCAAACCGATGATAACTGTGTTGCCAAACATCCAAAAATCAGCCAAGCCGTACCAAGATTTATTGACCGATGCGATTATGGCAGCGGCAAAACAATGGGTGGATAAATCCCAAGTCATTACTCAAATCACCTTAAAATCCAATGATGGACTGACAACCGCGATGGTAGAGCAGTTATTTAACAGTTTTAATCATGCCCACGAATCCACCCATACCCCGCATGATGCCATTGATTTGGTATCCTACGGCTATGAGGTATTAAAACCCAAGCTTGCCACAATTGGGGTAAGCTTGTCCGACGAAGCGCAATTTGGGTTAAAAGCCAAAGTGCCAGCCACGCCAACTGACAACGCACGCTTGCAAAAAGGTGAGGTGTTTAGCAATGAGATTAAACTGGGTGTTAAATTCATGACTCAGACTCAGGCACAGCCAAACTCAAATCATCATATCGCAGCAAACCCGCCGGCTTTTAGTGCTGCTAGTACTGCGCCACGCCAAGCGCAAAGCAAACTGCCGCAGTTGAACCAAAATCCACAGCAGATTGTTTTGACCATAAAATCTGTGGATGGGCTAGGGGAGCACCAACAAAAAGTACGCGAGTTTCCGATTGTGTTTGCCAGTCGCGAGGCACAAATCGCGCATGCCTTACGTCTATTTGCCGCCAATGACCTAAAGCTTGCCAGTGGCGTGTATTTTGCAATTGTCGAATCTCAAGGACAGCTGCTGATTGATGAGATTGACCCCAATATCAGCATTAGCCGAAACGGTCAACCTATCAAACAACATGATGTTTTGCTGCCCAATGATGTGCTAAGCATTAATCATGCGATAACTGTGCAGTTGTTGTTAGCCCATTAAATGGGCGTAAACTAAAACAATATCGATAAAGTGATTTTTTAAGATGATAGATTTAACATGATAGAGCGCGGCATAAAACACAGTAAGTTATATTTACCCCATGATAAGTCGTATATGGGTGGGCGGCTTATCGATTATTTGGCAGCGCATTTTTCTCATATTAGTTTAGCAAGCTGGCAACGACGATTTGACAGCGGTTTAATTAGCCTTGAGCGTGGTGAGCCACTTAAACAAGATTCGCCCTATTTGGCAGGGCAAACCATCTTGTACTATAGGCAGGTTGAGAATGAGCCTATCATTCCATTTGAGCCCAATATTCTTCATTTGGATGGACATTTGCTGGTGGTCGATAAACCGCATTTTTTACCCGTTACACCGTCAGGTCGCTATGTCAGCCAAACCCTGCTAGCCAAATTAAGAAATCATCCAGACTTACAGCAGTTAGCCGTGAATGATATTTCACCTTTGCATCGGTTGGATAAGGATACGGCAGGCGTGATGTTATTATCGGTTAATCCAAGTAGCCGAGCTTGCTATCATGCGCTGTTTGCCGATAGACACATACACAAAACTTACCATGCCATAGCACCGACTCGCAGCGATTTAAGTTATCCTTTTCACATCCATTCCAGACTTGAGCGTGGCGAGCCGTTTTTTTTGACCAAGACCGCCCAAGGTGAGCCCAATGCGCACACTATGATTGAATTGATTGAAAATAACGGGGCGTTTAGCTTATACCGATTAACCCCGGTGACAGGCAAAAAACACCAGTTGCGGGTGCATATGGCAAGTTTAGGTATGCCGCTGTTAAATGACAATTTTTATCCCACTGTCAAGACTGTCAAGACCCAAGGCAGTAGCGATTTTACGAAGCCTTTGCAACTGTTGGCAAAATCCATCGCGTTTATTGACCCTATTACCCAGCAAGCAAGGCGTTTTGATAGTCAGCTACGGCTGATAAAAATCTAAGTGATTGATTTATTTGATTTTTATCATTTTTTTAAGCTGTTCACTGGCGAGTTTGATATCTTTTTGCCCCAAAATTGCAGAAACGACTGCCACGCCGTCAATCACACCATCAGTGGACGTTTCGGCAGCTTTCAGTGCTTGTTGTAAGGCGGGCAGGGTGGTGTGATTGATACCACCAATGGCGACAATCGGAAGGGTTACCGCTTGTCGTATTTGCGTTAAGCTCGCTATGGTAACTGTTTGGGCATCTTGTTTGGTGGATGTGGCAAACATCGCGCCAACGCCCAAATAATCTGCGCCGTCTGCTTGCGCTTGGATGGCTTGCTGGGCGGTGCGCGCGGAAACCCCAATGATTTTATCCTTGCCTAAAATTTGCCGAACCACGCCACAAGGCAAATCACTTTGACCGATATGCACCCCATCTGCCTCGACTGCTAGGGCAATATCGACACGATCGTTTATGAGTAATGGTACGTTATAGCGGTGGCAAATCGCTTTGATACGCAGCGCGCGCTCATAGAACTCTTTGCTAGCAATCGCTTTTTCTCGAAGCTGCACCAATGTCACGCCGCCCAATATCGCTTGTTCAACGGCTTGTTCAAGCGTTTGCTGTTGCAGGCAATTGCGATCTGTGACCAAATATAGCCGATAATCAGCACGGTTATGCATCATGTTTGCCTTCCCATATCATATTGACATGCTCAATGCCGTCTTCAAGGTAACAGTCACCTTGTATACAAAAGCCGAGAGATTGATAAAAGTGTATCAGATAAGTTTGAGCGGCGATAAAAATCGGCTGGCTAGGGTAGTATTGCTGGCAAATTTCAATGGCTTTTTGCATCAAATCACGCCCATAATGGTGACCGCGAAAATCGCCAACCGTTAACACGCGACCAATCGCGACATAACCCAAATAATGATAATCAGGTGGGATAATCCGCGCATAACACGCCAGACTATTATCAATAAAACCCTGTAAATGCCAACACAGCAAATCTGTGTCATCAATGTCTGGATAAGCGCAATGTTGCTCTACAACAAAAACATCACAGCGCGCCTTAAAAATGCCATGCAAGGCTTGTGATGATAACTGTGGCAGAAGATTGAGTTGAAACGTTAGCATACGAATAAATCAAACGGATTGAACATCTGCATTATTTTAGGCTGGCTTGGCTGTCGATAGTATGCCATTTGACCATTTTTTTACCCAATAACGGCAAGCAAAATGAAGGCAATTGGTACGCGCCAATCAGCGGTAAAAACATCGCACCCATAAACGGCGTGGTGATGGTATACGCCAATAACACATTGCGACCACCGCAAGCCAGCGCAGAGATAATGGCGTTTTCATAGCCAAAGCGGCGGTATAAAAAATAAGCAGAAAAGTAAAATACTAACGACAAGGCAGTGCCCAAACCAAACAAGCTTAACGCCTGCATGGGGTTGGTGTCAAAGGTATGTCTAAAGCCCGACATCAATCCAAGCGGAAACATCATCAGTAGAATAATGTTAAACTTGGCAATTTTTGGATAATAAGTATTGAGCTTATCACGGGGAATATATTGCCGTGCCGCAACCGCCAAAATCATGGGGGCGATAATGTAAATCAACAACCGCTTAATATACAGGACAAAGTCTAAATGGGCGTCCTTGCTGCCAAGTAACCACAATATGACCAGTAAGCTAATAGGCATGACCAACGTGGCTGTGATGGTTTTTGCCATGGCTAATAGTGCATCAAAACCCACTGCATTCACAATGGCGCCCGTACCAAATAGCGGTGCGGTGGCTGACAGCCCAGCGATAGCCAACAACAAATCACCACGGACACCCAGTAAATAAGCAATCAAGGTAATCGCCAAGCTCATCAGCGCACTTTGGAAGATGGCAAATCCCCAAACATATTGGGTCGTCATGCGTCTAATCAGCTGGGTTTGGTCAATGCCCAATAAAGTAAAGAACATCAAGAAAAATAAAATCTGCGGCAGAAGCCCAAGGACAAAATGCGACAAGTCAGGAAATATAAATCCAATCACGCCAAACAATGGCATAAAAATCGTACTGTGACGGGCAATAAATCCAATCATGATAAATCCTTGGCGATTTTAATGATAAACAATAAATAAATAATTGAGTGAGCATACTACTCATTATTGATTGATAAATGCAAATGGTTTTGCTGCTAATTGTCATTTCATCATTAAATTAATCACTATGCCATATATACCATTTTTGACGCCGATAGCTTTTATTTCGCATAATGTATATTATGTTAAATAAAATAATTTAAACTAAACGCTAACTGCCACTCAGCTCACTGTATATGCTAACGGTCTTTCACAGCTTGCAATGCGTTATCAAGATTTTGGTTCACTGTCTTTTCTATCAGCGGCAAAAAACTTTTGAATAAAAACCCAAGCTTTGCTTGCATATCAAATACCTTATCATCTACTGTTAACGTACCTGTCACACCGGCACGAGAAAAGTTGACGCGTATTTGCTCATCACTGCGCACTACATCGCAATGCATTTTATAGTCTTTTTCTGCTGAGACAATCCAGTCTTCGGTTATTCCAAAGGCTTGGGCTTTACTGATGCCATGCTCACGATGAATCACAAAATTACTCATACTTTTCTACTTTTTTTCTACGCTGTCTTGGATTTTTGGCTATTTATTGTTAGTGGTCTGCGTTAGCTTAATCTAGGTTAACCCTTCAAAACACGTGCGGGTCACGATAGTGATAATCTCATCATCGTCATACAGCTGAGATGAGCGTAAAAACCCCAGTACAGGGTCACAAGCTCTGGCATACAAGGTGTATAAAATTGCCAGTCCTGGTATATTGCTTTGCAACTTCCCCTCTGCTTGCGCTTGCTCAATCCATTCACCGATGCTATCTGACAACATCACCAAGTTGTTGGTGTAATCATCATTGGCAATTAGCAGCTCGCGCAGCTGGGAGTTCTCACTCGGTAGATTCGGCATTTTTTGCGCCAGTTTTAGTCGCATCGCCCACTGTGTCAGCGCTTTAAGCTTATCGATGGCGGTTTGGTCGGTCGCGTTTAGCTGATTGATGATCTCAAGCGCTTTATGCATGATATCAACCAGCGCCGCCATGCCTAGCGCTTCTTTACTGGGAAAATGTCGATACAATGACGCCTTGGCAATGCCCACCGTATCAGCAATCTCATCGACGGTCATCGCGTCATAGCCTTTGGTGGCTAACAAATGGTTGACCGTTTCAATAATCAGCGACTCACGCTCTAGCATCATTCGCTGTTTAAACGTTAACTTTTTCATCACAAGTTTCTAATGTTTTTCAGGTTTCTAATATTTATGAGGTTAAAAATTAGCTAATATTATACTACAAATGTTTTTATGATACTTATTATTTGATTATATACTAATAATTATATTTTTATACTAAATAGTATAAAACCTATTGCCAACCATCCGCTACTCTTTTATAGTATGCGGTAAGTCGTTTTCAAAATTTTGTATTGAGTTGTTATATTGAGTCGCTATGATGCCAACCTCCAATCCCTCAAAGCCTTTATCCATCGTCATTACAGGTGCAACCTCAGGCATCGGTTTACAGTTGGCAATGGATTATCTAAGTCAAGGTCATGAGGTGTATACGGTGGGTCGAAACAGCGATGTTTTGCACACATTGGCAACGATGGGAGCAAAAACGATTCAGCTTGACTTAACCGAGTATGATGCCGTGATGCAAGCTTTTAGCGACATTAAAACGCTGGATTTATTCATCGCGGCAGCAGGTGTTTGCGAATATATTGACATGCCAAACTTTGATTCGCGGTCTATCATGAGGGTGATGAACGCAAATTACGGCTCGTTAGTCCATGCAATCGAAGCGCTACTACCTGCCCTCAAGGCAACTAAAGGTAAAATTGTCACCGTCGGCTCGGCTTCTGCTTTGGTGCCCTTTGTGCGTGCAGAGGGGTATGGTAGCTCAAAAGCGGCAATCCATTATCTGAGCAAAACCTTGCAAATGAGCCTGCAACCTTATGGGGTCAAAGTGGCTTTGGTAGTGCCGGGCTTTGTCAAAACGCCGATGACGCTGCAGAACGACTTTCCAATGCCTTTTTTGCAAACTGTACAGCAAGCCAGCCAAGCCATTCAACACGGGATTGCCAATGATGATAATATCATTGAATTTCCGCAGACATTGGTACAGCCCTTAAAGCTATTGGCAAAGTTACCTGATACAGTATGGCATTTTGTGGGTTCAAAACTTTCTCATACGACTTAATCATTTGACTTGTTAATCATTTGACTTGGCTTTAAAGGTATATCCGCACATGGCAGTGTTTACAAAAAAATCCCCGCGCTCTAATCACACAGTCCCCAAGACTGTGGTGGCTAATCCTATAGCAGCCAAGCCTACTAAGCCAAATATTACCACACCAAAGATTGCCATTATTGGCAGTGGTGTATCAGGGCTAACGTGTGCGTATTATCTCAAAGACAGTCATGCAGTGACGATGTTTGAAAGCAATGATTATCTAGGTGGGCATGTCAATACGCTGGATGTCACTGTTACCGAGCGCTCACCTTTTAAAAATCCTTTTAAACCATCAACCGAAAAAGTCGCTATCGATACAGGGTTTATTGTATTTAATGAGCGTACTTACCCCAATTTTATTCGCCTGCTTGATGAACTCAACGTGCCATTTCAAAAAGCTGAGATGAGTTTTTCAGTTAAAAATACTTATATTAATTTTGAATACAATGGTCACACTTTAAACAGTCTATTTTCTCAGCGTCGCCATGTGCTAAGCCCCCGATTTTGGCAATTTGTTCAGCAGATTTTACGCTTTAATCGCGAGATCAAATCACTATTAGCAAATTTTCGCCAAGCCGATAAAATGCAGCAAGCAGCTTTAAGCGAGCAAACACTCGGGGATTATTTAGACAGTCATGACTATGGCGAGTTGTTTAAAACCAACTACTTGGTGCCGATGGTATCTGCGATATGGTCGATGGGAATGGATGACGCCAAGCGTTTTCCCCTACTCTTTTTTGCCCAGTTTTTTGATAATCATGGTCTGCTAGATGTGGTCAATCGTCCACAGTGGTTTACCTTGGTGGGCGGCTCAAAGCAATACGTCAATGCCTTAATCACTCGGCTTGCAGCAGCAGGTACAACCCTGTATATCAATACCCCCGTGCAATCGGTCACGCGTGGCAAGGATGGCGTTAGCATTGAATTTATTCATCAAGGTAAGTGTCAGACCCAAGTGTTTGATGACGTTGTATTTGCTTGCCATGCCGATGTCGCAAGACGTCTACTAGCTGATATCACTGAGACAGAATCGGCTATTTTAGCGGCTTTTGAGTATACAGATAACGAAGCGGTTTTGCATACTGACACCCAAGTTCTACCCAAAAAACCGCTGGCTTGGGCAAGTTGGAATTACGCGATAGATAAACCCACCGCGCGCGTGGCTGACCAAAAACCTATATTGACGTATCACATGAATATCCTTGAACGATTGACGGCAAAACATAACTATTTGGTGACGCTTAATACGCCGATTAATGAGGCGCATGTTATCAAACGTGTGGATTATCGCCACCCTGTATATGACAACAAAATGACCGATGCCCAAAAACGCTGGCATGAAATTTCAGCGAAGCGGCATACCCATTTTTGTGGTGCTTATTGGTTTAATGGGTTTCATGAAGATGGGGTAAAAAGTGGCTTGCGGGTATGCCAAAGTTTGGGGGTGGATATCGACATTTTAGTCACTACCAATATCACAGCTGCCTCAACCGCTGCACAAATCAAACGGCTGTCTAAGCTAAGCAATAAGCCCAGCAAACCGTCGGCAAAATTTACCGTATCAAAGTTACCAAGCCACGCTGACAAAAAACTCTTGGTGGTGCAACGACGGCAAGTAACCGCCACGACCAACCATGCGTTTTGCCAAAACCTAGCGCATGATGGTTTGTGCAACACCCCTCAAAGGTAAATCATCATGACATTTGCCCATCAAATCCTGCAAGGTATGACTTGGCATGCCAGACAACTCCCTACCCCTCATGAATTTCATTACCCCTATCGGTTTTGGGCGGTCAATTTAACCCAGCTAGCGGACAATCCATTACCTAATGTAAATATGAGCGCCAGTCATGTGCCAACATGGTTGCCCCAATGGCTGAAAAAAAAATGGCTGAAAAAATCGCTGCAACAATCATTGACTCTCCCTCTGCTATCGCAGCACCATTGGGCGCTTTATCAATTCCATCAAGAAGATTATTTTGCTATCAATCGATTAGACCCCTCTTTAGATAACCGCCTAACCGCTTCGTTAGGACAACCTGCGCCATCGGCTAGTTTATTGGTCAAAGCCCAACAAACTTGGCAGCAATTGACTGGCAGTCAGCCGACTGGCGAGGTGGTGGCTTTGGTCGTGTTACGTAATATGGGTTGGTATTTTAGCCCTGTCAATTTTTATATTGGCTTTGATGAGAACCACCAGCCAAGCCATTTTTTGGCAGAAGTCTCTAACACCCCTTGGAACAAACGCCATTACTATGGTTTTTTACTCGCAGGTGAAAAGACCTTGTACCAACATGACAAAGGTTTTCATGTATCGCCTTTTAATCCCATCAATCAGCAATATCATTGGCGTGTTGAGATTCACCCTAAACGCTATGCATCGGCAAATGACAATCCCGAGCAAAATGGCTTTGATGTTGTGATTGATATTGGACTGACAGATAGCCGCGGCAAAGTGTTTAATGCAGGCGTGAGTCTAAAAGGCGTTCAATTGGACGAGGCTTCGGTGATAACGGCAATTAAGCGCCGACCATGGATGAGTGCCACATCATTACTGCAAATTTACTGGCAGGCTTTTAAATTATACGTGCTAAAACGTGTCCCTTATCAAGCTTATAACCAACGTTTACCCCAATAGTTAACTGAAATTTTTTATGGGAATTGACTATGACACCATCTTCTTTAGAGGATAAAAACACTGCAACCTCTCACCCGTCAAATTACCCATCAAATGGTAAGGAGACCTTGGTGAAACGCCGTCAATCCGATTTAGCCAAGCGGCGCTCGTTTACGGACTATCTACCCTACCCAATTGTTGACCATCTGCTCACGCCTGTTCAACAAAGTGCGGCAAAAGCAGCGCGGCAAATAATATTTTTATTGCTATCAAAGCTCAAACAGGGTCATCTAACCGTGATTGAAACCTTTCATCAGTCTAACAATGTAGCGACTAAGGCAGCGACTCATAAAACCTTTGGTGTTAGGGTGATGGATACTGAGCCTCTAACACAGTCACCAGTGACCGATACGCAACGAACGCTAGGAGAACAAATTGGCAATCATCCTCTAGCAGTGACACTCACCATCCATTCACCGCAGGTGTATCAACACCTATTAACAGGCGGTTCAATTGCGTTTGCTGATGATTATATTGATGGCTTATGGCAAGCCGATGATTTAACAGCATTTTTACGCTTGATTGCCCGCAATTTGACCCTCATCAATACCATCGAAGCCAAATTTGCCAATTTGACCAAACGCTGGGAACACCGCCAACACCGCAATCGGCATAATGATAAACGCAACGCAAAATCCAATATTTTAGCCCATTATGATATTGGTAATGCGATGTATGCATTATTTTTGGATGAGCGCATGATGTATTCATCGGCAATTTATCCGACACCCTCATCAAGTTTGGCGGCCGCACAAACCCACAAGTTGGCAAAAATTTGTGAATTAGCTGAGTTAACAGCTGACGATCATGTCATTGAAATCGGTACGGGCTGGGGTGGGTTTGCTATTTATGCCGCGACCAAATATGGCTGCCGCGTCACCACCACAACTATCTCAGACGCGCAGTATGAAGAAGCCAAACGGCGCATTGCCGCTGCCAATCTAACCGACAAAATCACCCTGCTAAAACAAGACTATCGTGAGCTTACCGGCAAGTATGACAAGCTGGTCAGTATTGAGATGATTGAAGCGGTGGGTCATGAATATCTGCCAGATTTTTTTGCCCAGTGTAATCGACTGCTCAAAGATAATGCGCTGATGGTATTACAAGCGATTACCTTTAATGATCGGGGGTATCAAAAATATTTGCACGCTGTGGATTTTATCCAAACCCATGTTTTCCCAGGCGGATGTTTATTGTCTAACAGTGAAATTCTCAGCCAAGCGCGTGACCATACCGATATGCAAGTAACGTCATTGGTTGATTATGGCTATGATTATGCGCGTACCTTGATTGATTGGCGTTATAATTTTATGCAGGCGCTACCGCAGCTCAAGGCACTTGGCTATGACGATGCGTTTATGCGTTTGTGGCATTTT
The DNA here is from genome assembly GCF_032248735.1 of Moraxella sp. DOX410. Taxonomy (NCBI): domain Bacteria; kingdom Pseudomonadati; phylum Pseudomonadota; class Gammaproteobacteria; order Moraxellales; family Moraxellaceae; genus Moraxella; species Moraxella sp. DOX410. Next base: position 1,163,255 of record NZ_CP135138.1, on the reverse strand, counting down.
TATTTTGCGTACTGTGAAGCAGGATTTTTGGAAAAAACCATTGGCGTGGTGCAAGTACGCCTTGAAAAAGCCCAGTACCGTTAACCCAATTTGCGCGGTAACGGGTTCAGGACAATTAATTACAGGACACAAGGATTTAGCAATGGCACCATTAAACTATCTGTGGGTATATCTGATCGCCGTCATGGTATTTTTAGGTATTGATGCCGTATGGCTTAAAACCATGACCCAACGCTTTTATGCACCGCGCATTGGACATCTACTCAGTGAATCACCCAATATGACGGCAGCAGGCGTGTTTTATCTATTTTATGTTTTTGCGCTTTGTGTGGTGGTCATCTACCCGCAGCTAAAAGCTCACGCGTCATTGGCAGTACTGGCAGGATATGGGGTGGTCATTGGGCTAATGGCATATGGAACGTATGATTTTACAAGCTTAGCATTACTTAAAGGTTATGATAAAACTGCGGCACTGGTTGATTTCATTTGGGGCGGCTTGGTCACAGGATTAACTTGCGTGATTGTGGGCGTCATCTACAAAAACTGGTTGATGGATTAGCCTTAAGCTAGGTACGCAACTACAGCCCTAATACAAGGCTAAAGTACAATTTTAAGGCAGATTTAAGGCAAAATTTCTTTGCCGTCCCAAGCCCAAATTTTGCCCGAATCTTTGGGGGTAAGCTGATGCAAAACTTTAAGTAAACTTTGCGCGGAAAACGCTGGGGTAAATAATTTACCTTCTGCCACATTTTTTTGAAATGGTTTGGATAAATTACTGTCTACCGTGCCGGGGTGCAAAGCAACAATAATCGCGTTGGGGTTTTTTCGTTGCAGCTCGATGCTTAAGTTTTTAATGCCCATATGTAAACTTGCTTTTGCCATCCGATAACCATACCACCCGCCCAAGCGATTATCCGAAATACTCCCTACCCGTGCCGACAATACGGCAAATAGGGATTGCGAGGATTTGTTTAAGGCGGGCAAGGCGTATTTGGCAATCATCATCGGTAATACTGCATTGACATGGAAATATTGATGCAGCTGATCGGCTGTGATATCTCGCAGCGATTTTTCAGGCGCGATGGGTTGAGCGTCGATTTTAGACTCATGTAATAGCCCAATCGTCACAATAACACTGTCCAAGGCTTGAGTGCTACTAATAGCTTTGATAAGCGCGGCGATAGCCAGTTCATCATCAAAATCAAGCTGATGAGGGACGATATGAGGGTGGCTAAATGCCGGGGTTTTTCTGGCAATGGCATGAATGGTGGCATTTGGATAGGCGATAGCCAAACAATCACAAAATGCCTTTCCAATCGCGCCAGAAGCACCAAATATGGCGATATGTTGCATACGCTACTCGCTTTTTAGTAGTTCAATCATCGCTTTTGCCAGTTTTTGACCGCTTAAGTAGGCAGACTCGACATCACCCTTAAGTAGCCAGTCCCCACAGACAGCGATGTTTTGGTCGCTATCTAGTAGATAGCCTAACTGGTGGTCACCTGATTGGAGGTTAACCGCTTCGCCTGTGGCATAGCGCCAGTGGTGTATGTCTTTGTGTGCTGCAGTCGATAAATCAATACCCAATACTTGACTCGCCGCTCGTGTCAAATGGTTGATACAGGCAGTTTTATCTTCCTCAATATGTCTATTCGTCCATGCTGGGGTACTATGAATCACAAGGCTATAACCGCCTTCGCGATGGGGTTTTGCACTATTGACGATAATTTTACCGATATCCTCACTCTCGATTTTGGCATACTCATAGTCTAAAGCCAGCGGTGTATCAAATCCCAGCATCAGCACACTACAGGGCATGAGGGCATATTTATTCAACACTTTGGTATGTAGCGATGTTTGAGCAAAGCTTTTTGCTTGTTCTACCGGCATCGCCGAAATAATCCAATCAAACTGACCCAACGTTTCACCCTTGTCACTTAACAACTCCCAACTATTAAAAATGGGATGATGGTCAATGATAGCCCCTACCCTAGTATTGCGCCGCACAGTTAAGCCACGGGCGAGATGTTTACCAATGGCATTCATGGCGGGTATGCCGACATAGTACTCAGAATAACAGCCAGACACTCTGGGCATGGAATGTGGTTTGGTAGATACAAGGGGGTTATCGGGGGTAGCTTGGTCAACTGCCCATACTGCAACCACCCCTTCAGCGAGTAATTGATTGACAAAACCTTGAAAATCGTCGTCACTGGCAGTAAACGCGGCAACACCATGATCAAAATAAAATGGTTCGGCACGACGCGTTGCCAGTCGCCCACCGATGCCACGGGATTTTTCAAAAATCACTACGTCGTGCCCTGCTTGTTGCAACGCTTTACCACAAGTTAACCCTGCCAATCCTGCACCGATAATGGCAATCCGTTTCATAGTTTTACCCGCTCTATACGATTTTTGAAAGTTAAAAAAATAGCGATGACTCGTATCACCGCTATGCCATCAGACCAATAAATTGTTGGCTACTATAACTGAAGATAACTATAGATCAAGACAACAATTTATCGGCGATAACTTTATCTATGATAACTTATCTTTTTGGCAAAATGACACGGTCAATCACATGTACCACACCATTGCTCGCTTTGATATCTGTGGTGACAATGTTGGCAACACGTCCATTGGCGTCTTGTAATTTACCATTTGAAGTCACCATGACGTTTTGACCTTGTAAGGTTTTAACCATACCTGGCTTGACATCTTTTGCCATCACTGTGGCTGGCAGCACATGATAAGTTAACACAGATTGCAGTAACGGTTTGTTTGCAAACAATTGCGCTTTGGTCATACCGAGCTCAGCCAGTAGATTGGCAAACGCAGCATTGGTCGGCGCAAATACGGTGATGTTTTTAGTGGTCGCGACGGTGTCGGCTAAACCTGCGGCTACCACCGCTTCAACCAATATTGAAAAATCTGGATTTGATTTTGCCACATCAACAATGTTAGCTGCGTGCATCGGTGCATGAGCGGTATGGGTTGGCGTCGTGGCACAACCGGCTAATAACGTGGTAGAAATCGCCGCTGCTAGGAAGGCTTGTTTTAACATACTTATTTTCCTTATTTAATTATGATTGTTGGATAAAATACAGCTCAGCTTTTTAAGCTAAATTAACTTTAACTGATAATATTAGAATTTTCAATATATTTTTATACTAAAAAGTATAAAAAATACTACTTATTTTAATATATACTATTAGGTAAAATTTATTAACAACAAAAGCGACAATTGCTGCATAAATGTCACAGTAACTAGATTATTTTCCGCTACAATTTATTTCTTAACTTTGGGCAACGCATAAGGGCAAAATTATGTACGTTAATTCAAGTACGCAATCACCGACTGTAGCAGTGATTGGTGGTGGTTCAGCAGGTTCTACGATTGCTATACGGCTGGCGATGGCGGGCATCCATGTGCATTTGATTGAAAAAAATGCCAGCCTTATCAACGCCCCGCCCATGTGTCATCTGCATGCAGGTGGCAATTTGTACCGCGAAATCAGTGATGAAGATTGCCGCATGTTGATGCGCCAATGTATTGATATTGCCAAGTTGTATCCAGAGAGTATTGATGTGCGCCCCACCCTCATCACGGTGCCAAAACGCGATAACAGCACCGCCACTGACTTACTGCCACGGCTTGATATGTTAACGGCTTACTATCAATCATTGGTTGATGCTGACCCTAGCAACCAAGTGTTGGGCAATGTCGAAGATTATTACCGAGTGTATGACAAGCAGCAAATTCAACAGCTAATTCAATTAGAAGCTAAAGACATTCCGACCACCACGGATGAATGGGTTGTAGCGGCTCTTAAAGTAATGGATTTGGAAAAACTGCAATATCCCATCATCGCGGTGCAAGAATTTGGCTGGAATATCTTTAGACTCTCTGCCAGTGCTTTTTTACAATTGCAGCGCCTACAGCACGCTCAGGTACATCTAAATGCCCAAGTTGATGATTTAAAACGTCATATGGATGGCTGGCAAGTGTCTTTTACTGATGAGCATGGCGAGCTTCAGCGTATCTATGCTGATTTTGTGGTCAATGCTTGCGGGTTTAGAACCGGTATTATTGATGACAAAGCAGGTGTGCATATCAAACGCATGGTAGAATTTAAAGCTTCCTATATCAGTGAATGGCGTGATTATAAGGGGCGTTTGCCTGAGATTATTTTTCATGGTGAGCGTGGTACGCCCAACGGCATGGCGCAGTTTACCCCTTATCCTGACGGGTTTTTTCAGCTACATGGGATGACTGAAAACATCACCTTATTTAATGATGGGTTGACCAAAGCCACACAAGAAAGCAGCCAACCGCCCATTAATCCACAATATCTAAATTATATTGAAAACGGCTGGGAGCCAAACGCACTAAAACAACGCACCCAAAACGCCATAGATTATGTCAGTGAATTTGTGCCAAGTTTTCGAACTGCACAAGCGGGTGATAATGCGTTATATGGTGGACAGCAAGTACCAAGTGATGATATTACCGTTCGCGTCGCGGATTTGCAGGTGTTTGCCAAGCTGCGTTATGCGGTGGCAGAAAATGTGAAAGCCAATTCTACCCTAGATGTGGCGGATAAAGTCATGGATGCGCTAGTTGACGCTAATTTGATAGAGAAATCTGCTTGCAAACGTCCTAACTGGCACAAAATTGATGTCAATGAGGTCAATATAGTGGCAAACGATATTGCCAAAGCCCGACATTACCCGTTATCAATGGCAAAGGTCAATCAACGGTTAATGGTTTGATGATTTAATGAATGGCTTAACAAACCCCGATAAATAGTCTAAAACAATAAAAAAGGTAGAAAAAATTCTACCTTTTTTACTTTCTTTTTTACTTTGTCATGATTAAGTAACAGTCTAAGCAAATAACCCTTGGGCATATTGATCGCGGATGACTTTTTTGTCAATTTTACCCACGCTGGTTTTTGGTAATTCCGTAATAAATTTCACATCCTGCGGAATACCGTATTTTGGCAAATGACCGCGCTCATACGCTTGCTGCGCAATCGCGATGATGTCTTCAGCTTTGGTGTCTTGATAATCGGGTTTGAGCACAATCAACGCCATCGGACGCTCACCCCAGCGCGCATCAGGAATCGCAATCACAGCAATGTCGGCAACGCTTGGGTGTAATGACATAATGGTTTCTACTTCAAGCGAAGAGATCCATTCGCCCCCCGATTTGATGACATCTTTTAGACGGTCGGTGATTTTGACGTTGCCTTTTGCGTCCATCCAACCGATATCTTGGGTATGCAGATAACCACCTTCCCACAGCTCGTTGCCTGCGTCTTGGTTTTTGTAATAACTCTGCGTCAACCAAGGTGAACGCACCACGATTTCGCCTGTGGATGTGCCATCGTTTGGCATACGTTTGCCATTATGCCAGATTTGCAAATCGACCAATGGCACTGGTGAGCCAGACAAGCAGCGATGCTCAATTTGTTGTTCTTCACTCATGTGTTGGAATGTTTCATCAAATTTGACAATGCTGATAATAGGACAAGTCTCTGACATGCCATAACCCGTAGACACTTCGATGCCGCTGGCTACAGCCATTTTGGCAAGCCCTTGATTGAGTTTAGAGCCACCGACGACCATTTTTAAGCCGTTGAATTTTTCTTGGCGTTTGTTGATTTCACCCAGTAGCATTTGCAAAATCGTTGGCACCCCATGGGTGATGGTGACTTTGTGTTGTTGTACCAAATCAACCATGGTGGAAGGCACATAGCGACCTGGATAGATTTGCTCCAGCCCTAGCATGGTTGCGACAAATGGAAACCCCCAAGCATGGACATGGAACATAGGCGTCATTGGCATATAGACATCTGAATAGCGCACCCCTTGACCTTCGACATTCAGCGCACAGCCAATTGCGACGACGAGCGTATGCAGGACGATTTGACGATGGCTAAAAAATACGCCTTTGGGATTGCCGGTTGTACCGCTGGTATAGAAGGTTGTGGCAATGGTGTTTTCATCAAAATCTTCAAACTCGTACTCATCGCTGGCTTGTGCTAGCATGGCTTCATATTCGCCTTGGGCGTATGGGGGCATTGGCGTGTTGTTATCATCCAACCAAATCACATGCTCGACCGATGGCGCATCTTGGGTGTGGCTTTTAATCATCGGTGAAAATTCTGAATTTAACAGTAGCGCTTTTGGTTTGGCATGATTGATGGTATATAGCACTTTGTCTTCTGACAAACGCACATTGACGGTTTGCAAGATATAGCCACACATCGGGATGGCAAAATAACATTCCAAATAACGGTGTGTATCCCAATCCATGACCGCAACCACATCGCCTTTTTGTAGATTTAAGCCTTTTAAGACATTGGCTAAGCGATTGACACGTTTGAAAAACTCTTGATAGGTGTAACTGGTTTTGTCAGCGTAATGGATTTTTTTGTCGCCAGAGACCACTTTGGCGCGAGACAATAAATTTTTGATAAGCAAGGGAAAACCATAAGCTTGGTCGGCTTGTAGGTAGTTTTCGTGCTGATTTAAAATAGCTGTCATAGAACATTCCTTTGTTGTGGTATAACTGTTGTTGTATAAACAACGAGTCAATCAAATATTGCTCGTCTAACTTTCCTGTGAGTACTTCCTTGTGAGTATTGACTATATACGAGCGTTATAACCAATACAACAAAAAATATGAAACTTTCCAGTTCAATATGTTTCATATTTTTACGCTTGTTTTACACTTTGATGAAAAAAATTTTATTATAGGATTTTGGTATACTGCCTTTGCTATAATGCGCGTTACCTATCCCACTGAACGAAAAAATATGACCCAGCACTTTTGTTTGCCTAGCGATATCAGCCCCGAACAATTTTTGATCGAGTACTGGCAAAAAAAACCACTGCTAATCAAGCAGGGCTTGCCGCAATTGGTTGGTATGTTTGAGCCAGACGATATCATCGGGCTTGCCCAAGATGAAGACGCCACTGCCCGACTCATCAGCGAAAATAACCAGCAATGGTCACTTAAAACCAGCCCTCTTACCGCCAAAGACTTTCAAAAACTGCCAAAACATTGGACGGTGCTGGTGCAAAATATGGAACAATGGTCGCCAGCGCTTGGCAACCTATGGCATGCGTTTGATTTTATTCCGCAGTGGCAACGTGATGACATTATGGTGTCGTATGCGCCCTCAGGTGGCAGCGTTGGCAAGCATTATGACAATTACGATGTCTTTTTGGCACAAGGGTACGGCAAACGTCGTTGGCAATTGGGCAAGTATTGCGATCAAACAACCCAATTCGAAGCAGGTCAACCGATTCGTTTGATGAATGAGATGGGCGAGCTGATATTTGATGAGGTACTTGAGCCAGGCGATGTGCTGTATGTGCCGACCAATCTCTCCCATTACGGGGTGGCTGTTGACGATTGTTTGACTTTTTCCTTTGGCTTTAGGCGACCTACCCCATTACAGCTGCTCGATAGTTTGGCAGATATCGCTACCCATTTTGATGATTTAGCCATCCCCCTCAAAATCAACCAACCTCCGGCAGTTGCAGGCGAGCTGTCGATAGCCAGTGTTGAAGATATTAAAGCGCAGCTGATTGCGCTGCTAAACTCTGAACTTGGCGATACAATAGTGGCTGAAGCGATTAGCGAAACGGTAAGCAAGCGTCAATATGAGCTGATGCTCCCTGACACGTATGCCGATATTGATGAGATACAAAGCGCCTTGGCAGCGGGTGCAGTCATCATGCAAGACATGTCTAGCCGTATTATCTTTACCCAAACCCAAGCGGATTCAAAAACTCAAGCAAAAATTTATGTCAATGGCTGTGCTATTGACGCGGACGATATACCCGCTAACGCGCAATCACTCCTCATTCGGCTTGCCAATGGTGAATCAATCGATGAGCAAATTTTGCAAGCAGCCGATGTCGAAACTGATATAATTTGTGATTGGATAGAAAATGGCTGGGTAGTGATTGATTACCCTGAAGAAATCATTGGATAACGAAAAAATATTATGAGCTATTATTTTGGGTTTACCCCTTCCGTAGAATTGAGCGCCACCATTGATAAGGCGTATGAGCTGATTGCTAGCAAAAGTAGCGAACGCTATGATGGTTATCGCGATAAAATCACCCAGTTGACCAGTAAAGAGCTGATGGATGCGCTACTGATTAAATTAATCGAATCGCTACCGGATGATTCAGAACGAAAAGCGCATTTGATTAAAACCGCAGAAACCATTGAAGCGACCAGCGACAAACTGATTAACACACTGTTAAGCCCTACAAAAAATGAAGATGTGTTACCTAGCTTTGATTTTTTTGACCAAAAGATATTAAAACACACCCAATCGGGTGAACGTCGTATCTCGGTGCCGCTGAGTGACGAGCTAGCAAAGAATTTACTGGCTACCATAGAAAATGTCCAAGCAGGTAAAGGGCTTGAAGAGCAGCAAAATTTGATTCGGTTATTTGGCGAGCTAACCAAAGCCTGTTTGCAGCATTTTTTGGTCGATTTTACCAAAACGCTCAATTTAAATATGCTCAAACGCGCGGCAATTCCAGTGACCGATGGTATCATCGTCAAAGTAATTGATATCGCCCTACGCCGTTTAATCCCACAAATGCCGCAAGAATCGCTTGAGCGTTTTACCAAACATTACCAAGCGTTAATATTTAACGATTAGGTATTGCTAACCGTTATTATTCAATTGGATAAAACTGCGTTACAATAGCCCACTTATTTTTTTAAATTAATAGGTCCACCATGAATCAACTTAGCAATCAGCAAATCGAAGAAGCGCTACGCAATTCTGAATGTCTTATCAGTAGTTTTGAAGTGAGTAGTGCTTATGAGCGTTTGGCAGCCAGTGTCAACCTGCACTATGCAGGTCAAAATCCCATTGTGATGGTGGTGATGAATGGCGGGTTGATTCCAGCAGGTCAACTGCTTACCCAGTTTACCTTCTACCATCGTATGTACTATATTCATGCTACCCGCTATCGCAACAACCAAGGCACCAATGAACTTGAATGGAAATTCAAACCTGAAATTGATTTGGCAGGTGAAGATATTTTATTGATTGATGATATTTTTGATGAAGGCATTACCCTAAAAGCAGTGGTCGATGAGCTGGCAAAAGAAAATCCAAAATCTATCCGCACCTGTGTGCTACTCAATAAACTCCATGACCGAAAAGTGCAAGAGTTTAAAGTCGATTTTGTGGGTCTCGATGTGGCAGATCGCTATGTATATGGCTGCGGTATGGACTATCACGGGTATCTACGCCATATGCCAGGAATTTATGCGTTAAAAAATGTGTAAAACTGCTTGTCATAAATAAAAAGGTATCGTTGGATACCTTTTTTTATGGCGTATTTTTTTAGAATATATCTTTTTATGATGTCTCTTTCTATGACCTATCTTTTATGGCGTGTTGTTGAGATGATCAAATTGTAATTGCAAACCAGTTTGTCGCACGGCTTTTTGTGTCACAGCTAACTCAAAATTTTCTTTAGCGCTATATATGGATAAAGCGGATTTACTGCGCGTCACCGCTGTATAAATCAGCGCTTGGCTTAGTAGCCTTGTATGCGCTTTATCAATACAAATGGCGACCGTGTGAAATTCTGAGCCTTGTGATTTATGGATGGTCATCGCATACGCATAGTCACAACTTTCACGGCTTAATCGCTGGATGGGTATCACTTTTTCTGCAAAACACGCGTATAACTGCCCTTGGTACAACAGACAAATCGCAATATCGCCATTGAATAACCCCAACTGATAGTCATTGTTTTGGATAATAATAGGCAAACCGTGATAAAAGTAAGCTTTGGTTCGAGTGATTTTGGAAAACTCGGTAAAAGCTAGGCTCATCTGTTGGTTGATTGATTGGGTACCCAATTGTCCTTGATGACCTGCACACAGAATGCGATAACTATCAAACACCTCAAACAACCCTTTTCGATTATCCGCTTCAAAAATATTAACGGGCTGGCTGTACCATTGCTGCATAAGCGCAAAAAATGGAAGGTAAGGTTTCGCTAATTGGCTGAAAACAGCAGGCAAACTCGAAGACGCATCAATTGGGTAAAAAGGAATATTGGCTGTTTGCTGCGTTTTACCAGCCAAGTCTGATGGATTTTCACTTTGAAATGGCTTAATTGCTTGTAAATCAATGGGTTGTAATAATTGATGGATTAGCTTAATTTTTTTAGGTGCAGGCAAATTTTGCTGAATGGCGAGAGCAAACTGACCGACAACTGAATTTGAATCAAAGCGTTTTGACTCCGTCAACTCAGTGATATAAGGCTGCAAACGCTTCACCGCGCACAAATCTGATAGAACCGACCCCGCGTCTACCGCAGCCAGCTGGTTTGCATCACCCAACAAAATAAGCCGACCCGTGGGTTTGATAGCATCAACCAACTGACTGGCGAGCTCAAGCCCTAACATGGACGCTTCATCTACGATAATCAAATCATCGGGTAATGGATTTTTGGCGTGATAGCGTGGTATGCCATCACTACCAATACCCAACAGCCGATGTAATGTTTTTGCATTGTCCAAAGTGATTTCTTCATCTTGCAAACTTTTTTGCAAGCTTATTCGTAATGACTCTTGCATACGCTGCGCCGCCTTCCCTGTCGGTGCAGTCAAGGTGATAGATAAAGGCGGTAAATTAGGGTCCTGTTTTCTTTTGTGCTCGTGCCCCTTTTGCAGCGTGGTTACTAGCTTCGCCACGGTAAAAGTTTTGCCGGTACCAGGCCCACCGATAATAATACTCAGTGCGTGTTGGCTTGATTTTTCGATGGCGAGTTGCTGCATCGTATTGGGTTTGGGCGCCAAACCGTTATCGACTTCTCTTGATGAAGATATACCATTAAATGCCGCAACTTTTCTATGGGCAATTTTCATCAACTGCTTGGCTAACGATCGTTCTGCATACCATTGCCGATGTAGCCAAACAATGTAGCTAACTTGCGTTTCACCAACTCCATCAACTGTTTGGACGAGCTTTTGAACAATAATAGGCGCATTGGTATCATGGTTGCGTAATTCATCACCCGCCCCTATTACGCTTGCCCAGTTATTGTCCGTCAACTCTGCAATGAGTGATTTTTCATCTTCATTGTTGACCGTCATCTCATACACGGTATGACCTTCTGATAGTTGGTTATTGAGCCCATCAAAAATTTGCAAGATTTTCGGTTTTTCCTTTAGTGTTTTGTAGTTTTTTTGATTATTTTTGCTTAGGCTATTTTTATTAGTTTCTGTATTAGTTAGCTGTGATTTTTGCTGCTTGCGGTATTGAATAAAACTGGCTAATTGGGTTAATTTAGCAGTTTCTTCTATTATAGCGGTTGGATCAGTCGTGTTTGTTTTCATTATAAATTCTTTATGCGTAATGGTTAAATTTTAATTGTCATTGGGATAGCCGAACATATCATCGAGTGCCAAGATAAAAGCACTATCAAACTGCTTAACTAGCCTCCCACGGGTGTCATGCTTGGGTGACATACCGCGTAAAAAAGCATACTCGACCGCACCCAAATGGGTATTGATATCATAATTGGGTAGTCGTAACTTTAAATAGCGATGCAGCGCTACTTGGTAAATGCTTGCTTGCAACCAATAACTATGCGTGGTCATCGCGTCATATAATGCTGCTGGGTTATAACTGTCGAAATCACTGCCAAGATAATTGCTTTTATAATCGACGATAAAAAACTGTGTGCCGTGCTGATACACCAAGTCAATCTCTCCTTTAAGATACTGCCAAACCATGGTATTGACTTCTTGGCTCTGCAATTGCAGTGGAATATCAAATTGGTGGAACAACGTGTTTAAGTCGCTAAATGACAAATGCTGATTTAAGCGTAAATTAAACCCTAATTCAGCAACTTTTTGGTTATATTTTATATTGACCAGCGGCACTGCCGAAGCGGCTAACGGCGTATGGATGATGTCATCTAGCCAATCCACCAACGCGATATAATCCGGCTGTAAATCATCAATGTTGATATCATGCCAGTTGCCATACTGCCCTGCACTACTCTCTTTTGTAGAAAAATAATTGCTCGGCATTTGGTAGCGTCTTAACGTGCGATCCACCATGACTGACCAGCGTTTTAACTTGTCTGCTCTCGCATCTTGCTGTGGTATAGCCAACTCAGGGGTTTCATTGTAGTTATTGGCGATGTCTTCTAAAACACTATGTAAAAAAGTACCCGGGTTTGTGCCTTTTTCAAAGTTAAATCTAATGGAATTAACCTCGTTACTTGGCTCCCCCGCTAGCCTACTATTGGGGGTAGGCAATAAGCGAGTTTGCGCCGCTGACAAAATATCATCATCTTGCCTATCTTCGGCATTAACCACTGTATCAACGCTAGTATGGTCGATATAACGAGACAATGCGGTAAAACTGGTATTCGCCCATCCTTTAAAAGTATCGATGGTGATGACTTTGATGATTTCATCGTAATCAATCTTAGTGATAGCAGCGTTTTGCTCATTTTGCCTATTTGTTTTGGGTGTGAACTTTAGCTTTGAATCATAGTATTTGCTTAGGCTATTTGAATTTATGATATTTGTCGTTTTAGTCAATGTTTCTTTGACAGCAAATTTTGCTAAATCGTCCATAAAAGGTGCCAAAGCAGAATTTTTTACCGCAGATTTTTTGGCGACAGTCACAAGATACACTTGCTCTTTTGCGCGGGTAAGGGCAACGTACAATAATCGCAGTCGTTCCTCATAGGCAGATTGGTCTTCAATGGCAACATAATTGATTGGGTTGTTATCGGTTATTTGGCTGGGCAACGCGGTTAATCGGCGGCTTAACAGCGGGTTATCATTTTTTTGAGTCAATTGGGGCGCTGCTTGATGGGTGGTTTGTATACCATACAGATATAACGGCGCACCATGAAACTTGGCTTTACTCTCCCCTGTAAACCCAACCACAAATACTATCGGAAACTCCAAGCCTTTAGACGCGTGAACCGTCATCAGTTGCACGCCTTCATCGGATGGCAAGCGCTGCTGCGTTGACCAATCTTCTTTAGGCTGCTGCTGCACTTGGGCACAGAACCACTCAAACAGTTGATGCTCGCCTACCTGTCCATTGAACTGGTCGCTGATAATATCTAACAACTGGCGCAAATCGATGAGCAATCGCTCGCCATTTGGATGTTTGGCGAGGCGCTGCCAAAAATTGAGGGTGATTTGGTTGGGTAAAGTAAGGGGTTGATTGAGTAGCCACTGTATCGCGACTAAAAAACTGTGTTTTTGCCACAACTCGCTGGCGGTCAATACCAACTGCTGAATCTCAGCCAAACTAGTGTTTGTTGAGGTTTGATGGGCTTGATGAGGATGAGCTTGTCCTTGCGCCTCTTGGGTGTTAGTTTGATTAAGCACATCATACAACTGGTTGATTTGTTCAAGGGTCAGCTGAAAAAAACTAGACAACATCAAGGCTTTTAATTTTGATTCGCTAAATGGCGTCAACAGCACGCTTTGCAAGGTCATCAAATCTACACTCATGCTATCGCCAAAGACACTTTGACTACCGCCTCTGACCGTCGCAATCCCGTGATGATGTAAGCGTTTCTCGATAGTATGAAGCTCACTGTTTTTGACTGCCAACACACAAATATCGCTCAGCGTCAAGCCACGATTCTGGTAGCTTAATGGCTTGCCATCATCAAATAAATCAAAAATTTGCGCGGCAATCGCATCGGCATAATCCACCGTTTTTTCATCACTTGATAAGGTGGTTTCATTCGAGGAGTCAGTGTTATTCGGGCATGCGGTGTCATTCGAGGTAGCGTCATTCTCTCCTACTGCAATCACTTGCTGACTATAGGGCGCTTTATATTCGATAGCAATATGATTGAACGCAGGTAAGCTAGCAGCTTCATTGTCTAGCGCATTGCCGATAACTAGCTCAGCGGTTTGGCGCGTGGCAGAGATTTTACGATAGTAAATTTCACGCCCCATAAAATACGGCTGTTGGTTGATATTGGGCAACTGGTCGGCTTGATTTGGGTCAATATCTTGCTCGCCAACGCCATACCAGTGATTGAGGCTATCAATCAGCGCGGCTGATGAGCGATGGTTTTGGTTGAGTGACTTGGGTTGTTCTGGAAATAATTTTTTTAGTGTGGTGTAGTTTTGTACGTCCCCGCCGCGAAATCCATAAATTGCCTGTTTCGGATCCCCTACCAACAGCAAAAATTGCGAGGGAGTGTGATATTTTTTTCCATTTGATTTTTCTGCTTTATCTGCTGTCTCTGGCTCAAAATCTTGTAAATAAACCCTTTGAATCAGTAACGCTTGTTCGGTGTTGATATCTTGCGATTCATCAATTAAGGCGATAGGGTACTGATGGCGAATATAACGCGCTAACGACTGACCTTTTTTGCCGGATAACGCATCGTTTAACCGCGCCAATTGTAAGGCAAAAGTAGTTAGCCGCTGTGATTCTAGTCGTTTTGGTAGGTGGGTACGCACATAACGGCTGATAAACTGGATAAAGTAAAAATTTACTTGTTTAAAGTAGTCTTGCAAGGCTTGCGTTTGTTGGATAAGCTGCCAAATGTTGTCCACGATATCAAAGGATTTGAATGTAGCGCTTTGCTGTTCTTTTTTGCTATTAAAGCCTTTATCGTTGGCGTATAAATCTTCAATGCCATCTAGTACCTTAGCTATATTGCCAACTTTGTACATAGCAAAAACATTGGTAATGTCACCCGTGCTGAGTAAATTTTGCAGATTTTTAATTTCGTTAAAGTGTTTATGAAGTTTATTGCCAGCACTAAACCCTTGCGCTTTACGAAAGTCACTATCAAAATATGCCTCAAACCCACTATCATTATCATCTGCAATCGACTGTATCAGCGCCTTGATAGCAGTAGTATCAAACGTTGTCAATGTTACCGTATCGATATCAGCGGTATAAAAATTCAGCGCGCGATTGACCGCCTCGTAGTAATCATCAACCGGTAAAAACACGTTATTGTCAAACATCATCGGGTACAATTCAGGCATATTGGCATTGACCTGCGCCATAAATGCCCTAAGTTGGTCGTGAATCATACCCTTGATGATGCCGCTGACATCATTACTGATTTGTACCTCTGCAGAAAACCCAGTTTCGCTACTGTATTCTCTTAGCCACTTTTGACACAAACTATCGAGAGTGCTGACAAATAAGCGATCAAGCTGGTTGAGCGCCAATGTGGTGCGCTGCAGTGCGATACGAAAATTGACGGTATTTTTGGCAGGTTTATGGGTGCTGTTTTCACTATCCTCAGCGGTTGGCTTTGGGGTGCTTAGGCTTTCTTTCGGGCTTACTTTTGTGCTTGCTGCTGGGGTTACATCTACTGGCAAACCAAAGACTTGTTTGGCGATCCACTCGATTAAGTGTTTATTGATAGGGTCTTGGTACTTACCCAGTAAATTTTTTTGTGCCGCAAGCGCTTGCACCTGCGCAATAAAATGTGCATATTTTTGCACAGCGATAGCTTTGCTGCTATCCAAATCGCTGTCACTTAACGGTGTAAATGTAGAATGATTAATCATTTGCAGCAATTGATAAAAATCTTGCAAGCGCTCACGAATCCGCTGGCGCATTTCGGCAGCGGCACTTCGCGTAAAGGTCGTGGCGATAATTTTTTCACACGGCTGCCCCGCTTGCACGATTAGTCGCAACATCACGCCCGTCAGCGTCCATGTTTTGCCTGTGCCTGCTGAGGCTTCAATCAAATGACGCCCCGTCAATGGCAAAGTGACTGCAGGAGGTAGTAAAGATTCAGCGTCTTCTTTAATGCGTGCTTCGTCGATGTTTGTTTGAGTGTTTGTTTCGATGTCTGCCTCGATATTTGTTTCACTACTTACTTTTATGCTTAGGGTATGAAGATCGTGTTTCATAAGATTTCTTTGATAAAAATGCGTGTCATGCTTCAATGAGTTGGTGCAATTCTTTGACCATAGATAACATGGGTTCATAAATCAGCGTACCCAACGTCTGGGCAAACCCAATAATCACCGATGGTTTATAATCGCCGATTAAATGCTGCCAAATCGGATAGTCAAACTGGTTCACATCCACAAAATTAAAATTACTGTCTTTTAGCCAATCACCTAGATGCTGGCTGGCTGGTGTCTCTGGCTGTTTTTGTTGTTTTTGTAAAAATGACAGGCAAAAAGCGGGCGGTAAAATGGTTACAACGCTACCAATGAGTTGATACACCATCACAATATCCTGCAAATAACCACAGGCTTGCTCACAAGGGATGGCAGGTAGATACACGGTTTTTTTATTGCTAAACTGCCACAGTGAAAAGCCATCATTCATCTGTGCTTGTTGAGTCGTGGTGCGGCGAAGCACTTGCCAACATAAATGATGCAACCAAAACTGCAACAGGTATTTTTCTTTGCCAGAGGTTGGCAAGTAATTTAACCAATAGCTGGGATTGTCAGCTGCGGCAACCTTATCTTCAATTGATTGATACGGTTTATATAATGGCAAGTTGGCAGTGATGACCCAGCTTTCTTTACTGCTCATCAGTCCCGCTTGTTTATCCAGCGCTAAGGCGCTAATAGCGATTCGCTGCTCTTCACAGGGGGTTAACGCCGTTGCCACCCATTGGATGACTTCATCGGTGTTTTGTATATCTAACGCCCCAAATTTTTCTGAATAAAAATTTCCTAACAACTTTGCCTCAGTAGCATCAAGCTGTTGACTGATGGTTTTTAAGTGATGAACAAAATCCTGTAAATCTTTTTTGAGTTGTTGCTGATTTTGCTGCAACGATTGGTAGCGGTTCACCCCGGCTGGTAATAACTCATTAATAGCAACGTTGATTGATTGTTGAGCGTTTACTGCCAGTTTCATCTCATTTTTATGAATATTATGGTTATTATCGCCCTTATCGGACAAGGCTTGTGCAAAAAAAGCATCTAACAAAGATTTACGCAACAACCAGCCATCTAACGCATCCAAGGTTAACGATTCAAACTCGTTATCATTGTCATTTCTATCATTGCCACCACTATCGTTGTCACCTTGGGCAGGAATAGCAATGTTTTGTGCTTTCACAAAGGCTTTGGCAGGATCGGCTAGGTTGCCAACGATTTTACTCAAGTTGACATAATGCTGCTGCGACTGTTCAGGCAGGTCGGACAAACGCTTTTTCAGTTGTTGCCACTGTGATAGCCAGTCAGTTAGTTGCTTTGTATCCCAAACTTGCACGATTGGCTGAGTGGACGTAGCGTTTTTATCTTGCAGCGCCGTATAAAGATTGTGCCAAATTTTGGCAGGTGGGTACAGGGCAGTTTTTGACAGCTTGATTTGCTGGTTTAGAGTGGCTGTGGTTTGTTGTAAATCAGCGGATACCCTATCGTCATTAATTTGCTCAGGACTTTGAATGCTTTTACCTTTATGCTCGCTTTTTTGCTCGTTTTTTTGCTCAGCTTGCGGCAATTCAAAATAACTTTTATCAAATGGCAAGGCGGCATGATGGGTGACCAAATACGCTTTTACCCATTGTTCAAAGTTGGTTGACTGGGGATTTGGGGGATTTTGAGAATTGTTGCTTAGGCTATTTTGGTCGTTATTGGGGTCAATGATTACGTCATCACTTGCCATTCGGTTTTGCAAAAAGTCGAGTAATTCCTGTACGGGACTGGCAGGTAAATGCTCGTGGGTATCTGTGGTACTTTTACCATTATAAAATATCCAGCACGCTTGCTTGGCGCACAGCAGCGCATCCAAAAACGCACCTAAATCGTCATCTTCTCGAAATCTGTCACCGCGAATCGGCAACCCTGCCTGCATCAAGTTATAACGGTTTTGCTGCTCTTGCTTTGGAAACTCAGATAAATTCAAATTGAGCATCACCACCAACTTATACGGCAGGCTGCGCACTGAACCGATACGGGCAAAGGTAATTACGCCAGAGGGCTCGGCACTTACTTGCTGATTGATAATCGATTGGGCGATGTTTTCGAGTACAAAAGTGAGTTTAAGTGGCAAATTCTCGGTGTCAATTTGCTGCACTGGCTCGGTAGCTGGGTTGGGGTTTTTTGCGGTTTTGATTTTCACCGTAGCGAGGTATTTGCTATTGGCTTCGATATTTTCTTTTAGGTCATTTTGTGCGGCAAAAATCGCGCGCCACGCATTGGTTTGATTAAATAGGCTAAATTTTTGTTGAATGAGTTTTTCTATTTGGGTTAGCCAGTCAGGCAAGGTTTTAACGTCATTACCTAGGTGACGATTGTCATCCAACGTTTCATAAATATCACACAGCACAGCGACGATGTCGGCATCCGCCATGGTCAAGTTAGTCAGTGGTACAAACTTCTCTACCACGCCAAAGCTATTGGTATACTCGCCAAAACTGACCACCGTGGCTTTGGGCATCATCACGCCAGCGACCAAGCGCTCAAGCGCGTAAGCAAAGGTGTATCGATAGTCATCATCGGCAGCACTTAAGGTTTGCTGCAAATGCCGCTCATCAAACCCGCGAATAAATCCTGCCTGAGTCAGCAAATCACAAGCACGGGTCATCTGCTCCAAATTAAGCCCAAAGCTTTCATATAGTGGCGCTAGCATCAACCAATCAAATACTTCGCTACGCTGAAACCGAGCGCCTGCCCGATTGAGCAGCGTGTAGTACCCTGTAATCGCTTGCCAAAGCAGGTTGATATCTTTTGCCACCACGCCTGTCACTTTGGCGGGCAACTGATAGCCATCGCCGCCCACATGTTTGGGGAACGTGGCTTCGATGATGTTTTGGTGCGTTTCGATATCGGGCAATAATACCAAAATATCTGATAACGCCCGTCTATCCCAAGGATCGGTGGGAATCTGCGCTGGCGTGGCTTGCATGTCGCTATAATTTAGCCACCCGATAATCATACTGCGTAGCACTTCAAGCTGGCGCACCATGCTATGACAGACATGAATGGCAATACTGGTATCAAGTGGTTTGGGTCGCCATTTTTCCACGTTATCAAGTTGCTTGTTGGATTCTTGCTTGAGTCTGTCTTTGATGGCTTTGTATAGACCAAGTGTGGATTCAATATCTTTAAGTCCATTACTTTGAATATTGGCAAGCTGCTGCTGCAAAAGCTGGGTTTGCTGCACGAGGTTTTGGCGACCATCTTCACTCGCTGCTTTTGCTGCCTTTGCTTCCTCGCCTTTCACCAGTTTAAGCATGTCATTGATTTTGGCGGTGGTTGCGACTTCTTCTAGCATCAAGATGTCATGTTGGATAAATTCGAGTAACGTATTGGGCGGCGTGTTATCAAAATCATCTTGCCATAGCACATGTTCATATTCATTACCCGATAAGCTTGCCAGCATGGCAAACACTTCACGCGATTGTTTGCCAAACCGTGACAACAAAGTATGACCATAATCTTTTAGATACCAAGCGTCATGCTTGCTAGCATCGTCTTCCATTTGCATCTGCATGAGCCAGTTTTTATCGACGATATCTGCCCAAAATTGCTCTGACGGGTTAAAGTGTAAAATCGTGACGTCGGTTAGCACCCCTAAGCGTTGTAAGTCCAGTAACTCTGTCGGCGGTAACTGCTGCAAAGTAAATAAAAACACGTGCTTTGGTAACTTGCTACGACTGATGTTGCGGATACGGGTCTCTGAATGGTTTAATGCCTGCCAAAACTGCTGATGGAGCTGCTCGCGAAACTGGTAGTCATCATCAAACAGCTGCCGCCATAAAAATCGCTGCGCGGCTTCTAACTGTTCGTAGTGCTCAACGAGCCAGTCAGGCGTCTCGATGGCGTTGGACGCATCCCGCCCGTTTAAGCGGTTATGCAGCGCATCTTTTTTGGCAATCATGTCACTCACCGCCACAGGCTTGTCCTGCCCCCAATGAGTAAGCCACTGGGGGCGATAAGTCATGTAGCGATTGAGCATATTTGCCATATCACTGGCTAGCTGCCAGATGCGTTGATCTTGGGTTTGCAATTCAGCAGATTGGCTAATCACGTCATTAGACAGTAGCGATTGGTTATTCGCCCAACTTAAACTGTCAATGGTAGCGGGTGTATCAGGTGCAAAACCAGTCGTATTTGGGCTATCCGCTTCTTTGTCTTCAACCAACGGGGATAAAAATGGATAAAGCGGATGTTGCGGCTGCTCCACAATAGCTTGTCGGTACTGGGTTAAATAGCCAAAGATTTGCCACTGCATGACGTTTTTGGATAGCATTGCCACTTCTGGCACGTCTAATATATCGTCGTCGTCCGAGATGCGCGCATAGGTTCTTAACACCCGCTGCATCAGTCCCAAAAAATAGCGACCCCAAAATTCGGTGGTTACTAAGGTGCTGATGCCTGCCTTATCTGCGACTTGTTTTTTTAACCACTCCCCCATGACTTTAGATGGCACAATCACCTGAAATGGCTCAAAAATTGAGCTTTGATAACTGGGATTTTTGTAGGCCTTTAACAAATGGTCAAATAGCGTATCGATTTTATTACTTTGTACAATCGTTAGCATGCAGTAAATACTCAAGAATTTTTATAGATAGTGAGTGGGTCGCTCAAAAAATTATACAGCAAAAAAATGCACCACCATCACCGCTCAATGAAAAAACCGCCTGAATTGCAACATTCGCGACAGCCAGTGTCGCTAGCATTTTGTCAATCCCCCTAACTTACTTAACAGTTATACAATCCAAAGCATGCAATACACCGCAACAAAGTGATAAACTTATCCCTACGTCACTCATGAGTATATTTTTGGTTACGTTTCATTTTTAAGTATTGTAAGCCATTTGGTTTACTTATAATATTAAGCTTACTAGGTCTAACGTATAAAAGAAAACAACCGTATAAAAGAAAAAAACAAGGAGATGACCATGACAGACAACAATAACGCTAACCCTATCGACAAATCTCAATTAGACAACGCCCAATCTGATGTTGCCAATGAAGCGATGGAAGGCATCAATCGTACCGACATCAACCAAGATAATGCGAGCACTCCTACCTCTAAGGGCTCTGATGAATCGCTACTTGATATGCTACATGAGGCGAAAAAATTCGAAGATGAAGATGAAGAATAAGATAAAATCAAACGGTTAAGGTCGCTACTTAGCCGTTTTTTTACGGGTTAATAAATATGTTTGATAAGCCAGCGCTGATGATAACACAATCACAATGGGTAGCATCAGCGTCATGTATTTGTAGTGGATATAGCCCAAAGCACCCAATACCCCGCCCCCGCAAAAGCTATACCATATCATCGCTTGAAACACGAACATCTTCTTATTAATCGATCTGCCTGCCAGCCAATTACCCAAAGCTGAGCCCATATCTGAGGTCAACCCTGTCAAATGGGTGGTGCGAATCACTGCACCGCTATAGGTCGCGACCATCGAATTTTGCAGTCCGCAAGCCATCGCGGCAAACACCTGCCCCCAAAACGACTGATAGCTAAATAAAATTAGACTGATGATTAATAAACTTGCTTCAATTAACAGAGCTTTGCCATAGCGTTTACCTTCTTTTAATGCCGTACTACCCACCACAAAGCCACTGATAACTGCCCCAGATAAAAACGATAACAGCACGATACAAACCATCGCCATCTGCTGGTAGTGCTGTTCCGCCAATGCTGTGGCAAATAGCGTCACATTGCCCGTTACATGCGAAGCAGATAAATGCGTGAAGCCGACTAACGCGGTGCTATTGATACACCCTGCATTAAACGCCAGCACGCAGCCACCCCATAAAATCCACTTAGGTAATTTATTAATCATTAGCTACCGCCATCTATCAGTCTTTAGCTGACTTGCCAAACATGTTAAGCCTGACAAAAAATGGTAAGCTTAACCAGACGGCTTTGCAATCCCTATCCAAACATCAATCAAAAAAAGTAAGCAAAAAACAGCAAGCAAAAAAAAGAGCAACCATGGTCGCTCTCTTATCCACTACTCGCCTAAAAATTAGTCTTCTACCTGCATCATCACTTGTTCAGAGAGTGCCACGGTATTAAAACCTGCATCGACAAATAAAACCTCCCCGGTAATACCAGACGCCCAAGGCGATAACAAGAACATCGCGGCATTGCCGACCTCTTCAATATTGACATTGCGCTGTAGCGGTGACATTTTGGCGTTGGTGTCGAGCATTTTACGAAATGATTTGATACCGCTTGCCGCCAAGGTACGAATTGGACCGGCAGAAATCCCATTGACACGGATACCTTCGCTACCCATTGAGCTGGCAAGGTAGCGAATGCTCGCTTCCAGACTGGCTTTGGCTAGACCCATGACATTGTAGTTTGGCAACACATGGATACTGCCTTCATACGTCAAGGTTAACAGCGAGCCTTGGCGTTTTGCCAGTAACTCACGGCTGGCTTTAGCAAGCGCCACAAAACTGTAGCTACTAATATCATGGGCAATAGCAAAGCCCTCACGGGTGGTCACTTGAGTAAAATCACCATCTAGCTGATCGGCAGGGGCAAAACCAATGGCATGTACGACCCCATCAATGCCCTCTGGCCAGTGTGCAGCAACTTGGGCAAAACACGCTTCGATTTCGCTATCTAACGCCACATCACACGCCAATACCTTCTCTGCACCAAAAGTTTCGGCTGCCATATCCACGCGTTTTTTCATTTTTTCATTCGGATAGGTCAAAATTAAACTCGCGCCTTCACGATGTAACGCTTCTGCGATACCCCAAGCAATCGATAATTTACTGGCGATACCGGTAACAACGAAACGCTTCCCTGTTAATAGCATGGTTTTTCCTTATTTTTCAGTGAACGAATATGCACTATAATAGCTCAAAATTAGGGGTTAATTCTAGCAAAAAACCCAAACAAAGCAAATTTAGTGATTTTCATGGCGTTTGTGACAAAAATCGCTTTACAAATAGTGGTAAAGCGTTAAGCTATGCCTATTTTTTTAAACTTAAATGTTATCATGACTATGCCTGCAAATTTTGACGAGATTATCCAACAAAACAGTGATGCCTACCGTACCCTAATTGCATCAACAGGGGAAGACTTAACACGTGAAGGACTACTTAACACCCCTGAACGTGCCGCTAAAGCCTTTAGTTTTTTGACCCAAGGCTACCATCAAGATTTGGTCGAAATTACCAACAATGCGATTTTTCCAACTGACAATAATGAATTGGTCATGGTAAAAAATATCGAATTTTATTCGATGTGTGAGCATCACATGTTGCCTTTTTATGGTGTTGCCCATGTGGCGTATCTGCCCGATGGCAAAGTGATTGGACTGTCAAAAATGGCACGTATCGTGGATATGTACGCTCGACGTTTGCAAATTCAAGAAAACTTAACCCGCCAAATCGCCCAAGCGGTGATGGATATGACAGGGGCAAAAGGCGCGGCGGTGGTGATGGATGCCGCGCATATGTGCATGATGATGCGCGGGGTGATGAAACAAAAATCCGATACCCGCAGTATGTCACTACTGGGCGAATTCAAACACAATACCGAGGCAAGACAAGCGCTATTAATGGCGATTCCAAATGCTTAATACCTAAGCTTAGCGCCTAAATAGTCAACCTAAATTAACTAGTTAAAAAAGCCCCAGTGACGTTACTGGGGCTTTTTTATATTCAGCCGATTTATAACGGGCATATAGCACTACTCCATAAAGTGCTTTTCCATATACTACTTTTCAATATCATCTATTGGCGATACACTAAAATGGTTTTCGATTTTTGCCCTATGAGTCCATAACATTAAGATAAACACATTAAAACAATAACAAGGAATATAAAATGCTCCATCATACCAAGGCGATTAATAGCTTTCTTGACTACGTTAAAGTTCAATTGCCCATCATCCAAGCGCCGATGGCAGGTGTCCAAGACAGCAAACTTGCTATCGCAGTGTGCCAAGCAGGCGGGCTTGGCTCACTCCCCGGCGCCCTGCTCAGCCTACAAAAAATCGAAAGTGAAATTGCGAGTATCCGTCAAGCGACTGATGGCCCCTTTAATGTCAATTTTTTTGCCCATCAACAACCTGACTATACCCAAGCAATGCAAGAAAAATGGTTTAATACCCTACAACCTTATTATCAAGAATTTGGTTTGACGCAAGATGAGATAGCCACGACCGGTGGACGTCAGCCATTTACCCATGAACAAGCAGCGCTAGTGGCGGATTTAAAAGTCCCTGTGGTGAGTTTTCATTTTGGCTTACCTGAAAAAGCTTTGTTAAATGTCGTCAAAAAATCTGGGGCGATTGTGGTATCCTCCGCCACCACGCCTGCAGAAGCACGCTGGTTGCAAGCCAATGGGGCGGATATGATTATCGCACAGGGGTTGGAAGCAGGTGGGCATCGGGGTATGTTTTTAAGCCAAGATGTAACGCTGCAAGCGGGCACTTTTAGCCTATTGCCCAATATCATCCGCTCTGTCAGTTTACCGGTGATTGCGGCAGGCGGTATCAGCGACAACGCTACCGCACAAGCAGCGTTTGCTATGGGCGCCAGCGCAGTACAGGTGGGTACTGCATTTTTGCTGGCAGATGAGTGTGATACCAAAGACTTTCACCGCAAAGCGCTGCAAAGTGAGCGAGCCGAACACACCGCTTTAACCAATGTATTTAGTGGTGGCTTAGCACGCGGGATTGTCAATCGCTTTATGCAAGAAACGGGGTATATTAGCGAGTCTGCACCGCCATTTCCCCATGCCTCGTTTGTCAGCAACCCCATTAAAGCCAAAGCCGAAAGCATGGGTAGTGATGAATTTAGCTCACTGTGGGCAGGGCAAAATGCGAGATTGGCGAAAAGTGGTACAGTGGATAAAATTATTCAAGATTTACTGGGCTACTAATTGCAAAAAATAATTTTGATATATTTTGTTAGTAAAAAAAACGTGAGTCCCATCACTCACGTTTTTTTTAATGAACAGTTTAGAAACCTAATGTTTTGCCATCAGGATTTCTTGGGTCAGAATAGCCATAAAACCCAGAATCATCAGCTTGAATAATTTGAATACGTCCCATTGGTGCTTTAGTAACAACTTTATGACCTTTGTCTTGCAACAATTTTATCGTATCAGGACTAATGCCTGCTTCAACTCTAAGCTCATCGGGTAACCATTGGTGATGAACGCGTGGTGTAATTATCGCTTCTGCTGGATTCATTTCATGGTCAATCGTATTGACCACACTTTGCAATACAGTCGTGATGATACGAGCCCCACCTGGACTACCTGTAACAAGCCAAGGTTTATTATTCTTCATGACAATCGTTGGTGTCATTGAAGACAGTGGACGTTTTTTTGCTTCAATCGCATTGGCAGCACCACCCACTAGACCAAACGCATTTGGCACACCGGGTTTCACTGAGAAGTCATCCATTTCATTATTGAGTAAAATCCCTGTGCCTTCTACAACAATGCCACTACCAAAGTTAAGATTTAATGTATAGGTGACAGCAACGGCATTGCCCGCTTTATCCATGACTGAAAAATGCGTAGTCTGGTCACTTTCATAAGGTTGTGGTTTACCAGGTTTAATGTTTGATGAAAGTCTTGCTTTATTATCATCAATCGTTTTGACCAGTTCATTCGCATAGGCTTTCGAGGTTAAACCTGTGACAGGGATTTTGACAAAATCCGGGTCGCCCAAATATTCTGAGCGGTCAGCATAGGCTAATTTCATACTCTCTGCCATGTGGTGAATATTTTTGGCACTATTTACCCCATCTTCTTTGATAGGGTAATGCTCAAGCATATTTAATATCTCAATCAAGTGTACACCACCCGAACTTGGAGGTGGCATGGTAACAACTTTATAGCCTCGATAATCACCAATAATTGGCTGACGCTCAACAACTTTATAGGCTTTTAAATCTTCAAGTGTCATTGTGCCACCATGTGATTGCATTTCTTTCGCAATTTTTGTGGCGATTTCACCTTGATAAAATGCTTTTGCCCCTTGTTTAGCAATCAAACGCAATGATTTCGCCAAGTCTTTTTGTACCAACAAATCACCAGATTTCAGCGGTTCACCGTTTTTGAAAAAAATCGCTTTGCTAGCTGCCCATTTACCCAGTGTTGATTTTTCTTCTTTTAATGTCTGTGCCAATACATCACTGACAATAAACCCTTTGTC
This sequence comes from Moraxella sp. DOX410, assembly GCF_032248735.1. Classification (NCBI taxonomy): domain Bacteria; kingdom Pseudomonadati; phylum Pseudomonadota; class Gammaproteobacteria; order Moraxellales; family Moraxellaceae; genus Moraxella; species Moraxella sp. DOX410. Next base: position 1,137,102 of record NZ_CP135138.1, on the reverse strand, counting down.
TGCAAGCTTAATTGCAGGCTCTAGCACTTTAGATAATGGCATGGTACCCCATTTTTTTAGCGCGTATTCCATCCCAGCTACCGTACCAGGCACACCTGAAGCGTCATGAGTGAACAATGATTTTCCATCAATAACATTACCTTGATTATCAAGGTACATATCACGGCTAGCTTTGGCTGGCGCAATTTCGCGAAAATCAATCGCAACATCTTTGCCAGTTTTATCATCATGCAACATCATAAAACCACCACCACCAATGTTGCCTGCATTTGGCAAGACGACTGCTAAGGCAAATCCAACCGCGACCGCCGCATCGATAGCATTCCCGCCTTGTTTTAATATATCCAAACCAACTTGCGTTGCTAACCCTTGCTCGGAAGCCACCATACCATTTTTACCATAGACAGGATGAAAGATATCATTACTGCTATCGTAGCGATTTGCCGCTAACTGGCTAGCATTGGTGGCTGGTTGTGGTAATAGTTTGCTTTGGGCAATGGGTGATATCACCAACATTAAAGCCAATGACAGATTGGTTAAAATCAGTTTAGGTTTTAGTCGCATGTCCCTATCCTTCTAAAGTATTTGTTGATGTTGTAGCAGATAAAAATAATACGTATTGCTACAATATACATAAATCCTTTCACAAAAAACGTCATATTAAATTGTGACAAAAATATTTTTGTTATCTGACCAATTCGTTAATTTTTCTAACGGATATCTAAGTTATAAGTATTTACCACAATCTGCAAGCTTTTTTAACTGCCATAGCCCTTCAATTAAAGATTGCTATAGTTTATTAAGATAGTTTATTAAGTCTGTGATGTAGCTTAACCACATTGCCCATAATTAAAATCGCTGGGGCGGGCAAGTTTGCCTCACGTTGTTTTGCCACGATGGTCTCAAGCGTGCCTGTCAAAACTTGCTGATGCGGCAAGCTGGCATTTGACACAATCGCAATCGGTGTACTGGGATTTTTTCCTGCGTCAATCAAGCCACTCGTCAATTTATCCAGCTGTTTTAATCCCATATAAAAAACCACGGTTTGGTTATCATCGAGCCAGCTGGCAAAGTCTTCATTGATGGTATCCGTCTTAAGAGAGGCGGTAACGAACTTGACAGAGTGCGCATACGCACGGTGAGTCAATGGAATACCGGCACAGCTTGCCGCCGCGGTGGCTGCGGTAATCCCCGGCACGACTTCAAAGTTAATCCCAGCTGCAACCAATTGCTCGGCTTCTTCGCCGCCACGCCCAAATACATACGGGTCGCCACCTTTGAGGCGTAACACGCGTTTTCCTTGCTGCGCCTGTTCCACGAGTAGCTCATTGATTTTTTCTTGCCTTACCGCATGATCACTGGCTTTTTTGCCGACGTAGATTTTGGTGGCATCACGCCTGCACAGATCAAGAATCTGCGCTGAAACCAAATTATCATAAAATACCACATCCGCTTGTTGCATCAATCGTAGCGCTTTAAAGGTTAGCAAATCAGGATCGCCTGCCCCTGCACCCACAATATACACTTTGCCAAGCTGGGCTTTATCTGTCGGTTGGTTGTTGGCGTGCTGTTGTAGCAGAGTTTCAAGTTGGTCTTCAGCTTTGCTTAGGCTATTTGAATTACCCTCAAATACCGATTCCGCCACTTGCCCTTCAAAGGCTTGCTCCCAAAACTTACGTCTAGCCGTCACATTGGGCAATGCAGCTTTCACTTTATCGCGAAATCTACCGGCCAACCCTGCCAATTCGCCATATTGCGGTGGCACGACTGTTTCGATTTTGGCTCGCAGCAGTCTTGCCAGCACAGGGGCTTTGCCTGCACTGGATACCGCAATGGTAATCGGATTGCGGTCAACGATGGCAGGAAAGATAAAGGTACATAGCGGTGGATTATCGACGACATTGACTGGGATAAAACGGGCTTCACAGTCATGAAAAATCTGCGCATTCACGGTTTCATCATCGGTACAAGCAATGACGATGGTTTGTTTATCCAAATATTTTTGTTGATAAACATCGTTAATCAATTGATGACGAGAATCACTAAATTGCGCGGTGAGTCTCGGCTCATAACTGGGTGCGACAAAGGTGATTGTAGCCCCAGCTTTATCGAGCAAATCCGCTTTACGCAGTGCCACTTCCCCACCGCCAACCACGAGTACGGGGCGATTTTCTAATTTAAAAAATAGCGGTAAGGTATTCATAGACATTCTCAACATTAGATAGTGACAAGAACAATTAAGCTGAACCGAAGTTCAGCTTAACATTTTCATACATACTGCCGATCAAAAATTATAATTGTGTGTGTAGACCACATTCACGGTTCTCTTCTACTTTGGTCGGGTCGAAGTAGTCATGTTCATTTGGCAAATCATGCTCTTTTAAGTAAGCTTCTAGGTCATCTTCTGACCAATGGAACAATGGCGCTACTTTTAACACGCCGTCTTTACTTTCTGACAACACGTCAAGCGATTGGCGAAATTCCGTTTGGTCTTTACGAATCGCATTAATCCACACGTCAGGGGCAATTTCTTTTAACGCACGTCCAAATGGCTCAAGTTTCACTTGCTCAGTGAATTTTTCGTGCGCTGGGTTGTTGACACTAGGTATACCATTGAACTCAACATCACGCCAAGCTGCGGTTTGTTGTGGCAAATAGGTAATCACGTTTAAGTTTAGACGTTTAATCAAATCTTGGGCATGGCGGTAAGTGGCTTCAGTGTTGTAGCCAGAATCCACGAACAATACTTTGATATCAGGACGTTGTTTGGCAACCATCTCTAACAGTACCACTTCATAAGGGCGAAAGTTGGTAGTGATGATAGGATTACTACCTTGTGCCAGTGCCCAAGCAATGATTTCCTCTGGAGTTTTGCCATTTAATTCTGCGTTGGCTTTATCTAGGTCGATATTTAGTTTATTGCTCATTGGATTTCCTAATGTTTTATGGTGAAAAATTGGGATACGCTATGCTAATCAATTATGCGATGTTTAAAAAATGATTTTTAATGATATTATTATGAAAATTTAGAATTAACAAATTAACTTGAAATGCAGAAACCAGAAGTTAAAAAGGATAAGGTAGCAACTGGCTAACATTAAAAAAGCGAACCCTTAGATTCGCTCAATCTTAGCATCATTCAACAATTAATTCGCAAAAATCGGTAATTGCGTCACACTGCGACCTGTATAACGGTGTTTGATATCGACAAAATAATCAAACCAACTGGGGTTAAAATCACTGTCATCAATATCAAACTCACTAAACCCTACTTCAGTAAGTAGCTGCAACGTATCTGGCAAGATATCACCGCTAGCGCGCAACACAATAGCGGAGTTATAACTGGGGTGTTGCTGGATTTTTTGCGCCAAACTATAACCGCGTCCATCACGAAAACCATGAAAATCAATAACTATCACCGACAATAGCGGCATCACTTTGACAAAGTCCTGTTGCAAAAACTGATAATCACTAGCGCCCGATAAAATAATACCCAGTTTTTTATCGCCCAACCGATGAGACAGTGCTACCAAATCATCCGCTTCTAACTGTGGTTTTGGCGGATTTTTCTCGCTAAATTCGACAGGGCGATAGTCCACCAAAATTTCAGTGATATCTGAGGCATACTGGGATGGGTCGATATGCTCGATTTTTTGCTCATGAATACTCACGCTCACTGACTTGACATTATCAATCACTTGGCTTTGGTTAATGAGTGCCATGGCTTATCCCTCCACCGGCTGTTCTGATTTGTCACGATATACATACTCTTTAAATGGCTCAATACCGATACGATCGACCACTTCGGCAAATGTTTCACTACCAAAGTCGGTATCCGCCGCTTGACGGTATTGAAGATAGACTTGCAGGATATCATCCACCGTCGCCGCAACCGCATCGACAGGCACCGATTTTCCCAAAATATCGCCTAATTTGGCGTTTTGACCCGAACTACCACCCAGCGAGATTTGGTACCAATGCTCGCCTTTTTTATCCACACCCAAAATACCGATGTCGGCGACGTGGTGATGCGCACAGGCATTCATACAGCCTGACATGTTTAGGCGAATTTCACCAATATCATGGACAAAGTCTGCGTCTTGGAAATATTGGTTGACTTGGTTAACGATATTTAAGGTGCTGGCATTAGCCAATGAGCAATAGTCAAAGCCTGGACATGAGATAATATCTGTTAATAAGCCAATATTTGGGCGGGCAAGGTGGTATTGTTTGAGCACCTGATAGACCTCATATACATCTTCAAGTTTGACGTCCGTGAGCACCAAGTTTTGATGATGGGTGCCGCGCACTTCACCAAAGCTGTATTTATCCGCCAAATCAGCCACCACGCGCATTTGGGTGGCGGTGATATCGCCAGTGTCTTGCATAAAGTGTTTGAGTGAGATAATCACCACCTGATAGCCTTTGACTTTATGCTCGCGGGTATTTTGGTTAAACCAACGCACAAACTCGCTATCTTCAAACTGGGCAGACAGTTTGTCTTGGCTAGCTTGTAATTGTTGTTGGGTAAATGTTTGATACGCTGGCGGTGGAAAGTAGGTTTTGGCGTGTTCAATTTGTTCAGCTGTCAGTGTTAACGCACCGTCTTTATTGTATTTTTCCCAATCTTCTTCCACGATTCGTGAAAACGCTTCGGCGCCCATACTTTCAACCAAAATCTTGATACGCGCTTTGTATTTGTTGTCACGGCGACCGTATTGGTTGTAGATACGTAAGATGGCATCTAAATAAGAGAGTAAATGGCGTTCCGGTAAAAACGGACGAATCACTTTACCAATCACAGGGGTGCGACCTAGACCACCGCCCACAATCACTTCAAAGCCGATGTCACCTGCGTCATTTTTGACCACATGCAGTCCAATGTCATGCAGCTGGGTCGCGGCACGGTCTTCCCGAGTACCGATGACCGCAATTTTAAATTTACGCGGTAAATAGGTAAATTCTGGGTGAAATGTTGACCATTGGCGAATGATTTCACAATATGGGCGCGGATCGGCGATTTCATCAGCCGCCACACCGGCAAACTGGTCGGTGGTGGTATTGCGGATACAGTTGCCCGAGGTTTGAATCGCATGCATTTGTACCGATGCCAATTCTGCCAAAATATCGGGCACTTCTTCTAATTTTGGCCAGTTAAATTGCATATTGGTACGGGTAGTGATATGACCATAGCCACGGTCGTATTTTTCGCTGATGTCAGCAAGTTTACGCAGTTGATACGTCGCAAGCAGACCATAAGGAATCGCCACGCGAAGCATCGGCGCATGACGCTGAATATATAGACCATTCATCAGGCGTAATGGCAAGTACGCTTCTTCACTGAGCTCGCCAGCCAAATAACGTCGGGTTTGGTCGCGAAACTGCTCGACCCGATCGTCTACCAATTGTTGGTCAATTGCGTTGTATTTATACATGCGGATTCCTATGTCACTAATACAAATTGTAATTACAAATTCTAATTACAAATTAAATTTAAATTTTAGCTGTTGCAGCCATTTCAACTGGGTGAAATTTTAACCTGCCTATCATAAATGCCCAAGGGGTTTTTAGTAAATTCCATTTTTACATAAATATATCGAGTTACTGCATTTATTATTGCGAACCGTAATATTCTATTATACGCTACCTTAATTTTTTTGAACCGTCTGTTTTTTTGACACGTTAATTTTGACCCGCTAATATAGGAAATCCGATGAGCCAAAGCGCCACTTCAACTCTCCATTCTCTAAGCCAACTGGTACCACCACACGGTAGTGACACATTAAAAGAAAAATTACTCCAAGGCGATGCGCTAACCGCCGCCCAGCAAAAAGCCAAAAATCTCCCAAAAATCCAAATCAGCTCCCGTGAAGCCGGTGATTTGATTATGCTCGGTATTGGCGGCTTTACCCCGCTCGATGGTTTTATGAACCAAGCAGACTGGCAAAGCGTATGTGACAATATGCATTTAACTACTGGCGACAATGCGGGCGTGTTTTGGCCCATTCCTATTACCCTATCGACCGATACTGACACCGCCGATACGCTAAACCCAGGCGATGACATTGCGCTGGAATACCAAGGCGAAATCATGGGAATTTTGACCTTAAGCGAAAAATACCGCATTGATAAAGCGCACGAGTGCCAAACCGTCTTTGGCACCACAGAACTTGAGCATCCCGGTGTTGCCATGGTAATGGCACAAGGTGATGTCAATCTCGCCGGCGATGTGGTGGTGTTAAGCGAAGGCGAATTCCCGAGCAAATATGGTGATATCTACCTCACTCCGGCACAAACCCGTGACATCTTTACTCAAAATGGCTGGAAAACCGTCGCTGCCTTCCAAACCCGCAACCCGATGCACCGCTCACATGAATACCTTGCCAAAATCGCCATTGAAATCTGTGATGGCGTACTCATTCATTCCTTGCTTGGCGCATTAAAACCTGGGGATATTCCGGCAGAGGTACGCCAAGAAGCCATTGGTACATTAATCGACCATTATTTCCGTAAAGACACCGTCATCCAAGCAGGCTATCCACTAGATATGCGCTACGCCGGTCCGCGTGAAGCTTTATTACATGCCTTATTCCGTCAAAACTACGGCTGTAGCCATTTGATTGTCGGGCGAGACCATGCAGGCGTGGGTGATTACTATGGCGCGTTTGATGCGCAGCATATTTTTGATACGCTCAAACCGAATGATTTAATCACCCAACCATTAAAAATTGACTGGACATTCTGGTGTGACGCTTGTGACTCGATGGCATCGACCAAAACTTGCCCACATGATGCCAGCCATCATGTCAAAGTCTCAGGTACCAAATTGCGTAAAGCCTTATCTGAAGGCGAAGACGTGCCTGATAACTTCAGCCGTCCAGAAGTGTTAGCGGTACTTCGTAACTACTATGAAGGCTTAGAAGATCATCAAAAACATAAAGTTGAGCTGACAGGTCACTCTGCAAAATAATTATTGCGGGGTTTCATTTATCAATCGATAAGATAATCCATCGATAAAAAGGGTATACATAATACCCTTTTTTCTATGCAACATTTAACAAAAAAAAGAAGCACGCGGCTTCTTTTTTTATTGCTAAACTAAGCTAAATTTAACCAAGCTAAATCACATATTCGACGTGCGAATCTTGCAGAAAATTGGCGACAAAATGATTCGAGGGATGATTGACCAGCGTCTCATAATCCCCAATTTGCACGATTTGACCTTGGTTCATCACCACAATTTCATCGGATAATTCTGCCGCTTCTTCTTGGTCATGGGTCACTAAAATACTGGTGACACCGAGCTCATGATGAATCGAGCGCAGCCAAGCGCGTAATTCTTTACGCACCTTGGCATCGAGTGCACCAAATGGCTCATCGAGTAACAACAGCTTTGGCTCTACCGCTAGCGCACGCGCCAATGCGATACGCTGACGCTGACCGCCTGAGAGTTGATGCGGGTATTTTTTTGCGGTTTGGGATAGTTGCACCAGCTCCAGCAGATAATTGACCTTTTTGCTGATTTCCGCGTTGCTTAGGCGTTTGTTTTTTGGCATGACGGTCAAGCCAAACGCCACGTTATCAAACACGGTCATATGGCGAAATAACGCGTAATGCTGGAACATAAAGCCGATATGACGCTGCTGGACAGGCACATCGGTCACATCTTCACCATCAAACAAAATACGCCCCGTATCGGCAAGCTCAAGCCCTGCAATGATGCGCAGTAAGGTAGTCTTACCACAGCCTGAAGGTCCCAAGAGCGAGGTTAGTTTGCCCGTCGGTACGGTTAAATTAATCGGTTGTAGTGCAGTAAAGCGACCAAACTGTTTGGTGATATCACGGATTTCGATACTCATGGTATTCTCTTAATTTTTTTTACTTTTTAAATTGCATCAATGTTATTCATCATTGCCAGACTGACGTTTAGTCAACGCCTGCTGCACGATTAAGGTAACGAGCGCCAACAACGCCAACAAACTCGACAACGCAAACGCCGCCGTCATGTTGTATTCATTGTAGGCAATCTCAACCAATAGCGGCATGGTATTGGTTTCACCGCGGATATGACCTGAGACCACACTCACCGCGCCAAACTCACCCATCGCACGCGCATTGGTCAAAATAATACCGTATAGCAATGCCCATTTGATATTGGGTAGCGTCACCCGCCAAAACATTTGCCAGCCTGAGGCACCGAGTGTTAATGCCGCTTGCTCTTCACTGCTACCCTGCGACTGCATCAGCGGAATCACTTCACGCGCCACGAATGGAAAAGTCACAAACATGGTGGCAAGCACGATACCGGGAATGGCAAAAATCACCTGAAAACCAAAGTATTCTAGCCAGCCGCCAAGCCACGTATTGGCGCCCAGTAGCGCCACAAACATCAAGCCTGCGACCACCGGCGACACCGAAAATGGCAAATCTAGCAGCGTGGTGAGAAATTGTTTACCTTTAAAATCAAATCGGGTCAATAGCCAGGCTAAGGCAATCCCAATCACCGTATTAATCGGTACCACAATCAGCGCCGTAATCAAGGTAAGCTTGATGGCCGATAATGCCTCGTGATCGGTCAAGGCAGCCACATACAACTGCCAGCCAGATTTTAATGCTTCATAAAACACTGATATCAGCGGAATCACTAGCATCAGTGTCATAAACGCCACCGCAATGCCAATTAACGTATAACGTAGCCATGTCGGCTCACGGGTTGCGGCTTGGGTTTGGTAAGGATATTGGCTGCTATCTATCATACACTTGCCCCGCCCATACGTTTGGTAAATAGCCACTGCAAGGCATTAATGGCAAATAAAATCACAAACGAAATCATCAACATAAACAAAGCAACCGCAGCAGCGCCTTGCACATCAAAACTTTCAAGCTTACCAATAATGATTAACGGTAAAATCTCAGATTTCATCGGTAAATTACCCGCAATAAAAATCACCGAGCCATACTCCCCCGTCGCCCGCGCAAACATCATCCCTGAGCCCATCAGCAAAGCAGGATACAACTCTGGCAATATGACCCGTCTAAAAGTTGTCAATCTACCAGCGCCTAGCACCGATGCCGCCTCTTCATATTCTGGCGACAGCTCCGCAAGCACAGGTTGCACCGCACGCACAATAAACGGCAGACTCACCACAATCAGCGCCAACCAAATACCGATAGGGGTAAAAGCAATTTTAATGCCGAATGGCGCAAAAAACTGCCCGATTAAACCATTGGGTGCATATAAGGTTGCTAGCGAAATACCCATTACCGCCGTTGGCAAGGCAAAGGGCAAATCGACCAGCGCATTTAAAATCGACTTTCCCCAAAACTCATAGCGCACCAACACCCATGCAATCAGCGTACCAAACACCAAATTGGTCAATGTCGCTAGCAATGACATTTTTAGCGACAGTTCAATCGCAGCCTTAACGCGCGGCTCGGTAATGGTTTTGATAAAGCCTGCCACGCCAATATCGGCGGTCGTCATTACCATTGCCACAAATGGCAACAGCACGATAATCGATAATGCCAATACACTAATACCCAAGCTCAAATTAAAAAACGGCATGATATGGCGCTTTTTATTGCGTTTTAAGGGTGAATTGGGTGTTTTAGGCTGATTGTTTGATGTTAAATCGGCTTGATGGTTAGCATTGATGCTTGCCATGCAGGGCTTCCTTTACTAATAATCGGTAGGCAACGTCAGAATTTAAACTAATAAACATACAAAAATAAAAATTCAAAAATAAAGATACAAAAAGCTCTGTACCCAAAATCTTAAGCACGGCTATAGTACCATCTCACTTTGATTTTCCAAACTATATTTATGCGCTTTAAATATTCTTAGCTAGAATAAAAAACCAGAGCCGAACTCTGGTTTTGTGAGCTTAACACAGCGAACTATTTTGCCGCAGGTGCCGATGCTATGGTGCTCGTTGGGCTGGCTAGCTGATCAAAGACACCCCCATCTTTGAAGTATTTGGTCATGATATCCGTCCAGCTGCCAAATTCGGCATTAGGACTAAAGGTGGTAAGCGCGGGTAATTTATCTTGATTTTTAGCCAGTACCGCAGTGTCGCTTGGGCGCAGGTATAAATCTGCCGCCAATTGCTGGGCAGGCTCGCTCCATAAATAATCAAGATACGCTTTCGCTGCGTCGTTGGTGCCTTTTTTATCGGTCACTGATTTGACAATCGCCACGGGGTTTTCTGCTGATATGGTGTAGCTTGGATAAACAATTTGCACATCGCCTTTACCAAACTGTTTAACCGCTAGGTTGGCTTCGTTTTCAAAGGTGACTAACACATCGCCAATTTGACGTTGTAAGAACGTGGTAGTCGCCGCACGCCCACCATTTTCATACACCGGTACGTTTTTGAGCAACGCTTTGACAAAGTTTTTGGTTTTACTTTCATCTTTATTAAAACTATGTAAGCCGTAGCCATACGCACCTAAGAAAGCATAACGCCCATTACCCGTGGTTTTTGGATTGGCAAGTACGATTTGTACGCCTGGTTTTGCCAAATCAGACCAGTCTTTGATTTGTTTTGGGTTGTCTTTACGCACCAAAAACACGATGGCACTGGTATAGGGTACTGCTTTGTTTGGGAATTGGCTTTGCCAATCTTGTGCCACCAAGCCTTTTTTCACTAACAGCTCTACATCTGAGCCTTGATTCATACTGACCACGTCTGCTTGCAGACCATTGGCAACTGCGAGCGCTTGTTTACTAGAGCCGCCATGCGATTGCTGGATATCAACGGTTTTGCCGCTATTTTTGGCTTCGTAGTCTTTGATAAACAGGGGATTGTAGCTTTTATAAAAGTCACGCGCGACGTCATAAGAGACATTGAGCAGTTTAATACCACCTTTATCGCTCACGCCTGCATTTGATTGCGTGGCGGCTTGACCTGAAGCGGCTTGTTGGTCTTGCTGGGTGGGCGCACGTGAACAGCCCGCTAGGCTCACGCCTAATAACGCTAGACTTGATAGCACGGCTACGGTTTTGTGTTGAACCTTAGTTTTTTTTTGAAAATTAACAGTCATCATGGTCACCCCTCATCTCAATGTATAAAAATCAATATATAATGTTAAATGTTTAATTCATTCCTACTATTTTACAAAAAAAGCGTCGTCAAGCAAAAACAATATTATTCCTTATCCATATTCCACTTATGAATATTACATCATAAAATATAATGTAATAGTTAAAATTAACGGTTTAACAGGCTGAATCACACCTAAATCACAAATGTCACGTTGTCAGTTTTATCATTTTCGCCTACAATTTTATTTTTAGTTAACAAGAATTCGCCATGGCAAAAGCTTCCAAAACCGTTATCAAATCAATTGAAGATCAGCTCGCACGACTGGATTTGCAAACCACCTCATTAAACCAGGCTGATGACGTATTTTTGGCGCTGCTTGACGATAGTGAGCCTGATCATAAAGCAACTGCAAAGCGTGGCAGTGTTGATAACTTAAGCGTTGATAACTTAAACGATTATGACTTTAGCGAACAATTAGCCATTCAAGATCGCGATAGCCAACTGCAACAGGCGTTAAGCGATACTGTATTGTCACTGAGCGATTATCTATCCGCTGTGCAGCTGGTGATTAGTGAAACGTTTGCCCATACCGTTTGGGTAAAAGCTGAAATTCGTAGTCTGTCAGCCAAAGGCGGTCACTATTATTTTGAATTGGCGGATAAAGATATGGATGGCAAAGTCACTGCCAGCTGCCGCGGCACGCTATGGCGCGGTCAAGCAGCCAAAGTACTGTCAAAGTTTGAAAAAAACACTGGCATGAGCCTTGAGCGAGGCTTGAATGTATTGCTCAAAGTCTCAGCCACGTTCCATGCCCAATATGGCTTTTCTTTAAACATCGTCGATATCGACCCCACTTACACACTGGGCGATTTGGCAAAGCAATACCAAATGATTTTAACCAGACTGCATGAAGAAGGGCTGCTCGATCTCAATCAATCGCTCCCGATGCCGTTTGATATTGAGCATGTGCTCGTCATCGCGCCTGAAAAAGCCGCAGGGTTGGGCGATTTTCGCGCGGATGCCGATAGACTTGCCAGCACAGGGGCTTGTATTTTTCATTATGAGCACGCCACCTTTCAAGGCAATCACGCCCCTGAAGATATCCGCCAAGCCATCATTAAAGGCATGAAAAATCTGAGCAAGCAGCATATTACCGCAGATTTAATAGTGATTATCCGAGGTGGTGGCGCGGTGGGCGATTTGGCGTATCTCAATGATTACGAACTTGCCGCGCTGGTAGCGGAGCAGCCGATACCGGTCTGGGTCGGCATTGGTCATGAGCGCGACCGCGTCATGCTAGATGAAGTAGCACATCAAAGTTTTGATACCCCATCCAAGGTTATCGCAGGCATTCGCAATCATTTACTCACTATTACCCAGAGCGCCAAACAACATTTTTTAACCATCGAGCAAATTGCTAAATCCAGCATCTTGCAGGCACGCCGTGATAGCGAACAACAACTTACTAAGATACAATCGGCAGCGCAGCGACAATTATCTGCCGCTAAACTTGCCATGGACAACCAATTTGTACAGATTCGCCAACTTGCCTATCAGCAAATCACCACGGCTCGTCAATCGACCGATCGACTGCGTGAGATGACATTGTTACAGCACCCGTCAACCGTATTAACCCGTGGCTATGCGATTATCAGAACCTCCCATCCTGCCTCAAAAGATTCAGCATCAAATACGGTGATGACTTCGATTGCCCAAGCTGAACCCAATTCAACCATAACCATTGAGCTACATGATGGCTATCTACAAGCCACTGTCAATGTCAAACACCCTAAAAACTGACCTATCTATCAACAGGAACAACCATGACCGAGCCAACTGATTTTAAAAGCGCGTATGAGGTGTTAAAAACAAATGCACAGCTGTTGCAAAATAGCCAAGAGCCCAATATTGACGCGCTGATGACCATTGTAGCGGAGTCCATTGACGCCTATAAAGTATGCCAAGCGCGGATTGATGCCGTTGAAGCCTCGCTTAATCAAGCATTTGAAACAGACTAAGTTTCAATCAAGCAGAAAAGCAGAATAAAAAAGCCACTATCGAAGGATAATGGCTTTTTTATGTTGGGCATTTAAATTTCTACTTTGGCGCCCATTTCTACCACATTGTTACTAGGAAGTTTTAGAAATTCAGCCGCGGTGCCGGCATTACGGTGCATATGGGCAAACAATTTTTCACGCCATAATGCCATACCTTTGATGCTCTCAGATGCCACCACTGCCTCATGGGATAAGAAATAACTGACCTTGGCAGGATCGAAATCAAAGTTAAATTGCTGAATGTGTTTGAGCGAATCTGGCACATCAGGGTCATTTTTAAAGCCAAAATTGAGTACCACCTTCCAGCAATTGTGTCCCAAATAGGTCACTTCACTACGTTTACTAAGACCCACCCAAGGGGTTTCTAAGGTATTAACGGTGACAAAGATATTGTACTCATGCAAGCATTTATTGTGCTTTAAGTTTTGTTTCAACGCCACGGGCACGATATCGACTTCAGAGACCATAAATACAGCAATGCCTTTGATTTTTTTGATATTTTCAAAGAGCACTTGGCAACGCTGATTGATTAAGATTTTCTCTTGCAGTAACGCTTGCTGATTTTGCAGCTCTTGGATATTCTCAAGTGGCGCGTTTTCAATATCTTGGGTCAGCTTTTCTAATTTGCCTTGCGTCGACTCCAGGGCTATTTGTAAGCGTTTATTGGTAAAACTACCAAACAAGTCATCCAAGAAATTTTTTAAGTTAATTTGTCTTGTGGTATGGGCAATTCTCACCAAGTTACGCCCATCTCGCCAAGTCATCATGAGCACAAACATGACGCCCCCTAACAACAACGGGAACCAGCCGCCTTTGAGGAGCTTCAGCAGATTCGACGCCCAAAACAAGAAATCCACCACAAAGAATAATGAGGTCGCGGCAATACACAGTAGCAAAGGATATTTCCACGCATAGCGAATCACAAAGAAGGTCAATATCGTGGTAATCAGCATATCCGTACAAACCGCAATACCATAAGCGGCCGCTAACGCACCCGATGATTTGAACATCACCACAGCAAACGCAATTGCGATAAACAAGCCCCAGTTAATCGCTGGAATATAAATCTGACCCACTTCTTTGACATTGGTATACACAATACGCATACGCGGTAAAAAGCCCAATTGCACCGCTTGTTTGGTGATACTAAACGCCCCAGAAATCAGCGCTTGTGACGCAATCACTGTCGCTAAAGTTGCCATCACCACCATCGGGATACGCATGGCATCTGGAATCATCAAAAAGAAGGGATTGGATTTGCCATCGGGATTGGCGAGTAAAAATGCGCCTTGACCAAAATAATTGAGCAGCAAGGCGGGCATGACAATGGAAAACCACGCGATACGAATCGGTTTTTTGCCAAAATGCCCCATATCGGCATACAAGGCTTCACCGCCTGTCACACACAACACAACTGCCCCCAATATGATAAAGGCGAGTGTCGGATTGGTCATCACAAACTGATAAGCATAGATGGGATTGATGGCTTGTAATATTTCGACATTGTGCTGAATATGATAAACCCCAATGCCAGCAATCAACAAAAACCATAGCACCATCACAGGTCCAAACAGCTTGCCGATACCTTTGGTACCAAATTTTTGCACAAAAAATAACAGGAACAAAATGGTCAGCGTGGCAGGAATTACCACACTATGCAGCCGTGGCGATACCACCGTCAAACCTTCTACTGCCGACAGCACTGAGATGGATGGGGTAATCACCCCATCGCCATAAAACAAGCAAGTACCAAATATCCCCATGGTCATGATGATTGCGTGCAATTTTGGGCGATGTTTCACCGCGCTTGATGCCAAAGCGAGCATCGCAATCAGACCACCTTCCCCTTTATTGTCGGCGCGTAGCACCAACGAGATGTACTTGAGACTGACGATGATGGTGATAGTCCATACAAATAATGACAGCACCCCATAGATATTGGCAACATTAAAGGCGACATGACCAGAATTAAAAACTTCTTTTACTGAATACAGTACACTGGTACCGATATCGCCATAAACGACCCCGATTGCCCCTAATGTCAGTGCAGGAACCGAGGTTTTAGCATGTGCTTTACTCATAAATTAACGACGCAATTTGATAAGATGGATTATTATAAGTCGAATTATAAAATTGCGGTTAAATTATATTTTGTAACCAAAGTTATCTATGTACTTGACGATAGTAACATTTTATCAGCGTCAATTTGTGCACAGTAGCTTAAACCCTTATTTTTAATGATGAAACGGCGGTTTGGCAAGCCAAATCATACCAATCAATAATAAGAACACCAAGCCAAACAGATAAAAGACCTCATTCGAGCCAATAATCAGTGCCTGTTGGTTAATATTTTGGTTGATGAGTGCCAGCGTTTGCTCATAACTCATGCCAGACGCTTGCAGGCTTTTTGACCACGCATCAAAATTGGAATTTTGGGTGATACTTTCGGTCAAATAAGTATGCGCATGATTGCTGCGTCTTTCCCAAACAGTCATCACCATTGAAGCGCCAATCCCGCCCGCCAAGGTTCTCACAAAGGTAAAAATCCCTGTCGCTGCCGCCATTTTATCATGCGAAATGTTGGAGAGTGCAATGGTGGTTAGTGGCATAAAAAACATGGCAGTACCCAGTCCTTGTATAAACTGCGGCCAAAACACATCCCAAAACGTCATCTGCGGATTAAAATCGCTGCGCCATACGAAGGTGGCACAATAAATTAAAAAACTTAACGTCACCAAGATGCGCATATCGATGTTTCGCGCGTATTTACCGATTAAGGGCGTCAACAATACCGGGAAAATACCAATCGGTGCCGCTGCCAAACCTGCCCAAACCGCAGTATAGCCCATGGTTTGCTGCAGCATGACGGGCAGTAGCACAATGGCGCCCATATATAGCAAAAATGCCAAGCTAATCACCAATGTGCCAATGGTAAAATTGCGGTCTTGAAAAATCGACAAATCAATAATCGGATGTTCCTCACCGCGCTCCCAAATTATCAAATAACTCAAACATAAAACGCTAATGACGGCTAAAGCAATGATTTCAGGGGACGCAAACCAATCGAGCTCACGCCCACGATCCAAGAAAAACTGCAGTGCACCTATCCCGACAATCATCAAAACAAGGCCTACTTTATCAATATCGGTCTTGATGACAGGCGTTTCGCGGTTTTTAAGTTGTTGCCAGGCCAAAATGATGGCGACAATACCAATCGGAATATTGATAAAAAATATCCAGCCCCAGTGATAATTATCGCAGATATAGCCGCCCAAAATCGGACCTAATATCGGCGCGGTGACGACCACCATAGCAAATAATCCAAGCGCCATCGCCCGTTTTTCAAGCGCAAAAGACTGTAATAATAGGCTTTGTGCCAGTGGAATCATCGGGCCTGCCACTGCGCCTTGCGCTACCCTGGCAATAATCAGCATCGTCAAACTATGTGAAACCCCACATAGCCATGAACAAAACACAAATAAACTTGCCGACACCAAAAACACTTTGACAGAGCCATACTGACGAGCCAACCACCCTGTGAGGGGAATAGAGATCGCGTTGGAAACAGCAAACATGGTAATCACCCATGTACCTTGCGAGGTCGCCGCACCCAAATCCCCTGCAATGGTCGGTAATGCCACATTGGCAATGGTCGAATCAAGCACCATCATAAACACCGCCATCGATAGCGCAAATGTCACAATCGCAAGCGGCATCCCTGATAAAGGCGCGGGCTGATCGCCTTGTGGCTGACTACGGGCTTGATTATCAGCCGCTGGCTGCTCGGTATCCATAGTGGGTGAAATTGCTTCCGCCATTTTTCACCTCATGATTGGTTTTGCTGGATGATTTGTTGGATAATTTTGGTCGCGCCTGACATATCGACTTGCGGCTGCAGCTGCGCAACAGGTTTGTTGCTAGCGGTCGCGGTAGCCACCTGCGGTTTGCCTTGTTGGTCTCGGCTATCCAGCTCGGCATGCATACTTAGCCCCACGCGTAGCGGATGCTGTTGTAATTCTTTGCTATCGAGTGCAATTCGTACAGGCAGACGCTGGGTGACTTTAATCCAGTTACCGGTGGCGTTTTGGGCAGGCAAAACCGAGAAAGCACTGCCTGTTCCTGCTGATAAGCCAATCACTTTGCCATGATAAACAACCTCTTTACCATAGATATCTGATGTTAAATTCACCGCTTGACCTAGGTGAATGTCTTTAATTTGGCTTTCTTTAAAATTGGCATCGACCCACAAATCATGTAGCGGCACAATCACCATCAAAGGCGTGCCTGCGCTGATTTTTTGACCTAATTGCACACCGCGTTTGGCAATTTGCCCATCGATGGGTGCCACGATTTGGGTACGGTTGAGATTGAGCCAAGCGGTTTGGATATTCGCCATCGCGGTTTGTACCGCAGGTTGTGACAGTACATCATTTTTACCCAAATTGGCCACTGTCACATTGCGCTGCGCTTGGGCAGTCACAACGGCAGAGCGAGCGGTGGCTTGCTTGGCAACTGCCGCATCAAGCTGAGCTTGGGCTTTTTTGACAGTGTCGGCAGCATGCTGGACTTCTTCTTGCGATACCGCTTGACTTGCCATCAAGGCAGCGCGGCGTTGATAGTCAGATTGTGCGGCAAGCAGCGCAATCTTGGCAGATTCAATTTGCGATTGCACTTCATTCATCGCAGTTTGGGCTTGCGAGATATTGACATCAGCTTGTTGAATGCTGGCGGTTTGGGTTTTATACTGTCTGATTGCTGTGCGCAATTGTGCTTTGGCGGTTTCAAGGGCTAAGCCATTATCCGCTTGGTCTAACGCTACCAAGGTTTGCCCAGCTTTGACCATATCCGTGTCATTGACCCCAATCGCCGTCACCGTCCCCGATATTTGCGCGTTGATTTGTACTTGGTTGCCGCTCACATAGGCGTCTTCAGTACTGACTTGATAGCGCCATTGGGTAACGTATAACCATAACGTCACCGCAGCAATGGCTAAAACAATCAAGGTAAATACCAATAGGTTTTTTTTACGTTTGGATTTGGCAGGTAGTTGGGTTGTGCTATGCGTAGGTGTCGGTGCGGGTTCGGGGCTATCATCAACCCCAGTCGACATGGTTTCAGCCATTTTTTCATCCTTATCGCTAAACTTAAGTTGCAAAATCTAAAAAATCCGACGGCTATCAGACGGATTTATGCTAGAAAATAGCTCGATTATGTAATTTAATATGCTTAATGGGTGGCAATATAAAACTATCCTAAACAGCCTTCAAGCATCAAATAAAACATAAATGTTGCATAAGGATACAGTTAGGTAGATAATGTTGTTTATTGTAAAAATTTTGCGCGATTCGTGCGATTGCTAAAATTTAAAAGGGTAAGACATAAAGCGTAAGATAAAGAGCGTAAGGATACTAAAAAGCGATGAACGAAAATGATTTACGGGTCATTAAGACTGAACAACATATCGAGCAAGCTTTCCTCGCATTACTGCAGCAGAAACCTTACCGCGCCATCACTGTCCAAGATATTTTAGATACTGCATCGATCAACCGCTCAACCTTTTATCGTCATTACGCCAGTAAAGAGGCGCTGGCAGAGAAAATGGTGAGTAATTTTCGCCAAGTGTATGAGAAGTTTTTAACCGAACGCTTTAGTGTCGCCAGTCAAGAGAATTTATTAAGGTGTTTGGAACAATTTTGGGCGTTTATACATGCGCAAAAACAGCGCATACTCGCTCTTTGGCAAATCAAAACCCCCAATATTCATTTATATGATGACATGTATGCGTTAATCAAACAAAATTATATTGAGCATGCCAAGCGCCACGAACGCCCAGGCGACTTGGATTTTCAAGGGCATACGTATGCAGGGATTATATTAAACAATTTAAGTTACTGCCTGCAGCAGGACCAGCAAATGTCACTCGAGGATA
The DNA here is from genome assembly GCF_032248735.1 of Moraxella sp. DOX410. Classification (NCBI taxonomy): domain Bacteria; kingdom Pseudomonadati; phylum Pseudomonadota; class Gammaproteobacteria; order Moraxellales; family Moraxellaceae; genus Moraxella; species Moraxella sp. DOX410. The sequence goes on along the minus strand of NZ_CP135138.1, from coordinate 1,118,071 downwards.
TTCGTAGCAATATACAACTGATGATGCAGACAGTGTCTATACAGTAATCTCTTATGGCAATAATCGTATTTAGGATTTTTTACCGACTAAATCAATCACCCAAAGCTCCGCTTGCGAGCCTAGCCGAAACGGCACACCCCAAAAACCATACCCCGAGCTTACAATCACATCGGTATTGTTGATACGCTCATAGCCGTAACCCAAACGATTTAAGAATTTGACAATAAAATTGGCAGGAAATATCTGCCCATTATGGGTATGTCCCGACACTTGCAAATCAATCGGTAATTGTACGTTTTGTTCAATCTCATTGGGCTCATGGTCAAGTAAAATTATCGGCTTATCCGTGTTTGACGGCATTAAATCCTTGGTCGCTTTACGATAAGTGGCATGATTATCCAGTCGTCCTACCAACCAAAGCTGGTTATCAACCAACACTTTATCATCTGCCAATAAGGTGATATCGGCTTTTTGGATCGCATCGCGAATCTCGCCTTCATGCCCATACATATCATGATTACCTAGCGTGGCATACGCGCCCATTGGCACTGCACTTGCTAGTTGCTGCAGCGCGGGCTGCATATTTTGCGAGGTATAATAGTCAACATTATCATCCATGATATCGCCAGGCATCAACAGCAGTTGCACGTTCTGTGCTTTTACCATATCGGTTAATCGGTTAATTTGCCGCTCACCGACCATTAGACCCAAATGCAAGTCTGAAACCATCCCAATCCGAATAGGTTTAGCAAGTGGCTGATTAGCAGTCAAGCTGATATGACGAATAGTGGGTGTATAAGCATTATAAATACTCATCAACACCATGCCAAAAAACACCAGCGGCAACAAAATGCGTTCTCCGTAACTTTGATAACTCACGGAATTAAAAAATTGCGGGGCAACTTTCATCAACACCAGATTGATAATGCCCACCGCCACCATCGACATGATGACAAACCACAAAATAGTCAGCCAAGTCATAGACAGCTTGAGCCCAAAGCTTGTCAATCGTGCGATGCCAAATACCAATAACGCATTACTCATCACAAATAGACTAATCATCAAATAGCGAGAAGACCGATCGGATAACCAAGACCCCGCCCACCACTGCAGCCCTCGACCCGCCCCATAAGTAAACAATTCAAACAACAATACAATGACGGTCAGAAATATCCAACGCATACCAGCCCCAAATTTTTTATCATAAGTAAAGGTTATATAAAGAATGTTTTTGAATTTACAATGTCGCTTTATATATTCTTTATCTATTAAAGCCAATCAGTGAATTTGAAAAAATCAATTAATATAATTTGCGCATTAAAAAACCCAACTTACGAGAATAAGTTGGGTTTTTTAGATATCGGCTCATCCGATAACGGTATTGTGGCAGGTTTATTGATTTTTAACAAGCAATAAATTTGCTATAATAACGCTTTTGGCACTTTTAAAAATTATGAATTATTCAACTGCTGTTAATTTATCTGATATTGCGAGCCCTGCCCAAACCCGTGTCATTGTAGGGATGTCAGGGGGCGTTGATTCTTCTGTCACCGCCGTTTTGCTCAAACAAGCGGGCTTTGATGTTGAAGGCTTGTTTATGAAAAACTGGGAAGAAGATGACGGTACCGAATATTGTACCGCCATGACTGACCTTGCTGATGCGCAAGCGGTCGCTGATAAAATCGGCATTAAACTGCATACTGCCAACTTTGCCATGGAATATTGGGATCGCGTATTTGAGCATTTTTTGGCGGAATATAGCGCTGGTCGCACCCCAAATCCTGATATTTTATGCAACAAAGAAGTCAAGTTTAAAGCCTTTTTGGATTATGCGCTAACCTTGGGGGCGGACTATATTGCCACCGGTCACTATGCGCGCCGCGGTTTTAGCGATGAAACTGGCAAAGCGCCACTACTGCGCGGACTTGATAACAATAAAGACCAAAGCTACTTTCTGCACGCGGTGGCAGGCGATAAAATCGCCAAAACCTTGTTCCCTGTGGGTGCGTTAGAAAAACCTGAAGTACGCCGTATTGCCGAGCAATATGATTTAGCGACAGCGAAGAAAAAAGACTCTACCGGCATTTGTTTTATCGGCGAGCGACGCTTTAAAGACTTTTTACAGCAGTATTTGCCCGCTCAAAAAGGCGATATCTATACCGATGATGGCAAAAAAATCGGCACCCACGATGGCTTAATGTATTACACGCTTGGTCAACGTGGCGGTATTGGTATTGGTGGGGTCAAAGATAGAGATGAGGCGCCTTGGTTTGTGTTGCACAAAGACTTGGATAATAATCGCCTGATTGTCGGTCAAGGGCATGACCATCCGATGCTACAATCCACCGAATTGACTGCTTATAAGCTTGACTGGGTGGTTGATGCGCCCGCCCAACTGTTTACTGCCCAAGGTTATCGCTGTACCGCCAAAACGCGCTATCGTCAGCCCGATCAAGCCTGTACAGTTTTTGCCCTTGATGAAACGGGCGACACTATAAAAGTGGTGTTTGACGAGCCACAGCGTGCGGTGACGCCCGGTCAGTCTTGTGTGTTTTATCAAGATGACATCTGTTTAGGCGGTGGCGTGATTGAAACCATCGATGCCCCTACTAGCCTAGCTGAAGTTTAAAGTTTAAAGTTTAAAGTTTAATACACAGTAAGATACAAACAGCGCAAATTGATACCATTTGCGCTTTTTTTATACCCTGTTGATTAAGAAAAGTTTGTAGCTAAGCGTTTGTTCCACCCTGCTTTTTTTCGTAGGTAGCCGATTCCCCAGCAGCTTAAATAAATCACAAATGAAATGGTAGTGATATAAGGTGAAATCGGCAGTCCAGGTCCTAACGACAGTAATATCCCGCCGACCCCAGCGATGATGGCAAACAGCATGGACAATAAATAGACATAGATAGGTCTAGCCGTCACTTGACTCGCCGCTGCGGCAGGCGTGATGAGTAACGATAATAGCAGCAAGGCACCGACAAACTGCACACTTACCGCCACCACAAGGCTCAGTGCAAACATAAATAGCAAAGATAAAAATGTTAAATTCAAATGCTGCGCTTGGGCAACTTGCGGATCAACTGCGGCAAATAACATGCGCTGACCAAATATGGCAATGATTGACAGTACAATCACCGCAACCACTAACATCGACTGCAATTCAGCGGGCGTGATTGCAACAATTTGCCCGGTAAGCAAGCCAAATTTATTGGAGGAGCGCCCTTGATACAAGGATAAAAACAACACCCCCAGCCCAAGCCCGAATGGCAACAAAATACCCACTACTGAGTTGCGGTTTTTGCCATCAATCCCCATGACTCCCAGCACCAAGCCAGCCGTCACTGCTCCAATGACGGCGCCTAGCGTCACTGAAGACCCTAACCATAAAGCACATGCCGCCCCTGCAAACGACAGCTCTGCTGTCCCATGCACGGCAAACGCCATATCCCGTGCCTGTACCATCGGTCCAATGAATCCCGCCATCACACCCAACAATACCGCGGCCACGATGGACGTTGATACCAAGGGCAACAGCTCAGCAAAGTTATCAAAATTGATGATGGTATGTAGCCAAGTCGTGAGCAGCATGTAAATTCCAAAAGTTAAAAAACCATCGAATGTGATGGCTTGTTTTTGATTGAAGCAAATAAATTAGCGAAATCGATTGATTAAGTCGATACCACCGAGGTTGGCAGTCGCATTTTCAAGGCACAGCACTTTATCTACCAAAGGTATAATCGGCTCGAGTTCATGGCTAATCATCAAAATCGCGGTATGATGTGCTTGTTTGCGATGGGCTAAAATATCACTGACCACATACTGGCTTGCCACATCAAGGCTCAGCAGCGGCTCATCCATCAACAAAACATCAGGCTCAGCGACCAAGGCTTGGGCGATACGCATGCGCTGCTGCTCACCACCCGACAGCATGGTAAGTGGCGCATCACAAAATGACTCACCACCGACTTCCGCAATGGCTTTATCCACCAAATATTTTTTTTGTTTTGCTGTCTGCCAAAAACCGCCCAAGGTTTTTTTGGGGCTAAACAGACCAAACAGATAATTTTCCCCATCCAGCCCTAGCTGCACCAAGTCCCTACCCCGAATCGGTAGTTTTGGCGCAAAGTCTTTGAGCTGAGGCACATAGCCCACTCGAATATCTTTGCCAAGCGTGATTGAACCGCTTGATAGTGGCACAAGTTTGAGTAAACTTCGCAGCAATGTCGTCTTGCCTGTCCCGTTGGCGCCGAGCAAAGCCACAAATTCACCCGATAAAATCGAAAAATTGACATCCTGCCAGAGCAGACGTTGTCCAAAGTGCATACTGCCATCCTTGACTTGCAAAACGACTTGCTGTGATTGGGGCAGTTTGACAAACGATTGGCAATGAATAGCCTGCGCAAACTGCCGCTCGCTATTGGCTATTTTGGTGGTTGACATGGGCATGGTGGCTACTTCTTCATCCTAACTGCAAGATTAACGACAAGGATGGTTGATTGGCAATATCACATTGCAAAAAATCTAGGCTAAAAATTAAGCATTATAAGCGATAACTAGCCAATACTATACCAATTAACGCAAATTTTCACCCAAATGCGTTAATGGGTAATCTAAAATTTTTAGGCTAGTTAAAATTAGCGCGTCGCGGCCGCAAAATCATCCAGGGTTTTTTCAATAAATTGCGTATAGCTTGTCACGCCATCGGGGAAGGTTTCATAGACCGCCACAACCGGGACTGTTGATGCCTTCGCCAATGTGATTAGTTGCTTTGAGGTGGCATCCTCGGTTTGGGCATTGACAACCAACAAACCCACTTGTTTATTGCTCAGCAGGCTTTTGCTGTCATTGAGTACTTTGACCGATACCCCCGCATCCGTCTCTGATTGCACAGCATAGGCTTTTGGCGTCACATCCTTGATGCCCATATCTGCTAGCAAATACCCGATGACGGGCTCAGTAGCAAAGGCAGTGATGGCTTTTCGCTGTCCGATTTGTTGGGCTTTGACTTTGAGCGCATCAATTTGCTGGATAAAGTGTTGGGTATTTTTTGCATAAATTGCTTGATTGGCAGGTGATGTTGCAGCCAATTGCTTGTTGACCGCTTCAGCCACTTTTTTTGCTGTATCAAGGGAGAAAAACACGTGCTCATTGAAGTCACCGTGCGAGTGACTATGTACTTCGCTGTGCACTTCACTGGGCCCCTCACTGAGCACGTGAGGATGATCTGATGGTTGCGGATAAGCGGTCTTTATTTCGTGTTGAGTGTCGTGTTGGTGTTGTTCACCGGCAGACTCATCTGCCGCATTGTCCGTGTTAGGCGACAGTCCTGAAAGTGCTACGGCATTAATCACTACAGGTTTATGACTCACCGACTCAGCTAAGCTCATACCCCAATTATCATACCCGCCACCGTTGACCAGCATGACAGCGGACTTAGTAATATTAAGCTTGTCGGTCGCTGTGGCTTGATAATCATGCGGATCTTGTGATAAATCATCGACCCCCACAATCACATTGACTTTATCCCCCCCGACCGCTTTAGCCACCGAACCCCACACATTGGTAGTGGCATAAACGGTGGGTAATTGGGTATCAATAACGGGGTTTGATGAGACTGTTGTAGCTGAGCTATTTGATGCGGATTGATTTGAGGCTGATTGCGTTGAAGGGGATTGATTATCAGTTTGCTTTTGGCAGCCTGTTAATCCCCCCAATAGGCTCATCGTTAATGTTACCCCTGCAATCGTGGGGGTTTTTAGTAGCCTTAATAGTAAAGGTCGGCTAAAAAAAGCATATTTGTTAATCAATGCGTTTATCATGCTGGGTCGTCAAATCAAGTATTGAAAATGTTATATTATAACATTTTAATGGTGTTCTCAAGGTAGCTCAAGGATTTATGCTGGCTTGGATTTCATCTATAGCACCTTTAAACTCAACTATTTGCGCTGACCTTTTTATGCCATAATAAATTTATCACCTTGCTGTATGGTTCACAGGCGAGTCGGTTGTCATTTTCTACGCTTTAGCCTGTCAGCACTTTTTGTATGATCCACTCTCACAGGATGTTTTTATGAAACAATTTTTCGCGCCTTGTCTGGTAGTTGCCAGTATGCTGGGCACAACATTTGCCCACGCAGCCTCCATGCCAGTGGATACCAATGCCCGCTTTAAACTGGGGTTAAACGCGTCTATCAATCATTATGCGTACGACAAGGACAATGATGTTACGATCATGCCACAGGCATTTTATGACAACAATCGACTCTACATTGAAGGCAGTGAAGCGGGTTATTATCCCTACAAAGATGCACAAAATGAATGGCGATTGACCGCAAGCTACGATAGCCGTTCATTTGATCCAGACGATGCGAGCACAGCGGCGTTAAAAGGACTCGATGAGCGTAAATGGTCTGCTATGGTGGGCACTAGCTATATGCGCATCACCCCGTATGGTGGCTTTAAAGCGCAACTGGAAACTGATGCGTTAGGTCGCAGTGATGGTACCAGCGCAAAAGTGGCGCACTTGAGCAGATTTAAGGTAATGGATGATAAAATCACCATTTATCCTGAGCTAGGACTACAGTGGTACAATGACAAGTACAACAACTACTACTTTGGTGTTTCTGAGCAAGAATCGCTACGCACCGGGATAAAAGCTTATAATGCTGATAGTAGCATTACTCCCTATGTCAATGTCAGCGCCAGTTACGCCATTTCACCACGCTGGAGTGCGTTTATCAGTCAGCATTTAGAGTATTTAAGCGATGAGCAAAAAGACAGCCCACTGGTTGATAACCGTGTCGATAGCAAAACTAAAATTGGCTTTAACTATCAGTTTTAATGCATAGCTTGATGCCTAGTTTACCCATAAATAGTTGACCCATAAAAAGCGCAAATTGTTTGATTTGCGCTTTTTTATTTATAAGAAAGGGTTATTCACTTCGTCCACGTGCGACGCTTGCTGCTGTTGAATAGTAGATTTTTCCACCGTTTGCGCTTGATGGGCTTCTAAATACGCAACGATTTGGCTCAACACATCTTGCAGTTGTTTTGCCGTGGCTAAACTTTGTTTATCCAACGTAAACGTCGCACTGCCATAGAGATTGACTTGCTCTCCTTGATTCTCAAGGGTAAATTCGCCCAATCCGACGCTTTGGCTATCATTTTGAAATGGTTTAAAAGCACTCATCTTTTTCCCCTGTTTAGTTACTGATTTGCTGTTACTGATTTTGGTTATGGTGAAATAGTCGCTACATTGCTCGGTAGACTGGGAAACGCATTTACTCCGGTGCGTTTTTTAAGTGTGCTTAGGCTAATTTTTTCAACGGTTCCGCTATCATCATTCGGGCTAAAAAATGCTATCGCTTGATGTTGTGATGGCAAATATACCGCTTTAAAAAAATGCGATGGCACCAACACGCGATTTTTTAGCCGTTTGACTTCCGGTGTTAAGAATGCCACCCCTGTCACTACATAAGCTGAGCCGTATTGGTTGGTCAAGTTGCGAGTTTGTGTTTCAATCTTTACCCAAGTTTTACGGTTGTTGTCAGGCGTTTGTGGGGCGATATTGGCTAAACTAAAACTATCAAATTGTGAGTCCGTGGTTGCCATATCAGCATTGGGCGCTAAATGCCCTCTGTCATATCCGGTACGGGTATAATCGCTCAATAAGCTTCGCACCTCGGTTGGCAGGCGAGTTTCTTCATGAAAATTATCCTCTCTGACCAAGGTTTTGGCAGCCGTTATTCGTTGTCGCGTCAAATGCTCAGCGACCCAAATCGGGGTTTTGGTGACCCCCGAATACATCACCGCAAAGCCATTAAAGCACAGTGGGTAGGTTTTTTGCGACAGCTTAGCAGTCATTGTCGGCTGGGTTTTCTCCAAAAACTCGCTGGCGCATTGTTGTAGCGCCTTGTCTAGTGGGCGCGTGGTGAGTGCTTGTGTGTCTGAGTTCGTTTGATTGGTAGGAATAGTGGTAGGGATAGTAATAGTATTGCTATGGGGCTTGGGGGTTGAAGGCGCAACACTACAACCTGTCAAATACAGCAAGCCAATGCTTATGGCTGATAAGATGGCAGTATGGCTAATCAAATGGGTTTGAACTATCATGAGTAACCTTAAACAAAGAAAAAATGAAAAATGATGCAATGATTACAGTGGTAGGGGCTGGGCTAAAGTGTCGGATAACGTAGTTTAAATCCCGGTTTAAAACTTCTTGGTTATTTTATAAGGTTTTTTAGTGAAATACGCAAATATTTACTGGTAGTGATAGCAGTTTTTTGAAATGTTTTTTGGCTAATATTGCGTTGACTATTTTTCTCCCAATATTTTCCCATCAACAATTCCTTAAGTTCTGATAAAATACACCTTTTGTCGTTAGTAAATTCTCTATGAGTACATCAACCACACCACAAAACGCCGTCGTCTTACTCTCGGGCGGGCTAGATTCCGTGACTTGCCTTTATTGGGCAAAAGCCAATTATGCCAACGTCACAGCGGTAAGCTTTAACTACGGTCAGCGCCACAATAGCGAACTTAATGCCGCCAAAAAAATTGCCGCGACTGCCCAAGTCAACCATCGTATTATCGATATTGATTTGGCACAGCTAGGTGGCTCGGCGTTGACCGATGCTTCGCTGGTGGTACCCGATGCCAAACAAACAGATTTTAGCGATAATCAGCATAATGACAGCATTCCAATTACTTATGTACCCGCGCGTAATACCATCTTTTTGTCGTATGCGCTGGCATTGGCAGAGGTGACACAGTCCAATGCCATTGTGATTGGTGTCAATGCAGTCGATTACTCAGGCTATCCTGATTGTCGTCCTGAGTATATTGAAGCCTTTGAAAACATGGCAAATCTCGCTACCAAAGCCGGTGTGATGGGTAATCATCTCTACATTGCAACGCCATTGTTGCATTTAAGTAAAGCAGCAATCATTAAGCTTGGGGTATCGCTGGGGGTTGATTATGCATTAACCGTGTCATGCTACCGCGCAGATAGCGAAGGACGCGCCTGTGGACACTGCGATAGTTGTTATCTACGTCAGCAAGGTTTTTTACAAGCTGAAATAGATGATCCGACGATTTATCAGTAATCTATCATTATCAAATCCTGCCAGCTTTATTGCGTCAACGGTAAAGCTAGCCATTGTACGATTGAACACCTGCTGTTCTATACTGCTGTCTCTTATGAGGATAAACTATGAAACATTCAGCCATTGTGACCCTATTTGCTAGCATGGTTTTGCCGTTTGCCGCACATGCTGCCAATCCACAATATGTCAATGCTTGCGCCACCCAAATGACCGAAAAACACATCACTGATGCCGCTTCTGCAAAAAAAGTATGTACTTGTGTGGTAGATGAACAATCGAAAATCACCCAAGCGCAAAAAAATGAGCTTGATACTTGGGTAAAAAGTGGCAAAGATGTTCGCCAAAACAAAACTTTCCAAACCATCAGTGCGCGTATGAAAGCGTGCGGTAACGGCGTTAAATTTAATAAAGCCCGTCCCTAATTGGTTGCAATCAATGCCATAATCGATAGCGCCGCTCCACCAGACCAGTTGTTTACTGGTCTTTTTTTGTTTTGTCGCATGAAGAAGTTTGTACTCAATCTGGCTTTCTGATATTGTTAGTTCAATTTTTGCTTGGGAAATGCCCATGACTCAACTACCCAATTTTTTGGTCACCACGGTTGAAGCGGATACCAGCTGTCATTCTACAAATCAGCCACAATTTATCCAGCGTCAAATCAACCTGCCAGCGTATGCCAAGCAGTCAGAGAAAGGCTTGATTCTGTACTTTTATCCAAAAGACAACACGTCAGGCTGTAGTGTGCAAGCGCAAGATTTTAGCCAGCATTTGACCCAACTGCAGCAGCTTGGCTATCAAGTCATTGGCGTATCAAGAGATAGTGTCAAAAGCCATGAAAAATTTATCACCAACCAACAGATTAGTTTTGCACTGGTGAGTGATACCGATGAACAGCTTTGCCAATATTTTGGCATCATTGCTGAAAAAAAATTGTACGGCAAAGTCAGTCTTGGCGTGGTGCGTTCAACCTTAGTTTTCGACAACGCAGGCAAACTGGTTCATGAGATGCGCAATGTCCGCGCCAAGGGGCATATTGATAAATTACTTGCGATATTGCCCACCCTTTAACCCAAACTAACCTAAATTAACCCAAACGCCTTATTTTATTTTGATTTTTTGACTCGAGATCACTCATTGTATGTCCGTGAACCAATTTTTTAAAAATATCTATCACGACTTGTATTATGACGTCTATAAAGCAGTCGGTGGTTCGCTCGAAGACGAAGCGGTTAATTGGCCGCTGTATCTCTCCAAACTTGCCAGCACAGGCATCAAAATTATGGTGCTGTTGGCAATTTTGGGCGTGGTCTATCGGTTAAGTTTATTGCTCATCAATTCTGCCCGTTTTATCGCCAAAGACAGTAAATACAGCCAATCGTTAAGGCTCATCGCACGATTAATGTGGTTGTTTTCAAGTTTGCTTGCGGTGATGAGTCAGCTTAATTTTGAACCTGAAACAGTCAAAGCCACTGCCAAAGCAGGTATTTGGTCAGTGATTTTTTATATGGCGTGGTACAACCTCGGTTATTTGATGCAAAAAATGCTCAAAAATTATGGACTAAACGCGTCGATTGAACAACTACTGCACAATTTGTTGTCCATGCTCATCATCGTATTGTGGATTGCCTCAGTGATGTCGCAGTTTGGTTTTGATATTGTGTCTGTGGTCGCAGGTCTTGGGATTGCGGGTATCGCAGTGGGTTTTGCCGCGCAAGCCACACTTGCCAACTTTATTGCCGGTATCACCATTTTGATTGAGCAGTCGTTTCAAGTCGGTGATTGGGTCAGCATCAATGAAAAAGAAGGTAAAGTGGTGCAAATCGCCCTGCGCACTACCCAAATTTTGACCCGTGACAATATCACCGTGATTTTCCCCAATTCAACGGTTGCTTCAGCAGAAGTCATTAATTTAACTGCCAAAAATCTGATTCGTTTTGATATTGAAGTGCGTATCGCGTTGGAAGCGGATATCGAAACTGCTCGCGCTATTATCCTTGATATTTTAGCCAACACCAAAGAGGTACTAGAGCGTCCTGCGCCCACAGCGACAGTGGATAAAATTGGCGATTTTGGGGTGTTTTTTATCGTGCGGTTTTGGGTCAATCCGCCACACGTGTCTCGAATGCCATTTATCAAAGAAAATCTACGCGAACAAATCAAAGTAGCACTCGATGATGCCGGCATTGCCACACCTTACCCTCATATGCAGCTTTTAATGCCAAGCGCAATGCCAAGCGAAGCAGCCCCATCGGTAAAAACTTCTCCATAATTTCAGACATTCTGTCATTTGTCCTTTGCTAATCATGCTAAAATACGCCATTAATCAACTTTGACTTTTTTTGGCAGTATTTATGACAGACAGCAATACAACGCCCGTTGGGCAAACTTTTCACATTGTCATCACTTGTGCCGATGGGCTAGAGATTCCCCTGCAAACTGAGCTGGCAAGCTTTGGTATAGATACACAAATTGAGCGCACGGGTCGGCTGATGGCGACATTGACGTTAGCGCAGATTTATCAAGTTTGTCTATGGTCTCGTGTGGCATCGCGGGTATTGTTACCACTGGGCAAAAAGAACATCAATCCCGAGTACGATATTGCAGATCAGCTCTATACCTTTGCCAAAACTGTCAAATGGACCCAGTTATTTGATTTGGAGCAGACCTTTGCGATTCGTTTAACCCTAGATAAGCGCGTACAAGCCAACCAGCAATTCACCATGCTGCGCGTTAAAGATGCGATTGCCGACCAATTTAACGAGCAGTTCGGTCGTCGCCCCAATGTCGATAAAAACCCCGATTTTGGCATTGTCGCTACGGTGGGTGACAAACAAGCTGAATTGTATTTAGACTTATCAGGTACCAGTTTGCACCGCCGTGGTTATCGTGCTGCGATGACTGAAGCGCCCCTCAAAGAAAACTTGGCGGCTGCCCTGCTCTATAGCGTGAATTTTCACACCACCCAATTTGACAGTATCGTCGACCCGATGTGCGGCTCAGGCACGCTGATTATCGAAGCCTTGCTGATGAGCGCAGATTATGCCGTAGGACTGGATAAAGCCGATAGCCAATTTGGGTTTTATGCATGGCAACATCATGACAATGCCCTTTGGGAGGCTATGGTGCAAGACGCGCAAGCCCGTTTTCATCATCGCCTAAATGCCATGGCAAATGGCGAGATGCCCGCGGTATTTGCTTTTGATATGGACTCAGGCGCGGTTCGAGCCACGCACAAAAATTTAATCGCCGCAGGTTTGACGCCTATCATCAACCGTATTACCTTGCAGCAGCGCTCACTGGCGACCCTTAATTTGGCACTAGAAAAACAAGTCAATGGCTGGGTCAATCCTTTGTTTATCACCAACCCACCGTATGGTGAGCGTCTGGGTGAAGAAGAATTGATTAAACCCTTGTATCAAGGTCTGGGTAAAAAATTACAAGCCCTATTTGTAGATAGCCCTGCCAAAGTGACTTTGGGTGTCCTCGCTGCCAAAGTTGAACAAGCCGACGTACTACCCCTTGCCGAGCCAAAAACCCTACGCTGTCACAATGGCGCTATCACCGTTTATTTTCGTTATGGTGAGCTGTTAAAGAGCAAAGACACACCGCTTATTACGCGCTTTGAAAAACGTGAAATCGCCGTAGAAGAAGGTCAAGATTTTATCAATCGACTACAAAAAAATCTTGCCAATCTGCGCAAGCTTGCTCACAAACAAGCCGTGACCAATCTGCGTGTGTACGATGCCGACTTACCTGATTTTAAAGTGGCGGTGGATGTGTATGGCGAATTTGTGCATGTGCAAGAATATGCCGCGCCCAAATCAATCCCGTTAGAAACCGCCAAAAAGCGCTTTAATCTAGCGCTGCATGGCGTGCGTGAAGCCTTGCAAGTCAACCGCGAGCAAGTGTTTATCAAAACCCGCGCCCGCCAATCAGGCAATGAGCAGTATGAGAAAAAAGCCAATTCGGGTAAATTTCATGTGGTCAGCGAGCCAACTGCCAACAACCAACGGGCGTATTTTTTGGTTAACTTTAGCGATTATTTGGATACGGGGCTATTTCTTGACCATCGCAGCATCCGAAAAATTATTGCAGAAAACTCACGCGGTAAAACGGTGCTTAATCTGTTTGCTTATACTTGTACTGCCAGTGTGCATGCGGCATTGGGCGGTGCAAAAGCGGTGACATCGGTGGATTTATCACAAAACTATCTGGATTGGGGACGCAAAAATTTTGCCCTAAACGGTTTGCCAGATTTGCCAAGCTACCAGTTTATTGCCCAAGATATTTTTGAATGGATTAAAAGCAATACTGAGCAGTACGATGTGATTTTTATCGATCCGCCAACTTTTTCTAATTCCAAGAAATTTCAAGGTACTTTTGATGTGCAGCGCGACCACGTACCACTCATCAACCGTGCCATGAACCGCTTATCCGCTGAAGGCGTGCTGTATTTTTCTAACAATTTTACCAAGTTTGTGCTAGATGACGAAATCAACAACCGTTATCACGTTGAAGAAATGACCAGCCAAACCATCGGCTTTGATTTTGATAGTAAACGCCCTATTCACCAGTCGTGGGCGATTCGCCACAAATAATTTGCCAATAAAAAAGCGATGACTCGTGTTAGCCATCGCTTTTTTGATGAGTTGGTTATTTTGCCATAGTCTTGGTTTCAATCACACTATCAAGCTTATACAGGTTACCATAGCCTTTGGTATCGGTGGGCGGTGTGCGATAGCGAGTCAAGCGCAAAACCCGCTGTGCGCTTTCATCATGACGATAATTGATGATATGCGCATCGAGAATATACCATTGACCCACCGCTGTTTTTAATCCCTGAGTGTCATAATTGATGTCACGCACTTGTAGGCATTTTCTATCGGTCACGTTATCGCAATACTGCCAGTTGGGTTTGACCTCCAAAAATATGGTTTCCCCTTTACCGTATTTGACTTCAGGCTTTAATATACCATCCCAAATTAACGCAGTGCCGTCTGCCAAATCTTGTTGCAACATTGCATGTGTTTGCCAGCTCATTATCATCATTGATAGTTGACTTTGACTTTGCATTTGCTGAGCCAACCAAGTTTCACTTTGTTGTAGAGAGCCGCAACCCATCAAGGTAGTCACCGCATTGGTGCTTGCCTGTAGCTTGTCCCCTTGTAACCTATAGCCACTCGATAATTGATTACAGCCTACACTGTAACTGATTCGATTTTGGGTGAAATCAAGTGTTACCTTGTGGTTATCAATTTGCGGCTTCAACTGTTCCGATGGCGGTGGATTGGTACTGTTCGGATAAGCATTCACGCCAGACAGTTGCCAATGATAACTTTGCAAATCATCCACAGTGGGTGCTTTACCAATAAATATCGCAGGCTGGGCATCAGGTACTCTTTCAATAGGTGCTGATGGTTTAGTATGCACCGTTTGGCAACCAGTCAGGGCAAGCATTAGCAATGCGCTGGTTTTAAATCCACATTTAACCACTCGATTGTTTATCATTCTTTATATCCATTATTACGCCATTAATTGAAGTTTAGCCAAATATTTTTGTTTATTCAGCATTTAATCTGTAAATTTAGTTTAGTACCTTTAAATTTAGTTGAGTATATTTAATGGAATAGTTGGCATAAAAAAACCCAGTCAAGCGACTAGGTTTTTGATTTCAAACTTAAACTACACGGTTATTTATTCGGTTGTGGCGTGGTGCGCAGATAAGGCTTAATTTCTGTATGCCCTTTTGGGAATTTCGCGGCGATTTCTTCGTTTTTGACGCTCGGCGGGATAATCACATCGTCCCCATCTTGCCACTCAACTGGCGTTGCAATGCCATAATTATCTGACAATTGCAAGGCATCAATCACCCGTAAAATTTCATTGAAGTTACGACCTACGGCAGCTGGGTAAGTGAAAGTTAACCGCAGTTTATGCTGTGGATCGATAATGAATACACTACGAACCGTGTGCGTGGTTGACGCATTTGGGTGAATCATGTCGTAAGCTTCCGATACTTTTTTGTCCGCGTCTGCAATGATGGGGAAATTCACCTCGCAACCTTGGGTTTCTGAGATATCGCCCGCCCAAGTTTTATGGTCTTCTACGCTATCGACTGATAAAGCAATGGGTTTGACATGGCGTTTTTTGAATTCATCACCCAATGATGCCGTGCGTCCTAACTCCGTGGTGCAAACTGGGGTAAAGTCTGCCGGATGTGAGAATAAAACCACCCAGTTATCACCTTGCCAATCGTAAAAATTGATATTGCCTTCGGTGGTTTGTGCGTCAAAATTTGGTGCCGTGTCGCCAATTCGTAATTGTGCCATCGCTGACTCCTTATGATTTGATTTGATCTGATTTGATTAATAATATGTGGTTATTGTTTGATATCGGTCTATCACAGAGACTCAGCAAAATTTTAACAGATTTTAAATTCATCAATAATGACTTTTTGCGAATCTTTGTTTCTAAAAAGTCATAAGCGCGCTACGATTGACTGTTTTATAGTGGAGGTTTTAATCAAATTTCGCGGTCTTTAAAAACCGCGCAACCACGTTAAACTGCCCAGTGGTGGTATCTTCTTCATACATGGCTTGGCGAAACGCATTGGAATTGGCAATGCCTGAGGTATACCAAGCAATATGTTTACGAGCGATACGACACCCCGAGTATTCACCATAAAACGCATAAATCTCTTGCAAATGGCTTAATACAATCTCTTTTAACTCATCCATCGTTGGACTGGGCAAGATTTCACCAGTCTCTAGATAATGCGCAATATCACGAAAAATCCAAGGCTGCCCTTGCCCTGCTCGCCCAATCATAATGCCATCAGCGCCTGTTTGCTCATATACTTGTTTGGCTTTTTGCGGGCTGTCTATATCGCCATTGACGATAACAGGAATGGTGAGAAGATTTTTGACCTCTTTAATTAACTCATAGCGAGCGCTGCCTAGATATTTATCTTCCCGGGTGCGTCCATGTATCACAATCATGGCGATACCTGCATCTTCTGCCATTTGTGCGACACGTAAAATATTTTCTTCGCCATTGGCATAGCCTAGACGGGTTTTTAGCGTGACTGGCACATCCACGGCATTGACCGTGGCATCTAATAGTCGCTTGACCAAGTCTTCATCTTTGAGTAGCGCAGAACCGGCAAGCTTTTTGCAAACTTTTTTTGCCGGACAACCCATATTGATATCTACAATTTGCGCCCCATTGGCAACTTGATAGCGAGCCGCTTCGGCGATTTTTTCTGGCTCTGAACCAGCGATTTGCGCAGAAATAGGCGCGATTTCACCCTCAAAATTGGCACGATACAGCGTTTTGTGATGGGCAAACAAAGTGGCATCAGACGTCATCATCTCTGACACGGCATGCCCTGCACCAAAGGACTTAGCCAGCATGCGAAAAGGCTTATCAGTGACGCCTGCCATCGGGGCAACGATGATACGGTTGGCGATGGTCTGGTCGCCGATATTGAGAGGGGTAAGTAATGGATGGTTGGACATAAATAAAAAAGAATAATGGGCTCAAAAATGGGGAAACATTATAACTTTTATTGTTCATACTTTGGCTAAAAATATCATGTATTTAGTGCGAATCTGCATTTGCCCCTCTTTTAAACAATCGGGTGATTTTTTATATCAATTTTTTACGATTTTTTATTTGTTTGTCATATAGACTTAACCCAATAGAAGTTTAATAGTGTCATACTCATCAATTTGTTAGGCATAGATTTAGACTTAGAAATGGGCATAAACATATGTTAAAACAGCTTAAACTTTGGTATCGAGGCGGTAAACATGTCAATGGCGAAGTGGTTTATCAGCTACCCCATTGGTCTGCTAGGTTAGTCCGTCGCACGGTTGATTTTGTTTCGCTTGAATGGAAGTGGTTATTGGCATTTTTATGCCTAATCATGATAATTCTTATTATCGCTATTTGATTCGTCGATACTTTACCCATTTAGCCATGCCAATTTGGGCAAAATTTTCAACTTGATAACGAGCAGCTTCGGTTAAAAGTGAGTGTGTCAAAATATATAGTCCAATTACTTACTAATCTTAAAAAAATGCTCTAGCATATTCTATCACACCCTTTGGTATATCATTCGTTAATAGCAATACTCGAAGCGCACCTTCAGGCACTTCAAACGGAGCTTGTATGCCAAATTTTTCGGCAGATTCATAACCAAACTTTGCATAATAATTTGGATGTCCCAACACAACGACACACGGATAATCTAATTTTTTGATTTGCTCATGAGCAACGTTTATCAAAGTTGTACCGATTCCTTGATTTTGATTGGTAGGCGCTATCGACAATGGGGCGAGTGCCAAAACTTTCGTTTTATCCACTATTGCCTCACTAAACATAATATGTCCAACAATATTGCCCTGCTCATCACACGCAACCAAAGCTAAATTTGGCAAAAAGGCAGTATCTGTTCGTAATTTTTGCACTAAAAAATGCTCTTGATGGTCGCTATATTCTGCATCGGCAAACGCAAATTGAATTAATGTTTGAATGAAGTCAAAATCTTTATTTTCTTCAACACGAACTTGGTAAATACCCATTTTCATCTCCAGTTAATCATGACTTTTTGATTAAATATTGCTATAATAGCAAGTTTGATTATCTACAACCAAACCTATTTCTATGACCGAAAAAATCCCTGTTGTTCAACATTTTCAACCTCAAACCAACAAAACCAATCTACTTGGCATGAGTAAGGCTGAGCTTGGACAATTTTTTGCCGATTTGGGCGAAAAACCGTTTCGCGCCACCCAAGTCATGAAGTGGATTTATCAGTTTGGCGTGACCGATTTTTATCAAATGACGAATTTGTCCAAAAAACTACAAGAAACATTGGACGAAATGGCAACTGTCACCCCACCTACTGTCAAGTTTAAAAAATTTAGTGAAGATGGTACCCGTAAATGGGTGTTTGAAGTAGCAGGTGGCTCGCTGGTGGAAACTGTACTTATCCCAGCTGACGATAATAAACAGTTTGGACGTAAAACCTTGTGTATTTCATCGCAAGTCGGCTGTGCGCTTGACTGCTCGTTTTGCAGCACCGGCAAACAAGGCTTTGAGCGGGACTTATCCCCAAGCGAAATTATCGGCCAGCTGTGGGTGGCCAACCAGTCTTATATGGAAAATGTGCCTGTCACTGAGCGTGAAAATCGGGTGACCAATGTGGTGATGATGGGCATGGGTGAACCCCTGTTAAATTACGAGCCTGTGGTAGCCAGTATGTCATTGATGCTCGATGATTTTGGTTTCGGATTGTCCAAACGCCGCGTTACCCTATCAACGTCAGGCATCGTGCCAAAGATGTATGAGCTCGCCAAAGACATTGATGTGGCACTTGCCATCAGCCTACATGCACCCAATGACGAACTGCGTAACGAACTGGTACCCATCAATAAAAAATATCCACTCAAAGAGCTGATAGCCGCCGCTAAATCTTATGTATATGACGAAAACCCCCGTCATAAAAAGCACGTCACCATTGAATATGTGATGTTAAAAGACGTCAATGATACTGATGAACACGCCTGCCAGCTGGTCAATCTGCTCAAAGATTTGCCTTGCAAAATTAATTTGATTCCGTTTAATCCGTTCCCGCATGCGCCTTACGGACGCTCTAGTAACAATCGTATTCATGCGTTTAGCAATATCTTGAACCAAGCAGGCTTTGTCTGTACCATTCGCCAAACCCGTGGCGATGACATTGATGCGGCATGTGGACAACTGGTCGGACAAGTCACCGATAAGACCCGCCGAGCAAAACAGTGGCAAGAAAAAGTGTCCAAAACATTACAATCTAAAGCATCTCATTAAATCTTTTATCATTATAATAGTTTGGCGTGATAAAGGCGCAAGTTAGCCTTATCGGTTGGTGTTATCACGGTTTTTTTGCTATAGTAATAGCCATTTTTAGTGATAGGCTTGTCTTGCTATTGGGTTTTATCGACGATTAAAATTGGTTATCTACTGTCAAAATTTTTAATTATTCAATTTAGTTCATTTGATTATGAGTAAGTTTGTTATGCCACCATGTCACTCACGTCAAACTCATTTATACCACAGTCAACCTGCTATTTTGTGTCAATTACACGACAACGATATAGACGACGATAAAATGCCGGGCAAATCAAATTTTTTATCGAAGGTTTTTGCCGCAGGTATGATTGGCCTTTCAAGCCTCACCATTTGTCTAACCGGTTGTACCACCACCCGACAAGTCACCACGCAGACAGTCACCGCAAGCGATCCCAGTCGTTGGGAAAAAAATCCAGAAGAAATCGCCAGGATTCGCACCGCGATTGCCGCTGAATATATTCGTGGTGGAAAATTGGACGATGCCAAACGACAGTTAGAAAGTGCATTAAAGTCTTATCCAAAGTCAGCAGAAGCCAATGACATGATGGGTGTGTTATTGCAGCAAGAAGGCAGCCCGCGCAATATGCAAAAAGCCGAAGCTTATTTTAAAAACGCCATCGCACTCAATCCTGACTTTAGTCAAGCAAACAACAACTATGGCGTCTATCTCGCCCAACTTAGTCGTAACCAAGAAGCGATTGCGCAGTTTCAAATTGCGGGTTCTGCCTTAGGGTATGACGGTCGTGCCAGTGCGTTAGAGAATTTAGGTCGTACAGCATTAAAGGTCAAAAATAAACCACTGGCCGTACAATCATTTATCAAAGCACTCGATGCCAATCGCCAAAGCATCGTCGCCCGTACAGAGCTGATTGATATTTTATTGGCCGATGGCAAATTTTTGGAGGCGCAGGCGCTGTATAATGATTTGGTTAAAATTATTGGTCAATCTAACCTTGACCCGCGCACTTTATCGCAAGGGATTAGGCTTGCCAAGCTTGCAAACAATACCATGGAAGTGCAAAAATTAGCGCAGCAGCTTTTGGATCGCTATCCCCTTAGCGATGAAGCAAAGCAGATTCGTTCTGGACTTTTAACCCCAACGTCAACTTGGAAATAAGATGGAAAACAGCAATAACACCGACAATCAACAAAACTCTACCCCTGTTCATGACACAACCCAACTGTTGGGTCAGCGTTTTAAACAAGCCCGTGAGAAAAAAGGCTTATCGATTGACGATGTCGCTGCCAAAACTTTCATTTTAAAAAGTCATCTTCGGGCGCTTGAAGCCAATGATTTTGACGCCTTGCCACAGCCTACCTTTGCGCGCGGTTTTGCCACGACCTATGGGCGTTTTTTGGGTTTGGATAAAAATCTGGTCGCGCAAAGTTTTGATGCCCAGTACCCCGCTACCCTCAAACAAAAATATGCCACGGTCATCAATGCCCCGATGCAGCCGATGGGTACGCTTAATCGTGAAGCGCGTCCCAGTGTGCGTATTAACCCTTTTGTCATTGGTGGTATTTTATTGGTATTGGGGCTTGCGATTTTTATTTTTAATAAAGTTAGCAAAGCACATAATGACTCGGTTGACCAAGCGCCTGCTAGCGCTGTTGCCAGTATGCCAACCCAAGACCAAATCAGCGGTGCGTCGCTTAACAATGCAGGCTCAGCGATTGTGACAAACACAGTAACTGCTAGTGGGTTACCCGCCACCGGATCTGCCATTACTGGTGTCGCGGTGAGTGCTGATAACGCCAGTGGTACAGCAGCGACTGGGCAAGCTGGTGCTAAAGCTTCGATTGACATTTTTGTGAAAGATACCACCAAAATCACTATTGTCGATGCGACCGGCAATACGATTTTAGATGGTGATCAAGCACGCGGTAGTTACCAATTGACAGGTCAAGCGCCGTTTCAAGTCAATATCGATAAAGCTAGCAATGTGAGCTTGGATTTGAACAAACAACCGATTAAATTAAGCAATTATGCCCAAAACGATAAAGCCAATTTTACTTTAAAACCTTAACTTCTTATCACTTTAAAATACGCTAAATCATTCGTTATAACAGTTATAATAATAGGAACGCCTATGTCAGCGCATAACCCCATCAAACGTAAACTCACCAAAAAAATCTACGTCGGTAATGTCGCAGTAGGCGGTGACGCCCCCATTAGTGTGCAAAGTATGACCAATACCGATACCTGTGATGTCGATGCCACTGTGGCACAGATTCAGCGCTGTGTCGATGCCGGTGCTGACCTGATGCGCGTCTCCACGCCAACGATGGAAAGTGTAAAAGCCTTTGCTGAAATCAAAAGACAAGTCGCTGTGCCCCTGGTAGCAGACGTTCATTTTGATTATAAAATTGCACTGGCGGTGGCTGATGCGGGTGCAGACTGCTTACGTATCAACCCAGGTAATATCGGCAATGAACAAAAAGTGCGTGAAGTGATTGCCGCCGCCAAACATCATGGCATTAGTATGCGTATTGGCGTAAACGCGGGGTCACTAGAAAAAGACATCCAAAAAAAATATGGCGAACCCACGGGTGAAGCCATGCTTGAGTCGGCGATGCGCCATATTGATATTTTAGATCGTAATAACTTTGATCAATTCAAAATCTCAGTCAAAGCCAGTAATGTGTTTTTGACCATGGATGCGTATCGGTTGATTTCTGCACAAGTTGACAATCCCTTGCATTTAGGTGTGACAGAAGCGGGAGTGTACCGCACCGGTACCGTTAAGTCTGCCATTGCCTTAGGCGGGCTATTACTAGAAGGTATTGGCGATACCATGCGTATTTCGCTAGCCGCTGAGCCAGAAGAAGAAATTAAAATAGGTTTTGATATTTTAAAATCACTCGGTATTCGTAGTAATGGGGTGAATTTTATCGCCTGCCCTAGCTGCTCACGCCAAGAGTTTGATGTGATTCGGGTGATGATGGACTTAGAAAAACGCCTAGAAGATATCCGTGAGCCAATGGATGTGTCGGTGATTGGCTGTAAAGTCAATGGTCCAGGGGAAGCCAAAGAATCAGATATCGGCGTGGTGGGTGCTAGTCCAAATAGCCTAGTATATAAAAATGGGGAAAAATCACATTTGATTGATACCACCAAGCTTGCTGATGAGATTGAAGCCATGGTCCGTCAAAAAGTGGCTGAACGTGAAGCGCAGCGCGCCAATGAAATTTTACGGGTTAAATAATTTTTGTGTCGTTTATTTTTTTAGTTTGCATTGTTTGGGAAATTGACCATGTTAAAATCCATTAAAGGTTTTAATGATATCTTACATATTGAGACAGAATCTACGCGCCCATCGAGTGAGTGGCGCCAACTTGAAAGCAGCCTTATCGATGTGCTCAATCAATTTGGCTTTGAGCAAATTCGCATTCCCATCGTTGAAGAAACCCAGCTATTTGCCCGCGCGATTGGCGATGCCACTGACATTGTCGAAAAGGAAATGTATAGCTTTTATGACAAATCCAACCCACCTACCGCATTGACACTACGCCCTGAAGGCACTGCAGGCGCGGTACGTGCCGTAGTGGAGCATAACTTATTGCGGGGTGACAATCCAAAACTTTGGTACATCGGTCCTATGTTTCGCTATGAACAACCGCAAAAAGGCCGTTATCGTCAGTTTCACCAATTAGGGGTTGAGAGTTTTGGCAGTGAGTTGGCGGATGCCGATGCTGAGCTCATTATCATGACTTACCAAATGTGGCAAAAATTGGGCATTTTAGATGTGGTGCAACTTGAGATTAATAGCTTGGGTGAGATAGACGAACGACTGGCATATCGTCAAGCCTTGGTGGATTTTTTAACCGATAAAAAATCTCAATTGGATGAAGATAGTCAGCGCCGCTTAACCACCAACCCACTACGCATTTTGGATAGTAAAGATAAAAACACCCAACAAATTTTAGAGAATGCCCCAAAGCTTGCTGACTTTTTGGGGGCAGCAAGCCAGCAGCATTTTGAAGCCTTGCAACAGTATCTTAAAGCAGTCGGCATCAATTTTGTGATTAATCCAAAACTGGTACGGGGTTTAGATTATTACAATAAAACCGTATTTGAATGGACGACTGACCAGCTAGGTAGCCAAGCGACGGTATGTGCTGGGGGTCGTTATGATGGGCTTATCGGACAAATCAAATCCATTGGCAGTGATAAACCTGCCGCTTCCGAGCCGGCAGTAGGTTTTGCCATGGGGCTTGAGCGTCTGCTGTTACTCATGCAAAAGGTGCAGCCGTTTGAGGCAACACCTGCCTGTGATGTATTTGTGGTCGCCCATCCTGATGTTTACACCGATGCCATCAAATTTGCCCATGAGCTACGTACACGACGTTCAAATCTTCGCGTGAAAATGGCGAGTGCCACGAGTTTAAAAGCGCAAATGAAAAAAGCCGACAAATCAGGTGCGCAATTGTCAGTGATCATCGCACAAGATGAAGTCGCCAATCAGCAAATTACCATCAAAAAAATGGCAACCGGTGACCAAATTACGGTCGCGAGTGACACGCTCTTTAGCAAAAATCCAGATTTTATCTAATCTATCTGATTGAGCCAAATTTGATGGGTAACTTATATCAGTAATTTTTTGAAAGGCTTTATGTAATGGTTAAAGACGTACAACCTAAGCTAGTAAATGATGAACAGCAATCCTTAGGCGCGCTTAAACAATATGGTGGCTATATTTTATCCGCTATTATATTGGTATTAGCGGGTTATTTTGGCTGGACTTACTGGCAAAAGCATGGCGGCAATATAGATACCGCAGCGGCGAACGATTTTGCCAAAATTCAAAGCGACCAAAACAACATTGAGACCCTAACCACCCAAGCTGCCAGCGATACCAAAGCACAAGCGCAACTGACTACGGCGCAAACCAATTTGGACAAAGACTTGGGTGAATTTGTGGCTAACCATGATAATTCGGTTTATACATGGCAAGCCTTGATGCTGCAAGCCAAACAGCAAACCGATAAAAATGATTTAAAAGCGGCGGCGGCGACGCTACAAAAAGCATCTCAGTTAACGCTGAAGGATGATGGGCTAAAAGCCATTGCCACTTTGCGCCAAGCACAAGTGCTATTGTCGGACAATCAAGCGGATGCGGCACAAAAACGCTTGCAAAGCCCCTTACCCGCTGCCTTTGAAGCCAGTAAACTTGAGATTTTGGGGGACATTGCCAACCAACAAGGTGATAAAAAAGCGGCGGCTACTCATTATCAAAAGGCTTGGCAATTGATTGAACAACGTAATCAAAACAACCCAAACCCACAAGACCGTGCATTGCTGCGTATCAAAATGGAAAG
Source organism: Moraxella sp. DOX410 (assembly GCF_032248735.1). Classification (NCBI taxonomy): domain Bacteria; kingdom Pseudomonadati; phylum Pseudomonadota; class Gammaproteobacteria; order Moraxellales; family Moraxellaceae; genus Moraxella; species Moraxella sp. DOX410. The sequence continues at coordinate 1,093,751 of NZ_CP135138.1, read as the reverse complement.
CCTAGGCTTAAGCGTCAAACAACCTGATTTAACAGGTGGCGTACTTGTTAAACCTACCCAAGCACCTACCCAGTCTGAAAATACTGCCGCTGCAGCCGCATCTGCGCCTGCTGTTGCCTCAAGCATAAAATAGGTGCAAAATCTTAACCTGACAAAACTTTTAACTGACAACATTTTAAACTTCACCATACGTTACGAGATAAACAATGACTACCATAACAACAACAAAATCGACATCCTTATCGACAAACTTAATGAAACCTGCCGTATTTGCAACCGCCTTGGTGGTAGCGATGACCTTGACAGGTTGTGATAAATTTAAAAAATCTGACAATGTCCATAAACCTGCCGCACTTGTGAAACTCGCTAGCAGTCAAAATGTGATTTCCCCACTGTTTAGTCAAGGCAGTAATACAAAAGTTAGCAAACGCTTTGGCAGTTTGCGCAATAAAACCACCATCAGCCAGCAACCTACCGCCTTTCGCGTGGCGTATGACAACAATGGCTATGTGAATGCGTTAGCAGACGGTAGCGTGCAAGCGTTTGATGGGCAAGGCAAAGTGCTTTGGAGTACCAAACTCAAACAAGGCTTAATGTCAGGGGTGGCGCTAGATGAACAATCTCGCGTAGCCGTGGTTAGTGACAGCAAAGGGGTCATCATTGCGTTAGACAGAATGACTGGCAAAGTTATTTGGCAAACGCCTTTAGACACCGTAACCCTATCCCCTGCGCTAATCAGCCAAAACCGTGTCATTACCCTTGGCAATGATGGTAAAATTAGTGCGCTGTCGCTAGAGTCTGGCGCGCCTATTTGGAATTTTAACACCCAAAATCCAAATTTAAGCGTTCGCGGTAGTGCCACGCCGATTTTATTCAATCGCAATACGGTACTGGTGTCGACAGCCGATGGTCGTATCCATGCCTTAAATATCGATAATGGCGTACCTATTTGGTCAAAACGTTTTGGTATTAGCAAAGGCAGTAGTGATATCGAAAAAATTTCTGATGTGGATGCCACCCCCGTACTAGATGGCAATATGCTGTACGTTGTGTCTTATAGCGGTCAGTTAGTCGCTGCCGATATGGCTTCACAGCAGCTAAGTTTTGTCAAAGAGTTGGCGAGCCTAAAATCAGTCGGCACAGATGCTAGTCAAGTTTACGCCACTTCGCTTGATGGCGAATTGGTAGCGATGGATAAAATGACAGGCACGGTTAATTGGCAAACCGATAATTTGTCTTATCGTGGCTTAAGTAACGCGGTGAGTATCGGCAACTACGTGGTGGTTGGTGATGCTATGGGTTATTTGCATGTGTATGACCGCACCTCAGGGGCACTGGTTGACAGAAAACAAGCCAAATCCGACGTGGCGGTATTACAGTTTATCAATAACCGTTTGATTGCCCAAAGCGCAAATGGCGCACTTAGTGTTTGGCAAGTAAATCGTTAATTGTTAAACTGTTCACGCATTTGGCAGTTTTGGCGAGTGGATGAGCAGCCCAGACTGATAAAAGTGTGAGTTTAAATGACAACCCAGCATTGCAGCGCGATGTTGGGTTTGTTAAGTTATAGAAATAATGAATTTTTCAAGCGTGTTTAAAATCTTGCTTGTTGAAAATCTTGCTTTTTGAAAATTTTGGAAATTAAATTTATGAAACCAGTTGTTGCCTTGATTGGCCGTCCGAACGTTGGCAAGTCCACCCTATTTAATCAGTTGACCCGCAGTCGTCAAGCCTTGGTTGCTGATTTGGCAGGTCTTACCCGCGACCGTCAATATGGCGACGCAACCTTTGAAGAAAAATCCTTTATCGTCATCGATACCGGTGGTATTGGCGAAGTGGATGAAGGTGACGGCACCATTGATGATTATATGTCGCACCAATCGCATACCGCTATCCATGAAGCCGATATCATCGTATTTGTGGTTGATAGCCGCGTGGGTATCACGGGCGCTGATGAAGTTATTGCCAAACAACTTCATACCCTTGGCAAGCCGGTGTTTTTAGCCGCCAATAAAATGGATGGCGTCCATGAAGCGGCGATTCATGAATTTTATGCGTTAGGTTTTGGTGAGCCATTTTCTATGGCAGCCAGTCACGGACGTGGGGTGGGCAATTTATTAGAAGCCGTCACTGCTAATATGCCCACCGATGACCAAGAAGAACAAGCACCTGATGGCTTACGTATCGCCATCATTGGCAGACCCAACGTCGGCAAATCTACGCTTGTCAATCGCTTGCTCGGTGAAGAACGTGTGGTGGTTTTTGATATGCCAGGTACCACGCGCGATAGTATCTATATACCTTACGAGCGTGACAACAGACATTATGTGTTGATTGATACCGCGGGCGTGCGTCGCCGTGGACGTATTGATGAAAAAGTTGAAAAATTTTCTGTGGTAAAAACCTTGCAAGCCATCAAAGATGCCCATGTGGTCATCGTGGTCATTGATGCGCAAGAAGGCATTACCGATCAGGATTTGAACTTGTTGGGCTACGCCTTAGAAGCAGGTCGCGCGATGGTACTTGCCATCAATAAATGGGACGGGCTTGACCAAGACCAAAAGAATTTTGTCAAAATTGAAATGGATCGACGCTTTAACTTTATCCCTTATGTAAAGGTTCATTTAATCTCGGCGCTTCATGGGACAGGCGTTGGCAATCTTTACCCATCGATTCACCGTGCCTATGATGCGGCGATGTTTGATATTTCCACCAGTCGCTTGACCCAAATTCTGCAAGATGCGGTTACTGCACACCAGCCCCCTATGATAGGTGGGCGACGCATTAAACTTCGCTTTGCGCATTTAGGCGGTCATAATCCACCAATTATTGTGATTCATGGCAATCAAACCAGCCAGGTGCCAAACAGTTATCGTCGCTACCTAGAAAACGAATTTCGCAAAGTATTCAAGCTTGAAGGCACCCCGATTCGGGTTGAGTTTAAACAAAACGCCAACCCTTACGCAGGTCGCACCAATACCATGACGGATGCGCAAAAAGAACGTAAACGTCGAGAGGTGCAAAAATTCAAAAAACGCGGCAAAAAACGTTAAGGCGATGTTAGTTGGCGTTTTAAGGGATGAGTGAATGGTACAGAACACTTTAGGTTATCAAATTGGGGTAAAGCGTATCATTGCGATACCCTTTTTATTGGTTTTATTTATTTGCCTTGCGATTTATACCTTAGTCGACTTGACCCAAACCGTGCAATCTGAAATCAAACAGGCCAGTAAGATAAATTATCTACTTGCCCAGTCTATTGCCAGCAGTCCTAACAGTGTGACAACCGCTAGCATTGACAAACTGTTAAGCGAAATGCCGCAGTACGAAAGCATTGTGTTTTTTCCATTTGATCAGCAGCAGCATCCGACCACCCGTCCGATTAAAGTCACTGAAGTGCTTTTTGAGCGCTATTACGGATTGAGCGAACCTGTTAAAATCAATTTGTTAAAATTAACGCCCAATCAAAGAAACACTAAAGTCGACCAGCTAATTGGCTATAGTAATCTTACCCTTGACCTACAAACTATTCGCCAGCAATGGTTTTGGCAACATTTACCGTTAGTACTGGTGCTATCATTTATTGCGCTGCTAAATTTGTGGTTTGTGTTGCAGAAGGTGCAAAATTTAACCAATCGTTTGCCGAAACTTGAAAATTTAAGCCATCAAATTTTGCAAGATGAGTTTTCACAGGTAGAGGCGTATCAGCTACCAAAAAGTAATGAGGCTTGGGTGTTTGAAAAAGCCTTGATGTATTTGCTCAACAAGCGCAAGGCACAAATTGCCCAAATCAACACCCTTCGCCAAGAAAAAAATGCCCTTGAAGACAGCCAATATAAGCAGCTTGAGCATAGCTCAAAATTTGAAAATATTTTGATTCATGAATTCAAATCCTCCGTGAGTCGTATCGAATCGGGTCTACAGCTATTACACAATCAATATATCAGCGCTGAGCAAAAAGATGCCGTTGAAATTATTACTTTGGGCAAAGATGATTTAAATGCTAAGCTTGATCAAATCATCCAAATTAACCGTATCGATAAAGGTCAAACAGGCGTCAGTGCCTACCAATTTAGTCCAACGGGGTTAATCACCCAAATTGTCAATGATTATCAGCCTCTGGCTGCCGAGAAAAATATTACGTTAAAGGCAAAGCCTTATCATGCCGACTATGTCCTAGAAGGCGATGTTCAAAAAATCACCCTAATTATTAGTTCATTGGTAGAAAACGCGATTAAATTTACCGATAAAGGCAGCATAACAATCACCTCGCAGTTGCAACATTTACAAACGCAAGTACGGTGGACGTTGCAGATTGAAGATACCGGTATAGGCATTGCCAAGGAACATTTAGAGCAGATTTTTGAACCTTTTTTCCAAATTAATCCTGAAATAAAGCATACCTCCTCAAATAATTCTGCGGGATTATTTTTGGTGAAAAAACTGTTAGCACTGATGAAAGGCAGCATCACAGTTACTAGCGAACCTGATGTGGGTAGCAATTTTCAGGTATCGTTACTGCTAAAAGATTGGAAACACAATTATGAGCGCAATTTATTGATAAATAAACATATTGTTGTTTGGTATCACTATGAAGATTTATTCGAAAAAGCCAAACGCATGGAAAATGCCGGTGCTAAAGTTGAGACGTTTACCAGTAGCGAACTTCTTGAAGATTATTTGTCCTCTCATACGGTGGATGCGCTGTTTATCTCCCGAAATATTCATTATCAAGTGATATTAGACTTTGTCAGCAAATTTCGTGAGCTTGAACAAAAAGGCAGAGTCACCATTATTTGTGTTTATGACAGCAAAGCGTTAAATCCGCATACCATTGAACTGCTAAAAATAGCGGGGGTTGATTATTTTGTCAAAAAAGAAGTAATAGACGAGCGACTCGATCAATATATTAAAGAGCTGTCCCATATTTTGAGTTAAAATTTGAGTTAAAAAAAACCCTTCGTTTCATGTGAAGGGTTTTTCTCTTTGTAATTTTTTTTGTAAATTAAAATAAACCTTTAAAAAACACCACGATATGTTGCCACATACGTTTAAAAATTCCAGCTTCTTGAACTTGGGTTTCAGCGACCAATGGGACAGAAGCCACAGGTTTACCATTGAGCATAGCAACCAGTTTACCCACTTCTTGACCTTGCGCTAACGGCGCTTTAACATCGGCTGGCAAATTGACCACAGTACTGATTTTTTCTTGATCCAGTTTTGGCACTAGTACTTGTAAATTGCCTTTGCTGACGACGTTGACTTTATCGACAGCACCGAAGTTGACTGGCACGCTGCCGTAGCTTTTTTGGGCAGGGGCGGCAATTTTAGTAGCAAAGTTACTAAATCCCCAGTTGAGTAAGTTGCGCGATTGGTCTGCGCGCTCTTGCACGCTTTTAGTACCCATAATCACTGAAATCAGACGCATATCACCGCGTTTACTCGATGCTACTAGGCAGTAACCTGCTTCGTCGGTATGTCCTGTTTTTAGGCCGTCTACCGTTGGATCAGTGAACAACAGCGCATTGCGGTTGCCCTGGGTGATGCCGTTATAAGTAAATTGTTTTTGGCTATAGATGGGATAATACTTTTTGCTGTTCTTAATAATCGCTTGAGCTAGCTTCGCCAAATCTTCGGCAGACGCTTGATGGCCTTCTTGTGGCATACCGGTCGCATTCATAAAATGGGTATGGGTCATGCCAATTTTTTTGGCTTCTTCATTCATCAAATCTGCAAACGTGGTTTCGCTACCGCCAATGTGCTGTGCCATCGCTTTTGACGCATCATTACCCGATTGGATAATAATACCTTTTAACATATCAATCACAGGGGCGGTTGTATTGACAGGGACATACATACAAGACTCTTCACTTGAGCCTTTACACCACGCTTCTGGGGTCATGAGGATGGGTTCGTTTTCTTTTAATGCCCCTGATAGCAGCCGCTGCTCAATGATATAACTGGTCATCATCTTGGTCAATGATGCGGGTGGGAATGGCTGAGCGGCATTTTTTTGAGCCAATACCGTACCCGTATCATAGTCAATTAGGATAAAAGCAGAATTGTCTAGTTCAGGCTGTTGTATGGCAGCATTTGCCTGTACAGTTGTGGCAAAAAAGCTGGCGGCGACAAAGGTGCCGACCATCAGACGTTGGGTATATTGCGGTATTACGATTGCTTTCATCTCACTCACTCTTGGCTCAAATCAAATGCGACCTGTTTGCTTGGACGCTTGGTAAAACAAATTGCCTATATTAGCAAAAAATATCATGATTCAACACTGTATTCGGTCTAAAAATCAACGATTTATCATACATAAAACCCCCTAAACCAGTTAGGGGGTGGATAGCCTAGGTTGACTTAAATTATTAGTTACTGTTGGCAAGGTCTTTGCACAGTTCAAGATTCTCCGCTTTTGGATAACTGAGTGTCCATTGGCGAGTTTCATTCAAAATTTGCTTGTAATCTTGCTGAGAGGATAAGTACTGCACCGCTAAACGAGGATCGCTGATGGTCGGCATTAATTTTTTTAGCTCGACATTATAAGCGGTGTTAAACCCTGTTTCTTGTGATTTATTAAGCATGGGTGGGCAGATTTCTGACAACACTTGTAAAACCGCCACTTCTTCTTTGGTGGTCGATAATTCTGACATATCGATTGCGATAGTATCGTTATTTTTATCTTCAGCGATACCACTCACGGTGACGCCCATTAACAGCATGCCTATCATAGCTTGACTGATGTTGCCCAGTTTAATCATACGGTGTCCTAACGTTATCTAAGTAAAATACAGCCCATATCATACTAAATAATCAAAAAAAATATAGCGAATAATCACGCTATATAGTCAGTATTTTGTGAACAAGTAAATTTTTTTGAAACAGTGTAGCAATATACTACTAGGTAAAAAATTCGGCATTATCCATGTTACGGCCTAGTTTACACGGCCTAGTTTAATAGCTCAATCGCTTGAATTTGCAAAACACTCTCTGCTATCTGGCTAAAATGAACATCAACATTCTGATAACGCATGACAAATGGGGTATTAAGCGCTTGTTGTCGATACGCAGGTCTAGGGTCTTGGGCAATGAGTTGCTCGATGGTTTGCCAATCTGTTGGCTTGAGCTGACCTTTTACTGCAATATGCGATAAACCTTGCAATAAATCTGGATGCCAATGCACCGACTTGATGATGGGTTTTTGGCTGGCATACCCAGCAATCGCATCATCGATACTATCGCTATAAGGCAAATACGGTTTGATATCAATGACTGGTGTGCCATCTACCATATCACCGCCGATGATATGCAGCCTCAAACCCGCCTCAGTGTTTTCAATATGCGAAAATTTGACCACTGATAATCCAATATTTGCCGGTCGATACATACTTCGACTGGCAAAAACCCCTATCTTTTGGTTGCCACCAAGTCTCGGTGGACGGACTGTTGGCTGAAAATTTGACTGATTGGGATTGATTCGATTTTGATGAAATTGCCATATAATCCAAAGATGACTAAATTGCGCAATGCCTTCAAAAGCACTGAGCACATTATAGGGCGGCAACATGCTAATAGTAGCGTTGATATCGACAAGATTGGGCTGGCGAGGCGTGCCAAACTTTTGCTTAAGCGGGGAGTTCACAATGCCGATAATCGGCAGGGTAATTTGTTGTGGTAACATAATGGGTCGTTAAAATATGATATTTTAAACTATGATTATGCCATTTTTTTACGCCCAAATTCGACTAAATCATCAAAAATTTGCTATCATATCGCCCCAGAATGTCAATATTAACCCGCTATTTTTATTCTTTATCCAGTTTTATTTTTATTTATGACCAATACAAGGTTGGGCGCTATGTCAAAATTTTATGAAGAAACCGTTACCTATGTGCATCATTGGAATGACACATTATTTACCCTAAAAACTACCCGTAATGCAGGTTTACGTTTTAGGAATGGTGAATTTGCCATGATTGGTCTGGAAGTCAATGGAAAACCTTTGATGCGTGCCTACTCAATTGCCAGCACCAACTATGATGAAGAGCTCGAATTTTATTCTATCAAAGTCCAAGATGGTCCTTTGACGTCTATTTTACAGCATATCAAAGTGGGTGATAAATTATTGGTGAGTAAAAAACCCACTGGCACCCTGGTGCTTGATGACCTAAATCCTGGCAAGCATTTGTATATGCTAGCAACGGGTACAGGGTTGGCACCATTTTTGTCCCTTGCCCGTGACCCAGAAGTGTATGAGCGTTTTGAGAAAGTTATCGTGGTGCATGGCGTACGTTATGTGAGTGAGCTAGGCTACCGTGAGATGTTTGAAAAAGACTTGTTTGAAGATGAGCTACTGGGTGAATACGTTAAAGATAAACTCATCTATTACCCCACCGTCACGCGTGAGCCGTTTCGCAATGAAGGGCGTATGACCGATTTAATGAAATCAGGCAAGTTATTCCAAGACATCGGATTACCACCCATCAATGCAAACGATGACCGCGCAATGATTTGTGGTAGTCCATCTATGAATAAAGACGTGGCAGCACTACTCGATGAATTTGGTCTTAAACCATCGCCTCGTATGGGTGGTACGGGTGATTATGTGGTTGAACGCGCCTTTGTTGAACAGTAAAAGTTGAGCAATAGAATTTGAACAGTAAAATCATAAAAAAGAGCCTTACGGCTCTTTTTTATGACTAAAAATTAATAGCTATACTCTAACACCAAATTACCACCCGCATCTTTATCATCGCTGATGCTGTCTTTTTTACCCCAAATACCCAGTTTAACCGAGGTTTTGTCATTATATTTATGTTTCCAATCGGCTTCGACAATATCCAAGTCCTGCTTGGTGGCAAAGGCTGAATTAATCACTTGATTAGATTGATTGACTTTGGCGTTGGCGTATTTTAACCCGAGCTGGTTGTTAGCGTTAATATTACCTGATAGCCCCACACTAATGATTTCACCATCCCCACCAATCGGATGACCTAGCGGCAAGCCCTTTTGATAATAACCATCTGTATATATTGAGTGACCATAAATAATATTGGTTTTGTCTAAATCATAATAAGTATTCGCCCATTCTGCATGCCAGAGCCAAGGTTGCTGCAACAGCGGAATCGTACCTTTTAAACCTGCCAAATACGCCTTTTTACTTGGCAAACCCCCTGCTTCATCTTCCCCAATAAATTCACCATAGATACTCACCGGCAGGTTTACCAACGGTTTTAAATTTAGCTGTGCATCGATGCCTGCGATTTGGTTTGAAGGATCTTCATCTTCGCCGCCATTATCATATTTACCGATTAAAGCCTTACCTAAAGACTTTAGGCTTTCAGACTTATTATCGCCACCCCACATCAAGGAACGCGAAGCGCCGATTTGAAACGCTTCATGCGGCTCAAAACTCGCCCGCATGCCAATCAATTTAGTGTGAGGCTCTGCTTTATAGTCTTGTAATTGACCGGCAGTAATTTGGTAATTAAAATTACCCAGTTTCGATAATACAGGAAAATTAATGGGGCTATTATTGGCGCGCTGCATTAAAAAGCCCGTGACAGGTCTAGCCGCATCACTGCGAATTAAACTGCCATCAACGCCGTTGCCCCACCATACCGGAATACTACCAAAGGCAAGGCGATGATTGCCTAATTTCGTGCCGATATAGCTGCCATCAAGATTAGATAATTTGCTAGGCTCATCATCTTCGACATTTAAGGTGCCTTGAATTTTGTAATCAATGTTATCGCCTGCATGACTATGAGAAATACTAACACCCAAAGGCGTCACCGTATTGCCTTCTGTATTAAATCCACTGAACACAGCCCGCTCGTCACCATTCACGTTGCTCACTATTTGTAGCTTGGATACATCGTTGGCTGCAAGCTTTTGTTTAACTTGATTCAATAACAGTTTATCATTGTCTGATTTGGGCTGTGCTTGGCTTAAGGCGGTCTGTATGGCTTCTGAACTAATCGGCCAAGTTGATATATCAACATTTAGCACACCATTGAGTTTCAAAATCTCAAGTGTTTGGCGTAGCTCACTATCAATTTGAACTAATTGACCTGCCTGACTTAATTGCGAAAGTCCAAGTAGTACGCCCAATGAGAGATATTTAACCGTTTTATTTGTCATATGAGACTCGCAGTTTATGTATTGGCATTGAATAGACTGGTTAGTACATCAACCGTGGTAGTCGCAATCGTTTGCATTTCATTTGTTGTCAATGTCGGGTGGATTAAAAACATCAAGCTGGTTTCCCCTAATTCTTTAGCAACTGTCAACCGCGCGTTGGGACGCGATGGATGATTGTCAAATGCTTTTTCTAAATAAATTTCTGAACAAGAGCCAGAGAAACAAGGAATTTTTTTCTCGTTAAGCGCATTTAAAATACTATCTCGATTGATATTCTCTGGCAAGTTTTCAGGTCTCACATACACATAGTATTTATAATACGCATGGACAGAATCGCTACCCATGACTTGGTGAAATTCTATATCTGGTATGCGTAAAAATTGTTGCCCACCTGCAAACTGTGTTAGAGCATCACGCAAAATCTTGGCGTTTTGTGTACGAATGTTGGTCCACTCAGCCATTTTTTTAAGCTGAATACGACCAATCACCGCTTGCATTTCCATCATGCGCCAATTGGTGCCAAAGCTGTCATGCAACCAGCGAAAACCCGGTGGATGTTGTTTATGATAAATGCTATCGTAGTTTTTACCGTGGTCTTTATACTCCCACATTTTTTGCCATAATGCTTTGTCATTGGTCGTGACCATGCCACCTTCGCCGCCTGTGGTCATGATTTTATCTTGACAAAAACTCCAAGCACCAACGTGACCAATACTACCCACTGGTTTACCTTTGTACTTGGCGCCATGCGCTTGGGCACAGTCTTCGATGACCCATAGGTTATGCTGCTTGGCAAGTGCCATAATCTCATCCATATCGCAAGGCCAGCCAGCTAGATGCACGCAAATGATGGCTTTGGTCTTGTCGGTGATTTTTGGTGCAATTGTCGTGGCAGAAACATTACCCGTATTGTTATCTACATCTGCAAACACCGGCATCGCGCCAGCATTAACCACGGTTGAAACACTGGCGATAAAACTACGTGGCGTGACAATCACTTCATCACCCTCGCCAATACCCATGGCTTGTAACGCAACATCGAGTGCCAATGTGCCATTTGCCAATGCCACTGCGTAATCTGTCCCTACCCATACGGCAAATTCTTTTTCGAACTCTCGACATTCTGTGCCCGTCCAGTAGTTGACTTTATTGGATAATAGCACCTGTGACACGGCATCGGCTTCTTCTTGACTAAAGCTAGGCCAAGGGGAAAATTGGGTGTTTAACATGTTTTATATTCTCATATTTTTGAAAATGAAGTTAACGATTTTTTTTAGTTTTTAATCAAAGGTCTTGCAGGGTTGCCGACGACAGTTACGCCAGCGGGTACATCTTTAGTGACGACGGCACCCATGCCAACGATAGCGCCTTTACCAATTATTAATGGCTTATCTGGTGTGCCTTGACGTAGCACGGCGCCTGTTCCAATATAAGCATGATCATGAATATGCACATTACCATTGCAACTAACCCGTGGCGCAAAAGTAACAAAATCACCAATTACACAATCATGGGCAATATAACTATAAATATTAGCATGAAAACCTTTTCCAATTTTGATATTGGACGTCAGGTGAACAAAACCACAAATAATACTGCCTTTACCCATAGTGATGTTGTCATATTGTAGAGCGTTATTGGCTATTACATTAATAATTTCAATATTATCTTGTACAAGTTTGGCATTCAGTTTTTCACGGACATGGCTATTAGCGATTGCGATGGTTATGCACTTTTTAGTTGCAGAGTGTTGCAAAAACTGTTGATAATTTAATACTTTATAATCATCAAGCTTGTCAAGCTTGTCGCCATCATCAACATACACGAAATTTTCTTGGTTGAGTTGCGGGTATTGTTGTCTAACTAATGGCATGACTTCTTTGCCAAAACCGCTTGCACCATAGATACCAATTAATTGTGACATCGTCAAATCACCCGTGAACCTGTAAACTTTGTCATCGTTGCTTCACCCTCGGCACTAATACCGTCTTTGATAATGACTTTTTTGACGGTTTTTAGCAAGATTTTCATATCTAACCACAATGATTGATGCTCAACATACCAGGTATCAAGCTTGAACTTATCTTCCCAATTCAAGCTATTGCGACCATTGACTTGTGCGTAACCTGTTACCCCTGGACGCACGTTGTGACGTTTGGCTTGTTCAGCGCTATATAAAGGTAAATATTCCATGAGTAAAGGTCTAGGACCAACCAAACTCATATCCCCTTTTAGCACATTCCAAAGTTCGGGCAACTCATCAAGGCTACTGGCACGCAGTCTTTTACCAAAGTCAGTCAGGCGCTCACTATCTGGCAGCGCGTTACCTTCTTTATCAGTCGCATCTTTCATAGTACGAAATTTAATCATCTCAAACGGCTTGCCATGCAAGCCTGGACGAGTTTGGCGAAATAGCACAGGCGAGCCCAGTTCTTTTTTGACTTTATACGCCGTAATAGCGAGTACAGGCGATAGCACCACAAGCGCAGAAGTAGAAGCAGCGATATCAAAGGCACGTTTTAGCATGTCATAATCCCATTTCGATTAGCATAGTTTGATTCACTTTATTAACATCAAATTTTTCAACCACTATCTTACGAGAGGCTTTACCCATTTCTATAACTAAATTAGGCTCTAATATGAATTTTTCCATAGCATCAGCAAGTTGTTTCACTGCTTTAACGGGCACTAAAAATCCATTCACACCATCAACAACGGTTTCTTTACAACCTGGAGCATTCGTTGTAATGATAGTTCGACCCATTGCCATCGCTTCTAAGACTGTACGTGGCGTTCCTTCTCTGTAGGATGGTAGTACATAAACAGAACATTCAGCAAGGGAAGGACGGACATCGGCAAGCTTGCCCCAAAACTTGACGATGCCTTGGCTGACCCAGTCATCAAGTTGTGCCTGCGTGATGGCGTTTGGGTTTTCGTCCATCCAACCTACAAGGTGAAATTCAATGTTGGGATATTGTTGCTTGATAATTTTAGCAGCTTCAATATATTCTACCACGCCTTTATCTTTAAGCAGTCTAGCAATAAGTAAGAATGAGATTTTAACATTCCCTTGTTGATCACGTGGTAAGTCTATGACCTCAAAATGTGTTAGGTTAACGCCAGAGCCATTGACTAGAACTGTTGGGAAATTGTTGGGCATGAGTCGTAAATGTCTAAACAGCGCTAAATCATCGGGATTTTGAAAGATGATTTTTTCACAATTTGGCAAGGCTTTTTTGTAGAGTGAGTAAATCAGTTTTTGGGTTGTTGATGGTGCTTGATTGTCTGCCGTTTGGAACGCATAACCCAGGCCAGTAATCATGGCGAAAATATGTGGCACTTTTGCCATTCTAGCGGCGAGTGTGCCATAAATCACTGGTTTGATGGTGTAGCTGAGTACATAATCGGGTTTAATGGCTTTAATAGTGGTATATAAAACTTTTAGAGTTTTGGCATCAGCTATTGGGTTTGTCCCGGCTCGTTGCATTGGGATGTTGTGTATGTGATAGCCAAGTTGGGTAAGTGTCTGGAAATCTTCTTGGAATTGGTCGGTGTCAGGGGCTAAAATATGTATTTCGTAGCCTTTAGCGGCGATGGCTTCAAGGAGTTTGCCTCGAAAGTTGATAATGGAGGGTAAAAAACTACAAATAAGTAAAAATTTCATAGTCTATCCTTATCTTTCATTGAATGACTTCCAATTACACTAATTAGTAAAAATATAAACATTGGTGCAAACATCCATTTTTGCCGCATCGCAATACCTAAATTTGCTGTAGTCATCGAGAGAATGATTAACGTCATGAACGCATAAATCCATAAAAAAGCACGATTCACTTGCAAAGAAGGTTTCGCCTTCTTGAGTAACGCCCTACTACCGATAATAAACAAATATAGTAAAATAATGTTATCAATTGAAGCAGCTAACGCAAAAACGCTATTAGCTTCAAAAGGCAAAGGTCTAAACAAGTAAGTAAACATTTGCATTGGTAAGCTCATGGAGCGAATATCAACACCACCACCCCCTTCCGTATTATAACCTTGCCGTCCTTCAATATAAGCTTGAACATCGGCTGTATTTCCAGCCCCACCTAATCCAGCATACTGAAGGGCAAATGGGATTGCAATGCCAGTGGCTATAACAGCTATACTACCTATTGATATTCGTTGAAAGATGGAAGCATGTTTATCAAATATAAAGGCTAAAGCAAAAGCAGCAATCATAATTCCCCCGATATGAGGACGGACTAATACCATGGCTAACACTGAAAACATAAATAAGAATATATGTCTCTTAAAATTAATTGCTGCCCATAATGCAAGACAAGTGGCCATAAAAGAAATACTGTCTTTACCTACTGCAGATGACCAGAAGCTTACTGATGGTAAAAAAATAATTAAAGATGCTAAACGTTTAATACGTAAAGAGCTGTCTTTTGTTGTTTGACGCAAAATTGAATCAAATGCCAAGAGCCCGATTGCACCAAAAATATTGAATACTAAGAAGCATCCAAGAAATGATAATCCTAACCCTTGTACCAATAAAGTCGTCAAATAATCAACGCCTACTGTTCCAAAGCCAATTTTATTATCGTAACCATACACTGTCGCTCTGACAAAATAACCAATTGCATCGCCCCCTTTCTCAAAAACATACCAAAAATAAACCAAACATAATAAAGTATGCCAGATATAAACCAGAGAAGAACGTGTTAAAGTAGATTTAAAATAAGTTCGTATGCCCCATATTATAAATAGACCAAATAAGAAAACTAGAAAGGCGCCAATAATTTGAAAAGGAGAACTAGACAACATTTTAAAACTCTCGAAAAAAGCGTTTTATATAGTATCACTGTGATTCTATATTTCATAAATCTTTTACCCAAATTAACGTATTGGATTAGACTAACAATAATTTTTAGAGCTTGTTTTTGTAAATTTAAAAAATTATTGCTGTTCCAACCAAGCTTGAAACATTAATACATCCCATAGATGATGTTGCCAATTACGTCTTCCACTTAAATGCTCAAGCCACTTTTGCCTTATAGGTAGAGGGTCAAAAAAACCTTGTTGACGTAGCTGATTTTCATCTAACAATTCCTCTGCCCAATCTTTCAATGGACCTCTAAGCCAAGTATCTATAGGTACACCAAATCCCATTTTTGGGCGTTCTATCAATTCTTTTGGAACATATCGGTACAAAACTTCTCTTAAAGCCCATTTCCCTACTCCATTTTTCAGCTTTAACTCAAATGGTAGTTGCCAAGCAAAATTAATCACTTGATGATCCAAAAAAGGAGTTCTAGTTTCAAGAGATACACCCATGGCAGCACGATCCACTTTAACTAAAATATCATCTGGTAAGTAAGTAATTGAATCTAAAAACATCATACGTTCTACTGAATTCAATCGGTCTATATTGGGCATATTACCTGATAGATACGTATTTGGCTCTGTCGCGCCTAAAACAATTTCGTTAGGTTGCCAATGGGTTACTAATTTTAAATATACTTCCTCGATATCTTTGGATGATAAAACTCCTGCTGCCTTATGTATCTTTTCCCCAAAATTTGATAGTTGTAATGATTGAGGTAGTGTCTTTTGTAAGGGATTAATTAAGGTATTCCACTGCTTTGGTGCAATACCATGAATACACTTACTTAATGTTTTACGTAAAGGCAATGGTAGATAGGATAGTTTATTCCATTGGTTATGTGTTTGAATATAACGATTATAACCAGCAAATAATTCATCACCTGCATCTCCAGATAGAGAAACCGTCACATGTTGGCGAGCTAGTTGGCTGACCAAAAAAGTTGGAATTTGTGAAGAATCGGCAAATGGCTCACTATACAGTTTAGGTAGCTTTGGAATTACGTCTAAAGCTTGCTGTGGGGTCACATATAACTCAGTATGTTCTGTTCCTAAATGTTTAGCCACTGCTTTAGCATGCTCAGCCTCATTATAGTCATCATTGTTAAACCCGATAGTAAACGTTTTAACTGGTCGCGAACTTTGACTTTGCATCAAAGAAACTATAGTTGATGAATCTATACCACCAGATAAAAATGCTCCTAAAGGAACATCTGATAGCATTTGTTGATTAACTGCTTTTTTAAGAACTGCTTCAAGCTCATCTACAGCTTCCGTTTCTGTTCCATTAAAAGGATTTTTAACACCATTTTCCGCCACTTCCAGCAATGACCAATAATTTTGGATTTTTGGTTGTCGATCTTGTAAGGATACCTCCAATATGCTAGCGGGCGGTAGCTTATAGATATTCTTATAAATTGAATAAGGTGCTGGTATACAATTATGTCGCATATAAAGAGCTAAAGCATCTCTATTGACTTCATTAATAAAAGTTGGATGACGTTTTAAAGCTGCCAAATCCGAACCAAATAAAAAAGTTATATACTTTCCCTCTCCTTGCCAACCATAATATAATGGTTTTTCCCCCATACGGTCACGAGCTAAAATGAGTTTTTTCTCCTTTTTATCCCATAGCGCAAATGCAAACATGCCATTTGAGCGTTGGAGTGCTCTACTCACCCCCCATTGACTAATAGCTTCTAACAAGGTTTCAGTATCAGAATTACCCCGCCATTGACTAGTAGTTTTTAACTCGTTACGTAGTGCCAAATGATTATATATTTCTCCATTGTAGACGATTACGTAACGTCCACAAGCTGATTGCATTGGCTGTGCCCCGGCTTTAGACAATTCTAAAATAGATAGTCTTCGGTGCCCTAGAGCAATTCCCTGTTCTTCATTTATCCAATAACCCTCTGCATCAGGTCCTCTTTGGATGATAGTATCCGTCATGCATTTGAGAATTGACTTAAATTCATCACTCTCTAATGCTCCACTTAACGTTAAAAACCCCGCTAATCCACACATACATTAATTTCCTAGAGCGGCTTCTTTCAGCCAGATTGCCAATTTTGGTGCTGTTACTTGTAAGCTATAATTTTATTCAACTTTTTCGCGACCTTTTAATCCCATTTGTTGGCGCAAATTAGCATCCAGCAACAAGGACTCTAATTGTTCGAGCCATTGCAAAGCATTATTCGCTAAATAACCATTAATACCATCTTCAACGATTTCATTATTAACTCCAATAGGGCTTGCTATAACAGGTAAACTACAAGCCATATACTGAATTAGCTTATAACCACACTTACCTCGCTCCCATGGGGAGTCTAGCAAAGGCATTATGCCAATATCAGCATTGGCAATATTTTCTACTTCAGTGGCTTCAGACCAAGGTAAACCTTCAACTTGTACATCAGGTAAATTGAATTCGGCTCCAATTACACGAAGTTTATATTCAATTTTTTTTGCCAGTTGCTGTAAAGGCTCTTTAATAGTTTCTAAATACTTGACTGTACTTGGCGAGCCAATCCACGACATTCGACACTTGCCCTGGGTAATCAATCAGTCCAGTGGCTACTAACTCCTGCACTTGGTCAGCGTGTAATGCCCCTGGATTATCAGCATCTGTCCTACCAAGTACAGTAAATTTGGTATTTGGATATCGCTGCTTGACAATTTTTGCCGCTTCAATAAAATCAAAAATCCCTTTTTCTTTGAGCAAACGACCGATAAATAAGAAGTTTATTTTACCATTTTTTGGGTTAACAGGCTGATAAGGATAGTCGTCTAATTTTAACCCAATTCCACCCAATACCTCATAATGTCGAACAGGAATACTGTGTGTGTATAGTAAATCCTTAACATCATCAGGATTAAGGAAAATAATTTTATCGGCGAATGGTAAAGCCAGTTTAAATAAAGAGACTTGTACTCGCTGTACAATTTTGGCTTTTTTTGAGTAACCTTCTGGCTGCTCGGTAAAGGCAAAACCCAAGCCTTCTATCATGGCGATTTTTTTAGGTACTTTAGCAAGCTTGGCAGCGAGCGTGCCATAGATGACAGGTTTGATAAAATAGCTAAGGACAATATCAGGCTGGATTTTTTTGATTTTTTTATAAAGACTTATCGTGTTAGATAAATCTTCATAAGGATTAAGACCGCCACGACTCAGTTTATAAAATACAGGGATCGCACCTAATAATGAAATTTTAGTAAGTTCTTTTTCATCACTATCCGAAGTGAAGGCGTAAACTTTACAGCCTCTATCAATTAAAGATAAAATTAAATCTTTACGAAAAGTGTAAAGACTAGAGGCAACAGTACCAATAATAATAATTTTCACTTAATCCCTTGTTGTTTTTTCAAATTCAAAATATAAAAAAAGCTGATGTAAATAGCAAAATAATTATACATACGTAGTCTTACGGCTGTACCTAAATTGTCATTACCAATTAACCAAACACTTCCATAAATTACAAAAAATATTAACAAAAATCGTATAAAACTATCTGCCATTTTAATATTTTTAATTACATATTTCAGCATCATAAAAAAAGGGAAAGTTTCTATCAAAAGCAAAATTATAGCCAAGGGGTTAGTAATATATAAGCCGAAAAGTTGCCCTAATGTACTTAGAATAAAATTAGGGATAAACATTACGGGATTAGAGAAGTCTAAACCTAATGTAGAGCCGCCCTTAATTTCCTCAAAACCAGAACGATATTCTGTTAATCTTTCAAGAATGCCCATATAGTTTGCTATAAATAATGCAAAGAAATATAAAATAGCAAATAAAAAAATACGTTTTTTTGTGAGCTTAATTTTCCATAAAACTAAAGCCAGTAAAAATGCGTACCCTAAATAAGGACGCAAAGCCATTAAAAAAATCCCATTAAAATAGCAAGTATATAAAAAAATGAAAAAACAATAAAGTTGTCACTATTTAAAGACTTTTTAACAATTAAGCACCCCACCAAAAAGGTGAGCACCATAAATACATCACGGTAGACATCGAATGTATAGAAAAAAAGTGTAGGATAGATTAGACACACTAGAAAACTATAAAGGTAATACTTCTGACTTTTTTGGAAATTAAGACCAGATAATTTACCCACTAAAAAAGGAATTAAAAATAAATTTATCAATAAAAATAAATACGAAATTCCATCACGAGAATAGAAACCCATATCATTAAAAAACCTTAGAATGACAGGCCAAATATTTACTGCAACATCAACATGACCTACGACGTAATCATGATAATAATCTGCGTCGTTACCGCCACCCAACCTAAAAGAGATATAATCATTTTTTATTAAAAAATAAAAAAAACCTTTAAAAAAACCAAGTAAACAATACACAAAAACAAAGCTTTATTTGATACTCTTTTTAAAATATTATTTATCATATATATATATCCATTTTTCAATTATTTTTTCTAATGAAAAATTTTTTTCTATATGACATAGGTTTTTTATAATATTCTTATTTTTTTCTTCCTGAGAGAGGGTCAAGGCATAATACATTTTTTCTGCTAATACATTTGAGTTTGATGGAGGTACTAAAAATTGATTATTATTTAAAACTTCAGCAACTCCACCACAATCTGTAGCAACGACTAATGTCTTACATGCCATTGCCTCAGCAACAACCAAACCGAATCCTTCATACTTAGATGATAATACAAATAAATCTGCAGCACTCATTAAATCTGGGATATCACTGCGTCTTCCTAATAAATGAATATCTTGCTTTAAACCCAATTCATCAATAATTTTTTCAATTTCTGAACGTAGTTCCCCATCCCCAGCAACAATTAATTTAATATCTCCAAGACTCTTATTTTTTAAAGTTTTAAAAGCATGCAATAAATTTGGATAATCCTTCTGCTCACTAAAACGTCCTACTGCTAGAATCAAATAAGAATTTGTATTTATATTAAGTTCATTCAGAATTTTATTTTTGGCTTCCGAGTTATAAAAAAACCTACTCAGATCTATTCCATTATATGTTGTGATGATATCTGAGTGTGGCACTGCTTTTTTTTTGATAAATGCTTGTACTGCTTCATTACTAACATTAGTAGTTAGATCAGCTATATTATGTGTAAACCTGTACGCAAGCATTCTCAATCCCCCACCTTCATCACTATTATGTGCAGTACAAATAAGTTTCTTTATAGAAGTAGTGATTCGAACAAGGCGCGTAAAAATATTAGCGTGTACCATATGGGAATGAACAACATCTGGTTCAAAATTCTTAATTATTTTAGAAAGTTTAATATAAGCAAGAGGAAATAACCGCAAACTATTTAAATTAATTTTGATTAATTCAATTTCTTGGTAACGAGGCTTTGTTAAAATATCTCCCGTCAGATAAGCAATTTTAACATCATTCCCTTTTTCATACATTTTATCTGCTAAATCACAAACTACACGTTCTGCTCCGCCTTGACCTAGTCCGGTAATTACATATAAAATTTTCATTAAAACCTACACAATTTCAAGCCAAAGATTTAATAAATTTTTCACATTAAATTTATTAGCATTCAAATATGCATTGTATGAATACTCAATATAATCATCTTTTGATAAAGACATCATTTTAGAAAGACTCTTACTCAATGCATCAATGTCTTCCCTTGGCACTAAATAACCATTTTTTCCATGTTGAATTAGATCAGAAGGACCACAATCACATTCGAAACTTACTACAGGCAAACCAAAAGCCTGTGCTTCTAAAATTACCATACCAAAACCTTCATAACGAGAACTTAAGCAAAATATTGAAGCTTGTTTATAAAATATCTCTATGTTTTTTGTAGCAGGAATTAATTCAACACTTGAATCGACATTTTCATTTTTAGCAAGCAATTCAAGGCTTTCTTTGTCTTCTCCGCTTCCAATTATCTTTAATACCCATTCAGTATGGTGATTTGATATTTTAGCCCAAGCTTTTATAAGTAAGTCAAAGCCTTTCTGCTCAGTTAATCGACCTGCAGCAACTATAACTTTTTCTCGTGTTGAATAACGGTCAATATTAGTATTTTCATAAGGATTGGGATTTGGAATTGTCACTAACTTTGAATTTATATTATTTTTCTTAATACCCTCTAACCATAGTTCTTTATCTCTATTAGTTAAAACCACTATCTTATCACAACATTTAGCTGCCCATTTGCGTCCGATATCACGATACTTTACTCCGAGATTGACATTAAAATTAAAATGCTCCCAACAGATATGCTTTATATTCAACCCAAATAAGGCTGGTACTGTAAAAATACAGGAAATACTATCTACGACTACCAAAGTATCTATCTGATGCTGTGTAACAAACTTTCGAATGCGCCATACAGCACCAAAAAAGTTTTTTTTGAATGAAATTTTTTTGGTATAAAGTGAATATGTCTTAATACTCGGCGCTAGCTCAAAAAAAGGCTGCTTTCCATCCGCAAGACTTAAAATAGATACTTGAAAGTCTTTTTGGGCTAATGCATTGGCGATTAGTGTTGTTACCCTTTCGGTGCCGCCAGAGTTGTTTAAATTACCAATAAGGAAACAAATTTTTTTCATTTTTTAATACCAAATTTTCTTGAATAAAAAATTGCACTGATAAAATATATTCCAAATAGAAAAAAAAATTTATTCCCGCGATTTACTATATATTTTTTATCAAATGATGATGTATATAATTGCTCTTTTAACACTTTCCATCTCTTATTGGCTACAAAAAAGCCCTCCGTTTCATAGCTATTAGCTATATAGTATTGCGCTAAAGATATAAAACTTGAGCTCAATTCGGGCCTATAGTTAAAAAAGCCTATTAGCTTCTCAGCAGCTCCCCCTATATCATTTATATTTTTTATAGATTTAGTGGCAGTAATTCCATTCGGATTAATTCTATAACCTAAATATTCATTATTACAAAAATAAATATTTTTTGCCTTTAAATAAATATAAGGCGTAGTATAAGCATCCTCATAGTTCTTTCCTTCAGGAAATTTAATATCATCAAATAAATTTTTATTATAAACTCTTAAACATGAGAACCATGCAGATCTATTACACAGTTTTTCCCATATCTTTTGATCTAAACTATAAAGACCATCATCAAACAATTTTGGGAAAGGATTTGATGTATTTCCCTTATCATCAAAGCGAAAAGCTCTAAACTCAACAATATCCGGATTATGTCTGTTTATTATAGCCAAAATATCATTAAAAAAATCACCTTGAAGTACATCATCAGAGTCAAGAAACGCTAAATATCGACCTTTAGCAATATTTATTCCTGTATTACGAGCGCCACTAAGACCTCTATTCTCTTGACTAAAAATATGAAAATTATTTTTTATATTATCATTTAAATTTAAGATATAATTTTCTATCAAATTAATAGAATTATCTGGACTACCATCGTTAATAATAATTACCTCAGTTGAACCATCACTAGGAATAATCTTTACAATTGAATTTAAGCATTCAATAATATAATTTTCCACATTATAAACAGGAACAATTAAACTTAAATTAACCATATAATTACTTCCTAAAAATACTTAGAAAAATAAGAAAAAAAACACCAAATTTATAAAATAATAAATTGCCTCTATTTAACAGTAATTTTTTGTTCACATATTTATGATAATCAAAAAACTCATAATATGCTTTTATCATTGCAAAAATACCTTTTTTATCTTTTAAGTATGCTAAATAAGTTTGTAATGAAATTACATAAGATATAGAATAAAAATTATTGTTTCTTATTTCATTATAAAAATAATTTATTATAAATTTATAGCTATTAATATTTTTCTGAACATTCTTCGAAGAAGCTGAAAGTAGGCTGCCATTCATATTATATCTATAGTTATAAATTTTTTTATCAGAAAAATAAATGTTATCTAATCTAAGTACCAATGAAGATAAGAACACTGCATCCTCATGTATTTTATTAATAGGAAAATAAATTTGATTGTTTACTAAGATCGACTTTTTAACTACTTTATCCCATGCAGCAGCTTTATAAATTTTCTTTTCAATCAGATAATCTAGATCAGCTTCAAATTCTCCACTTTTGATTTGTAATGTTGGAAAAACTGTTTCTTTGATATTAACTTCTCCATCATCAAATTGAGTATGCCCAAAAATTATGAGATCTAATTCTTTATTTTGATTTATAATTTTATTTATTTCTTCTAGAGCAAGATCATAATTCCAGAAATCATCACTATCTAAAAATATTAGATATTCCCCTTGGGCATTATCAATACCGTAGTTTCTTGCATCTGATAATCCACCATTAGTTTTATCAATAAGTTTAATGTGTGAATATTTATGAGTATAATACTCGCAGATTTTTTTTGAACTGTCAGTCGAACCATCGTTAACAACTATAACTTCATAGTCAGTAAAACTTTGTGCTAAAATTGACTTTAAGCATGTATCAAGATAGTCTTCAACATTGTAAACTGGTACAATAATACTAAATCTCATAAAGAACTCTTGTTAAATAAATTTTTCGAAAGTTTTTTAAAAAAAATACAACGAAAATATTTTCGGGATTTTTAAGACATTTTGCCAACTACCTTAAAAAAATAATCTTTGTAACCTTTAGTAATAATTTTTAATTTTTTAAACTTATTACTAATATTTTTCTCACTCCTAATTATGTATCTCATAAAACCAATATATGTTTTAAATGTATATAACTCATACACATAGTTAGTATTAAAATTTAAATTAGCTATATTTGGTATATTTTTCATTAAATGTCGATTACGAATCGAATAATACATTGCGTTTAAAGAAGGTAATTCTTCATATGACTTCTTCTTTCTAATTATTTTGGCATTTTTTACATAAGAAACATTAGTATAGTTACTTGCTAAAAATCCATATTCTAAATCGTCACCAACAATAAAATAATTCTTATTGGGAAATCCAATTTTATTTACTATTTCTCTAGAGATTAACATACCCTCAAAACACCCAACATTTACAAAACATATGTCTTTATTATTTTTGAATGATGTATTATGTAAAGAATAAGTAACTCCTCTAAATGGATCATACCACTGTTCCCATTTAAAGTTGACATTATCAATATAATATTTGTTTGGATGTAAACATTTTGATATATTTGAATATTTTAAAAGATTTTCTAAACAATCTGATGCAACCTCAACATCATCATCCATTAACCAAATCCAATCATATTCTTGCTCATAAGCTGCTTTGAGTCCAGTATGGAAACCTCCTGCTCCACCTAAATTTTCTTGATATATGATTTGAATATTTTCACCTTTGAGATTAGATAGGTATTCTTTAGTACCATCTGAAGAACCATTATCCACTATGATAATTTTATCTATAGACCTTGTTTGATTTAACACAGCTTGTATACATTCTTTAAGTAGTGATAATCTATTAAAAGTCACTATTACACAACAGATTTTTTCCATATTAAGTTTTCCTTAAATATTTTTCGCTAGATCCAAAGCTTCAGCAATCACATGATGCATATCCATATAACGATAGGTTGCCAATCTACCTAAAAAAGTGATTTTCTCTAACTTTTTAACTTCTGCTTCGTACAGAGCTAACTTCTCCATATCTTTAGCTAATCGCTTAGGATAATAAGGTACATCATTCTCAGTTGTCTCTTTACTATACTCTTTAAAATACACCGTCTTATCATGACTCTCCCAAGGCGTAAAATGTTTATGTTCATGAACACGAGTATATGGGATATCAGGGTCAGCATAATTAATCACAGCATTACCTTGATAATCGCCATCTGTAACCCCTTTATCAAAATATACTGTTCTATATGACAACTTGCCATGCTTATAATCAAAAAAAGCATCAATTGGACCTGTATAAAAGACATGGTCATATTCTGACAAATCCCAAGTATTATCGAACTTGGTATCTAATCTAATCTCTATATTCGGTGCGTCTAACATCCGCTCAAAGATAGCCGTGTAACCATCTTTAGGAATGCCTTGGTAAGGATTTGCATAGTAATTATCATTATAGTTGAAACGGACAGGTAGTCTTTTTAAAATACTCGCTGGTAATTCGGTAGGTTCACATCCCCATTGCTTTTTGGTATAACCATAAAAAAATGCTTCATATAAATCTTTACCAATAAACTTCATAGCCTGCTCTTCAAAATTGGCTGGCGTGTCGATACTCGTATCCGCTATCTGATTGATAAAATCTTTTGCTTCGTTTGGTGATAACGTTTTACCAAAAAATTGATTAATCGTATGTAAATTGATTGGCATTGAATAAACTTGACCGTTATAAACCGACTTTACACGATTAATAAAAGGCTTCATCTCGCAAAACTGTTGTATATAATTCCACACTTCCACATTATCAGTATTAAAAATGTGGGGTCCGTATTTATGAACCATAACGTTGGTTTCTGTATCTCTCTCAGTATAGCAGTTACCGCCGATATGACTTCTCTCATCTATAACTAAAATTTGATTATTTGGATTTTTACTTAATTGTTCGGCTACGACTGCACCCGAAAACCCTGCACCAACAATAAGATATTTTTTCATACTTAACCTACTTAGCAAAAAAAGATTTAATTTCTTTGGGCTTAAAATATTTTAACTCTAATATGTGAATGTTATTTCTTTTCAACACAGTATACATTAATAACGTGACAAAACATTCAACAATGACACTATTCCATGCTGTACCTATATAGCTATAATATTTGCTCATATAAATACTTAATATCACCCCTAAAACGCTAGCGATAAATGTAGAACGAAAGAATAGTTTATCTAATCCCATGTTTAACATTACTTGAATACCGAAAACATTAGACATTCCAATAATCAAAGGTTGAAAAGACAATATTTGCATCACAGCAATCGCATTATCAAATGCCTTACCGTACAATAAGTGTATTACTATAGGAGCAAATAGCAACAACACCAAAGAAACCCCAAATGTAATATAAAAAACGATAGGTAATATTTGCTTTACCGTTTCTATCCCGTGTTCTCGAGAGATGGCAAAAGACTTACCAATATGTGGATAAATTGCTAAAGAAATTGGGGCAGATATAACACTTACTGCCATGCCTAACAAAGTTTGACTAACTGTATAGTAACCGACTTCTGCTTTACTAGCAAACCAGCCTAAAATAATAACATTTGTGGTCGTATATAAGCTAATCACAACGGTTGAAAAAAAAACCATTTTTTCTTCATTAAGTAGCTTAATAGCTCGTTGTAATTTCACTAGGTTATAGCTTATGCCAAACTTACGAATAGTCAACCAACATAATAGACTATTAATTGCTATCATAAATATGCTCGATAATATAGCCAATATAGTATAATCTTTAGCTTCCTTAACGAGTAAAAATACCAAAACAATATTAAGAAGCCCACGGAAAAAATTTAACTTCGCAAAAATTGTAAGTTCCTCAAAGGCTTGAAAAATAAACTGTGGTGAAATCACGGTTGCAATACATCCAATGAATAGGATAACTGCAACGCCAATATCATCTTGAATTGGTTTGAAGTATATTAAAGCCAATATAAATAGAAATATCGATATAATAAAAAGCAATATTCTAGCTGTCAAAATCTCAGATACAATCTGACTGATTTGCG
Source organism: Moraxella sp. DOX410 (assembly GCF_032248735.1). NCBI lineage: Bacteria > Pseudomonadati > Pseudomonadota > Gammaproteobacteria > Moraxellales > Moraxellaceae > Moraxella > Moraxella sp. DOX410. Next base: position 1,067,086 of record NZ_CP135138.1, on the reverse strand, counting down.
ATGGCTGTTCTAGGTGCTTGACAATTCTTCTAGTACCTGTCAAATCAAAGCCATAGGCAATAAGTAATGAAAAATATCCAACGAAGGTTGTCGCATAGTTAATAATACCGTATCCTTCAGGTCCTATTATCCTAGACACATAAGGCACAGTAATCAAAGGGAAAACATAATTAACCAGTTGAACAATTCCCAAATAACTTGCGTTTTTAAATATTTTTTTTGACATTACTCATTCGCTATGAAATTTAGATGATTAATTTTCAGTCCGACCATATTTATCTTCCCGACAATTTGAAATTATCAGCAATTTTATCTTTATCCGAAACGAGAACTTCATCCAGTTCATTAGTTAGCCATTGGATATTTAAGGTTCTGTCATCCCACACAATCGCCCTTTCAAACTCTTTGGCATAATAATCAGTGGTTTTATAAAGAAACTGAGTGTTATTTTCTAAAGCGACAAACCCATGAGCAAAACCTTCCGGTATCCAAAACTGTTTATGATTGTCACCACTAAGTTCCACCCCTACCCAGTGTCCATAGGTAGGTGATTCTTTACGGATATCTACGGCAACATCCCATGCTTTACCTTGAACCACGCGTACAAGTTTGCCTTGTGCATGGGGTGGGATTTGGAAGTGCAGCCCACGTAATACGCCTTTTTTTGACATTGAGTGATTATCTTGTACAAATTTTGGCACGGGTAACCCACGCTCTGTCAAAGCTTCGGCAAATTTTTGCTCATTAAAGCTTTCCATAAACCAACCACGTTCATCGCTAAAGACTTTGGGCTCAATAATTAATAAACCATGGATTTTGGTTTCGATAATGTTCATTGCTATACTCTAATTTTTTGTCGTTTTTTCTTGATACAGCTTTAGCAAATATTGCCCGTACCCTGTTTTTTTGAAAAACTCGCCACGTTCCTTAAGTTGCTCTGTTGAAATCCAACCATTATTAAAGGCGATTTCTTCAAGACAAGCTACCTTAAGACCTTGGCGATGTTCAATGGTTTGCACAAACTGGCTCGCCTCAATCAAAGAGTCATGCGTGCCTGTATCGAGCCAAGCAAAGCCGCGACCTAGCAACTCAACATTAAGCCCACCTTGTTGCAAATACACATTATTAACATCGGTGATTTCTAACTCACCACGGTGTGAAGGCTTGATATTTTTGGCGATCTCAACTACTCGGTTATCATAGAAGTACAGTCCTGTTACCGCATAATTGGACTTAGGCTTCTCGGGTTTTTCTTCAATGCTTAACGCTTTACCTGAGTTATCAAATTCCACCACGCCAAAGCGCTCTGGGTCATTGACATAATAACCAAAAACCGTTGCGCCTGCTTGTTGCCCACTCGCACGTTTTAACTTTTCACTAAAACCTTGACCATAATAGATATTATCACCCAAAATCAAACAAACATCATCATCGCTGATAAACTCTTCACCCAAAATAAAGGCTTGTGCTAAACCATCAGGTGAGGGTTGTACTTTGTAAGATAATTTAATCCCAATTTCTTTGCCACCACCCAGTAATTTTTCAAAATTAGGCAAGTCTTCGGGAGTCGAGATAATTAAAATCTCTCTGACACCCGCCAGCATTAACACTGACAACGGATAATAAATCATCGGTTTATCATAAATAGGTAAAAGCTGTTTGGATGTTCCCATAGTAATCGGGTACAACCGAGTGCCTGAACCACCTGCCAAAATAATACCTTTACGAGATTTTTGTGTCATTTTTATGCCCTCTCTAATAGTTCTATCACCGTCTGTTCAACGCCTTGTTGCCATTCGGGTAAGTGTAGTTGAAAATTGGTCTGAATTTTTTGGTTGTTAAGTCGAGAGTTTAAGGGTCGTTTTGCGGGTGTGGGATAATTATCGGTGGTCGTTGGTAAGACCTCTTTTATCATTAAAGTTTCACCCCGTTTTTTGGCCAAATCAAAAATGAACTGGGCATATTCATACCAAGTCGTGACACCTGTCGGTACAAGATGATAATGCCCTAGCAATTGTATTTTTTCTGCATCGTTTGCCAACAAATAGTAGCGTAACGCTTGAGCGGTAACATCGGCAATTAATGATGCAGATGTCGGCGTACCAACTTGATCATTAATGATTGTTAACTGTTCTTTAGATTTTGCTAACATGAGCATAGTTTTGATAAAGTTTTTGCCGCGACTGGCATAAACCCAAGAGGTACGAAAATTTAAAAATTTTACACCCGTTTTTTCAATGGCAATTTCGCCATCTCTTTTTGCTTGACCATAGCTATTGACTGGCGCGGTGTTATCATCTTCTTGCAACGCTGCATCACCTGTACCGTCAAATACATAATCGGTTGAATAATGCACCAATAAGGCATCTATCTGTTGGCACTGCTCTGCCAAATTTTTAACGGCTAAATGGTTGATTAAGTCATTTTGCAGTCGCTCACTTTCTGCTTTATCAACAGCGGTATAAGCCGCCGCATTGATAACAATATTGGGCTGTGTGCGGGCAATTGTTTGATTGATTTGCTCAAAATTACTGACATCGCCACAATCACCTTGGTTATTGATATGACGGTCTAATGCAATCACTTCACCCAATGGCTGTAAAGCACGCTGTAGCTCCCAACCAACCTGACCATTTTTACCTAACAATAAGATTTTCATCTTCACTTACCTTTATATCGAATTTAATCTTACTATTGGTATTGTTTTTCGACCCAGTGTTGATACTTACCAGATTTTACATGATTAACCCAGCCTTGGTTTGATAAATACCATTCAACTGTCTTTTGTATTCCAGATTCGAATGTTTCTTGCGGTTGCCAATTGAGTTCTTGCTGAATTTTTCTGGCATCAATGGCATAGCGTAAATCATGTCCAGGGCGGTCTTTAACAAACGTGATTAACGACTCGTACTTGTCACCATCTTCACGGGGCTTTAAATCATCAAGAATTTGACAGATTTTTTTAACAACTTCAATATTCTGTTTTTCGTTATGGCCACCGATATTGTAAGTTTCACCAACTTTAGCGGTTGTGGCAACAAGATATAAAGCTCTGGCATGATCTTCAACATAAAGCCAATCACGAATTTGCTTGCCATCACCATATACTGGTAACGGCTTGCCATCTAAGGCATTTAAAATCACCAAGGGAATCAGTTTTTCGGGAAAATGATAAGGGCCGTAATTATTTGAGCAATTAGTGACGACTACGGGCAACCCATAAGTACGATGCCAAGCCCGTACCAAATGATCTGAACTTGCCTTACTGGCTGAATAGGGTGAACTTGGGCTATAAGGCGTGGATTCAGTAAATAAATCGTCTGTACCTTCTAAGTCGCCATACACTTCATCAGTCGAAATATGATGAAACTTAAAACTGTGCTTTTTATCATCAGATAGGCCTTGATAATAGACTCTGGCGACTTCTAGTAGCGTATAAGTGCCCAAAATATTGGTGTGAATAAAATCCATCGGGCCATCAATCGAGCGGTCAACGTGTGATTCGGCAGCTAAGTGCATGACAATATCGGGCTCAAAGTCAGCAAACGCCTTGGTCATAGCTACTTTATCACAGATATCAGCTTGCAAAAATTGATAGCGTGAATTGTTACTGATAGTGTCAAGAGATTCTAAGTTGCCTGCATAGGTCAATTTATCAACATTTAAGACGTTATTGTTAGTTTCATTGATTAAATAGCGAATAACCGCTGACCCAATAAACCCTGCACCACCTGTCACTAATATATTCATCTTAGATCTCCATTTTCTTATTATGGCAATACCAAGGCATCGCAATACTGATACCCTGTGCAATACGATACATAGGTTGATATCCCAATAGTGTAAAAATTTTAGAAATATCCGCTTGGCTATGCCGTACATCCCCAGCGCGAAAATCGCGATATACAGGCTCTTTGTTATATGGCATTCCATTTTCATTCAATGCAATTTTAATGGCATCAAATAAATTATTAAGCGTTGTTCTGTCACCCACTGCTACGTTATACACTTGATTTTTGGCATCATCATCCTGTGTTGTCGCCGCCAAAATATTGGCTTGCACTGTATTATCGATAAAACAAAAATCTCGGCTTGTCTCGCCATCCCCATTAATGAACACATCATCACCGGCAATCATCGCTGCCGTCCACTTTGGAATCACTGCAGCATACGCCCCATTCGGATCTTGGCGTGGACCAAAGACATTAAAATATCGTAATCCAATCACCCTAAAGCCATACGTACGAGCGAACACATCTGCATAAAGCTCATTGACGTACTTGGTCACCGCATAAGGTGATAACGGTTTGCCAATATTTTCCTCCACCTTCGGCAAGGCAGGATGGTCACCATAGGTAGAGCTACTTGCGGCATAGGTAAAGCTTTTGACATTGGCATCACGTGCTGCAGTCAGCATATTAAGAAACCCCGAAATATTTACACTATTGGTAGTAATCGGGTCATTGATCGAGCGTGGTACCGAGCCGAGAGCAGCTTGGTGCAGTACATAATCCACCTCTGTGCAAGCCTTGGTACAGGTGTCAAAGTCACGAATATCACCTTCGATAAAGTGAAAATTTTGCCATTGTTCTGGTGTAACAAGGCTTTGCACTTCATCTAAATTTTTTTGATAACCTGTCGCAAAGTTGTCCAAACCAACCACTTGTTGGTTGAGTCTTAATAAAGTCTCTAATAAATTAGAACCAATAAATCCTGCAACGCCCGTGATTAACCATACTTTGGGTGACTGTAATAATTGGTCTTTTACTTGTTCATACGTCATGATAGTTTACCTATTAGCTAGCAAAGGATTTAAAGACGGATATCCACATTCTGCTTATCTAAAACATATTTTAAGTCATAGATAACGACATCTTTCTTGCCTAGCTTACGAATATTATCCGCCCCTAATTCTTTGAATTGATGATGCGCTACTGCTAGTACAATCGCATCATACTTCTGCTCAACAAGCTCGCTAACCGGGATAATACCATACTCATGCTGTGATTCAGTCTCATTGATCCAAGGGTCATACACATCGACATTCGCTTTATAATCTTTTAATTCTTTAACCATGTCTACTACTTTTGTATTACGAATATCTGGACAGTTTTCTTTAAAGGTCAATCCCAATATCAATATATTAGCATCTTTAATCTTAATGTCTTTTTGGATCATTGCCTTGACCAAGTTCGTTGCTACATAACTTGCCATATTATCGTTGAGACGGCGACCCGCCAAGATAATTTCTGGATGATAACCAATGGCTTGGGCTTTATAAGTTAAATAATAAGGATCAACGCCAATACAGTGTCCGCCCACTAATCCAGGACGAAATGGTAAAAAGTTCCATTTTGTCCCAGCAGCTTTTAGCACATCCTCTGTATCTATGCCCATTTTATTAAAAATTAACGCAAGCTCATTGATAAGCGCAATATTCACGTCTCGTTGAGTATTCTCAATGACTTTAGCAGCTTCAGCGACTTTAATACTTGATGCCTTATGCGTACCTGCATCAATGATTAATCGATAAACATCATCAATATAATCTGCTATGGGCTGTGTCGAACCCGATGTAATTTTCAAAATATTATTAACACGGTGCTCTTTATCACCCGGGTTAATACGCTCAGGACTATATCCGACAAAGAAATCCTTATTAAAGACAAGTCCCGATACTTCTTCAAGAATCGGTACACACACCTCTTCCGTGGCCCCCGGATAAACTGTAGATTCATATACCACAATATCGTCTTTCTTGAGCACTTTACCAATTGACGTAGATGCTTTAATTAAAGGAGTCAAGTCAGGTTGATTATATTCGTCAATCGGTGTTGGCACCGTGACAATATAAAAGTTACTCGCCACGAGTTCATCAAGACTTGCCGAAAATTGCAAATACTTGGCTTGGGCCAATTCCTCTGGAGAAACTTCAAGGGTATGATCCTGACCAGATTTAAGCTCATTAATACGAACCTCATTAATATCAAATCCCAACGTATTAACTTTTTTACCAAACTCCACGGCTAATGGCAAACCAACATAGCCCAGACCAATTACCGCGATTTTTAAGTCATCTAACTTCATATAGTTACCTTATTCTGATTTAAGATGTATTATTTTCATGTTTTGGTCTATCTTTGTAACCTTCAACAAAATAGTCAAATTGACTTCTTAACCATTGCGTATCTTGTGATGCTGTATATTGCGTAATAACTTGATTCTTAAAGCTCTCAATTTTTGATTTATCAAACTGATGTTCTCTTGCCTGCATAATCAATGGATGCTTAGTCAGTTCTATATTATCCCCATCGATGATTAACTCTTCATACAATTTTTCACCGGGGCGTAAACCCGCAATGACAATTTCAATATCACCATTCGGATTATTTTGGTCTTTAACTTTAAGTCCACTCAACGTAATCATGCGTTTCGCAAGATCCATTATTTTAACAGGCTCACCCATATCAAGCACAAAAACTTCGCCACCATGCGCCATCGCACCTGCTTGGATAACCAGCTGAGCTGCTTCAGGAATCGTCATGAAATACCTTGTCACATCTGGATGCGTCAGGGTGATAGGCCCGCCAGCTGCAATTTGCTTATTAAACAGCGGTACGACAGAACCCGATGACCCTAATACGTTACCAAATCTAACCATACTGATAGTGGTTGTTGATTGGTCTGCAGCCATCGCTTGACACGCCAACTCTGCCATACGTTTGGTCGCACCCATGACATTAGTTGGTCTAACGGCTTTGTCCGTTGAAATCGCAACAAAGGTTTCTACACCCGCACTGACTGCGCCTTTTAAAGTATTGTAAGTGCCAACAAAATTATTGATTACACCCTCGTATTCGTTACTTTCGACGATAGGGACATGTTTATAAGCGGCTGCATGGTAGATGGTTTGAACGTCGTACTGGTTGCATAGCAGTTCAATAAGTTTTTGATTGGTAACACTGCCTAGATGAACATAGAGCGGCGTCACAGTTGGTAGTTGTCTTTCCTGCTGTATATTTTTGGCAAGTTTTTGTAGTTCACCATGTATGGCATAAAGTGCATATTCCGACAGTTCAAGTAATACCAAGGCTTTTGGTTGCTGCTTTAATATTTGGCGACATAATTCACTACCAATTGAACCGCCCGCTCCTGTGACCATCACAACTTTATCTTTGATATTTTTGGCAAGCAGCGATGTGTCCGGTTTAACCGTATTTCGTTGTAGCACATCTAGCACATCGACAGGTTTAATATCTGATAATTTAATTCGACCACTGGTGATTTCTTCCAAACTTGGAATTTCACTAATTTTAACTGGTACGTTTTCTAATTGCTTGACAATACGCTCTTGGATATGACGCTGATGACTAGGTAATACAAAAAACACATGATTAACTTCTAATTCTGTAATTAAAGACTCAAGGTTATCTTTAGGGTAGACTTTAACCCCTAATACCCTAGCACCAATGAAATTATCATTGACATCGATAATCCCAACTATTTTAAATTGGTGAGTTTGATGCAGTACATGCATCAAATCTTTGGTGATGTGACCCACACCGTAAATTAATACATTTTCTTTTTTTTGTGTATAAAATTCAGGATGCAAGGTTCTTGAAATAAAAAATTGCAAAACAATACGGCTATTCCATATCCATAAATAAAGTAAGAAAACATGGATAGCGGTCGCTGCTCTAGGGATATCAGGCGTTACCCCTAAAAAAATCAGTATTTGACTAATTAATAGATAACCTAGCAAAACTACGAGCGCCCAGCGCATACTCTCATCTTGAAAAACGCGGATAACATGCGAGTAAAACTTAGTAGCCGCTAAAAAGATAACAGGTAAAGCGCCAAGTAGCATAATTGACAAGATATTGGTATGAAAGTCAAATTTCGCATACCTTAGGGCAATCGCTAAAATCAAAGTAATAATAGATGCAATATAATCTATCACAAACAGACTTACTACTTTTAGCCAGCGAGGCTGCTCAATCGCATTAGATAATACGGTAAAAGCTAAAGGCGCTTTAGTAGCGTTGGTTGTATTACTCATATAAAACCTAGTAAATGATATGGCTATGATTTATCTTTATATCGTTAATTTTTTGATTTATATTCATAACCATAGTGATAATTATAAGCGCCAATTAAAGACTGCTTAGCATCATTGAAAATAATTCCTTCTACTTTCACATTCGCACGTTGTAGTTTTTCGATTGCATAATTTACCTGTTTTAGGTTTGATACCTCATATCTTACGACAAATAAGACTGAATCCACCAACTGCCCTATCGATAGCGCATCTGAAGTGCCCATTACAGGTGACGTATCGATAATGATGTAATCATAGAACTGACGATAAAAATCTAGAAGCGCTTTCATTTTTCCATTTAATAATAATTCTGAAGCGTGGCTATGGCCTTTGCCCCTAGGTATAAAATGCAGATTTTCGTATAGTGTGGTTTGAATCATATAGCTGCTATTAGCCGCATCAATCTTATCATCAACCAAATAATCAACCAATCCATTGATATTTGGCAAATTAAATCGATCTTGCAGATGACCTAACCTAGCATCCGCATCAATTAACAGGACACGTTTGCCTGTCATTGCCATTGCCACGGCAAGGTTGGCGGCAATAAATGACTTACCAATACCAGGACCTGCACTGGTCACTAACAACGTATTGCCCTCGGTTTTTGTTGCATTAAACAATAAATGAGTGCGAATGGACTTAAAGCCTTCACTAACAATACCTTCAGGTTCAATTTTTTCAACCAAAGGAATTTTAGTTGATTTACTTTTCAACAACCGCGTTAATCGAGGCGAATGAGGAATGACACCAATCACCGGAACATCAGTATTGTTCTCTAATTCTTCCAAATTTTTCACGCCCGCGAATAGCAATGACTTTAAGAAGGCCAGTCCGATGCCTAGCATTAACCCTAAAAGGGTCGCGATTAAAACAATTTGCGCTTTTTTAGGGGCAATTGGTTCATAGGTGTTAATGGGTAAATCGATGATGCGTACATTGCCAAGCTGTCCAGATTTGACAATTTGAAGCTGCTCATAATTTTTGAGCATATTTAAATAAATCTCATTGCTAATCTTAACATCACTTGATAATTCCAAAAATTGCCGCTGAACCTCTGGAATACGCGTAATATTTTGTTTAAGCGCTTCTTCTTTGTCTCTTAGCTCCTGTATTTGCATATTTAATTGCTTTAATACTGGGTATTCATCCGTGTAACGCTCGGATAATTCTGCTCGTTTTAGCTCAAGCTCACGTAGATTAGTTTCAATTGTCGCTCTTTGTGTGACCGCCAATTCCGCTTCTTTATCTATATCAACTGTCGCATTTTGCTCACGGAAATTATTAAATTTTGCTTCCGCTTCGGCAAGTTTTGTTTTTAATTTAGGCAGTTGCTCTTGCATAAATGCCAGAGTTTTTGTCGTTTCCGCGCTACTTTTATCAAGATTTTGCGTTTCATACATTTTAACGATGCGCGTTAACGTATGGGTGATTTCATCTTGATTAGCGCCTGTAAGTGAAGCGTCTAAAATGCCTGTTTGTGTACCTTTTTCAGCCACCGCAAGATTTGCTCTAAGGTTATCTATCGCCCTAGCTGGTGTAAGTTTACTCAAGTTATAAGAATAACCCGGGGCTAATGAGGTGACTTGAATATCTATATTACCCGCACTCGTTTTAAAACGCGATGCCGTTGCAACTTTACCGGTAAATTCAGCGCCATCAGGCGAAATCAGTTTAAAATTTTGGCTGTCAATTGCTGTCAACACGAAATTCTTGTTTTGATAAGCTAATGGTACATTAAATTCAGCTATCCAAAGCCCCACCTTTAAGTTACCCACACCATTGTCTGTATGACTAACTAGAACACTTTTCTTGATGAGTAATTTGTCTAAAAAACTGTCTTGAAGTTGATTGACAGTTAAATCTAAACGCAATTGATTAATGACAGGCCACAGAATCATGCGAGAATTGATGATTTCTACTTCTGTTTGCGCAGAGCCATCTTGAGCGTTTAGAAGACCTACAACGTCCTCCCCTAAAGCAGATACGCCTGAAGATTTTTTGTCAACTTGGATCAATGAGTTTGTTTTATAGATTGGCGTTGCCGATTGAGCATAATAGAGACCGCCTAATAAACCAAGTAACAGCATTGATAAAATTAATTTCCAATGATTTAACAAAACTGCGATTAACGCTCTTAAATCAATTTCATCATCATTCACTTTCTGATCCATGCTTACTCACTTGATGCTAAACTACGATAAAATACACTTTAATTGTTACAGAATAAATAAATCTTTCTTATAATTTCGAAAAACTGGCTAGCGTCAGAATTTACGCTAATTTATCCTTCCAGCTTTCTACGGCTTTATTGAGCAATGCGCGGCTTTCATAAAATTTCTCAATAGGCAGTTTATAAGGATCGGCTACATTTTCATTTATCCAATGACCAATCCGATATACTTTTCCACGTTGGCTTGAGTAATTTTGTTTCATCCAATTCTCTTGATCTTTGGACATACACAGTACTAAATCAAAGGTTTGCATCAATTCTTGGGTAAGCTGCTGGGCGCGATGACTACGAATATCAATATTCCATTCATCCATAACTTGAATGGCTTTTTCATCGGCCCCTTCGCCCACTAGTGCGCTTAAGCCCGCTGATTTAACGATTAGATTGGGATGTTGTTTCTGTAATAGCGCTTCACCGATAGGGCTGCGGCAGATATTACCGACGCATACAACTAAAATTTTTTCAAATGACATAATAAAAACCTAGCTATTAAAATTGTCTTACAACTCCAGGTAATGCCGCTGAAGGAAGGATTTGACTAAGAATACGATTCCAGCGTGTTAAACCAGTTGGGTCTACATACACCACATCACCCGGCTGCATTTTAAAGCGATTTGCTAAAGAAAAATTTGTTAGGGAAGTCATATCAACATAATAGATATTAGCATTATTCGACGAATTTTCACGTAATACGTAAACTTTTTTAGCATTTGCAGTAGTACCAATTAATCCATTCGCCTCCCCTATGACGCCCGCCAGACTCATACCGTTTTCAGGAATTTCAATGTTACTGATTTTATTAAACTCGCCCATGACAGTAATTTTATTTTCGGTCAAATCACCAATTTTGATTGTATCACCATTACGAATTATCACTTGGTTAGGAGAATACCCAGCATTTTGCAGTGACTTGAAACCAAAGTTATAGGTTCTTCCAGCTCTAATCAGCTGGATATTATTTGTATCAGATTTTTCACTCGTACCACCTGCCATACTGATAGCGGTATAAAGATTGATAGGCTGATCTGCAATGTCATATTGCCCAGGCGATTTTACTTGCCCATCAACATAAAATTTATTACCGCGGTAGGAAAGTACACGAACTTGTGGATCTGGATGTTTAAGATAACGTGATAAACGAATAGTTAATTGACTAGTGAGTTCAGCTACTGTAAGCCCCTCTGCCTTTATTCGTCCTATCATTGGAAATTGAATATAACCGCTTTGATCAACTAAAAAGCCATTACCGTAAATGCTATTACCTGCTGCTGAACTAGTACCGACAACTTCAGGATATCCTGGAAGATTAATTCCTAATACATCTCCTTTAGCAATACGATTATATACACCCCCGCCTCTTGTCAATGGAGGAAAAGAAACCGTTCTTTTAGCAAAAATATCAGGAGCAGGTATATTGTTTACAGTTAACTCAGCCACATTAAATCGTATACCATTATCTGCAACAAATGAAACAGGTTGATCTGGCGTCAAGACTTCTGGCAGTTTACCCGAATACATTCCACTAGTAATAGCGGTTTTAGAACTACAGGCGCTAATAGATATAACTAATAATAAAGGCGATAGTTTTATGAGCTTTGCTAACATGTGACAATCTCGTAAGATAAAAGGCAAAATCTAACAGTAAACCAATATAGTGCGTAATTGTAATCAAAGTTGAATGCTACACGCTTGTAAATTTTGTAAATTTAAGTAAGCGATCTGACCGTCATCACCAATTAATTATTTTTATTAGCCTCTAACAAAAGTATTAGTACTGCAACTGAATAACATGTAATCCCTTATAGCATTATAGCATTATAGCATTATAGATTTGCTTGATAAACAATTAAACATAACATCTTAATGATTTGTACAGCAATTTTTTATGCAGAAACTTTCGTTCAAAAAAAAAGCCCCTGTTATCAGGAGCTTTAATTTGGTACCAGTGGTCGGACTCGAACCGACACGCTTTTAAAGGCAACGGATTTTGAATCCGTCGTGTCTACCAATTTCACCACACTGGCATGGATGGCTATAGCTTTTTAGCTTATCTCTAATCGGCTATGTGGGGTGGTATTTTAGCAACTTTATTTTTTTTTGCAACAACTTTTTCAATTATTTTTCCCTCAGAATGAGAAATACGTAAAAAATAATTTTTCAATAAAATCGATACGTTTTTTACACACTTACTTACTACTTTGTATAGTATTCTTGCCCGCCACTTAATCATAATATCGCTAAAACTAGGGTAAAATTTGTTAATTTATGACTTTTAATCAACCTGCCTCGAACTTTTTCAATAGGATGCTATTTATTGTCACAGCATTAATGGCGGGTTGTAATTCTTCAAATAACAATCAAAATTCAACGGCGGCCAATAACCAATCTCGCAAAGAACCTGCCAAAGCTATTTCAACCAATGCGCCTGTTGCCTCTTCACCCAAAGCGACTGAAACTCTACGTATTGCCGCTTTTTCCAATCTTCGCATGGTATTGCCTATTTTGGTATCAGATTTTAACCATAATTACCCGAATATAAAGATTCAAATTACTTTTGCGCCTAATACTGCGCTTTATAATACGGTAAATGCCAATCCACAAAACTTTGATATTTATTTATCGGGTAACCAGACTTACCCAAAGCGAATGCTTGCCAATGTTAAGGGCGTTAAATCTTCGCCTTTTACTTATACCCGTGGTCAGTTAGTGCTTTATAGTCATAAATACCCTATGGACATTAGCCCTACTACCACGCTCGATCAGTTGATGCTCGACAATAAACCCTTTAGTTTAGCGATAGCCAATCCAGAGAATTTAGCTTATGGGGTGGCAGCAGAAGCCTGGTTGGTCAATCAAAACCTTTATAATAATATCAAGCCCAAGATTATTTATACCAATACCCTAGATGAAACTTTTGCGTTAACGGATAGTGGGAAAGCAGATTTTGGATTTGTAAGCCTCTCGCAAGTATTGAATAAACCCAATAACATTGCCCTGCAAAATGTGAATACACTAAGCAATAACTACTTGATACTGCCTAAAAATAGTTATCCGCCAATTCTGCAAGATGGCATTATTTTGAATCAACCTGACACCAGTCAAATTTTTGTGGATTATCTAAAGTCGGTAAAAGCACAAGATGTTTTAACCGATGCGGGGTTTTTACCGATTTGTACCTCGACAACTATCTTACCTGCTTGCAAATAGGGGGTTGGGTGTTAATTATCCGCTACTTGCAAGTCGCGAATTAATTTGCAATCGCTGATTTTAATTGATTAGCCAGCGCTGCTAGACGCTCATGATCGCCTTGACGATTTTCATGCAATCCAAGATGATAAATACTGCTTGGAATCAAATGAACGTGGTAATGAAATACCGATTGTCCTGCCTCAGCATTATTTAACTGCATCTGCACAATACCTTGGCGATTAAATACCTTGCGCTGCGCTGCCATGACTTTTTGCGCGGTGCTAAACACTGCCGCAATGTAATCTGCTGGCATATCCGACAATTCAACGGCCTCACATTTTGGAATCACTAAAACATGCCCTTCTGCCATCGGCATGATATCCATGAAGGCAAGCGTTTTGTCATCTTCATAAACTTTATGGCTAGGAATCTCACCACGAAGAATTTTGGCAAAAATATTTTGAGTGTCATACGGCATTGATTACATTCCTTTTACTGTTTAAATGGGGCTAAGAAACAAGACTAAGAAAAAAGCCTTAGCAATTAGGCTAAGCAAAAAAATCTAATATGGTTTCATTCAAGATAAATTGGCGATCATCACCCAGCATAGTGACATCATAATTATGTACAAAGCTCACTGCTAATGCGCGACTGGGATCACACCAGGCCATAGACCCATTATACCCCATATGTCCAAATGCATCAGACACATCATGGAACAGACTAAACACACGATGATAACCGAGTCGCCACGCCATTACCGCTGGCATGATTTTGTCAAATTGCTCATTGTGAATGGTTGAAAGCGCCTTAAAAACAGCAGAATTGATTAGCGTTTTACCTTGCCAAATACCGCGATTTGCAAGCATAGCATAGACTGTTGCCAGTGCTATCGCACTGGCTACTCCATTTGCGGCAGGAATTTTCGCCTGCAGTGTGACAGGGTGATAATAATTAAATTGTCTGCTACCGATGGGTACCAGCGCAGATTTATAGTCTTCGATATTGATATTAGCAGGTTGAAAATACAGCGCGTTAATGGCCTGCGTTGTCAAAGGAGAGCCCGATTGAGACAATGTTAACCACTCGGGGTAAAAAGGCAAGGATTGATAAAATTGTAGCGTTGAGTCAGCATCTTGAGTGAGTAAAGGTTTAGCTTGAGTCTCTTTGGCACGTATTTGACCTGCCACCTGTTCAACTTTGTCTTTGGGTACCCCAAAGTAAGCTTGACCGACCAAATCGAGCGGTTCCAATAAATAATATTCTAGGGCTTGCTGCAGGGGCAATTGGGTTACTTTTTCAATCAGCCCACCCAATACCCAGCCGGATACCAAGGCACTATAAGCCGCACTAGAATCCGCATTGGATTCGGTTGATTGATTAACAGGCTGCTTATTATTAGCTGAACTATTACCTGAACTCTGCGTATTAGTTGGACTATTTAATGCCATTTGCTCAACATTACTGAGCATCAATTGCCAATCTAGCATGTCTTTGGCATGTTCAGTAATACTGACAATATTAAATAATCCCGACTCGTGGGTTAGCATATCACGCAAAGTGACGCTATCTTTGCCATTTTGGGCAAACGCTGGCCAATAACTAGCAAGGGTTTTGTCATACGCTAAAAGGTTTTGACTCACTAAAATATGAATCAACGTAACCAGTATTCCCTTGCCTGTCGAAAAATTCAGCGACAGGGTGGATGGCTGCCAAGGGGTAACTTGCTGGTTAGTTTTATCAATATTTGCTACGCCATGAGCCAGTTGAGTGACCGCTTTACCTTGATGAAAAATGACCAGACTGCAGCCACCTACCTTTTGATTAAGATCAAATCGTGATAATAGTTGGGCTAGGTGTTGATTGAGCGCTTGATAATCCATTAAATCCTTCATTGCTTCAATAGCATCCTAAAAAAACACCATACAAAAACATCCTGCTAAAAAATCTATCAGCTTAGCATTGAACTTTTTAAATTTTTTTGCCGCTTTTTTATCGCTATTATTTAGCCTGCGCTTGGGTGATTTTCCCTATCAAATTGGCTTTTGGTGTAGTGGCATCATACACACCAAAATCCACCTGCTCGTCACGGTTATCAAATTTTGCGATAAACTCTACTTCAGAGGGCAAAAAAATCGGCAACTTAAACGTCACATCACAGGTAAAGCTCTCTGGCAAATCACCCAACGCACCCAAACATTTTGCTTTTGTCCACATACCATGGGCAATGGCTTTTGGAAAACCAAATGCCTTGGCAGATAAAGGATGCAAATGAATCAGATTAAAATCCCCAGAAATAAACGCATAGCGACGCCCAATATCTTCAGGAATTTCCCAAAATTCATGCATATCATTACTATCAAGTGTGGGCTTGGCTTCTACTTGCGTCGTCGATGGTTTTTGAGTCGTTTTTTGACGTTTTTGGCGTGCTAAATACGTCGAAGTCCCTTCCCAAACCAGCTCATCTTTTTCAAAAACTTTAGTCACAAAATCAAATTGCTTACCACGATCGTGGTCGCGCAGGTTAGCAAAGCTTACTGCCATTTTAAAAATTGCGCTATCTTTAATGCGCCGATATTGGGTAACACTGTTTTGCACATGAATCAAGCCTAGCATGGCAAAGGGAAATGGCTCTTTGACCATCATGTTCATCTGTAACGACTGCGACAGCACCGCAAAATACGTCGGCGGCACGTAGCTATTATTTTCAAAACCACAAATCCTGCGGTAATCGGCTAAGTTATCATGGTCGATTTCAAGCGTATTGACGCTATAAGTAGCATTGGGCAACACCGCATTAGCTGATTTTTCTTGGTCGCCAATGGGTAAAAAACTTTTGATAATATTGGCATAGGTGGTGTGCGGCTTTGGCAAACGACTAAAATTTTGGTCTGACATACAGACTGTCCTTACTTTTTTACTTTTTAAGCTTGAGCCAAAAAATGGCTATTTGATTAGATAGTGTTCGGGTATATTCCATTACTTTTCATTACCGTCAGATCTCAAAATCTGAGAACTTAACTTATTATAATCGAATGTCACAATCTAATTGTTGATTTTTTGCATAAAGCTTAGTTTAAGTTTGACTTAGAAAAAATGATGAAAAAAAATCAGTAGCGATATTTTCGATACTGATTTTTTCAGCCCTTCAATAATTACGCACCCAACACACTTTGACCACAGACGCGGACAATGTTGCCATTGACGCCGCCCGATGCAGGGCAAGCCAGCCAAGCAATGGTCTCAGCCACATCAATCGGCAAACCGCCTTGGCTCATTGAGTTCATCCTGCGACCTGCTTCTCGAATCGCAAAAGGTATGGCAGCGGTCATTTGGGTTTCGATAAATCCTGGCGCTACCGCGTTGATGGTAATACCGTTGTTTAACGTAGGTGCAGTCGCTTGTACCGCGCCAATCACGCCAGCTTTGCTCATGGCATAATTGGTCTGTCCCAAATTGCCGGCAATACCGCTAATGGATGATACACATACAATTCTGGCGTTTTCATTGAAACTGTCATGACTAAGTAAATAATCATCGATTTTTTCTTCCGCATTGAGATTGACGTTCATGACGGCATCCCACATGTTATCATCCATTTTTGCCAATGTCTTGTCACGGGTTATGCCTGCATTGTGGACAATACCATCTAAGCCGCCACGTTTGGCTGCCGCTGCGGCTATTTTTTCGCCAGCATCGTCGGCGGTGATATCTAATGTTAAGGTAGAACCGCCTATCTCACCTGCTACTTTTTGCAAGTCTGATTGCTGCGCAGCCACATCGACACAGATGACATGTGCGCCATCACGCGATAATACTTTCGCGATGGCTTCGCCAATACCTCGGCTCGCGCCAGTCACTACCAGTGTTTTACCTTTTAAAGGCTTTTGCCAATCAACCGTGACTGGGTTGCCTTCGCCAACTCTCACCACTTGCCCTGAGACATACGCAGACCGCGGTGAGGCAAAAAAACGTAAAGTAGATTCAAGGTTTTGAGCCGCATTTGGGTCTACATAGATCAGCTGGCTTGTGATACCGCGCTTAAATTCTTTACCGACGGATTTAACAAATCCTTCTAAAGCACGCTGGGCTGCTGCCTGTGCAATACTGGTGCATTTTTCAGGTGGCAAGCCAATGACGATAACGCGACCTGAGCGGTCAATCGAACGCGCAATCGGATGAAAGAAGTTGTAAACTTGTTTCAGCTCATGGGTTGTGTTGATACCTGAAGCATCGAAAATAGCCACTTTAAAATATTGATTCGCGCCAAACTGCTCGGCGTCAATCGTCGCATTCTGCAAAGCATCACGCGCTGACTCATTGGCGTCTAGATAGACATCTGCTTGCACATTCGCCAATACTTTGGCAATGTCATTTGCCATCACGGCGTTCTCACTGGCCCCAAAAATAACACTACCGGTAATAGGTGCTTGACCGTCTTTATAACGTTCAAGACTAATTGGCATTGGTAGACCCAAGTTTTGGGCAATCTTACGTCCCAATGGATTTTGAACGAATTCGGAATAATGGTCTGACATAAGGACTCCTTTGAATAGTTAGTTTTGCTTAGGCTATTAGATAAGGCTCAATTAAATACTAAGTTCAACACTGAGTAAAACACTAATTTAAAAATAGTTCCTGTCTAAATTCTATACCAATCAAACAACATTGAACAGTCATATCAAATAAAATTTTATTGGTATTATCAATTTATATAAATTATTGTTATATATATACCTTTAATGGATATTTTTGTCTGCGTTTTATGGTAACATCACTGCAACTTAAAAAGTTTAGTTATTTTTAAAAAGTTTAGTTATTTTTAAAAAGTTATTTGGTTTAAGTTTATCTCAATTATTTAATTGATTGCTCAAAAGGACTTTTCTATGGACAATTTTCAACAGCCCACTCACCAGCCTGCTGGCAAAAAGGTCGCTATTTTAGGTGGCAACCGTATTCCGTTCGCCCGCTCAAATGGCCAATACGCCAATGTCAGCAACTCTGAAATGTTGACTGCTGCGCTTAACGGCTTGGTGGAACGCTATAACTTACAAGATAAACGCTTGGGTGAAGTGGTGGCAGGCGCAGTCATTAAATTAAGCCGTGACATCAATCTCACCCGTGAATGTGTGTTAAGCACGGCGTTAAGTCCGCAGACACCTGCTTATGATGTGTCACAAGCGTGTGGCACTGGACTACAAGCGGCTTTCGCGGTGAGCAATAAAATCGCCTTGGGGCTGATTGATTCGGGGATTGCAGGCGGTGTTGACACCACCTCTGATGCCCCTTTAGGCATTGGTGATGGGCTGCGTAAAGCACTGTTAAAACTTAATAATGCCAAAACCAATAAAGATCGCTTGCAAGCGTTATTAAGCATTAATCCAAAAGACTTGATTGATGCACCGCAAAATGGTGAACCTCGTACCAAATTATCGATGGGTGACCACCAAGCCATCACCGCACTTGAATGGGCGATCACCCGTGAAGCACAAGATGAGTTTACCTTTAATAGCCATAAGAACTTGGCACGTGCGTACGATGAGGGGTTTTTTGATGATTTAATCACGCCATTTAAGGGTTTAACACGCGACAATAATCTACGTCCTGATATTTCGTTAGAAAAATTGGCATCATTAAAACCTGTATTTGGTAAGAAAAATGCCAACCCAACCATGACGGCTGGCAACTCAACGCCGCTGACCGATGGCGCGTCTTGTGTGTTATTAGGCACAGATGAGTGGGCAGCAGCGAATGGATTAAAACCGCTTGCTTATCTCACCCACCAAGAAACTGCTGCAGTTGATTTTACAGGTAAAAAAGGCGTTAAAGAAGGCTTATTGATGGCACCTGCCTATGCTGTCCCACGTATGTTGGAACGTGCCGGATTGACGCTGCAAGATTTTGATTATTATGAAATTCATGAAGCATTTGCATCACAGGTATTGTCTACGCTTGCTGCGTGGGAAGACGAAAGTTTTTGCAAAGAGCGCTTAGGTCTTGATAAGCCACTTGGTGCGATTGACCGCAGTAAACTTAACGTAAATGGCTCATCACTTGCTGCAGGGCATCCGTTTGCCGCAACCGGTGGTCGCATTCTTGCCAGCACCGCTAAATTACTGGATCAAAAAGGGTCAGGTCGTGCGCTGATTTCTATCTGTGCGGCGGGCGGACAAGGTGTGGTCGCCATTTTAGAAAAATAATCAACTAGCTAATACTAAGTACCTATACTTAAGTACTTATATTTAAGTACTTAGTATTCAAATAACTGATAAATAAGTACTTAAAAAAATAGTGTAAAAAAGGCGAGATGATGCACTCGCCTTTTTTTATCGCTTAGCTAAATTTAATCGGTTTCTCGCCATCCTCGTCCTGCGGTTTATTTGGGTAGTGATGATCATGACCGATATCACAGTCTTCTGCCGCTTTTTTGGGACGATGAATGTAGCCAGTGCGCTCTTCTACACCCAAAAATTCATGCTCCCACACCATCACCGCTTGCATACAAGTTTGACGCTGTTCTTCCGTCAACTTTCGACCATCTTCCCATTTGCCAAGCGAAATCGCCTGACGAAATTTTTCAACAATTTCAGGCGTTAACGCTGATAAAATCGCTTGTTTATCCATGACCCAATTGTCCTTATACCCTTGAATAAATCACAATAGTTTAAAAAATTTTGCTAAATAATTAAAAAATTATAGCAAATTAAGCGGATAAAATCTATTTGGCAAGTTGTCTTATAGCCGGCTAGCTGCCTACAATGGCGTGATTACAAATTGGGCAATGTTAATTTGCACACAGATATTATATGCTTTGCTTATCAAAAGTTGTGAAAACTTACCTTATAAAAATTTACCTTATAAAAAAAGAGCACCCCTATGAACTCTCTCAAATACAGCTATCATCAACACGCTGTAACCCGTGTTTTTAATCAAAAGAAAACAGCTTTTACTCAAAAGCAGTTAGCTAAAGCAGTCTTTGTATTGAGCCTAATATCCGCTCAACATTATGCGTTCGCAGCGCCTGTGTCACATGTATCACCTGCGCCCGCTCAGCAATTTTCGTCAGATACAGCCCTATCTACGCCGACGCCTATTACCACTACCCAAGCACTGCAAACGGCATTGACATCAGCCCATGAGCAAAATTTAGCTGCGCAAAAAGCGTGGCTGCGATTATTGTATTATCCTGAAACAGTCACCAGAAAACAGCCCTTTGAAAGTCGGGTCAACAATCGTTTTAACCCACAAGCGAGCCAACGACAATTTTTTGCCAGCGCGCAAGGTGCCAAAAATCCCCAAGCAGAACTTGATGAAATGCTCACACAGTTATTTCACCCTACCAAAAAAAATAATGCCTCTGTCCAATGTCGCTTTCCCGCTCGTACACAGTGGCTCATTGAAAACTTAGCCATCGATACCTCAAGCCTACCCCATCAACATTGTGATACGCTCGATTCATGGCTACAAAAAATCAATCCCCAATCCGTCTCATTAATTTTTGCCAGTGAGTATTTAGATAGCCCACCGTCTGCATTTGCCCATAGTTTTTTGCGATTTGATAATGCCGACCTTAGCAATCAGTACTATTTGAACTTCACGCCGAAAGTCACCGACGGTGAGCATTTTTTAAAATTTGCTTACAAATCCAGTATCGGTGGCAATGCAGGCGAATTTACCATGACCAATTATCAGCAAGGTATCAAAGAATATTTGCAAGATAATGGGCGCAATGTATGGCAATATCAGCTCAATCTCGCCGATAAACAAGTTAAACAACTTGCCTATCGGACTTGGGAAATTAAAGACCAAAATTTGCCCTATTATCTGTTATCCGATAACTGCGCCTCTGAAATTTTGGTGTTACTAAATTCTATTTTTCCCGATAAAAATTTTTTAGTGACTGACTCCCCAATGGTTTCCCCTGCCCAAGTGGTACGCATGTTAAACCGCGAAAATTTGATTCGCTCTACCAGTTTTAGTCCTTCAACACCGACTGTTGTGCAAGCGCAATTAAACGCCCGCAACGCGGCAGATCACCCCAAAGCTTTTAACAATCCCCAACAAAATCGGGCGTCAAGTCCTCAAATATTGCCTAGCCGCGACAATCCCGTACTGGCCAATCCTTTAAGTCGATTTGATATCGGCGTCAGCCAGCAGTCGTTTGATAGGGTGAATGGACGACCTAAATTAGAGAGTAATCAGGCTATCACGTTAAATTACCGCATGGTGTACCGCGATGCGTTGGATAAAATTGATGGCTATCCCATAGGCTCACAACTGACGGCATTGAGTATGGGTCTTAGCATCCATGACAACGCCGACCAGCAAGATAGCGTGCAACTTGAGCAGCTAGGATTATTTGATGTGCGCTCATTGCATCCGATTAATAGCGCAAAAAAGGGTATTTCATGGGGTGGTAATATTGGCTTACAGCGAGTCTTTGAGGGTATCAAGGCTATTAACAAAGATGACCACAGCGCTACAGACAATCATTTGGTCGCAAATATCAGCGGTGAATTTGGTAAAAGCGTGGCACTAGGTAGCGCCGCCCCAAACACAGGCGATATGCCCGCCAATATTTGCTATGGCTTGGGCACCATTGCAGCGCAGTTTGGTAAGGGCCTATATCATGGTTATCGTGCTGGGCTTGGCGTCAATATTGGGTGCAATGCAGAATTGCGTCCAAATTGGCGTGCGATATCAGAATTAACACTGCCATTTTGGATAAGTGGCGATAGCGATAATGAAAGCTATTGGCAGCCCAAACTCAGTATTGGTAGTCAATATGATATCAATCAAACCAATGCGATTCGGGTTACCGCTAGCCGTGAATGGTTGCCAAAGTCTGACAATATCGATAACGTTGATGAGGTTGCGTTAAAATGGCTACACTATTTTGAATAATCTATTTTGAATAATCTACGCCTAGCCAATTTTGTGCTACGCCAAGCCAAAATGGCGCAACAACGCCATGCCGATGGCTAGACTAAACATAGAAAACACGGTGGTAAATCCTAAAATATTGGCCGCTAATATTTCATTGCCGCCCATGCTGCGAGCCATCACATAACTGGCAGCAGCAACGGGCGATGTAACCATAATAAACATCACGCCCATTTGTATCGGTGATAATTGCATCAATACACCCACTACAACCGCGGTGATAGGCGCTACAATAATTCGACCGATGCTAGCCTGCATAGACACGCCTGTCATATTGAGCATCGACTTGATATCGAGTGTCGCGCCTGCACAAATCAAAGCCAACGGTAACGCTACCGCCGCCAATAACTCGCCTGTTTTGACGATAAATTCAGGCGGCATCGGCAGCTGCGATAACTTATAAGCAAACGCTGATACCAATGCGATAATTAACGGATTTTGCCCGATTTTTTTGGTCATGGTGATGGCTTTTTTAACCACGCCTTGGCTGTTGTTGTCATTTCTGCTTAGGCTAATCACAGACAACACATTATACACAATGGTTAACAGACCCATATAAACCGCACCGATACTGACGCCTTGACTACCATAGGCGTTGGTCACAGTCGCCAACCCCATAATCGCCATGTTACTGCGAAAGACACCTTGCACAAACACACCTTTATCGCGGCTATCTTTGACAAAAAAATAGGCAAATAGCTCACCGAGAAAAAATAGCCCAAAAGTGACCATCAATCCCGATTTAATCAAATCGACCTGCTCAGCAAAATGAATGTCACTTTTTAGAATACTAAAAAACAGTAAACATGGCAGGCAATAATTAAAGACCATATCAGAGGCGATTTCAACAAACGACTGGTTGATGGTTTGTTTTTTTTGCATCATCACCCCCAATAACATCAGCAAGATATTGGGCAAGGTAATTTTTAGCGCAAAGAGAAAAGCAGTTAGCATAATAATTTTTTTGAGTAGAAAATAAAAAAGTCCCAAGTATGGCACATACCAATACCATGGGACTTATGTAGCATGTCTTAAAGTTAAGAGCTTAGCACTTCACGCGCTTTTTTGCTTTTTTTAATCATCATAGCCAAAAGCTGTACCGCAGCTGGCGTGACGCCGCTAATGCGACTGGCTTGGGCAAGCGTCGTTGGTCGCACTTTTTCAAGTTTTTGCACGATTTCATTGGAAAGCCCAGAGATATCATGATAAGTAAAATCGTCTGGAATCAGCGTGTGTTCAAGTTTTTTCATCTGACCGATTTCAACTTGCTGACGATCGATATAACCGGCGTATTTGACACCAATTTCTATTTGCTCACCCACTTCAGCAGACACGGGCGATTCGGTCAATTCGCTAATATCATCAAATGACACGTTTGGACGTTTTAACAAATCAAGCGCGTTATTCTCTTTGGTCAGCACTTCGCCGGTTTTATCGATAAATGATTGACCCAGCGTATTAGTGGGCGTTGCCCAAAGCGAGCGTAAACGTGCAGTTTCTTGCTCAATCGCTGTCATTTTATCGCTATACACTTGCCAGCGCGCATCGTCCACCAGTCCTAAGTCACGCCCAATTTCTGTCAAGCGTTGATCGGCATTGTCTTCACGCAGCAGTAGACGGTATTCGGCACGACTGGTAAACATACGATACGGCTCTTTGGTGCCATTGGTGATGAGATCATCTACCAACACACCGATATAGGCTTGGTCACGGCGCGGTGTCCAAGCATCCAGTCCTTGGGTGCGACGCGCGGCATTTAAGCCAGCTAAGATACCTTGCGCAGCGGCTTCTTCATACCCTGTCGTTCCATTGATTTGACCGGCGAAAAATAGGTTATCAATGGATTTGGTCTCAAGGCTTGGTTTAAGATTTTGTGGGTCAAAATAATCGTATTCAATCGCGTAGCCAGGACGCAAGATGTGCGCATTTTCCAGTCCTTTCATGGAGCGGACTAAAGCCAACTGAATATCAAATGGTAAACTTGTTGAAATCCCATTGGGATAAAGTTCATGGGTGGTCAACCCTTCAGGCTCAATAAAAATCTGATGGCTATCTTTATCAGCAAACCGATGAATTTTATCTTCAATCGATGGGCAATAACGGGGACCAATGCCTTCAATTACGCCTGAATACATGGGTGAGCGATCCAGCCCGCTGCGGATAATGTCGTGGGTGCGTTCATTGGTATGGGTGATATAGCAGTTGATTTGGCGCGGATGCATGGACACATCACCCAAATACGACATGACTGGCAGTGGTGTATCCCCTGGCTGCACGGTCATGACACTAAAATCTACCGTACGCGCATCAATGCGTGGTGGCGTGCCAGTTTTGAGGCGTCCAACCGGCAGCTTGAGTTCACGCAATCTATCCGCCAAACGGATAGAAGGCGGATCACCTGCACGTCCACCTTTGTGGTTTTCTAACCCAATATGAATAGTACCACCTAAAAAAGTGCCAGAGGTTAATACCACTGCGCCGCAAGCAAATTCAATCCCTGATTGGGTAACAACGGCTACGGCTTTGCCGTTTTCAACCAAAATATCATCCGCCGCTTGTTGGAAAATATCCAAGTTTGGCTGATTCTCTAAAGTATATCTAATCGCCGCTTTATATAAAATACGGTCTGCTTGCGCGCGTGTGGCACGGACAGCGGCACCTTTACGGCTATTTAACACACGAAACTGAATCCCTGCTTTGTCCGTGGCAAGCGCCATAGCGCCGCCCAACGCATCGACTTCACGCACCAAATGCGACTTGCCAATCCCGCCTATCGCAGGATTACAGCTCATCTGTCCCAAGGTTTCAATATTATGCGTAAGTAGAAGCGTCTGCTGACCCATGCGTGCAGCAGCTAGCGCCGCTTCTGTGCCAGCATGACCGCCACCAATCACAATTACGTCGTAGATTTTAGGGTATTTCATCGTGTCACCCATGATTCGCTTGTCAATAAAAACTGACAATTATACCATGCTTAGATGGCTATCGATTATTTTTTTATCAATGCCAATCATTGAGCGTTTAGGGTGATACTTTGCTTTAATAATTACCAACAACATGACGAAAAAAATCCAAGTTATTCGGCTTGGATTTTGATTGATTCGCGGATTTATAGTTATTGTGAATCGATTTGGCTATCGCGGATGATTAGTAATTCGTCTTTTAGACTTGTGACTTTAAGTTCGTTGCCATCATTAAACACTTGGATATTAGCGCCTTTGCTATCTTTATAATCTTTGTGACGACGAAAGTTGTGCTCAATTTCAAAACGAACCACCGTCTCAAGCAATGATTGCAATTCTACTAAGGTATAATGTTCCCATTGAATTTCAAGATGAGGGGCTAATTTACCTGTAATCATACGAACTTTATTATCAATTTTGACGACTTTGGTGGTCATGCCGATGCTCCAATATTTTTATTAGTAATTATGAGTTTCATCAATAAATGGACTGGATGAACTAGAGATTGCTTTAATGCTAACGGATTAACCGGCTTTTATCAAGCAACATTCATAGACTGGGCAATCACCCCAACCACTCTAGCGACTGCTATAAATTTTCTGGTCACTTATCAGTCATTTAATGAAAAAATAGGCGCGCTGAACGCTCTGGGACGCCTAAAAACAGCCTCATCTTGATAAAATGCGGGTATCACATTGTCATCACTGTAGCCAGGAATACCCATTACAGGTAACGGTTGAAAGCTTTTGGATGATAGCTTAACGGCATTATCCGCCAAATCTGGCATTGCCATTTGGTGGAATAGCTTAGCGATTGCCGTATCAAGCTGGTTTCTCTGACTGGCGATAGATTGCTCAAACCAACCCTCATCTACTAAAATAAGCAAGGTATGACTGGTGATATTTTTTCTTGGCTCAATCAATTTTTCAAGCAGGGCATGACCAAATGGAAAAAAGGCAATGGTACGATATTGAGCCAACCAATTGGCTCTATGCGTGACCAAAGCTGCTTGCCATTTAAATGCTTGTAACTGTTCAAGCAATAGTCTATCTGAACTCACCACAATGCCGCCATTTTCATCAAATACGGTTAACGCATTACGCAGGGCTGTTCTGGCGTTATGAATACCATGTTGCAAAATATCTTTGGCATGGAGTTCGTTAAATACCGCTTTAGCCTGCGGAAAATTCAGCCAAATTAAACCGTTCAGCAAATCATGGTGATTGTCACGGGTTGGAATTTTACCTGTGTTGGCAATAAAACTCTCATAAGCCTCACTCTCAGGCAAACACGCTTGCTCAACAAAGCGAATGGGTAATTTTTCAAAATTGGCTATACGGCTGGCGTTTACATCCTCAAATTTATCCAAACAAGCGTTCAAATTTTCAACAATATTGATGGCATTGATAGCAGGGGCATAACTGTGTGTTGCCTGACTGTGTTTTGCGTCAAGCTCAGCAAAATAAGTCAAATAGTGATACCAAGGTTGATTAAAATCAATGAGGGCGTTGGTGGGATGAGTTACTGACATAAATACAATCTGACAATATAAGAAGAATCGTAGGCTGAACCAAAAATATTAGCACACTTTTGGTTAAGCCCATGACAGATAATTACCAGCCAATCATTACCAGCCAAGCATAGCTAATGGTTTAGATACTGTTGGCTTCAATCCATAAGGATATCGCGATTTTTTGAATGGGATGTTTGTATAACTTTTGTATAATAAGCGATTTTTAGCACGATGTTGCAAAACATCATATAATAAGATACAGTCATTCAAATTTTACCACCCAGTAGAAGTAGAGTTATTACATGCATATTTTTCTAGCTCGCAATGGTGTGCAAGCCGGCCCATATACCCTTGAACAACTCAATCAAATGCTTGCCACAGGGCAAGTGTTACTCACTGATTTGATGTGGCATCAAGGGATGGATAACTGGAACACAGTCAATGCAATGACGGATGGGCAATTTTTTTACCGTCCAACGATAGATGAAAGCCTGCCAGTCGATACCCACCAACGTGAGCAGCCCGCTTCTGATGAAGCAGATTATATTATTAACAACACGCCCACGCCTTCAGAAGACGCTGAGAATGTGTGGGATCGGTATTCAGCGAATAACCCGCACAAATCCCCTAACCCTACCAAGGTCACATTGACCAAAAAACTTGGCTCCAAGCAAGACATTGCCCATGCCAAAAAACAGTTAGACCTTGCCAGCATCGGTAGTCGTATCGCCGCAAAATTAGTAGATACCCTGCTTATGGTATTGGCGTCGTCGCCGCTATTCATCGCCCTGTATAACAGCCCAAATTTTGATAAATTACTCAAATGGGCAGAAGCAGGACAAACCCGATTGACGTCTGCCCAGCAGATGGAACTCATGTCAGCGTTACCTGAGCATATATTGCTGCTAACCAATATTTTGGTATGGGGCTTAATCATTGCGCAAGTCCTATTATTGATGCGCCGTGGTCAGAGCATCGGTAAGATGATAATGGGCATACGTATTTTGGATCGCAAGTCCAATGCCATTCCTGGATTTTTTAACTTAATCATTATGCGTGGGTTATTTACCACATTGGCTTATTCTTTATCGATTTTTGGTTTGGTTGTGTTAGTCATTGATTTGGTCATGATGCTCACCAGCAAAGAGCGATTAAGCCTACATGATAAAATCGCCAAAACTTATGTGGTACGTGCCGATGACACCCAAACCACGCCCCTTGCGTTAAAACCTGATTAGAGTAAATTAAAATCATCAAACCGTGTGGTATAACCATGCGGTTTTTTTATGGTCAATTGCCAACACGCCTCGCCACGCGCTAGGTATTTCACCTCAAAATGCGTGCGTTCACTATGATTGGGTACTTGGGTTTTCTCCACCGGTACTTGCCAAACCGTCTGTGCTTTATGCTCGGCTTCATCAATATAACTTTCAATATTACTGGCAAGTATAAGCTTGCCACCCGGTTTTAACCGAGACAGCAACCATTCAAAAAAAGGCATGTTAAGCCAGCGTTGGTTGGGATTATGCGGCTCTGGATTGGGGTAAAGAATAAACACCCCTGACAAGCTTTGCGCGGGTACAGCATGGGTGACCCAAGCAATGGCATCGGCATGAATAGTCGTTAAATTAGACAACTGCGCTTGATTCGCCATTTTTTGCATGGCTTGATATTTTTCTGCGGTACGTTCAATCGCAATGAGATGGGCATTGGCATTATCGCTGGCAAAACTCAAGGCATGCTTGCCTTTACCTGCACCGATTTCAACAAAAATGGCGGGCTGCTGCCAAAATGTTGCGTTAAGTGGCTGAAAATCTCTGGGATGACGGATACGATCGGGTTGAAACGGTCTGGTAAATTGATGACTTAGCATGAACAGTCGCTTGATTCGCCCAAAAAAAAGGATTTATAGTATACTATGGCAAATAATCCGATACACCATTTTTCAGAATACCTTTTGTTTATGTCTAAAACCGAGCCCACCCCATCAAATGCACCTGTCAAAACTTATCCCTGTCCGCGCTGCGGCAAACCCACCGTTTGGGCAAATAATCCCACCAAGCCATTTTGCAGTGCGCGCTGTAAGCTCATTGACTTAGGGGCATGGGCGAATGAGGACTATAAAGTCGGTGCAGAAGACACCCCGTTTAGTGACGAATTAGACGCTTTTAAATAACGTAGATTTGATTGGTTAGTGATTGCGCTAGCGATGATTTGCTAACTATGATTCGCTGACTATGATTCGCTGACTATGATTAAAGGAATCCCCATGAGCTCTTATTTACTCCCCACCTATAAACGCCAGCCCATTAGCTTTGTCAAAGGTCAAGGTAGTTACCTTTATACCGCTGACGGAACGCCGTATTTGGATGCGTTAACAGGGATTGCTGTCTGTGGACTGGGTCATTGTCATCCGCGTATCACTGCAGCGATTGCCGATCAAGCAGCGACGCTTGTGCATACCAGCAATCTTTTTGGTATTGATTGGCAAGAGCGCGCGGGTGAAAAGTTATGCCAAGTTGCAGGCATGGATAAAGTATTTTTTGCCAATAGCGGCGCCGAAGCCAACGAAGCGGCATTAAAAATGGCGCGACTGTTTGCATCAAATCGTGGGCAAACCCAAGCCAAAGTGATTGTGATGGAAAAATCCTTTCATGGACGCACCTTACTGACCGTATCCGCCACCGCAAATCCAATGGCTAGAGCAGGATTTTTTACCTTAGATGATGATTTTATTCGCGTGCCTTTTGGGGATATTGAAGCGATTAGCCAAGCGATTGCCGATAACGACAATGTTTGCGCTGTGATGCTTGAGCCTATCCAAGGTGAAAGTGGCGTCAATACCGCTGCCAATGGCTTTGATTTTTTAAGCCAAGTTCGCAAAGTTTGCGATGACCATGACTTATTAATGATTTTAGATGAGGTGCAAACGGGCAATGGTCGTACGGGGCGATACTTTGCTTATCAATATTCATCCATCAAACCAGATATTTTGACCACAGCAAAAGGGTTGGGGAATGGTTTTCCTGTGGGTGCGTGCATGACCAGCGCAAAAGCCAATGATATTTTTAGCTTTGGCTCGCACGGCTCAACGTATGGTGGTACACCGCTTGCTTGCCGTGTGGTTAGCGAAGTGATTGATGTCATTGATGATGAGAATATGATGGCAACTACCCTTAGCAATAGCGCAGCATTGATTGAGCAAATCACCAGCGAGCTGGGTAGCCAAGGGGTTACTGTACGGGGAAAAGGCATGATGCTAGGGGTGGTGATGCCACAAAATCGCGGCATTGCATTTGATAGCTTGGTCGATAAAGCGCGTGACAATCATCATCTAATCATTAATGTCGCAGGCGGTAATGCCATTCGTTTATTGCCACCGCTCAACATGAGCGCCGATGAAACCAGTCAAATCGGTGAACGCATTATTTCACTTATCCAATCAGCCCTGTAGTTTTTTTGATGGTAAAGTTAGCCGATTAGTCAATATCGGCTTTTTCATCGCAAACTTGCCAGTCAACCGTTTGATTTTGACAAGATGATATAATAGCTATTTTTTATATCGGGGTAATTTTATGACAACCATTGCTGTTTTTGGGCACAAAAAACCGGATACCGATGCTATCGTATCCGCCATCGTCATGGCCTATTGGCTCAATCAACAAGGTATAGATGCCAAAAGTTACCGCTTAGATGATATCAATCAAGAAACCAAATTTTTAATTGAACTTGCTAAAGTCCGATTACCAGAATTACTCACCCATCTTGAGCCTGACCAACTCGCTGCTTTAGTCGATCATAACGAAAGCCAGCAATCGATTGCCAATCTAGCAGACGCCCGTATTTGTTACCTTGTCGACCATCATAAACTCGGTGATTTAACCACTGCCGAACCAGCCTATATTCGATTTGAACCTGTCGGCTCTACCAGCACCATTTTATACCATATGTTCATGGAAAAGAGTTTGCTGATTTCTCAGCAAATGGCAACATTGATGGCAGGTGCAATCATTTCTGATACGCTTAATCTGACAGGTCCTACCACTACAGACAGTGACAAGCAAGCTTTAGATGCCTTAATTCACCTTGCAGGGATTCACGATACAAACAGCTTTGCCAATCAATTATTTGATGCAAAAAGCAATATCAGCGACTTAACGGATGATGCGTTAGTCACTACCGATTATAAACAGTTTATTTTCTCAAATAAAAAATGGGCAATCGCCTGTATCGAAACTGTCAAACCTGACGTGGTGTTGTCGCGCACCGATGGCATCCAACAAGCCAGTGAACTAATCCGCCAAAGAGATGGCTTGGATTATATGCTAGTTATTATTGTTGATATTTTAAAACAGCAATCTTGGGCGGTTGGTAGCAACGATGCACAAAATGAAATCATTGAGCAAGCATTTAATACCAGACTCAATGATAAATTGCTTGATTTGGGTCACTTAGTCAGCCGAAAAAAACAATTTGTGCCTACTTTAGAAGCATTTTATGCCAAATAGTCAGTTTTTAATTCACAAAAAAGGGCTAAATTGTTAGCCCTTTTTTTTATTCAAAAATATTTTTTATGCTTTAACTTTACCCAAATTCGGAAACTTTACCGATAAAATCGCTGTCACTGTTAGTACGGTAGCAATAAAGCCTAACGAGATAGCCATCGGCACATGGAACACATCAAGCAGTAGCATTTTTGCGCCAATAAACACCAAGATGACACTAAGCGCATAAGGCAATAAATGGAATTTATCCGCCAAACCCGATAACAAAAAGAACATCGCCCGCAGACCCAAAATAGCCAACAAGTTTGCCGTCAAAACAATAAACGGGTCGGTAGTGACCGCAAAAATTGCAGGAATCGAATCTACCGCAAAAATCACATCCGACAATTCAACCAAAATAAGCACCACCGCTAACGGGGTAAAATACTTAACGCCATTTTTCACCAACACAAACCGCTCTTGACCTGATGCATCATGGCTGTCATCGCTGATTTTCAGATGTTTTTGTAAAAATTTATATAAGCCTGACTGCTTCGGGTCTTCTTGCTCATCGTGGTTTTGCCACATTTTTATACCCGTGTACAGCAAAAATGCGCCAAAAATATATAAAATCCAGCTAAACTCAGCGACCAGCCAAGCCCCTGCAAAAATCATCACCGTGCGCATGACAATCGCACCAATCACCCCGTACAATAAAATCTTCCGTTGCATCGCAGGTGACACCGCAAACGCCGCAAAAATCATCAACCATACAAAGACGTTATCAATGGCGAGCGATTTTTCCAGTAAATATCCTGTAAAAAACTCCCCTACTTTTTGAGTGGCGATAGCACTGCCAAAATTTTGTGATAGATACCACCATAGACCGCCTGCAAACAACACAGACACGCCCACCCAAATGGCACTCCAAATCCCTGCCTGTTTCATCGAAACCGCTTCACCATTTTTTGGGGTTTTAAAAGTAAACAAATCAACCAATAACAGTATCGCTACGATAGCAAAGAACACGGCATATAGCATGGGACTGCCAATGCTCATGGGTTCTGTCATTTGATTTACTGCTGCAAGTAACATTATCGCTCCTTAGTATGCATTTACAAACTATGGCTGGCAATAAGTCAAAGGATTTTGGAAAAACGCTAAGCACAAAAAAACTTTGACTCACACCGACCAAATATGTGGTTGTGTTAAGTCAAGGTCTGGCTTACTATTTGATAATTAGCGCAATATATGGCTAAAAAATAGCTGATTTACCGGTAAGCGGCTACTTACGTAATGACGATAAATCACAAACTGTTAAAGTGAGAAGTTACTCCCCTTGATAGCGATAATGTAGCAGATAAACGACGACTTATCAATTGAATTTACCAATCAGTAAATTTTGAATTTATTGGTTATGTTAGTAGCGTGTTTACAGCTTAACCAGTCAATTAAATACTTTTCCCATACAGTTAGGATGGTAAACTAACACCCATGCGTAAAATTATTCATATCGATATGGATGCGTTCTTTGCCAGTGTTGAGCAACGGGATAATCCTGAGTTACAAGGTAAACCTTTGGTCGTTGGCGGTGATCCCAATGGGCGCGGTGTCGTCGCAGCAGCAAGTTATGAGATACGCAAGTTCGGTGTGCATTCTGCCATGTCATGCTATCGAGCGCGTCAGCTATGTCCACAAGCAATTTTTGTCAAACCACGCTTTGAGGTGTATCATGAAGTTAGTGAGCAAATTCGTGCCATTATGTACCAATATACGCCACTGGTCGAACCTTTATCACTGGATGAGGCGTATCTAGATGTGACCAATAGCCCGCATGAAAAAAATTCTGCGACACTAATCGCCAATCGCATTCGCCAACAGATTTTGCGACAAACGCAGCTGACCGCTTCAGCCGGGGTGTCTTATAACAAAATGCTTGCCAAAATCGCGTCAGATTTAAATAAACCCAACGGAATTGCGGTTATCACACCTGAGCAAGGATTGGACTTCATCGCCAATTTACCGGTAAAAAAATTTCATGGGATTGGCAAAGCCACCGTCAAAATGTTGCATGACATGGGTATATTTACAGGATTGGATTTACGCAATACGCCAGCGGACGTATTAAAACAACGCTTTGGCAAACGGGGTGATTTCTTTCACCAAATTGCCCACGGTATTGATAATAGAGAGGTTAAAGCTGAGCGCAAACATAAATCTGTCGGTTCTGAGACAACGTTTGTACACAATACCATGGATGATAAAGTCATTGTGGCTGCCCTATATCGCGAAAATAGCCAAGCGTTTAAAGATTTACAAAAAAAGCAGCGTTACGCTCGCACCATCACCATTAAAATCAAATACAGCGATTTTAGTGTGATTACCCGCTCTCATAGTATTTCTTCCCACTTTGAACAAGAATCCGATGCCCATTATTGGATTCAATGGCTATACGACCATACCCCAAAACTTTTACCCGTACGTTTGGTTGGGGTGACTTATTCAAATTTGCTGCAAGCTGAAGCCTCACCACAGATGCCATTATTATAAGCCACTATAAGCCAAATTTTGCCAATATATTTTTTAGCTAAACGTTTAAATAATTTTTATGTAAATGCTAACAACAGTAAAACCCTGCTATATTGCAGGGTCTTACTTTATTGTTATCCTACTTAATTAAAATTAGATGAGTCTAACTTTAATCTAACGATGGTTAGGTAAGCTGTGCTACGTTAATTTTGTTTGCTTCTTCAGTATACTCGCTCATACGGTCGAAGTTTAAGTATTTGTAGATATCGGCTGACATGCTGTTAAGCTTACCAGCATATTGTTGGTATTCTTCGTTGGTAGGAAGTCTACCAAGTACCGCCGCCACCGACGCCAACTCGGCAGAAGCCAAGTACACGTTGGCACCTTGACCTAAACGGTTCGGGAAGTTACGTGTCGAAGTTGATACGGCGGTTGATTTTGGTGCGATACGCGCTTGGTTACCCATACACAGTGAACAACCCGGCATTTCAGTCCGTGCGCCCGCTTGTGCATAGACATTGTATAGACCTTCATCCATCAATTGGCGCGCATCCATTTTTGTGGGTGGTGCAATCCATAGACGCGTGGTCAAGCTACCCGCAGGTACTTCTTTGAGCAACGCGCCCGCTGCACGGAAGTGACCGATGTTGGTCATACATGAACCGATGAACACTTCATCAATCTTGTCGCCGGCAACGTCTGCCAAGGTTTTGGCGTCATCTGGGTCGTTTGGACAGCAAAGAATCGGTTCTTTGATTGCGCTCATATCGATAGTGATGTCAGCAGCATATTCTGCATCTGCATCAGCGCGTAATAATGTTGGGTTGGCAAGCCAGCATTCCATACCTTTGATACGGCGTGCAATCGTACGGGCATCGCCATAACCTTCAGAAATCATCCATTTGAGTAAGGTGATGTTTGACGTTAGGTATTCTTTTACTGATTCTTCAGACAGGGTGATAGTACAACCTGCGGCTGAACGTTCGGCAGAGGCATCTGATAATTCGAATGCTTGTTCAACGGTTAAGTCTTCTAAACCTTCGATTTCTAAGATACGGCCGTTAAATACGTTTTTCTTACCGGCTTTCTCAACGGTCAATAAACCTTCTTTAATGGCTTGGTAAGGAATCGCATGTACCAAGTCACGCAAGGTGATACCAGGCTGCATTTCACCGACAAAACGTACACGAACTGATTCTGGCATATCTAATGGCATCACACCGGTTGCTGCAGCAAACGCCACTAGACCTGAACCTGCTGGGAACGAAATACCCATTGGGAAGCGGGTATGTGAGTCACCACCCGTACCAACGGTATCAGGCAATAGCATACGGTTTAACCATGAGTGAATAATACCATCACCTGGACGTAATGATACACCGCCACGATTCATGATGAAGTCAGGGAGTGTGTGCTGAGTTTCTACATCGATTGGTTTTGGATAAGCTGCCGTATGACAGAATGATTGCATGACCAAATCTGCAGAGAAGCCTAAACAAGCCAAGTCTTTTAATTCGTCACGGGTCATAGGACCTGTGGTATCTTGCGAACCCACGGTGGTCATTTTTGGTTCACAGTAGGCACCAGGACGGATACCTTCTACGCCACAAGCTTTACCGACCATTTTTTGCGCTAAAGTATAGCCTTTACCAGTGTCGACAGGTTGTTCGGGTTTTGCAAAAGTGTCAGACGCGCCCAAACCTAGATATTCACGGGCTTTGTTGGTCAAGCCACGACCTACAATCAATGGAATACGACCACCGGCACGCACTTCATCGAGCAGCGTTGGTGATTTTAATTCAAAAGTTGCAATCACTTCATCAGAATCATGTTTGGTGATTTTGCCGTCATGTGGGTAGATATCAAATACATCACCCATGTTAAGTTTGCTAACATCTACTTCGATAGGTAATGAGCCAGCATCTTCCATGGTGTTAAAGAAAATCGGTGCGATTTTACCACCCAATACAAGACCGCCGGCACGTTTGTTTGGCACGCCTTTGATGTCATCACCCATTAACCATAACACTGAGTTGGTCGCTGATTTACGGCTTGAACCGGTACCGACCACATCACCCACATATGCCAATGGAATACCGTCTTTTTTCATCTCTTCGATTTGTTTCATCGGACCAATCACGCCGTCTTGGTCTGGCACAATGCCTTCACGCGCATTTTTTAGCATGGCTAATGCGTGCAGTGGGATGTCTGGACGTGACCATGCATCTTGGGCAGGTGACAAATCATCGGTATTGGTTTCACCGGTGACTTTGAAGGTTTTGTAAGTGGCTTTTTTTGGTACTTCTGGACGGCTGGTGAACCATTCGGCGTTTGCCCAAGATTGTAACACCTCTTTGGCCACTTCATTGCCCGCTTCCGCTTTTTCAGTGACATCATTAAAGGCATCAAATACCAATAAGGTTTTTTTCAGCGCGTCGCCCGCACCTTTGGCCAATTCTTTATCATCTAATGCTTGGATTAATGGTTCTACGTTGTAGCCACCTTGCATATGACCCAATAATTCAATCGCTTTTTGTTTTGAAATCAGCGGCGAAGTGGTTTCGCCTTTAACGATGGCCGCTAGAAATGCCGCTTTAACATACGCTGCTTGGTCAACCCCAGGTGGAATACGGTTTTCTAATAAGTCTACAAGTGTTTCTTCTTCACCCGCTGGTGGATTTTTTAATAGTTCAACCAAATCAGCCGTTTGCTGTTCGTTAAGTGGCTGTGGCACAATACCCTGTGCCGCACGATTTTCGACGTGTTTACGATAGTTCTCTAGCATGAATCGTCCTCATAGTCATGTAAGATTATTGTGTTAACCATGCGTCTGCAAGCCCTCTTCACAACACAGTTGAATTTTGA
Source organism: Moraxella sp. DOX410 (assembly GCF_032248735.1). NCBI lineage: Bacteria > Pseudomonadati > Pseudomonadota > Gammaproteobacteria > Moraxellales > Moraxellaceae > Moraxella > Moraxella sp. DOX410. Next base: position 1,030,269 of record NZ_CP135138.1, on the reverse strand, counting down.
AATGGCTACTAGCCAGCATGGCTTTGGCTAAAAAATTTAACCCTTCTAATATACTTGAAATGTGATGAAATGTTAATGAGAAAATACGTTTTTGTTAACATAGCCATTATTTTTTAAAAAAATAGCCCAATAATTTTTAATAAATGCGTTTGAGCCGATTGTCGCTTTTTTTACTAGGATGAAAAATAACTTTGGCTGTGTACTTTAAACAACAAAGCTTATCCCAAAATAGTTTAAATTCGTCAGCATAGATTTCTGTTATAATAACCCCCTAAAATCTGCTAAATGAATTCAAGGATTAATCATAGCAATGACCGACACTGTACAAACTTTTGCCCCTTCAACGCCGCACACCGATAGACCCATCGCTCGTGAAAAGCCAAAACGTCCTGAAGTGGGTGAAAAACTACGTGGCCATGATAAAGTTGCCCGTATTCCGATTAAAATCATTCCAACGGTAGAAACCCCAAAAAAACCTGACTGGATTCGCGTCAAGCTGTCATCGCCGAGTGAAGTGGCGCGCATCAAGTCAACCTTGCGTGAACAAAAGCTGTATACGGTTTGTGAAGAAGCGGCTTGCCCTAACCTGCCCCAATGTTTTGGTGATGGCACCGCGACCTTTATGATTATGGGAGATATTTGTACCCGTCGCTGCCCATTTTGCGATGTGGCGCATGGTCGCCCCAATGCGCTCGATGAGCTTGAGCCGATTCACACCGCTGAGACCATTGCGGGTCTAGGGTTAAAATATGCGGTGATTACCTCGGTTGACCGAGATGATTTGCGTGACGGCGGCGCGGAACATTTTGCCAATGTCATTAAAGAATCTCGTCAGTTAAGCCCTAATTGCTTGATTGAGATTTTAGTCCCTGATTTTCGGGGTCGTGAACAAGTGGCACTTGATATCTTAAGTGACACAGCCCCTGACGTATTTAACCACAATATTGAAACCGTGCCACGTTTATATAAAGCGTTTCGTCCAGGGTCAGATTATCAGCATTCATTACAGCTGTTAAAAGATTACAAAGCGCGTCGCCCGGATATCGTCACCAAATGTGGTTTTATGGTGGGTCTTGGCGAGACTGAAGAAGAGGTTTATGCTTTACTCAATGATTTAAAGGCGCATGATGTTGATTTAATTACCATCGGTCAATATTTGCAGCCAAGCAAATCGCATGCCCCAGTTGATAGATTTGTGCATCCTGATGAATTCGACCGTTATACGGCACACGGTAAAAAATTGGGCTTTGCAAATATTTGGGCAGGTCCGATGGTGCGCTCAAGCTATTTTGCCGATCGACAATATTATGGTGAGCCTTGCCCGCGCCCTACCCGTGGTGCCAATCCGTTATCAGAAGCGGACATGAAAAAATCAGGCTGTTGATTTGTGCGTTGATATGTGCATTGATTTGTGAATTTGTGCGTTGATTTAAAGCCGTCATTAGACGGCTTTTTTATGCTACCCTAATTATAAAATAACTCACAGGAAATTTGCGATGAATAACAACTACACATTCTATCTGCCTAAGGTGACGCCTGTTGCTACGTTACTAATTGTACATGGCATGGCAGAACACCAAGGGCGCTACCAACCCTTTGCGCAATTCTTAGCAAATCATGATATTGCGGTGTTAACCTTTGACCATTTAGGTCATGGACAGCAAGCCTATGACAATGGTTGCTTAGGCTATATGGGTAACCCCAATCCTGCTGAGCTGATGATTGACAATGTGATGGACCATGCGCAGTTAATCGCTGAAAAATACCCTGATATCCCCCATTTTATCTTGGGTCATAGTATGGGGTCATTTATCGTTCGCTGTATTCTGCAGCGCTATGGTGAACGATTTGACGGGGCAATAATTATGGGTACCTCAGATTTTAATCCATTGGCAAACTTGTTTGTGCCTGTAACCAAAAATCTCAATCACTTCACCACGCGCCGCACCAATCCGGTATTAGATAAAATTTTAAACCAATTTAATAATCTACCCTTTAGAAAAGAACCCGATTTACAAGGGTTTAATTGGTTGAATTCAGATCCTAAGCAAGTAAAAGCCTACCTTGATGACAAGCTTTGCGGCTTTCAGTTTACCAACAATGGCTATTTTGCGCTCATGTCGTTGATGCAAGCAGGCACCAATAAGCATTGGTATCAACAAGTACCCAGGCAGTTACCGCTGCTATTTGTCAGCGGAAAAGATGACCCTGTTGGGCAGATGGGAAAAGGCATTCCGCGTATTGTCAAACGTTTGCAACAAAACAATTTTACTTCGGTGAGCGTGCAGCAATATGAAGCGATGCGTCACGAAATCTTGCTAGAGCCTAATCACCAACAAGTGTATGACGATATTTTGGCTTGGCTTACTCACCATATCAATTAGCTTAAAATCCCTGAGTCTTACTAATGAGTGTGACTGTTGAGTGTTTAAGCAGCGTTTTATAACTGTCATGATGAATAGACTATTAGCCGCGTTTTGACACGGCAGTTGCTTGTTAGAAATATCAATGTGGCGTATTGAAAGATTCGAAAAAACAACCATTTAATCTAAAGTTATTCATGGAGTTAAGCTATAGGAAATGTCATTGAGTACAACTGATAAAATTAAAGTGCGTTTAGATAAATGGCTATGGGCAGCAAGGTTTTATAAAACTCGCACCCTAGCCAAGGAAGCGATTGAATCGGGACGGGTCCACCATTTTGGCAATCGCGTGAAGGTCAGTAAAGAAATAGCGGTGGGCGATGAATTGACGATTCGCCAAGGGTCAGCCAATCATTACACCCAAAAGACGGTCAAGGTGCTGGCGCTGTCTGAAGTGCGTGGTAATGCCACTGCTGCCAGTGTGCTTTATCAAGAGACCGATGCCAGTATCAGCCAACGAGAATTTTTCACCGAACAAAAAAAACTTGCCAATCTTGCCCGCCCCGATCATCGGCCAAATAAAAAACAGCGTCGTCAGTTAAGCCGTTTTAGGGATATTAACCATTTTGGCAGTGATGAAGAAGGTTTTTAATTGCTTGTTATGGGGTCATAAAAATCCCGATTTTCCCTGTCATATTTCGTTATAATAAGCACTTTATCATTGCACTAGTCATTGCACTGGCGATGAGCAACTCTGCCAATTATTAACGATATTTTATGACCAATTTTTTTGAACCTAACCCTGTGCAGGCTAATGCTAGCTATGTGGATATTAGCGCATACAATACCATGGCATTAGCCTGTCAAGCCAAACAATTCATTCGTTTAACTCATCTGTCTGATATTGAGCCGACTTTTAAGCAACTGGCAGCCCATCAACAAGCGTTTGTGGTGCTATCTAATGGCAGTAATATCATTTTGCCTGAAGTGTTGGACGCGGTTGTCGTGTCACCTAGTCTTAAAGGTAAAACTATCCTGTCTGAAGATAGCCAAACCATAACCCTTGATGTGATGGCTGGCGAGGATTGGCATAGGCTAGTGGTAGACACGGTCCATCAAGGTTGGTATGGATTGGAGAATTTGGCGTTAATCCCAAGCTGGGTCGGTGGCAGTCCCGTGCAAAACATCGGTGCGTACGGGGTACAAGCTGAAGATGTGATAGACAGTGTAAAAGCGTTTCATATACCGAGTTTAACGTGGCATCATCTAAGCAAATCTGATTGCCAATTTAGCTACCGTGACAGCCTGTTTAAACAGCAAGCCGGGCAATGGCTCATTACCAGCGTCATTTTTACCCTCAGTAAAACCGCCAAACCCAATACCCAGTATGGGGATGTGGCAAAAGTTGCACAGCATTATGCAAGCCAAGCAGGTCGCGATGAAGTCACACCCGTGGATACCATGAATGCCATCATCGACATTCGTCAAAGTAAACTGCCCGATACCAATGACTTGCCCAATTGTGGTAGCTTTTTTAAAAACCCCATCGTCGCCAAATCTCAAGTTGACCAGTTACTACAGAGCCATCCCAATCTAGTGCATTATCCTGTCAAAGATGCCCAAGGCAATTTGACCGATTACTGTAAAGTTGCAGCGGGCTGGCTTATTGACCAATCAGGGCTTAAAGGCAAAGGCATTGCCCCAATTTTAACGCATGTAAAACAAGCCCTAGTATTGACTAACCATGCGCCAAAAATTGCAACGCAACGTGATGTTGCCAAAAGTATGCAATTTATACAAAATACAGTGCTTGAGAAATTTGGGATAAAATTGGAAGCTGAACCGGTTTGGATTGAATCTGATGGTAGCATTCGCCAAGCTCATTAGTTATCTTGAGCGATTTTTTTCAACCATCAAACGGATTTTGACCGTTGTTGTATTGGTGGGGTGTTTGGTTACGCTCAGTTTTTTCACACCGCTGTTTTCTACCATTGTGTTGTTTATCTTAGATTGCTATCGCCTGCCAGAATCGGCGGTGAGCGTCAATCCTGCAACAGCGATTGTAGTGTTAGGTGGCGGATTAACCAATAACCAGCAAAATGAGATTGTGATTAACCAATTCACCGAAAGTCGATTGATTAAAGCAAGCCAAGTGTATCAGCAGACTGGCTTACCCATCATTATCAGTGGTAAGGAGGCGCCATGGATGGCAAAGTGGCTGCAAAAAAAAGGCATTATGTGGATAGTGGCAGAAAAAAACAGCTTTAACACCTGTCAAAATGCAAAATACACCGCAGAAATGTTCAATGTCAAACAGGTGATTTTGGTAACAGACGCTTATCACATGAACCGTTCAAGACGGCAGTTTGCCATCAATGGAGTGTCTACTATTCCAAGTATCGCCCCATTACCAAAGGCAAATGATTGGCAGCATTTTGATCAGAATCTGCAGCATTCAAGACGTGCCTTATATGAATTATTGGCATTCGCTCGCGATCTTGTAAAACCCCAATACGACTGCCAACCGACCAATAAATAACTTATTTTTGAATCTCTACATTGGTGTAGCCAGCTGACTGCAAGGCAGATTTGGCTTGTTGGGCACGACCGCCACCACGGCTATACACTTTAATGGTATCTGATTTTGCAATCCCTTGCGCCGTTATTTTGGCAAGTAATTCACTGTGTGGAATATTAATAGCACCTGCGGGATGATTCACAGAATATTCTTCTGGGGTACGCACATCAATGACTACTGTCGCCGCGTTTGCTGTTGGCATCAATAATGCGCCCACCATAACAGCCGCGCCTAAGGCAAGCAACTGTTTTTTTGAAAGTTTAAGGGAAGGCTTAAAGATTTTAGGCATCAACATCATAATTTCCTTGTAGAATTTTGAGTTTTAAAACCAAGTTAAACCTCAATGTTTAACCCACTATGATTATAGCATTCATTGTTCGCACTCAAATCACTGAGTTGCTTTGATTTGCAACCCATGTGTTTGTTTTGTAAGCATACATTCGGCTATTGGATGACTCTTTGATTACTCATGAATTACTCAGGCCACGCTGCGACATTTTGCCGCATTTATTTATGCCAAAATAAGCGTATAATGGTTTTTTTAACTTAATTCGTTTGTTACGCCAAGTAATGGGGATGCACGATGCAAAGCATGTATTTTTTGATTCCTATTAGTCTAGTGCTATTTGTATTGGGTATTTTTGCGATTTATTACGCCATCAAATCACGCCAATTTGATGATTTGGACAATGAATCTCAGCGGGTCATTTTGGATGACAGACAATTTCGCCGCGAACAATTGGGGCAAAATCCCGCCAAGCCTTCATCTTCTCATCCCCCAAAAATACAAGACCCTACTGACGAGCAAAAATAACGCGTTGGTGTTATCTTTCTTCCTGCTGATTTCTTTCTATTGATTTATTTACTTTTTTTGAAAAATTTTTAGACTTTTTTGGAGCATTTTATGACCTGGGCATTATTTTTGGCAGCGTTTAGCATGGGATTGTTTGGCTCACCGCACTGTCTGGGGATGTGCGGTGGCATTGTGACGGCTTTTGGGCTGTCTATGCAGCATGTATCGGACAGCAAAAAAAATGGCTTGATTTTGACGTATCATTTGGGACGCCTCATCAGTTATTCATTGCTTGGATTGATTGCAAGTGTTATTGGGGTGGCAATCTTTCAGTCCATTATGAGTAACAGTGCGCCAAGAATTGTACTGGGTGCGGTATTGGTGTTGATTGGGCTTGCGATGTTTGGGTTACCACTGTTTAATCAGTTAGAAAAAGTTGGGATGCGCTTTTGGCAATCGCTTGCCCCGCTACGCAAAAAAGTGTTTCCGATTGATAGCTTTGGTAAAGCCTTGTTTGCTGGCCTGCTTTGGGGATTTTTGCCGTGTGGCTTGGTATATGGTGCTTTGATGATGTCGATTGCTGGCAACGACATCGCTACAGGGGCAGCTCTGATGTTTGTATTTGGACTGGGTACGATGCCGATGTTGATTGCCACGCAAAAAACTGTGGGAATGCTACAGTCGAGTATTAAACACTTTCGCCTTCGCCAAATTAATGGGGTGATTATGATGTTGTCTGGGCTTGCGGTGATTTTTATTCCGATGATGATGCACCATAATCATGGTTCACACAGTAATGCCAGTCATAGCATGAATGAGACGAGTATGCACCATGATATGTCGACAATGAATCATTCTGCGTCTAATCCTGCTTCTGTGACAGCTTCGACTACCATGCCGACTACTAGTATGCCTATGAACCATAATATGAATGATGATATGAACCACAATATGAGCCATAACATGAATCACGACATGCACAATATGCAGGATATGGATAAGCACCATGAGGTGGCGATGCCTGCCAGTACCAGTCCCTAATCACTAGTTACTAGTCACTAGTCACTAATCATTCATTTATATTGCCAAAAAAAACAAACCTCTTAATCGGTATATTAAGAGGTTATCGGTTGCGAATTTTTACGTTTTACGCTTAACTTGCAGTTTACATTTCTACCGCGTCATCGCCTTCGTCAAGATAGATGATATCGGTTTCATATTCAAACGCTTCATTTAACATATCTAACATTGTTTACTCCTATCCTTCTTTATCCAATGATTATGGATTTTTTATTCATTTTAAGGCTTTTGCCATTTTTTAGTTGTTTACTTCCTATTTTACGTTATCAATGCAACTTCATAACGTTATGATATTTAACGTGAGTTTGATGACAGTAGCATGAAATTCCTGTAACAGGAATATAAATTTACAAAAAATTACTTTTATTGAAGCACAATCTAGCTACCGTAAAGGTTTGTCAGTGTCGCTAAGTAGTTTTAGGGATGTTTTTGAGTCGCTGTTGCTGTTCATCATAGGCTTGTTTTTGAACGCGGTAAATTTCATACACGCACAGTTCTTCGCAGCCATTGTTGCAACATTCCCAGTCTTCAGGGTATGTGGGTTCTTGGATGAGTTTTTCGCCGTTCGTCAGTTGTTGTGTCATTTTTCTATAAATTTCCTGTATCTAGAAAATGAATAAATACTTTTGGCATTTTCTTAGTCCAACCAGTTACTAATTGGGGAATTGCAATTTTGAAGATAGAATAATAAAGAAATAAACTAACAAAACTAACAAATCCAAATATGAAGTAATTAAACAAATTTTTTGCCTGAGTTAGCTTAAACAAATCAGATAGCATAAATGGAATAATAAATATCACCATCAAAACTGTGAATAAGTGAAATAAATCTTCAAATCTGGATGTATTTTCAATGTCTCCCTTTTGAATTTTTTCATCATCATTTTTAAAATTCCCTAAAAGTTTAACATCATGTTTTTCTTCATCAACTTGTGAAAAATAAACCTCACCACAAACTCCGTCATTTTTCTTTAGATATTCAAAATCAAGATAAATTATATTATTTTCAAATCTCAATTCTTTCTCTAAAACTTGATTATCAATTACATTATAAGATTTTAATTCTAAAACTTTGTATGAAGAATCTAAAACAACTCTTGGTTTTAGTTTGTCATCGTTTGGAATCTCTCCATTTAAAATAGTTCTTTTTCCTCCATTCCAAACTGTCCATCTTAAAATATTAAAATTATCAATTCTTTCATTTTCAAAGTAAATTTGAATACTGGGATGTGCAACTCTATTAACTGTCATTTCTCTTAAACCATACAAAGGGCGAGATTTATTAGTTCCTTTGAAATAAAAGTAAAATGACAAGATAATTCCCAACAACCCCAAACTTACTCCTATTGGATTTGTCATAATTTCGTTCATAAAAAATTACCCTTTAAAATATTTATTTACTTAAAATTTCCAATAAATTTTTCACCGCGTCAATCCGCCCTTCTGGTGTGGCAAGGGCTTTGTCATCCATCATTTTTAGCCCTGTCGCGCCATTCATTTTAAATTTTTTCGGATTCGATTGAATAAGCCCAATAATGGTAATGGCTTGCACAGCGGTGCTTGGTGAAAACTCAAAGGTGACTTGCCGCTCATTGCCATCAATCTTACTTATCTCCAGCGCTTCAGCCATTAAGCGGATTTGGTGAATGGCAAATAAATTTTTGGTCGGCTCCGGCAAACTGCCAAAACGGTCTAGCATTTCGCTGCGGATGCTAATTAGGCTGTCATAGTCTTCAGCATTGGCAATTTTTTTATAAAACAATAGCCGCTGATGGACATCTCCCAGATAATCTTCAGGAATGAGTGCCGACAAATGCAGATTAATGTCACTGGTTAGCGATAAGGGGGTGTTTAAATCAGGTTGTTTGCCTGCTTTGATGGCTTTGGTGGCACGGTTTAGCATATCCATATACAGGTTAAAACCAACCGCTTGCATATTGCCGCTTTGGTTTTTGCCCAGCAGCTCGCCTGCGCCCCGAATCTCAAGGTCTTCACTGGCAAGCATAAAGCCTGCCCCCAATGTATTGGCACGGCTGATGGCATCAAGCCGCTTTTGTGCATCGCTGGTCAAGCCTTTAATAGACGGCACAAGTAGATAACAGTAAGCTTGGTGGTGACTGCGACCAACACGCCCACGAAGCTGGTGAAGCTGGGCTAGCCCGAATTTATCGGCACGGTTAATGATAATGGTATTGGCATTGGGGATATCAATGCCTGTTTCGATAATGGTGGTACACACTAGCACATTGTGTCTTTTGTGGTAAAACGATTGCATGATTTGCTCAAGCTCTCGTTCTTTCATCTGACCGTGAGCCACTGCCACCCGAGATTCGGGCACAAGCTCTCGCACGGTTTCTGCCATGCGCTCAATGCTCGCCACATCGTTATGCAGTAAAAACACCTGTCCGCCACGCAATAATTCACGCAAAATCGCTTCTTTGAGTAAGTTATCAGACTTTTGCATGACAAAGGTTTTAATTGCCAACCGCCTTGCCGGGGGCGTGGCAATAATCGACATGTTGCGCATACCCGATAACGCCATGTTCAGCGTGCGCGGAATGGGTGTCGCGGTCATCGATAGTACGTCAACATCCGATTGCATGGCTTTGATACGCTCTTTATCTCGGACGCCAAAACGGTGCTCCTCATCGACAATCATCAGACCTAAGTTGGCAAACTTGACATCTTCTTGCAAAATACGGTGGGTACCGATAACGATATCAATTTTACCTTCGGCTAAGCCTTTGAGAATCGCATCGTGTTGTTTTTTGGTGCCAAAGCGAGACAGGCTTTCAATGCGGATTGGCCAATCGGCAAATCGATCCAAAAAGTTGTCTTCGTGTTGCCCAGCAAGCAGCGTCGTTGGTACTAGCACTGCCACTTGATACCCTGCTTGCACCGCAATAAAAGCGGCACGCATTGCCACTTCGGTTTTACCAAAACCGACATCGCCACACACCAGCCTATCCATTGGCTTATTTTGCTTCATATCAAACTTAACCGCTTCAATGGCATTGGCTTGGTCGGGCGTTTCTTCAAACGCAAATTGACTGGCAAATAGGTCATACTGGATTTGGTCAATTGGGAAGTTAATGCCCACTTTGGCATCACGGCGGGCTTGCACGTTGAGCAGTTCTGCCGCCACATCATGAATTTGGCTGAGTGCTTTGGCTTTAGCTTTATCCCATTTACCGCTACCTATGGTATGAAGCGGTGCGGTTGCCGAGTCGCCGCCAGCATAACGGCTGATAAGCTGCAGATTTGCCACAGGCACATACACACTGGCATCATCAGCATAGGTAAGGTGAATGAACTCTTGCAGTTGTCTATCAATATCAAGCGTAATCAAGCCTTGATAACGCCCAATACCAAAATCAATATGCACCACAGGGTCGCCGATATTGAGCTCACTGACCGATTTAACCAAAAATTCATCAGACACATCGCTTTGGCGACGGCGGCGAGTCTGTAACACCTGCCGTCCAAACAACTGGGTTTCTGAGAGAATCGCAAACTTATCGGGGAGTAACGCGCCTCGTTCAATCGGTGCAATGGTCAAGGCAATCGTAGTGCTATGCGCCTCATCCATGTTTGCAAGAAAATCGGTCAATCCTGAAACACTTTGTAAATTAAAGCGTTTTTGCAACAGCTCCGATAAAATCTCACGGCGACCCGCAGTTTCGGCAACCAATAATATCGGTTTAGCAAACTGCTCGCGAAATGCCATCAGTCTTTGCAGTGGCTCAGCAAGTTTATGGTCAACGGTTAAATCAGGTGGGGTGTCAACCAATGCATTGATTGTCCCTGCTTTGGTGTCATCAATTGGTTGTTCGCTGGTGATAATGCGGGGATATTGGGCAATTTTTTCGTTAAAGATATGTTCTGCCAGGTACAAATCTTGCGGTGCCACAATCGGTTTTTCAATATCGTGCCTGCGGTCATTGTAACGAGTTTGGATTTGTTGCCAAAAATTTTGGTAAGCCGTCTCTATTTGGTTATCGACGATAAACAAGCTATCTTTGGGCAAATAACTAAAAAAATCCGACCCATTTTGCCAAGTATCTGTGTCAAAGAATAACGGCTGATAATACTCCACCCCCGCGGGTGCAATACCGTTCATCACATCGTTAAACAGCTCAAAACGGCGGGCGGATGTGTTGGCAAAGGTGCTGGCAAAATTGGCGCGAAACGTTTCTTTACCTTCATCCAGGGGAAATTCTCGCGCCGGCAAAATCTGAAAACTGGTGATTTTACCGATGGTTTCACCCGATTTTTTTTGACTATTGATAAACTTGACATATTGATGGGGGTCACTGTCTTTTAACTCGTCCAAATCCGCTTGGGTCAAGCTACGCTGGGTTTGTGGGTTAAAAAAACGGATACTCTCAATCTCATCATCAAACAAATCAATGCGGACTGGAAACGGCTGACCAATGGCAAACAAATCAATCACGCTACCACGCACAGCAAATTCCCCAGGCTCAAAGACATTATCTACCGCATGATAGCCCGCAGTCGCCAGTTTTCGACGTTCGGTTGCCACATCAAAGGTGTCACCCACTGACAAATCAAAGTGTTGCCCCAATAGCCATGATGCAGGGGCGACACGGTGCATTAAGGTCTGCACCGAAATCAGTAAAATACCATCAGTTGGCATATGGGTAAGTAAATGAATCCGCTCAGAGACAATGTCATGGTGCGGTGACAACTCGTCATAGGTAAGCGTTTCCCAATCAGGAAACACATGGGCATCAACCCCACTAAATGCCAACTCTGTTTCAAGCTGATTGAGCTGATTTTGGTCACGGGTCACGACCACTTTTAGGCGGTTTTGCTGACCGCTATCGCTGTTGGTGAGGCTGGCAAGCCATAAGGCTTGGGTCATGCCTTGTAAGTTGCCCAGCCATTTTTTGTCATGCTTGGCATTGTCAAACAACGATTGGTTAAGGCGAAAGGAAAGATGAGACAGTGGGTGCGTAGCATTCGTCATTGTTATCGGTCTTTTGGTTATAAGTCTTTTGAGTTAAAAAGGCGAAAAATAATGACGTTATTGTGGGGGTTTTTGCCGAAAAATTAAAGCTAAAATAGCAGTGTTTTAGCAGACTTTTTGGCAATAACACTTTAACACTTTATCCCTGTAATGCAGCAATCTAGCTTCTTTTACCAAAGTGATATGCAAAAAAACACCGCCAATTTGACGGTGCTTTTTTGTCAAGCTGACGTTATTTTTTGAGCCATTTGGTGATTTGGGCTTTAACAAATTTGGGATTTGAGTTACCCCAGTTGGCGTAGATTTCGGTAAAGAGTGTACCTGTAATATCTTCGATTTCCGACTGGGTGATTTCGACATTGCCTTGTTTACCAAAGATAACCACCTCATCCCCTGCCTTGACATCGGGGTAATCGGTGACATCGACCATAGTGGTATTCATCGAGATTTTGCCCAATGCAGGGACTTTATGACCATTAATTAAGACATGACCTTTGTTGGTAAAGGCGCGACGGTAGCCGTCTGAATAACCGAATGGTAAGTTTGCCAAATAGCTATCTCGTGTCAAGGTATAAGTACGGTCATAGCCAACAGTTGAGCCTTTAGGATAGAAATTGACGCTAGCCACACGGCTTTTGAACGACATAATGTAGTTGAAATCTGGACGTTCATAGTAAGGCTCGCCAAACAAAATCCCTCCTGGACGCACCATATCAAACCAACCTTCTGGCACGTTCAGTGACACAAATGAGTTCGCCGCATGGATGGTGAGTTTTTTACGGTCGAGTTTGGCGGTTTTAATCAGCCAATCGGTGTTTTGTTTAAAACTAGCCAACCCTTTTTGTACATCGGCTTTATCTTCAACAGGAAAATGGGTCATGATACCGACGATGTGGAGATTTTTAAGCTTGGTAATTGCCAAAGCGTCTTGTCTAGATTTCTCAATGCTCAAATCTAAGCCGTTACGGTCCATGCCACCGTCGTTGAGTGCCATATGAAAATTAATGACCACGCCCGCTGCTCGTGCGATATCACTGGCAGTTTGGGCTTGTTTAAGGGTACCAAATAACTCTTCGACATTGTATTTTAAGCCGTCTTCAATTTCTTGGTTGGTCGCCGTACGCACCCGCATCACTCGTCCTTTGTAGCCGTGTTTGCGGGCGATACGGGCTTCTTCGTTACTGGCAATGCCGATACAAGGCACTTGATGTGCAATCACGGTAGGCATCAAATTATCAATGCCAAAGCCATAAGCATCGGCTTTTAAAATCGCACAGATTTGGGATTTACCGCCTAAATGCGCGCGCATCGCTTCAATATTATGCCCGTACGCCTCAGTATCTATTTCAAGCCAAGCATTGGTATTGGCAAGATTAACGATATGAGGATTATCGCCAGCATACGTTAGCGCGGGCGCGGCTTGCGCGGGCGCAGCGTGATACATAACGGTGGCGATGGCAAGCGATAGCAGAGTTTGATGTAGTTTCATAATAATTCCCAAAATGATATGACAATAAAAAAATCAGAAAAAGTACGTGCTTTCATGCGCTGATATTAACGCAGTCAAGCCACATAAACAGTTAATATATCAACACTTGATGCGGGTTTTTAACCCACATAGTCTACTTTTTAGTTTAGTAGCTTAACTTAGCTCATTAAAGCAATGATGTCGTACTCACAATCATGCCATTATTATCTGCATACACATACATGCCAGAGTTGATAGTTAGACCGCCAAAGCTGATTTCGATATCCGTCTCGCCCACACCCTTGCGATTAGATTTGCGGGGAATGGCGCCGAGCGCTTGTACGCCAATTGGCATTTTGCCCATATCATCTACATCTCGCACACAGCCATAAACAATCACGCCAGCCCAGCCATTATCAACCGCACTTTGTGCAATCATATCACCCAGCAAGGCACAGCGCATTGATGCTCCACCGTCTACCACCAAAACTTTGCCATTGCCTTTCTCATCTTTGCCATACGTGGCTAACAGCTCTTTAACACGGCTATTGTCTTCAAAGCATTTGACGGTTACCACTTCACCGCCAAATTTTGTGTTACCGCCATAGCTAAAAAAGCGTTTGCCTTCCATGTTGGGTGCACAAACCTGACATTCTGGATTATCATCTAATAAATCGCAGGTAATAAAATTTTGTAACGTCATGTCGCTCATCATGGCTCCTTAAGTCAATCGTTTTTTGGGAAGGTTAGTTTCTAAACCGCGTCATCGCTAGCATTTCACCGTTACTGATAACTTGGGTTTTCTTGGCGGTATCGACGCTATTAGCACATTTTTCATAGGTATGTTTGATGTGCCAATTGTTGCTCACCAGCGCCATTGCCATCGCTACCCTATCGGCTTCTATGGGACGGACAGGCAGTTTTTTAGGCACAATAGGTTTGATGAGTTTATACGCCGTCTGCGCGATGGTTTCAAGTTTACGGTCATCGTGTTTGCCAAGCAGCAAAGAGGGACGAAAAATTGCCAATTCTTGAAAGCCTAAATTACCAATCGCCGTCTCAAGCTCACCTTTGACACGGTTATAAAAAAAGCGACTGTCGGCATTGGCGCCCATTGCCGATAACAAAAAAAACCGCTCTACGCCTTTTTGTTTGCAAGCTTTTGCAAATTCGACATTATAGGTAAAGTCGATTTGTCGAAAAGCCGCTTCACTACCCGCTTCCTTAATGGTGGTACCCAGACAGCTAAAAGCATCGGTGTCTTTACCAATCGACAGCGCAGACACAAATTCATGCATTTGATTAAAATCTTTAAGCTGGTAAAAATGCATCGAATCACTCAACCCTTTTGGCTGAGAGCGCGCAATGATAATGACTTTTTGATAGAGACTGCCAAGCTGAGTGAGTAATGAATTGCCTACCAACCCGGTTGCACCGATAATTAATGCTGTGCGCTGCATAAAACAATGACCTCAGTATGAATATTTTATGAGTTTTTAATGTCATTTTATTTAATCACAGATAATCAAAACTTTCACCTACAAATACGTTTTTTTCAGCGTTGGTGGGCATTGCGCGATGGTTTTTTGGTCAACAGACGAAATACGCTGAATAATCTGCCGAATAAGTTGTCATTGTAGCGTGAGTTTGCTAAAATAGCGGGCTTTAAATCCGCTTGATATCGTTAATTGTGTTTCCGTGTCTAGTGATTCAAGGATTCAAGCAACCCTAACTACCCGTGTCTGTAATAAGCGAATGGCTGCTCACTTACTAACAGATCGATTTATATTGCAAATCCAAGGAGATTTACGTGGCAAATTCTGCACAAGCTCGCAAACGCGCTCGTCAAAACGTTAAACGTCGTCAATTAAAAGCATCACAACGTTCTATGGTTCGTACTTTCATCAAACATGTGGTAAAAGCCGTTGAAGATAAAAACTACGAAGCAGCGACTGAAGCTTACAAAAAAGCAGTTCCAGTGATTGACCGTATTGCTGATAAAGGCGTGATTCACAAAAACAAAGCAGCACGTCATAAAAGCCGCTTAAACAAAGCAATTAAAGCCCTTAAAACTGCTTAATTGTTTGTTTCATTAAAAAAGCCAATTCATATTGAATTGGCTTTTTTATTGAGACTGATTTAGCTATAAAATTGATTTAATTATAAAAAAAGCTGAAATCGAAATTTCAGCTTTTTTTATTTAGCTTACCTAAAGCCCATTGATGCGTTTCATCATGGTTTTAATTATGCTTTTAACTCAGCAAGGACTTGTTCACTGACTTTATCAATCGCTTGTGTACCATCAAATTTGGCATAGCGTGGCGCGTTTTGACCCGATTTTGCCAAGTCTTGATAAAAACCAACCAAAGCTTCTGTTTGGTTATGATAAGTCGCTAAACGATCACGGATGGTATCTTCTTTATCATCATCACGCTGAACCAAATCTTCACCGGTTTCGTCATCTTTACCTTCCACTTTGGGTGGATTATAAACCACATGGTACACGCGACCTGAAGCAGGATGAGAGCGACGACCTGACAAACGAGACACGATGTCTTCATCAGGTACTGCAATTTCTACCACGTTATCGATGTGTACGCCTGCATCGGCTAACGCCTGCGCTTGTGGAATCGTACGCGGAAAGCCATCAAAAATACAGCCATTGGCGCAATCTGGCTGCGCAATACGGGCTTTAACTAGGTTGATAATTAAATCATCTGAGACAAGTCCACCGGCATCCATGATACTTTTGGCTTGTTTGCCAAGCTCAGTACCTTCTTTGATAGCGGCACGTAGCATATCACCTGTTGAAATTTGTGGAATATTAAATTCCTTGGTGATGATTTGTGCTTGGGTACCCTTACCAGCGCCAGGTGGCCCTAAAAGAATAATACGCTTCATAAACCTATTCCTTAAGTCGAAATTATTAAAATCGCCCTATCTCATTACTGCAATAGCAAAAAAGACCCACAAATGGTGTGTTCGAATAACTAACAGTTTTGAAATACTGGGTTAACAATACTCGTTAACCGCTAAAATCTCAAGCAATTTTTGCAAAATAATTTAAATTGATAGGGGTATTAAAAATAAAAATGTGGCAAAATTTAACCCACCCCCTATTCAATTAAGCCCCTATTCAATCAAGGGATTTTTATCATGATTTAAGGCACGATTTTATCAATCAATACCGTTGTCGAGTCAGCCGTTTTCTCTAGCGGTACGGTGTTACTCGTCAAGTCACCGCTTTGCGGCATGGCGTCACCTGAAGCACTAACCCGGGCGGTAATCACCAATGCCTCATTCGTGCTAATGGCCGAACTTAAGGTCATCGTCGGCATGATGCTATCGTTATCGCTGATGTTAATTGCCATACCGTTGATAGTTAAGGTATCTGCTGACAGTTTTTTGGCAGCAACAGGGGGACCACCTGCCATCTTACGCACATTAACAAATAAGCTTTCGCCTTTTTTCACCCGTCCTAATATTTCAGGGGTGACTTTGACATTGACGGTAATCGCCTGTTCGCCTTGGGCTTCTCGCTGATTGATGGTCTGCTCAAGTTCAGATAAGCTGTTTAAAGCTTGGGTATGATCGCCAGGACGCGCTTGGATTTCGGTGCGTAGCAATTCTACCCATTTTCGAGACTGCGCGTAGTTGCCCGCTCGCATTTCGCCCATTGCCATCAGCATTTGTGCGCCTTGGTGTTTGGGACTTTTGGCTAGAATATGCTCAACCACTTGACGCGTTTTGTCATCCATTACCCCGCCTTGGGTAAAAAAGCTCGTTTGCGCGTAGGTGATGGCGACTTTTTCATCATCAGGATTGAGACGATACGCCCTTGCCAAGGCTTCAATTGCTTGCTCGGGTGCTTGCAAGGCTACAAACACTTCAGACAGACGAAACCAACGTAGCGGATCGGTGGCATGATGATGCACATTGGTTTGCATGGCACTAATCAGTCCCACGCTGTCTTTGGTCGCCCATTCAGGTGGCGTATCGATTTTTGCGGTCAGCAAATCATCCGCGACTTTTCCCAAGCGATTTTGTGCATCCCATAATTGATAGACGGGCGTGCGGTCGGCAATCATCACATAAGCCATCGCAGATAACAGCGGAATCCAAATGATAACTATCAGACGGCTTTTCCAATTGGGGGTAAAATGGCTGGTATCTTGATTGTCACTGATGTCTAGTAATTGACGCTCTAACGCCAGTTTTTGGGTTTGATAAGTCGCCTCATCGATTTGACCCTCACCAAAATCGGCATCAAGTTCTACCAACCGTTGTTTAAATACTTCAATATTGAGCGTTAGTAGCTGATTATCAGCGCGATTGGCGATGGCGTGATGGCTTTCGGTTTGCAACCAAGGTAACAAAATAAATACCGCAAGCGTGATAGCAAACAAAAGCGCGACAATGATAAAAATAATTAGCGTTGACATTAATTTTCCTTAGCCACTGCTTGATTGATTTCACTAGTTTTAGCACTGGCAGCATTATCATTGGCGTTTAACAAGTCTTGTAACCGCTGTTGTTCGGCGGCTGAAAGTGGCGCATAGCCGTCTTCTATGGGATTAGCGATGACAGCGGCACGTTTTGACGAATTACGGTTACGAATAAACCAAGCCAGCATTACAAACACCAACAGCACAGGCGGAAAAAACCATAAAATCCAGGTAGATGGGCGCACAGGGGGTTTGTAGCTAATAAAATCACCGTAGCGCTCATTCATATACTGGCGAATTTCGGCGTCGGAACGACCGTCTTTGACCATGTCATAAGTCTTTTGTTTTAAATCTTGTGCAATTGGCGCATCGGAACCTGCCAAGTTTTGATTTTGACATTTTGGACAACGAAATTCTTCAATGAGCGCACGATACTGGGCTTCTTGGCGCGGGTTGTCAAATTGGTAGGTATCAATATTTGCCCAAGCCGACATGGATAACCCTGCGACTAGCAACACCATCGCCATCGCCCTAACTATCAAATGAAGAATTTTTGCAAATGTAATACTCATTGGCACACCTCACGGATTTTATCATCGGCGGCTTGTTCACGCAGCGCAGTCATACAAGGCAATACTTGCTTATTGTAGCGCTCTTCGTTGATTTCACCCAAGATATGCTGGCGCACATTGCCCTTGCCATCAACCACAAATGACTCTGGCACACCCGTTAGACCCAAATCAATGCCAAAATTCCCTTCTTTATCTTGCACATTAAGGGTAAATGGGTCTTCATGGGTGTTAAGATAATCGAGCGCGTCTTTGGTTTCATCTTTATAATTGATCCCAACAATCGGTACGCCGGCTTTTGACATTTGCAATAAAAATGGGTGTTCAACTTTACAAGTCACACACCAAGACGCCCATACATTGAGTAAAAATGGCTGTTTGGGTAACTGCGCTTGGGTAATCATTTGTGATGGATTACCCAAAGATGGTAAGCTAAAGCTTGGCAAAGCGCGATTGAGCGAGGTGTTGGTCACTACTGTGGTATCTTTGCCCAAACGCGTATAAAACAGCGCAATGATAATCAAAAAAAGCACCAAAGGAATCAAAAACCACAGTTGTCTTTTACGCATTGCCATGAGCACTCTCCTGACCTAACTCACTGTCACTTTTTACTAACACGGTGGCGTTTACCGCTGCTCTGTTAACCGCTGCCAAATTTCCTGACTTGTCATCACTCATATCAGCAAGTCTCGGCAGTTTACGATAGCGTTTATCAAACATACTTAAAATCGCACCGAGCGACAGCACAAAACCACCCCACCACACCCAGCGTACGCCAGGTTTGATATAGATACGCACCGCCCATTTAGTGGCATCGGCTTCGCTTTGATTAACACCTAAAATCGGCTCACCCATTGCCATATAGATATCTCTTAATGGGTTGTACTGGATAGAAGCTTCGGTCATGGGCATTTGACTGACCACATAATGGCGTTTTTCTGGATAAAGGGTCGCGACCACTTGGTTGTTTTTACGAACACTGACGACCGCTTGGGTAGCATCAAAGTTGGCGCCGCGGATTTTTTTTAGCTCATCCATCGTGAACTGATAGCCCTGTACTTCAACCGATTGGTTTTTTTGCATGGCAATGTCTTTTTCGATACTTAGGCTTGTGGTAATGGCAATGCCCATCACCGATAACAAAATACCCAAATGCGCCAGCTGCATTCCCCAATAGCCCATGTGCAGACGTTTCAGCCCAGCGCCCAGCGAGCGCGCGTTACGGGTTTTGTCTTTGATATCAATCACCATCCATACCAACACCCATAAACACAATGCCGCTGACATAAAGATGTTGATGTTAATGCTACTCACCAAGAAATAGCTTAAAACCCCGGCTAACACAAAACAGCTGGCTAAAATCGCCAAGCCTATACCCAACAATGGACGGGTGTCTTTTTTCCAACGGCTGACAGGTCCAATGGCTAAAAACAACAACAATAACCAAGTTAACGGCACAAATAACGCATTAAAGTAAGGCGCACCCACCGATACTTGACCCAGTTTTAACGCATCCGCCAGCATTGGGTAAAGTGTGCCAATGACCACCACGATGGTTGCGACTAATATAATAATGTTATTGATGACCAATAACGTCTCACGAGATTTGAGCTGATAATGGCTTTCTTGGGTCAAGCGCCAACCGCGCCACGCAAACATCGCCAGGCCGCCACCGATGACTACGCCCAAAATCACTAGGATAAACAGACCGCG
Source organism: Moraxella sp. DOX410 (assembly GCF_032248735.1). Taxonomy (NCBI): domain Bacteria; kingdom Pseudomonadati; phylum Pseudomonadota; class Gammaproteobacteria; order Moraxellales; family Moraxellaceae; genus Moraxella; species Moraxella sp. DOX410. The sequence continues at coordinate 1,010,270 of NZ_CP135138.1, read as the reverse complement.
GGTGGGATCTGCGGCAAATGAGTGAACCGAGGTAATGACCCCCGAACGTACCAAAAACGTACCCAATAAACTCAAGGCAAAAGTGAAAATCGCCAACATAATCGTCCACGCTTTGAACACGCCGCGCTTTTCGGTGACTGCCAATGAGTGTAATAATGCCACCCCACCGAGCCAAGGCATAAAGGACGCGTTTTCCACAGGGTCCCAGAACCACCAGCCGCCCCAGCCAAGCTCGTTGTATGCCCACATCGAGCCAAACACGATGCCCAGTGTCAAACAGCACCAAGCCGCTAGTGTCCAAGGACGCGACCAACGTGTCCATACCGCATCTAACCGACCTGCCCACAATGCTGCCATGGCAAAGGCAAACGGTACTACCGCGCCCACATAGCCCATATACAGCATCGGCGGGTGAAAAATTAATCCGGGGTCTTGCAGTAATGGATTCAAATCTTTGCCATCCACTGGGATGCTGGGTAGACTGCGATTAAAAGGTGACGACACAAAAATCACCATGCTTAGCATCATCATTTGCACAAAGGCTATAATCACCAACACGCGTGCGCGCATGGCAAGCGGCAAGCTTCGACTAAAAACGGCCACCGCCGCGCCCCAAGTCGCCAAAATGGTGACCCATAGTAACAGTGAGCCTTCATGCCCGCCCCACGTGGCGGATAGGCGATAGTACCAAGGTAGCAGAGAATTTGACTGATTGGCGACATAAATCAACGTAAAATCATTGGCATAAAACCCATACATCAGGCACAAAAATGACGTACCGGTTGCCAAAAACTGCGCAATGGCAAAACTTCCCGCCAGTCGTTGCCAAGCAGGTTGGTGTTTAAACACCCCGACTGCTGGCAAAATAACCTGTAAAATGGCAATCACCAAGGCTGAAATAAGCGCAAAATAGCCCAATTCAGTAATTAACATACCCACTGCTCCTATCGCTGTAGTGGTTATCACACTGTAGAATTTTCACCAAAAAAATGGGTCAAATTAATAAAACACCAATATCAAATGTATCCAGCCCGCCAAAAACCCTGTCACACCGCCCAAAATAATCAGTGTTAATTCATCTTCACGAAAGGCAGGACGCAACAGATTTTGAAATTCATTGGGCGTCAATGCGCGAATACGGTCTCGAAACAGCCCAAAGATTTTTTCTGCGCGGCTAAGGTTTAGCTCAGGATTACTCATCGGCACCATAGTCGCTGCAATTGACTTATCAATAATCACGTGTCTGAGCTGACCAAACTCTTTACGACCCAAACCAAATTTCAAGCTTGTTTGAATCACCTGTGATTCCAAAATTGGGTTTAGGTGTTTTTTAATCAGCTCACGCGTTTGCATCGCACGGCTGCCATACATCATTTCATGCATGATGTTTTTGAGCGTGACCAAATCTTTGACCACAATCTCAGCAAACACCTCAGAGACCTCAGGTTGGCGTTTCATAAAACCACCTTGCCAGTTAAATTGTCCCATGTGCGGTTTTTCAAAGCGAATAAATGGCAGCGATTTGCTAAAACTAAAAAATTTGGGATAGCGATAATAATGCGGCTCAATCGGATTAAACACCATCCAAATGGCAATCCAGTTGGTCAATAGCCCCCAAATCGCGGCAAAAAACGGCACCGTCCAATGCTGCGGCACAAACCAAAAAATCGCCATCTGCAAAATACCAAATACAAACCCAATCAGCGCACTGATATGCCAAATAAAATTAATCTCTTTTTGACCTACTTTGAGAAACATCCGCACCATCAGCGCACGGTCGCTTTCCATCTTGTTGACAATCATCTCGCGCATATCAACCAAGTTTTCGACATTGTAGGTCAAGTCGAGCACCAGATTTTTCATGATAGCTGGCAATTGCTCGTGTCCATACGCATAGATACGGCGTTTGACAGCAAAAGGCAAATTCGCCCACAGCGTTGCCGAGCGCTCATTCATGATTTCATCAATCAGCAAATCCAAGTTTTGGTTCATGGTTTGGCTGATAAAATCCGCCACTTCTTCAGGGTGCATGGCTTGGAAAAACTCATCGAGCGAGCCAAGCTTGGATAAAGTTTGGTCAACGATAATCCCAGATATTTTACCCGCTTTGCGTGGCACAATGCCCTGCCAGCCGATACCGCCGCCTGGGAAGCCTTGAATCTTAATCCCCCAAAAATGAATGGGATAAAATAGCATCTTGAGCGCCATCCATACATGCGCCCAAGTCACGATTGCTGTCACAAATGGAATGGTCAGCATGGCGAAAAATTGCGGATGGGTTGCAAGCTTGTGCCAAATTTCTGCAAACATATCAAAAAAGCTCACATGGTGAAAAAGCTAAAATCAAAGGACCATAAAACCGAGATGACATTACAAGGTTTGCTTGACAACGTCTGTAGTATGGGTGCGTGAATATGGGTGCGTTCAAACTGCTAGATTTTAGCACAGAAAGATATATTTTACCTGAAGAAGTTGTATTTTTAGCGGTTTTGAGTCCGTATGTTATCATCCATATTGCCGTCAATGCGGCTATCATAATTTGATACAGTTGTTTTGACGGCAGCCGTTAGTTATTTGCGATTTTGGCAGGATTTGGGCATGCTTATTTGCCATATTTTATGCTAGTATATCGCTCTTAAATTTTGACTTAAGCCATCAGATTTAAGCCACCCATACTTAAGCCACCCATATAGGAGCTTAGTAGCTGGGTGATATCCCTATATTTGCATTAAGCTAAACATTCATCGCACCGCGACCCTTTTTAAAACCGTTCTAATTGCTGTTACCCGCTTATGAAACCACCCCATTCTTCAGATATGCAACGTGAAAATCTTATCTTTCGCCGCCGGGTAATTTTGGCATCGGTGTTTGTTTTTTTGGGCTTGGTTGGCTTGATTGTACGCTATGCTTATCTACAAATTTATACCCACGACCAGTACGTCACCCAGTCTGACAATAATCGTATCAAGCTGGTTTCTGCGCCGCCCAGTCGCGGCTACATTTATGATCGTAACGGCGTGATTTTGGCAGATAACCAGCCTGTTTTTACCGCTGTCATCAGTCCTGATGAGATTGACAATCCTGATAATACCTTGGCACTACTCACCCCGATTTTTCAGTTGACACCTGAAGAAATCAGTGAAGCTTCAAAAGCCCTTAAAAAAAGTAAAAACGAACCTGTCACCATTAAAATTGGACTTACCGAACAGCAAGTTGCCCAGTTTAGTGAACGTAAACCGTTTTTTAAAGGCGTGACGATTCAAAGTAAACTCACGCGCACCTATCCCTACAGTGATTTGTTTGCCCATGTGATTGGCTATGTTGGGCGTATCAGCGACAACGACAGTAAAAAGCTGGATAAAAAGCTGTATGCAGGCACCGACTTGATTGGTAAAACAGGGATTGAAAAATATTACGAGCCGCTGCTACTGGGCAAACCCGGTTATCAGTCAATTGAAACCAATGCTTATGGTGATATCATCAAAAAACTCGATACCAAACCGCCCATTCCCGGCAATGATATTTATCTAAGCCTTGATTATGGCTTGCAAAAATTGACCAGCGATTTGTTAAATGGCAAACGCGGCGCGGCAGTGGCAATTGACCCCAACACTGGCGAGATTTTAGCCTTTGTCAGTAACCCAAGTTTTGACCCCAACCCCTTTATCACTGGGATTAGTAGCAGAGAATACAAGGCGCTGCAACAAGACCCCGACATGCCACTGTACAATCGCGCGCTGCAAGGACAATATCCCCCGGGTTCTTCTATCAAACCGATTGAGGGTTTGGCAGGGATTCATTACGGCATGATGGGATGGGACAGTAGTATTTATGATCCGGGTTATTTTAGTCTGCCTGGCGATAGCCATAAATTTCGTGACTGGAAAAAATCAGGGCATGGTAACGTCAATTTGCATAAATCCGTGGTCGAATCTGTCGATACCTACTACTACAAGCTGTCTTATCAACTCGGTATTGACCGGCTTCATGATTGGATGACGCGTTTTAATTTTGGTAGTAAAACAGGGATTGATTTGCCGGGAGAGAAAACCGGCGTCTACCCTTCTACTGAATGGAAAATGAAAACTTACAAAAAAGCCTGGTTGCCTGGGGAAACCATTTCTGTGAGTATTGGGCAAGGGTATTTTTTGGCGACACCCTTACAGATTGCCAATGGTATCGCCATGCTAGCCGGTGATGGACAGCATTTAACCCCCCATCTGCTTAAAAAATCCACCGGTGCCGAACATGTCACCCCTATTGAAAAGCCCGATGGTAAAATTCAATACAACGGTAACCCCAATGATTGGCAGCGTATGCACCTAGCGATGGAAGATGTGGTCAAAAAAGGCACAGCGCATAATATTTACACGCCAACTTATCGCATCGCTGGCAAAACAGGCACAGCGCAGGTCAAATCTATCGCACAAGGTAAACGCTATAACGAAGCCGCGCTTGACTCGCGTCACTGGGATCATGGCTGGTTTGTTGGTTTTGCCCCAGTAGAAAACCCGCAAATTGCCATTGCCGTTATCGTAGAAAATGGGCGCCATGGTGGCTGGGTAGCGCCAATTGTGCGTAAAATGATGGATTACTGGCTCATTGATAAAATCAAAAAACCGATTGTGCCACCGTCCCCTGAAGAACTTGTCAAAATCAATGCCGAAAAACAAGCTGCCAAATTGCAACGGGCAGCGTTAGTTTTGTCAGGTAAACCTATTATCGCAAAACCCAATACCGCCAAACTCACTGCAGTGGGTGGCGCTGACTGACGTAATGCAGCTGTCCAAACTATGATGTCCGAACTATGATGTCCAAAATTAGCAAACGACCCAATAAAGCGACCAAATCCCCGCCAGTTTCTCACGTGCGTATTATCGGCGGCGAGTATCGTCGGCGTTTGGTAGCGTTTATCGATGCCGATGGGTTGCGACCAACCCCCGACCGTGTCCGAGAGACAATATTTAACTGGCTTGCCGATGATTTAGTCAATGCCAAGGTACTAGATTGCTGTGCTGGTAGTGGGGTGCTCGGTTTTGAAGCCTTGTCGCGGGGTGCCAAGCAGTTAACTTCTATCGAGCCTAACCATGAGCAATGTAGGCACATTAAAGCCACCCAATCCCTGTTAGGTATTGCTGATACAAAAATTGTGACAATGGAAGCTACGATACAACAAGCTTTGCCCCAACTGGCAAACACCGAGCCGTTTGATGTGGTGTTTATCGACCCGCCTTATCAACTAGCGTTATGGGGGACAATTTTGCATGGGTTAATCAACCATCAGTTAATCCATTCACAGACATTACTGTATATCGAAAGCGATCAAGATCATAGCCACCTGTTAGAATCTTTTACCGCGTCACTTGAGCCACTTAAATATAAAAAAATGGGGCAAATTTTTGCCGGCATTTATCAGCTCAAAACGCTTTAATTCAAAGCATATCAATTAAAAGCATTTTAATTCAAAGCGTTTTAATTTAGCCATTAAAAAACCGACTGGATTAACCCAGTCGGCAGATATAATAACCATTCACGCCTAATAGCAAACCCACTATTAGCTTTTAATGCATATACCCACTTGTACGGCAGACGCTGACGGACAAAAATATTTTGATGACTGTCCTTTTAAGTTGTTAGCTTCATACAGATAACTGACCCCCACCACCATCAAAAATGTCACCACGAGCGCTAACATAATTACCAGTACAACACTATGAATGTTGATTTTGGAGTGATGGCGCGTCATTTCTACACTATCATCGGTGCCTTTAGTATCGTTCACTTGATGGATCATAACTTATGTCCTAAAAAATTTGAAATTTAACCGATTAAATTTCATCGTGTTACTTAGCAACTATCCATATACGACATAGACCGAAAACTATGCGTGGTAGGGCTACAAAAGCAATTTACAAAGGTAATCAAATATTACATTTATCTTATGGTGATTACATTCTACAATGTATTTGTTACTAAATTATAACAATAATAAAAAATTACACAATTGTTTTATCAGAAAAATTCCTATTTGGTCATTTTTTTGCGATAAATGGTATAGTGTCATCAAACTTTTGAAAAAATATTCATCCAAACTGGTTAATAATCAATTATCTAGCTAGAATCAATTAGCTAGTTAGTTAATCCCATCCACCCCATTTTTCTGTAAGACTGAAAATAATAATGAAAAAAAATACACACAAGCAATGGCAAGCGCTGTTATCTGCCAAACCTATCTATCATAGCAATCAGTTTACCCAATCCAAGATGTCAAGGACGGCATTTCATAAGGACTATGACAGGCTGGTTTTTTCGCAATCTTTTCGCCAATTGAATCAAAAAACCCAAGTGCATCCGTTAACCCATGAGATGGGTATTCATACCCGCTTAACCCATTCGCTTGAAGTATCTTGTATTGGGCGCTCACTAGGGATGATGAGCGCGGAGAAACTCGGTAATGACTTGCCAAGCGGCTTTACGATTTCGGACATGGGAGTCATTGTGCAGGCAGCTTGTTTGGCACATGACATCGGTAATCCCCCGTTTGGGCATGCGGGTGAACAGGCGATTCGAGATTGGTTTTTTCAGCCTGCCCAGCGCCAGTATCTAAGGCGGCTTACCCCACGCCAGCGAATAGATTTATTAGCGTATGAAGGCAATGCGCAAGGCTTTCGACTGCTGACCCGTAACGAGCATCATCCTGATGCAGGTGGCATGCGCTTGACAGCGGCAACGCTGGGCGCTTTTATGAAATACCCTTATCTTTCCACCCCTATCAACCCAGTCAGTGACAGTGACGCACTGCCCTCGCCCTTAACGCTCAAGAAATTTGGCTGCTTTGAAAGTGAAGCGCCGTTTTTGCATGATTTGGCAGAGCAGCTGCAATTACCCAAAACCCAAAGGGGTTATGCGCGGCATCCATTGGCTTATTTGCTAGAAGCCGCCGATGATATCTGTTATGCGCTGATTGATTTGGAAGATGGGATTTTACTAGGTATGTTAGAGTATCATGAAGTTGAGCCACTACTGCTCAAACTCGTCGGTAAACGGCTTGGCGTACCGCCTGAAGTCATGACCAATGCGCCTATCAGCCAAAAATTAGCCGCGCTACGGGGTCGAGCAATGCGGCGATTGGTAGACAAAGTCACTGATGCCTTTGTTGCCAACCAAGCTGCTTTATTGGCAGGTGAGCTGACGGGCAGCTTATTTGACTACTGCCCGAATAATGTACGCAGTAGTATCAGTGAAGCCAAAAGCCTAGCCCATACCCGTATTTTTCAACATCCAAGCAAAGTACGCGTTGAAATCATGTCAAACCGCTGTTTACATACGCTACTTGATGCGTTTATGCCGCTCGCGTTGACGGGTAATTCAGCAGACAGTATTGCTCAGTTTGAGCAATTACGACTGCTTAATCTATTAAATGCCCATTTAAGCAATGTTAGTCGGCAATTAGGGGATGATGTTTATCAAAATATATTGTGTATTTTAGACATGCTGACTGGCATGAATGATCATGAAGCCTATCGGCTCGCGCAAGCGTTAAAGGGCAATTGGTCGGTGAATATTTAAACCTCATCGCTGAGCTTCAATCATCAATCGTCAATCGTCAATCGTCAACGATTGTATATTTGGCGTTTTCGGCTTAGAATATTTTTCCTTATTTAACCCGCTGATTGGATACCTAATGACTAGCCGTGACTTGCAAAAACGCCAAACCCGTCAAGCCTTTTTTCAATCGGTGCTTCAGTTATCGAGGTCAGGGCATGCGTTTTCGTCGATTTCACTTCGCCAGATTAGCCGCGAAGTGGGCGTAGTGCCAACGGCTTTTTATCGACATTTTCAGGATATCGATGAGCTTGGCACCTGCTTAGTCAATGAAGAACTCGGTCACACGCTGCAAAGTCTGCGCGATCATTTGCAGCTGGGTCGCACCCGAACGCATGAAGGGCAAATTGCCTCAAGCGTGCGTTTCTTTTTAGAAAGTGTGGAGCACGCGTCATTGCACTGGCACTTTATTGTCTCTGAGCGCTATGGTGGCAACCAAGCTGTGCAAAATGCACTTGATGAGCAAATCAGCTTGTTTGCGCAAATCATGACCGATGATTTGGCGATGCAACCTGCCTTTGGACATTTAAATCAAGAAGTGCGCCTGCTGATTGCGGATATGGGCGTGAATATGTATTTTTCTTGGGTGTATCAATGGCTCAAATTTGACCCCACCGAGGTACAAGGTAAACAAGATTATCTCAATCGCTGTATCAAACAGGCGCAAGTGCTGTTTTATGGTGTGCGTAATTGGTGTCCTTAACCAAAACTTAAGCTAAAAAACAGTAAAACCAACAAACCGTGAAACCAACAAACAGTGAAACCAAAAAAGGCTGAGCATTAACTCAGCCTTTTTACTGTTTATCAACCCATTAATAGCGCCAGTTATAAATCAAATCGACAGAGTTATTGATGGCAGATTTAGACTCAATATACAAGCGTCTTGTTAATTGATAACGCATACTGAGCTCAGGCTGCGAGGTGAACACGCCTACCCCATAACGTATAAACAAGTCTGGGGTGATATACCCCGTTAGACTGACCAAGGTGTCATTGCCCGAGCCATTGGCATCTAACGTTAAACGCTGCAACCCAAACGCCCGACCAATTTGGTTGGTAAATTGGCGCGTCCCGCTTAAGCCATAACTTAACCCTGCTGCGGCAATGGTATTGTTAACGCGGTTTCTAAAGTCTTGTTCGTTGGTATTTTGACCTGAATTGTTATTTAGACTACCTGTCACCCACGCATTCATCGCCTGCTGTTCACTGAGTCCGCCATTATTAAACACGGTAATATTTGGCGCACTGGTGCTGCCTTTGACTTTGACACCCACTTGTACGCCTTGCACGTCTTTTACTGCCTCTACGTTTAGCAGTGGTTTCATCACTTCACCATTGAACCGAACTTGCGCAAAGTTTAGAGTCAAGCTTTGCCCAAATACTTCGACTTTTGAGCGGCGTGATACTTGTACCACCCCTTCTGCTTTCATGGTGCCTTGACCGCGCTGGGTAATATGCAGTGCACCCGCCAATGGCAAGCGTGCCCCAAAACCTTGGAAGCTTACGCGCTCGCCGAGATCCACACCCACATCTGCGTTGATGCTCCAGGGTTGAGTGACTTTTAGCACATCATCAATCTGACCCATCAAGCGTCTATCAATCACGTTAACATCTGGGGATTTGCTCACCACATTGCTTGTGGTTTCAGGTGGGCGAATGGTGGCACGAGGCACATCAACCACGCCTACGATATTCACGTAGCGCTGGCTAGGTTTGACAATCACATCAAAAATTGGATTAATAATGGCAGTAATTTCAGGTGGCTGACTCACTTGCAGCGCTTTACCTTGCAACTTCAGCTTGGCCTGCAGCTCATGTGTCCAGTCAACTGTACCAGTAATGGTACCTTGACCATCGCCTGCACTGGCAAAAGACCCATTGATAGAGGCTTGATTGCCTGCCACGTGCGATAACACATTAATCTTATCAAAGCGCATCGGCACGCCTGTGATGCTAAGGCCGGCGTCTTGTAGCTCAATATCGCCAACAAATTTGGGCTGCATTAATGAGCCGCTGATTTTACCTGCCACTAGACCGTTACCTGTCAAGCGTTCAAACGATGGGAAGAAAGGTTTAAATACCGCCAAGTCAATATCTTGAAAAACAACAGTGCCTGAAATCGGTTTTGACTGTATGTAGGGATTGACAGTGGCATCCAAATACCCGTTGCCCGCGCCATTGGCGGTTTTGATATCTGCGCGAAGTTTTGGCCCTTCTGCGGTTGAACGGGCGATGACACTGATACGCTCATAGGCAATGGTCGTTGGATTTTCTTCAGGGGTTTGTGCGGCGGTGCCAAATACCCCGTTATCGGTAAAGAAGCTGGCATTGATACTGGGTCGTTGGTTTTTCTGCCAATGAACGAGTGCGGTGCCGTTGAGTTTTCCTGACCAAGCGATATCACGCGGCATCACCACAGAGAAAATTTGGCTATCAATTTGTTGCAAGCTGACATCGACATTGCCTTGCCCATTACTGACCACAAGGTTGTTTTTTAGACACAGACTGCCGTTTTGACCCACCATTTTCCAGCAGTGTGCCGCCATTTGTACATTTAGGTTTTGCCAGCCAAATAGCATTTGGGCGGGTTGTAGCTGTTGCAACTTGGCATATTTGGTACCAATTTGTCCATTACCGAGCATACCCGACCACTGTTTTTTGGCAAGATCGATACGACCTTTGAGCGTCGCTTGTACTTGTCCTTTGGTACTATCTGCTTTGACATCCAAGGTGTGATTGTCTTGGGTACCGTTAAAATACAGTTGCAAAGAGCGCAGCGGTTGATTAGCGATATTGATACCCGTTGCAGTCAATTGCAACTGACTGGGTGATTTGGCAAGATTGACCAATTTGCCGGTGATTTTGGCATCGAGTACCACAAAGTTTGGCAGTGAAATGTTACGCCCGACTAAATCCACATAGATATTAGGCAGTGCTTGGTTGTTATCTTGGGTTAAGACAATACCACCTTTAACAATACCTTTTAGCTGCGGCATGAGCTGATTGAGTGTGCTGATATCGACACTGGTCACCAGTTGGTTTTGGTTACCATTGGCGGTGATACGATTGCTACCCCATTGTACCAATAGATTATTGGCTTGCAGACTTTCAATAAGACGGCGGATGTGTCCGTATTTTTGACTATTGGCGCTATTTTCAATGACTTGACGCAGACTACTTAGATCTTTTGGCAAATTCAGTTTTGCGGTCAATTGACCTGTCGCCAATAACGGTTGGTTTTTTAGCCTGCCTGTGAGATTCATATTGGCGATATGAATGTACTGAGCGCCTGCCCGCCAGTAGCCATCGGTATTGATGGTGCCGGTGATTTGGCTTGGCAGACTTGGCACAAAATAGCTGGCATCAAAATTTTTCATGTCAGCATTGATATGCCAGCCGGCACCATTGCTCATATCAAAGCTACCGTTGGCGTTGATATACCCTTCTTTACCTTGATGGCTAAATTGATTAATTTTGAGCTGTTGTGGCGTGCCTGCAATATCAAATTTAAACACGCCTGCGGGTACGTTTGGCGCGTTGAGGCTACCATCAAATTTGGCGGCGATATAAGATAACTTATTGCCCAGTAGATCGGCACGTACTTTGCCTGCGCCTTTTAACGCTAAGTGTTTTTTGCTATTGTTGGCGCCCAATAAATCCCCTGTCATGTCAATTTGGTTGATAGTGACATCATGACGGGTCACAACTGCTCGATTGGCTTGGCGGAGCTGTTGCAGGGTACCGCTGGCAACCACATTGCCCGTCAAGTCTTGCAGCGGGATGCTATTTAAAATGCTGTGGGCATTTAAATGATTGGCTTTGGCATTGATTTGCCAAGCTAACGGCTGATTGCCGCTGGCAAGTTTGATTTTACCATTGCCTGCCAAATTACCTGCCACGCCTTGATACAGCAATTGAGTGATATCAACTATCTGACCTGTTTTGTTGACATTGACTTGGTAATGACCGCTTGGGGCTTGATTGAGCTTTAGGATATTGGCATTGACTTGGGCTTGTACACTGCTGGGTCGCTTGCCGTCTGCCGGCTGAAAAATCACGTGCGCTTTGCCATTGGGACTGTTAAGCTCGCCAATGCTCGGTAGATTGTGACGTATCAGCTGTTGCCAATTGGCATCGATAGTATAAGGTTTATGGTTGCCTTTGGCTTGTCGGATATCGGCATTGATAATTTCACCATCATCTTGGCGCAGATTTGCCCGTACTTGCATCGGCAATTTATCGGTTGCCACATCATAGACGATGCCTAATTTGCCTGTTAAGGTCTCTGGCGCATAGGGGGCGATGTCTTTTGACAACAACTGACGAATCTTAAAGCCATTCCCCGTATTCATCAGGGCAATACGGGTGCGGTCATGCCAATCAATCGTGCCTTGACTGGTCAATGTGCCTTGCGCGACCTTAGCCGTGAGGTATTCGATACTGAGTTTTTGATTGGCAATCACGCCGCGGCCTTGATAATGCCCATCGGGGATATCTTTGGCAGTCAAATCAGTATTGATACGCAGCTGGATATTATTGGTCACGCCTGTCGCGGTCGCTAGTCCATTTTTTAGGTGGATGTTTTGACTGGTGGCATAGGGTAATAACACATCTTTCCATTCAAGTTTGGCATTAAATGGCGCATTTTTATCCATCGGCTGCGCCGTTAAATGCCCAGTAACATCCGATTGATTGTATTTACTTTTTATATCCGCGGTCAAAAATTTCAAACTGCCTGTGGCATGAGTATCAAGCGCATCGACATACACTTTTGACAATGAATTGACAATAACCAGTCCTGTCACATCCAGCGGATAATCATGCTGCAGGTCAATTTTGCCTTTGACTTTATCAACGCTTAATAAATTGTTATATGCCAATTTACCTTCGCCAACCGTGATTTGGGTATCATACCAAGTAAAATCTTGGATATGGGCTTGTTTAAAATCGATGGGGTCGCGGGTCACTTGCTGATAACGCACTAAATTCGCTTGTACGTCATCTAAGGTTAAGTTAACAGGCAGCGCAATGCGTGGGTAATCAAAGGGTTTATTGGAAGGTGGTTTTTTGTAGGTGATGACCATGCGATTGATGTTGGCTTCACGCAGATGCACTTGTTTATTGATAAGGGCGCGCCAGCCAATTTTGACATAGGCTTTATCGACGGTGACTTCAACATAATTTTTTGGCGGTTTATCAGGAATTTTAAGATCGTAAACCCAAATGCCATCGCGAAGATTGCCTTTGCCGTATGTTAGGCTGATACCTGTTTCTTGAACGATGGCATTGATAAGTAACCGTGTACCCCACGGGGTGCCGACGGCATAATAAGCCCCTAACAAAATTGCAATCAAAATAACGGCTAACACAATAACAATTTTAGTGACAAGACCCTGCCGATACCAGTGCCGAAGCCAACCCACCTCTTTTTTTGCAGGGTCTAAATCTTCACCGTCTGGACTTTTAGTGTCTAGATTTTTAGTGTCTAGGTTGTTATCTACCAACGATTCATCATCAGGCTTGGTGACATCTTCGGGCAATGAGTCGTTGTTATTATCGTCTTTCATTAATATCGCAAATCAATCGTTGGCTAACTACAAAAACACAGGTTGTATGCGCTGTATATGGGCGGTATATTGGATAAACCTCACATACTAGCAAACTTTTATCCAAAAATCTTAACTAAAAACCTTGCACAAAATAATGCAATAATTTTTAGCCAAATTATTATAGCGGTGAACCGATAAAGAAATGTAAACGGACATCGTTGTTATCCCCGGTCAGACCTTTTGCCACATCGAGCCGTACCAAGCCTATCGGTGATTGCCAGCGGATTCCTGTACCAATACTGACCGCCGTTGCGTTATCATATTCGCCAGTCGTATCATACGCATTACCAAAGTCGGTAAACACAGCGCCCCGAAAACTCGGTCTAAACTCATAGTTATACTCTGCCGACCCTACTGCTAACGCATCACCGCCGACTAAGAAATTTTCGCCACCATAGGTCGGTCCTAAACTATCGGTGTTGTAGCCGCGGATACTAGAATCACCGCCGGCAAAAAAGCGTGAACGGTAAGGCACATCATAAAAATCACCGCTATATAGATAACCCAAATCCAGTCGCCCAATCACTTGTTGTTTGTTATCTTTGCCAAAAGTATACATCCCAGTACCACCCGCACGTAGAATGGCCATATTGGTGTCACTCAGTGCCCCTTTAGCACCGACTTCAAGCGAATAACGTTGGCTATAACCCCACATTGGCGTCAGCATATTGTCTGCTACCGTTTTATTAATTGCATAACCCGCTAACAAGGCTTGTTGGGTATAATCCGATGCGTAGTTGTTAAAAGGATAAGGCAAGCTATCGGTGCTATATTTTTCAGGATCGACTGTGAGTTTATCGCCGCGGTAGCGCAGCGAATAGGTGCGATTCCAACCACTATCATGATAAATATTGCGGGCGATACTGGCATAGACCGTGTCCGCTTCAAAGGTGTTGACTAGGTCATCAACTTCTTTGTGTTGATAGCCGACTGTGCCTGTTAGTTTATCGTTGAGGGGATGCTTATAGGGTAAACTGGCAGTAAATTCCACCGCTTGATCGACTTTAGATAATGCTACTGATGCCCCAGTCTGCAGACCACTTCGGTTAACCAAGTTGTTTTGATATTTACCAGTCAAGCGCACGCCTACGTCCGTTTCATAACCCAAACCCAACTGTGCCTCATGCGGCTTGGTGGCATTGAGTACCACATAGGTTGGGATTTGCTTTGTTTCATACACTTGTTGTGGCGTGAGCTTTGGTATGACTTGGTCTTCTCGTGGTTTAATGGGTAAGTCTTTGTCTTTATCCAGTTTTTTTGCCGTTTTACTGACCACATTGGCAATGACCACCAGCGGATTTTTACTTTTATTTTCAGCCTCGGGTGATAACTCCATATCTTCGGGTGCGGCCAATAAGTTTTTGGCTTTTCGGCTGATGGCATTGAGACGTTGTTCGGTCGAGTCATCGACTTCAAATTGAATCGGCGCAATGTCATTGGGGTCTTGCACCTGATTGACGGTTTTTTGTGTCGTGCTATCGACAGTACCTGCGGATTGAAGTTCAGATGAGTTACTTTGAGCGGAGTTGATTTGATCTAAATTACTTTGAGATGCGAGACTTTGATCGGTTGACTTGGTAGGTAAAATACCGGCAGATGTATCAGAAGTGTCCGCGGTATTGTCGGCTGTCGTATTACTGGTGTTGGCATTGCTGAGTGTCGCCGAGCCAGATTGTTCAAATGCGATATCGCTTGCTGCTTCGTCCGATGGCATGATGACATCCACATCCACCCCATTAAAATAACGGGTGGCTGTCAAATTGTTGGTAAATTCGCTGACAAAGGGTTGATAGTAGGCATCGCCTTTTTGGTACGTCATTAAGGCTTTCATTAGCTTTGGCTTTAAAGGCAGTTTATCGGGGTCATCGGTCAAATTGCCTTGTTTATCAATGCTGTATATTTTTACATCATCAAAGTGATAGCGAGTCTTTGTGTCATAAATTAGGTCAACATCCGCGGTATTGTCCGGCAAAATAATATCCACCGAACTATTGAGCCATTTGGCATCGAAGTAACCATTGGTCTGCGCGACGCCTTCAATCGTGGCCTTTGCGGCTTTATAGATACCATGACTGAACACATCCCCTTCTTTGGGCGGGATTTCTTTTTCTATCACAGGATACACCGGCAGGGCGTTATCGCCTTCCCCACCTTCACCACGGATATCAATGATGCGATTTTGCACGATGACGGGTTTGCCGACCTCTAAGCTGACTTGGATATTGTCTTTGCCTAAATGTTTGAAAGCGATTTTAGTGTCATAAAAACCCACCGCCTCTGCCGCATCTTTGGCAATTTGGCGTAATTTGTTCACACTGGCATTAAAATCCGACACCGATTCGACGGTCACTTTTTCCAATGCTGCCTTGATATTGCGCGCAGGCTCAAGTTTGGCATCTGCATTGGCAAAGCTGATATCAATATAGTTGAGCCCTTCGCCGCGACCAATGATTTTGTTCTTCAAACGCGCCACGATGCCTTGCGACTCTGCGGTCACGGTTGAGTTGGCTTGTGGGGTGGTCAATGCCGTTGTTTGCTGTTGATAGGCGGGCAAGTAATCATTGGGATTGATGGTGTCGGTGGATTTGATATTGCTGGCATCATTGGCAACGCCTTGATTACTAACATTCTGATTAGCAACATTTTGGTTAGCGATATTTTGATTAGATAAATTGGTTTGCTCGCTCACCTTTTGATTAATCGCGTCGAAATTCTGTTTTTCGGTGGTTAGCTGCTCAGTGATTTGTGCTTGCGCCTGAGTGTTCACGGTTGCCCTGGGTGCAGGCTTGCTATTGTTGATTTGATTGGCAACCGACTGCGGCGTTGTTTGGTCTAATGCTTTACTGTAGCCGACACTAGGTTGGTTTTGTTTCAACGTCGCCACAGGTTGGTTAAAATTATTAAAGTCTGCCAAGGTCTGATTATCGAGTTGTTGTCCAATTTTATCTTCAACACGCTGCTGATTGAGTTGATACAGATAAGGCTGAGCGGTGTTGGCATCGGTAGTGATACTATCTTGCCCAGTTGCCGCAGGCGTGGTATTTTGCGTTGCCGTGGTGCCCTTGCTGTCATTGGCGGTCGTGTGCGCTGCGCTGTTCGTGGTTAGCGTGCTATTCGTTGCTGAGCTATTAGCTGAACTACTAACAGTAGCTGGCATTGTTATTGTTGGCGTTTGTGCCCCCCAAGCAGGCACCACACCCATACCAACCAAAGCAATGGCCAAACGTATGGGTGTCAAGCGAAACAGCGAATGGTTTGATACGCTAGATTGGGTCGGGCTTTGATAAGGATTTGACGATAGTAGAGAAATGGCATGAACAAAACTAAACGGGTTATCGGTCAATGCGATTGACGGACGATAGGGTAGCAAATTTATTGGTTTCATGATAAAAATCAAATCCTTGAGCGAGCACTAGGCGATTTTAGCATAAACATTTTACTAACCAAACATTTTCGCAACCCTTTGTAAAATATTTGTTAAGATAGTCATCATCAGACATTTCTAGGATTGCTCATGAGTACCCAATTTGCGCTTTTTAAATACAAACGCTTTAGCGCCATGTTTGCTACCCAGTTTTTAGGGGCATTTAATGACAATGTATTTAAGCAAGGTTTGATTCTAGTACTGACCTTTATGGCAGCGGCAAAATTGGGGATGCGTGTCAGTTTGCTCAACAATCTGGCGGCGATGCTATTTGTATTGCCGTTTTTTTTGTTTTCCGCCTTGGCGGGTCAAATTGCTGATAAATATGAAAAATCTTGGCTGACAAGGCTGATTAAAATCCTTGAAATCGTCATCATGGTAGTTGCCGCATTTGGGTTTGTGTTTGAGATTTATCCGCTATTATTTGTGGCGTTATTTTTGATGGGTACCCATTCGACGTTTTTTGGTCCTATCAAATATGCTTATCTACCCCAAGCCATGACTACCGATGAGTTGGTAGGAGCCAATGGGCTGTTCCAAATGGGCACGTCACTGGCTATTTTGACAGGGATGATGCTGGCTGGCGTATTGATGAAATTAGACAGTCCGCTGTTTTGGATATCTGGGGTGACGGTTTTTGTGGCGATTATGGGCTACTTGGCTTCTCGGTTTATTCCCGTCATGACTGCGCCACAGCCTGATTTGACCATCGACTGGAATATCTTTCGTACTAGCTGGCAAACCATTGCCAATTTATATCGCTTACCGATTATGTGGTTTACCATTTTGGGTAATAGTTGGTTTTGGTTTTATGGTGCCACGTTTTTGACCCAAGTACCTGAATTTAGCAAGTCTATTTTGCTAGGCGATGAAAGCGTCGTGATATTTTTATTGACGCTGTTTTCTGTCGGTACGGCGCTCGGCTCACTGTTATGTAAAACGTTGACTAAAAACCAAGTGAGTTTAAAGCTGTTGCCCTTTGGGATTGCAGGATTGACGATTTTTGCGATTGACTTATACTTCACGCTTTCAGCGATGCATTTGCCGCCCCTCGCCAACAGCGCGCACTATAGTATCGGTATGATTTTTGCCACGCAAGGTGCTATTCGTGTGTTTGTCGATTTGTTTTTATTGGGTTTTTCAGGCGGTATTTATATTGTACCTTTATACGCTTATATGCAAGCTTATTCACCTGAAACAAGCCGTGCTCGCATTATCGGTGCCAACAATATTTTAAATGCCGTATTTATGGTGGGTTCGGCGATTTTTTCGATTGTTTGTTTGACGCTAGTTAACGTGAGCCTGCCGATGCTATTTGCGATTGTCGGGGTGATAAATTTGGTCATAGGCATTTGGCTATTTTTAAAACTAAAAAAATACAGCCCTGCCAAGCCAATTATGACCCATGAATAACACCCTATTGCCCTGTTCAATCAGCCTATTTAATCGCCCTATTAAGTTAAATAGTCCGTACAAATTTTTAGGAATGCTAGGCAACGGATGGATGGTAAGCAATGGATAAACAAGGGATTTTGCGCCAGGTTTTCATTTGAGTCCAAAATGTTGCTATTTGTTATCGTTTGGCAAAGAAACGTTGTTGTTCACTTCAGTTACTTTGTAAGTGGTTAAAAGTTAGTTACTATACCCTGACTTGTTGTAATTTTTTTTGTATCACTTGCTAGGAATGACTGTTATGTTTGCCACTTATAAAACACTGTGCACGCCCAAACTGGTAAAAATTAGTGCGATAGCCTGTACGGCGGTGTTGATGACCGCTTGCGCTTCACAGAAGATCGCGACCGTGGATAAGCGCCCTGTGTATGTACGGGGTGTGCCCAACTATTATATTGTCAGAAACGGCGATACTTTAAGCAAAATCGCCGCCACTTATGGATTGGATTATCGTCGGGTTGGTGCGCTCAACGGGCTCGATAGCAACTATACGATTTATCCAGGGCAACGCTTGATTTTAACCTCAGCAAGTAGTCCCACTTCTTATCGCCCAACGACCATTCGCCCTGTGACGGTCAATCAATCATCCCGCCCGTCTAACCCGACTTATTACCCACCTAGACAAGCCAATAACTTATCAACCCCGTTACCGATGCCAAACCAAGTCATCGTGCCAACCAGCAGCTTGTCACAAGGTTGGTTACGTCCTACGAATGGCAATCTATTGCGGCCGTTTAACCAGCAAACAGGTACGTTAGGTATGTGGTTTGGCGGACAAGCAGGGGCAAATGTTGTCGCCAGCCAGCCAGGTACGGTGCTGTATGTCGGTAGTGATTTGCCAGAATATGGCAAATTGATATTGATTCAGCACAACAGCGACTACATTAGTGCCTATGCGCATTTGGGAAATTTTGCTGTACAAGAGCGCCAAACGGTGCAAGCAGGTCAAACCATCGGTACCGTTGGGACGGACAATAATTTGAATCAACCTGCCGTAGAGTTCCAAATCCGATATCGGGGTACGCCAGTGAACCCTGCCAGTTATTTAAAATAATTAAATAGCTGCTTAAAATAGTTAAAAATCTATTTAAAATATCGCAATAAAAAAGCCAATCCATGACGATTGGCTTTTTTTGTGAGCCTAATTATCGGTGAGGATAATTATCGGTGAGGATGATTAGTGGGCAATCGCGGTCGCCATGTTATTGGCATAGTCAATCGCACGATACAGACTATCGGCACTCGCTTTGCCTGTCCCTGCCAAATCCAGTGCTGTGCCATGATCGACTGAGGTGCGAATATAAGGCAACCCTAAAGTGATATTCACGGTTTCGCCAAACCCATGTGATTTGAGCGGCGCAAGTCCCTGATCGTGATACATGGCGATAATGGCATCGGCAGTGGCGATATGCTTTTGGGTAAACAAGGTATCGGCTGGCATCGCCAAACTAATATCAATACCTTGATCGCGATAGTGCTGTAACACAGGATTGATGATGTCAATTTCTTCTCTGCCTAGATAGCCTCTTTCCCCGGCATGAGGATTGAGTCCACAGACCAATATTTTTGGGTGAGTGAGACCAAATTTTTGCTGACAATCATGGATGACAATATCAACGGTTTTTGCCACTTCTTCGTGGGAAATCGCATCGGCGACCGCACGCAGGGGCAAATGGGTGGTGACTAAAGCCACTTTCATCAGATTATTGGCGAGCATCATCACCACTTTATCCAGCCCCGACTGCTGCATAAAAAATTCGGTATGTCCCATAAAATCTGGCAACACAGTCATAATCACCGATTTTTGCAGTGGCGCGGTGACAATTGCAGCGACTTGTTTGCTGATGGCGAGCTTATGCGCCAGTTGCAACTGTGCGATGACCATTGGCGCGTTATGCGGATTTAGCTGCCCTGCTACCACAGGTTGTGCTGTCGGCACATCCACCACCAAAATAGTATCATGCGCTGAGGGTTGCGCAATTTGCGGTAAATCTTTTAACTCATGTAACTCATGCGTCGCTAATTGTTGAATCATCAATCCGTCTTTTACAGCGCCTTTTTGTTTGAGCTCACTATACCTTTCTTGCAGCGCGTTGATATCTGCCAACACAATGACAGCGCGATTGGGCAGATTTAATTGCTGTCTGTCAGCAAGCATCAGTATGATATCCATGCCAATACCCGCAGGTTCGCCCGAAGTAATCACTAAGGGAAGACTTTGAATGGTCATTTTTATACCTTTTGATAAACACTGATAAAGCTATCAGTTAATATTTTATGAATTTATTACCAATGATGGGGCGCATTGTTAGCTTGATAAAGATAAAATAGTTTCATGTTCATGACGTCAACTAAAACCCTGATTACATCGATTATGGTTAGCGATCACCAATGATTTGATTAAATGAAATCTAATTATTTGCGTAATGTTAAGTAACTATTGTATACCCAATGAGTTTGCTATTATTAACTTAATTTAAATCAGTGTATAATAGCACTACACTTTACTGTCAATCCTGTATTTTACTGTTGTTATCAATGGAGTCCTTATGGCTACCTACGAACATATTAACCAAAAAGTTGAAAAAATGTGTCAGCAATCTGAAGATTTTTCAGTTCGCGTACCACAAGTCATGCAGCGCCGTATCTATATGATAGCGAAACAAAACCCCCTCAACAATGCCAAAGAAATGAAAGAAATGGAGCGTATGGTGACTGAAAAACCCATCGCATTTTTTGAATCTTGGACGCAAATGGCTTGGCAAGCGCTCGTTGCGCAGCAAAATATTGGGCAATTAATGTTTTCAAATTGTATGAAATTAAGCTTGGGTCAACCGATTTCATTGCAAAACTTCTTTTATGCTGTTAACCAAGAAGCGCTGCATGTATTAGAAAAAGGGATGCACCCTATCTATAGCCGCGTGGCCGCTAATGCCAAACGTTTAAGCTAAGTTTTACTTTTTTCAACCAAACCCAATAATTTTTTATTGGGTTTTTTATTTTTATAAGTTTTTGATGTCAAAAAAACTGGTACGCCCAGCGGGACTTGAACCCACGTCGGTCGCTTAGGAGGCAACTGCTCTATCCAGTTAAGCTATAGGCGTAAAGGTCTACTATTTTATCATATTAAATCGTAAATTCTTAGCGTCCACTGATACTTTTTAGGCATTTTGTTGCTGATTTTGTAGGTTCGCAGTTTTGCAATTCATAGTATAATAGCGGGCTAAAGATAAACCGCGATAAAGGCAATACATGGCATTTGTACA
Organism: Moraxella sp. DOX410; assembly: GCF_032248735.1. NCBI lineage: Bacteria > Pseudomonadati > Pseudomonadota > Gammaproteobacteria > Moraxellales > Moraxellaceae > Moraxella > Moraxella sp. DOX410. Next base: position 988,914 of record NZ_CP135138.1, on the reverse strand, counting down.
CTTTGGTATTCACACCGAATTTTCTATCACTGACTCGATTGTACGCATCAAAGCGTTGGTCAAAGCTGCCAAAGCCGACAACCAACTGGCGCTTGCTATTAGTGATTTATCCAACCTGTATGCCACGGTCAAATTCTATAAAGCTTGCTTGGATGCCGGTATCAAGCCGATTATCGGCTCTGAGGTATGGCTTGAAAATGATAGTACGACAGTAACGCTACTTGCCAGCAACCAAATCGGCTACAAGAATTTGACCAATATCGTGTCAAAAGGCTTTGTCGATGGTCAAGTAGTGGGCAAACCGATTATTCAGCGTGACTGGATTTTTGAGCGCAGTGAAGGCGTGATTGTGCTATTCACCGAAAAATCAGACGTCGGTCAAGCCATGTTATCAGGTCACCCAGAAAAAGCCGATAGCCTACTACAACAATGGCAAACTACATTTGCCGATCGTGTCTATTTTGCCATTAAACGCACCCAGCGTGCCAACGAAGACCGTTTTATCGAGCAAGCCATTCGCATGTCAAATGCCTTTGATGTGCCTATCATTGCCCATAATGACGTGCGTTTTTTAACAGAAGATGATTTTGAAGCGCACGAAGCACGGGTGTGTATCGCCAATTCGCAAGTGCTTGCCGACCCCAATCGCCCACGTGATTATTCCCCTGAGCAATATTTAAAAACCCAAGATAAGATGACTGCCCTGTTTAGCGACATGCCAGCGGTGATTGACAACACCTTGGATTTGGCAAAACGCTGTAACGTCATTATTCACATGGGTCATCACGATTTACCCGAATTCCCCATTCCCGAAGGCGATACCATTGAAACTTTCTTTCGGCGCACTGCCCAAGAAGGTCTAGAAAAACGCCTTGAAAAACTCTACCCCATCGAAAAACGCGACGACAGCTGGGTAGAAAAACGCAAGCCGTATGATGCGCGTTTGGAGTTTGAACTCACGACGATTTTGAATATGGGTTTCCCCGGTTATTTCTTAATCGTGATGGACTTTATCCGCTGGTCAAAAGCCAATGATGTGCCTGTAGGTCCTGGTCGTGGCTCAGGCGCGGGGTCGTTAGTGGCGTATTCGCTCAATATCACTGACTTAGACCCGCTAGAATATGACCTACTGTTTGAACGGTTTTTGAACCCTGAGCGGGTATCCATGCCAGACTTTGACGTCGATTTTTGTATCGAAGGGCGCGACCGCGTCATTGATTATGTGGCGCAAAAATACGGACGAGAAGCGGTATCCCAAATCATCACCTTTGGTACGATGGCGGCAAAAGCGGTGGTACGTGATGTCGCGCGCGTTCAAGGTAAATCGTATGGTCTTGCTGATAAAATCTCTAAACTCATCCCTAAAACCCCAGGTATTTCGCTCGCTGACGCGGTTGAAGCCGAACCGCAGCTCAAAGATTTGCTTAACAATCCTGACAATATGGATTATGAAGATGCCAATGAGATTTGGGAAATGGCAGTACGGCTCGAAGGGATTACCCGGGGCGTTGGTAAACATGCAGGGGGCGTACTTATTGCGCCGACCAAAATCACCGATTATAGCGCAATCTATTGTGATGAAGAGGGTCATCCCGTCAGTCAGTTTGATAAAGACGATGTGGAAGCAGTTGGCTTAGTAAAATTTGACTTTCTGGGTCTACGAAACCTAACGGTGATTAATGCGGCAGTAAAAAATATCAATGCACGCCGCGCTAAAGAACAGAAGCCACCGCTTGATCTTGAGACTTTACCGTTAGACGATAAGCCCACCTATACGCTGCTACAAGATGCCCATACCACCGCTGTATTCCAGCTTGAAAGTACCGGCATGAAAAAATATTTGGCCAAGCTTAAACCGACCAATATTGAAGACGTCATCGCCATGTGTGCGCTGTACCGCCCGGGTCCACTCGATGCCGGGATGGTCGATATGTACATTGACCGTAAACACGGCCGCGAAGAGGTCATCTATGACCATGACCGACTTGAGCCGATACTGGAAAATACCTATGGGGTCATTGTCTATCAAGAACAGGTAATGCAAATTTCGCAAGCGATGGCAGGCTATAGTCTAGGCGGTGCCGATATGCTACGCCGCGCGATGGGTAAGAAAAAACCCGAAGAAATGGCAAAACAGCGCAGTATTTTTGTGGAAGGGGCAATTGATCAAGGCATCGATGATAAACTTGCAGGTGGCGTGTTTGATTTGATGGAAAAATTTGCCGGCTACGGGTTTAACAAATCACACTCAGCGGCATACGGCGTGCTAGCCTATCAAACCGCCTATTTAAAACACTACTATCCTGCCGAATTTATGGCGGCGGTCATCACCTCGGACATGAATAATACCGATGGCGTGGTGTTTTTTATCAATGATTGCCGCGAAAATTTTGGTTTAAAAGTAGAAAACCCTAGCGTTAACCACTCCAATTGGGCATTTGTGCCGATTAACCCGACGACCATTGTGTATGGGTTAGGCGGCATTAAAGGCGTAGGTGAAGGTGCCGTAGAGTCTATCGTGGAAGCGCGAAACGCGGGCGGTGAGTTTACCGATTTGTATGATTTTTGCCGCCGTGTTGACACGCGAAAAGTCAATAAACGCACCCTTGAAGCATTGGTTAAAGCAGGCTGTTTTGATAGTTTTGCGCCAAAATTACGACCTGATTTGCCTGCGGATGAAGCTTATCACATCCGTGGCGCGTTACTTGCCGAATTGCCAAAAGCGGTACAAGCAGCTGAGCAACAGCGTAGCAATGACAGCCTAGGGATGATTGATTTATTTAGCGATATACAAGAAGTCACTGCGCCGCCCCCATTGCCCCGTGAGCCAGTCTGGACAGATGCTGAGCGCTTAAAAGGCGAAAAAGACACGCTAGGACTTTATCTCACCGGCCACCCGATTGATAGTTATCGCGATGAGTTAAAACGCTATACGCCAAAGACATTGGGCGATTTGAGCGAAACCAGCTATGGCGAAACCGTATTTTTTGCAGGCTTGATACTCGATGTCGCAAACTTTGGTAATCGCTCAGTGATTACGCTCGATGACGGCACAGGTCGTATCGAAGTGAGTTGTTATGCCGAGCGCTTTGCCCGCGTCAAAGACAAGCTTAAAGTGGAAACCGTGGTGATCATCGACGGCTCTATTCGTGAACGCGATGGCACGTTTTATGCCAGCCTACAAGAGGTAATGACTTTAACCGATGCGCGCAAACGCTGGCTAAAAAAAATCAGCATCAAAATTGCAGGTCATGATATGGCACTGTTTGAACAAATACAACAATTGTTAGCGACCGCCAATAACTCAACAATTCACTATTTATCGCATCAATTTAATCACTCTGCCGACAATGCCCAATTTGCGGACAGTCAGACCGCCAATGCATCGGGTCAATTAGGGGTACCGATTAACCTATGTGTGTATAACGACTATGCGATCGCCCATCTTAATATGCCAACGCATTGGCAAATTGTGCCAACAGAAGAGAATTTTGGCAAACTCAAAAGCTTGGTCAATGAGGAAAATTTGCATTTACATTTTAGTTAGCGTCTGATTTTGGTGAATTTGGACGATAAACCTATCATGCGATAAACGTTTGTATCCCTTAAACTGACTTTCATCAAAGTTTTGATAAAATTCAATGAGATATGGGCTAAAATAAGCCAATCAAATTTAATCAATGATGTTTTATTTAATGCCCCATCAACAGGAAACTCATATGACTCAACCCTGCCATATCAACTTGCCACAGTTCGAAGAATTAAGAGCGTTACTTGACGAAGATTTTGTTGATTTGATGCATACTTATATGCAAGATAGCTTACAACGTTTATCGGAAATGGAAACAGCTTATGCCAACTTAGACAACCGTTTGGGGTATAATGCAGCGCACGGCTTAAAAGGCGCTAGCTCTAACCTTGGCGCTACCGAGCTGACCGAACTTTGTTATAAACTGCAAGAAATCTGCCGCACAGGTCATATCCACCAACATGCACAATTGATTGAAGAAATCAAAGCGGAATGCCATGCAGTGAATGACCAAATACAATCGCTTATTGCGTAACGACTGGCTGAAATTTGACACCCCATGGTAACGACTGACACTAACGCTTCTCAGCAACCCTTCTCAACCCTTGCGGCATTTTTAGCCGGTATTCGCATTGTAATGGTGAATACCACATTGCCTGCCAACATTGGCTCTGCCGCGCGCGCCATGCACACCATGGGTCTAACGCAGCTCACGGTGGTGGCGCCCAAACTACCGATTGACGAAGATGCCTATGCCCATGCGGCAGGTGCCAAAGCAATTTTAGACGCTGTGACCATTTGTGACACCCTTGAGCAAGCCCTGCAAGATTGCCACTGGGTAATTGCTACCAGTAGTCGCCAACGCCATATTCCAAGACCCGTGTTATCGCCCCGACAAGCGGCTGAATTGATGGTCACTAATTTTCAAAACCTTGACGATTTAATGACAGACTCTCCGCATCGCAATTGGCAACTTGCCATTGTGTTTGGTCGTGAAGATCGGGGTTTAACAAATGAAGAGCTGCAATTGGCCGACTACCATATTCAAATTCCTGCCAATGCGCAGTATGGGGTGTTAAATGTGGCCGCTGCGGTTCAAGTGATTGCCAGCGTTTTTTACGAAACTGCAGAGTTAGCATTGACGGCAAAAACAGCGGCTGAAAAATCCATTGATTTGACTTTTCGCCAACAATGGGATGAGCCGCCTATCTCAAATGAGCAGCGTTTACAGCTAGAAAATAGGCTGTTGGCATTGCTGGAGAATTTAGATATCTACAATCCCGCCCAATCTAAAGTGATGCCTCAGCGTATTAATCGACTCCTTAGTAGGTTACAGCTTGATATCAAAGAATATCAGTTACTGCAAGCCACCATCGCAAAATTACTGAAACGATAAAACATTACTCAAACGATAAATTATTAACCCGTTAAGCGCTCAAAGTTTATGTCTGCCACTGTTTTGCTTGCTGTTGTGTTTGTGCTGAGCTTAACGCTTGTCACTTGGCTACTCAATCAACTCCCCCAACGGATGATTGGGGGGTTTGATGCCAGCCATCGCCATTCCCCATTAGATGGTATCCGTGGCATTTTAGCGCTATCGGTATTTACTCATCACTTTTTTAAAAATTATTTCTTTCAAACGACGGGGCGCTGGCAGTCACCCAATATTGATTTTTTTACCAACTTGGGTAGTGTGCCGGTATCGCTGTTTTTTTTAATCACCGGATATTTATTTTTTGGTAAGCTCAGACAGCCGCGGATGGATTGGCAATACCTTTATCGCTCTCGGCTGCAGCGCATTGTGCCGCTATATTTATTTTTGGGCATCTGTATCGTCGCTATCTATTTCACCCAGCAACACCCGCCGTTACCTCTGTCTGAGTGGCAGCAATGGACACTGCGCTGGCTAAGCTTTAACAATCAATCGCTTAAAAATTTTTACGCTTGGCCGCTGGTCGCGGGCGCGGCTTGGACGCTACTTTATGAGTGGGGTTTTTATTTTAGCCTACCGTTACTATTTTTATTGGCGCATCCCAAACAACTAAACCATTGGCAAAATATCGCGATGTTGATGATAAGTTTGCCTATTTTGTATTATGTTTTCACACATACTACTCTCAAGCTATATTGGTTATTTTTGTTGGCTTTTTTTGCAGTTTGGTTGGAAGATTTTTTTAAAAATTTATTGGCAAAATTTCCTGTGGTTTTTGCAATCGCTTTATGCCTACTAACCCTGTTTATTTTATTTGAAACTTCGGCGTATTCTTATTGGCAAATGCTACTTTGTGGCTTACTGTTTTGTTTTATTGCCAACGGTTTTACGTATTTTGGCGTGTTATACCAACAAGGTCTAAAGGTCTTGGGTGAATTAAGTTATAGCTTATATCTGACCCATGGTTTGGTCATGTATATATGGTTTAACTTATTACACTTGCATGACTTTAGCCAATCGATGACAGCCTATGTGTGGACGTACCCGCTGGTGTTGGTATTCGTTGTTATGTTTGCTGTTATAGGCTACAACTATATTGAAAAACCTTTGATGCATCGACCTAACTATCGCCGTGATGCGACAACAGTATTGCAATCATAGCCAATCATAGCGTAGCTTAATGAGTTCGTGATATCATAATCCCTTAAAATTTTTAAAATCGGTAGTCAGTATGTTGTCCGTCATCCAAAATTTATCCAAAAAAACCCAGACCATCAAAGCAGAATTACAAGAGGACATCCAAGCGGTGTTTGACCGTGACCCTGCGGCACGTAACACCCTTGAAGTGCTGTTGACTTATCCTGGCGTCCATGCGCTATTGATTCACCGCGTCGCCCATAGTATGTGGCAACACAATAACAAAGGCTTGGCACGGTTTGTATCCTTTGGTAATCGATTTTTGACCGGGATTGAGATTCACCCTGCAGCAAAAATTGGGCGTCGATTCTTTATTGACCATGGCATGGGCGTGGTCATTGGTGAAACTGCTGAGATCGGTGATGACGTCACCTTGTATCATGGCGTCACGCTCGGTGGGGTATCATTAAATGAAGGAAAACGCCACCCCACGCTGGAAGATGGCGTGGTTGTCGGTGCAGGTGCCAAAGTATTAGGCGGATTTACCGTGGGTAAATATGCCAAAATCGGCTCCAATGCTGTCGTTGTCAAAGAAGTGCCTGCCGGTGCGACCATGGTAGGCAGTGCCGCGCGTTTGATTCATGATAAAGCCAAAGCAGAGCAAATGGGGCTTGATAGCTTGGCAAATAATGGGGTAACCCCAGCTGACGACTATATCGAAAAAACCATTATCGAAAAAACAACCGATGCTGAGCAGATAAAATCGGTTGAGAAAACCTCTATCAACACATCCGCTACCAATGAGGAAGATTGCAATAAAATTAAGCTAGAGCAAGCGGGTGTTTTTCATCAATATGGGATTGACCCAAACACCCCAGACCCCGTGGCAATGACTTTTATCAAAATGCTCGAGCACATTCGCCAGTCTGAAGCGCGCCTTGATGAATTGCAAAGTGCGATGTGCAAATTGGATCCAACTTTCTGCAAAAAACACTATACCAAACTTGATGTGAGTGATTTGGATGCCGTTGATCCGCAATTTTTTATGGAAGATGAATTATAAAATAAATTCCACCCGATGTTAGATATGAGAGGTTATTGGGTGACTGCTTAGGTGATTAGCTTAAAAAGACTGAGGCGTTGGCATAGGTTTAAGTAAAAATTGGTTGCTTCGTTTGGTGGTTTGCAAATCCGCTAATACCTGATCTTGCCAACTCGTTTCTGCGCCCGTCAAAGTCACATCGGGTTTGACGCCTACGCCATCAATTTTCTCACCTTTACTTGAGTAATAATGCGCGACCGTTAGCTTTACCGCTTCGCTGTCATTGATGGGTACAATGCTTTGGATAGAGCCTTTACCATAGCTGGTTTCGCCATACACCTTGGCACGTTGGTTGTTTTGTAGCGCGCTGGCTAATACTTCAGCCGCCGAAGCAGAATAACGATTTTGCAATACGACCAGCGGCAAGTCGGCAAACTGGGCTTTGCCGTGCGTGCGCATCACCTCTTGTATGCCCTGCCGATTTTTAATCTCCACCACCACTTTATCGTTCATAAATAAGCTTGCAATATCATTGGCAGCTGACAACACGCCACCTGGATTATTGCGCAAATCAAGTACCAGCACGCTAAAGGGCTGATTTAATTTGGTAAGTGCCATTAAAAATTGCTGCTGGGTATTGTTTTGAAACACGGGGATTTGTACCACCGCAACACCATTAATGATGTTGGCACTCATGGCTTGTTGTTGGACCAAGGTTCTTTGCACCACCACCAGATGTTTACGACGACCTTTATCCGAGACTAACAAGCGAGCCGTTGTCCCTGCGATACCTGTTAGTAGCTGATCGACATCTTGCGAGGTTCGCGTGCTGTCTAACTTATTATCATTGATTTGATGCAAATAATTGCCGCGCTGAATACCCGCTTTTGCAGCAGGCGAGTTGGGCAGTACGTCATCAAACACCCAGCTATCTACATCAGCATGAAAACTCACACTCACACCAATACTGCCAATATCGCCTTCGGTAAATAACCTTAAGTTTTCAAACGCGTTCGCATCCAGATATTCAGAATAAGGATCGAGCGCCGCTAAAGTGCCTGCCATCGCATTGACAAACAGCGATTCATCATCGACATTCGTCACATAGTTTTGACGGATGATATCAATCATTTTGACAAATTTTTCGACTGTGACAGGTGATACTGCCCCCAACGCCACTTGCTGGATTTGCCCAGAGGCTGACGCGATGGGCTGAGTCGCTGGATTTGGCTGAGTGGCGGGATTAGTCACCATAGGCGTGGTTGATATAATATCCACCTCCCCGCCATCGTCAGCGCCATCATCCGTCAAATTGTCGTCATCAGCGGCATCTGGTACACCATCATGTGCATTCACCACACTAACAGGTACGGCAGTAGGATTGGCACCCGCAATCGCCTGAGTGATTGCAGGTTTTAATATCGTTTTATTGGTTTTTGCCGCAACTGAGGCAGCAGAAGTAACAGGTGGTTTGACAGGCGAACTGACAGTCGATCGGTTAGCAGCATAACCCAATGAACCTATCCCCCACAATGCCAGCGCGATAACGTGTCTTTTGAAAGTAGGGTTAGATAATGGTTTGAGACGCTGCGTTACCATAGGATAGTTGCACCCATTAACTGTTAGTTTGCTACGATTAAGCTTTCACCTGTCATTTCGGCAGGTTTGGCAAGGTGCATTAAGTCCAATAGGGTTGGCGCCACATCTGATAGCTTACCACCCGTGCGAATGTGCACGGTATTAGGCGCTTGCTCATTGACATAAATAAATGGTACTAGCTCTGTGGTGTGCTGGGTGTGCACCTGTCCGCTATCATAATCCTGCATTTGCTCCACGTTGCCATGGTCAGCGGTAATCAGTAAATGCCCATGATTGGCAATCACACAATCGGCGATGGTTTTTACACAGTTATCCAACGTTTCGACGGCTTTGACAGCGGCATCGAACACACCTGTATGCCCTACCATGTCACCATTGGCATAATTCACAATCAGTACATCATACGCACCGGAATTGATGGCATCGGTCAATTTTTCAGTGACTTCTGGCGCACTCATTTCAGGTTGTAAATCATAAGTAGCAACCGAAGGCGAGTTGACCAAAATACGCTGCTCTCCCTCAAACTCTGCTTCACGCCCACCACTAAAGAAGAAGGTCACGTGCGCGTATTTTTCGGTTTCAGCAATGCGCAGTTGGGTTTTGCCTTGCGACTGCAAATATTCACCTAAGGTGTTGGTCAGCGATGTCGGTTCAAAAGCGATACTGGTCACGCCATTGTTTTGTAATTCATCGGAGTATTTGGTCAGCATCACAAATTTTGACAGCGTTGGCAGTTTTTCACGCGAAAAGCCATCAAAATCAGCGGACACCAGTGCTTGGCTGATTTCACGAGCGCGGTCGGCACGAAAATTCATAAAAATCACACTGTCATTGTCTTGGATAGTACCAAAGTCAGCGTTTTGGTTAGCATAACGTACCCAAGTCGGTTTGACGAACTCATCACTTTCACCTGCGCCATACGCTGCGCTAATCGCCTCAGCACCTGATTGCACCACCCGTTCTGCTTTGGCTTGGGTCAGCAAATCATACGCTTGCTGTACCCGATCCCAACGTTTATCCCGATCCATCGCAAAGTAGCGACCAATAAGACTGACCAAATAAGCCGTGCCCTCATATTGCTCATTAAGCGTGGCAAGCGCTTGTTCTAATTGTGCGACATAATTGTCCGCACTTTTAGGCGGCGTGTCACGACCGTCCAAAAATGTATGGATAAAGACCTGTTTTGCACCCTGCTGCAATGCCAGCTCGACCATCGCGACAATATGATCTTGATGCGAATGAACCCCGCCATCGGATAACAATCCCATGATATGCACATTGGCTTGTCGGTGATTGGCAAGCTGCACCGCTTCGGTTAATGCAGGGTTGCTAAAAAATTGCTGTTCGCGGATTTCTTTGTGAATACGGGTAGAGTCTTGATACAAAATACGACCTGCACCCAAATTCATATGCCCGACTTCAGAGTTACCAAATTGCCCTGCTGGTAAACCCACGTCTTCACCTGACCCTGAAATCAAACCATGGGGATAATGCTGATACAAATAATCAAGGTTTGGGGTATGCGCTGCGGCAATCGCATTATCACGCTGATCTTCGCGATGTCCAAAACCATCTAAAATCATCAACACATGGGGGATTTTTTTAACCGTCGATTGATGGTTAACCGAGTTAGACGCTTGATTCATTGTTGCCTCTAGAAAAGCTAAAATAAGGAAAATACAAAACTAGTATTAAAAAAATTTTGAAAATTATAGCATAGCTCGCTTAATCTCTTTAACCCAGATTTTGCATCATTCTGTTAACTGCAAAGCCTGTTAACTATTAACTGCTAAGCGATATGATGAGAGCAAAAACCTTGTGATGTGTTTTGAAGGTTTTAATGGTATTTTGACCGTCAAGTTTGATTAATTTAATCAATCATTGAATTAACGAGCGAGCTTTTGCATCATCTTAGGTAATCTGCTACAATGCGTGCATCTGGGGTATTCGCCAGTTTATGGTTTTACCTGAGCTGATAATTTATATAAGGGTATGCGTTCTTTTCACTTGTTGTGCAAGCCTGCATCCAGCTACGCTGCGATGATTCAGGAAGCCTTAAGAGTGGTTGCCATACCCACCCTGAACGTTACAGTTCATGGGTTCACATAGACAGCGGTACTCTGGACCAAAATTAAATAAAAAACCATCTAACCCAATTCGGCTAGATGGTTTTTTTTGCTCAGCCATTGATTAACTTAAAAAAATCAATTTTGCCAATAAAATCGCCGTTAACACCCAAACCGCAGGGCTCACTTCTTTATAGCGTCCACTCACCAATTTGGCAATGGTATAGGTGATAAAACCTAACGCAATCCCATCCGCAATTGAGAAGGTAAGCGGCGTCAACAGCAGCACTACCGCGACAGGTGATGCTTCGGTCAAGTCATCCCAATCAATCTCACGCAGCGTAAATAACATCAATACCGCGACATAAAAAATCGCACCTGCCGTTGCATACGCAGGAATCATCCCAGCCAATGGCGCAAAAAATAACGCCAATAAAAATAACACACCCACCACAATCGCGGTCAAACCGGTGCGTCCACCTGCTGCCACGCCTGCTGTGCTTTCTACATAACTCGTTACCGATGAAGTCCCTAGCAATGACCCTGCCACAGCCGCCGTTGAGTCAGCAAACAAAGCTTTACCTAGGTTCGGGATTTGACCATCGGTAGACATTAACCCGGCTTTTTTGGTCACACCGATTAATGTGCCTGATGTATCAAATAACACCACAAATAAAAAGGCAAAAATCACGCTAACCATACTCACATCAAGCGCGCCTGCAATATCTAACTGCATAAAGGTCGGTGCAATCGATGGCGGCATTGACACAATCCCTGAGTAATGGGTTTCCCCTGCCAACAAGCTAATCACCGTCACAATTAAAATTGACAACATCACTGCTGCAGGGACTTTACGCTGCACAAATACGACAATCAGAAAAAAACTTAAAATCGCCATCGCAGGGCCAAAATCGGTGAGTTTGCCCATCGTCACAAACGTGGCGGGACTTGCCACGATGATGCCCGAGCTTTTAAGCGCAATAAATGCTAAAAACGCCCCAATCCCTGCGACGATACCTTGTTTAAGCGTATAGGGAATGGCGTTGATAATCCATTCACGCAGTTTAAAGGCACTAATCAGCACAAACAGCAAGCCTGAAATAAACACCGCCCCCAACGCCACTTGCCAGCTTTTACCCATTCCCAAGACGACAGTAAAGGTAAAAAACGCATTTAAACCCATGCCAGGTGCCAATGCCACCGGCAAACGCGCAATCAATCCCATCAAAAAACAGCCCAGCGCTGAGGCTAGACATGTCGCTACAAATACCGCCCCTTTATCCATCCCTGTCTTTGCCAGCATGTCGGGATTGACAAAGATAATATAAGCCATGGTCAAAAAAGTTGTCAGACCTGCCAGAATTTCAGTTTTTATCGTTGTATTGCGACCATCTATGCCAAAATAGCGCTCGATTACATTCATCTATATTCACCCAATTTATGCGTCTAGGTTATGTCTAGGTTATGTCTAGGTTATGTCTAGGTTACATCTGTATCCGTTGTGTTGACAACGCTTTTGTGCCCGTTTTCTGCCCCATTGTCATTCAACAACGCCCAACAAAAACCCCTTATTTTACCCTAGAATACGCCAGCAACAAATAACTGATTAAAATAAACACAAAATAACTGAGAATTTTGAAGCCAATTTATTGCGCTGCTGCGTTATTGGGCAAAGGGTAAAAATTGGCGGTTGTAAGTGATAAGTTGCGGCGACGTGTTATTTTGCGTGCCATTTTGCGTATTGACTGGTGCTGGCATGAGCGTCGCTGACACACCAGAAGCAGCTGCTGGGTCATTGTCAGCTTTGGGTAAAATCTTAGCAATTTGACTATGCAAAAAAAGCTGCTTGTCGTCACTTTTGACACTGACAACGACGTGAAAACTTTGGCTTTGGATGGATAACAGCTTGGCGATGCGTGCTTGGTTACGCTCGTCAATCTGGGCAAAACTTGGTACTGCCCACAATTGAGTCAATTTTTGCACCGGCAGATTATTTTCTCGGGCATTTGCCCAATTGATGATTGCCGTATCGTCAATTTGGTGGGTAGCTGCCACATTTGAAGCTGCGCTAGTGTCTTGCCCAGATTGTGGGGCGTCATCACCTCCCGAACGGTTTGAGCCTTGCCGATGGTTGCCACTGGTTGCGGTGGGTAAATTCACCAGTACGCTTAATAGTTCGGGCTTCACTGTGTTGATATTCATGGGCAGATAATATGGCACTGCGGTCAGATACGGCGCTAATTTTTGCAATGCTTCGCTATCCATACCGCGCACATATTGCAATTCATTGATTGAGATAAACGGCTGGTTGGCAATACCCATCGCCATTTTTTTGCCCGTACTTTGATAATAGGCTGCTTCTGCACCGCCCTCAGCACGGGTGTCACTGTCTGGGTCTTGCCAATCGAGCACCGCCATCGCAATATTGGGTGATAAGCCATTGGCTTGTAACAACGCTTGAAAAAAAGCCAGTGCCGTATCATCCACTTTGCCATCGTGATACAGGTTGTTAATATTAAAACGGCTGGCATCATCGTCGATTTTAATACTGACTTTGGCTTGATTGATGGTTTGCTCTGCCAGCGGTTTTGCCCAAGCGTCTGCTAAACTATCAACTTGGTTGACTTGGCTGTCTTGCGCGATCAAATTGGTCGCCATAGCTTCCCCTGCCAAGGCATATTCTTTAAGCTGCCCTTGATCTTTGGTCAGCTCAAATTCTCGAATCATCACTTTTTGATTGGCAAGCATACTGCCTGCCACGATGGTAATCGCCACCACCAACAACAAAATAGTCAATAGCGCCATCCCTTGTTGCCCATGTCGATATGGCGGGTTTGCTATGGCAACATTTGCAAAAATTTTAGACGGAGTGCGGTTTGTTGGCATGGTGTATTTGCTAAAATTTGATTGCATTATGGGTTGGGTGCGTTTGGCGGTGTGTTTGGCAACGCAAATCGCCAAGTAATCGGCTCGCCTTGATAATTAAAATTAAGCTCGATGCCGCGTGGTAACTGCTGATAAGGGGTTAAATCTATACTGTTTTGCAAATTGCCATTTTGATCTGTTGCGTTATCAGGCGTGTTAGGAATCGGATCGGTTGAAACATTGGCCGTTTGATTGGTGTTTTTTTGCGCTTGTATTTGCTGTAGCTTTTGCAGCGTGGCTTCATCTGGAAACACACTCACCGCGTCAGGCGTCAATGCTCGCCAACTGGCATCCTTGATACCTGTCAATAACACACTGGTTGCAGGGGTTTCGTTGTTGTCGTCTAACTGGTAAAAACGCCGTTTTGTCAGTGTTTCCCCCGCCACCAAATACTGTATTTTTGCTAGCATAGGTGACGGCTGATAACGCGGATCGGGCGCAGCAAAACGGATAAAACTCATTTGTGACGCATTTAATACGAAAGTTGGTGTCATAGCGGCACTATTGGTCGATGCCGTATTATTGTCAGTCGCTGATAGGATTGGCACCGCCACATAATTGCTGGTTTGTGCCAAATCTTGCGACAGCTGTAAATAAGCATAATCAAGCTGTGATAATGATTTTTGATGTTGGTAGCCGCGCTCGCGACTTTTGGTCAGACTATCCATAATCTGCCATCCCGCCAATGCCAGCATCGCAAAAATTACCAATGCAATCATCAATTCGATTAAGGTAAAGCCTTGCTGGGATGTTTTATGCGGTGCTATTGCAGCAGAGCAATAAATAAAAAAAGGGGTCACGGCATTGTCCCCATATCCTTTACCAGCACCGCATCAATATCCACCACGTCTTTTTTTGGACTGCCATCGACAATAGGTGCCACGCGAATATGAATGGGTTGGACAAAGCCTTGACTGGTTTGTATGGTTTGCGGTGAGATAACCACTTGCCACTGACGGCCTTGCGAGGTGATTTGCCGAGTATCGGATGCGGTGAGCCAAGTTTTTTGTACTCGTAATTCTGCCAGCGTGTTTTGTGCCACATAATAGCCAAAGGTTCGTGTTTTCATGTTATCCACGGATTGCACATAACTGCGACTGGCTTGGCTGGCTGACATCGCAACCACCGCCAAAATCGCTAATGCCACCATGACTTCAAGTAACGTAAATCCTTGCTGATGCTGTCTGATAGCCAGTCTATTTAAGGTGGCAATAGTCATTTTGCCACCTCGATTGCCCCAGCTTGGTTGACGATGATGGGATTGCCAACCGCAAAGGTTTGTTTGTCAGCATTGGTTTTTTGGATGCTGATTTGCACCGGTGTCGCCTCACCTGTCCCAAACCATACCACAGGCGGTGCCTCGTTGCCGCTTAACCAGTTAGCGGTGGGTTGGGTATTTTGGGCGGCTGTGGTATTAAATGGGTTATCCAGTGGGCGGATTTTGACATCAAGGTTGTCTGGCACATCCAGCGGTGCGATTTGTTTTTCTATCACCCATTGTGGTGGCGCAGGTTGTGAGGTTGTTGCGGCATTGGCATTGCCAACAGCGCTTTGAGAATTAGTAAAAGCGTTTTCTAATTTAACCACCACTAGCTGATTGGGCGCGTCATTTTGCGGCAGTTTGATTGCCAGCCCATAAGGCTGCATGCGTTCTGTTGATAACAAGCGTACATAATTAAGATTACTGGTCAAACGCTCATGAAACGCCGTGTTTCTACGATTTTCACTACCCCCTACCGATAGGCTCATCATCCCAGCAAAAATAGATAAAATGACGATGACCACCATGATTTCGATTAAGGTAAACCCTTGTTGCCCACCCATCGCACTGGGTGCGGGAGTGAAAGTTTTACAAGACCGACCAAATAGCAATCGCATCGTCATGCACTCAGACAAAACAGGGATAGTTTATAAAGCTTAACCGGGGGTGATGATAGTTAACTAGTATTCTTTGACATCTACTATTTGACACTTATTATTTGACATTGCGCAGCGTCAGGCTTGACTCAGTCTGTGAATTTGCCGTATGAGTAGCAGCGTTTGATTGACTCGCGCCAGTAGGCGCATCGACTGATTGCACCGCAGCAGGGTATTGCTTGGGAATGTCTAAAATATGCTGAACCAAGGCAAAACGTAAAGTATCGCGGCGACCGAGATAGCGTTGGTAAAAACTAGAATTCAGCAGTCCTGCACCACCTTGACCCATCGCCCAAATGGTTGACAGATAGTCTCGGGTACTCATGGTACTGTGTAGCGATTGCAGGTATTCAGCCGTGGTATTGATTAATCGCTTCATGCGTTCACGGCGAATTTCATACAACTGCGAAAAAAGCTTATTAAGCCCTACAGCAGAATTGGCTAAGCGTTCTTCGATTTGGTTGAGTAATATGGCTTTTTGCGGATTGATGAGTTGAAACAGCGTAAGACGTGCCACACCTGCGGCAGGACAATCGCCGACTTCGCTTAGCGCAAGTAGTTGCTGCTCATGACGGATAATGATGCGTAAAAACAATTCATCTTTGCTGGTAAAATGCTTGTAGAGCGTACCTTTGGCTAAGTCTAGCTGCTCGGCTAAACTATCTAGCGTGATATCGCCTTCCCCAGACTCTAATAGCAACTGCTCAGCAACTGCCAATATGACTTCTTCACGATTTTTGAATTGTTGTTGACGACTCATTGATTACTCCATCAGTCTGTTCTAGTAGCCCCTATTGTTGACGAGACCCGTTACATCAACCCATCTACGCACAACTGTTAAATGATAAAAAAATGCTTGCATAGTAACCTAGCTTACTGACCTCGCTTAGTAACATAGGAGCAAGGTTGTTACGTATGATACATGACTGATGAGTCATTGCCAAATGGTTTATCACATAAATTTTATTACTTACTTAATAAAGTATAAAGATTTCGTTAACTATTTTTAAGCATACTGATGTAATAATGTATCAAAATTTTGATGGGTTAAGTGCGCGAACTCATCCACTGGCATGTCATAATGCTTGGCGAGAAAATCCGCCACATAGGGCACAAAAGCAGGCTCGTTAGATTTGCCGCGTTTGGGCACTGGCGCCAGATATGGGCTGTCTGTTTCAATCAAAATGCGATCTTTAGGCAGTTTTTTCGCCACTGCTTGTAATTCAGTGGCGTTTTTAAAGGTCACAATCCCTGATAAAGAAATATAAAAACCCAAGTCCAAGGCTTTTTTGGCGGTCTCATAGTCTTCTGTAAAGCAATGAATAATGCCATGCTCGGCTTTTTCTGCTTTTAATACATCCAATGTATCGTGTTTCGCCTCACGGGTATGGACGATAATGGGTTTTTTTAGCTGCTGGCTGGCATGGATATGGCGGACAAAGCTGGCTTTTTGCTCGGCGCTGTTTTCTGTTGACCAATAATAATCAAGCCCCGTCTCGCCAATCGCCCAAACCTGCGGCTGATTTGCCATTTCAACGAGTGTCTCAACTGTGGCACTTTTTAGCATGGCAAGGTCTTCGCAGGGATGCACGCCCACACTCATCCCCAACGTCAGCCCGTCAATTTTCGTATTGATAATCTCATAAATAGCATCGTATTCATCCAGCTCACACATAATCGCCATAATCCGCTGCACATTGGCATCCTTGGCGACTTGTAAGACTTGACGGATATCACCTTGATATTTTTCTAAATCCAAACGGTTTAGATGCGCATGGGTATCGGTAAACATATCACTCTCTTTTTTTTAATTGATTGACGATTAAATAAGGCTGCCGTGCATAAATTCAATCAAATGCGCAATCAAAGCGTTAGTCATCGGGTAAAAATTCTTGCAACACTTGGTTTAAAAATAAAAACCCTTGCGCTGTGCAGTGGATATGGTCACCGCTTAACTCAACCAAACCACGATTGTGTAGTTTTATCAATTGCGGCTCAATGGCTGACCATGCCAAGCCTGTTCTCTGTGTCCAAAACTGTTTGGGCACGCCATTTTTTAGCCTCAGCCCATTCATCATAAATTCAAACGGTAAATCAGACGGCTCGATGGCTTGCCAACCTATCGCCGACTGATTAACCCTATAATCTTTTGGTAAGCGAGATTTGCTAAACCGGTAAATGCCATCAGGCCGCGTGACTTTACCATGCGCGCCTGCCCCAATCGCCAGATAATCGCCAAACTGCCAATAGTTGAGATTATGCTGACTGGGCTGAAAATCCGCCTGCCTTGACCATGCCGACACTTCGTATTGCACAAACCCATTGGCTTTCAACAGCTGCGCGCCTTGCTCAAAAATATCCACCAATATCTCGTCATCGGGCAAAATCGGCGTATTGCGATAAAACACGGTATTGGGCTCAATGGTGAGCTGATACCACGAAATATGCGAAACACCCAAATCAATCGCTTGCTGCAAATCGTTCAGCGCGTCTGTTAGCGTTTGGTTGGGCAAGCCATGCATCAAGTCGACATTTAACTTTTTAAACCCTGCTTGCTGGGCATTGGCAATGGCTAAAAGCGCTTGCTGCGGGTTATGAATCCGTCCCAAGGCGGCAAGTTTTTGGGTTTGAAAACTTTGCACACCGAGCGACAACCGATTGATACCGACCGCTAAATACTCATGAAATGGCGCATGCTCCACGGTGGCAGGATTGGCTTCCATGGTGATTTCACAGTCGTCAGTCAGTGTTAACTGGGCATTGATACCCGCAAAAAGCTGCCGATATTGCGCAATCGGCAGCAGCGATGGCGTGCCGCCCCCAATAAAAATGGTGTCAATCTTGCGTCCTTGTACCAAGCTTAGCTGGGTTTTTAAATCCTCTAATAAGGCATCGACATAGCCTACAAAATCAATCGGTGTACGGCTTTCATGTGAATTAAAATCACAATACGGGCACTTTTTTACACACCAAGGAATATGAATATAAAGCGATAAAGGGATAAGGTTTGGATTTGGCATTAATCAGTAACTAATTCATTTGATTGATAATTTAACACACTATAGCCAACAATTTTTTGATGATAATCGTTACTATTTGGCTATACTTTAAAAAATAACAATGGTAGCATAGCCCAAATTTTTATTTTGATTTTATTTAATAATTTATCGCTATTTTTTATTGCTATTTTATTTATTCTCGAGGATTGTCATTATGTCATATACCCAAGCGTCTTATAAAAAAGCGTCTTATAAAATAGGCATGCTAACTGCGCTCACCATCGCCCTATCTGCGTGTGGTGGCTCAGGTAGTGAGACTGTCGACAATGCCCTAAACGACGCCAATGAGAGTTATAAAAACATTGCAACGGATGTCCGCGATGCCTACAAAAAAGTCGAGGATAAATTAACCAATAAAGAAAAAAGCATGGCAGAGATTTTACAAAGTATCTTTTTGCCCGAAGACAGCTTAGATAATTTTTTGGATAAAATCACCCCAGAAGGCGGTAAAGGGGGGTTGTATGTTGGCTATTTTGTAGAAGACAACGACAACGAGCCCAATGATAGCGACCTAGGTGTGGTGTATTTTGATATTGGCAATGATTATGCCGCCTCAGTGTATGGTCAAATGAGCTATCAACAAAAAACTTGCCAAGACCCAAACACCTTAACCACAGAAAAAATCTCTATTAAAACTGACGAAGCGATGGGTGGTGTGCTGTCTGGCACACTCGACCCAGCAGCAAAATTTGATAATACGGTTCTTAAATTTTTACAGTTTGACGAATTAAAAACCTCTGTGGCGGGCATGCCATTTAATGGCGATTATGATAGCAAGCGTGATTATTGGGATGGTCAATATAGTTATCAGGTCGGTGTCGATTTTGGCAGAGAATTATCTGACAATAAAGACGGCTGTGATGTCAACTATACCTTAGGCGGCGATGGCGATTTTAAAGTATTGCCACTCACTGCTACTATCGGCAATTTAGGCGTTAACATTACGGGGACAGGTAGTACCCTAAACCTCAATTGGACTGCGCCTGCCAGCACCGCTCGCACGCTTGTCACCCAAATCAACTTGGATAAAGCCACTGACCGCGGTATGGGTTTTGTACGCACTAACCAATTAACCTACGGCACTACTTTTACACCGTTTGTGGATGCCACCAAAGCCAATTATGCGTTTGTGGTACAGACCTTTGATGCGACTAATAAACTCACAGGCTATCAAGCCATGATTAAAGCGCTTTAAAAGCTACTGTTGAAGAAAGCCTTTATCAAATTGTAGCGACATTTGATAAAGGCTTTTTTATGTTGATGCTATTACAATCAAACGCTAACTTTTTTGACCTGTTAATTTGCTGACCTGTTAAACAATAAATTAAACAATAAAAAATCATGCCGTAAAATCTGTTAAACTGCCGCCTTTATTGAATTTTCAACGAATATTTGGTCATTACATGCTGTCAGCTATTGCTCGTCAAGACTTAAAACAATTATTTGTCTTGACCTTACCTATTTTAATCACCCAGATTTGCCAGTCAGGGCTCGCCTTGGTCGACACCTTACTCGCTGGGCAAGTCTCCGCGCTAGATTTATCGGGCGTGGCAATCGGCGCGGGTATTTGGATGCCCACTTTTTTGCTAGCAGTTGGTATTTTGCTTGCCACCACGCCATTGATTGGGGAAGCGATTGGTCAGCAGCAACTACAAAAAGTGCCGTTTATTACCCAACAATCGCTGTGGCTGGCGCTTATCATCGGTATGATAGGGTTTGTGCTGGTCAATCAGCTGCATTATTTGTTTGATTGGATGAAGGTACCGAAGGATATTCAGCACATCGCGCAAAAATTCTTGTTTGGTATCTCTTTTGGGTTTCCTGCGGTCTGTCTATACACTTCGCTGCGCTGCTACACCGAAAGCTTAAAACATCCCACCGTGGTCATGGTGATTAGCCTGATTGGTTTGATTTTAAATGTGCCGCTCAGCTATGCGTTTATTCATGGCGTCACCCTCGGTGAAACTGTGCTGATTCCTGCCATGGGCGGCGCAGGCTGTGGTTTTGCTTCTGGCATTGCGTTATGGATAAATTTATTGATGTTGGTAAGCTATTTGACTTTAAGCCCCCAGTCAGATTTTGCCAACCAGCGCTTTTTTGCCAATTTTGCCGGTATGAATTTTGCTCAGTTGCGTCAGCAATTATCAATTGGCATTCCCATTGGTATGTCGATTTTTTTTGAAGTAAGCGCCTTTAGTCTAGCTTCCATTATCATCAGCCCACTGGGTGAAATCGCGGTGGCAAGCCATCAGGTAGCGTTGACGATTTCATCGCAGTTATTTATGTTCCCGTTTTCAGTCGCGATGGCGCTCACCATCATGGTGTCAAATCGCTATGGTGCCAAAGATTACCGAGCGCTTAAACGCATCAAGCTCATCGGCATTGCCGTAGCCACGTCATTTGCGGTGATTAGCATGTTGTTAACTGCGATTTTTCGTCAAACCCTGCCAACTTTCTTTAGTGAAAATCCCCAAGTGATTCAGCAAGCCGCGCTGTTATTATGGTTTGCCACCGTGTATCAGTTGTTTGATGCTTGGCAGGTCAATTTTGCGGGGATTTTGCGCGGTATGCAAGATACCACAGTGCCGATGTTTATCACCTTATTTTGCTATTGGGTGGTGGCGATTCCGCTGGGTACCTATTTGGTGCGCCATACCGATATGGGCGCTAAAGGATTTTGGATCGCGCTGGTTGCAGCGCTGGGATTGGCGTCACTGCTGTTAGGGACGCGTTTATTACGTCAGCAAAAACGCTTAAAAATGGCTTGGCTATAGAATAACCTAGAAAGAAAATAATCTAAAAATAAAATGGCTTGGCAATAAAAACGACTTGAAAAAATGAGTGGCAATGACTATAAAATTTGCTTAGGCTATTTATTGTGAGTTATTCGTTATGGGTCATGGGTTGATGACAATATTTGGGTTATTCAACCGATGATTTTATAGATATTTTAAATTAAAAAATAAAGTAAAAATAAATTAAAAAAGGGCTAACTAAAGCCCTTTTTATCGTTCATGAAAGCTTGTTAATTAAAGTTTTCGCCAGTGAAGATACCATCAAATAGCACACTGGTTAAATAACGCTCACCACTGTCTGGCAAAATAACCACAATGGTTTTGCCTTGCATCTCAGGGCGGCTTGCTAGTTGATACGTCGCCTGCAGCGCTGCACCGCAAGAGATACCACATAAAATACCTTCTTGGGTCATTGCCCGTCTTGCCCATGCAATCGCATCATCGCCAGTTACCGTGATGACTTCATCAAGCAAATCAAGCGCAAGATTTTTTGGGATAAAGTTGGCGCCAATCCCTTGGATTTTATGCGGACCTGGGGTAATGGGTTTACCTTCACGCGTCTGGGTAATAATCGGTGATTCTGCAGGCTCAACCGCGACGGTATAAAGCGGCTGATGTTTGATTTGTTTAAAATAACGCGCGATACCCGAAATCGTCCCGCCTGTACCCACGCCTGCCACTAGCGCATCGACCTTACCCCCTGTGGCATTAAAAATCTCAGGTGCGGTGGTTTTGACATGGGTGTCTGGGTTGGCAGGGTTATCAAACTGTTGGGGCAAAAAGTATTCGCCAGGATGGTTGTCATGGATTTCTTGCGCAGCTTCCACCGCGCCTTTCATACCTAGCGAAGGCTCAGTAAGCACCAAGTGTGCGCCCAACGCAGCCAGCACTTTACGGCGCTCCATACTCATCGAAGCTGGCATGGTCAGCGTGATTTTATACCCTTTGGCTGCTGCCACAAACGCCAGCGCAATCCCCGTGTTACCGCTCGTCGGCTCGATGATTTGCATACCTGGCTTTAATAACCCTGCTTGCTCAGCGGCTTGCACCATGCCCGCACCGATTCGGCATTTGACCGAAAACGCTGGGTTACGGCTTTCGATTTTGGCAAGCACAGTCACCCCCTGTGGCATGATATGGTTAAGACGCACCAGCGGTGTGTTACCAATAGCATCGGCATTGTTGGCATATACCGCTGTGCCAAGGTTGGCGGGTGCGGTGTAGTGATCATCAGGTTGTTGTAGCATAATCATTCCCTTTTTTTGTGCTGTATTTTTTTAGTGGTCGTTCAAGTAATTTTTTAAGTATTAGCTTTAGAATTTTACGTCAGCGATTGCGCGGTGTCTAACGCCATTTGGTAAATTCTATATATCAAAAAGCGTTAACGCATGGGGCTATAACACAAGGCTGTAACACAAAGCCGTAACACAGTGCTATAAAAAGGTTTATCAAATATTTATAGCCTATTGATTAAACTTTATTATTAGCCTGGCGCTGTACTATGTTTAGCCAAGCTTGCATGGCTGGGGTCAGCGGTCGGTGTTTTCGCCATGCCATCACCATTTGCCAAGTTAAATTAGGCTGGACGAGCGGCAGGCAAACCAACTGTTTGTCATCGAGCTTATCGGTGTAATATTTGGGCAGTAGCGTCACCCCCATGTTTTTTTTCAACAAGGTTGTCAGTAGTTGCCATTGGTTGGTGTGGCAAATGATATTGGGTTCAAAGCCGAGTTTTTGGCATTCTTCGACAATCATTGAGGTAAATGACGAATGGGACGCAAATAACATCAACGACGCATTTTTTAAGGATTTTAAAGTCACTTGTTTGATGGTATTGCCCATATGCTGCCGGTGTGCCACCATCATAATGGGATAATCGCATACTGGGATGCAATCAAAGTCCGCTTCAATCGGTTGCATCAAGGTACACACATCAAGCGTATCATCGAGCAAGGATTGTTTTAACGACTCTGCGCCATCTTCTAGCAACGACAACTCAATATGGCAATGGGTTCGATAAAACTCAAAAATCGCATCGCTCAACAACTCACCCCCGAGCGGTGACAACCCTAGCCGCAGCTGCCCGCGATCCATGTGCTGATATTGTGTCACCGTCTGCTCAAGGTAGCCGACATGTTGCAGCACCGTCTGCGCCTGCTCATATACCAATGCACCAATTTCGGTCAGCGCAATATCCCGCTTGCGGCTCATCAGTTGCTTATCAAAGAGCGCCACGCCCAGCGTATCTTCCAAATTAGAAATGGCTTTGGTCACTGTTGGCTGCGTCAAACTCAAGGTATCGGCAGCATGAGAAAATCCGCCGGTCTTCACTACAGTGATAAAGCATTGAAGTTGTTTTAAGGTCATCATGTTTTTGCACTGCCCAAAATAGCTTTATAGCGTTATAGCTTTGTTTTGTAGCTTTATAGATTTTACGCATAATTTTAAAAATATTATTCATATTTTTTGTTAATGGTTTTTTTATACTAGATATCTTCATTGTTGATGACTTGTTTACCATGAAACGCGCTATGAATCTTCCAACCTTTCAGCAGCTATTACCCCATAAACTGGTGCCCCATAAACTGCTACGCCATAAAGTGTTACCCCAAAAAATAGACCGTGTGTTACAACAGCCGCTGGTCAAAATTTTACTGCAAATCGCCCTCATTGGTGTGGTATGGGGCACAGCTGACATCCTCAAAAAATTATTTAACCTACCTATGTCATCTGGCATCGTAGGGCTGTTTTTGATGCTGGGATTACTATTGACTGGGGTCATTAAACTCAACTGGGTCAATGTCGGCGCGAAGTTTATCTTGGGCGAGTTGGTACTGTTATTTATTCCGCTGATGATGTCGATTACCCAATATCAGCAGTTATTTTTTGCTAAAGGTTGGCAGCTGATGATTACCATTGTCGTGAGTACGGCACTGGTGATGCTGAGCTCTGCCCTCACTTTTATGCTAGGCAATCGTGTCAAGCGCGCGTTGTATCGCCGCAAGCACCATGCCCATCAATAATCACATACCATTAATCATACCAATCGTAATTTACTATGAATATTATCTCTATCGGCTGTTTACTTTGGACTATCTTGGCGTATGTGTTAGCAAAACGGGTGTATGCCCGTTTCCCAAAATTTTGGCTCAATCCTGCCATCACGGTGGCGACGGTAACGATTGTATTGATGATTGTGCTTGGGATTTCTTACCAAACCTATTTTGCCGATACCGCTTGGATTGTTGAGTTGTTGGGCCCTGCCACCGTGGCATTTGCCATACCGATTTATCAGTATCGTCAATTGATTTATCGCTATGCTGCTGTGCTTGCGGTGTCGATTGTGGTGGGCATGTTGGTGGGTATTGCTAGCATTATGGTGTTTGCTCGCGTGTTTAAATTTGATGCCACCCTCACCTACAGCTTGATGGCACGGTCAATTTCTACCCCATTTGCGATTGATTTGGCGCAGCAGATTCATGGTTCAGCGGCGCTCGTATCGCTATTTACTTTAATTACTGGGGTGGTCGGCATGGTGATTGGCGATATGGTACTGGCCTGGTCAAAAATCCGTTTCCATCTTGCCCACGGCGTGGCATTGGGTAATGCGTCACATGGTTTTGGTACCGCAAGAGCCAGTCAGCGGCATGAAAGCGAAGGCGTGATTGCCAGTCTGACGATGGTATTGGCAGGGTTATTTATGGTGTTTTTTGGTCCTGCGCTGATTCATTTAATGACGGCTATTTAACCCATGCCTTTTAATACCTGCTGTGATTTTACAACACCTCAAAGCTGTCTAGTCATGAAAACTTGCCAAAATGACGTATTAATATTTGCCAAACAAAATAAAATTAGCGACAATGACCTACCTTTTTTTGGATTGTAGGAAAAAATTATGTCATTACAACAGATTATTGAAGATGCGTTTGAAAACCGTGCCAACCTCAACCCCAATGATGCCACCGACGATGTACGTGCCGCCGTCAATGATGTACTCGCTCAGCTCGATGCGGGTACCTTGCGTGTGGCAGAAAAAAAAGACGGGGAATGGATGGTCAATCAATGGGTCAAAAAAGCGGTATTATTATCCTTTCGTCTGAACGACAACCGCATCATGAATGGCGGTCGTGACCTGCAGTTCTTTGATAAAGTCGAAACCAAATTTTCAGATTGGGGCGATGAACAATTTGCCAGAGCGGGCGTGCGCGTGGTGCCACCTGCCGTCGCGCGTAAAGGCTCATACATTGCCAAAGGCGCTATCTTGATGCCATCTTACGTCAATATCGGCGCCTATGTCGATGAAGGTACAATGGTCGATACGTGGGCGACGGTGGGGTCATGTGCCCAAATCGGTAAAAACGTGCATTTATCAGGCGGTGTCGGCATTGGCGGCGTCCTTGAGCCGCTACAAGCCAACCCAACCATCATCGAAGACAACTGCTTTATCGGTGCGCGCTCAGAAATCGTTGAAGGTGTGATTGTGGAAGAAGGCTCGGTGATTTCGATGGGCGTGTATATCGGTCAATCAACCAAAATCCTAGACCGCGAAACAGGCGAAATCAGTTACGGCCGTATTCCTGCAGGGTCGGTGGTCGTGTCAGGCAGTTTGCCAAGCAAAGACGGCTCGCACTCGCTTTACTGTGCGGTCATCGTGAAAAAAGTAGACGCGCAAACCCGCTCTAAAACCTCTATCAATGATTTGTTAAGAATGGATTAATGTTTGACATTTATATCATTCCTTTCTACACTAAACCGCTTAATAGCGGTTTTTTTATTTAATTTTCATTAATATATGAGGAGTGATATGTTAATTAGCTCAATTAGAATAAAAAACTACAGAGGTATTAAGGAAGCTGAAATTAAATTTGGCTCTTTCAACTCTATAATAGGTAAAAATGACACTGGTAAAACTTCAATTTTATCTGCTATTTCATCTTTTTTTGACTTAAAGAACTATCCCATAAGTAATAATGATTTTAACAATATTTATAAGCCCATAGAAATAGAAGTAGAATTAACAGATAATTTTCTGAAAGACAAACTGATAGAATGCCTAAAATCAAAACTCAAAAAAGAAGCTGGTTTAGAGGAATATGTAGAATCTTTTTTACATAATAATTCGCTAAAATATCGTAAAAGTATCAATTTTAACCAAGCGAAATTTTCAGAAGAAAAGGTCTATTTTAATGATTTTGAAAGAGAAGATTTACAGAATATTTATTTTAAGTCGGATGAAGAAATCAGTAAAATTTTAGCTGAAAACTCTATTAGTGTTCCTGTAGCAGGAAAAGGCAGAAATTCCAAGTACGAAAAAATTAAACAAATTAAATCCCATTTTGCTAATGAACCATTTCGAGCCCATTGGGTTAATGATGAATTTAAAATTAGTACCCTTCTTCCAGATGTCGAGTTTTTTAAAGCGGATTATGGTTTAGAAGCAGACACAAAGTTCAAAACTCAATCTGTCAGCGAAATTTTAAGTTATTTTGATAGAGAAAATAGTTTAGAAGATTCAAAATTAAAAAAAATTGAAAATGAAATTTTTACTGAAATGCAATCAGAGGCAAAAGCTATTAAGCATTTCATGCAAGAATATGCGACAAATTTGGTTGAAGTTGAAATCAGACCTTTAATTTCTTGGAAAGATATCATTAAATCAGTTGATGTAAGCTTTAAGTTCGATAATGATGAAAAACTAATTCCTATGACGCACAAAGGAGCGGGCTATAGACGTATTTTTATGGTAGCAAGATTTCGCTATTTGGCAGAAAAAAATCGTCAAAGCAATATAATTTATTTGATTGAAGAGCCAGAGACTTTTTTACATCCTTCAGCGCAACAAGATTTAATTGAGGCTTTCAAAGATTTATCTAAAACAAATCAAATTTTTATTACAACTCATTCACCAGTTTTTACTGGCTCAACAGCTCTTGATTCAGTAATTTTATGCACTAAAACCCAACAATCAAATTACGAATATCGAAATGATTCAAATGAAGATATTTTCTTGAAAAAAGTAGTTGATGAACTTGGAATAAAACCAAGTTTTAATCTTATGGATAATCATGAAAAAATAGTGTTTGTTGAAGGGAATAATGACATCTTATTCTTTGATTGCATATGCAAAAAATTAGAGATAGGTAATCTATTGGGCAATCCTAAAATACTTGTATTACCATGTGGTGGAAAAACTAACGTTAGTAATTTTGTTGATATCGATTACTTTTCTAACTCTAACAGATATCTTTATCTAATACTTGATAGTGACTTAAAAGATGGTGAAGATGAACAGGCAAGGCAACATCAACAGGTTGAAAAATTCATTTCTAACAAAACCAAAGCTAAGGGATATGTTTTGAAAAAAAGCTGTATCGAAAACTATTATCATCCAAGAGCAATGGAGAGAGTTTATTCAAATGTTGGGATACAATCTAATACTTTGGATTTTTTTGATGATAATTCAAATGTTAAAGAGTATTTAAAGCAATTTAAACAAACAAATAATATTAGCAGATTTTCATTTAAGAACAATCATGAAATTTTTAAATCTACTACGAAAGAGGAATGGCTAGAAATTTTAGAAAGAGAACTTATTGAATTCTTAGATGATATGATTAACTCATAAATTAATTTAGTGAGAATATGAAAAATAGAGGTTTAAAGATGGCACAACAAGACTACGACAACGGCATTGCAGTACGCAAACAAGTCATGGGCGAAGCGCATGTGGAGCGTGCCATGTCACAAGTCACCGAATTTACCGCGCCGCTGCAAGACTGGATTAATGAACATGCCTGGGGCTCAACATGGCAACGCGACGGCACTGATGGAAAAGGAATAGACCGCAAAACCCGCTCACTGGTGACCATTGCCTTTTTAATCGCGCAAAAATCCCCAACAGAACTAAAAGGTCATATTCGCGGGGCGATTAATAACGGCGCAAGCGTGGCAGAAATTCAAGAAGTGCTACTACATAGCCTACCTTACTGCGGTGCACCCGCGGCGCAAGAAGCATTTCGTGCTGCGGTGGACGTGTTAACCGAAATGAAATTGCTTTAACCGCTGAACACAAAGATTTATTGGCATAAATTTGATAAAATAAACGCTAATTTTTATTAGTTAATCACATTTATGCCAAATTCAACGCTACCCATCCGCAATACCGCCATTCCCACCACTGACCCCGAAGCAGGACTCAAAGTTACGGAGATTTTTTACTCGCTGCAAGGTGAAGCCTTGACCGCAGGCTTGCCGACGATTTTTATCCGCTTGACAGGCTGCCCGCTGCGCTGCGTGTATTGTGATACCGAATATGCCTTTGTCGGCGGCGAGCGCATGAGTTTGGCGGGGATTTTGGCAGTGTGTCAGAGCTTTCCGTGCCAGCGTATTTGTTTGACAGGTGGCGAACCTTTAGCCCAGCCCAATGCAATCGCTTTGATGAACTTGTTACTGGCGCATGGCTACGAAATTTCGCTTGAAACTTCGGGCGCGCTGTCCGTGGCAGAGGTGCCAACGGCGGTATCTAAAGTTATGGATATCAAAACCCCAAGCTCTCAAGAAGCCGATAAAAATCTGTGGCAAAACCTCCCCTACTTAACTGCCCATGACCAAATCAAATTTGTGATTATGAATCGCGACGATTATGACTGGTCAAAAAAAATCCTATCAGACTACCAACTGGATAAAAAAGTCGCAACGGTGTGGTTTTCTCCGATGTTTAATGTGGAAGAACGTCAAGCCAATGTACCTACCCTTGCCGCTGACTTGGCAGAATGGATACTTGCCGATGCGCTGCCGGTGCGTTTTCAACTGCAACTGCATAAAATCATTTGGGCAGATGCCAAAGGCAAATAGCCGCTGCCAAATCGTTAAAACACAACTTAGGGAAATATCAAGCCAATGGGAAAAATGCTTGTTTGGGGGCTGATTGCGTCGGCTTTTTTTAGCACGTCGTTTGTGCTGTATCAATTGATGAGTGTACAAGGCGGACATTGGTTTTGGTCAGCAAGTTTTCGCTGTTTTTTATGTGGCTGTTGTTGTCGGTTTTTATTTTACTGCTGCACACGCCGATGCCATCAGGCTTAAGTTTTGTGGGGATTGCGCTGGTGATTATTGGGCTTGGGCTGTTTGCCAAGCAACGCTAGCGGTAGTCCAGGTTGTCATAGTTTGCTATAATGCAGGCACTTTTACGTTAACCCTTTATTTAACCGATTAGGATTATTTGATGAATACTTTGACCGCTCTTTCACCTATTGATGGTCGCTATGCCAGTAAAGTGGATAGTTTACGTCCTTACCTGTCAGAATTTGGCTTGATTCATGCCCGTGTGACGGTGGAAGTGCGCTGGTTACAGAGCCTTGCCAATCATGCCGATATTCATGAAATTCAGCCTTTTTCGGCAGCGACCAATGAGCGCTTAGACGCGATTGTAGCCAATTTTAGCGAAGCAGACGCGATGCGTATCAAAGACATCGAACGCACCACCAACCATGATGTCAAAGCCGTTGAATACTTTTTAAAAGAAAAAATTGCCGATATCGATGCGCTAAAAGACGCGGGTGAATTTATCCATTTTGCCTGTACCTCTGAAGACATCAATAACTTATCACACGCGTTGATGTTAAAATCAGGTCGCGACGTACTGGCGCAAACGATGCAAAAAATCATTGATGAGATTGCCGCCCTCGCGGAAACCCATGCCGACCAACCCATGCTGTCACGCACGCATGGGCAAACCGCAAGCCCAACGACTTTGGGTAAAGAAATGGCAAACGTGGCATACCGTCTGCATCGCCAGCTCAAGCAATTTAATAACGTAGAGTTGCTAGGTAAAATCAATGGTGCGGTGGGTAACTACAACGCGCACCTGTCAGCCTACCCACAAATCGACTGGGCAAAAAATGCCGAACACTTTGTCACCAGTCTTGGGTTGACCTTTAATCCCTATACCACCCAAATTGAGCCACATGACTATATCGCCGAATTGTTTGACGCGCTGCGCCGTTACAATACCATTTTGATTGATTTTAACCGTGATGTATGGACGTATATCTCCTTGGGTTATTTCAAACAAAAACTCAAAGATGGCGAAGTGGGCTCATCCACCATGCCTCATAAAGTCAACCCAATTGACTTTGAAAACTCAGAAGGTAATCTGGGTATTGCCAATGCCATGCTCGCGCATTTGGGTGAAAAATTGCCGATTTCTCGTATGCAGCGCGACTTGACTGACTCGACAGTCCTTCGCAATATGGGGGTAGGTTTTGCCCAAAGTCTGATTGCCTTTGACGCCTGCTTAAAAGGTATTGGCAAATTAGAGCTTAACGCCAATCGTCTCAATGAAGACTTGGACCTTGCCCAAGAAGTGTTGGCGGAGCCAATCCAAACCGTGATGCGTCGCTACAATGTTGAAAAACCTTATGAGAAACTAAAAGCCTTGACCCGCGGTCAAGCCATGACACGTGAGATGATGGTCAACTTTGTCAATGGCGATGAGCTGGCAGCCGTGCCAGAAGCTGAGCGTCAACGTTTGGCTGATTTGACCCCTGCCACTTATACAGGTAATGCAGCACAGCAAGCCAAAAACTTGAAAAATTTATTAAAATAAGACTTTTTCGCTCATCAAAAATCAAAAAGGACGCCTAAGCGTCCTTTTTTTACGTGACTTTTTTTTAAATCGAGTTTTTTACAGAATTTTTTTTAGGTGAGTTTGTTGATTAAACTTTGGGTTATTTTTTGGCATAGCCTTGTTGGTTAAGATAAGGCAGCACCTCGGGACGTACGGGTTTATCCAAATAACTTTCAATGGTTTGCACCCAATCCGACCCTGCTTGACCACGCGCCGCATAATAATCTGCAACGGTTTGGTTATACTGGTCTAATGCGGATTTGTCAGCGGGTTCATATTGGTTGGTGGAAACTACCAAGGCCTTTGGCAAACGTGGACGCATGGCAGGGTTTTGGTCAGGATAACCCAATGCCATGCCAAATAGCGGCACCACGCCTTGTGGCAGTTTGAGTATGTCGCCCATCCGTCTGATGTCATTGCGGACGCTGCCCAAATACACACCACCCAATCCAATGCTCTCAGCCGCTAGCAGCAGATTTTGCGCCATAATGGCTGCATCAACCGCCCCAACAATGGTGACTTCAGTCCAATCAATTTGCGCATTGGGTACAAGGGTTTGGTGGCGGTGGTTGTCCATACAAAAAATTAGTAGCTCGGCACAGTGCTCCACATAGGGATGACCGTATTTTTCCCCGTCTTTGGCTTGCTGGGCATCGGCGCAAATACGGCGGATGTCATAGCGCTGCTTTGGATCTGTCACCCGAATGATGCTCGCCGACTGCAGAAATCCCGATGATGAGCCTGCCATCCCCGCTTCGATAAGCTGCTCAAACGTTGCTGCATCTATTGGCTGATTGGTGAATTTGCGAATCGAGCGATGATTGAGTATCGTCTCTAGGGTGGGTTTACTGTCATTATGCTCACTATGTGTTGTCATGATTTTCCTTGTTATGGTTTGTGTTGTTATAAGTTGGGTTAGGGTTTGATTAGCCTTAGGGTTGGTATTTTTGAATCAGCTTTTGCGCTTGCACAATCACCGGAGTATCGACCATCTGTCCATCCATGGCAAATGCGGCAAGCCCTGTCTGTGCATAATGGTCAGCCACTTTTTTGGCAAAGGCAAGCTGTGCTTGGCTGGGTCTAGCCAGTGCATTGACAATAGCGACTTGGTTTGGATGAATACATAGCATCCCTGAAAAACCCAAATCGCGCCACCCATTGACACGCTGGGTCAAACCGTCATCATCATTAAAAGGCGGGTATACGCATTCAATCGGTGGGGTGAGCGCATTGATAGCACTATGCAAGCTTAGCTGATAACGGATTTGGTTGGCAACCATCTGACCTGCCTCGCTGTCTGCGCGCACGCCCAATTTTTCACAGATATCCAAAAAGCCAAAACTGAGCGCAGTCAAGCCTGCCGCAGCGGCGATGTTGGGTATATTTGCCATGCCTTTGGGCGTCTCAATCAAGGCAATCATGGGTTTGGCGAGCGCATGACGGACGCGGTCAATCTCTATGGCGTGCTCGACTTTGGGTAGCACTACCCCAATCACGTTGTTGATTGCGGACGCTGGCAAAGATTTTAGCAAATCAATATCGCCCGCTTGGTGGTTACTACTTGCGGCATTGATACGCACCCAAACAGGCTGGGCATCGGCACGGCTTAGATAATTGACCACATTGTCACGTGATTGCATTTTGACACTATCACTGACCGCATCTTCTAAGTCAATTATCACCGTATCTGCGCCACGGGCAAAGGCTTTTTCCACCCGCTCAATATTGATGGCGGGTACAAACAAATAACTGGTTGCGCTCAATCCCTTATGTTTTGCTACATTGTTTTCGCTCATGCGACATCCTTTTTCGTCAATTTTTGGTGAGATATTGCCCTTTTTAGCAAACAACTTATCAAACAGCTTATCAAACAGCTTATCCAGCAACAACGCCCTACCCAAAGTAACGCGTTTTTTTAGTTTATTTCAAAACCGTCAATTTGGATTTTTCACTGCGGCTAAACAGTAAATTTAACACGATGGCGACCACTGTCGCAGTACCGATACCACCCAAATTAAATTGTCCAATATGTAAGCTAAAATCCCCAGCGCCCATAATGACGGTCACTGCAGCAATGATTAAATTAGCATTTTTGCTAAAATCAATGTGATTATCCAGCCAAATTTTGACCCCTGCTACCGTGATAAGCCCGAACACCACGATCGAGGCACCGCCCAATAATGGCGCTGGGATGGTATGGATAAGCGCGCCAAATTTTGGTGACAGCCCCAGTAGCACAGCAATCAAGCCTGCCACCACAAAAACCGTGGTCGAGTATACTTTGGTCACTGCCATCACGCCGATATTTTCCGCATAGGTTGTCACGCCCGTACCGCCCATGCTCGATGACATCGCTGTACACAGACCATCGGCGAAAAACGCTCGTCCCATATAAGGCGATACCGCTTGTCCTGTCATGGCTTCTACCGCTTTGATATGGCCTAAATTTTCGGCGATTAAAATAAAGGCAACCGGGGCAATCAAAATCATTGCGTTGATATCAAACGTCGGATGATAAAAATTGGGTAATCCGACCCAAGCTGCTTGAGCAACTGGGGTAAAATCAATCGGCTTGCCATACCCAAGCACATTGGTGAGCACAAAATATGCCATATACGCCAATACCAATCCAATCAGTAGCAACAAACGACGCAGCATACCGCGGCTAAACACAGCGACCGCACTGATACACAATATCGTCATCAACGCAACCCAACTATCAAACTGGTTCCCCGACACGCCTTTGATAGTCACTGGCGCCAAATTTAGCCCGATAATCATCACAATCGCACCGGTTACCACAGGCGGCATGAGTTTCTCAATCCAGCCAACCCCTGTTTTCATCACCAGTAATCCGACCATGCCATAAAAAATACCACAGACAAAAATACCACCGAGCGCCACGGATAAATTACCGTTAAAGCCTGACCCTGTATAAGCCGTTGCCGTGATGACAGGCGCGATAAACGCAAAACTTGACCCTAAATAACTGGGTACTCGCCCACCCGTCAAAAAGAAAAACAGCACCGTACTAAGCCCCGCCATCAAAATCGCAAGGTTGGCATCAAATCCCATCAATAGCGGCGCAAGCACAGTTGCCCCAAACATCGCAAACGCATGTTGCAGCCCAAGTAACAGACTTTTATCAGCAGGTAAATACTCATGAATACGCACAGGATGATGATCTAAATGCCCATCGTAAGGCTGCCATTTTGGGAACCAGCCGCTATCATTACCGGTATTTTGATGGGTGGGTTGTCTTTGCGAATTTGCCATAACTTTGCTCTCATCTGTCAACTGCGCGAATTTTACACGTTATTTTTGTTTTGTCAAAAAACCCTGCGCTTTGAGCCAATCTTCTGCAGCAGCGACATACGGTTGACTATAGTAATCGGCAAATTTTTGACGGTATGGCTTACGCTCACGCGCTTCATTAAACGCCAAAATGGTTTGCTCGTAATCCGCGAGCATTTGCGGCAAGTTTTCAGTATTGTATTGGTTTTCAAAATACACCGCAGATTTTGGCAAACGCGGTTTTAGGCGCATTTCTACGCTAGGTTTACCGATACATAAGCCAAAAATTGGATAGGTATATTTTGGTAACTGAAGCAGTTCGATTAAGTCATTGGCAATCATACGCAAACCGCCAATCGGACAGGTGGCATAACCCAAACTCTCTGCCGCCACCGTGGCATTTTGCGCCGCCAATGCCGTATCGGTAGCCAGCGTAATCAATGTATCACTATCCTTAAACCCCTCAAAGCTGCCATCATACGTTTCACTGCTCAAATAAGAGCGATAACCATCCATCACAAATACCAAAAACACGCTACATTGGGCAATCTGTGGGTTGCGCGGTTGCAAATCGACGATTTTTTGACGTAACGCCTTATCACTGATGTTGATAATGCTGTAGTGCTGTCCGTTTTGCCAACTGGGCGCTTGCTGGGCGCATTTGATAATGTCATTTAATTGCGAATCTGGCACAGTGGCGCTACTGTCAAATTCTCGATACACCCGATGATTTTGTAAAAGTTCAATGGTTTGATTGCTCACAGTTTGATTACTCGTAGCTTGGTTATTCATGGTTGCCCCGTTAGAAGTGATTTAAACATGATTTGATGATTGTTGATGTTGATACGGTCGCCAAAGTAGCGCCACCCCAATAAGCAAAACAATAGCTGAGACGGGTAACAACGCAAGCCAAATATTTTTGCCTGTTGCAACTAGCGCAGTTAACGGTCCGATAAGCTGCCCGAATGCAAAACTTGCGGTCATCATCGCACTTAAGTTGTATTTAGGGTAGTGCGTGACTTGGCTTGCTGCCACTTGCAGCCCTGCCATCGTCACCACCATAAAGGTGCCGCCCACCATCAGCGCTGACAACATCAAACCTGCCAACGAATGCCAAAGCGCAGGCAATAACGTACCAACCGCCATGATGATTTGTGACACTCGCCAAACGCCGAGCAAAGAAAAATTGTTATAACGGTGTTGTAACCCCTGCGACAATACTACCGACAAAGCCGCCGCTAACCCAAAAAATGGCCAAATCAGCAAATAACTTTGCCCCGATAACCATTGCTTGGCGATTTGTGGCAAAAAAGTCGCAGGTAAAATATAGCCAAACCCAAATAAGCCGTAGGCAGTTAATACATTCGCTAATTTTAGCTTGGCAGGTGGGGGTATGCTAGAAGATGTAGGATTGGTATGAGCAGCTTTGCTAGGGTTGGTTTTGGCAGCGGCTATTGAGGCAGCAGCTGTTGAGGCAAACTGCGAGTTGATTTTCGCCAGCAGAAAGGTGACAAGCAGGGTGGCGAGCAGCGCAATCACGCCTAGATACTGCCATAATCGACTCGATAATGGACTGAATGATGACTGAGCCGCGATAGTCACCGTCGCTGATTGAAAAATAAAATAGCTACAAATCAATCCTGTGAAGGTGATACCGATACCGACACCCGTATAAATCAAGCCGCTAGTGACTACCCGTCTTGATTTCAACCAATTGATTGCAAACGCACTGATAGATACCAGCACCCAAGCGCTTGCCACGCCCGCCAAAAAGCGTAGCACAAGCAACCAAGCAAAGCTGCTTAGCGACGCCAGCCAAGTGGTAAGCGTGACTAAGGTAAGACCTAACATGACAAAAAGCGGGTGTCGCTTACTTTTAAGCAGTGACAGCGCCCCGACTAAATAGCCAATATAGTTGCTACTTGATAACCACGCCGTTTGCGCAAGATGCACCGTGCCTTCTTGTATCATCAAAGGCAAAATCGGTGTAAAGGCAAATCGCCCGATTCCCATTGCCACCGCAAGCGCGGTAATCGCTAGGATAAAGCAAAATATAATCTGTTGTCGTTCAGATTGTGACATTTTGCATTACCCCTTGATTTTATTGACACGGCTTGTCAGCGTTTAAGCTTGCATTTTAAAGATTATTGAGCATACTTTGCAAGGTTTCCTTCACATTTTTGGACGACATATTAGCTTGGCTTAATATCAAAGCGTCGTTAACCATTGACTTTTTGTCTGCTACCAAGGCATTCCAATTTGATAACCCTTGTATCAAACGTGACGCCAACAGTGGGTTGCGTTTATCCAAATCTTGCATCATACTCAAATACTGCTCAACGCCCTGCTGTGTCCAAATTTTGGTAGGCTGCGCAAGCAATCCACCGAGCACTGCCCGCACCCGGTTTGGGGTATTGATATCAAAGTCTTGATGTGAGGTTAACGCAAAAATATCGGCAATGCTCGCCTGGCTGTCATTGGCTTGGACACCAAACCATAAATCCATCACCAATGCATCATGATGAAAGCGTTGGTAAAAATCGGCAAGCCATTCGGCTTTTTGGGGCAAACCATGCTCCACCGCTGCATTTAACGCGCCTAAACGCTCTGTCATACAAGACGCTTGTTGGTACTGGCTAATCGCCCAGTGTTTGGCATCATTCACGCCCGCCAATAACGCCATATCCAGCACCACATTTCGCCACGCCCGCACGCCCATGGCTTCGGCTGTATCTTCATACGCGCTAATCGGCAGTTTGGCATACGCACTTTGCCAAATGTCTTTAAGCTCTACCGCCACGGCTTTTTTGACCGCTTGATGACGGGCACGAACTTGGCTAGGGTCATAGTCGGTCTGAATCGCACTACCCAGCTCTCGCTCGCTTGGCATATCTAGTAACCGCGCCGCTAGCATGGGATCGGTTTCTGATAGCGCTGGCAGACTGGCTTTTAATGCCGTGATATAGGCATCAGTATCGGCATTTTGCAATAAAATACGATTGACCAACAACTGTGCCGCTTGCCAACGGTTAAAGCCATTGGTCTCATACTGCATCAAAAACGCCAAATCATCATTGCTATACTCAAAATTGAGCTGAACAGGCGCGGAAAAATCACGAAGCAATGACACTACAGGGTCAAAATCCGCTGTGGTAAACAAACCGTCAAAGTTAAACGTCTGACTATCTTCGCGCAGTAATACCAAATCTTCGTGTACCAGTTGCCCATTGGCACGGTTAAAAATCGCCATTTTG
This sequence comes from Moraxella sp. DOX410, assembly GCF_032248735.1. Lineage (NCBI taxonomy): Bacteria > Pseudomonadati > Pseudomonadota > Gammaproteobacteria > Moraxellales > Moraxellaceae > Moraxella > Moraxella sp. DOX410. Next base: position 951,237 of record NZ_CP135138.1, on the reverse strand, counting down.
ATAGGAATTGGCAAAGCTTTTGGCGCAGGATAGCCTGCCACTGGGCGCGTGTGTTGGCTTAGCGTCAAGATAAGCTTGTCAGCTGTTTTTTCAAAATGCCCCGACAACACAGGCGTGCCTGGCTGGGTGTACCAATCAATAAATGTTTCAATACTTGGGTCTGCAACGCTCAGTGCAGATAACAAGTCTTCAACCGTGACCGCTTGCCCGTCATAACGGCGAAAATATTCGTCCGTGCCTTGGCGGAATTTTTCTTTGCCAAGCGTATTGGCAATCATACGCACGATTTCTGCGCCTTTCTCGTACACTGTGGCGGTGTAGAAATTATTAATCTCGACAAAATGGTTAGGACGTGGCGGGTGTGCCAATGGGCTAGCGTCTTCAGGAAACTGCGCCGCTCGCAATGTTGCCACATCATCAATCCGCTGTACCGCAGGGGAATGCAGACTTTCGGAAAAAGACTGGTCACGAAATACGGTAAAGCCTTCTTTTAGGCACAGCTGAAACCAGTCACGGCAGGTAATGCGGTTGCCCGTCCAGTTATGGAAGTATTCATGGGCAATTACCGCTTTGACATTAAAGTTACGGCGATCGGTGGTGGTCTCTGGGCTAGATAGTACGCAAGCGGTATTAAAGATATTTAATCCCTTGTTTTCCATCGCGCCCATATTAAACTGGCTCACCGCCACAATCATATAGCGGTCAAGGTCATACGCCCGTCCGTAGTTGTCTTCGTCCCATTTCATTGAGTCTTTTAACGCTTGCATGCCGACATGGCACTGCTCGATGTTTTCATGCTTGGCGTATAATTCAAGCAGCACCTCACGCCCTTCGCTAGTGGTGTAATGGTCGGTCAATACGTCCAAATCTGCCATCACGCAAGCGAATAGATAACTCGGTTTTTTGGTTGGGTCTTGCCACACCGCAAAATGACGGTCGCCCGCAAGCTCCCCTTGGTCGATTAAATTACCATTGGCAAGCAGCGTTGGGTAAGTTTTATCTGCTTCAATGCGTGTGGTGAAGGTAGCAAGCACATCGGGACGGTCTGGATAAAAGGTGATTTTACGAAACCCTTCTGGCTCACACTGGGTACAGAACATTTTGTCCGCCCCTTCCCCTGCTTGGTATAAGCCTTCTAGACTGGTATTGGTTTGCGGCACGATGGTGACGACGGTGGTAATCTGACAGGTGTCTGGCGCGTTAACAATCGTTAGGCTTTCTTGGTCTAGTTGGTAGTCGCTTTCGCTTAAAGTTTTGCCGTTTAAGGTAACTGATTCAAGTTGTAATTCTCGTCCAAAGAGTACCAAATCGCCTGCCGTGTTTCTTGTCATGTCAAGATTGGCGGTGACGGTTGCCTGCTTTTTATCAGCGCTATCAAACAACTCAATGTTAAGGTCAATGTGATTGACGCTAAAGACCGGCGGCGTGTAGTCTTTTAGATAGATTTTTTGCGGTTGATTATTATTTAATTGGTGACTATTTAAACTGGGGTCTGGCGTGGGTATATTGATGGGTACATCGGGCATTTCGGTGTTTAATAGCTGGGGATTTTCGGTTTGGTTGGTTTCGGTGACGTTGGTCATGGTGAACTCTTTTTTTTACTCATAATGTATCAATGTGCGGTTATTATGCCATAGTTCAACAGCGGATTTTAAAATCTGTGCTAACTTGCTAAAATTGCAGTCTATTTAGCACAAGTGGATAGATTCTGATAACCCTTGCGCAACGAAACTGTCTGCTAATTGTGATAATGTTTTGTTACGATCGTTAAATTTGGTGGTGTCATGATAGGGATGTTAGAGAGTTTATTTGATTTTGATTGGGACGTCATGTTAGCGCATACCGTTCAAATGGCGCTTGCGTTTGGGTTGGTATTGCCGGTTGGGTTTAACCGTGAGAGCAGCCGACAAAGTATCGGGCTACGCACTTTTCCTTTGGTGAGTTTGGCAAGTTGCTGTTTTACCTTGTTGGGTTTTGAATTAAATGGCGATGATGATAGTCTAATGGGGGAAGTGCTAGGCGGAATTATTACTGGCATTGGTTTTGTGGGAGGCGGCGCGATTTTACAAAAAGATGACCGTATTGAAGGCACCTCAACGGCGGCAGCGATTTGGGCGGCAGGCTGTGTGGGCGTGGCAGTGGCGATGGGGCGGCTAGAGATTGCGGTATTGATTAGTGTGTTTATGGTAGGGATTTTTTATTTCGTTAGTCCGTTAAAACAAAAACTTAGTAAGGAAAATGATGATGTTTAATGTAAAAAGTTGGATGACAGCTTAAACTTGCCCCAAGAAAAGCTATTACTTTTCTTGGGGTAAAACCGCTCATTTAACACCCATCGTCCACTATCATTGCAGCACAAACTCACGTAAACTTACCACTTTATCCCGCACTTTCGCCGCTTCTTCAAACTTCAAATCACGCGACAAGGCTTTCATCTCTTTTTCTAACCGTGCAATCTCTTTGGCAAGCAAATCAGGCGAACGCAAAATCGAAATATCCACATCGGGGAACGCATGGGTGACCGCAATTGCTTGGTTATCATTCGGGGCTTCTGCCTCGCCTGTGTCGATTTTGTCGGTAATCTGACGACGAGCGGATGTCGGCGTGATACCATGTTCTTCGTTATACGCCATCTGTTTGGCACGGCGACGCTCGGTTTCTTCAATCGCCTTTTGCATACTTGGGGTAATGCTGTCAGCGTACAAAATCGCCTTACCATTGACATGGCGCGCGGCACGACCGATGGTCTGAATGAGCGAACGCTCCGAGCGTAAAAAGCCTTCTTTATCCGCATCAAAAATCGCCACCAGACTCACCTCAGGCATATCCAAGCCCTCACGCAACAGGTTGATACCGACCAGCACATCATGCACACCTGTGCGCAGTTCGTGGATGATTTTCATCCGCTCCACCGTGTCGATATCCGAGTGCAAATAAGCGACTTTGATATTGTATTCTTTTAGATAACTGGTCAAATCTTCTGCCATGCGTTTGGTGAGCGTGGTAATCAGCACTCGCTCATCTTTGGCTTTACGAATGTTGATTTCTGATAGCACATCATCAACTTGTGTCAAGACAGGGCGAATCTCAAGCTGTGGATCAACTAGACCGGTCGGACGTACCACTTGCTCAACGACCTGTTCGCTGTGCTCAAGCTCGTATTGGGCAGGGGTCGCCGACACAAAAATGGTCGCAGGGGTAATACGCTCCCATTCTTCAAACATCAGCGGGCGGTTATCCATCGCAGATGGCAGGCGAAAGCCGTAATTGACCAAGGTTTCTTTACGACTTCTATCGCCTTTATACATCGCGCCGACTTGTGGCACGGTTACATGGCTTTCATCAATAAATAACAAGGCATCGGGCGGAATATAGTCAAATAACGTCGGCGGTGCTTCACCCGCAGGACGTCCCGATAAGTGGCGCGAATAGTTCTCAATGCCGTTACAGTAGCCAAGCTGTTGAATCATTTCCAAATCATAAGTGGTGCGTTCTTTGATACGCTGGGCTTCAATCAGTTTGTCATGCGCTCGAAAATACTCAAGGCGTTGTTCAAGCTCAGCTTTGATAGTGCCACTGGCTCTTTCGAGCTTGTCTCGTGGGGTCACGTAGTGAGATTTTGGATAGATGGTAATGCGTGGCACACTGCGCACGTTCTTACCTGTCAACGGGTCAAACCAAGTGATTTTCTCCACTTCATCATCAAACATACTGATACGCACTGCAAGCTGTTCAGACTCAGCCGGGTAAATATCCAGCACCTCGCCACGTAAGCGGTAAGTACCTCGCCCAAAGTCAAGCTCGTTACGGGTATATTGCAGCTCCACCAAGCGTTTGAGCATGGCAGTGCGATCGATTTTGTCGCCCACTACGATGTGGAGGAGCATTTTTAGGTAGCTTTCTGGGTCACCGAGACCATAGATACAAGATACCGATGCAATGATAATGGCATCACGACGTTCGAGTAGCGCACGCGTGGCAGACAGTCGCATTTGGTCGATATGGTCGTTAATGGCGCTGTCTTTTTCGATAAAGGTATCGCTGGCAGGTACATACGCTTCAGGCTGATAATAGTCGTAATAACTGACAAAATATTCCACAGCATTGTGCGGAAAGAACGCCTTAAACTCGCCATATAGCTGGGCGGCAAGGGTTTTGTTGTGTGCCATGATAATGGTGGGACGCTGGCATTGGGAAATCACTTTTGCCATGGTGTAGGTTTTACCTGAGCCTGTCACCCCTAAGAGCAGCTGACCGTGCATGCCGCGCTCAATGCCATCAACCAATTTGGCAATCGCTTGCGGTTGGTCGCCTGAGGGTTCAAATTCGGTCACCATCTCAAAAGGTTTACTTGAGATTTGGGTGCCACTGGCATTGACACCTGTGATTTGGGCATCATCTTGGATTTGGCGGGCAAGTTGGCTAAGTTCACGTTCGAAGCGGGAAGATTGAGGTGGTCGCATTTTATTGTCTTTATCGTAGTCACAGATGGGTAAATAATGGGGTTGATGGGTGAGAAGTTAAAGCAAAATAACGCGAAATATTGTATCAGTGATTGGGTTTATTAAAAAAGACCAACCATTAACAAACCAGCCATCATCAAACTTGTTAAAATTACCCCATTAGTCTATTCCAGTTAGGCATTTAAAAGCATTAGGTTAATTTGGCAAAATCCCTTATAATATCCCCTGACTTTTTCCACTGTAGCGGCAATGACTTGTATGAGTCATTTTGCTATTAGTCATATTAATCATTTTTTCGTTAATCATTTTGCAAACTTGCTCGTGCTGTATCGCAGTCCGTGACTTTCTATTTTTGCTTTGTTCTCGTTTTAAAATGTAAAATAGAGATAGGTTTGCAAAGCGATTAATTTTCTATCACCCTTGATGTAATGAGAAAATTAAATGCGTGAATATCAACTATTTACCTCTGAATCTGTCAGTGAAGGTCACCCAGACAAACTCGCTGACCAAATCTCTGATGCTATCCTTGACGCCATCCTTGAGCAAGACATTCATGCGCGTGTGGCATGCGAAACCTTGACCAAAACAGGCGGCGTGGTGCTGGCAGGTGAAATCTCCACCACCGCCAATGTTGATTTTGAAAAAATCGTGCGTGATACCGTCCTGCGCGTTGGCTACAATAGCTCAGAATTGGGCTTTGATGGCGCAACCTGCGCGGTTATTAATATGCTTGGCAAACAATCCCCCGAAATCGCCCAAGGCGTTGACCGCTCGCGCCCTGAAGAGCAAGGTGCTGGTGACCAAGGTTTGATGTTTGGTTATGCCACCCATGAGACGGATGTGTTGATGCCCGCCCCTATTCAGTTTTCCCATCGTTTGATGGAAAAGCAAGCGCAATTGCGTAAAGACGGCACATTAGCGTGGCTGCGTCCCGATGCCAAAGCGCAAGTCACGGTACGCTATGATGGCGATAAACCTGCGTTTATTGATGCGCTGGTACTATCAACCCAACACGATCCAAGTATCTCGCAAAAAGATTTGCATGAGGCAGTGATGGAAGAAATCATCAAGCCTGTCATCCCAGCCGCGATGCTGCACAAAGACACGAAGTATCATATCAACCCAACGGGGTTATTTGTGATTGGTGGTCCTGTGGGGGATGCAGGTTTGACGGGTCGTAAAATCATCGTAGACACGTATGGCGGTATGGCGCGTCACGGCGGCGGTGCGTTCTCAGGTAAAGATCCATCAAAGGTTGACCGCAGTGCAGCCTACGCAGGGCGTTATGTTGCCAAAAATATCGTAGCGGCAGGACTGGCGGAGCGCTGTGAAATTCAAGTAAGTTATGCCATTGGTGTAGCAGAGCCAACCTCTATCTCTGTCAACACGTTTGGCACGGGCAAAATCAGCGATGACAAGATTGTCGACTTTATTCGTCAGCATTTTGATTTACGTCCGTATGGTATCACGCGTATGCTTAACCTACTCCAGCCCATGTATGAGCAAACAGCGAGCTATGGTCACTTTGGTCGCCAAGGCACTGAAACCGCTTTTACTTGGGAGCGTACTGACCGCGCAGCACTACTTAAAGCAGACGCAGGTTTATAATTTTATTGACGAAATACAAGATTTGTAGGGTGCGTTTTACGCACCTTTTTAACGTTTAATTGATGGTAGAGAATTGTAGAGAAAAGTTATGAGCGAAAACACCAACCAAATCACCGAAGAAATGAACGCGTTTTATGAGCGCGCTGATGAGTTTATCCAGCTTGCCAATACCCTTCGCACCGATGATATACACGCAGGTAAAATCAATGCCTCAATGCTGTATGCGGTGGCGCGTTTTAGCGCATGGACAGCCGCCACTGGCTTTGTCAAAGGCGCTGATTATGCCAAAGAAAAGCAAGATATTATCGAACATTTCACCAAGAATTTTGAGCGTATGCTGTCGGATAATATCGATGATTATGCCGAAAACTTCCAAAAATACATGCAAATCGGCAATTAATTGCAGTCCAATAAAACTAGCGTTTCATTAAAAAAGCGTATTGAATCGTCATACGCTTTTTTTATTGCCGCGCCTATCATCTAAACTATCGATTATTTAAACAATTAATTATTTAAACAATCGATAAAACAACCAACCTATTATCAGGATGACCAAGATAATCACACTCACGCGTTTCACCCATCTTGGCAATAACGGTAGGGTGATATTTTCTTGTTTAAGATGATTATCTAATCCTTGTGTCAATGTGCTAAAGCCTTGCTCTTTAGTCTCTACTGATGGCGCAGGATGTGCAGTAGGCGGCGTTTGACTGTTTGCCGCTAACGCTTGGTTTTCATACGCATCAATTTGTTGTTTTGCTTCGTCTAAGCTAATCCCCTGCTCTTGTGCGTGGGTTTTGATGGCGATGACGTAGTTTTTTTTATCGACCAGTTGTTTGATATGACTCGGTAACGTTGATTGTGCCATAAGTAATTCCTCAAATTTTTACCCGTATATGATGCCTAGTTTGTTAAACTTATTTTAGAAGAATGTAGCAACGGGCGCCTGTTTATTGTAAATAAATGTAAATAAACGCTTCAAACTTTTGGCAAAATATTCACCTTTCAAAAGTTATAGTGACTAATTATGTAAAAATAGAAGTTTACTATTCATTTTTCACATAATGTTATTTTTACTTAACTTATTTTTTAAAAATGGCGTACTGACAGCTAGTTTTTTTGTGCGTATACTTGTGGATATACTAAGGCAAAGCAGCAAATAACCTGCCCAAAACCTAAAGCAGGGCTGATTAACCCTAACTTTGCTATTTTCCCCTTCAATCATGTAAAAAGGAAGCAACATGGCACCTATCTCTGCAGGTCGCAAATTTCGTGACGCCATTGAGTCTGAAAAAGCCGAAGGTCGTCCCCTTCAAATCGTTGGCACTATCAATGCCTATACTGCCATGATGGCAAGCCAAGTCGGTCATAAAGCAATTTATCTCTCAGGTGGCGGTGTTGCCAACGCCTCATTTGGTTTACCTGACCTCGGTATGACGAGCCTTAACGATGTATTGACCGATGCCACCCGTATCACCAATGCGGTTGACACACCATTATTGGTTGACATCGACACGGGTTGGGGCGGTGCATTTAACATCGCCCAAACCATCAAACAGATGGAAAAAGCAGGCGTTGCCGCGGTCCATATCGAAGACCAAGTGGCGCAAAAACGCTGTGGTCATCGCCCCAACAAAGAAATCGTCTCAACCGCTGAAATGGTTGACCGTCTAAAAGCTACGCTGGATGCCAAAGTTGACCCAGATTTTGTGGTGATGGCACGAACCGATGCGCTGTCAGTGGAAGGTTTGGATGCTGCGGTCGAACGTGCGTTGGCGTTTCAAGAAGCAGGCGCAGACATGATTTTTGCTGAAGCATTGACCGATATCGCCATGTACCGCAAATTTACCGACGTGTTAGACATTCCCGTGCTTGCCAACATGACTGAGTTTGGGCAAACCGACCTTTACAGCACTAAAGAGCTGTTTGACGTGGGTGTTGACATGGTGCTTTATCCATTATCTGCGTTTCGTGCGATGAATAAAGCCGCCCTCAATGTCTACCAAGCATTAAAAGATGAAGGCGTACAAACCTCCGTGGTCGACACCATGCAAACCCGCATGGAATTGTATGATTTCTTAAATTACCACTCATATGAGCAAAAACTGGACGCATTATTTAAATCAAAAAAATAATTGGCGAACTATGCTCAACACTTAATGCCAAACACTTAAGGCTAAACACTGAATGCCAAACATTTAATAAAGCTAAAAAGGAGTTTTACCATGTCAAAAAACACCCCAGTGACAGACGCGACTGACAACAAGCCAAAACCTAAAAAAAGCGTTGCCCTATCAGGCGTACCCGCCGGTAACACCGCCCTATGTACCGTAGGTCGTACAGGCAATGACTTAAGCTATCGTGGCTATGATATTTTGGATTTGGCAAAGGACAGCGAGTTTGAAGAAGTTGCTCACTTACTGATTCATGGTCATTTGCCAAACCGTCATGAGCTAGCGGCGTACAAGAAAAAACTCAAAACCCTGCGTAACTTGCCCGTCAATGTACTGGCGGTGCTTGAAGCCTTGCCTGCCCACGCCCACCCGATGGATGTGATGCGTACCGGCGTATCGGCACTGGGCTGCACCTTGCCTGAGCGTGAAAGCCAACCTACCTCAGAAGCCCGTGATATCGCCGACAAGCTTATCGCCTCATTAGGCTCAATGCTGTTGTATTGGTACCACTATAGCCACAATGGCAAAGTCATCAGTCTTGAGAGCGACCAAGACAGCATTGGCGGTCACTTCCTTGAGCTACTACAAGGTGAAGCACCCAGTGAATCGCATATCAAAGCCATGCACATCTCACTCATCTTATACGCTGAGCATGAGTTCAATGCTTCAACCTTTACCAGCCGCGTGATTACGGGGACTGGCTCGGATATGTACTCCGCTATTAGCGGCGCAATCGGTGCGTTAAAAGGTCCAAAACATGGCGGCGCCAATGAAGTGGCGTATGACATCCAAAAACGCTACCGCAATGCCGACGATGCAGAAAAAGACATTCTTGAACGTCTTGAGAAAAAAGAAGTTATCATTGGCTTTGGTCACCCTGTGTATACCGTGAGCGACCCACGCAATGTGGTCATCAAAGAAGTGGCTCGTAACTTGTCCAAAGAAACGGGCGACATGACCCTATTTGACGTGGCAGAACGCTTAGAAACCGTGATGTGGAACAACAAAAAAATGTTCCCAAATCTGGATTGGTTCTCGGCAGTGAGTTATCACAAGCTTGGCGTACCAACGGCGATGTTTACCCCATTATTTGTGATTGCGCGTACCGCAGGCTGGTCAGCGCATGTGCTTGAGCAACGTGCCGATGGCAAAATCATCCGTCCAAGTGCCAATTATACAGGACCTGATGACCAAAAATTTGTGCCGCTGGATGAGCGTCAATAATTAGCGTTTTAATCGTATAAAAAGCCTTTCAGGTCAGCCTACCCATTGATTTGAAGGGCTTTTTTTCTAATGGATTATTAATTTTAAGGTTAAGCCAAATGACAAGCCAATACCGCAAACCCTTACCCAATTCTGATTTGGAATATTACGATACCCGCCAAGCGGTGAATGATATCACCCCAGAGGCGTATGACAAACTTCCCTACACCTCGCGTATTTTAGCTGAGCAACTGGTGCGTAAAGTCAGCGACCCAAACGAACTGACCGCTGCGCTCAAACAGCTCATTAACCGTGAGCGTACGTTAGACTTTCCTTGGTACCCTGCCCGTGTGGTGTGTCATGACATCTTGGGTCAAACTGCCCTTGTAGACTTGGCAGGCTTGCGTGATGCCATCGCTGAGCAAGGCGGTGACCCAAGCAAGGTCAACCCTGTGGTGCAAACTCAGCTGATTGTTGACCACTCGCTCGCTGTGGAATGCGGTGGTTATGACCCAGATGCGTTTGAAAAAAACCGCGCCATCGAAGACCGCCGCAACGAAGACCGTTTTCACTTTATCAACTGGACAAAGACTGCCTTTGAAAACGTGGATGTGATTCCCGCAGGCAACGGCATCATGCACCAAATCAATCTGGAGAAAATGTCGCCTGTAATCCAAGTACAAAACGGTATCGCCTACCCAGATACTTGCATGGGCACAGACAGCCACACCCCACACGTGGATGCGCTGGGGGTGATTTCGGTGGGTGTCGGTGGTCTTGAAGCGGAAACCGTTATGCTTGGTCACCCATCGATGATGCGCCTGCCTGATATCGTGGGCGTACACCTCAAAGGCAAACGCCAAGCAGGCATCACCGCCACCGATATCGTACTAGCACTGACCGAGTTCTTACGTAAAGAGCGTGTGGTCGGTGCCTATGTGGAATTCTTCGGTGAAGGCGCAGACAGCCTATCCATCGGTGACCGTGCCACCATCGCCAACATGACCCCAGAATATGGCGCAACCGCAGGGTTATTTTATATTGATGGGCAAACCATCGACTATTTACGCCTCACCGGTCGTGAAAACAAACAAGTCGAACTGGTGGAAAACTATGCCAAAACCGCAGGGCTATGGTCATCTGACCTCGTCAATGCCGACTATGAGCGTGTGCTTGAGTTTGATTTGTCACTCGTCACCCGTAACATGGCAGGTCCTTCAAATCCCCATGCGCGTGTATCGACTTCTGAGCTTTCTGCTAAAGGCATTGCCCATGCAGAAGGTGAAGCGGTGCCTGAATCAGAGAATGGCTTAATGCCTGATGGTGCGGTGATTATCGCGGCTATCACCTCATGTACCAACACCTCAAACCCTCGTAACGTGGTGGCAGCGGCATTACTTGCCAAAAAAGCCAACGAACTTGGCTTAACCCGTAAACCTTGGGTGAAATCATCATTCGCGCCGGGCTCAAAAGTGGCTGAACTGTACTTGCAAGACGCTAACCTATTGCCAGAACTGGAAAAACTGGGCTTTGGTATCGTGGCATTTGCCTGTACCACCTGTAACGGTATGTCGGGTGCGTTAGATCCTGCGATTCAGCAAGAAATCATCGACCGTGACCTGTATGCCACGGCGGTGTTGTCAGGCAACCGTAACTTTGACGGACGTATTCATCCATATGCCAAACAAGCCTTCTTGGCAAGCCCGCCGTTGGTCGTCGCGTATGCGATTGCAGGGACGATTCGTTTTGACATCGAAAAAGACGTGCTTGGCGTGGTTAATGGTAAAGAGATTCGCCTTATCGACATTTGGCCATCGGATGAAGAGATTGACGCGATTGTGGCAAAACACGTTAAACCTGAACAATTCCGTCAAATCTATATCCCGATGTTCAACCTTGACCGCAGCGAAAAAGCCGACAGCCCACTGTATAACTGGCGACCCATGTCAACCTATATCCGCCGTCCACCCTACTGGGAAGGCGCGCTAGCGGGTGAACGCACCCTCAAAGGTATGCGTCCACTCGCCATCTTGCCTGACAATATCACCACCGACCACTTGTCACCGTCCAATGCGATTTTGGCAAGCTCGGCAGCAGGCGAATACTTGGCAAAAATGGGCTTGCCCGAAGAAGACTTTAACAGCTATGCTACCCACCGCGGCGACCATTTAACCGCGCAACGTGCGACCTTTGCCAATCCAAAACTGTTCAATGAAATGGTGAAAAATGACGATGGCAGTACCAAACAAGGCTCACTCGCTCGCGTTGAGCCTGAAGGTCAAGTGATGCGGATGTGGGAAGCGATTGAGACTTACATGAACCGTAAGCAACCGCTGATTATCATCGCCGGGGCGGACTATGGTCAAGGCTCTAGCCGTGACTGGGCTGCCAAAGGTGTGCGCCTAGCTGGGGTGGAAGCGATTGTGGCAGAAGGTTTTGAGCGGATTCACCGTACCAACCTTATCGGTATGGGTGTGCTGCCGCTTGAATTTAAAGCTGGGACGACGCGTATCACGCTAGGGCTAGATGGGACTGAGACGTATGATGTGATTGGTGACATTTCGCCACGTTGTGATTTGACGCTGGTGATTAATAAAGAAGGCTCGCAGCCGCTTGAAGTGCCTGTGACCTGCCGTCTTGATACCCAAGCGGAAGTGGATACTTACAATGCTGGGGGCGTATTGCAAAAATTCGCGCAAGACTTCTTAAAAGGTGAAGTGGCTTAAGTTTTATTTAAAATTACAAGTCTAAAATATTGTTCTAAAATTAAAAGCCGAGTATGATAAATGCTCGGTTTTCTAGATATAAATTTATGATATGAAATTCTCAGAACTAATAGAAAAAATGAACTTATACACCTTATCTGCAGTCAGATGTTCTGATTTAGCTATATCCGCAAGTAAGTTAATGCTTTGGAATTGTGAAGAATGGGATAAAGAGCCTTGTTTAGCATCTGCACGCAATATGCCAGATATTAAAATGTGCTTACCGTTAGTGCAAGGTGTTTCAACAGAACTTAGCAAAACTCTTTATTTAATTTTAGGAAATCCTGAATCTTGTACTTTTTCGGAAAATGGTGGCGTTTACTTTGGACATGTAGATACTTTCATTTCACCTAATGAAATTATTGCTACACAGGTTATGCTTTATAACTATTGTCTACTTGAAGCTTACGAATTCGATTTAATGAAACAAAAGATGTATGAAAATCAAGAATTATTTTTTGATGAAAAATACAGTTTAAAAGATTTTAATGAGAGAGGTTTTGAAAAGCTTATTAATGGGGTAGTTGAGAGAGAACTAGTAAAATATGAACGACAATCAGTTGAAAAAAGATTAAATTTATGGAAAAAATTTGATTTAAATGAAATTGGCGAAAAATGGATTGAAATTTATAAAGTTTTATCAGAACGTAGAAATGAGTTAACTCACGAGCATTCACCAACCAAACCAACTTTAGAAGAATCTATTATTTACTTTCATCACTGCAGGGTATTAGCTAAAGAGATTGCTACAAAATTTGGAGATAAATCAATTTCCGAATGTAAAGTTCCTTGGCATGACTTTAAAGAAGTAGAGATGCCTCAAGAAATTTAAAGTTATATTTAATAAAATGAAAATAAAATTTAATCAATTTTTTACTCAGATTATTGAACATTTGTTAAAATTATAGTACTTTGATAAAAAAGCTCTCACTTTTTGCGAATACCGAAATAGCCAAATTTTTAAATAGTGGTTGAAACTGATAACAATTTAATTCTCATAGATTTTAGTTTAACAAAATCCTTCCTAGCATTGACAGTTTTAATAAACACCATTTTTCAAAAATGGGTTAGCTAAAACTGGTCAAGCGTTTTACTTTTCTCAGCTATTTTTTTAAATCCAAATAAAAACAGCCAATCAATCAACTGGCTGTTTTTTCACTGTTACCACTAACCAATCACATCAACGCCCATATACGGACGCAGCACTTCAGGCACCGTGATAGTACCATTCGCATTTTGGTAATTTTCCATGATGGCAAGCAATGTACGACCCACCGCAAGACCTGAGCCATTTAACGTATGCACCAGCTCGGTTTTTTTGCCGTCTTTGACACGCGCTTGTATACGGCGCGCTTGGAAGTCACCACAGTTTGAGCAGCTAGAGATTTCACGGTAGGTATTCTGAGACGGTAGCCACACCTCGATGTCATAGGTTTTCACCGCGCCAAAGCCCATATCACCGCCACACAGCACAATCACCCGATACGGCAAACCAAGCTGCTGTAAGATATATTCCGCTTGTCCTGTCATGTCCTCTAACGCTTGCATTGAAGTCTCAGGATGGACAATTTGCACCATTTCCACTTTTTCAAACTGATGCTGACGAATCAAGCCGCGCGTATCTCGCCCGGCACTACCCGCTTCACTACGAAAACAGGGGGTATGGGCAGTCACTTTGATGGGCAACGCTTCAGGGTCTAGGATTTTGTCACGCACGCTATTGGTAAGCGGCACTTCTGACGTAGGGATTAAGTAATACTCTTTTTCACCGCGCAATTTGAACAAATCTTCTTCAAACTTTGGCAATTGCCCTGTACCTAGCAGGCTGTCGGCATTGACCATATACGGCACATACATTTCCGTATAGCCGTATTTGTCGGTATGGGTAGTAAGCATAAAGGCAATCAAGGCGCGGTTGAGTTTGGCGAGTTGACCTTTTAGCACGCTAAAGCGTGAGCCAGTCAGTTTGGCTGCCATTTCAAAGTCAAGTAACCCCAAATTTTCGCCCAAGTCGCTATGGTCTTTGACCTCAAAATCAAATTGGCGCGGCTCACCCCATCGACGCATTTCGACATTGTCGTTTTCATCTTTACCTGCTGGCACGCTGTCATCAGGCAAGTTTGGGATGGTTAAAGCTGCCGCTAGAATTTTCTCTTGCAACGCTTTAAGCGCGTCTTCTGCTTGTTTCATCTCGCTACTGATGGTCGCCATTTCTGCCATCAAAGCGTCAGTATTTTCGCCATTGCGTTTCATCACGCCGATTTGTTTGGCGCCCGCATTTTTTTTGGCTTGCAGTTCTTCGGTTTTGACTTGAATGGATTTGCGCTGTTCTTCGACCTGCTGCCAAAATGCTTTATCAAGCTCATAGCCGCGTTTGGCAAGTTTTTCGGCGACCGTGTCTAGTTCTGTACGTAGTAATTTTGGGTCGATCATGGCGATAAGTTCCTTAAATTGTTCAAACTTGAGTTAAAGCAGCAAAATGGCTGTTGATATCAGCGTGTATGATAGCAAGATTGCAGCGATTTTTCACGGTAGCGACTAGAAATACACGGCAAATTGACGATTTATCGGTATGCGCTTATCGGCGTTCGCCCCTCGCTGCATTGGGAGTAAAACAAAAATTTATCAAAAAGTGCGTTGTTAGGTTTATTTTTGGGTCAAGGTTGGGTAAGATAAGCCTTCTTTTATCGTTTTGTAACTATCGTTTGATAGTGAGTGAATTGTTTATGGCGCTGTACCCTTACACCCTACAACCTGTGGATTTGAATCTGACCGAGGACGAGTTTCGTCAAGCACAGCTGCAGCTGTTTGATGCCAACAACCAAACTTTGACCAAAATCACCCCAAAAACTTGGGCAATTTTGGCAGTCATCGTGGTGCTAGCGATTTTAGGTCTGATTTTTGTGCGCGGTTATTCCACCATTATTTTTTGGTTGATGCTCGTGGGTGTGGTGATTTATTTGCTGGCATGTACCTACGGTCTTAAATGGTATGTCAAACGAGAATTTGAAAAACAAATGGCAAGCCAAAGTATGCCGCCAGAGATGCAACAAATCAAGCTTGGCGTACAGCAGCATGGGGTAGTGATGTCCATGCCTGCACCCAACATGCCCGCCATGCCACGCGGCTACAATCAGCCTTTGGTGCGTAGTAGCGGTATGCAGCAAGCGGTTATCAAATGGGATAGTGTCACCAACTGGCAAGAAACGCCTGATTATATCTTTATGATGTTTGATGTCAAAAATCCAAAAACGGGTGAAAGCCAACAAGGCAGCCAAATCGTACCAAAACGCCTTGCCCACCAAAAATTCCCGATTGATACCTTACGTCATCATTTACAGCAAAACATCGGAAAAGCAGGTTTTGATTTAACCGACAAACCGACTGATAAATACTTCCCAGAAAACAATTAAGACAACGATTAAGATTAAGACAACAACTAATTATCGATGACCACAAAAACTGCAGCCAAGCAACTGCAGTTTTTTTATGGCGGCAAGCAAAACTATTTACCAAATTTGCACACAGCTATGCCAAATGTTTGATATTATTTTTAGGGTAATACCGTACATTTTAATTGATAAAATTAAATGTACTGATAAAAACGATTAATTTTAATAACACATTGTTTAGGCTTACAATTAAGTCCTAAACAAATAAAAATCATCATTTTAGGAGATAACAACATGGCAAAACAAGCCACTACAAAACAATCAGCAACCAAACAAGACTCAGAACAATTAGACAATAACGATAAATCAGGTGAAAAAGTGACTACCGCCAAATCTACCGCTTCCAAATCTGCCTCAAGTAAAACACGCGATATCAGTCTAGCCGCTGCAGACATGAGCGCCATTGTTGAGCAATTAAATACCTTATTAGCCAATTATCATATATTCTATACTAATGTGCGTGGCTATCACTGGAACGTGCGTGGCTCAGATTTCTTTACCCTCCATGTGAAGTTTGAAGAGTTATATACTGCGCTGCAAGTCCAAATTGATGAAATTGCTGAGCGCATTTTGACCTTACAAGGTACACCACTACATGCTTATAGCGATTTCTTAAAAATCTCAAGCATCAAAGAAGACAAAAACGTCTCTGACGGTGTGGCATGTGTGAAAGGTATTTTAACAGGTCTGACTATGACCATCGCTAAAGAACGCGAAATCATTGACTTAGCGGATGAAGATGACGATCAAGGCACTGCCGACCAATTGACTGCCTATGTGCAAGAACAAGAAAAATTGGTGTGGATGTACAATGCCTATCTTGGCTAATCGTCCCATCTGACCAAAAAGACGGCTTTGACAGTCGTCTTTTTTATTGCGTGCTAAAATAAAAACACAATATATAGATTTTCAAATGTCAATAAATTTAATTACTAATTTTTTGATATACAAATAGTTATATATTTCAATATGTTATAAATTTTATCCTTAAAAATCAAATCCTTGGGTGGATTGCAATTGCTATATGTTGTTATCTATAATAGCCAAGCACACTAGCCAGTTGATGCACTTGTTAGCTGACTTATTGTTAAGTGATACTGCTACGCCACTTGTCTTGAACTTTGATTGAAGAAGATTCACCGCTATGTCATATTCCATCTTTTGCCAAACCAAAAATGACCCATTGCTTGAGCCGATGTTTTTTGGTCAGCCTGTCAATGTGGCACGTTACGACCAACAAAAATTCCCTGTTTTCGAGCAGTTGATTGAAAAGCAATTGTCGTTTTTTTGGCGTCCAGAAGAAATTGACGTCTCCAAAGACCGTTTGGATTTTAGCAACTTGTCAGTGCATGAACAACATATCTTCTTAAGCAACCTAAAGTACCAAACCTTGCTTGATTCGATTCAAGGTCGTAGCCCCAATGCCGTGCTACTGCCGCTGGTGTCGATTCCTGAATTAGAAACCTGGATTGAAACTTGGTCATTTTCTGAGACCATCCATTCTCGCAGCTATACCCATATTATTCGTAACGTGGTCAATGACCCAAGCAAAGTATTCGACGATATCGTTGACAATCCTTTTATCCTAGAGCGCGCGACAGGGATTGCCAAGTTTTATGACGAGCTGTATCAACTATCTCAGCTATATAACCTATACGGTGAAGGTCGTCATGTCATTGATGGCAAACCCGTCGAGGTCAATTTACGTCTGCTTAAAACCAAATTGTATCTATGCTTGGTGGCTATCAATGTGCTAGAAGCGATTCGTTTTTATGTGTCGTTTGCTTGTTCATTTGCCTTTGCTGAGCGCAAACTGATGGAAGGTAATGCCAAAATCATCAAAATGATTGCCCGTGACGAAGCGCTTCATCTAAACGGCACCCAGCATATGATTAATTTGATGCAATCGGGCAAAGATGACCCTGACATGGTCGAAATCGCCCAAGACTGCCAACAGCAAGCCATTGAAATTTTCAAAGACGCGGCTGAACAAGAAAAAGCTTGGGCAAAATATTTGTTTAAAGATGGCTCAATGATTGGCTTGAATGAAAATATCTTGGTGCAATACGTTGAGTACATTACCAACCTACGTATGGATGCGATTGGCTTACCCCCTATTTTTGCGGCGATTAAAAACAACCCAATTCCATGGATTAATGCTTGGCTGTCCTCAGACAACGTGCAAGTCGCGCCCCAAGAGTCAGAAATCACCTCTTACTTAGTCGGTCAAATTGACGCAGAGCTGAGTGATGATGCGTTTGATGATTTTGAATTGTAATTCGTCATACGCTTATTTTATTTAGGCAATATAATCGATTATGGCATGGATTTTTACCAACAACACGCAGTTTTATTTGCATGACGCTGAGACGCTGCTACAAGGCATGCTTCGCTCAAAAATCTCTGCCAATCATCAATGCCTTGAAGGTTATTGCGGTACTTGTAAGCTCAAATACCGCCGTCGCCACCATGACACCCGTATCGAATACATCAATGAGCCACTGGTGATGTTAGACGATGACGAAATCCTACCCTGCTGTTGTCAAGTCAGAGGGGCAATCGAGCTTGATATCGATTGATTTACCAAAATAACCCGCCAAAAACTGCGCGAAATTCCGCATAAAGCGAAAACTTACCCGCTTTGCCTTTAATTTTCTCCCCGCGAACCTCATATAATCCGTTATAATAATAGGTTGACTACCGCTTTTTAATCATACTAAATCTTTATTTAGTCCTCGACTGTCATTTGCAGGGTGTATCCCTTGATAAAAATGAAGAAATACAGTCATTAGCTTATTTGTCGTGCTATTACATTATTTATTTTTTTAACCAATATCAAAGCGAGCCCTCATGAGCGAACATTCAACTTCTCAATTAGCCACGCTGATTCAATTAGGTAAAGAGCAAGGTTATCTCACCTATGCTGAGATTAATGACCAACTCCCCGAATCGGTAACTGAAAGTGACCAGATTGATGATATTATTCAAATGCTCACAGACGTTGGCATCAAGATTTTTGAGACCGCGCCTGATGAAGACGACATTATGCTTAGCGATGATGCGGATGATGACGAAATTGCTGTCGATGAAGCCGCCGCGGTACTTGCCTCAGTAGAATCTGAGCCAGGTCGCACCACTGACCCTGTGCGTATGTATATGCGTGAGATGGGTACGGTTGACCTACTCACCCGTGAAGGTGAGATTGCGATTGCTAAGCGTATCGAAGATGGTATTCGAGATGTACAACATGCCATGACCTTTTGGCCAGGTACCGTGGCTATGCTCATTAATGAATACCACCAAACCTTTGAAGGTGAAAAGAAAGTCTCGGATATTATTACCGGTTTTCTTGACCCTGAAGCCGCTGATGTCATCCCGCTTGCCGATGACGAAGAGGTAGAAATCGCGTTACCGATTATCAAACCTAAAGTCAAAGACGAAAAAGCCGAGGATGAGCTCGACGATGAAGCCGAAAACGCCGATGAAATCGAAGAAGCCGATGGCGACGTCAGTGAAGATGCCGATACCGAAGAAGCCAGCGGTCTTGACCCTGAAGAAGTGCGTCTGCGCTTTGAAGAATTAGAGCAATTGTTCACCAAGGTCAATGATTTATTAGCCACCCATGACCGTGATAGCGAAGTGGTCAAAGCGGCGATGAATGAGCTTGCCAACTGCTTTATGCTATTTAAGCTCAATAGCCGCGTCTCTGACAATATCATGGATATGATGCGCGAGGTGTATGAAGACGTGCGTAAAAACGAACGTCACATCATGAAACTGGTGATTCGCCGCGGTAAAATGCCAAAAGATGAGTTTCGCAAAACCTTTCCGCATAATGAAACCAACCTTGACTGGCTCCCTAACCGTATCGCAGGCAAACCTGCCTTTGCCGACACGTTAGAGCGGGTACTTGATGAAGTATTACAGTATCAAGGTCGTATCCAGCAGCATGAGCAAAATCTTGGCATGAACATCGACCAAATGAAAGTGGTCGCACGTAACATGTCTGTGGGTGAAGCCAAAGCCCGCCGCGCCAAAAAAGAAATGGTCGAGGCGAACTTACGTCTGGTTATTTCGATTGCTAAAAAATATACCAACCGCGGTTTGCAGTTCCTTGACTTGATTCAAGAAGGTAACATTGGCTTGATGAAAGCGGTAGATAAATTTGAATATCGCCGTGGTTATAAATTCTCGACCTATGCCACTTGGTGGATTCGCCAAGCCATCACCCGCTCGATTGCTGACCAAGCCCGTACCATCCGCATCCCTGTACACATGATTGAGACCATCAATAAAATCAACCGTGTATCGCGCCAGCTATTACAAGAAATGGGACGCGAGCCTACCCCTGAGGAGTTGGGCGAACGCTTAGAGATGGACGAAGTCAAAGTCCGTAAAGTACTCAAAATCGCCAAAGAGCCTATCTCAATGGAAACCCCAATTGGGGACGATGAGGACAGTCACTTGGGTGATTTTATTGAGGATTCGAGCATCTCAAGCCCAGTGGATGAAGCAACGGCACAAGGGTTAAAAGAAGCTACCCGTGAAGTGTTAGCCAACCTCACCGAACGTGAAGCCAAAGTGCTTAAAATGCGTTTTGGTATTGATATGTCTACCGACCATACCTTAGAAGAAGTGGGTAAACAATTTGATGTCACCCGTGAGCGTATTCGTCAGATTGAAGCCAAAGCGCTGCGTAAACTGCGCCACCCTTCTCGCTCTGAACATCTACGTTCATTTCTAGAGAATGATTAATGTTATATCCATCCAAAAAAGCCGAGACAATGTTCTCGGTTTTTTTATGGGAGGATTTATGAATGTGATTTTTCTATAAATGTGGCTTTTTATGAATTGGGTTATAAATGGGGTTATGGATAGGTTTATGGATGGGGCTTTTTTCAACGCCAAACTGCAACGTCTTGAAATTATCGGTTTTACCCTCATTTAGACCCTAAAGAAATTTATACAACCTTAGGTGATGCCATGAACGATAAAACAATTACGCTTAATAACTTGGAAGCCGCTGCATGTAGTACGCGAGCGGCGAAACCTACGGATATCCAGCACCCAGAATTGTGGAATTTTCCGATGGACTATCCGTTAAGTATCATCGGTCATGAAGGTCACAAAGAGACACTACTCGATGAAGTAAAATTAATTTTGGGTAGCTTATTTCCTGAATTTGATTTGGCAAGTTTGACTATTAATCCATCGCGTACCGGTCGTTTCCACTCCGTACGTGCCAATGTATATTTGACAGAAGCCGAGCAAGTCAATAACTTATATAAAATGCTGGATGAAGCGGCAAGTATTCGTACCGTATTATAAACCTGTCATGATTAAAAATGGCACGATTGATTGACGTACAAAAAAGCGGGATACATCAGTTATCCCGCTTTTTTTATCTGTTTTATATGGGTTATCAGCAGTTGATGCTTCGTTTGCCCGATTATTGGCTCAAAAGTAACAACTGATAGGCAGCTTTGTAGGCATCATAATCAAAATCATAGCTCGCTTCAAAGTGAGGTTTGAGTTTTTCAATTAACTCATCATCTTCATCAGATAGGCTGATATGCTTGGCTTGGGTCTGCATGTCTTCGATAGCGATTTCGCCGAGTAATTGATTAAACTTATCGAGCGCCTGCGTTTGCTTGGCGATATCGACAGCCGTGGATGCAGATGCAGTATCAGCGTAGCTAGATTGCTGGCTGGCTGCGTGCTCTTGGGCGGTGGCTGTGTCGATTTTTTCACAGATTTTGGCAAGGCGGGTGCGTGATGTTTTATCAAGTTTATCTGTGTCCAACAGCACCGAACAAGCTTGTTGTTCTTCGCTTTCCTCTACAATATCTACTGCCGCTGCAGCTTCCGCCGCCACTGCCGGTGCACTTTCTACATCGCTGGCTACATCGCTGGCTACATCGCTCGGTTTGTCGCTGATAGTTTGATACAACTGGCTAAATATCTGGGCGTCAGATTTGCCTTGGGCTTTAAGTTTGGCAATTTGTTGCAAATATTGTTGATTGCGATAGGTTTTATCAACAATCCCTGCGATATGTTCAGCAAGTTCCTCATCGACATACGCATCAGTGTCTGTAACCGCTTCTTGCTGACGGATATCAGTATTTATGACCGCATAATTATCAGCATGTATTTTTGCAAGTTTGGTTGCAGCGGCGTTTAGCGCCGCCATATCTATTTCACTCAGGCTTGCTTCATCTTTTTGCAGCACAAACTGGTAAGTATAAAGGGTGACAAAGGTCTCGACAAACCCTTTGTTTTGTTTGAGTAGGCTATAGGACAAGGCTTCTAAATTCTTATCACTGTCAAAGACTTTGGATTGTTTTGTCGCCGCCCATAGATTGTTATCTTTTGATGCTTGTTGCCAAGTGATTGCCTTGTTGAAGATATCAGGATTGACGCGGGCTTTGCCATAATCATAAAAATTAACCACTGTGCGCATTTGGGTCTTAGGCTGATTGGTAGTCAGCGTGGTTTTTTCAAATGCTGGCAAATCACTCATTGCCACCATATTGAGGAGTTGATTTTGGCGGTTGAGTCCATAGCTGATACGGATGTCGTCATCCATTGAGATAAAGCTGCTATTTGCCTCTTTGCTTATCTCAGCTTGCAGCGCTTTAAAGGCTTGCGGATTGGCGTCAATGATTTTTGCCAGGGCAGCGGCACTGACCAATTTGTCTGATTGGTATTTGTCAAAGGCTGCTAAGGCTTTTGCGGTTTGACCCAATTCGTCACTGGTTGACTCATCAGTGGTTGAATCGTCAGTGGCTGTTTGAGTCTCTAAACTGTCCATTGCCTCTGCAGCA
This sequence comes from Moraxella sp. DOX410, assembly GCF_032248735.1. Lineage (NCBI taxonomy): Bacteria > Pseudomonadati > Pseudomonadota > Gammaproteobacteria > Moraxellales > Moraxellaceae > Moraxella > Moraxella sp. DOX410. Next base: position 928,748 of record NZ_CP135138.1, on the reverse strand, counting down.
TCGGCACTGGCTGGGTCAGCAGCGCTGTCATCTGATTGCGAGCGCATTTTATCAATGGCTTCATACAGGCGCATGGCAGATTCATACGCTTTTTCCTCAACGCTTGCCAACTCATGGCTGTCAAAGGCTTTTTTCATCAGATACCGTGGGCTAACAGCAAGGCTACCAAGCTGCTTTAGCTCATCATCTTTGACAAAATCGGCTGTATTGATGAATGATTTTAGGTAGCGCTTATTAACGTGGAAAAACAGCAAATACTCCGCTAGCATTTGATTGTAGCCAATTCGGTAGCCAATGCGCTGGCTCACACCTTTGGCTTTATCTTCATTAGTCAAAGCCAATGACTGATAGTCGCTTTCTTTGGCAAGGGTGGCATTTAGCAGTGACATCTGTTCAAATACCTTGAATAAGGCTCTTTTATCTATCTTTTTATCTTTTAGCAGTTTGCTATAGTCATACTCAATGTACCGTCCATCATATTGCGGGTCGGTGGCAAACTCAGAGAGTCCCGACAAGTCAGCATATACTTTGGAGCGCGCAAAATCAGCCGCAAGCGGCACTTTAATAAACGCCCCTGCATTGTTCTGCACATAGCGAAATTCAGGCACGATTGACATTTGCCCTCGGCGAAGATCTACCACACCTGTGGAGGCAAACTCAAAGCGCTTGGTTAAAATATCCATCACTTGCCCCACTTCGCTTTGTTCACGGGTTTGGTGATTGACCCCTTCTGTGACCAAGGCTTGTTGGCGAGCATCAAGGTGCTGTGCTGTGCTAAGCTGCTGGATAAGTTTTAAACGATTAGGGCTTGCAGGTAGCGCTTGTGCACCACGCAGCGGTGGGCGCACCACATTGACTCGATAGTCATAAGCATAGCTTTGGCGACTGACCAACTGTTGGTTGGCTTGCAACACACGTTGAGACAGCGGTTGACTCGCGCTAGGCTGTGTGGCACAGCCATGAATCCCCAGCATGACGATAGCAAAAGTAAGAGGTTTTATACTAAAGGCGATGGCTTGTTGCGCATTCATTGATCTTCCTTAACAAATTTTATCATAAAGCCTATCTTTATAACTGAATTGAATTTTTTTGTAAACAAAAAGCCAGTGTTATGCTGCAATGTTTACAAAGATAATGGGTAATCTAACGGAGTTTTGCTATCATACGAACTAAATACCGCAAAAACGCTTAAAAACTACTCATTTAAAAACCAATTACTTAAAACTAGTCACTTAAAAACCACTCAGAAGAACCCTTGTATGTCGCAACTCACTCTACCCGCTAATCTTAGTTTACCCGCTAATTTAGAACACTTACTCACCCAATTTTTACAGGCACAGCTGCCCAAGCCCATACAACTTGACCCAAGCGTGCTTGCCCACCGCTGGCAATCCAATAGCCGCACGGGCAGCGGTGAACTGGTGCCTTTAACCGTAGATTTGCGATTGACGTTGGATGATTTGCTTGGCATTGATGGGCAAAAAAATAAACTGATTCAAAACACGCGCCAGTATTTATCAGGCTTACCTGCCAATCATGTACTCATGACAGGCACACGTGGCGCAGGTAAATCGTCGCTCATTCGGGCATTGCTCAATCAATACAAAGCGGATGGTCTTCGTATTATCGAAGTGTCACGAGATGATTTGGTGATGTTAGAGCCGATTCGCCAAGCGGTACGAGACCTTCATACAACCCAGCCCAATCATGGCTGTCATTATGTGGTGTACTGTGATGACTTAGCGTTCAATGGACAAGATGAGAATTATCGCACGCTCAAAAGTGTGCTCGATGGCGCGCTAGATAGCGAGCAAGACAAACTACTGGTCTATGCGACCAGTAACCGCCGTCATCTACTACCGCAACTGATGAAAGACAATGTGAGCATTTATAATGGGCAAACCGATGAAGTCAATCCGTACGAGACGATTGATGAAACCGTGTCGTTGTCTGACCGCTTTGGGCTGTGGCTGTCATTTCATCCGATGACCCAACCTGTGTATTTAGATATTTGTGCGCATTATTTGACGCAAGCAAGTTTGCCCTTTGATGATGAAGCAAAAGCCGCTGCCTTGCGCTTTGCCAGTGAACGCGGTGGACGCTCTGGGCGCGTGGCTTATCAGTTTAGTCGGTATTTTATTGGGATGAAAGGGTTGGAAAATTAACATGTACACATCTCAAGACCAACTGACCGAACTGGTGCGCAGGCTGGAAGAAAAACAGCATATTTTTGCCGCTGACCCTATCCTTATCACTGAAAAACTGCAACATGAGTCGGGCGAACCGCTGAGCAAATTGCGCCGCCGCGCCTCACGTATTGATAATGATGGCAAACTTGCGCAGCTACTTACCACTATTGACACCCGCGTCAATGGCGTGATTTGGGGATTGACTGTGCTGTGGTTTATTTTGGGCTTTGTCGCGTTATTTGGGTTGATGCAAGCGCAGGTGGTGAACTTTTTTTATGTGCTAGCCAGTTTATTAGGGTTTAATACCATTATCTTGCTGGTTTGGCTCGGTTGGATGCTGTTCTCACCGCGCAATAAACCCAGTTTTTTTGGTACTTTTTTTACCCCGGCAACCCTAGTGCGTGGCAAAGATATTGTCACCCAAACGGCGGTTGAACTGTATCAAGACCAGCTTAATCACGCTGGCACCAAATGGTACGTCAGTCGTATCAGCCACCAGTTTTGGTTAGCCAGCCTATCGGGAATGTTGGTGTCATTAATTCTATTGTTATTGGTCAAAAATTATAATTTTGTGTGGGAATCAACCCTACTACAAGACAGCAACGTGGTAGAAGTGGTCAAGCTGATGTCTTGGCTCCCGCATTGGGTAGGCTTTCCTACCCCAACGGCACAAGATATTATCACCGCGCAGATGAATCCTGAAACCACGCCACAGATGATTTCGTTTCGCTGGGCGATGTTATTAATCGGTAGCCTACTGATGTACGGTATCGTGCCACGTTTGCTCGCATGGCTATGTTGTCTGGTGATGGTGCGCTCAAGTCGTATGAAACTTGATATCAAACAGCCGTATTATCAAAAAATTATCGATTTTTGGCAGCGCAAAGTGATTGACCCTGATGACAGCCCTGCTGAGCAAAAACCTATCGCGCCCACTGCCCAAATCAGCCTAGCCAATAAACTTGCCGTGTTGCTCGAATACCCGCAAGCCAACCCGCAATGGTATGCCAAAACCGTCGGCATGGCGGCGCAAAACTTTGGTCGTATCGATGATCGTGATGACTTGGAAAAACTGATTGCCTACCTTCAAAGCAACCCTGTTCAAGTGCTCGTCGGTATCTCCAATCTCGCACTCCCCGACCGTGGCACCCTGCGAAAACTCGATAATATCGCAAGCGCGGCAAAAGGCGGTATGATTGTGCAACTGCTCGATGCCAATCAAGGCTACCTGCCAAGTCCGAGCGAAATTGAAACCATCAAAGCCCGTCAACTACAATGGGAAACCGCGTTGGCAGAACGCCAAATTGCCCTAGTAAGAGAAAATTAACCATGAATGCCACGACAAGCTATGCCGATGTGATTAATAGCATTGCCCAGACTACTTCACAGCTTACGCTCGCAGGGCAAAGCGCTTTTGTGCAAAATCTCCTCCGTCAATTTGTTCAAAATTTACCAGATGATTGGCTTGACAACGAACTTGACAGTGAAAAACCGCACTATCAAGCCCTGTTTGACATCATAAACAGGCAAACTTGGCAAACCGCTAGCATCGAACAGGCGCTAAATGCGCTCGATGACATCATGTTTACTGGCGATAGCTATCCACACAGCACCAGTGATGCGATTTTGCTGATGCTTGATATGCTTGGGTTTTATCTATCTTTGACAGCCATGGAAGAAAAATCTGCAGTGAGTGATGGTTGGGTGATTTTAACCGCTGAAGGCTATTTGGATTATTACGACCAATTGGCAGAAGATAGTAGCGAAAACACCGATGATGTTGCGCATAGTTTTGATGATTGGCTGGCACATCCACTGACCCAAACTGCCTTCAATCATGTCACTCATGCCCTAGAACTTGCCAAAAGAACTTGCCAAAAATAGCTCGCGCTGAATACATAAAGGTTAATAAATAATGGATAACAAAGACATAACCACCCAAGAAAAATTGACAATTGATTTAACCAAAGATTATTTGCCAGCGACGGCTACTGACAGTGCGACCCATCCAAGCACCGATATCGCCACGCAATCGCCTAACCATCCATTAGCCCAAGCAGAACAAAACCCCTATCCAAGCCGCAAAATCAGCATTGGCGAAAATGAAGCGTTAAAATTGGCGGTGGTAGGACATACCAATACCGGTAAAACTTCGCTACTACGCACCCTGTTGCGTGATATGTACTTTGGCGAAGTCAAAAATGCGCCTGCCACTACCCGTCATGTGGAAAAAGCCATGATCAATGACAGCCAAACGGGTCAAGGCTTGGTGGCACTGTATGACACGCCCGGTCTAGAAGATGCGTCAGGGCTACTTGATTGGTTAGAAGACAATACCGCCGCCCGCCGTGACGGTGTGGAGCGGTTACAGCAATTTTTGGCAAGTGCACCTGCACAAGACGAGTTTAGCCAAGAAGCCAAGGTCATTCGTCAGCTGATTGCCAGTGACATGGCTGTCTATGTGATTGATGCGCGTGAGCCTGTGCTCGGCAAATATAAAGATGAGTTAACTGTGCTGTCATGGTCAGCCATCCCCGTCATGCCCGTATTTAACTTTACTAAGGGTCAAGATAGCAATATCAATGAATGGCAGCAGATGCTCGCGCGCCGCAACTTGCATGTATCTACGCGGTTTGACTCAGTGGCGTTTGAGTTTGATGATGAAATCAAACTGTGGCAAAACTTAGAAACCATGCTGATACAACCTGAAATTATCAAACAACTGATTGAGCGTCGTAAAGCCGACTGGGATGATTTGTACGATGATGCCAATATTATCATTGCGCATTTTTTATTAAACGTTGCCGCCTTTGTTGAAACCATTCACGAGGAGGATGATCCGCTGCCTACCTTACAAAAAATGCAAGAAAAAGTACGCCAAGCTGAACGCAGTATGCAAGACGAACTATTAAACCTGTATAAATTTTATGACAATACCGTCACCACCACACCGCTTGAGCTGACTGAATATCGCCGCGATCCGTTTGATAAAGACGTACTAGCCAGTTATGGGATTCGTACCACAGGCGGTGCGGCGGCAGGCGCGCTGATTGGACTGGGTATTGATGTCGCCACCCTTGGCACGTCACTGGGACTGGGTACGGCGCTCGGTGGTTTGGCAGGTGGCTTACTGTCAAATACCAGCGCGATTGCCGACAAAATCAGTGGCGTCAAACGGCTGCACATAGACCCTGCTACCCTGACCTTACTGGCGACTCGAGCGATGGACCTACTGACTGCGCTACGCCATCGTGGTCATGCGGCGACTGATAGCATCATGGCGAACCAATCGCTCGCGCCTTGGTCAGTTGATAGATTGCCAAGTTTGCTCAAAAAAGCGCGTGGTAAGCCCGAATGGTCATCGCTCAACACAGGTAGACAAGCCACTGTATCTGCCAAGCAGTCGCATGAGCTGCGCGATGAGGCAGCTTGGCAATTATCACGCCAACTAAGACGCTGACTTATCAACCTACAACCATGATAAAAAACTTGGCTAAAAACTATTTAGCCTTATTAAGCCTATTATTTGTTAAGCCCATTATAAGAATTTATTAAGCTAATTTTGTTATGTTTACCTTTTAATCTATCTTTTAATCTATGTCAATTTTTTGTTTTTGAGGGCAAGACCATGTATTCAGCACATCATGAACCGCATTTTAGTAATCGCAACAACTGGCTACGCGCAACCGTGCTCGGCGCCAACGATGGTTTAATTTCCACCGCTAGTCTATTAATGGGGGTTGCGGCAGCGCAAGTGGACAGTCACACCTTGCTGTTGACAGGGGTGGCATCGCTGATTGCTGGCGCAATTAGTATGGCAGCGGGCGAATATGTCTCCGTCTCTTCGCAAGCGGATACCGAAAAAGCCGACTTGGCAAAAGAAGCCTATGAACTTGAGCACAATTCAGACCGCGAGCTAAAAGAACTGACGCATATTTATGTTCAGCGCGGTTTAACGCCTGCTATGGCACATGATGTTGCGGTAGCACTCACTGCTCACAATGCCCTAGAAGCGCACGCACGCTATGAAATTGGACTTACCGATACCGCATCCGCTAATCCACTACAGGCAGCCGTGGCATCGGCTTTATCCTTTATCACAGGGGCGCTGCTACCGGTGCTATGTATTTGGCTGTTACCAAAGCAATATTTGGTCGGCGGTTTGGGCACAGTGACCTTGATAGGATTAGCATTTTTGGGCTGGTTATCGGCGTATTTGGGGGGTGCCAAAATTTTCCCTGCCATTGTACGGGTGGTCATTTGGGGCGTTGTTGCGTTGGTTACTACCCACTTTATCGGTGAAATGTTTGGGGTAAAAACAGGTTAGTCAATCACTTTTTATCGCATTATTTATCGCCAATTTTTATCATTACCATTTGCAAAACCAATTGTTTCTTATAAGATAAGAAAACTGTAATAATTCAGCAAGTTTATAGAAACTATTATTGGGTGGTAGAGTAGCGTTTCTATAAATTAAACAGTTGGCAAATAGTCAAAAATCCTATGGGATTTTAGCTTTCTACGGTAGTGGGAGATAAGGTTATGCAAGATTTTGTCAATGCGATTAATGATTGGGTATGGAGTCCCGCATTAATCTATCTATGTTTATTGGTTGGTTTATATTTTTCAATTCGTGGTCGTTTTTTACAAGTGCGCCATTTTGGTCGCATGATTCGATTGCTGATGGACGGCAAAAGCAGCGATCAGGGGGTGTCCTCATTCCAAGCACTCGCTATGTCACTCGCAGGTCGTGTAGGTACAGGCAATATTGCCGGTGTGGCAACGGCGATTACTTTTGGTGGTCCTGGTGCATTATTTTGGATGTGGATGGTAGCGTTCTTGGGTGCAAGTACCGCATTCGTTGAGTCAACGCTTGCGCAGATTTATAAAGAACGTGATGATAAAGGCTTTTTTATCGGTGGTCCAGCCTATTATTTTGAAAAAGCGCTGGGTCAAAAATGGTACGCGGTGTTATTTGCGATATCGGCAATCGCCGCTTGTGGTTTATTGTTACCTGGTGTACAGGCCAATTCGATTGCTGAAGCGATGAACAATTCACTGGGTATCGCACCTAGCATTTCAGCCGCGGTAATTGCGGCACTACTAGGCTTTATCATCTTTGGTGGTGTCAAGCGTATTGCCTCCTCTGCTGAGTTGATTGTACCTTTTATGGCACTTGCCTACATCATCGTGGCGATTGTTATTATCATCATGCATATCGGTCAATTACCTGATGTGCTAGCGTTGATTTTCCGCTCTGCGTTTGGTATGGATTCTACGTTTGGTGCTGTGTTGGGTCTTGCCATCCAATGGGGTGTGAAACGTGGCGTTTACTCAAATGAAGCAGGTCAAGGTACAGGTCCTCACCCATCGGCAGCCGCTGATGTATCACACCCAGCCAAACAAGGCTTAGTACAAGCGTTTTCAGTGTATGTCGATACGCTATTTGTTTGTTCGGCGACAGGTTTCATGCTAATCATTACCGGTATGTATAACGTACAAGACCCTGCCAGCAAAGAAGCCTTCTTGTATCAAGGGGTTAAAGGCGTTTCGGCAGGTCCAGGTTACGTTCAAACTGCGATGGAAAACATCATGCCAGGTTTTGGCGCAGTGTTTGTGGCGGTTGCGCTATTCTTCTTTGCTTTCACTACCATCATGGCTTACTACTATATTGCAGAAACCAATATCCGTTATCTCACTCGTAGCATGAAGCTAAATTGGGCAATCCCTGTACTCAAAGTAGTGATTTTATTTGTGGTAATTTATAGCTGCCTAAAAACCGCCGACTTAGCATGGGCACTGGGTGACTTGGGCGTTGGTTTGATGGCATGGCTCAACATCATTGGTATCTTATTCTTGCAAAAACCTGCGTTTGCAGCACTGCGCGATTATGAAGCACAGGTCAAACAAGGCAAAGATCCGATCTATGATGCGCGCGCCAATGGTGTACACAATGCGCCAATTTGGGATGAAATTTCAGCCAAATACCGTAAAGAATTTGGTGAACATCCTAACCATGATCGCTTTGTACCCTAATTTTAATATGTGACTGCTTTAATGCTTGCACTTAACAGCCGTTAAAAAATAAGCCCCATTGACTGGGGTTTATTTTTGTGATGAATGATTATCTTTTGATTGGGATTTTAATTAATCCAAAAAACGCAATCAGTAAGGCGATGACTTGTACAGCCAGCAGCGTATAGACTGTATATAGCCATTTGCCTTGTGCATATGCCAGACCACACGCCCACGCACCGATACTACCACCGATGTAGTACGCCATATAATATAAACCTGATGCCAGTGACCGCCCTTCTTTGACATTCACCGCGATATAAGTAATGGTCGCCGATTGGGTAATAAATACCCCAGTTGACATTACCGCAAGCGCCACAATAACCAAAGAAATAGGCGCAGCCAGTGTCATCAGCACGCCCATCATCGAAATCATCACGGCCACGCGCACCATACGGGCAGCGCCGTATTTGGCAATTAAACTACTCGCAATCGGTGTGACCACGACCCCAATCAAATACACCGCAAAAATGTTAGCAAGCCCTGCACTTGATAGATTGTAGGGGGCGTCTGCCAAGTGCAAATTGACATAGGTAAAACAGCCCACTAATGAAAACAACACGCACGCGCCAAGCAGTCCTGCGGTCACCACATAACGGTTGCGCACATGTTTACTCAGCATGTGCAGCGCCGATGTAAAATTTGGGTTGGCATGAAAATGACGTGAGCGCGGTAATAACCAAGCCACCAAGCCAGCGCCTAGCACCGTCAACATGCCCATGAACACAAAGCCTTTTTCCCAGCCGATAAGCTCTTCTAAATGCCCCAAGATAAAGCGCCCTAAAAATCCCCCAAATACTGTACCTGAGACATAGTAGGACATCATTTTTGCCATCTCCTTGCCCGCGTATTCTTCCCCGACATAGGCAATCGTCACCACTGTAATGCCAGGTACCGCCAACCCTTGCATAAATCGCCAAATAATGATACTGGAGAGTGAGTCAGATAGCCCAATCATCATGGTTGGTATTGCCATAAAGGCAATGGATGCCACAATGATATTTTTACGACCCACGGCATCGGACAACATCCCCATAAACGGTGACATGATGGCAATGGCAATCACCGTCGCCCCAACTGTCATGCCCACTTGCGTTTCGGTCGCTGAGAATGCTTGCATCATAATCGGCAAAATCGCTTGAATCGAATAGACTTGCAAAAATGCAAACGCGCCAATCATGCCAATCATGATTTTGACTATCAATGAGGGTGGCGTTGTCGGTGGTTTGGTATGCGGTCGTTGAGAGGGCGGTTGTTGAGAAGGCAGTTGATTTTGCGGTTGGCTATGGGGTGGTTTACGGTTAGTTAAGTTACTAGATATTAGTGTGTGAGTATCAGTATCGGTGTCAGTGAAATGATTGGAAGAATCCAAATGCCCAGTGGCATATTGTGGTTGAGACGTCATAGGTGACCTTTTTACAGAGTAGTACCAGTCAAAGAAATGCCTATACTAGCACTAAAGCGCGGTATTTATTGTTAAAAGAAGTTTAACCCTAAGCCGTACTTTGCAAACCAATCATGCGAATTAAAGGTATTTAAAGGCTTTCAATGCCAAATTTGGCGTCCTAGAGTGTAATATTTTTAAAAGATGACTATTTGCCAAAACATCAGTATTTTTCAAAACATGACTATCCAGCCATGACAAAACTGCAGTAATATTTAGCACATTGTGGAAGTTAACCTTAAAATCAATAGGATTGAATTATGCCAGAGAATTTAAAACAGCCAATGCCCGCTGCCATGCAAGCGTATTTGACACAGCTGCATCAAGTGATTGTTCCGTCTCTGTTAGCGCAAGGGGTTAAGCCCAATGCCATCAACGCACGTGAAGCGTTAGCCAATTTGACAACCGCATTTGTCACTGACGCACCCAACATGGCAAAAATCATCGATACGGTGCTAGTGACGCCAAGCAATTTTCGGGGTTACAACGTACCACTTAGGCTATTTGTACCGAGCAACTGCCCCCTGCCAAATGAACAAGCAACGGCTGACGTGCCAGTAATGGTGTATTTTCATGGCGGTGGTGGCATGGCAGGTAGTGTCACTGTGTATGATAAACTCTATAAAAAATTGGCCGAAGCGACAGGCTGTGTGGTGGTAGCGCCCGAATATCGCCTTGCGCCAGAAAACCGCTACCCTGCGGCGATTGATGACGCCCACGCGATTTTAACCTATTTAACAGCGACCCTACAGCAAGTCGGTTATGCCTGTAACGGCAAGCTTATCATAGCAGGTGATAGTGGTGGCGGGGCAATTACTGCCACCTTGGTGCAAGATTGGCTTGCCAACCGTGTGAGCACAGACTTAGCTATCACCCATCAAATTTTGATTTATGCCAGTCTAGACTACACCATGTCACAGCCCTCGATTAAGGAAAATAGCACGGGTTATTTACTGGAATCCAGCAAAATCCGCTGGTATTTTGACAATTATTTTTCAGCATATGATGACCGTGAGCTGAGCTCACCGTTTTGGACCGATGTGGCTACCCTACTGCATCATTCGCCGTATCAAGCCCCAAAGACACTGCACCTAACGGCTGGTTATTGTCCGCTGCGTGATGAAGATATCGGCTATCATGACGTGTTACAAGCCGCAGGCGCGCCATCCCAACTCGTCCATTTTGCAGATATGCCGCACGCGTTTTTGAATATGGAAAATCTGTGCCCTGAGCAATGCAAACAACTGTATCAAACCGTTGGCGAATTTTGCCAATAACACAACGACCCAAACACCCACACAACGGGATAAAATTTGCCCAGGCTGATAACAAGTCAAAATAAGCGACCCAAAAAAAAGCACCCAATTAGGTGCTTTTTTTACTGATCATAGCTTATAGCGGTTTGCCCGTGCTATTGCGACGGCTACGTTTTGGCGCATCCCAACCATCTTGTTTGCCAGCCGGTTTAGCGGATGGCTTGCTTGATGAGGCATAACGGTCAGACGATGACTTAAATCCTTCCGATCTTGACGATTTACCTGCAAATGGTTTATCTGACTTTCTGAAACCCTCAGATTTAAACCCATTTGAGCGTGAATCGCCAGCACGTTGACCCTCTTTTGCCGGATACGGTCTGTCGCTACGTTTTTTAAGCGGTTGACCAAAGGTTTCTTCTACGATTGGACGTGGCTTGCGAGCGCGGTCATCGCCACGAAACTCGCTAGAGCGTTCGGTTTTTTTGGCAAAAGGTTTGTCACCAAAACGGTCATTTTTTTCAAAGCGGTTAGGACGCTCGCCATGACGCTCACTGCTGTTACGGTCAGTGTTGTAACGTGGTTTATCACCTTGATAACCTTTAAAGCCATCTTTGTTAAAGCTACGGTTATCATCGCGGCGACGATCTGCATACTCACCTTGGCGAGGCTCACGATTGCCTTGGCGTGAATCACGGTCAAAGTTTGGTTTGTCCGATGATTTAGCAGCGCGGTGAAAATCGCCCTGACTGTTGCCATGACGGTTATCTGAATCACGATGACGACGCGGCACACTCGCATCATCACGACCAAAACGACTATCGCTGTTGCCTTGGTGACCTTTGTCAAAACGCTCGCGTTTTTCAAAACTTGCCGAACTATCGTTGCTCGCTGATTTGCCATAGCGTTCTTGGTTGTCAAAACGTGGCTTGTCCGCAAAACGACGCTCGCTTGAAGCTCTATCGCTTGAACCACCAAAACGTTGTGAGCGACTGCCACGGTCATCACGACCGCCACGGCTATCACTGCCGCTGCGACCACGACCGCGACCATCACGACCATTAGGCTTACCACGACCTTCAAATTTTTCCACAAAACGCGGTTCTAAGCCTTCAACTTGCGCTTCATTGATATCACGTTTTAGGTAACGGGCGATATTGCCAAATTGACGACGGTCATCGCGGCTACATAGGTTGATGGCAATACCAGTACGACCGGCACGACCTGAGCGACCGATACGATGCACATAATCTTCTACTTGGCGCGGTAAATCATAGTTGAATACATGGGTAATATTAGGTAAATCAAGACCACGTGCAGCCACGTCTGTTGCTACCACGATGTCAAATTTGCCACTGCGTAGATCTGAGACGATACGATTACGTTTGCTTTGTGGCAAGTCACCATGCAGATAACAGGCTTTGTGTTCCCATTGTTGTAGGCGCTCAGCGACTTCTTCACTGCTGCGTTTGGTCGCGGTAAAGATAATCGCTTGACCACGCTCTGGGTCACAGATCAGGTGCTCTAATAATTTATTTTTGTGGTCAAAGTTGTCACAGAAGTACACTTTTTCATCGATGTGTGCGGTTTCAACTTTGATGTTGATACGCTCTGGGTCTTTGGTAAAGCTTTCAGCGATTTTACCGACTGGACCATCCCATGTCGCAGATGACATGATGGTTTGGCGATGCGCGGGTGTGGCTTCCAAAATCGCATTGATATCATCGGCAAAGCCCATGTCTAGCATACGGTCTGCTTCATCAAGTACCAACATGGTCAAATCAGAGAGATTTACACGCTGGGCGTTGATATGATCTAGCAAACGACCCGGCGTCGCTACGATGATTTGTACGCCTTTTTTTAGCGCACGGATTTGACCACTGTATGCCGCACCACCCACAAGTGGCACACTGTACAAATCTTTCATGGCTGAGCCATATTTGCGGATACTGTCTTGTACTTGGTTAGCCAGCTCACGCGTCGGTGTCAAAATCAACGCTTGTACGACTTTTGGCTGTTGGCGACCACGTTTGCCACTTGCGGTCTTTTCTGCCGCTTTTTCTTTAGCTTGTAGTTCGCTTAATTGATGCAAAATTGGTAATACAAACGCGGCAGTTTTACCACTACCTGTTTGTGCGGATAATAGCAAATCACGACCCGCTAATGCAGCAGGAATCGCGCGCGCTTGGATAGGCGTTGGTGTGGTATAACCCGTTGCCACAATACTTTTTAGTAATGAACCTGAAATACCCAATGCGGTAAAACCATTTTCGCTAGGGTTAGCATCATCAGACGTTGGCGCATCTGTTGCTACAGTATCAGTCGCGACAACATCCGTTGTCGCAGTTGCTTCTGTGTCATCAACTGGGGTGTTGCCAGTAGGCTGATTGCTGTTGGCTTGGCTGTGGCTAAAAAAATTATCGATTGAGTTATCAGCAAAATCTGTGGTTGAATTAAAATCAGTCATGTAAGTCCTTAAAAAATAAGTTAATCAAAGTGTCGGTGGTAACCTTGATTGAAAACACGCAACAAGCAAAAGCCCTCAAGCTGACTGCACTTTCAAAATGGATAAGCAAAATGAATAGGCAAAATTATCAGCTATCATTAATCACAAATATCGTGTTAATCGCTTTAAAGCATTGTAATCGTGTCTGTAAGACTTATTTTCACTATAAAAATAGTGACAAAACCTACTGTCAGACTTATCAAAACTTTTGAAACAGTAAAACCATCAAAAAGTTCGTATCGCGGCATTCATAAGAATGCTTAAAAAAATACAATGCTAAATATTAGGTTATCATCGGAAGATTATCAGCGCTTACAATGGCGCGCTTGATATATAGGCAGATGGATAAGCTAGATTAATTGGAAAATTGACGTTGCTCTTAGCGTTTAGGTAGCGTATATGAGTCATTATTGGTCAGTTTTCTTTCGCAATTAAAAAACTTACCAAGTGAAATAGGCATCAAAAACACCTACTTAAAAAAGTGATAACCCCACTAGCACATCTTCGGCACACTGGCTGGCTGCTACCGTTGCTACCTTCCGGTCCTGGCGGGGTTCACAGCAGCTAGTTGCGAAGCTACCAATGGGGTTACCGAAGCGGTATTCTAGAGAATTTGGCGACCAAATGCAAACTATTTTTATCCTATACGCCAAATTTTTGTATTTATTTCACTTTTACACACGCTAAACCATCACCAAGCAACATTTAGGTAAATTTTTGTCGAATTTCTTACCCTTTTTCTACAATTCTTGCGCTGCAAATGTTACAAAATATTTTATAATGCCCATTCAACAACATATTGAATGAACTAATAGAGTAGTTTAATCAGCAACAGATTCATGCCAACCCATATAAAAAAGCACTAGAAAAACTAGGAAAAAACAATAGGAAACACTATGACACATTTAAGCACCGCGACTACCAACCATCCCAATCATAAAGCGCATGCCAATCATACAATGACCAAAGGTATTGCAACCAGCTTACTTGCTATGGCGACGCTATTACCTTTTACCAGTGTTTCAGCCACTATCTACCCTGTGAATCCATCCCCTGCGAACTCATCAATGACCAATACTTTAAACTACGGCTTGCTTAATTTTGCTGCCTCAGCAAGTAAAAAAGTCAGCAATGACCAAATCAATGCTACCCTTAGCAAAACTGTGCAAAACAAATCAAGCAGTGAGGTGGCTAATCAAATCGCTACCACGTTGAACCAAGCGGTTGCCATTGCCAAAAAATACCCACAAGTGCAAGTGAGTACGGGCAATCAAACCACCTATCCACAATATGATAAAAACCAAAAAATCATTGGTTGGACGGGGACTGCAAGCTTGAATTTAAAAAGCACCGATACAGTTGCCGCTAGCAAATTGATTGCTGAATTGCAAAGTTTTATGACGGTTGATGGATTAGGCTTTAGCGTGTCTGATGCTGCGCGCAAAGCCACCGAGCAAGAATTGATGATGGAAGCTTCCAAAAACTTCCAGCGCCAAGCGCAAACGCTGCTACCTGTGTGGGGCGCAAAAGGCTATCAATTAGTCTCGTTGGATTTTAGTCAAGGGGGCGATTATCGTGCACCGCGCGCGTATGGCAGTGTAATGATGCTAGAAGCCAGCAGTGCCAAAGTCGCTGACCAAAACTTCCAAGCGGGCGATAGCACCATTACGGTCACTGCCAATGGTACCGTTCAACTGGTCAAATAAACCGATTTTAACCACAAAAAAACCTGTTGAATTAACAGGTTTTTTTGTTTGTCTTTTACTCACTAAGCAATACTTAGTAAGAAATTTCTGCACGGCGGTTTTTTGCCCATGCTGATTCGTCATGACCGGGATCGGCAGGTTGGTCTTCACCATAGCTGATGGCTTCCATACGTGAAGCTGATACCCCTGACGTAGCTAAGTAGGCTTGTGCGGCTTGGGCACGGCGCTCACCCAATGCCAGATTATATTCACGGCTACCACGCTCATCGGTGTGACCAGCAATAGCAACACGGGCGCTTGGATTGGCTTGTAAGAATTGCGCTTGTTGATTTAACACGGCTTGACCTTGAGCGTCGATTTCACTGCTATCAAAGCCGAAATACACGGCATTTGGGTTAGCACCCGCGGCGGTGATAACTGACGTTGAGTTTGTTACCACAGCGCCCCCGTTATAGTAGCCTACGCCACCGGGAACGCCCATCGGCGCAACCACTACTTCAGATGTGTCGGTACGTTTGGCAGAACACCCTGTTAAGGCGATGGTTGCCATCATTGCAGCAGTGCTTACTACTTTTAGCATCGTTAATTTCATAGTCTTTCCTCAAAAATTATTATTTAACGCGTTTACCTATTTTGTTACTTTTCGATAGAGTAAATCAATCTCGCGCTTTTTGTAAACAGTGTTACTGTAAATTTTAGCCAACTTTTTCTCAAAGTTCTCAAAGCAGTTTAATTTTTGGATTAAACAAGTAGCTTAAAAAAATTTACCGGTTATAAGATAAGTGATGATAATGAAACAAGATGTCTAAAACAGTGATATTTAAATTTTTGTCTAAAACCGCTACCAACGAAATTTATTCCATAGTTCAGGATTTGCCCAAAACTTGCTATTAAACCAATCTGGCAAATGTTTATAGTCAAACAGATTAAATTGCCATACTTGGTAGTTGGTTGCATGATGATCTTGGTCATTTTCCACAATCGGCTGCTCATGTAATCGGCTAAAGCCAAAGCTCACCACATCCACACCTGTTGCTGGCTCGGATAAGTTTTGCACCACCAAACAATGCTTGGCAAACAAGTCGCGACAGCGCTGAATGATTTGGGTATCGATAGCGCTATCGTTTGATAATATTATCACTGCCAACTCATAGCGCTTAGCAAACCGATGCGCGATAAACGCTTGATAATCAAACGCTTCCCAACTCACGGCTTGATCAATAGCTTCATCAATGGCTTGAATTTGGCTAAAAACCGACTGCGTGTCATTACCAATAATCAGCCCGGTGAACGGTTGATTTATTGATGAGTTATTTTTATCTTTACTTAAAAATGCCAGACTTTGTCGGATGACATCGGTAATGCTTAAGGTGGGATTGGTCAAAATAAAATCCTTTTGATGAGTTTTTACCAGATACGATTGAATGATAGCCGTGATATAGCAATGATAAGGGTGGCTAATATGCCATTATTTAAAACCAATTATAACTATCTATCATGAGCCATGACTAGCCCTTTTGGTCGAGACAGAGTACACTAAGTGCTAAATTTATCACTTGTATTGACTGTTACAAATAAGGAACAACCATGCCACAATATCGCTCAAAAACCTCCACGTCTGGCCGCAACATGGCGGGTGCACGCGCACTTTGGCGTGCAACCGGTATGACGGATGAGGATTTTAACAAACCGATTATCGCGATTGCCAACTCGTTTACCCAGTTTGTACCCGGTCACGTACACCTAAAAGACTTGGGTCAGCTGGTTGCCCGCGAGATTGAAGCGGCAGGGGGTGTTGCCAAAGAATTTAACACCATTGCGGTGGATGATGGTATCGCCATGGGTCACTTGGGTATGCTCTATAGCTTGCCAAGCCGTGATTTAATTGCTGATAGCGTGGAGTATATGGTCAATGCCCACTGCGCCGATGCGCTGGTTTGTATCTCCAACTGCGATAAAATCACCCCTGGTATGCTGATGGCAGCGATGCGCCTCAATATCCCAACGATTTTTGTGTCGGGCGGTCCAATGGAAGCGGGCAAAGTATTGGCATCCACGTTGGGCGATGGACATACCACCCATGAAACCGTGATGAATGAATTGGGTGAAAAAATTCGCAAACTTGACCTAGTCGACGCCATGATTGATGCGGCAGATGACTTGATTAGTGATGAAGATGTGGCACAAACTGAGCGCTCTGCTTGCCCAACTTGTGGCTCATGCTCAGGCATGTTCACTGCCAACTCGATGAACTGTTTGACCGAAGCCTTAGGCTTATCCCTGCCTGGTAATGGCTCGCTACTTGCCACTCACGCCAAACGTAAAGATTTATTCTTAGAAGCAGGTCGCCGTATCGTAGCACTTGCCAAACGTTATTATGAGCAAGATGACGCCAGCGTGTTGCCGCGCTCAATTGCGACCAAAGCGGCATTTGAAAACGCCATGAGCCTTGATATCGCCATGGGCGGCTCAACCAACACAATTCTACATTTGCTTGCCGCTGCCCATGAAGCCCAAGTAGATTTTAAAATGGCGGATATTGACCGTCTAAGCCGCCGTGTGCCTTGTCTATCAAAAGTTGCCCCTGCGACGCAAAAATACCATATGGAAGATGTTCACCGCGCTGGGGGTGTAATGGCAATTTTAGCCGAGCTTGATCGCGCAAACCTGCTGCAAACCGATGTCCCCACCGTTCATAGTGCTTCACTCAAAGCAGCGCTTAGCCAATGGGATATCATGAATCCTGATAATACTGAGGCACGTGAGCGTTATATTGCAGCCCCAGGTGGGGTACGCACCACGAAAGCCTTTAGCCAAAACAATGAATGGTCCAATCTTGATGTCAACCGAGAATCTGGCTGTATCCGCAGCAAAGAATTTGCCTACTCGCAAGACGGTGGTTTGGCGGTATTGTTTGGTAATATCGCTGAACGTGGCTGTGTCGTCAAAACAGCGGGCGTGGATGACAGCATCCTAAAATTTACCGGTCGTGCCCGTGTGTTTGAAAGTCAAGACGATGCCGTCGCAGCGATTTTGGCAGACCAAATTGTCGCCGGTGATATCGTGGTGATTCGCTATGAAGGTCCAAAAGGCGGTCCTGGTATGCAAGAGATGTTGTATCCCACCTCTTACCTAAAATCAAAAGGTTTAGGTAAAGCCTGTGCGCTACTTACCGATGGTCGTTTCTCAGGTGGTACGTCAGGTTTATCCATCGGTCACGTCAGCCCAGAAGCCGCTGAAGGTGGTACCATCGGTTTGGTGAATGAAGGCGATACCATCGAGATTGATATCCCTAATCGCTCGATTCATTTGGCGGTTGATTTTGCCGAACTGGAAAAACGCCGAGAAGCGATGGTAAGCCGTGGCAACCAAGCTTGGAAACCTGTCAATCGTGAGCGCCAAGTGTCAGCCGCCTTGCGGGCGTATGCAGCGATGACTACTAGCGCGGATACAGGCGCGGTGCGTGATGTCAGTCAAGTAGAGCGGTAATTTTTGCCCCCAACGACATTGCTATAAAAAAATTATCAAAAAAGATCGATGGTGCATATCGGTCTTTTTTTTATCCCCATGAAAAACGTTGCAAACCTCATACTTGACGCCCACGGTTTTAGATGCCATGTACGGTTTTTAAAAGGTGCGTTTTATAAAAGGTGTGGCTCTTAAAAGGTGCGATTTATAAAAGCATTATCCACATCGAATGAATTCTGCTAAAATACAATGTTTACATTTTTTTGATAATATATGCCAAATTTAATTTTGAAAACTCTTAAGGAGCCGCTGTGAGCCGTCCGTTTTCTTCAGCCGATATACGTCAAGCTTTTATCAATTATTTTGCCGAAAATGGTCATACCCCAGTGGCATCATCGAGCCTAGTCCCACATAATGACCCTACCTTGCTATTCACCAATGCCGGTATGAACCAATTTAAAGATGTGTTCTTAGGGATAGACAAACGCGATTATAAACGTGCGGTATCGTCGCAAAAATGTGTGCGCGCAGGCGGTAAACACAATGACCTTGACAATGTCGGCTATACCGCCCGTCACCATACGTTTTTTGAGATGCTCGGCAACTTTTCGTTTGGCGATTATTTTAAACAACAAGCCATCCCATTTTGTTGGGAGTTTTTGACATCGGATAAATGGCTTGGTCTGCCAAAAGACAAGCTGTATGTCACCGTGTATCACACCGATGATGAAGCCTTTGATATTTGGCATAACGTGGTGGGCTTGCCTGCCGAGCGTATCATCCGTATTGGTGATAATAAAGGCGGTCAATACCAATCGGATAACTTTTGGGCAATGGGTGACACAGGTCCTTGTGGTCCTTGTACCGAAGTATTTTATGACCACGGCGAGCATATTTGGGGCGGTCTGCCAGGTACACCTGAAGAAGACGGCGACCGTTTTGTCGAGATTTGGAACAACGTCTTTATGCAGTTTAACCGCCAAAAAGATGGCACTCTTGAAAAACTGCCTGCGCCAAGTGTCGATACGGGAATGGGTTTAGAGCGTATTAGTGCCATCATGCAAGGCGTGCATAGCAACTATGAAATCGATATATTTACCCATCTCATGCAACACGCGGCGCAAGTGATTGGCTTGCCAAACGATATCGACTTACAGTCTGAGCCATCACTCAAAGTACTTGCCGACCATATCCGCTCGGTTTCCTTTTTGATTGCAGATGGCGTACTGCCAAGCAATGAAGGTCGTGGTTATGTGCTGCGTCGTATCATCCGCCGCGCAGTTCGTCATGGCAACAAATTAGGTGCTAATGACAACTTCTTTTATAAGCTCGTCGCACCACTTGCCCAAATCATGGGCGATGCCTACCCACAGCTTCGTGAACAGCAAGCCAATATTGAGCAAGCTATCTTAAAAGAAGAAGAACAATTTGCCAAAACCTTATCACAAGGTCTCAAACTGCTATCCCAAGAATTAGATAGCTTAAAATCTGGCGATACGTTGTCGGGTGCAACCGTGTTTAAACTGTATGACACGTACGGTTTCCCTGCTGATTTGACGGCGGACATTGTGCGCGAACGCGACATCAGCATTGATGAAGCCGGTTTTGAACAAGGCATGGCGCAGCAACGCGCCCGCGCCCGTGAAGCAGGTAAATTTGGCGTTGATTATAACCAATTGATTCAAATTGACAGTGCCACTGAATTTTTGGGGTATGACCAAGCAGAACACAGCAGCACTATCACCCACTTATACCTTGAGGGCAAATCGGCTGAACAATTGCAGGAGGGTGATGAAGGGGTCATCGTATTATCGGCAACGCCTTTTTATGCTGAAGGCGGTGGTCAAGCAGGTGAATTGGGTGACATCCAAACCGAAACCGGCGTATTTGAAGTTCAAGATACCAAAAAATCTGGTCAAGCCATCATTCATCATGGCGTGGTCAAAATGGGCAGTATCCGCCAGGGTCAATCAAGCGAAGCACGCGTGGCAAGCCAAGTACGCGCCATGAGTGCCAAAAACCACTCCGCCACTCACCTACTGCACGCCGCCCTTCGTGAGCATCTTGGTACAGGCGTCACCCAAAAAGGGTCATTGGTCAATAGTGAGGTGTTACGTTTTGACTTCTCGTATGACAAAGCCTTGACTGAGCAAGACATCATCACCATTGAAAACATCGTCAACCAACAAATCCTTGCCAACCAACCTGCCACTGTAGAAATGCTCAGCATGACGCAAGCGCAAGACAAAGGCGCGATGGCACTGTTTGGTGAAAAATATGGTGACACGGTTCGCGTACTGTCGATGGGTACAATAGATAAAGACGGCAAGCCTTTCTCCATCGAGCTATGTGGTGGTCTGCATGTACAACGCACGGGTGATATCGGTTTATTCAAAATCGTCAGTGAGCAAGGCATTGCGGCAGGCATTCGCCGTATCGAAGCAGTGACAGGCATGGGCGCAGTCAAATATGTGCAGCAAGGTGAAAAACAGCTCAATCAACTTGCCAGTCAGCTCAAAGCCAAACGCGACGAAATCGCCGACCGTGTCAATCAAATGACCGACAAAACACGTGACCTTGAAAAACAGCTTGAGCGTTTACAGCAAAAATTGGCCAGCAGCCAAGCCAAAGACTTAATCAATAACGTGCAAGACATCAACGGGCAAAAAGTGCTGATTGCAAGCTTACAAGGCATGGATGGTAAAGCATTACGCACGATTGCCGATGACATGAAGTCAAAATTGCATGATGGCATCGTGGTGCTCGCGGGCGTGGCTGACGATAAAATTGCGCTGACTGCCAGTGTTGGCAAAGACTTAACCAGCAAAATCAAAGCGGGCGATATCATCAAACACTTAAGCGAGCAGCTTGGCGGTAAAGGGGGCGGTAAACCTGACTTTGCCCAAGGCGGCGCAACTGATGTCGCAGGCTTGCCAACTGTATTAGATGCGCTACCAAATTGGTTGGCTGAGCGACTTGCCTAATTAAAACTAACCCTAAAAAAACGCCGAATGACTTATTCGGCTTTTTTTATGGGGTTATTTTTTATGCGACTATATAAGGCATGCGTTTAATCAGGCTTAATCAAAGCGCCATTTACTTTAGCCAAACATTCGGTATCATAAAGCCTAAAGCACATTGTGTATAATCGTTTCTATAATCGCATCTTCTAAAATCATATCTAACATCTTATCAACCAAAAAAGCTTTAAAACACACTTATAGCTTTAAAATACTCATAATCAATAAGGAAACATCATGGATAATCATTACCAGCCCCCAAAAATTTGGACAAATGATAGCGAAAACGGTGGCAAATTTGCCAGTACTAACCGCCCTACCGCAGGAGCGACCCATGAGCAACACTTACCGATTGGTAACAACCCTTTGCAGCTTTACAGCCTTAACACCCCAAACGGTATCAAAATCAATATGTTACTCGAAGAATTGGCAGAGCTTGGTGTTGAAGGCGCACAGTATGACGCCTACAAAATCGACATCATGAATGGCGACCAATTTGGCTCAGATTTTATTGACATCAATCCCAATTCTAAAATCCCTGCACTGGTGGATAACAGTGTTAATCCACCGATTAAACTGTTTGAATCAGGCGCTATTTTGCTATACCTTGCCGAAAAATTTGGGCAGTTTATCCCAGCAGACACCGCCAAACGTGCCGAATGTTTGTCATGGTTGTTTTGGCAAATGGGCGCTGCGCCGTATGTCGGTGGCGGCTTTGGGCATTTTTATGCGTATGCCCCAGAGAAGTTTGAATATGCCATCAATCGCTTTACCATGGAAACCAAACGCCAACTGGACTTACTCGACCAACACTTAGCGACTCATACGTTTATGGTAGGTAATGACTATAGTATCGCGGATATCGCGATTTGGGCATGGTATGGTCAGTTGGCACTGGGCAAATTGTATAACGCTGGCGAGTTTTTACAAGTGCAAGACTACACCCACCTACAACGCTGGGCAAAAAACCTACATGACCGTCCTGCCGTGCAACGCGCTGTAGCTTTACCGCTACAACCGATTGCCTAAACTGATAAATTTTTGTTCAAAGTACCTATCTAATTTTCAGCCAGTCATTTGGGGATTTTTGGCAATTTTGCCTTGCCCCAAAATTGGGAAATATGGTATAAAGTACCGTTTAATTTACGTTTCGTGACATTGTAAACAATCTGCTAAGCAATCCATCAGGGACTTGGTATGGCAAGTCTTGGATAGCGATGGCAAGCAATGTGCGCGATATTATAGGGTGTATTGACAATGGCTTTAATCGTACAAAAATACGGTGGTACGTCGATGGGTAGTGTCGAACGTATCAAAAATGTGGCACAGCGAGTCAAACGTTGGCATGACAATGGTCATCAGGTGGTGGTTGTCGTCTCTGCCATGAGTGGCGAGACCAATCGCTTGATTGATTTGGCACGTCAAATCAGTAAAGAACCGAATGCTCGTGAATACGACCAAATGGTGTCAACCGGTGAGCAAGTATCCATTTCTTTACTTGCTATGGCATTAAATGAAATCGGTGTGAGCGCCAAGTCAATGACGGGCGGACAAGTGGCGATTCGTACCGATGATAGTCATACCAAAGCCCGTATTCAACATATCGATGATAGTCAGCTTCGCGCCGCACTCGATGCTGGTATGGTCGTTGTGGTGGCGGGTTTCCAAGGGGTGGATGAAAAAGGTGACATTAACACCTTAGGTCGGGGTGGCTCGGACACCACTGGGGTTGCACTGGCTGCTGCCCTATCTGCCGATGAATGTCAAATCTATACCGATGTCGACGGCGTGTATACTACCGACCCACGGGTGACACCAAAAGCCAAAAAATTATCAAAAATTACTTTTGAAGAAATGCTAGAAATGGCAAGCCTTGGCTCAAAAGTATTGCAAATTCGCTCGGTTGAATTTGCCGGCAAATACCAAGTACCACTGCGAGTTTTATCCAGTTTTGATGAAAACGCCGATGGTAAATTCGATGATGATTTTAAAAAGAATGTAGGTACATTAATTACCACCGATGAGGGAGACAGCATGGAACAACCAATTATTTCGGGCATCGCCTTTAACCGTGACGAAGCTAAAGTATCTATTTTAGCAGTGCCTGATCGCCCTGGTATTGCATCATCGATTTTAAGCCCAATCAGTGCTGCCAATATCGAAATCGATATGATTATCCAAAATATCGCAGAAAACGGATTGACCGACTTTACCTTTACTGTTAATCGTGGGGATTTTGATAAAACTCTAGCGATTTTGGGTGACAATCTTGCTGAGATTGGCGGCAAAGAAATCGTGAGCAATAACAAAGTGGTTAAAGTATCACTCGTGGGTGTTGGGATGCGTTCACATGCAGGCGTGGCAAGCAAAATGTTTGAAACACTGGCAGAAAACAACATCAATATCCAAATGATTTCTACCAGCGAAATCAAAATCTCGGTACTGATTCAAGAAGAACAACTGGAAAAAGCGGTTAAAGCGTTACATACCGCTTTTGGTCTTGACCGTGAAGACGGTGAAAGCAAGGTTGCTGGATTATAAGAAATTTGTAATTCTCCACAAAAACAAGGTTAATATCCGCGTTTTGCGGGTGTTAACCTTTTTTTTACTTAAACATTTCGTTTATAATGGCATCTCGTTTATTGGGCACAAACGCAACTGACCCCTCAATGCCTATTTTGACTGTTGGCAAATAGCCGCCAAGCATGATGAGTTCGCTTAAATTATGCCCTTGCAGTCTGTCTTTAACGTATCATTGGGCAATGATACATGATAATATATTTGACGAATTTAGCTAATTTATCGTTGAATCATCATAGGACATTGATGGTACTTGTTGCGACATAAGGAGTGTGACGCATGTTAATTTTGACTCGCCGTGTTGGCGAAACGTTAATGATAGGTGACGAAGTCAGTGTCACCGTACTGGGTGTAAAAGGTAATCAAGTCAGACTGGGCGTCAATGCGCCAAAAGACATTGCCGTACACCGTGAAGAGATTTATCAAAGAATTCTGCATGAACGGACTGGGCATGAACGCATGGGTTATGATAATCACCCAGTCGATTTTGCCGCCCATGATAGAATGGGTCAAGACCGCAGTGGTTTTGGGGCAGCCAGTCATGAGGCCTTCCCCCAAGAGCGCAGTAAACCCTCTCAACCGCGTAACAGCGGTCAGCAAATGCGTCATTTAGAAAACCGTGTGGAAAACCGCGGTTTTGGTCAGACCAACAATAATTTTAACCCAGCTTTTGATCCGTTTGAGGACGATTATTTTAACCGTTAATCACCTTATTTATTTTGACTTTTGGAGTAACTATGAGCGCTATTGATAAGCTAGAACTATCAAAACTATTAGCTAAACTAGAAAACAAATCGCTAGATTTTGCTTCCGTGCTAGCTATCATCGATAGTTACTATGACTATCGACCAACTGAGTTTAACAATGGCGAAGTGCACAATGCGGCGGGTGAAAATGAAGGCAGTGCGAAAGTGTTTGGCTTTGCCCTACTCAACCATTTGACCCAACAAGATACGCTAAAACTGTTTGCTGAGCACTATGACAGTGTTAAAGCAGAGCCGAAAGGTACGAACCATGCCAATATCCGTAACTTTAGCTTTTTTGGCTGGCAAGGCTTTTTGATGCAGCGTAACTGTTTAACGCCAAAAGCATTAACACCAAAAGCGTCATGACATTCTCTAACATGCTTTAGTCTAAAAATCTAACTGTTTTTTGCGTCAAACAAGGCAGCCGATGGGTTGCCTTTTTTTATCCAATATTTTTTATTTTAAAGAATGGTTTTGAGAGACTCATTGGTTATTGGTTTGCCCTTAACTGCTGGCGCAGTTGTTTTTTTTGCTCACGACGATGGCGAAAAAAATCCTGCAACAACGCGCGACTTTGCTCTGCCATTAGCCCCTGTTCTACGGTCAAAAAATGATTATAGAACGTCACTTGGCTAAAATCCTGCTGGCTGACAATCATGCCTGCTTTCGGCTCTGTCGCTGCAAACACCAAGCGCGATACTCTGGCATGAATAATCGCTCCTAGACACATGGTGCAAGGCTCAAGCGTGACAAACAGTTCACAATCCGCTGGCAGACGGTAATTATCAAAATGTTGACATGCTCGCCTTATTGCCACTATTTCGGCGTGGGCAGTGGCATCATGACTTAAAATCGGTTGATTGTAGCCTTTGGCTATGATGGTGCCTTGATGCACAATCACGGCGCCCACTGGCACTTCCCCCAGCTGTCCGCCCTCGGCTGCAACGTCAAGCGCCGCTTGCATAAAGGCATAATCGGTGTCACAAAAGTCGCTGTCACAAAAGCCGCTTTCACAACAGTTATGTTCACTAGCATTCATTTATGATACCACCCAAACTACTGTGGCAATTGCCAATCTATCGGGCTTTTGCCATGCGCTATCAGATAATCATTGGCTTTGGAAAAAGGACGCGTGCCAAAAAAACCACCTCGATTGGCACCAAGCGGTGATGGATGCGTCCCTGTAATGATTAAATGCTTAGATGTATCAATAAAACGGCCTTTTTTCTGCGCGTAACTCCCCCATAGGATAAAGACACAGTGCTCACAGTGCTGATTGACAGCCTCAATCACCGCATCAGTGAACGTTTCCCAGCCAATACGCTGATGACTGCCCGCCTGCCCTGCTTCTACGGATAACATACTGTTGAGTAGCAGCACCCCTTGGGTTGCCCAATGGGTCAAATCGCCATGTTTTGACGGCGCGATACCCAAATCGGCGGCAAGCTCTCGTAAAATATTTTGAAGACTTGGGGGTTTGGGAATGGCTTTGGGCACAGAAAAAGATAACCCCATCGCTTGTCCCGCGCCATGGTACGGGTCTTGACCCAAAATCACTACTTTAACCTGCGACAAAGGCGTCAAATTAAACGCATTGAACATTTGACTACCCGAGGGATAAATCACTTTTTGCGCATGATATTGATCTCGCAAAAACTGGCGAATCTTATCCATATTGCTGCTGGTTAGTTCTGTCGCCAAGGCTTGCTTCCAATCGTCCGGCATTTTGACATTGGCTAAAATTTGTTGTTGTTCAGGCGTTAATGTTTTCATGGTTTATCTGCTATCAAAAATTTATAAAAAAACCCAAAGACTCTCTTGGCTTTATTGTAGCAAATAATTGTCGTCAATAAGTGGAACACTTTGATGCTGTCTATTTTATACCCACTAATTACTCTGAAAAAGTTTGACGCAGGGTAAAATCGTCTAATTTGACCGCTTCACGGCTGCTTTTTTCAGTGGGTGGAATTACTTGCGCTTCGCCTGTCACTACCGCTTTACCGTCTTGATTGGTCACTTGGCAATCTAACACCACCCATTTTTTGCTATCGTCTTTACTTTTCACCGTCAAGGTAGCGGTTAAAGTATCATCGATATGCACAGGACGACGGAAAGACAAGCTTTGGTTCAGATAAATTGTCCCCAAGCCTGGAAATTTGGTACCAATCAAGGCTGATAATAGACCGGCTGTCCACATACCATGGGCAATCACGCCTTTAAACTGGCTCTGCTCGGCATACTCATTATCGAGATGCGCTGGGTTGTAGTCATGGGTAACAAGCGCAAATGCTTTGACATCATCTGCGGTCACTTGGCGGGTCATGCTGGCAGTTTGCCCGATAGTTAATTCCTCATAGGTAAAATTACTAAAAGTTGTCATTTTCCGTCCTTTTGTTTTTGTTGATTAATTTCATAAAAACCACGATTACAAAATCGTTTTGATGGTTTGACTATAGCATAGATTTTGCAAATTTTTATGACAATGACTACGCGTTCATGAACCCATCTAACTTTAACAATTACAAATTTTTTATCTTTTTGCTTGACTTGATGAACTGCTAATAAAATCAAGCGTCTAGGATTTTTGCAGAAAAATAGGCAAAAAAATGATAAAAATACAAGCTAGAATTACAATTTTTTTTAGGCTATATTGTGCGAAATAATAAAACAACCCCTAGATATAGTAGTTTTTTGCAAAACCTTGCAATAATACGGCCATGACTTTGCAATGCTACATAAGTGATGTGGCTTTGGCTCAAAAGCGGTTTTTAAAAGCGGCACACACACTCACTATACTTTCGGTTAGCTGTTTTACTGGGCATTTTTATCTCACCACCTCTCACTCAGCGCCTTTTTAATACATACAGATATGACGTTGATAAACAGGTAAAAAAAGGAACGTATTATGACTCGTACTGAAGACATCCTCGTGCAAAAACGCGACGGGCGTTTGGAAAAAATTGATTTGGATAAGATTCACCGAGTCATCGAGTGGGCAGCAGAAGGGCTTGATAATGTGTCCGTCTCACAAGTAGAAATCAGCTCACATATCCAGTTTTATGACAAAATTACCACCAAAAGCATCCATGAAACCATCATTAAATCAGCTGCAGATTTGATTTCTGCGGCAACGCCTGATTATCAGTATTTGGCAGCGCGATTGGCAATTTTTCATTTACGCAAAATCGCATTTGGTCAGTTTGAGCCGCCGCATTTATTTGACCATGTCACCAAACTGACCCAAGAAGGTCGTTACGATACGCATATTTTGCAAGACTTTAGCAAAGAAGAATTTGATATACTCAATGACTATATTGACCACAACCGTGATTTGAGCTTTGCGTATGCCGCTGTCAAACAAATGGAAGGCAAATATTTGGTGCAAGACCGCGTCAGCAAACAAGTCTTTGAAAGCCCACAATTCTTGTATATGCTCGTCGGTATGTGCCTGTTTGCCAGTTACGACAAACAATATGATAAGGCGGCGCGATTAGATTATATCAAGCGCTTTTATGACACCACGTCCACTTTCAAAATCTCACTACCAACGCCAATCATGTCGGGCGTGCGTACCCCATCGCGTCAGTTTAGCTCATGTGTACTAATTGAATGTGATGATAGCTTAGACAGTATCAATGCCACCACCAGTGCCATCGTGCGGTATGTGTCACAGCGTGCCGGTATTGGTGTCAATGCGGGTCGTATTCGCGCATTAGGTAGCCCAATTCGTGGCGGTGAAGCGCAGCACACCGGCTGTATTCCTTTTTACAAACTATTCCAAACTGCCGTCAAATGCTGTTCACAAGGTGGCGTGCGCGGTGGTGCAGCGACCTTGTTCTACCCGATTTGGCATTTGGAAGTGGAAAATCTGCTGGTGCTCAAAAACAACCGCGGCGTGGAAGACAACCGTGTTCGCCATATGGATTATGGCGTACAAATCAATAAAACCATCTATACCCGATTGATTAAAAATCAAAACGTGACCCTGTTTTCACCATCGGATGTACCAGGTTTGTACGATGCTTTCTTTGCTGATCAGGCCGAGTTTGAGCGTTTGTATGAGCAATATGAGCAAGATGAATCTATTCGCAAACGCAGTGTGCCGGCGCAAGAGTTGTTTAGCCTGATGATGCAAGAGCGTGCCAGCACGGGTCGTATCTATGTGCAAAACGTTGACCATTGCAACACCCACAGTCCGTTTGACCCAAGTGTCGCGCCAATTCGCCAATCCAACCTATGTATGGAAATCGCGCTACCGACCCAACCGCTTGACAACATCAATGATGAAAGCGGTGAAATCGCCCTTTGTACGTTATCAGGCATTAATTTGGGTGAAATCAATCAATTAGAAGACATCAAAGAGCCAGCGGAACTCATCGTGCGTGCGCTAGATGCCTTGCTTGACTACCAAGACTACCCTGTCACCGCTGCTAAAAATGGCTCTATGAAACGCCGCACGCTGGGTATTGGTGTCATCAACTATGCCTATTATCTTGCCAAAAACGGTACCAAATATTCAGATCCTACGGCGCTCGGTTTAACCCATCGCACTTTTGAAGCCCTACAATATTATCTGTTGGTGGCGTCCAATAAACTGGCTAAAGAGCAAGGTGCTTGTCCTGCATTTGGCGATACCACGTATTCACAAGGTATTTTACCGATTGATACGTATAAAGCAGATATTGATGCGATTTGTAATGAGCCGCTTCAACTTGACTGGGAAGCACTGCGTCACGATATCAAAACCCACGGTCTTCGCAACTCAACCTTGACCGCCTTGATGCCATCAGAAACCTCTAGCCAGATTGCTAACGCAACTAATGGCATTGAGCCACCGCGTGGTCTGGTATCTGTGAAAGCGTCAAAAGACGGTATTTTAAAACAAGTGGTGCCTGAGATTGATAAGCTCAAAGATCAATACGAGCTATTATGGCAAATGCCGAATAACAAAGGTTATTTAAGCCTAGTAGCGATTATGCAAAAATTCATTGACCAAAGTATCTCAGCCAATACCAACTACGACCCAACCAAGTTTGAAGATAGCCGTGTCCCGATGAAGGTGATGATTCAAGACTTGTTGATGGCGTATAAATTGGGCGTTAAGACGCTGTATTATCATAACACCCGTGATGGCGCAAATGATGCCCAAGACGACCTTGAAAATGGCTGCGCTGGCGGGGCTTGTACTTTATAAGAGAGTATTTAGGGATAATACTGGTGGATTATCCCTAGTTTTTTATTCAGTGATTTATGTTCAGTAAATACAAATAAAAATGGCATAACCCATTAAATTGATTACCTAAATTATTTTTAAGGTAACATCTAGGCTTTTATGATTAAAAGCCTAGAAATTTTCATTGCATGGATTTTTATTACATAGGATGTTTGAACTTGAAAAACCCATTAATTGTTTATGCCATTTTAGTGATGAACCTTACCTCGTGTGCTTCTTTGCCGCAAACATACGACAGTCCGATTCCTGTCTATGTTGACTTGGGTGATGCCACACCTGCCACCACCCTGCCCAATTCAAATTCAAAAGCCAATGCCAAAACTATGAGTCACTAAGGCTGGGTATCAGGCTTATCCGATTGTGCCAGTTTTTCTGACGCCGCTACTTTATCTTTGACGGGTACAGTATTAGCAAAATTTGAATAGGTAACATCAATCGGTTTGCCCATCATCACACGGCTGGTCGGTAACGCATTTTTGAGTCCCACCTCTTTCATCATCTCCGCGATTTTTAAAATCATATCAGTTTGTTTTTGATTAAAATCCATCGCCCCTTTCACATTGAGATAGCATCGCACTTCAACCAGATAAGCGTCTTGCTGAGTGCCAGAGATACGCACTTGATTCCACACACTGTTGGTGTCCGGATGATTGGTGATATAAATTTGTGTTTGCTCCATAAATTCACGTAATTTATCGATGTCGCTATCGCGCGAGATATAGAACACTTGCGAAAAATGAAACATGTCGCGTTTGCTAACGTTTTCGATACTCATTGATGAGAAGTTACCATTGGGAATCGTCACTACTGTACGATCGGTGGTGCGCAGACGGGTGGAGCGGATACCGATGTCTTCAACCGTACCCTCTTGCGTGCCGAAGCGGCAGTAGTCGCCCACATTGACAGGCTGGTCAGCAACGACCGATACGCTGCCCACCAAGTTTTCAATCGTTTTTTGTGCACCCAATGCCAACGCCACACCACCAATCCCCAATGCGGCAATACCTGTGGTTAAGTCGTAGCCTAGATTACCCAAAATCACAATGGTCGCAACCGCAATCAAAATCAATTTTACCACTTTTCGCAGCAGATTTAGCACCGATAGCCGCTCTGGATGATGGTTATTACTGGCATAGTTTTCTGCACGTTTAAAAATCAAATCCAAAATTCGTAAAATCAACCATACCATTGATACCCAAGATAAAATATCGGCAAGGTTGGACGCCATATTGCGCACAACCAAATTAATACCCACCAAAATCATGGCTTCTTTGATAATCAGCGCCGTCAGCACCATTGCGGCAGGTACGACCACGCGCCCATCAATCGGAAATTGCTTTTCTTTATCTGGGTGGGTCGCTAGATAAATTCGCGTGATAATCATATATAAGATTTGGCTAATCAATAGACAGGCAAGATAAGTCGCTATCATGAGCGCAATCACTGCCGCAATGTGTCCAAGACTATAGCCTTTAATATCTTTCTCAATCCATTGTTTGGGAATGTACTTTTCTACCAATGTCGGCTGGGTAACGAGTGATAACGACGCAACTTCTTGCAAGGTTTGTTGTGAAATCAGCCAAATATTGGTGCCGTTAGATTGTTTGACACGCTGCATTAAGATATCGATACTCTTTTTGTCAGCGGTGGGATTGTTGATCTCCCCGACCTTATCGAGATTGGGCGCTAGTTTGTCATCGAGATTGCCGGTAGGGTCATTGCTAATTTGTAGCTGCTCGTTGATGCGTCCGCCGCTATCGAGTGCCGATTTTAAAGATTCGAGCGTGCCACTGGGGTCTCTGGTAGAACTTAAATCCACATAACGGCTCGCGAGCATCCAATCACTTTTTGCCAAGGCTTGAATAAAGCCTTGCACGCTGCCGCGCGGGGTATCACGCCCAAAGGTGTCTTGTGGGGTGGCCGTGCCGCTGGCGCTACTGGCTGATTTACTGCTATCAGCCGCCCATACAGCGGTGGGTTTGACACTGGTGATAACCATGAGTAAGGCAAACAATGCCATCATAAAACAACGGCGGTATAAAGATATTGCATCAGCATGACGCTGACATTGGTTAAGAGACTTTGACAACTGCATAAACTTCCCAAAATTTGTAAAACGCTCAGACATAGTTAGGCTAAATAAACGACCTTGATTTATGTTTTAAGAAATCCTAAATTGCAATGCGCTTATTCTGAATAAAGTATTTCGTCTTGTAGGTATAACTGCTAAAATACGCGCATTATTTGATTTTATCAGTTTTAAATTCCAAAAACACTTTTAAATGCATTGAGTTATTATGTTTAATTTACATCCAAAACTAGCAAAAGATACTTTTTTGGTGGGCGAATTTCCGTTATCTACTTGCCGCTTGATGAACGACTGTCAATTTCCTTGGTTGATTCTAATTCCGCGTGTCCCAGGTATCAAAGAATTATATGAACTGTCCGCCAGTGACCAAGCCCAGTTTTTACGTGAATCTAGCTGGCTATCCAGTCAGCTTGCCAAAACTTTTCAAGCCGACAAAATGAACATCGCCGCGCTTGGCAACCAAGTGCCGCAATTGCATTTTCATCATATCGTGCGCTACCAAAATGACATTGCTTGGCCCAATCCGGTATGGGGCAATCCAGCCATCCCCTATACCCCTGAGGTGCTCAGCCATATGCAGCAGACACTGATGATGGCACTGCGGGGTCATCGTGATATGCCATTTGATTGGCAAATGAACGTCTAAAAAAAATTTTACTATGAGGTAGACGAACTAAATTGCGTGAATCCATTCAAGGTCTTTCGACCAATCTAAAAAGTCCGAAATTCATTGAGTTGGTGGCATTTTTTGTTGTATTGCTTACCTTAACCTCTCTTGACGTACCGCCCATTTATCATATGCTCAGTATCTTGCTGTTGGTAGTAGGCGTTATCGTCACCACTTTGAGCGTTATCCGGCCCCATCACTACATTACTTCGGCCAGTGTATTAACCCTGATGGCGTTGGCAACGGGTATGTTGCAGTTTAACTATATCCCAAGCCTTGCGTTATGGTTGTTGATTTTGATTCGCCTGATTTTTTCAGATACCAAATACACCGTTTCGTTGGTATTATTAACCGTAGCAGTAGGTCTACTTAGTCTGATATTCGCGCATTTTTTATTACCTGCCATTAGTTTGTCGGCCAAGCAAGAAGATATTTTAAATTTCGCCATTGTATTTACCGATATCTTGATTGTTGGTTATCATATTTGGTCCATGGTAGTTCGCTTACGCCAAAAAAATCAAATGCTTGCGCAGCAGCAGGCACGGATTGATACCTTAGTCAAGGTAACCAATAAATTAACCCGTTTTTTGCCTCCCCAGATTTGGCAGCCCATTGTCAAAAATAACACCAAGGTTGAAGTCATTAATCAACGTCGCAAGCTAACTATTTTGTTTTCGGACATTGTTGGCTTTACCGATTTGTCGGATCATATTAGCTCCGACCATTTAGCCAATATTTTAAATACTTACCTTGACCGTATGACCCAAGTGAGCCAAAAATATGGGGCGACCCTCGATAAATTTTTGGGAGATGGCTTATTGTGCTATTTTGGTGATATGGGTGGTAATGACCGTGATAACGCGATTGCTTGTGCCAGTATGGCCATTGAGATGCGCCGTGAGATGGAAGTGCTGCGCCACCAATGGCGATTACTCGGTTTTGAAGGGCTGCACGTACGTATGGGTATCAATACAGGGTATTGTTATGTCGGTAATTTTGGCAGCCGCAATCGTATGACCTATACCGTGGTTGGAAAAGAAGCGAATTTTGCCTCTCGCCTTGAATCTGCCGCGCAAAACAATCAAATTTTAATCAGTGAAAGTACGTTTAATTTAATTGGTCATGTCCATCATTGCCAAGCCGTGGGGCAATTTAAATTTAAAGGCTTTCAAGATACCATGAATGTGTGGGAATTGCTCGAACCCAAAAGCGAATCAATGCAACAAACCGATTGGGTGGACTTTAGCTTGCCTGGGTTTAACCTACATTTAAATTTTCATGATATTCGTAATTACGATAAAAATGATATTACTAACCAGCTAAAATCTGCATTGGCGCTCGTTGAAGAAAAGCAAAAATAATGATGATGACGGTTTTGGCTTACCCATTTTTTAGCTCAGCTATACTCTTAGCTTAGCTATGTTCAACCATTTACAGATACTAAAAAAGCCAGGCACTAAAAAAGCCGAAGCATCCAGCTTCGGCTTTTTTTATACTATTGAATTAGGCATCAAACGAAGCCAATGCTTGGTTAAATGTCGCACTTGGGCGCATCACTTGGCTTAGCTTTTGTTGGTCTGGTTTATAGTAACCGCCAATATCTGCACCTTGACCTTGAACATCATTTAATTCAGCAACGATTTTGTCTTCATTTTCTGACAACGCTTGAGCAAGCGGCGCAAACTTGGTTTTAAGCTCGCTATCTTCCTCTTGGTTTGCCAATTCTTCTGCCCAGTATTTGGCTAGATAATAATGGCTGCCACGGTTGTCGAGCTCACCGGTACGGCGTGATGGTGATTTGTCGTTATCCAACAATTTACCCGTTGCCAAGTCTAGAGTTTTTGCCAGTAATTTTATCCGTGGGTTGTTTTCTTTAATCCCCAAGTCTTCTAAAGATACCGCAAGCGCCAGCATCTCGCCGAGTGAATCCCAGCGCAGGTGATTTTCTTCAACCAACTGCTCGACATGTTTTGGGGCTGAGCCGCCTGCCCCTGTCTCATAAAGACCACCGCCTTGCATCAATGGGACGATTGATAGCATTTTGGCTGACGTGCCTAATTCTAGGATTGGGAACAAGTCAGTTAAGTAGTCACGCAAGATGTTACCTGTGACTGAGATGGTGTCCAAACCACGCGCCACACGCTCAAGCGTATAACGCATCGCACGAACTTGAGACATAATTTGGATATCTAGACCTGCGGTATCATGCTCTTGTAAGTATTTTTTAACTTTTTTGATAAGTTCATTTTCATGTGGGCGGTATGGGTCAAGCCAGAAGATAGCTGGCATGCCTGAGTTACGTGCACGCGTCACTGCCAGTTTTACCCAGTCACGAATTGGCGCATCTTTGACTTGACACATACGCCAAATATCGCCTTCTTCAACATTTTGCGACATCAGTACTTCGCCTGTCTCAATGTCAGTGATATTGGCAACGCCTGCCTCTGGGATTTCAAAAGTTTTGTCGTGAGAACCGTATTCTTCTGCTTTTTGTGCCATCAAACCTACGTTTGGTACGGTACCCATGGTCGCTGGGTCAAAGTTGCCATGCCATTTACAGAAGTTGATGACTTCTTGGTAAATACGGGCAAAGGTCGATTCTGGCATCACTGCTTTACAGTCGTAAGGCTTGCCATCCGCTGCCCACATTTTACCACCATTACGAATCATCGCTGGCATTGAGGCATCTACAATGACGTCATTTGGCGAATAGAAGTTATCGATTCCCTTTGCTGAGTCCACCATTGCCAGTGCTGGGCGATGTTCTTGACAGGCATGCAGGTCACGGACGATTTCTTCACGGATAGTGGTCGGTAGGGTTTCAATTTTTTCGTATAGTCCTGCCATACCGTTATTAACATTAATACCTAACTCTTCAAAGGTTTTGTTCCATTTTTCGAATGCATCTTTGTAATACACTCTCACGCAGTGACCAAATACGATAGGATGTGATACCTTCATCATCGTGGCTTTGACGTGTAGAGAGAACAGGATTTTACCTTCGCGGCAATCTTCTAGCTCTTTTTCATAAAACTCGATTAAGGCTTTTTTGCTCATAAACATCGAGTCAATCACTTCACCGTCTTGTAGGGCAACTTCAGGTTTTAGCACCAAAGCTTTGCCACTGTTGGTGATGAGTTCCATTTTGACTTTACGCGCTTTATCAAGGGTCATTGATTTTTCGCCATGGTAGAAGTCCCCTTCTTCCATGTGAGAGACGTGGGTTTTTGACCATTGTTTCCATTCACCCATTGAATGCGGGTGTTTTTTGGCATAGTTTTTTACGGCAGCTGGGGCACGGCGATCGGAATTACCTTCACGTAATACGGGATTTACCGCAGAACCTAAACATTTACCATAACGGGCTTTGATGGCTTTTTCTTCGTCTGTGGTTGGGTTTTCTGGGTAATTGGGAATGTTGTAGCCTTTGGCTTGTAACTCTTCAATACATTCTTGTAGCTGAGCCACTGAGGCACTGATATTAGGCAATTTGATGATATTGGTGTCTGGGTCTTGGGTCAACCGACCAAGCTCAGCAAGATTATCGGTCACTTGTTGTTCTGGGGTCAGGTAGTCGGAGAATTCTGCCAATACACGTGCGGCAACGGAAATATCGGTTTTAGTGATTTCAACGCCAGCAGGCTTGGTAAATGTTTCAATGATAGGAAGTAGTGAATAAGTCGCCAGTAGCGGTGCTTCGTCAGTTAAAGTATAGATAATATTTGACTTTCCACTAGCCATAGAGAACCTCTTTTATATGAATGTTAATTGAGACACTAGATGATGCATCTAGCAGCGTGAGAAATTTCACAGTAAGCATTTAATTGGGGATAAAATGTGATTGACCATTTTAAACGCAAAGTATACGGTTACCGCATAATGAGTCAATAATGTATCTAGGAATACCTATATTTAGGAGAAAAATAATGCAGATGCGATGTATCCCTATCGATTAAGACAATCCCTTTTTTTGTCATAGTGTACCACAGTATCACAGTGACGAATATATCCAATCACTGACAGATGCGATGGCGCCATTGTCAAAATTATAAAATTTTGGCTTTAAAATTGCTTGGTGATTTCACTCACGATAATTAAAGCGTAAGCTTACACTCAAGTCATCTCGCCGTACGTACCAATTTTTCACTCACTTCTTTTTCAATTAGCGCCATCTTGTTGTTGTCTAAAGGTTGATGCTCGGTGTTATAGCGCCAGCTATCGGCAGAACGGGTAAGACTAGCAAACCATAAGGCCTTAGTATCAGTCGGCAGTTTGGTAAAAGCTAACTCACTAATCACATTACCTTCATCATCACTGAGCTGACAAGATGCTTGTTTCGCTTTGCTAAGCGCATAGCCGTGATAAGATGACACAATCATCACCACATGAAATACTTGCGGGGGAAGCTTACTTAAAAAAAGCACCATACTTTCTTGATTGAGGTTGGCATCATTGATTTTTGTGCTTTGATGGTTGTCAGGGTCTTGTTTGCGGTCATCCATAGCGCCAAATGGCTTTTTGCCCAATAATTCATCACCTTGATGACGCACGGACTGCGCTTTATCACGGACATTTTTGAACCAAACGGTTTCGATTACCTCGCCATATCGGTTACAAAGTAAGCAGGATAAGTCTATATCTATGGCTTGCGTGCGTTTTTTAAATTTATTGTAAAGCCCTGCTTTTGGCATCTGCGTGTGCTGCCATTGCACGCTAAAATACCACTGCTTGAGTACCACATCCATATGCTCGATGGCTATACCTGTCGCCGTTTTATCATCTTCAAGCTGATCGTCTTGGGTGATTGCTAGCTGATGACTTTTTTGCAAAATCTTGTCATCAGTCATTGAGTTGATTTTTGGCGTTTTGTGTAGCGAATGGTCTAGCTGCGAGGTGCTTGATACTACTGCCTCATTGGTATTTTTATCGGTCAAATTGGGTGAATTGACGGGCGCTATTATTTCAGCCGTTGGTGCTGGGATTGGGTCGGCAAACTGCGCCGAAATAATCTGGTACGTCTCTTTAGTAGTGCTGGGTGTTAGATTATCAGGCGATTTGACAGATGTGATAGGTGAATCATCCGTCAAATCACTGTATAAAATCGTGGTTTTTGGCTTGCTAGGCTGCTGTGAGTTGGTGTCGTTGGCAGTGGATTCAAGGGTATTATTATCATGTTTCATAAGATTCTCGAAAAATCGGACAAAGTAGTTAGTTTACTTGGGCGTTTGTTCATTATTCGCTTATTGTTTGGGCGGTGGGTGTTTGGTTGGGCGTTTGGGTTTCAAAGACGGCGATTGATAAAATCTCAGGCTCGATTTTTCGCAGCCCTTTACCAAAACCGCGTAGCCACCATACTAGCTGCGACGTCATGCTGACTGTGGCTGTGATATGCAATCCTTCGTCATCCTCCCAGCTTTGCTGATCGGTTGATAATGGGCTTTCAAGCAAACTTGCCCCCGATAACGGATGAAACAATAAATGCACTTGCTGTATGGGGGGCTCGTGGTTGTTTTTTTCGCTGTCAGGCATGAGTTTTTGGAACAACGGGTAATTAAACCCCATCGCGCCTGTATTGATATAATTGTCTAAATTAAAATCTTTCGGGGTTTGCGCGTCGCTTGCGCTCACTTCCGCACTTTCAAAACGGTGCAAAGCAAATTGGCGCACATCGTCAGACGCTCTGTCGGTTCGCGAGGCAATCAAGTAAATCACCACACCACGCTGCACAATGGCTAGCGGATTTAAAGTGTATTTTTGCGCCTCCTCGCGCCCGCGCGCTTTATAACAGGCGATGAGTTTTTTATTTTGAAACAATGCATCATACACTGCGTCTTTGGCGGCTGGATTGACCGATGGCGGGATGAGCGGTTGATTGGCTGACAAGATACGCACTCTATCTAGCCAAGTGTTTACTACTTTGCTTTCTTTGAGTTGCCGATTCGCTAAGTCAAACCACGGAATCAATTCATCCAAAATAGCCGGCGGTAATAGCTGGGTCAAATTATGGCGCATCATACTAAACGCCACCGCTTGCGACAAATTCATGTGCGGCAAGCTTTGCATCGGTGCGTCTTCTCGCCAGCGCCAACCTTGTGGATTGGTGTTGTTTTTTTCAATCGGAAAACGCGTTGCCAAGGCGTTTAAATCTCGCTGAATGGTTCGCAAACTGATATCAAACCCCATCAAATCAAGCTGTTCTTTGATATGGGTGGTACCGAGCCAACGTTTGCGATCCAGCTGTGAGAGGATTTGCCATTGCCGAGCCGTCGTTGCGGTTGCATTGTTGGCAAGCGATTTACTCATGGCAATTCTCCATACACAGGTAAAAGACAGATAGTTAAAAACAGCCAGTTAAAAGACAAACGGTTAAAAGACAAGCGATTAAATAATAAATACTAGCCAGCCAAGCGCCAAAGCTTTATTCAAACTTTAAAAAATTAACGCCACAAATTAACACCTTGACACCTTGCATAATTTAGCAAAAATTGGG
The DNA here is from genome assembly GCF_032248735.1 of Moraxella sp. DOX410. Lineage (NCBI taxonomy): Bacteria > Pseudomonadati > Pseudomonadota > Gammaproteobacteria > Moraxellales > Moraxellaceae > Moraxella > Moraxella sp. DOX410. The sequence goes on along the minus strand of NZ_CP135138.1, from coordinate 889,282 downwards.
GCGGTATAGGTGATAAATTATATTAACATGTCATTTTATGTCGTTTATCATCTTTATTGGGTGTTATGGTTATCAGATTGTGTATGAATCAGCAAAACGCTTGTTTAGAGGAGTACACCCTTTTTTACCCTTAACTGCAATTTGGTTTGTCCATTAAATAAATTTTTCTCAAGCTCATAGAGTAAATGCACTTTTGACACACTGCGATTGATGGTAGACAAAGCTATCGCGTCAAAGTCAGCATTAAACCAAATCGCTTCAATCGTAAAAGGGACATCGGGATACGATAACCATAATTTTAAATGACGCTCTTTTAACACCCGATAATCTTGCACCACAAACACCCCATCAAATATCGGTGGCACAAAACCATGTCCCCAAATAGCCAACGTCTGCAAGCTATCTACAAAATCGACCGTGAATTCACCGGCTGTCAATTCACCATCGCTATATAACGTCTCTGCAAATACCTCATCAGCCACCGCTGCAATTACCTCATCAAATGCTTTACAAAACGGCTCAAAGTTTTTTCGTTTGATTGTCAGACCTGCCGCCATCGCATGCCCCCCAAAGTGGCTAATAAGTTCGGGGTAGGTTTGCGCGACTGATTCAATGGCATCACGGATATGAATGCCTTCAATGGAGCGTGCGGAGCCTTTGATAGGATTGTCATCTTCAATCAACGCCGTATCAGCAGGGGCAAACACGATAGCAGGCACATGGTAGCTTTCTTTTAGCCTGCCTGCGACGATACCAATCACCCCTTGGTGCCACTCATCTTGATACAAAATAATACTGCGTTTGCGCTGCGTTACTTGATTTATAGCACTTTGCTCAGATGGATTATCAAGCGTCCTTAATACACTATCGGCTTGTTGCCGCATGCCCTGCTCGACTTGGCGGCGCTCTTGATTGAGTTTATCGAGCTGATGCGCAAGCCGCTGTGCCTCCCCCCAATCATCGGTGAGTAAGCAGTCAATGCCAATCCGCATACTATCCATACGACCTGCGGCGTTGATGCGGGGTCCTAAAATAAAACCAAAATCTTGAGCCGTGATGTCAGCTGCCTGCCGACTCGCCTGCTCCAACAACGCCAAAATACCCACACAGCAACGACCTTGCTTGATGGCTTGGATACCTTGATGCACCAAGATGCGATTATTTTGGTCTAATACACCCACATCCGCCACCGTGCCGAGTGCCACCAAATCAATATAGCGACTCACTTGGGTGGTGGATTTATTGGCTTGGCGTCTGACTTTGGCAAGATTGCCTAGCACATAAAATGCCACCCCAACCCCTACCAATGATTTACTAGCAAAAGCACAGCCCAGCTGATTGGGATTGACCACGGCATCGGCGTTTGGTGCCGCCTGCGTTGTCAGGTGATGATCGGTAATAATCACCGTTAGCCCTTTGGCTTTGGCAAGCTCGACCCCCGCATGGCTGGAGATACCATTATCAACCGTGACAATCACATTAGGATCATAGGTTTCAATACCTAGCGCAACAATTTCTGGCGTCAGTCCATAACCGTACTTAAAACGATCGGGCACCAAAAACTCAACCTGCGCGCCCATTTCACGGAGCACCCTTACCATCAGTGCCGTGCTGGTCGCGCCATCGCAATCAAAATCACCCACAATCAGTATTTTTTGCTGCGTATCAATCGCCTCATCAAGCAGCGCCACCGCCTTGGTAATGCCTGTCAACGAATTTGCAGGTAACATCTTATTGAAGGCGGTGTCTAAATTTGCCACATCTTGCACGCCTCGCCCAGCCAAAATGCGTGCTAATGTCATCGATGTCTGCGCCAAGGGCTGTAAATCACGGGGAATATCATCAATATGGGTCGCAATAAAACGGGGAGTCACAGTCAACATAAACTTATCATGGTTGTCAAATAAAGTAGAGAGAATAAACTAGCATAATGAGAGTGAATAGGCAAAATTACAACAGCGAAATTACACCAGCGAAACAGTAAAAACATCCCATCAGCTTTCATAGCTATTTGTGAATTTTGCATATCGTAATAATGCCACTACAAACCATTAGCATTTTTTTGCAAAAAGATGCTAATTCATACGTTTATACTCAGTTATAATCAAACCACAGAGTCATCACTTACCATTAATGAAACAGTATCACCGATCATTAATGAATAATCATCTCTTGTTGTAAACGTTTTGCAATACTACCTTTACTATTGATAATTGAAATTTTTTAGAAGGAAAAATTATGTCAGCAGAAAATTCGACCAAAACCATCGACCCAAAACTTGACTTAGAAAAAATCAAACGCGAATGCGAGGCGATGATTAAAAGTAAAGCCAAAATATCGGCAGCCGCCGCGGTTGTCCCTGTGCCGCTGCTAGATGTTGCGGTGGATGCCACGCTGTTATCAAAATTGCTACCTGAAATTTCTGCTAAATTTGGTTTAATTAAACAACCTGAAGCGGCGGTAGACTTGAATAACGGTGCGCAAATCAACCAACTAAAAGATAAAGCGGTGGATTTGGCAGGCCTAGTGGTCACGCGCAGTATTGCCAAAAAAACTTTCCAAGGTTTTGGTAGCCGTATTATCGCCAAGCAACTGACCAAATTTGTACCATTTGGCGGTCAATTAGTGGCAGGGACCATCGGTTATTTGATGTTTAAAAAAATTGCTGAAAATCACATCAATGAATGCTACCAAAAAGCTAAAAAATTACAGCAACAAACCAGCTAATTGTTGATACGAAATTTTGTATCAAAACCCCTTTAGTTGCTAGAGGGGTTTTTTATTGAAAAATCCTCAGGCTTTGATGAGCAATAACCAACCAAAAGTAATAGCTTATGTAACGATATTTTTCTACAATGTGTCTTTAAACTATTTTTTGGGTCAAGTTATGCGTTATAGCTGTCAAACATCACCACGTTTTATCAAAAAGCCATTTTTTAATATCCATCCAATGACGCAAAGCGTTTTGGTGATTATTGGCATGTCCATGACTGGTGTTAGCGCTCATGCAGCGACTAGCGAAGCTGCTAATGGCGAAGCTGAATCCACCTTGCCAAGCCTTACTTTTACCACCACAGCAACCAAAACGCCGACGCTTGTCAAGAATACCATCGCCCAAACCACCGTTATTGATGAAGAACAATTACAACGTTATCGCGGTCAAAGCGTACTGGATGTGTTACGAGGTAAGGCGGGATTCTATATCAAGCAAAATGGTGGCGATGGCACATTAAGTAACTTTAGTATTCGTGGCTTATCTGCCAAAAATGTTGCCGTGTTGATTGATGGTATTCGTTATACATCTTTGAGTAATGGCTATGCAGAGCTTGCTTTATTACCCGCCGATCAAATTGACCGTATTGAAGTTCTATATGGCGCAAGTGGTTCTAGCTTGTATGGTGCTGATGCGACAGCCGGCGTGATTCAAATTTTTACCAAAGGTCAAAATGCCCAACAATCAAATATAGCCTTGACCTTGGGTGCAGGTTCAGAGGACAGTTATAAAGGTCAATTAACGGGTCAATATGTTAATAATGGCACTACGATTAGTTTATCCACAGGTTATGATAAAACGAATGGGATTAATATCAGTAGTCCAAACAATTCATATGCCTCTTCGATTGATAGCGATAAGGATGGGTTTAATTCTAAAAATATTAGTTTTGTCGCTAAACATCGCTACAACGACAATATTGAAGTTGGCATAACAGGAATGAAAGCCAAATCAAATTCTGACCTTGATGGTGGCAATTATCAAGATATCCATGCTGAACAAGAAAATGGCTCAGCTAATGGTTTTATCAATTATCAACAAGATAAATTTTCTGCCAGTCTTAAATACGGTGAAAGTATTGATGAATCAAAAAGTTATTTTTCAAGCACACCAAGCGAATTTAATACCAAACAAAAGCAAACCAATCTACAATTAGGCTATCAACTGCCTGTAGGTCAGATTATTGGTGGCGCAGAATATCTCAAACAAAATTTTGATGGCGATGCTAGCTATACTAATCATGACAGAAATACTAAAAGTGGTTTTCTTGGCTATCAAGTTTCGCAACCCAAATATGATGCGCAAGCAAATATTCGATATGATAAGAACACCCAATATGGGAATAAGACAACCTATAATTTAGGGGGTGCCTATCACGTATTACCTAATACTCGTGTCGGCGCTTCTTACGCTACTGGCTTTAGAATGCCTAGTTTCAATGATTTATATGGACACTCAGAAGGCTCCAGTTGGGATGGCGTCTATTATCCAGGCTATGTTGGGAATGAAAATCTAAAAGCTGAAACGAGCAAAAATTGGGAAGCGTTTATTGAGCACAGTAATGCCTACCAAACGACTCGCTTAACAGGTTTTCAATCAAAAATTGAAGATGGTATCATTCCTTTGACCTTAGCCTCAGGTGATAAAACTCGCACTAATCGTGCAGAAACAAAGGTTAAAGGTGTTACTTTAGTATCAGATTGGACAGTGAATAATACCCTATTTGGTCTAAGCTATACCAACCAATCTGTTGAAGGTCGTAACGCAACTCAAGGCGAATATACAACAGATAATACGATTCCAAAAAACACGGGTTTGATATATTTAGGTTATAAACAACCAAAATTTGATATCCGCAGTGAACTTGAATATGTAGATGAGCGTCATGATGGTTATTATACCGATAAAGTACTAGACAGCTATACACTTCTAAACTTAACTGGTAATTATTACATCAACCCATATTTGACTATCAGCAGCCGACTTAACAACCTCACAGATAAAGATTATGAGACCGTTTATGGCTACCGCCAAAAAGGCATTAATTCCTTCATCTCACTAACCTACCAATGGTTCTAATTTTTATAGCTACAGTACATCAAAGGGCATAGATTTTATGCCCTTTTTTATATGTCTTTTTTATACTTCTTTTTTAGTAATTAGGTTTTAACTTTTGCACTATTTTGGTTCAAAATATATCATACTACGATTAGCACCTTGCTATAAATGAGTGATTTTTTTATATTCAATGACTGATTTGCTGCCAATCGTTCTATTATTTATCTGTTGTGACAATCATCCAAACATTCTCCAATAGTGTATTGGCATTTAAATTGCACTTTAACCATTGCTCAAATTTGTGGTAGTTATCCAATGACCCATCCTACTTTTTTACATAGTCTCGAATCCAACCAGACCCTGTTTGATGATATGTTCAACAACCTATTATCGGGGTTAATTGTCGCTGACAGCAGCTATGAGTGCGTCTATATCAACGCAACGGCTGAGCAGATTCTGTCAGTTAGTCAGCAGCATTTACTTCATAAAAATGTTATCGATATTTTAACCCCCGCAAACTATGAAAAATTACTAACGCAAGCATCAGAGCAATCGCATACCGATGATGACCCGATCACCCATAAAAAAACCAAAGCGCAGGTCAAATTGGCGCTGCAAAACCAATTTGAACATACCAAAAAAATGTACCAAGCCTTTATCCATCATGATTGCACCATTTTAGGGCTAAGTACCCAAGGGATTGGTGCACCATTATTGGTCGATTATGGGGTTTCCCCATTAGAAACCGAGGCGGGGTTTTTCTATTTGATTGAAATTTGGGCAAAAGATCGCGAAAGTCGTATTCAACAAGAACAATATCAAAATCACCAACATTTGATAACCCGCCAAATGATTCGCAGTATGGCACACGAGGTCAAAAACCCTTTAGCCGGCATCCTTGGGGCAAGCCAACTGCTTGAGAAGAATTTTAATCAAATCATGAAGTCTGATGGGATTGTGCGCTATATTAATGACACCAAGGCGCAAAAGGTCGCCAATTATCTCAGTATCATCATGGATGAGACCAGACGACTCAATAACTTGGTGACCCAATTGCTGGGTGCGCCAAATTTGCCCAACTGGCAAGTAATCAACGTGCATGAGCCCCTGCAGCATGTACTAACATTGGCAGAAATACAAAACCCCAATATTAGTCTAGTCAGAGACTTTGATTTATCGTTGCCAGAAATCACCGCTGATAAAGACCAGCTCGTACAAGTATTTATGAATATCGTCAATAATGCGATACAAGCGCTCAATGAAAACGACATTATGTCGCCTATCATCACGGTAAAGACCCGTATTCAGCACCAACAAACCATTGGCGATATACGACATAAAAGCGTATTACGGGTCGATTTTATTGATAATGGTTTGGGCATTGATAGTGAGTTGTTACCGCAAATTTTTTATCCTTTGGTCACAGGACGCGCCAATGGTACGGGGTTGGGACTGGCACTTGCTCATGACATTATTCAGCGCCATCAAGGACAAATCAGTGTGACCTCTCAGCCAGGTGAAACCCTATTTACGATCTTTTTACCTTGGCAAATTCGACAAATAACCAAATGACCAATTGATAGTTTAACCCTGATACGCCACAGCATCATGACTGATCGGCTATGAATTTTTCAATCAATAATGTTTAAACCAATACAGTTTCCCATATAGGGTTTTTATATGACTTATACCAATAATAAAACGCCAACCACCGAGCCTATTGTTTGGGTAATCGATGACGACCAAGCGTTACGTATGATTTTGGAAGATACGCTGACAGATAGTGGATTTCAAGTGCAAACCTTTGGCAATGCGCAATCGGCGTGGCGGCTATTACAAGATAGTGAGCAAGACAGCCAAGCGAAGAGTGACAATAGCGCCCCCTTGCCAAGTGTCATCGTCACCGATATTCGAATGCCGATGATGAACGGATTGGACTTTAGCAGTAAAATCAAACAAGCCTTTGCACAAATTCCTGTCATCATCATGACCGCGCATGCCGATGTGCAGTCTGCGGTGGATAGCTATCAATCAGGCGCATTTGATTACTTACCCAAGCCGTTTGAGTTAGATGATGCCATTGCAATGGTAAAAAAAGCTTGCCTGCAAAGCCAGTCAAACCAAACACAAAAGCGCAGTAAGTCTGAGAACTACAACGACTCTCTGATTCGTGATGCACAGCAGCCGCCAGCGCAAAAAGTAGCGGTCGCGCCAGAAAAAACCCCCACCAACCCATCGGGCATCATCGGGCAATCGATTGCCATGCAAAAAGTCTTTCGTGCGATTGGTCGCTTGTCGCATATGCCGATGACAGTCCTCATCACCGGCGAATCAGGGACGGGTAAAGAGCTGATTGCCAGTGCCTTACACGAACATTCGCCACGCAAATCCAAACCGTTTATCGCGCTCAATATGGCGGCGATTCCGCATGATTTGATTGAAGCTGAACTATTTGGTCATGAAAAAGGCGCGTTTACGGGTGCGACTACCACGCGCCAAGGGCGTTTTGAGCAGGCGCATGGTGGCACTTTGTTTTTGGATGAAATCGGCGATATGCCTTTACCGACCCAGACACGTTTGCTGCGCGTCTTGGCAAATGGTGAGTTTTACCGTGTCGGTGGTCTCAAACCCATTAAAGTCGATGTACGTATCATCGCAGCGACCCATCAAAACTTAGAAACCCTTGTGCAGCAAGGCAAGTTTCGTGAAGATTTGTTTTATCGGCTCAATGTCATTCGACTGGCGCTACCTTCCCTACGTGAGCGCCGCGAAGACATTCCGCTGTTAATCGATTTTTTTATGCAAAATATTGCCAAAAGCATGCATACCTCGAACAAAACCATCACGCCGTCTGCCATGCATATTTTGCAAAGCTATCCCTGGCAAGGCAACGTGCGTCAACTTGAAAATACCTGCCGCTGGCTCAGTGTGATGACAACAGGGCAAACCATTCAGCCCAGTGATTTGCCACCCGAGATTTTACAAGCGTTTGAATCGCAAGATAGCACGCCTGTAACTACACGTGAGCCCAAAATACATAAGACACATAAGACACATAACTATCAGCACGACACTCAGTTTGAGGCACCTGCGAGCGAACATCCGTCATCTTTGCCAGCTGCGAGTAACAGTCCCAGTGCTAGTTCTAATTTGAGTGACCATTCGAGTGAGCTACCAACGCCTTTGCCCGCTACGACGGTCATATCGACCTTGCACGCCTCACAAAATGGCGCAACCGCAGATTGGATCACGCCGCTGCAAGTCTGGGCACAACAAGCACTGGCTGAAGGACAGTATGACATATTGCAAACCGCTTATCCGATGTTTGAGAAATGTTTGCTTGAAGTGGCACTCGCCCATACTGCTCAGCATAAAGGACAAGCGGCTGACCTACTCGGTTGGGGGCGCAATACCGTGACCCGAAAATATCAGCAGTTGATTGAAGGCAGACCCGTTAAGCCATCATGATTGAGACAAGGTCAACTCACCCAGCACTGGTTATCATAAAAAATGGCTGTCAGTCGCTCGTTACTGACTTACAGCCACTATCACCTTCAAATCCACTCAACCATACCGAGCTTTGGTATGGGGTATGGCATTCAACTCACTCCCCGCCTACTGCCGTTGTCGTTAAACAATTACTACCTCACTTTAATGCAACCAATCTCGCCCATTTTGAGCAAGAAATCAACGCCCTTCATCATTGCCAAAGCCTGGCGATTGACGGCACCCATGCGACAAGCGGCATTCCTACGCTGTATGCTTCAAACCTTCTACCTGATACCCTCATCTTTGATCAACAGCAGCCGCAGCAATCTGTTAGTCCGTGTCTAATCATGTCGTATCATCCAGGCGAGACGTTAAAATCCTTGATATATGCGCATGCTAAATTGCCAATACTTAATCTTCCGCAAAAAATGACCATTTTTTTACATAGTTGCCAAGTGGTCAACCGTCTACATCAATTTGGGCTGATGCATTTGGATCTCAAACCCGCCAACTTTATCGTAAAACCCAATCTTGAAGTGGTGTTAATTGATTTTGGTCTGAGTGATTTTAGTTTTAGTGATATTGGTTTCAGTGATTTTGGTCTTAGTGATACTAGGGCAAAAAATGACTCACTCAACTGCAAACCTCACACCGCTGGTACGCCTGCCTACATGAGTCCTGAGCAACTCACAGGACAGCCTGTTGACAAATTTAGCGACTACTATAGCTTGGGGGTAGTATGGTACGAATTATTGATGGGATGTCTACCTTTTATGGCAAATGATTATCCTGGTTGGGCAATTTCGCATTGCCAACAGCCCGTGCCTTTTTTATGCCCAAATCATCAGCTATCAGAATTTGCTTGCCAAGCTTGCCAGCCTTTTATCGACAAGCTGCTGGCAAAACGCGTGGAAAACCGTATTAATGACTTGGCAAATATTATCAATGCGCTAAAAATTTTACTTAACCAATAAAAAAATGCAATTTTTTTAAAAAACCTCTTGCCAAAGCGAAAATTTTCTATATAATAGCCAACCACAAAGACACTGATACAAATATTGAGTCAACACTTTGAGGCAACTCATGGGGCTGTGGCGAAATTGGTAGACGCACTGGATTTAGGTTCCAGCGCCGCGAGGTGTAAGAGTTCGAGTCTCTTCAGCCCCACCACTCAAATCGGTATTAGTTAAATTAACCTGCCTCTCGCAGGTTTTTTTATGCCTAAAATTCCTGTCTATCTTATCTCACCATTGCTTACTGGCTTACTGTTAGCCAGTATGTTGCTCACTGTGTTGCTAAAAATTTTTTAACTGATTGCCAACTAGCTACTTTTTAGCTTGCATCTAGTATTAACTGCCCCATCTCTATAGTTAGCTTGTTTACTGCTAACTATGTTAATTTTTCTACTGCCTTTTATAAGCCTATATTCCTATGAAAATTTTACAATCGCCCTATTATCAACCGCGAAAGCTGCTCAGTGCCTCCTCTGAGCCGCCCTATACTGTTCAACTTATTGAAGACAACCTCCAATACGCTAGCAAATATAACCCTTTTGAGTCGCTACTCGATGATATTTTCCCTGGGGTACATGTTGGCAACCATGATATGGTGATTCGTAAAGAGCAGCTTAAAGATTTTGAGCGTTGCACCGATTTTACTACCGTCGCCTATTCGCATAAAAATAATACATTGTATGAGCGTGAAGCTTGTTATTTTCATCCCAAATATGAAGTGTTCATGCTCACCAATGAAGATTTGTCAAATGACTATGACGAATACATCTTTGAGTCAGGCTTGTTAAAAGTCGTCAGTATTTACTATATTTCGACCAATCCGCATTCGGCGGCAAGTGTCAAAAACGTGTTTGATGAATACTTGCAAAAGTATGTCTCGCAAGAGGCTAAAGTATCGATTTTACTTAAAGAAGTCCATGGTTTTGTGTTTAAAACCCATCGTATCAAGCCATTTCCCATCAATTTAGATACCATGTATCACGAGGATTTTCTGCCCGTGCATCAGCATATCAAAGAATCGCTCAATCATGATGGTAAAGGCGTGGTACTGTTGCATGGCGTGGCGGGTTCAGGAAAAACTAACTATATCAAATGGCTAACCAGCCAAGTGCCTAATAAAAAATTCATCTTTGTACCCACTACCATGATTGGGTATTTGACTAACCCTGAATTTATGTCACTATTGGTGGATAATAAAAACTCGGTATTAGTGCTTGAAGACTGTGAAAACTACATTGCCGAGCGTAGCATTGATAACGCTAATACCGATGTGGTATCGGCGATTTTGAACATTGCTGATGGTATGCTGTCGGATGTGTTAGAGTGTCAGTTTATTTGTACCTTTAACTCCGATATCTCGAAAATTGACCCCGCGCTGCTGCGTAAAGGTCGATTAATAGCTGAGTATAAATTCAAAGAACTGTCCGTCGAAAAATCCAATGCGTTTTTGGCATCGATTGATAAAGCTATCACCGTCAATAAACCGCACTCATTGGCAGAATTAACCAACATGGATCATCTGTCCTATCGAGAGAAACAAGCAGAAAAACCCAAATTTGGTTTTGTATGATTATTAAGCCCATTTATTAAGTATAGTCATTAAACATCATCACTAGGCATAAAAAAGAAGGAGCTCAGTGGCTCCTTTTTTTATACTAGACATTACTAAACCTAGACCTAGACATTGTCGATTTGCTTTTCATCAATGGGCACAAGCTCAATCGCTGTTTTATCGGCATTCATACGAATCGACACCGTACCGCCATTCACCAAATCACCAAATAATATTTGCTCTGCCAATGGTTTTTTGATTTCATCTTGAATCAAGCGGTTCATTGGGCGTGCACCCATGAGACGATCGTAACCTTTTTCTGCCAGATAATTTCTGACCTCATCATCAATTTCAAGCACTACTTTCTTGTCATCAAGCTGGGCTTGCAGCTCAACCAAGAATTTATCAACCACAGATACAATGACATTTTGATCCAATGGGTTAAATTGAATGATGGCATCCAAACGATTACGAAACTCTGGGGTAAACATCCGTTTCATCGCCTCACTATTGTCGCGACTATGGTCTTGTTTGGTAAAGCCCATGCTGTTGCGACTGATGCTATCAGCACCGACATTGGTGGTCATGATCAGTATCACTTGCTTAAAGCTTGATGTGCGACCGTTATTGTCGGTGAGCGAGCCATGATCCATCACTTGGAGCAGCAAGTTAAATACATCAGGATGGGCTTTTTCAATCTCATCTAGCAATAGTACACAATGCGGGAATTGATTGATTTTTTCGGTCAATAAACCACCCTGATCAAAGCCCACATAGCCTGGCGGTGCCCCAATCAAGCGGGACGCTGTATGTGCTTCCATATACTCAGACATATCAAAACGAACCAGCTCAATGCCTAACAAATTCGCTAACTGACGACTGACTTCCGTTTTACCGACACCGGTAGGACCAGCAAACATAAATGAACCAATCGGTTTATCATCGGGTTTTAAGCCTGCACGTGACAACTTGATGGCATCTGCCAAGTTTTTGATGGCTTCATCTTGACCAAACACCAAATGTTTTAGGTTGCTTTCAAGATTTTGTAGCACCGATTTGTCATCCGTTGAGACTGATTTTGGCGGGATGCGCGCAATTTTTGAGATAATGTATTCAATTTGCGGGACATCAATCACCACTTCGCCATCTTGTTGTGCCGCATCAATTACTTTATTATCGGCTTCGCTTAACATAGCTTCAGGTTCGACAACACCATCTGCTGCATGGCTAGCATCCAAATCATCGACAAGTGCGTCTTCATCCACCACAGGCTGATTTGATAGCTTGTCATTTGCGACGGCATCAACGGATTGATTGCTGTCCACACTAGATTCAACCTGATTTTCAGCTTGTTTTTGCAGGCGAACAAATGCACCCGCTTCATCAATCACATCAATGGCTTTGTCAGGCAAAAAGCGTTCGTGAATGTGTTTTACCGCCAAATGCACAGCACTTTGTAGCGCCTGATCGGTATAACTTACGTTATGGAATTTCTCATATTGTTTTTTCAGACCGCGTAGAATATCAATCGTTTCATCAATCGATGGCTCGTTAACATCAACTTTTTGGAAACGACGACTTAAGGCATGGTCTTTTTCAAACACTTGGCGGTATTCGGTAAAGGTGGTTGAGCCGATACAACGCAGCTCACCTGATGCCAACGCAGGTTTGATTAAATTTGACACATCCATATTGCTGCTCATCGATGAGCCTGCGCCGATAATCATATGGATTTCATCAATAAATAAAATCGCATTGGGCTTAGCTTTTAAGGCATCTAATAGCGCTTTCATCCGTTTTTCAAAATCACCGCGGTATTTTGTACCGGCAATCAGGGCACCAATATCTAAACTATAAACCACACAGCCTGATAATGGTTTCGGTGCTTTGTCATTGACAATTAGCCATGCCAATCCTTCAGCAATCGACGTTTTACCCACCCCTGGGTCACCCACCAGTAGGGGATTATTTTTGCGGCGACGGCATAAAATCTGCGCGGTACGCTCGATTTCTGCTTGGCGACCAATTAACGGATCAGTGCCGCCCGTAGAGGCTTTTTGATTGAGATTAATGGTAAATTCAGTCAATGGGTCTTTGCTGGATTTTTCACCCGTTTCTTCAGTTTCCACACTGGTTAATTTGTCGCGCACTTTTTTGTCTTGACCATGCGACAGATACTGGGTCAACTCAAGTCGCGTCACCCCTTGTTTTTTAAGCAAATACACCGCGTAGGTGTCATGCTCTGAGAACATAGACACTAGTAAATCTGAGCCTTCTACCAAACGGCTGCTGGCAACCGATTGCACATGAAAAATCGCACGCTGCAAGATACGGTCAAAACTGCGCGTTGGTTGTGGCGAGTAATCTTCGTTGATATCGACCGTTGGGGTATGTTCATCAATATACTGGGTCAAATCTTTGCCAAGCTGATCCACATTGACTGCACAAGCCACCAAGGCTTCTACCGCATTTTCATTCTCTAACAGTGCCAATAGCAAATGCTCGACCGTTAAATATTCGTGTGCACGCTGTTTTGCGAGTGTCACTACCAACCGCAACGTGCTTTGTAATTCTAAACTTAACATAAGATGTCCTTAATACGTGTCGCCGACGGTTTTTGATTTTGCCCTACTTGAAAAATCATGCGTTATCTAATTGATTGGTTTGATGTCGTTATAGGTGTTGATGGTTATTTGCGTTGATGTTTTCTCAAGTTTCATTTGCCGTCACCTCAGCACCAAATATCTTATGGATATCTGGCTAATCATGCTAAGTTCGGTTAAAAGGAAGTAAAAATGAAAGATGACAAAATGGGAAAAATCAAAATCATTACGTTTAATATAATGACATTGCTAATAAATTCAAGTGATAAAACGTAGTTAATGGCGGGTTTTAAAATGGCAAAAAATTCAATGATGAATAAAAAATAGAAAGGAGGTGCCACCAAAAATAAAACGGGGTTAAATAGCAAACTGCCACTAACCTTGTGGTTCGATTTGACTCAGTAACGGATAGCCTGCCTGACGCGCTTCACGGTTGACGGCTTGGGCTTTGGTTTCTGCGATGTCCTTAGGGTATATACCGGCAATTCCTTTGCCTTGGTGATGAATGGCAAGCATAATACTGATAGCTGAATCTAGCGTATGTTTAAAATGATTTTGTAAAACATCCACCACAAATTCCATCGGCGTATAATCATCATTATACATGACCACCGCATACATCTGTGGTTTTTTTAGTTCAGGGTCAGCCAATAGCACATCTTCGACAGGGTCGGTATTTGGCTCGCCTTCTATGTCGGTCAAACGCGCTGGCAATGAATTTGGTGATTGGCTAGGTAGCTGTTTAGAGGGCTGTTTAGGTAGTTGTGTTGGCAACCATGCCGGCAGATGCCAATCCATATTCGTGGTGGTTGGCTGCGATACGACTGATTGACGAGAAAAATTAAGCGTTTGAAGCATCATTAATTAAGCATTTACCTAAGATTAAATTAAACATTGATTATACTACTTTGCAGCAGTCGTTGCGGCAGGTTTTTGCGTATTGGCTGTGCTTGCCACTGGCGTGCTGTCGGTCGAACTCACGGGTCGTTTATCCGCTTCAGGCGTTTCTTCAAGCGTATATGGCATGTTATCAATCGGTTGACCGAGTTGCCAATCATACACTTGCTCAGTTTTTTGGTTGCCGGCGGTTAATTCAAGTTTCACTTGTTTGGGTACAAAGTTTTTGGGCATCAAAAAACGCCCGCGAATTCTTGCAATCCCATGAATCGAATAACTATTGGGTTGCAATGGGACTTCGACCATATTAACTTCATCGAGCAAGGTCAATTTTGGAATCAGATTTTTTGGCTGATTTGACGGATCGACCATACCGACATCAAAGCGGTATTCATAGGCATTTTCTGGCAACGGTGCGATTTTTGCCCCGATGACTTGTAAACTCATACCGCCTTTTTTGGCAAGCGACGTGGTTAAGAATTGCTGACCTTGTTCAAGCTGTAAGTTGGTGACTTTTAGATCTTGAATATCGGTACGTAGTGCTGATAGGTTCGCCAAGCTGATATCACGCTCTTGCTGCGCGGTGGTTAATTGGCTTTGCAACGTATCAGATTTTAGCTTTAGTGATTTGATGTTTTCTGCTGAGATTTCAAGACCTGCGGCGGTTTTTTTCGCTTCTTCAGCCGCAAAGCTTAAGCCGCGATGATAACCAATGCGTTGACCTAACACCAGTGCAATGATGGCAACTAACAACAAGCTCACCCCAAACGCAATCAACCACCCAGAGACCTTGTTGGGTTGGGTAATATAATTGCGTTGTGCTTCTGGCAAAGATTGAGAAGAGTTATTATCTTCGGGCAAATCCATAGAGATACTCAAATTGAAAAACGATCAAAACATGGATAATCACAGTACTGATGATAGCTCAAAAAGGGTTGATGAATATGACATCCATTAAAGCGAATCCCATTATAAACAAAAATTATAATGAATTCAGCTAAATTTATTGACCGAAAAAATAATAAAGTTAGCCCATTTCATCATAGCGTCATATTTTTTTGGCTAAAAAAAATAAAGCAGTGCTTGCTATGGCATTAATATTTCTAAATAGGCTGACCATAAATAGCTTAAGAAAACCACTTATTAAAGAAATACCTTAAGGCACTACGGCGACCAATTCCAATCCTGTTTGCTCTGCAAGCCCAAACATCACGTTCATATTTTGCACGGCTTGTCCTGCCGCACCTTTGACCAAATTATCTTGTACCACCAAAATCGTCGCCATCGGGCTATTTTCTAGTGTTTGCACCGCAATTCTTAAATAGTTGCTACCCCGTACACTACGGGTATCTGGGTACATCCCTTTTGGCATGACGTCTACAAAATATTCGTTTTGATAGCTGGTTTCATATAAGGATTGTAAATCTAACGCTTGACCCGCCGCCGTCAACCGAACATGAATGGTGGTAAACATACCGCGAATCATGGGTACTAAATGGGGTACAAAGCGGATATCATGCGACTGAAAGTGTTTGCTTTGACCCAATATTTGGTCAATCCCTTGGGTAATCTCTGGAGCGTGACGATGACCTGCCACGCCATAGGCACTAAAACTATCCGAGGTCTCGCTAAACAATAAATTCATTTTGGCTTGGCGACCTGCACCTGAGACGCCTGATTTGGCATCAATAATAATCCAAGGTTCAATCAATGCCTGCTGCTGGCTGTTTTGGGCATCGATTAGCGGTTTTAACCCCAAAATCGCCGTGGTGGGATAACAACCTGGGTTGCCAATGACATTGGCTTTGGCAATGGCATCACGATTGACTTCAGGTAACCCATACACAGCGTCTTTTAAAATATCGGGGCAAGCATGTTCAAGCTTATACCAAGTTTCAAAATCTTGTAGCGACTGCAAACGAAAATCTGCCGCCAAATCGATGACTTTAGTGCCATTTTCGGTTAAAAATCTGGCATGCTTCATCGCGACGCCATGTGGCGTAGCAAAGAATACCACATCACATGCTGCTAATTTTTTTTCATCCAAATCCGAAAATGTTAAATCGGTCACGCCCCGCAAACTTGGAAACATATCATCGACGCGTCTGCCCGCTTCTGAGCGCGATGTCAGCATCGTCACTTGTGCCTGTGGATGACGACTCAATAGTCGAATTAGCTCTACGCCAGTGTAGCCTGTGCCACCGACAATACCTACTTTGATCATGGTCGTCTCCTGATATTATTATTAAAGTTTATATTCATGCACCGCATCAATAAAAGCTTTGGCATGGTCAGGATTAACCCATTGGTTAATACCGTGACCTAAGTTTGCTATATAGCCTGTTTTGTCACCGAGGCTATAGGCGTCCTGTAACATCAAATGCGTCTGCTGGCGAATATGCTCAGGCGATGCAAATAATGTCGCGGGGTCAAGATTACCTTGCAGCGCGATGCCTGTATGCCGCTTTTTGTGCAATTTGGTCAATGCTTTTTGCTGTTCAAAGACGATGCTGCGGGCTCTATCTAGTGGCATTGTCCAATCAAGCCCTAGCGCATCCGCGCCACTATGGCATTGGGTATCTAACCACAATCCGCCACCTTTGGTAAACAATACCACAGGTACCTCTGGGTATGTTGCTTTGATCGCCGCCACAATTTTAGTGTTGTAATGGTGCGAGAATTCAACAAACTGGCGATGCGCCAATGCCCCGCCCCAACTATCAAAAATTTGTACTAACTGCGCGCCTGCTGCTATTTGCGCTAGCAAGTAATCAATCACGGCATCGGTGATTTTAGCGAGCAGCGCATGCAAGGTGTCAGGCTCGCCATACAACATGGCTTTGGCATAGCGGTACTCTTTAGAACTACCGCCTTCAATCATATAGGTCGCCAACGTCCACGGACTACCCGAGAAGCCAAATAATGGCGCACGACCTGCCAGCGCATGACGAATACTGGTCACCGCTTTCATCACATAGTCGAGTGCATCTGCCATCGCGACGGTTGGCAAAGCTTCAACCTCTGCCATGCTTCTGACAGTTTTGTGAAATTTTGGACCTTCCCCTGCCTCAAAATATAGACCCAAACCGAGCGCATCAGGAATGGTTAAAATATCACTAAACAAAATCGCCGCATCCAACTCAAAACGGCGAAATGGCTGAATGGTGACTTCCGTCGCCAGATCGGTATTTTTGCATAGGGATAGAAAATCACCGGCTTGGGCACGGGTTTTTTTATACTCAGGCAAATATCGACCGGCTTGTCGCATCATCCACACTGGGGTCACATCCACTGACTCAAAACGCATGGCTCTTAAAATACGGTCATTTTTTAACATCGGAAAATTATGGGTCATGTCGTTGCCTTTAAAAATAATCTTGGGTAAAAATAATCTTGGGTAAAAATAATCTTGGCTAAAAATACTATTGGGTAAACATACTATTGGGTAAAAATACTATTGGGTAAAAATACTATTGAATCAGTCTAAAATTAGTTAAATTTCAATCAAAAATTGTCGAAAATTATACGATAATCGCCATATTATCACGATGTACCATCACGTGGCGTTCCTCATTTTTACCCAAAATCGCTTCGATGTCGCTATTGCGTTTGCGAGCGATGCGCTTAGCTTCACTTGATGAGAAATCCACCTGACCTACCGCGATACGCACTCCTGTTTTATCAACGCACTCCACTACATCGCCCTCATCAAAATCACCTTGCACTTCAATCACGCCGACAGGCAATAAGCTTTTGTTATTTTTAATGATGGCATCCACTGCGCCATCGTCAATCACCAAGCGACCTGCCATACGCAGATGCGCGGCTAACCATTGTTTTTTGGCAATGCGTTTATCATCGTCATTGGTGGTGAGCATCGTACCTAAGGATTCCCCTTTGACCACGCGATTAATCACGTTATCGATGCTGCCGCTGACAATCACGGTGGGACAACCACCCATTGCCGCAAGCCTTGCCGCGCGAATTTTGGTAATCATCCCGCCACGACCCAATTTGCCGCCATCTCCCGCCACGTCAAACAAATAATCTGCCATTGCCCGCTCAGTCTTAATCAGCTTTGCATCCGGGTTGGTGCGAGGATTATCGGTGAATACGCCTTGCTGGTCGGTCAATATAATGTATAAATCAGCTTTGACCATGGCTGCCACCATCGCACCTAGACTGTCATTATCACCAAATTTGATTTCATCGACACTCACGGTGTCATTTTCATTAATGACCGGTAGCACGCGCCATTCAAGTAGCTGATTTAACGTACTGGCGGTATTGAGATAACGATTTCGATTGGCAAGATCGTCATGTGTCAGTAGCAACTGCGCACTTTGTACACCATACTGAATCAACGCCGACCACCAAGTTTCAATCAAGCCCATCTGCCCAATGGCGGCGCAGGCTTGCAAGGCTTGTAATTTTTTGGGGCGTTCTTCCAAATTCATCCGCACCACCCCTTCCGCCACTGCCCCTGAGGACACTAGCAATACTTGGTAGCCTTCATTATGCAGCTTGGCGATTTGCTTCGCCCATTCATAAATTGCGGTGCGATCCAAGCCTTTACCATTATTGGTCAGTAGCGATGAACCAATTTTTACCACAATGGTGTTGGACTTAAGGGCTTTTTTAGTTGAGTTAGGTGAGGCGGTGGCAGTCATAAGTTGATAGTCATAATCAGTCAAGTGCAATTTTTTAATCAAATTAAATGCCATAATGGCTTGGCTGAGCATTGTAACAATTTTTACTGGGTTTATAAATGCTAATCGATGCCGGTAGCCGTTAAATATCACACGTTTTTGCCATACGCATTTTTATCCCAATTAAATAGCAACCATCGAAAAAAAAATTGACATTGTCAACTAAAAAATATCGACTTGAGGTTTTCTCAATTTAGATGAGGATAACTTGCTATCAACATTGCTTTTATATAAATTTGCTCATCTTCATGGGCTACTGGGTTTATCAAAATTATGAAAAGAGCTGTTGTCACCACTTCCTCATCTTGTCTTGAAGCCCTCGGATTGTCGCAAGGCATGGACATTCTGCGCTTACACGTAAACATCAATAACGTTGATTTTATCGATGGTAAAAATATCACCAGTGAGCGCCTAGCAACCATCATGAAAACCAACCTCAAATCGGTAGCGAGTACATTTCCGCCATCCATCCATGAAATGCATCTGTTGTTTAATGATTTGATTGCTCGCGGAGTCACTGAGGTATTTGTTTGCGGCATCTCGTCCAAATTTAGCCAAACCTTGCCCATGCTAGAAGAACTCAAAGTACATTATGCCAATCGTCTGCACATCTTTGTGTATGACACCAAAACACTCAATATTGCTGAAGGGGCGCTGGCGTACGAGGCAAAAGTGTTGATTGAACAAGGTGAATCGTTTGAAAACGTGGCAAAAAAACTTGACGATTTGCGACGTCGCAGTGAATTTTTATTTACCCTTAGCGACTTGGACTATATTATTCGCAACAAAAAATTGTCCTCCCCTGCTGCATTTGTTGCCAACTTATTTGATATCAAACCGATTATGCAAATTAATCAAATTGGCGAGATTGTCGCGGTAGAAAAAGTGCGAAAGCTTGAAAAAACCCTGACTACCATGGGAAAAACCGTCGAAAAACTTGGCGCAAATCAACCCGCGTTTATCTATTTGACAGATACGGGGCATCATGAAAGTACCGAATTTTTTAAAGAAATATTGGGGACCCATTTTGGTTGGCATGATTTGCCTGTGATTCGCGTGTCGACCATTTCGCTTGCCAATCATGGCTTGATGGGAACAGGCATTGGGGTGTTTTATGGTGAATTACCCCACATTGTCAAAGCATTAAAAAAATGACCTATTCTTATCTACATTCAGCTAATAAAAAAGGTTAGCCCGCGCTAACCTTTTTAAAGCTATTTCAATTACTGCTAAGGTGCGTAGACCACTTCCACGCCATCATCGTCATCGTAGTCGTCGTCATCAAAGTCATCTTCATCCAATACGCGACCTTCACGCTCAGCTTTACGTTTAGCACGATACGCTTCTTTTTGCTCTTCCGTATTGGCGCGCACTTCCGCTTCCAGTCGTTCAAAACGCAAACGCTGACTTTCGGCAAAGTCAGGATCGGTTTCTTCCATCTCGCGCTCTTGCTCGATTTCGTTCATCAAATGCCAAACCACGGCATCAACCCCTTCCCCTGTGAGCGTGGAGGTACGAAAAACCATCCCTGTCCAACCAAGCTCTGCCACGATATGAGTGCAAAGTTGGTTTAATGCCTCTTCAGGCACTTGGTCGATTTTGTTCAAAATCAAAATCTGTGGCAGTTTTGACAGCTCTGGCGAGAATTTTTCTAACTCATTAAAAATCACTTGGGCGTTTGCCACCGGGTCGCTACCATCAATGGGCTGTACATCGACAAGATGCAATAATCGACGGGTACGAGCGACGTGTTTTAAAAAGCGGATACCCAGTCCAGCCCCTTCAGATGCCCCTTCAATCAGCCCTGGGATATCTGCCATGACAAATGAGCGGTGTTTACCCACATCCACGACACCTAGATTCGGTACCAAAGTGGTAAACGGATAATTGGCAACTTTGGGTTTGGCAGCAGAGACTTGACGAATAAAGGTGGATTTACCCGCGTTTGGCAGACCAATAAGACCCACGTCAGCCACCACTTTTAGCTCGAACTTCAAGACTTTTAATTCGCCTGGAAAACCTGGGGTGGCACGTCGTGGTGCTTGATTGGTGGAGGTTTTAAAATGGGTATTGCCTTGCCCGCCGTCACCGCCTTTGGCAATCCTCGCCGTTTGCCCTTTTTTGGTCAAGTCCGCTAAGACCTCACCTGTTTCGGTATCAACCACGGTGGTACCGATGGGTACGGATAGATAGATATCATCTGCCCCACGACCTGAACAGTTTTTGGCACCACCATTTTCGCCGCGTTTGGCATCATATCGACGCGTAAACCGGTAATCGACGAGGGTGTTGGTGTTGTCGTCGCACACCACGTACACATCACCGCCTTTGCCGCCATCACCGCCATCGGGACCACCTTTGGGGACGTATTTTTCTCGGCGAAAACTGACGATACCATTGCCGCCATCGCCTGCTTTGACTGTTACGATTGCTTCATCGATAAAACGCATTGAAGACTTTCCTTAAATTCTTGAATAACCAAATATTATAGCATGAATTTTAGCAAGAAAAATTTGAACAATCGATGTTTAAAATTTTATCCAATAAAAAACCGCCCAAAATTGAGCGGTTTTGTCATCGTCCTTAACGCTTAGGAACACTTAGGCGTTTTTTGCCATGGTTTCAGCAACTCGCAATACTTGAGTGCTATAGCCCATTTCGTTGTCATACCATAGGTACATCACTGCACGGTTGTCTTGCGCAAGCGTAGATTTGGCATCCCAAATCGCCACTTTTTCACAGCCAACAAAGTCGGTAGAAACGGCTTCATCAGAATCTGAGTAAGCAATTTGCGCTTGCCATTGTTCGCTCTGACTGGCTTCTTTGATAAAGGCATTGAGTTCATCGCTTGAATTGACTGGGTTTTTGAAATTCAAATTCAAAATCGCAAGGCTCACGTTTGGCGTTGGTACACGTACCGAGCTGCCTGACAATTTGCCTTTTAATTCTGGAATCGCTTTACTGACCGCTTTGGCAGCGCCTGTGCTAGTCATCACCATATTTAAGGTTGCAGCACGCCCACGACGCTCGGCTTTATGGTGGTTATCGACCAAGTTTTGGTCATTGGTGAACGCATGGATGGTTTCCATGTGACCGTTTTCAATGCCGTATTTATCGTTTAAGAGTTTAAGCGTAGGGGTAATCGCATTGGTGGTACAGCTTGCCGCTGATACGATGGTATCACTACCGATGGTGTCATCATTGACATTATAGACGATGTTTTTGATATCGCCCGACGCTGGGGCAGTCAATAGCACTTTTTTGGCACCTTTTGACTGTAAATGCTTGCCAAGACCTGCTTCATCTTTCCATTTACCGGTGTTGTCGATGATTAAGGCATTGTCGATACCATAAGATGTGTAGTCGATTTCGCTTGGGTCAGAAGCATAAATGACTTTGATAAAACGACCGTTAGCGATGATACCACTGTTTGCTTTATCCACCACCACTGAGCCATCAAACCAGCCATGTACCGAGTCACGCTCAAGCAAGCTTGCACGTTTTTCCAAATCGGCTTCACCGGCTGGACGGACGACGATGGCTTTTAATTGTAAGCCTTTGTCTGAGGCAGGACGGCTCATCAGCAACCGAGCCAAAATACGACCGATACGACCAAAACCGTACAACACGACATCTGTCGCAGGCACTTCGTCACCGCTGGTAAAGCTGCCGGCTTGCTTGCCTGATTTTAGCGCTTGACCCAAGTCCACCGTGGTATGGCTTAGATTTTGGTCGTTTAACGCGGTGGCAAAGGCGAGTGTATCAGCGATGTTAAGGGCGTTTTTGTCATGATGGGCAATGATATCAACAAGGTTTAGCGCAATGCGGTTGCCAAAAAACAGCACATCGACGCCTTTATTGGCTAGGGTATTTAGCTCAACTAACAACTGAACCGCTTGGGCTTCTTGATTTTTGCGAGTAGTGAGGTGGTCTTGGTAAAGATTGGCAGACATAGTATGACCTTTTTTTGTGAAGGAAAAATAAAATCTGTGGAAAATGCAGCAATAAATAAACGCCTAAATTGTAACGGAATTTAGGCGTTTTAGCAATTTTAAAGCAGGGTGTTTCAACTACCTAGCTTATCGGCTGTTTTGTACGGTTTTTTGCAATTTACTAACATCATAGCCTTGAGATTTTGCGGTAGCAACCATTGTTTGATAAGTGTCTTCATCCATCGTGGGCGTGCGTGACAAAATCCACAAGTATTTCTGATTTGGCGTACCCACCAACGCATGAGTATAATTGGGGTCTAAAGCAAGCACCCAATAATCGGCTTTACCAACAGGCAACCAACGCAGTCCTTGCGGCAAGAAAGTAACTTTGAGTTTACTGCCACTGTCGCCATTTTTGGTGGCTTCACCAATGCTTTGCATGGGTTTGCCATCTTTGCCCATACATTGGTTATTGACTTCCACCTTGCCAGTCGGTTGTAGGGTGTAAGTGGCGGTGACATCACTGGCACAGTTACGCTGAAAAAACATCGGCAAACGGGCGATTTCGTACCATTTGCCCGCATAACGGTTTAAATCGACGCTTTGCACCGCCTGAGCTTTGCCAACGCCTGTGGGCTTGGCGGTTGTTTTGGTTGCGGTAGTTTTGGTGGGGGTGGTGGAGCAAGCACTCATCGCAAGCAATGTCCCTGCAATACCTGCCACTGCTAGCGTTTTTTTACTCATCAGTTTCATTGTGTATATCACCTTATTTTACTCAGTCTTACTGCGCATTAAAGTACTCATTTTAGCTCAAAATAAACGCTCAAACGGTGACTATTGGGGCATTTTTTGTCAGCCAGTTGTTACAACGAATGCGCTATTGTCAACCTGTTGGCTAGTTTTTATACCTTGTCGACCAATAACCGAATACCCGCGATTCCCATCGCCCCATGCTCATAGGCGGTGGCTAAATCTGCCTGCCCCACCCCGCCCAGCGCAAACACCGGCACATCACTAAGCTTTGCTAATTCGCCGAACGCTTGCCAGCCCATGCCCCCATTTTGAAAGGTTTCTGGGTGTGTCGGTGTGGCTTTCACCGGGGATAAAAAACAGCCCATGACAGTATGCGAGGTTGCCAAGGTATTTATTCTGCTTAGGCTATGTTGGTCATGGCAACTGGCAAAATAGCGATAATTTTTTGATAAGCTTGAGAAATCAAGCGTCATGAGTTGTTGGTGATTTAAATGTACCATGCCGTTTTTTAACCACGCATCTAAACGCTTAAATAAGCGCTCAGGTAAGCACTTAAATAAGCACGCTAGTGTTGCATATTGAATAATCGGGGTGATATCCGCCCTTATCCTTAGTAAGCCATCAATCATAGCGGTGGCATTTTCATCGCTGGTTTGCGGGCGAAGATAACAATGGGCATCGTCGGGCAGTTTTTGGCTATAAAAATCAACCCACTTATCCACACCAATGAAGTGATCTAAGGGCTGCGTGATATAAATCGCATTGGGCAATTTTAACCACTCTAAAATGCGGGCATTGGCATCGGGCAGCGCGTACTGATTGGCGACCAAGTCTGACTGATGAACCCATGTGACGGCTTGACCTTCCTTGCCTTTACCTTCTTGCAAACCATCAAACTGCGCTTGACTCACTTCAATTTTAAAAACGTGCAATGCCACAGTTTTATCAACATAATCATGGCGTATCACCCCCATTTTGACTGCGGTATTTTGCACGATATCCAAGCCAATCTCTTCATAGACTTCACGGACTAACCCTTGTGTTGGGGTTTCATTTGGCTCAATTTTTCCGCCCACAAATTCATAACGATTGCCTTGGTGTTGACTGACATGGCGAAATCCCAGTAGATATTGATTGTTAAAATGTATCACCGCGACTGCCACATTAACGACTTTTGACATATTTTTCTCAAACTGTTGATTATTACCCATTATAAAGCATTAAATTTGATGAAAAAGTGAAAAAAGTCACTTGACGACCCATTAAATATAAATGATAATCATTATCAATTAAAAACACTATTCGCCCATCTTACAGAGAAAAGGAGTATCCCATGCTACACTTATTAAATCGCGCTAATCTCACCCAACAAAGTTCCTTGCCTACGCTATATTCCAATCATTTATTTGCGCTGACCAAAGAGATTCGCATTCAGCATGACGGCGAAGAATACCGTCTTCGATTGACCCGTAATAACCGCCTAATACTCACCAAATAGTGACTTACCAAATAATCTCGGTGAAATTGTTAATAAAAAAAGCCAATCTTTCTCAGAGTGGCTTTTTTAGAGGGTTAAGTTGATAGTCTCTGTTGCCAGTCACTGTGCGCAGTTACTGGCAACAATCACCTGAATTAACCCATGCGAATAGCCCCGTCCAAACGAATGACGTCGCCATTAAGATAGCTATTTTCAATGATGTGTACCACCAATTTAGCAAATTCTTCTGGATTGCCCAAACGTTTGGGAAAAGGCACGGCTTGCTCAAGACTGGTACGGGCAGCTTCTGGCAGGCTTGCCATCATCGGTGTGCCGAACACCCCTGGTGCGATGGTCATAATACGTATTTGATGGCGCTGCAGCTCACGCGCGAGTGGTAAAGTTAAGCCCACCACACCTGCTTTGGATGACGAGTAACTGCCCTGCCCCACCTGACCATCAAATGCGGCAATTGAAGCGGTATTGATAATCACACCTTTATCTTCATTACTGTCTGCAGTATTTTTTGCCATCGCCGCCGCCGCCAGTCGCGCCACATTGAAAGTGCCGATGAGGTTAATTTGGATACCACGGGCAAAGGTGGTTAAATCGGCTGGATTGCCTTCTTTGTCCAGTAATTTTTGCACCACCACGATACCGGCACAGTTGATTGACCCTGATAATTTACCAAATTTGGTCACACCCGCTTCAATCGCGTTCTTGACATCCGCTTCGCTAGTGACGTCACATTTTGCAAAAATCACGTTGTCGCCCAATTTCGCCACTAATTTCTCACCGGCTTCTTGGTTGAGATCGGCGATGATAATATTTGCGCCTTGCGCCACCAAATAACGGGTTGTCGCTTCACCTAGACCTGACGCACCGCCTGTGACCAAAAATGTATTATTTTGTACTTGCATTGTTTTTCCGTTAACCTGTTGTTTTTTGTTGATAAAAAAAGCCTAGCTAACACTAGCTACTCTTTTGGATAGGGATAAAATTTTTGTTAGTGCGCCTCACTCATGCTACGCAGCATAAAACGTTGCACTTTACCACTTGGGGTTTTTGGCAAGGCATCGATAAACTCAACGATACGTGGATACGCATGGGCAGATAACCGTGCATGCACCAAGCTTTGGATGTCTTTGGCTAACTCGTCATTACCTGTGTAGCCGTCTTTGAGCACAACATAGGATTTGATGATGTGGCCGCGTATGTCATCTGGCACGCCAATCGCCGCGGTCTCGGCTACCGACGGGTGTTCCATTACCGTGTTCTCGACATCGGTAGGACCGACGCGATATCCTGCAGTAGTAATAATATCGTCATCACGCCCGACAAACCAAAAAGTGCCATCATCATGCTGTTCAACCATATCGCCCGTTAGATAATAACCATTTTCAAACGGATTTTTTTCGTTCCACGTATAGCCTTGGAAAAATAAGGATGGCGAATTCGCCACATCAACGGCTAGTTGACCTTGGACGCCTGCGCCTAGTTCATTAAAGTTTTCATCGAGTACCGCCAAGCGATAACCTGGCAATGGCATACCCATTGAACCAATTGGCTGATCATGGGTTAACTTATGATGACAGCAGCACGCCATCCCCAATTCGGTTTGTCCATAATGGTCAAGAATAGATGCACCAAGATGGTCAGTGATCCACGTCACCACTTCAGTATTTAACGTCTCACCCGCTGAGCTAATACGCGTCAATAGCGGTAACTCATCAGCTTTGTTGTCAAAAACACCGCTTGATTTCATCATACGAAATGCAGTGGGTGATGAGGCTAAATTAGTGATTTTATGGTTTTTGATAAAATCTAATGTATGTTTGGCATCAAACCCTGACTCATTAAAGTGGGTGGTAGCACCGACTAGCAAAGGTCCTGTAATCGCATAATACAAGCCATAGGCCCAACCTGGGTCAGCCATGTTCCAAAACTGGTCATCATCGCTTAGACCCACTGCGTGTACCATATACAAATAAAATGCGGTTAGCGCTTTAACTGGTACTGCCACGCCTTTTGATTTGCCCACGGTACCTGAAGTAAACATTTGCAAAAAAGGATCTTCCCCTGTTAGCATCACAGGTTCAAAGTCTTCCCTTTGCGCTGCCATTAAGCTATCAAAATGCCAATCGCCATATTGTTTGGCGGCTTGCTCGCTGCCCACCATCACCATGTTTGGTAGTGGGTTTATGTCATTGAATTTTTCACGGTTATGGCTGTCGGTGAAAACCACTTTGGTAGCGGCTTTTTCAAGGCGGTATTCAATCGCTTCGACACCAAATGCGGTAAACAATGGCTGATATACCGCACCAATGCGCCATGCTCCCACAATCACTGCTAACAAAGTCGGTGTACGGGGCAGCATGGTTGATACCCGATCGCCTTTTTTCACCCCCAAAGAATTGAGCAGATTTGCCATTTTACCGCTTAGTTTATCGAGCTGTGCGTAAGTGATTTTATGGATATTACCTTGGGTATCTTCATGCACTAGCGCGACTTTATTTGCCTTATCAGACTGGGCATGACGACCGACACATTCTACATAGGCGTTGATACCATTGATGCGGCAACCTTGCAGGATTTGCTGTTCAAGTTCGTCGATATTGAATTGGTCAATGTAGCTTTGATAGCGGTAGTTTTGATAATCGTGATGGGTAGATTGCAGGGTTTGGGTGTCAAGATTGTCCATGACAGGCTCCTAATGTCGTCCATGAGATAGGAATAAGTGCCAGTGTCAACGGTTACCCACTGGCTTAAAATAACGCTAACTTGAAATAGCGCTGACTTGAAATAAATCTGAGTTAATACAACCAGTTTTTTGACGATGGGCTCGCAACTATTGCTGATTTACACTCACGCTGATTCACTTGTATTTCGATTTACTTGTCTCAAGTCAAGCTAACAAATTCCTTTTGTCAGCTTATAATGCCTAAAATTTTGGATAATTTCAAGTATTATGATATGAATTGTATCGTTTTAAAAATTCTACTGTTACCCAATAAACTTAAAAAAGTGCTCTTTATAGTGGCGCAGTTCACGAATCGAATCACGAATATCATCAAGTGCCAAATGATTTCCTTTTTTCTCAAAGCTTGACAAAATATCGGGGCGCCAGCGATAAGCCAGCTCTTTGACAGTTGACACATCTAAATTGCGGTAATGAAAAAACCGCTCAAGCGTTGGCATTTGACGTGCTAAAAACCGTCTGTCTTGGCAAATCGAATTGCCACACATCGGTGAGCGTCCTGATTCGACATACTTACTCAAAAATGCAATGGTTTCGCTTTCTGCTTGAGCCATCGTCACGTTACTACGGCGAATACGGTCAATCAGTCCTGATTGCCCATGTTGGCGCGTGTTCCAATCATCCATGCTGTTGAGCACAATGTCAGGCGTATGGATGGCAAACACAGGACCTTCGGCTAAGATATTGAGTTCACTGTCAGTCACTATCGTCGCTATCTCGATGATGGTATCGTTGAGGGTATCTAGACCTGTCATCTCAAGGTCAATCCAAATCAGATGTTTTTTATCAACCGCCATACTGTTGCCTTTTCATACTCTTTAACAAATAATCCGCCATCTTAGCAGATTTTACAGGTAAAATATCGGTTTTGTTGGCGATTGCTCATGCGTGCTCATGTAGCCATTCGTATTCATGTAGCGAGTCCAAAAGTATTGCAAAATTTTATAAGGTGTTAGTATGGTAAAAAATCCCCTAGTGGCTGATGTAGTGGATAGCGTATGGCGTTAATCCGTAAACGTAAACTCACTGACCAACAAACGCGTCGCATCCAAAAACAACAAAAATTCCAGCAAATGCTGGACGATGCCCAGCTGATGGATGGCATTGTTGTCGCAAACTTCGGCAAGCAGCTCGAAGTCCAAGCCACTAGCCTACCGCAAACCCTGCCTGAAAAACCGATTGTCGCCGCTGACGAGCCAGAACCGTTTTGGCAACCCATCACCCTGCACAGTGTTTGGCGTTGTCACACCCGTACCAACTTGCCACTGATTGCCACTGGGGATAAAGTCCGCTTTGTCGCTGACCCAAATACAGGGCTTGGACGCATTGAAGCGATTTATGATAGACAAAGCATCATCAACCGCCCTGACCGTTACCACAAGCTCAAGCCCATCGCCGCCAATGTCGATATTTTAGCAGTCGTATTTGCGCCACTACCGCTACCGTCTGCCCAGCTGATTGATCGGTATTTGGTGGCTTGCCATCACTCAGACATTACGCCATTGCTGATTTTAAATAAAGCCGATTTGTTGGCAGATGGTAGTCATAGCGAGGTTGTAGAGCTACTGTCAGCCTATCAACAGCTTGGCTATGCCACCTTGGTGACCCAATCTAATGGTGATTTAACCCAACTAAAAAACACCGTTGCCGGCAAGAACGTGATTTTTGCCGGTCAATCAGGGGTTGGCAAAAGCAGCTTGGTCAATCAGTTATTGCCTGCTGCAGGACAATCGGTCAATGAAATTTCAACCATTTCACAGTTGGGTCAACATACCACTACCACCAGCCGATTTTTAGCGTTTGACCCGATGGCGCTCAGCAAAGGTGCCATTATTGATACGCCCGGTATTCGCGAATATGGGCTTTGGCATTTGACCCCTGATGATATTTTGCAAGGCTTTATCGAGCTTGCGCCGCTTGCCCCCTACTGCCGTTTTCGCGATTGCAAACATACCGAGTCCACACCCAATTGTGCGATGTGGCAGGCGGTGACAGACGGACAGGTACTAGCAAGGCGGGTGGATAATTTGGTGCTTCTGCAACAAGAAGCGGCTTCGCAGGATTTTTAAACTTGCGATTTTAGACTAAATATTAGACTAAATAAAAGTTTCTTAAAATTGACAACTACCGTTATAATACAGTCAATTTTTTATGGGCAATCAAACGATAATTTTGACGAAATGCCCCTGTGGAGGATATCTTGGAACGTTGGTTTGAGTTTATGGGTCATCACCCATTTTTATTTGGCACCATGTTTGTGCTAATTGTGCTATTTTTTATGCTTGAGAACAAACGCGGCGGCAAAAAAATCAATCCAAATGCAGTGGGCTTGATGGTCAACAACCAAAACGCTCAGCTGATTGATATCCGCCCACGAAAAGATTTTGAAAAAGGCTATATCAAAGGCAGCCGCAATATCCCGTTTACTGAGCTAAAAGATCACGTTGACGCACTTCGCAGTGCTGACCATCCTATTATCATCGTTTGCCAAATGGGTATGACGGCGGGTACTGCAGTGGCAATGATTGGTAACGACAACGTTTATCGTCTTGATGGTGGTATTACCAATTGGCAAGCCGCAGGTTTACCTTTAGTGGTAGAAAAAACCGTGCCCGGCAAAACCAAATAAGATTGGTTGGCTGTTCACAATTTGAAATTTAAATCGCCAAGCCCCATAACCATCAATAACGCTTTATTATCTCATCGGTATCTGATAATAAGCTTTTAACCCATTTTAAAAAATCCAGAAATAAGGAGATTGTTATGGCTATGGTGAAAATTTATACCACACCAACGTGCCCCTACTGTATGCAAGCTAAAATGCTATTAAAAAACAAAGGTCAAGCTTTTGAAGAAGTTAACATGTATGATGTGACCACAGAGGAACGTCAGGCATTGGCGCAAAAAACCAATAATTACCGCACTGTACCGCAAATTTTTATTGGCGATAATTTTATTGGTGGTTATGACCAACTTGCCAGTCTTGAGCGTCAAGGCAAACTTGATGGTTTATTAGCGGATTAACCGTTAACAGAGTAAAAAACTTTACTAGAACTTTTTAGATAAGTAACCCCCATTATAAATACAGTTGATAGTTTTTAGACTAGTTTTTAGAAAAAGTTAAAGCTGTCATATTGTTATAATCCACGTAAGAAAAGTTAATTGAGGACACTACCATGGCAGACGAACAAAACTTACCACAACTGGCGCTAGAACGTATCTATGTTAAAGATATGTCATTAGAAGTACCGGGCGCAGATGTATTCACCCGTGAGTGGCAACCAGAGCTTGATATCAACCTATCAAGTGCCGCTGAAAAATTGGACGATGACCACTACCAAGTAATATTAACCGTTAATGTGACTGCCAATAACGGTGGTGAAACCGCGTTTATCGCAGAGGTACACCAAGCGGGCATCTTTATGTTGCAAAATATCCCAGAAGAACAATTGGGCGCAATTTTAGGTGCGTATTGTCCAAACGTATTGTTCCCTTATGCCCGTGAAGTGGTCAGTGACATTGTGACCCGTGGTAGCTTCCCACAATTGTTACTTGCGCCAGTCAATTTTGACCAAGCCTATCAACAAACGCTTGAGCAAGGTAACTAATTTTTTTAAGTTAGCTGATTTTAAAGGCAACTAATTATTTGAAAGCCAACTAATTTTTAAGTGTCAAAAATTAAGAGCAGGATAAGCCCTGCTCTTTTTTTATGTAAATTTAAGGTAAATCGTTAGGACTTGGTGCGCCATTTGGTGATGCTTTGGCTAAAAGCATGGGTGCTTTGCTGATAATCCTGCAGCGCTTGATAAAGTTGTGTCGCTCGTTTAAGGTGTGTGATAATCATGGGGTATTCCAATCCCAACCAATTGGGCTCATATGGATTAAAGCATGAATGATTAAAACGACAAACCGCTTAATCAAATAGCCATAGGTAGCAAATGATGTTGAATCAAGCAGCGATGAGCGAAGTATCCAATCCGTGCCGTGTGGCGTGTGTCACAGGTGGGGCCAAACGAATTGGTCGGGCACTTGTGCTGGCACTGCACCAAGCCAATTATAATATCATTATCCATTACCATACCAGTGAATCAGAAGCCATTGAACTTGTTAATTACTGTAATGCCATTCGCCCACAGTCAGCAAAAAGCGTGCAAGGGGATTTAGAGAACTTTGAAACTTTGCCACAATTGACTTGGCGCATAATCAACAGTTTTGGTCGATTGGATTGTTTGGTTCATAATGCCTCACGCTTTTACCCGACGCCCTTTGGTCAAATCTCTCAGCAAGACTGGCAAAATTTATTTTTGACCAATGCGCAAACCCCGTTATTTATCAGCCAATATTTATACCCTTATCTAAAAAAATCGCAAGGCTGCATTATCAGCATTTTGGACATTCACGCCAATGGCAAGCCATTTGGGGGTTATACGGTCTATAACATGGCAAAAGCCGCGCACCAAATGATGGTGCAGTCGCTAGCAATCGAACTAGCGCCCGATATCCGCGTCAATGGTATCGCGCCGGGTATTAACATTTTACCCATAGAGGGCTCTGAGCAAGCGCTCACCGCTGAAACGATTGACAAAATCTGCCGCGCCGTACCGTTAAAAAGAATTGGCACACCGCAAGATATCGCGCAAGTGGCGGTATTTTTGGCAGCTGCCCCGTATATCACAGGGCAGATTATTGCAGTGGATGGCGGGCGT
Source organism: Moraxella sp. DOX410 (assembly GCF_032248735.1). Lineage (NCBI taxonomy): Bacteria > Pseudomonadati > Pseudomonadota > Gammaproteobacteria > Moraxellales > Moraxellaceae > Moraxella > Moraxella sp. DOX410. The sequence continues at coordinate 856,562 of NZ_CP135138.1, read as the reverse complement.
GGTTTGACCTTAGCGGGTAATGAAAGCAGGTAAAGCACCCGACTAACCGCAGCGCAGCAAACTTTTGAAGTTTTGAATAACGTTTAATGATGTTTTTTGAGTAATTCCATTAATTCTGCTCGAATGTCATCCTCATTGCTGGTGCCATTTTGATTAGCGCTGTCATTATTTTGGTCAAAGTTTTGTGAGGTGGGTAGCTCGGTCAAAGCCTCTTGGGGTTGTCTTTCACCTAGGGTCACATTGACGCTGCTTTGCGCTTTATTACGCATCACTTGTAGATTGACCACACTGTTGGGTGCTTTACGTGCGACCATTTGAATCAGTGTATTGGCATCATCGACAGGTTTATTATCCATTGCGGTGATGATATCGCCTTTTTGCAAGCCCGCTTTTGCGGCAGGACCATTGGGCATCACGTTCATCACTTCAACGCCCTGAGTGTCATCACCTAGCTTGGTTGGGTCTTTCATCGAACTTTGTAATTCAATCCCAAGCCAGCCGCGGCGCACTTTACCATCTTTAATAATACCATTCATCACAAGCTTAACAATCTCGGTAGGAATCGCAAATCCAATCCCCATCGAACCGCCCGAGCGTGAAAAAATCGCGGTGTTGATACCAACCAGCTGACCATAAGCATCGACCAGCGCACCCCCTGAGTTGCCGGGATTGATAGCGGCATCGGTTTGGATAAAATCTTCCACCGTGTTAATACCCAGTCCCGTGCGACCTGTTGCCGAGATAATACCTTGGGTGACAGTTTGACCGACCCCAAACGGGTTGCCAATCGCCAACACCACATCGCCCACTTGGGTCGACTGTTCACGAAATCCTAAGGGTTTTAGCCCTGTCAAATCAACCTTAATCACCGCCAAATCACTTTCCACATCGTTGCCGATGACTTTTGCGGTTGCCTTGCGACCATCATTGAGCATCACGATAATGTTATCGGCTTTGGAAATCACATGCGAGTTGGTGACGATATAGCCATCTTGCGAAATAATGACACCCGAGCCTAAATTGGTATTATCGCTTTCACCATTGGGGATACCGTGATATTCAAAGTAGCGGCGCATCATCGGGTCATTCATATAGGGATGCTCCTCGATTTTTTGCGTGGTATAGATATTGACGACTGACTGGGCAGCGACTGCGACAGCATTGTGATAAGATGCCACCGCAGCATTTGGATTGTCACCGAGTTTTTTGGTATCGACAGGCTCAGATTTCGGCGGCTGCCAACCGGGCTGACTGGCTACCACTGCTTGATTTTTTTGCCAAGGCAGCTGTGGCTTGGTCATCATCCACAAACCCGCCAACAGCACTAGCAGTAACAAAATCCAGGGTAGTATTAGAGTAAATTTGTTAGGTTTACGATAAGTAGGCGGCAAAACAGGTGGGGTTTCCAAAGGCTTGTCTGAACGGGGGTCTGTCATAGTCAACGTTTCTCAACGATAGGTCAGAAAATAGACGGGTTTGAGCGAAAAATACAGTTTAGTCTAACATTGATTATTTAGTGAGTTGAGCCGATTTTTTATTAGTTTTGTTTCAAAAGATATCTTTGATATTACGGGCTTCATTATTGTATTCAATGATGACTGGATTATCATAAAAAACCGCAGTCACAATAATGACTGCGGTTTTGAAAGCTAACGCTATATTAATGCTATATTGGCATTTTTTAAACGTCTTTGCGGCGCATATGCGGAAACAAAATCACATCACGAATACTCGGTGCATTGGTAAATAACATCACCAAACGGTCAATACCGATGCCCTCGCCTGCAGTCGGTGGCAAGCCATAGGACAAGGCTTCGATAAACTCTGCATCATAATGCATCGCTTCATCATCGCCTGCGTCTTTCTCAGCCACTTGTTGTTTAAAGCGCTCAGCTTGGTCGATTGGGTCATTGAGTTCGCTAAAGCCGTTGGCAATTTCACGCCCGCCGATAAATAGTTCAAAACGGTCAGTAATCTCGCTATTGTCATCGTTACGGCGTGCTAGTGGTGAAGTTTCGGCAGGATATTCTGTAATAAAGGTTGGTTGACGCAGTTTGGTTTCTGCAGTTTCTTCAAAGATGATGGTTTGCAGTTTACCAATCCCAAAGATGTCTTTAACGTCTTGTCTGAGTACGTTTTTGGCATAATCCGCTAGATAATCACGGTCTGCAATTTTGCTCATGTCAAAATTATCCGCGTATTTTTCAATCGCTTTGGTCATTGGCAAGCGTTCAAATGGTGCTTTAAAACTAATTGCTTCACCTTGATAATCAATCTCCGTGGTACCTAAAATATCGTTTGCCAGTTTTTCAAACATATTTTCGGTCAGTTTCATCAAATCTTCGTAATCGGCATAGGCTTGATAAAACTCAATCATGGTAAATTCTGGGTTGTGACGCGCCGATACCCCTTCGTTACGAAAATTACGGTTAATCTCAAACACACGCTCAAAACCACCGACGACTAGACGTTTTAAGTATAACTCTGGCGCAATGCGTAAAAAAAGCGGCATATCAAGCGCATTATGATGGGTGACAAATGGACGAGCCACCGCACCGCCTGGAATGACGTGCATCATCGGGGTTTCGACTTCCATGTAACGCTCATTTAGCATATACTCACGAATACCAGCAATGACTTTACTACGGATAATAAAGGCGTTACGGCTGTCTTCATTGGTCATCAGATCAAGATGACGGCTACGATAGCGAGCCTCAGTGTCGCTTAACCCATGAAATTTGTCTGGCAGTGGGCGTAGTGATTTGGTCAATAACTGTACTTCGGTGGCATGCACAGATAATTCACCGGTGTTGGTACGAAATACATAACCTGTCACACCAATAATGTCACCGATATCCCATGTTTTAAAGTCATTATAAATCTCTTCGCCCAAGTCGTTTTTGCTGACATAGGCTTGGATACGCCCTGTCATGTCGGCAATGGTCACAAAGCTGGCTTTACCCATCACCCGTTTGAGCATGATACGACCGGCGACTGTCACCATGACTTTATCGCTGTTTGCCAATGTTTCTTTGTCTTTATCGGCAAATTGCTGCTGCAAGTCTTGGGCATATTCTTTGCGTTTGAATTGGTTTGGGTAAGGATTTTTGCCTGATTGTTTGATTAAATCAAGTTTGCTGTGACGTTGTTTGATAAGTTCGTTGACGTCTTGGCTGTCTTCCACATGCGCTTCGGTTGCTGCATTTTCAGTTTGGTTTTGCTGTGACATGATGTTTTCCCACAATTTTAGTTACACTATCAAAAGTTAAAATTTTTATGCCAAATGGTAAAAATAAAGTTTTATCCTATTAATCCAACATACTCGTTATTCTTCCCCACTCACCGATGCCATCAAATCCGCCTGATGTTCACGCAGTAAGCTATCTAAAAGTTCATCCAAATCGCCTTGCATAATGGCATCGAGTTTGTACAAGGTTAAATTAATACGGTGGTCGGTCATCCGCCCTTGGGGAAAATTATAAGTGCGAATGCGCTCCGAGCGGTCACCACTACCGACCAAATTGCGACGCATATCACTTGACGCATCGATTTGTTTTTGTACTTTTTCTTGCTGAATTTTGGATACCAACATTTTCATGGCTTTATCGCGGTTGGCGTGTTGGCTACGCTCTTGCTGACACTCGACCACCGTGCCTGTTGGAATATGGGTAATACGCACCGCAGAGTCGGTTTTATTGATGTGCTGACCACCTGCCCCACTGGCACGATAAGTATCGATACGCAAGTCGGCAGGGTTGATATCGACGGTATCATCAATCTCAACCTCTGGCATCACCGCGACCGTGCAAGCCGAAGTATGTACCCGTCCTTGGCTTTCAGTCTCTGGCACCCGTTGCACTCGGTGTGCGCCCGACTCAAATTTTAAGCGGCCATACACACCCGTACCCGATACGCGGCTGATGATTTCTTTATAGCCGCCATGCTCACCTTCGTTCTCGGACAATACTTCCACTGTCCAACCTTGGGTTGCCGCATAACGCTCGTACATACGGAACAAATCGCCGCTAAAAATTGCCGCTTCATCGCCGCCCGTCCCTGCTCGAATCTCTAAGAAGGCAGGCACTTTATCATTCGGGTCTTTAGGCAGCATCATCACATTGAGCACGTCTTCAAGCTCATTGATGGTGTCTTTGGCGGCTTGGATTTCTTCTTGCGCCATTTCTTTCATGTCGCCATCGCCAGTTGAATCTGACAGCATTTCTTCAGCGGTTGCCAAATCTTCTTCCGCTTGGCGGTATTTGCCCCAGACATCGACCAATGCGGATAAATCACTGTGCTCAACCGATAATTCACGGAATTTTTTGTTGTCATTCATAGTTTCTGGCTCAGACAGCATGGCGGTGACTTCTTCGAAACGGTCAGACATTTGGTCAAGGCGAAAACGTAAAGATTCTTTCATAATGATGGCTTAAAAGTTTTGGCTTAATTTAGGGCTTAAAAGTTTTGGCGCAATGTGCGCTTAAAAATAAAAATGGCAAAATAATCGGATATTTTGCCACATTTTGGGGGGATTTGCATGAGTTTCGTGAGAGGCAATAAAAAGCTTAGACTTTTTTGACCAACACACCTCCAATTGAGTAACCTGCGCCAAACGAGCAAATCACACCCAAATCACCCGATTGCATATTTTCTTGGTGTTTATGAAACACAATCATGGGACTGGCGGAGCTGGTATTGGCATATTCTGCCAGTACCATAGGCGCGATTGATTTATCCGCTTCTTTGCCCAACACGGTGCGTAAAATCAAATCAATCATGTTGGCATTGGCTTGGTGTAGCCACATTTTTTTGAGCTGTTGTGGCTCAACGTGGTTTTTATGGAGCAGCTCAAGGATTAAATTGGACACGGCAGGGCACACTTCACGAAATACTTTGCGACCTTCTTGCAAGAACAATTTGTCAGTCACAGGTGCGTCGATATCAGGATACATCGGTGTGCCAGCGGCTAAGAATTCACTGCGATCCAAAAAGCCGTATTCATTTTTAATATTGGTTGAAAACTGGGTAAACAAATGACTATCTAAAATTTCATAGCCTTTGGGTGTAGCGAGCTCTTCGATAATTGTCGCCGTTGCCACATCGCCAAAGATAAAGTGGCTGTCACGGTTGCGCCAGTTAAGGTGCGCTGAGGTAATTTCGATATTGACCATGGCGACACGTTTGGCGGTGCCAGATTTGATCAGACCGACCGCTTGGGCGATACCAAAGGTTGCTGCGCTACAGGCGACATTCATATCAAAGCCAAAACCGCCTTGCATGCCAATATATTGCTGAATTTCGATGGCGATGGCAGGATACACGCGTTGGAAGTTTGAACAAGCAACAATAATACCGTCTAAGTCTTTACCTTGTAGACCTGCATTGTCCAGTGCTTGTTTCAGTGCATCTAGACCCATTTCTGCCATGATAGACATCTCTTCGCCAAGCTTGCGATAAGGAATCACAGGCGCCATGATATCTGGGTTCAAAATTCCGTCTTTTTCCATCACATAGCGGGATTTGATACCTGAGGCTTTTTCGATAAATTCAGCCGTCGAGTGCACAAGTGCCGTCTTCTCACCACGGGCGATGGCATCGGCATTTTTGGCATTATAGTTATCAACATATTGGTTAAAAGTAGCGACCAACTCTTCGTTACTGATGCTATAAGGCGGGGTATATAATCCTGTGGCAGTGATACAAATACTCATATTAGGATTCCTTTTCTAAACGTAAAACGGGAGGGTAATCATCTAGCTGTTGTCATCAATAATAATACCGCGATGCATGCCATCGGGGATGGTATTGAACAAACAGATGATTAAAAATAGGGGTGTGGCTTATTATGCCTTGAAAATAGCGATAATGCGATAACTATGTTACAAATTATTTCATAGGCTTAAAAATACAGAAAACAAAGGTGAGGGTTTTTTGCGAGCATATACTACCTATACTGCTGTTCCCCTGCTACTTTCTCAGTCAATCGGTGCCGCGATAAATTACCACTTGGTTAAACTGCTTGGCTTCATCCATATCGGGCAAGGTGGTTGTGTTATCCAACGTCGTTACCTTGTGGTAGCGCGGGTGAGCAAAGTTTTTGACGCGGCTATCAGCCACCCAAACCTCATGCGCGTATTGTAAGAACACATCTAATAACGGCAAGTTGGCTTTGTCATACAGCACATCCGCGACCAACAGCACATCGACTTTATCCATGCCCAATTGCTGTTTTAACTCAAATAAATTATCTAGCAGTTCAACCGTTATCCCATTTAATTGCGCATTAGCTCGGCAACTAGTCAGGCTCACGCTATCAATATCACAGCAAATGACCCGTTTTGCACCCGCCATTTTTGCGGCAATACCGACAATCCCCGACCCTGCGCCAAAATCCATCACCACTTTATTGCGCACCATCTGTGGCTGCTGCAAAATATACTGCGCCAATACTTGCCCGGACGCCCATGCAAACACCCAATATGGACAATTCTTCCACAGATTTTCTATCACCGCTAGCGTCAAATCTTCATGACAAAAATCTGGATCAATAAGCCATAAATAAAAAGGTTGATTCGGCTTAGATAATAATGGCACGTATGTCTTGGCAAGATTAGCGCTAGGCAACACTTGCTGCAATGCGGTAATCAGTTGGTGAAAAACGGTTGATGGGTCAGAAGTATTTGATGGCATTGAAGTTTTATAGGGCGAATTTTTATAAGCGGAAGTTTTAACAACAGTCACGTAAAGATTTCCAGTCATAAGTCATGGTAAAAAAATGAATACAAAAAAAATGTACAAAAAAAGGAAGCTTCAAACACTTCCTTTTTTAATTCAAATCCATTATTTTGCTGCTGCTTTTTCTGCCGCTTCTACCGTTTGACGGATGAGTGTATTGATGGTCATTGGACCTACGCCACCTGGCACTGGGGTATAACTTGAGGCAATAGCTTCGATACCTGTCAGCTCAATATCACCCACGCCACCGCTCGTGCCATCCGCATGGGTGCGCGGATGAAACCCTGCATCGACCACCACGGCGCCCGATTTAATCCAATCTTTTTTGATAAGTTCTGGTTTGCCGACAGCACCCACCACGATATCCGCTTGTTTGACCAATTCTGCCAAGTTTTGGGTACGTGAGTGGCAAATGGTCACAGTACAGTTGGCATTTAATAGCATCATCGCCATCGGTTTACCCAAAATCGCGCTACGACCCACGACCACCGCATGCTTACCCGCAAGCTCAACGCCGTTTTTTTCTAATAAATACATAATGCCTTGCGGGGTGCAAGAACCATACGCAGGCTCGCCCATTGCCATATTGCCAAAGCCTAAACAAGTCACGCCATCCACATCTTTTGCCAGTGCAATGGCATCAAAACAGGCACGCTCATCAATTTGGCTGGGCACAGGGTGTTGTAGCAAAATCCCATGTACGTCTGGATTGTTGTTAAGCTCGGCAATTTTTGCCAATAGTTGCTCGGTGGTGGTGGCTTGTGGCATTGCAACTTTTAAGGAATCCATACCCACACGTTGACAGGCATTGCCTTTCATTTTGACATAAGTTGCAGAGGCAGGATCATCACCCACCAAAATCGTTGCCAAAATCGGCGTGCGTCCAGAGTCTTGTTTTAACTTGGCAACCCGCTCGGCAAGTTCAGCTTCCATTTGTTTGGCATACGCTTTGCCATCTAACACTGTCGCAGTCATGGTGGTTCCTCAATCAATAACGAATCGGTCAACAAAAAGTCGGTTAGCAAAAAATTTGCGTTATTTTAACCGATTTTGCGGTGTGATAACATCCATTGAAAATGTTTAACCGCTAAATTAGCGCTCAAATACCCTTCACAATCCTTCATTACATTGCTCAAATGGCTAAAAAAGTCCTTGCACTTTTAAAAATTTTTGCTATCATAGCAAACCTAAATGAAATGGCTGGGTAGCACAGTGGCCATGCATCGGATTGCAAATCCGCGGACGCCGGTTCGATTCCGGCCTCAGCCTCCATTTTCATTTTGCGGTACTATTGTTTTATTATTATGGGTGTTTTGTTATTATGAGTCAGCAATAAACGCGAAAAATATCGTAAAAAATTGCTTGCAAAGTTAACAAAACTGATTATAATAGCACCCACTTCTGACACAGACACCACACGACGCCAAGCGTCAGTGCTGTGACTACCCTGCCCGGGTGGTGAAATTGGTAGACACAAGGGATTTAAAATCCCTCGCTCTTACGAGCGTGCCGGTTCAAGTCCGGCCCCGGGCACCATTGATTAAGCCTAAACTTTTACGTTTAGGCTTTTTTGTTGCCGGTTATTTTTTAACTTTTACTTTTTGTCTTTCAAATAATGGGTAGCCGCCTAAGTTAACGGCACCACTCTCATCACTTCTTCAAACGTGGTAATACCTTCGGCAATCTTTTTTGCACCTGCCAGTCTTAACGGCTGCAATCCATCTTGGTAGGCTTTTTGCGCGATTTGCGACAAGTCAGCGCCTTCGCTAATCAATTTTTTAAGCGCATTACTAAGCACCATGATTTCATACACCCCTACTCGCCCAAGATACCCGGTATTACGGCAATGTTCACAGCCAACGGCATGATTGATGCTATCTGGGGCTGCGGCTTTCCAAGGACTGACTAACGCTTGCCAAGTCTGCTGCTCAATGTCATTCATGGGCTTATTGGATTTACAATGCGGGCAAAGGGTACGCACCAAACGCTGTGCCATGATGCCCAAGATAGTCGCTGAGGTTAAAAACGGCGCCACGCCCAAATCATGCAGCCTCGTCAACGAACTGGGTGCATCATTAGTATGTAAGGTCGATAACACCAAGTGTCCAGTCAGCGAGGCTTGTACCGCCATTTCTGCGGTTTCGGTATCGCGAATCTCGCCAATCATGATGATATCGGGGTCTTGACGCATCAACGAGCGAATACCGTCAGCAAAGGTCAAATCAATATTGTTTTGAATTTGCATTTGGTTAAACGACGGCTCCACCATCTCAATGGGGTCTTCGATGGTACAGACATTGACTTCTTCTGTCGCCAGTTTTTTGAGGGTACTGTACAGCGTCGTGGTTTTACCCGAGCCTGTCGGACCTGTGACCAAAATAATGCCATTAGCTTTACGGGTCATGTCATCCCATTTTTGCAAATCTCGCCCTGTCAGCCCCAACTGTTCAAAAGAGCGCACCAGTACTTCTGGGTCAAATACCCGCATCACCAATTTTTCGCCAAACGCAGTGGGGAGCGTCGATAACCGTAGCTCGGTTTCTTGACCTTTAGGGGTACGGGTTTTGAGCCGTCCGTCTTGCGGTTTACGTTTTTCAGCGACATTGAGTCTTGCTAAAATTTTTATCCGAGCCACCACCGCGGTCATAATCCCAGTCGGCATTTGATAAACCGTATGCAAAATACCATCGATACGAAAACGCACGTTGCTTTTATCTCGGCGCGGCTCTAAGTGAATGTCACTGGCACGTTGGTCAAAAGCGTACTGTAATAACCAATCGACAATTTTGACGATGTGTTGGTCATTGGCATCGGGGTTTTCAATATTGGCGGCATTGCCCAGTTGTAATAACGCTTCGACATTGGTGATATCGGCATCCGCGCGTTTTTGCTGATGGTTTGCCCCCGCGATGGCTTTGGTGACTTGATAAAATTCTTGGCGATAGCGGTTGATTTGCTCAGAACTGATTAATACGGTTTTGATTTTTTTGGGCGACACGATATGCGCAATATTGAGCTGCCAATCTTGATAAAATGGCTGGTCAGTACCGATTTCCACCGTATCTTGGGTGACGGCGACTGGCAAAATGTGCTGCGAGCGCGCATATTCAAATGACATAATCGATGTCACTGAGGGCACATCGGTTTTCAGCGGGTCAATACGTACATAATCAACGCCTGCTTTTTGTGCCAACCAGCGATTGAGTTGGTCAAGAGTGAGCGCCATGTGCGTGGTTTTATCGACCAGATGAAAGCCTGCAATCACTTGCAGGGGATGCAAGGTTTTGCGGTTATGGGTCATCACCAAATTATAATCACGTTGGTCAATGACGCCATCTTTTAGCAGTTCATTAAGACACCAACGGGTATCAATTATCATTGAAAAAGCATGGGATAGCATAGGGTTTCCAAAACGATTGCGCCAATAGAATAGCAATTAGGGTCAATTAGGGACAATCGGGTTAAAGGATTAAAATTATCATAAAAATGAGTGAAATATAAGGCCGACTACTGGTATAGTCCTTTGCCATCAAATCGGTGCAATCGCAAAAAATACAGCCCAGATAAAATCGTCATGATACCCAATATGATAAAACTGTATGAAAACGCGGTTTGCGTCTGTGCCAGCGAGGCGCGAGCGGGCGTCAGTAAATGTAACAGCATCGCCCCAAAGCCAATCCCAAAACTAATCGCCAACTGTTGGTTGACGGACAATAAACTATTGCCACTGCTGGTTTGACTTGGGCGAAGCCGTGCGATACTGATGGTGTTCATCGTGCTAAATTGTAGCGAATTACACGCCCCCATAAAAGTCAAAAATGGCACACTTAGCCAAATCGGCGTGGTTTGATTGAGTTGTGATAGCAGCATGATATTAACCCCAATCAACAAGGTATTGCCCGCCAATGTTCTACGATAGCCAAATTGTTTCACAATACGCGTGACCAGCGGCTTGGTCAACAGTGCGCCCACCGCAATCGGTGCCAACATCCAGCCCGCTTGTGACGGCGAATAGCCCTGCACCACTTGCAGTAGTAGCGGCAGTAGAAAAGGAATCGCACTCATCCCCAAACGGGTCAGCAAATTGCCAACGATTCCCACCCGAAAGGTACGCACTTGAAATAAATCCAAGCCAAATAGCGGTTGTTGTCCATTACGCGATTCTGAGTATTTGGCGTGATAATAATAGCCAATGAGCAGCATAATCGCCAATAAAGCAACCATCACGGGAAAAACCGCTGAAGCCAGATTATCGGCATGAATGTTATTGGCAAACTCGAGCGCAAAAGTAAAGCTTGCCATCGCGCCACCAAACAGCAAAAATCCAAGCAAATCCATGCTAGGATTACGCTGTAGATAGTTGGGCATCAGTTTCCACCCTGCCCACATCCCCAATGCGCCCATGGGAATATTAATCAAAAAAATCCAATGCCAGCTTGCAAGCTCCACCAAATATCCCCCGACCAAAGGCCCAATCACGGGCGCAATCATCGCAGGCATCACCGCATAATTCATCACCGACAGCATACGTTCTCGCGGATAGCTTTTAATCAGCGTTAACTTGCCCACAGGCATGAGCATCGCACCGCCCAATCCTTGCACCACGCGAGAAAAAATTAGGCTATTGAGCGTTGGTGACACCGCACACATCATCGAGCCTGCGGTAAACACGCCAATTGCCACCATAAAGGTGGTCTTAGTGCCATATTTATCAGCAATAAAACCACTAATCGGGGTAAAAATTGCCAAAGTGAGCGCATAGCTAATCACCGTCCACTGCATTGATAACGCAGGCTGACTCAAATCATGCGCCATCGCAGGCAAAGCGGTATTGAGCACCGTTGAGTCTAAAATTTGCATAAACAAGGCGATTGCCACCACGATTGGCAAATATTTGGTTTGCGCGGGGGTCAAGGCAGCTATAGCAAATACGTCATGCTGTGGCTTTTTGTCTTCGGTAATGATGGAATTTGGCATGGTTAACTTTTAACAATTGCTAAAGGGGCTGTAGTGAAGTGCATGTAATCAAGTCGCTGTATAAGTGCTTGTAATAAAATCACTAGGGTTAAATGACTAGGATAAATTGGCTATACTCAAACAAACTTACGTAACAACATGGTTCACGATAATTGTTAAATTTCTAATGTTTTGACAGCAAACCCGCTAGTTTTCACTGCTGTGCGCAATTAGGGCAGTCACATACTGATTTTGTGGTTGGCTGAAGATATTGTCTGTCGTATCATACGCTTGTGTTTCGCCATTTTTCAATACTAGTATCGTTTGGCACAATGCCTTAACCACCTGCAAATCATGGCTGATAAAAATATAGCTTAAGCCAAAGTTTGCTTGAATATCTCGCAATAACTTCACCATTGCCACTTGGGTGCTGCTATCAAGCGCCGATGTGGGTTCATCGAGTAACAAAATTTTGGGCTTCATCACCAATGCCCGCGCGAGTGCCACCCGCTGACGCTGACCGCCTGAAAGTTCATGCGGATAACGACTGATAAAATCTCGTGGCAACCGCACCGTGTCTAAGGCCGCTAATACCGCTTTTTCACGCTCCGTTTTTGCCATACCTTGGATGGTTAGCCCTTCTTCAATTATCTCAAACACACTAAATCGTGGGTTGATACTGGCATATGGATCTTGAAATACCATTTGCATATCCGAGCGATACGGCAAAAAGGCTTTATTCGACAACGCTAAAACGTCCGTCATGTGAGCATTGGCTGACAGCAAAATCTGACCTTGCACCTTGATAGCATTAGCCAATAATTTGATGAGTGCCAAAGCCGTGGTGGTTTTGCCAGACCCCGACTCGCCCACTATACCCAAGGATTGCCCTTGAGTAAGGGTCAAATTTAACCCTTTGACCGCCTCAAACCATTGGGTGGTTTGACCCAATATATTATTTTTTTGGGGGAAAGCAATGGTTAACGCTTTAACTTCCAAAACACTGGGTGAATTGTCAATGATGGGCAAACTTTGTCCAAAATCTTGATAAATCAATGAGCGAGTATAACTCTGCTGCGGATGGTCAAAAATCGCTTGGGTTGCCCCCTGCTCCATGACTTTGCCTTGTTGCATGACGATGAGATTGTCGCTGTAGCGTTTGACAAGGTTTAAATCATGGCTAATCAAAATCATCGCCATGCCCCGCTCGTTTTTTAGCCCATGCAGTAACCGCAAAATCTCATGGCGAAGCGTGACATCTAGGGCGGTGGTTGGCTCGTCTGCGATAATAATGTCAGGGTCTTGCGCCAGTGCCATCGCTATCATGATACGCTGTCGTTGCCCACCCGAGAGCTCGTGCGGATAGCGGGCAAGTTTGCTTTCAGGGTCAGCAATATTGACTTGGGAAAGCAGCTCTAGGGTACGCTGTCGCCAGTGTTTTTTTGCCACGCCAGCCATAGCAAGCGATTCGGCGATTTGTTTGCTCACCGTGTGCAAGGGGTTTAAGGCAGTCATCGGCTCTTGAAAAATCATGCCGATACGTTTGCCACGGATTTGGCGAAAGACGTTTTGGTTATCTTTGCTTAGGCTATTTTTTTCAATCGGTAAAATGATTGGTTTGGGGTTTTGCGTATCGCTAACATCAGTTAAAGTGGCTTGTCCTGTGATACTTAGGCTATTTGGTAGCAGTCCGAGTAAAGCAAGGCTTGAGATGGATTTACCAGAGCCACTTTCACCCACAATGGCAAGGGTTTTGCCTGTGTGCAGGGTGTAGGATAGGTTATCGACCAGCGTTTGGGTGGCGGATTTAATGGTTAGATTTTTGACTTTGAGTAACTCGTTCATTTATCATTTCCTTGAATGATCGAACTTTTATCCGTATGCACGAGCGTCCCCGCCACAAAACCTGAACTCATATTTTTATCCTTTTAACTATTTATTAAAATGTGTATAATATCAAAGAATCATACACAAAGGCGAAATGATATGCGAACTAACATCATAATAGATGACAATCTAATGCAACAGACCCTACAAGCCACAGGCATTAAAACTAAAAAAGAAGCCGTCGAACAAGGGCTAAAGCTACTCTTGCAAAAAAGCCAACAACAAAAAATCCGTGACTTACGGGGCAAACTGCATTGGGAAGGCGACTTATCCGAAATACGTAAAACAGGTGTCGAAGCGTGAACTTGCCTATCATCGCTGATACTAGCGTTTGGATAGACTATTTTAACGGTCATTCAACACCTCACACCGATTTTTTGGACACGCAGCTTGAGGCAAGTAATGTGGCGATTTTTGACGTGATTTTGATGGAAATTTTGCAAGGTTTTCGCCTTGATACAGACTACAATCAAGCCAAAAATGCCCTTGATAGTTTATTATGTTACGATATTTTAAACCAACAAAATGCGATTAAATACGCTGATTATTACCGCCAATTACGCAAACAAGGCATTACCATTCGTAAAGCCAATGATGTGATGATTGCTAGTTTTTGCGTTGAACATCAATTACCCCTGTTATTTTGCGATAGGGATTTTATTCCGTTTACTCAGCATTTTGGGTTGATTTCTGCATTGAATTTTAGTTAATTCAAGACTGCCGTGGGTCAAACGCATCTCGCAGCGCTTCCCCAATAAAAATCAGCAGCGACAACACAATCGTTAAACTAAAAAACCCAGCCAAAGCGAGCCACGGTGAATCCAAATTATCTTTTCCCTGCGAAATTAGCTCCCCCAAAGACGGCGACCCTGCAGGCAAGCCATAGCCCAAATAATCGAGCGTGGTGAGTGCCGTGATATTCGCGGTCAAAATAAACGGCAACTGTGACAGACTCGACGACATCGCATTGGGCAAAATATGGCGAAACATAATCTTGCCATCACTCACGCCCATCGCCTTGGCAGCCCGCACATAATCAAAATTTCTCGCTCGCAAAAACTCAGCACGCACCAGACCAACGAGCCCCATCCAGCCAAAGAGCAGCATTAAGCCAAACAACACAAACACACTGGGGCTAAACAGACTGACCAAAATAATAATCATAAACAGCTGTGGTAAACCGCCCCACACTTCCATCAACCGCTGACCCACCAAATCTGTCCAGCCGCCAAAATACCCTTGCACCGCCCCCACCGCAATGCCAATAATTGACCCTGCCACCGTCAACGCCAACCCAAATAATAGCGATACACGCAAACCATACAATACCCTTGCCAGCACATCTCGACCTTGGTCATCGGTACCGAACCAGTTTTGGGCATTGGGTGGGGCAGGAAACGGCACCGAGCGCATGACACTTGGCGTTTGGTCGGCAAACGGTATCATAGGCTCAATCATATAGCCATGTTGGTTGATTAGGTCTTTGACTACAGGGTCTTGGTAGTTGGTTTCGGTTTCGAACACACCGCCAAAGGTGGTTTCGGGGTAAGACTTGACGATGGGAAAATACCAGTGATTTTGATAATTAACCAGTATCGGCTTGTCATTGGCGATAAGGTTTGCCCCCATGCAGGCAAGGAAAATCAGGCTAAACATGATGAGCGAAAAAAATCCCAACCGGTTACACCGAAAGCGGTGAATGCGGGCTTGCCAAACAGGATGTCTTATCAGCATTAGCGACCCTCAAAATCAATACGGGGATCAATCAGATGATAAGTCACATCACTTATCAACTGCAAAATCAGCCCCATCAAGGTAAAAATAAACAACGTGCCAAAAATCACCGGATAATCGCGCTGCCCAATCGCTTCAAACCCCAGTCGTCCCAAACCATCCAAGTTAAAAATTACTTCAATCAAAAAATTGCCGGTAAAAAATATTCCCACAATCGCCGACGGCAAGCCTGCAATAATAATCATCATCGCATTGCGAAATACATGACCGTATAGCACTTTTTTTTCGCTTAACCCTTTACTGCGAGCCGTCAGCACGTATTGTTTGTTCAACTCTTCCATAAAACTAAACTTGGTCAAATATGCGAGTCCCGCAAACCCGCCTATCGTGCTTGCCGTGATGGGCAATGCCAAATGCCAAAAATAATCTTTGATTTTGCCAAACGTGGACAGCTTATCAAAATTCTCACTCACCAAGCCTTGTAGCGGAAAAATCTGCCAATAACTTCCCCCTGCCAACATCACCAGTAACACCACCGCAAGCACAAACACAGGCACGGCATAACTCACCGCAAGCAGCAACGCGGTGGTTTTATCCATCAGTGAATTATGGCGTCTGGCTTTGGCAATCCCAAGCGGCACAGCGATTAGATAAATCAGTAGCGTACTCCAAAGCCCTAGCGAAATCGACACGGGCATTTTATCCAAAATCAGCTCGCCCACCGGTTTGCCTTTAAAAAATGAGGTACCAAAATCGCCCTTGGCATAGCTTGTCAGCATGAGCCAAAACCGCTCGAGCGCGGGTTTATCAAAGCCATATTGTTTTTTGATAGCCTCGACCATGTCTGGCGATAAACCCCGACTGCCTTGATAAGTGGTCGTTGACAGCTGGGTTTGGGTGGCGCCCTGTTTTTGTTCTGCTTCAATTTGGGATATTTTTTGCTCGACAGGACCGCCAGGCGCCGATTGGACAATGGCAAAATTGGTGAGCAGAATCAAAAACAAGGTGGGGATGATTAATAACAGCCGTTTAACAATATATTTGCCCATGGTTATCCCTCATTGTTTTCCCTCATTATTAGCCTTAACTGTTAGCCTTAAAAGTTATTTTTTAGTTGACGTAAGGCTTTAAATATCTCAAACGGGCTGCCATCTTCAATGCCTGTCTGCGTTTGTACGGTTGTTATCATCTCATCACTGGGTGCAATCACTGCACGCATAAACGGATTGATGGCTTTTTCATCGGCAAGCGTGGTCGGCAAGGTTGGCGTATTTTGCTGGCGTAACTCACTGTCATGCGCTATTGCCTGTGCAATGGCTGGGTTATTGGGCTCGATAAACTGGGCAAAGTTAAGATTTGACAAAGTATACTCATGGGCAGGATAAAATAGCGTTTCATCATCATGTAACTGCGCAAAACGCTCAAAGCTTTCAAACAACGTCTCAATCGTGCCGGTAAAAACACGGCCACAACCTGCGCGAAATAGCGTATCCCCACAAAAAATATGCAGACGGTTATCAAGCGTCACTAAATACGCTAAATGATTTTCGGTATGCCCTGCCACCTGCCACACCTGCACAGGACTGCCCCAAGCGGTTAATTCGCGCCCTTCAGCGACGGGGATTAAATGCGTGGCGTTGATTAACGGGTGAATATTGGCGTGTGCAAAAATCTGTGCGTTTGGAAACGCATTTGCCAATGCTGTGACGCCGCCGATGTGGTCGCTGTGATGATGGGTCACCCAGATTTGGCTAATTGTGAGGTTTTGATTTTTGACAAAATCGAGTACAGGCTTGTCATCGCCAGCATCAACAATAATCACTTCTTGTGTTTCATCATTGATAATCGCCCAAATGTAGTTGTCAGTGAAGGCTGGGATTGGGTGGATTTTTAGCATTGTTTTATTCCTTATTATTTTCCTAAATACTGCATGACTTGTGCTTGTTTGTCTTTGTTCGCCCACCAATAATCGATACCGATGGCATTGCTTGGCAGCGGCCCATGTTCATAAAATTTCCAATACGCCACATTGTCAGTATGTTTGCCATAAGTCGGCACGACATAATAGCCCGCCCGTAGCAGACGGTCTAATACTTTGCTGTATAGCACAATATCGTCACGATTCTTCGACACTATGAGTTTGGCAATCACCGCATCAATGGCTTTGTTTTTGATACCCGCCGAGTTTTGGTTGCCTTTTTCGTCTGCGGCTTGTGAACCCCACATATAGGTTTGCTCTGCGCCAGGTGACAAACTTTGGGCAAACATATCGATAATCATGTCATAGTCGTATCTGCGAGTGCGCTCTAGGTACTGAGGGACATCGGCTTGGCGAAAGCTTGTCTCAAACCCGAGTCGTTGCAGGTTACGTAAAAAAGGCAACACGATTCGCGCGTTTTTTTCGTCAGCGGATAAAAATTCGATTTTGGCGGGCTGTCCATCTGGCTGATATAGCTTCATATTTTGGTATTTAAAACCCGCTTGTAGCAGCAATTCACGTGCTTTTAATAAATTGTCTCGATTAAAGCCATCGCCAGTTGATTTTGGGGCTTGCCAATCGCTTAAAACAGCCTGTCTTTGAATGGGCTCAAGGTCAGGTAATAGCGGATTGATAACCGCCAGTTCTTGGGGCGTTGGCGTGCCGGTTGCGGCAAGTTCTGAGCCATGAAAAAAACTTTGCAAGCGTTCATACTGCCCATAAAACATGGTTTTATTGAGCCATTCAAAATCATACGCCAGTGTCATCGCTTGGCGCACCCGAATGTCTTGAAAAATCGGTCGGCGCAAATTCATCACAATCGCTTGCATCGGTACGGGATTGTTATTGGCGATTTGCGCTTTTATGATCATGCCTGCTTTGACGGCAGGAAAGTTATAACCCGTTGCCCATGTCCGCGCTTTGTTTTCGACACGGAAAAAATATTCGCCTGATTTAAAGCCTTCAAATGCCACTTCGGGGTTTTGATAATACACATACTTAATTTGGTCAAAATTATAACGACCGACATTTACCACCACGCCTGCGTCAGGTTTGGTGCCCCAATAATTGGGGTCACGCACATAGGTAATGGCGCGTCCTGCATCGATTGTGCCGACTTTATATGCGCCACTGCCCATCAGTGGCGTCAGTCCGACTTTATCAAAATAGCCATCAATCGATTTTTTTGACCAAATCGGCATTTGCGCGACGGTCAGTTTGATTTCTTGGTTGTCTTTGGATTTAAAAATAAATTTGACGGTTTGTCGATCTATCACTTGCGTTTCTTTGACATCCGATAAGTAGCTACGCATACTCATCACGCCTTTTGTGAGCAGCGCATCCATACTGGCTTTGACATCTTGCGCCGTCACAGGCGTGCCATCCCAAAAATAGGCTTTGGGGTTGATGTGATAGATAACCCAGCTTGGGTCATCTGGGTCATAAGTGACTTTATCCGCCAGTAGTGGGTACTGCACAAACGCTTCAGAAAGCGAGCCTGTCATCAAACTTTCAAACAAATAATCGGTGCCGGTCACAGGCGTACCGACATCAATCCATTTATTAATGCTGTCAAAGGTGCCGATGGCAGATAGGCTCAACACACCGCCTTTGGGGGCGTTGGGATTGGCATACGGTAAATGAGAGACATGGGCAAATTGTGCGGTGCTGTTGTGAGCGATAGATGTGCCAGTGATGATAGCAGTATTGGCAGCGGACGCGACCACTAATAAGCCCAGCACCCAGCATTTTTTGCCAAATGTCAGGCTAGTGATTGTCCTCATCCAGTGGGCTGGTTTTATCATCCTGTCTTTTTTCACTTGCATCCGCCTGACCCCTTCAACTATTTTTCAAAAAACCTTGGTATTGCTAGGTGTTATCCCTCATATGCCCCACACCCGCTAACTATAAAAAAGACTTAACAAGCATTTTAGCTGTTAAGTCTTAATGTAGCATGATTGTTAAATCTTTTTATACGCTAGTTTGTTCAAACTCTTGCATAAATCTGATTAACTTTTCAATGGTCGCCAAATCAATCGCGTTATAAATACTGGCGCGCATGCCGCCCACTGTACGGTGCCCTTTAAGATTCAAAAACCCTGCTTCGTCGGCTTTTGCTAAGAAGGTTTTATCAAGTTGACTATCTGCCAAGGTGAAGGGTACATTCATGATTGAGCGGTTGTCTTTGTTGACAGGGTTTTGGTAAAAATCGCTTTGGTCGATAAATTCATACAGCTTTTGCGCTTTTAACAAATTTTGTTGATAAATTTCCTCGACACCCCCTTGCTCAAGTAACCACTCAAACACCAAACCTGCCAAATACCAAGAAAAAGTTGCTGGCGTATTGACCATCGAATCATTGTCGGCTTGGTTTTTATAGTCCAAGATACTTGGGCAAACTAAGTTGGCATGACCGATCAAATCATCACGGACAATCACAAGCGTCAAACCCGCAGGACCGATATTTTTTTGCGCACCTGCATAAATCAGTCCAAATTTTGATACCTCTATTGGGCTAGAGAGGATGCAAGATGACATATCCGCCACGATGGGCACATCGACCGCTGGCACATCAAACATCGCCAAGCCATTGATGGTCTCATTGGGGCAATAATGGAAATAATCGGCGTTGTCATTAAGTTGCCAGCTATCACGTGGAGGCACAGTGGTATAGTTGCTGTCTTTGGCAGAAGCAACGACGTTGATTTTGCCTAGCCCTGCTTGCTCATAGCGTTTGGCTTCGCTGATGGCTTTTTTAGACCAAATGCCGGTGTCTAAATAATCAGCTTCCCCTTTGAGTAAATTCAAAGGAATGGCTGAAAACTGCAAGCTTGCGCCACCTTGCAAAAATAGCACTTTATAATTGTCAGGAATGTTCATCAGCTTTCGCAAATCCTGCTCGGCTTTTGAGGCAATGCCCACAAATTCACTGCTACGGTGGCTCATCTCCATCACCGACATGCCTGAGCCATGCCAATTTAACAATTCGGCTTGCGCTTTTTGCAGCACTGCAGTCGGCATAGACGCTGGTCCTGCACAAAAGTTAGCAACACGTTGATCAAAGCTGACACTCATAGCACGTTCCTTTTTATCGTGTGAAATGTTATCGTGTGAAATGACATAAAAAAATACTTTACCACAATATGGCTAGTCGATGAATCATAAAGATGCGTCATTAATCGGCAGCTCATTGGGTTTAACTGGCTAGCAACTGCCAAAGTTGGCGTTTTAGGCGATAATCATCGAGCATATCTAGCAGATAAGGCAGACGCTGTATCGGTTGTTCATCCAAACAGTCAGGTAATGGCGTTAATGCCCCCACCTTGGGATTGCCTTGATTGATACGGTATAAAAATCCCGAAAACCCTGCAACTGCCATCGGGTAGCTGCTCATTAATTGCACCGTGGCTTTGGGTAAATGCTGGCTATCGGTGAGCAAGGGAAAATTAAAAAAATGCACTGACGCTTTTAATCCACTAATGATTTGTTGCCATAACTGGTGTTGGCGACTGTCTGTCTGCAAAAAATGACTGTCAACCACCAGTGTCCACTCACCCACGACTATCGCCTGCACATCAAAACTGGCAGTGAGTAATTCATCACTGAGCTGTTCATTATTGAACCGTTCATCACTGTGCCCAGCATCACTGTACCCATCATTATTTGGCGCAAGGTCGCTTTTTAAAGGTGAATAATGGGGTAAAGATGAATCGTTGGGTAAAGGTACATCATGCGGGTGAAAATCTGCCAGACTCGCTGGCGGTAATTTTACTGCGCTCTCAATGGCATCATCCGCAATAACAGGATGATTGAAGTCTGGCGTTGTATCAATAGGCGCAAGTTCGCTCGTTAACCCAGTTTGAGCGGGTTGTAACTGCGGTGGCATGGCAGCAAGGGTCTCAACCGCTTGATAGGAAGAAACAACCTCAAAATCTTCTAGATTAGCAAACGTTTTGACAGGGCAATCTTGGCGCACCCAACGTGTAATACCCATCTGCGCCAGTATTTCGCTTTGCCAGGCATGGTACTGCTGCTCATCAAGGGTAAGGTCAGGCACAGTCATACCAATGTTAACTCAAGTTGAATGGGGCAACGCATTGTGGCAACCTTATAGCAACCAAATACCCCTATTAAAAAATTATACAATCGGGGTGAGCGGCACAGTGACATCTGCATTTTGCCCACGATGACGCAGATAATGGTCTAACAGCACAATGGCAAGCATGGCTTCTGCTATCGGCGTAGCACGTACACCGACACAAGGATCATGCCGCCCTTTGGTTAGCATCTCTACTGCATTGCCGTGAATATCAATACTTTGACCCGGCGTAGTGATACTGGCAGTAGGTTTTAGCGCAATACTCACTACTATCGTCTGACCCGATGAAATCCCCCCTAAAATTCCCCCGGCATGGTTGGCATTAAAGCCGTGCAAGGTTAACTCGTCGCGAGACTCATGCCCAAACTGTCCCGCCACTGCCATGCCATCGCCAATTTCAACGCCTTTGACTGCATTGATGCTCATCATCGCATGGGCAATATCCGCATCAAGCCTGTCAAACACAGGCTCCCCCAATCCCACAGGCACACCCGATGCCAATATGGTAAGCTTTGCGCCACAACTTGTCCCTTGCTCACGGCATTGGGTAATCAGCTGCTCAAACTTTGGCAAGGCGTCTATATCCGCACAAAAAAATGGGTTGCTGTTGACAAATTCCCAATCAATCGTATTTTCAGGTATCTGTTTGGCAACCACATCACCAATCTGGGTGACATAACCGCGAACTTCTACCCCTAGCCGTTGTTTCAAATATTTCTTGGCAATCGCGCCTGCTGCCACTCGCATTGCCGTTTCGCGCGCTGATGAACGACCACCGCCACGATAATCGCGAAACCCATATTTCATGCTATAAGTATAATCGGCATGGTTGGGACGAAAGGTGTCTTTAATATCGCTATAATCTTTGGATTTTTGGTTGGTATTGCGAATCAACAGCCCGATAGACGTACCTGTCGTTTTACCCTCAAACACGCCAGAAATAATTTCAACTGTATCGTCTTCACGGCGCTGGGTCGCAAATTTTGACGTGCCCGGCTTACGACGATCCAGGTCAATTTGCAGATCTGCTTCGGTTAAAGGCAACCCTGGTGGCACACCGTCAACGATTGCCATAAGTCCTGCGCCATGTGATTCGCCACAGGTGGTGACGGTAAAAACTTGCCCGATGGTGTTGCCTGCCATTTACGCTCCGCTTAATTTTTCATCAATACTTACAAATCAAATAATAGGTTTGTTGCACCCTGTTCATATATTGTTTTTTTAGCCATTATCTAACTCGTTAAATCCTCAAGCCTAATCAACCAGTTAAAGATAGCAACCCTAAACGACTGCCTATTGAGATACACTCACATACTGCTCAAAATATGCCCGATTTTCCATCAATTCATCATAATCCATGGCAAAAATCCCATGCCCGCCATGCGCAAAGGTTAACCAATCAAACTGAATTTCAGGATAGGCTTGGCGCAGTGCCCATTCACTATCCCCCACCTCGCACACCAGCAAGCCGTCACGAGTTAGATAATCTGGGGCGTTGTATAAGATATGATGCACCAAATCCAAGCCATCTTGTCCCGCTGCCAACGCGTGGTCTGGCTCATGCAAGAACTCGGGTGGTAAATCTGCCATCGTTGCCGCATCGACATACGGCGGGTTGGTGACAATCAAATCATATTGATTTTCTGCAGGCACTTTTTCAAATAAGTTTGACTCAATCAAGTTGACCTGATGGTTCATGTGGTGATGTTCCACATTGACCGCTGCCACTTCTAGCGCGTTCTTGTCGATATCACTGGCATCGACCATTGCATCAGGGAAACGGCTTGCCAAGGCAATGGCAATACAGCCTGACCCTGTACACAAATCTAGCATACGCTCTGGTTGTGCTAACTGTTTATCATACAATCCGTGGTCATGAAATTTTTTGTCATTAGTAGTGCCACTGATTTTTTCAACCAAATCATTCGGCTCAAAATACGGATAAAACTGCTGGCGAATCAGCTCAGCAATTGGCGAGCGCGGAATCAATACCCGCTCATCCACGTAAAATGGCAAATCGCAAAAATAAGATAAATTAATTAAATAACTCAAAGGTTTACGTTCAACGATACGGCGCTGCAACAATGTCAATACTTCTGATTTTTCGCTATTGGTCAGGCGACAATCTAAGATTTGCTCATCGGCAGACCAATCAAGCGATAAGGTTTGTAGCACAATAGCAGAAGCTTCAGCAAACTCATCTGTGGTACCTTGCGCGACTACTACATCGTGCTCCCGTAATTTACTGACCCCAAAACGGATAAAATCGCGAATCGTTTTTAGGCTTTGGTGGGCTTCAGCAAACTCTTGTTGCATGGTGTCAAAGATGTCATCTGATTCGCTTTCTTCATCCATATCAAGTGCTTGCAAATCGATTTGCAAGTCATCAAAATTTTGTGAATCTTGATTTTGGTCAAAAGATGGCGTGTGAGAAACATTGGCTGATGCAAATGGCGATGATGACATAGTGGTTAACCTAAAAAATTTTGAATTAAAATTATAATATACTTTGATTTTTTTACAAATTATTTAACGAGCTAAAGTTATTTAACAACCTAAAGCTTCGCAGATTTGTACCGTTGAATGTTTAATCATTGAGTTATCCAATAAACATTGCAAGCATGCCTATTGCCAACAGTGCAAAACATTTTAAACACTTTTTTAACTTAACCTTGCTATAAAAATACCGCTTGGTTAAAAAATTTTACCATTGTCTATCCTGCGATTTGTTAATGTTAGACTTAAAGCATGTAAATTCCCCTATGGGACAATTTATTCATACGACAATTTAACTGTTTAGCTGTGGAAAAATTTAACTATGCAGCAAGGTTTCATGGCGCAAGGTTGTTAAACGCTTTGGCAAACGCTACTTAGATTGCCGTGCCACCAACAAATGAGCCATTGTCCGAAAAGTTGGTTTTTATAGTATAATTGCAGCCAATTTAGGCTTTTATTGTACGTTATTTATATTGTCCCTTATTTTTATTTGTTATTGCCGATTATTGAGTCAATCTATGAAAAAATTTGTACTATCTACCCTAGCTTGTCTGATTGCCAATCAAGCATTTGCAGCCACCAACACGGTCTCAGACACCACTACCGCCAAAACGGCACCCGCCACCAAAGCTGTGACCAAAACAACGACCACGACTAAAACTGCCACAACCAAAGCGGCCAGCACCTCTACCGCAGCCGCGACTGCTATAAAAACCACTACCGATAGTAAAACGGCTAAAAAATCGCAAAGCAAAGCCGCAACCACTACTGCTAAAAAACCGCAAACAGCCAAGCCCGCAGCTAGCGTCACACAATCTACCGCTACACCGAAAGTCGCCTCGGCTACTGCAATGACGGCAGCAAAACCAACGCCAGTATCAACCGATATCCCTTTAACCCCAATCCCAGCCACCACCACGGCATTAGGCATTAAAGAAGACGCCACCCAAACAGGTATCGACAGTGACTATACCTCGGGTGCAGGTGTCGCAGGCGCGAGCTCTGAAGAAGTCAACAATACTACGACGGCTGCGCCAACTTTTGACCCGACGACGGTAGGTAACAATAAAACAGCAACGACACCTGCCAGTTTTTCTACCCTAAATTTGTCTGACTACGCACAGCTAGTCAATAGCGCCGACTGGAAACCTGGTCAAAATGTTAACTCAGCAACGACCTTAAAACTTCAAGCCTTGTTAGATTGGAATCATGCTTCACCGGGTCCGATTGATGGCGGCTGGGGTATGAATGCCAAAAAAGCGCTCAAAAATTTCCAAGCCATGCATGGACTACCCCAAGATGGTCGTATGAGCGCGGAAGTTTGGAAACTGTTAAATGAAAAAATTCCTGCCAATCAGCCTGTGTTGGTCGGTTATACCTTGACGCAAGAAGATATTAAAGGTCCGTATCAGCCAACACCGAGTGGTAGTGAAGCCAAATCTAAAATGAAAGGTCTATACTATCAAGACGTCCAAGAAATGTTGGCTGAACGTTTCCACATGGATATTCGCTATCTTAAAAAGCTTAATAGCGATAAAAAATTCACCGTGGGTGAAACCATCACCGTCTTTAACCCAGGCGCGCCGCTCAATGAGAAAATCACCCGTTTGGTTGCCAAAAAAGCCGACAATATCTTATACGCTTATAATGGCGATAGATTAATTGCCACTTATCCTACCACGGTCGGTAGTAGTGATACACCGTCTCCTACGGGTACCTTTAGTATTGTCAATCGTGTTAAAAACCCTTGGTACCGCGCCAGTAGCGGTGAAGGCAAAGATAAAAAAGTGTTTATGTTGCCGCCAGGACCCAAAAGTCCAGTCGGTGTGGTATGGATGGGACTGAGTAAACCCTCATACGGGATTCATGGCTCGCCCGTTCCTGAAGGCATTAGCCGTCAAGCCTCGCACGGCTGTGTTCGCTTAACCAACTGGGATGTGCTTGAAGTGTATGCCAATGTTGATACAGGTACCAAGGTAGATTTACAGTAGCTGTTGAGCTACAGCGTTTAGCACCGTAGTCTAGCGTGAGTGCTATACACTTTTAACCTTATTAGCCATAAAAAAACCGCTTAGCTATTATTAGTTAAGCGGTTTTAGCGGTTTTAGTTATTTATCTAGCGTACTTTGTTATCGCGCAACTGGGGTTACTGGGGTTTTGGCAATATTCAGTGTTTGCATTTTTTTGGCGACAATCCATGCAATTGGAATAGATAGGATTAAACCGACAATCGCTGTGGCTATAATGTGTGGAATTTGGTCAAAACCAGTTACCAGCGCAATGGTCATTAAAACACCGATAGTCACACCAGAAGCGATTGTAAAAATTACGCTAAATAATTGCCAGTTCATAACAATTCCTTATTATTGTGTAAATAGATGTATTTGTTAGGTATAGTTATAGTCCAATTCCACACTCAAAACAAGGAAAAAAAAGATTAAACAAATGCAAAACCTAAAACAATTGGTTATCAATCCCACATTTTTAGTAAGGTTTAATTTGAATCAAATCTATCGAAAAATCCAAAAAATCCGTGTTTTTTTCCGATTAATATCACTGAGGTCGAGGAATTTAATTGGCTTTATAAACATTGATGAAAAAAAATCCCACCCAGTTTTTTAAGTTTGATGGCATATTTTTTAGTAACTATTTTTAATAACTATGACCCAATAACATGACTTGGTTAAAAAATTGTGGTAAAGAAATCTTCTGTAATCTGCTATGTTAGCGGTGTTTATCAATTGTTTAACACAATAAAGGACAGGAGTATTTGATATGCATCAACAATTTTCTTTTTTCGCCGCTATTAGGCTATCTACTAAACGCCTAGCTAATAAACGCCAAGCTACTAAATGCATAGGAAGTGCCGCTGCAGTGATTGGCTCAGCCCTAGCCTTGGGCGGCTGCGCCGCTACCACTGGTACCGGTGTGATGGATGCTAATAGCACCATCGGCGCTGCCAACAATGTCGGCATGGCGATATTTAAAGCCGCAGTGAATCAACAATGCCAAGCTCAATTACAAAATAACCAATACTGGCGCTTGGGCAGTGTATTGATGACTTCCGAGAAGCAAGCAGAGGTAGCGAGCAATGTCTGTAGCTGCGTCAGCGAAAAAGCCCCGCAGTCCGTCACCATTGTCGATTTGACCACAGCAGCAGTTGACCCGACCGCGCGCAATGTCATTGTGGCGCGCGCCGTATCTAATACCTTGCAGCAATGCGTGGGCGAATTTGTTAAGTAAATATTAACTTGCTACTGAGTGTGTGCTACTATATAATAGCGCACCTTGTTTATACCAATATAGTTAGATGATTCTAACTTAGGTGCATTCAATCTCCTTGCTGTTGACACGGGGTCAACGGCTGTTTAATCCGTGAGGAGTCTTTATGAGACATTATGAACTGGTATTATTGGTTCACCCAGACCAAAGCGACCAAGTGGTTGGCATGGTTGAGCGTTATATCAACTTAGTAAAAGAACAAGGTGGTGCTATCCATCGCCTAGAAGATTGGGGTCGTCGTCAATTAGCTTACCCAATCAACAAAGTTCACAAAGCTCACTATGTGCTATTAAACATTGAAGCGGGTCAACAAACGCTTGATGAGCTTGAAGAATTATTCCGTTATAACGATGCTATCATCCGTAGCTTAGTTATCCGTCGTGACGAAGCGATTACTGAAGAATCACCATTAGCAAAAAGTGCTGAAGAAAAACGTGCTCGTAAAGCTTCACGCCGTAACGATACAGCTCAAGATGACTATCAATCAAATGATGATGAGTCAGAAGTTGATGCTGAAGACAACAACGACGAATAATTAAGGAGACTAATCATGGCACGTTTTTATCGCCGCCGTAAATTTTGCCGTTTTACTGCTGAAGGCATTACCCATATCGATTATAAAGATATCGAAATCCTAAAACAGTATGTCACTGAAAGTGGCAAAATCGTACCAAGCCGTATCACTGGTACTTCAAACAAATATCAACGCCAATTGGCTGTAGCAATCAAACAAGCGCGTTATCTTGCGTTGGTTCCTTACACTGACAGCCAAAAATAAACCGAGGAGTGATATATGCAAGTTATTTTATTACAACGTATCGCTAACCTAGGTAAACTAGGCGATACTGTTAATGTAAAAGCAGGTTATGGCCGTAACTTCCTTGTACCACAAGGTAAAGCATTACCAGCTACTGCTTTTAACATCGAAAAATTTGAAGCACGCCGTGCAGAACTTGAAAAAGTAGAAGCTGATGAATTAGCCGCTGCTAATGCCCGTGCTGAAGCGCTACAAGACGTCAATGTTATCATCCGTGCAAAATCAGGTGATGAAGGCAAACTATTTGGCTCTATCGGTACTCGCGATATCGCCGATGCCTTAACCAAATCTGGTTTACCTGTTGACCGTTCAGAAGTTAAATTGCCTGAAGGTGCATTACGTCAAATTGGCGAATATAATGTTGACATTCAATTACATCACGATGTAATGACCAACATTCAAGTCACTATCTTGGCAGAAGATTCAGCTGCTTAATTGATAGTTTACTTTAAAAAAGAGATGGCTTTGCTGTCTCTTTTTTTTATTGTTTGTGGCGTAAAAATTCAACAAAAAAGCCTAAAATTCAAGCTGATTTCATTCAAAAAAATTGCCGTTTTTTTATATTTTTCTCATTAGAATTTGGATGGTTTTTTCGGTATATTGACTGTTCTATTTTGATGCGTGTGTTAGACTCACCATTTGCAACCGATAACTTTTAGCAAACTTTTGCCCTTTCAAACTATTTAAAATAACTTTATCACAGGTCATCATGGCAGACGATAAAACCAAAGAGAACGATCTTAAGAATACTTCGCTGACGCAGCACCAACCGCACAGTATGGATTTAGAAAAGTCCGTCCTAGCGTCGCTGATGAGCCTTGAAGAGTCGTTTGATCGCATCTCAGATATTATTACCAAATATGATTTTTATGCACAGCGCCATCAATATATTTTTGATGCTATCTCTCATCTTGCCAATGCCAATGAGCCGTATGATGCCACCATGGTGATGGACTGGCTCGATATGCAAAAACTGCTTGAACCTGCAGGTGGTAGCGATTATCTAGGCGATATCCTATCACAAAGCCCAGCGACGCTGTTTAACTTGACTGCTTATGCGCAGCGGGTAAAAGAATTCTCGACCTTACGCCAAATCATCAAAGCCGGCAGTCATATGCTAGAGCTTGCCTTTGACCCAAAAAATCAAAGTGTCAGTGATATTTTAGATACCGTTGAAAGCGAAATTTTTGCCATCAATGAAACCCATAGCCGCCAGTCAAAACACAAGGGTCCTACCCAACTAAGCGATGTTATTACCAATGTCGTCAACAATATCCAAGAACTTAAAGACCATCCTGAAGGCATGATTGGGCTTAAGACCCCGTTTGAAGAACTCAATAACAAAACCCAAGGGCTACAAGCGGGCGATCTCATTATCGTGGCAGCGCGTCCTTCGATGGGTAAAACCACATTTGCGATGAATTTGGCAGAGAGTATTTTATTTCATACCGATTTACCGGTGGTGGTGTTTTCAATGGAAATGCCTGCCGAGTCAATTGTGATGCGTCTATTGTCCTCTTGGGGGGCTATCAACCAAACGCATTTGCGCTCAGGTCAAATGAACGAAGACGAATGGGGTAAACTCTCCAACGCCATCGCCCATCTGCATGCTAAAAAACTGTATATCGATGACAGTACCGCGCTACCCCCATCTGAGGTTCGTTCACGCTGTCGCCGTATTGCCAAAGACAATGATGGCAAACTTGGGATGGTAATGGTCGACTATCTACAACTGATGAAAGTGCCAGGCTTAGGCGACAACCGCGTGGGTGAGATTTCGGAGATTTCTCGAAGCTTAAAAGCGCTTGCCCGTGAGATGAATTGCCCGGTGGTGGCTTTATCACAGCTAAATCGAAGTTTGGAGAATCGACCCAACAAACGCCCGATTATGTCGGACTTACGGGAGTCGGGTGCAATTGAGCAGGATGCCGATTTGATTATGTTCATTTATCGTGATGAGGTTTATAATGAAAATAGCGATGCTAAAGGCACAGCTGAAATCATTATCGGTAAACAGCGTAATGGACCTATTGGGACAGTGCGCCTATCCTTTGAAGGGCAATTTACCCGTTTTGGTAACTTAACCCCTGAATTTTACCAAACCGCTTCCTTTAGCGAACCTGATGAATAAAAATTTTACTGCAACAAGGTCAAGATTGTGCGTCAAACCAGCATCACCATCGATTTAGCAGCGCTTACCCATAACTTACAACGCGTCAAAGATTATGCCCCTACCGCCAAGGTATTAGCCATGGTGAAAGCCAATGCCTACGGGCATGGCGCCGTCAACTGTTTACCCGCCGTAGCACAAGCCGATGCCCTAGGTGTCGCTTGTTTGCAAGAAGCGATAGAACTACAACAGGCGGGCTGGCAAAAATTAATGGTAGTGATTGAAGGCGCGTTTTCGTTAGCCGAATGGCAATATTGTATAGCGCATCAAATCGAGTGCGTGGTACACCACCAACGCCAATTAGACTGGGCGTTGCAGCAGCCTGCAAAAACCGGCGCAACCGTCTGGCTAAAACTAAACACTGGCATGAACCGCCTTGGCTTTACATCGGATGAAATCAAGGAAATTGCTCAGCAATTAACTAGCTCAGGCTATGAGATTGTTTTGACCACCCATTTTGCCAACGCTGATGCCATCGATCATCCCAATAACCAACAACAATTTGAGTTATTTGATTCAACCTTACAAATATTACGTGACCAAGTAAATCCTGCGATTAAAGGCTCATTGTGTAATTCAGCAGGGATTGTCAACTGGTCAGACCGCCATTACGATTGGGTGCGCCCAGGCATTATCTTGTATGGGGCAACGCCTGTAAATCATGCCACTGCCAAACAGCTAAATCTGCAACCTGTCATGCATTTTAATGCCAGCATCATGGCAGTTCATACGCTAAAAGCGGGCGATAGCGTGGGTTATGGTAGTCGCTGGACTGCACAAACCCCCGCGCGCATCGGTATTGTCAGTGTGGGTTATGCTGATGGTTATCCAAGGGTGATTAGCGATGATGCGTATGTCGTCGTCGCAGGTCAACAGGCGCCTGTCATCGGTCGCGTGGCGATGGATATGTTGATGGTTGATTTAACCCATACTACCGAGGTAAACCTTGACTGCCCTGTCCAGCTTTGGGGTAACGCACCGACCATTGATGAAGTGGGTAGCTGGAATGATACCATTAGCTATGAGCTGTTAAGCGTGGTCACCCGACGCCCAACGTGGATTTATCAGTCTTAACTGTTAACTATGTGACGGATGTTAAAGTGACACAAATGCGTCAATTTGCTAGACAGTTTGGATAAATCCGCTATACTGATAGTTTACTGTAATGTTTATTGACAAAATTGGGATGTAGGACAGGCAATGAGTACCCGCCATTTTTTGACGTTATTGGATTTTAGCAAAGAAGAATTAATGCAGGTGATTAAACGTGGCAGTGAACTGCGTTTGATGCAGCATGAAGGGGTTATTTATCAGCCTTTTGTCGGTCGTACCTTGGGGATGATCTTTGAAAAATCGAGTACCCGTACCCGTATTTCATTTGAAACAGGAATGGGACAGTTTGGCGGCCATGCCATATTTTTATCACCGCGCGATACCCAGCTCGGCCGTGGCGAACCGATTGAAGATTCGGCACGTGTTATCTCACGCATGGTCGATATCGTCATGATTCGCACCTTTGAACACAGTATTGTTGAAAAATTCGCCCAGTATTCGCAAGTGCCTGTTATCAATGCACTTACTGACGAACAGCATCCTTGTCAGCTACTAGCCGATATCCAAACCTTTATGGAGCACCGTGGCAGCATCGAAGGCAAAACGGTGACTTGGATTGGGGATGGCAATAATATGTGCGCTTCTTTTATCCATGCCGCGCATCAATTTGGCTTTCAATTGCGGGTTTCCGCCCCTTATGGGTTTGAACCTAATGCCGACCTCATCAAACAGTATTCGCACTGTGTCGAGCTGGTCGAAGATGTTAATGAGGCGGTCAAAGGCTCGCATTTGGTTGCCACCGATGTATGGGCAAGTATGGGACAAGAAAGCGAGCAAAATACTCGTGCGCGGCGATTTGCTCAGTATATGGTGACCCGTTCATTACTGGATAAAGCCGATCCAGACGTCTTGTTTATGCATTGTCTGCCTGCCCACCGCGGCGAAGAAATCTCCTATGATTTGCTTGAGGATCCGCGCGCTGTGGTATGGGATGAAGCCGAAAATCGTCTGCATGCCCAAAAAGCGCTGATGGAATTTTTGTTAACCGATAAAATCAAACTCGCCTAATCTATTGAGCCTGGGCGTTATCTTTGCGCCCTGCTATGCCATTATTATTATCTTAACCGCTCGAATTCTTAACCAATAAAATAAAGCAAACGGAACATAGCCATGTACTTTGTGCTCTCGCCTGCCAAAAATTTGAATGAAAAAAATGATTTACCTTTTGATTTTAGTCAGCATTATACCCAGCCTGCTTTGATGGCGCACGCTTGCGAATTGATGGGCGAATTAAAAACATTAGCGCCAACCGATTTGTCGGCGTTGATGAGTATCTCAGGTAAACTTGGGCAATTAAATGCCGTGCGCAACCAAAACTGGCGATGGGATACTACCCAGCCATTTAGCACCGATCATGCTGACATACCTGCTAAAGCGGCGCTGTATTTATTTGATGGCGATGTCTATACAGGCTTGGCAGCGCAGCAAATGACTGAACAACAAGTCCATTATGTCAATGAGCGATTAGGAATATTGTCTGGGTTGTACGGCTTGTTAAAACCGCTTGATTTGATGCTACCCTATCGCCTGGAAATGGGCACAAAACTAAAAAATCCCAGAGGCGAGAATTTGTATCAATTTTGGGGCGATACGATTACCGATTTAATCAATCAACGTATGACAGAAAATAAACACAAAGTTTTGGTAAACTTGGCTTCCAATGAATATTTTAAAGCGGTCAATCCCAAAAAAATCAGCGCAGAAATTATCACGCCTCGCTTTGAAGACGGAAAAGATGGCGTATATAAGGTGGTAAGTTTCTATGCCAAAAAGGCACGCGGGTTGATGGTGCGTTTTGCCGCTGAAAATCAGCTGACAACCGCGCAACAGTTAAAAGACTTTAACTTGGAAGGCTATCAGTTCATAGAAAATGCCTCAAGCACGACCGAGTATGTTTTTAGACGGGATAATGTTTAACTGCACCGCCATTTAACGCGAAATATCCGCCCATAAAATCCACTGACCCTATCTTTTAGCACAGTTTCATTGAATATACAGAATAAACCGATGATTTTGGCTTGTGGTAGCAGATTGTCCAGTAATTCCATCGTCATGGTTGTAATAATTTCTCCTAATTAAAAAACCCCATTAAACTGAAGTTTAATAGGGTTATGATTTTAGCTAAATGGCTTGAGTGGGATATAATCTTTCGATTACATCATGCCGCCCATACCACCCATGCCGCCCATACCACCCATGGCAGCAGCGGCGCCAGCGTCGTCTTTTGGCAGGTCAGTAATCATTGCTTCTGTGGTGAGCATCAAGCCTGCCACAGATGCTGCGTTTTCAAGCGCTGAGCGAGTGACTTTGGCTGGGTCTAAGATACCCATTTCTAGCATATCGCCGTATTCACCAGTCGCTGCGTTGTAACCGTAGTTACCTTGACCGCCTTTGACTTGGTTTACCACCACAGATGCTTCATCACCTGCGTTGGTCACGATTTGACGAAGTGGTGCTTCCATCGCACGGCGTAGAATGTTGATACCCGCTGCTTGGTCGTCATTGTCACCTTTGACATTATCAAGCGCAGAGATAGCACGAACCAATGCCACACCACCACCTGCTACAACACCCTCTTCAACGGCAGCACGAGTTGCATGCAAAGCATCATCCACACGGTCTTTTTTCTCTTTCATTTCAGTTTCAGTCGCCGCACCGACTTTGATAACTGCCACACCGCCTGCGAGTTTAGCAATACGCTCTTGTAGCTTTTCTTTGTCGTAATCAGAGGTTGATTCTTCCACTTGGCGACGGATAGAGGCAACACGATCATCGATTTCAGTTTTTTGACCGGCACCATCGACAATCACAGTGTTTTCTTTACCAACCGTCACTTTTTTGGCAGTACCTAATACCGATAAATCCGCAGTTTCTAAGCTCATGCCCAGTTCTTCTGATACAACTGTACCGCCCGTTAAGATAGCGATATCTTGAAGCATCGCTTTACGACGGTCACCAAAACCAGGGGCTTTGACGGCACAGACTTTTAGACCGCCACGCATGTTATTCACAACCAAAGTTGCCAAGGCTTCGTTTTCGACATCTTCAGCAATGATCAGTAAGGGTTTACTAGATTTCATCACGTTTTCAAGTAGTGGAATCAACTCACGGATGTTGCTGATTTTTTTGTCGACTAACAAAATTAATGGGTTTTCTAGTTCAGCGGTCAACGTATCTGCTTTATTGGCGAAATATGGGCTGATGTAGCCACGGTCAAACTGCATACCTTCAACGACTTCAAGGGTATCTTCAAAGCCTGAACCTTCTTCAACCGTAATCACGCCTTCTTTACCCACTTTTTCCATCGCCTGAGCGATTAAGTCACCGATAGTTTGGTCAGAGTTAGCTGAGATAGAGCCGACTTGTGCGATGGCTTTGCTGTCATTGGCTGGGGTTGAAAGCGCATGGATTTGTGCAACAACGGCACGTACACCTTTATCGATACCACGTTTTAAGTCCATTGGGTTCATGCCAGCGGCGACTGATTTCATACCTTCTTGCAAAATCGCTTGGGCTAAAACAGTCGCTGTAGTGGTGCCGTCACCTGCAACATCATTAGTTTTGCTTGCAACTTCACGAACCAACTGTGCGCCCATGTTCTCAAATTTGTCATCAAGTTCGATTTCTTTAGCCACTGATACGCCATCTTTAGTGATGGTGGGTGCGCCAAAAGATTTATCGATAACCACGTTACGACCTTTAGGGCCCAATGTTACTTTAACCGCATTTGCCAATACGTTGACGCCGTCAATCATTTTTGCACGGGCATCAATACCAAATTTTACATCTTTAGCCATGTTAAATTCTCCAAATTATAAATTTTTATTTGTATAAGGTAGTCCAAATTGCTACCACGGTTGCTATCAATTACTTTACCAAGTACTTAACCAGTTAGATTAAGACCAGGTAAATTAAGACTAAGTAAATTAGCTTTTGGGTAAAAAACGATTGTTTAAAGTAATGACTGATTAACCTTCAATCACACCCAATACATCACTTTCTTTCATAATCAATAATTCTTCACCATCTACTTTAACCGTTGAGCCGGCATATTGACCAAAGAGTACTTTGTCGCCGACTTTGACATCGAGCGCACGTACATCACCGTTTTCACGGATTTGACCATTACCTACTGCAATGACTTCACCTTGAGACGGTTTTTCTTGGGCGCCGCCTGCTAGCAATAAACCGCCAGCTGTTTTTTGTTCTTCTTCGCTGCGACGCACGACGATACGATCATGTAAAGGACGAATTGCCATAATCTACTCCATAAATTAACTGTTAAATTATTGTTTGAAAGCCGTAGTTAGCTTTGAAAGCTGTGATCAGCTCAGAGGTTGGCTCAAAAGACCCCCTCTATTTTGCCGACCACAAAAAGATGATAACTATCTGTTTGCATAAATAATCATATGCTTATGACATGTTATCAATTCACTGTCTAACAGTGGGGATGTATGCCAATTTGTTCAAGCAGAAAATTACGAAATTTTGCAATTTGTTGTCAATTTTTTAACCCCTTCACCCAAATACCTCATAAAGACTGTCGTTTATTGCACAATCACAATCTTTTGTTAACTGGCTTGTATTTGCTTGCCATCAATACTACTGTATGCATACCAAATAGATTTAACCTTATCTGATGAACGTTATTTGATGGATGAAACATGAAAAATTCTTTAGTAAAAAAACTGTTAGTAAGTACTTCACTCGTGTCAGCGATGGCTATCACCTCTATGGCGAATGCAGCAGTTGCCCCTTTTAATGCAACCTATAATTTTAATATTGAAGGCAAATACAATGGTACCGCAAGCCGTGTATTGACCCAAACTGGCAATCAGTATTTTTATAACGTTAATGCAAGTGTCGGTAAATTAGCCAGTGCCAAGCAAACCGCCAATTTTGTCAATGCCAATGGCGCTATCTTACCGGTGAGCGCATTAACACAATACAAAATTTTGGGGACGGGTCGAACTACCACCTTGAACTTTAATAATGCAAAAAAACAACTGGTTACCAATTATAAAGGTCAAAACAAAGTCATTGCTTTGCCACAGCCTGCCTATGATGATTTAAGTTTGGAAATTCAAATTCGGGAAGATTTAAAAGCAGGCAAATTCCGTGGTAACTATTACATGGCGGACCGCAATACCGTTGAAGCGGTGCCCTTTAAGAAATCTGCCATGACTCGCATTACCGTGCCGGCCGGTACTTTTGACGTGGTGCGTATCGATCGCGTGCATGATGACAAAGACCGTCAAACCAGTTTTTGGTTAGCCCCAAAACTTGATTATTTACCTGTCAAAGTGGTTCAAAACAATGATGGTAAAAAAATGGAAATGAATTTGACTAGAGTAAATTAATACTTTGTTATTCTTTGACTCAAACACCGATTATATTAATCGGTGTTTTGTTATGTTTATGTCACTATAAATACGCTATTAGTGACTTATCAGGTCAGAAATTGGCGCTATTTTTGTAAGCCATAAGTTGTCAAGGCGTAAGTTTTTAACTATTCTTTGTGGGTCCATTGGAAGGCCTCACTATCCTGTCTAAGTTTCTCATACCTTTTAGCAACCTTTAGCAAGCTCTCCAATTCGCACTTTATCAATATCCATGTAAAAGGGAGTATTTCATGTCATTAAGATTGCAATCCTTAACACTCGCTATTGCCAGCATTTCATTTGCTAGCGCTGCCCAAGCCGCAGGGCTTGACCGCTCAACTCAGCCAAGTTGGGGGTTTACGCAAGATGGCACTTTTGCGTACATCGAACGAATCACCATCGACCCATCGATTAGTGGCAAAGACAATGCGGCCACCACCCCTTCGCCAACTACGTATGAAGAAGGTCGCGATATTAATAACATGGCGCTAAACTATGATTTTATCAATTATGGGGCAAAAGCAGACGTCAACGATAAAGTCAGTGTGGGTGTGTTTTTTGACCAGCCGTGGGGCGCGGATGTTGAGTTCACCGGCAATAATAACTTTGTCAATGGTACAGTCAGCGCGCAGCAGGTTGCTGGTGCAGGACAAGCGGCGCAAGCCGCCGCCACAGCTGCAAAAACCGCTGCTGCTGCTTATCAAGCAGATCCAACCAACCAACCAAACACTCGCTTATAACGCGGCTACCGCGGTTAAAACCGCACAGCAAGCAGGGGCAGCCTACAATCTAGCAAGCAATATCGCTCAGCATCCCAACGAAGGTACCAATGCCTCCGTTGATAGTAAAAACTTCACGGGTTTGGTGGGGGTCAAATTTGGCGAAAAAAATAACTGGCAAGTATATGGCGGGCCGGTATTACAAAAATTAGAAGGTGAAGTGCATTTACGCGGTACAGCCTACAATTCAACCCAAGGTTATGATGGTATCTTTGCCCAATCGAATGGTTATGGTTGGATGGCAGGTTTGGCCTATAGCAAACCTGAAATTGCGCTTAAAGCGGCGTTGACTTATCGCTCTGACATTGATCATGACACCGTAGCGTATGAGTCCATGCCTGCAACTGGCGAATCAGGCAGTTATGACATGACCATCACTACCCCAAAATCTGTGAATGTTGACTTTCAAACAGGTCTTAATCCAACCACGCTGTTGACCGCAAAACTGCGCTGGGTACCTTGGAGTGATTTTTCAATCAAACCGCCTCTGTATAATGCAACGACCAAAAAAGCCACCGGCGCGGATTTTAAACCCCTATATCCCAATGGTTTAAACTTGATTGATTACTCAGATGATGGCTGGGCAGCAGAACTGGGCTTGGGTAAAAAATTAAGTAATCAATGGGCAGTATCAGGCTCAGTGGGTTGGGATAGCGGCGCGGGTGATCCCACCACCACCTTAGGACCTGTGGAAGGTCATTGGAATGTGGGTCTAGGCGCCAAGTACAATGTTACACCCGAAGTCGCCGTGTCAGCAGGCGTGAAATATTTGATGTTTGGCGATGCCAAATCAAAAATCCCCAATGGCGATTTAGTGGGTGATTTCCAAGACAACGATGCTTGGATTTACGGGCTGCGTTTAACTTATCAGAAGAAATAAGTCTCATAAAAAAAGCCTATCACATCGATAGGCTTTTTTATGTCGATTCATTAATCGCGATGTTTACCATCCACCTCTAATCCTAACATATCAAGCAAGGCTGCCATGCTTGCAGATACCGTGATATTGGGGTTGGTGACCAACCCCAAATAGCGTTGTAACTCAACGGGGGTATCCATATTAATCGGCTGTAAATCTTGATTGACTAACGTTTGCGGTAACACCGACCAGCCTAGCCCAACCGATACCAACATACGAATCGATTCTAGCGGATTGGTACTCATCGTGGCATACGGTTTTAAGTTATATTTGGCAAATTCGGCTAAAGTGATTTGACTGGTAAAGGTATTGGCGGCGGGTAAAATCGCTGGATAGTTGGCCAATTGCTCAAGCGTCACGTTCATTTTATGCGCCAGTGGCGATAAAATGCCGGTCACAAAATGCAGCGGATCTGACCATAGCATATGATAATTTAGACGTTTATCATACACAGGGGGTAGCGTTAAAAAAGCCAATGACAAGTCGCCATCAAGGACTGCTTTATGCGCTTGCTCAGAATCGACAAAATGCACTTCAAGCTGTACTGCAGGATAGCTTTGGATAAATTGTTTGAGGACAGCTGGCAGATGATGTAAGCCAATATGATGACTGGTACCGATAATCAGTTTGCCTGATACCGTTTGCTGGCGGTTTTTAAGATTAATTTTTAGATTATCGTAATCATCTAGCCAGCGTTTGGCATGGGGTATCAAGTCATGCGCCGCTTGGGTTGGGATAATACCACGACCCACAGTATCAAAAAGGGTGACATCAAATTCGTCTTCTAAGTTTTTGATACGTTTACTTACCGCAGGCTGCGTAATAAATAGTTTATCAGCCGCCTGCGAGATACTACCTGTTTGCATAACCGCTAAAAAAGTATTTAAATTTGTGGTATTCATTTTTCCCCCAACACTAAAACCCTACCATTTGATATAAATAAAAGTTTCATTCTTTAAAAAATACATTAAATAAGATTATAAGACAACGTATAGACAAATACAATTTATTTAATCGCTCAATACATTCCTAAAATTTTTATAAAATATAAAAATCATCAATTAAAATTATCATTTTTCTTTGTTATAATGGCGTTATTGTTTACCCGATTACTACGCCCTTTTATAAAAAAACCATAGGATATGTGTCATGGCAGCGCAAACGCTTTATGATAAACTTTGGCAAGATCACTTAGTCAATCAACGAGACGACGGTTCTAGTCTTATCTATATCGACCGTCATTTATTACACGAAGTCACGAGCCCACAAGCATTTGAAGGCTTGTCATTGGCAAATCGTGACCCTTGGCGTTTGTCAGCAAACGTCGCCACCCCTGACCATAATGTCCCGACGGTGGCGAGCGAACGTAAAGAAGGGGTGGCAGGCATTAAAGATGACGTCTCTCGCTTGCAAGTAGCCACACTCGATGAAAACTGTGCCAAATTTAACATCACTGAATTTACCATCAATGACGTGCGCCAAGGCATTGTGCATGTGGTAGGTCCAGAACAAGGTTTGGTATTACCTGGGATGACAGTGGTGTGTGGTGACTCACATACCGCAACCCATGGTGCGTTAGGCTGTCTTGCCCACGGCATCGGTACCAGTGAGGTTGAGCATGTATTGGCAACGCAGTGTCTTGTGCAAACCAAGATGAAAAATATGCTTATCAAAGTCGATGGCAAATTAGGTGAAGGTGTCACCCCCAAAGACGTGGTACTAGCGATTATTGCAAAAATCGGCACCGCGGGTGGCACAGGTTACGCCATTGAATTTGCAGGTGATGTGTTCCGTGACATGAGTATGGAAGGGCGTATGACCGTGTGTAACATGGCGATTGAAGCCGGTGCGCGCGTTGGTATGGTAGCCGTTGATGACACCACGATTGAATACGTCAAAGGTCGTCCCTATGCGCCTACGGGTGAAATGTGGGATAAAGCCGTGGCTTACTGGCAAACCCTACATTCAGATGCCGATGCCGTGTTTGATACCGTCATTGAGATGGCAGGCGCGGACATCGCACCCCAAGTATCTTGGGGCACATCCCCTGAGATGGTGGTGGATATCAGCGCACACGTCCCTACCCTAGATGCGGCAAAAGATGACGTCCAAAAAGAGGCTTGGACACGCGCCTATGAGTATATGGGTTTGACCGCAGGCCAACCTGTCACTGACATCAAAGTCGATCGGGTGTTTATCGGCTCTTGTACCAACTCACGTATTGAAGATATTCGCGCGGCGGCGGCGGTTATCAAAGGTCGCAGAGTCGCAGATAGCGTCAAAGAAGCGATTGTGGTAGCCGGTTCTGGGTTAGTTAAACAACAAGCAGAAAGCGAAGGGCTGGATAAAATCTTTACCGCAGCGGGTTTTGAATGGCGGGAGCCAGGGTGCTCGATGTGCCTCGCCATGAACGCGGATAAATTGCAGCCAAAAGAACATTGCGCCAGTACCTCCAATCGTAATTTTGAAGGTCGTCAGGGCAATGGCGGACGCACCCATTTGGTCAGCCCTGCCATGGCAGCTGCCGCTGCATTAGCCGGTCATTTTGTTGACGTGAGAAATTATTAAGGTAGAACTATGAAAAAATATACCCTTGAGCAAGGCATTGTCTGCCCACTAGACCGCTCAAACGTGGACACTGATCAAATCATTCCAAAACAGTTTTTGAAATCTATCAAACGCACAGGATTTGGCGCTAATCTATTTGATGAATGGCGTTATTTGGACGAAGGCTATCCCGGTCAAGACAATAGCAAACGCCCCATTAACCCTGACTTTATTTTGAATCAGCCCCGTTATCAAGGTGCTAATATTTTGCTTGCGCGTAAAAACTTTGGTTGTGGTTCAAGCCGTGAGCATGCCCCTTGGGCGCTTGAAGAATACGGTTTTCGCACGGTGATTGCGCCAAGTTTTGCCGATATTTTCTACAATAACTGCTTTAAAAATGGCATGTTGCCAGTGATTTTAAGTGAAGATGCGGTCAGTGAATTGTTTGCCGAATGTTTTGCCCAAGATGGCTATCAATTAACCGTGGATTTAGAAAAGCAGCAAGTGATTTCCCCCTCAGGTAAAAGCTATGCGTTTGACGTCGATGAATTCCGTAAGCACTGTCTACTCAACGGTTTAGACGATATTGGTCTGACATTACAGCAAGCTGATAGCATCAAAGCGTATGAAGAAAACGCCAAACAATCACGCCCTTGGGTATTTAGTATAGGCGCGGCTTAAAGTGCTGCTTGCTTAGGTAAATGTCTACTGTTAGTAGCGTTTCATCATTGATAATTTATTATTGAGAGCTTATCCATCATGTATCCCAACCTGCGTACAAGCTGCGTATAAAAAAGGCATTTTTTGACAAAGGTTGGCAGATTGGTTATGTTAGTCACATTTTAGCGTGCCTATGACTGTGTTTAAATCATGACATCATCCGCCTTGGTTATCATCATTTAACTATGGCAGGCACCCTGTTACTGCAATTTTTTAATTGCTTTTTTTGATTTGAGGGAATAACGACCATGATGTTCACTAAGCGCTTTTTTCGCCCTGACTGTTTGCCTGTTGTAGCCATTGCGATTTGTTCAGCAGTGGCGCTATCTGGCTGTCAATCAATGACAAATCAGCCAAGCGCACGCGCCAAAGCCTCAGTGGTAACAGCGCCGCAACCGATTGCAGCAGGCAAAAGCACACTAAAATGTACGGGTATTTATGCCTGTGAAATCAATCGTATTGGCACGTTGTCAGTTATCAATCAATCGACTCATACCCCGAGCGCTACACTTGGCAACCATAGCCAAGAGACTAGCCCAGTGACCGTCACACCTTTGATGAGTAAGCCGCAGAGCAAGTCTACTATACCAAATTACTTGGTAAGTTTTCCCAGTGGTCAGCACATGGTTGCCACCCGTTTTTATTTGGATGAGGACTTGACGACGGTTGAAAGTTTTAGTTTTATCCATCGTTTTGAAAGCGGTAAACGCTATGCGCTCAAAGCCTACCGCCAAATTCAAAAGACCGATTATAGTTTGCTAGCGCAATCTGCCCCAACGCCCCTGTGTATCGATTTGTATGAAAATGCCAAACTTACCAATCGATGGTGTAAAAAACCCAATCAGCAAGGCGCTTTATCGAATGAATTTATCAAGATTGCTTTATAGATGCCCCTAAAAGCTTTTCTCACAAAAAGCTTTATCCAAGAAAGCGTCATTCAATAACGCCTGATTCGATTATTTTTTAGAAACCAACAAAATTTTAAAAGCTGAATTGTCAGCACAAAGTTGTAGATTAACGTGAAGGAAGTAACATGACAAAACAGATCGCCGTATTACAAGGTGATGGTATTGGTCCTGAAATCATTGGACAAGCTGTCAAAGTATTGGACAAATTAATCGAGCAAGGCTTAGACGCCGACTATGAGTATGGGCTGTTAGGTGGCTCAGCGTATGATGCGCATGGCTCACCCTATCCAGAGGCTACCCAAACCCTGTGCCGCAAGGCTGATGCGGTATTGCTCGGTGCTGTCGGTGGCCCACAGTATGACAACCTTGAACGCTCAGTGCGCCCAGAGCGTGGATTACTGGCGATTCGTAAAGACTTAAATTTATTTGCCAATCTTCGCCCAGCGATTCTTTATCCAGAGCTTGCCAATGCCTCAACTTTAAAACCTGATGTGGTATCTGGCTTAGATATTTTGATTGTCCGTGAGCTCACCGGCGATATTTATTTTGGTGAACCCCGCGGTATTCGCACACTTGAAAACGGTGA
Source organism: Moraxella sp. DOX410 (assembly GCF_032248735.1). Lineage (NCBI taxonomy): Bacteria > Pseudomonadati > Pseudomonadota > Gammaproteobacteria > Moraxellales > Moraxellaceae > Moraxella > Moraxella sp. DOX410. The sequence continues at coordinate 813,455 of NZ_CP135138.1, read as the reverse complement.
GAAAGAAGGCTACAACACCATGAAATACAGCGAATCAGAAATTCGCCGTATTGCCAAAGTCGCTTTTGAAGCGGCGCAAAAACGCGGTAAAAAACTCTGCTCAGTTGATAAAGCCAACGTACTTGAGACCACAGAGTTTTGGAAGCAGATTTTCACTGAAGTCGCTGCCGAATACCCAGATGTTGAATTGACTCACATGTATGTCGACAATGCAGCGATGCAGCTGGTCAAAGCCCCAAAACAGTTTGATGTGATTGCCACTGGCAATATTTTTGGCGATATTTTATCCGATCAAGCCTCAATGCTAACTGGCTCTATTGGTATGCTACCATCCGCGAGCTTAAATGACACAGGCAAAGGGCTATATGAACCATCGCATGGTTCTGCCCCTGATATCGCCGGTCAAAATAAAGCCAACCCGTTGGCAACCATTTTGTCATTGGCGATGCTGTTACGTTATAGCCTCAATGATGAAGCCCGTGCCACGCAGGTTGAGCAAGCAGTGCAAAAAGTATTACAGCAAGGGTTACGCACAGGCGATATCTTTGAACAAGGCACCACGCTGGTTTCTTGTTCAGACATGGGTGATGCGGTCATCGCTAACTTATAATCTTTGATTAGCCTAATTTTTATCTTGCGTGAAAGGCAGTGTTAGCTGGTCTAATCTGCCTTTTTCTATGGCATTTTTACCAACATTTTTTTGAAAAATTTGTAAAATCCTCTTATCTTCGAACGAGTTTTGCTATAGTATGCGCTTATCGCATTCCTAAAACTTCGATGACCTTCCATCCTTCTTTGCTAAATTTTTCTCAAAATTCAATGCCTATGTTTTCTCATTATAAAATTTTACCTTGCTTTACAAGCATCGTGCTTGCTATCAGTTTATCTGCCTGTCAACAGTCACCCAATCAAGCGATGGATGTACCTACAGTTCCGACAGCAAGTACTACAGCTAGTACTGCAGCCAGTACAACCGCAAGTATCGCTGCCTCTTCGCCTGCCCCAACACTAAAAGCCAATGTCAGTCAACAGTTTATTGGCACAAGCTTGGTGCAGCAACGACTGAAACAAGCCTTGCCAGAGATTGCCTATACCACTGATAATTTACCAATGGTTGCCCAGCAAGTAAACCAAGTGAGTTGGTCACCCAAAGGCGCTATTGAATTAAAAACCATGCCTGCCTCTGCGGTGGTGGCGTCACAAGCCGCATCAACCCCGCCTGCCTCAGCGACCCCATCTGTGACGGGTTTTCAATCAACTATTGACTACTCTGCGCTCAAACAATCTGCTAATGACAATCCGTCAACCGTGGCTAACAAAGACGCGTTACCATCAAAACAAGTGTTCATTAAGCCTGATGAACTGCTGGTATTTAAGACCCAAGCACTGCTTAATTGGCATGGGCATAGTGTGGGTGCAGTGACAGGGATAATGAATAAAAACACTATCAAAGCGATGCAGATTTTTCAGCAAAAGCACAATCTGCCCGTAACCACCACGATGGATGAAGCCACTTGGTCAGCGTTAACCAGCAACGAGACGTTAAACAAACAGCCGATTTTTATCAATTATCAGCTAACGCGCGATGATTTGGTTATCACCAAAGCGCCCAGAGACATGCAATACAAATCAGCGCGTGAAGCGGTGGCTGAAAAATTTCATATGAGCCAAAAACTGGTAAGTCGATTAAACCCCACCACGCCACTCAAAGCGGGTAACGTTATCACCGTCTACAATCCTTATCAGCCCAATATGACAGAAGTGACCAAGGTTGTGAGCGATAAAAAGAAAAATATCTTATACGCCTATGCTGCTAGTGGTGAGCTTGTTGCAAGCTACCCGACAACCGTGGGTTCCAACTACACCCCTTCACCGTCTGGCAGTTTAAAAGTTAAAAACCGTGTATTAAACCCCACCTATAATACTGATTTTTCTTCCAAAGAAAAGTGGCTACCACCAGGACCTAACAATCCTGTGGGGCGTGCTTGGATTGGGTTATCAAAACGGAGCTATGGTATTCATGGCTCGCCTGAGCCTGAGTTAATCAGCGCGCAAAAATCACACGGTTGTGTGCGTTTGACCAATTGGGATGCGCTAAGTCTGTATGGCACGATAGCCGATGGCGCAGACGTGGTATTTGAATAAGTTTATATTGTATAGGCGTCAACTAAACACCCCAAAATCTGGGGTGTTTGGTTATTACGATTCTTGTCGCCAAACTTGTTTTCGCAAATCCTGCTTGGTCTGTCTGCGTTGTTTCTTACGGGCGATTTCGACATCGTCTTTTTCATGCAGTCCGCCTTTTTGCAAGAGCGGATTTAACGCCAAGTAATTACGGGTTTTAACAGCCAAATTGGATTGAACGATTGACGGATTTTTCTCCAGTCGCTCGCCCAATTTGATTAATTGTTTTTGGTTTTTCATGGTTTATCCTTAAAACTTTATTTATCGATATGCAAATTTTTTTATAAAAAAACCAGCGACAGGAGTCACTGGTTTTTTAAAAGGCTTAAGGTAAAAATTAAGCTGGGATACGAAGCACTTGACCTGGATAGATTTTGTTTGGGTCAGAGAGTAATGGTTTGTTGGCTTCAAAGATTTTGTTGTATTGGTTGGTATCGCCATACACTTCTTTTGAAATTTTTGACAGCGTATCGCCTGATTTCACTGTGTACATACGAGATTCTGGCTCTTGCGTCGCAACCGTGATGTTATCTTCCACTTGTGCAACATACTGTACATTACCTGCCGCTAGAATGGCTTTTTCGCGCTCTGCTTGGTTAGCAGCAGAACCATTAATAGTTACTTTGTCAGTGTTACCGTCATAGTTGACTGATAGATTGTCAATTTTGGCATTTTGTTGGATGCGCTGAATCAATAAGTTTGCAATCTCTTGTGCAGATGGCTCAGTAGAAGCTGCAGGCGTTGCGGTTGGTGCAACGTTTGATGCGGGTGTCGATGCTGGCGCAGCGTCTTTGTTACGATGAAAGATTTTATCACCGATGTCTTTTGCAAAGCTAAATAGTCCCATTTGTTTTTCCTTATGTTGTAATATTTTAATGCACAATTTTTAATGTATGGTTCGTTGAAACTCTTAAATGATCGTTTCAACACCTCAAATGACTAGAATGACCTCTAATCACTACAACGATAATCGTGTTAAGTATGGCGTTATTCTAGTTGCCCTCTAGATTATCAAAAACTTAAATTAATGAGCATAAGTATTTAGTAAAAGAATGTTACTGATTGCAAGTATCCTTTCATTTATTACGTCATTTATTACGCCAATTTTCTATGCCCTTTATTTCTTTAGGGGATAATTGAGAAAAACACAAAAGTGGCTAACATGACCAAATGGATGATGCCATGTAAAAAAGTGGTGCGCCCGGTACTTAAAGTATTGATGGTTATCATCAGCGTAATAACCAGCATTAGCCCTTCTTTGGCAGACAACCCAAACATGACGGGCGTTGCTGTGAACATTGAATAAAGCGCGATAACAGGAATTGTCAACGAAATAGACGCCAAAGCCGAGCCTAACGCCAAATTTAAACTGTTTTGCAGCTGGTCGTTGTAGGCAGCTTTTAACGCGGCAATAGATTCAGGCAACAGTACCAAGGCAGCAATGATAATCCCTAACACGATTTTTGGCATACCCATCGCCAGCAGCGCCGCTTCCATCGCAGGCGACAACATCTTAGCAAGACCCACGACCGTCACCAAACTGAAAAACAAAAATCCCACACTCATCGCCGTGGTTAGCGTATTATCACTGTGATGCTGATCATCTACACCGTCGGCAATAAAATAATCACGGTGACGAATGGTTTGGGTAAAGATAAATGCGGCATACAAAATCAAACAGCAAATCGCTACAAACAGCAGCTGAGCGCCAATCATGAAACCGCCTGCAGCAGAGGTGGTAAAATTGGGTAAAATAAATACGATTAATGCAATCGCCAATAACACACTAATTGCCGCTTTACTGCCATGCAAACTATAACGCTGTACATAATTTTTGATACCACCAATTAACAGGCAAATACCAATAATCCCGTTACAAATCAGCATCACTGCTGCAAATACCGTATCACGGGCAAGCACCGCCGCATCGGTGGGTGTGCTACTACTCATGAGTGCCAAAATAAGTGCCACTTCAATCACAGTGACCGCCAATGCCAAAACCAACGTACCAAAAGGCTCACCCACTTTGTGAGCAATCACCTCAGCGTGATGCACAGCAGCAAAAACTGACCCCATCAAAAAAATCGCCGTCACGGTATTCATGATGATACCCGAAGGATGCCAAATCAAATGCACCGCAAGCACTAAAGCGGCGATACTTGGCGACAATAACGTCCAAATGGGTAAATTGATATTAAATTTTTGGTTCAGCCAAAATGTTTTTGCCATATCCCCTCCGCTCTATCTATATTTTCTAATTTATCATATAAATAGATAATATGGTCAAAAATATCAAAAATCAATTAAAAATGAAATTATTTCTCATTACTTTGTAATTTATGCCAGTAAATTATTGGTGTAAGACAAACAAAACCAATTAGCATACTCACCCAAAAATGCCATTGATAGCCCAAAAAATGCGCCATATAGCCGCTGGCAAAATGCGCTGAGCCGCCCAACACCGTCAATAGACAAACCTGCACGGTAAAATCACTCCCCGCATTGGCAGGGCGTGAATAATGCATAATGGTCGTGAGCATCGCAATCAGCGCCAACGATGCACAAAAATGCTCCAGCGCATTGACGACATAGAGCCACAAAAAATCAGTCAGTAACTGATGATAAAACCCATAAGCTACCAACCCATACAACCCTGTGGTCAGCGCTTGAGCAAGATTAAAATATAGCAGTGACGTAAAGCGAGTGAGTCGTTTCATCAAAATTGTGGCGACCCCTGCCCCAGCGACTGAGGCAGCCGAGCCCAAAATAGTTGCCCAAAAGCCAATTTGCTGCAAGTTGAGTCCAACATCAACCATCATCGGTTTGACCATACCGCTTGAAATGCCATCAGCAATTTTATAGGTCAATAACACCCCTAGCCAAGCCAGCATCTCCCGCGATGACCAAAAATATTGATAATGGTGGCTCAGGTAATTTTTTAGCGCCTTAAAACTGCCAGATTTTGCTGCCTGTACTTGTTTTTTGGGGGGCTCAACCGAAGTGTGGATGTGCTCTTTAAAAAACACGATGGGCACGGTATTCATTGCCACCAAAGCCGCCATGGCAAGAAAACTGTTGCGCCAGCCCCATTGTTCTAACAGCATCAGTAACACACCGCCACCGACAATAAGTCCCAGCCGATAGCCGATGACTTGTACGGCATTGCCTTGGCTTTGGCGATGATGGTGATTGGTAGTATGATTCACCGAATCCAGATTAGGCGCAGGCATATCATGGGTCAGCGGTTCTTTGGGCGCCATAGCCGCTTTAAGCAAACGGGTTGCTAGCCCATCCGTCGCCACATCGTGTGTCGCCCCAATGAGGCTTAAGGTAAATAACATCCCGTACAATGTCATCACCGAACGGGTTTGTGCCAAATTATGCGGTTCAAAAAATGCCACCGCAGTCAGGATGACTATCGACAGCCCTTGCATCGGCAAAATCCAGCTTTTGGCGCGTCCGATTTTTTGTGAATAATAGCCGTCCACGACAGTAGCCCACAGGAATTTAAGCCCCCAAGGTACCAAAATCAGCCCCGACCAACCAATGGCAACCAGTGAGACTTTGTATTCACGTAAAATCGCTGGCAAGGCTTGGGTGATAAATCCTGCGGGCAAGCCTTGAGCCAAATATAAGGTGAGCAGTAAGCCCAAGGTTTTATAGTGGGTCAAATGAGTGTGGGATGGTGGCGCAGGCGACTTTGATAACGGCATAGGACTACCACAGGTAGATTATTTTTATAATAATGAGAAGGGCGTAAAACCTACGCCCTAATAACAAGATAAGCTGCAATGATAGCAAATAACGGGTGAAAAATTAGTTAAATACCACCGTTTTATTGCCTGTGACAATCACCCGGTTTTGTAGATGCCAACGCACGGCACGGGTCAGCACGCTACGCTCGACATCTTGGCCAATCGCCCGCAATTCTGCCACATGGTGGCGATGGCTGACACGGTGCACGTCTTGCTCAATAATCGGTCCTTGGTCAAGGTCGGCTGTGACATAATGCGCGGTGGCACCAATCAGTTTGACGCCTTTTTCATAGGCTTGGCGGTATGGATCGGCGCCGACAAAGGCTGGCAAAAATGAGTGGTGAATATTGATAATTTTCATGTGCCAAGCGGCGGTAAATTCAGCCGATAAAATCTGCATATAGCGCGCCAGCACCAACAAATCACAGTCTTTTACCAGCGCTTGAATTTCGGCTTCTGCTTCTACTTTGTTGTCTTTGCTCACAGTCACTTGATGAAATGGCACACCAAAATTTTCTACCGCTTGGCGCAAATCATGGTGATTACTGACGACACAGGTAATCTCACAATCTAGTTGCCCTTGTTGCCAGCGCCATAGCAAATCAAGTAGTGCATGGTCATATTTGGACACCAAAATCGCCACTTTTTTACGTTTACTGTTGTCAAATAGTTTCCATTCCATTTGATAGATGCGAGCGACGGTATGCTCAAAACTGCCTTTCATATTATCGATGATATTGTCTAAATCATTGATAGCCATTTCAAGGCGCATAAAATATTGACCGCCTTCGGGCTCAGTCGAGTATTGGTCAAGGCTGATAATATTGGCGCCATAACGATAAAAAAATTCGGATACAGCTTGCACAATGCCTGCGCGGTCTTGGCATTTGATCAATAAGGTTGCAGTAGCTAGTTGGCTCATGAGGTACTTCTTGTGTTCAATTTTCAAAAGATGCCATTGTAGCGATTTTCGTGCTGACAAAGAAGTCTAAACCCGTCAAAAGCCTTGTTGGATATAAAAATTTTCTTGAGATTGGCGAACCCCACTGCTTTTTAACCTAACTTTTAACCTGCATTTTAACCTAAATTACCCAAATCAACTTCGGTCAATCGCCAGCGCCCTTTTTTCTTCGAGCGTCCACCTGCGCTTTGACCACCGATTACCGCTGCGCCGCCGAGCAATTTATTCAGTGTCTGGCTATGATAGGCATGACAAATCGCACACGCCAAGCCATCTGCCGCATCCGCTTGCGGCTGTATCTCAAGGCTCAACAAGCGCATCACCATAAGCTGAATCTGCTCTTTGTCTGCCGCGCCATAGCCACATACCGCTTGTTTGATTTGCCGTGCGGTATATTCAGCTACTTGCAAATCTTTGGCAACCATGGCGGCAATCGCTGCACCCCGCGCCTGCCCAAGCTTGAGCGCGGTATCGGGGTTTGATGCCATAAATACTTGCTCGATGGCGGCGGTCATGGGTTCATTGGTGTATTTTTGATAATGCTCAACGATACGGCTAATCCCATCAAATATCCGCTTGAGCCGCTCTGGCATGGTTTCCCCTTGGCTGTAAGCATGAATCGTGCCTGCATCCAAATGTTCAAGTTTATCTCCACTCAACCGAATGATGCCATAGCCTGTCAGACGTGAGCCTGGGTCAATACCAATAAAGATGCTCATAAAAGATGCTCGTAAAACATGCTCGTAAAAAAAGATACCCACAAAACAATTTTGCTAAAAATGCAGTCGAAGCTAAAAACATCGAAGCTAAAAATGCCGTCAAATTATAGCATTTATCAAAAATTTAACGAAAAAATTGCTGAATTTCAAAAAATTATTTGATAGTTTTATTCATTACCCCCATCATTATTGCATTGGTTAATGATTCATCGTTTGTTCTTTATAGTTTATTCACAATTTAGGAATCGTATTTTTATGGGAAACATAGTTGGGATTGCCATTGTCTGGTTGATTATTGAGATGCTGGTTTGGTATCTAATCGCACAATTTGTCAGTGGCTGGTGGGTGTTTTTGTGGTTTGTGGTGGCCGGTTTTGTGGGTGCAGCACTCATTAAAAAAGGCATAGCCACTTTAAAACCGATGGCTGGACAAGCCCAAGCCGCTATGCTTAACCCTGCCATGCGTCCCAATGAAAATTCCGTGGTGAAAGCGATTGCTTTTGCGGTGGCAGGTATCTTATTGGTACTGCCAGGTATTTTGAGTGATATTGCGGCACTTATTGTGTTATTACCTGCGGTACAAAATAAGTTCAAAGCCTTTGCCAAAGACTATGCCACTAAAAACCCAGAAAAATTGATGCAAATGATGGCAAGCAAAATGGGCGGTATGGATCCCTCAAAAATGGGTGGCTTAGGGGGTCTTGGCGGCATGGGTGGACAAAACCCGTTTGGCAGTCAAAATCCATTTGGTGGTATGGGCGGACAAAATCCTTTTGGGGGCTTTGGTAGCAAAAATAACAATGGCGGTAAATTTGGCACGACCATTGACGGACAAGCCAAAACGGTCAACTCGAACGCCAAACGCATCACCCGCTCTGCCAATGATGACTAGACAATGGATAAAAAATTGACTGTTAAACATTGATAAATTTAAGGCATCCCTAGTATGCCTTTTTTTATGCCCTATTTTTGCGAAAAACTGGGTTTACTTTTTGCAAAAATTCATGCAATGTGATTTACTTAAGACAAAATTTGTTATATAAATTCTATAATGATACAATTTGTTTCGTTTTTGAATTTTTAGGTTTGAGCGTGATTTTTATTTTTGGTAAATGATATTAACAACATTGGTTAGCGACAAGGAGTGAATGTATGACCAGCAAAGTATATGACAGCGCAGCTGCGGCACTTGAAGGCGTCATCAAAGATGGACAAACGATTGCGGTGGGTGGTTTTGGTCTGTGTGGTATTCCCGAAGCTTTGATTGAAGCCTTGCGAGATAGCGGCGTTAAAGATTTGACCTGTATCAGCAATAACGCTGGTGTCGATGGTTTTGGTTTAGGATTATTGCTAGAGACTCGCCAAGTCAAAAAAATGATTGCGTCGTATGTGGGTGAAAACAAAGAATTCGAACGTCAGTTTTTATCGGGTGAATTGGAAGTGGAATTGACCCCACAAGGGACGCTGGCAGAAAAATTGCGTGCCGGGGGTGCGGGCATCCCTGCGTTCTTTACCGCCACTGGCGTAGGCACCCAAATTGCTGAAGGTAAAGAAGAACGTGAATTTGACGGTCGTCAATATATCCTTGAGCGCTCATTAGTCGCTGATGTGGCACTGGTCAAAGCCCAAAAAGCGGATAAAGCGGGCAACTTAATGTTCAACAAAACGGCGCGTAACTTTAACCCAGATGTCGCCACGGCAGGTAAAGTTACCATTGTCGAAGTTGAGCAATTGATGGAAACTGGTGAGCTAGACCCTGACCAAATTCATTTGCCGGGTATTTATGTGCATCGCATCGTGGTCAATGCCAACCCAGAAAAACGCATCGAAAAAGTGACGACCAAAGAACAGACAAACTAGGATATAAGGAGATTACCATGGCATGGACTCGTGAACAAATGGCACAAAGAGCCGCAAGAGAACTACAAGACGGCTTTTATGTCAATCTAGGTATTGGTTTACCGACCTTAGTGGCGAACTATATTCCAGAAGGCGTCAACGTTTGGCTACAATCAGAAAATGGGCTGCTTGGGATTGATGAATTCCCAACACCCGATAAAGTTGACCCAGATTTAATCAATGCGGGTAAACAAACCGTCACCACAGCGACTGGTGCGAGCTTTTTTTCAAGCTCACAATCATTTGCCATGATTCGTGGCGGCAAAGTCAACCTTGCCATCTTAGGGGCGATGGAAGTTTCAGACAGTGGCGATCTTGCCAACTGGATGATTCCTGGCAAGATGGTTAAAGGCATGGGCGGCGCGATGGACTTGGTCGCAGGCGTTCAACGCGTGATTGTATTGATGGAACATACCAACAAACATGGTGAGCCAAAAGTATTGGCTGAATGTACGCTACCCCTGACAGGCAAAAAAGTGGTGAATCGTATCATCTCTGATTTAGCCATCATGGATGTGACCGATAATGGTCTAAAACTGGTTGAGCTAGCAGACGGCGTCACGTTTGAAGAATTACAATCAAAAACGCCCGTAACCATTGCCCAATAATTGCACTATAACACCTGCAAGATAACAACTGTAAAATAGCGCTGTCACAAGTCAGCGTTAAATTGCCATTAAAACGAAAGTAAAAAAGACAATAATAAAGGACAGTGACGCTGTCCTTTTTTATGGTTTTGGCTTTTTTACTTTCGGTGATTTGTCCTCTATAATGACATTACTATCAACATTTATCCAACACCATGATTGCATCTCGCTTCTCTCATCCTAAATTTGTCACCGATGAAGACAATCCGCTGATTGATCGTAAGTATCCTAATGAGATGGCTGCCGATGACGGCGTGGTATTGCCGCAAATTTATCGGTTTAACTTTACCGAGGTGCCAGATTTTAGCCAAACAGTGATGCAAATCACCCTGGTGATGGATAAGTCCACTGCAATTGATATACCCAATGATCATGAAGCAGTATCAGAAAATGTCATCCCTGCTACTGATAAATCTTTGCACATGGCTCAACAAACGGCGTCATCGGCGGCGCCCACTTCGCTCAACAACCCCCTTACTTCTCAATCGCTAACTAGTAAAATCCCATCAAAAACACGCTCAAATCGCCAGGTCATTGCGCAAGCAAGAGCCCAAGCCAAACAGATTGAACAGCAAAAACAACTTGAAGAACAGCAGCGCCAAGCACATGAAATCGCCCGCTATAAGGCAGAAGTTGAAGCCGCGCTACTCAATCCCACACTGCATGAAGGACTGCTCAATCAGCGCAAATCCATTGCTGAATCACAGGCAGTGGTCAACAAACATGCGATTTTTGGCGAGCTTACACAGGATTTGCAGACCATTCAATGGCTTGATTCAGACATGGCAGAACAAAGCCGAACAATGTATGAAAAAGCGGTTGCACTGATTCAAACAGCGCAATCAAGGGACAATTTATTAAAAAGCAACGTATTAGAAATCAATGCATTAGAAAATAATGTACTCGAAGAAAATGTAATCGAAAACACTCTATCAGCAGATAATTTGTCAAAAGCCGTACAAATAATTGATGAATTTGCCAAGAATGGTCTTGCTGATGCATTGCTGCGCCAAGCGCTGTGGCTATTTGAAGGCAATCACTTACTCAAGATTTCTCAAAATTCCCAACAAGCTTTGCTACTGTTGCAACAAGCAGCCTCGCAGCATGATAATCGGGCAGAGAAATTACTCAGTAAACTCTACTATGCAGGACATGGGGTTGAGCAAGATAACGAGATGGGCAAATACTGGCTAGAGCTGGCTGCGGCACATGGTCACCCTGACGCTATTCGCATTTCGCAAGGTATTGCCACCCTGTCATTACTCAAGCAAACCCAACGCGAAGATACTAGCTATGGCAAAAAAATGGCGCTTGCGACTGCGGCGCTGATTATGTTCATGATACTGATATTTGTCGCAGTTAAAGTTTAAAGGTTTGGATGAATTGTGATTTGGATATTAAACAAGGTTAAACATCCAAATCCCTACCAAAAAATTTAGCCATCAGTAGGGTCATCAGATGGCACCAGTACGCTCTCGTCATCGCTATCCTGACGCTCATCACCCTCCTCATCATTAGCCTCATCGCTCGCCAAGTTTGGCGTCAGCAGCGGATAATTGTTTAAGATATAACAAAACAATTCAGCCGTTTTTTGGGTGTCATATAAGGCAGAATGCGCTTCATTACCATCAAATTCTAGTCCAGCGAGTTTGCACGCTCTCGCCAGTACCGTTTGACCAAACGCAAGCGCGGATAAGGTGACGGTATCTAACACGGAAAACTGGTGAAATTGGCTTTGATTTTTGCTATTGGTACGCTCAATTAAAGCATTTAAAAAGCCCAAGTCAAAATGCGCATTATGCCCTACCAAAATACATTTGGTACATTGGGTCGATTGACGCACCGTTTTTAAATATTTAAAAATACGGCGAATGGCGGTTTTTTCATCTTCGGCAATGGCTTTTCGCATCGGGCTGTGGGGATTGATACCGGTGAATTGCAGGGCGCGCGCTTCAAGATTTGCCCCTTCAAACGGCTCAATATGGGCATTGACCGCCTCACCTGGGTAAAAACGCCCGGTATCATCCATCAAAATTGGAATACAGGCAATCTCAAGCAAGGCATCGGTTTTTGGATTGAACCCTGCTGTCTCTACATCCACCACCACGGGCAAGTAATTGCGAAAACGGTTGGCAATAGTCATCGATTCAGTTGTGGCGGTCATACGTTACCTTGCGGAAAAAACAGAAAAAATAAAGGGTGAACAATCATACGGCTAAATTAAATGGCATCACTTTCCAGTCCAGCGTTTGTCCAGCCATCAGCGGGGTCAAATCCTTACCGTCAAGATAAGGATAATGCTCGGGGACTTGCCATGCCTCACGCACCAAGGTCACTTTATCACTATTGATAGGTAAGCCATAAAATTTTGCCCCGTGAATACTGGTAAAACCTTCTAACTTATCAAGTTTGCCCACGCTTTCAAAGGCTTGGGCATACAAAGGCAGCGCAATCGATGCGCTATAACAGCCTGCACAACCGCAAGCATTTTCTTTGGTATGCGTCGCATGGGGCGCAGAGTCAGTACCAATAAAGAATTTGGGATTACCACTGGTTGCCACATCAAGTAATACTTTTTGGTGACTTTGGCGTTTTAAAATCGGCAAGCAATAAAAATGCGGTTTAATCCCGCCCACCAGCAGGTGATTACGATTAAACAGTAAATGCTGCGGGGTAATCGTCGCTGCGACATTTTTGCCCTGTGACAACACAAAGTCAGCGGCATCACTAGTGGTGATGTGTTCAAAAACGATTTTTAGCTTTGGAAATTTATCAATGAGATTGACCATCACTTCATCAATAAAGCGTTTTTCACGGTCAAAAATATCAATATGATGGTGCGTCACTTCACCATGAACCAACAGCGGCAAACCCAACGCTTCCATCTTGGCAAATACATCGGTGCAATGATTGATATGGCTCACCCCATCCGCAGAATTGGTGGTCGCACCTGCAGGATATAACTTGACTGCTTTTACTACACCTGAATCAACGGCGGCTTCAATGTCTTCTGCCGTCAGTGACTCGGTCAAGTAAAGCGTCATCAATGGCTCAAATTGCTGGGAGATACTGTCATTGGGCACTCGCGCCAAAATACGCTCACGATAAGCGATAGCATCAGCGGCTGTTTTGACGGGCGGCACCAAATTTGGCATACAAATGGCGCGGCGAAAATTGGCCGCAGCATGTGGCACCGTCGTGGCAAGCGCCTGCCCGTCCCGTAAATGAATATGCCAGTCATCAGGGGCAGTAATAGTAAAAGTATTGATAGATGCAGTCGCTGCGCTCATGATTTCCTCGAACAGTTTTGAGAGTGCCTTAAAAAACAACGTCAAAAACCGATAACTGAAGCGTTGAAAAACTTGTGCATCATAGCAGTTTTAGGCAAAAAACGACATGAAAATATTCGCAAACCCAGTACTCCGACAAATAATACGTCAGTTTATGTCGTTTTAATAACGGTGTTAATGAGTTTTGGATTTATTGCTAAGTTTATTATTCGCCTTATTGTTTACTTTTTTATTGGCTTTGTTATTCGCTTTGCTATTCGCTTTATTATCCGTCGTGTTATTTACCTTTTTATCAGGCTTTTTAGCGGATTTTTTGTCAGTAGCCGTTGTTGACGATGAGGTTTTCTGCGATTTTTGTGGCGATTTTTGTTTTACAGTTTTATCGTTAGCTGCTGATTTTTTGCTAGCGCTAGTGGTTTTTTCAGAAGGTTGCTTGTCGCCTTTGGTCGCTAAGTTAGCTTTTTTGTTATCTGTTTTAGCATTATTTCTAGAGTTAGGGATAGAATCACGGCTAGTGTCATTGCCAAAATCCGGGCTGGTTGTTTTTTTGCGCTCTTTGTTAGGCTGCTTTTTATCAGATTTTTTCATAGCTCGCGCTTTTTCAGCTTGCGCTGAATGCTTATTATCTTGTGATTTGTGATTATCTCGTGGTTTATTATTCTCTTGTAGTTCAGAGATAGCTGCTTTTTTGCTAGGCTCAGTCATTATTATCGGGTTAGTTATATCCGCTGCCGAGGCAACTTTTACTATCGCCACATCGTGATAAACTGGGTGTGCCACTGATATTTCTGCCGATGGTTGGGGGGCGGCAGGCTTATCTTTGGCGCTCACCAACGCGCTTATTCCGCCAAAAACGGCGACAGATAATACGGTGGCGGTCGCAATCCAATTTTTTTGTAACTTATCTATCCAATGAGCGGGTTTGCGAACTTGCGGTTTGGCAAAAATACTGCTGGCTAAAAGGGCTGTTTGTGTGTTTGACGTCACCGCTTTATTCATTTGGCGATTCCCTTTTGAAATCACATGTTGATTTAAGTGACTATGCGGGATGGCTATTGGGGCAATGTTGAAAAAATTGGACGCTTTATAAATAGTCATTTGCTGGACAATATGCTGTTGATAGACAGGCAAGTCCGCAACATTTTGAATTTTTGACCATTTTAATTGCTGTTGTTGTATTGCTTGAAAACTGACAGCGCGCCTAAAACCCACTGCATTCATCAGCCCCGTATCTTCTGGCGACATAAAAAAAACGGGCTGCATCGCAAGCCACTCAGTAATCTGCGCTGAGTCCATGGTTTTTTGTAGTTCACTTATCATATCTGCCAAATTTATCGACACCAATGCAGTGATGGTTTGCCAAATAATTAACAGGTTATCTAAGGGCAGACGGGTTTTTTCCAGTAACACACCGGCAATCATCGTTTTTTGGGTTTCATCATCAAACCACTGCTCAAAAATCGATGCGCTTTTTTTAGACAGTTGTTTTAAGGTTACAAAGTTGATGCCGTCTTCAGTCAAATTTTTTGTAACGAAAGCAGTGAAAAATTCGGGGGTAAAACTAGTTTTATCTGTTACCTGCGGCAAAGTTTGATGGATTAATGACGGATTTTGCTGAACTTTTGCCGACAACTGATACAGCATGACTTTTAACAGCTCAGGCACCACTTTTTTTAGATAACAAATTGATACGTGTGACCCATCTGCGACTATCGCTAGCAATGGTGGCAGAGTGTTTGCCCAAAAATGATATAACGATATATGGTCAATGATATTACAAGGCGTTGAAGGATTTTTTGACAGCATATTTTGTCACTTAATTTACATTTTTTGGCGTTGGGGTGGTTAGTGAGTTTTTAGCAATATCGTAGATGCTGGGCAACTTCTTTATACGCCCTCTAAAAAAATAGCGTTAAATTTAGAAATCTTGTTGATACTTTATAATTTCCATTTGATTAAATTCATCAAATTATGATTAGAATTTGTTGTAACTTTTGTGCAAACTTAGTAAAGTAGACAACATCAAAAATTATATTTTAGCATCAATTACGTAACATTTTCTGCTCATCGAAAAATTGGTAATTTTTTCTGATTCTATTTATCTCTATCGCTTTATTTAGCAGTCTTACTCACTTTAGGATAACTTTATGGCTATCTCTACCAACCTAATCAAGTCCTTTCAACTCTCTGCATTGACGACCGCACTTGCCCTCGCTGGTTGTGGCGGTGGTGGCGGTAATGATACATTGCCCCCGCCTTCGAAGCCAGGTCAAAGTAATGGGGATACCACAACTCCCACTACTAATGTTAAAGATGTTGATAGTATGACTATCACCAAATCTTTTAATACTTTCATTCTTAAACAAGACGAAAAGTTTACAATTATTGCTAATGCGTTAAAAAGTGGTAAACCTGTAGAAGGTGTAATTGTAGATGCAATCATTCCAGACCCAGCGACAAGTGGAATCTATGTCATTACACCAACACCTATTACCACCAATGCCAATGGTGAAGCAGCGATTGAACTGCAAATTAAAGATTTGGCAAAAGCAACCGCTTATTTAAAAGCAAACAGTGATAAACTTTCAATTAGTGTGAAACCAACCAATAGCAAGCAAGCCATTACGAATGGAACAATTAGCTTAACTGGCGCTGCACCGGCTACATCTACTGAAATAACTAATGTTATTAACGATGCCCGTTCACTTATGCTTTCTCCCTCCAATGCAAACTTCAAACTTGAGGTAGGTACGCAAATTACAGTAAGTGCATTTGTCGCTGATAGTAAAGGCGGCGCTTTAAAAAATGTTCCTGTTACTTTTGATTTACCAGATTTACCAAGTCTAGGTATTTATAATCTTTCTGGCTCTACTGTAAATACCGATGATAGAGGTATTGCTACAATTACTTTGCAAGTCATGTCTTTAGATAAAAGAGAAGATCTAAAAAATGGTTTTCAAGTTAATGCCTTTATTGATAGAGATATTGATTTAAAAGCGTCAAATAGACCAACCTTTAAAGGTGTTGATAACCTTGATACCAATACTGGTTCGGTTACAGCAGAAAGCTTAGTTAACTCTATTATTCTAACCCCTAATGTGGACTCAATTCCCTTAACTATTGGTTCTACATTCACATTAACTGTAACGACTAATGATAAAGACAACAAACCTATTAGTAATGCGCCTATTGCCTTCACTTATCCAACACTTGCAGAATACGGATTGACGGTAGCAAATTCTTCGGCAACTACGAATGGATCTGGTCAAGCTACTGTTATTTTCACAGTAAACTCACTGACTACTGCTCAAAAAGCTAAATTAATCGAAGGCTTCACCGTTAATGCATCTTCTAATGGTAAATTTGCCCAAGCGAGCTTGACCGCTAAAAATGAAACAGCTGAAAGTTTAGTAAACTCAATTAGCTTAACCCCCAGCGTTGATACAATCTCTTTGACGCCTAACGCTCAGTTTAGTATAACCGCAACAACGCTTGGTAAAGATGGCAAACCTGTTAGCAATGCACCTGTCGCATTTAGTTATCCCACACTCGCTGATTATGGACTAACCATAGCCAGTTCTTCTCCTAATACGAATGGTTCAGGTCAAGCAGTGATGACTTTTGCTGTCAACGCTTCTTTGACCACAGCCCAAAAAGCTAAACTAGCTGAAGGCTTTACGGTAAATGCCTCTTCAAACGCTAAGACCGCTACTGCCGTTACTTTAAAATCTATAAAAGTAGCAACTGTTGCAGATATCGCTAAAGTCAGTTTCTTTACAAACAAGGATTTGACAACCAACACTGGTGACACCATTAATATAACTGCACAAGTCAGAGATGCCAACAACGTAAGTCTCGCCAATATGCCTGTCAGCTTTACGCTATTGGATGCGGCAGCTGCGACGGGTATAACTAATACTACCCCACTTCAGGCAACCACCAATGCCAATGGTGAAGCGGTATTAACCTTAAAAGTCGGTGCGCTCACCCCAGACCAAAAATATTATCTACAAACCAGTGGTCTATCATTTAAGGCAACTGCCGGTGCTATCACTAGCTCAACGGTCACCTTAAGAACCCAAGAAGCGATTACTGCCAATAGCGTCAACTCATTGCTATTAACCAGTGATTCAGCAATTCAATTGGCTGTTGGCTCAAAAGTCAAAGTCACAGCGCTTGCAATAGATAAAAACGGCGCCATCGTGCCAAATGCGCAAGTCAGCTTCAAAGTCCCAACGGATTCTGGCTTGGTCAATAATACAGGTGCGGTTGTCAATACCAACGCCAATGGTGAAGCAACCATTGAAGTTGAAATCAAAGACTTGGCAAAAGCAACGACTGCCTTGCAAAATGGTTTAGTCGTCACTGCCCAATCTGGTGTGTCTGTGGGTACTACTACCGTCCGCAGCGCAACAAGCAATGCCAATACCCCTGCTTATCAATTCTTTGTCAACAAGTCAAAAGATAGCTTGACTACTGGCAGTGATGAAATGACTCTAACGATTCATGTCACTGATACTAAAGGTGGTATCAAAGCGAATGTTCCTGTATATCTACAAATCTTGGATAACGGTGTTAGCTATGGTTTATCTTTTGATAAAACGTCATCCTTAACTACTGATAGCAGCGGCAATGTCGTTGTCACACTTAAACAAAGCGATATAGGCTTGTTATCCAGACTTAACCATGATGCTAAAGTAAAAGTAATTGTCAATGATGGCAATTACCAAGCCGAAGAGCAGACACTAGATATTGCAGTATCAGGTACAGTGATTCAAAATGCTACTGCTTCGCAAACCTCTGTATTGCCAACTGACAATGTGACACTGACAGGCACGCTACTTGATGGCACCCAAAAAGCCATCGCTAATACCACCATCGAATTGTTTAACAAAGATGACCCAACGACTGTTATTGAGACAGCCGTTACCAATGCAGCAGGTACCTATAGTGTTACCAAGACTGTTTCGCAGTTAGGCGCCGATGCCAGTGGTAAAATCAACTTAGCAGTTCGTGTAAGTAATCAAGCTAACCCAGCGAGTTATCAAGTATTTAGCAATCTTTATACTTTGACCAAGCTTACTCCAAATACCACCACCATCACTGTTAGCCAAAATGGGATTAATACAGTCGATAATGAAGCATTGGTTGATCAGCCTTATACGATTACTGTCAATACCCCAAAAGTTGCTGGCATTACTAAAGTATATTTATCAACCACCAAAGGACAACTCACTGTTGGTAGTCAGACAGGTACGCGTATATCAGCGGATGTCAGTGATGGGAAAGCTGTGTTCAACCTTACCTCAGGTGTCCCAGGTAATGCAGTATTGACAGTTGAAGATGAACAAGCTAAGCCATTACTCAGTGATAATATTAGCTTTATTTCCAGAAACGTAGATAAATTCTTCTTAAACTCTGACATCACGATTGTTAATACCAATGGTGAAGCCAAAGTTACAGCAACCGTCAAAGATAGCCTAGATCGTCCTATCAAAAACGCGATTGTTGAGTTCTCACTTGTCAAAGATGCTTCAGGCGGCAGAATTAGTAATGCCTACGTGCTCACTGATGAAACGGGTCTTGCAACTATTCGCTACTATGCAGGTAAAGTGCCTACCGCAGTCGATGCCGTACAAATCAAGAGTGATGTCAAAGCCGTACGCGTTGGCAATACTGATATGCTGATTAACTCACCAAAAACTGCTATCAAAACACTCACGGTACAAAATCAAGCCGCATCGATTGGGGTGAGCTTCTCTGATAAAGTTGCCTCAAGCGATGATGAAGTATACTACATCATGAATGGCTCTATTTATGTGGTTAATAGCACTGGTAAACCTGTGGTGAATCAACCTGTTTCTGTTTCTGTGATTCCTGACTACTATCGTGGTGGCGAGTTCTATGCCGCCAGAGATGCCTCTGGCAATGCAGTCGCTTGGGGTATGCGTGCTTACCGAGACTTTAGCAAAACTCTTGGCATCATACCAACCAAGATTGAAGATATTATCTGTCGTGCTGAAGACCTTAACCTTAACAACATTCTGGATGTTGGCGAAGATACTAACACCAATGGTAAACTAGACCCATTTAATCCAGTCGCTATTTTAGGTGGCGATGGTAGCGTACTAACGCAAGATGGCACAGCGACGTTAACCACCGATGCCACAGGTAAGCTTGACATCAAACTACGCTATGCCAAAGATACCGCCAACTGGTTTACCGCAAATGTGCGTGTCACTACTAAAGTCGATGGGACTGAATATGTACAGCAGCGTTCAAAATTTGAATTCCCAGTACTAGTAACAGATATCACCGATTTTACTATTCGTCCAAACTGGCGTAGTCCCTTTGCTGATGGCGCGGTTATCAATCCAATAGACAGTGGTTCTGGTTATAATGTGTGTTTAACACCTTATAAATAACTAACCCTATTAAATTAGTAAAAACCCCTTACACAATGTAAGGGGTTTTTGTTTGTCACTACAACATTCAAAAAACTAAGTCAACATCCGCCCCCGTGCGGTGCGTACGATATAGCCTTGCTGAATCAGATACGGCTCAATCACATCTTCAAGCGTGCCTCTATCTTCTGCCAAAGCCGCCGCAATCGACTCAACCCCCGCAGGCCCGCCATTAAAGCGCTCCTCTAGCATCTCAAGATAACGTCTATCAAGATTATCAAGCCCGCGTTTATCAACTGCGAGCATATCGAGTGCGCTATGCGCAATTTCAGCAGTGACGGTGCCATCGCCTTTAACTTGGGCATAGTCACGTACGCGGCGTAGCAAGCGATTGGCAATACGCGGGGTGCCGCGCGAACGTCTAGCGACTTCCACCGCCCCTTCTTTGGTCATAGGCACGTTAAGCAATCCAGCCGATCTTGTGACAATGGTCGTTAAGTCCTCCACATTATAAAACTCTAATCGCTGTACAATACCAAATCTATCCCGTAGTGGCGAGGTTAACAAACCTGCTCGCGTGGTCGCAGCCACCAAAGTAAAAGGCGGCAAATCAAGCTTTATGGAGCGTGCAGCAGGTCCTTCGCCAATCATAATATCAAGCTGAAAATCTTCCATCGCAGGATACAAGATTTCTTCAATCATCGGACTTAACCGGTGAATCTCATCAATAAACAGCACATCACCCGGCTCTAGATTGGTCAGCATCGCTGCCAAATCACCCGCGCGTTCAAGCACAGGACCAGACGTCGAGCGCAGATTACCGCCCATTTCACGGGCGATAATGTTGGCGAGTGTAGTTTTACCCAGTCCAGGCGGTCCAAATATCAAGGTATGGTCGAGCGCTTCTTTTCTCGATAATGCCGCGTTGATAAACACGCCCATTTGTTCTTTGACCACAGGCTGACCGATATATTCAGCGAGTAAGGCTGGACGGATATTATTGTCATTCTGGTCTTCTGAGCGCCCCATCGGACTAATTAGACGTTGCTGCGAATTGGCACTTGAAAAAGGTGGAATCATAAGTATTTGACACTAGTTGCAAGTTTTAACAGGAATAATAGCACTGGCAAATCTTGCCAGTGCTATGGGATGTACAGAGAAAAAGCAGAAAAATTTAGGGTAACACACGGTACAATGTCATCGCACATTGGGTGCCTTGACTGTCCTTGCACCACTGCATCTGCTCGCCTTGCTGTTTCACATAAGCGACCAAAATATCGCCCGTCTGGTCAACGCGATTGCCAGAACAGTCTGTTGCATTGTTATCATATTGGGTTTGAATCGCTAGTGCGGGTAAGCCATGGCCTGTGTCAGCGTACAAGTATTTACCATACGTAAATTCCTGACCGCTTGAACCGATAAATTGCTGATCGCGCCCAAAATTATAACGCTCTTGGCAATTTGGCTGCGCAGCGTCGGTTTTATCAAGTCGCAGCTGCCACTGTCCTGCGATATTTGGCAAAATATGAGTCGACACTTGCGCCAATTGCTGTTGGGTTTTGCTATCGTCGGGCAACGTACCCCCCATGGCTAAACTGGTTAAAATGCCTATCAACGAAATATTCATGAAGTCCATCGTTATTTTATTCCTTTTATCATGCCATCTTTATAAGGTAATAACCCAACTCATCTACCAGTTCTCAATCAGCCAATTTTCACTCAGCGAGGTTAGCACCGACGTTTATAGTAACTTTTAATAGCTTTTAGTAACAACTTTTGGTATTTGGGGTTAATATTCAAAGATATTCAAAATGTTAAAGGCTAAATTATTCTGCTTTTAATGGGGTCAGCACGCAAAAATTTAACCCAAAACCACAAAAATTATTTAAGCACTTTATTTAAACACTTTAACTTTATTTAACTACTTAAAGTTTCATGTTCATCAGTGGCTTTAATCATACTTGCTTTTGGCTTTATTTGCTATAACACAATAATCCTCATAATGCAGTCTTGCCAAAACATCAGGCGGTCATAAAATCTGTGCAAATTTGCTTGTCAAAAAGTTAAAAACCCAGCATAATAACCGAAGATTTCAGGAGAGAATGTTGTTTTGTTTTTCATCAAATTATGAAATACCAAAACCATCACCGAAGGCGTAAAGACCCTATAATCGCTCAGGTAAAAGGACTGGAATCGTAATTTTTGGCAGTGGCGTATGCACTGCATCAAAATATAACAAATCTGGAGAGTGTGTTGCTTTGCAATACCACCGAAGGGGAAAAGATTGACTTGTCTGTCTATACTATAAGAAGTAAGAAGTTGACAAGTCGATTGAAAATCTCAGGTAACAGGACAGATAGGGCTGATAGCTACCGACATCAGGTTGGGTTAGTTTTAGTGCTCTATTGATGTGCGATGTTTGGTTTTAGCGTTTTATCCCACGCTATTAAAACATCAAATCAAACATCAAACCGTTATTTGATTTTACCCACTCAAGGATTTGCCATGTCAGCCACAGACAAGCCTTTAAACCGCACCCCTTTTTATCAATCCCATATCGATAGCAACGGCAAAATCGTTGACTTCTCTGGTTGGCAATTGCCTATCCATTATGGCTCACAGATTCAAGAGCATGACGTTGTGCGTACGGATGCGGGCATGTTTGACGTGTCACATATGGTCGTGACTGACATCGCCGGCAAAGACGCCAAAGCTTGGCTGCAAAAACTGCTCGCCAATGATGTCGCCAAACTCAAATTTGTCGGTAAAGCGCTTTATTCTGCCATGCTAAACGAAAACGGCGGTGTGATTGATGACTTAATCGTTTACCGGATGAACGATGCAGAGACCGAGTATCGTATTGTATCAAATGCCGCCACCCGTGATAAAGATTTGGCACAGTTTGACAAAATCGCCAAAGACTTTGCTGTCACCATTACCGAGCGCCCAGAACTTGCTATGCTTGCGGTACAAGGCCCCAATGCTCTGCAGAAACTGAGCCAAGCCAAACCAAATTGGGCAGATAGCCTAACTACCTTAAAACCCTTTGTGGGCAAAGATTTGACCGACATTGAAGGCGTAGATTGGTTTGTGGCGCGTACCGGTTATACGGGTGAAGACGGCGTTGAAGTCATTTTGCCACAAGCACAAGCCTCAGCATTTTTTACCTTACTCAAAGACCATGGCATCGCCCCAGCAGGATTAGGTGCCCGTGATACATTACGTCTTGAAGCGGGCATGAATTTGTATGGTCATGAGATGGATGAATCCATCAATCCGTATGAATGCGGTATGGCGTGGACGTTAGCGGTAAAAGATGATCGGGATTTTGTGGGTCGTGAGGCTATGCAAGCCAAACAAGACCAAGCGATTGCTGAGGGTAATGACGTCATGCAAGTAGGTTTAGTGCTAGAGTCACGTGGGGTACTGCGTGAAGGCATGATGGTAAAGCTAGACAATGGCAAAACTGGCGTAATCACCAGCGGTACCTTTAGCCCAAGCCTCAAACAATCGATTGCCATTGCCCGTATTCCGAAGACGACGGATACAGCAGCCACCGTTGATTTGCGGGGTACACCGACGCCAGTACGTATCATTTCGTTACCGTTTGTTAGAAATGGCAACAAACAATTCAACTAAGATTTTATCATGATATGATGGATTTAGCGCTTATTAATGAACCATATTCAAATGATTAGTCAGCGTACTTTGAAAAACCGATAATAAATTCATCATACTTTAGAAGGTAAAATCATGAAAAAATTACTGTTTGTTGTACCGTTTTTGGCAAGCTTGGCGGCCTGTACCTCAACTCCTGTGGCACAGCCTAGTCCGTCACAAGTGTTGGCAGTTCAAGCAAATTCACAAACCTTTAAGTGTGACAACAACACTGAAGTTGTGGCATTCTATGGTGAAGAAAACGGCAGCAATGTCGCTAATTTAAAAATTACCTCGCCAATGCTCGGTCTAAACCAAGCGGCGATGGTGTTAAAACAAGATGTATCAGGTTCGGGTAACCGCTATACCTTGTCAAATGCCACCAAAACTACCATGTATGATTGGGGCGTTAAAGGTGCAGAAGGTGCGTTAACCGTGACCTCACAAGGTCGTGATTATAACTTTGTGTGTAATGCTATTTAATCCGATTCACTTGTTGAATGGGTTAAACCGCTAAGTTGGTTTTTAAGTTTGGTCGATATACATTGTATCGACCAAATTTTTGTTACTCAGTTTGTTAAATTACTTAGGTTTTAAATACTAGGCTTTTAAAACTAGGCTTTTAAAAATGTTTAGTAAAAAGGCGCCAAGTGTGACTGCTTGGCTAACAGCCTTTTATTTTCACCCCTACTTTCGCTTTGAGGAAAATAGTTATGAGCAATATTCCAGCAGATTTAAAATATGTGGCTAGTCATGAATGGTTACGCCAAGAAGAAGACGGTACTATCACCGTTGGTATTACTCACCACGCCCAAGATTTGCTCGGTGACATCGTATATGTTGAATTGCCTGAAGTGGGTGAACACGTTGACGTGGATGCTGAAATTGCCGTGGTCGAATCTGTAAAAGCTGCCTCGGATGTTTACGCGCCCATCGCTGGTGAAATCCTAGCAGTCAATGAAGCATTGGTAGATGCGCCAGAAACCATTAATGAAGACCCTTATGGTGAAGGTTGGTTCTTTAAAATCAAACCAGACAATGCCGATGATTACCAAGGCTTGATGGACGCAGACGAGTACCAAGATAGTATTTAATTATCTTTATCTCATTGCTTTTATCTAATCGTCGTTATAGAGCCTAGCACTAAGGTAATCGCTTGATTACCTTAGTCTATTATCCTATCAATTAACTGTAATGCATCCTTTATTTTGTTAACTTGAGAGCTGCTATGTCAACACTTACCCCGCTTGCTGACCCAAAAAAAGCCAGTTTTTATGATGTGGTGAGCACTCGCCGTTCGGTACGACGCTTTACCAAAACGCCCATCAGTGATGAAGTGCTCAATGCTTGTCTCGATATGGCGATGTTAGCGCCTAGCTCAAGTAATTTACAGCCTTGGCAATTTTTTGTGATTGAATCTGAAGAAAAGCGCCAAAAAACTGTGACCTATTGTATGAGCCAAAATGCAGCAAAAACCGCCAATAAGCTGATTGTCGTGGTCGCTCGTACTGACACGTGGCGTCAACATGCCAAAGACAATATCAAGTATTTTCCCGTCAAACCCGTACCAAAACCTGTGCAAGATTATTATGGCAAGCTTATTCCGCTGACCATGACGCGCGGTGTGATGAATGTGTTCACCCCTGCCAAATGGGCGCTGACGCAAGCCACTCGCAAAGTCAGAGGTGCGATGGTTGACCCCATCTATGATGCTGATGATCTCAAAAACTGGGCGCTCATTAGCACCTCACTGGCTGCCGAGAATTTGATGCTCGCCTTGCGTGCCCACGGTTTTGATAGTTGCCCGATGGGGGGATTTGATGAGCCGCAACTCAAAAAATTGCTTGACCTCAATGAAGAGCAGCATATTTGTATGGTGATTGCTGCCGGTGAACGCGACGAGCGTGGTATCTATAGTGAGCAATACCGTTTTGAGCGTGAGCGCTTTATCGTTAAGGTGTAATATCGTTAAAGTGTAATTTTTATCCATTCAACCGATGTTTGTCATGGTAGCCATGACAAAACCTGCTATTTTTATTTTCAATGTTTTATCAGACGCTAAAGGAAACTTGAATGAGTCAACCGTCTTTTCAATCATTTGCTGATTTATTCCAATCATCAGAATTTATTCATCGTCATGTTGGCATTAGCCAAGATGAAAAAGAAGCGATGCTAAAAGCCGTCGGCGCTGACAGCATGGCAAGCTTTATTGAACAGACGGTGCCAGCTTCTGTACGTCTTAGCAAAGAGTTAGATTTGCCCCTCAGTATGACTGAGCATGATGCCTTGGCAAAGTTGCGTGGGTTGGCGGATAAAATCAAGGTCAATAAAAGCTATATTGGCTTAGGCTATTATCCGACTCGCTTACCTGCGGTGATTCAACGTAATGTGCTTGAAAACCCAGGCTGGTACACGGCTTATACCCCTTACCAAGCGGAGATTGCCCAAGGTCGCTTAGAGGCATTACTTAACTTCCAACAAGTTTGTATTGACTTATCAGGTCTTGAATTGGCGGGCGCAAGTTTGCTTGACGAAGCGACGGCGGCGGCTGAAGCGATGGCGATGGCAAAACGCGTGGGTAAAAGTAAATCTAACCAATTTTTTGTTGATAGCCGTATCTACCCTCAAACCTTAGATGTCATCAAAACCCGTGCCAAATATTTTGGTTGGGAGATAGTGGTCGGTGATTTTGACGTTGCCAAGAATGGCGATTTCTTTGGCGCAATTTTCCAGTACGTGGGTAGCGAAGGCGATGTGGTTGATTTAACTGATATCATCAGTGCAGTGAAAGCCAAAGGCACGCAAACAATCGTTGCCGCTGATGTGATGAGTCTAGTACTTCTTAAATCACCGGGTAGCATGGGTGCGGATGTGGCACTGGGTAACACCCAGCGTTTTGGCGTGCCGATGGGCTTTGGTGGTCCACATGCGGCCTATTTTGCGTTTAAAGACAGCGCTAAACGTTCTGCCCCAGGTCGTATCATTGGCGTATCAGTGGATGCACAAGGTAAACAAGCCTTGCGTATGGCACTACAAACCCGTGAACAACATATCCGCCGCGAAAAAGCCAACTCAAATATTTGTACATCGCAAGTGTTACTGGCCAATTTGGCAGGGATGTATGCGGTGTATCATGGTCCTGAAGGCGTCAAACGTATTGCCACCCGCATTCATGCGTTAGCAAGCGCTTTTGCCCAAGCCATCAAACAAGCTGGCATGTCGATTGTGCATGAGCAGTTTTTTGATACGGTGTTGGTCAATACCGAAGGTCAAACTGAGCAAATCTATCAAAATGCCCTTAATATCGGCTATAACCTGCGCAAAGTAGACGATAACCATATCGCCATTGCCTTTAACGAAACCAGTGATGCAGCAGATTTTGGTGTACTCACACAATTATTCACAGGCGTAGCGACTCAATTATTCGATGATATCAGCTTGTCTCTGCCAGCTTCATTGCTACGTACCGATGCGATTTTAACTCATCCTGTCTTTAATCGTTATCACACCGAACATGAAATGCTGCGTTATTTGAAAAAGCTAGAAAACAAAGACTTGGCGATGAATCACAGTATGATTTCGCTGGGTAGTTGTACCATGAAACTTAACGCCACTAGCGAAATGCTACCGATTACTTGGAATGAATTTGCCAATGTGCATCCATTTGCGCCACGCGAACAAGTGGGCGGCTATATTGAAATGATTGAAGGCTTGCAAGAGCAACTCAAAGCCATCACAGGGTTTGACGCTATCTCTATGCAGCCAAACTCAGGCGCTTCAGGCGAGTACGCAGGACTATTGGCGATTCGTCGTTATCATGAAAGCTTAGGTCAACCTAACCGTCATATCTGTCTGATTCCGCGCTCCGCACACGGCACCAATCCCGCCACAGCACAAATGATGGGGATGGAAGTCGTCGTGGTAGCCACCGATGAGCGTGGTAACGTTGATATTGCCGACTTGACTGAAAAAGCGGAAAAATACAGCGACAATTTGGGCGCCTTGATGATTACTTACCCTTCGACGCACGGTGTGTTTGAAGAAGGTATCCGTGATATCTGTGACTTGATTCATCAACACGGCGGTCAAGTGTATATGGATGGCGCTAACATGAACGCGCAGGTCAGTATGATGCAACCTGCGGATGTCGGTGCTGACGTCCTACACATGAATTTGCACAAAACCTTCTGTATTCCACACGGCGGCGGCGGACCTGGTATGGGTCCTATCGGCATGAAATCACATTTGGCGCCTTTTATTGCCAACCACGTCGTATCTGCGGTGCCCAATGCCCAAGATGGCATGAGTGCGGTATCGGCTGCCCCGTTTGGTTCAGCCAGCATCTTGCCTATCTCATGGATGTATATCACCATGATGGGTCGTGATGGCTTGGTGCAAGCCACGGAAGCTGCGCTATTAAATGCCAATTACACGGCTATGAAATTAAAAGACCATTACCCCGTACTTTATAGTGGTGAAAATGGTCGCGTCGCCCATGAATGTATCATTGACATTCGCCCACTAAAAGCCGAAACAGGTATCACTGAAGTTGATATCGCCAAACGCTTAATGGATTATGGTTTTCATGCGCCTACCATGTCTTTCCCTGTGGCAGGTACTTTGATGATTGAGCCCACTGAGTCAGAAAGCAAAGAAGAGCTAGACCGCTTTATCTCAGCCTTAATTCAAATCAAAGCTGAGGCGATGAAAGTTAAAAACGGCGACTGGCCAGCAGATAACAACCCGCTGGTGAACGCGCCACATACCGCACAGGTGGTGACCGGTGACTGGGATCGTCCATACAGCCGTGAAGAAGCTGCCTATCCACTGGCGTATGTACGCGACAATAAGTTTTGGCCATCGGTGAGCCGTATCGATGATGTGTATGGCGATAAAAACTTAATCTGTTCTTGCCCCGATATCTCAAGTTATGAGAATGGTGAAATCGCGGAGTAAACTTCAATCAATACTCACCGTATTTTTTACAAAAGCCATGCAAAAATGTGTGGCTTTTTGCTATAAAGCCAATTGCGAGTCAAAACAATTCTGCTATGATGCAGGGGACTCAAAAAAATTGTAATCACCACGCGTGATTTCAAACCCATCATAAGTCAAGGATGACATCATGTTTAGTACCATTGCGATTATTATTTCGCTCTTTCTATTAATGTATTTCGCCTATCGCGGCTATTCTGTATTAATTCTAGCACCCTTGATGGCAACCTTAGCGGTGGCGCTGTCAGGCGATATTCTAAGCGCACTGCCTATCTATACCACCGTTTTTATGAAAGCGTTGAGTGGATTTTTATTGAAGTTTTTTCCCATATTTTTGCTGGGCGCGGTGTTTGGTCAGCTCATGGCAGATTCTGGGGCTGCCACAGCGATTGCCAGAACGGTGGTTAGCAAATTAGGCGCGAATAAAGCCATACTGGCTGTGGTTTTGGTCTGTGCGATTTTAACCTATGGCGGTGTGTCGCTGTTTGTGGTGGCTTTTGCCATTTATCCGATTGCTAAAGATTTGTTCAAGTCAGCAGGGGTGCCAAAAAGGCTAATTCCAGGGGCGATTGCGTTAGGGTCATTTACCTTTACCATGACGGCGTTACCCGGAACACCTGCCATCCAAAACGCGATTCCCATTCCCTATTACGGTACCAATGCCTTTGCCGCACCCATACTGGGTATTATTGGTTCGCTCGTGATGTTTGGCTTGGGTATGCTGTGGCTGCAACGACGCGCCCATAGCGCCAAAACGGCTGGCGAGGGATATGGTATTCATGAAGATGATGAGCTGCATGCTGATAACCTAGACCCCCATCACACCTCTTTTATGGTGGCGATGATTCCTTTGGTATTGGTCATCGGCATAAATGCCTTGTTAACGTATGCGGTTTTTCCGAGTATGGATTTCTCTGCACTGCAAGCGCAGTTTAAAGACTTGGATATCAAGGGCGCTTTGGGACTTTGGTCAATCATTATCGCTTTAGTCACCGCGATTATTGCTTTGATTGTGCTGCGCTTGGGCAAATGGACGAACTTGCAACACAGTCTCAATAA
The DNA here is from genome assembly GCF_032248735.1 of Moraxella sp. DOX410. Classification (NCBI taxonomy): domain Bacteria; kingdom Pseudomonadati; phylum Pseudomonadota; class Gammaproteobacteria; order Moraxellales; family Moraxellaceae; genus Moraxella; species Moraxella sp. DOX410. The sequence goes on along the minus strand of NZ_CP135138.1, from coordinate 783,886 downwards.
AGGCACTTATAGCTCTATGTTGCCTATTTTTAATACAGGCTCAGAAGTCGGTTATGGTGCGGTGATTGCGACATTGGCGGGGTTTGCGGTGTTACGAGATAGCGTGTTAAATCTATCACCCAATAACCCATTAATCTCAGAAGCCGTGGCTATGACCACCTTAGCGGGCATCACCGGTTCTTCTTCTGGCGGCTTGAGTATCGCGCTGCCCATTTTAGGCAAAGAATATTTGGCGCAGGCGGTGGCGCATGGCATCGATCCTGAATTATTGCATCGGGTCGCGGTGATGGCAGCAGGTGGCTTAGACACGCTACCCCATAGTGGTGCGGTGATTACGTTATTTGCCATTTGCCATTTGACCCATAAGCAATCTTATAAAGATGTCGCCATAGTGACGATGGCAATTCCGCTGATTGCGGTGACGGTGGTGATTGCTTTGGGTACCATGCTGGGTTCGTTTTAAGCGGTTTATTTTTAACCTGTTTATTTTTAATCGGTTTATTTTTAAGCCATTTAGTAGTAAAAAATCCCAATCAGTGTTGGGATTTTTTATTTATTCAGTGGTCGTTTCATGCTCGCTAGATGCCGAGTTATTGGCAATCACCGTATCTAAAATGGGTAAAATCTCTGCCATAATCCACGCTTTGCGCCAGCCACTCAGCCAAGGGCTCAATGCCGGTTTTTCTGCTGCGACAGCATAAGCATACAGCTCTGACAGCCATTTTTTTCGCATCAATACTGTCTCATCAATTGACAAGGTTTGCCCATGCTGTTTGATGGCTTTATCCAGTTGTTTTTGCACATCGCTAGACAGACTGCGATAGGGTAAAGGCAATAGAGCTGGATAGGCTGCGTCATCTTCTTTACGTACCTTATCAATCAGCGTCAAAATCTCTTGCCCATACATGCGAATCACATTGGGCTTGATACTGGTAAAACTTAGCTGCTTCATGCTAAAGGGCGGTTTTTCGATGATTTCACGTAGCGCCTGCGGGCGCAGGATAAAAGTGCGTGGTCTATTGATTGATTTGGCAAGTTGTTCGCGCCATTCGCACAGAGTTTGCAGCATGGCGAGTTGCTCGCGATTATCGCGGTAATCAGCGACACTCAAGTACAAAGCGTTATCAGGCGTGGTAAAGTTGGCAAAAATTTCTTGGGTATAGCTTTGGCAGTCTTCAACCGCATATTGCCATAAACCTTGCTCGATCAACTGTGTTTTGATGGCAACAAACATCGGCAATAAATAACGCACATCGTCTACTGCATAGCTTTCTTGCTCAGGCGTTAATGGGCGCTGCAACCAATCTGATTGGCTTTCACCTTTATCCACATGCACAGCAATGGTTTCTTGCAGCGATTTTTGATAGCCAAGCGAATTTTCACCCGTTAAAAAACCTAGCCCAATTTGGGTATCAAACACATTGCGCAGCGCAGGCAAGTTGGAGAGTAAGTAATAAATCCCCAAATCCTCCCCACACGCATGTAACACCACGGTAGGTATATCGGCTAACACTTCCCAAAATTCTTCTAAATACAGCTTTGGCGCGTCAATCAAATAAATCGCTTTGCCTGTATTGATTTGAATCAGCGCAAGAATGGGAAAAAAGGTGTCGCGCTTGATAAACTCAGTGTCTAACGCAATGGTATCGACTTGCTCTAGGTCATCGAGCAGGGCAAAAAGCGCGTCCTGAGTTTTCACCCAATGGATTGGCAAGTCATGAAGTTGTTGTAATTGGGCTGGGCTTAACGGGTTTTGGATGAGCATAACTTGGGTCTTGTGGACGGATAATTTAAGCGTATTTTATGATGAATCTAGGATTTTGTCTTGTCAAACTGATGAAAAGATTTTATAACCGTCCACGATTTTGCAGGGCTTGACCCAGTGTCATACTATCTAAATATTCAAGCTCGCCGCCCATCGGAATCCCTTGGGCAATCCGGCTGATATGGGTAACGTAAGGCTTGACCGCTTCACTGATAAAATGCGCGGTGGTTTGCCCTTCTACCGTAGTACTGGTTGCCAAAATAATTTCTTCCACCGGGGTTTGCGCGGCTTGGTGTTGTTTTAACAGCCCAATTAGCTGATTGATGCCGAGCTGCTCCACACCAATACCATCAATGGGTGATAAATGCCCGCCAAGCACAAAGTATTTACCGTTAAACCCAGCGGTTTGCTCGATTGCCATCATGTCTGCTGCCGTCTCTACAATACAAAGCACGCGCTCATTGCGGCGCGGATCGCTACATATCGGGCAAATATCTTCATCTGATAAACCACGGCATACTTGGCATTGCTTGATATCATGCATCGCTACAATCAAGGCTTCGCCCAATGCTTGACCTTGCGGGCGCTTATAGCTAAGCAAGTGCAGTGCCATCCGCTGGGCAGATTTGGGTCCGACCCCAGGTAGTACTTTGAGTTGTTTTACAAGTTCATCAAATTTTGGCGTAAGCATAGGCGCATTCTTATAAAAATGATAAAAAATAAAAAAAGCTGACAATCAATTATCAGCTTTTTATGGGGTTTTGCCTGCCTAATCGCAAGGCAATTTTCCACTATTTTATAGCGCTACTTTATAAGCCTAGTATAGCCCTAGTGGGTTTAAAATAAACCATTCATCCCTGGTGGTAAACCCATGCCGTTGGTGGCACTCGCCATTTCAGTCTCATGTAGTTCATCGGCCTGACGCACGGCATCATTGATAGCAGCCGCAATCAAATCTTCAATCATATCAGGGTCGTCTTGCAGTAGGCTTGGATCGATTGATAAACGTTTGACCACATGGCGACCATTCATGGTGACTTTGACCAAGCCACTACCCGCTTCGGCATGCACTTCTTTTTCTGCCAGTTTTTTCTTGGCGTTTTCAACGTTTTTTTCCACTTGCTTTTGCATCATTTGCGCTTGTTGCATGAGGGCTTGTAAGTTCATGAGTGTTCCTGTTTGTTTCTAATGTTGGTGGCTCATTGTAGCGAATTTGACCGCAAACTGTCTATTGCTAATCGTTAGCCCAAATTTTTAACATACAACTACTAACTTAAAACTACTAATCTAAAATCACTCACATAAAAATGCTAAGATAACCTCACTACCATAAACCCATTAACCGCAAAAAACTATGACTATGAATATGATAACAAATACACCCGCATCGCTAGAGGTCGCTCTCTTTAAAGCCGCTGATGTTATTAAATGCGCCCAAAATATTGCCATTCTGACGGGGGCAGGTGTCTCGGCTGAAAGTGGCATTTCGACTTTTCGGGATAAACTTACCGGACTGTGGCAACAATACCAAGCCGAATATTTGGTCAGCATTCAAGCGTTTGAAAAGGAGCCTGCCTTGGTGTGGCAATGGCACCAATGGTGGCGTGGACAAATCGCCGACAAACAGCCCAATCCTGCCCATTTTGCCTTAGGCGAATGGCAAGCATTGGCAAAGCAGCAAGGTAAAACTTGGACGCTGTTTAGTCAAAATGTCGACAATCTGCATGAGCAAGGCGGTGCCACGGTGGCAAAACTGCATGGGGATTTGGCCAAAAATCGCTGTCATGATTGCGGCAAGCCGTATGCCAAAGCCATTGATATCACAGACACTGAGTTAAAGCATTGTGAATGCGGCGGTTTGATTCGCCCGGATATTGTGTGGTTTGGCGAGATGTTACCCCAGGACGCTTGGCAAACGGCAGAAACGGCAACGCTCAATTGTGATGTATTGGTGAGTATCGGCACATCAAGCGTGGTCTATCCTGCGGCGGGCTTGATTGATTTGGCAAAACAGCAGGGCGCAACCGTCATCGAGATTAATCCCAATCCGACCCAGACCGCAGCGGTTGACATCGTGTTACCCGACAACGCGGGGAAAATATTGCCGTTGTTGGTTAATGCGATGAAATAAAAAAGCCAGATAAAAAAGCGCTATAAAACAGCGCCATAAAAAAGCCAGTAAATTTTGCTACTAGCTTTTGGGTTCTGGCTAGGGACTTTTGGCTTTATATTAGGCGAGTGTATCCAAACCGCGTTTTAAATCAGCGATAATATCATCGACATCTTCAAGCCCCACTGAGAAACGAATTAAGCCTTCGTTCACGCCTGCCTCGATTCTTGCCTCAGGTGTCATGCGAAAATGGGTCGTCGTCGCAGGATGGGTAATGGTGCTTTTGGCATCGCCTAGGTTATTGGTAATCGAAATCATGTTGGTACTATCGATAACATGCCAGGCTGCCGCTTGGTCAGCCACCTCAAAGCCAATAATGGCGCCAAACGCACCGCCTTGCACATTTTTGAGCGCGGTGTGTTGGCGTTTGGCGATATCATGGGATGGGTGATCGGGCAACCCTGAAAAATGGACTTTGCTGACTTTTGGGTGATTGTGCAAAAATTTAGCGATTTGATTGGCATTTTCACAGTGAGCTTTCATACGCAGTGACAAGGTTTCTAGACCCTTTAGCAACACCCACGCATTAAAGGGCGATAGACTAATCCCGCCAGTACGCACTACCCCAAAGGCTTTTTCCATCAAGTCATTGTTACCGACCAACGCACCGCCTAACACACGACCTTGACCGTCAATATATTTACTGGCGGAATGCAATACCACATCCGCACCCAACATTAAAGGTTTTTGAATAGCGGGGGTTGCAAAGCAGTTATCGACGATTAATAGCGCATCGTGATTATGCGCGAGCCTTGATAAAAAGCTTAAATCGGCAATTTGCGCCAAAGGATTGGAGGGGCTTTCGCAGTACAGCACCTTGGTATTTGGCTGCATCGCCTGTTGCCAAGCGTCATTGTCAAAGCAGTCAACATAACTCACCTCAACCCCAAACGCTTTAAAGTAGGTATCAAACAGGGCGACGGATGAGCCAAATAATTGCTTGGCTGCTAGCAGATGGTCACCTGCTTGAAGGTACGCCAAACACATGGTCAAAATCGCGCCCATGCCTGATGCGGTTGCCACGCAGCGCTCGCCTTCCTCTAAAGCTGCCAATCTGCGCTCAAAAGCGCGCACGGTCGGATTGGTATGGCGCGAGTAAACATTGCCTTTTTTATTGCCATTAAAATGGTCGGCGGCATCGGCGGCATTTTTGTACACGTAGGAGCTAGTGGTAAAAATCGCTTCGTTATGTTCGCCTTCATCGGTACGGTGGTAACCGCCGCGCACGGCGATGGTTTGGTCGGCATACTCTAGGCTTAAATCAAGTGCATCACTTTGCCAGTTGGGGTCTAATTGGGTCATAATGTTACATCTTTTGTGCATCAAATAAATTATGATAGCATAAGTTGGATTTGACAGTGGCTTTCAAGTCAGTATTTTATGCAAAAACGCCATGACAACCAACTTTTCTTAGGTGAGTGCCACGTTAATTAGTGATTTTTTAAAAGGATTGAGGCTTTGGTAGCAGCATTTTATTCATCATCTGTTGGCTCTGTCAGACTAGCATCGCAAAAACTCACGCCCAAAATTGTGACATTTTGCTTGCCATCGCTATTTACGCTGCTACTTACGCCACTTACCGCTTGTCAAATGCTGCCGAACAACCCTCATATCGCCGCTACGCCAACTGTGTCAACGCAGCTGACAGGTGCGCAAAAATTTTCCGAAAAATCGCGTATACAAGGCCAGTATTTAATCAGCCGTATCAGTGCTAGCAAAAACCCTTCACCGAGCAAATTTTCCGGTTATTATCCGCTGATTGATAGCAGTGATGCGTTCGCCTCACGCAGTATTTTGACCGAAATGGCTCAGCAAACCATTGATATCCAATACTATATTTGGCACAACGATGCAGCAGGGCAATTGATGCTCAAAGACTTGTACCAAGCTGCCAATCGTGGTGTCAAAGTACGACTACTACTCGATGATTTAAACACCAATCCGGAACTTGACCAACAGCTGCTTGCCTTTGCTGCGCATGCTAATATCCAAGTGCGATTGATTAACCCCAAAGTGGTGCGCGGCTTTACCCCCGCCAATTTTGTGGTAGCACTGCCCCGCTACCAACGCCGCATGCACAATAAAAGCATGACCTTCGACCGCCAGTTATCCATCATTGGTGGGCGCAATATTGGCGATGAATATCTGCGTAAAGATAGCATTGCTGAGTTTGCTGATTTGGATGTTTTGCTTGCCGGCAAAGTAGTCAACCAAATCAATGATAGTTTTGAAGATTATTGGGATAGTCCTCTATCGTATGATATCGAGCGTTTGGTCAGACCCTCAAAAAACCCCGATCGTAATAAAAGCGATGAGCCATTTTTGGGGACTTTGACTGCGATTGCACCGGTCAACAGCCAGTCTCATCTGCATAAAAGCTCGCAACTTTATCGGGTACAAAATGGCGCAATAGTCGATAAACAACTGTATAACAAAAAAATCCCATTTCGTTGGCAACCAATGGAATTTTTGGCAGATGATGTCAAAAAACTACTCAACCAAGATGATAAAGATAGCCGATTGGTATCACAGCTTCGAGCCCGTATTGGCACCCCAAAACAGCAATTGACCATTGTCTCATCGTATTTTGTACCCACTGACTTGGGCGTGCTGCAACTAAGCAAACTCATGGAAAACGGGGTAAAAATCAATATTTTTACCAACTCGTATGAATCAACCGATGTGCCTATCGTGCATTCCGGGTATAACGTGGCACGCGTGCCGATGCTCAAAGCGGGAATTGAACTGTATGAGCTAAAATCCTCTGCCGATGCAGACTTTCGCCGCAAAAAACGTAGCTTATATCGCAGTAAGTATAGCACCAGTTTGCATACCAAAGCCTTTGCGGTGGATGACAAATATACTTTTATCGGTTCTTACAATGTGGATCCGCGCTCTGCCAACATCAATACCGAGCTTGGTGTGCTGATTGAAGATAAAGCGCTTGCCAAATCCTTCCATAATACGTTCGATAACTCCATGCTCAATGTCAGTTACCGCGTGCATCTTAAGGATAATGAACAACTGATGTGGCAAACCCATGATGATAGAACCAATAAAAAGCTTATCACTTTGGATAAAGAGCCGCATATGACGTTTGTCAATGGACTTTGGCTAAAGATTTTTTCTGCCTTGCCATTTAAGCGCTTATTGTAAGCTGATATATTAGAACCTGTATTCATAAATAAAAATAATATATTTCATTAAATATATTAACTTGTTATGTTAAAATCTACGGATGACAAATAAGAGCTATCCAACCGACCTAACAGACGAACAATGGCAACTCATCGCACCACATTTTAGCAACCAAAGACGCTACAAATGGGAAAAACGAGAGCTTATCAATGCCGTGCTTTATATTACCAAAACAGGCTGTCAATGGCGAATGTTACCCAATGATTTTCCACCATACGCGACAGTCTGGAGTTTCTATCGCAGAGCCAATCAAGCAGGGCTTTGGGATGAAATACTACAAACATTGGTTAAAAAAAACGATTGAGCGTTGGTAAAGAAGCAACACCCACGTATGCCATCATTGACTCTCAAAGTGTTAAAACCACCAGTAAATCAGAGCAAAAGGGCTTTGACGGTGGTAAAAAGGTTAAAGGTCGAAAACGACATATCCTTGTTGATACTATCGGTAATCTACTAGGCGTTGTTGTTCATGCGGCTAACATTCATGACACTAGAGCGGGTATTATGGTTGTTGATAAGGCATTAAAAACCTATCCAACCATTGAAGCTATTTCAGCAGATGCAGGTTATCGCAAAACCTTTGAGCAAGATGTTATGAACAATCATAATATCCCTGTTGATATTTCTACAAAAATCAATGGTGAGTGGAGAATCATTGCTAAACGTTGGGTGGTCGAGCGTAATTTCGCTTGGTTAAATAATGCTCGTCGTCTCGCTAAAGATTTTGAAATTACGGTTTTATCTGCTGAATCTTTTATTAAAATTGCTCATATCACTCAATTGTTGAGAAATATGTGCTTGTGAATACAGCTTCTTACAAAAAACACACATTTTTGGTAGTAAAAATAGTGCCAAAATCACTATAGTATGCGGTTTCAAAAAGTAATATATCTCAACTATTAAATCATGACGTTTGCTTGTAATATTTATTTAAATAATTAAATTTATTACAGTTTTGATAAATTATTGTTCAATTTGTCAAGCGATTTAGTTTGTCAGGTGAATAGTGACGAATTTAATTCTTTAGCGCGTTAAGTAACCTATTTGTCCATTGATTATAAAGCTTGTAAACCTTTAGCCAGCTTCTAGGTAATATTGTCAACTATGCCATTTTTTCATGATGCCAACGAAGAAATTAGGGATTTAAATCGCTACGAAAAAAACGTGGTGTATTTAACGATTTTTGGGGCTTTTTTTGCTTCCTTTGATTTTACGATTTATTTTTATTTTAATGATAGTATCAATCAAGCTTTTTTCCCAGAAAATATACCTGAGTCGTTAAAGTCGATTTGTTTTTTGCTGCTGATTTTAGCCGGTTATATGTCAGGACCGCTAGGCGGTTTGATATTGGGTGATATCGGCGATCGCTATGGCAGAAAACATGTGTTGCTGTATAGTTTGCTGTTGGTGGGTGCGTCTGGTTTAATGATTGCCTGTTTGCCTACCTATCATCATATCGGTGTGGCAGCGATTGTTCTCATGCTATTATTGCGTTTAATTCAAGGCTTTGGCTATGGTGCTGAGGTGCCCGCTTCATGGGTCTATATTGCTGAGCATATGCCACGTCGTCAATTAGGGTCAGTGTGTGGCGCCCTCATCAGTGGAGTGATTTTGTCGACTTTGATGGGCAATATTTTAAGCGCCACGTTATCAAATATGCTTACCCCCACCCAGATGCAATCGTATGGTTGGCGTATTCCTTTTGTCATCGCCAGTATCGGTACGCTATTTGCGGTGCTGTTACGAGCCAAGCTTGAAGAAACCCCGCTTTGGCTGATGGCTAAGTCTAAAAAGCGCTTGGTTAAACGTCTGCCGATACGCCGAGCTATTATCAAATACCGTTATGGTACGGTGATGACGCTGGGTTTGTCCTGGTTTACCGCCAGTGTTTATTTGACGATTTATCTGCTTTTGCCGATATTGGGTATCCAGTTTTTTGATGTCGATACCAGTTTGATGATGATATCTAATGGGGTAGGTATTATCTTTGGTGGATTGGGAGCTTTAACTTATGGTTATTTTGCCGATCGTTTTAACCCAGGTCGTGTATTTACTTTAGGCTGTATATTTTTAAGCATTGCCAGTGTTGTTTTCTTTGTTTCACTAAAAAACAGTAGTGAGTTACTACTGATTAACTATGCGATTTTAGGGTTTTTCTCTGGCGTGATTGGCTTAGTCCCAAGTATTTGTGTGCGTCTGTTTCCGGTTGGTGTACGCCTAAGTGCTATTAGCTTTACCTATAACTTAGCATATGCATTGGCAGGCGCATTATTGCCGGTGCTATTGGTTTATTTTTCCCGTAAATTAATGCTTTCAAGCGCCTTATATCTGGTGTTTGTCTGTGTGATTGGCATTATCATGGGTATGTTGTTGACCAATTTGCATGGTTTGTATCGCATGGAAGATAAGCGGCTGATGAATTCCTAAGCTTTTTCATCCTTGATAGTTGTTTTACCATCGCTTTTTTTAGCGCCCGCTTTTATTGATTAGCTGATAGATTAGCTATAGATTAGCCACTTTTTTTGAATGCTTACTGATGACCCTGCCTATGACCCTGCCTTTGAATACCATGCAACATAAACGATTGTCCACCGCACCGATGATTGATTGGAGTACCCGCGATTATTGTTACTTTGCTCGATTATTCAATCCTTATACTTACCTTTATACTGAAATGATCAGTACCTCGGCGATATTGCAGGGCGATACAGACTATCAGCTGCGATTTTATCCCAATGAACATCCCTTGGTGCTTCAGCTTGGCGGCTCGAATCCTGACGAATTGGCGCGCTGTGCAAAAATCGGGCAAGACTACGGTTATGATGAAATTAACCTAAATGTCGGCTGCCCGTCCGATCGGGTACAACATTACAAAATCGGGGCGTGCTTGATGGCAGAGCCCAAATTGGTGGCAGATATTGTCTCTGCAATGCGCGATGCGGTGGATATTCCCGTCACTGTTAAGCATCGCATTGGCATTGATAATTTTGATAGTTATGAGTTTATGGCGGATTTTGTAGATCATGTGGTGAAAGCAGGTTGTCAGCATGTCATCGTCCATGCGCGCACCGCTTGGCTACAAGGCTTAAGCCCTAAACAAAATCGTGAAATTCCGCCCCTTCGCTATGAGGATGTGTACCGCTTAAAGCAGGATTTTCCCGATATATTTGTGGAAATCAATGGCGGTATCACCACTATTGATGAAATCAAAACCCATCTGACGAAAGTCGATGGTGTGATGATTGGGCGTGAAGCTTATCACAACCCTTATATTCTAGCCGAAGCCATGCAGCTGTGGGACGAGCCAGTACCTAGCCGAGCGGATATTTTTTATCAATTACTGGATTTTTTGGCAGCCAGTGACGCGCGTGGCACACCATTGACGGTCATTATGCGCCATTATTTGGGCTTGTTCCAAGGATTGACAGGCAGTCGTAAATGGCGTCAGGCACTTAGCGGGCAAAAATCCCTCTCGGTCGCCCAAGTTCGTGAAGCGGGTGAGGCGGTGTTGGCGTTAAATGAGGGTTAAAAGTTAGCTAAAAAAGACTAACTGTATAAATACTGCCACATCGCCAAGCCATTATTCATCATATGCAACACCACAGGCAATAACAGTGACCCTGACATGATACGCCCATAGCTAAATAACATCGCTAGACAAAAAATCCCCAACAACTCGACCACCCCGTATTGCATATGAATCACCGCAAATACAATACTGGTTAGCACACTGGCGCCCCACATACCAAGCTTTGAGCTGGCAAGCCCTGTCCACATAAACCCGCGAAATATCACTTCTTCATAAATCGGCGCAAATACCACCATCGCCAGCACAAGCAGCCACCGTGGATGCGCGGACTCGGCAAGATTGTCCATAAACATCATGGGCTCGCGACCCAGCCAGACGGTAACTAGATTGATGATAACATTTAGCACAATCAGTAGCGCGCTACATTGTAACAACTGATACCAAGTAAAGGGCTTGAGGGCAAGATAATCTTTGATACGGCTGTTTTTGAATCGAATAAACAAATAAACGCAGCCGAGCACCATGGCTAAGGTAAAGCCTAGCGATAGACTCATTAAGGTGCCGTTTTCACTGCCCTGCAACACTTTTTCAGCGATAGCCAAATTTGCGGCATCTTGTAGCACCCATGGTGCAAATAACACCACGCCAATCAATTGACTGGCAAAAAACACCGCCAATAACACCATAGATAGCACAATGGTCTTTGGCAAATCGTAGATGGGGGTGCTAGGCTGTAACGATAAATTTTGCACATTAAACCCTTTAATGGATATTTGTGTTGTTACTGGATATCATGATTGACTGAGTGAATAAGCGCTTTGATTCGTTCAACCGTACTGGCTGGGTATTCTAGCGGAAACATATGCCCGCCTTCATGCACTTCAAAATCAATGCCCATACGCTGTTTGACCAGCGCAGGAAAGCCACGTTTGAGAAACAGGCTATCTTTACCAATTATTTGCTTGGCAGGGACAGCCGGCGGATGATTAGGTTTTTGCCAGTAAAGCGAGGGATTAGTGCGAAACACCGCCACTTCCACCGCTTTTGGAATGGTAAGCGTCACTTGTCCATCTGCGGTATCAGTCAAACCATCACGGATAAAATCATTAAAACAGCGCTCATCGAAGTGTCGATAGAATGCTTTATGCCGCAGATGCTCGTAGGCGACTTCACGGCTTGGCCACGTGTCACGGCGATGGCTTGATAGACCTGCAGGTGTGAGCCTATCTACCAACCGTGGGCTAAAGCGTTTTGCCCAATGCAGTGCCATCGAATAGTAGCCATGAATGAGGGGCGGGTCTAAGGCAATCACTTGGCTAAATAGCTCGGGCGCCTGATAGCTGGCTTGCAGCGTACACAATGCACCAAGCGAATGCCCTAATCCGATGACCTTGGTTTGCCCGCGCGCGCTTAGGTGCGCTTGGATGCTATCAATCACTTGTTGGGTCAGTTTTTGCCAATGATTATCAACCGGATAACGCGGGTCAATGCCTAACGCTGGAATATAGACAATATCAAATTCATCACTCAGCAAATCAAACAGATATTGATAGCTACGTGATGGAATCCCATTGGCATGCGCAAAGTGTATCAGCGGTTTTTGCGCTATCGCTCCTGTCTGCCCTGCCTCTCCTATCTCTGTTACGCCCCCTGTCCCTGTTGCTAGCGTTGGTGCAGAAGGCAAACTATTGGCTAACGGATGCTGGCTCGTCTCAGATGACATGGTTATTGCATCCCTTTGTCATTTGCAGCCGCGTGGGTTAATTGGCTAGCAAAGCCTTTGGAGACCGTTTCGCCAAACCCATAGCCGATTTGGCTAGCAAATTTACCGAACACTTTTTTCACTGGGTCTTCTGGGTTATATTCCACGACATTATCTAGTTTTAGCTGAGACTCAAGGGTGCTGATGCCGCCTTTTTTATCCGCCAAACCGAGATTAATCGCTTGCTCACCACTCCAAAATAACCCAGAAAAAAGCTGATTGGCGTCAGGGTTTTTGAGGCGATTGCCACGACCTTGTTTGACAGCATTGATAAAATGGGCGTGGGTGTTATCAAGGACACCTTGTACATGCTGGCGCTCAAACTCGGAGAGCGGGCGGCTCATGCTTAAAATATCTTTGTGCGCACCGGCTGTCATGGTGCCATCTTTCACGCCAAATTTATCCATCAAACCTTGGACATTGTAGCTTGGCATAATCACGCCGATTGAGCCGACCAAGCTTGAGGGATTGACCCAAATTTCATCAGCTGCAGATGCGATATAATACGCGCCTGAAGCACCCATATCTTCGATAACGGCATACAGTTTTTTGTTAGGATGCGCCTTTCTTAATTCGGTCATGGTTTGCCAGATTTCATCGGATTGTACAGGCGAGCCACCCGGTGAGTTGATGCGTAATGCTACCGCTTGCGCTTGGTCGTTGTTAAACGCTTCCGTCAATGCCTCGCCCACCGCTTGACTATTGGCTTCATTGTCGCTGCTGATAACGCCTTTGACATCGACGACGGCTAAATGCGGTTTGCTCATATCGATATCACTCATGCCACTTTTGGCAGAACCACTACAGCCTTTTGCTACCGCCGCGCCAAATAGTAGCACATAGCCCAAGGTGATGAGCTTAAAGAAAATACCCCAGCGTCTTGCACGGCGCTGCTCCACAAGGCTTGCCATCAGGGTTTTTTCTAGCAATTGCCATTCTTGGCCTGCGTATGGCGCATTGGGTGGCAAGTTTTGCGCATGGTTTGGTTGAACGGGTGGCTTTGATTGTGAGGGTTGGTTGGGATCGGGTGGCCAATTATCTGACATAAAAGTTCCTTTGCAATAGGTAATTTACCGCCCATGATAGGGGGAAGCGGTCAAAATTACAATCACTCCCTTGTAGCCAAATCGTCAAGTATCAGTCCGTATCATCTGGGGCGAGCGCGTACATTACCGCGCCCACTTGATCGGCATACAGGACTTCGAACGGGTGGTCGGCAGGGTTATCCACTGACCAACTAGTCAGCGATAATTGGCTATCTTCACCCAGTTTTTGTGACTTATACACGCCTGTCACCACATGCAGTAAGGAAGGTTTCGTCAATGCTAGCCACGATGGTTTAATGGATAAATTATAGGGCTGAATGAGTAAATGCGTCGCCGATACCGTGCATAATTTTTCAGTCATTTGCATGGGGATATCGCTCTTACCTGCCAACATCAGCACATCGTAGGGCTTTCTAGTTGGTGGCATAAAACGGATGTGAATATAACAGCTTTGGGTCGCTAGCTTTTGCTCATCGGTTAAGGCTAAATCCAAGTGCCATCCTGACACCGCTGTCACTTCCAAGCCATCTTGTTGCCAACGTTGCGCGGTTTGGCAACTGCGAGGTGTAATCGCGCGAAAACTTGTAGATACAGCCTTATCTGTCACATCAAGCCTGCTGTGTTCGACATCATACCCTGCCAGCCAGTAGGCTTGAACAGGTAGATTGGTGGCAAGTTGTTGCACCAGCTCATTGACGCGGACACTGGGCGTTTGACTAATCACCCCAGTTAATCGGTGAACCTGCTGATTTGCCAACAGCGGATAGATATCACGGTTCAACAGCGAACTGATTTCTTTATCAGCCGCAACATTGCTGATAGCTTGTTTGGTTTTCAAAAAATTGGGTTTATCCGTCTGCGCGGCTTTGACTTGGTTATCGGACAAAATAAGCCAGCTATCATCGCCTTTCTTTAATAAACTGATGACCAGTTTAGGGTTATCACCAACTGCTAGAGTCGGTTTGTTGTTACTTAAACTTCGCTGCTGTAGTGGCAATAATATCAACAGGATAGCCAGTGGCAACATCAGCATTCTAGGCAACAAGCCTTTTAACAATCCCAGTAGCGCAATTAACAAACACAGTGCAAGCTGGGTTTGTGACAAGGCGAAAAATGATTGCTTGGCAATACCCGTGTCGATAAGTTGGTTGAGCAAAAGATGAAATACATTGAGCAGGGTTGTTAGCATCGACCAAATGATTTGGCTCAGCCAATCCCCTACCACAGGTAGCCAACTAACGACGCCTGCCAACATATCCAAGGGTACAACAACCAACCCTAAAAATGGTACGGCTAGCAAGTTTACCAAGATGCCAATAACCGATACTTTGCCAAAAAACCACACCACGATGGGCAGCATCCAAACAAATAGCCAAATTTGTAGTTTTAATAACGCCTTGAATTGATGGCTTATGATTTTAACAAAACCACTCAGCACATCGCTGCGTGCAGTAGGCGCTAGTAACTGACTAACATCCTTAATTTCAACGGCGCTAACTGTCCCTATTGTCTCGCTAAATTTTAACAGTAAAACCACCGCCACAAAGGACAACCAAAACCCTGCTTGCCCGACTGCCGTCGTTTCTAGCCAAATCATGCCTAACGCAACCCAAGCCAACAGCCGATAAGCAGAAAAATTAACCAATAACTGTTTCGACAGCGTAAGCAGTAACAGCATCCAAAATGTCCGCTGGGCAGGTATTTCAAAACCCACCAGCAGCGCATAAAACCCTGCTATCACCACACTCACCCAAAGCACCAATAAACTACTCGGTAATTTGACCAACAGCTGGGGCACAAGCCACTTAACGAGCCATAATACAAAAATGGATACGATAGCGGCGAGCATCAGCACATGCGGGCCTGAAATTGCCAATAAATGGCTAATTCCCGTGACTTGATAGCGGTTCTTAAGGTCGCTATCCATCAGACTTTTATCACCCGTTAACAGCCCCAATAAGATTGCATGGCTTTGGATAGCGCTTTGACCAGAACTTTGACTAGCACTCTGACTAGAATTTTGACCAGAACTTTTAAGCACGGGTTGGGCAATATCGGTATTTTTAGCATTAACTATAGAGGTGGATTGTTTCAGCAGGGCTCTATGCAAATTGGCGAGGATTTTTTGGCGTAGTTGCCAGCGCAATTGTTCAATAGCAATAACCATACGGTCTTTCACACGGGTTACGTTAAATTCCCGTAGGCTCGTTTTTTCAATACTGATGATCACTCCCTTTGCTTGCACCCCACGCTGCCTTAACCATTGCGCTTCATCAAACCCTAGCATGAGCGGTTTGGCATTGCTGGGTAAATTTGTAGGCTTAGGCTGTGCAATGGGCTCAAGCTGTAATTTTACGTTAAGCTGCATGCCAGGTCTTAACTGCGACAAGGTCGATTCCCAATCAGGGTTATCTTTGATGTTAGCGCTAATGAGTGCCGTTAATGGTGGTTGAGGGGTTGGTGACGATGCATCAGCATCGCTGCCCTCATCAACGCGGACTTGCAGGATTTGTTTGATGAAACCATTGCCAATTAGGGCATTATCATTTGATAATGGGCTTATTTGGCTCACCGTATCGCTGATCTGATGCGATTCAACGATAGCATTCACTGTGAGCGCTGAGGGCAATAACGCGTTTTCATACCGCTTGTAATGATATAAACCGTAACTGGCACTCAACATGAGCGTCAACAAAAAGATAAAGCTTGATAATAACGGTAAGGCAAAACGGTAGGCGAATGCAGGGTTTGGCGAGGCTCTTTTTAGCTGTTTACGGTTGCAGCCATGGTATAAACCTACATTGATTAGCAGCGCTATCAACAGGGCTACTGATAACATCTGCCAAATTTTTGCATCATAACTGGCTATCTCATAACTTGTTAGCGCAGAACCTATCATCCAGGGTTGATTTGCTAGTGTATTTACCACTAAAAAACCCAACAAACTGGCAACAGTGATGAGCCAAATCATGTTTCATCCTTGATAAAGATAGCGATAGCTCGCTACTTCCCTTACAATTATCGAATGAACGATATAGTAAAACAAATAGCAACTTTTGGAAATTATTAATCGATGTTGACTCAATTGATTAGCGGCAATGACAATACCTCAGCCGTAGGGAAAAAAAGTATTCAAATCAGTCTAGGGATTGCAGGATTAATACTGGTTATTGACTGCGGGCTATTGCTGGTCAATCGTGTTTTTCATATTGGCACCCTAGTGCCATTGGGCATAGGGCTAATTTTTTTAGGCCATGCGGTATATTGGGAGCGTATCCAACTTTATTTGGCGTCACAGCCGTCATTAAAAAAACTATGGCAGCTGATTTGGCTATTATTTTTTGTATGGTTGATAAGTTTTTGTGTCTTTGTCAGCTATTTAAAACAGCACTTTAATACCGATAACCATCCTAAAGCAGCGCAAGCGATTATTGTCTTAGGTGGCGGAACAAAAGATAATAAGCCGACCGATGCGGTAAAACTGCGGTTGGATAAAGCATCTGAAGTCATCAAGCGTTTTGCAAACGCAGTTGTGATAACCAGTGGTGGTTTTGATGCGGGGGAGGATGTCAGTGAAGCCAAAGCGATGGCGGACTATTTACATGACACCTATGGTATAAGCTTAGCGCATATTGCGCTTGAAGAACAAAGCACCAGCACCGAGCTCAACTTTGTCAATAGTAAAACGATTTTAGCGCAGCAAGGGATTGCCTTAAATCAACCGATAATCGCAGTCACCAGTGATTTTCACACCTTGCGCGCAAGCCTTATTGGCAAACGACAAGGATATACCAATTTACAGGTAGTCGGGTCTGACACTCCTTGGTATATCCGTCCAAATGTGTGGTTTCGCGAATACTTTGCTTTTATCAGCGGCTGGCTACTCGATGAGTATTAAGCCACCCACGTGCCATTTTGTAAGGCCAATTGCTTATCCGCCAACTGCGCCAATTGCCGGTCATGGGTGACCATCAACAGCGCGGTATTAAAATCTTTTTGTAGTTCTGAGAGGATTTCAAACACCGCCTGCGCATTGGCGTAGTCTAAGTTCCCTGTGGGTTCATCTGCCAGTATCAATGAAGGCTTTGTCACCAGCGCCCTGGCAATCGCCACCCGTTGACGTTCACCGCCAGACAGCTCGCCTGGGCGATGCGTCAACCGATGCCCCAACCCTACTTTTTCCAATAATTCAATAGACTGTTGACGCGCCGTTGCGATTGGCACTGCTTTTCGCATCAATAGCGGCATTGCTACATTTTCAATGGCAGTAAACTCCGCTAACAAATGGTGAAACTGATAGATAAAGCCCAAATGCTGGTTACGAAGCTCACCGCGCTGGGTTTCATTGAGATCATTGATGCGTTGCCCATGTAACCAAACTTCCCCACTGGTCGGCACATCTAAGCCACCCAAGATATGTAGCAAGGTACTTTTACCCGACCCGCTCGTGCCAACAATGGCAATGCGCTCGCCACTGTTAATACTGATATCCAAATGATTGAGCACATTCGTGGTGGTTTTACCATCTTGATAGGTCTTGGTAATATTGTTTCCTGTTAAAATCGCCGTCATGGCTCACTCCTATTCATAACGCAATGTTTGAGCCGGTTGGATGCTAGCTGCTCGGCGTGCTGGATAAATGGTTGCCACAAAACTTATTACCAGTGAGGCTGCCACGATGATGGCTACGTCTTTCCATTCAAGTTGTGAAGGTAAATAGTTGACAAAATACGCATCAAATAAATGTAACCCAAATAAACTATTAATACCGCCTACCACATCGCTCACGGTCAACGCTAAAATCACGCCCAAAATAGTTCCCGCGACGGTACCAATCACCCCGATAAACAATCCTTGCACCATAAACACTTGGGTGATGAGCTTAGGCGACGCACCAAAGGTTTTTAAAATCGCAATGTCCGCCTTTTTATCAGTCACCAGCATCACTAAGGATGAGACGATGTTAAATGCAGCAACCAAAATAATCAAAAACAGCAATAACCCCACCATGGCTTTTTCCATTTGGATGGCACCAAATAAATTCCCATGCGTCGATGTCCAGTCACTAGGCATAAGCATATTGGGTGCAAGGCTCGCTGCTTGCTGAGCCACTTGTGGTGCGGCAAACAAATCCTTTAGCTTCATGCGAATACCTTGCGCCCCCGCAGGCAGACGCAATAACGTAGCCGCATCATTCATCGGGATGAATGCCATAATATTGTTGACTTCAGGGCTAATGTCATACACCCCAGTGACGGTAAAACGCTTGAAGCGCGGAATCACGCCAGCAGGCGATGGCGAAGCTTCTGGCAACACCAAAGTGACCATATCGCCTTGTTTCACCCCCAGTGAATCCGCCATTTGCTTGCCAATCACAATGTCAAATTGACCTGCTTTTAGACTATCGACACTACCACTTTCCATATGCTGATGAATAATCGAGACTTTTTTCTCATAGCTTGGCTCAATACCTGTCACCATGATACCAGCAACTTGTCCATTTGCGGTGAGCATACCCTGTAATTGGATAAAAGGTGCGACGGCTTCAACTTTGGGGTTTTTTTGAATCGTTTGCGCTAGCGTCTGCCAATTTGGGATAATTTCACTGGCAGTGACAGTGGCTTGCGGTACCATCCCCAAAATACGACTCTTGAGTTCGCGGTCAAAGCCATTCATCACCGATAACACGGTAATGAGCACAGCGACGCCAAGCGTCAAACCCACCATTGAAATCAAAGAAATAAAAGAAATAAATCGGTTACTTCGCTCAGCACGGGTATACCGTAATCCTAAAAACAAAGCCAACGGTCGAAACATAGCATTCCTAAAAATTATCACTATTTTGATGATACAAGCAGGCAAAGAAATAGCTTATGTCTAAAACTATTATTCAAGCCTGCTAAAAGCGTGTTAGTCTGACACATTTTTTTACCATTTTGGCAAAAGTTTTTTTGCAATTTTGCTAAAAATTCGCAGAATCAAACATATCTGCGCAATAAATTGTGGATGTTTTAAGCAAAATAAGGTGAAAAAATTCTGCATGTCCCCATTAACATAGCAGAATTAAATTTCATCCCTGCTTAATCAAGGGTTAATCCATTGTTAACAGATAGGTTAATAGATGATACTCGTTAATTTAATCGGGATGATTTGAAGGCTCATATTAGCCTATTGATAGCTGATAATGTAATCATTAAAATTTTGATAAATATCGTGACAGCTGTTTAGTTTATTAAGTTTGTTTGCAACATAAGCCTGTTGTTACTGATAAACCTGTTGTTACTTAAAGGACGTCTTATGACCAATACTCACCAACCCCCTTCTTCAAATGCCCCCAATACGATTAGTCTAAACTGTGATCAAGTGGTTGGTCATGCAGATCACTGGTCATGTTTTACTAATAATATTCCCGATGACGTCCCAAATTGGTTGCAATCGCATATCGATACTGCCACCATGCCTACCCCACTAAAGACTACCAACGCTACGTCTTCGCATATTTTACTATCGGGTAATCAGCCAATTCATGTCAATCAAGTGATTGAAATTGATAGTAATCGCTCACCCAAACGTTTGATTAATGCGTTTCCTTGTGTCAATAGTCCTTATGGGCAATGGGTCACTATTGAAGGTGTCTATAAATGTGACAATCAGATAGAGGCAATTTTGCGCTTAAAAACTGATGACAATACCGTGCTGTATGTATTTGACCAGTATTATGCCATCAATGCGCACAACTATGAAAAAAATCACCGCTACTTAATCAATCTGAGTGCATTTGCTTACAACGTAAGCTTGAGTAACCGCTCAGAAACCATTGTGGTTGATGACCCTGAAGCGATTCGCTATCACCGCGCTTTTAATGATATTTTGACCAAAAATAATAACGTTGCGCCAAAAGACCTTGAAGCCCAAATCGCCGCTTGGCAACCTAGCGAAAACGACTTGCCGCTGGAGCCAATTGAAATCAACGTCGGTCACATGTGTGCTTATTTATTTGGTGAAACCATCGGTCAACAAGATGAAGCTTGGTGTCAAGGTCAAATTATTGGCAAACAGACTGCCAGCTTTAATGGCGTTGAATTTGTATTGCTTGATGTGGTGATATTACGTGAAAGCCTTGATAATCCTGTTGTTATTCGTTTAGCGGTCAACGCCGATAACATCGACTCAACCATTCAAGTCAATGACTATATTCAAGCCAACATCTGGCTACAGGGCGCTATTTTTATGGAAAATCAGAAAAAAGCAGCCACCAATTATAGAGCGTTTTAAGCCTTTCCCCGCTAAAATCATTGGTTAAATTTCTCGAAGCCACTGCCGACTATGACAGTGGCTTTATTATTTTGTAAATAAATGTAAATTTTGCCCTTTATTTTATTTAATTCATTGAATTGACTATAATTTTATATTATCGTTATTTTAAATTTGATTTTAATCAATTTTTATCAATCAACGTCATAAATTCTATAGCGGCTCAACCGCCTACCCAATATCAGCCGCTAGCGTTTTGTGAGTGTTCTATCAGTTATTTTGGGAAGATGACCCATGCCAAATCAGTCGACTAAATCCGCAGTTTCTACTTCAGACGCTATCCAAGCCCAGACTGGATTGGTAAATCACAGCCCACTCCGACTATCTACTCAAACGACCTTAGCACCCCAAACCACCTTAGCCACTCAAACTAGCCCAGTCAATGGTCTGATGGTTTATACCACAGCTTTGCTACTGTATCCTACCCAAGCGCCCGATAAAAAAAATCACCGAATATTATCGATGATTTTCTTTGTGCTCGGGGTGTTAGTGATATTTCGCTTAACACACGGATGATGCTAGCAATAACATCTATTATGCTATTAACCCGATTACACTTGTGTATTGGCTAAGATGTCTTTGAAAAGCTGTTTTTGCTCAGCGCTTGGGCTTGCAGTTTGGATAGACATTAATTGTCCCATATCGCCTTCGACACGGATTTTGCCAGACATAAAGGCTTCCATCGCACGGTTCATATCACGATCTAAAAATATCGCTTTTAAGGTATCGGCATCAAGTTTTAAGGTGGTTAAAGCGCCATCTTTTAAACCTTGATGAATCGTACCATCGTAAAAAGCTGCATTGACTTCTTGATTGTCGCTATCGGTGACTTGTAAATTAATCGTCATATTTTTAATCGCGGGTGGGAGATTTAGGTCACCTGCTTTGTTAGTTAATTCGTCAACTTTATCAAACCATTCTTGTGTTAAAATTTTAGCCATTTTAAATCCTCATTGTCGTTAGTTGTATTAGAACTTGTGCATCTTACCGAGATTTTGTAAGAATGACAATTCTCTAACCCATAATAAACCTATTTATAGAACAACGATAATGGCGCTCGGTTAACCATTTTTAGCATTGTTACTAGATAGTGTATGGGATGTTAAAAAAAATCCCCACAATTTACATGGTTTTTTTTATTTTTCATATTATAATAGTTGGTGTGTAATTTTTTTTTGCGGTATGAACGTTACATTAGATGATATTTAGCAAAGATTAAGTTACAATACTTGGTGAGAATCGTGAGTTTGAGCCTATTTTACTGCTTGTAAATTTACTGTTTTGCGTCAAGATTTAGCCGCTAATTTCTTTAAAATTCATCGTGAAACTAGCCACTAAACAGTTAGCCTATCTTATAAAAAAATAACTAGTGCCAACGTATCTGACCTGATAGTTTTATTGACAGGCACAAAGGAGATTTCTGCTTAAACTTGTTGATAATATAGGCTGTAAAGGAAATCATCGAATGAATTTACAAAACACAGCAATACCTATTACCGATGATTATGAAGTGGACATCATTAAGTTGTTCTCAATCATGGCGGTAGTATATGGTATTATCGGTATGGCAATTGGGGTGTTCATTGCATCACAATTGGCATGGCCTGCCCTCAATTTTGGTATCCCTTGGCTAACATTTAGCCACTTGCGTCCATTGCACACCAACGCGGTGATTTTTGCATTTGGTGGTTGTGCGTTATTCGCAACTTCATATTATATCGTTCAAAGAACGTGTAAAACGCGTTTATTCGCACCTTATCTAGCCTGGTTCACCTTTTGGGGATGGAACCTTGTTATTGTTGCCGCAATTATTACCCTACCCTTGGGTTTAACCTCAACTAAAGAATATGCTGAGCTTGAATGGCCCATTGATATTTTAATTGCCGTGGTGTGGATATCTTATGCTATTGTGTTTTTTGGTACGTTATTGAAACGCAAAACCTCGCATATCTATGTTGCTAACTGGTTCTTTGCTGCATTTATTTTGACCATTGCGTTACTGCATATTGTCAATAGTATGTCAATCCCTCTGAGCTTTTGGAAGTCATATTCCTTGTTTGGCGGTGCAACTGACGCTATGGTGCAATGGTGGTATGGTCACAACGCCGTAGGTTTTTACTTAACAGCCGCGTTTTTGGGTATGATGTATTACTTTGTGCCTGTACAGATCGGTCGTCCTATTTACTCTTATCGTTTATCTATTATCCACTTTTGGGCGTTAATTGCGTCTTATATGTGGGCGGGTGGTCACCATCTTCACTATTCAGCACTCCCTGACTGGGCACAGTCTTTAGGGATGGTATTCTCAATCATTTTATTTGCGCCTTCATGGGGCGGTATGATTAATGGTGTACTTACCTTATCTGGCAGCTGGGATAAACTTCGCACAGACCCTATTATTCGTTTCTTGATTGTTGCACTGTCCTTCTATGCGATGTCAACGTTTGAAGGTCCGATGATGTCAATCAAAACTGTCAATGCGTTATCCCACAATACTGACTGGACCGTTGGTCACGTGCATTCTGGTGCGTTAGGCTGGGTTGGTATGATTACCGTTGGTTCATTATATGTATTGATTCCACGTATTTGGAACAAACAAAAAATGTATTCAACTGATTTAATCACCACGCACTTTTGGCTGGCTACGGCAGGTACTATTTTCTACATCGTATCGCTTTGGATTTCAGGTATTGGTCAAGGTATGATGTGGCGTGCTACAAATCCAGATGGAACGCTGGTATATAGTTTCGTTGATACTGTCTTGTTCTCGCACTATCCTTACATTGGTCGTGCATTTGGTGGTTTATTGTATGTCACAGGTATGGTCGTCATGGCTTACAACGTCTACAAAACTATCACGATGCCAAGCACTAAAACTGTTGAAGTAGCGGATACCACTACACCTGTAGTAGAAACTGCTACCGTAAAACAGATTTAAGGAGAGACTCATGCAACTCAATCATGAAATTATTGAAAAAAACACGGGTCTTTTAGTTATCCTAATCGTTGTAGCTATTAGTTTTGCGACTTTGGTAGAAATCGTGCCATTGATTTATACCAAAGAAGTTAACCAACCTTTGCCCAATATGAAGCCATGGACTGCCCTTGAGATGGAAGGTCGTGATATTTATATTCGTGAAGGCTGTCACGTCTGTCATACCCAAATGGTTCGTCCTCTTCGGGCTGAAGTGGAACGCTATGGACCTTACTCGCGCGCAGCTGAATCCGCTTGGGATCATCCCTTCTTATGGGGTTCTAAACGTACTGGACCTGATCTTGCGCGTGTGGGCGGACGCTATTCTGATGACTGGCAACGTGAACACTTGATTAACCCACAATCATTGGTACCTGAGTCTGTGATGCCATCATTTGCTTGGTTAGCAAAAAATGACGTTAACCCTAAAGAAGTACAAGCAAAAATGCGTCTATTCCGTGACCATTTTGGTGTGCCTTATAGCGATGCTGATATTGCAGGTGCACCTGATGCGGTACAAGGTAAAACTGAGCTCGATGCTGTTGTTGCATATTTACAACAACTGGGCACTGCAATGAAAGGTCAACGTTAATGTTGGGCACATTACACAGTATCGCAACGGTCGCAGCGTTTATCGCTTTTATTGCGATTGTTTGGTGGGCTTACTCGCCAAAGAATCGCAAACGATTTGAAGAAGATGCAAAACTTGCGTTAGATGACGAAGACCTAACAGGTGCATCACAACGCAATAAGGATAAAAAATGAGTGGATTTTGGAGTTTTTGGATAACCCTATTTTCCATCGCTTGTTGGGCTTGGATTTTGTTCTGGTTAGTCGGTGTATTGGGTTATCGCCCAAAAATGTCGGATGACGGTACCACAGGCCATGAATACGATGGTATCCAAGAGTTTGACCGTCCATTACCAAAATGGTGGTTAGTAATCTTTTGGGGTTCATTAGCTTGGGCACTACTATACATGCTATTGTTCCCATCAGTAATGCCAGGCTCATGGAAAGGTATTACTACGGTAAAAGTAGATGGTCAAGATGTTCCTTGGACCAGTGCTAATGAATTAGCATCCGATCTTGAGCGCAATAATGCTGTATTTACTGGCACGTTCAATGATAAAATCTTAAAAGACAAAGCAGTAACGGCGCAAATTGACAGCCTTGCTAAATTACAAGCGCAGCAAGCTAAAAATGCAGAACCGAATGCCGAATTAAAATCGCAAATTGATAAAGGTATTGTAGGACTGGCACCTGCCGTTCTAAAACTCTCTCAAGATCCTCAAGCGATTAAAATTGGTCAGCGTTTGTTCTTACAAAACTGTTCAGTGTGTCATGGCTCACAAGCGCATGGTGCACCCGGTTATCCAAACTTGACGGACAATGACTGGATTTATGGCGGTACACCCGATAAAATCTTGTTAACCCTTAATCATGGTCGCGTCGGTGGTATGCCAGCTTGGAAAGCGCAGATTGGCGAAGATGGTGTTCGCGCCGCAGCTGAATACGTTTTGTCACTATCACCCGGTCATGGTTCAAAAGAAAATGGTCAGTTGAACCAAACTTTGGTTAATCAAGGTAAGGCTATTTTTGATACCAACTGTGCGGTATGTCACGGTAAAGATGGTAAAGGTAACCATGATATCGGTGCGGTGAATCTTACGGATGACATTTGGTTATATGGTGGCGACCGTGAAACGGTTCGTACTACGTTACGTAACGGCCGTGCCGGTGTGATGCCACATTGGGATACCAAATTGGGTAACGAGCGTATTATGTTATTGGCGGCGTATGTTTATTCATTAAGCGATCACAAACAAGACGCTTCTGTGATGACGCCACAAACTATCGTCAATAAGGAACGTGGTGCAGCCTCTACCCCAGTTGAAACTGCAAATGCGGTAAAATCTGCGGTTGCTAGTGTGGTAAAGTAATTTTTACCCGCCACTTAAAAAAGCGAGTTTTAGTTACTCGCTTTTTTATTGGCGATTGACTTGTCCCTCTTTACTTGCCTAGTTTTACATGCCTAGTTTTTCAAAGGCAGTTTCATCAAAACCAATGATTAACTCATTGTTTGAGACGACAATCGGGCGCTTAATCATACTTGGCTTAGCCACCATCATATCTAACGCAGCATCCACATCTTGCTTTATTTGGGCTTTTTGCGCATCGCTAAGTTTGCGGTAGGTTGTGCCTTTGCTATTCATGATTTTGTCGATACCAACTGTTTCGACCCAATGTGCTAATGTCGGTTTATTTATCGCCTGTTTTTTATAGTCAAAAAATTCATACTCCAAACCCAGTGCAGTTAATTTATCAAACGCCTTTTTCATGGTGCTACAATTTTTGATACCGTAGATGGTGATGCTCATATTGGCTCCTTTTTTTATCGCAATTTTTACGGTTTTACGCTATGCTATGGGGCTTAAAATACCTTCCCATTCAAATACTGCAAATTCAGACCATTATGAGTAATTCAGCTTTAACCAGTCAATACCAACCCCAAGAGATTGAGCCCGCCCAACAACAAAAATGGGAACAGCAAAATCGCTATCAAGTAAATAATGCGGCATCTGATAAGCCGTCACGTTATTTGCTGTCTATGTTTCCCTACCCCAGTGGCAAGCTGCATATGGGGCACGTGCGCAACTACACGATTAGTGATGTGTTGAGCCGTTACTATCGGTTAAAGGGTTATGAAGTATTGCAGCCAATGGGCTGGGATGCGTTTGGTATGCCTGCAGAAAATGCAGCGATTGCCAACGCTGTCGCCCCTGCTGCGTGGACGTTTTCAAACATTGATAACATGCGCGCGCAGCTTAAATCATTAGGACTATCGATTGACTGGTCACGTGAATTTGCCACTTGTACGCCAGAATACTATAAGTGGGAACAATGGCTATTTGTACAACTGTTCAAAAAAGGCTTGGTCTACAAAAAACTCTCAACGGTGAATTGGGACCCTGTTGATAATACCGTCCTTGCCAATGAGCAAGTGGTGGATGGTCGCGGTTGGCGCTCAGGTGCGCTAATTGAAAAACGCGAAATCCCCATGTACTACTTTAATATCACCGCCTATGCAGACGAGCTGTTAAATGATTTGGATAAGCTAGAAGGTCATTGGCCGCAGCAAGTAATTACCATGCAGCGCAACTGGATTGGTCGCTCTGAAGGCATGGAAATTCATTTTCCCTATATCTTAAATGGTGAAGAAAAAACCTTAGATGTATTTACTACCCGCCCAGATACCTTAATGGGCGTGACTTATGTATCGGTGGCAGCTGAGCATCCACTAGCAAAACACGCTGCTGCGACAAATCCTGCCCTACAAAGCTTTATTGAAGCCTGCAAAAAAGGCTCAGTTGCCGAAGCAGACTTAGCCAAAGCTGAAAAAATGGGTATGGATACGGGTCTGACTGTCACCCATCCGTTGACAGGTGAGCAAGTGCCTGTTTGGGTCGCTAACTACGTATTAATGAGCTACGGTTCTGGCGCTGTCATGGCAGTCCCTGCGCATGATGAACGCGACTTTGAATTTGCCAATAAATACCAGTTACCTATCAAACAAGTGATTGACCTAGACGAACATCATAAGCAAGGTCAACAGTTTGATGCGACGACTTGGCAAGACTGGTATGGCGATAAGCAAAATGGCGTGGCTATTAACTCGGGTGAGTTAGACGGTTTAAATTTTAAACAAGCCTTTGACAAAATCTTAACCCAACTTGAGCCAAAAGGCTTGGGTAAAAAAACCATCAATTATCGGCTACGCGATTGGGGAGTATCTCGTCAGCGTTATTGGGGTTGCCCAATTCCGGTTATCAACTGTGCCGACTGCGGTACAGTACCTGTTCCTGAAAGTCAGCTGCCTGTGGTATTACCTTTAGATGTGGTACCCGATGGGCGTGGCAATCCCCTCAACAATCTTGCTTCATTTACCGATGTCAACTGCCCATGTTGCGGCAAGCCTGCCAAACGCGAAACCGATACCTTTGATACTTTTGTAGAATCAAGCTGGTATTACGCGCGTTTTGCATCACCCAATTATACCGATGGGATGATTAATAAAGTCGCGGCCGATAAATGGCTACCTGTAGATCAATATGTAGGTGGTGTTGAGCACGCCGTGTTACACTTACTGTATGCGCGTTTTTTCCACAAGCTCATGCGTGATGAAGGCTTGGTGCAAGGTGATGAACCTTTTGCCAATTTACTCACCCAAGGCATGGTCTTGGCGGGTACTTATCTTCGCGAAAATGCCGATGGTAGCAAATCCTATTACTTTCCAGAAGAAGTTGATATCCGCTACAACGATAAAGGTCAGCCCATCGAAGCGACCTTAAAAGCCGATGGTCAGCCTGTCAAAATTGGCAAAATCGAGAAAATGTCGAAGTCAAAAAACAATGGTGTCGACCCACAAGCGACCATTGATCAATATGGCGCAGATACGGTTCGACTTTACACCATGTTTACCGCGCCTGTCGACCAGACGCTTGAATGGATTGACGACGGTCTAAAGGGTCCGTATAACTTTTTGAAAAAAGTATGGCGTTATACCATCGAGCATGGTGACACACTGGCACAACAATCTTTAACCGCAGCAACGCTATCGGTGAGTGACGCCCAGTCGCTTAGTAAAGCCGCTAAAAATCTACGCCGTAAAACACATGATACGATCGGCAAATTAGATGACGCCTTTGGTAAAAACTTGGCGCTCAATACGCCTGTGTCATTTTTAATGGAGCTGTCTAACGAACTCACCGCGTTTGACATTCGTTCAGACAGCGATTTGGCGGTAGCCAATGAAGCACTTATAACATTATTGACCTTGCTCACCATGTACGCGCCGCACATGGCAGAAGTCCTACTTGAGGATTTAGGGATTGATGTGATGACACTAACCTATCCAACCGTTGATACTTCAGCCTTGGTACAAGACACTATCACCATGGTGGTGCAAGTCAACGGCAAAATCCGTGGTCAAATGGAGGTGGCGCCAAACAGTGACAGCGATTGGTTAAAAGCCGAAGCCAAACAACTCGACAGCGTCGCTAAATTTATCACCGGCGATATCGTCAAAGAAATCGTGGTGCCCAATAAATTGGTCAATATTGTGGTAAAAGCCTAATTGATTATAAGGGCTTATTGGCAACCTAAGCCCTTTTTTACCCTGAAGCTTTATAATAACTTGAAGCTTCATAATAAAGTGTTATCACAAGCAATACCGACAATCATAGATGGGTAACTAACAGACAGGTAACTATATGAATCAGCCATTTCTTCGTATCTTCCTAAGCAGTGTGTTACTGACGCAGCTACCTGCCTGTGGTTTTCATCTACGCGGGTATGATGCGCCTATGTCACAGAATATCCCAACCACTGAGCTGATTTTTAACAACACGCCTGAAGCCTATGCGGTTAAAAATGCGTTAAAAAAACAACTCGACCAACTAAGCATTAACACTCAAGATAGGGTGATTGATAAAAATGCAACCACCCAATCAAATGACGCCTTGCCTGCCAGTATTGAAGTCAAAAACATTCGCCTGCAAAACTACCAGCTACGCGGTATTTTGACCGAAATTCGCATGGTGCTAAGCGCAGAGGTGAGCTATCGCGCCATTGAAAATGGTCAACCCCGCACGCTGACCAATACGATTCAAGTACAGCGCAGTTATCAGTATGACCAAGGCGTGGTAGCGACCGACAATCCCCAAGCTGAGCAAATTAAAGTATGGTTGTATGACAACCTGGCGCAGCGTATTGCTGACCAATATGTCGCACTGAGCCTTCCAAAAATCACCAAAGTGCCGACCGCCACCACCCCCTAACCTAATTGATACTTAATTGATAACACGCTGATGCAGTACAATTTTTTAAATGCCTTTCAACATCTCAAAAATAGGCAAGACCCCGCCACTGGGGTGTGGCTAATGCATGGCGATGAAGAGTTGTTGTCACAGTGGCTGATAGAAAAAATGTCGCCAAATTGGCGGCAACATAATATGGCAATTTCGCGCATGGATATTACCAGCGCCAAATCATGGCAAGCGGTTTTGGCAGAGCTGAACAGTCTGTCACTGTTTGACGACAACAAAGCCATTGTCGTTCATAGTAATCATAAACCTGATAAAGAGGCGTTAGCAGAATTAGCGCAATTTGCGACGAGTAATCAGAGCAATTGCTTAGTCATTATCAGTGATAAATACGATAAGAAAAGCCAAAGCAGTGCGTTTTTTTCGCTTTGCGATAAATTTGGTCACGTCATCGAATGTCATCTTTATCAAGAACAGCAACGCGAACAACTGCTACAGCAACACGCGCAAGACTTTGGGCTCGAACTCACCAAACCCGCTTGGCAAATGCTGATGGCACAAACTCAGCATAATTTGCTGGCAGCTTACCAAAGTCTGTGGCGACTCTCCTATCTTTATGCTACAACAGATGCGAATCCTCCTACCCATTTCGTGACCATCGATGAGTCTCAGCTGTTTGATGGGTTGGTGAGTCAATCTATGTTTACCACCTTTGATTTATCGGATGCCATGTTGGCAGGTGATATCGCGCAGGTTGCAAAAATCTTACAGCAACTCAAAGCCAGTGAAGAACCAGAGAGTTTGGTGTTATGGATGATAGCCAAAGACATGCGCAATATTTTAAGCTTGCAATCAGGGGCAAGCTATCAAAGCCTCGGCATTTGGCAAAGTAAGCAACAGCTGTATAGTAAAGCCCTGCATCGTCATTCCCATGACGCCACCCGAAACTGGTCGGATGCACTGTACAAAGCCGACCAAGCCATCAAAGGTCTGGTGCAACAACCTGCTTGGGAGCTGCTCTACCAACTCGCTTTTCGCCTAGCGGGTCAACCATTATTTCATTAGTTGCTTTAAAAGTTACTTTTAAAGTTGCTTTTAAAAATGCTTCGCAACCTTTGCAGATTTTCGAACAGCACGCCCATCAAGTCACCGTACAATCCACTATCCCCAAATTTTTAATGCATTTTTCTTACTCATAACATTTATTTTATAATCCAGTAAGATTATGTCGTTATAATTAAAAATCCTTGCGACTTACCTATTTTTATTGCAATTTATTCTCATTTAGCTTTTAATGCTCCCTGTTAAAAAGCTGTATTTATTTAATTTTTTTCAATTGTTTATCCCTTGATAAGGCTTGGCACGATGACCGCTACCCAAAAAAAATGGCTCAAATGGGCAATCTTAAGTTTGATCGTTATTTCGCTGGCAGCGTTAGCTTATTGGTACTTTAAACCCAAACCCCAAAAACCCAATTACATCACCGCCAATGTCGAACGTAGCGATATTGAAAACAGTGTGATGTCGACGGGCAAAATTGAAGGCATTAAACAAGTGGATGTGGGGGCTCAGGTGTCAGGGGAAGTAACAAAATTGTATGTCGAGGTTGGTGATACGGTCAAAAAAGGCGATGTTATTGCTCAAATTGACCCAGTTACCCTGCAAAATACCTTAACCACGCAGCAGGCTACTTTACAGCAAAGCAAAGCGAATTTGGAAAGTACCAAGTCCGCCTATCAGACCAAACAAGCCGCGCTTGCCACAGCGCGAGCCGACTTGAAAGGTAAAATAGCAACCTTGCAACAATCGCAAACAGAATACAATCGCCTAAAATCCTTGCTTGCCATGAATGCCATCTCCAAACAAGAGCTGGAGCAAGCGGGTACCGCTGTCAAAACAGCGCAAGCCAATGTAGACAGTGCCAAAGAAGCGATTGCGACTGCCCAAGCAAATATTGCCTCATCGCAAGCCGATATTGTTAGTGCACAACAAACCATAAAAAAATCGCAAACGGACGTCAATACGGCTGAAAAAAATCTTGGATATAGCCGAATTGTTGCCCCGATGTCAGGCACGGTGATTTCTATCACCACCAAAGAAGGGCAAACAGTAAATGCCAATCAATCAGCCCCCACCATTGTGACATTGGCAGATTTGAGCAGTGTGCGCGTGAAAGCCAAAATATCAGAAGCCGATGTCGTCAACCTTAAAGTAGGGTTGCCTGTTTATTTCAATATCATTGGACGCCCAGATAAGAAATACCAAGCCACACTGTCGACCATTGGACCTGCGCCCGATGGCACTACCGCCAGTGATTCATCGACGTCAACGGATTCAGCAATTTATTACATTGGTTATTTTACTGTCCCCAATCCCGATGGCGCGCTACGCATCAATATGACAGCGCAAGTCTATATTGTTGAAAACAAAGTCAATAATGTGCTTAGCTTACCGGCTGCAGCAATCAAAAATGACCCAAGAATAGGCAGTTATGTTGAAGTCGTACAAGCCGATGGTAGTACCAAAAAACAAGCGGTCAAAACAGGTGTCACCAATCGTATTACCACCCAAATTCTTAGCGGCGTCAACCAAGGGGATAAGGTGGTTGTGGGTCAAGCAGCGGTGAGTAAATCAAGTTCATCATCTAAAAATAACGGTCGTCCACCGATGATTTAGTCATCGGTAGATGAGAACCCTAGATTGTAAACGTTGATTGTAACCTATGACGCATGCTAACTGTGAGATACACGGCTGATGATAACGCAAGACACCAAACAACCTATTATGGAAGTGAAGGATTTAATCCGCGAATTCCCTGCAGGTGATGAAAAAATTCGGGTTTTACATGGGATTGACTTGACCATTTATGAAGGCGAAATGGTCGCAATTATCGGTCAATCAGGCTCTGGTAAATCCACCTTAATGAACATCTTAGGCTGCTTAGATCAGGCGACCGCAGGTAGTTACCACATCTATGGCAAAGCGGTGGACAAACTCAGCGCAGACGAACTTGCCGAGCTTCGCCGTGAACATTTTGGGTTTATTTTTCAGCGCTATCATTTACTCGGTGACCTCAATGCCCGAGACAATGTCGCCGTCCCTGCCGTATATGCAGGGATGCCGGTGCGGCAACGTGAAGCGCGCGCCACCCAATTGTTAGACGACTTAGGGCTTGGGACAAAAACCCAAAATCGCCCTAGCCAACTCTCCGGTGGTCAGCAACAGCGTGTGTCTATTGCTCGTGCGTTAATGAATGGTGGCGACATTATCCTGGCTGATGAACCGACTGGGGCATTAGATAGCCAATCGGGTAAAGATGTGATGGCAATTTTGAGAAATCTAAATAGCCAAGGTCATACCATCATTATGGTGACCCACGATCCTTCTATCGCTGCCCAAGCCGAACGCGTGATCGAAATCAAAGACGGACAGATTCTCAAAGATTATTATACCGACAATAGATTTGATAAAACCACGGAGGTTCAACACCTAAATTTTGCCAAAAAATCTGGTGTGACCGCGTTTTTAGACCGCTTATCTGAAGCCTTTAAGATGTCTGTTTTGGCAATGAAAGCGCATAAAATGCGGACATTGTTAACCATGTTAGGTATTATTATCGGTATTGCCTCTGTGGTATCGGTAGTGGGTCTAGGGCAAGGCTCTCAACAAAAAATTCTCAATGATATCAGCTCCTTAGGCACCAATACTTTAACCGTACGAGATGGCTATAAATTTGGTGACCCTCGCCGTAAATACCATGATAATAATTTAACAGATGCCGATGCCAATGCTGTCGCAGAACAGCCTTATGTGCAAAGCGTCAGTCCACAAGTCAGCAGCAATACCGCCACCGCCCGTTACCGTGAAACAGAAGCTTCTGTGAATGTCAGTGGCGTGGGCAAAGATTATCTAACGGTGAAAGGCGAAAAACTGGCGCTTGGGCAAACCTTTAATGACAATAGTATCACCTCGATGACCCAAGATGTAATTATTGATAATAATGCAAAAACCGCCTTTTTTGGCAATGTCAGCGACCCCATTGGTGAAGTGATGTTGGTGGGTAGTGTGCCCGCTCGCGTCATCGGTGTATTGCAGCCATCTGAACAAGCTTTTGGTCCAAGTTCAGACACCCCTACCCTGTATATGCCTTATACCACTGTGATGCGTAGAATGGTTGGCACCAGTCATGTAGATAGTTTTATTGTGCTATTAAAAAATACTATCTCGTCGAGTGCCGCTGAGCAAGCTGTTTCTGATTTGATAGAGCAGCGACACGGCACCGATGACTTTCGTATTCAAAACTCTGATTCAATCCGTCAGACGATTGAATCCACCACAGGCACGATGACATTACTGGTTTCGTCGATAGCTATTATTTCTTTGATTGTGGGGGGGATTGGCGTCATGAATATCATGCTCGTCTCAGTCACCGAGCGCACCAGTGAAATTGGTGTGCGTATGGCAGTGGGTGCAAGGCAATCTGATATCATGCAGCAGTTTTTGATAGAAGCGATTTTGGTGTGTATTCTAGGCGGGATTCTAGGCATTAGCCTAGCGTTTGCCATCGGCGCTTTAATTAACAAATTTGCTGGGGGTAATTTCCAAGTGGTGTATTCAACCACCTCTATTGTAGCGGCGGTGGTGTGTTCCACTCTCATTGGTGTGGTTTTTGGGTTTATTCCGGCGCGCAATGCCGCCAGACTCAATCCTGTTGATGCCTTATCAGGTGGTGAATAATCAGGTGGTGAATAAAATTTTTATCACCTATTTAGTCATCATCTAGCTCGTCAATACCTATCTAATTAGACTTATCTAATCAAGACTAGATAAGTTAAAGGTATGATAAATCGATGAATTTACGCCTGTATTTTGATGCACATCCTTAGTTAAAAAATTTGTGCAAAAAGGCTTGCAAACTAAGATTTAATGCGTATAATATGCACTCACTTAACGGCAATAGCCAAAATAAAAACGTGAAAATCGTTTTGTATTGCCTTAAAAGTTTTGGATCGTTAGCTCAGTTGGTAGAGCAGTGGACTTTTAATCCATTGGTCCCGCGTTCGAGTCGCGGACGATCCACCATATTTTGAAAGTTTCACAATGTCATTTTATGAATTTGACTTGTGAAATCAAAATTGCTTTGCAATTTTTTAATGCTTTAGCAAATCATAGATTTGCTCTTGCGAAGCTAAAAACGTCTCCCAGACGTTTTCTTAACGCTTCTCAGGATCGTTAGCTCAGTTGGTAGAGCAGTGGACTTTTAATCCATTGGTCCCGCGTTCGAGTCGCGGACGATCCACCATATCCAAAGCCCTTATCGAATTGATAAGGGCTTTTTTATACCCTTGATTTTGTAACGCTATGATTTAGGCTAGCAGTTTAGGTTAGAAAAATAAAAATCACCTAGTTGAACTTATCTTTGATTGTATCAAATAGCTTACCTAACGTTTAGCAAAGAAAAAAGCCAAACCATTAAAGGGTTGGCTTTTGACAGCATCGCTGTCGGATGCTGTCGAGATAGGCTATGACTTTTAGTATAGCTTATTTTTGGTATGGGTAGTTAGGTGATGTACTTAATACATAGCCTGTTGCCCCGCCCGCTGCTGCACCGATTGCCGCAGCTTTACCGATGTCGTTACGGTTGCCATCTGATTTTGCCAGTGCACCTAATGCTGCACCCGCTACCGCGCCTTGCGTCGCCGCGCGAGAAGAGCCTTGGGTAGTGACGCGGTTGCCATAGGCATCAGTGGTTGCACACGCTGTCAATGCTGTTGAACCAACAAGTGTCGCAAGTACCGCAAGTGTTTTAAGTGATTTCATACTTTTCTCCAGTAGGGTTTCCATTTGCAAAAATGTCAGGTGCTTTTAGCAACTTACGGAAGTTATATTAGCGTAAATTTTTTACCCTATTGTTATGAATAAAGACTGATTTATATGTATTTTGTAAGTAACCTTACTATAGTTTGGACAACAAATAGCTTACTCAAGGTTGCGTTAACTTTTTCCACAATACCGAGCATATATTAAGCATGATAACTGTTTAATAAATCGGTGAATTGCGCTTCAGTGACCACTTTTACCCCCAGTTTTTCGGCATTGGCAAGTTTACTGCCCGCTTTTTCGCCTGCGAGCAGTGCGGTGGTCTTGGCAGAAACACTGCCTGAGACTTTTGCCCCTAATGATTGCAGTTTGGCCTTGGCTTCATCACGTCCCATGCCTTCAAGCGTGCCTGTAATGACCCAACTTTGACCTTTAAGCGGCTGATTGCCTTCAGGCACTGGGCTGACAGGCTGCCAATGAATACCGGCTTGTAATAATCGATTGATGACTTCGATATTGTGCTCGGCACGAAAAAACTCAAAAATCGAGTCTGCGGTTTTTTCACCGACATCGGGGGTTTTTTGTAAGGCTTCGATACTCGCTGCCATGAGCGGCTGCAAGTCGCCAAATTGCATGGCTAAATTCATCGCTGTGCTCTCACCCACGCCACCAATACCCAAGGCAAAGATAAACCGCGGTAAGGTCGTATCTTTACTTTTTTCAATGGCAGCCAGCATATTTTCGACAGATTTTTCCCCCAATTTTTCAAGGTTGATGAGCGCATCGCGGTGATTGTTAAGCGCATAAATATCTGCGACATTTTTAACAATACCTTGCTCAAAAAAGTTAATCAACCAGCGTTCACCGAGCCCATCGATATCCATCGCTTTACGACTGACAAAATGAATCAGTGCTTCTTGTTGCTGGGCTGGGCAAAATAGCCCGCCGGTGCATCGTGCCAGCGCTTCACCTTCTGGCATGATAACGGGTGAATCACACACCGGGCAATGCGTCGGCAGGCTCACCACTTGGGCATTGGCAGGGCGCTCGTCCGTCCAAACGCGCGTAACTTTGGGAATGACATCACCGGCACGGTGTACGCTGACCATGTCCCCTGCTCGGATATCTAAACGCTGAATTTCACCGATATTATGCAGGGTCACATTGCTCACCGTGACGCCACCGACATTGACAGGTTCAAGCTTGCCCACGGGCGTCAACTGACCTGTGCGCCCTACTTGCCATTCAATCGCATTTAAGCGGGTCATGACAGTTTCGGCAGGGAATTTATACGCAGTTGCCCAACGTGGCTCACGGCTTAAAAAGCCTAATTGCTCTTGCAAGGCTAAACTATTGACCTTAATCACCGTGCCATCAATTTCAAAGGGTAAGCGACTGCGTTTTTCAATCACCGATAGATAATACGCTTGTAGTTGCGCGGCTGTTTGCACGATTTTGATATCGCTAATGCTAAAGCCCAACGCTTTTAGCCAAAAAAGCGCATCGGATTGGGTGGTAATCTCAGCGGGCAAGCCTTGATTGACGGAATAGGCATAAAACGCCAGCGGACGACTTTTGGCGATATTGGGATCAAGCTGGCGCAAACTTCCTGCGGCAGCGTTACGCGGATTGGCAAAGGTTTTCTCCCCTTTTGCTTGGGCATCACGGTTGAGCCTTGCAAACCCTGCTTTGGGCATGAGTACTTCGCCGCGCACTTCTAAGCGCGGTATATCAATCGGCAACTGCAGCGGTAGATTTCGAATAGTACGCACATTTTGGGTAATATCTTCGCCCGTTTGACCATCGCCGCGCGTGACCGCTTGGATAAATTGCCCGTTTTGGTACAACAGTGAAACCGCAAGCCCGTCAAGTTTGAGCTCGACTTCATATTCGGGGTTTTGCTGATTGTCTGCCAAACGATCATTGACCCGTCGCATAAAGTTCTGTAAATCATCAAAAGTAAATAAATTACCCAGTGACAGCATGGGTATTTGGTGGGTGACTTGGGTAAAAAACGGCAACGGCTTGTCACCTACTTGGTTGGTAGGGCTATCGCTTTGTACCAATTCAGGATGGGCGGTTTCTAGTGCCACCAGTTCTTGGCGAAGTTGGTCGTATTCGCTATCTTCCAACAGCGGATTATCTAGAACATAATAAGCGTGGTTATGTTGTTTTAGCTGTGTAATGAGTTTGCGCATTTGCGCAGTAATAGCGGCTGTATTCATAATGATTATGATTTAAAAAAGATAACGGATATTTTACAACAAAGTGATGGTTTACTTGGTCAATTTTTTCAGTCATCAAGTCAGTCAAAACAATTAAACTTTTAACCATAAAAAAAGGTACTCACGAGGAGTACCTTGTTTCATTTTAATAAAATCTATCGACCAAAATTAATGGCAAGCTCGCGCATGGCTTGGGTGTTTTCTTTGTTAATTGGCTCGCCTGTATCGTCATATACCGTGGCATTTAGGTCATTGGCAAGCAATCCTGCAATACTCATCATGCTATCAAAGCCTTGAACAGGGCGTGGGTGTGGTAATGATAAAAATAATACCAAGCCTTTCATGGTTTGCGTCGGTAGTCGATTGAGATCGAAAGGTGAAATACCTTCATTATCAATCATCATCAGACTAAACCACAATAAGCCTGTCCCGTCTTTGTTTTCGTAGCGATGGAACATGTTCATCGCACCAAACTTCAAGCCATACTTGTCAATCAGCTCTAACAGATAATCGCCTTTAATGTCGACAAACTGCTGATTAGGAAAAATACTGATGTTGATATTTTGAATCGCGTTGTTGAGTGGGCTGTTTTGTTCTTCGTCAATTTGCGCTTGGATATGGGTGTCCAAAATTGGGCTGTTATCGGTAAAGCTGTCATTTTTTAGCTGATTTTCATCGAAAGTATGCACAACAGGGCTGATAGTCTCTGTGGCATTGGCAAGCATGCTAAAAGCGTCGTTTTCGTTTTCCACAAATGTATTGGTTTCTGCCAATAATTTGTCATTGGCAGATTTAGTGACATTAGCATTGGCAAAACCGCCACTGGCTGGATAGTTGTCTAGGTGCAACTCGGTATCGTCAGCGCTTAGCTTTACTTCGCCTTTAGGATTGTTGGATGTAATTTCTGCTTTAAATAACTGGCTTTCTTCGGGCTCAGGGCGCTGATGGCGTGGAATAATAGGTAGACCATCTTTATCATGTTCAATCGCGTCAGTCGCTAATACATCTTGGTTTTTTTGACGAATGGATTTTAGTAGCGTGTAAATACCCCAAACGATAGCAACAACCGCAAGAATGATAAGAATAAGCTGAGTGATAGACATAAACAACGACCTTTGAGAAAGACGATAACGACCCTGTTTGTAGTGTAAAAATTTTTACATCGGTATTTTTGCCGTTATACTATCATGACTTCATAAAATCAGCTAGAAAAAACCGTGACGAGGCTTGACTTTTTGCGTATTTGACAGGTGAAAATCGCTTATGCCAAATAAGCTTCCACCTCCCTCATATCCACACTGACCAGCTTGGACACCCCCGCCGTTGGCATGGTCACACCTTTGAGCTCATCGGCAATTTGCATGGCAAGTTTGTTATGACTGATAAAAACAAACTGCACGTCTTTGGCAAGCTGCTCAATTAAGCGGGTAAAGCGCGCGACATTGGCATCATCGAGCGGCGCATCGACTTCATCGAGCACACAAAATGGCGCAGGCTGCTGTTTAAAAATAGCAAAGATTAAACTTAGCGCCGTTAAGGTCTTCTCCCCGCCCGATAACAGCGCTAGCCGGCTATTCTTTTTGCCTTTCGGCTGCGCCATAAGCTCTAGCCCTGACTGCCAGCCTTTGCCGCTGCCATCTTTGTCATTGGTATGGTCTGATAACACCAGCTGCGCTTGCCCGCCGCCAAACACTTGGGTGAATAGCTTGTTAAGCTCGATATTGACTTGGGTCAACATAGCCATAAAAAGCTGTTTGGTCTGACTGTCAATCTGCTGGATAGCAAGTTGCAATTTGTCAATGCTTGCGGTCAAATCCGAGATTTGCTCAGCAAGGGGCGCCAAGCGGCTGTTCACTTCACCGAGCTCGGCTACTGCGGCATGATTGACTGCCCCAAGATTAACCACCTGTGATGCTAACTGATCGAGTTGTTGTTGTAGTTGCTCGCGTTTGCTGCTACCCAGTAAATCAATGTTGTCAGTTTTTGGCACGGCAATTTTGCGACTAGTCAATTGCTCACCAATCAATGCGACGTTTTGCTTGGCTAGTGCCAATGCGGTGTCGGTGGTGTGATATTGCTGTTGTAGTTGGCTTAACTGCTGCTGAGACTCTTGCACACCCAATTGCGCTTGATGTAGCTCGGTTTCCATGGTTTTCAAGGTGATTGTCAATTGCGTAACGCTGTCATTGGCGGTTTGCAGTTGCGTCGAGTCCAACGTGAGTTGCTGTTGTAGCTGTGGCAAGCGTGCCTGTTGCTCGCTAATTTTATGACTCAGCAGCTGCTGCTCGCTGGTGAATCTTGCTTGGTCTTGGCAAGCTTTGACAAGTTGCTGCTCACTTGCGGTGATTTGCAATTGTCCCGTTGCCAGTGTTTGGGTGATGCGATTTTGTTGTTGTTCTAGCTCGCGCTGCTGACTGGTAAACTGGTTTAAGCGTTCATCGAGTGACTGGCGTTCGCTGATTTGCTGCTGTAATTGCGGTTGTAAATGCGAAAGCGTGTTGCTTAGCTCATAAACCCGCTGTTGCTCTTGCTGCAGTTTTTCCGCAAAACCTAGCCCCTCTTGTTGTAGACGCTCGCTATCACTGTCGAGGCGTTTTTTATCTTGCGTAAGTTTATCGAGTGCGGATTGATAGTGATACTGCTGTTGTAGTTTTTGTTGCTGGCATTGCTGTTGTTGCTGGGTTAGGCTTAGCAGTTGATTACGCGCAGTTCGGTCTTGCGCTTGCCATTCTTGCAGACTAACCTTCGCCTGTTGCAAG
Organism: Moraxella sp. DOX410; assembly: GCF_032248735.1. Classification (NCBI taxonomy): domain Bacteria; kingdom Pseudomonadati; phylum Pseudomonadota; class Gammaproteobacteria; order Moraxellales; family Moraxellaceae; genus Moraxella; species Moraxella sp. DOX410. The sequence goes on along the minus strand of NZ_CP135138.1, from coordinate 743,502 downwards.
CGATCGGCTAGACGCTGCAGTTGCGGTTGTTGCTGCGCCAAGTGTTCATCGAGCTCTTCAATACGGGCTTCATTCATCAACTGCTGGCTAAAACTGATAACCTGCTGACCCTCAGCTTGCAACAAATGGCTTAGGTTAATTAGCAGCTGATGATTACAAAGTATTAGTTGTTGCGCTGATGTCTGCACCAGCAACCAATCGCCCGTTGGTAAGTTATCGAGCAGCCCTTTATCCTGCACATCTGCCCAGTCAAGTAGCGTCGCACTGATCCAAACCTGCTGAAAAACAGCCAGATTGGGCGCCGCAATCAAAGCAGACAGTGGCAAACAACCTTCTATTAGCTGACTGTTCGCTGGCTGATTTTTCGAGGTGTGATGTAAAGCTGATTGATTATCAATAAACACTGCATGGTCATGGATGATTTGGGCAGAATCTTGGTCAGCCGCGATAGACCATTTGGCAAATACCGTAACTAGGGTATCAAAAACACTGGCATACCCCTTACCTGTTTCGGTCAATTGCAGTTGACTGATAAGTTTTGGCAAACTGCTAGTGTGTTCTTGATTGGGCGACTGGCGGATAACATGGTCAAGGGCAGTTTCTTGTTGGGCTAGCAAATTTTGTAGTGTCGCTTGCTCGGTTTGCCACGTTTGATACTGCTGCTCAGCTTGGCGATGCTGACGGGTTAAGCTGTCAACTTCATCGGCTTGGTCAGCGATAGATTCTTGACGGGCGATGATATTGGCTTCAAGACGTTCAATCTCATCACTGAGTCTCGTCATTTGCGTGTCTAGTTCGTTATTCTCAAACGCTGCAAATTGCTGATCAAATGTGGCGTTAGCAGTCTGCCATGCCAATACGGCTTTGTCATGTTCGCTTTGGCGTTGTTGTTGGCGCTGTTGTTGGCTGGCATGGTGTTTGAGGGCATTTTCACTGACGGCAAGATTTTTTTCTACGTCTTGCTTTTGCTTATTTAACGCCACTATATTTTTCGCAATTTTCTCACGCTGCTGTTTGCAATCATCTTGTTCCTCACGCAATTGGCGCAACTGTGCGGTGAGCTGTTCAAGCTTTGCAGGTAAGCCTTCAATACGCATTTGTGCTTGCTGTTTTTGTGCTTGCAACTCTTGTTGATACGCTGCAAAACGCCCCAGCTCAACATTGAGGACATTTAGGCGTTGTTGGTCATTGGCAACGGCTTGTTCAGCTTGTTTCAGTAGACTTTGCGTTTCATGCTGCTGCTGCCAATAATCCTTAGCAAGATTTTGCTGGGTTTGTAGAGTCTGCTGTTGCTCAGTCAGAGCCTGCTGGGCAAGTTGCTGCTGCTCGATTAATCCTTCAATAAATATTTGCTGAGCATCCACACGCTCACTGATCGCTTGAAAATCTGCCGCGAGGGTTTGCTGTTTTTGCCATGCCCGCCCATAGTCATCAATGAGTAGTTGCTCACTGATCGCTTGCTGCGCTTGTTGCCATTGCTGGGCTTGTTGTGCCGTTTTGGCTTGTTTTTCTAGGCGTTTTTGTTGGCTGGTCAGTTCGCTGACCATATCATGCAGCCGCGCTAAATTATCGCTTGCGGTATCGAGCTGTTTTTGGGTGTCATCACGCCGGCTTTGGTAGCGCGACACGCCCGATGCCTCTTCAATAAACTCTCGTAGCTGCAACGCATTGGCATCAATGATACGCCCTATCATACCCTGCTCAATCACCGCATACGAGCGCGCGCCAAGACCTGTGCCCAAAAAAATATCGACCACATCGCGGCGACGTACTTTGGTGCCATTGATAAAGTAATCGGATTTGCCTTCTTTATTGATTTGCCGACGCACCGATAATTCTTGATACAGATTGAGCGCGTGGTGGATGCCGCTGCTACCATCTTCGCCGCGGGTATGTTCAAATACCAATTCTACGCTTGCCAAGCTTTTGGCGGACTTGTCTTGCGTGCCTGCAAAAATGACATCACTCATCGCGCCGCCGCGGAGCTGCTTGGCGGAGGATTCGCCCAGCACCCAGCGGATGGCATCAATCACATTGGATTTGCCGCAGCCGTTGGGCCCGACAATCGCGGTGATGGTTTTGGGGAAATGAAACGTTGTAGGATTGGCAAAGGATTTAAAGCCTGCCAGTTTGAGCTGTTTTAACCGCATGTTGCTAGAGTGTAGGTATCAAAAAAAAGGCGCTTATTTTAGCAAAATTTTAGCGATTATTCATTAAATCTATGCTGACTGGGTACACAGAAATCAGGCTAAACTTACTAAACCCTTAAGCTGATTAATCTGCCATGGCATAAAAAAAGCATAAAAAAACCGCTAAGTGGATTAGCAGTTTTATCAATCAGGCTATTGGTTAATATTATTTTGCCGGTGACGCAGTAGCAGTCGCTATATTTGCCGTTGCAGTTGCTGTATTATCGGGTGCAGACGCTGTTGTGGTGGTCGTTGTCGTCGTGGTGGTGGTTTCAGTTTTGGCTTCTTCTTTTTTACCACAACCCACAAGGCTGATGACCGTTACTAATGCGATTAATAATTTATTCATAGTTTTCTCCAAAAACGGTTAATGTAATCATCCATCTGATAACTTGATAGTCTGATAACTATATGATCCCAATAACTATATCACTAGGTCAATCAGTATCACTAGATTAATCAGCTTATAAAATCTCAACTTAATTTTATCAATCATGTTATCAAGACGTCATGGCATTTTATGAGTTTTCTGACCGTTTGGATAGCGGCTGTGACGATTTTTTTAAGGGTTTTATGTAAATATTTATGCGTATCATCAGTCAATACGCCCAATACACTAAATTTTACCCATGCGATTGTGTGCTACAATGATTATTAAAAATTAACCATTAAAATTTAATCGCTAAAAATTTTTAAAAGAACTATTGCTTATGTCTATGCTGCTCTCCTCACACAATGTTCAAGCCGTTCGCGCTTATTTACTTGATTTACAAGATCGTATTTGCCAAGCGCTAGAACACCAAGAAGCCACTGGCGGCTTTAATCTATATGCTGAAGGTGCCAGCAATGCCAAATTTGTCGCCGATGTTTGGGAAAGACCCGCGGAACAAGGCACTCATCAAAATTTGGGCGGTGGTCGCTCCAATGTACTTCAAGGCGGCAAAGTGATCGAAAAAGGCGGGGTGATGTTTAGCCACATTGTTATCAACCATCTGCCAGCCACTGCCACCGCTCGCCACCCTGAACTTGCCGGTCGCCAAGCGCAAGCACTCGGTGTCTCGCTGGTGATTCATCCGACCAATCCCAACGTGCCAACCAGTCATGCCAACGTGCGCATGTTTATCGCCGAAAAAGAAGGCTACGAGCCGATTTGGTGGTTTGGTGGTGGCTTTGATTTGACGCCGTTTTATCCTGTGATGGAAGACTGCGTGCATTGGCACCAAGTGTGTTATGATTTGTGCGCGCCGTTTGGGAGTGACGTTTATCCCAAGTTTAAGGCTTGGTGCGATGAGTATTTTTATTTAAAGCATCGTAACGAACAACGTGGCATCGGCGGCTTGTTTTATGATGATTTGAACACCCTTAGCATGGGTTGGGATTTTGATAAGTGCTTTGCCTTTATGCAGGCGGTAGGCAATGGCTATCTTGAAGGTATTATCCCAATTTTTGAGAAACGCAAACACACGCGCTATACCGAGCCGCAGCGTAATTTTCAGTTGTACCGTCGCGGTCGCTATGTCGAATACAATCTGGTGTATGACCGCGGCACTTTGTTTGGCTTGCAATCAAACGGGCGCATTGAGTCGATTTTGGTCAGTCTGCCGCCGCTCACGGGCTGGGAATATCGTTATGAGCCTATCGCAGGAACGCCTGAATTTGAACTCACGGATTTTTATCTAAAACCCAGAGATTGGTTGAACCTCAAGGCTTAATAAGACACAATCTTAATAAAACACAATAAAAAAGGGCAATCACAATTGCCCTTTTTTTAATGGGCGATTAACCCATTAAGTTTGGTTGTACGATTTCTATCCAGTATCCATCTGGATCCAAGATGAAGGCAATATCTTTCATCGCGCCTTCTTCAGGGCGTTTTTTGAAGGTGACTTGATGTTGCTCAAACCAAGCAACCGCTTCTTGCAGATTTGGCACGGCAAAACAAATATGCCCAAATCCTTGTGGTTCGCTGTTGCCACTGTGATAGTGAAACTCTGCATCAGACTCCGTGCCATAATTATGGGTCAATTCTAGCACCCCTGGCTGACTAAAGGTAAATGCTGCTAGCGCGGCAGTATCGGTCGGCAAATTTGCCACCTGTTCATCGGTAAGCTTTGCCAAAAAATACAAATCAAATTCCGCTTGTGGATAGCGTTTGGTTTGTAGTAGCGTCATGCCTAATACATCTTGATAAAAAGCCAAAGACACTTGCGGGTCTTTCACCCTAAGCATGGTGTGATTAAAGATAAACCCATTGGTAGCGGACAAGTTTGACATAGTGATCCTTATTGTAATATGCCTCTAAAAGAAAAAACCTTAAAAGAAAAAGACGTTGACTAAACGTCATTAATAACGACAGTTTGCCAAAAATTCAATACTGTTTAATTTTAATTAACTTTTGGGTAAAAATATAGCCGTCATTTCTCATAACATCATGGCTAATAATATTACATAACATTGCACTTAGGTAAGCTGCTCAATTGGCTATTTACTATTCTCTATGCAATATTTGCTACTCAATAAATGTCACTTTACCGGTGTCCAAATCATACACCGCCCCAACAATAATTAAGCTACCATTATTAACCGCATCTTCAAGAATACGAGAGCCGTGTTTGAGCTGGGTGACTGACATACGCACGTTGGCTTTAATCCCGCGATTAATCAACTCTTGCTCGTCAATGTCTTGTCCATTGGCGGTATAAATTTCATGCAAGTTGTACACACTGGGACGGATACGGTCAACAATCGAACGTAAATTGGGGGAAAACTGCTGATCAGGATTAATCAGTGTCTCCACACAAGCCGTCACCGCGCCGCAATGTGAATGACCCAACACCACGACTAACTTGGTACCGAATTTCTCAGCGGCAAACTCAACCGAGCCAATCTGAGACGGCGCGACTACGTTACCTGCTACACGAATGACGAATAAATCACCCAAACCTTGATCAAAGACAATCTCAGCAGGCACGCGCGCATCAGAACAACCCAAAATAATCGCAAACGGTTCATGCACATGGGTGAGCGCATTAGACGCTAGCAAGGTTGATTGGGGGTTTTGCACATTCTCTACGAATCGTGCGTTGCCTTGTTTGAGCATCTCGAGCGCTTGCTCGGCAGTTTCGGGACGCGGTAAGTGACTGTTTGGCATTTGGTTTTCTCCTTTCACCTAGGGACAATAACGAACTGTATGATGATATAAAACGCGATATTTTTTATCATTTTAAACTTTTTAAAACTCAAAATTTTTTTCAAGACGGTTGTATAGCTACTATAATACCTCATCGCCTGCCACAGCAATATGCCCATCAGCTATTTGGTTCATAAATTGCGCATAATCTTGGGCATTGCGAGCGGCAGTTTGCTCGGCATAGGCTTGCATGACAGGGATGAATTCACTGCCATTGCCCAGATAGCCCATAAGCGTATCGGCATTGCCCGCTTTGGTATGCGCATGCGCCAAGGCATGGCCACAGCTTTCAATATATTCGTAAAAATGGGCAGCCGTCATGCTCTCAAGAGACGCGGAATACTTCATATCCCGCAGCTGCCTGACATAAAAATCCATCTCAAAGTTATCAAGCGATGCATAGCCCAAGAAAATATCACTCGATGCCTGCATCAATTGTTGCCCTTCCACCACGCGCTTGCCTTGATGGCTAAATTGTTTTGCCAGTAAGGGTGTCAAGATAGACGCTTTGGCTTGCTTCATTTGCAATATCAGCGGCTCATGGTCGGCATCTTGGAATAATGCCACCGCACACACAGTACCGACACTCCCCACCCCAACTACTTTGAGTGCCACATCGGTAAAATCATACCGGTCAAACAACACCTGTCTATCTGACTTTAGGGTATCTCGATAAGCGTCAAAAAAAGCGTGGCTACCGCCAAAAAACGGCTGTCCCCGGCGTGGCGGTCGCTGCAACTCACCATCCGTTTTAAACGCGCGTAACCCTGTGACAGTATCACGCTCAGTCAATTTTGGCAGCATTTTTACCGCATCATTTTTTTTGGCTTTTTCAAAATCGGCATGACGGCGTTTACAAACAGTCACGTCTTCGGTATTTGCCAATATTTTATGGGCGTCGATTTTTTCATACCACACTTGTAGCGGTGACAAGCTACAATGCGCTTCTAATCCATCAAGGTAACTGGTCAGCAGTTTTTCTATCGCCTTATAGCCCACCGATTCTACATACTTAAAACTTTGACTGGCGATTAAAATACTGGCGACCAGTCGCTGCAAATCCCATTCAAATGGTGCAACGATGGTTTCATCAAAATCATTGATGCCAAATAATAAATTGCGTTCAGGACTGGCATAACCACCAAAATTACTGACATGACAATCGCCGCAAATCTGCTGAAATAACCCAGAATGTTGCCCCTGCCATGCTTGGTCAAACAGCATCAAAGCGGGCATCCCGCGAAAAAAAGTAAACGGCGATACACTCATGCGCTTGGCTCGTATGGGTAGTAACGCTGTCAACCGACCTTGATTCGACCAATGATAAAGACTGAGCGCGTCGATGGCAGTCGGACGTTGGCTGATGGCAGCCAAGGTTTTTAATGGGTACGCCTTACGCTGCTGTTTGCCAAGTGCAATACTATCTGCTTGGGTTAGTAGTTTGCCTTGGTAGCGATGGCGCGTCAAATCCACACACTGAGCATGCTGTAAGGATTTTGGTAAAGCAATAGCGATGGGCAGCGCGGCTGTTGCGTGTGTTGCTGTTTTTTTGGTGGCTGTTTCTTTAGCGGCTGGTTTTTTTGCGGGTATTTTGTTAGCCGTGGTTTGAGAAGCCGTATTGTTTGCGCCTGTTTGAGTGGTTGTTGTTTGGGCATTTGTTGTTTGAGTGGCTGTTTGAGTCGTTGGGTCTTGAGGCTTTTTTCTGCTAGGCATATATTGTCTCTTAAATGTTCAATCGGTCACTGGCTAAATTATCATCACATAAAAGTCGTTCAAGCTTGCTATTTTAATGACTTTGGTAAAAAGTTACGTTGCTTATTTGTGCCAAATCAACCCCTTATTATCGACTAAAATTAGCCACTAAAATTTTATGAATAGCAGGTGAATTTTCAGTAACATTTTTTAATTTTAGCCGTTATACTGAACGCAACTTTTAACTGTATTTTCACAGGTGAAACTATCGAAAAACTCTGTATTTATGTTGTCATGCTGATTGCGCTTTGACCCTATCATAAATATGCCATTTTAGCCCGCTATTTTAGCCTTGCCGTGAGATTGTGCCTATGTCTGCATCAACGTCCGCATCAACGCCACAAACCACCCTAAACGCACCATCAGCTATGCCTGATAGCGCCCAGCCGACCAACCAAAAACCTGTACTACTACAAATCCGTCATTTATCCAAATCTTATGGCGACACCCAAATTTTGCAAAATATCAATCTAGATATTTATGACGGGGAGTTTTTGACGCTGCTGGGTCCTTCTGGCTGTGGCAAAACTACCCTACTACGCTTGATTGGCGGATTTGAGCTGCCCAATGCCGGTAGTTTGCAGTTAGAAGGGGTTGATATTGCAGGCTTACCTGCGGAAAAACGTCCGATTAATACGGTGTTTCAGCAATATGCCCTGTTTCCGCACATGAATGTGTACGACAATATTGCTTATGGACTAAAACTTAAAGGCGTGCCCAAAACCGAAATCGACCGGCGGGTGCGTGAAGCGCTGGCAATGGTACAACTTGACCATACCATCAATCGTCGTCCGCAAGATTTGTCGGGGGGTCAGCAGCAGCGTATCGCCATCGCCCGTGCCGTGGTGAATCGCCCAAAAATGCTGCTACTTGATGAACCTCTATCAGCGCTCGATGCCAAACTACGTGAGCAAATGCAATCAGAACTCAAACGCTTGCAGCGTGAATTGGGTATTACCTTTGTGTTCGTGACCCACGACCAACAAGAAGCCTTATCGATGTCTGACCGGATTGCTGTCATGAAAAACGGCGTATTCCAGCAAATTGATACGCCCATTGGCATCTATGAATCGCCTGCCAATTTATTTACCGCAAGCTTTATTGGCGAAACTAATTTGTTTAAAGGTAGAGTGCTAGAGGTCAACCCAGCCACCATCAAAGTGGAAGTGGTCGAGCAAAATGACGGTTTTCATCCGATTCGTGAATTGCCCCGTCCAAAATTTGACGTGCAAGTCGGTCAAAATGTCAACTTACTGCTGCGTCCTGAAGATATCCGCGTGTACTACACCCATGAAGGCCATGAAGGCTTAATTGGCAACGTGGTAGACAGTGCTTATAAAGGCAGTACCCTAGATTCTGTGATTCGATTAAAAAACGGTAATATCGTCAAAACGTCAGAGTATTTTAACGAAGACGATCCAAATTTTAACTATAAGCTGGGTCAAGAAGTGCGTATTGACTGGGTCGATGGTTGGGAGTGGATTTTGCCAGATGAATAATACTACTTCACCTTCGACCTCTAGCGTTTCGGCTGCTACCGCGCCTGCCCCTGTTATGACAAAGCAAGGCGGGCGCGGCTTTCAGCGTGCGACCCTGTTTGTGATTTGGGCATGGTTGATTATTTTTGCCCTAATTCCCAATATCTTGGTGATAGCCGCCAGTTTTTTGACCCGTGATGAAGATAAGTTTTTAACACTGCCGGTCACCATGGGCAACTATATTCGATTGATTGATCCGCTTTATTTAAAAGTGTTTTTGCATTCGCTGTCGATGGCAGGGATGACGACGATTATCTGTTTGCTGCTCGGTTATCCATTTGCCTACTTGGTCAGTAAAGCGGATAAAAAATGGCAGTCATTATTGATGTTATTGCTAGTGATTCCGTTTTGGACCAACTCATTGGTACGTCTGTATGCGGTGAAACTCATTATGGCGGCCAATGGTCTGCTCAGCACCATGCTGATTAACCTTGGGCTTATCAACGAGCCACTGCAAATTTTATATACCCAAAAAGCGGTGATTGGCGGTTTGGTGTATTTGCTGTTTCCGTTTATGGTACTGCCCCTGTATGCGGTATTTGTGGATTTGCGTGACGATTATATTTTGGCATCCAAAGATTTGGGCGCTAACAAGCTACAAACCTTTTGGCACGTGATTTTGCCGCTCACTACACCAGGGATTATTTCAGGGGTATTGCTGGTACTGTTGCCTGCCATGGGCATGTTTTATGTGGCGGATATCTTGGGCGGTTCGCGCAACTTGCTGGTGGGTAATATCATCAAATCACAGTTTTTGGATGCCCGTGACTGGCCATTTGGCGCCGCGGCGTCCGTGCTATTGACGCTTGCCATGGCATTGCTGATTATCGCGTATCGAGCCAGCAGCAAACGTATTGGCAAAACTGACTACAATGAAGTGGCATAAGGGGGATGCTATGTCTAATACTATAAAATGGCTGTCTCGCCTGTATTTGACCATCGTATATCTGCTGATGTTCTCGCCGATTGCGGTGATGGTGATTTTCTCGTTTAATGCCTCAAAAGTCGGCTATCAATGGGGCGGTTTTAGTACCCATTGGTACAGCGAGTTATTTAGTAATGCCGCAATGGTACAAGCTGCCATCAACTCGGTCATATTGGCGGTAGTGGCTGCGACGATTTCTACTGCGATTGGCGGTTTGACGGCGTTAGCGTTACAGCGTTATGACTTCAAAGGTAAATCGATACTACAAAGCTTGCTATTTGTACTGATGATGTCGCCTGAGATTGTGTTGGCGATTTCGCTATTGGCGTTATTTTTGATTGTGGGGATACAGCTGGGTTTTGTGACGTTGCTAATTGCGCACATTACCTTTTGTCTGCCCTTTGTGGTGATTACGGTGACTGCGCGTCTATCTAGCCTCGACACCCGCGTATTGGAAGCGGCGCGTGATTTGGGCGCCAATGAATTTACCATGATTCGTACCGTGCTTGTACCGATTATTTTGCCTGCGATTTTGGCGGGCTGGGTGCTTGCCTTTACCCTATCACTTGATGATGTGGTGGTATCGACGTTCAATACAGGGCCTGATTTTGAGATTTTACCATTACAGATTTATTCGATGGTGCGTGTCGGGGTAAAACCTGAAGTCAATGCCGTTGGTACAATCTTACTCGTAATCTCGCTACTGGGTCTGATTATCTCGCAGTTATTACTGGCCAAAAAGTCGATGAATCTACCATCGACCCAAAAACGTTAAGGAGACTTATATGATATCTCGGATGCTCAATAGAAGACGTTTTTTAGGATATGGGTTGGGTGTTGGCGGTGCTGTTTTAACAGGGGGGCTGGCAAGTAATCTAACGGGTTGTCAAAAAGCGAGCGAAACCGCGACTAGCACTGCCGCGTCTGCGCCTACTACCAGTCAAGGTGGCAAGGTTGTCAATGTCTATAACTGGACGGAGTATATCTCTGACCAAGTGCTTAAAGATTTTACCGCAGAGACAGGTATCGACGTTATTTATAGCACCTTTGATTCTAACGAAGCCATGTATGCCAAGCTCAAACTGATGAATGGCAGTGGTGAGTATGATGTGGCATTTCCAGGGACGGATTTTGTCGATAAAATGCGTAAAGAAGGGATGCTTGAGCCGCTCAACCATGCCAAATTAACCAATTTTGGCAACCTCGGCAAAACCTTTATCAATGCCCCTTTTGACCCTGAAAACAAGTTTAGTATTCCCTATCTGTGGGGCTCATCAGGCATTGCAGTCAATACCAAACGCATTGCTAAAGCAAGCTTGAGCAGCTGGAATGACTTATGGAAGCCAGAGTACGAAGGGCGCGTGATGCTAATGAATGACATCCGTGACGTGTTTACCATGAGTCTATTGACCCTTGGCTATAACGGCAGCACCAAAAATCCTGAAGCCATCAAACAAGCGTATGAAAAACTCACCAAGCTGATGCCCAATGTGCGTACCTTTAACTCAGATGCACCACGCATGCCGTTTATGGAAGGGGAAACTTACTTGGGCTTGGCTTGGAACGGTGAAGTCATCATGGCGCAAGACCAAGGGATGCCAGAGCTGGACTTTGTGTATCCAAAAGAAGGCGCTATTATGTGGATGGATAACATGGTCATCCCCAAAAATGCCAAAAACAACGACAACGCCCATAAGTTTATCGATTTTATCTTGCGACCCAAATACGCTGCCATGATTAGCGAAGAAATCGGCTACGGCTCGCCCAATGAAGCAGCGAAAAAAGAAATGCCACCTGAGCTTGCCAACAATCCGATTGTGTATCCGCCAGCTGATTTGCTAAAACATGCCATGTTTCGTGAAGACGTAGGCGATGAGATCATGGCGCTATATCAGCAGTATTGGGATAGGCTCAAAGTGGATATGTAATTTTTCAATAAGCGGTCATTAAAAAACTATAAAAAAAGCGGGCTTATGATTAAGTCCGCTTTTTTACCCTAAAAATCTGCTTAGCGCATGGTGACAAACTCTTCTGAGCCAGTCGGATGAATCGCCACCGTGTCATCAAAGTCACGTTTGGTTGCGCCCATTTTGATAGCAACGGCAAAACCTTGAATCATCTCATCGACGCCAAAACCTACACCATGCAAGCCCACCACTTTTTCTTCCTCACCCACACAAATCAGCTTCATGTGACACGGCTCACGGTGCTTGGTCACTGCACTATACATCGGGGTAAAACTGGATTTATAGACTTTCACCGCATTGATGCCATAGCCTTTGACCGCCTCTTCTTCACTCAGCCCCACAGTACCAATCGGTGGATGGCTAAAAATCACGCTCGGCACTAGGTTATAGTCCAAATGCTCATTGGGTTTGTTGTTAAACAAGCGCTCAGATAATCGACGACCTGCTGCCACCGCCACTGGGGTCAATTGAATACCATGTTCGATGATGTCGCCGACGGCATAGATACCTTCGACATTGGTATTTTGATAGGCATCGACTTTAACAAAGCCTTGCTCATTGAGTTCAACGCCCGCTTTATCAAGATTGGTGGTATCGGTTGCAGGTGCGCGACCCGTTGCCCAAATCAAACAATCCACCGTCAAGGTCTCATTGTTTGACAATTCAATGCTCAATGAGCCATCTTGGTTTTTGCGTACTTGTTGTGGCAGCAATCCATAATGAAATTCAATGCCATCATCGTGCATGATATGGGTGAGCGTGGTGACAATGTCGGCATCGAAGTTTTTGAGCACCCGCTTGCTACGCACAATCAGATGGGTTTTTGAGCCCAATGCATTCATCACCCCTGCAATCTCAACACCGATATAGCCTGAGCCGACAATCGCTACCCGCGGTGGCAACTCGGTCAAGTCAAAAAAACCATCCGAGTCAATACCCAACTCTGCCCCTTCAATGGCTGGGCGAACAGGTCGACCGCCCATCGCAAGCAAAATATGGTCAGCGGTAATGGTCTCTATTGTGCCGTCATTTTTATACACCTCAACCGTATGTTGGTCGGCAAATTTGGCAAAACCATGAATCACATCGACTTGGTTATTTTTGAGGCCATTGTTGTACGACTGATGAATGCGGGTGATATAAGCTTGGCGACTTTGTACCAATTTGGCAAAGTCAAATTGTTTAACATCCAAATCAAAGCCATAGTCAGGCGCATAATGATGGATCGCCGCTGCCATATTGGCGCCATACCACATCACTTTTTTGGGCACACAGCCCACATTGACGCAAGTACCGCCTAGCTGCTTGGCTTCAATCAAGGCACATTTTTTACCATAGCTGGCAGCACGGTTGATGGATGCAATGCCCCCTGACCCACCACCAATAGCGATATAATCATAATGTTTGCTCATAATTCTTCCTGTTTTTTGGTTATCTTCAAAATTATATACGGTTATTTTACCAAGTTTTGGTGGTTAGAAAAGTTGTTAATTCTCACCTTTGTGATTGATAAAATAAAACAAATCAGCGCTTTTTTGAATAATTTTAATGAAAAAGGTTTAAACACCCTTGCGTCACCGCAAAAGGCATCAGATAAAATCGGGTTTTTTTGGGTTGGCAAAATTCAATCTGCTGTGCCTTCAATTGTGTGCTTAGCGTTGGGACAATCAGCCAAGCTTCATCGGCATCAAACTCACTGGCGTAGGTAAGTAGTTGGTACATGTCTGCCAAGCTTATGTCGTTAAAAGTAGCCGTTTTTTTCCATTTTACATCGGCGATAATGAGTTTATCGGCAGACTTTAGCCAAATATCCGGTTTGATGGTTAACCCTTGCTGCACGGTCAATGGCTGTCTTTTTTGCTCAACTAGCTCAAAATTCTGCGCTGCAAATTGTTGTTGGATTTTCCTGCCGACCCATTTTTCAAAGGCAAATGGCATATTCACCAGCCAAGTTGGGCTCAAAAACTGCCCTTGGCTACTGGCTTGTTGTAGCGTTAGCAGCGCATAACAAAAGCTGATAAAAGTATAATTACGCTCGGCAGTCAGACTGGGCAACGCCGTCAATTCTTGCAGCGCTTGAGACAATAAGGTGTCGTATAAGTCTTTGGCAACTGTAGCCACTGCCTGCCACTGCGGCGGTAATGGGCTCGACAATGGGCTGCTAGCCATGCTGCCAATCACCCGCTCGATGGTGGTTTTTACCAAGCGATTGCCAGCGGTATCCATCACAAAATTTTCAGTCTGATGATAAAACTTATGCGGCTGGTGGCAGTTATGCTGCAATTGCTCTTTGACCAGTAATTTACCCTGCAGATAGGGCTGATTTTGCTCAAATTGCTGATATTGCTGATTGGGCACGTACTGCGCAAATCCCTGCCAAAAATACGCTTGCAGCCACTCGCTAAGCGATAGCGAATGATTGATTGGTGGAGGATTGGGGGCTGGAGGATTGATGAGTAGTTGATTGGCTAGATTGGGTAACGACTTGGGCAATAAGGCTTGCCACACTGCTGTCAGCATCTGTTGTACCCATTGACGGGTTTGGGCAACTTCATCGGCATGGGTGATTTGGCTTTGTGCAAGTTTTGGCAAAATCTCCACTTGTTCGCCACTGGGCAACCCAATCACACCGATATAGTGGCGCACTTTGAGTTGCCACTGCTGCTGTTTACGCTCAATGCGAAACACGTCAAAATTTTGCTCGATAAGCCAGTCAAAATCTTGCCCATCGTCAAAATCTGCCGCTGTCAGGTAACTATGTTCAAACGTGATGATGGCTTTCATTGGGCACTTTGATAGATGGCAAGATAGCTATTTGGGTCATCAAGCGCCGGGGTATGGATGTCAAAACTCGCTTGCTGCGCCATAAATCCAGTTGCTTTTTTGTTATCAATCAGCCTAATAAAGCGTTGCCCAAAGACTGCTTGCAAGATTTGTCCATGGTGCTGGCAGGCTTGCGCTACTTGTGGGATGATGGATTGGCTAAACGCAGCGCTTAACGCTTGCAGCGAATCAATACCCCACAAAAAACTATGCCCTAACTGGCTGTCTTTTGCCAAATTCTGCGAGATTCTTTCATTCAATACGGTCAACAATTTGGCTAAATCAATCTCAATTCCATTTGCCATGACTTTACCCAATAACTGTGGCTGTGGTCGACATTCAATAAATTCAAAACGGCGGCGAAATGCCATATCGAGCGGCGCCAATGAATGATCTTGGCTGTTCATGGTGGCGTAGATATCGACATTGCTAGGCACACTAAACGGCTGACGCGAATACGCCAAATTTACCGACAGGCTATCTGTCTGTCCTGCGCGTTTACTCGGTTCAATCAAACTCATCAATTCCCCAAACACGCGGGCGACATTGGCGCGGTTGATTTCATCAATCAACATGGCATAACGGTGACTAGGGTCATGTTTGGCTTGTTGACACAGTCTAAGAAAAGCCCCTGACTCAACGCGATAGCTCATCTGCCCATTGTCCGCGATGTGGGGGCGAATGCCTTCGACAAATTCTTCATACCCATACGCCTGATGAAAACTGACAAAACTAAAGCGTTCTAGCTTTGGCTGTAAATAGTTGGGCTGAAACTGGCTGTGAATCGCCGCTTGGTAATCATCGAGTTTGTTTTGCAAGTCTGCTAATAACGGCAAACTGTCTGCTAATAAAAACCAATTACTGCTATCGTCTTTATCAAAATACGATTGGCTTGATTTATTTTTTACCAATACATTTTTGGAATCTGCAGGACTAAATTGCTGTAGCGTTGACCATGCCGTATTAGCAATTGCCTTTTCGCGTTGGTTAATTTTTAGCTTAGTAACAAAGAATAAGTTGTTAGTAATTTCAGCAACTTTAAGTAATGACTTTCCCTTTTTTCTTTCATCTAAAAATACTAAACAAATCACCTCTCGCCAGCTTAGTGGCTTAAGCAAAGCTTGTAGCAAATCATCGGCATTGGCGACTGGCAATAGCTCGGTATAGCGTTTGGCGATTTGTTGCAGTCGGTGGGTCTTGCCTGTCCCTGCTACGCCCGTATAGATAATATTTTTTGCTGGCTCACTCATGACAGATTATCACTCACGATGGTCATACCTGCCGCTGTTGCCGCACGCGTACCACCCGTCAAATGGACGATGTCCCGATGTGGGTCAATCTCATTGAGCAAAGCGACAGCTTTAGTGGCTTTGCTGCCGCCACCGCATAGCACATAGATAGTGCCATCCGTGGTTGCTAATAACTCTGCCGTCAGCGTATCCAAGGGTTGGTTTTTGGCACACTCAATATGTCCTTGCGCAAATGCTTTACTATCCCGCACATCCCAAACGGTATCGTTTGCGGTGGCAGAAAATTCGGTAATGGCTAGTTCACGAATCATAATTACCTCTTAATTTTTAACGTGTATTTTGTGATGGCTTATTATGGATAAGCTGACCAAATTTATCAAATCAGCGATTAATAACCAAATTTTTGCTTCACCTTAACTATTTTTATCAAGTTTTTGACAAATTATGATTTATAATTCATTCCAATATTTTATGTATCTTAACTTTCACTTAAACTTTTATTATCTAAGGAGGGATGACATCATGACGACGGCTTCAACCGCGCACCCTGATCATCAGCATATCGCGCTACGCAATGACCCAAAAAAGGTCGCCGTGGCATCCATGATTGGTACGGCTATTGAGTTTTATGATTATTACATTTATGCCGCTGCGGCGGTATTGATTTTTAATACCCAGTTTTTTGATAAAACCGATGAAAAAGCGGCGATGCTTTACTCGCTTTCGACGTTGGCATTGGCATTTATCGCCCGCCCTTTCGGTTCAGCATTATTTGGTCACTTTGGTGATAAACTCGGTCGTAAAAAAACCTTGGTGGCCTCTCTGCTCACGATGGGTTTATCAACCGTAGCGATTGGTTTGCTACCAACTTATGCCCAAGTAGGCGTCATTGCCCCATTATTGTTATGTTTACTTCGTGTGGGTCAAGGGATTGGGCTTGGCGGTGAATGGGGCGGTGCTGCCTTGGTCGCCACCGAAAATGCGCCAGAAGGCAAACGTGCTTGGTATGGTACTTTCCCGCAGTTAGGCGCGCCGATTGGGTTGTTTTTAGCTAATTTAGTGTTCTTTTTACTCAGTTATTTTTTAGGAAAAGATGCCTTGGTCGAGTGGGCATGGCGCATCCCGTTTCTTATTTCAATCGTGCTTGTGGGTGTGGGTCTTTGGGTACGTTTAAGCCTGCATGAAAGCCATGTATTCCTTACCGCTGAAGCCGAAGGCAAAAAAGTTAACGCCCCTGTGTCAAAAGTCATTACCCAATATTGGCGTCCGATGGTGCAAGGCACATTCTTGATGGCAATGACTTATGTGATTTTTTATATCATGACCGCCTTCGTACAAGCCTATTCAAAAAGCCCGGCAAAATTATCTTCTTTTGGTTTCCCAACAGGGTTAGGTATTGCCCCAAATACCTTTACTGGCTTTTTATTGGTGGCTGCGATTGTGTTTGGTATTTTTACCAGTATCTCAGGGATTGGCGCGGATAAAATCGGTCGTAGAAAATGGCTGATTGGCGTGACTATATTATGCATGGTGTTTGCCTGCTTTATGCCAATGCTGCTCAGCAATGGCACACCAACCACGGTATTTATTTTCCTCATTTTGGGCATGGCATGTATGGGTATGTCATTTGGTCCAATGGCAGCGCTATTACCAGAGCTGTTCCCCACCGAAGTACGGTATTCAGGTGCGTCACTGGCTTACAATCTAGCGGCGATTGTGGGTGCATCGATTCCTGCGATTTATGCCATCAAAATCAATGAGCAATATGGCATGAAAGGTGTGGCTATATATATCGTTATTAATGGTTTGATTTCTCTCATCGCGTTACTCTCAATTAAAGAAACCAAAAATATCGATTTGATGGACTAAACACTGATACCTAAAAAACGCTGGCAAATGCTGGCGTTTTTTTTGCTTTATCTATATATAATAAAACTTTGAATGCTATGAGAAAAACAATGAAACCGAAAAAACGCTGTGAATGGTGCGGCATAGACCCACTTTATCAAGCTTACCACGACAATGAATGGGGAAAGCCCAGTTATGATGACCGTCATCTATTTGCCATGCTGTGTTTAGAAGGCATGCAAGCGGGACTCAGCTGGATTACCATACTCAAAAAACGCGAGCGTTATTACCAAGTATTTGCTGATTTTGACCCTGCAATGATCGCGCAGTTTGATGATGACATGGTCGATAGTCTCATGACCGATGCGGGCATTATTCGTCACCGCGGTAAAATTAAAGCCATTATCAACAATGCCAAATGCTATCTAAAAATCACCCAAACGCAAGCTTTTAGCGATTATCTTTGGGACTTGTCGCCCAGCGGCGTGGCAAAAATACCGCAGGATAATCACCCAAAAACCTTTGCTGATATCCCCACCAACACGCAATATTCAGATAACATGTCAAAAGTGCTTAAAAAAGACGGGTTTAAATTTGTGGGCTCGACGATTTGCTATGCGTTTATGCAAGCAGTCGGCATGGTGAATGACCATGTAGCGGCGTGTGATTTTCGGTAAGCGGGTTCAATAGTCAACAGCGGATAATATATTGCTCGATGCTACAGATTTCTCGATACTACAGACCCCAAAATAGGCTAAAACTAATCAAAATCAATACCAATAAAATGCTTTGAACCAATAAAAAATGCTGATGCACTTTGAGCAATCCGCGCAGACTGATGCCATAATGACTGACATTTTTGAGAGAATAGCTTTGAAAATCCACTAAGCTACGGCGATGATATTGTGACCGCATGACCTCAACAAACTTATCAGCCGCTGCCGCTGTTGACCCAGCTGGCAATACAGGTAAGAACGCATTGATAACATCTTCATGCGTTTCTGGGTTATTGATATTGACCATCAACATTTGCCAATCTTGAAACAGCCGTTGTTCGATTACCCCTTTAGACTTGAGCGTGACATCGCGGTTGCGCCCATCACGCTGAATGTTACCAAATAATTGCTCAATCGCTGATTTTTCGCCTTCAATGTATTGAAAAAAATAACCATTACCAAAACACAAAAAACCTGTAATCTGATGGGCAAGGTTCTCACGCTGTGCCACCGTCATGATATCAGACAGCGTTCTAGGGGTTACGCCAGCTTTCAACGTCATACGGCTCACATAAGTTAGATAATGAATTTGCCCCAAGCAGCACCTCAGTCTTTATGGTTTTACAATTTTTGTTCAGCGCAATTTTAACAATTTATTACATACTTAGCCATCCATTAAATCAAGAATATTAGCTTACCTAGTCACAAATAGCGGTTGAGTGGCTTTTTTTGGACACTCGTATTGCATTTACGATCATCAGCAATACCCCTACCCAAATTAAAGCAAAACTGGCAATCATGGTACCATTGACAGCTTCATGCAGCACAAAAATGGACAATAAAAACATCAGCGCAGGTTCAAGATAACTGAGCATACCAAAGGTGTTCATCGGCAACACCTGACTGGCTTTGAGGTTGGTCTGCATGGCAAGCGCACTAATCATACCCAGTCCAATCAATAGCAGCCCCATTGTCATTGACCCAGTGACTATCGATATACTGCTGTTTTGCCATAATAAAAAACCTAGGGCAATCGGTGCAATCACTGACAAATCAACGAACAGCCCCAACAGCGCAGGTACCCCTTGCCAGCGGCGCAGTCCATAATAAATCGGATAAGTCAAACACACCCATGCAGTGACCCACGATACACTCCCCGCGAGCCAAAATTGCAATCCCACCCCTGCTGCCGCAACGATAATCGCCGCCCACTGCAATCGATTTAAGGTTTCTTTAAACACCACACAGCCCATCAGTACCATCATCAAGGGAAGCAAAAAATACCCCATTGCGGTATTGACCGCCTGTCCATTGATAGGCGCCCACATAAACAGCCATAGCTGACTTGCCAAAATCGGTGTCGGCAACAGCAATAAAACCCATTGTTGTTTGTTTAATCCCATCAAAAATGCTTTGAGTTGCCCAAAACTTTGCGTCACGGCCAACAGCCCCACCAACCCAAACCACATCGCCACCATGCGCCACAAAAAAACTTGCGTGCCTGACAACGGCGCAAGCCAGTGACTATACAGATATAGCACGCCAAACAACACATTAGAAATCAATGCCAACACCACCCCAAAACGTAACTTTTTGGCAGCGGTAGCAGGCTGAGAAGGTGTTGCCTTGGGCTGGACAACGATAGAGGATGGTGATAAAGCGCTGGAGACTGACATAATTGACCTTGTTATATTTTTGCTTTTGCGGTTAAATTGCCAAGCAGTATAACAATTATCTTTGGTAAATTATTTCAAAATCCCCCAATTTGTGATAATTTAATATTAATATAAGATAAATTTGCTATATTTTTCTCAATTTGTCTTATTTTATATTTTTAGAAGGACATGGCTATGATTCATGAAATCGATGATATCGATAAACGTATTTTAAACTTGTTGCAAGAAGATGCGACCCTACCGCTTAAGAACATCGCCGAAAAAGTGCATGCATCGGTAGCGACCTGTCAGCGCCGTATCCAAATGATGACAGAGACGGGGGTGATTACTCGCCAAGTAGTGATTGTCAACCCCACCGAATTGGGCTTTGATTTAAGCGCGTTTGTGCTGATTGAAATGGAAAAACAAAATACCGCGCTGCAGCATGGCTTTGAGCGCTTGATGAACCGATTGCCCAACGTGATGAGTTGTTATGAAATCTCAGGGGATTATGACTTTTTACTATTGGTACATGCCAAAAATATGGCGGAATATCACCGTTTTACCCGTGATAATTTAACTTATGAAAACAATGTCCGACGCTTTAAAAGTCAATTTGTGATGAACTTCTCCAAGGTAGGCACTAAAATCCAGTTAGATTAGTTAGATTAATGCGCCATCAGACAATGGGCTCAAACAATGGGCTTAGTGCGATACCAAAATGACGTCGGCAACGAAATGCCAAACACCAACGCAGCGGTCACAAATATCGCATTGAAGCTAAAATCCATCATTTGGGTAAATACTTGTGGATTGTAGCCATAGTAGCCTAGCTGTACAAAGCTAATCATGGCTTTGTACGCGGTAATCCCCGGCATCATACACAGCATGGCAGGCACCAAAATCATCTTTGGGGTGAGTAAATATTTTTTTGCCAAATAAATTGCCACAAATGATGAAATACCCGCTGCCACAAATGTCGCTAGTATCAAATTGACTGACAGTTGTTTTAAGAGTTCTCTAAGTCCGTAACCCAGCACCGTCAACAATAAGCATTGCCAAATATAGCGGCGCGGTACATTGACAAGCAGTGTCCAGCCAAGCGTCATCAAGCAAGCAAAAGTTGCTGCGCGTATCAAGGCAATCGCATCAATCGCCATTTTTCGCCCTACCCAATATTGGCAATAAAATTTTATCAAACGCTTTCATCAACCCACCCCCCAGTGACTGATATTTAATAGTAGCAATGACAACACGATGCCGATACAGCTCGATAACGTCAAGATAATTACAAACATAAAGCGCCCGATACCGATGTTCATATAACCTTTGAGCATATCCGACAACGAATTTATCAAAGGAAAACTGGGAACCAACCAAAGCACACTTGACGCCATGGCAATATGCGGGTCGTTACCAATCCCCAATAACAGCGCGGTACTGGCGAAGATGGAGCCAAAACACGCCGCTATGAGCGCGGATATAAAGGGGTTAAAGTTGCGGTTACTCAGCCATAGCCGCAGCGAATACCCCATCATACTAGCAATAAAAGTCACCAAACACACCAGTATATCGCCCCCTGCCAAATACGCAAAGCAGGCACACGCCACACCGACCATCGGCGCGACCATCTTGGCAGGATAAGTGCCGCGATCAATCTCATCAAATCGATAAGTCGCATGCTCTAGGGTACTCGTCACCGGCATACTTTCCAAATCCAGTACAATTCGCTGAATTTGCACAATGATATTGACATTGATGGCATGGGTGGTTGAGGCGCGCAGGGTGGTAATACAGCGGTTATTATAAATTGTGGTGATGGTCAAGCCATTATAGGCAATCCCACACTCCACGCTAGCCAACCCCAACGCTAACCCCAATCGGCGGCACAAATCTGTTACCGTTGCCGATTCTGCCCCATATTGCATGAGTAGCAGCCCACAGCGCACACACAGACGGGTGATTTGCTGCTGGTGTTCATACGCCATATACGGCAACCGCCGTCTAGGCTTAGGCTCTGTCGGGGGCGAAAGCTTGGCAGGCTCAGGTGTTAGCGGATCAAGCGCTTCTAGGGCATCAGCAAAGGTATCACTCATAACGCGCTACAAAAAAGTCAAGAAAGCTATAGTTTACCACCAAAGTTTTGGGGCA
Source organism: Moraxella sp. DOX410 (assembly GCF_032248735.1). Lineage (NCBI taxonomy): Bacteria > Pseudomonadati > Pseudomonadota > Gammaproteobacteria > Moraxellales > Moraxellaceae > Moraxella > Moraxella sp. DOX410. The sequence continues at coordinate 721,498 of NZ_CP135138.1, read as the reverse complement.
GTTATAAAAAATCTTATTTATAAAGTATGCCGATACTGCACAAAATCCGTCTTTTTAGCCATATGGTCGTACAGACGGCGAGCGGAAACGTTGCCTTCTTGAGTGACCCAATAGACCCGATTACAGTTTTTATCTTTAGCAAATTGATAGACATATTTGATCAGCATTCTTCCCACACCTTTACCACGCCCATTTTCTTTGACGAACAAATCCTCAAGATAGCAACAGTCTGTGGTATTCCAAGTATTAGGATGCAATACAACATGTGCAAAGCCGATAAGCTTATCATCCACAAATGCCCCGAAACCAAAAATGGGTGATGTTTCGTCAATGATTTTTTGCCAAGTATTTTCCGTAGTCGCTCGGGGTAGATCTGTTTGATAAAATTCTAAATAGCCCTGCCACAAGGCTTGCCAGTTAGTTTTATCCTGTGCAGTTAGTGGTAAGATTTGCATTATCAATTATCCTTATATTTAGCTGTTGCCAACAAAAAAAATACTACCAATAAAATTATAGCCTAAAGTCATCGTGATTAAATAGTTTATGGCAAGTAAAAAATTTTCAACGCTTATTATAATGTAATTACTTGCAAAAAAATTTGTCTAATAGCCAATAAAATTCCGACTAATTTAATCAGGTTTTTTTGTTATTTCGCCCTATAAACCCCCATCGCAAAATTGATTCATGATAAAATGAGCCATATTCATTTTATTTAATATCCAAGCCTATGTCCGCCGAAACTATTGCTAACAAAGCCTTTAAACAAGGCACCAAAGCCCTATTTGACTATGATAAACACTGGGCAAGCTGCTTTGAGCCTGCGCCATTTTTGCCGATGAGCCGAGCCGAAATGGATGCCCTTGGTTGGGATGCCTGTGATGTCATTATCGTCTCAGGCGATGCCTACGTCGATCACCCAAGCTTTGGTATGGCAATCATCGGCAGGCTGTTAGAGTCGCAAGGCTTTCGCGTCGGTATCATCGCCCAGCCAGACTGGACGAGCAAAGACGCTTTTATGACACTCGGCAAACCGACCATCGCGTGGGGCGTCACCGCAGGCAATATGGACAGCATGATTAACCGCTACACCGCCGATAGACGCATTCGCAGTGATGATGCCTACTCGCCAGACAATGCCCCCGACAAACGCCCCGACCGTGCGGCTGTAGTATATAGCCAGCGCTGCCGTGAAGCCTATCCCGATGTGCCCATTATTTTGGGCGGGATTGAAGGCTCGCTGCGCCGTATCGCCCATTATGATTATTGGTCAGATAAAGTGCGCCGTAGCATTTTGATGGATAGCCGCGCTGATATTTTGCTATATGGCAATGCCGAGCGGGCGATTGTCGATGTTGTACATGCACTTGCCAAAGGTTATCGTTTTGAAGACCTTGCCAAAGTGCGTGGCACCGCGTATCTGTCAACACAAACCAAAAAACACTGGCAACGCGATATGATAGAAATCGCCAGTAACGACGTCGACACCGTTGGGCGTGTTGACCCGATTATCAATCCGTATGTGATGATGGAAGATGTGGGCGACTGTCATATCGAACAAGAAAAAACCCTTGAGAGTCAATACAAAGGGTTTGTGGCGGATAAAGTCGAGCACAAAGTCCTCAATGCTGATAAGGTCGCTGAAAGCCAAGACATCCAAGTGGTTAACCTCAAAGACCCCAATAAAAACGCCTTAAAACACAAACGCCCGTTGCCGCCCCGTGACAAAACCGTGATTCGCTTGCCCGACTTTGAGCAAGTCAAATCCGACCCGGTACTTTACGCCCATGCCAACCGTATTTTGCACCTAGAAACCAATCCGCATAACGCCCGCGCCTTGGTGCAGCGACATGGCGACATTGATGTATGGCTCAATCCGCCGCCCATTCCACTTACCATGGAAGAGATGGATTATATCTTTGATTTGCCGTATGCGCGTTTGCCCCATCCTAGCTACGGCAATGCAAGAATTCCTGCCTACGACATGATTAAATTATCAGTCAATATCATGCGCGGCTGTTTTGGCGGCTGTACCTTCTGCTCGATTACCGAACATGAGGGACGCATTATCCAAAACCGCTCAGAAGAATCTATCTTGGGCGAAATCAAAAAAATCCGCGACACCGAGCCGTCATTTACCGGGGTAATTTCTGACCTTGGCGGACCGACTGCCAATATGTACCGTCTGCATTGCAAAGACGATGCCATTGAGAAAAACTGCCGAAAACCGTCCTGCGTGTATCCCGATATCTGCGACAACTTACTCACCGACCACAGTCATCTCACCCAACTGTACCGTAAAGCTCGTGACATCAAAGGGGTGAAAAAAATCCTGATTGCGTCAGGCTTGCGCTATGATTTGGCGGTCAAAGACCCCGAATATGTCAAAGAATTGGTCACCCACCATGTCGGCGGTTATCTCAAAATCGCCCCCGAACATTCCGAAACCAATGTACTCTCTAAAATGATGAAACCGGGTATGGGGACGTACGATACTTTCAAGCAGATGTTTGACAAATACAGCCGTGAAGCAGGTAAAGAGCAATATTTGATTCCGTATTTTATTGCTGCGCACCCTGGCACCACCGACACGGACATGATGAACTTGGCGATTTGGCTCAAGCGCAATGGCTTTCGTGCCGACCAAGTGCAAGCCTTTTACCCAAGCCCAATGGCAACTGCTACTACCATGTACCATACTGCCAAAGACCCGCTACATAAAGTCACCCGTGACAGCGAAGGGGTGGAAATCGTCAAATCGGGTAAACAGCGTAAACTTCACAAAGCGTATCTACGTTACCACGACCCCAAAAATTGGGCACTGCTGCGTCAATCGCTCAAAGAATTGGGGCGTGAGGATTTGATTGGGCATGGCAGTCAGTGTTTGATACCGCCTTATAATCCAAAACTGGAAGGTGAAGACGTTTACCAGTCGGCGAGAAAGAAAAACAGCTCAGCAGCTGGTGATTCGGTCAAACGTACGAATAAAGATAGTACTGCGAAAAAATCGGGTAAAAAACCAACACCGACCAGTTTTGGGAAAAAACCGAATCCGAAAAAGGGTAATTTCCAAACCCAACATACAGGCTTACCGCCGCGGAAAACAAAATAGTTTATGTCATTCATGGCTTGTAGCGCATTTCTACAAGCCGTCTTATTTATTTTTAAATTGTTTCAATTTTAATGAACGTCTAAAGGTTGATAGCAATTTTATGTTTTTTGCATGATTAAAAAGAGAGTGTTTAGCACCTTTAACTTGGTTTGGACTTTGATGATTTCTAAAAACACCCAATTTAATTTTGGTGTTTTCTTCGAATACCGTAATCGTTAAATGCAAAATAATTAGCTAGAAATAACCTATAGGCTGAATGGATTAAATCATTCTCATGCCTGATGGCTGCGTTATATTCACCTTCTGTCTAAAACTCCAATGTATTGCTCCGAATAAATACTCGAAGCCTCAAACGTTATGTGATAGCCTTTCTTTTTGATAAAATATTCTCAATAAAATTTAAATTTTTATTTTTACATCAAGCTTACATCTTAACAACTAAACACAGCACTAAAAACGTTAAAAAATCACTAAAATACAAACCATTATAAAAATAAAAGGCTTTCAATATGGCAAAAATTCTCATTGGTTTAGGTATTTTATTTTTGGTGATTGGCTTGGTGCATTTGTTTTTCCCAAACGCCTTTAGCTGGTTTGGTCGTATGCCAGGGGATGTCAATTACCGCTCTGAAGGCGGCGGCTTTAGTTTTCATTTTCCCATCGTCATCATGATTATCGTGAGTATCATTCTCACTATTATTCTTAACCTATTTAACCGCTGACCCCGCGCTAACCACAGTTCTGTCTAGCGGGTTTTATCGCAAAAAACTGCTTTTTCATCAAAAAATGTCGTAAACTGTGATTACGCCAGTCACGATTGAAAAGGAGTTAGTCATGCAGCGCGACATTTTTAAGCCAACACTACTGAGCCTCGTCATCGCCCAAAGCTTATTGACGGCGTGTAGCCCCTCACCGTCAAACAGCCGTGATACGAGCCCTGCCACACCTGTTATTGCCCAACCAACCGTTATTGCTCAACCAACGCCCGTAGTTGCTGCGCCTACCATGATGATGGAAGCGGCATCAATGAGCAAGATCGCCCGCTACTCACCCATCATGCCGATGCCGACACCACAGGATAATAGCGAAAAATATCAGCACCTTGCAGTCAACCCCATTCACCAAACCGCCACTGATGCCGTTGCCACCTTTAGTATCGATACCGACACGGGCAGCTACGCCAATGTGCGCCGTTTTCTCAACAACGGGCAATTACCGCCCACTGACGCGGTGCGTATTGAAGAGCTTATCAACTATTTTAACTATGATTTTTCACAAGCCAAGCGCCTTGCCAACGCCCCTTTTTTAGTAAGCACGGAAACAGTTGCCGCACCTTGGCGTGCTACCAATCGTATCATCAAAGTGGCTATTAAAGCGGATGACCCTACCATCACCAAACAAAGCGCGTTACCGCCTGCCAACTTGGTATTTTTGGTAGATGTGTCAGGCTCGATGTCAGACAACGATAAATTACCACTGGTCAAATCTTCGCTAAAAATGCTTACCAAACAATTGAGGTCGCAAGATACTATCAGTATCGTGACCTATGCAGGTCATACCCAAGTGACGCTTCCTGCCACTAAAGGCAGTGACACCGACAAAATATTAGCCGCAATTGATAGCCTAGATGCCAGTGGCTCGACCAATGGCGAAGCAGCGATAAAGTTGGCTTATCAACAAGCAAAAATCCACTATAAAAAAGACGGCATCAACCGCATTTTGATGATGACCGATGGGGATTTTAATGTCGGTGTATCGGACGTCGATGAAATGCTAGATATTATCCGCCGTGAGCGTGATAGCGGTGTATCACTTTCCACGTTTGGCTTTGGTGAAGGCAATTTAAACGACCACATGATGGAACAAGTCGCGGATAACGGCAACGGTAACTATAGCTACATTGATAGCCTATCTGAGGCCAAAAAAGCCTTGGTAGACGAAATGTCAGCAACCTTTAATACCGTAGCAAAAGACGTCAAAGTCCAAGTGGAATTCAATCCCCAGACGGTTAAAGAATGGCGCTTAATTGGTTATGAAAATCGTGTCCTTGAAAAAGAAGATTTTAACAACGATAAAGTAGACGCAGGTGAGCTAGGTGCAGGCAAATCTGTGGTTGCGCTGTTTGAAATTACCCCTGTCGGGCAGCAAGGTTGGCTAGACGATAGCCGCTACCAAGCTTACCCTATCAATCACACCGGCAAAAATACTGAGCTGGGGTTTTTAAAACTGCGCTATAAAGCCCCAAATAGCAACACATCAACGCTTTTGACCCTGCCAATTAGCAATCAGACCCAACAGCCGAGCAGCGAGCTGGCATTTGCGCTAAGTGTGGCAAGTTTTGGTGAAACCCTCAAGCAAAGCAAATACCTCGGTAATTGGCAACTAAATGACAGCAAGCGACTCGCCCAAGCCAATATCGGCGACGACCCACAAGGTATTCGCCGCGAATTTATCAAGCTTATCGACTTAGCCGATAGCTTACAACCCACCAAAAAATAGCCACTATACAACTGTCAATAAAAAAGCTAGATAAATCATCTAGCTTTTTTACTGCTTTTACTATTTTGCCCATCAGTGCTGTTTTGTGCCAAAAATTTTATCCCCTGCATCCCCAAGCCCTGGGATAATATACCCTTGTTCATTAAGATGACTATCGAGTGCTGCGGTAAAAATCTTCACATCGGGATGGGCATCATTTACCGCTTTCACTCCTTCAGGCGTTGCCACTAATACCAAGGCTTTAATATTTTTACAACCGTGTTTTTTCATCATATCAATCGTTGCTACCATACTACCGCCCGTCGCAAGCATAGGATCTAAAATCAACGCAGGACGCTCATCAATATCTTTGACCAACTTTTCAAAAAAAGGTACAGGCTCAAGGGTATCCTCATCACGTTGCAGTCCAACCATCGAGATTTTTGCAGTAGGAATAAGGTCTAACACCCCATCAAGCATTCCCAACCCTGCACGCAAGATAGGTACGACAGTGACGGTTTTACCTTTGATTTGAATGCCCTCAATTTGGTTGCCTTCCCAGCCCTGAATACTGATTGTTTCTATGGGAAAATCACGACTTGCTTCATACGCCATCAAACGGGCAAGTTCTTTAGTCAAGGTACGAAATTTATAAGTGCTACTATCTGCCTCGCGCATCAAGGATAATTTATGCTTAACTAAGGGATGGTCAATAATGGTAATTTGCATGGTAACACTCGCTTTTAAATTTCACACCAAAAATTTTCGCCTATTTTACCCAAAGTCTGCGATAAAAACATTAATTTTCTTTTCTGAGTCCTTCAGGGGAACCCACGAAGCAAAAAAACACCCCCTTTAAACGAATAAAGAGGGTGGTTTGGAATAGGGAGCTGACGATGACCTACTCTCACATGGGCGAACCACACTACCATTGGCGCATTGGAGTTTCACTTCTGAGTTCGGGAAGGGATCAGGTGGGACCTCCAAGCTATTATCGTCAGCAAAGGGGGATAGAGGAATGAGTTATTTTATAAGTAAAGTATGAGCTATATCAAGCGAGGTGATAATCGTTATTACCTACAAAGCCATTTAGGCGTTGTATAGTCAAGCCAAACGAGCAATTAGTATTGGTTAGCTACACATATCACTATGCTTCCACACCCAACCTATCAACGTCGTAGTCTACAACGGCTCTTTAGGGAAATCTAATCTTAAGGTGGGCTTCCCGCTTAGATGCTTTCAGCGGTTATCCCATCCGAACATAGCTACTCGGCAATGCGACTGGCGTCACAACCGAAACACCAGAGGTTCGTCCACTCTGGTCCTCTCGTACTAGGAGCAGATCCTCTCAAATTTCCAACGCCCACGGTAGATAGGGACCGAACTGTCTCACGACGTTCTAAACCCAGCTCGCGTACCTCTTTAAATGGCGAACAGCCATACCCTTGGGACCTGCTTCAGCCCCAGGATGAGATGAGCCGACATCGAGGTGCCAAACACCGCCGTCGATATGAACTCTTGGGCGGTATCAGCCTGTTATCCCCAGAGTACCTTTTATCCGTTGAGCGATGGCCCTTCCATACAGAACCACCGGATCACTAAGACCTACTTTCGTATCTGCTCGACTTGTGGGTCTCGCAGTTAAGCGCGCTTTTGCCTTTATACTCTTCGAACGATTTCCGACCGTTCTGAGCGCACCTTCGTACTCCTCCGTTACTCTTTAGGAGGAGACCGCCCCAGTCAAACTACCCACCATACATTGTCCTCAGCTCTGTTAAGCTTGAGTTAGAACCCCAACATTACCAGGGTGGTATTTCAAGGATGGCTCCACAGACACTGGCGTGCCTGCTTCAAAGCCTCCCACCTATCCTACACAGGTAAGGTCAAAGTTCAATGTAAAGCTGTAGTAAAGGTTCACGGGGTCTTTCCGTCTAGCCGCGGGTACACAGCATCTTCACTGCGATTTCGATTTCACTGAGTCTCTGCTGGAGACAGCGCCGCCATCATTATGCCATTCGTGCAGGTCGGAACTTACCCGACAAGGAATTTCGCTACCTTAGGACCGTTATAGTTACGGCCGCCGTTTACTGGGGCTTCGATCAAGAGCTTCGCTTACGCTAACCCCATCAATTAACCTTCCAGCACCGGGCAGGCATCACACCCTATACGTCCACTTTCGTGTTTGCAGAGTGCTGTGTTTTTAATAAACAGTTGCAGCGGCCTGGTATCTGCGACTGCCAATAGCTTTGTAGAGCATGTCTACTCACCATCGGCAGCGTACCTTCTCCCGAAGTTACGGTACCATTTTGCCTAGTTCCTTCAGCAGAGTTCTCTCAAGCGCCTTGGTATTCTCTACCTGACCACCTGTGTCGGTTTCGGGTACGATTTCTTTATGACTATCGCTTAGAAGCTTTTCCTGGAAGCAGGGTATTTGCCACTTCGCTGTACAAGTACAGCTTGCTATCAGATCTCATTAATAGTCTAGCGGATTTGCCTACTAAACCTAACTACATCCTTCCACTTGGACAACCATCGCCAAGCTGGCATAACCTTCTCCGTCCCTCCATCGCATCATAAACAAGTATCGGAATATTAACCGATTTCCCATCGACTACGCCTTTCGGCCTCGCCTTAGGGGTCGACTCACCCAGCCCCGATTAACGTTGGACTGGAACCCTTGGTCTTCCGGCGAACGGGCTTTTCACCCGTTTTGTCGTTACTCACGTCAGCATTCGCTCTTGTGATACCTCCAGCATGCTTTACAACACACCTTCACAGGCTTACACAATGCTCCCCTACCACTTAATTGAAACAATTAAATCCGCAGCTTCGGCTCCTAGTTTGAGCCCCGTTACATCTTCCGCGCAGGCCGACTCGACTAGTGAGCTATTACGCTTTCTTTAAAGGGTGGCTGCTTCTAAGCCAACCTCCTAGCTGTCTGTGCCTTCCCACATCGTTTCCCACTTAACTAGGAATTTGGGGCCTTAGCTGGCGGTCTGGGTTGTTTCCCTCTTGACGACGGACGTTAGCACCCGCCGTCTGTCTCCCGGATATCACTCATCGGTATTCGGAGTTTGCATCGGTTTGGTAAGTCGGGATGACCCCCTAGCCGAAACAGTGCTCTACCCCCAATGGTGTTCGTCCGAGGCGCTACCTAAATAGCTTTCGGGGAGAACCAGCTATCACCGAGTTTGATTAGCCTTTCACCCCTATCCACAAGTCATCCCCTGGCTTTTCAACGACAGTGGGTTCGGTCCTCCGGTAACTGTTACGTCACTTTCAACCTGCTCATGGATAGATCACTCGGTTTCGGGTCTATACCCTGCAACTAGACGCCCTATTAAGACTCGGTTTCCCTACGGCTCCCCTATTCGGTTAACCTTGCTACAGAATATAAGTCGCTGACCCATTATACAAAAGGTACGCCGTCACGGAACATGTCCGCTCCGACTGCTTGTATGCACACGGTTTCAGGTTCTATTTCACTCCCCTCACAGGGGTTCTTTTCGCCTTTCCCTCACGGTACTGGTTCACTATCGGTCAGTCAGGAGTATTTAGCCTTGGAGGATGGTCCCCCCATCTTCAGACAGAATTTCTCGTGTTCCGCCCTACTTAATATGCTTCTTATAACCTTTCGAGTACGGGATTATCACCCTCTACGATTGACCTTTCCAAGTCATTCCTCTAAATTATAATCAGTCGGCTCCTCCCCGTTCGCTCGCCGCTACTAGGGGAATCTCTATTGATGTCTTTTCCTCGGGTTACTGAGATGTTTCACTTCTCCCGGTTTGCCTCGTAAATAAATTTACGATACCTGTCTTATGACAAGTGGGTTTCCCCATTCAGATATCGCCGGATCACAGGATATTGCCGCCTCCCCGACGCTTTTCGCAGGCTGTCACGTCTTTCATCGCCTCTGACTGCCAAGGCATCCACCATGTGCACTTCATTACTTGACTATACAACCCTAAAGGGTCGTATAGGTAATGGTAACGATCTTCACCTATGTTTACGCTTGATTCAGTTCTCTTTACTTTTAAGTAATCAGTTATTCCAATCATTTCTTTGGGTCTGATTGGCTGATTACTAAGGTTAATTATCTTCGTTGGAACTTGATAATTAACCCAGACTCATTTCTCTATGTTGTTATTGAATTATCAGACCCTCGTCAGGTCGTGATTTCTGATAAAACAGATTGAAGTAATCTCTTAATACTTACTAAATTACTCTGTCTGCTTTATAACATTAAGCTAATTATGGTGGAGCCAAGGAGAGTCGAACTCCTGACCTCCTGCGTGCAAGGCAGGCGCTCTACCAACTGAGCTATGGCCCCTGAGCAAGGATCAGCAAAGCATCGCTTTGCCCGAGCGCAAGAGAATTTACGAAGTAAATTCTAAAGCATTTAACCTCTGGTTAAATGGTGGGTCTAATAAGACTTGAACTTATGACCCCTGCCTTATCAAGGCAGTGCTCTAACCAACTGAGCTATAGACCCTGAACGAGGATTAGCAAAGCATCGCTTTGCCCGAGTGCAAGAGAATTTACGAAGTAAATTCTGAAGCCGTAACCCTCGAATTAGCTTATTTATACACAAGAACAACTTGCTGTGAATTCTCACTTAGTGCTTTAGTTAAGGAGGTGATCCAGCCGCAGGTTCCCCTACGGCTACCTTGTTACGACTTCACCCCAGTCATCGACCACACCGTGGTAAGCGCCCTCTTACGTTAGGCTACCTACTTCTGGTGCAATAGACTCCCATGGTGTGACGGGCGGTGTGTACAAGGCCCGGGAACGTATTCACCGCAGCATTCTGATCTGCGATTACTAGCGATTCCGACTTCATGGAGTCGAGTTGCAGACTCCAATCCGGACTACGATAGGCTTTTTGAGATTAGCATCACATCGCTGTGTAGCAACCCTCTGTACCTACCATTGTAGCACGTGTGTAGCCCTGGTCGTAAGGGCCATGATGACTTGACGTCGTCCCCGCCTTCCTCCAGTTTGTCACTGGCAGTATCCTTAAAGTTCCCGGCTTAACCCGCTGGCAAATAAGGAAAAGGGTTGCGCTCGTTGCGGGACTTAACCCAACATCTCACGACACGAGCTGACGACAGCCATGCAGCACCTGTATGTGAATTCCCGAAGGCACTCCCGCATCTCTGCAGGATTCTCACTATGTCAAGACCAGGTAAGGTTCTTCGCGTTGCATCGAATTAAACCACATGCTCCACCGCTTGTGCGGGCCCCCGTCAATTCATTTGAGTTTTAACCTTGCGGCCGTACTCCCCAGGCGGTCTACTTATCGCGTTAACTGCGCCACTAAAGTCTCAAGGACCCCAACGGCTAGTAGACATCGTTTACGGCGTGGACTACCAGGGTATCTAATCCTGTTTGCTACCCACGCTTTCGAATCTCAGTGTCAATATTATGCCAGGAAGCTGCCTTCGCCATCGGTATTCCTCCAGATCTCTACGCATTTCACCGCTACACCTGGAATTCTACTTCCCTCTCACATATTCTAGCACCACCAGTATCACATGCAGTTCCCAGGTTAAGCCCGGGGATTTCACATGTGACTTAATGAGCCACCTACACTCGCTTTACGCCCAGTAATTCCGATTAACGCTCGCACCCTCTGTATTACCGCGGCTGCTGGCACAGAGTTAGCCGGTGCTTATTCTGCAGGTAACGTCTAATCTAATGGGTATTAACCATTAGCCTCTCCTCCCTGCTTAAAGTGCTTTACAACCAAAAGGCCTTCTTCACACACGCGGCATGGCTGGATCAGGGTTGCCCCCATTGTCCAATATTCCCCACTGCTGCCTCCCGTAGGAGTCCGGACCGTGTCTCAGTTCCGGTGTGACTGATCATCCTCTCAGACCAGTTACAGATCGTCGCCTTGGTGGGCCTTTACCCCACCAACTAGCTAATCTGATTTAGGCTCATCTAATAGCAAGAGCTTGCGCCCCCTTTCACCCGTAGGTCGTATGCGGTATTAATTCGAGTTTCCCCGAGCTATCCCCCACTACTAGGCAGATTCCTAAATGTTACTCACCCGTCCGCCACTAATCATATCTAGCAAGCTAGATAATCATCGTTCGACTTGCATGTGTTAAGCCTGCCGCCAGCGTTCAATCTGAGCCATGATCAAACTCTTCAGTTTAATCTTTCTATCTATTGTCATCGCTATGCGATGTCAATAGATTTAATTTGTTGACTCAATTATTTATACTGTCTTTGCTCAAATAAACTTACGAGTATCTTCACTCTGACAATACAATTAATTAAAGTCTTAATTTTATCGCCCTAAGTGAAAATCCACACAAGTTGTTCTTGTGTTCGTTGTTATTTAGTTCACAACATCATCGGCTGATGTCGTTAAGAAGGTCGCTATTTTAACAGCTTATTTTGTGTTGTCAATAACTTTTTTCTTTAATTTTTTATGACCGCTCAACTTATATCTATATTAATTTAAGTTGTTGTTTTTACTACAGTTTGTGGCTGTAGTCGCTGCCAGTGAGTGCGTATTATACGCTTTTCTTTTTACCTGTCAATACCAATGGGAAAAGTTTTTTCATTTATTTTGCAGTTGTTGATAACTCCCTTTATTTTGTGGGTATTTACTGCCATTTGATATATAATTGAATATATTGTTTAAGCAATTTTTTGTTAGGCGATGTTCGGTGGTTTTGCGGTTGTCGTCTTTCATTTTTTTTATGTTCATGTCAGAAAATATGTGAGGGCAAACAATGTCTGTACAACCTCCTTCCCCTGCTGGTAATGATTTTAGACTCCCTGTCCACCAAGTAGATGCCACTAAAAAACGCGTACACCCCCGTTTTGTGACGGGTTTTTATCAAAACATCCGCGTTGTCAGTATGTATTTTTTATTGTTGTTGTTTTTGGTGTTGCCATGGATTCGCTATGGCGGACACCAAGCAATATGGTTCGATTTCTCGGGTTCTAAGATTGTGCTATTTGGGCTAACTTTTTTACCCCAAGACGTTTTTATTTTTGCGTTTTTCTTTATGGTTGCTGCCTTTTTATTGTTTATGGTGACCGTTTATGCCGGTCGTGTGTGGTGTGGCTATGCGTGTCCACAGACGATTTGGACGCATATGTATCAGTATACTGAGAAGCTTATCATCGGCGATCGTAATAAGCAGTTTAAGTTAGATAAAGCGCCTTGGAATGGCGAAAAAATCATGAAACGCGGCTTGGTGTATCTGATTTGGTTTATCATGGCGTTAGTGACTGCATTGACGTTTAGTAGTTATGCCGTTGGGACTGATTATCTTTATCATAGTTGGCAATGGTTTGGCGTTATTCCTGTGCCAGATTGGACGCCGCTAACTTGGGTTTCGGTACTTATTTTTACCTTTGCGACATTTGCCAATGCAGGCTATATGCGTGAGCACTTTTGTACCCATATTTGTCCCTATGGCCGCTTCCAAAGTGTGATGTTCGATAAAGATACGTTAATTGTAACCTATGACTATAAACGTGGTGAGCCACGTGGCGCGCGTAAAAGAGGCGGTGAAGATGAGAATTTAGGTGACTGTATCAACTGTCTGATGTGTGTGCAAGTGTGTCCGACGGGTATCGATATTCGTGATGGTTTGCAAGTTGAATGTATTCAGTGCGCGGCCTGTGTCGATGCGTGTAATGACATCATGGATAAAGTCAATAAACCACGCGGTTTGATTCGGTATAGTACCGAACGCCAATTGGTAGAGAATGAGCCAAGTAAAATTTTGCGTCCCCGGTTTTTTGCTTATTTGGCGGTGATTACGTTGTTGATTGGTACGGGGGTTTATTTTTTAACCAGCCGTGTACCGCTGCAGATTGATATTCGCCGTGACCGTAATCAGTTGTCGTCAATCAATGCGCAAGGTTTGGTAGAAAATAACTACATTATCAAAATCACCAATAAAACTCAGCAAGACCATGATTATGCGGTGACATTGACACCACAACCTGGCTTAAAACTTGATAGCCGCTTTAAAACCATTCCATTAGAAGCAGGCGAAAGTTATGACTTCCCTGTCAGTGTACTGGGCGATCCAAAAGTGATTACCCAAAGCAATATCCCCATCCAAATGCAAGTGGTGAGCGTGGATGATGGCGGTAAATACAAAGCGGTAAAAGATAACGTGTTTACTACCGATAAATAAGTTTGATTACCTAAAAAAGCCGATTTTGATGATCGGCTTTTTTTGTGCCAAATTATTGGCGCACGTTATTGGGGCATGGGTTTTTCTGCTATACTAGCTTTTTGATTGTTATCTGCTGAGTGGTCTATGGCAACACCAACAAATTCTCCTGCTTCATCAACTTCTAATCAGTCGATATCCAAACTTTGGTATAAAAATTATATGGTTTGGATTTTTGTTATTGGTTTGCCGCTATTTGTGGTAGTCGCCTGTATCTGGTTCGTGTTTTACTCGGTGAGAATCCAAGACTCCACCGTGCGTGATGACTGGTACATGGATGGTAAGACCTTATATGCGGATGTGTCCAAAGACAAACTGGCGCATGATTTGGGGCTAACCGGTCAAATGCTGATTAGTCATCAGGCAGTCAATTTTAAACTTGAGGCGCCCGCTAGTGACAAGTTTAAAGCACCTGAGCAATTGGCAGTGGAGATTTCCCATGCCACCCAAAAGCAAAAAGACCGTGACATTATTGTCAAACGGTTAAGTGATGGCAGTTATGCGGGCAATGTGCAGCTAGATCCGTCTAAAGGCAAATACTATATTGTGGTGCATGACCCAGCCAATAGCTGGCGGCTGCGTGCGATTGAGGAATTGCCGATGGCGAAGTCGATTGCCTTTAAGCCACTAACTGCGTTTGATAAAAAATCTTAGTTTCAGTCAACTAATTAGAGGTACTGGGTTACAGGTACTAGGTTACAGCTACTTGGCTTCCTTGTACCTTTCATAAATATCCTCATCAGTAAAATGCTAAAAAATCTTGCTGGATATTTAGAAGCCCCTGCTTGTTAGTTAAAAAAATGGTAACTGAGGGTAAATTTTTAACAACTCTCCCAAATCCCCACTTGCCCTTCGTGCAATTTTGGCACACCGCCAAGCACGCGCCACGGCATGGTGCTGCCATGAAAATCACTACCGATAGACACCTTTAACTCATGCTCTTTAATCACTCTATCGACCATATGGCGGGTTGAAGTCGGTTCATTACTGGCGGGCAATTCCACTGCATCGCCACCGCTACTGGCAAAATCTGCAATCAGTTTACGCACTTTGTTGGCGGTTAAATTATAACGGGTCGCATGAGCCAAAGACGCTTTGCCACCACACTCATGAATCAAATTGATGCAATCTTTTAGCGATAAGCCATCGAGTGCCACGTAGCAAGGTTTATGGTCAGCCAAATAGCCGGTAAAGGCTTTTTGCACATCACTCACCAAGCCTTGATCCGCCATCACTTTGGCGATGTGAGTACGACCGACCGCTTGCGGATTACCTTTGGCTTGCACTAACACCGCCTGCCAAATCTCATCCATCGGGCGTTTAAAGGTACTTGCCACACGCTCGCACATCGCATAGCCGCGCGTTTCTCGATTGGCTTGGATGGCAGCGAGTTTGTCATGCATTGTTTCGATATTACTAAAACCGTACCCCAGCACATGAATCACTTTTTCATTTTGGGCAGGTTTTTTGGAGTAGCCGCCCATGACACGATGACGACAGCTGATTTCAACACCGTGAATCAGCGTCATACCAAGACTTTCAGCGGTTTGGCGCGCCTCAAGAATACCAAGTACCGTATCATGGTCGCTTAAGGATAATACTTTCACCCCTTTTTCATGCGCTTTTTGCACCACTTCGCTTGGGCTAAAAGTGCCATCTGAGCGGGTACTGTGACAATGCATATCAATCGGAAGTTGGGTATAAATAGGACTGCTAGACAAAATATCGAGATTTAAAGAATTCACAAATACGCCTTAATTACAAAAGCTGGTTGCCAACAATAGGACAAAAAGAGGTTAAGACAAAGAGGGGTTAACTCTGCGCTAGCTCGCTCACAAGTGCACGTGGTGGATGAAGCAAGGAAAATCGCAAAGTTACTTTTCGATTTTAGCATATCCGTGTAAACTAGCGGCTAAGATTTTTGTTAGAGATGACTATGAGCGGTTTATTGGATTTGCTACCTTTACTGGCATTTTTTTACTTTTCCAAACAGCAAGGGGTATTGGCAGGTGCGGCGGCGTTATTGATTACGACACTGGTGGTATATGTTGTGCATTTTGCCCGGCAAAAAGGCAAGCTCAATAAACAGCAGTGGGTGACGCTGATTTTAACCGTGGGATTTTGTGGGTTAAGCTTAATTTTCCATGACGAAGCGTTTTTAAAATGGAAATCAACCGTCATCAATAGCGTATTTGCAGTTGCCCTCATTATCAGTGTCGCGATAGGTAAACCGCTATTAGAACTGGCAATGAAAAATGTGTTTCGATTGACCCAATCGGGCTGGAATAAACTCACCCTCGCTTGGGCAGGGTATTTCTTACTGATGGCAGGTTTGCAATATTATTTTGCGTTTTTTACCAACAACGATACCTGGATTAATTTTAAAAGCTGGGGATGGATACCGGTGATGTTGGTGTTTTTAATCGGGCAATTTATGTTCTTAAAAAACCATCTAAATCCAGATATACAGCAACAAACCAATGATAAAGGAAAAAACTAAAGGAGAATATGGATGGCACTTTATATTATTATCGGTCATGACGTCCCTGATAGCCTTGAGCTACGCAAACAGTTTCGCCCGGCTCATCTTGAGCGTCTTACGCAGTTAGATGAACAGCACCGTCTAATCATCGCAGGCCCTACGCCCATTGCGCATGGAGAGCCTGAAATGAGTGGCAGTGTATTGGTCGTGGATTTTGACAGCGATGAAGCCGTGCAAGCTTGGGCAAGTGAAGAGCCTTACTTATTAAATGGTGTGTATAGTCATGTGGATATCAAACCTTTTATCCAAGTTTTTCCTAAATCAGTGAGTTAATGTTGGGTTTAACAGTTGTTTGCAGTACATAATTGGCAAAGTCTGGGTGGTGATAGGTGGTAAGCATGAAAAAATTGGTGGGCAGGTTGGCAAACGGCGCAGTGTTATTGACGGTATTACAGGTAACGAGCCTGACCCATGCAGCACCGCAAGTTATCGTCACTGACCCAAAAACAGGACAACCACTCGCCAAACAGCCAGAGATTGCCTCGAGCGTTGCCAGTAGCACCTCACCGATGCAAAACCCCAAACAACCTACCCTTGCCCAGCTCAACCAGCCCACTGACAGCCAGTTGTCCAACGCCAACCAACAACTCTTGGCAAAAAATGCTGAATTACAAAACCAAGTCGATAGTTTAAATACGCAGGTCAAAGTGCTTGTCAATGAGCGCAGTGGACAGATTTTTATCTACGGTGCGGTCACTGCACTGCTCAGTGGGATACTTGGTATCGCACTGGGCTGGCTGGTCGCAGGGCGTAAAGGTCGTTGGTAGTCGACTTTACAAGCCTACTATTATAAGCCTAACATTGACTTGCCATGATGCCAAATAACCAAGCCGACCTCCCAAAAAAGCCCACCGTCGCCATCATTGGTGCAGGTCCTGCTGGCCTGATGGCGGCAGATTATCTGCGCCAGTTTGATGTCACAATCCAAGTATTTGAACAAAAACCATCCCCTGCCCGCAAACTGTTGATGGCCGGTAAATCTGGACTCAATATCTCGCACGCTGAGCCCGTTGATACCTTTGTCACACGTTATCAGCCCGACGATTGGCTAACACCGCATATTCAAGATTTTAATGCTACACATATCCGTGATTTTATGACCCGCTTAGGGATTGAATCTTTTGTTGGCTCGACAGGTCGCATCTTTCCTACCATGATGAAAGCCTCGCCACTGCTGCGGGCGTGGTTGCAAGCGCTGCAGCAGGACGGCATAACGTTTTTTTATCGGCATAGCTGTGACGACATTGACGGCAAGCAAGCAACTTTTTCGGTAGCGCATGAAAGCGGTAATCTGACTGTTAGCCAAAGCTTTGATGCGATTGTGTTGGCAACGGGCGCGATGTCATGGTCGCGGCTCGGCAGTGATGGCAAGTGGCAGGCATGGCTCAGCGACACAGAATTGACGCCGTTTTATGCCAGCAATGTCGGTATCTGTCGCCCACTGTCGCAGCCTTGGTCAGCGCATTTGCACCGCGATTTTGGCAAAGCATTAAAACGCGTGAAAGCCCAGGTGACATTGCCCGATGGCAAAATTGAGCAGGGTTTTGGCGACATTATTCTCACCCAGTATGGCATGGAAAGCGGGCTGATATACCGGCTCAATCGCGCCATGCGTGAGCAATTAAATCATACGGGCAAAGTATCACTACAACTTGATTTGCTACCTGATATGTCTGACGAAAAATTATTGAGTAGTTTAAAAACCCCCAAAAAACAATCGCTAGCTAACCTTTGGCGAAAGGCAGGACTTGATCCGGTCAAAATCGCCTTACTCAGAGAAATCGTCGCAAAAACGCACTGGCATGATGCCGATAAAATGACAAAGGCAA
Source organism: Moraxella sp. DOX410 (assembly GCF_032248735.1). NCBI lineage: Bacteria > Pseudomonadati > Pseudomonadota > Gammaproteobacteria > Moraxellales > Moraxellaceae > Moraxella > Moraxella sp. DOX410. Next base: position 703,327 of record NZ_CP135138.1, on the reverse strand, counting down.
TCAAACAGTTAACGGTAGAATTCGATAACTTTCGACCGATTGAAGAGGCGATTAGCTGTGGCGGCGGGGTAAAACGCACAGCATTAACCGAGGATTTTGCGCTAAAATCCAATCCTTATGTATTTTGCTGTGGCGAGATGCTTGATTGGGATGCGCCAACGGGTGGCTATCTGCTAACGGCTTGTTTTGCCACGGGTCGAGCCGCCGGACAAGGCGTGGCGCAGTTTTTAGCGTTATCCAAAAAATTGATGCAATGCACTTGATATAAAGCACTTGGCGTAATGTATTTATCGACTGTGTAGATAGCGACTGTAAAAGTAGGCAAGCAGGAGGACAAGCGCACAAATCGGTAAGCAGACAGGCAAAAACAGCGGATTTTGCATCCCTCCGAACACTACCATCAGCGAGCCCAATGCCGCCAAAATCGGCGATATCACACCCAATAACATACTTTTGATATGACCTTGTTGCCATAATCGAAACACCGCAAAGTAAAATACTAAATACAGCAAGTAACTCACCACAATCGCGATTTCTGAAATATCCATATCGCCAAGCAGCTGACTTTTCATTACCGCATAATGCACAGCTGCCCAAAACATAGATAAGACAAAACCTAGCAGCGCTGAACCAACCGATAGCTGATAATTGGGCGAGACCTGACGCAATTGCGCGCTAAACGGAATCAATGATTTGAGCGCTAAAGAATGGGGCAGACGAATCAGCCCTAATACCAAGCCATTCACCGTACCCATCACCGAAATCACCACAAATACCAAAAAGGCCTTGGCAGCGGTTTCGCCAAATAATTGGGTTGCCACCACATAGACGCTTTCATCACCCAATGCCATCACTTGCTCGGCGCCTAGATACGAGGTGAGTCCAACAAAGTACAGCAAATAGCCCAATAAAATCAACATAGGCGCGACGACTAAGGCAATGGGTAAATTACGTTTGGCATGTTTGATTTCCCCTGAAATACTGGTAGAGACCACCCAGCCATCAAACGAAAACGCAATCGGACCGATGGCGCCGAGCCATGCCAAAGACTGGGTCGCTTGACGCGCAGATTCACTTGGATGAGTTAACGCAGCCACAGGGTCACCATATACAAACGCCATCACCCCTAGCACAAATAACGGAATTAATTTAACGACAGTGGCAAAGACTTGGAAACGCCCTGCAAACACCGCTGCCATCACATTAAACAGATAACAAATGACAAACCACGTAAGCCCGATGCCCATTTGTAATTCAAGCGATGCCTCTTTTACCCCAAATAACAGGGCGGTGTAAATACCTACCACCCACGTCACCACCACGCCAAGCGTCGGGTAATACAAAAACAATTGAAACCAGCCAATCATGGTAGAAAAATGTGGACTGACAAATTCATCGGCATAGCCAATCAAGCCGCCATGCGCATCGGTACGTTTTGCCAGCTCAGCAATCGATAACGAACCAAACATAATCGCCACCGCCGCCAATACAAAAACCCCCACGCCCAATGCCACATTGCCATTGGTATATTTTAAAACATTGTCTGCCTTAAAAAATATCCCTGAGCCAATCACAATCCCCACAATCATTGCCAATGCGGTGATTAAGTTATAACGCCCGTTAGTTGATTGATTCATGTTGTTACCACACCCAAAAAAAGCTGCACGCCATGTTGCAACGATAAAAAATCAGTTATGCTATACCCCCTAATCGCTGTTTTCAAGCCTTGTATTAGTAATATTTTACTTAGCACTAACTTTTAGTTATTTATTATGGGTCACTGATGTCACAATCTAGCCAACCTCCTGTCACAAGCTCAAGCAAAAGCAGCGCCCCAACACCAACCATTCAAACCGCCAAACTGCACTGGCAGCTAGACGATAACGGCGTGACTGTCCCCCTCTCTAGCGAATTTGGCGATGTTTATTTTTCTAAAATGGACGGCTTGGCAGAATCTCGCTATGTTTTTATTGATGGCAACAACTTAACCACTCGCCTCGCTAATTTGCGGAACTTTGAACGATTTGTCATCGGTGAAATTGGTTTTGGCACAGGGCTTAATATCTTGGCTATTTGGCAACTGTGGCAACAAATCAGACCTGACAATCACAGCCATTTACATATCATTACCACCGAAAAATTTCCCCTACGCAAAACTGACCTTGAACAAGCGCTGAGCGTGTGGACAGAGCTTGCTGGGTTATCACAACAGCTCATTGACAACTATCCACCGCCACTGGCTGGCTGCCATCGTTTGAACTGGTTTGATGAACGATTGACAATTGATTTATGGCTTGGCGATGCGACAAACTGTTTGTCGCAAGTGACTGGGCAAGGCAAAGTCGATGCGTGGCTGCTTGATGGGTTTGCGCCGAGCTGTAACCAAGAGCTTTGGTCAGAAAGTTTATTTGCTCAAATTGCAAGATTATCCAAACCTTACACGACTTTGGCGACATTTAGTGTGGCAAGCGCAGTCAAACAGGGGCTAAAACATCACGGTTTTACCCTAGCCAAACGTAAAGGCTTTGGCAAAAAGCGAGAAATGCTCACCGCAAGCTTTCAACCTAAGTTAACATCCGCCAGTTTTTGCGAGGTTTATTTTCGCTATAACAAAAAAATTAAACCATTCTTTGTCACCCTACCCTTTACTGACACGTTTGAATGCCGACGTCGTCAGCGTCGAAAAGCCAATAACGTTAAAGGCTTTGAACTACCCAATTTTTCTGCTATTACAAAACCGCTGTCTGTGGCGGTGATTGGCGCCGGGGTGGCGGGGTTAAGCAGTGCGTATGCCTTAGCCGCCCGTGGACACAAGGTCACCATTTTTGATAAAGATGAGCCGTTGGCAGGCGCATCGGGCAACATCCGCGGTTTTCTTGCGCCAAAACTTACCAGCCTAAAACGCCTTGAAACCAATCTACATGCGATTGGCTACTTGGCAAGCTGTCGATTTTATCCTTATTTGACCGCACAAACCGGTATTAACATCCTACAAACCACCGGCTGTTTGGATTTACTCTCACACAATCGCTTACAACTTGATGAAGTCAAAGATTTTCCCATTGAATTTGCCCGTTTATTGACCGCTGAACAAGCCAAAGCAAAGGTCGGTTATGAGGTTGGGCAAGCAATATTTTTGCCCAATGCGGGATTAATCACTACCGCAAACTTTGCCCAAGCTGTTTTATGCCACCCTAATATTAGCTTTCAAACCGAGGAGTTAACCTATTTTCAGCAAGCCTATTTTCAGCAAGATTGCGACCAAGTGCTATTAACATTCACTGAGCGTCAGCAGTTTTTTGACCATGTGATTTTGTGCATGGCTTTAGACACCTGCGATTTTTTACCCACCATCAAACGCTTTAATCACAGCCGTGGGCAAGTGACGTGGTTTGCTGTCGGTGAGCATGATAAAGCACAGTTGCCAAAACTGCCGCTGAAGTATGGCAGTTATTACGCCAGTTTTAACGAAAACAGTAAATGCCATGTCATGCTTGGGGCAAGTTTTGTTAGGGATACCTTGGATACCACGCCAGCCATCACTGACCATACGATGAATGTGGCAGATTTGGCGGATGCGGTGCCCGATTTGGTCAATAACACCGATATATTTACCGTCGAAAAAAACCTACCCCATTGGCAGGGTCGCGCTAGTATCCGCAGCCAAACCGTGGATTATCTACCCCTAGTTGGGCAGGTGTGGCAAGCGGGTTATGAAAGCAACAGCCGAGTCTGGAGCTTTTCGGCATTGGGGTCAAAAGGCTATGCTTATGCGCCGATTTGTAGTGAGTTGCTGGCGGGACTGATGTGTGGGGAAGTTTTGCCATTGCCTGAAAAGATGGTAAAAAACTTAAGTCCCAATCGCAAGGTCATTCGGCGCTAAGTTATTTTCTTAAAAGTTTTTGATAAACCAAACTACGTAAACTATTTGGCAATAATCGCACCGGTAAGCGAATGGCGAGGTTTTTAAGCAATTGCGCAATAGGCAAAAACCCTTGTTGATAAAAGCTTTGCTGAATAGCCCACTCGTATCGGGCATACGCCAAGCCCCCGCGCCGTTCATACATCGCATCCCCTGCCCGTGCATACACCAACACCTCTGGCAAATTGGCAAACTGATAGCCAGCGACCAACAACCGCACCCACAAATCATAATCTTCAAACAGCGGCGCATGCCGATAGCCACCGACCGCTTGCACCGCTGATTTTTTGAAGGCAACCGTCATGTGGTTGATGGGATTGCGCGACTTGGCGGAGACAAAAATCGCCTCGTGTGAGGTTGGTACCGTTCGAGATTTTTTCCCCTGTGACAGCTGCTTTTCAAATTCAATGATTTGCCCGCCCAACACGTCAATTTCGGGATGACTTTGGATAAAGTTGATTTGCTGCTCAAAGCGGTTAGCCACACAGATATCATCCGTATCCATGCGCATGACCCAGTCATGTTGACAAGCGTTTAGACCTGTATTCAAGGCTTGTCCAAGTCCGACGTTGTTTGTTAAAGGGATAATCGTTAACGGTAGTTGCGGCTTAAACTCTTGTACCACTTTTTGCAATGCCAAATTGATTGGACCATCAAAAACCAACACAATCTCATCGGCTTGGCGTGTTTGATTGACCAGGCTGGCTAGACATTCGGCTAGAAATTCGGGGTTTTCTTTGTCGTATAGGGACATCAGTACAGAAAATTTCATGTTAACTCACCCAGCCAAGTCAATGCCACATCCTTTTTTACTTTACGGGCAAACCAATAACCATCAAATTTCGCCCGCTCCAGCTTTAATAAATCCAAATAAATCGGACTATTGCCATTATTTACATTTTTGTCAAAAATAATTTGTCGGCGGTTATCATTGCTTAAGCGAATTTGATTGGTTAATTTTTCAGTAATTAGGGTTTGAAAAAAATGCTCATCGGGCACCAGTTTGTGACGGAAAAAATCACTGTATTCATCGATAAAAGGCACAATTTTCTCCCAGTCTTCACGCGTCACTGAAAACCATTGTGAGCCAAAATAAATGGGTGAGTGATAAGTTTTTATTTTTGCCACGCCTTGTTGCAGTTTGGTGATGATTTTGCCCGTCAATTGCCGTTGCCAATTGCTGTCGGCATGGGGACTGTCCATAATAAAGCGATAGGCATAACGTGGTGCCATCTCGCAGGTCATCATCGCCTGAAAATCAAACCGCTGTTGCCACTGTTTTTCTATCACTTCAAATGGTTGTAACACCACATCTTCACCGCTTACCAGGTGAAAATAAGCATTGTCCTTATTGGTAAACGCCGTTTCAAACAATTTTAATGTCGCTTCAATTTGGCTAAACCCGCCCCAACGTACCGTTATTCTATCTTTGAGCAAAAATACATTGGCTAGCTGTGCAGTCTCAGCGTCAGGAAAATAATCGGATTTCGCATCCATATGCACATAAAAATTGACATTGGGCTGAATTTTCGCCAGCTTAATAAAATAACTCATATCTTGATGGGCTTGGATAAGTAAAGCGTGTTTTTTCATATGATTACCCTTTGAACGCATTTAGATTATCTGCGTCATCTAGATTGACGAGGGTAAAACCACGACTGCCAAGAAACTGATATGCATCAGGGAATTTATCCCACAGCGCTTGGGTATACACCATAAACACTTGGGTGCGGGGAAATTCTTTGAGCGAGAACACGGCAGTGCTGATAAAGGTATAAATTTCAAAGCGTTGCTGAGGGTTTTGTTGCAATGCCTCGCTTAGATAATCTTCAATGATTTTCTCGCTATCAATCACCGGCAAAAGATGGCTAAAATCCAAGTTTTCTCGCGGGTGTGGACAAAATGCGTCAAGGTGAAATACCTTGACCATTGTTTCTACAATATCAGCATAAGCTTTGTCACCGATAAAATTGTCGAGGGCTTGCCCCAATAACAGCCGTTTTACCGGCAAGTTTTCATCTGGCTGATGGTCTACTTTATCAAACAAATAAACAGGTTCGGTAGTATCAATGATATTTTTTTCCTGGGGAAAAATGGTGAAATGTTTTTTGGATATAGCCAAAATACTAGGGATACTGGGATAAGTAATGCCCACGGCGTGTTTAAACAGTTGTAGTGGCAAGGATTTTGGTAACGGTTGAAAATAGCTAGAATTGGGGAAAATATTGGCAGTGCCATCATCAAAGGTATACAGCTGTTGGAATTTTACTTTAGAAACAACGTATTGCAAAAACAACACGTCAATACTGGCAAGATAGACGTTTTTGATAGGTTTTTGCCAAATATCAAGCGTGTTAAGTGTGGTTTTGATGCGGTTTAGGGTGGCAAAACGCTCGCCCCAGGTTTTATTGTTCAGTTCGATAAAGGCGGATTTTTGGCAAATTTTTTGTAATTGGGCAAAATAACGACGGTGTTTAGGACTGTCGCCATACGGCAAATAAAGCCCAATAAAGGGGGTACTGTGTTGCTTAATAATTTGCTTGGCAATCAACACTTGCAAGGGGGTGATACAAATAATGAGATTCATGGCGTTTTTTTGACCTTTTCCACCTGCAGCGTATAATAATATAACAGCGGCAAAATCACCACGCCACTAATAATAGTCGCATACGGCACCACCGCCAGTGATACGCCACTTAACACCCACAAGGCAAGCAAATACACCACCGTTGAGATGACGGAACACAGTGAGATTTGGGCACTTTTGGCATGATAAAACAAAAAATTCACCAACAATAAATACGGAATTATCAGCGAAAACGCCAGTACAAACATCACCACATAATACTGGCTTTGGGCAAAATCTGTCCCCAATAGCCACGCCATCAATGACGATGGCATCGCCCAAGCCATGGCAGTCAACATAACAGGCACCATCAAACTCAGCCAAAACAATCGATGCAATTGCACCACTGTCATGCGCTGCGATTTTAGCCGTTCATATAAGTGAGGCACCAGCGCAGAATTGACCGCCATAATCACAATGGTCAAGCTACTAGCGACTTGCACTCCTGCCGAGTATACGCCTAGCTCATGACTGCTAAACCGCTGGTGAATCAACACTCGGTCAAGTTGCCCTTTGATGGTATAGCTTAACCCATGTAACAGCAGCGGCAAGCCTAGGGTTAAAATATAGCCCAGTCCCAGTTTGAGCCGTTTTGGGGTAAAGCGAAAGTTGATAGCAAATTGGTATTTTGCCCACGCCAACGCTGCCACAAAAGTAAACCCATGCGCCAAGATAATCGCAATCAGACGCTGGGCAACTTTATCGGTGGTATCGCCAGCAAAAAACTGAAAAATCAGCACCGTCCATAGTAAATTGCCCAAGGCTAAGCCCAATTGGATGGTCAGATAGCTAAACGGGCGCTTTTGGCATTGCCGCAGTGCCAGTTGGTTTTGAATCAAGGTTTGTAAAAAGGCAGTAAAAAAGCAGTAAAAAAGCAATTCGCTATGTAACAGCCAGCTAATCGCTGTGCCAATTAGCAGCACGCCCGCGCTATATAGCCCGCCTGCCAATAAAATATTGCCCAGCCCATGCCTGCCATACACATAAAAATAACGGGTCAAAGCACCATTTTGCGACAGACTCATGGCGATTACAATAAATGCCGTGAGCGATAAATAATAAGACAAATCACCAAAGCCCGTCGTTCCCAATACATGTGTCAAATAGGGCAATAGCAAAAACGGCACGGCTTTGGCGGTCATCTCGCCCACCACATAAATCAGGCTGTCTTTGAGCAAAGCAGAGTGTGTTAAACGTTTGATTTTATTTAACATTACCTTTCAAGGACATCCCACGAGGTGGCGGTATTGGCGTGGATATCCGTTAGCACTTTTTTGCCCATCAATTCATCATAAAACTTCGGGGCAAGCCCAAAGCCAGGGCGAACGCTACGGATACAGCTTTCATCAATCACATCCCCTGCCGTCATGTCTTTGACAAAATACAGTGAACGGCGAAATTGCACATTGCCGATTTCGCTTGATTTTCGCCCATAATCGACTTGTCCGAGCGACTGCCAAGCAATTTTACTGTCACGGCAGAGCGCGGTGAGTTCGTCTTTTTCCAGTGAAAAGCTGTCATCCGCCCCGCCGCCATTTCGGTCTAGAGTGACGTGTTTTTCAATAATACATGCCCCCAATGCCACGCTTGTCACAGCGGTGGTGTTGTCAAGCGTATGGTCGGATAAGCCAATCGGCACGCCAAAACAGCGCTGCATATCGACAATGGTACGCAGGTTATAGTCCTGTGCGGGAGCTGGGTAACCACTCACGCAGTGCAATAACGCAAGCTGTTTGCAGCCGCCATCACGAGCCGCCGCAACCGCCTCGGCAATTTCGGTTTGGTCCGCCATCCCTGTGGAGATAATCATTGGCTTGCCGGTACTTGCTACATATTTGATAAGCGGTAAATCAATGGCTTCAAACGAGGCGATTTTGTACGCTGGGGCGTTCAAATCCTCAAGCAAATCCACCGCAGTAAAGTCAAACGGTGAGCTAAACATGGTGATACCGACTTTGTGAGCGTGATCAAACAATGGTTTATGCCATTCCCACGGCGTGTAAGCTTCTTGGTACAAGTCATATAAGGTACGCCCGTCCCACAGTCCCCCATGAATTTGGAAGTCAGCGGCGCTGCTGTTGAGGGTGATGGTATCTGCGGTGTAGGTTTGCATTTTGACCGCATCAGCCCCGCACGCCTTTGCCATGTCAATGATACGGTAAGCGTTATTGATGTCGCCGTTGTGGTTGGCGGACATTTCAGCAATGATGTACGGCGCATGGTCAACACCGATTGGGCGATGGTTAATGCTAAAATTTTGATTCATAAAAACACCCCTAAAATAAAAAATCTTGCGATTTTAATTCAAACTCAACCACATCATACACTTTTTCACCCACACCAAAATGCTGTTGTAACACGCCTGTTTCGCTAAATCCCAATTTACGATGCAACGCCAGTGACGCGGTATTATATGCCAGCACTTGCGCGGTGATTTTACCAATGTCGGTGGTGTTGAAAATCCGTGCAATCGCCAAAACCGCCAACGCAAAGCCAAGCCCCTGCCCTTTTGCGCTATTAGGGGATAAATAAAACCCCCAACTGGCGGTTTTTTCATTCTGCCTTGATGAATTAGGATTTGATGAATTAGGGTTTGGCGTATGGGTGTTTGCCAACTGCAGCGTTTGGTATTTATCTACCGTCACTTGGGTAACATTGACTAGCCCCATTGGCTCACCAGCGACTTCAAAAATCAGCAAATGCACATTGGCATGGTCAAGCTGTTTGCCATACCACTTTTCATGATCAGCAAGGGCAATTTCATCTTGCCCAAACATCCACCGGCGTACGTCAACGTGATTACGCCATTGCCAAATCATCTGGCTATCGGCTTGGGTCGCTTGTCGCACTTGACAATGTTGAAATTTTTGCGCAAATTCAATCCAGTGCGCAACCCGTTTTGCCCCTTGCCCATCGACCAACTTGGCAGATTGGCGGCTGAATTTTTTATAATTGTCGGCCAGTTCGCTCAACAAGCGGGGCAGTTGCTCATCCAATGTCGCCCTGTCAGTTACTACTTTGACCAGGTTTTTATCTGCCAACGCTTTGGCAATCACCTGCTGGTTATCGGCAAGCACGATCAGCACCATCGGCAAGCCCAAACAGCAGCGCTCCCAGGTGGTGCTGCCTGCAGCCCCAATCGCAAGGTCAGCATTTGCCATCAATTGCGCCATATTAGTCACATTGACAAGTACCGCACACGCAAAACTTGTGTGTTTGGCAAACCTTTGTACACTTTCGATATGCGGTGCGGTTTTGCCCATGACGACAGTCACGTTAAATGATTGCGTAGACTGGTGGATAAAGGTATTGAGACTTTGCAAAATCTTGAGTGTGATATTATCATTATCGACACCGCCAAGATTGACCAATATATTGTTGGGCGGCTGTACGCTTTTACGTCTATTTAGGCTCATCGTTCGCCAGCTGGCAAACTCATCACGTAATAGTGTATAACGTGTACCTAGTAGTCGCTGGCAATCACTTGGCACAAGCGGTTGATAATCTCCGTTTTTTCGCCCAAAATTTTGGTCGAGCAAAATCTCACAGTCTTGCGTTCTGTCGGCTAAATCGTCAATGGCTAAAATTTTAAGGTTTGGCAAAAGTCGTTTAGCTTGTTGCTCCCATTTTTCGCCAATCGCATAATGGTCGATAATCAGCCAATCTGGCTTTAACGCTTGCAAGATGGGTTTACACTCAGCAAAATCATCGCTTTCACTGGCGCCTAGCCACTCGCTATGGGCATGCTGTTTGATAAAATCTGCAATCCCACTTTTGGCTAACAGATGCACAGCAAAACCTTTTTGCCCAATCAAATCCGCCAAATGCCCGTCATGCTGACGACAAATAAACGAGATATCATGCCCTTGCTGTTTTAACCGGTCAGCGAGCGTGAGACAACGCATGATATGACCGCTACCCATCGTTAAACTTGCATCTGCTCGGGCCACGATCTTCATGCTCGCTCCAGTTGTGCTTGGTACAGGCGTTCAGCAAATCGCCAATCGTTATCATCATCAATATCGACCACACTGTATTTTGGCAACACATAGCCTAGGGCATGATTATGGATTTTATCCTCATAGAGCCATGCTTCACGACTGCCCCAATAAAACTGACCTGCGTCAAAATAAGCCTGCGGCAAATCTTGGGTTCTGGTGAGCTCATGTTGGCTAAACATGCTCGACACTTCACCAGTATCGCTTAACTTAAGTGAGCGTAACACATTGGATTCAAATTCTAAAACCGGAAAACAATACAAACTGTTGGATGACTGCCAGCGCTCAAAACTGTCGGTTAAATACTGCGGTTTTAATAAAGGCGTACAGGGGTATAGACAGCAGATATGGCTAGCTTTTGGCACGTGCTGCAGCACATGCCGAATCACCGCAGCGGTAGTGGCGTAATCATCGGCAAGCTCGGCAGGTCTTCGGCTGACAGTAGCACCATGGTGTCGAGCGATATCGGCAATAGCGCCATCATCAGTGGAGACGATAATCTGCTCAAACAATTGGCTGTTTTTTGCCGTTTCAATGGCACGAGCCAGCATGGGTTTGCCACAAAAATCTTTGATGTTTTTGCGCGGAATGCGTTTACTCCCCCCACGCGCAGGGATGATACAGACCTTCATTATGCTAATGCCTGAGCCAACGCTATCTTTAAGGCATCCACCACTTGCGCTTGCGAGGCTTCGCTTAAGTCATAATATAATGGCAAACTAATCGCTTGGGCATAGTAGCTTTCGGCATGGGGAAAATCGCCTTGTTTAAAGCCCAACTTGGCATAATAAGGCTGGGTATGCACTGGAATATAATGCACATTCACCCCGATATTTTGCGCCCGCAAACTGTCAAACACTTGCTTACGCGTTTTGCCACTGTCTGCTGTTAGTTGAATGGGATATAAATGAAACCCCGAATAATTAGCAGGATTGCGATAAGGCAACATAATCGGTAAGTCTTTGAGTAAGTCATCATACCGCTTGGCAAGCTGATGACGGCGAGTGACAAAGTCATCCAAATAGTTCATTTGACTCATCCCCAATGCACCTTGCAATTCGGTCATGCGATAGTTAAAGCCCAAATCAATTTGCTGATAATACCAACCACCGTCAGGCTCATGGGTCATTAGATTGGCATCACGGGTGATACCATGACTACGGAGTAACTGCATTTTTTCCGCCAACACGGGGTCATTCGTTGTTGCCAGTCCGCCTTCTGCGGTGGTAATGATTTTGACAGGGTGAAAGCTAAACACAGTAATGTCGCTAAACTCACAGTTGCCGATTGGTTGCTTGTGATATTTTCCACCAATGGCATGGGAGGCGTCCTCAATCACCTTAAAGCCATATTGCTGTGATAGCGCATGAATGGCCGCCATATCACAGGGCTCACCGGTAAAATGCACGGGAATGACTATTTTTGGCAAGCGGTTTTCAGCATCGGCAAGCTGTAACTTTTCTGCTAACGCGTTGATAGACATATTGAGCGTTAGCGGATCAATATCCACAAAATCAATGTTAGCACCACAGTACAATCCACAGTTGGCGGATGCGGTAAAGGTAATCGGCGTCGTCCACAGCCAGTCATCTTTACCCTTTTCACCTTGACCAAGCCCCAATGCCAAACAAGCAATATGTAGTGCTGAGGTCGCACTATTCACCGCCACGCCAAACTTTGCTCCCGTATAGGTAGCGACGCGTTCTTCAAATGCCGGTACTTGACTACCTTGGGTCAAAAAATCAGACTGTAGCACAGCGACCACCGCATCAATATCAGTTTGGGTGATATGCTGACAACCATAAGGGATAAATTGATTTGCCATAATATTTGCCATAATATTTGCCCAAAGGGGGGGGGGTTATTGAGTGGGTTTGTTAACAAGTGGGTTTGTGCTCAAGGGTTAGCGATTAAATTTTACCAATTTTTGCTTTGTTGGTTTCAATCCATTCTTGGAGTTGTCCAGTTGTCATCCATTCACTGTTATTATCACTGGCGTACACGAATCCTTCTGGCACTTTAACACCATCTTTGATACGCTCAGGCGTTTCATCCCAGCCATTAATCGCAGGCAAGATTTTAAAATGCTCGGGATATTCGTAGGTATGAAAAGAATCTTCAGCACTAATCATTTGCTCATGCAGTTTCTCGCCAGGACGAATACCAATGATTTTTTGCTCAGCAGCGGCAGAAACGGCAGTTGCCACATCTGGCATAGTCATGGAGGGAATTTTTTTGACATAAATTTCGCCGCCCACCATGTCTTCAAATGCATGCCAAACCAGTTCCACACCTTGCTCAAGCGAAATCATAAAACGGGTCATACGCGGGTCTGTGATGGTCAGTACGCCACTGTCTTTAATTGATAGAAAATACGGAATCACCGAGCCACGACTCCCCATGACATTACCATAACGTACCACCGAAAAGCGTGTGCCATGCTCACCTGAATAGGCGTTGCCTGCGACAAACAGTTTGTCCGATGCCAATTTGGTCGCGCCATACAGATTCACTGGACTGGACGCTTTGTCAGTCGATAAGGCAACGACTTTTTTCACCCCTTTATCGATACAGGCGTCAATTAAATTCATTGCCCCGTTGATATTGGTTTTGACACATTCAAACGGATTATATTCGGCGGTTGGCACGATTTTGGTTGCTGCCGCATGCACCACATAATCCACCCCATCAAGCGCGCGATATAGACGGTCTTTATCACGCACATCACCGATAAAAAAACGTACCCGCGGGTCGCCTTGGTACAGTTTTGCCATTTCCCACTGTTTCATCTCGTCACGCGACAGGATAATCAATTTTTTGGGATTGTATTTTTCAAGCGTCATCGGCACAAAGGTATGCCCAAATGAGCCTGTCCCGCCGGTCACTAGAATGGTTGAATTGGTTAACATAGTGCACTACCTATTATGGCTAAAGTTATTTGTCGCAGTTTATCTAGCCCCAAAACCTGTCAGCATGGTTTGAATGGTTTTGAGTACAATCAAGATATCTAATGCAAAAGAAATATGTTTAATATAATAAAAATCGTACTGTACCTTAAGCGCTGTCTCATCGGTATCACTGGCATACCCTTGTGTGACCTGCGCCCATCCAGAAATACCGGGTTTGACGATATGGCGATAATTATAAAAAGGGATGGTTTTTTCAAAGGTTTTGACAAAACTCAGCTGTTCGGGTCTCGGTCCAATCAGGCTCATATCGCCTTTGAGCACATTCAAAAATTGCGGCAACTCATCGATACGGGTTTTACGAATAAACTTACCGACTTTAGTCACACGCGGGTCATTTTGTTGCGCCAGTTTTGCCCCGTTTTTTTCTGAGTCAAAGCGCATACTGCGAAATTTATAAATTTTAAACAATTTGCCGCCTTGCCCGACCCGCTCTTGGACAAATATTGCCCTGCCCGGACTTTCCAACCGTATCGCAATGACAGTGACCACCGCAATCAGCAATACAAAGGGTGAGACCAATAAAATCGCTATAATATCAATCAGTTGTTTAAACCTTAAATAGGTCTGCGATGGCAACAGCGAGCCCAACTCGTTTTCATACAAATGATGAATCGGCAGACGACCGGTCAAAGACTCATACACTTGGCGATTATTATACACCGGTCTGCCCTGTAACGTTTGCTCGGTTAAAAATCGCTGCCAGTCTTCATCGAGTGCAGGCGATGACAGGTCTGCCACTATCGCTTGCACTTTTTTGGATTGTATGGCATCCAGATGCGGTTTTTCAAGACGCAGCCAACGGATTTGAAAAATCGCTTCAAAGTTTTGACAATGTCCCAGTGGAATATACGCCATATAAGGTTGGTGCGCTTTTTGCTCAAGTAAAAATGATAAAAAGAAAAACACTACCCCGATAACGCCCGATAAGCCAAAGTAATATAGCGAATACGGCAACCGAAAAACGATAATCACCATGCCTAACAGCATCATCACCAACAATAAAGTTGGCAACACAAAGCTGATGGAGCGTTGACCTGGAAACTGGGTGAGTTTGCGCAAACCAAGGGTGACGAGCAAGACACCCAAGGTGGCTAACACCATACTATTAAATTCAGTAATCAGCCAGCGCCCCTGCAAAAAGCGCATTCGCCACATCAGCAAGGCGGGCAACACCACCACCACCCCCCAACCCACGATAAGTCGGAACGCGATATTTTGCCATACTAAAAAAATTACCCGCTGCATTATGGTTTGAGTCCTGTTTTTTCAGGATTGGCATCACGCCATTGTCTAAACTCACGGTATAAAGCTGCAAATGTCGCAGGATCTTGTTTGGCCAAGTTACCCAAGTCAGTATCCACATTATCACAATCCGACAAATTTTTTACCATGACACAAGCCGCTTCGATATGTTTTAATGCCGCTTGCTGGTCACCTTTATAGGCTAAGAACTGTGCATAAGCTAATATATTATACTGGGAAGAATCGGTATTTAGCACCTCTTCAAAGATGGCTTCTTTGACGCTTGCCTGATGGCGATTAATCGGCACTTGCATCGCAAGGATGCGGTCATGATACGCACTAAAGCCAAACACCTCATTTTGGTAGTCAATTCCTTGGTCTTGGTTTAGATGATTGGTGTGCTTGATAAAGCGATTATAATCCAAATAATTGAGATGAAAATATTGCCAAATATAGTAGCCTGATAACATCGCCAAACCAAGCATGATAAAAGACATGGCTTTTCTTAGTTTGCTTGGCCACACAAGCTGCCAGTTGCGCTGATCAATCAATGCCAAAAATAAGGCAAAAACTGCGAGATAGCGAAAATACCATAACGGGTATTCTACACTGGCATACAAGATACTGGCGATGACAAACGCCAGTGCAATTGCGCTTTCGCTACTATGCCGCAAATGAATCGCCCGCACGAGTAGCCAAACAATCGGCACAAAGCATAGCGCGCCTAACACCCCTAGCTCCGCCAAAATCATGGTAGCAAAATTATGCGAATGGTCGGCAATCTCTGGCCATTTAAAATATTGGGCATAATCAACGCTTGCCCCCATGTAGTTGTTCCAGCCGACCCCGGTGAGCACATGGTCATGAAATATCATCATGGCGCGTTCGCTCATCGCCGAGCGGTTACCCTGCCCGCCCGCCATACGGCTCACCGCCCCAAGCTGATTGGCGCTACTATAATTACTAATCCAACTTGCGCCCATATAGTACAGCACAAATACGACAAGACCAAAAACGCTAGCCGATAATTTGCTTTTCCATGCTATCGGCTGGGTCAAAAAGAAAATGGGAATCACCGCCAGCATCATCACCAGACCCGCCCGACTTTGGGTTAAGGCAAGCCCGATGGTAAATATCACAAACAATACCATCAAGCCAAATCGCGCATATTGTCGGTATCGACCAATGAGCCACTGCGGCGCATTTAACCTTTCTTGAAACGACTGCTGCAGTTGATAAATCACCCCACACAGCGCGAGCACAAACGCATAGCCTGCGTGATTGGCTTGCCCAAAGTTGCCGTCATAGCGTCCGCCATTGGCGTTACCACGGGCAATCACCCAACCTTTATAATCAATCTGATAGCCGCTCATCTGCATCATTTGAATCATAAAGGTGACGATTGCCATGAGATATACTGCAATAAACAAGCGGTTTAATAAATTCGCTTTATTTTCAATATTGGTCCCTATCAAAGCAGTCAAGGCAACCACCAGCAAGCTTATCACGGGGAATATCAGCGCATCGGGGTAAGCGATATGGTTGAATAATGGCTGACATACAATCAATAGCGCTAGCAGCAACCAAGTGAGCACAGATTTGCTAAACTTTGTGATCGGGTTTTGCCAGAAAAAAGCCGCGATTGCCAAACTCACAAACCCAAATGCGGTGGCATTGACCACAAAATCCCGCCCCAGTGGCGAATGCCAAGGCATGAGGTATGTCAAAATTGCTAACCCCATGAATAGGGTAAATAGACGGATATCTTGGGTGAGCGTTTGGTTTGATGTCGATAGTAGCATGGTGTTTTTCGTGGGCTTTAAACGCAAAAATGCTAAACGGGGTAGTTTAGCATTTTTCTTATCTTATAGTCATATTGAAGAAAAAATTTTGAGTTAATTTAACACTTTATTATTTTCATAAGCTTTAGCATATTATCATGACTAAATTAGTTAATAGTATTATCGAAGTTACAGTTTGAACCAAGGTATTTTTGCTCGATATTAGACTTACAGTACCAGCTACCATTGCTATTTCTTTCCCAAACAATTTTTTTACCATGAATTACTGGTGAGGTCTGGTTAGATATAGTAGCGGTGATGGTAGATTGTTGGGTTAAAGGATTTGTAATTTGTGCAACACCAGTATTGTCAGGCAATACAATCCCTACTTGAGAATTACCTTGAATAATATTAGATGGCGATGCCCTAGGGTCGCATTCGTTAGCTCCCAAACCTATATTAGTAACACCATTATTAAGACAGTCTTCTACTGACAATCTAAGCTCGCCAATCTCACCAATAATTCTACCTGCCTGTACTTTAACCATATAATTTTGGTATTGGGCTATAGCAATAGCGGATAAAATGCCAATGATAGCAATTACTATCATTAATTCTACTAGAGTAAATCCTGTATTATTTTTATATACCATTATGGGTAAAGCCCTTTAAAATATAATATTGTATTGCTCAGCAATTTACTTTAAATCCTCACCATGACGAAATCGAGCATAATTTATATATCTTGTTTTGGATAATACACCATATAATCTATACAAAAATCATTCCATGTTCACCAAATGAGCATTTGACCAAAATCTAGGTCCTAACGAGGGGCTAGAATTCACCATCCCTTTATCATTTCCATATTGAAAAAAACTATCTGAGATAATTAAGAGAATTATCAAGATAAAGCCTAATCCCCATTTTAAAATCTTTATTTCTTTAACATCATTAAATTTATTAATTGTGAGGAAATAAATAGACCTGCTATTTAGATTTATTTGTATGTTACTCATGACAAAGCAAAAATAAATTAGCATAGTCATTTGGCTAACTGGATATACATGAGCACCAGACAATAACATGTTGACTAATAGCGTTATTATACCTGCAAATAATATTGCGGGAAGCTGTGAACGTTTATTAAATATCCATCGAACAATATAAACAATTAAAAAGCTGATAAGCAGCCCTGTCACTCCCCATTCAACCACTAATTGTACAATAAGATTATGGGGATGACCGATTTTTAAAGGGTTAATTTCTTTAGCAAAAACGAAATTCCCGCCACCAAGCCCCATTAATGGATTAGCCAACCAGTGATGCCAAGCGTTTAGCCACATTCGCCATCGCGTACCATCTTCCTCTCGCAAAACAGTATATTGGGCAGCAGAAGTATCAAAGCATTGAATAATCCGATATAAAATAAAGCTAATCAATATACTTATAAGTGGTTTTAGTATTTTTTGATAGCCTTTAGGATAAAATAACACGATAGCGCTTAAACCAACACTAATCCCTAACCAGTTAGCACGAGCAGCATCTAGCCATAAGGTTAAAAGAAAAAAACTAGCGATTAGAGTTGTGGTTTTTGAAAATCTTTTTAGAAAACTAGGTCGATACCATAATAAAAATATTAAAGGTAATAATGCATCATCGTAATAACGAATATTAGTAAATAATCCATGCCAAACTAATGGCACATTAGCAGAGATATATAAATAATAACCTATCAATAACCATATAATACAACCTAGTGGGCTAAGTGCGACAATAGCAATTGCCAATTCTACTTTTGGTATTGGAAGTTGAATCATTAAAAGGTAAATGAAATAGCTATAACATAATAATGCACCCATTAATGAGATATCTAATAAAGCCAATAAACTATTTTTAGAAAAGTAAATGATGGTAAGAGTATATATCGACAATAAGAAAATAGTCAGGGGTACGCATTTTGATGTTTTAATAGTTATTATGTTGAAACGTAGAATTCCATATATAAAGCTTAATAACAGTATTAAACATTCTTGTAACCGCCAACTATCAATTATGTTATGCATCCATTCACTACTAAAGCCAAAGAATGCCCCACTAATAAATGCAAGCGGCAAACATAAAAAAATATAATCCCAACTCACACGCTTCATTATTTTTCTCGAATGCATAATAACTTAATAAAAAAGCACATCCGAAGATGTGCTTGTATAAACTTATTAACGTTATATTATGAACCTGAGCAACCAGCTGGTCTAAATTTAGCATCAGCGGTGGTTGAACAAGCCCATGAACCATTAGCATCACGTTTCCAAGTTAATGTTGCACTATTATCTTTTAAGGTAGCAGCTGCATTATTAGCAAAAGTAGCTACAATCGTAGCACCTGTAGTCAAAGCAGCACCATTAGTACCATCAGTAGCAGGAGCAGCACCTTGAACTGTTATAGTTTGAATATTAGATGTAGTAACCCCTAATGGACATGCACCCTGTGCAGTTTTACCTTCATTTAAACAGCTCTCCACAGCAGTTTTAATTGCGGCTGTTTCTCCCATAGCGCGGCTTACTTGCGATTTAGCAATGTAATTTTGATATTGTGGAATTGCAATCGCCGCTAAAATACCGATAATCGCGATAACAATCATTAATTCAATCAGGGTAAAACCTTTTTGAGCGTTCATAATGAACTCCTATTTTTGAGTGTATAAAATGAATAACCTAATCATATAGTTAATTATATAGCCAGTCATCCAATTAATTAAGTCAATTTGCAAAGTTTTGCTAACTATCACTCTGCGTTACTAATAGAATTACTGCAGTTTTTGTGCCAATTTAATTTTTCAGCCAAATCAACACGAATATGCCTTCTACTTGGCGACTAATTTAAAAATTATTTAGTGTATCGAGGCTTATCTAAATGATTTTTTTAACTATCCCAATTTATTCATCTATCCGTATGTTATTGTCAAAGATATGACAATTTTTGTCACTTTTTTATATCACCCAACCTAAATATTGTCCATACTGCCAAAAATTGTTCAATGCTTAGCTTAATAAGCTAGTTATTCCACTCTTGACCCATACCACATGCACTACCTCGGCATTTGACTCCTTGAGCGTTTAGAGTGAGCGTACCATCATTTGCCATCTGCGATGAACTAACTGGTATGGCTGTAATTGTCCAACGGTCAGTGAGGGGAGTAGGTGCTAGGGTGATGGTATATAATGCTGTACCACTTCTAGGGAAACTCCCATCTAATCCCGTGCCTGCGTTCGTGTAACTGCCTTGTGCCAGTTTACGCGATTCAATTTGCGAGGCGATATTTTGCAACTCAGTCATCATATCAGTGCGTTTGGTTTTGATGACATAGCGTTGGTAACTAGGATAAGCAATCGCCGCCAATATACCGATGATAGCCACCACAATCATCATCTCGACTAGGGTAAAGCCTTGTTGGCGATATCGATTTTTCATTACCAAGTCTCCGAATAAGTACCACAGTTGGTTGATGCGATGGTAACGCTAGTGTCACTATTTTTGGTTTTGCATTGTGTTCCACTACTAGTGAGCAAAATTTTATGCGCATCGTTAAATTTTGTGGGGTTAGGGGTGGCAAACATCACCCATGCTCTACCTGCCGTCAAGCTATTAGCGAGCGTCGAAGATGCCGTTGGCACCAGACTATTGGCAGTATTGTCGCCATCCACTAACAGTATTTTGTAGTGATAATTACTGCTGGTACTATTGGCAGGGACATAAATAGTTTTATTATCTGTTTCATCATAACCGTAACTGACCGTACCGTCACTAGCAATTTTTTTGGGTAAAAAGCCTTTATAAGTCAGTGAAGTCGCCCGCCAGCGATTGAGCTCAATCTCTAGCTGCTTCATTTTCGCTTGCGCTTGCGATTCGGCATTGCGAATGGCATATTGCCGATATGATGGAATAGCGATACTGGCGAGTATCGCAACCATCGCTACTGTTACCATCAGTTCAATCAGCGTAAAGCCCTTGTGACGATTCATCATTGCCTCAGTTATTTATTGACTTCATACCAAGTATTTGGCTTTAAGGTATATCGATCATTGTAGATATTCTCTATAGCTGAGCCATCACCCGTGGTCTTACTTAGACCAGATAATGGTTGGCTAATTCGATCAAGTCCAATATTATTAGACCCCGTATCACCCGCCAACAGCTTACTGCTGTCATCACCAAACTCCACTCGGTTGGAGGCTCTATCCGTAATTGTTTGCGTACCAATCAATAGGCGTTGATTAGACAATGCAGAACTACGCGGTCCTAGCGTCAATTCTTGGATACCTTGCCCTGCCCGCGCAAAACCTGCCGTGCCATTTTTAGATGCAGCATATTCATCGATAGCCGCCCCTGCTGAATTTGTGGTTTCTTTTAAGCAGATACCGTAAGGTAGACAGTACAATTGACGCTCCGAGCCGCCTGTGATTTTTGCAGAACAAGATTCAGTGACGCCATAGTTCATATCGGGGTTGTAGACAGTGGTATATAAGAAACTATCAATAACCTCAGACTTACCCACGCCTTTGGTATATTTGACCTTATCAAAGCCATCAAAGCGCGTTAATGGATAATACCAGCCACGTTTGGCTTTTACAGAAGTGATAGCCGCTTGTTTGGTAGCTAAAGTATAATCATTGGTAACCGTAGGTAACGCCAATAAGTCGCTAGCGGCTGTGGTATTGGCGGTCAAGTCTACCACTTTTTGTACTTTAGGCGCATCTGTGGCGGTAGATTCTTTGCGGGTGGTAAAATCACTGGCATATAAGATACTATCTACCAACGTGACATCGGTGTCCATAATGCCATACAGTCTATCGGCATAGGCATCGCTAGTACGTAATTTTGATAACGGCGAACTGCGGTCACCTGAGATGACATTAACCACAGCGAACAATCGGCTGTTATTAAAGCTACTATCGCCACGGTAAAAACTGACGGCAGGACGCTCATAAAAACGGTGATTATATTTGATATCTGTGCCAGTAAAGGCAGGTTGCAGCAGACGCACTACGCGCGTATTACTAAATGAAGTTTCAGGTGCAGCTGTGCCACTGCTTACAGGTTTGATGAATCCAGCATTGGTAAAATCAGCACGGAACACTTGACCGCCCATGTCAGCAAAGTATAACTGATCCATATAACCATCATTGTTGCGGTCAAGGACGGTAATCCCGCCTACGATACTATTATTGAGGGTAGAGACTGTTGTATTGGTAGCACCTGATACCGTATTGGCTGCTTTGGTGGCTGACCAAATAAGCGCACCCGTTTTGGCATCCACCATATAGACAGCGTTGCCTAGAGATTCTGCAGCGGTTGTGCGGTTACACGCCTGTGATTTTTGATTGCTTAAGGTCGAAGTTGTGGTGCCAACTTGATAGTTTTCATCTTCATAGCAGGTATCATAACCGCCGCCAAAGACTAACACATCTTTATAAGCATTGACTTTTTTGGTTGTCGAGTCTATGCCTGTGGCAATTTTTGCCTTGGTAGGTTTTGCCCAAATTTGTCCCATGCGGCTAAAACCTCTCGTAGCAGAATCGATTCTAAATAACATCTTAGGATTATTTTTATCCGTTAAATCTAAGCCATACATACCTTCTCCGCCCATCCGTAGTCCGCCATAAGCACGGACATAGGTATTACGGCAGTCTCGAGTATTACTTGGGTCGTTAACCGTATCTGCTGGACAAGGTGTTACAGTGACTCTGTTGTTATCAAGGTCATAAAAATAATTAGCACTCACTAGCCAAGGGGCGTCCACACCAAAGTAAGGTTTACCCACCTCTGTGCTCGTACCATTGATAAGCGCCTGTGGTTGGCTGATGAGCATTTGTTTAGGGATAAAGGCAAGCTGCTCTCTTCCCCCATTGCCTGTAGTAGTATAGTCATCAGCATTTACCATGTGTAGTGACCCATCACTGGAACCGAATAACGCATAATCATCACGGGTATTACTGACTTTACCATCGGTGTCAAGATCGGCTGAGTAGGACACCATGCTTGGTGTTGAATGGATGGTGGCTCCAAGGACTTTGACAGGTGACGCTGGTGCAGTGAGTACCAAATCCGCTAAGGCTTGGGTTTTTTGCGCATCAGTCAATGTAAAACCCAAAAACTGTAGCAAATAATTAATTTTATCGCGGCTGTAAATAGCGGTATCGTTAAAGGTATTAGTGGCACTAATCGCATCTCCACTAGTATCTGACAGATTGGTCAAGGTGAGTTTGCCTGCACTAGTAACACCAAATTTGCGTATTACTGGTGTATTATTCGTTGCAGACTGTTTGTCTTCTAGATACAACGTCCTTATGTTATTGACTGCCGTATCAGGGGTTTTCAAATTACTAAAAAAACCACCTGATGTCACTAGATCATTAGCGACAGCACCATCTTTGGTGATGCTCACAGCACTCCATAAATCCTCTGTACTAGGATTTAATTTACCCGCAATGTCAGAGAACAATGCAGAATTGGATTTACCATATAAGGTACCTTCATTAAGGTTATATTTTTTGAGGTTACCTGACCAAACAGCAGTTGATTTACCCACTTCTGCTTGCAAAATCGGATAGTAGGCAACTGCAAGTTGGCTATCTGCGCGATAAGGGTCATCAGGTACCACAATCGTTCCTGAAGGGACTGGTCGAATATCAGCACTTAATACATCCATAAACGCAGTCAAGCTATCTATAACATCCTGTGGTGAATCGGCATAGTAATAGCCGCCACCACCAAACTCTTGACCAAGTCTACATAAGTTTTGAACATCTTTATTAGTTGATGAGGTGCAGTTATATATTTTCTTGCCATTAATCGTAGTGGGTGTACTTAGACCTGCCATATCCGAACCAAAACCCACCGTAGCTGTCTTGATAGGAATACCAGTGGCATTACTATTTGAAGCTAAAATTTGTCCATAGTTCGCCATACAGCCCCAACCTAAAGCACCATACTTTCCATCTGGCAATAGCCCACAATTAGTTACTTTTGTAGCAGTAGTGCTTAGGGATGTATTCATTAATGCTTGCGCTTGTGTAGCAGTAACACTGGTATTAGGCTCACCGTCTGTTAATAAATAGATTCCATTACCTGCACAGGTAGTTTGTTGAGCGCCTTGTTGATATTTAGTTCTATCGGGTATTTTTGTAATATTATCGGAGTTCGTAAAGCCTGAACCAGTTCCTGATGTTTTAGTGCCCAGCATATAAGCGCCTGCCTCCGCAAACGCACTCGGTGTCGGTGTACCACCCCTAGCAGTTAACCCTGCAACATAATTTGCCATTAGCTGGCGATTTGCCATTGTGAGCTTTTGTATTGGATAGCGAATGATACCAGTTTTACCATCACCATTATAAGAAAAAATACCAACGCCTAAGCCAATATCATTACTAACTGTATTGTTGGTAAGTAAGGTTAACAAAGCCACTTTAAGGCTATTGATTCGATTATAAATCGTCTTATTGGTCGTGCTTGAAGTACAACTTTGCAGATTTGAGATAGTAGTAGTAAAAGTTTTAGTACTGTCAGTTGCATCTGTATAAACAAAACTTGTATCTCTAGTTTGTGTTGTACCACTCTTACATCCACTCAATGATGAATTCATACTACCTGAGATATCAAGCATCATCATGATATTTGGATTGCCAGGCGTGGGCAAGGCATAAATCTCTAGGTCACCAATTTGCTTTTTGACGACATCTGCCTGCGAGGTACTTACCGCCACCATCATCGACATGGCAATAACTACATATTTGATTGAAGTCGTTATTTTACCTTGATACGATTGATTCATTGCTTTAGACCTCTTAACACCAAATTTAGGTTTCATCGTTATCACCACATTATCTTTATGTTAACAAACCTTATCTACCTGATGAGGTTAAAGTACATTTTGACGATAATGTCCCTGTGCCTTTGCCAAACGGAATACAGTTGGTTGAGCTTGACATATTCTCGACATCCGCTTGCTCGTAAAGCATCTTGCTTGGGGTGTTTGCTTTACGCATACACTCAATGAGAGAATATTTTCCTGCACTCACATTGTCTTGGATAGCAGTTTGTTCAAAGCATTTATCAAAACCCACCTTAGGCTCTGCATACGCAGGTAAGGCTGCAGTGGCGCGAATGTCGAACTTGAACTTTTTACTGGTGCGGTTTTCTACTTCTTTCCCAATCACCATTTGTGAAAATGGTTCAGCATCGGTTTCAGGTGGGGTGACCGCAATATTCATCTGGGTCATTGAGGTTTGTCTATCACTTGTGTAGCTATCGGCACTGGTATAGTCACAGTAGCCACTGTCACGCCCACTCCAGTAGCCCCCGCCTTTTTTTAGGATGGTAGCGTTTTTGGCAAGGTATTTTTTTTCACGCGGATTATAGCAGTAGATAAATTCGTTGGTAGCATTGTCTGAATTGAGTAAAAAATGCCCGATAGCCCCTGACACGCTCGTGATATCTTTATATGCCTGTGAACTAGGATTGGCATTCACCATCGCCTCTAACTTTTGATTGCCACTATCGGCTGATTGTAGCAACAAGGTGTTGATTTGGTCAGCGGTGGCAGTTCTGAGATCCGTGGTACTTTGACGTACTGCTATCGCGCCTGCCAATAGGATAAGCACCAAAAACAACAATACTACTATGAGCGCTGCGCCGCGTTGATGAGATGGCAAGTTATAGCCGTTGTTTGTTGGACGGATAAGCGCGGATTGCGTGCTGATTGATAGGATTGGATTGCACATTGGCTAACTCCCCGCAGTTAATGTCGTACTGGTGTCAATATTGATAACTCGGGCGTTTCTAAGTAAGGTCGTAGATTCATAGGTAGTACGTACCAGTTTAGGCTGTCCTGATTTTAATGGCTGAGTTGCGCCTAATAATTTAAAGCTGGTCGCGACATCGCTACCGATGACAGGTGAACTGCCTCGGACAATTAGCCCAATTTTGACTGCGGTAATGGGCGGCTTGGTACCAGACAATGCTAAATACTCACTGGCGGTCAGGTAGCGCATCAACCCAGCATCACTAGGTGCGTCAGTTTGGATACCCAACAAGATTTTGAATTGGTCTACCCCTAAGATTACCTCGCTGCCACCGCTTTGATAGTTCGCACTCAAACCAGTAATACCTGTATCTGTAACCCTACCCGCATCGCAAGCTAGCAACAGCCCTTGCCCTGTGGTACTTGAACTTCTAATAAAATATCGCTCAATTACAGTAGCTTTTGGATCAATATCAGCACTTTCACAATCAGGAATTTTTACACCTGTGGTATTTTTAAATTGAATCGTTAACTGGTCGCTATTGATCCCTGTGATATTAGAATCACCTCCATTGCGGGTAAAATAAAGATTTTTGGAGGTGTCTGTGGGTTCCAAACCAATATTTTCAGGTGAAATGACGATGCCACCGCCCGCCGTTGTATCGGTAATAGAGGTTACTGAATTTCCCAAATTTGCCAATCGCAAATGGCTCTCTAGCTGCTGCAAACCAAAAACGCTTGCCTCTTGTAGCTCACTGCCACTTTTTTGGGTTGAGGCGGTTTTGGTATTCGTTAGGTATACTTGTATCACCGCAGCAGAAATCAGCAGCCCCAATACCAATGAAATCATGAGCTCTATTAAAGTAAAGCCTGAAGTAGAACGATAACTTGATATCATCAGTATGCCTCCATAATGAAGCATTGTGCACCAAAATTATAGACCGCATCTTCATTAGCGCAGGGTTTGTCTTTAGTCGTATCGGACGCAACAGCGTTATCCAAAAAAATCGGGTCGGTATCGCCCCAAGCGGCAATCAGGCATTGGCGGTCTTGTCCAACCGTACTAATCGTTGTGGCAACACCACTAGCGCTAGTGGTTGTCGTGCGTTTGGTAGGGCAAGTTGCCATACCCACGTTCAAGCCATTGTCTGCGGCATATTGCTTGACGGTTAAGGCGTCTTTTACTGCCAATTGCTTAATCGTACAGGACACAGGCGTACCCCCTGTCATACAACTATCTTTGGTGATAGCCACATTGCTAGTATCTGTGTTGGTGAGTGTAGTGGCGGTGCCGTTAATCGCTGTTTTGAATGCGGGTATGCCATCTATATTCGCTCGCATCATCTCGGCTGCACCACGCAGTACCGTTAATGCTCGGGTACGCATCAAACTCTCATCGGTGGCTTTGACTGCGGTCATCTGCATCGCAGTGAATCCAAGCACCGCGATTGCTAACAACATCAACGCTACCAGCACTTCTATTAAGCCGATGCCTTTTTGTGAATTCATGAACACGTCCCATTTTTGCTAGTGACAATATTACTGTTTGCATCGACCATGATGGTATATTTATCAGACCCAGCGCCATAACACACTGAAAAATTAGTCGAGCTATCTGTGTCTGTGTTGTCAGGTCTAGTTCCCGTGTCACCTGGATAAGCTTTTTTATAAGGGGTAAAACTAACTGCAGTTAAGGCACTCGGGCTAGCGGTAATCGTCAAATTTTTGTCTAGCGTATAGTCAGACAGCATTTCATCAGCATCTGTTGCCGACCTTTTTACATACAATACAGTGATTTTTTTGCTTGATGAGCTATTGGTTAGCACTACCCTAGTAGATCGCTGAGCAATCATTGCTTGGGTTCTTGCATCTTTTAGCGCAGCTTCAATGATGTTTGCCCCATCTTTGATTCTGGCTTGCTGAATCTGTCGTTGCATACTAGGCGCTGCCATCGCCGCAATGATAGCTATAATTGCAATGGTGATGACAACCTCGATCAGCGTAAAACCTTGGTCTCGGTCACGATGATACTGTCTTTTCAAAACTTTCATCACGATACCCACCCATACCCCTTGATAAACGACCTATCATACCATGTTTACTAGCACAAACCATTCTAACATTAAAGCAAAAAACATACCTATTATCGCAGTATTTTTGTTAATTGTCATACCTAAAGCTTACTACCCATAGTTTACCTGAGCCACTTATCGTTGCTAAGCGAATTAGGACGAAAGGGCGCTCACGTATTATCAAATCATTTTTAGCTTAGTATTTTAAAGCATCCTTCCAAAAACACACTTGTTGCCCGTCTCTATCTGCGAGCTTTAACAATATGGCGGTGCCACTTTGCTCGCAAAACAATGACAAGCAGGACCTAATGCAAAACCTTACCATGTAAGACTGAATACGCATGAATATGGGCAGATGGGTAATAATTTGTGAGTAGATTAGCCAATTCAGACAGGGTGGCACCTGTCGTCACCACATCATCAAACAAAATCAAATTTTTGCTAGGGGGCATATCTGTTAGAGAAAACGCATCTTTGATATTATCCAAACGCTCTTCTCGGCTTAGACCCTGCTGGTGAGGTCGGTCGAGTCGCTGCACACCCGTATAAACAGGGATTTGCCAGTGAAAGCTTAAATAAGCGGTTAAAATGGCAAGCGGATCGAAGCCGCGTTGCCTAATGCGCTGTAAACTTGTTGGCACTTTAACAATTAAAGAGTTTTTGGAATGACAACCTTTGGGAATATGCAGTTGTCTGATAGCTTGAACCAAAACGGGCAGATGATGTAACTGCTGCCCATTTTTGTACCCAAGCATGATCTGGTTTAGGGGATATTGATAGTAGCCGCTGGCTACGCCACGCAGTGACGTTTGCTTAAGTTGCAAATTAAAGCATGACGCGGACCATGCAAACTGGCTATGGCATGGCTGACAAAGAAATTGCTGTCGATTGAACCAATGGTCATGGTGACGCGGTGCTAAGTTATCAAAGCCTGGTGCAGCGCAATCATTGATGCCACATAATTGGCAACGGTGATGAACTTTCGCTTGATATACCAACGCCATGGCAAAGGGCAATCGCCACCAAGGCAAGGGGGCTACGATTGCCATAAACGCAGTTAAAGCCCTTTAAAATCATTAAACATGATACCAATACCGACATTGGTGCTCTTATGATTATAGTCTTGGATGTTTTCACCATAGCCATGGAATACTTGTAAAATCGCTTTCATACCGCCTGTCAATGGATAGGCATAATCCACCTGTATAGCGCCTTTATTGGTGCTTGGATTATAACGCATCACACCACCCACCGTGCTTTGGTCATTGAGCGGATACAACCAACGCACATCGCCATAGCCCATGTAGTCCCCAATATCTGGGTTATCCGAGTCTTTACTGTTCTCATTGGCGATGAGCCACAGTCTTGGAATCACGGTGAGTTTGCCCCACTCTGTTCCTGCCATCGCATAGATACGATTCCAAGAACGGGATAACGGGTCTGACTGTCCATTTGATTCATGCACTAGCCCCGCGCCCAACATTCTTAATGACCCATTCCCAGGCAGATCACCCTTGATAGGCTGTGTCAAAAATATCTCTGGCTGGTAATCTGAACTGCGAAAAGGTCTTGAGCTTTTGCCATTGTACACCTGCCAATAAGACTGCTGGGTATAGCCAAGCCACACATCGGCATTGGTATCAAACACATCTTGGGCAAGCTTGGTTTTCATTGAAATTTGCAGCTTGCTATCTAAGTGCTGCAAAGAATCTTTCGATGCGCGAACATGATCTTGGGTGGGTGAATGAATATCATAGTTTGGCGTCGCGTTGTACCAAAGCGGCATGACATACATGGGCAAATGTGGACGTATCGTCAGTATCCCTTTGGGATCATTTTTATCCAAGTCATATAACACACTCAGTGGCGTATATTTTTCCACATCCGTTGCAGTCACCCCCACTTGTTTTAAGATGGTTTTGTCAAGCTTGTTGGGTACCAAATGATCCAGTTTTTTTTGCTCGTTTTTAATGGGGGTCGTGACGGTTGTCGTTTGATCCACGGCTAACACGGGCACTGCTTTACCTTCTTTGATACTCACTTTCAAGGTTTTGGCAATATCAAGGGGCGCCTTGGCTTCAGGTTCGATTTTACCAACGCTTATCTTGTCAAAACAAGCTAAACGCGCGATATTTTCAGTGATTTTTGAACAGGTGAGCAGCGTTTGTTGGTCGACAGGGATAACGGTTGTTTCTATTAAAGTTTTTGTTGAATCTTGTGTTGAGGGTTTTGTTGAAGCTTTTGTTGAAGCTTTTGTTGAAGTTTTTGTTGAAGCTTTTGTTGAAGTTTTTGCCTGCGCCGTTGCTGTAACTGTTAGTGTGGCTAGTATAGCAAGCGATAAAGCGGTACGGTAAAGCGTAAGTTGTAACATAGGTTGACCTTCTTACAAAAATATCGTTCATGATAGCAAAAATTGATGAAAAATAGTTAACAAATGCATAATAATTTTTAACAGTAAAGTAAAGTTTTAATCAACTATTGGCTCGTCAATTATTGGTATTTCTATGGGTGCTTGTATGGGTAATTCTAATGATACTGCTGACCTTGATACTCAAGCCAACCGTCTTGATGACGGCTAGCGGGGTCACGGTGTGTCCAATGTACAACGCCACCTTTGTCGTTATAAATATATTCACCATAAAAACGAATGGGATTTTTGGTTTCGATACCCTCGATGCGCGGTGCCAAATCAATATTATGGGCAATTAACACCGTGATGTTTGGGTAGTTATCAATTTTGACCAAAAATTTTTGATGGCGGCTACCCTCATTATCGTCTTTTAGCACTTTAATCACCGTACCACACCCTAATACCTGTCGTTTAACGCTGGGATTTTTGGCTTGATAAGCTTGATTAATGACGGCGTTGTTGCATTGAATATTTGTTGCCTGACGTTTTTTGTCAGTATAACTTGCTGAATTTTTAGCCGTCTGTTGATTGGACTTTGAGCCTGCTAACGGTGAATTTGGGCTTGCTAACTGGCTATTTCCGCTTTGGTTTTGGCTTTTATTTTGCCTTGGCTGTTGGTCGGCATTGCCTTCATGGGAACACCCAGTGACAAAAATTAGCACCCCGAAAGTTAACGGGATGGCTATAGACTTTGCTAAGTGATAGTTCAATTTTTATTTAACCTTTATGGTTGAATGGGTCAATGAATCATTTGACTGAGTTTTCTTGAACTGAGTTTTCTTGAACTGAATTTTCTTTAACTGAGTTTAGAGTTAATTTAATTGGGACAAAAGTTGCTCAAAATCAGAGCGTTTGACTGCACCGTTTTGTCTTGCTACCAGTTGACCGTTTTGGTAAAACAACAATACAGGCGGACCGAACACGGCTAGTTTTTTATAGATTGCTTGGCTATCCGCCGTATTGTCAGTCACATCGAGTTTGACAACTTGCCAGCTGGCTAAACTTTGCGGCGGGTTGGCAAAAATTTTATCCATGATACGACATTCGATGCACCATTCTGCGGTGACATCGACGACTAGCTTTGGATATTGCGTAAGCAAGGGCTCAAGCTGTGACAGTTTGGTGATTTTAATCGTCTGGGTGGTCTTCGTTGCCGTGAATGCCGATTGCCCTGAGGTATTGACAAGCTTGTTAAGCGGCTGCCAACTATCTTGACTACCTGAGGCAGCGCCTATCACCAGACACGCTGACCAAATGCCTGCTAGCAATGCTAGTGCTTGAGTGAGTAATTGACCTTTTTTGCCCTGCCAGCGCCACAGCCATAAGCCAATCACAGCAAACCACAGCGCCCATAGCATCAGCATCCCGCTTGATAGCCATATACGCTCTATCATCAATAAAGCGACGCCAAATAACAGCAAACCAAAACTGGTTTTGACCCAGTTCATCCACTCGCCTGCTTTTGGCATAAAATTACCTTGGGTGGCGCCCAGTAAAATGAGCGGTGTGGATAGCCCAAGCCCCAATAAAAACAATGCGGCAAACCCCATCACAGGATCACCCAGCGCTGCCACACCTGCCAACGCACCTGCAAGGGGTGCCGTCACACAAGGGGAGACAACCAGTGCAGAAAACAAGCCCGTCAAATAACTACCACTTAAGCTACCGAGTCGATTTGCCCCAATTTGGCTGATTTTTTGGAACTTAACACGCAGCGCATGCGGCAATTGCCAGCGAATGACATCCAACATGTACAGTCCAAGCAGGATAAATAACCCTGCAAAAATTAGCAAAATGACAGGGTTTTGTAGCCAGTTTAGTATACCCAAAGATTGCCCAAATAACGCCACCACTGCGCCCAAAATGCCATAACTGGTGGCAACACCCACGCCATAACTGCCCGTGAGTAATAACCCTTTTTTGGCGGATGGACGATGTTGACGGGCAACGATATTGGCTACAATCGGCAGCATAGGTAACACACAAGGGGTAAAAGCCAACCCCAATCCCGCTAAAAACAACAGCAATAACGCAACACCGCTATGCTTGGTCAATCCAAAAATATCTTGATTGCTAGCGCTAGCTGTCAAACTCGTTGCAACCGCCGCCGATGAAGCCGCGGGTTTAGTCATGACAGTTGTTTGGACAGGTTGCGACGATGTAACGGAGGCTATAGGGGCGGATGCCGTTAACTGCGCTGTAGTTAAAACATCGGTGGCTGAAGCATCGGTCACTGTGGTCGATGCGACTTGCTGCCCCGCTGCGTCTGTAGTGCCACTGGACAGCGCATCGATGGCAGACGGTGTACTAGTTGTCTCATCGACGGTTTTAGCAGGGGGCAAGCTAGCAGATTGCTGAGTCGTTGTCGGGGCAGCATCGCTGGTCGTCGCCACGGTATTGGTGACTTTGCCTTGCACCGTTTTTGACGTCATTGCGTCTGATTTTTTTGCGCCATTTTTGGTGGAAGCGGCCAATTGGGTGATGACAAATTTGGTCTTTTCAGGGGGATAGCAAAGCCCTATTTTGGCACAGCCCTGCCATTTGACCGTAGCAGGTTGCGAGGTGATTGCCTTATCCGCGCTCAAGGTGGTTGTGGCAGTAAAGGGGTGTTCAAACACAGGCACCCGACCAAAATCCGGGTCATCCACATAGGTCGGTGCTGCACTAAATTGTAGTGGCGTCGCTGTTACCCCGTCAGGCAATTGTAAGGTTAATTTATCCCGATATGCATAATAGCCTGCTTTGACATCCACATGAATGGTCACTACTTGCCCTTTTTGCTCAGTATAGACTTTAAAAGCCTCATGCACCGGTAGCGGCTTGTCTTTGGCGGTCAAGCTGGGAGTGTAATTACCGCCAAACACCTCACTCAAACTAATCGCTTGGGCACTTGGCATGGTAAGGCTAGCGACAGCCAGTAGCGTGCCAAGCAAACAGACATGACGACTCAAGGTTCGAAAACAACACAGGGGCGTAGGCATAGGGGGTAGATTTTTCAAAGACAACTTCTCATATGTTCTAAATTTATACGTTTCAGATTTATACGTTTTAAGCCACGTAATTATACTATGACCACTAATTTTAGCTAATCCCTGTCCAAAAACCTAGCAAAAAAAATCAGAGTGCGTGACTCTGATTTCGTTAACCCAGTGAAAACACGAAAGTTATAACTTAGCAAAAATGTCTGCGTCTTGTCCTTCGCCGCCTTCTTTGCCATCAGCCCCCAGTGAGAATAAATCATAGGTTCTGCCTTCGGTACCTGGGATAACGTATTGTAGGTCATTATCCCAGCCATCTTTCGGAAAACCGCCTTTAATATACCCGCCCTCTGGCCAGTTTTTGGCGCCTTGTGGTGGCTTGTTTAGGGCTTCTAACCCTTCTTGGGTGGTGGGATAGCGACCATTGTCCACTTTAAACATATCAATGGCATTTGAGGTGGTAGATAAAGCCGTTTCGGTGGTTTTGACGCGGGCTTTGTCACTTTGACCGACTACTTTGGGTACCACAAGACCTGCCAAAATTGCCAAAATGACAATCACCACCATGACTTCAATTAAAGTAAAACCCGCTTGACGATTTTTTGATACATGAGCACAACACATACGAATTTCCATTTTTTAAATTTTTAGCGCTTTTTGATAAGGTGTTAGGATTTTACACGGCTTTTTTGACAATTTGCATACCGATTTGGTTAACTTTGTCGGATTATTTAGCCATTAATTCTTTGGCGGTTTTAGGGTTTAGCCCGCCAAATCATTCATATTGATAATCGGGAGCATCACTGCCATCACAATGGTCATGACAATCACGCCCATCAGCACCAACATCAGCGGCTCAAGTAGTGACAATAGCGTGCTAATCATATTGGTGGCCTCATTTTGCTGCATCGCTGCTGCACGCGTCAGCATGTCATCAAGCTCGCCTGAATTCTCGCCGCTTTTAATCATCTGTACCATCATCGGCGGAAAATAATTACTGCGCTCAAGCTGGCTTGATAGGCTCGCGCCTTCGGTGACTTTTTCTGTGGCGCGCGCGATGGTATGTTTGATATGGGTATTGGTGGTGACTGCCGCGCCGATGGCCAGTGCTTCCACCAATGGCACCCCTGAACGTACCAAAATCGCTAACGTACTGGCAAAACGTGATGCGTTAAGATTTCGCGATAATTTACCAAACACCGGCAACCGCAAGACAAATTGGTCAAAAGCGGCTTTGCCTGCCGCCGTTTTAATAAACTTCACAAATAAAAACACCGCACCAATTAGCCCGCCTAATATCAGCCACCACCATTGGGTTAAGAGATTAGACAATGCCAACACTACTTGGGTAATCCATGGCAGCGCTTGCTCAGATTGTTCAAACACTTTGACAATTTTTGGCACGACAAAGCTCATCAAACCCACCACCACTGCCACTGCCATCATCAGCAAAATTATCGGATACACCATCGCGCCTTGTACCTTTTTTTGCATGGCAAAGCGATTTTCGGTGTAATCGGCTAACTGGTTTAAAATCAAATCCAAATGCCCTGAGCGCTCACCTGCGGCAATGGTGGCGATATAAATCGCTGGAAAATTACCAGAGTCTTGTAACGCGCTCGCTAGGCTATAGCCTTCCAATACTTTGGCACGCACACCATGCATCAACGCTTTGACATGCGGTTTTTCGCTTTGTTTGGCAATCGCTTGCAACGCTTGTTCAATCGGTATCGACGCTGCCAACAACACCGACAATTGGCGGGTGATTAATGCCAAATCATACGCGCCCACCCCTTTTTGCCACAATCGGTTGCGACTGACATCGGTTTTTTGTACAGGTGAGACTTCGACAGGCAGTAAATTTTTATCGCGCAGTTGTTGGCGGATTAGCCTAGCAGAATCGCCTTCAAGAATACCTTGGTGTGACTTGCCTTGGGTATCCATGGCTTTGTACTGAAATGCGGGCATTTGAGTTCCCAACGGGTAAAATTAGCGTTATTTTAAAGGCTTAATAGGCTGAAATAAAGACTCGTTTTCATTGGAATCATATTGTACCAATACCGATAGCTCATCGCGCAAGTCTTGTTTGTTAAAGCTATTGACCTCAGTAATCAGCATTTTCTCGATTCGTTTGTCAACGGCGTATTCACTGATTTGCGCACAATAGATGGCTAATTGATACACTTGCGCTTTGAGCGACTCATCGAGTGATTGCAATAGTCTCACCAATTCTGCCACATTGATGACTTGGTAAGGGTAATTGGGAATCGCCGCCTCTTTTAATGGGGTGACTGAATAGTTGACACCGAGATGGGCAAAATAATAACAACTAAATAAATAACCTAAAATATGCCCGACAAAATAACCCCGGTCATTGTGATAGCATGCCACCCCCAAAAACTCAATCACGGTCGCCGCCAAACTATGCTCAAGACCGCGAAATTCAGCGGATGATGGCAGCAAGCCTACGGTTGGCAGGTTCATTAAATTTTTGTTTTGGCTGACAAGCTGCCAACCAATCGGTCGCTGCGGCGGTAAATGATGGCTAATCGACATCACCAAATCATCGACGATATGTAAATTATTGAACAAATGCTGCAGTTGCATCAGCCCAACATTATCGCGCATATTTAAATATTTGGCGACTTGCAGTTTTTTAGTTTCAATAAACTGGGATTTTTTACTGGAGATATAAAATAACAGTTGGTTGGGATGGGAGTGCTCAAAATACTGGGTCACTGCGTTTTCTTGGGCATGAAACACGGCGGTGTAGTGACTGGTAACATCCATTGGGTTAACACCACGATGGTCCATCGCAGGGTGTTCTGGATTGGGCTTGATGTGCAAGCCATGTGCTTCGACAGGTTGACCTTTGGTAGTTGAAGTTTCCATGTTGGCAATCGCAGCTGATAAAATATGGGACAGTGCTTGTCACTATATCATACCCCTGTCGACATAACCTAACAGATATTGCTATGAAAATAGACTGGTCATTCTTAGTTGCCATAAAACTCGCTCTAAGACATAAAGCTTGCTATAAAAGTGGCAATAACCACAAAACCGCAGCAAACCTGCTTTTTTGTGGTTAATTAGGGTTGTCCACTACAGACTTACTCCTCGCTCAAGCTGTCAGCAAAATGCACACTATCGGTTCGAAACGATTGGCGATATTTTCGTGGTGACATTTTATAGACGCGTTTGAATGCTTGGCTAAAGGTACTATCGGAGGCATAACCCACTAACTCACTGATACGGCTAATGCTATTTTCTTGTAGCCG
This sequence comes from Moraxella sp. DOX410, assembly GCF_032248735.1. Classification (NCBI taxonomy): domain Bacteria; kingdom Pseudomonadati; phylum Pseudomonadota; class Gammaproteobacteria; order Moraxellales; family Moraxellaceae; genus Moraxella; species Moraxella sp. DOX410. The sequence continues at coordinate 667,248 of NZ_CP135138.1, read as the reverse complement.
TAAATACCGCGCTGCAAGACGAAGTCGATAGTCGGTTAAATAAGTTAACGGCGGCACACCCACTACCTCACGAAAATGCTCGGCAAAACTACTGCGTGACATCCCGGCGACTTCAGCTAACTTATGAATGGTCCAATTGGTCTCGGGTCGATCATGCATGACTGCCAACGCCTTGGCAAGGTAAGGGTCTTTCACCGCTTTTAGCCAATTATCTGTCGCTTCGGGCAAATCCTCAATATAATTGCGTACACACTCAATCATCAAAATACTGGCAATACGATTGATAATGGTCATTTTACCAAGTCGGTTCTGCTCAGATTCTAATGCCAAAAATTTGACCCCCAAATCTAGCATAATCATTTTTTGCTCATCTTTTGATTCGCTTTCTGGCAAAATTTCTGGTAAAGCGCTGAGTAACGGGCGCGTAATCTCTCGATCGTAATGGCACACAATCGCGACTATTTCGGTTGTTTGCGCTGGCTCATCACCTTTGCTATGAATGACCGGGTTACCCAAGTGGATAATTTCAACAGTCTGGTTGCTTAATAACGGGGCAATGTCAATTGATGGAATATCAGATTGCCCCACACCACAAATAATGTGTTTCTTGCCGCCTGGCACCATGACCACATCGCGCGCGTATGCGTTGCGATATACATCATCGACCTTAATACTAATCCCACCTGTAGTAATCAAATAAAACACGATACAATCTTTTTTATCTAACTCAAACGACCACTCCCCAGTGGCGTGTATATAGTGATACTGAGTTTGATACAAATGTATATCTTCAAGCAACATACTGAGTGCATCCATTAATTTTTCCTAAGTTATTAACACAGCAATTTAAAAAAATGCAACATAAACTACAAACGAGCTAACTTACAAGCCAAACTTTAGTAATTGGACTTGAGATAAAAATTTAAAGACGTATACATAAACCGCCATCCTCGTTATCAGCAATCATATCATCTTTTACAGGCGCTGCTAGTTAAGTTTGAGTCTGTAGGTCTGCTAAAATCCAGTATCACCGCCCGAAAAAATGCTTTATTTTTCAACGATTTCAAAAGGCATGGCTTAACAGGTAATAACAGGTAGTAGACACTTGTTATGGGTTATACACTAGCGGTAGGATGTTTGGGTGTCTAAACAAATAAATAAGTGAATAAATAAGTGAATAAATAGCTAAGCAACTAAGTCTAATCAGCCATTTGGCTTTTTTTTGATTTTGATTTATTATCAATGGCTTAACTATAATCTATAACCATTCCATCATCGCTATGAATCTATGAATGCTCATCACTTGCGTAAACAGTTACGTCAACAACGTTTACGCTTATCCAAGCGCCACCGTAATCGCGCGGCTTATCAAGCACGACGAAGTTTAAACCGACTACAGCATCCTGCTTTAACTGGCAAAAACGTCAAGGTCGGGATTTTTGCAGATGCCTTTGGGGAGATGCCTACCCAACCGCTGATGGATTGGGCGAGACAGCGCGGTTATCGTATTTATTTACCTGTCGTCACTGGCAAACATCAGCCGCTGGTATTTATCCAATTTAGCCAAAAAACTTGGCGACAATCTCGCCTACCCAAACACCCGCTAGGTATGCGCCAACCTGAGAAAGGAAAAATGCTTAACGTAGCGGCGCTTGATGTATTGTTTATGCCGCTAGTGGCAGCAGATAAAATTGGCAATCGTATGGGTATGGGTGGCGGTTACTACGACCGCACCTTAGCCAAAGCTAAAAGCAAACCGCTTAAAATTGGCTGGGCTTATGATTTTCAATTGGTTGAAAAACTTGACAGCAATCCTTGGGATATCAAGCTTGATGCCTTAATCACGCCGAGTAAACTATGGTTATTTAGACGCTATTTGGTGGAACAATCCCATGCAAAAAAATGACAACTCCCTGTTTCAACATGTGGTGATGACCTCACCTGCCATAACCGACAATGATGCTGATATTGAGATTAATATTGATAGCGATACCCATACCGACACTAGCCAAGTCCATCAACCCTTATACCCATCAAGCGGTGAATTAAGCAATTCAGAAATTGCCAGTGTCATGAATCCCGCTAGGTTAACGCAACTTTTAACCCAAGCTGATGCCTTTACCCGAGTGAATTCTGAAGACTTGGACGACTTTTAGATATATATAAATTAGACACGCATAAATTAGAGACATATAAACTAGCCTAAAAAATTAGCTAAGGATACATCAATATCACAGCGACATTAGGCTAAGTCTAGGATTGCAGTGGTTATTTTTAGCACTTTGTTATCATTTTATCGCACTCGGTTCGTTGTTTTTTCCCCCTTTGAATCGCTAGCCTTGCAATTTTTTGCATTGACGCCATTTATATTTTTAAGTCTATCAGCAAGCCATCATTTGCTCACAAATGGTCAGTTGCTTGTTGTGTTATTTAAGGGGACATAGTATATGCAAGATGATGTTTTAATGACAAATCCAGAATCATCTGAGTCGCAAGAATTCACTACGCTACCATTGTTAGCTTTACGTGACGTTGTGGTGTATCCACAAATGCAAATTGCTTTATTTGTGGGTCGTACGCCCTCAGTCAAAGCAGTCGAGCTTGCGCAAAATGAATTTGACAATAAAGTATTGGTGGTGGCACAAAAAGACTCACTATCTGAAGACATTGATGCCAGCAATCTATTCGAATATGGTACGGTGTGCCGTGTCGTCAATACCATGCCACATGAAAATGACGAAAATTGCATCAAAGTGCTGATTGAAGGTCTTTACCGTGCCAAATTGGTCAATATTCAAGACACCGATGAGGAAGAAGCGGTATTACTGGCCGATTTTGAAAAAGCGCCTATCACCGTCAATATGACCGCTAAAACGCAAAAATCGCACAAAGAAGCGTTAGTTGCTTTGTTTAGCAAATATGCCGAAAATCGCCTACGTAACTCACGCGAGTTAATTCGTGTGGCTGAGCGCATTACCCAACTTGAAGAGTTGGTATATTTCATTGCGACGCGTGTCTCGCTCAATTTATCGATTAAACAAAACTTTCTGGAAGTCGATGATTTGACTGCGCATATCAAAGAATTGTCAGACTATTTGATTCAGCAAAGTGCCGAGCACAATATCGAGCAAGAATTACAAGAAGCGGTCCGTCGCCAGATGGAAAACAACCAGCGCGAGTATTTCTTAAATGAAAAAATGAAAGCGATAAAATCTGAGCTTTCTGACCTTCATGAAGAACGCGGTGAAAATTATGAAGATGACGACATTGCTGAGCTAGAAAAACGTTTAGCGGAAGCCGATTTGCCAGAAGCGGTGCGTAAAAAAGCAGAAAATGAGTTTCGTAAACTCAAAACCATGCCAGCTGCCTCTTCTGAGTCATCGGTCGTGCGCAACTATGTCGAGTGGATTTTAGATACCCCTTGGAACAAAACCAGTGATGTCTCAATCGACCTTAACAAAGCCCATGACGTGCTTGACACTGACCATTATGGTTTACAAGACGTGAAAGATCGTATCTTGGAGTTCTTGGCAGTGCAATCTCGCGTGGATACCTTAAAAGGTCCGATTCTCTGCTTGGTAGGTCCGCCTGGGGTGGGTAAAACTTCCTTGGGTGAATCCATTGCCCGTGCGACAGGCCGTGAGTTTATCCGTATGGCATTGGGCGGTGTGCGTGATGAAGCTGAAATCCGTGGACACCGACGTACTTACATCGGTGCTATGCCAGGTAAAATCGTGCAATCACTCTCAAAAGTGGGCGTAAAAAATCCGCTATTCTTACTCGATGAAATCGATAAAATGGCGCAAGATTTTCGTGGTGACCCTGCTTCAGCACTGCTTGAAGTGTTAGATCCATCGCAAAATCATAGCTTTAACGATCACTACTTGGATATGGATTTAGACTTATCACAAGTGATGTTTATCTGTACCGCTAATAGTATGGATATTCCGCCTGCGCTACTTGACCGTATGGAGGTGATTCGTCTGCCGGGTTATACCGAAGATGAAAAAATCAGCATCGCGGATAAATACTTAGTACCAAAAGCCATCAAGCAAAATGGCTTAAGTGATACTGAAATTGATATCACCGATGAGGCAATCAAAGCGATCGTACAGCGTTATACCCGTGAAGCAGGTGTGCGTAACCTTGAACGTGAAATCAACAAAATCGCCCGCAAAGTGGTGAAACAAAATGTTGAATCATCGGGCAAAGACAAAGCGGAAGATAAAACCGCGGCACACAAATTAACGGTCGATAGTTCAAATGTCGCTGATTACTTGGGTGTGTACCAATTCGATTATGGCTTGGCGGAGCAAGAACCTGAAGTCGGTCGTGTCACAGGTTTGGCTTGGACACAAGTCGGTGGTGAGCTATTGACCATTGAAGCGGTTGCGGTGCAAGGTAAAGGTGAACTAAGTTTTACAGGTTCACTGGGTGATGTGATGAAAGAGTCAATTCGTGCGGCGATGACGGTGGTCCGTGCCCGTGCTGATAGCTTAGGCGTCAGCTACGATAAGCTCAAAGGCACAGATATCCACGTGCATATGCCAGAAGGTGCGACCCCCAAAGACGGTCCATCCGCCGGTATTGCGTTAACGCTTGCGTTAGCCTCTGCGATGACAGGTATTGCCATTCGCCCCGATATTGCGATGACAGGCGAAGTTACTTTGCGTGGCAAAGTGTTACGTATCGGTGGCTTGAAAGAAAAACTGCTTGCAGCGCATCGTGGCGGTATCAAACACGTGTTGATTCCAAAATCCAATGAGCGTGACTTGATTGATATTCCTGACAATGTCAAACAAGGCTTAAGCATCCAGCCAGTAGAAACGATTGATGAAGTATTTAAAGCGGCGTTGGTATCACAGCCTGTGGCGTTAAAACCCAATCAATTGCCAGTTGATGCCAGTGACGTTAGTTTAAAAAGCTAGTTAAAAAGCTAAGCTGCCACTGAAGTAAAAACTGAAATTAAATAATAATGAAGTAAAAAAAAGCTGAGATTGGTTCTCAGCTTTTTTTATGCAGGCAAAAATTATTCCACCGATTTTTCCCGTGGCAAATCACCTTCTTGCGAGGCTGATGCCATGTCTTTATCCAACTCATAGAAGTTTTGGTTATCTGCCTTATCTTTTGATGCCAAGGCAAATTTATCACGTAGGTTATTGATTAACGCCTCTTCTTCGATTTGTTCTTTGACAAACCATTGTAAGAAATTAAACGTTGCCCAATCGCGCTCTGCCATCGCTTGGTCCACAAGTGCATAGATTTTTTTTGAATTTTCTAACTCATGTTGCCAAACGTCTTCGATACAGGTTTCAAGACTGACAGGGTTGTCACGCGGTGCAGGAATCGCTTCAATTTTAGCTTCGCCACCACGCTCATTGATATAGGCCAAAAATTTGAACATATGGTTACGTTCTTCAGCCGAATGCTTGTAGAAAAAATCTGCAATGCCTGGGTAATTGTTCACTTCCGCCCAGCTGCCTAGCGCAATATACGCCTGTGCTTGTGTGGCTTCTTCCATCATTTGCTTGTTTAGCGCTTGTTCCATTGCGTCTGAAATACGTTTATCGTTTGACATATTATTTTCCTCTGATGATTTTTTTTGTGGCTAATTTTATAAGATGGCTAATCTTGACTAGACAACGTTATCTTATGATTGGCTACCAAGATTGGCTATATAGTTGTTAAAGATAAAATAGAGCATTACCAATACTATTGCCGCTAGTTGCCGTTAATTGCATTGGTAATGACGCTCACAGTATAGATAAAAAGCTGGCAATAAACAGGATTTTTTACTCAATTTAGCTGAAAGATACACAAGCCTTTAACATAAAAACACCGGGTAAAACGTGCAAGGTTATGCTGAGTTTTCCCTCGCTATTCAATCGCTTTGTTTTGCGTTGCCAACCAACTAAACACACAATTAATCGCCATCAAAACCGTTAAAAACCCCATCGATAGCGTCCAAGTATAACTCAAGTCTTTAAGCCAACCTGTCACAATAGGACCAGTTATGGCGATGCTATAACCCACGGTTTGTGCCATCCCTGAAAGTTCAGCGGCTTGCTGACTATCCTTTGATTTTAAGGTAAAAATCATCATACATAAGGTAAAAATCACCCCACATCCAAAGCCTGATGCGATACTCCAAACCCATACCCAGCCTTGCAGGGGCAGAAACCCAAAACCAAATACGCCTACCAAGTTTCCCACTGCGGCAAGCAACGCTAACGTGCGTAAATTCCACTGACTAGAGACCCATTTGGTCAACAGTAAAATCGAAGGAAAAGCCACCAATTGAAACACCATGCCCACGTTGCCTGCTTGCGCTTTGCTCAGCCCTTTATCAATGAGTAACGAGGGTAAAAAACTGGCGAGCGTATAATAAAGTAGTGATTGCAAACCCATAAACGCACTAATCCACCACGCCATCGGGATTTTCCAGACTGATTTTCGGCTTGGTTGTCCTACTTCGGCAACCGCTTGATTAATGACTTGAGCATCATGGCTGCTAATTTTTTGCCGTAACCGCAAATGAGCAACCATTAGCCAAGCTGCTACCGCTGCCACAGAGACCCAGCCCCATACCCCCAGTGCAAATTGCCAGTTGGACAAGCTAACAAGCCACATCGCAATGCCTGACGCAAAGCCAGCAAACACCGACAAAAACATCGAATAGCTTCCCATCACAAGCCCAATTTGATTGGGAGTGTATTTCTTGATGACGGCAGGGATTAATACATTGCCGAGTGAAATCGCCAACGATAGCAGCACCGTGCCCGCTAGCAAAAACCCTAATTGCGGATGCGCCACTCGCACAAAAATACCGATGGCAAGCAAACTGGTTGCCAAAATCATGGTGTTTTCTAAGCCAATCCGCCGTGACAACATAGGCGCAATAAACGAACTCGATGCAAATGCCATGACAGGAATCGTACCAATCAAACCAATGGTTTTGGTCGTTAACCCCAAATCTTGCTGAACCAGCTTTGCCACCGCACCAAACCCAATAATGGGCGCGCGCATATTGATAGCGAGCAGTAAAATGGCAATGACTACCGTGACAATCAATGCCTTGGTCGGGGCAGTCGCTACCGGCATCTGAGACGCGTTAGCAGCAGGGTGAATATTCGACTCGCTCGATTGCGACGCTGAGAATTTCATACATCTTCCAAAGTTTTAACTAGGTAATTTATTATCAAGGATGATTTAATAAGCTTATTTTAACGGGCTTAGTTTAACGGGCTTGAGTTAAAAGGTTATCTTTTAACATATTCGTCAAGCCAGCGCACGGTTTATTCACATAACGGCTAAAAATTCACTGTCTATCCGTCTTGCTCAACCGTTGAGCCCAAATTTTATGATATTAGTGGGCTGCGGTAGATAAATTTTTAACCAATTTATGCTACTATGTATTGTTTGTGCCAGCCTTTGGCGCATTGGTTTGGTAAATTGACTTAGCAAATTGACTGGCCACATTGATTTAACACATTGATTATCTTGTAAGGATTTGTCATGGTGGATACGCTTACTTCAAACGCAGATGCAACACCCGAAATTAACACTCGACTGTGGAGTACCTTGATTCGCAACCTAACGCCCTATACACCGGGTGAACAGCCCAAGCATGACAATCTGTGTAAGCTTAATACCAATGAAAACCCTTTTCCACCCTCCCCCAAAGTCGCTGAAGCCATCGCACAAGTTTTGCTCAATCAAGCCGATCATTTAAAGCGCTACCCCGCCCCAGAATCCGATGAACTCCGTGCGGTGATGGCACAAGTTTATCAGGTAGCCCCCAATCAAATTTTTGTCGGTAATGGTTCTGATGAAGTTTTGGCGCATATTTTTGCTTGTTTTTTTGTCAAAGACCGTTCGGTATTAACCCCTGATATTAGTTACAGTTTTTATCCTGTGTATGCCGATACTTTCCACGTGGATTTGGTGACCATTGCGCTCAAAGCCGATTTTAGCATTGATGTTGATGACTATCGCCGCCCGTGTAGTGGTATTATTATTGCCAATCCCAATGCACCAACTGGGGTGCTTTTGCCGCTGGCGGATATTGAAAAACTTCTACAAGAACATCGCAATGCGGTGATTGTGATTGATGAAGCGTATATCGATTTTGCAGACACACCCAATGCCTCTGCCGTCAGTTTGATTGATAAATATGATAACCTAGTGGTGACCCAAACCTTTTCAAAGTCTCGCTCATTAGCAGGGCTGCGTGTCGGCATGGCGTTTGCCAATCACTCACTCATTGAAGCATTAAATCGCTATAAAAATAGTTTTAACAGCTATCCCCTAGATCGCCTTGCCCAAGCAGGCGCAGTTGCCAGCTTGCAAGATAACGACTATTTTGTTGCCTGCAACCAAAAAGTCATCGCACTACGCCATGATGTCACTCAAGCTTTGACCCAATTAGGCTTTACTGTCTTACCTTCACAAGCCAACTTTGTGTTTGCCAAACCACCTGCTTCAATGGGAGAAACCATACAGGTATTTGAGAAACTGCGGGCGCAAGGGGTGATTGTTCGTCATTTTAACAAACCAAAAATTAGCAGTTATTTGCGTATTACCATCGGTACGGCAGAACAAAACCAACGCTTACTAGATACCTTAACAAATCTGGTTTGACCGTCATGAGTGACCCTAGCATTCAGTTTTTTATCAAATGCCAAAATATCGAAACAGGCGAGGTGGTGACTTATCGCTTCGCTCGTCAAGCACAGTTATTGGCATTTAGCCAGCAACTGGGTCGCAAAAAATTGGCGATTGTGGATACCCATATCGCCTTTTATGATATCGAGCCAGTGTTTAATCCATTTGAGGGCGAAAGCGTGCCCATTAGTGCAGGCGAACTCAATACCGCACTTGATGGCAGGTTGTTGTAACTTTACTGGTGCAATATTTTTAGTAAGTTTCCTACTTTATCAAAACATTCTTGGTACTCTGCATCACAGTCTGACGCAATCGTGATGCCGCCGCCTGCCCACAGACTGACATTATTATCTGAAGCTTGTAGCGTACGAATCAGTACATTCCATTGCCCTGTGCCATCAAAATTGAGATACCCCATCGTGCCACAGTAAGCACCGCGCGGTTTGGCTTCCAATTCATTGATGATTTCTACCGCGCGCTTTTTGGGTGTACCGGTAATCGAGCCAGCGGGCAGACTTTCAAACAATACCCTCCAAGGGCTAATGTCATCTTTGAGGGTGGCGGTGATGGTACTCACCATATGGTGCACATTGCTAAAACTTTCGATATCAAACAGTTTTGGGACTTTTACCGTCCCAGTCTTGGCATATTTGCCCAAATCATTGCGCAGCAAATCGACAATCATGACATTTTCGGCGATGTCTTTTTCGCTACTGGCAAGTTCATTTTTATTGTCTTGGTCAGTGGCTACATTTTGCCCGCGTGGGCGTGTGCCTTTTATCGGTTTGGTAATAATGCAATTTTCACCTTGGGCATTTTTTGCAAAGGTAAAAAATAGCTCAGGTGAGCAGCTTAGTAGTTCAAAATTTTTTAACCCAAGATAACCTGCAAACGGGGCGTTAGTCGATTGATGCAAGCTTGGCAAATAATCCACCAACTGCTGATTGGATAACTCACCTTGCCAGCACTGGGTAAGATTAATTTGGTAGCAGTCGCCTGCTGTTAGGTAGTCTTGGACTTTGTAAAAGGCGTGTTCATAATCGCTGGTTTGCCAAATTGGCTGCAGCATTATAGGGTTAACAACAGGCTTATTTTCAACGGTTAACGTTTGCATTAGCCAATGTTGAATCACATCTATTTGCTCAATGGCTTCTTGTGTGGTTGCATGTAGTTGCCAATGATTATTTTCAAAGGTCAAATAAATATCATAATGTCCCAAAAATAGCTGCGGCTGATTGGGCGTTAAGTAACTGGCTTCCCCGTGAGTTGCACTTGCTTGAACGTGGTTTGCATTTGCTAAATGATGCGCTGATAAATCGTAGCTAATAAATCCCATCAAGCCATCTTGGTAGCCCACATTAGCTGTATGTTGGATAGCAGACTGCTTAGATGATAGCTGATGGTGTTGATAAGCCTCAAGCACAGCCGTTAATTCGCCAATATCAACACCTTTACCTACCCTATTAATGGCAGTATCAGCACCAGTATTAATCACGGTATCACAGTACACAAAATCGTCGAATGAGCAATTTTGACGTTGCTTTTGGGTAAGCTGATTTTGAGAATGTATTTCAAAAATTGTTTTTGGCAATAAACCGATGACATTTTGACCCTCGTTATTGAGCCAAATCGGATAGATTGCATGATTATTGGTCGTATTAAACTGTTGTAACAGGGTGATGAGTTGAGAGGGCGCAAGATGTTGTAAACTTGGCATTGGGTACATGCTTTACCTTTATGATTATATTTAGCGTCAAAAAAGCGATGACAATCGGGTAACTGTCATCGCCTATTTTTATCAATTATGACGGTCCATCAGTATTTATTCAACAAACTTTTTGATGATTAAACTTGCATTGGTACCACCAAAGCCAAAGCTATTGGTCATTATAGTGTTTAAATTGACTTGACGCGTTTCACGGACGATATCAAAATCTGTGGCTTTCTCATCCAAGGTTTCAATATTGATATTGGGCGCAATAAAGCCTTGATTGAGCATCAATAAACAATAAATCAATTCTTGCACCCCTACCGCACCCAAGCTATGACCTGTCATTGATTTGGTCGAGCTAATCGGTGGCAACTCACTTCCAAACACCTGGCGAATCGCTTCAAGCTCAGTAATATCGCCAATCGGTGTACTGGTGCCATGGGTGTTGATATAGTCAACCGTGGTTAAGCCTGCTTGTTTAAGCGCTTGCTTCATACAATTGATAGCACCTACGCCACTGGGTGCCACCATATCCGCACCATCAGAGCTTGCGCCATAGCCAACAATCTCTGCCAAAATAGTCGCACCGCGTTGTTTAGCAGATTCTAGGCTCTCAACCACGACCATACCACCACCGCCTGCAATCACAAAGCCGTCTCGATCTGCATCGTAAGGGCGACTGGCGAGTTGCGGCTTGTCATTGTACTGTGTGCTCATCGCACCCATACCATCAAACATACAAGATTGTGTCCAGTCTTCTTGCTCGCCGCCCCCTGCAATCACGATGGCTTGCTTACCCAATTGAATCAGCTCCATGGCATGACCCACACAATGCGTTGAGGTCGCACAAGCTGATGCAATAGAGTAGCTAACCCCGCCAATCTTTAGCCCCGTTGCAACACTCGCTGATACCGTACTTGCCATGGTTTTTGGCACTGCCATGGCGCCGACACCGCGCAAGCCTTTTTCGCGCATTGCATCGACCGCTGCCGCCACATCGGCACTCGATGCCCCACCCGAACCTGCTACCACGCCGATATTAGTGTTATGAGCAATATCTGCTAATGACAATCCTGCTTGCTCGATTGCTTGTAGCGCACTCAGATAGGCGTATAAACTGGCTTTTGACAAAAAGCGTTTAAGTTTGCGATCGATATGTGAGGTATCTAGGTTATCGTCATCAATACTACCTGAGACACAGGCTTTAAAGCCTTTTTCTTGATAAATCGGATTGAATACCAAGCCCGATTTGCCTTGCTGTAGCGACTCGCTGACTGTGGCTAAGTCATTACCAATACACGAGATAAGTCCTGCCCCTGTGATTACAACGCGCTGCATATACCATTCCTTTTGGTTTAATCAATTGATGATAAATATCACGCTATTCTACCCCGCTGGATTTCACCTGCCTAGTTTTTCCCCAAAAATGTTACAAAATATTTCTTAGACCACGACTATGGTTAGTTATGTTGTCTTAATCCAATATAGCTACACGCACAACATTCAACTAAATCGACAAAAGATATCATTGTGTAACGTCTCTTTACGCATTAAAGTTGAAAAGTGCGGTCACTTTCTTTACGCTGTTTTACTACGACAGTATTTTCCAATAAAAAAGCATAATCTTAAGGATAACTCTCATGTCAGCCTCTACTTCTATTAGCCGCCGTGTCTTTGAAGCGCTAGGTCACAAATTAGCACAACTGAGCGCAAAAGATACGATACAAACCAAACCCTTAGCGGATATTGATTTTGACAGCCTTCAACAAGCGTTATCAAATGATAAAAACGCGTTTCATGAGCATATTCCCAAACTATCAAAAAAACTACTTGGTAAAACCCCATTTGGCAGCTATACCAAAATGGCCACCTCACTAATCCCCAAGACAAGTTTTGATAAAGCAACGGATGCGGTTTTTTCCCAAGTCGGCAAACTGTCGCAAAATTGGGCGAATTTTGATTTGGCGCGTGATGCGCGTTTTAAAGACACTTTGGTTGCTAGTGAACGACAAGCCCTAGCCCGTAGTATTGGCGATCAAAACCGTGCTTTAGCTACCTTGGGTGGACTTAGTAACTTGGCGGGTTTACCCGGTATTTTGGTAGATACAATGTGGTTGTTGGCGGTGTGTTTGCGGACGATTTTCCAAATCAGTGCAATTTATAACCGTCCGTTGACGGGACAACAAGGTATCGCCATCGCTTATGAAATTTTAGCTAAAGTGGATCTCAATAAATTGCAAGAGAAGCAAACTTTGCTCGCAGGTTTGGGTATATTTGAAGCGATGACCGACCAGTCAATTGAAGAGTATAGAGCGGCAGTACTTGCCGAAGAAGACAGCCAATCAGCGATGGGGATATTAACCAAACTAGAAGAACTATCGACGCAGTTTAATATCAACATTGAGCAGTTTAATTTCGGTTTTTTACATAAAGTCATTCCACTCACTGCGGTTGGCTTGGGTACGGCTTACAACAATATTATTATCAATGAAGTGATTGAAATTGCGATGTCGGTATTTGCCCCCGCGCCAAAGTTGACCCATATGACTGAAGAATAATTTTGCATTAATATACCAAGGTAAAAGCTAGCTGTTTGGCTTTTGCCTTTTTTATTGGCTATAGCTAGTGCTGACTAATTTAAGGCTTGTTACTATAGGGTTCTTTAATTTAAGTCATGTAACACAAACTTTTACACAACCCTTTAGCAACGTCACATTTTTAGCCATCAATATCAACGTTATTCACCAAATCTAAAAAGACCAACCCGCTTAAATTTGGCAAAATAGATTTAACAACGGATGACAAGCTTAATAACCAATAACGATAATAACCCCAATAAATAGAAGTAAAATGTCAGTACATCACGTTGTTAATTTAAAAAAATTATAAAAAAAATAAGAAATGTAAAATTACAATTATTTAAAATTACCGTCATTAAAGTTTGAATTTTTTGGAATCATTGAATAATAACAATAAATAATAACTGAGCTAGAACCAATGCGTTGACTTTTAACCGATAAGTTTCTTAAGGTTTTTAAAGTTAGCGCATTGGTTCTTTTAGTTTTGGTCTTTTTTATTTTAGTCTGTTGTGATGTGATTCACAGTGTGTTTGATACCCTGTGCTTGATAAGCACGGCTTTTGATAATTTGCCTTCCCCTAGTTTTCTCAAATTTTCTAACAATCATCACCTGCATCATTTAGGTGATTTTTTAGTTGATTAAACCAACAAAAATCTCTATAATACGCTGTCCTAAAAATAGCTTATTAGCGGTTTTTAGAGATTTTTTGACAACAAACGGGAGAGAGTGCCTTATGGCAACTACAAATCAATTAATTCGTAAAGGTCGCAATACCATTACTGAAAAATCAAAAGTGCCAGCATTAAAAGCTTGCCCACAACGCCGTGGCGTGTGTACCCGTGTATACACTACTACACCAAAAAAACCAAACTCAGCGATGCGTAAAGTATGCCGTGTACGTTTGACGTCAGGTTTTGAAGTATCAAGCTACATCGGTGGTGAAGGTCACAACCTACAAGAGCACAGTGTTGTACTTATCCGTGGTGGTCGTGTAAAAGACTTACCAGGTGTTCGTTACCATACAGTTCGTGGCGCACTTGACTGTGCAGGCGTAAAAGATCGTAAACAAGGTCGCTCAAAATACGGCGCAAAACGTCCTAAAGCATAATTTTAGCCGTTTTTTACCCCATTTTTTAACATTGTTTGCATAGTTGATTATAGTTTTACAATACTATGCAGTAAGGCTGGTGAAAAGCAACCGCTTAGCTACCAGACTACCCTGAATACACAAGGAAATTATCATGCCTAGACGTCGTGTCATCGCTGCCCGTGAAATCCTACCAGATCCTAAATTTGGTAGCAAAACACTTGCTAAATTCATCAACCATGTGATGGTTGACGGTAAAAAATCAGTTGCAGAATCAATCGTATACGGTGCATTAGACCGTGTTTTAGAAAAAAACTCGGGCATCGATCCTGTGCAGTTTTTTGAAGATACGTTAGAAAGAGTTCGCCCAATGGTGGAAGTGAAAGCTCGCCGTGTGGGTGGTGCTACCTACCAAGTTCCTATGGAAGTACGTCCCTCCCGTCGTACTGCATTAGCAATGCGTTGGTTAGTTGATGCGGCTGCAAAACGTTCTGAAAAATCTATGGCTTTACGTTTAGCAGGTGAATTGCTAGACGCAGCTGATGGCAAAGGTAATGCACTGAAAAAACGTGACGAAGTTCACCGTATGGCTGACGCAAACAAAGCGTTCTCACACTATCGTTTCTAATTGATACTGATTGCTATCACCTAGGTAGCAATTAGCTTATAATAAAATAGATAATATTGGGTGACTTGAAGTTTGCAAATTCAGCCCAATATTGCATATTGAAAAAGAAGCTTGTCATGCGTTTGTCATGGCAAGCTCTTATCATACAGCACTTATGTCAAGAGTAAGGCTTTCTTTTATCTAGTTGGTTGTCGATCTTTCAATCAAACGTTAAAACTAATTATTATTCATTTTAAGACATAACTGTTTATTGATAATGGAATAATTTTAATCTTTAGTCCTTAGGAATTAACTATGGCACGTACAACACCCTTGAATCGCTACCGTAATATCGGTATCTCTGCACATATTGATGCGGGTAAAACGACAACAACTGAACGTATTTTGTTTTATACAGGTAAAAACCATAAGCTAGGTGAAGTGCATGAAGGTGCTGCAACCATGGACTGGATGGAACAAGAGCAAGAGCGTGGTATTACTATTACCTCAGCGGCAACGACTTGTTTCTGGTCTGGTATGGGTCATCAATTCCCAGAGCATCGCATTAACATCATTGACACCCCCGGTCACGTTGACTTCACCATTGAAGTAGAACGTTCAATGCGTGTACTTGACGGTGCATGTATGGTTTACTGTGCGGTTGGTGGTGTACAGCCTCAGTCAGAAACAGTATGGCGTCAAGCAAACAAATATAAAGTACCGCGTCTTGCGTTCGTAAACAAAATGGACCGTACAGGGGCAAACTTTTTCCGCGTTGTTGACCAAGTAAAACAACGTCTTGGTGGTAACCCAGTACCTGTGGTTGTGCCAATCGGTGCAGAAGATACCTTTGAAGGGGTTGTTGACCTTCTAGAGATGAAAGCCATCATTTGGGATGTCGCTTCTCAAGGTATGAAATTTGAATATGCAGAAATTCCTGCTAACTTGGTTGATATCGTCGATGAATGGCGCAACAACATGGTTGAGGCAGCTGCTGAATCTTCAGAAGAGTTGATGGATAAATACCTAGAAGAAGGTGATTTATCACGTGAAGATATCGTAGCAGGTTTACGTGCACGTACCTTAGCGGGCGAAATTCAACCAATGCTTTGTGGTACTGCGTTTAAAAACAAAGGCGTACAACGTATGCTTGACGCGGTTATCGAATTCTTACCAGCACCAAATGACGTTGATGCGATCAAAGGTGTGTTAGATGACAAAGCTGAAACTGAAGCAACTCGTGAATCATCGGATGATGCACCATTTGCTGGTCTTGCGTTCAAAATTATGAATGACAAATACGTGGGTAACTTAACTTTCGTACGTGTTTATTCAGGTGTTGCTAAACAAGGTGATTCTGTTTATAACCCAGTGAAAATGAAACGTGAACGTATTGGCCGTATCGTTGAGATGCACGCTAACTCACAAAAAGAAGTGGATGAAGTTCGCGCAGGTGACATCGTTGCATTTGTAGGTCTAAAAGATGTAACCACAGGTGATACCCTATGTGACGAAAACAATATCATTACGCTTGAGCGCATGGAATTCCCAGATCCTGTTATTTCATTGGCAGTGGAACCAAAAACCAAAGCTGACCAAGAAAAAATGTCAATCGCGCTTAACCGTTTGGCAAAAGAAGACCCTTCATTCCGTGTTCACACCGATGAAGAATCTGGTCAGACTATCATCAGCGGTATGGGTGAGCTTCACTTAGAAATTCTTGTTGACCGTATGAAACGTGAGTTTAGCGTTGAAGCCAACGTGGGTGCACCACAAGTAGCTTACCGTGAAACGATTCGCACTACCGTTGAACAAGAAGGTAAATTCGTACGCCAAACTGGTGGTCGTGGTAAATTCGGTCACGTATGGTTACGTCTTGAGCCACTTGATACTGCTGACGGCAAAGAATATGAATTTGCTGAAGAAGTGGTTGGTGGTGTGGTACCAAAAGAGTACTTTGGTGCGGTAGACAAAGGTATTCAAGAACGTATGAAAAATGGTGTTCTTGCAGGTTATCCAGTCGTTGGTATTAAAGCAACACTGTATGATGGTTCGTACCATGACGTTGACTCAGATGAGTTGTCGTTCAAAATGGCAGGTTCTATGGCATTTCGTAAAGGCTTTATGAATGCAAACCCTGTTCTACTTGAGCCAGTCATGAAAGTAGAAGTTGAAACACCTGAAGACTACATGGGTGATATCATGGGTGACTTAAACCGTCGCCGTGGTATGGTGCAAGGTATGGATGACATGTTTGGCGGCGTTAAACAAATCCGTGCTGAAGTACCACTAGCTGAGATGTTTGGTTATGCAACCCAATTACGTTCAATGTCTCAAGGTCGTGCAACCTACTCAATGGAGTTTGCAAAATACGCTGAGACACCACGTAACGTTGCTGATGAAATCATCAAAAAATTCACTCATAAAGATGATGACGAATAAGTTTGATGGGCAATTTGATTGTTAAAACCAGTCAAATTCTTCTATCCTATTCGACACTAAAAAAAATTATAAGTTAGCTAATTTGATCTGTTAAATTTAATGGGTCAAATTTTCATAACCTATAAGCGTTGATAATAAAGTAAATGACCTAATAGCATTAGGTTAATATTAACAAAAGAGGATTAAATTATGGCAAAGGCCAAGTTTGAACGTACTAAACCACACGTTAACGTAGGCACCATTGGACACGTTGACCATGGTAAAACAACCCTAACAGCTGCGATTGCGACCGTAGCAGCAAAACACAACGGTGGTGAAGCCAAAGACTACGCGTCAATTGACTCAGCCCCTGAAGAAAAAGCCCGTGGTATCACCATCAACACCTCACACATTGAATATGACACCCAAGCACGTCACTACGCACACGTAGACTGTCCTGGCCATGCTGACTATGTTAAAAACATGATCACCGGTGCTGCACAGATGGACGGCGCTATCCTAGTTGTATCAGCCACTGACGGTCCAATGCCACAAACACGTGAACACATCCTACTATCACGCCAAGTAGGTGTACCATACATCATGGTATTCATGAACAAATGTGACATGGTTGATGACGAAGAACTACTAGAACTCGTAGAAATGGAAGTACGTGAACTACTATCAAGCTACGACTTCCCTGGTGATGACACCCCAATCATCAAAGGTTCTGCCCTAGAAGCCCTAAACGGCGGCGAAGGCAAATACGGTGAACCAGCCGTACTAGAACTACTTGACACCCTAGACAGCTACATCCCAGAACCAGAACGTGCGATTGACAAACCATTCTTGATGCCAATCGAAGACGTATTCTCAATCTCTGGTCGTGGTACAGTCGTAACAGGTCGTGTAGAATCAGGCGTCATCAAAGTTGGTGAAGAAATTGAAATCGTTGGTATCAAACCAACCGCAAAAACCACCTGTACTGGCGTTGAAATGTTCCGTAAACTACTAGACGAAGGTCGTGCAGGCGAGAACTGTGGTGTACTACTACGTGGTACCAAACGTGAAGACGTACAACGTGGTCAAGTATTGGCTAAACCAGGTTCAATCAAACCACACACCAAATTTGACGCAGAAGTATACGTACTATCAAAAGAAGAAGGTGGTCGTCACACCCCATTCCTAAATGGTTACCGTCCACAATTCTACTTCCGTACCACTGACGTAACTGGCGCAATCCAATTACCAGAAGGTACAGAAATGGTAATGCCTGGCGATAACGTTGAAATGAACGTAGAGCTAATCCACCCTATCGCAATGGACCAAGGCTTACGCTTTGCAATCCGTGAAGGTGGCCGTACTGTAGGTGCGGGTGTTGTTGCTAAAGTTAACGACTAATCGTTAATAAGCATACAAAAGAGTCACTTCGGTGGCTCTTTTTTTATACCTGTTTTTTATGCCTGACCTTTTGCCAAAATTTTATTTACCACTTGAATTTACGATTCTTTTAGGTCATTTTAGGCAATAAAAAAGCCAAGCGCTAAGCTTGGCTAAATGATATACCGCTAAATACTAGTGTAGACCGCTGATATAGTCAGATAATACTTTAATATCATTATCTGATAATTTTGATGCCACGATTTGCATCATGCCTTTATCGCCTTTTTTAGCTGCATCATTCATGCGCGTTTGTGATGGGTCGGTTACATCGTCTTCACGACCTGCCGCACGGAACAGTTTTAATTGGGTCGCGATATAGGCTGAATGCTGACCCCCAATACGTGGGAAAGCGGCTAAATCGTTACCATTGGCTTTACCACCATGACAGCCGGCACAAGGAATCACACCGCGCGTGCTATTACCACCATAATACAATTTTTGTGCCACGGGAGCGTAAGCAGGATTGGCATAACCTACCCCCCAACGTGGTTGGCTTGCATAATAACCTGCCACATTCGCCAGGTCTTGGTCATTTAATTTTGCCACTTGCGCTGACATAATAGGATTGACACGCGCGCCTGATTTGAATTCGGTTAGCTGTTTATAGAGATACTTAACGTTTTGTCCGCCAAGGTTAGGCTGTGCAGGAACACTACTAACACCATTGACGCCATGACAAGCACCACAAACTGATTCAGCAATAACCTTACCTTTGGCTATGTCATATTTTGGTACGGTAACAGCTGCAGAACCGCTTACGCTGGCAATTAAAAGGCTTGCGGCAGTGAGTATTTTTTTCATCGGTAACAATTCCTACTAAAGCGTGTTGGTTATGACTCACAATGAGCTAGCGACAAAGGCATTACTTACAATATCAAAGCAACACCCAGTTATCATCATATATATTTATTGCTTTAACACTGGTGAATGTATCTACTAAGTTACAATATTATAGCAAGACAACCATGCGCTTGTCTGCAAAATTTGTAGGCTACCCTATTAATGAACGCTAATCATATGGCTAATACGGCATTTAAGTTAGCTAAATGATTTTAAAACACCGAGGGTTTTGTCGATTACAGTGATAGTGATAATTAAAACCATAATCGAATAATTGATATGGCTGATTATTATGCCATAACTCGATAATCATGTAAAAGTCATTTGCAGGTTGGCAAGCGGGTTTCACTACAAAAAATATCTCACAAAACAGCGGTAGCAAGTGCTCAAAATTTTGGGTTATGGGTATTTGCTGATACAATAGCGCTTTAACATTAAGATTATGTGCTGATGATGGATTTTACTAACACCCTTGCGCCGACTGCGATTACTGACGATAGTGATGCGGCAAAACGCTGGTTGCATCAAACCCAATTTATGCTGTCTGCCCCTACCTTCAAACTGTGTCCTGCCGATACGGGTCGCGAAGTTGCTTTTGCTGGCCGCTCAAATGCTGGTAAGTCCTCTTGCATTAATGCATTGACCCAGCAGCGCCAGTTAGCCCGCTCCTCCAAAACCCCAGGTCGCACCCAAATGATTAACTTTTTTAATATGGGCAATTTGGATCAGCGGTTGGTGGATTTGCCAGGGTATGGCTATGCCGCCGTGCCCGAGGCGATGAAAAAAGAATGGCAGTCAGAGCTTGAAAAATACCTAATTTCGCGTAAAAGTCTCGCCGGTTTAGTGCTGCTCACCGACATTCGCCATCCATTAAAATTCTTTGATGAGCAAATGCTACACTGGGCAAAAGACGGTGAGCTTGAGGTTCATGTGCTATTAACCAAAGCCGATAAGCTCAAATATGGTGCCGCCAAAAACACGCTACAGCAAACCCGCAATCAGCTTAATAAATTAAAATTGCCGTTTAGTATTCAATTATTTTCTGCCCAAGATAGAATTGGGCTCGAAGAACTGTCACTGAAACTTGCCAGTTGGTTGGCGCTACCCGCGCAGGATGAGCCAACGGATAATGAACCTACGTTAGCCGTCTAATTGTTAAGATGGTTTAAACTGATTGGCGTCTTGTACTTGGTTGATTTGCTGATTCAGCAGTGCCAGCAAAGATTGGTTACTAGGTAGCTGCTTTGCTAACGATTTGGCTTGGGTGAGTGATGTCACCGCGTCTTTTAGCTCATTGCGCCATAACTCGCCATACGCGCGATAGCGTAATGTATTAATGCGATGAATCAGTTGCTCATCGCCGCTACGATGTTTTGCAAGTAGTTGACTGGCTTGCTGCAATCGATCCCACAGCATGACATCACGGGGATTTTGCTTGGATAAGGGTTGAAGCAGCGCTAATACTTGTTGACCACTTTCTGCAGTAGGACGATATTTTAAATAAATATCACTCAGATAGCGTGGCACATCTGTGCGCTCAGGATACACAGAGGCGAGTTGCTGCAATTTAGCGATTGCCACATCAACATTGCCTTGCTGCGCCGCTAACTGACTAAATGTCACGACTGCCAGCGGATTGGCGAGCGTATTGATGTCCTTGTCAAAATCCTGCATTAAGCTTTGTGCCGCTTTGGGTTGTCCGTTATCAAGATAATAATTAATCAGCGCAAGCTTGGCACCTTCACTGGTTTTCGCCCCTTGTTCCAAATCGGCTTTGTTGACTAGATAGCCATAGTAGCGAGCACGCCACTGGATTTGTTCAAATAGTTGCGCACGCTGCTGTTGAATAGATTGATAACGGTTTGATGCCATATTAGCTTGGCTATCACGCTTGTAAGTTGCGACTCGCGCCCTTGCTTCACTGATTCTATCTGCGGTGAGCGGATGGCTTAAAATAAAACTGGGAATCAAGGTGTTACTTTTGACAGGGTTTTGTTGGTCTAGGGTGGCAAAGAAACTGGGCATGGCATTGACGTCATAGCCCGCTTGGTTCATGATTTGCATGCCAATACGGTCGGCTTCTCGCTCTTGACCGCGGCTATAGGAAGCAGCAGCGTTGGCAGACATCGCCTGAGAGCCTAGCATGACAGCGGCAGCGGCATCACCATCCCCGACTTTGGATGCTGCGACGCCCGCCAAAAGACCGCCTGCCTGCATCAGTAGCTGTTTGGTTTTTTCATCATTGCGATGTTGATAATGGCGCTGGCTGACATGAGCAATCTCATGCGCGACGACGCTCACTATTTCATCCAGACTTTTAGCTTTATCCAACAAACCGACATTGATGCCGATAAGCCCAGACGGTACTGCAAAGGCATTGATTTGCTTGTCATTGATAATCACCAGCCCCATGGGTGCGTTGAGACCTGCCACCGCATTGATTTGCCACACAATTTGTTCAAGCGATTGCTGCAACCAAGGGTCTTTTATCAGCGCTGCATTGCCGTTGATTTGTCGAAACGCCCACTCACCGACTTGACGATTTTGCTCGGTATCGATGAGCGCTTGTCCATTGTCCATAGAGGCTAATTGGCTATTGACTTGGGTAGGCTCAGCACTTGCAATCATGACTAGATTAAAAGCGGGCACACTTTGATAGGAAAAGTTATCAACAGCAAGCACGCTCGCTGATAGGGTACTTAATACAGCTACTACGGACGTTTTTCTAAATAAATAACTAGCAGATAAATAACTAGCAAGTGGATTGATGGGCATGCGCGACCTTTGACAGCGAATTAGCTTAGAATGATGTTTAAAAAAATGGTGTTTAAAAAAAGATAAATGCTAAATAATACTGCTCAATATACAAATTTCAGCAGCTTTAAAAAGCCAAATTTTGTAATGATATCTTGCTGCAATCTACCGACTACTAAGTACAGCATAAAGGTTAAATTTTCAAAAATATAATGCTAACTTTGATTTATCTCAATCGTCTACACTTGTAATTTAGCCTATAATAACCATCTAACACACTTTGAATTTTCGAGTAGCAATTTTATTACCATGACGGATTCTTCTCAGATTACGCTAAATCCTGCCTTACTATCGGATGACGCCTTTTGCCAAGATTGGGGATTGTTTCAGTCAGACGCACATAACAATCCCAACATCGATGCTCAAATTGAGCATTATGTGGATGGCAAAGGACTCGCCTGCCCGATGCCTCTACTTAAACTTAAAATGGCACTAAAAAAGACTGCGTTGGGTCATGCGGTGTATGTGACTGCAACCGACCCCAATAGCAAGCGTGACATCGCAGCTTTTTGTCAGCATGCCGGATATACACTGGTACAGCAGACATCAATCATACCGTCTGAAAATACGACAGACACAATCTTTCACTCGATCATAACCAAAAGTTGCTAAACGCCTCTTACAAAAAAGCTGACTTTAAGGCATACTAAATAACAGAAATTAAAGGACAATTGACAGGCTATTTCATGGCTACAAAGACCAAAACAACGACAATAAAAAAGACTGCCAACGCAAAAAAATCGACCAAGCTTGACGCTAAGCTGGGTGGCGACCCACACGCTGCCTTTGATGACATCGACGATGACGAACGCGATGAATTTGACGAGCCAGACTTTGATAGCTTAGGTGACGACGATATTGACCTGGCCCAGATCCCTGATAGTTATGATGACTATGACGAGTTGGTGGACGAGGCTGATGACGACTATGACGATGAGTTTGCTGAAAAACCAAGAAAAGCTGCATCGCGGCCCCGTCAAAAGAAAGCCATGACCAATGCCCTTATTCCTACCATGCCGACTGCGTTATCTGCGCCTGGGGTGAATTTAGGCGCGTATATCAACGCGGTCCATCAAATTCCTATTTTGACAGCAGAGCAAGAACAGGAGCTTGCGCATCGCTATACTGACGAAGGGGATGTAGAAGCAGCCCGGCTACTGGTTATGTCGCATCTGCGATTTGTGATTCACATTGCGCGCAGTTACTCTGGCTATGGCTTGCCACAAGGCGACTTGATTCAAGAAGGCAATGTCGGCTTGATGAAAGCGGTGAAACGTTTTGACCCAAACAAAGGCGTGCGTTTGGTGTCTTTTGCCGTACATTGGATCAAAGCTGAAATCCATGAGTTTGTGATTCGCAACTGGCGTATCGTCAAAGTCGCGACCACCAAAGCGCACCGCAAGCTGTTTTTTAACTTGCGCTCACTGAAAAAAACCAACAACCAGTTAACGCTCGAAGAAGCCGAAGCGATTGCCAAAGACTTAAATGTTACCGTCAAACAAGTGTTAGAGATGGAAAGCCGTCTGACTTCGTATGATGCATCGTTTGAAGCACAAAGTGATGATGAAGACGAAGGTCGCTATGCACCGCAGTATTTTTTAGAAGATGCGGCTGACCCAGCCGATATGGTAGAAGATGCTGATTGGGAAGAAAATAACAATTCAGCCTTGATGGAGGCGATGGAAGACTTAGACGATCGTTCGCGGGATATCGTACAGCAGCGCTGGCTTAATGAGCAAAAAGCGACCTTGCACGAGTTGGCGGCAGAGTACAATATATCAGCGGAACGGGTTCGCCAAATTGAAAAAAATGCCATGGATAAAATTAAAGAAGCCATGCTAGCCAATACCCATTTGCAGTTGGATTAAACGTCATGAACTGGTTAAGTGTTGGTGCGATAAATATGGCAGTGGCGGTCGCCTGTGGGGCGTTTGCCGCACATGGTCTTAAACCGCGTTTGTCAGCCGAGCAAATGGCTTGGTGGCAGACGGGTACACAATACTTTTTTTATCACGCGCTTGGGTTGTTGATGGTTGGTATGTTATTGCGTATAAACCTCACATCGCCTACTATCGCGTGGGTGATGCAACTGGGTATTGCGCTTTTTACAGGTTCACTATATTTGATGGCTTTGGGGATGCCACGTTGGCTCGGGGCAATTACCCCGATTGGCGGCACGCTGTTTATTATCGCATGGATTTGGCTTGCTATCAGTGTTGCTAAGCACACTTCATCAGTTTAACCACATTTAACCATAACAGGAAGCGTAACAAAATAGGAAACATAATAATGCCACAAGTGACTTTAAATGGTGACATCAAACAAACGTTACACCAAAATCTCTTACTACTATTGGATGAAATGGGGCAAACCCAGGGTCGTTTTGCTGTTGAAATCAATGGTGAATTGATTCCAAAAAGCGAATTGGCAAATGTCACCTTGCAAGATGGTATGAACATCGAAGTGGTGCAAGCGGTGGGTGGTGGCTAATCATATCAGCGTAAAAAAAGCGGGTAACTTACCCGCTTTTTTATTTTTGCGTTGCACTAATTTTTGGTCATGGCTAATAAACGGTTGGCGGTTAGCCCATGTAAAAAAACCGACATCGCAATCATTACCACACAAATCACCCAAATTTTTAGCGCTTCATCACTGGTAAATACGCCTTTATTCATCGCATAAGCAATATAATACAATGTACCAATCCCGCGAATTCCTAGTCCTGCCGTTACCCAGCGTTCATTGCGACTCATCCCCAGTTTACCTAGACTAAAATAACCCACAATGGGACGTATCAAAAATATAAACGCCAAACATACCACATACACTTGCCAGCTAAGGGTAACATCACTCGCTAACGCTTGACCCACCAATAGTCCCAAAAATACCATCACGAGCGACATCAGCAAACCTTCAATTTGTTCAGCAAAATCATGCAAGCCTTCATGATATTCATGTTCACATTCTGAGCGCCGAAGGGTTAACGCGGCGACAAATACCGCAATAAAACCATAACCATGCACAAACTCTGTGATGCTATAAGCCAGTAACATCAAAGCTAATACCATATAACTTTGCTCGACTTTATCAGGGTATGCCTTGGTAAATAGCCAATTTGCCAAAAACTTACCGACACAGTAACCCGCCGCCACCCCTGCAATGATTCGCCATAACACATCATAGCCCAACCAATGCAGCCAATCTTCTGCACCAAAACCTTGATTGAGAGACGCAGCGGTAGCAATGGCTATCGCTAAATAGACAAACGGAAATGCCAGTCCATCATTGAGACCTGCCTCAGAGGTGAGAGTAAATCGGGTCACATCTTCTTGTCGTTCGGAATTGGGTGGACCGACTTGGATGCTTGCCGCTAATACAGGGTCGGTTGGCGCTAGCACCGCACCGAGCAAAATAGCCGCCGCCATACTGAGTCCAAAAATGTAATGTCCCATCAATGCCATCGCGGCGATACCAACTGGCATCACAATCACCAACAGCCTTAAGGTCGGTTGCCACGTTTTCCAATTGAGCGGACTATCGAGTTTGATACCACAACCAACCAACGAAATCAGCACCACCACTTCTGTAACTTTCTCGATAGGAACGCCATAATTAAGCGGATTAATTCTAGGCAGCCCCATAAAAAAATACCCTAGCAGTGCGCCAAAGGTAATTTGTATCATAGGTAGGGATATCGAAAGCTTGCGCGGTAGCATAGGAAAGAATGCCCCGATTAAAAACGCCAACCCTAAAAAAAGTAAAATCAAATTATAGTGTTCAAGCATACCTGTGTACCAAGATAAGTTGCTAAAAGAGCCATGTTACTGCGTAAAAGGTTTATCCCTTATGAATCCATTATGCAAAAAGGTAGGCATGCCATCAACCATTGCTGTTTAGCAAAATACCAAGAGATTTGTTAACAGTTCAAGAGTTGAGTTAAATTTGAAAATTCAGTTAAATTTAAAAGCTGAGTTATATTTGAAAATTTAGTTATATTTGACGGCTTAGTTAAATTTGAGAATTCAGCTAGAAAAGATTTTGACTGACCCTCTAATCACAACATTGCGGTCAAAACCGCACTTTACGCTGCGTAGAAGAACCGATGTTCATACCTTCTCGGTATTTGGTCACGGTACGACGGGCAATATCAATGCCTTTATCTTGCAGGTGCTTCATAATACTACTATCAGATAGCGGTTTTTTGGGGTCTTCTGCCTCAATCATTTGCTTGATCATCGCGCTGATAGCGGTCGAAGAAACGCCCTCACCCTCATCACTACTGACTTGACTGGAAAAGAAATACTTCAGGCTAAATAGCCCTTTGGGGGTAACGATGGTTTTGCTGGTAGTGATACGAGAAACGGTTGACTCATGTAAGCCCACTTCATCTGCCACATCTTTAAGTACCATCGGCTGCATTGCCATGACGCCTTGCTCAAAAAAAGCCTGCTGACGTTTGACGATACAGGTTGCAACTTTTAGGAGATTTTGATTACGCTCTTCGATACTACGGATAAACAGCCGCGCATCATACAGCTGCTCTTTTAGATAGACGCCTTGCTCGCTGTTGTCATTGCGACTGACAAGTTTGGCATACACTTGGTTAATACGCAGTTTTGGCAAGGTTTCTGGATTTAAGCTGACCTCCCAATGCTGCCCTCGCTGCACCACAATGACATCAGGAATGTCGTAGCTTTCAATGCCATTATCTAGCTGACGTTGTGATTTTTCATAAGACAGTGCAGGATTGGGGTTTAATGTGCGCAATAAGGCGAGCGCAGGCTGAATCTCAGAGACGTCAAGATTGGATGATTTAAGCAGGGCATTGATGTTATTGTTGGCAAAAAATTCTGAATGCATCAAAATTTGCTTGGCTGCTTGCCAAGAGGGGGTATCACTCGGCAATTTATTGAGCTGAATCAGCAAGCATTCTGCCAAATTTCTCGCACCAACGCCCAGTGGCTCGCAGTTTTGTATTTGCTTAACCACAAGCTCAATGTCTTCTAGCGCCAAGTCCACGTTTTCAACTTGATAAAATGACAACATGGTATCAAAACTTTGAAATAGCTCATCATTTGATAACGTGATAAAACCGCGCTCGTCCATGCTATCAATCAGATACTCCGCCATCAGCATATCGATGGTGGAGAGCCGTCTTAAATTCAGTTGCCAACGCACATAATCTTGAATATTTCCTTGCGTGGCAAGCTTATAATCATCCTGACTGTCTTCGCTATCAATGCCAGTGGCTGCCGCAGATTCATAGCTATAGATATCATCCCACTGTGCATCCACCGGCATATCGATTTGCTGGCTGCTAAGATGCTCGCTACTATCTATCCCGTCTAAGCCAAATTCCTCATCATAGCGATAATCGCTGTCTGCATAACTGTCACTATTGTTGTCCCCATAACTGTCACTGTAACTATCACTTGGGCTATGACTTGCATACTCATGCACTGCCGAGGGTTCACTGTTCGGGGGATAATCTTGGCTAGCAGAAGCAGGATAAAAATCATCCGACGCTAGATAATCTTCCAACACCTCAGTTTCATGGCGGTTATAGTCATCCAAATCAACTTCAGACAACTCAACACCTTCTACTTGATAGTCATCATAGTCATAGTCATAGTCTTTATCCATGTCTTGTTCTGGATAGTTTTCGCCATCGGGTAGGTTATCGGCGTCGTCATAAGACGTCTCCCACTCTTCCTCACGCTCAAGCATAGGGTTGCTATCGAGTTTAAGCTGCACTTCTTGTTCAAGTTCAAGACTCGATAATTGCAGCAAGCGAATTGCCTGCTGCATTTGCGGGGTGAGTGTCATCCCGGTCGTTAGCTTTGCCCCAATACCAATTTTCATAACGCGTTTTTTTAAGCCTTACTCTAATGAGGTTAGTTTAGATGGTGTGTCTATGGTGTGTCTATGCTCTGCTAGGTTGCTAGTTTAGTATTGTTTCAACAAGATATGCTAGTATTTTTTGACATTCAGCCGTATATTAATTATCTGCACTTAACTTAACTGTGCTTAGCTTTACTTAGCTGCAGCACCCACAAATTTTCCTAAATTTTTTGCTTACGAAATCAAACCATGACAAAACTGACAAAATTTGCGATTGTTGAACTCAATAGCCAGACCGATATCTTAGCAAATCTTCAATCTATTGAAGTAGGCATTAAAATTGCCAGTGAACGCGGCACCCGCATGGTGATTTTGCCAGAAAACGCTTTTTGTTTTGGCAAACAGGGCTTTGCCAGTCAATATTTTGATGCCTTAAAAGATTGGTCGGCACAGGCTGCCCGTCACTACGGTGTATATCTACTGGCAGGTACCTTGCCCTGCCCGTATCGACCTGACGGTACGCCTGTGGCTGACGGCAAACTTCGGCAAAGCTCACTATTATTTGACCCTGCTGGCGACTGCTTAGCGCGCTATGACAAAATTCATTTGTTCAAAGCCACCGTCAATGATAGCACAGGCAATTATGATGAAGGTAGAACCTTCGAAGCCGGTAATGAGCTCATTGTGACGGATACCGAGTTTGGCAAGGTCGGCATGATGGTATGTTTTGATATTCGTTTCCCCACCCTTGCGGTCAAACTACGCGAACTAGGTGCAGATATACTCACCGCGCCTTCGGCGTTTACCTACCAAACAGGGAAAGCACATTGGCATGCGCTACTCACCGCAAGGGCGCTCGATAGCCAATGCATGGTCATTGGCGCAGGTCAGACGGGTGACCATGTCGTCAATCCCTCAGCGCCTGGCAAAGTACGCAGCACTTGGGGGCATAGCGAATTTATCAGCAGCGATGGTGAGCGCGTTTTGACCCAAAAAATTAATGCAGCAATCGACGCAGCAATCGACGCAGCAAACGACGCAGCAAACGATGCAGTAACCCGAGATTTTGATATCACCAACAATTTAGCGCATTTACCTTTATCTGCCAAAGCAGCAAGCTGGCTGCCTAAGTCAGATAGTTACCAACAGCTTGACAAAAATGCTGAGCAAAATACCAATAAAACAACCCTATTACAGCAAGCCCCGAGCGTGATTTTTGCCGACTTTGATGCGGATGCACAGCAAATAACTCGGCAGAATATTGCGTTGCTCGAATGTCAAAAATTGACTATCATAGCAAATAATATCTAACGACCCTTAAGCGAAAAATGGATAATCCACTTTTTGAATATTTAAAGAATAGTCCAATCTTTAGCCGTCTTGATCCTTATATGTTTCAAGTGGTCGAAAACTCACTACATTTTAAACAGTTGAGTCCGCAAGAAGTGTTATTTACGGAAGGCGAGCATGGCGATTTTATGGCGTTTTTGCTGATTGGTGAATTATCAGTCATTAAATACAGCCCTTCAGGGGCAGAAATTAAAGTCGGTGAAATTCGGGCGGGCGAAAGTACCGGTGAAATGGCACTGTTAGATTTATTAACTCGCTCCGCTACCATTAAAGCCACCAGCCTATGTGCGCTTGTCACCTTGTCCCGCGCTGACTTTGAGCGACTTTTGTCAGATTATCCTCGTATCGGTGTTGAGATGCTGCGTGGCTTAGCGATTATCTTGAGCCTTAATCTTCGCCGTACTTCTGAGCATTTGACCCGCGCGGTTAATGTTTAAGATGGCTAGGGCTGATGGCGCTAAACTTAAGTTTAATATTTTTTTCATGCCTAATATTACTGCTTAACCTGCCTATTATTGTGCGCTATCGTCGTGAGCGGGGATGCGCTTTATCATACACTTGCGATAAATGCCCAAAATCCAAATGGGTATAAATCTGTGTGGTACTGATATCACTGTGTCCCAGCAGTTCTTGAACACCACGCAAATCACCACTATCACTTAAAATATGTGAGGCAAAACAGTGCCTTAGCAAATGCGGGTATAAATCTTGTGCGATACCGGCACGTTTGGCCTGTAGCTTGATACGTAGCTGCACGGTGCGTGTTGAGATACGCGTCCCATAACGCTCACTGACAAATACCGCAGGGTCTTGCTCTTCCACCCATAGCGAGCGATGCGGCAAATAGTTGATGAGTGCCTGCCAGGCTTTTTCGCCAATCGGTACGATGCGCGTTTTTCCGCCTTTACCCAGTACTCGTAACAGCCGCTGTGATTTGTCGATATCAGACATATTAAGTCCCACTAGCTCGCCGACGCGTAAACCACTACCATACAGTAATTCTAGCATGGCTTTATCGCGAATCCATAGCCGCGCTTCATGGCTATCTTCTGGCGCAGCTTGGTCTAATAACTGTGATAATACATCGATATCAAGTAGCGTGGGCAAGGGTCTCGGGGCGCGTTTAAGACGTATGGTTGTGGTGGGATTTAATGTCATCAGCTGCTGAGCAATCAACCATTTGTAAAGTTGACGCAACACGGTTAATTCATATTGACTACTGGATTTGGATATTTTATCGACATCCAATCGGCGAATTAGGAAATCTGACAACTGCTGACGGGTGATGTGACAAAGCGCGGTATGTTGCTCATAGCAATATGCCAAAAAAGGCTGTAGCGCTTGGCGGTAGCTTTTGATAGTTGCTGCGCTATAACGCTTACTGCTTAGCTCAGCAAGCCAGCGATCTACCAAAGCTTGGTCATTGGTATTGAGCACAGTTTCTGCCTCATGCGGCGTTAAGTGGGTAGGCAAATCATCGTTTGCTGATTTGCCTACACGGCTGCGCTTTTTCCCTTGACTATTTTTGCCTTGACTTAGGATACGGCTAGTTGGCATAGTGTCGGTTAGCGAGGTTGGGGGCTATTCATGGTAAGGATGTCCCTCATCTGAGCGATGTTCCTCACTTGATTGTGCTGGCGTAAATTTCAGCCCCGCACCTGCCATCAAACCCTCAGGACTAAACACCCCTTCGTACACAAAGGTCGCAGGACCGGTCATATACACAGGATAGCCTTCTTGCCAACGAATCGCCAAACTGCCACCATACAACTGGGCTCGAATATCCACGCCTTCATCTAGCCAGCCTTCACGCACCCCAGTCGCAACCGCAGCACACGCGCCCGTACCACAAGCTTGCGTTTCGCCCACGCCGCGCTCATAGACGCGTAGCCGGATATGGCGATTATTCATCACCTGCATAAACCCGACATTGACGCGCTCCGGAAATGCAGGGTGGCTCTCAATCGCTTTACCGAGTTTTTCCACCTCAGCGGTCAATACATCATCTACTTTGATAATGGCATGGGGATTGCCCATATTTGCCACATAGAGTGTCACAGGCGTACCATCCACATTTAGCCGGTATGAGTTTTGAACTTTAGTAATGGTTTTGGGGGTAAAAGGAATCTCATCGGGCTCAAATTTTGGTTTACCCATATCCACTTTTACCCAGCCATAATCATCGGTGCTAAGGGTAATAATACCGCTGGCGGTTTCTACCCGAATACGCTGTTTAAATGACAATTTGCGCGCCTGCACAAAACGGGCAAAACATCTAGCGCCATTGCCGCATTGCTGCACTTCACTGCCATCTTTGTTAAAAATACGATAGCGAAAATCGACATCAGGGCGGCTTGGCGGCTCAACAATCAACAACTGGTCAAAGCCAATGCCTAAGTGTCTATCCCCTAACAACGCTACTAACTCTTTGGTCAAGTGAAGTCGCTGTGTGACTAGGTCAATGACCATAAAGTCATTCCCCAGTCCATGCATTTTGGTAAATTCAATTAACATTGTTATTCCTTAAAATTATTTTGATTTATGCACGCTATCTTATCATGATAGCTGATTTTTTATAAGGTAATTGGGGAACAAAAAAACCTTAGCAAGTCAAGCAAATTTGGGCTCGGTTGCTAAGGTTTTGGGTTCAGCTGCTAAGGTTTTGGTTTCAGTGGCTAAGGTTTTGGGCTCAGCGGTTTAAATAAGACTTAGCGTTGCCAGCAAACCTTACAGTTTAGATTTAATCTACCAATTTTTCGTTTTGCCAAAGGCTCTCAACCGTTTCACGCTCGCGAATGACATGGGCGTGACCCTCTTTGACCAAGATTTCACAAGCACGTGGGCGGCTATTGTAATTGCTCGACATGACAAACCCATACGCCCCTGCGCCTGTGATGGCTAGAACATCATTGTCAGCCAATGCTAACACACGGTTTTTTGCCAAAAAATCGCCCGTCTCACAAATCGCCCCGACCATATCCCATACTTTGGGTTCAACCGGTGAGTTCAACTGTGTGGGGATGACCGCCATCTCTGACTGATAAAGTGCCGGACGAATTAAATCATTCATCGCGGCATCGACAATGGCAAAATTTTTGTGTTCGGTAGGTTTTAAAATATCCACGCGGGTCAACAATACACCTGCATTGGCAACGATGCTACGACCTGGCTCTAAATAGAGTGTTAAGCCTAAAGTTTTCAGTTTTGGTAACAGTAACTGCGCAAATTCTTCAATACTTGCAACGTCTTCGTCAATATACTGCACACCCAAGCCACCCCCCAAATCAATATGCTCAAGCGCAATACCTTGCTTGGCAAGTGCGTGAATCATCTCAATGACTTTATCCAATGCATCCATAAAAGGCTGAACTTGGGTCAACTGCGAGCCAATATGACAATCAATACCGACGACTTTTAAGTGCGGTAAGTCATGGGCAATTTGGTAGATACGGGGCGCATCTTCATGGGTAATGCCGAATTTATTTTCTTTGAGCCCTGTGGAGATATACGGATGGGTTTGCGCGTCGACATTGGGATTGACGCGTAGCGAAATTGGCGCTTGCTGCTGTAGTTTGCCTGCCACTGCATTGATACGGTACAGCTCAGCTTCTGACTCGACATTAAAGCAAGCAATCCCTACTTCAAGGGCAGTGCGGATATCTTCAGCGGTTTTGCCAAGTCCTGAAAATACGATTTTTTTGGGGTCGCCGCCCGCAGCCAAAACTCGCGCAAGCTCGCCCCCTGTAACAATATCAAACCCTGCCCCTGCTTTGGCAAGTTCGTTTAATACCGCAAGGTTACTATTGGCTTTTACCGCATAACAAATCTGATGCTCAATCTCAGTAAAACTATCATCATAAGCTTTATAGGCTGCCAAAATCGACTGCTGACTATATACATAGGTCGGTGTGCCGAAGGTCTTTGCGATATCCGCAAGACTGACGCCATCCATCATCAAGGCAGTGCCATCATAACTCAGACCATTGATTGACTTGACGTGTTCGGTCGGATTGATTGCTAAACTTGCGGCTGCATCATTAGTAATCATTTTTACCTCCAACCGATGGCACAGATGGCACCGATGGCGTAGTCGCTGAGTGAGGCGCTGAATGCGGCACTGGGGCTGCATTATTATCAATCATGACGTTGGGGTCTTGGGTGTTGACATCGACTTTGGTATCAGAGGCATTCGCAGTGGTGCTAGTGGGTTTGGCGGTCGCATCGACTACTTGTTGGCTATGGCTGCTGGGTAGGTACAATGCCCCTTTTTGCCCACATCCTGTCAGCACATTGGTTGCCAACATCACCATCAGCACGGCGATTGTTGGGGATAGTTTTGAAATTTGCATGAATGCCCTTAATTTTAAGAATAAAAGTAAGTATAAAAATAAAATTTGTGATGGGGTTATTGTAGCTGTTTTTGCGTTTTATAAGCAATTATCTCACCTTATTTCTCACCTTATTAAAGATGAGCGTTAAATCGATGATTTTTGTTAATTTTTCGTTTTTGTTAACGCTATCACTATTGTGGTATGCTTTTTTGCTATAATGATGACAACAAAAATTTGGCAAAAAATTACCACAATACAATTTTTTTAATCTACAATAAATTACTTAAGACAAGGATAGCTTAAAATTTAATCCAGTTAGGAAGGCGCTTGATGCAAGGAATGCACAAGATCTTGTCTAAAGGAACAGCCATGCAAAATCCGATCTTAGTACTTAATTGTGGGTCTTCGTCAATCAAATACGCGTTATTAAGCAATGACAGCAGCGAGCGCGTTGCCGGTCTTGCGGAAAACTTGGGCTTAGATACGGCACGTATCAAACACACCGACCTCAATGGAGAAAAAGTCGAAATCTCTTTGGCAGGCGCTAATCACCAATGGGCGCTGCAAAAAATATTAGGTTTATTAGCCGCTTACAAACCCGTTGCCGTGGGTCACCGTGTGGTGCATGGCGGACGTGAGTTTTCTCATGCCGAAAAAGTCAACGACCATGTCTTGGCGGAAGTCAAACGGCTAAAAGTATTGGCGCCCCTGCACAACCCTGCCCATGCCTTAGGTATTGAGGCGGTGGAAAAAATCTACCCAGATTTGCCGCAAGTGGTCGTGTTTGATACCGCCTTTCACCAAACCATGCCCGCCAAAGCCTACCGCTATGCCATTCCAAAAGATTTGTACAATGAGCATTATATCCGTCGCTATGGTTTTCATGGTAGCTCGCACGCTTATGTCAGCCACCGCGCTGATAGCCTAGCCCCTCATCACCAAGCCAATGGTTGGATTACCGTGCACTTGGGTAATGGTTGCTCGTTAACCGCCGTGTATGATGGCAAAAGCTTGGACACCAGCATGGGTCTGACCCCGCTGGAAGGCGTGGTCATGGGTACACGCAGTGGTGATGTTGACCCAAGTTTGCATATTCATTTACACCGTATTTTGGGCTATAGCCTTGACCAAATTGATACGATTTTAAATAAACAAAGCGGGTTGCTGGGCATTTCAGGTATCTCAAGCGACATGCGCACGGTGGAGCAAGCCGCCAATGAAGGCAACGAGGATGCCAAACTCGCCATCGAAATTTTCTGTTATAAAGCCGCTCGTTATATCGCCTCACTCAGCTGTGCGTTACCGACCTTCACTGGCTTGGTATTTACCGGCGGTATCGGTGAAAACAGCGCCTCAATTCGCCAAAAAATCTTACAAAACTTGCCGCATTTTGGCATCAAAGCGAACCTTGACAAAAATGCCGAACTCTCGCGCGGCGCCGAAGGTAGCTTCCACCAAGCCGACAGCCAACTGCAATTGTGGGTGATTCCGACCGATGAAGAATACCAAATCGCCAAAGAAACCAAAGAAGTCTTAGGTTTATAAACCCTCTCACCCTGATGCCTCATCAGGGTTTTTAGTTTGAATAAAATAACAAATAGGAACTATCATGCAAACTATTTTATTTGTGCCTACCAGTAGCGGCATTGGCTTGACCTCAGCTTGTTTGGGTTTTATCCGTGCACTCGATTATATCGGGCTAAAAGCAGGATTTTTAAAACCCTTTAGCCAAAATACCACCGCCAATCATGAGAGTGATGACAGCTCAAGCGTGCTTGCAAAACATGCCTTTAACTTAAACCCGCCACCCTCCATTGATCGTAGCCGCTTAGAGCGTGTGATTGGGGATGGTCAGTTAGATGATTTGATGGAAGAAGTGGTTGCCAAACACCAAGCATTGGCTGAGCAATATGACGTTATCGTCTGTGAAGGTCTGGCTGCCGACAATGATTCAAGTTATGCGGAATTGGTGAATTTAGCCATCGTCAACGCGCTAGATGCCAAAGTCATCTTGGTCAGTAGTGGCGATATTGCAAACCCGGATAGTTTGGTGGACAAGTTAGATATTTTTGCCCGTGATTTTGGCGGTATGGCAAGCGAGCGCACGTTAGGCACGATTTTGATGCGCGTCAAAAATGTGGACAACCACTATGACGAAGCACCCGTCGCCCCTGGTAAAGCCAAAGTTGATTTGGCAGCTGAGCAATTACAGGCGATTAAATCCCACTCTCCTTATTTTGACTCCGATAAATTTCGCTTGATTGGCGTAGTGCCTTTTAGCAATACCTTAAGTGTGCCCCGTACCTGGGACGTGGCTCGTGAGCTTGATGCCAAATGGCTCAATGAAGGCGACGCCAAAAACCGCCGTGTGCTCAATACTTTACTGGTTGCGCGTACCGTTGCCAATATTGAAGATTCTTTCACCCGTGGTAACTTACTGGTGACGGCAGGCGACCGAGACGATTTGATTTTGGCGACTGCGCTTAGCACCATGAATGGTGTACCGCTAGCAGGTCTTATTCTGACAGGCGGTATCGTGCCGAACCAAAAAATTATCAATCTGTGTCGCCCCGCTCTAAAAACAGGGATTCCTGTGATGCTGGTTGACACTGACAGCTTTGATACCGTCACCAAACTTAACCACATCAGCCATGAAATCCCCGCAGATGATACCACTCGCGCCAGTGAAGTCACCGATTTTGTCGCCGCGCATTTGGATTTGGACTGGATCAAAACCACTTTTAGTCAAGGCAACAACAACCGCAAACTCTCGCCTTCGGCTTTTCGTCATACCTTGGTCAAAAAAGCCCAAGCTGCCAAAAAAACCATCGTACTGCCTGAAGGCAATGAGCCCCGTACCGTTGAAGCGGCGGTCATCTGTCAGACTCGTGGTATTGCCCACTGTATCTTACTTGCCAAACGCAGTGAGGTCGAAGAGGTTGCCAAGAACTTGGGGCTCACCCTACCTGAAGGCCTGCAGATTCTTGACCCAGATACCTTGATTGACAAGTACGTCAAGCCTATGGTTGAGCGCCGTAAAGGCAAACTCGATGAACTGCAAGCCCATGAACAGCTCAAAGACACCGTCGTACTGGGTACGATGATGCTGCACTTGGGTGAAGTCGATGGTCTGGTATCTGGCGCCGTACATACCACTGCCAATACCGTCCGCCCTGCGTTTCAGTTAATTAAAACAGCGCCGCAGTATTCACTGGTATCGTCTATTTTCTTTATGCTACTGCCTGAGCAAGTGGTGGTGTATGGTGACTGTGCCATCAACCCAGACCCTACCGCAGAACAGCTGGCTGAAATCGCCTTACAATCCGCCCAATCTGCCAAAGCGTTTGGTATCGAACCCAAAGTTGCCATGATTAGTTACTCGACAGGGTCATCAGGTGAAGGCGCAGACGTGGATAAAGTGCGTCAAGCCACCGAAATCGCCAAAGCTAAAGCGCCTGATTTGCTCATTGATGGTCCGTTACAATATGACGCTGCCAGTGTGGCAAGCGTGGCAAAATCAAAAGCGCCAAACTCGCTAGTGGCAGGTCAAGCCAATGTGTTTATCTTCCCAGATTTGAACACTGGCAATACCACCTATAAAGCGGTGCAGCGCTCTGCCAACGTGGTGAGCGTCGGTCCTATGCTGCAAGGCTTAAATAAGCCTGTGAATGACTTGTCGCGTGGCGCCTTGGTTGAAGATATTGTCTATACCATTGCGCTCACAGCCGTTCAAGCAGATAGCAGTGAGTTTTAAGCGTTTTTTATGTTTAAAAAAAGGTGAGTGTGACACTCGCCTTTTTGTTGTCTGTTACCATTGCCTGTCACACAGAATATCAGCTTAAATGCAATGCAAGGCTACTTTTCCACCACTAGGCTAGTGCGCCACAATCTGTTATCCCCAAAAATTGCTTTATGGTAAAATTCTGCATAAAGTGATTTTTGTGCGCAATGTACCAACCGATGAACCGCCAAACCAACCGTAAGATGTGTCAGTGATGATGAAGGATGTTAGTTTTCTTTACCCTAAACTTTTATTGGGCTTGTGGTTATGACAATGCCTCGCTGTATTCGTGTCTGGTTGGGTGGCTCATTTGATCCGGTACATTTGGCGCATTTACAGATGATTGCGCATGTGTACCATGAGCTCATGCGCGCCTTCCCCAACGTTGATATCATCGCCAAATTATTGCCTACCGCAGGTTCGCCCCTAAAAACCCAGCCAACTTCCAACCACCAGCGCCTTGAAATGCTTGCGCTTGCGATTGACGATGTGCCTTTTTTGTCGATTGATAAGACTGAGCTGCAGTGTCAGCCGCCTGTGTATAGCTTTCATACCTTGAGTGAATTTAAACAGCGTTATCCCAATGACCTACTGATTTTTGTCCTTGGGCAAGACAGTGTTGAACAACTTGATAAATGGTATCGCGGCTTTGAGCTGCTTTCGCTGACCAATCTATGGGTGCTACCCCGTCCTGCCTTGGGTGCCCCTAGCGACAATTTAAGCCACAATTTACACCAAAACTTAAACCAAAATGCTTTGGCCAATACGGATAAACCCCCTAATATAAATATTGATAATCGGTTAGTGCCTTTTATCATTCATTCGCCAAAAGACTTGATAAATCAAACCACTAACCATATTTATATTGATAAGTTTGTCGTGCCTGATATCGCCAGTAGTGATATCAGAGCTTGGCTATACAGCACAGAAGCTCGGCAACGACAGCAAGCGCGGCTAAGTTTACCGAGTCAGGTTTATCGGTATATTGTTGAGCATCAGTTATATGCCCCACACGTTTAGCCTGATATTGATTTACATTTTTTGATAACTTGTGCGTTAGATTTTTGTTAAAATAGCGCACTTTTTTTAGGATTGTCATGATCCTATTTTAAGCTACCCTTATGACCCAATCATTATGACCCAATTCATGGAATCCACGCATTTATGACCGATACCCAATTTGCTAGTTTAGTCAATCAACACCCTGCCCACCAACAGTTAACCACTTGCCTTGACATCGTTCAAGATGCCTTGGATGATTTAAAAGCCAAAAACATTACCGTACTCGATGTTGCTGATATGACTGAAGTCATGGAGCGTATCGTGATTGCCGAAGGGACATCTACCCGCCACCTTAAAGCAGTTGCCGACCATGTCGCGATGAAAGCGAAGCAAGCAGGGTTTAACCCTATTGGTGTGGAAGGTCAAGGCACCAGTGATTGGACCTTGATTGATTTGGGCGCTGTGGTGGTGCATGTGATGATGCCACAAGCCCGCACGTTTTATGACCTAGAAGGCTTATGGCAAGGTCAATCGCAGCGCGAGCGTATGGAAAAAACGGCGTAGTGTAGTCTATAGCTTAGTTTAGACTATGTCATGCAAACTATGCGTTATGAACTAGACGCCAAAACCAAATGGGTAAACAAGTTTTACCCATTTTTTTATGGCGTTAATTATCTTTGATTAAAAGTTATGCCAATGCAGCCGTTTGCTGACGTTGATGGTTTTTCATCCAAAGATTGATACCGATTACAATAATGACATAGCCGATTTGTGCCAAAAATGTCTGTAGCGTCGGGTAGAATCCCAACGATTCAATGGCGGGCAAGCGGCTCATGGCGGTCATCGGTAGATATCCTGTCAATTGCAGCGCGTGCAGACTGACACCTAAAATCTTAAAGCCCAGTAGGTAAATCACCCAAGTTAAGACTTTAAACAACTGTGGAATCGGTAATTTGACCGAGGTTCTTAGCATCACCCAAGCCACTGCTGCCAGTGCTACAAGCGCTAAACCAATCCCGGTTAAAAAATTACTCATACTGATATTGGGTAATATACCGACATAAAACAATATGGTCTCTGCGCCTTCTCGAAATACGGATAAAAAGCTCAATCCAAATAACGACACAAAGCTACCTGCCGTCATGGCTTGTCCCATATGACGCTTGATATAAGCGTTCCATGATTGGACGGATGATTTGCTATGCAGCCACGCCCCAATGCCAATCATCATAATCACCGCAACGATGCCTATCACCCCTTCAAACATCTCACGATTGGCGGCAGAAGTCACTGCAGGGAATAATAGCTGTAATGCCATCGCGCCTGCGATACTAGCAAGTAAGCCAAAAGCGACACCAGCATACACCCATTTTTTGGCTTTGACTTGTTTGGCAGCGGTTAAAGCTGATAACAGCGAGATGACAATCAATAAGGCTTCCAACCCTTCTCGAAGCAAAATCAGCATCGAGTCAACCGCAGTATATTGAGCTGTTGGATTAATTGCTGCCAATTCATTGATAATCGATTGCAGTGTTTGCTGCTGTTTAGGGTCTTGTCCCTTCGCCATGACTAACGGAATTTGACTTTCCACCCGATTATATAGACTGGGGTTACGCGTACTAACATCGCCTTCGACCATTGGCCAAATACTAATAAACTCGCCTAATTTTGCTTGACCAATCGCTGCGTCGTTTGTTTTAAACGCCTGTAAACCATCGCGCAGTAACTGGATACTATCCGCCAGAGTGACAGTTTGTGTGGTTTGTACAGCGGCTACGTCACCTTTGTTATAACTGTCGATGGCGTCTTTTAGCGCAGCAGATTGGGTTTTGATTTGCGCCATATTGATGGGTTGGGTTTCAATCGCCACTCGCATCAGCGCCATGGATGTTTCGATTTTGCCATAGTGTCCCATACTGGTATTGCGTACGACCCGCTCATTACCTAGCCAAACTGCATTAAACTGGTTGTAAGCCGCCCGTAATGTTTCGACATCTGTCGCTGCTGCCCGTTGTATGACTTGATTAAGATTGTCATACGCAGGTACCATTTTTTTGGCAAACTCTTTTCGCTTCGCACTGTAATCTACAGGATTTTGTTCTTTTTCAAAGGCATATAACGCATTTGACACGGCTGATAAATTGGTTTCTGTGGGATTACTGATGGCTTGCCCAATCGCTTGGCTTGTCTGTTGCCCAAGCGTGGAATTTTTTGCCGTTGCATCTATGGCATCAAAGGCTGTTTGAATTTGCGCAAGGGTGTCCTTGGCTTTTAGCGTATCATTGGCTTTAATTGCCGCCATCGCGTCTGATAGCTTGATAAAAATAGGGCTTAAATTCAGCTTTTTGCTGGCTGGTTGACTGGCTTGCGTCGCTATCTGTGCACTTGCAGGCGTTGGTTGCTGCGCTTGTAAGCCTTGACTGGTGATGAGCAGCGAACTTGCTAGGCCAAAATTTAGCAAGGTTTTTTGGGTGATATTTATCATGAGTAACTTTTTAACCGTCTGTTTTTAACTGATGCAGGTTGCATTTTAACCTTAAGCTTCAAATAATGCTTGTCCAATATAGCCACCCTGCGGGATACCACCGAAGCAAGCAAATAGCCCACTGCCAATGTGGGTGGTGTATTCATTCATTTTATCAAGACGACCTAGGGCATTTTGGATAATAATAAATTGTTCGGGCGATTTTTGGAATGAAATAAACAGCAGCCCCGAATCAAACTGCCCCGTGGCTGGGTTAATGCCGCTACTGTAAGAATACGAACGGCGTAGCATCTCCACGCCTGTGCGTTTTGCCAGTCCCATGTGGGAAATTTCAGGTATCACTGCTTTACCCTGCGCGTCTTTGGCGTGCACATCAAAGGTGTCAAATTCGCCTTTTTGTCCAATCGCCGCACCGCTATCACGATGTCGACCAAAGGTGTCTTCTTGACCTTTAAGCGAGGTGCGATCCCAAGTTTCAAGATGCATTTGGATGACACGGGTGACCAAATAAGTGCCGCCTTTCATCCAATCGGGCGCATCCGCCCATAAGTTTTTGTCCGCAGCTTTGATGGTGCTTTGGTTGGCGGTGCCGTCTTTAAAACCGAATAAATTACGGGGCGTATGGTTGCCGGTATCAAACCCGACAAAACCTGACTGACTCCAACGCATGGTGATATTAGAACGCGCTTGGCGAACCAGTTGCCGTACCGCATGGAATGCCACTTGGGCATCTTCGGCGCAGGCTTGAATACAGATATCACCGCCCGTCAAGTTTTCTCGTAATTGATCGCGTGGGAACTTGGGTAAGTCTTGGAATTCTTTGGGCTGCTTATGGGCAAGTCCCATTTTTTTGAGAAAACTTGGGCTAATACCAAAGGTCAACGTCAATCCGTACGCGCCCATGCTGTCTGCTTCGCCTGTGTCGGTCGGGGGCACAAACGGGTTTTTTTCATACGCTTTGATGTTTTTACCTTGCGTCAAATTGGCCGCATAGGTTGTCCAGTCTTTGAACATCTGTTTGACATCGTCGAGCTTGTCGGTATGTAAATCCATCACCAAAAAATAAATATTACGCTGTGACGGCGTGGTAATGCCTGCTTGGTGTTCGCCATAAAAATCATATTTGACATCGGCAAAACTATTTTTGGTAGTATTGGCATCACTACCAGCATGTTTAGGATTTTCGTTTTTATCGCTATCTTTGGACTGATTGCCATCCAAAGCTTGCAAGTTAGGTAAGTTTTCGCTTGGTTTTTGCTGACAGGCTGACACGGCTAAACCTGCGCCTGCGATACTGAGCGCACCAAATTGGCGTAAAAAACTGCGACGATTTGACGTTTTTAATCCCATCCCTGTTTCTTGCGCTTGCTTATCTAATTTACTATGTTTCATACTGCCCCTAACACCGTACTGACCTTTTTATGCCACCCTAAAACCGTAAAGTGAAGCAATTTTTTGCTTCACCTTTGACTTATTGCAATACAATGCCCATCTGCGCTAAGGGTTCACCGAGTTTATTCACCGCTTCGGCTAGTGCCTTGGTATCTGCAGGGGTTAACTCTTTATAGGATTTATAGTCTTGTTGCCCGACTTGGTGTTTGGCAAGTAGTTGGTTGACTGCGCCAAATTTTTGCTCAAGCTCCGTGACTAAAGCTGGGTTTTTGGCTTGGATTTTTGGTTTTAAAATGGCAAATATTTTCTCGGCACCTTCAATATTGGCTTTAAAATCATACAAGTCTGTGTGCGAAAAAATTTCTTCTTCGCCGG
The DNA here is from genome assembly GCF_032248735.1 of Moraxella sp. DOX410. NCBI lineage: Bacteria > Pseudomonadati > Pseudomonadota > Gammaproteobacteria > Moraxellales > Moraxellaceae > Moraxella > Moraxella sp. DOX410. Next base: position 624,524 of record NZ_CP135138.1, on the reverse strand, counting down.
TGATTTTGCTTGTTGATACTTCATTGAGCAAATCTACTGAACCTTGCACCATCAAGTCGCCTGTGACCTCCGCTGTTGGAATTTTGGCGTGCAATTCTTTGACATCTGCAATCAGTTGTTTGCCCAGTTGTTCGGTGCCTTTGGTGGTATTTTGTGTCCACAAGATTTTTTCAATCGCATGGAAGCCTGTCCATACTTCATTGGGCTCAAGGTCGGCTTCACGGTTATCGATACGCGGGTCAAGGTCGCCAAAACTTTCAGCAATCGGCTCTGATCGCTCAAAATACATGCGCGCTTTTGGATATAACGCCTTCGCCTCTTCTAATTTACCCGCTTCGAGCAGTGCGACAAATTTTTGGGTATCGGTAAGCAAGCTATCAATTTGGGTTTGTACCCAAGCTTTATATTCCGCCGTTTCTTTACTCATATCCACTGCTGCCGGTGCTGATGCTGTGACTGCAGAAGCGTTAGTCGTTGCAGGCGCTGTTGCGGCACTACTTGCAGCAGGCGCTACCTCTGTTTTTTGTTCGGTTTTTTGGCAAGCCGTCAATAGTAATGCAGATATCGCTAGAGGTAATATTGATAAGGTAAAAGTACGGCTCAACATAAAACATCCTTAAAAGTAAACACGAATAAATAATAAAAAAAATAATGACAATTGGCGAATTATAGTGTAAATGAGAATCGTTATCAATATTTATTTTACGTTGATTGTGCCGAGAAGTTTAGGCAAAAAAATACCCCGCAGCAGCAAAGTAGCGAGGTATTGTGATTGACTAAATGACGCGCAGATCGCCTAATAACAAAATAACCTAGCCGAATTTACCCGTGATGTATTCTTCAGTTTCTTTACGGTCTGGGTTTGTGAACATTTTATCAGTATCCCCCATTTCCATCATTTCGCCCAAGTACATAAACGCGGTATAGTCAGACACCCGTGCCGCTTGCTGCATGTTGTGAGTGACGATGGCGATGGTGTAATCATTTTTTAAATCTGAAATCAAATCTTCAATTGAGCCTGTTGAGATAGGGTCAAGTGCCGAGGTGGGTTCGTCTAGTAGCAATACTTCAGGACGGGTTGCCACACCGCGGGCGATACACAGACGCTGCTGCTGACCACCCGACAATGACAGACCCGATGCTTTAAGTTTATCTTTGACTTCAGTCCACAGTGCCGATTTTTTGAGCGCCCATTCAACGCGCTCGTCTAGTTCAGCGCGGCTTAAGCTTTCGTACAGACGCACACCAAATGCCACGTTGTCATAAATTGACATCGGAAATGGCGTTGGTTTTTGGAATACCATACCCACGCGAGCACGCAGCAAGTTGACGTCCACCGATTTATCCAAGATGTTTTGTCCATCTAGGTTGATTTCCCCCGTGGCACTCATGCCGGGATATAGGTCATACATACGGTTGAAAGTACGCAGTAACGTTGATTTACCACAGCCTGAAGGTCCGATAAACGCGGTAACTTTTTTGTCAGCGATATCGATGTTGATATTTTTAAGGGCTAAAAATTTACCGTAATAAAAATCTAAATTACGAATTTGCATTTTTGCGGTCATGATGAATACCTTAATAAAATTTGTTTGATACTAGCAAATAGCTTTAATCTTCTATTGATCATCAATGTGATGATTGCTCTTTACCACTTAGCGCACGTGCCAAAATATTCAATGTTAATACCGCCAAGGTGATGAGTAACGCACCTGCCCAAGCCAATTGGTTTGAAATAGGGTATGGTTGGCTGGCGTATTGATAAATCACGTTTGGTAAGTTGGCAATGGGTTGACCCATATCGGTACTAAAGAATTGGTTATTAAGCGCGGTAAATAGTAAGGGTGCAGTCTCACCCGAGATACGCGCAAATGCCAGTAAGATACCTGTTAATACCCCAGTTTTGGCAGCACGTAAAGTAACCGATGTTACCAGTTTCCATTTTGGCGTCCCTAACGCATAAGCCGCTTCACGCAATGTATTGGGGATTAGACGCAGCATATTTTCAGTGGTACGTACCACCACAGGAATAACCAATAGCGCTAAAGCCATTGCACCTGCCCAACCTGAGAAGTTACGGCCTTGTACCATCAACGCAAAAATAAATAGACCAATCACAATGGAGGGTGCGGATAGCAAAATGTCGTTCATAAAACGGGTGACTTTACCAAGCCAGCTGTTTTCGGCAAATTCAGCAAGATAAATACCTGCCATCACACCAATCGGTGTGCCGACTACAAGCCCTAATCCTGTCACCATGATTGAGCCGATAATCGCATTGCGAAGACCGCCAATTTCGTTTGGCGATGGGGTGTCTTGAGTAAAAATGGGCATGGTCAATAACGCATGCGAGCCTGATAAAAACAATTTGAATAAAATTAAACCTAAGAAGGTCAAGCCAAATACAATGGACAAACCGGCAAATATCAGTCCTAAAGCATTGCTTAGACGGCGGCGTTTGTAAATGGCGTTATTACGATTCATGTTGATAGTAGTCATAGTATTTCCCAGCGTCCTTATTTCGTACCCGCATTTTTATCCATACGACTGAGCATCAATTTTGAAATCACCAGTACAATAAAGGTAATGATAAATAGTAAGAAACCTAAATGTAATAGCGATGATTGGTGCAAGCCTTCAGACTCTGCAAATTCATTTGCCAATGCCGAAGTGATTGACACCCCTGACTGGAACAAACTTGGACTGACGTTATAAGCGTTACCAATAACAAAGGTGACTGCCATCGTTTCACCCAATGCGCGACCCAATCCCAAAATGATACCGCCCATCACACCGGCTTTGGTATAAGGCAACACCACGTATCGCATCACTTCCCAAGTGGTTGAACCCAAACCATAGGCAGATTCTTTAAGCATTTTTGGCGTAATGGAGAAAACATCACGCATGACCGATGCAATAAACGGGATAATCATGACTGCCAAAATCAAACTTGCGGTGAACAGACCAATACCCATCGGCGCACCTTGGAATAAACGACCCACATAAGGCACATCACCCAAATGGTCAATCAGCCAGGGCTGGATATGTTCTGAAAACCAAGGCGCAAATACGAAAAATCCCCACATACCATAGATAATTGAAGGGATACCTGCTAACAACTCAATGGCAATACCCAAAGGACGTTTTAAAAAATTGGGGCAAAGCTCTGTCAAAAACATGGCAATACCAAAACTTACAGGAACCGCAATCAAAATGGCAATGACAGAAGTCACTAGCGTCCCATAGATTGGTGCGAGTGCGCCGTATACATCCATCCCTGTATCCCAGTCTTTACTGGTGTAGAAGTTAATGCCAAACGCTTTCATACTTGGCAATGCGCCAAGAAATAGTGAGATTAAGATACCACCTAACAACAACAGCACGATAAACGCAAAAAGACGAGTCGCGTTGACAAACAACCAGTCTAATTGTTTTTGCTTTGCGAGTTTTGCGTGTAAATCCGACATAAGAACCCAGCCATCAAAAAATAGTTTTAGTTTACTAATTCTAGAAATTTGAAAAAAAAACGTAGAGCATTAACTAGTTTATTGCTCTACGTATCGTTTGACATGCCTAACCCTGTTAACTGTTAACCATCATCATGAGATTATTTTGCCGCTGACGCAGTTGCTGTGGCAGCATCTGAGCTAAATAGTGGCTTACCATCAGCCCCTACAACTTTTTTCCACTCGTCACGGAAGATAGCTTTGCTTTCTGCTGAGAATGGTACAAAGTCCAAGGATTTTGCTAGCTCATCACCGCTTGAATACGCCCAGTCAAAGAATTTAAGGGTATTTTTGACGTTTTCTGGGTTGGTTGGTTTAGTATGGATTAAGATGAATGTTGCCGCAGAGATTGGCCAGGCATTTGGGTCTGCTTGGTTAGTCAATACGATGTTAAAGCCTGGTGTACCTTTCCAATCTGCATTACCTGCAGCGGCAAAGCTTTCAGCCGATGGTTGTACAAAGTTGCCCGCCGCGTTTTTAAGCTGTGTATGCGACATTTTGTTTTGTTTTGCGTAAGCGTACTCAACATAACCGATTGAGTTTTTGGCACGAGCGACGTTACTTGCCACGCCTTCGTTACCTTTACCACCTGCACCTGTCGCAGCGGTTGGCCATTTAATGGATTTATCTACACCTGGACCTGCTTTCCATTCTGGTGATACAGCCGCTAAGTAGCTTGCAAAGTTAAAGGTTGTACCTGAACCGTCAGAACGGAAAATCGTCGTGATTGGCGCATCTGGTAGTGTCACGCCTGGGTTTAATGCGGTAATCGCTGGGTCATTCCATTTAGTGATTTTACCCAAGTAAATATTGGCAAGGGTGGCACCGTCTAGTTTTAATTGACCTGGTGCAACACCATCGATATTAACAACCGGTACAACTCCACCGATAACGGTTGGGAACTGGATTAAACCGCTTTTATCCAACTCTTCTTTGCTTAAAGGCGCATCCGACGCACCAAAGTCAACGGTATTGGCTTGGATTTGTTTGATACCACCTGATGAACCGATTGATTGGTAGTTCACTTGACCGCCAGTGGCGTTCTTGAACTCACCTGCCCATTTAGCATAGATAGGTTGTGGGAAAGAGGCGCCTGCACCTGTGATGGTAAATACGGCGTTTTTGTCGCTACCTGCCGCGCCTGTCGCAGTGCTTGACGTTGCTGAGGCACCCGCTGCTTGATTGTCTGCTTGTTTGTTGCCACAAGCGGTTAACGCTAAGGTCGATGCTACGACAACACTTAATAATGAATAACGCATGGATAGCTCCTAAAAACGTTTTTTGAGTTTACGATGAAACTGCCTGAATGAAATAAATGTCACCAACGGTACGATTTAACTTTTCTGGTTATTTTCACTATGATAGCTCAATGCTGATATAACTCACAGCTGACCGATTTAACTGTCATGATAATAACCATATTTCGGTTTGTATAAAAATTGTGTATATGATTACAAAGAAATGTGACAGTATCATGACAGTTTAATGGCTGACGGATGGCACACGCTGCTATAGGTGAGACGCGATAAGGGGATTTAAGATTTAACTCGCTTATCGATTCACAAAGCCTTGAGCAGCTTTACAACCTTTAGCGGTGAATGAGAAGTGAAAAGGTGAAAAAATTAACAAGTTGAAAAGTTATCAATAATTTAACAATTTAAGACTATAAAACCCAATGGCAGTCGCAACCAAGGTTAAAAACACATGGATGCCAATCAAGCCTAAACCTTGCACTACCTTGCCGCTATTCAACAAAGTAAACACTTCGGCACTAAACGTACTAAACGTTGTTAGTCCCCCCAAAAAACCTGTGGTGATAAACAGTCGTAAGTTTGGGTGCATCTTTTGGGTAAGTATCAAGGCAAATCCCATCAACAGCCCGCCTAATACATTGGCAGATAGTGTGCCATAGGGCAACCAAGAATGTACGCTGTTGATTCTCGATAACCACCAGCGCAGCATTGCCCCAAATGCAGCCCCCAGTCCTATCCACAGCCATGGCATCTTCAAGTCCTTATAGATGGTTATGGGTTAGCTGGATTGACAGCAGGCAGCATTGTCATGTCCCAACGCGGCAAGCAGCTAACCGCTAGCTCATCGTGTTGGCCGGCGTTCAAGCGCTGCCACCCGGCGAAGGCAATCATGGCGCCATTGTCAGTACACAGGGCAGGCGGTGCATAATGCACGGTGGCGTTGATTTTGGCTAATGCCTCAGCTAGCGATTCTCGTAGTTGTTGATTGGCACTCACCCCGCCTGCGATTACTAAGCGTCTCATGCCTGTTTGCTGCAAGGCTTTAACGCATTTTTTCACCAACGTATCGACCATCGCATATTGAAAACTTGCCGCAATATCGGCGCGCGTCTGGGCATGCTCAGGATTATGGCTATCGGTTGGATGGTCTTTAATCAAATTATGCACGGCGGTTTTCATACCACTAAAAGAAAAATCCAATCCTTTGCCGAGCATCGGGCGCGGTAATTCATAGGCTAATGGATTGCCTGTTTGCGCCAAGCGGGCAATATTAGGTCCACCAGGATAAGGTAACTCTAGCATTTTAGCGGCTTTATCAAAGCACTCACCTGCGGCATCGTCAATAGATTCACCTAATATTTCATATTGCCCGATGCCTTTGACCGCCACTAACATAGTATGTCCACCCGACACGAGCAACGCGACAAACGGAAAATCGGGCGGATTGGCGCCTAATAGCGGCGCGAGTAAATGTCCTTCCATGTGATGTACACCAATCGCAGGAATATCAAGCGCCATCGCCAAACTGCGCCCAAACAATGCCCCTGTCATCAACGCGCCCACCAGTCCAGGACCTTTGGTAAAGGCAATGGCATCGATATCGGTTTTTTTGAGTTGGCAGTCATCAAGCAGTTGCTGCAACAAGGGCACTAATTTACGGATGTGATCGCGGCTTGCAAGTTCAGGGACTACCCCACCATATGTCGCATGTAGCGCGATTTGACTATATAGCACTTGCCCGACCAAACCTTGATTGGGTTGGTGACGTTGGTCACTATCAAAAATGGCTAATCCCGTTTCATCGCAGGATGTTTCCAGTCCTAGCACACGCATGGTATTTCCTTAAACGATAAATAAACGTCAATATACCGATGGCAACTTAGTTATTTTTTGCCATCATTGATAATTTTGACAGGAATGGTTAACCCTTTGGCAAAGGGCTCGGCAAAGACATAAGTGTATTGACTCGGGGCAATTTGCTGGGTGGTATGGATGACAAACGCGCTGTTCTTGCCGGCTGTGAGTTCATGTGACACATAGGCAGTCCCCAGCTGGTCGAGCACTTTGGATAAGACTTCATTGACTGCCATACCCACCGTTAAGTTGTAGCGGGAGGTTTCATTATCCACATGATACATCTCGGCATAGGCTTTGACAGGCTCACTATCGAGCGCAAAGGGATATTTAAAGCTAGCCTTATCGACTGGCTTAACGCCCGAATCCACCAATGCCCAGTTGATTTGTTTGGGCGCACCGTTTTGGGCGGCTTGGGGGGATACGGTACTGGCAGCAGCTACACTGGCAACGTGATGTGGACTCTGAATACTAGCTACTGTGGCACTTGCTGTGCTGTTTTGCTGTGGCTTGTTATCACTGGCAGGTTGACAAGCCGAGAGTAACACCCCACCTATCAGCAAACTTGATATCATAACTGCTTGTTTCATTGGCACGCCTCCAATATATCCAAACTCTTTGTCTAGCTTAGCCTAGCTTAGGCAGTGACGCCCCCATTACTGATGGGCTGATAAGACAGATGACGATTGATGCGTTTTTCAGCCAATCGAAACATCCCAATCAATAGCCAAGACAATAACAAATAAATGATACCTGAGGCAAAGAACAATTCAAAAACAGTATAAGTTTTTGACATAATCGTCGTTGCCACACCGGTGATATCCATCAAAGTGATGGTCGATGCCAGCGCACTGCCTTTGAGCATAAAAATCACTTCATTGCCATAAGCCGGCAGCATGATGCCAAAGGCGCGAGGAAAAATAATTCGGCGCAATTTTTGGCTATATGACATGCCGATGGCGTCGGCAGCTTCATTCTCGCCTTTGGGTATTGACTTGATAGCACCGCGGATGATTTCGGCAATATAAGCTGCCGTATTGAGGGTAAAAGCGATGATAGCGCACCAAAATGGGCTCGCTAACACACCCGATTTCCACAGCACGGACTCCGTCACCCATTTAAATTGTGACAATCCATAATAAATCAAAAAGATTTGCACCAGTAGCGGCGTACCCCGAAAAAAGAAAATATACGCAAACGGCAATGCCTGTACCCAAGGTTTTTTCGACAGCCTAGCCAAGGCTAGCGGCACTGCCAATATAAACCCCAATAAACCCGACAACACCACAAGCTCAATGGTGATAATACTACCTTGCAGCAGTTTTGGGATACTATCAATAATAATTTGCCAATTCCAGTTCATTGATGAATCCCCTATTTTGCCATGCCAATTTTTTGTAGGCGTTTTGCATAACGCTCTGCTGGGTTATTGACCCATTCTAACCACATAATCACACCGGTGATGATGACGGTCAGACTCAAGTACAACAATGCTGCTGCCATATAAAAAGTAAACGGGCTTTGCGTGGAAGTCGCTGCCGTTTTGGCGTGGCGCATGATATCTTCAAGCCCGACCACAGAAACCAACGCGGTATCTTTGAGCAGTACCAAAAACAAATTACCCAGTCCTGGCAGTGCAATACGCCAGACTTGTGGCAACGTCACTCGCCAAAGGATTTGAAATTTTTTCATGCCAATCGCTTGCGCCGCTTCGGCTTGACCTTTTGGAATCTCTTGAAATGCCATACGAAAAGTTTCGGTCGCATACGCACCAAATGCCACAGACAGCGCCGTAACCCCCGCCCAAAACGGACTGACATCCACATATCCCGTATTGCCAAATTGCGATAGAATAAGCCCCATCAACATCGAGCCGCCAAAGTAAATAAACATGACTGACAGCAGTTCTGGAATACCACGGATAATCGTGGTGTAAGCGGTGGCGATGGCGTTGAGCACTTTAAACCGTGACATCTTAGCAGTCGCGCCCAATAATCCCAAAATCAGCCCAATGACCAAACTAGTCAATGCCAGTTTGATGGTGACCCAAGCGCCACTTAATAATAGCTGCCCAAAACCTTGTAGATCTAACACAATATTGATACCCTGTCTTTTTAACTCTGTTTGTTGACCTATTACCCAAAAAATGCTTAAAACGCAGTTTTACCGGCGCATAGACAAAAGGTGATAACGGATATAACCTTTTGCTTTGTTTTTTGCAGGGTGCAATTTTACGTGATTGCCCTATCAAAAACCATCAAAAAAACAAAAAACTGAGTGACTTTTCACCCAGTTTTTGACTGAACCCAAGCGCTTGGTTGAGTTACTTGCTCGTACTTGCCACAGTCGTCGTGGTCGTTGTACTGCTAGAGACCGTAACGGCCACGTTGCTTGCCGCCGCCGTTGTAGTGGTTGCATTACCAAAATATTGGTTATAGATTTTGTCATACGTGCCATTTGATTTTAACGTGGCAATCGCTTTGTTAAATTCTAAACGCAGTGGGTCGCCTTTACGGACGATGATACCCATTTTGTCATTAACATCAATCTCTTTACCTTTGATTTCAAACCCTTTACCTTCTGGCGTGGTCAGCCAATAAGCGGCCGGGGCTTTATCCGAAATCATCAGATCCGAACGCCCTGCTGCCAAGTCCATAAAAGCATTGTCCAAACCTTCATACAGGTTTAGCTGGGCTTTTGGGTGATTTTTTTCCATCCACTGGGTCGATAGCGTTGAACGCTGCGCCGCAACTGTATGGCTGTCAATTTGGGCAGGGTCATCCGGATTGATAGGACTACCTTGTTTGGTCAAAAATACCAACGTATTGGTAAAATAGGGGTCGGTAAAATCGACCTGCGCTTGACGCTCTGGGGTGATAGACATGGCATCAATTACCACGTCATATTTTTTTGCCATCAAGCCTGGTAATAAACCATCCCAATCTTGTGGCTTGATTTCACAGTTGGCTTTCATTTCTGCACATAAGGCCCGAATAAAATCCACATCAAAACCTGTCAAACTGCCATCCGCTTTGGTGATGCTAAAGGGTTTATAGGTGCCTTCGGTGGCGATGCGAATGGTTTTGCCTGCCATACTGCTCGATGTCTCAGTGCTGCTACTGGCCGTTGTAGAAGCGGCTGTGCTACCCGTTGTTGCCGCCGTTTTTTCTGCAGGTTTTTGACAACCCACTAGCGCTAGACCTGCCACTGCCAAGCTACCCAATAATGAAATATTTGCTTTCACCTGATACTCCTAATTTTTAACGTCTAACACATGACAAAATTTTACTTGTGAGTTGTAAGAAAACGAACACTTAATCAGTTATTTAACGGCTTATTTCGGCAAATCTGCAAAATATTTTTGGCTGATTTTATCGTAAGTACCATTGGCTTTTAACGCCGCCAGTGCGGTGTTGAATTTGCCAATCAATGGATCATTTTGACGAAGGGCAATGGCAATTTTGTCATCAATATTGATCGGTTGACCTTTGACTTCAAAGCCTTGACCTTTGGCAGTTTTTAACCATGATAAAGCTGGGGCGCTGTCAGAAATCATCAAATCCGTACGACCCGATTCTAGGTCAAGATAGGCATTATCTTGGGTGTCATACAGTTTTGGGGTTGCTTTTGGGAAGTTTTTGGCTAAGTACTCAGCGGCAGTTGTTGAACGCTGCGCGCCCACAGATTTGCCCGCTAGATCATCAGCGCCTTTTTCTACCCCTTTTTTGCCAATCACAACGAGGTTATTGGTAAAGTATGGGTCGCTAAATGCCACCACTTGGCGACGCTCTGCGGTGTCTGACATCCCCGCCATGATGGCATGGTATTTTTGTGCTTGTAGTCCTGGAATCAGACCATCCCAATCTTGGGAAATCACTTCACATTTGAGTTTGGCTTCACTACATAACGCATCTGCCAAATCAATCTCAAAGCCGATTAATTTGCCATTGGCATCTTTATAACTAAAGGGGACAAAGCTTGATTCGGTAGCGATACGAATCTGTGGCATATCTGCGTTTGCTGACGTGGTAGCGCTACTTGCTGCTGCCGTGTCTGCCGGTTTTTCCGCAGGTTTTTGACAGGCGGTTACTCCCATCAAAATGGCTAACGACGATACACCCAAAACCGATAACTGTTTCATAACAACACCTTTTTGTCAAAATTTGAGGGTCACCCACATCTATTGTGTAAATATTAAATCGCTCGATGCAACGTCAATTAATTACCAAAATGTTGCTTTTGTAATTTTGCCAACTCGCCATTGCTTTGTAGCGCACCTAAGGCTTTGTCAAATTCTGCTTTTAGTGGATCGCCTTTACGAATGGCCATTGCGATGTTGTCACCATTATCCATCTCACTGCCTACGAGTTGGTAGTTGCTGTTTTGTTTTAGCCATTCGCTAGCGGTTACTTTTTCAGACAGCACTGAATCGATACGACCTGATTTTAGGTCAATGTAGGCGTTGTCATAGTTGTCATACAATTTGATTTCGTTGGTTTTGCTCAGTTTATCTTGAAGGTACTGCGCCATGGTGGTTGAGCGTTGACCGCCAATTTTTAGCCCTGAAATCGCTTGTGGGTTGAATTTGCCACCTTTGGCAGCGACCCAAACCATGGTGTTTTTAAAATAAGGCGTGGTGAAATCCACTTGCGCTGAACGCTCTGGGGTAATTGACATACCCGCGGCAACCGCGTCGTATTTTCTCGCCATCAAGCCTGGCAAAATACCGTCCCAATCTTGCGCTACGATTTCGCAGTCGAGTTTCGCTTGGGCACACAAGGCTTTGGCAACATCCACGTCATAACCACCTAACGTGCCATCGGCATTGGTATAGTTAAATGGTTTGTAGGCGCCTTCAGTGGCAATACGAATTTTTTTGCCTGTGCTGGCACTGGCAGCGGGTTGGCTGGCGGCTGCACCTTCTGTTTTTTCAGCAGGTTTTTGACAGGCAGTTAATCCCATGCTAACTGCGCATACCGTTGCCAAGGCGAGTTTTGAGTAGGTTGAATTCAAGGTTGATTGCATGGATGTTCCTTACAAATGAAATTTTTGAGTAAAAAGCGATTTAATATCAGGTTTCGCTTTCAGCGATTTCAATATTTAAAATCAATGCGACTAAAATAAATGCGAGTTTACAATTTAGTTAAAATTAACATAAATTAACATTTTTGCAAGTGAAAAACGTTTGCAGCAACAATTAAATCAAATAAATTTTTTCTGATGCCTAAAACTACAAAACCGCCAATCGCATGGCGATTGACGGCTGATAGGCTGATTGGATTATTTTTGATGGCTTGCCATAAAGTCTTTCACCCGCGCTGATTGCGGATTGTCAAATACTTGCTCTGGTGTGCCTATTTCTTCGATACGTCCCTCATGCAAGAACACCACTTGGCTTGATACATCGCGCGCAAAACGCATTTCATGGGTCACAATCAGCATGGTGCGACCTTCTTCAGCAAGCGATTTCATCACCGCTAATACTTCATTGACCAATTCTGGGTCGAGGGCAGAGGTTGGCTCATCAAATAGCAATACTTGGGGCTTCATCGCTAGCGCACGAGCGATGGCGATACGCTGGCGTTGCCCACCCGATAAGTTTTCTGGGTAAGCATCTTTTTTATCCAGTAGTCCTACGCGTTTTAGTAGCACTTCGGCTTCACTGATGGCTTGGTCTTTGGCGATTTTTAGGACTTGGGTCGGCCCCTCAATGATGTTTTGCAAAATAGTCCGGTGTGGCCATAGGTTAAAGTTTTGGAACACAAAACCCATTTTTGAGCGAAACTGCTCAAGCTGACGCTGATTGGCGGCAACCAAATCCCCTGATTTATTCGGTTTTAGTACCAATGCTTCACTGCCCAGGAAAACCTCCCCTTGCGAGGGGTTTTCAAGCAAATTTATACAGCGTAGCAAGGTGGATTTACCCGAACCGCTCGAGCCCAAAATTGAGATGACATCGCCATCATAAGCGGTCAACGATATACCTTTTAGTACCTCAAGCGATCCAAAGTTCTTGTGGATATTGTTAAGTTGCAAGGCTACAGGACGCTGTAAGTTTGGCATAGCATCTGACATGATATTCAATCCAAAATTTGACGATAGGTGAAAAAAAACTGTCTATTTTCGCTTAAAACGCTACTAAAACGCAACTTTTTCTCTCATTTAACTTTATTTCATGGCGCCGGTCTTTAGCACTGGTTTTTAGATTGAGTCATAACCATTAATTTTTGTCTGTCAAAACTTTCTAAATTCCATTTTTGGATTGAAGTTGTTATGATGAAGCGATGATTATATTAGGGACTGACTATGCAAACCATGACTGATACCAAACATTATATGCAAACCGTGGGACGGCAAGCGCGCGCTGCTTCAGCAATTTTGGCAAAAGCAGACACCGCGCTCAAAAATAGCGCCCTACTCGCTATCTATGACGCCCTGCAACAAGCCAAATCACACGTGTTGGCTGCCAATGCCACCGATATGCAAAACGGTCAACAAAAAGGACTGGATGACGCCCTACTTGACCGATTAGCGCTCACCGATGCGCGTTTTGAAGGCATGTTACAAGGGCTAAAAGATGTCGCCATGTTACCTGACCCGATTGGCGAGGTCACGGATATGACCTTTCGTCCATCGGGTATTCAGCTAGGTAAAATGCGCGTGCCGCTGGGTGTGGTCGGGATGATTTATGAATCTCGCCCCAATGTGACGATTGAAGCTGCGTCTTTGGCATTAAAATCTGGCAATGCGATTATCCTACGTGGGGGTTCAGAAGCGTTTTATTCTAACCAAGCATTGGCTGCGTGTGTCAAACAGGGTTTGCAGGCAGTTGGTTTGCCAGAGGCCGCCGTGCAAGTGGTCGAAACCACCGACCGTGCGGCAGTGGGGGAACTCATCACCATGAATCGCTATGTCGATGTGATTGTACCGCGAGGTGGTAAAAGCCTAATTGAGCGTATCAGCAATGAAGCGCGCGTCCCTGTCATCAAGCACCTAGATGGTAACTGTCATACCTTTATCGATCGCGATGCAAACTTGAGTATGGCAACCGATATTTGCGTCAATGCCAAAACTCACCGCTACGGCACTTGTAATACCATGGAAACGCTGCTGATTGATAGCCAAATCGCTGCGCAAGCCTTGCCGCCAATCGCCAGCGCCATTGTCGCTGCAGACAGTGCCATGCAATTACGCGGCTGTGCAAAAACCTTAGCTATCTTGAGCGATACCGCTGAATTAACCGCTCATCTGTCAGCGGCGAGTGAGGCAGATTGGGATACCGAATATTTGGCGCCAATTTTGGCGATTAAAGTAGTCGCCGATATCGACGAAGCCATTGCCCATATCAATACCCATGGCTCACACCATACCGATGCGATTATCACCGAAAACTACTCAAAATCGTTAACATTCATGCGTGAAGTTGATTCTAGTAGCGTGATGGTCAATGCATCAACCCGCTTTGCCGATGGATTTGAATATGGTTTGGGTGCAGAGATTGGTATCTCTACTGATAAAATCCATGCGCGCGGCCCTGTCGGTCTTGAAGGTTTAACATCGCAAAAATGGATTGTGTTTGGGCATGGGGAAGTGAGAAAATAATCGTTAGTTACCACCACAAAGCCCACTGATTGATGTGGGCTTTTTTTTAATTATTAAACTGCCAAATTACGCAGCTACAGGTTTAAAGATACTAGTTTTAAAGATACTAGTTTTAAAGATACTAGTTTTAAAGATACTGATTTGATTTACACTGGTAACCGTCAACATCGGTGTGCCTTTGCTATCTTCGGTCAGTTTAAATTGTCCATTGAGTGTTGACGGACGCTTTATTTGCTTAAATGGGTTTTTGCAAAAACTCTAAAAATACCTCATCGCGTTTGGGGTCGCCATTGTTGCCGTCTCTAGGAAATGCCATCCTCTCCCCTGTCAGTGAATAACCGCGGCGCTGATAATAACTTAACAGCTCTGGTCGATGACTTAAAATCGACATAGATAGATGGGTTAAAGGTAAATGGGTTAAGTTTTTGGCGTGGGCGTGTCTAATAGCAAACGTTTCTACCGCAGACAACATGGTATCGCCAATGCCTCTACCTTGCATAGCAGGATGAACCGCAAAAGTGCCAATATACGCCGCTGGCTGATGGTTAATGGGTGAGAAATCCACAGAAATACACCCGAGCAAATCATCGCTATCGTGCGGATTTTCAAACACGAACAGATAAACGTTGGGGTTGTCTATCATGGCGGTCATTTCCTCGGGCGTGGTACGAATCCCGCCAATCAAAGCCGCTTCATTGGTCCAGCCTTCATCTGAGCGGTAACAGCGATTGAGCAAAGTTACCAAATTTTCGACGTCTGGTTGCCTGGCAACGCGTAATTGCACAGCGTTTTTATCGATATCGCTATCAGGGTTTTTCATGTTTTTTCTCTTTTTATACTCACATTCGCTAAACATAGGATACATTAAACATTTTGCCAAGTCAGCTGACCGATTTTGCCACCCAATGCACCCAACCCACCTAAATTAAGCACTGTTACTTTATTGAAGATCAGTTGATTGAATGTTACTTTATTGGCAATTGCTTTGGCATTCAAGCCGTATTTGATCTCATTTTCATTGCCTTCATATTTTTAACCTATTAGCATAAGACAATAAAGCATGGCTATAATTAAGCGCTGCTATAATCGAATCCGTAACCGAGGTGGTTTATCAATCATCCGTTTGTTAAAATAAACCTTTTACAAGTAGTACTAGCATGCCAAAACTGCCTTCACCCTATACCCCTGCGATTGAGTCCGCTATTTATAAACAACAACCCACTGATTTTATTGTCCATGAAAAACTTGGCATTGAATGCAGCCATACAGGCGAACATCTTTGGCTTCATATTCAAAAAACCCGAATGAATACCAATTTTGTGGCAAAGTTGCTGTCACAATGGGCAGGCATCCCACTCAAGGATGTGGGATATTCGGGTCTCAAAGATCGTCATGCGCTGACGACGCAATGGTTTAGTCTTCGCTTGCCAAAAAAAATTGCCCCTGAACAAAACTTTGAGCAATTTGTCCAAACTAAATTAGCTAGCGATGAAACCCTAGAAATACTGGCACAGCATTGGCATCATAAAAAACTGGGTCGCGGTACTCATGAGGCCAATCAGTTTATCATCACCCTACGCAACGTAGTGGGCGAGAAAGCTGCCATCGAGCAACAACTTGCGACCATCAAAACCCAAGGCGTTCCCAATTATTTTGGCGAGCAGCGCTTTGGGCAAGATGCCAATAATATTGATGCCGCTATCGAACTATTTACCCATCATACAATTAGGGGTAAAAAAATTCATCGCAAATTTGACCAAGATAAAATCAGTCTGTATCTGTCGGCAGCGCGTAGCGAATTATTCAATGCCATCTTGGCAAAACGTATCGCGTTGGGCATTTGGAACCAACCGCTTGATGGTGATGTGATGAATTTGGCGGGTTCAAACAGTATCTTTGTGGCACAGCATATAGATGATACCACGATATCAAGGCTACAAAGTGGCGATATCCATTTGACTGCACCCATGTGGGGCGCGGGTGAGTTAAAAAGCAGTGGTAAGGTTAACGCATTAGAACTATCAGTCATCACTGACAATCCCATTTATCAGCAGCTAAGTCAAGGTCTGATTGAGTTTGGTTTAAAGCAGCAGCGCCGCTCCCTGCGTATGCTGCCCAGTAACTTACAATGGGTTTGGCAAGACGGTGAGACATTGGTGTTAGATTTTGAATTACCGGCAGGCAGTTTTGCAACGACGATGATTGATACGCTTGTTGCAAGCTCGCTACTCACGACTACGTCATGAAAGCCCAGTTAAAGGCTGGGTTATAAAGGCTAAGTTATGAATGCTGATTGATTGGCGTCATCAATAAATAACATTGACCTTTGACCACACAGTTGCGACCATTGGCTTTGGCTTGCTGCATTGCCAAATCGGAGAATTTGATAATGCGCTCAAGGGCAGGTGGCAGTGCAGGCATGGTTGGTAAACTATGCATATACTCGCGCATATATTCGATAAAACTGCGATTATCAATCGCACGCTCGCTATCTCTCCCATGATTTTGATAAAGGCTGGATATACCTAAGCTTGCGGTAAATTGAATTTCTGTATCAAAGATGCCATATCTCACCACTTGCTTTTCAAAAGCCTGGCGCAGCTGCTCTGCCATATCGTAGGCTTGCTCAATCCCCATATTAGGCAAGATGATGCAAAATTCTTCCCCACCCACGCGTCCAAACATCGTCCCTGTCGGTAAGAAGTTTTTTAAGGTATTCGCGGTACAAATCAACGTCGCATCACCCGCATCATGACCATATTTATCATTGATATGTTTAAATTTGTCCAAATCAATATAAATCACACTAAGCGTATTCCAATCGCTTTTACGTTGCCATAAATAACTCAAAAAACTATAAATGGTACGCCGATTGGCAATATTGGTGAGCGCATCAGCTTCTAGCAAATCATAAATCTTGCGGCGCTGAAAGTTCATGACTTTCATGCCCTGTAAAATACAATACAGCGTGACTGTTGCCTTGGCGGTTACCAAAAAGCTAAAAGACAATCCCCAAAGCCAATGACTACGCGCTGCTAAACTTGGATACAACCTAGGCAGCAATTGCCACCAATTCATGCTATTACTCATATTAAAAATAAATAACGCAACAATACAACTGACAAACGACACCCAGACCAGTCGCCATCTTAATAGCACCATCCCAAGACCGGTGGAACTAATCAGCATTACACCTTCAAGCGCACTGTTGTTGCCAATCCAGACAATAAAAAGATTTTCATAAATCAAATAGATGATTACAAAAAAGATTTGGTACTCTCGCCAAAGTCTTGACTGTTCAGGAATGCGAGTGATGACCCATAGTGAATACCCGCAAAACAACACCATCGCCAGTCCCAAATAGGTGATATTTATCATCAAGCCGCGATTAAAAATTTGATTGAACGTCTGAGCAAAAGGAAAGATATCTAGGGGCGATGTGATGACAAGAACTGTCGCATACCAAATTAAATGAAAAAATGTCTCAACCAACGCCAATATAATAAACAGCATGAATTTATTGGTATCGTTGACTCTTGGCGAATTGATATATAGCGAAGGTTTAAAGCTAAAAAATTTTAGCGTTTGTTGCAATTGTTCTTTAAAGCTTGGCAAGGCGGTTTGGGTCATAGGATTATTGCAAAATCAATAAATCTATTAAAAAAGGGCGTTACGCATTAAACAAATCAAGCCGGTTATGTCAGTCATTGATTAGTTTTAGTCGTTTGCATTTAACTTACCCTAAAGATTATATAAGGTATTGTTGCTTCATTCTAATACTTTATTAATAACCAATGGGTAAATGTTTAATTTTTTTTAATGAGGCTTGACTTATCTATTTTTATCAAAATTTCCTCGACCAAATAAAAAAGGCAAGCCTAAGCTTACCTTGATCAACATTTTACAGAGTTTTAACTTTATTGGTTTTTTCAACAATATTTTTTAATAGTAACGTTCTTGATTACACTCAAGCGTCCAATACACGGCGCGCTGTCACGAATTTATTTGCCCAATAGCCAGAATCTAAACTTGTAATAGAAATACTTTTGCCGGTTGATGGTGAATGAATAAAACGACCTTCACCGATGTACATGCCCACATGAGAGATACGACCACCACCTTGAGAGAAAAACACCATATCGCCTGGTTTTAACTCACTACGGTTAATACGTTCACCAACTTGCGCCATGCTGCCTGAGGTGCGTGGCAGATTGATGTTGGCGGTTTGTTTATAAACATATTGCATAAAGCCGCTACAATCAAAACCACTGGCTGGGCTGGTGCCACCCCAACGGTAAGGTAAGCCGATAAAGTTTTTGGCTTTTGCAATGAGGCTATCTACTTTTGAGCCACCTTCTGGATTTTGAGAAACGCTTGAGTTAAAGCTACCGAAATATTCTGTGATACCATTGTCGGCATTGGCAGCGGTTGGCGCTAGGCTGAACAAGACACAAGGTAGAGCGGTTAATAAAGTTTTTTGAAGAAAGTTCATAGGGCTTTAATCCGTTCAGAACTTTTATCCGTATATGGGCTATATCAAAATTGATTGCTAGAAGCTAAAAAGTTGATATACGGATAAAAATTACATAACTATTGTACTGGTTACATTCTGTAAAACAACGCCATCATACCAATAAAGTTTTTCGAATGTAGATATCTTTTATCCAGAAAATGTTAAAAAATATTACAATGTAAGCTAATTTGCTTACAGAAAGCTTATAGAAAGCATACAGCAATAATTGGGTAAGAAAATCGTTGATTTAACACAACATTGGGCTAAATAACTACCTATTACCCCGTATTTATTTTGGTGCAAGGTAAAAAAAGCAGGGGCAATGTGTAACTGACCCTGCTTAATAGTTGAGCAAAAAAGGCTAAAAATTGTTAAATTGCTGTCTTTTTACCCCATCATTCGCACTAATCTCTCGCCCCAAAAATGGCGGTGCCAATACGAACGATGGTAGCGCCCGCGGCAATGGCTTGTTCAATATCGCCGCTCATGCCCATTGACAAAGTATCCCACTGCTCAGGATGCGCATGATAGCGCTTGTTTTGCTCAAATAATTGCTGGGTTTTGACAAAGGCAGCGGCTGAATTTTTGGCAGGGATAATCATCAGTCCGCGTAATTGCAAGTTGGGTAATTGGCTAATCTCTGTCACCAATTCGGGTAACTGGTTTGGCTGGCAGCCTGATTTACTGGCTTCATCGTCAATATTGACTTCGATACAGATATTGAGTGGCGGAAGGTGTTCACCCCTTTGCCCATTGAGACGCTGGGCAATAATTAAGCGATCGACCCCATGCACCCAATCAAAATGCGCCGCCAACTCTTTGGTCTTGTTACGCTGGATATGACCGATATAATGCCACACCAATGGCTGCTCGTTGGCAGTAACGTCTTTGAGTGCTGCGATTTTTGCCACCGCTTCTTGCACATAGTTTTCACCAAAATCTTGCTGACCTTGCTGCGCTAACGTGCGAATCATCCAGTTGGGTTTGGTTTTGGATACCGCAAGCAGTTTGACAGTTGGATTGAGCCTAGCAACGTCAGTTTTCACCTGTTGCCAACGCGCTATCAAGGCTTGGTTTTCAGCATCTGTTGCGCTTGTCGCCACTGGCTGTTGTTCATCGAATGTTTGCATGGTTAACTTTTCCTGTTGATAGGGGGTTGGCTGACTGTTTGCGAGTTAAGATGATGTTTTTGGTTTTTTTCGCACTGGTGCCGCTGATTTTTAAATTTAAGTTTAGCATAAGCTAAAATCAACAAAAAACTATGATGCCTAGTCAGTTTTTTCTGTTTTTTTTGTGGACGGATGATTATAGTATAACTATCTTTTTTTCCCGCGGCTTTTTTCTATTGCTGCTTTTGTATTTTCATTACCCACCTGTAGGATTCGCTATCATGGCAAAGGAATTATCGATTGACGATTTGTTGCGTTTTGCATTCAAAAATAAAGCCTCTGACTTACACATTTCAGCAGGCTTACCGCCGATGATTCGGGTAGATGGTGAAATTACCAAAATCAACATGCCACCGCTTGATCACCAAAAAGTGCATAGTTTGATTTATGACATCATGAACGACAAACAACGTGCCGATTATGAAGAGTTTTTTGAAACCGATTTTTCGTTTGAAATTCCCAATGTGGCGCGCTTTCGTGTCAATGCCTTTAACCAAAACCGGGGCGCAGGTGCGGTATTTCGTACTATTCCATCTGAGGTATTGACGATGGAGCAGCTTGGTATGGGACCGATTTTTGAGAAAATCTCTAACTACAAACGCGGCGTGGTACTGGTCACAGGTCCAACAGGTTCGGGTAAGTCAACAACCCTTGCGGCGATGATTAACTATATCAATGAAACCCGTAAAGAACATATCTTAACCATCGAAGACCCGATTGAATTTGTGCATCAATCAAAAAAATCCCTCATCAACCAACGTGAAGTCCACCGTGATACCTTAAGCTTTGATGCTGCGCTGCGCTCTGCCCTACGTGAAGACCCTGATGTTATTCTTGTCGGTGAGATGCGTGACCTTGAGACCATCCGCTTGGCATTGACGGCTGCTGAAACAGGACACTTGGTATTTGGGACATTGCATACCTCATCTGCTGCCAAAACCATTGACCGTGTGGTCGACGTGTTCCCCGCCGCCGAAAAAGACATGATTCGAGCGATGTTATCTGAGTCGCTGCAAGCGGTTATCTCGCAATCGCTACTCAAACGCCAAGCGGGTGGTCGTGTCGCCGCGCATGAAATTATGATTGGCACGCCTGCGATTCGTAACTTGATTCGTGAAAACAAAGTCGCCCAAATGTACTCTGCCATCCAAACCAGTGCAGGCGATGGTATGACCACACTCGATCAAAGCCTTCGTGAGTTGGTCAATAAGGGCGTGATTAGCAAAGAATCGGCGCGCCAATATGCCAAACAACCTGAAAATTTTATGTGATAACTGTTTGATAGAAACAATCTTATAAAACCAATGCGAGAGACGCGTTATGGATCTTGATAAATTACTGCAGCTAATGATACAAAAAAACGGCTCCGACCTTTTTATCACCGCCGATGCGCCCATATCAATGAAAGTCAATGGTACTATCGCGCCAGTCACCAAGTCAGCGCTGACCCCAGAGCAATCAATGACGCTGGTCAAAAGCGTGATGACGCCTGCTCAAAGCAAAGAGTTTGACGACACCCTAGAATGCCAGTTTGCCATTGTTGACAAAAACCAAACCGCACGCTTTCGTGTTTCTGCCTTTGTCCAAAAAGACTGTGCGGGCATGGTGCTACGTAAAATTGAAACCAAAATCCCAACGGTAGAGCAACTCAATCTACCACCGATTTTGAATGAAATTGCCATGAAAAAACGCGGCATCGTGCTACTAGTCGGCGCGACAGGTACAGGTAAATCTACCACACTGGCAGCTATGATGGGGTATCGCAACGAGAATTCGCGCGGTCATATCATTACTATCGAAGACCCGATTGAATACCTGCATGAACATAAAGGCTGTATCATCACCCAACGCGAAGTTGGCATTGATACCAAGTCATTTGAAGCAGGATTAAAAAACGCCCTACGTCAAGCACCTGATGTGATTTTGATTGGCGAGATTCGTACCCGCGAAACCATGGATTATGCCATTCAATATGCTGAAACAGGACACTTGGTGTTTGCCACCCTACACGCCACCAATGCCAACCAAGCGCTTGAGCGTATTATTCACTTCTTTGAAGCAAAACATCACGAGCAGATTTTGATGGATTTATCATTAAACCTTCGAGCCATTGTGGCGCAGCAATTGATTGCTACCCCTGATGGCAAAGGTCGCCGCCCTGCGATTGAAATTTTGCTCAATTCGCAACTGATTGGTGATTACATCCGTAAAGGGGAAATCCACGAAATTAAGCCTGTCATGAAACGTTCCCGTGAAATTGGGATGCAAACCTTTGACCAAGCGTTGTTTGATTTGTATGAAAATGGCGACATCACTTACCGCGATGCCATCCAACACGCTGATTCACCCAACGATTTACGCCTACTTATTAAGCTAGAGAGTAAATCGGCCAATAAAACCGAGGAAAGCGAGCTGGAGCTCTCACTGCAATCTGATGATAATAGCGCAGCCAATGACAATGCAATATCCTAATAATACGTAATCGTCTGCTAGTAACAATAATTTTGTAACACAAACAAGGCTCAACATGCGCCTTGTTTATCTAAGCTACACTTTTTCCCAAAATCACCACATCAGCAATAAATCCGTTCATATCACAAACTTGCTTAAACTTGCCCCATGGCTCAAATCCTAGCTTACCAAACATCTCAAGACTTGGTGTGTTATGGGCAAAAATCAGCGCAACAACTTGCTGCACGCCACAACTTGGCGCAACTTCGATTAAATAATTGACCAACGCCTTGCCCACGCCTTGCCCTTTGGCTTCATCTGCCACATAGATACTGATTTCAGTACTGATATGATAGGCAGGACGCGCGTATAAATCAGATAAACTACCCCAACCGATGATTTCACCTAAACTAGTTTCGGAGCTAGTTTGGGCAACCACCAACGGACGATTGCCTGTATGAGCGTCAAACCACGCTTGCCTATCTGCCACGCTCACAGGCTGTAAATCTGCCGTGGCTTGCTTACCTGCAATACTTTGGTTATAAATTTCAACGATGCGCGGTAAATCATCAATCGCAGCTAGGCGAATACAAAGGTTGTGATGCGCTGCAGACATGGGTACTCCAAAATTGAACCAAAAAATGCGGCTAAAATTTGCCGAAAAATCTTATTAGCGCGTATGTTAGCAACATTTTTACTTTATAATAAGCGATTTCATAAAATTGATAGTTTGCGATGCCTATGAACGTGATTGACTTATCTGACTGGCTAAAAAGTCCAACCCTATTACCTGATTCGGTACTGACGATTGGTAATTTTGATGGGGTACATTTGGGTCACCAAGCGATGCTGGATAAAGCCAAATCTTTGGCAAAATCTCAGCAACTTGCCAGTATGGTGATGATATTTGAACCACAGCCGCGTGAGTTTTTTAGCCCGCAAACCGCCCCTGCAAGGCTCACCAATTTGGCAGAAAAAACCCAATTGATTGCTGAACATCGTATCGATAGCTTGATTGTGGCAAATTTTGATAATGACTTTCGGAATTTATCGGCACACGATTTTGCCAAAATGTTGGTCAAATTAAACGTAAAGCATCTGGTATTGGGCGATGATTTTCGCTTTGGGCATGACCGCACTGGCGATAGTGAGTTTTTGCGTGCGTTTGGCTTGCCTGTGCAGATTTTGCATACTGTGACCGACCATGCGCATCAAGATGAGCGTGTCAGCTCAACGCGCATTCGACACTGTTTGCAGCAAGGGGACTTGGCAACGGCAAAGCATCTGCTAGGGCGAGATTATGCGATTACTGGCATGGTGGAACATGGCGATAAAATCGGTCGCACACTTGATTTTCCCACCGCCAATATTGCCCTAAACCGCATCAAGCCTGCCCTGCATGGGATTTTTGCGGTATCGGTGACCGCTACCGATGGCACAGATTTATCAACACTGGGGAGAAACAGTCAAACAGGCGTGCAAGGACTCACCAAAGGCAGTTTGTTTGGCGCTTGCAATGTGGGTACTCGCCCTGCGCTAAAAAATAAGTATGGGGTAGAATGGCGACTGGAAGTCAATTTTCCGAAGTTTGATGGGGATTTGTACGGCAGAGAACTGACGGTGACGTTTTTGCATTTTTTGCATGGGGAAAAAAATTATGCTGGGCTTGACGCATTAAAACAAGGCATTGCCCAAGACGTGGTGGATTTACTTGACTGGCGTGAGCAGCAAGCCTTTGCAAAATCAATCCCTTAATGACTTTGGCGTGTCAGCATCTACACTGCTACTCCTAAGCAACATACTAGGCTTACCCAATTTTCTGAGTCGGCAGGGTCAAAAATAACCTGCCTACACTTCCTTATACCCTGCGTTGCCACTTGCCATTAACAGTAGGTGGGGCAACCCTTGTAGGCTGATGGAAAATTGTATCCTTTCCCAACTATCCTTTAGCGTTTTCAACTATATTTAGCGTTTATAGCTATTTTGGTGAGTGAAATTTTTTTATGACAGACTTACCAAAATCAAGCATGAGATAAGCCAAACCACGCTTTGTCAATCTGCCAATTTTAACATATAATACCCTGTTATCAATTTTTTACCTTTTGCACTTTTTATAGAATACCGAGAGTTACATGACCGACAACACTGACAATCAATCAATCGACTATAAAGACACCCTAAACCTTGCCGATACCGTATTTCCCATGCGTGGCGACCTTGCCAAACGCGAACCTAAATGGCTAGAACAATGGTTTGCCGACGATGTGTATGCCCAAATTCGTAGCGCTCGCCAAGGTCGTGAAAAGTATGTATTGCATGACGGCCCTCCTTATGCCAACGGTCAAATTCACTTGGGTCACGTGGTGAATAAAGTGCTTAAAGACATGATTGTCAAATACAAGACGCTTGACGGTTATGACGCGCCGTATGTACCGGGTTGGGATTGTCATGGGCTGCCGATTGAGCAAAAGGTAGAAGGCATTGTCGGTAAAGTGGGTCAACCCCATAAAGACAAAAGTAAAAACGGCGCCATCGTGACGTCAACCGAGTTTCGCGGCGCTTGCCGTGACTATGCCAAAAGCCAAATTGACCTGCAAATGGTCGACTTTAAACGCTTGGGCGTATTGGGTGACTGGGAAAATCCTTATCTGACCATGAACTTCAAGCAAGAAGCTGATACCGTCCGCGCATTGGCAGAAATCTACAAAAAAGGGCATATTACTCGCGGTATGAAGCCGGTGAATTGGTGCTTGGATTGTGGTTCGGCACTCGCGGAAGCGGAAGTGGAATATGAAGATAAAAAATCCGATGCGATTTATGTCGGTTTTGATATCGTCAACCGTGAAGCATTAGCGGCGACTAAAGCGATTGATGGCGCTTTACAGGCGGTGATTTGGACTACCACGCCTTGGACGTTGCCTGCCAATCAGGCGATTACCGCAAGCTCTGAGCTAGAGTACTCCGTGGTAAAAGTCACGTTTAACAAACAAGCGTTTGCTATTCCTACCACCCTAGACACGCCTAATTATTTACTTCGCCGTTTAACCAAAGACGATAAAACCGCTTTACAGGCAAGTGCATCTGACCCTTTGATTTGGGAATCGTTACCGGAAAAACGCCACGAACCTGCCGTATTTGAGCCGTATTTCAAAAAAGCCGTTGAGCAAAAAGCCTTTGCGATTGTCGATAAAAAAACCAATAACATTATCGGCACAACCCGTTTTTATGATGATAATGTTGCAGAAAATTCGATTGCCATTGGCTATACCTTTTTGACCCGTAATTATTGGGGTTCAGGGGCAAATGCCGAAATTAAATCGGTTATGCTAAGTCACGCCCAACCGCAGCGAGAAACGATTTGGTTTCATGTTGCCCCCGATAATCAGCGTTCGGCTAAAGCGTTAGAAAAAATTGGCGCAACTTATCAAAAAACCGCTGACAACGGTTTGGGCGAGCGCTTGTTTTATCAAATGGCAGGCGAAAAACCACAGGCAAAAATCAGCCATTTAATTGTCGCTTACAATTTAGTTGCGCATTTAATGAGTGTGTTTAACGCCAAAGAATACAATGTGTTGGCGACCGTGAAAGGCGATGCATTAACTGTACTTAAAGCCCAGCACCCACTGATTGCCGAGCGTCAAGTGCCGATTATCACAGGCGACCACGTGACGGCAGATAGCGGTACGGGTTTGGTACACACTGCGCCCGCGCACGGCGTCGATGACTATATGGTCGGGCAAAAATTTCACTTGCCTACCGAAAACCCAGTCGCAGGTAATGGCGTGTATTTGCCTGAAGCCAAAGTTTTTGTCGGCGAGCATATTTATAAAGCGCAACCAAAAATTATCGAAACGCTCAAAACCAGTGGCCATTTGCTCAAGCATGACGTGATTACTCACAGCTATCCGCATTGCTGGCGACACAAAACGCCGATTATTTTCCGTTCAACGCCACAATGGTTTATCAACATGGAAAGCCAAGGTCTGCGTGAGCAGGCGTTGACCGATATTCCAAAGGTGGTATGGACGCCAAATTGGGGACAAAATCGCATCGAATCGATGATGCATGGTCGCCCAGATTGGTGTATCAGCCGCCAACGTACTTGGGGCGTGCCGATTGCCTTTTTTATCCATAAAGACACGGGCAATTTGCACCCAAATACGGCTGAGCTGATGGAAAAAGTCGCGCAAGTGATTGAGCAAGGTGGTGTGGAAGCATGGTTTGATGCCGCGGCTGAAGACTTTATTGGGGATGATGCTAAAGCGTATCAAAAATCGACCGATACGCTAGACGTGTGGTTTGACTCAGGGTCAACCAATTTTGCCGTGCTCGCCAATCGTCCCGACTTAGCCAATCCTGCGGATTTATACCTTGAAGGCTCTGACCAACATCGGGGTTGGTTCCAGTCGTCGCTTTTGGTGAGTGAAGCGATTTATGGTCGTCCACCGTACAAGCAAGTGTTGACGCACGGGTTTACCGTAGATGCCAAAGGCTATAAATTATCAAAATCCAAAGGCAATACCAAAGGTTTTGAGCCGCAAGAACTTGCCAATAAATATGGTATTGATATCGTGCGTCTATGGGTCGGTTCAAGTGACTACCGTTACGAGATGGCGGTATCGACTGAAGGCTTTGCGCGCACCACTGATATGTATCGCCGTATTCGTAACACCATTCGTTTTTTACTGGCGAATACAGACGACTTTGACCCAGCCACCGACATGGTGGATGCTAGCAATATGGTCAGCCTTGACAAGTATATTTTAAAACGCGCTGAGGCGGTGCAAGCTGATATTCGCCAATCTTATACCAACATGGATTTTCACCAAGTGTGTCAAGCGGTGGTGGGGTTTTGTTCACAAGATTTGGGCGGTTTTTATTTAGACATCATTAAAGACCGTCAATACACCACCAAAGCCAATGGTGAAGCGCGCCGCTCAGCACAAACTGCAATTTATCATATTGCCCATGCGTTACTGCGCTGGATTGCACCGATTTTGTCGTTTACCGCACAAGAAGCGTGGGAAATCTTAAAAGGTCCCCATACAAGCAATGGCAATGGCTACATCTTTACCGAAGAATGGTATGAATTCCCGCCAGTGGTATTGGATGACGTGAGCGAATCGGATTGGCAAGCGATTTTGAATGTCAAAGAAACTGTTAACAAAGCCTACGAAATTGCGCGCACTGACAAAGTGATTAATGCCAATTTATCGGCTAATGTCACTGTGTATGCACCAGATACTACCATGGCTTCACTCAATCGATTAGGCGATGAACTCAAATTTGTGTTGATTTCAAGCCAAGCCAATGTAGCGGCATTAACCAACCAACCAAGCGATGTGACCTATACCGATGAAGCCACTGATTCGAATAACCAAGTTGCGGTAGTGGTCAAGCCTGCCACGGGTGAAAAATGTATCCGCTGTTGGCACATTCGCGAGGATATCGGCATCAATCCTGCCCATCCAGAAATCTGTGGTCGCTGCGTAGAGAATGTCGAAGGTCAAGGCGAGGTGCGTCATTATGCCTAATACACAGGCAACGACTGCTGCCACTCATCCATCCACTACCCTACCCATCAACGGCAATAAAGCCATGATGTGGTATGGTATTGCGGTTTTAGCAATAATTGTCGACCAACTCACCAAGTTGTACTTTGAGCACAACTACCAGCTGTACCAAACCACGGCGATTATTGAGCCGATTTTTAACTTTACCCTTGCCCACAACCATGGCGCGGCGTTTAGTTTTTTGGCAGATAAAGGCGGCTGGCAAAAATGGCTGTTTAGCGGACTGGCACTGGCTGTTTCCCTTGGCATCATGGCGTATCTACGCAAAATACCCCAACAAGCCAAATTATTGGCGTTGGGCTTGTCATTGGTGATGGCGGGCGCTTTGGGCAATTTGATTGATCGGGTACGTTTGGGCTATGTGATTGACTTCTTGCATGTGCACTATGGCAATGCATGGCATTTCCCGATTTTTAATATAGCTGATGTGGCGATTAATATTGGCGTTGCGTTGATTTTAATCGATGCGTTTTTATTAGAATCCAAACGTAACACCCTTTAATTTTTAGATGGATGAACAACCGCATGAATCATGACATTATTACGCCAAATGAACAAACCCGCATCACTCAAGACTCAACCGTTGATTTGCATTTTGAGGTCAGCTTAGAAAATGGCACCGTCATCGACTCAACCTTTGAGCGTGGCGAACCTGTTCGCTTGGTGGTGGGTGATGGTAGCCTGCTTGAAGGGTTTGAGAAGGTACTCATCAACTTGACAGCGGGTGACACGCGCACCGCCTCGCTGTCGCCTGACGAAGCGTTTGGTCAATGGAACCCTGATAACGTACAGACTTTTAGTCACGCCCAGTTTGCCGTGACGGGCAATCTGCCTGAAGTCGGCACCATGATGGAATTTGAAGATAAAGGCAAAACCACGCTCGTGGGTGTGGTCAATGACGTCAATGAAGATGCCATTAAAGTGGATTTTAACCATCCATTGGCAGGTCAAAATATACTGTTTAAAGTGCAGATTTTTAGAGTGACGCCAAAAGATAGTAAAGGTATCACACTAAGCTGATATTCAACTGGCATTAAGCTAAATGGAAGCTTTTAATAAAAAACCGCTGATTAACTCTCAGCGGTTTTTTATTGTCTATCAATTAACTGTTTGGGTATCATCGTCTGCCGCATCACCTTCTTTTGCGTCTGATTGTTCTGCCAGTCTTGCACGCTGCTCAAAACGTTCGCCCGTCGCTTTAATACCCCACACCAATTCCACAAAAGCGCGGTTATTGATGAGCGGCTCATCTTCAATAATCAAGAAATAGCCCGTTTTGTTGATCCATAAAAACACAATACTGGTATTGGGCATCAACATATCAATACTGGTAAAAAATGACACCCCATAGCCATGTACCGCCCAACCGCGCTGCTGTTGGCGCTCTAAAAAGCCATAAAAATCGGCGGCGGCTACCGACAGCGTCTCTGCTTCTTGCTGGGTAAAGCCCATTTTTGCTAGACAAAAGCCTTGATCTGATGCAATTACGACACGGCGACTACCCGATAGGCTCGCTGCTACATATTTTAAGAAATTATCTAGCTGCACGTGCGGAGCGACCACCCGCTTTTCAATGGTTTCAATCCAACCTTCTTCAATAAACATATCTAGCCAAGTGTCACTATAACGCTCACCCCATTCCCGTGCCGTCATACTTTGTTCAGGGGCGAGCACCGCTTGTAAGGCTAGTTGCTGCTCTGAGGGATTGGCGCTTGAAAAACTATGCAATACCCCGGCAGGCGTTAAAATTACATAGGTGTCGTTTTGTTCTGGCATGGTGTTTTCCTTAAATTTTGATAGACGGCGAAGGTAATGTTGTATGATAGCGTTGGTGAATGCAAAAGCTCATTCATCGATTCGGTTAAGGTTAAGCAGCTTGCTTGGCAAAATATTCTTTGGTCTCAAGCCATTTGTCATTAAAATCCCATTTGTTTTTTGACATTTCCCACCAAACCATACTAAATGCCAATCGGTCATGACAAACAACACAATGGTTAAAGAACTCTTCCTCGATTTCGGCAATTTGCTCAGCTTGGTCTTCTGGATCGTCTTCTTCTTCCATGATATCTAATAGCGAAGCAATCGTCATTTGTGCCACTACTTTTGAGTCATCAGTGGACACACGTAGTTGGTGTTGATAAGTGTTCATTGAAGGCGATACCAATACGCTCCAGCGCGTGGCAAGATTGCTGACGCTAAACACATACTCACCATGATTGACGCATTGATCAAACCCTTGTAGCAGTGTTGGCGTTAGTTTTTCTCTGACTTGGTTGAGGATACGGTCACCAAAATAGGGCACGTCAAACCAACAACCATAAAACATATCGGCTAATGCACCTTGCAACGGCTCTTTTTCATCAAGCTCCATCGCTGCCATGATGCGGCTGGTATGGATATCCATATTCATCGGTTGGTCAATCACTTGGCGACTATAGAGACGAAAATTAAGCCAATGTTTTTGAAATTTTCTACGATTACGATTCGACAATGAATACATGCTGATTCCTCAAAAAATTAGCCTAATTATATAAAAAGTTATGTGACAAGGGTGAGGTATTAATGACTATTGCTGTGAAAAAATGCCGCATTTATCCCCTACTATACTATTAAACCCGATGGCAATCAAAACGCTTCAGCATAAAAAAAGCGCAACTTCATCTAAACATGAATTGCGCTGTTGGGCAAGAAGACAAGCTTGACCGATTAATCCAATAAGGTATCCATCAAATCAATCATAAACTCGCCGTCTTCTTGGGTCATCGGCTCAAAACCGTCGCTCATCCCCAGTTCTTGTAATACTTGTTCGCCCTCTGCGGTGTCTTTTAAGCTTAATAAGGCATCGATAAATGGCTCACTGTCGGCAAAACTCTCTTTAACCAGCAACACATGGCTGATATCGCTCAAATCACTTTCAATCAATACCTGCATCTGCGATAAAGTCAAGCGTGACAAACTATCATAAACTTCAGATAAAAAGAATGCCGCATCAGCTTCGCCTTTAATCAAATTACGCGCAGCGGCTTGGTAAGTCTCGGTAACTTTCCAAGTAATGTCAGCTTCTAACAAATCCACGGCTTCAAGCAGACGAAGCCCAATCAATTTGACATCACGGTTATCTGCCATGGCAATGGTGCAGCCTACTTTTAAATCATCAAGTGCTACAATGCCGCTATCGGCTTTTGCAGCAATCACCATTTCATCAGATTTGCCCAGTGGACGAGCCACGGCGCGATAACCCTGCTCCCGAATCATTGTCGCTGCGTCAAAGGGATTGGCATAGATAATATCCACGTTTTGCGCTTGGATTAAGTCGTTTTGTTCATGCGCAGACGCGGGTGTCAGTAAGTGAATGTGAATGCCGGATTTTTTTTGTAGCAGTGTATTGAGCATATGCCACCCTGCAAAACGCTCAGGCGCGAAGTCAGGCGCAATGAGTAAATTAATTGTCATTAGGCTTGCTCCTCTAGCATTTTGCGATACAGTGCTTCAGCTTGTGCGATTTTGCTGCGTGATGGTTTGCGTCGTACTGACGTATAGCCAACCGTTTCGCCATGGCGGATATTGGGCACAGCTGTCGCATACACCCAGTAGTAGCTGCCATCTTTGCACAAGTTTTTGACATAGCCATGCCATTTTTTGCCTGTTTCGACTGTTTGCCACAAGTCTTTAAAGGCGGCTTTTGGCATTTGTGGATGTCGCAAAATATGATGCGGCGCGCCAATTAATTCATCACGGCTATAGCCACTGATATCCACGAAGGCGTCATTGGCGTGGGTGATAATGCCATCTAAATCCACGCGTGAAACGATAAGTTTGCCATCTGGGTAAGGTAGCTCGTTTTCGGTGGTATAAACGACACGACTTAAGCCATCTGAGTAAGTCAGACGATGCGCTGTGGCATCGCCCGCCGGTTTGTCCATATCGGGTAATTGTACAGATTTCATTACCTCTCCTTATAAATTTTTGATTGAGTCACGGTTGCTAATATTAGTGATTGGCTGAAAAGGGGAAACTTTTTAATGTTTATAAGTTTTAGATAAGTTTTGATAAGGCTTCAGCCGCACGCTTCATATCCAAGAACACCAGACCTAATTTGGCATTTGGTTTGGTCAAAATGGTCAATACCGCTTCTGTACCCGATGCCGACATAATCACATAGCCTTTTTCGCCTTGCACCATGACGCGCTCGATACTGCCACGCGCTAGTTCTCGACCTGCACGGTCACCGAGCGATAGTAGCGCGGCTGACATCGCACCGACACGGTCTTCATCAATGCCCGCTGGCAAGGCTGACGCAATCATCAAACCATCGGTTGAAATCAGCGCAGAGGCTTCTACGTCTGCTGAAGAGCTGTTTAGGTCATTTAAGATTTGTTGGAACATATCGGTACGCATATCAAGAACCTTTTTAGTAAACAAATTTAGAGGGGTAGTGAAAAAATTTACGGGGCAAAATAACCACAAGCTTGCGCTCATCCAATCGGTATTAAACTCATTCATCATTGTGGTGGGCAAAGTGTAAAAATAACGGTGCAACAATAATCGTATAAAATAGTCGTGCAAAAAAATAGATAAGAAACGTTGTCCAGTGACGGTTCGATTAAGCGTGGCTCATGGGTAATTGATGCAGGTTAACGGTTTAACCGCTGTAGCGAGTATTTAATCGCAAGTGATTGTCATATAACGTTTTGTTACGTACATAATAACAGATTTGGTGAAATTTTTACCTTTTATTACAATGCTATTTGACTGAAAAAATTTAGTGAGCGTCTGTGATATTCACATGATAAAAAAAAGCCAAGGTGATGGCAGCTTGGCTTTTCTACTTAATTATAGTCGTAACGATTAAGGCTGTTTAGGGTGAAGCACTTGCCCATGCAAGCGCGCCAGTCCATCCACCATGCGCTGCTGCAAGATGGCGGTAATTTCGTTTCGGGTTTTACCCGCAGGGTCAATGGCTGGTAACGGCAACACATAGGCTTTGGCAGGGCGGTTATCGAGTACACGTTTGACGCTATCTATCAACCCAATATCGCCATAATACGGAATGTTTTGGTCAAGTTCGCCATCTTGGTTGACATAGCAAATCACAATCGGTTGAATGAGCACTTGGCTGTCCATCGCAGACTGCAACAAGTTGCCATAAATACGTTTAATCGCTGTACCGTCTGTGGTGGTCGCTTCTGGGAAGAAAACCACGGGTGAGCCTTGTGATAAAAACTCACTCATCTGCTCACTGATTTTGCTGGTATCGCCCGAACCGCGCTGGATAAATAAAGTGTGGGCGGTGGTCGCCATCCAACCAATCACCGGCCAATGCGCGATTTCGGCTTTGGACAAAAAGAAGGTCGGTACAATACTACCCACCACAGGGATATCGAGCCAAGAGATATGGTTGCTCGCCCATAGCGCGTGATGTGTCGGTATTGGCTCAAGTGCAATCACCTCAATGCCTAACGATTTAAGCGATTTTTTACAGAATTTTTGAATCTGTTGGATGATTTGCTGATTATCGGGATTCGGTGTGCGGCTAATCTGCCACGCATAGCCAACCCCTGTTTGAATCGCAGCCATTAAGCTCACAACGCGCTTGCTACGTTGCCACTGGGTCGCCAAATTCTTTTTACTGTAGGTAGCAGGTTGTCGCAGTTGTTTTGCCGTTTCGCTTAGTAGGCTGCTGATCGTCAGCACAGATGGGGCGAGGTTAGAGTCAGATTTTTGCATAAGGTAAATATGTGAGTGAAAAATTGTGGATGTAGTATAGCAAATTATTGGGCACACGGCTTACTAGGTCTGTTTGAGTTTTAGCAATAACCCAATAGCAATCCGTAAGTATCAATCACTCAATAACAGTAACCAAACCCGGTTTATATTGGTCAAGATTAGCATCTTTGCCTTTATCAATAAACAAGTTAGTGCAAATAGTGCTGATAGCGCGGTTTGACCTGTTCAAACGGCAACCAAACAAACACATCGGCACAATCAAACTCAGGGTCATAACAAGCCATTGCGCCAAGACTACAGCCCATTTTGACATACATTTTCAATAGCGCTGGCAAAGCGAAATTTTGCGGATTTGCCAAGTCCACATCAGCCACTTGCGCCAAGTCGATAGCGGATAATTTGTCTTCTGGCAATTTACGGGTCACTTTGACATCTAACTTGGTACTATCAAGCTGATGATCTAACCAGTTTTGCACATTGCCCTCTTCCATCGGAACTGAGGCACAGCCCATAAACGCATTGACATTGTAAGCTTTGGCGACTGCCGCGATGGATTCCCACAAATGATTAATTGTGGTAATACCTCGGTAATCTGGGTGCACACAGGTGCGACCGATTTCTAGCACATTATACGGGTAATCATCGAGCAAGCGACCCAGTCTAAACTCATGCTCGCTATAAAACTGCCCAGCTTTTATCGCGCCGTTTTTATCCAATAATCGGGTGGTTGCCACCGCGAGTGGCTGCCCAAAGCTATCTTGCTTGGTTTCGTCATACACCACCACATGGGTGCAATAATTATCAAAATCATCCCGATCTAGCGGCCGCTCTGAGCTTGGATGAAATCCCGCAAAACTTACTGAAAACGCTTGGGTAAAGGTCAAAGTGCGTAGGCGCTGGGCATTGAGCAAATGCTGCTCGGTTTGTAGCGAAAACTTATCCTCGCTCACGTTAATAATCACTGACTTAAATAACGGGCGTTGGCGGGTACTTGGGCGGCTAATCGTTGGCTTGACCAGCGGGGCTAGGGTCTCTACCACTGGCATATCAGCAAAATTATGTGCCAGCAACTGCGCAACAAACTGGGTATTAAAAAGACTATCAACAGGATAAGTGGCGATATCTTCGTATAATTTGGCGCGGTTATTTTGTTCTACAACATTAGTTTCTACAAAATCAGTCATCTTACTGTTACCTATGGTGGTTTTTGCTATGGCATTGGCTAGCTGCTGAGCGAAAAATGCCTTTGCTTGTCACTGACTCATTGTCAAAGCTACAAAGCCGCCATCATCTGATTGGGTGGTCAGCCAGTCTGTATAAGGTCAGTATGCGTGACACCCGTGTCTTTTCAATGACGTTTTCATGGCAAAACCATGACCAAACCTGCGCCTTTACCCCCGTTTTAAGTTACTAATTGTAAATTTGACTAAAAGTTCTGCAAAAAAACCTTATATTGATATACATAATCCCTCTATCGTGTCTAGCGCTTTTTCTAACGCAGCTATCGACTATTTAAGCGAATGTTTAACTTAATAGACTTAGATAATATATTTAGATATAGACACATTTCTACACTCACAACGAAAGGATAAATCATTGGAGTATTTTGAGCGTTATGAAGGTGGTGAAAAAGCCATCTTGGTCCATTTAAATATTACCCATCTCAATGACCCAGACGATTTGGAAGAATTTGAATTGCTGGTGGATTCGGCTGGGGCGCAAAAACAAGCCTTGGTCACAGGTACGCGGTCTAAGCCTGACGCTAAATACTTTGTGGGTACGGGTAAAGCTGAAGAAATCGGGGAACTTGTCAAGCAATACGAGGCAGATATTGTCATTTTTAACCATAGTTTGACCCCATCGCAGGAGCGCAATATTGAGCGCTTGGTGCAGTGCCGTGTGCTTGATAGAACGGGTCTTATCTTGGATATTTTTGCCCAGCGTGCTCGAACGTATGAAGGTAAACTGCAAGTTGAGCTTGCCCAGCTTAATCACTTAGCGACTCGCTTGGTACGCGGCTGGACGCACTTGGAGCGCCAAAAAGGCGGTATTGGTCTGCGCGGCCCAGGTGAAACCCAGCTTGAAACCGATAGACGCTTGTTACAGGTGCGTGTCGGGCAGCTCAAAGCCAAGCTTGATAAGGTCAAACAAACCCGCGCACAAGGTCGTGCCAAACGCCAAAAATCATCAGTACCGACAATTTCACTGGTCGGTTATACCAATGCGGGTAAGTCTACCTTGTTTAATACCCTGACCCATGAAAACATCTATGCCGCCAATCAGCTATTTGCGACGCTTGACCCGACGCTACGGAGTGTGTCATGGTCGGGCGTGGGTAAGGTGGTACTTGTCGACACGGTCGGTTTTGTCCGCCATTTGCCGCATGAGCTAGTGGAAGCCTTCCATGCCACGCTAGAAGAAACCTTAGAGGCAGATTTGTTGCTGCATGTCATTGATAGTCACCGTGAAGACATGCATGAGCAAATCGCTGCAGTACAATCTGTGTTAGCGGAAATTGATAATCAAGTGCCTGTGCTAAATGTGTTTAATAAAATTGATCTCACAGGTGAGCCGCCGCATATCGGTTATAGTGATAAAGCCAAGCCCAATCGGGTGTATGTCTCTGCCCATGAGCAATTAGGAATTGAGCAACTCACCCTTGCCGTGCAGCAACTATTGGTGGGTCAATTACAGCGGTTTGAATTAATCTTACCCGCCAATTTTGGACAATTGCAACACGAACTG
The DNA here is from genome assembly GCF_032248735.1 of Moraxella sp. DOX410. Lineage (NCBI taxonomy): Bacteria > Pseudomonadati > Pseudomonadota > Gammaproteobacteria > Moraxellales > Moraxellaceae > Moraxella > Moraxella sp. DOX410. The sequence continues at coordinate 588,131 of NZ_CP135138.1, read as the reverse complement.
CATAAGTTAGAAGTGATTGAAGACCTCAGCTACGATGAAACAGGTCAAACTAAACTGACTGCCATGATGTCGGTGGACAAGCTTAAGCAGTTGTTGGGTGAATTTGGTATCGCACCTGAGGAAGTGTTGTCGCAAGAACAAGCCAAACTGCTTGCGCCAGTGCTTGAGCCATTTGAACAATTGCTACAGCAGCAACCATTGGATACTGCCGACGAGACATAACTTGTTAGCCATTTAACAATATAACAATAGTAGACCTGTATCAAAATTTAAGTTGGTGCAGGTTTTTTTTGGCTGAATAAATGACCATACCACGCGATAAACTGCGCTTATTGACCATAAGTTGATTAAATCTTAAAAATATATTCGTCAATTTGTCATTCTTTTGTCATGTCGCCCGTTGCGCTATCAGATTTTTTTCAGTTATTTTGGGGGTTATTTCATTTTATTTTTTATCAATATCAAACATTTAGGTTATTTTCCCCAATTTATGTGGATAACCATGTGGATAACTTATGACTTGACAACAATAAACCGCATATCGCTATAGGTTATCTCTAAATTGGTCATTTTTTAACCAATTATTTTATTTATATAAATCATAGAGTTATAGTTTTTTGCAAAGTGCAAGCAAAAAATTTTACTTTTTTTTTAAGATTTAAGGCTTGAAAATTTGATAGTTTTTATGGCTAAAAATTTTGAGCCCTTGTTTTTCTAATCCTTCGTATCCAACCCAAAAGGTCTACAAGTTTTTTGGCAATTTATTCCCTTATTTCCCCTTATCTGATTTTTTGTAAACTTTAACCAGTTTTTGACAGATTTATGGTATATTTCATGCCAATTGTTTTATAATATTGTTATCAAATGTCATTGAAACATAACGAATTTTATCTTTTTATGTCGGTTTAAAGCATTACGCTAACTTCAAATTTTATAGTCATGTGCTTTACCGTGACGTATTGTCAAAAATTTTACATAGGTATATTTATGGTATTGTTTGCAAAGAAAACTCGCCTACCCTATTTGCTATCGGCTTCCCTATTGTCATTGGGTGGTTTGGCAAGTATGGATGCAGCGAACGCTGGCAATATGTATGTGTTTAAAGATAGCAACGGTCAGGTACTGTTGACCAATGTAGTCAGCAACAACCGCCCTGCAGGAAATAATTTCCAAAACTTTACTAAAAAAGTCAAAGTGACTTATTACGCGGATACCAATGTGCATAGTTATAGCAATTGGGGCGCCAATGAAGCTGCAGTAGCTGCCAGTGCACGTGGCAACAAAAATAGCTACGATAGTATGATTGTGGCTTCTGCGCTGCGTCATGGTGTCGACCCTGCATTGATGAAAGCGATGATGCATACTGAATCAGGTTTTAATCCCAACGCGCGCTCACCTGTTGGGGCACAGGGGTTAATGCAATTAATGCCTGCGACGGCTAGGCGGTTTGGTGTGTATAACGCTTGGAACCCTGCCGAGAACATCGAAGGCGCGGCAAAGTATTTGAAATTTTTACAAAACCGTTTTGGTAATGTTCAGCATGTGATAGCGAGCTATAATGCCGGTGAAGGCAATGTCAGTAAATACGGCGGTATTCCCCCATTTCGTGAAACCCGTGACTACGTACAACGTGTATTAAGCCGCTACAACAACTTATATCGCAATGACCCCAATCTGCGCTCTAGTACTAGCAGCAATGGCTTTCAAAATGTTAGCTACAATTCCGCTAACTCTTATACTATCGTCCGCTAGCAAGCGTGTCTATCACCGCAAAGCCAGTTTAATACTGGCTTTTTTTATGTTACAAATTTATGCCACTTTTCCCTTTAATTTGTTGCATTAAACGCTATTATATTAAATATCATAGTCAACTTATTGTTGATAAGTATATTTAATCGTTTGATTGTCTTTAGGAAACCGTCATGTTACGAATTGGCTTATTTCTTTTAACTAACCTAGCGGTGATGGTGGTGTTTGGTATCGTCATGAACGTCATCGCGCCAATGCTAGGGTTCAATTTGGGTGGCACAGGCACCACTAGCCTGCTGGTGATGTGTTTCATCTACGGTATGATAGGGTCTTTTGTATCGCTGTTGATGTCAAAATGGCTCGCCAAACGCTCTACAGGTACGCAAGTTATTGAACAGCCTGCTACCCAGTTGGAAGTTTGGCTGGTCGAAACGGTTCGCCGTTTGGCGCAAAACGTCAATATTGATATGCCAGAAGTGGGTATCTTTGATAATCCATCACCCAATGCCTTTGCGACAGGTTGGAATAAAAACAAAGCTTTGGTTGCGGTATCGACTGGGCTACTACAATCGATGAACCAAGAAGAAGTCGAAGCGGTACTTGCCCATGAAATTGGTCACGTTGCCAATGGTGATATGGTGACCTTAGCGCTTGTTCAAGGTGTGGTTAACAGCTTTGTGATGTTCTTTGCGCGTATTGTGGGTTTATTTGTAGATCAGGCGGTCTTTAAAAACGAGAGCAATTCACCTGGCATGGGCTATTACATTACCAGTATGGTATTAGATATTGTGTTTGGTATTGCTGCACAAGCGGTGGTCATGTGGTTCTCTCGTTACCGTGAATACCGTGCGGATGAAGCAGGCGCGCGTTTGGCAGGTAAATACAACATGATTGCTGCCTTAGAAGCGTTAAAACCTGCCAGCCAGCATCCTGACTATATGCCACAAGGCATGAAAGCCTTTGCGATTAATGAAGGTAAAGGAGGGTTTAGTTTTGCCCAGTTATTTGCCAGCCATCCCTCCCTTGATGACCGTATTACCCATTTACAAAAATTGGCTAACTAAACATTTGAGTATTTGAGCACTAAAAAACCCAATCGTTTGATTGGGTTTTTTAGTGCTGATCTTGTATCAAAAAATTAACTGACTAAGTCAATTATTTGGTTAGATTCGCCGCATCCATGGCATCTTTATGCAGACGGGTATTTAATTCATCGATAATTTCAATCCAACCTGCATCTGCATGATATTCTTCTTTTAAAAATTTGCGTTGGTTATCAGTCCAAACGGTCGCATCACTAAGCTTTACTGACTGTGGCAGTTGGTTATTTTGGATAAAAGCTTCAATGGATGCATCATCGCTGTCCATGCCCATTTGCTCAAACAACATATTAATGTTTCTTTCGCCATCTATCATCATTGTGGTTCTCCTAGTACTCTAAAAAGTATCAATGGTTATTGTAATGTCATTATTGTTTAGCACTCATTTTATTCAAAATTATCAAAAAAGTGCCATGGGTTATTCTTACCGTTAGACCATTGTAGCCAAAATTGAGTAAAAAAAATGTGATTTGATTGTATAGTGTGGTTATTTCATGTAAAAAAACCAGCCTAATGAGACTGGTTTTTTTGTGAAGTTAAAAGATTGTAACCTAATTAGTTAGGTAATAAATGGCTTACTGCATCACGCTCTTCAGCCAATTCAGTTTCAGTGGCTTTCATTTTTTCTTGTGAGAAAGCCGATGAAACGTCTAGCCCTTCAACAATTTTCCAGTCGCCATTTTGGCAAGTACATGGGAATGAATAGATAAGACCTTTTTGGATGCCATATTCACCGTTTGAGTAAACACCCATAGATACCCAATCATTCTCGTCGGTGCCTAGTGCCCATGAACGAATGTGCGCAATGGCAGCGTTTGCCGCAGATGCCGCTGATGAGGCACCACGTGCTTTAATGATGGCAGCACCACGTTGTTGTACGTTAGGGATATAAGTACCTTCGTACCAGTCACGTTGTACTTGCTCTAGGGCAGGTTGAGCTTTTACCGTAGTGAAAGTCAAATCTGGGTACTGGGTTGAAGAGTGGTTACCCCAAATGATCATTTTTTTGATGTCATTCACAGTAGTTTCAGTTTCTTCAGCCAATTGCGCCATACCACGGTTGTGGTCAAGACGTGTCATCGCTGTAAAGTTACGTGGGTCTAGGTCTGGGGCATTGCGCTGTGCGATTAAGGCGTTGGTGTTGGCTGGGTTACCCACAACCAATACTTTGACATTACGGCTAGCGTTGTCGTTCAAGGCTTTACCTTGTGCAGAGAAGATGGCGGCGTTGGCTTCGAGCAAATCTTTACGCTCCATGCCTGGGCCACGAGGACGGGCACCTACCAGTAGGGCATAGTCCGCATCTTTGAACGCAACGTTAGCGTCGTCAGTTTGTACGACGCCCGCTAGCAATGGGAATGCACAATCTTCAAGTTCCATTACCATACCTTTTAAAGCTTCTAAGGCTGGTGTGATTTCTAATAATTGTAAAATGACAGGTTGGTCTTTACCTAACATATCACCCGATGCGATACGAAATAATAATGAATAACTGATTTGACCAGCAGCACCAGTCACCGCAACACGAACAGGCTGTTTCATTGAAAGCTCCTATTATGATAAGTACAAGATCCTTTGCAAAAGCAAGGCAGTGAAAAAAGCAGAAAAAGTTGTCTAAAAAAGCTTGCCTAGTTTATCACTTGTCACCATCAAAGACCATAAATTTATGGGGTCAATTGTCGGGTGAGCTTGACAATTATGGGTTAAAGTAAGGCAAAGAACAAAATAAAAAACGCTTAAAACTAGGCAAAAATTGATACCGCCATCCCTCAATAATTACCATCAATCAAAAATTGACTAGGACAGGCGTAAGAGCGGGTGGCACATTGGGCAAACCGTCCGTTATTGTCATAGCACACGTTAATATAGGTCAATACAGATTGACCTGCACTATTTTTTTGACAGAAAAAATTAAACGAGTTTGGCTTCATGCCAGGGTTTAAAGATAATAATTGGTGGCTCAAGCCACTGGACGTGAATCGATAACTGCGACCGCTACTGAGTTCTTTTGGAAGTTTTAATTGACTGGCAAGTGAGGTAATGGTGCGAAAATAATTAGGGGTACTTAGACCACTGCAGCGACCATACTGCTGCCAAATATTTTTGCGAATATTACCGTCTGGAATGACTTTTGAGGTGATCTTTTCTTGCAGTGGCGACATGCTGTAGCGGCTATTACTACAAGACTGGTTCGCCACCCGATAAAAATTCACCGTCATCGGATTGCCTTCGATACATTGGCGAAGATTACCCATGTATGGGTTGAGCTTGCAGACAGCAGGGGATAATTCCACCCCTAAAACACTGTCGGCATGGGCAGCTGGGGTTGCTATAGTACCCATCACCGCCAAGCAGCCAAGTAGTAAGTAGCCAAGTGACAAATAGCCGCTAAACTTTGCCCTTTTTTGATGACTTGAGTTGATAACTAAACTAGCTAAATTTGCCGCCGCCTTATCATCTTTAAACTGTAATGGAAACTGTAACAATGCCCATTTCACGGCGTGTGATGCCGCGTGCAAGTTGGTAAAATCGAGTAACGTTTTTAGACAAGATGACAGCATAACAATTAAACCAAATAGTTGGTGATTAAAAACAAGCAGGTTGTTTTAACGTTTACAGTGAGCTTTTAAAATAGAAGTGACAGCAGGGGTTGTTGACCTATCAATTTTTTGCTTGAAAAAACTTAATTTTTTCCCATTGCAACTAACCTTGATGAGTCATGTCAATTTTTTGAAATCATACTGATTAGGTCAGAATTTGTAAACCCTGTATATACTAAAAAACAACAGTAATTTATTGACTATTATCAATCAATTAGCTGTTGTTTTAGCGGATTTAGCAGGTTTATTTAATTCAGATTAATTTAATATTTAGCAGCAATAGTACCCATACGCTGAGTAATCGGTTGGTTGCTGCCGCCAAGCAGCACATCATAATTGGTCGCATTTTCCATCACGGCTTTGACATAATTGCGCGTTTCTGAATAAGGAATGGTCTCAACATACTGATCGGCCGCTAGGCTACCGTTCTCAGGTTGCCAAGTTTTGGCCTTACCTGGCCCTGCATTGTAGCCCGCGGTGGCTAATACAGGTTGACCGCCCAATTTATTTAAAATATCGCCCATATAATACGTACCATAGCGGATATTGGTATCACCCCCTGCGACGCGAGATGGTTCATACGGTTCGCCCAATTTACGTGCGATATAGCGCGCGGTGTCTGGCATGATTTGCATCAACCCCCCCGCCCCAACACCCGAACGCGCGCCGATATTAAAACGGCTTTCTTGACGCATGATGCCATACGCCCAGGCAGGATCGATTCCCGCTTGGCGGCTGTATTGCACGACACTAGACTGATGGGGCATTGGGAATGCCAGTGCCGAATTTGGAATCGTTTTGGTAGACTCCAACGCGTAGATAGCACGGTCATACCATCCCATGTCCGATGCGGTTTGCGCCGCTGCCAAAATCATCGTCTCATCACCACGGTCTCGTGCTTTTTTTACCGCCCAGTTCCATTCACGGTTGGTATAGCTGGGATTGGCGGCAAGTTTATAGAGGGTAAATGCGCGATTAAAGAAACTATCGTTTGCGAGGCGTGAGTAATCACTATTACTCACCGGTGGATTGGTCGGTAAGCGGTCAAAACGCTGCCCCAGTTGGTCTTTGGAGAGCAGTCCATAATAGTCATTGGTTTGCGCCAATTGACTAAATAGCTGATTGGCTTGTTGACGCTGCTGGTTAGTGCCGCCCAATTTGTAGGCTTTGGCAAGCCAATATTGCCATATCGGTTGCTGCTGATTTTTATAGTCCATTGCGCCAATGGCTTGTGCCAAATCTGACCATCGGCTATAGCGTATCGCTGCTTGGGCATAGTTTTCGGCTTCTTCATTATTAAATGGTACGCCCAGACTTTTTTGCATCCAATCAACCGCGTCACTACTAAACCCTTGATCGGTATTGACGCCCATCCTTGCCACACCCAAGGTACGGTAGGCATATTGACGAGTTTTGGCATCAAAAAACTGCGGGTTTCGCCCCACATCATAGTTGAGCTGCATCGCCGCTTCACTGACAGATTTTTTGGCAAGTTGCCCTAAGCCATATAAATATAAATACCGATTGCTGGCGGTCGCTGGCATACTTCCGATTTGTGAGAAAAACGCATTGGGACTGCTACTGATGCTCATGAGCTGATTGTAGCTCATCTGCACGCCCAATCGGCTGGCAAGCTGCACGATGTCACCATTGTTGCCCGTGCGTAGCATACGGTACAGTCGCTGCTCACGGTCATCATTGCTAACCATGCGATTGCCATTGAGCTCTGTCGCCAACTGTTGGCAAAGCTGCGGCAGTTTTTTATCCGTGTTGAGCCAAACATTACCTTTTTCGGTATAAGCGCGCATGCTATCGCCACCATGATTGAAGCCTAACGCAATGGCACAAGCTTCACTGGCATCAGGATTGGTTACATAGCTCGCCACTTGTCTAACCGCATCATAATCACCCATCCGCGCTTTGGTTTCCGCATAATCCGCTGCCAATTTTTCTGCCATCGCTGTTTGTGGATAACGGTTGGCAAAACTCACAATCGCTGATGCAGGCTCGGCGTCTAAGTCTTTATTAAGCTGCCAATATTCTGGATACATGGCTAGACTGCCACCCGCCATCATTTGCTGATAGTTGCCCATTTGCGATAAGTTGCCACGGCTAGCTTCACGTTCGGCTTGGTTAAAATAACTATCCGCCGTGCTAGGCGTCCCTACAGAATAGCTACTTGCACAAGCAGACTCTGCAAAAACAGCAATCACACCGCATGAAATCATCGAAAGCTTGAGATTTTTCATAATATATTGGTAAGACCTTTAATAAGAAATAAGATAAATAGGCAAAAAATGACAAAAGTAATGTAAAAATTGGTTAACCTTGCTGAAGCGATTATAACGATTGTCGACTAAAAAAAATTTACCCAAATCTCAACTAATTGTATAAAAATGTTGCAGCGTATTTTATATAACCAATAGTTTTCCAATTTTAAACTTAATTAACTATAAATTATATATTATTTGGCTTATGATAAGCTTATTATTAGCTAACTAAATGCGATAAGCCATGACCCATACCCAACACGCCCTAAATATTCAACAATACCAAGACAAATCCCACAACTACCTCAATAGCGCTGTCCATGCGCAAGGCGCTGAGTTCGACAAAATAAAGCAGTTGATTGAGACGCACAAGCTTGCGCATATATTGGATTTGGGCTGTGGCGGTGGGCACGTCAGTTATCAGGTGGCTCCTGTTGCCACATCAGTGATTGCTTATGACATTACCCCTACGATGACCGAAGTTGTCGCCAGCCAAGCCAAAGCACGCGGCTTAACCAATATCACCACACAAATCGGTACAGCAGAAAAATTACCCTTTGCCGACCAGCAATTTGATGCCATTATCACGCGCTATTCTGCGCACCATTGGCAAAATGTACCACAAGCGCTATTTGAGATGCATCGCGCCCTAGCTGACGGTGGCAAAGTGGTGATTGTCGATGTGTTGGGCAATAGCAACCCCGTGCTCAATAATTTTTTACAGACCATTGAAACCATCCGCGATCCCAGTCATGTCAAAGATTATAGTCTTGCCGAGTGGTTGTATTTTGCAGAAATCACCGGCTTTAGCGTGACGACTGTCGAGATGCAAAAACTGACGTTAAATTTTGACAGTTGGGTCGCCCGTATGCATACCCCTGATACCAGCATACAAGTGATACGAGGCTTACAAAAAAATTGTGCCGCGCCTGTTAGACAATATTTTGAGATAGATGAGGCTGGCAATTTTAGCACCGATGTCATTTATTTAGTGCTGTCAAAATAATCACTACCGCATCTTGCCAAAAAAATCTGTTATAATTGAGGGTTTATTTTAGGCGAAACATTTAGGTGTAGTCATGACAGTTACTACTTTTGACCCAAAAGCACAGATTTCCAAAACTCAAAATTTGGTAACGCCAACGCTAGCGGCGAGTGTTGAACCCACCATGCTACCAGCGGATACTCGTGTCAAACGCGTGTTTATCGAGACCCAAGGCTGTCAGATGAATGTGTATGACTCTGAAAAAATGGCAGATGTGCTAGGCGACTCCCATGGCATGGTGCTAACGGACAATCCTGAAGAAGCCGATGTGCTGCTCATGAATACCTGCTCGATTCGTGAAAAAGCGCAAGAAAAAGTATTTTCTGAACTCGGACGCTGGAAAAAGCTTAAAGAGAAAAACCCGAATTTGGTCATCGGTGTGGGTGGCTGCGTGGCGTCACAAGAAGGTGATAAAATCCAAAGCCGTGCCCCGCATGTCGATATGGTGTTTGGACCGCAAACCCTGCATCGCCTGCCAGAACTGTATGACCAATCCACCAAACAGCTGGATGTCAAACCCAAAAACCGTATCGGCGTCGTCGATGTGTCTTTCCCAAGTATCGAAAAATTTGACTTTTTACCCGAGTCCAAAGTGGAAGGGTTTAAGGCGTTTGTATCCATCATGGAAGGCTGCTCAAAATACTGCTCATTTTGCGTGGTGCCTTACACCCGAGGCGAAGAAATCTCGCGCCCACTCGATGATGTACTTGCCGAGATTGACAGCCTTGCTAGCCAAGGGGTACGTGAAGTAACGCTATTGGGGCAAAACGTCAATGGCTACCGCGGTGAAAAACACGATGGCACAATTTGCCGTTTTAGTGAGTTATTGCATTATGTGGCGCACGTTGACGGCATTGAGCGTATTCGCTATACCACCAGCCATCCACTGGAATTTAGCGATGATATCATTGAAGCGTATGCCAAAATACCAAAACTGGTATCCCACCTGCACCTACCCGTGCAAAGTGGCTCCAACGCTATCCTAGCTGCCATGAAGCGTAACCACACCATTGATATCTACATTGAGCAAATCCGCAAACTGCGCGCGGTGCGCCCTGATATGTATTTATCAAGCGATTTTATTATCGGGTTTCCCAATGAAACCGACCAAGATTTCCAAGATACGCTCAATCTTGCCAAAGATTTGGATTTTGACCATTCGTATAGCTTTATTTACTCCAAGCGTCCAGGTACGCCTGCGTCAGACTTGCCCGACAATATCGATATAGCAACCAAAAAAGCCCGTTTGGCTGAGTTTCAAAAGGTGATTGTCGATTCGACTTGGGCAAAAACCCAAGGCATGGTGGGTCAAACCGTGCGTGTGCTGGTGGAGCAACATGGCGACCGCAATCCTGAATTTTTGATGGGAACGGCAGATAATACGCGAACGGTATTGTTCAAAGGCGATGACACGTTGATTGGTAAACTGGTGATGGTAAAAGTCACGCGAGCCATGAGTCCGCATTTGGTGGAAGGTGAGTTGGTGGAGGTTTTAGGTTAAGATAATGGCATTTGACATGTGGTTTGATTGTGACAATGAGAAAATTAATTGTCAAATTTCGCATGAGGACGAACGTATTTTACGTTTAGCCGAAGGTAACACTAACTTTTCAACGCTTACTTGGCTACTAGATAACTTCTATAATGACCCAGTGATTTATCCGAATGTTGCTAAATCACTGGTCGTTGAATTAAATAATTTGGCAGACTATTTTGCGAAAAATAACCATAAGCAATCTATCACTCACTGTCAGAAAATCGAAAACTTTATCCGTTTGTCAATTGAAAAAATGCAAGTTATTCATTGCATCAGTGACTAAAACACATAATTTAAACAGTAGATTGTGTGTGAATTTTAATTGCCATTACTTGGCGAATCATTTCACTGATATGTTTTTTAGTATCATCATCTTGGGTTACAAGCCAATCACTCACATCTTTATCCAGCAAATGCTGTTGTTCTCGCAACCGATTAAGATGGGAAATTTGTGTCGCTCTTTGAGCATTTGAGAAATCGTATTCAGTTTGCATATTGTTTTTCCTCGTTTTTGGTTGCTTTTCGTGCAGATATTAACCGAATCATATCATCATTATCCACATAACAATAGACAACAACTAACAAGCGATTTGCCATGCCTAATAATACAAATCTTGGTTCATCGTGGTCAAAATCTTCACGTACTAGCGCATTCGGGTCAAGTAATGCAATTTTTGCTTCATCAAAACTTACACCATGTTTGATTTTATTACTTTCAGCTTTATTTTGGTCAAAAGTTATTTGTATCAATTTAGCGACCTATATTCATTTTTTCATTAACACTAGAAAAATATATCACATCTCTTTTTCTTTAGTGACACGTAATACTTCTTCCAATGTAGTTTTCCCTGCCAACACTTTTTTGAGTCCATCGGCACGAATTGACGGTGTTTTGCTGCGGGCATACGCTTCTAACTCAAATTCGGCTGTTTGACTATGAATCAGTTGTCGCAATTTGTCATCGACAGGCACTACTTCATAAATCGCAGTACGTCCCCGAAATCCTGAGTGATTGCATTTCTCGCAGCCCACGGGTTTTGGCAGTTTAATCTCCCCGACTTCACCTATTTCAGTAAAAATCTGCGTTTGATAGCCATCGGCGGCTGTCCATGTATGACAATGCGGACACAAGGTGCGCACTAGTCGCTGTGCCACCACGCCAATGAGGCTCGATGACAGCAAAAACGGCTCAACCCCCATATCTTGTAGCCGCGTCACCGCACCAATCGCCGTATTGGTATGCAGGGTCGAGAGTACCAAGTGACCTGTGAGTGACGCTTGCACCGCAATTTCTGCGGTCTCTAAATCGCGAATCTCCCCCACCATCACCACATCAGGGTCTTGGCGTAGCATGGCTCGCAAACTACGGGCAAAGGTCATATCCACTTTATTATTGACTTGGGTTTGCCCAATACCATCTAGCTGAAATTCAATTGGGTCTTCAGCGGTCAAAATATTACGGGTGTTATCGTTCAAATCCGTTAAAGCCGCGTACAGCGTCGTGGTTTTGCCCGAACCTGTCGGACCTGTGACAAGAATTATGCCATGCGGGCGATGAATTAAGCGTTTAAGCTCGCTATAATCACTGTCTGACAAACCCAAATAGGTCATATTTAACCGACCCGCTTGTTTATCCAAAAGCCGCATCACTACACGCTCACCAAAATTTGATGGCAAGGTCGACACCCGCACATCCACTTCTCGCCCAGCCAGACGTAATGAGATGCGTCCATCTTGCGGTACCCGTTTTTCAGCGATATCGAGTTTTGCCATCACTTTAATACGCGACACCAGTAGTGGTGACAGTTCCCGTTTTGGACTGACGATTTCTTTAAGCACCCCATCCACCCGAAAGCGTACCGATAGGCGTTTTTCAAAGGTTTCGATGTGAATATCTGAGGCGTTTAGGCGGATAGCTTCGGACAGTAGCGCGTTGATTAGGCGAATGATGGGCGCGTCATCTTCTTGGTCCATCAAGTCTTCCGTCTCAGGGACACTGTCAGCCAGACTCATCAAATCGGGATGGTCTTCAAGCCCAGCGGCAATATGCTGAGATTCCCCTGTATTGCCTGCATAGACAGCGGCTAACTGCCTTTCAAAATCGTCACTTTGCGCCATGGCAAAATTCAATGGCAGCGGTACCCCTGCTTGACTGGCAAAACGGTTGGCTTCGTTGATGGCTTCCATAGGGGTATCCGCCGTCATCAACAACGTCGGCGGGGCAGTCAAATCTTGCGAGTATTGCAACAGCAGTTGATGACGTTTGGCAAAACTATACGGCAAGGCAATCGGATTTAGCATAGGGATTATCAAATGAAATAAGCCAAGAAAAGATGCGTTCCATTGTAGCTTATCAACAAGACAAATCCTACCAAGGCGCACAAAAAGACCCTGAGTCAGGCTATATTTTGTTATACTAAAGCATTTTTTACTGATTGATAACCATGACAATCAAAATTTAAAAAGGGATGACAATGACCCAAACCACTTTAACTCAAAATCCTGCGACCCAAAATCCTTCAAGCCAAAATACGCTGATAACCGCAAACGACCCGCTACACATCGGTTCGCGCACGTTTACCTCTCGTTTGCTTGTCGGTACTGGCAAATATACAGATTTGGCACAAACAGGCGAAGCCATCGCTGCCAGTGGCGCCCAAATCGTCACTGTCGCCATTCGCCGCGTGAATATCGGGCAGAAAAAAGATGAACCCAATCTACTCGATGTGATTTCTCCCGAAAAATACACCATTCTCCCTAACACCGCTGGCTGTTTTGACGCGGCTAGCGCCGTTCGTACCTGTCAGTTAGCGCGTGAATTGTTGGATGGGCACAACCTTGTCAAACTTGAAGTATTGGGCGATGAAAAAAACTTGTATCCCAACGTCATCGAAACTGTCAAAGCCGCTAAGACCTTAATTGATGATGGCTTTGATGTGATGGTGTATACCTCAGATGACCCAATTGTTGCCAAAGAACTAGAGAGCATGGGCTGTGTGGCGATTATGCCATTGGGCAGTTTGATTGGCTCAGGTTTGGGATTACTCAATCGCCATACTTTAAGTCTCATCATTGAGCAAACCCAAGTGCCTGTTTTGGTGGATGCAGGCGTCGGTACCGCCAGTGATGCCGCCATTGCCTTAGAATTGGGCTGTGATGGTGTGCTCATGAACACCGCGATTGCCCATGCACAAAACCCTGTGTTGATGGCGTCTGCCATGAAACATGCGGTGATGGCTGGACGTGAAGCCTTCTTGGCGGGTCGTATGCCAGCACGTTATATGGCACAAGCTAGCTCGCCACAGACTGGCTATTTTTTCCGCTAATTTTTTATTGATTGATAAGGACATCCCATGCGTCTGCTCACCGCCATTGACCAGTTATTTATCTTACTTGAAAATCGCAATCAGCCGATGCACATTGGTGGGCTGTTCTTGTTTGAGATTCCCGATGGCGCAAGCGATACCTTTGTCAGTGATTTGGTGCAGCAGATGGTCACGCAAAAGACGCCGCCGAGTTTTCCGTTTAACCAAGTGTTGTATCACCTAGCATGGTGGAAAACCGATGAAAACTTTGAAGTCGACCATCATTTTCGCCATATCGCATTGCCAAAACCAGCACGTATCCGTGAGCTATTGACTTACGTGTCCCAAGAGCACAGCAAATTACTCAATCGTGCCAAACCGATGTGGGAATGTCACATCATCGAGGGGATTGAAGGCAATCGTTTTGCGTTGTATTTTAAGATTCATCATTCTATGGTCGATGGGATAGCGGCGATTCGTTTGGTGAAAAAATCGCTATCAGAATCGCCAACCGAGCGTATTAGCCTGCCAATTTGGTCGCTAATGACCCGTCATCGTCACCAACTTGATGCTTTGATACCAGAAGATAAATCCCTTCTGCGTGTCGTCAAAGAGCAAGCGCTGGCTATCCCACCCGCCATCAAAGCCTTAGGTAAAAATGTGGTAGAGCGATTTCACAAAGACTACATTACCACTACCCAAGCGCCAGATAGCCCCCTCAACCAACCGGTATCAAGCTCACGGCGTATCTCTGCCCAATCTTATGAGCTTATTCGTTTTCAAGCCATCGCCAAACATTACGCCGTGACCGTCAATGATGTGATTTTGGCGATTTGTTCGGGCGCGTTACGCCGTTATTTGCTCGATATCAATGGCTTACCCAAAAAACCCTTGATTGCCTTTGTACCCTTATCACTGCGCGATGACAACGATAGCGCAAGCCAACACGTTGGCAATCAAATTACCTTTATTTTAGCCAATCTTGCCACTCACCTTGCCGACCCTGTTGCACGGTTAAAGACGATTAATGGCAGCACCAAAAATAGTAAAAAACGCTTTTCACGGATGAAGCAAGCCTCGTCGATTATTTATAGTGGGGTTGCTTATAGCCGTTCAGGATTGCAGGTACTTACGGGTCTGTTTCCCGATTATCGCGGTTTTAACTTGATTATCTCAAATGTACCAGGCTCCCATCAGCCATTGTATTGGCAAGGGGCAAAACTGCAGGCGTTGTATCCTGCCTCGATTGTGCTCAATGACCAAGCGATGAATATCACCTTGTGTACTTACGTGGATAAAATCGAGTTTTGTATCGTCACCTGTAGCCAAATATTGCCCCATAGCCAACGATTACTCGCCTATATGGAAGAGGAACTCAAGCAATTTGAATCGCTCATGAACAATTAGGCTAATGCAAACTTTTATAATAAAAAACGGCAGTGACTGCCGTTTTTTAATGAAATAAACTTTATTTTATATTTAGTGATTTAAGATTTTTGACAAGAAATCTTTCGCACGCTCGCTACGCGCACCGGCAAAGAATTCTTCACGGCTGCAGTTTTCAACAATATGACCTTGATCCATAAAGATAATACGGTTGGCGACTTGGCGCGCAAAGCCCATTTCGTGGGTCACACACATCATGGTCATGCCCTCATTAGCAAGCTCAATCATCACCTCAAGCACCTCTTGAATCATCTCAGGGTCAAGTGCGGAAGTTGGCTCATCAAACAGCATTGCAATCGGGTCCATACTGAGCGCACGCGCAATTGCTACCCGTTGCTGCTGACCGCCTGACAACTCGGCAGGGTATTTTTTGGCATGCGCTGACAAGCCCACGCGGTCAAGATAACCTAAGCCTTTTTTCTGCGCTTCAGACTGACTACGACCCAATACTTTGATTTGTGCCAAGGTCAAATTTTCTAAGATGGATAAATGCGGAAACAGTTCAAAATGCTGAAATACCATCCCTACACGGCTACGTAGTTTTGGCAAGTCGGTTGCTTTGGCGCCGACCGAAATGCCATCAATCAAGATTTCACCTTGTTGAAAGGCTTCAAGCCCATTGACGGTTTTGATTAAAGTTGATTTGCCGCTACCTGATGGACCACAGATGACGGTCACATCGCCTTTGTGCACATGCGCGGTACAGTCGGTCAATACTTGAAAGTCGCCATACCATTTACTGATTTTGTTGACATTAATCATGATATCGGGACTGGCGTGTCCACTGTTTGATACCAAGCCACCAAATTCGTTGAGCCAGGTGGTTTCATCAATTTTAGTAACTACTGACATGTTATTATTCCTTTATTCAATATTGATTAAGCCATGCGAAAGCGTTTGCGTAGGTGGTTGACAGCGGTCGATGCGGTTAGACTGACCACAAAATAAAACGCCCCTGCCAACAAGATATAGGGGGTTAATAACCCCATCAAGTCACCGCGCACGTATGAGGCTCGGAATAAATCCACCAAGCCAATCGCAAACACCAACGTCGTATCTTGGAACAAAATAATCGACTGTTGTAAAAGTAGCGGAAACATCTTGCGAAACGCTTGTGGCAAAATAATAAAGCGCATGGTCTGACCATAAGTCATGCCCAAGGCTTTAGCGGCATTGACCTGTCCTTTGCCAATTGACTGGATACCCGCACGTACAATCTCAGAAAAATACGCGGCTTCAAACACCATAAATGCCACCACGCACGAAGTAAACGCGGTATCCAACGTCAAATACGTGCCCGTCACCAAGTTGTACACCATCGGTACAGCAAAATAAAACCAAAGCAATACCAACAGCAGCGGCACTGAACGGAAAAAGTTGACATACAGCTTGGCAGGCACGGCTAAAATTTTTATCCCTGATAACCGCATCAAGGCTAGAATCGTACCCAGCGCTAAACCGCCAATGATAGCTAAAAATAACACTTTGAAAGTGATCCATAAGCCACCCATCAACCCGGGCATTGCGGCTTGTAATTCCATCATATTCATGCGCCACCCCCATCGATTTGACCTTTGATGCGTAATTTTTTCTCAAGCCAAGTCATAAAATAAATCAACACCAAATTAAACAATAAATAAATAATCGTGGTAAAGGTATACACTTCGATATTGTTCTGGGTATATTCACTGATAGTTTTGGTTTGACTAATCAGCTCAGTAACCCCGACCAATGAAGCGACCGAGGCATTCTTAAAACAGTTGGTAAGCTCAGAGCTCATCGGTGGTAAAATCACCCGAAACGCCTGTGGCAAGACGATATGGCGATACGTCTGGGGCAAGGTGAACCCAAGCGCATAGGCAGCATTGGTCTGCCCTTTTGGCAATGATTCAATGCCCGTACGCACTTGCTCAACGATACGCGCCGCAGTAAATAACCCAAGACCAATACTTGCCGAAATCACCGCCGAGGTATTTGGGTCTAACTCCTGAAACCACCATTTTTGTAAGGCAGGTGTCAGCCAAGTAGGTGCCACATAAAACCAGAAGAATAACTGTATTAATAGCGGAATGTTACGAAAAAAACTCACATAAGCCGTACCAATCGCTCTAGCAGTTTTATTTGGTAAAGTACGCATAATACCTAAAATCGTACCGATAATTAAGGCAATCAGCCAGCCACTCCCACCAATGACCAACAGCCATTTAAAGCCTGTTAATAGCCACTGCCAGTAGACTTCATTGCCTACACCTGTTGGTTGCAGCAACACGCCCCAATTCCAACTATAATTCATTGCCACCCCCAAAATCCTGTCTAGCAAATTGATTTACCCAAAAACTAAAACTGACGTAACCACAATTGATAGGTGATGACGTCAGTTTTATGTTGGATAGTAACCTTCCTAACCTAGTTTGTTGTTATCCCATCAACTAAGGTTTTGTTGCACTTGCAATTGCATTGCTTGCAGATGCCACAGCGGTTGCCACATTACTAGCGCCCGTTGCTACTGCATTGACGGTAGCAGATGCGGCTGCATTAGCAACGTCTTTTGGTTGCGCGCCGTCATGTGGGTTTGCTAACAAGTCTTTTAAGTTGTCAGACATTTGGAAGTTCATATTGATGTTTTTTGGTGGAATCGGTGACATGAACCATTTTTTGTAGATGTCGTTGATTTCACCTGATGAATAAGTCGCAACCAACGCATCATCGACTACTTTTTTGAATTCACTATCGTCTTTACGCATCATACAGCCATAAATTTCATACGATTGTGGGGTACCAATAATGACCCATTTGTTTGGATCTTTGGCTTTGGCTTTTTCACCCGCAAGCAGTACGTCATCCATCATGAAGGCTGCCGCACGACCGCTTTCTAACATCAAGAAAGATTCGCCGTGGTCTTTGGCAGAAACGATGTTAATGCCCATTTTTTTGTCATCGTTGAGTTTTTTGATAAAACGCTCAGAGGTAGTACCTGCGGTAGTCACTAAGGTTTTGCCTTTTAAATCCGCAAAATCTTTGATGCCTGAATCTTTAGCGGTTAATAAGCGAGTACCAATCTCAAAGAAACCGTTTGAGAAAGCCACTTGTTTTTGGCGCTCTTCATTGTTGGTGGTTGAACCACACTCTAAGTCAACCGTACCATTTTGTACCAATGGGATACGGGTTTGTGAGGTTACGAGGTTGTAACGCACTTTGAGGTCTGGCATATTCAATTGTTTTTTGACTGCGTCAACAATTTTTAATTGGAGGTCATGAGCATAACCCACAGGTTGGTTTGGCGTACCTGCGATATAAGAAAATGGAATTGAGGAATCACGGTAACCTAGTACGATTTCCCCTGATTTTTTAATTTTATCGAGCGTTTTTTCACCAGTAGCCGCTGCCGCTGGTTGGCTACCTTCAGTCCCTGCCGCTTTGTTGTCGCTGGCTTTGTTACAACCTGCAAGACCTAATGCCATAATAGCAACAGTTGCTAAGGCGATTGGCTTTTTAGAGATTAAAATCATCCTATGATCCTTGTCGTATGATACGTTCTTAGTTAATCTTTTCGCTGTGTGGCATTCAATGCCAAATCGAGTAAAAAGACTCCCCCCATCTCTTTATGCTTATCCTTCCCTGTCCTTCATCATCTCTCATTGCACCTATTAAAATTTGGCAAAACCTTGCACAATGACTGATAAAAAATAGTTTAGGATACTCAAAAGATTTAAAATGTGTGTTTATAGTAATTTACTTTTCTGTGTTGTGACAATAGATTTACAAAAAATATTTTTTTCTTTATCGACAATTTTTTTACCATTTTTTTGCTATTTTGTATTTTATCCCCATTTATAGCTCAATAAATTGATTAAAACTCACTTAAGATAGGTTATTTATGACAACAGCGACTCAAGCACTTCACGATTTTGATATGCGCC
Organism: Moraxella sp. DOX410; assembly: GCF_032248735.1. Classification (NCBI taxonomy): domain Bacteria; kingdom Pseudomonadati; phylum Pseudomonadota; class Gammaproteobacteria; order Moraxellales; family Moraxellaceae; genus Moraxella; species Moraxella sp. DOX410. The sequence goes on along the minus strand of NZ_CP135138.1, from coordinate 569,159 downwards.
AACGTTTTTATTTTGACAAAAGCCCCGTACGCGGTGACGTGGTACGCATCAATGACAGCCTGCAGACGATATTGCAGCAAAAAGATTACCCAGTTGCCCTGCAAAAACTACTTGGGGAAATGTTGGTTGCGGCAAGCTTGCTGATTGGTACATTAAAAATCGAAGGTCGTCTATCCATTCAATTACAAAATTCAGGTGCAGCCGCGGATACTGAACAGGACAGCTTAACTTGGGCGATGGCAGAGTGCGACCACCAAGGTCACATTCGAGGTCTTGCAGAGTGGACAGGCTCGTGGCAATCCGCACAAACGGCAAATGATGCCTTTGCCAAACTTGGTAAAGTGGGTGAAGGGGTGTTATTTATTAATATCCAACCTGATGCCGCGTATGGCACACAAGCAGAAGGCTATCAAGGCATCGTTGAGCGTGTGTCAGATAACCTAGCTGATTGTTTGGCACATTACCAACAGCAATCCGTACAGATTCCTACCCTAATCAACTTGGCTTGTGATGGTGAGCAAGCGGGCGGTATCGTGCTGCAGTTGCTACCACGTACCACAGAAGAAGAGTATGAGACGGTGGATAATGACTTGTTCCCCCGCTTAAAAATTTTAACCAAAACGCTAAAAGCTGAAGAATTAACCACCTTGCCAGCCGATGAGATTTTATATCGCTTGTATCATGAAGAAGACGTGGTGACGGCTGAGCCTATGCCGTTGACCTTTGCTTGTACCTGCTCACAGCAGAAAAGTGAATCGGCAATTTTTCAGTTGGGCAAACCAGCTGCATTAGAAATCGCTAATGAGCATGGGGGCGCGGTGGCGTTAGATTGTGGTTTCTGCGGGCATGTTTACCGTTTTGATCACAAAGATATTGAAATGATTTTTGCTTAATTTAAAGGCTTACATAGCTACTTTTACATCATTTAAAATTACGCAATATTGGTTACGCTTCTAGTCGATGTGATAGCCAAAACTAATACCAAAGTTACAAGTTAACTTTGGTATTTTTTTGCATATTTGATAAGTTATAAACATCGGGTTTGCGATAACTTAAGTTAAGCTTGATAAGTGTTAGATTAAAAATTTATTAGGAAAATAATATAATAGAAAATAAGGATATCGTTATGTCAGTGGCAAAAAATATTGAAATTAGCAGCAGCTCAACGGTAAGTTTTGAAGATGCGATCAAAAAAGGCATTACACAAGTCAACAAAACGGTTAATAACGTGGAAGGTGCTTGGATTAAAGAGCAAAAAGTACGCATTAGTGATGGTAATATCACTAGCTATAACGTGATGATGATTGTTAGCTTTGTAATTGAAGATGACAGCACTGATTTAAAATAAAGATTTTATTTATCCATAAAAAACCCTAGCATAGGCTAGGGTTTTTTGTTGGTTGCCATTATTCTTCCACCCACTGTCCTTTTCGATAAACCAAGGCAAATTTAGTGGCTTTGCCGTCTTTTTCTGAGCCGATATATTGCTCTGCATTTTTACGACTCCAACGCAAAATTGTTGGATTGCCCTCATTGTCGGTATCTGGCGCGCTAAATAAATACTGGAATTTATCTTCCAACTGATCTTGTATCGCGCGTAACTCTGACAGTTTTGGTGGGCGCGTCTCGCGCACTTTAGGAAATTTTGACGCTGCCAAGAATAACCCTGCTGCCCCTTCACGCAAAATATAATGGTCATCAAATTTTTGTGACTTGAGTTCTGGCATAGGGATTGCGGTCATGCGTGGCGGCGCTGCATCGCCATTTTTGAGCACTTTACGGGTGTTATCGCACTGCTGACAGGCAAAATAGGCACCAAAACGCCCAGTTTTAAGCACCATTTGCCCATCGCATTTATCACAAGGTATGGTAGGCACATCGTCATTGCCTGCGGTTTCAAAGACGCCTTTTTCTAATAGATAGCCATCACAGTCAGGATTGTTACCACAGACATGGAGTTTTAACCCGCCATCGACGATATACCCATCCATCGCGGTATGGCATTTCGGGCAGCGTTTTTTCTCAAGTAGCGCTTGTATCTCGTCGTTGTTGTCCGCGTCGTCCTCACCGAGATTTTGGCTCTCTTTACTGGTTTGGCTATGAAAGGCTTCCACAGGCATCAAATTTTTGGTGCCTTTACAACGCTCTTTGGGGGGTAAATTATAGCCGGTACAACCCAAAAACACCCCTGTAGAGCCTGTACGGATCTGCATTGGGCGCTGACATAAGTCACAATGAATATCTGGGACATCGGTTGGGTCATTAGGCTTCATGCCGTCTTCGTCTTTGGCACGCTCTAACTTGCCTTTAAAATCGCCATAAAAATCATCCAGCACTTTTTTCCAGTTTTGCTGACCTTCAGCGACTTCATCTAGGTTTTCTTCAAGCCCAGCGGTAAAAGTATAGTCCATCAAATGCGGAAAGCTGTTAACCAATCTGTCAGTGACAATATCACCCATTTTTTCGGCGAATAAACGTTTGTTTTCTACCTTGACATAACCACGTTCTTGAATGGTTGAGATGATAGCGGCATACGTGGACGGACGACCAATCCCACGTTTTTCCAATTCTTTGACTAGGCTCGCTTCAGTATAGCGGGCTGGTGGCTTGGTAAAATGTTGGGTAGGCTCGATACTATCGACCACCAATTTTTCCCCGATTTTTACATCAGGTAATAGATTGTCTTCATTTTTGGCAGGGGGCTGTACTTTGGTATACCCATCAAAGGTCATTACGCGACCTTTGGCTCTAAGCTCAATCTCACCAGCATTGACAATCAACGTCATGGATTGGTACTGCGCAGGTGGCATCTGACATGCCACAAACTGGCGCCAAATCAACTCATATAGGCGCTGGGCATCGCGCTCCATGTCTTTTAGCGAGGCAGATTGCACCAAGACATCTGAGGGGCGAATCGCTTCGTGCGCTTCTTGGGCATTTTGCTTGTTACCATACACATTGGGCGATGTTGGGACATATTTTGCGCCGTATTGCTTGTCAATAAAACCGCGCAAACTGGTAAGTGCATCCGCTGACAAAAAAGTACTGTCGGTTCGCATATAAGTAATATGACCTGCTTCATACAGGCGCTGAGCCAGCATCATGGTTTTTTTGACCGGAAAACCAAGGCGAGTACTTGCAGCTTGTTGAAGTGTCGAGGTGATAAAGGGTGCAGCGGGTTTTGACTGGGTAGGTTTTTCTTCCCGATCCGCTACGATAAAATCTGACTGTTCAAGCAGCGCAACAATCGCATTGGTCGCTTCTTCGTTTTTTAGTTCAAGGGGTTTGCCCGCTTTTTTTACCGCTTCTAGGCGAATGGTCTCTTGTTTGGCTTGCTGGCTGTGGGTATTGCTATGGATTTCCCAATATTCCACTGGGGTAAAAGCGCGAATTTCACGTTCACGCTCCACTACTAGACGCGTGGCGACAGATTGTACTCGCCCTGCTGACAGTCCGCGCGCTACTTTTTGCCATAGCAATGGCGATACCATGAAGCCGACGACACGGTCTAAAAATCGTCTAGCTTGCTGCGCGTTGACACGGTCATAGTTTAGCTTGGTGGGGCTTTTAAAGGCATTTTGAATCGCGTTTTTGGTGATTTCGTTAAATACCACACGGCTGTATTTGTCATCACTACCACCGATGACTTCTTTAAGATGCCAGGCAATCGCTTCCCCTTCTCTATCCAAGTCGGTTGCAAGATAAATTTCTTTGGCGTCTTTGGCAAGGGATTTTAATTCTTTAATGACTTTAACTTTGCTGGGTAGAATTTCATAATGTGCCACCCAGTCGTGCTCGGGGTCAATGCCCATACGCCGTACCAAGGCTTGCTGCGCTTTTTGCTCTTTGGTAAGTTTGGTATCGGACTTATCGTCAGTTTTTGCTGCGCCAGAACCCGACACAGGTAAATCACGCACGTGCCCCACACTAGAGCGGACGATAAAATCATTTCCCAGATACTTATTGATGGTTTTGGCTTTGGCAGGGGATTCCACAATCACCAAGGCTTTGCCTTGCCCCGACGTTTTAGGCGTTGTTTTTGATGCTTTTGATGTGGCTGTTGATTTGGGCGCGGCGGCTTTGGTTGCGGCTTTTTGGGCGGCTTTCGTGTCTGCTTTTGTATCAGCCGTATCCGTAGTTTTGGTTGATTTTCTCGCTGTCGGTGTTTTACTCATGTTGGGTTCACAAAATCATTAAAAAGGGTAAGTTAAAATACGAAAAGTTAGTTATTCTGCACCAATTTGGCATAATCATGCAATTTACTTTTTAACATGATTAGGTCTTTTTCGGTGGTTTCAAGTTCTGATTTCATGCCCAGTTGGCTATTTTCTTGCCAATAAATACAGATAAAATTGGCTTTACAGCTTAAACCTTTAACGGTTGTTGCGATGGATGCCGGTAAATCCACCTCCCGATTATCGAGCGCAAAATTAGCGGGATAATGCCCGGTAAAGGGTCGCCATTTGCCCTCAATCACTTGATAATCACAGGGGCGCATCTTCGCGTCCTCAATCACCACGCCGTATTGCGCCATCATGCCTTTACCGCGTTCGCCTGTATCGCCGATAATCCAATCAGGGCATGCGACCAGTTTTGGCTGCACGCCCACGCGTCTGGCTGCCATGCGCAGATTATCACGCATGGTCTCGCGAGCAGATGGTTTTAACCCCATGATACTACCGACAATAAACACCCCGATGGCGATGGCTATCCATATTCCCATTGATTATATTACTCGTACCAGCTGCTATTTTTGGATTTTTTAGATGACGTTTTTGCTTCGGTTTTGGTGTCAGCTTTGTTTTCGGCTTTGGCGTCAACTTTATCAGTCGGCTGCGGCTCGGAAGCTAGCATATCTATAATTGGCTGCCACTGGGCTTGAATGTCTCGATACGGTTTTTGGCTTTTATCAAAAATCGTCAAGCCACGCTCTGCCAACGCTTGATAAATACTACGCTCAGATAGCCAAGCCAGGGGTTGCTGCCCAATATCAGCAAAATACGCCATCAGTTTTTCGGTCGGTTCATTGTCCTGCATCAATTGACTACGCACGCGATTGGCAACTAGATAAATATCGACTTTACCTTTGCGGATACGCTTAATGTCTTCTAGGCTTTTTAAAAAGCGTTTGGTACTGTCAATATCAAAAAAAGCGGGCAAAACAGGAATTAAAATCGCCTTGCATTCGGCAATCAGCTGCTCGGCTTTAGTGCCTGATAATGCACCTGGGGCATCAATAATCAGCCAGTCGTTTTTACCCAAGGTTTTTGGGATATCACCTATATCATTGCTATCGCGCCAGTCAATACCGATAATGGCAGGTACGTCCGCTGGGCGCATTTTTAGCCACTGTAGGCTTGATTTTTGGGGGTCTGCATCTGCCAATGCCACTGTTTTGCCTTGGTTTGCCAATGCCGCCGCTAGACTCACCGCAATCGAGGTTTTACCACATCCCCCTTTTTGATTGGCGATTAAAATTTTTTGCATGACCCTCACCCTGTTGATAAAAAATTAATGCAATATCACCACATTAACTCAAAATTTTGACCCTGTTAATTTGACGCTATTCATTTGGTTGTATTAAGTAGCCTAACAAAATTTTAACCATTGATAAATGCTTTTATATAAATAATCTGCTAAATTAAAAAATATCAATTCATTAACGGTTTGATCGGTTTAGCCAGTTTTTGACTGGCTAATGGCGACCGTAAACCTCAAAGGTGCCACCATGACGATGCTTTCATTCATAGAGACCTATCACCCAGCAACCACCTCAAAAAAAATGCTTGGACTGTTTGCTGTCACTGCTTCGATGACAGGTTGTGCTACCTTAGGCGGCGGATTAACACCCACTCAATGCCAACAAAGCAATTGGCAAACCATTGGTTATCAAGATGGTTTACTGGGTCGCAGTCAAGATTATATTCAAAAGCATATCAAGCAATGCGCTAAAGCTAATACTGTGCCTGATCAGCAACAGTGGCAACAAGGTCGTGAAGCAGGGTTAAAACGTTATTGCACGCCGCTACGCGCTTATCAGTTGGGACGTGAGGGCTACGATTACAATGATGTATGCCCACAATCGATGACGCTTGATTTGTTAAAAGCGCATGACGAAGGTTATCTCAACTACCAACGTGAGCAAAGGCTAAATCAACTGTGGTACAACACCGACCCATTTTGGGGCTCACCCTTCTATAGTAATCGTTTTGGTGGTTGGGGCGGTTTAGATAGAAGGTCACGTCCGTATTATCCGCGGAGTGTACCTAACAACCGCTATCCAAAATACACTGATACCCATCAGCCTACATCAAGCCAACCTGTAGCGCCTCGCCCTGTTATGCCAAGCCCCGTTACCCCTAGCAATGATGCAACTATAGGGTCAAAAAAATAATCGCGGATAAGATAAAAAACAACGGGACAACTCGTTGTGAAATTTTGTTTTGAAATTTCGTTGCGCAATCTCATTGAACAATATAACTCGCTGCGTGATGACAATAATTTACAGGTTAAAACTAAAAAAGAAGTTCGGGTGTATTTAACCGAACTTTCTTATTAAACCAATAGCTTATTAAATCAACCGCTTATCACCTCAATAGCCTAACCCATTACAGCAGCCAAAATATCCGTGTGCTTGACCCGCTTGGTTGTCAAATCAAAGGATTGATTGTCGGTATTTTTTGGCTCTCAGCGTTTTGGCTGGCGTTGGATTTTTGAGGCGCTTTGGGTTTTTGAGACGCTTTGTTTTTCTGAGATTTGGTGGGGTCAAAGGTTTGCACAGCAGGTGCGGTTGGTACCCCTTTTTGCTGAAGCTGCTCATCAATCTGCCCCGCTTGGATGTTTTCCCCTTCAAATACACGGATATGCTCATCACGCTTTAACTGCAAATTTTCAAAGTCAAACAACTCACGGTCAGCGAGCTGTGACGGTGCTACATTTTGCATCGCGCCAAATATCGAATCCAAGCGATTCGGGTATTGCTGATCCCATGTGCGCAGCATGTCATTAATCATCGCCCGTTGTAGGTTTTCTTGGCTACCGCACAGGTTACAAGGAATAATCGGAAACTGCTTATAATTGGCATATTTGATAATGTCTTTTTCTTCCACATACGCAAGCGGACGAATCAAGATATTTTGCCCATCATCCGATAGCAGTTTTGGTGGCATCGCTTTGAGACTACCGCCGTGAAATAAATTTAAGAAAAACGTCGCCATGATATCATCACGGTGATGACCCAGTGCCACTTTGGTTGCACCGATTTGTTTGGCAAATCCATATAACGAACCACGTCGCAGACGTGAACACGCAGAACAGTAAGTTTTACCTTCTGGTACGATTTGCTTGACCACGCTATAGGTGTCTTTTTCTAAAATATAATAGGGAATGCCGTGCTCGGTCAGATAGTTGGGCAAAATATCTTCAGGATAGTCAGGTTGCTTTTGGTCAAGATTGACGGCAATCACATCAAACTGAATCGGTGCTATCTTCTTTAAGAACAATAAAATATCCAGTAAGGTAAAACTGTCTTTACCGCCTGAAATACACACCATGACCACATCACCGTCTTCAATCATGTTGTAGTCACGAATCGCCCAAGAGACCAGCTTACGTAATTTTTTTTGTAGCTTGCGAAAACGCGCGGATTTGATGTCATCGCCTTTGCTGTCACCTTTAGCATCGCCCCAGCTTTGCTGCGCTTCATTGTTTAACGCTTCGTTTTCTAAAGCATCACTGTCTGACGCCTCACCACCCCAATCATTATCATCAAGCCCATCTATGTCACTATCTAAGTCTACGTCACTCTCTAATAGTTGGGCTGATAATTGGGGATTTAATTCAACAGCAGGCATGGTTGCTGCTGGGCTTACAGAATTGTTTGATTGCATAAGATACCTAACTGATGATAAACCGATAAATAAACCTATGATGACGCTATCGCCTATCAACGACGCGTCATTTATTGGAAAAATTGCAAATAAAAAAAAGCATTTAACGTAAGGCAGACCAACTCCTCACAATAAATGCTTGATTGAGCGTATCTATAACCGCCTATCAGATAGAAAACAGAAAACGCCTATCACATAGTCGGCTATTATACGGCAAAATTGCGCGCTTGTAGTCATTTGAATGACATCTTGCTGTTTTAGAAGATATTTTTTATCCGCGCCATCCAACTGGTATTTTCTTTTTTCATTTGCGCCTCGATTTGTTTTTGCTGCTCCTCAAGCTTGATATCCATCAGATTTTTTTCTTTAAATAAACCATATTGGGCATCGCCTTTATAAAACTCAGTTTCACGGTAACTGTCATACGCATGTTTGAATAGCACATTGAGCACAGCGGCGAGCGGCAAAGCAATCAGCATACCTGCAATGCCTGCCAGTGCCGCCCCGGCAAGTACCGCAAATATCACCCACAATGGTGATAAACCAATTTTATCACCCAACAATAACGGCTGCAAAACATAACCTTCCACCGCCTGCCCTACCATAAAGGCACCGACAATTAGCACTAAATGTACCCAGTCCACGCCAAATTGAAATAGCCCTGCAATAATCGCCGCAATAAAGCCAAGGGTAAAGCCAAGATACGGCACAAAACTTGCGATACCCGCCATCATACCGATGATAAGACCGACTTTAAGTCCAATGAGTTGCAATTGCACCGCGTACACCATACCGAGCAACACCATCACTAGTAGCTGACCTTTGATAAATGACATCAACGCTTCATCACTTTCTTTGGCGATACGATAGACCGATGGAATATAACGGTTGGGAATCATATGACGCATTTTTACCAAGCGCTCATCCCAATTATATAAAAAATAAAACATCAAAATCGGCACCAGTACCACAATGCCCGCCACGTTGATTATATTCATGCCCGATAACATTAAATTGGTAAAAAATGAACGCGCATCAGTGATATTGTAGTTTTCTTTGAGATAATCGACCAAGCCTTTGGACATATCACGTACTTGCATGGCAGGTAAGCGTATGGGTGTGTGAGAACGCACCCAGCCTCGAAGCGTATTGTTATAATAGTCAATCGCTGTCGGTACATACTTCCATGCCGATTGTAACTGCTCCCACACCAGTGGAATGAGCCACCAGAGTATCAATCCAATCATCAGCGCAGTGGACAAATATACCAGCAAAATCGCCACCCAGCGGCGAATGTGTGCCTTGTCCTGTAATTTTTGTACCAGCGGATTAATCGCATACGACAAAATAAATGCTACCAAAAATGGCAAAATTACCGATTGCAATTGATAAATGATATAGCCTATTGCAACCAAAAACAGCGATATAAATACCCGTTTGAAAAACACATCTTTCGTAAATCGATAAGGGAATGGGTTGTACATAGGTTCCTCAAAAAAGCCAAATACGCCAAAAATATAAGGGTAATGTCAAATAAAAGACGGTCACTGCCATCGTTGTATTTTCGACTAATTTTAGGTAATTTGACAAAAATAGATAGCGCAAACTGCACAACTCATACAAATATTCAAAGCTATGTTATAAAGCCCTATCACATTTGTGGGGCTAGAAGGCGTCATCAACGATGAAAAGCCTAATATTAGCCAGCTAGCAAAGCAATGGATTATTTTTCTTTTTGATGGGAATTTGGGTATAATGCGCGTATTACTTTTCCCAATGATTCTGGCGATAGGAAGACCATGACTACACAACCCACTTCGTTAAGTTATAAAGATGCTGGCGTCGATATCGATGCTGGCGAAGCGTTAGTTCAGCGCATTAAATCAGTTGCCAAAGCAACTAGCCGCTCTGAAGTAGTCGGTGGTTTGGGTGGATTTGGCGCCTTGTGCCGTATTCCACAAGGCTATAAATCCCCATTATTGGTCTCAGGGACTGATGGTGTCGGTACCAAACTCAAACTGGCTTTACAACTTCAGCAGCATGACACCATTGGTCAAGACTTGGTCGCGATGTGTGTCAATGACTTGCTCGTCTGTGGCGCCGAGCCGTTATTTTTCTTGGATTATTATGCCACAGGAAAACTAGACGTCGATACCGCAGCAACGGTTATCACCGGTATTGGTGAGGGTTGTAAATTGGCAAATTGTGCACTCATCGGTGGCGAGACGGCTGAAATGCCGGGTATGTACCAAGATGACGACTATGATTTGGCAGGTTTTTGTGTGGGCGTCGTCGAAGAGTCGGAAGTTATCACGGGTAAAAACGTTGCCAACAGTGATGTGTTAATCGGTATCGCCTCTAGCGGCGTGCATTCAAATGGTTACTCACTGGTGCGTAAAGTCATTGAAGTCAGCGGTGCCGATGTTGCCACCGAACAATTAGACGGCAGAGCATTAAAAGACGTGTTGATGGCACCGACAAAAATCTATGTCAAAGCCATTGGACAACTGCAAAAAACCTTGGGCAACGCAAGCTTGCATGCGATGGCACATATCACCGGTGGCGGCTTGACGGAGAACCTACCACGCGTATTGCCCGACCATTTGGCGGCGCAAATTGATGTGAGTTCTTGGACATTCCCGCCTGTGTTCCAATGGCTTCAGCAAAAAGGTCATATCGAGCAGATGGAAATGTACCGCACCTTTAACTGCGGCGTGGGTTTTGTCGTCGTGGTGCCGGCAGATAAAGCAGACCAAGCCATTGACTTACTCAACGAACAAGGCGAAACCGCATGGAAATTGGGTGAAATCGTTGAAAGAACAGGCGATGCGGTAACCTATCGCTAATTTTATCCGCGACTCGACTAATTAGGGTATTTTATTATTGGGCTATTTTACCCTTGAGTTAATTTATCCTAGAGCTAATTTACCATTGAGCTAGCTTAAAAGGTGCGTTTTTACGCACCTTACTTTTTCCAACCTATTGCTTTGCTATCATTATGAAGTTGAACATGACAAACCCTACCCCGTTAAAAATTGCCGTCCTCGTCTCTGGCAGTGGCAGTAACCTGCAAGTATTAATTGATAAGCAGCTACAGCAACTATTGAACATTCAAATCGTGGGCGTAATTAGTAATAAAGCCGATGCCTATGCACTTGAGCGCATCCGCCTTGCCAATAAGCAGCAGCAAGCCAATATTGCAACCGCGGTGATTGAGCGAGACGATAATGGTAAAAAATATACCCGTGTCGGTTTTGAACAACAGGCACTGCAAGAATTACACGCGTGGCAACCTGATTTGGTGGTATTGGCAGGATTTATGCGGATTTTAACGCCGCTATTTATTGATGGTGTCACCAGCAGCACGGGATTAAACGTGCCGATGATAAATCTGCACCCGTCACTGCTACCCAATTATAAAGGCTTAGATACCCATACCCGCGTGCTACAATCAGGCGAGCGCTATCATGGTTGCAGCGTGCATCTAGTAACGAGCGAACTCGATGCAGGGGAAGTCATCGCCCAAGCGGTGACCTGCGTCAACGCGGCTGAGAGCGCTGACCAATTACAGCAGCGCGTTCATGCGATGGAGTACCAGTTGCTGCCTATGGTGGTGGGATTATTTGCTGAGCGGATTGTTTCGCTTAAAAATAACCAACTCACCAACCGCCTTGGACTCAATTTGCCTATTAAGTTATGGGTATAGTCAAATTATGGGCATAGTAAAAAAAACGCCTACAATCAAATTTAGGCGTTTTTTTATGTTTATCATAGTTTATACTCGAAGCGTGGATACACTCAATATCACGATTAGCAAAAATACATAGCGCCCTACCCACACGTTATCTAAAAATGCGTTAAAGCAAAGCTTACGATCATAGGTAAGACATTGTTTATTTTGTCGGTAAAACATGGCAACGATAGGTAGCAACGCCAATACTGAAAGCGCGCCAAAATAATGCCAAAACACGCCCGCCAAACTGAGCAAAAACACCCCTTGAAGTAGGCTAATTATCAACACATCGTGTTTACCAAATAAAATCGCGGTGGATTTGACCCCAATTTTTAAATCATCCTCACGATCTGCCATCGCATATTGGGTATCATACGCCACCGTCCAGCACATATAGCCGACAAACAGCAGCCAACACCAAATATCAACCTCTGTCTGCCCCGTTAATACTTGCGATACCGCAACATACGCCATCGGAATCGCCCAACCGAAAGCCGCCGCCAAAAACACTTGCGGCAAATGGGTAAAGCGTTTCATAAACGGATAGATAAACGCCAGCGCCACCGCACCAAATGACCAAATAAAAACCTGCACGGGCAAAAACACTAATAGCGCTGCACTCACGCAAGATAAAATTAAAAACGTCCAAACCGCTTCTTTACCCGTCAAGCGACCATCCGCCAGCGGCCTACCTTTGGTTCGCGACACATGCCCATCGACTTTTCTGTCAGCAAAGTCATTGATGGCGCAGCCTGCCGCTCGCATCAACACCGCACCCGTCGCAAAGATTGCCACCACATGCCAAGGGGGGAATTGCTCAAACCCTTTTGCCGCCAAAAACACCGCCCATAAAGTCGACCAAAACACCAGCTCAATGCCCACAGGTTTATCAAAGCGGGTCAGGTGAATATAGGCTTGTAGCTTATCTTTAAAAGACAGAGTGTGTGTAGTCATAGCATGTTTAATTAAACTAATCAAAAAGGAATAGAAGGTTGACGCTAGCGTGGCTAACCAATAGTGTAACGCTAAACGTTAGTCAAATCGTCGATAAATTTGTTACCCTTACAGCTGTATGCCAATCATCAGCAGCTCATAATCCAGCCCAATCGGCGATTGGTCTTGCAGATAGCGTCTAAATGTCGCCGTATCGATGCTATCTTTGCCAGAGACGGCGCCGCCCATTTGCTTGAGATTTTTTAACAGACTTTTTAGATTGTCATAAGAGGCAGCAAACGATTGCTCGGTGTGATAAATTAGCGTACCTTGACGCTGTTGCTGCAAAGTGTGTATCGCCGCTAGCCAAGCGTGACTGGGTAAAAAATCAAAAACAGGTAACTTGGGAAAGCGCTGACTGACTTCATGAAAAGAACCTGCCACCGGAATCGCCAAATGCAGCTGACCTTTGGTTTTGACGATGCGCCCAAGCTCTGCGATAACGCTTGGCGACGTCCAATGAAGGGCAAAACTACTCATCACCAAATCGGCAGATTGATTTGCCAATGCCGTATCTGCCATATTGGCGCAAAGCGCTTGGCTGTGCAGCGTCATTGGAGAAGTTGGTGAGGATGAGGTAGATGACTGCGGCATCGACAAAAGATGCTCGACTCGCTGTTGCCAAATTGCAAGCATACTGGCAGCAGTATCGACGCCATATAACTGAGCGGAAGCTAACGCTGCATTTTGTAAAAACTTTGACATCACCGCTTGGGTCAATTTTCCTGTGCCACAGCCCACATCAACCACGCACATATCGGTTACGCCGGTATGGTAACGCACAATGAGCTGCGCCAAATGCTCTGCCACCTGCGATTGAATCGGCGTGGCGGCATCGTATGAGTTGGCAAATTGTTCAAAAACAGGGGTAACAGTACAAGACATCATCGACTAAAACAACAAATCAGTCAACTTTAACACTATTAATCAGCCTTGCATAGTCATAATCGTCTTGTGTGAGCAAATCAACCCCACAAGGCAAATTGCCTATCCAATCCAAAAAGCGATTAATCATGGCTTTGCCAACAAAAGATTTGCCATGCTGCGGCACAATCATCTCGACATCTAACTGCCGAACCGCATCTGCCCAAAAACGGGTGACTTTATTACTGACCATGTAGCGCTGATGAAACCCTCGCATGGTCGGAATATGCGCGTCAAAATCTTCCACTGGCACATTCGCATCACCGAGCAACGAAGCCCCCATATCGCCTGAAAATAAAATTTTGCTGATGGGGTCATAAAACTGAAAATTACCTTCTGAATGCAGAAAGTGCGCAGGCAAAGCAAATAACTGGGTTTTTCCCAAAGGCAACACCGCGCCTTCATCCGGCAATGCAATCAAGCGCTTAAGATACCCTTCTTGCAGACGGTCAGTAGTAAACGCGGAGTTAAGATGCGGTAAAAAACGCTCCCACAATCTTGAGATGACGATATTGGCTTGGGTATGCAATAGCCAACGCGGCAATGACGCAATGATATCAGGGTCTTGGTGTGAGCCAATCACATAGCGGATATGCCTTATATCCGTATGTTTGAGTAGTGCGAGGGTTAGCGGCGTATAGGTCAAATCACCCCCTGGGTCAATAACCGCGCCGACAGTTTCTTCATCTGAGTGCAAAATTAAAAATTGATTGGACTGAATACCGTCACCTTTTACCAAATCACTAAACATAATGCACTGATGCTTGCCATTATCAAAAATTATTTTACCGCTCATAGCCTACCTACCCATTTAACCGACAAATAAAACTTAGACCACTAATAAAACATGCTATAAAATTGTGCAGCAAAGTGACTTTGAGGGACTTTGAATGACTTTGCAAACCATTGTTAACCGTTCGTTATTTGCCTCAATAAACTGTCTTTAAACCCTTAAAAATAGTAAGGATTATAGCACTTTATTGACGGGGTTGAGGGCATTTCTGCTTAAATCCATGTTAACTAAATTGTGCTCAAATTTGTTTTTAGTGGTATCATACCAAGCAATTTTTTAGGCAAAATTTGTGTGCTTTAAGCGCATGATTGCTGCAAACGGTAAAGGCAATTTGTTATGATTTTGGCACTTGAAAGTGTGTTTGACCAATGCTCGGTGGCATTCGTGGATTTAGCAGGTAATGTCATCGCTGAACAGACCCTGACGGGAAATCGTCTGCAAACCCAGCAAATTTTGCCGATGATACAAGCGCTGATGACAGCATCATCGATTGATTGGTCACAACTGACTGCGATTGCTTTTAATCGAGGTCCCGGGGCTTTTAGTGGTATACGCATTAATACGGCGGTAGCGCAAGCCATCGCTTTTGCCCATGATGTGCCTTGTTTGCCGGTATCAAGCCTGCAAGCTATCGCCCAATCGGCATTTGAACGACACCAACGCCCTCACGTATTGGCGCTGACAGATGCGCGCATGAACCAAGTGTACGCCGGTGAATACGCCGTGCGCGATGGTATCATGCAACTTGTGGCAGGTGCTACTGAGCATTTGCTTGATTATGACAGTGTGATAGACAAAGACTTAGCCTTAGTAGGGAATGGCGCAACCTTGGTCAATGCGCAGCTAGGTCAAGCCATCTTTGCCGATATTCGCCCCTCAGCGATTATCATTGCCAAACTTGGGCTAACCTTGTACCAGCAGCACCAATCCGTCCCTGCTGAGCTGGCACTGCCGGTTTATTTAAGAAATAATGCGTGGAAAACCCTAGCCGAACAACAAAAGGCTTAATTTATCGGCTGATTACTCATGTTGTGTTAAGTTTGACTCGCTACCCTTTACCTTGTTATAAGCGCAAAAATTGTTAGCTTTGACTGTTAATAACTAACATAGTTGGATACGTTATGGATCTTATTTTGATTTTTAAAGCCATCATCATGGGCATGGTTGAGGGCATTACCGAATTTTTACCGATTTCAAGTACCGGGCATTTAATTCTTGCCGACTCCCTGTTAAATTTTTGGACCAAAGATAAAGCCGATTTATTTATCGTCGTCATTCAGCTGGGTGCGATTTCAGCGGTAATTTATTTGTACTGGGGGCGGCTATGGCGCGCCTTGATGGGACTTATTACGGGTAAAGACCCTGAGCGTAACAACCCGCGTCAATTGGGTATCTCGCTGATTATTTCCACCATTCCGATTATGCTGATAGGTTTGATGTTTGATAAAGCGTTAAAAGCGGCGTTATTTAACCCAACCGTAGTGGCGATCTCATTGATTGTCGGTGGTTTGATTATCTTTTGGGCAGAGCGCCAACAACACAAACATACGGTCAAATATGCCGAAGCGGAAGATATTGATATTAAAACGGCGATTATCATTGGTTTGATTCAATGTCTTGCCTTGATTCCTGGTACTTCTCGCTCAGGGTCTACCATTATTGGTTCCCTATTTTTGGGGGTATCACGTAAGGCGTCTGCGGAGTATTCTTTCTTTTTAGGGATTCCTGTATTAGTAGGTGCTGGGCTATTAGATCTGACCAAAAACCATCATATTTTAACCAGCGCTGAAGACTGGACCATCATGGCAGTGGGTGTGGTAGTCTCATTTATTTTTGCTATGATTTTCATCAAATGGTTGGTTAACTGGGTCAGTACCCGTGATTTTACGATTTTTGCTTGGTGGCGCATCGTGGTAGGCGTACTGGTACTCATCGCTGGTATGCTGGGCTATATTTAATTCGCCATGCTATCTCATCAATCAATCCAACTGTATTATGTTAACACTTTGCCAAGCGAGCAGCGTTTGGCAAACATTGAGACCATACTCGCCCCTTTATCCGTCAATTTACAACCACAAAAGATTACTAGCAAAGTAACTCAAAAATGGCTGAAATCAGTCGATGATAACAGTGTGCTGATTGATGAGGTAGGTGACGTTTTTGTCATCGCAGCGGGCATGAAAGTCAGCCCCAATTGGCAAAACCTACAACAGCGGGTGGTCAAAGCGGGCAAAAAAACTGAACTACTACTCAAAGCCATGCAGCTACAAGCCAACATGACTGTCATTGATGCAACCGCAGGATTTGGGCATGATAGCCTAATCTTGGCAAGTACCGGTGCCAGTGTGACTTTGCTTGAACAGCAGCCACTTATGTTTTTGCTACTGCAACTGGAACAGCAAAAAATGGCGCAGCATCGCAACTGGCAAAAATTGATGAGTCGATTAACGATTTATCATGGCGACGCGATAGAGTTGCTGGCTAAATTGCCAAAAGTCGACCGTGTCTATCTAGATCCGATGTTTCCCACTGATAGCTACAAATCAGCGGTTAATAAACATATGCAGATGTTGCATACTGTGACGACCCCACCGTCGATTGCGCAATCACAACAATTATTGGCGGCAGCATTGGCGCAAATAACCCCACGGGGTATGGTGGTAGTCAAACGACCTAAATCAGCACCTTTTCTTGCGGATCAATCGCCTAACTTAAGCCTATCAAATGATATCGTGCGTTTTGATAATTATTTGAACAGCATTTAGTTTGAACAGCGTTTAGATGAAGTGTTAAAAAAAGCTGATGGGTATCAGCTTTTTTTGTGCGTGTAGTTGTTATTGACCGACTTTTTGGTTACCGACGGCAGGCGCTGCATCATCGCTGGCTTTTGGTGCATTGGGCGAGGCAGGCGCATTATCAATCACGGTATCATTTTCCGTAATCTTATCCATGTCTGAATTATCCGCGCCGCCGTCATCTGCAGCGTCTGCCTCGGTGTTACTCGCTGGCATCGCATCAACAGGGGTCGCTGCGGTGACACTGGCGCTGGTAGCGTCAGGACCAGCATCTACGGTGGCATTGGCTTCGGTCACAGCGGCGCTATTTTTTTCATCGGCAGGCGCAGCTGACATTGGTACGGCTTGTGATTCTGCCGCTGATGCTGCCGCGGCGTTGTCTGTGCTGTCAGTCTTTTTATCACAAGCTGTCAACGTAAGCGCCGATACTAAACTCAGCAGGGTGATTTTTGCTAGGGTGTTTTGCATGGGTATTCCTCTACTATCAATAAATCGCTCAGCCCGACAACGTACTTGATAGCCTATATAGTAAAAATTGCTCAATCAATGAGGTTGCTAATTCAAAGATGATAATGATATCACCTTAAATTTTACCATGGCATTGCTTGTATTTTAAACCCGATCCACAAGGACAAGGGGCGTTTCGGCTAATGGCTAAGTTGGCATATGGATTGTCACCATTTTCAGCCATCTCTGGACTCGCGGTTGCCGCGGCTGAGCCGCTTAGACCAAATGAATATGTGGCTCGCGTGCGTTGTTGGCTGTTACGCGCAATCATGTCTTCATCGTCACTCAGCTCACCGGTCACGCCATTCATTTCCTGGTGCTCAAAATGCAGACGCATCATCTCGGCTTGTTCACGTTGCTGGCGCTCAAGCTCAGCGATTTCTTCTGGCGTTGGGATATGCACACGCGCTAAATCTTGCACGGTTTCAGACTTGATAGCACCGAGCATACTTTGGAACAATGAGAAAGATTCAGATTTATATTCTTGCTCAGGATTTTTTTGCGCATAGCCGCGTAGATGGATACCTTTACGCAGTTGATCCATTTGGTTTAAATGTTCTTTCCAATGCTTATCTAGGCTAGATAGCATAAAGTGACGCTCAAGCTGGGCAGCATTTTCTTCACCCATTTGCTCACGGCGAGCGCGGTAGTTGAGTAGCGCAGCCTCAATGATTTTTTGGCGTAAACCTTCTTCATCCAAACGACGATCGGCATCTAGCCAGTCATTGATTGGCATATAAATACGAAACTCATTTTCAAGCTCGTCTTCAAGCCCATCAATGTCCCATTGGTCATCAATCGAACCAAGTGGCACAAATTGGTCAATCAAGGCATTGTACACATCGTAGTGCATCGCTTCGATACCTGCTTGTAGATTACTTTCGGCGAGCAGTTCATCGCGCTGTTTATAGATAACCTTACGTTGTTCGTTGGCAACGTCATCGTACTTGAGTAGGCTCTTACGGGCATCAAAGTCGCGGTTTTCCACTTTGCTTTGGGCGTTTTCAATCGAGCGTGATACCATTTTGTGCTCAATGGCTTCGTCTTCTTTTAGCCCCATGGCGCGCATCATATTCACCACGCGATCGCCAGCGAAAATCCGCATCAAGTCATCTTCAAGCGACAAGAAAAAACGCGACTCCCCTGGGTCACCTTGACGACCCGCACGACCGCGCAATTGGTTATCAATACGGCGCGATTCGTGACGCTCAGAACCGATGATATGTAAACCACCCGCCTCTAGCACTTGTTGGTTTCGCACTTGCCATTCAGCATGGGCTTGCTCTTTCATTTCAGGGGTGACGTTGTCGATTTTGGCGAGCTCTGCTTGCCAGTTACCCCCCAAGATAATATCAGTACCGCGACCTGCCATGTTGGTGGCAATAGTGACCGCATTGGGGCTACCTGCTTGCGCGATAATATCGGCTTCACGCTCGTGCTGTTTGGCATTAAGGACGTTATGTTGAATGCCTTCTTGCGTCAGTAACTCTGAAAGCACCTCACTGGCTTCAATGGTTGCCGTCCCCACCAAAATCGGTGCTTGTTTTTCTTGAATGCGTTTGATTTCGCGGATGATGCCTTGATATTTGCCCATTTTACTTAGGAAAATTTGGTCATCAAGGTCAATACGCTGAATCGGTTTG
Organism: Moraxella sp. DOX410; assembly: GCF_032248735.1. Taxonomy (NCBI): domain Bacteria; kingdom Pseudomonadati; phylum Pseudomonadota; class Gammaproteobacteria; order Moraxellales; family Moraxellaceae; genus Moraxella; species Moraxella sp. DOX410. The sequence continues at coordinate 549,882 of NZ_CP135138.1, read as the reverse complement.
TGGGTGGGGATAATCACCACATCTAGATCGTAAGTCTGTTTAAACTCCGCAGCTTCGGTATCCGCTGTACCTGTCATGCCTGAGAGTTTGTCATACAGACGGAAATAATTTTGGAATGTCGTGGTGGCAAGGGTTTGGTTTTCGGCTTGGATTTCAACTTGTTCTTTGGCTTCAACCGCTTGGTGCAACCCTTCTGACCAGCGGCGACCGGGCATGGTACGCCCTGTGTTTTCATCGACAATGATGACTTCGCCTTCATGCACGATATAGTGAATGTTTTTAACAAATAAATGGTGCGCACGAATCGCGGCTTGGACGTGGGCTAGTAGTGGCAAGCGCGTTGGGCTATATAGACTCTCGTTTTCGCCAAGCTCGCCTTTTTCCACCAAGAATTTTTCGATTTTCTCGTAGCCTTTTTCGCTGATTTCGATTTGACGATTTTTTTCATCAATCCAAAAATCCTGCTCACGGTTTTCGCGGTTGCCTTCTTCGGTTTCTGAACGTTTGAGGCGTGGGATGATGGTGTCAATCAGCCTGTACATGGCGGATGAGTCTTCGGCTTGACCCGAGATAATCAGCGGCGTACGCGCTTCATCAATCAAAATCGAGTCAATCTCATCGATGATACAATAGTTGAGTCCGCGCTGTTTTTTCTCATCTAGGCGAAATACCATATTGTCGCGCAGGTAGTCAAAGCCGTATTCATTGTTGGTACCGTAGGTAATATCTGCGGCATAGGCCTCAAATTTTTCCATTGGATCTTGCTGTGAGTAAATCACGCCGACAGTCAAGCCCAAAAAGTCAAACAACGGGCGGTTTAATTCGGCATCACGGCTTGCCAAGTAGTCATTGACGGTGACGACATGCACGCCTTTACCGCTAATGGCGTTGAGATATATCGCAAGCGTTGCCATCAAGGTTTTACCTTCACCCGTGCGCATCTCGGCGATTTTACCTTCGTGCAGGGTGATACCCCCGATGAGCTGTACATCGTAGTGACGCATGCCAAGGACACGTCTTGAGGCTTCACGACAGACCGCAAAAGCTTCAGGTAAAATGGCATCTAGGCTAGTACCCTGCGCAAACTGGGTTTTAAATTCCGCAGTTTTCTGTTTTAATGCTTCGTCAGAGAGGGACTGGATTTTGGGTTCTAAGGCGTTGATTTTGTCGACCAACTTACGCATTCGCTTAAGCTCACGGTCGTTTTTGGTGCCGATAACCTTGCCTATCATTTTGCCTAACATACGAGGATTTTCCTAAAGTGCTCAAATCAATAAGTGCGATGACTTTTAATACGATGATGGTTAATAAAGGTATTCAAAATAAATTTTGCTATTATATATGGGTTTGCTTTTTTTAGATACAAGGTTATGACAGCCTGTGAGTTTGAACCGCTTGACTCTATTACCTTTATCTTTATCAATCCATCCCCATAATTGAACTTTATTTTCGAGATTTTCATTGTTGAAATTTTCTTGGAAGATTTTAAGCTTGATAGCGGAGCAAATGCCGCTGACGGTGTGTCCGCTAAGTAACCTTAAACTAAAAGTGGTGCAACACATGGGCGAGCACAATATCAAAACCATATTTCATAACGTTTAACCATTATGACCCAGACCATGCCTCACAATCTTGACCATCACACCCCCATGATGCAGCAATATCTCACCCTAAAAGCGGATTATCCGCATGCCTTGGTGCTGTACCGGATGGGCGATTTCTATGAGCTATTTTTTGATGATGCCAAGCTTGCTGCCGATATTTTGGGCATCACCTTGACCCGACGTGGCAAAGATAAACAGGGCAATACCATCCCGATGGCAGGCGTGCCGTTTCATTCGGCAGACGGCTATATTGCTCGGCTGATTAATGCCGGGCAAACCGTGGTGGTCTGTGAACAAGTTGAAGAAGAAAAGACTGAAGACGAGCCTGAAGAAAACATTGTAGCAAAAGACACTGCAGCCAAAAGCATAGCAAAAAAAACCAGCAAAACAAAAGCCAATGCCGCTAAGATTATGGAGCGTAAAGTCGTCCGTACCTTGACCGCAGGGACGCTGACCGATGATAACCTCATCACCCAAGGACAAACGCCAACGGTCGTCGCGATCAGCTTTGCCAAACAGCAAATGTCGGTGGGATTGGCGCAGCTGGATTTGGCACAAGGACAAATCCGCGTCACTGAGCTTAACTGCGACAGCCATACTGCACTACAAAGCGAGCTTGCTAACGCGCTCGCCCGCTTTGATCCCAGTGAAGTGCTGATAGATGAACAGCTGTCTGAGGCATGGCAACATTTTTTGCAGGATTGTCTGAGCGCAAATAGTCCAACAGCTAGTCTGCCGCCGATTTTGTCACAGCCGCACAGTTATTTTCTGCCCAATAACGCCCTTGAACATCTGACCCAGCATCTAAGCGTCACCACGCTGGCAGGGTTTGGCATTGAGCAAAAACCGCTTGCCATCTCATCGGCATCGGTTGTACTGCATTACGGCAAACAGACACAGCAAGCTGATTTACGCCATATTTGCAGCCTACAGCTCGAGCATAACGGCGATTTTTTGCAGCTTGATACCATCAGTCAGCAAAATTTGGAAATTTTTAAACCCGTGTTGGCATCGGGTATTTCGCTGTTATCGGTGATTGATCATTGCCAAACGCCGATGGGCAAACGCGCTTTAGTGCATCATTTGCGCCGACCGCTACGCAATGTCACCCTGATTAACCGCAGGCTTGATGCGGTTGAACAACTGATGCAATTGCCGATAGCAGCGTTTGAATTGCTTAAACAAACATTAAGCGAAATCAGCGATATCGAACGCATTGGGGGACGCATTGGCTTGGGTTCAGCAAAACCGACCGATTTGCTCAAATTGCGTCTGAGCTTGGCGCAAGCGTTAGCGTTGTCAAAGCAGTTGCAGCAATATTTTGATTTTACCAACATAACGACGCTAACTGCCGAGACGCCTTTGCTTGCCATGCTTAGCAAACAGCTACCTGATTTAGCTTTAACTGACAGTTTTGCCAATATCCATGCCTTGCTAGAGCAAGCGATTGTCGATGAGCCGCCCGCCCACATCCGTGATGGCGGCATGATAAAAAAGGGCTATGACCCACAGCTTGATGAATTGCAAAATCTGCATGGCAATATCGAGCAAACTTTGGAAGCATTGGCGGTGCAAGAGCGGCAAAAAAACAACCTGCCCATGCTCAAAGTGGGCTTTAATAAAGTGAGCGGATTTTATTTTGAACTTAGCGCCCTGCAAGCCAAGAATGCGCCTGAATATTTTACCCGCCGTCAAACGCTCAAAAATGCTGAACGCTTTATCACGCCAGCACTCAAAACCATTGAAGAATCCTATTTATCGGCTCAAGGGCAAGCGTTGACCCTTGAAAAACGTATCTATGAAAATCTGCTGGGTCAGCTCAAGTCACAGCTTGGCGATGTGCAGCGCCTTGCCAAAGCGATTGGGTATTTGGACGTACTTGCCAACTGGGTCAGCCTAACGCGTTTGCACACTCATTCTACTCATAGTAAAAACTGGTGCCGCCCCGTGTTTAATGCCAGTGATGATACTGTAAGCCTCAATATCCAAGGCGGACGCCATATCGTGGTTGAAGCAGGTCAACAGCGCCAAGCTCACCATCAGACGGCATCGCTTGACCCATTTGTCGCCAATGACTGTGTCATGGGAACAGCCAGCCAACTTGAACGCTTGATGCTCATCACAGGCCCCAATATGGGCGGTAAATCGACCTACATGCGTCAAACCGCGCTCATCGTGCTACTTGCTTGTTGTGGCGCGTATGTCCCTGCGCAGTCGGTGACGCTCGGTCGTATTGAGCGGATTTTTACCCGCATTGGCTCGGCAGATGACTTGGCAAGTGGTAAATCAACCTTTATGGTCGAGATGATCGAAACCGCCAATATCATGAACCAAGCCAATGCCAACTCGTTGGTACTCATGGATGAAGTCGGTCGTGGCACCAGCACCCAAGATGGTCTAGCGATTGCGCATGCGTGCGTGAATTATTTAGCAGAAAAAATTGGCTGTTTGACCCTATTTGCCACCCATTATTTTGAGCTCACGGAACTGGCTGAGCGCCACCCCAAAATGTTTAATCAGCACCTTGTCACCCAAGAAATCAACGGGCAGTTACTACTACTGCATAAAATCGCACCCGGGGCGACGCATCGCAGTTTTGGATTGCATGTCGCCAAAATGGCAGGTTTGCCGCAAGCCTTATTAGTTCAAGCGCAATATTATTTGGATAACCAAAGCGAGCAAAAAAGCTTGCCCAACAATCCTTTACCCTATCCATCAGAAGACGAGAAACAAATGGGTCTGGATTTGCAGAGTGCAGCGGCTGATTATCAAACGTTGAAAACTGATGAATATAAACTTAACCAACAACTACAAGCCCTAAACCCTGATGAGCTGACGCCGAAACAGGCGTTAGAATTTATTTATTCATTAAAGGAATTGTTAAAAAAAGCGTAACGCGCTAAAATAATACGATTGTATTTTTTATGCTTTTAACATTTGTGCAACTAAAAAAAGGTAGCCACCGCCATGACTTTCGTCGTTACTGATAACTGTGTTCGTTGTAAATATACTGACTGCGTTGAAGTCTGTCCTGTGGACTGTTTCTATGAAGGTCCGAATTTTTTGGTCATCCATCCTGATGAATGTATTGACTGTGCGCTGTGTGAGCCAGAATGCCCTGCCAATGCGATTTTCTCAGAAGATGAAGTGCCAAAAGGTCAAGAAATATACATCGAACTGAATGCAGAGCTCGCCGAAAAATGGCCAAACATCTCAGCCATGCATGACCCACTACCCGATGCCAAAGAATGGGATGGCGTACCCAATAAATTACAGTATATTGAAAGATAGCCTTTCTAAGATACGCCAGTTAGGTGATTTTTAGCAAGATGCTATAAATAAGATGCTATAAACAACATGCTATAAAACAGCATATAGAACGAGGACGGCAATCAGTGGATATTGATTGCCGTTTTTATATTGTCATCTCTTATTATGCCAGCCTTGGTATTATGCCAACGTTGTTGTCTATCTGCTTAACTTAACGTCTTTAACTTAGCCTATTTTTTTGCAAATTGATTATGAAATAAAAAAACGCGCTATGGATTAGCGCGTTTTTAGTGTCACAATAACATCAGCCTTTAACGGCACTGCCCCAAACTGGCACCACGGTTTGCATCAATGGTTTTAACAGTTTGATATTTGCCGCAAAGATAGAACCTGTTTGCATCGCATTATGCGCGCCTGTATGGTCAACCACAGTACCACGTGCTTCAGTGACAATCAATTCACCGGCGCAGATATCCCAAGGTTTGATAGACATTTCAAAATAACCATCAAACCGTCCCGCTGCTACATATGCCAAATCCAACGCGGCTGAACCCACACGGCGCACTTGACCGCCTTGTTCGCAGATTTTTTGTAAGCTTTCAAAATGCTCTTTGGCATATGATACTTTACCTTCCGCTCGGTTACGCTCAAGCGGATGACCTGTGGTAAAAAAGCCGCCATCAATGGTTTTATGCTCACTAACGCTGATACGGCGTTGGTTGAGACGCGCGCCTTTACCACGACTGGCTGAGAACATCTCATCACGCACTGGGTCATAGATGATGCCGTGTTCGGTGACGCCATTTTTTTGCACACCGATTGAGACACAAAAATGCGGCAAACCATGAATAAAGTTGTGGGTACCATCTAATGGATCAATGACCCAGCACCAGTCTTTATCATTGCCCTTGCCTTCTTGTAGCCCAAATTCTTCGCCCAAAAACGAGTGGGTTGGGTAGCTTTCTTTGAGCATCGCGATCAATAATTCTTCGCTGTAACGGTCGATTTGGGTCACCAAACCATCTAAGCCTTTGCTTTCAATCGTGAACTCTAGCTTGTGGCGATTGTTGTGTGCATTTAAAATCTCTTGACCTACTTTTTGTGCAGCGCGGGCTGCCATGACGACCATCGGTTCCATAATTGACCTTTTGTTGAAGGATAAAAATCTAAAATTTATGACAAAATCGTTTGCATCTGTTTGACCACACCCGCGACATCTAGCCCACAATCGGCTAATTGCTGCTCAGGGCTGCCATGCGCGATATATTTATCGGGGATACCGATATTAAGTAGCGTTGGCAAGGTTTGGCTTGTTTTTGCTGCTTGGGCAACGAGGTATTCATTGACCGCACTACCGGCACCGCCCATGATTTGGTGTTCTTCAAGGGTAACAATGGAGCAGTTTTGCGCCAATAGCGTATCCAGTAATTCGCTGTCTAACGGTTTAACAAACCGCATATTATAAACAAAAAACGTCGTTGTTGGGTAAGTTTCGGCTAAGTTTTGACACGCCGTGACCGCCGTCTTTACCATGGTACCAAAAGCAAGCACCGCAACTTTTTTCGCCACGTTGCTCGTATCTGCTGCAGTGGCTTCGATAGTCTGCTCAAGCGCTGCCTTACCGATTGGATACATCGCTTGGTTTTTATCAATTTCTGCGCCAATGCCATTACCACGTGGATAACGCACCGCAGCGGGTCCAATATGCTCATAACAGGTATTAAGTAAGTTATAGCACTCATTCTCATCTTTGGGACAAGCAATCACCATATTGGGCACAGTTCGCATAAAGGCGATATCAAATACCCCCGCATGGGTCGCACCGTCTTCACCGACCAAGCCTGCACGGTCAATGGCGAACATCACGTTGAGATTTTGCAAAGCCACATCGTGAATCAGTTGGTCATAGCCACGTTGTAAAAATGTGGAGTAAATCGCGACAATTGGTTTGACGCCTTGGGTTGCCATACCACCCGCTAGGGTCACTGCATGTTGCTCGGCAATCGCCACATCAAAGAACTGGCTAGCAAAGCGCTTGGCAAATTCGGTCATGCCTGAGCCTTCAGCCATCGCAGGGGTAATCGCCATCAGTTGTTTGTCAGTGGCGGCTTTATCGCAGATAAACTCGCCAAACACTTGCGAGTATTTTTTGGCGGGGGTGGGTGCCGGCTTTTGGCTGTCAACTGGCACAGATTTTTCTTGCACTGGGTTGATTTTTTTAAGTTTGGTAATGGCATGATAAGTAATCGGGTCACATTCTGCAGGTAAAAAGCCTTTGCCTTTGACCGTATGTACATGGACAAGTACTGCCCCTTTTAACTGCTTCACCCGTTCAAATACCTGCGTCAATTTGGCAACATCATGCCCATCAAACGGTCCAAAATACTGAAAACCGATGGCTTTAAACAAGTTTTCAGGGAACACTTCATCAATGAGTTTATTGGCGATTTTCTCAGGTAATGTCTCTAACTGAGAGGGCTTGGGAATACCTTTTTCTGCCAATTTTTCGACAATTTTATTGGGCAGGCGCGAGGTCCAATCATCTAAGGCTTCGTTTGCCATGTGCAAATAATGACGAATACGGCGGTCTTCACTGGAGATGACGCGCTTGGTAAAAATCGCATCACCGTTTTTATCGATATCGACTGCCAAACCACGCTGCCAAAGGGTGGCTAAATGTTTAGAAAATCCGCCCGTTGCCTGCGAAATTGACATGTCATTATCGTTGAGCACCACAATCAAATCGGCATTTTGCTGCACCGCGTCATTCATCGCTTCAAACGCCATGCCGCCTGTCATAGCACCATCACCGACGATGCTAACCACTTTGTCATGTTTGCCTAAATAGCGCATAGCAAGCGACATGCCCAGCCCTGCAGAAATCGCCGTCGATGAATGCCCAACGCCAAAAGTATCATACTCAGACTCATGACGCTCAGGGAAAGCGGTCAGCCCATGTTGACTACGAATGGTGGTAAGCTTGTCACGGCGACCCGTTAAAATTTTGTGGGGATAGGCTTGGTGCCCTACGTCCCAGACAATTTGGTCTTTGGGTGAGTTAAAGACATAATGCAGTGCAATGGTCAGCTCAACGACGCCAAGGTTAGAACCAAAATGCCCGCCGCTGACGCCCGTTGTATACAGCAAAAACTCGCGCAGTTCATCGGCTAATTGCTGCAATTGCGCGGTACTCATTTTTTTTAGGTCATCAGGACTGTCCACCCCATCGAGCAGCGGCGTATGCGGCTTTAACATAGGGATGGTATCAAAGTTTTTTAATGAGTAGTTTTGGTTAGCTATTTTAGTTTTTGACATATCTTGGCTGACACTTTTCATTGCTTACAGGCACTCGATGAGCCTTGTTAACACAGGTGAAAAAAATAAATGGTAAAACGCACAATGACTATTAACACCTTATTGTTGGCACAAAATTGGCACAAGATACGGGCACAAAGTTGACAGACTGCCAAAGCGTTGAACGCTTGAAAATCTAGGTGACTAAGCTAGCATTACCAGCTTTGAATTGCCAATGTGGCGCATGAATGTGGCATAATAGCATTTTTTTGTTGATTAAACATCAAACCTCGCTATTTTAGATTGTATCTTATAGCTTCTATAAAGTTTAGCTTAGCGCCTTGAATTTTTGATAAATTTTGACAAAAAAGTTACCTCAGATAGCATGCAAGCCTAGCTTGCGGCTTATTGATAAGATGCGTAATGACGCTATCCTTCTTGATATTTTAATCAATGCCTTCATGTAAAGGGCAATTTTATTGTTTTGGGTTTACCGACTTGGTTCAGTTGTTTGGGTCAGTTGGTCATTTTTTGGAGTAGTGGGTGTCGTATCAATTTATCACGCAAGCAACCTTACCAACAGCCCATGGGCTATTTGATATTCATGTGTTTGAAGATACGGACGACACGGCACGCGATGCGCTTGGCAATCGCAAACATGAACACGTCATGCTGACGGTTGGTTTGCCCACGGCCGATAAATCCAAAATCCCATTGGTACGCATTCATAGCGAATGTTTGACAGGGGATGCCTTTAGTTCGCTTAAATGCGACTGCGGACCTCAGCTCAATGCCACCATGCAGATGATTCAAGCTTATGCTAAAGATGGCGGCTGTGGGGCGATTTTATATTTGCGCCAAGAAGGGCGCGGGATTGGACTGACCAATAAAATCCGTGCTTACGCATTGCAAGACCAAGGACATGATACGCTTGATGCCAATTTGCTGCTCGATTTACCTGCCGATGCTCGCACCTATGAGATGTGCAAGCCGATGCTTGAGCATGTCGGTGTGGATAAGGTAAAGCTGATAACCAACAATCCCAACAAAATTGAGTATCTCAATGATATTGGTATTGAAGTGGTAGCGCGCGTACCGCTGTTGGTGGGTGTCAACCCGCACAATGAAGCCTACCTCAATACCAAAAAAGCGCGCATGGGGCATATGATTGAGAATGGATTATAAAATTCACTCTCATGACATGACACAAAACCCATGGTTTATTTTTACCATAAATTAATCCCAAGCGCGCCCAGCATCATTTTTGCACCCACCATAAGCAGCAGACCACCAAACATACGCTTTAAAGTATTGGCAGGCAATTGGTGCGCCAATTTTGCCCCCACTTTGGCAAACACATAACTCATCACTGAAATACACAAAAACGCAGTGATATGCACAAAACCAATCGCCTCAGCGGGCAAACCCTGTACATCTTTGCCAAAAAACATAAACCCGAGCGCCCCTGCAATGGCAATCGGTAAGCCACAGGCTGCTGACGTACCCACTGCTTGTTGCATGGTCAAACCAAAACGGCTCAAAAACGGCACGGTAAAACTGCCACCGCCAATACCAAAAATCGCCGATGCTGCGCCAATGAACCCGCCGACCCCTGTTTGCACGGGAGCAGATGGCAAGTGAGTGGTCGCGACAACTTCCGATTTTTTAGCCAGAAGCATTTTTAGCCCCATAAACAGCGCCATGCCAGCAATCAAAAACGCCAAGACCTTACCATGCAATAAATCTGCGATATAAGCACCAACAAAACTACCCACCACCAAGCCAATCGACATATTGCGCCATACATCCCAGCGCACGCCACCGCGCTTATTGTGCGATTGCATGGAGCTTATGGAAGTCACCACAATCGTGGCAAGCGATGTCCCTACCGCCAAATGGGTGATGACATCGCTTGGATAGCCATACGCTTTAAAAATCGCCATCAGCACAGGTACGATAATCAATCCCCCACCGACACCAAACAGCCCCGCACAAGTGCCAGCAAATGCCCCCGCCAGCAAAAACCACAGATACATCATTTTTTGCATTTCCTTTGATTAAAAATAGCGTTAGTATAGCAAACTTATCTTTTTGTCGTTTGTAACATTGTGCCTAAGCTTATGAACCCAACCCTATATATCTATCTCGATGAAAATTGATTCGCTTTGCCATACCCATCTAGCCAGCACCCACTCAACCAACAGCCAGCTGATCGAGTGGATGGTGCTAAGCTATCAAGCGCAGTCGCCCACCGACCATAACCGACCGCATTTTAGCCGACCGCATGTACTCACTGCCGATACCCAATCAGGCGGACGTGGTCAACATGGCAGAACATGGCAATCACCGCTAGGCAATGTTTATTTATCGCTGTATGTGCCGACACAAGCCTATGCTTGGCAGCAAAATCTTTGCTTATCTTATCGATTAGATGGTCGCTTGTCACTGTGCGTGGGTTATCAGCTTAGTCAAATCCCTATTATAGAACACATCAATCAAACAAGACTGGCAAAGCATTTGCCTACCATTGGCGTCAAATGGGTGAACGATGTGGGTTTTTATCAACCACAAGCCAACCTACCTGACCAATTTCAAAAACTCTCGGGTATTTTGATAGAGCCTGTCAATGTCGCAGGTCACATGCTAGGGGTCGTCATCGGTGTGGGGGTCAATATTGCCCATGCCCCTGTATTGACCCAGCAAACCCAAGAAGGCTTAAACTACCAAGCGGTAAGCTTGCAAGATTTGACAGCGCAGCGCTTACAGCCCCGTGAATTTTATCAGCCTGTCACCGATGCCATAGCTAATGCGATTGGGCAATTTAATCAGCTGCAAGCGGCTGAAGCAAGCCAGCAATTTATCCATGATTTTGCCCAAAGAGACGTATTAAAAAACAAGCATTTGCAAATTCATAACGCCTTATCTGAGCAATCAATAACAGGCATTGCAGCAGGTATCGATACGCAAGGCTGTCTACTGATTGAGCAAGCAGATGGTAGCACACAAACGATTTGGACAGGGACCATTCAAGTTGTGGATTCAGCCGTTTCATCCTTGCAGGCAAATAAACACAAATAAAGCATCCTTCTCAAAGGCTCTCACTTATGACAAAACTTTGGCTAGACTTGGGTAATACCCGCTTAAAATATTGGCTCACGGACGATAGCGGTCAAGTGCTCGATCATGCGGCTGAGCAGCATTTGCAAGCACCTGCCGAATTGCTCAAAGGGTTGACCTTTCGGCTTGAACGACTCAATCCTGACTTTATCGGGGTGTCATCCGTACTTGGACAAGCCGTCAATAATCACGTTGCCGAGAGCCTAGAGCGATTGCAAAAACCGTTTGAATTTGCCCAAGTCCATGCCAAGCACGCACTGATGTCGAGCGATTATAACCCCGCCCAACTTGGCGTTGACCGCTGGCTACAAATGCTCGGTATCATCGAGCCTAGCAAAAAACAATGCGTGATTGGCTGCGGCACTGCCGTTACCATCGATTTGGTCGATCAGGGTCATCACTTGGGAGGCTATATTTTCCCCAGTATCTATTTGCAGCGCGAGTCGCTATTCTCAGGAACGCGCCAGATTAGTATTATTGATGGCACTTTTGATAGTATAGATTCAGGCACCAATACCCAAGACGCGGTGCATCATGGTATTATGTTATCCATTGTTGGGGCCATCAATGAAACCATTCATCGCTACCCACAATTTGAAATCACCATGACAGGCGGTGATGCCCATACTTTTGAGCCGCACCTATCAGCCAGCGTGGAAATTCGGCAAGACTTGGTATTGGCGGGACTACAGCGTTTTTTTGCCCCTAAAAATAACACTAAAAATCAAAACTAAAAACCAGAAATAAAATTAACCGTTAAGAAAAAAGGAAATTACTGATGAAAAAAATCATTCAAACCACAAGTATCGCCTTACTCACTACGAGCCTATTAACCGCCTGTATGACTGCGCCCACCTTGCCCGCCAAACCAACGCCTTCAACAGTCAACCAGCCAGCCAATGCCACTCGCACGGTCACGCTTGCACTGGGTCAAAACATCTTTGTTAAAGAACACCAGCTAAATCTGACTTTTGATAAAGTGCTCAATGATAGCCGCTGTGCCACAGGCGTACAGTGTATTTGGGCAGGTAATGCCACAGTAGCGGTCACGGCTATGACTACCGCCTCTCGCCCACAAACCCTCAACCTATCGATTGGGGATTTGCGCGGAGACTTGCGTCAAACACAGCGTTTTGCCAATATGGATATTACCTTGACTGCGCTATCATCCACGCCTGTGTCCAGTCAATCTACTGCCACGTCAACCAGCAAACTGCCTACTATCACCTTGACAATTAAGCAAATTCCTTAATTGTTATGCTGCCTAAAAAAGTAATACAAAAAAAAGGGGTTAATTACCCCTTTTTTTATACCCAATCAGTGATTTAAACCGTTGCTACCATCGGGGCTTCACGTTCAACTTTTAATTTCAAAATGCGCGATGTTGAAGTTTCTAGAATGGTAAACTTATAGGCACCGATATCAATGGTTTGATTGACTTCTGGGACATCGGTCAACTGCGAAATCAAATACCCGCCAATGGTGAACTGATCGGCATCGAGTAGCAAATCTGGATCGTCAAGCTCCAAACGTAGTTGGTGTAAGCTTGCTGTACCTTCCACAATCCAATAATCGTCATAGGGGATAATTTCTAAAGTTTCATCTTCATCAGGGAACTCACCTGCAATCGCCTCTAGCACATCAAGCGGTGTCACTAGTCCTGCGACTTGACCGTATTCATCAATCACCATTGCCAAATTACCTTTGGCTTTTTTGAGCATATTGAGCAGTTTTAGATTGTCAATGCTCTCTGACACAAACACAGGCTGCTGCTTGTTAAGTAAGGGTTTAATGGCGGTTTCAATATCTGCAACATTGTTATCGAGCAGATCCAAAAAGTCTTTGGCGCGTACTACCCCAAGCACTTTATCGATGGTATCTCGGCACACAGGGAACAAGCTATGCGGCGTATCAAGCAATTGCGCGCGCATTTCTTCGCGGCTACCATTGATATTGACCCAAGAGATATCATTGCGCGGCGTCATGATGGTATGTACATCGCGCTCATTGAGCGCTAATACGCCACTAATCATATAACGCTCTTCTTGCGCAAAAGGCATACTATCAAAATCAAAATGTTCTGAATTATTCTCTGGGGTGACCGCTTCTTCGGTTTTACCACCCATTAAACGTAAAATCGCATCCGCGGTACGGTCACGAATCGGAATTTGATTTTCATATTTGGTTTTATTGCGTTTTGCTACTTGGTTAAACGCTTCAATCAAAATTGAGAACGCAATCGCTGCGTACAAGTAACCTTTTGGCATATGAAAGCCTAGTCCTTCGACAATCAAGCTAAAGCCAATCATCAGTAGGAAACTTAAGCATAAAATCACCACGGTTGGGTGACGACCAACAAACTCCGTGAGCGCTTTAGATGCAGCCACCATCAATGCCATGGCAATAATCACTGCCGCCATCATGATTTCAAGGTGTTTTGCCATGCCTACAGCAGTAATCACCGCATCAAACGAGAACACCGCATCTAAAATCACAATCTGTGCGACAACCGCGATAAACCCTGCTTGCACTTTGCTTTGGTTGGTATGCTCAGGTTTTCCTTCTAGCCGCTCATGCAACTCCGTCGTTGCTTTAAACAGCAAGAACACCCCGCCCACCAATAAAATAATGTCGCGAACCGATAAATCAAAACTTCCCAATGTGAGCACGGGATCGGTTAAGGTAATGAGCCATGACATAATCGACAATAAGAACAGCCGCATGACCAATGCCAAGCCAAGCCCTAGATTACGGGCTTTAGCGCGCTGATGCGGCGGGAGTTTATTGGCTAAGATGGCAATAAAGACAAGATTATCAATACCTAAAACAATCTCAAGAATGACAAGCGTCGCAAGGCTTAGCCATGCTGACGGGTCAGATAGTAGTTCTAACATAGTGGGTCAGTTATTCTCTTGTAATGAGGGGCAAAAAATCAACAAACAGCAAAAACGAAAAATCAGCCGTTACCTTAGCAAATCATAGCAAAAAATCAATGATAATTTGTGTCTGCTTTTGTAGATGGCACGCCAATTGTGCCAATACATCACTTGATATTTAACCTTACCCAAACCCTACATAGCTACTGCATCAACTGACTTTGCCAAAAAATATACTGATCAGTCATTTCATTTGATTCACAAATTCTTGATTTAGGTTAAATTAATCCATAGGACAGCGAAACTTCATTATGACTTTACAAGGATAAGTATATGTCACATTATCGCTTTATGCGCCGCGCCGCCAAAGGATTGCTTTTTTCTTCCATCGCATTTTCTGCGTCTTCTTATGCCTCAAGCTATTACAACTGTGCCAATGCCACTGGCTGTGTCGCAGTCACCACCCTCAACGCCACCTCAGATTTTGCAAAAACCAAATACCCTATCGTACTTGCTCACGGGCTTGGTGGCTGGAGCAAAATGTTTGGTTTGGTCGATTATTTTAATGGCATCCCTCAAGATCTCACCAAAAATGGCGCAAGTGTATATGTGACCAAGACATCAAGTGTCAATGACACCGAAGTACGCGGTGAGCAGCTACTCCAACAAGTCAAAACCATCATTGCAATCACCGGCAGCCCAAAGGTTAACTTAATCGGTCATAGCCACGGTGGGATTGATATTCGCTATGTGGCTGGGGTTGCGCCATCGCTAGTATCCTCTGTAACGGCGGTTTCTAGTCCTGAGCAAGGCTCAAAAATGGCGGACTGGACAGTCAAAATGGTGACTGAAGGCAGTGCGGCTGATGGCTTACCCGCTGGCGAATTTAATACTGCCTCTTTAATGGCAATCAAGTTTTTTGAATTGGTGGGCGGTGTGATGGATATTGGATCTGGCGTGCCACTCAATCAACTACAGCAGCAAGATAGCTGGGCAGCCGTCAATTCACTCACCACCAATTATGCAGCCAAATTTAACCAAAAATTCCCTGCAGCCATGCCGACCAGTTATTGTGGATACCCAAAAAACACGGTGGTCAATAATGTGCGTTACTACTCACTTAGTGGCGCCCAAACTATGACCATGCTTGTCGATCCGTCTGATGCGGTGTTGGGGTTGACGGGTTTGTCATTCAATGGCGAAGCCAATGATGGTCTTGTCTCACCCTGTTCAAGTCGTCTGGGTGAAGTGATTCGTGATAACTATAAAATGAATCATATGGATTCAGTCAATCAGGTGTTTGGCATTGTCAGTTTGCTAGACACCAATCCATTGACTGTCTATCGCAACCAAGTCAATCGCTTAAAAGGTCAATCGTTGTAAGCTTATGCCTATGGTTCCATCAAACAATCCTAACACAAACCAACGATCGATAAACTGGCTAATAATAATATTGGCCAGTGGTATCATCGCATTATTGATAGCCTGCATACTGTGGTTAAAACCTAAGGACGCTGTCAAAACAGCCAATCCTTTGCAAAATGATGCCGCTAGTACGATGCCATCTGGTATATTGCCATCCAATCAAACCGTAACGCTAGTCAATGCATCCTCCGTCAGCGCGAACGCTAACCCCTTGCCCATATCACTGGCCACATCACTGCCCAAATCACTACAAGGCACCCAAGTCGATGGCGAAATTATTATCGATGAGAATAAGCAATTGGTGGTGACCGCGGGTTTGCGCCGACTGTTTGATTATTTTTTGTCCGCACAAGGGGAAGAGCCCTTAACCCAGATTGAACAACGGGTGATTGCCTATATTCGTGAACATACGCCTGAGCCTGCCGCAAGCCAAGCGGTTAACATTTTTCAAAATTACCTGAGCTATTTGACTGCTGTCAGCCAGCTAGATAAGCCTAAAGCACATCCCAATCCCAACGTCAGTGCATTAGATTTATCTGCCATTAAGAACCAATTACGCGCAGTACAACAGCTGCAAGCCCGCTATTTTGACGCCAAAACCCGCGAAGCTTTTTTTGGGGATGAACAAGCCCTCAATGACTACAACATGACGGTCGTCGAAGCCAACCAAAACGCACAACTGAGCAATGACCAGCGCCAAGCCATCATTGATAAGGCGCAAACTGCCTATATCGCCAGCGTTAAAGACCCAAATCTACAGACAAAGCTAACCCAGCAGCGCAATATTGACAAGTTATTAGCGCAAACGCAGCAAATGCAGCAGCAAGGGGCAACGCAAAGCCAAATCAATGCCATGCGTAGTCAATATGTCTCCCCTGAAGCGGTCAAACGGCTTGAGCAGCTTGACCAATCTGAAGCGCAATTTGCGCAGCGTGTGGCAACTTATCAGACACAGTCTAACCAAATACTGGGCAAATTGGGTAATGTGCCGCAAGCACAGCAACAAATTGTGGCTTTACAGCAGACGATGTTTACGCCTGAAGAACAGCTACGCCTCGATGTATTGACAAAACAGCGTTAACTTCCCCGTTAAAATGAGTTAAATGAGTTAAATGCACTGTTGAATTGCCATAAGCTGTTGAATTATCACAGGCGCGTTTGAACCTATTTCACACGGTAACGGGCTGAACGTGCGTGGGCATCCAAATTCTCTTCCACCGCCAATATATCGGCGGTTTTTGCCAGCATTTGGCTACCTTGCTCGCTACAATAAATAATCGAAGATTTCTTTTGAAAATCATACACGCCGAGCGGTGAACTAAAGCGTGCGGTACCTGACGTTGGCAACACGTGATTAGGGCCAGCGCAATAATCGCCAATCGCTTCAGGGGTATAGCGCCCCATAAAGATAGCACCCGCATGGCGGACATCTTTGAGCATTGCCTCTGGGTCATCTACCGATAATTCCAAATGCTCAGGCGCAATGCGGTTAATCACCTCAATACCCTCTGCGCGGTCTTTCACCAAAATCAGCGCGCCACGGTTGGCAATCGCCGCTTTAGCGATGTCAGCTTTTGGCAAATCTACTAAGGCTTTTTCTATTTCCTGCGCAACTTTTTTAAGTAACGGCTCAGATGGGGTGACAAAAATCGCTTGCGCGACAGTATCATGCTCAGCTTGCGACAATAAATCCATGGCTAACCAGTCGGCTTTATCATTTGCCACACCTTCGGCATATACCAGTACTTCCGAGGGGCCTGCAATCATGTCAATGCCCACTTGCCCAAACACGGCGCGTTTGGCGGCTGCCACGTATTTGTTGCCAGGTCCTGTGATTTTATCAACTTGCGGGATGGTGTTAGTACCGTAAGCCAACGCTGCCACCGCTTGCGCGCCCCCAATGGTAAAGACTTTATCCACACCCGCCAAATAAGCGGCTGCCAATACCAAGGGATTTAGTTCACCATGAGGGGCAGGCACCACCATGATAATTTGCCCGACCCCTGCCACTTTTGCGGGTAACGCATTCATTAAGACACTCGATGGATAACTTGCCAGCCCACCTGGCACATAGATACCCACTTTATCAAGTGGCGTAACTTGTTGTCCAAGCGTATTACCTAGCGCATCTTGATATGTCCAGCTTTCTTGCCGTTGGCGCTCGTGAAAGGATGTGACGCGCTGTGCCGCCAGTTCAAGCGCTTGCTTGATTGTAGGGTTTAACCCATCAAACGCTTGTTTGAGCTTTTCTTGTGGAATCTCTAGCTCAGCAAAGGTTTTGGCAGGATGGTTGTCAAATTGTTGGGTCAGCTTTAACACCACCTCATCCCCACCCTGACGCACTTGCGCGATAATATCATCGACCGTAGCCAGTAGCGCTGGATCATTTACCGTTTCAAAAGCAAGCAGCTCTGTCAATTCCTGCTCAAAACTGGCTTGTTGGCTATTTAACAATCGCATGGTATTCCCCTAACAATAAAAAATGACTAACCCATAGCATAACAAATTTTTCATGGATGAAAGCGGATTTTTAGCCTGCACAGCTTTGCCAACTCATCCAAATCGGCGCATCAAAGCCAGCGCATCAAAATCAGCTAAACTGAGCAAACCCGTCACCACTTTTAGTTTTTGCCCAGTTAAAAAAAGACGTCTTAATAACGTCTTTTTTAATTTTCAATGTCTTGATTTTCCATGTTTTCATCTTTCATGTTTTAATCGGCATAGCCAGCTTCAATAATGCTGTAGATTGTCGAGTGCATACACAAAGGTTTGGATTTTTGCACCATTATCAAGCGTGGCGGTTACTTCAATGCGCTGATAGGCTTCACCTTCAAACTCATCTAGCCGCGCCCAATGATTGACCAAATCATCCGACGAAAACACCAAGCCCGCTACCATGTCGCCTTGTTCATCTGGGATGACTGCAGGAAATCCGAGCGCTGAGCCCCAACCGCCATCTGGCATCAAATGCCCACGAATAGTCGCAGGTTGCCAACTGCCGTTGTTGATGGGTGTCATGATACTGTGGTTATCGCAATTGGGCGCTAGCGTGCCATACACAAAAAGATGCTGCATCATGGTAATTTTTGAACCGTTACTGGGTGTTATCAGCGACGCTTTGCTTGAAGCTTTCAATGATGGGCTCAAGCAGGGCAAATTTGCGTTTATAACTGACCTGATTGACAATCAAACGCGAAGAGACTTGGCAAATCTCTTGGCGCGGCTCTAGACCATTGGCTTTTAAGGTATTACCGGTATCGACCACATCTACAATCAAATCACCCAAGCCTACCAAGGGCGCAAGTTCCATGGAACCATAGAGTTTAATCACATCCACTTGTTCACCACGACTGGCAAAAAACGCGCGCGTCACATTGACATATTTGGTGGCAATTCTAAGACGACGACTGGGTAATTGTAGCCCCACTTTACCTGCCGTCATCAAACGACATTTGGCAATTTGTAGGTCAAGCAATTCATATAAATTGCTTGAGCCATGCTCCATTAGTACATCTTTACCCGCTACACCAAAATCCGCCGCCCCATGCTCCACATAGGTTGGCACGTCACTGGCACGTAAAATCAAAATCCGCACGTCAGCATGCGTGGTCGGGAAAATAAGTTTACGTGATTCTTCTGGGTCTTCAAGTAGTTCGATACCTGCCTTTTTTAGCAGGGGCAAGGTATCTTTTAAGATTCGCCCTTTGGATAACGCTAAGGTAAGACCGTTATAATTGGCATCATTTGCTTGTATCATTGTCTTATACCTGTTATTCGCCTTTTACCCGCTCAATGGTGACGCCCAAGCCGCGCAGTTTATCTTCCACATACTCATAACCACGGTCGATGTGGTAAATGCGCTCGATACAGGTCTCGCCCTGGGCTGCCACCGCTGCCATTACCAATGACATAGAGGCGCGTAAATCGGTTGCAATGACAGGCGCGGCATTGAGTTTATCGACGCCTTGAACAACGGCAGTATGACCATCGACCTTGATATTTGCGCCCATACGTTGCAGCTCAGGGACATGCATGTAGCGATTTTCAAAAATATTTTCAATAATGGTACTGGTACCTTCTGCAATACAGCAAACTGTCATGAGCTGGGCTTGCATATCGGTTGGGAACGCAGGGTGTGGTAATGTGCGGATATCAACGGCTTTTGGACGACCCGCCATTTTGACATTAATCCAGTCGCTGCCAACGGTGACTTGGGCGCCCATTTCTTCAAATTTTTTAAGCACGGATTGCATTAAGCTTGCTTCAGTTTTTTTGGCAGTCACTTCGCCGCCTGTCATCATGGCAAGCGCAAGATATGAGCCTGTTTCAATACGGTCTGGTACTACTGAGTACTCACAGCCATTCAATTTGTCAACGCCTTCAATGGTCATATAAGCGGTGCCAATGCCTTCAATTTTTGCGCCCATTTTGACAAGCATATTAGCCAGATCAACCACTTCTGGTTCACGCGCACAGTTTTCTAGGTGCGTGGTTCCTTCCGCCAATGCCGCTGCCATGATGGTGTTTTCAGTGCCGCCAACCGTGACCATATCAAAGGTAAAATGACAGCCTTTTAGCCGACCGCTAGCGGGTGCTTTGGCTTTGACATAGCCATTTTCAACAGTGATGGTCGCTCCCATCGCTTCCAAGGCTTTTAGATGTTGGTCGACAGGGCGTGAGCCAATTGCGCAGCCACCAGGTAGCGACACTTCAGCCTCCCCAAAGCGCGCAAGCAGCGGTCCCAATACCAAAATCGATGCACGCATGGTTTTGACCAGCTCATACGGGGCATAGTAGCTATTGATGGTACTGGTATCGCAAGTCACCGTATCGCCGTTCTTTTCAATGGTGATACCCGTTCCCGCAATCAATTTGACCAAGGTATTGACGTCTTTGAGTGTCGGTACATTGTGCAGGGTGGCGGGGGTTTCTGCCAAAATCATTGCCGCAAGCAAGGGTAATGCCGCATTTTTTGCACCAGAGATGACCACTTCACCTTTGACCTGGGTGCCACCCGTGATTAAAAATTTATCCATGTGTTTCTCCTAAAAATGGCTTATTGCGCAGCTTGTTTGGCTTGCATCTCATGCCACTGGGCATAGGTCAACGCTTGGATATTGAGTGCATGGATTTCACCTGACGCAAATTTATCAGACACCAACCCCAATACGGCTTGTTGACGTGCGACAGGACGTTTACCCTCAAAGCTGTCATCCACCACGCGCACATCAAATTTGTTGCCTTGATTGGCAGCTTCGATTTTGCCACTCGGAAAATGGGGTTGTAGTAAAGTAATTAAATCTTGTGCGTTCATGGGAAATACCTAATAAAAGAGGGGTAAAATTATACTATTTTGCTGCGTAGCATAGCATAATTTTTGCTAAGTTTATACGTTATACAAAATGCTTAATTTACGCTAAAAGCGTCCTTAATCCACGTAGGCGTTGGCATGACAGCCTGCCGTGCAGCTAAAACGCCTTCATAAATTACTACATCAAAGCGAATGTCAAAGGTATCAAATTGTGGATGCGCTTGTAAAAAAGCTGCGGTGGTTTTAATGATTTTACGTTGTTTGGCGGGGGTGATACTGTCTAAACTTGTGCCAAATTGGCTGGCTTTTCGTTGACGCACTTCGACAATGACGAGGCAAGGGATTTTTTGCGTCGGCTCAAGCATCACCAAATCAAGCTCGCCCAAGTTTTTGTAGTGCCAGTTTTTGGCAAAAAACGTTAAGCCTTGCGCTTCAAGGTAGTGTTTGGCGAGGGTTTCATAATAGTCGCCTTGGCGCTGTTTTGGGGCGGTGAGTTTCATTGTTGGGTTATTTTACTGTTGCAAAGGTTTTTTCTAAAGCGGCACAAGTTGGGTATTTTTGCTGTAATTTTGCCAAATAATAGGCTTGGTTGTTGTCGATAAAGCCATCCAAAATCCCTGAGTAATTTTGACCAATCCCACATCGTTGCTGTTGTCGATTCCAACTGACCGGTATCACCAACGGCTTTTGTAAAATCAGCTTGTTGTTTTGACAAGTCAGCTTTGCCACACTATCAATGCGATAATTATGCGGTTTACCCCCATCATAATGACTGGCTAATGCCACAACGATATCGTTGGGTTTTAATGAGCTAATGGCAAAAACACCTTCAAAACGCTGCGCCGATGGCAAAATAAGCCGTTGACGCCATGTGCGAAATGCCCAGTAATAATCGGTGAATTTTAAGCCAAAACCTTGCTTGGATTGGCTTTCACGTTGCAATTCACCGCCTTTTTCGATACTGGCAATTCGTCCGACCAACACATCAGCCGGGGATGAGGGTAAACAAGCCTCTGCCGTTGAAATTAAACTTACACTTAAAATAGCAAAGCAAATTGTTTTCATGACAAATCCTTTTTTCCGCAGAAAACACCTTATAATACCACCAATATTTAGCAAAATTTGAGAAAATCATGCAGCAAAACGGCACACTTTACATCGTCGCCACCCCGATTGGTAATTTAACCGATATGACCGCCCACGCCATCGACTGCCTAAAAAGCGTGGCTATCATCGCCTGTGAGGACACCCGTACCTCGGGCAAACTGCTCAACCACTTTAACATCCCCACCAAAACTTGGGCTTATCACGACCACAATGCCGAAGTACAGACCCCTAAACTGATTGAAGTATTACAGTCAGGGCAAAGTATCGCGCTTATCAGTGATGCCGGTACCCCGCTGATTAGCGACCCTGGTTTTCGACTGGTGCGCGCCTGTCACCAAGCCGGTATCAAAGTCTCACCGGTTGTCGGCGCCAGTGCTGCCATAGCCGCCTTATCGGTCGCAGGATTACCTTCAGACAAGTTTTATTTTTATGGCTTTTTGCCTGCCAAAACCGCAGGACGCCAAAGCGAGTTGACTAAAATCAAGGACTTAACCGCTACGCTGATTTTTTATGAAGCGCCCCATCGTATTGTTGAGTGTATCGATGACATGATTATGGTGCTTGGCGACAATCGACAAGTGACGTTTTGCCGTGAGATAACCAAAACGTTTGAAACCATTTATCCATCAACGCTCGGTGAACTAAAACAGTTTGTTGCAAGCGATGCCAATCAGCAAAAAGGGGAAATGGTACTGGTGGTCGCTGGGGCAAGTGACTTACAGAATAATGATAATCAACACGATGAATTGTTAAAACGACTATTGCAAGATTTGTCATTGAAAAAAGCCGCACAGCTCGCCAGCGATATCACAGGGACGAAAAAAAATGCTTTGTATGACAGAGCTTTACAATTACAACGGATAGTAAAATAAACGCTGATGCCGTTCATCAGCGTTACCCGGTCAAGCGATGAAAGATACTAGCTATCGCTAAAATCGCAACTATCACTGATACTTAGCACCAAACTAATTAGCGGCTGATAGCTAAAACAACCTAAGACACATTTTAGTTAATGCAAAAAAGCTGCGTGATTGCACCTAGCTTTTTTGGGTGATTAATGCAAATTTTCCCCAATTAAGGCAACCAATTGTTCCGCAATTTTATCTTTACTGGCTTTTTCTAGTGTCATCCCTTCTGATTTATCTTTAAAAAACACCGTCATGGCATTGTCATCACTGCCAAAACCAATATCGGTGCGGGAGACATCATTACAGGCAATCATATCTAAGTTTTTGGCTTCAAGCTTGCCACGAGCATATTTTTCGATATCTTGGGTTTCTGCCGCAAATCCTACCACAAAAACCTCAGGGAATTCTTCGGCAATGGTCGCCAAAATATCAGGATTTTTCACCAAATCCAGCGACATCTGATCTTGCGTTTTTTTAATCTTTTGCGGCACGACATCACGCGTGCGATAATCAGCGACCGCAGCCGTGGCAATAAAAATATCGGTCGCTGTGCTAACAGGTTCGACTTCGATATCATTGCCAAATTCATCATGATGATGATGGTGGTGATGTTCATGGTCATGATGATTGTGGTTATGGTGGTGATCGTCATGGCATTCACATATATCATCACTGGCGCATTGGCGAGCGGTCATTAGCATTTCTTCAGCCGATAACACATCGATACGATTGACCAGTAGTGGCGTTGGTAGGGGCACTTTACCCCCAACGATCAAGGTCACCCTCGCGCCTGCATTACGGCACGCTTTTGCCAGCGCAAATCCCATTTTGCCCGTGGAATGATTGGATAGATAGCGCACAGGGTCGATGGCTTCAATCGTTGGACCTGCGGTGATTGTCACATTTTTACCCGCCAATACTTGCGGGGTGATTTGCGCTGCGATGAAATATTGCACGTATTCAAGCAACTGCTCTGGCTCTGGCAATCTTCCCTCACCGATATCACCACAGGCTTGCTCACCGCTGGCTGGTTGGATGATCTCATAATCATAATCGGTTAACGTCTGCAAATTAAGTTTGACCGATGGATGTTGCCACATTTGCTGATTCATAGCAGGTGCCACTAAAATCGGGGCAGCGGTAGCAAGGCAGACGGTAGTGAGTAAATCATCCGCTATTCCCATGGCCAGTTTAGCAATCGTATTCGCGGTAGCAGGCGCGATAATCAGTAAATCCGCCCATTTTGCCAGTTCAATATGCCCCATTCCCAGCTCAGCGCTCTCATCCAACAAGTCGATATGCACTGGGTTGCCCGTCAAGGCCTGCAGCGTTAACGGTGTGATAAAGGCTTGTGCGCTTGCCGTCATAATAACACGGACGTCATAGCCACTTTTAATCAATAGTCGGGCAAACGAGGCGGATTTGTAGGCAGCAATAGCGCCTGTGATACCAAGAAGGATATTTTTCATAAGATAAAAGCACTAAAAAATTTCGCCTATAGTAACAATTTTCCGCCACTTTAGGTATGATTAATCATCATTTATTAGGAAATGCCTATGGCAATCAAAGACTGGCACCAAGACGAGCGCCCCAGAGAAAAGCTACTGCAAAAGGGCGCTGAGAGTCTATCAGATAGTGAGATTTTGGCAATATTCTTACGCACAGGCACCAAAGACCAATCCGCCATCGAACTGGCTCGTGGCTTGATTGAAAAATTTGGCAGTCTGGCTCAGTTACTAGCTGCGCCGAGTGAAGCAGTCATGGCGTGTCATGGTATCGGCATGGCAAAATACGCGCAGATTTTGGCAAGCCTTGAGATGGGCAAACGCTACCTTGCCAGCCAAGTCAAACAAGCCCCTACCCTTAACGACAGCCAATTGGTCAAAGACTATCTGACTACGCAGCTGCGACCGCTCAATCGCGAGGTGTTTGCGGTGCTGTTTTTGACCAATCAGCTCACCTTAATCCAGTACGAGGTGTTGTTCACAGGCGGTATTTCATCGTGCTCGGTGTGTGTGCGGGAAGTGTTGCGCTGTGCGTTAAAATATGGGGCAAGCCAGCTTATTATCGCCCACAATCACCCAAGCACCTCTGCCACAGCGTCACAGGCAGATCTAGAAATTACCCGCAGTTTGGCAAAAGCGTGTCAGCTTGTCGATATGACTTTGATTGACCATATTATCGTGGGTCAAGATGGCACGCTTTCTTTACAAGAAACAGGCAAGATGCCTTAGCGTTTGACGCGGTTTTTAACCATTATTACCACCCAAATCATCATCAATAAACCAATGATTAACGCAATCATTGCAAAAATGGGTGAAAAAATCGACAAAGCCGACAGCCCTATCGCTGTCCCGGTTTCTGCCACTGAAACAGCGGGATTTGCCAAACCGCCCGTCGTCGCAGTCGAAGCCACGCGCGTGGTGGCAGCTGTACCTTTTATCGTAGCCGCAGCGCCGCCGCCAGCAATGATCGCTAGCGCCCAAGTCATGGCAGGACTCATATCGGTCAATGTCGAAGCCATGACCAATGTTCCTGCAATCCCTGCGAGCGGTACAGCAACCGTATCTAACAGATGATCAACTAACGGGATTAAATAACTGATCGACTCTGCAATACTGGCTACACCCAAAATAATTAACGCAGGGGTGGATGCCACCCATTGCCAGCTATCATTAAGGGGAATAATATGAAAATATGCGGCACAACTGAGCGCAAACAGCGGTACAAACACACGAAACCCGCTACTTGCCGCCAAGCCAATCCCAAGAAAAATACTTAAAATCATTTCAGTTGTCATATTCTCGATACTCAAAGTATGAATAATTTTCCCGCTATCATAAATAAAAATTATTAAGAAAAAAACACATATTTAATTAGCATCGCAAAACACATCACCACAATCACCGGTCGAATAAACTTAGTGCCCCCTTTAACGGCCATCCTTGCACCCAATGAAGCACCAATAAACTGCCCCACCATCATAGCAACTCCCACTGACCAAAGCACTTTTCCACCCAACACAAAGAACATCAATGATGCGGCATTGCTGGTAAAGTTGAGTAATTTGGCATTGGCAGTCGCGGTAATCATATCCAAGCCCCGCATGGTGATACCGCCTAGCGCAAAAAACATCCCTGTACCAGGGCCCAAATAGCCATCATAAAAACCAATTAAGGGTGACATCCCATATTGCCATTTATTTTTGCTGATTCGTGGTGCAGATTTGACCTCACCGATAGTGGGTGCAAACAGATAATAAATACCAATAAGCGCGATTAAAAAAGGAATGCCTTTGGCTAATAGCACTGGCGGAGAAAGTTGCACAGCCATAGCGCCTAGCACAGCTCCGACAAAACAGGCGATAATCGAACGCCAAATTTGCTTGGGGTGAATCTTGCCTTTGCGTATCATGGTAATAGAAGCAGAAAGCGAACCTGCAGTCGCTTGCAGCTTATTAGTGCCCAAGGTATAAAGCGTAGGAACATTTGCCATTAACAGGGCAGGAATAGTTAGTAAGCCGCCACCCCCTGCCATGGCATCTAAAAATCCTGCAATCCCCGCGACCAACGTTAACATCACTAGTACATCAAAACTCAGCTGCATCATATTTCCAAAGGTTAATTGAGGAGTTATCACTATAAACAAAAAAACCCCATAAGCGCGAACCTATGGGGTTTTTTTAATCAGGATGATTAGTCACGGTCTACTAATTCAACGTATGCCATCGGTGCAGCATCGCCATCGCGATAACCACATTTGATGATACGTAAATAACCACCTGGACGCGCTTTGTAGCGTGGGCCTAGTGTCGTGAATAATTTACCTACAGTCGCTTTATTACGTAAGCGGTTAAACGCTAGACGACGGTTAGCAACTGAATCTTCTTTTGCCAAAGTAATTAGCGGCTCTGCCACACGGCGAAGCTCTTTAGCTTTAGGAAGAGTAGTTTTGATGAGTTCATGTTCAAATAGTGAGTTGGTCATATTTTGGAACATGGCCTTACGATGGCTGCTGGTACGACCCAACTTAACTCCACTGTTACGATGTCGCATGGTCAAACTTCCTTTAAATTTTAACGGCTACGGTAAGAGAAGCGGTCATCAACACGTAAATCAGCAGGTGGCCAATTTTCAAGGCGCATACCGAGTTCTAAGTCTTTAGAAGCAAGGACGTCTTTGATTTCAGTTAATGATTTCTTACCGAGATTTGGGGTTTTTAACAACTCAGTTTCGGTGCGTTGTACCAAATCGCCAATGTAATAGATATTTTCCGCCTTCAAGCAATTTGCTGAGCGAACCGTTAATTCTAAGTCATCCACTGGGCGCAGTAGCACAGGGTCAACTTCTTCTTTTTCCTTAACAGGTTCTGGGGTAGCTTCCGCTTCAAGGTCAACAAATACGGCAATTTGCTGCTGCAAAATCGTTGCTGCTTTGCGAATCGCTTCTTCTGGATCGATGGTACCATTGGTTTCAAGTTCAATAACCAAACGGTCTAAGTCAGTGCGCTGTTCAACACGGGCATTTTCAACTTGGTATGCCACGCGTAAGATTGGGCTATAGCTAGCGTCCAATTTTAAACGACCAATAACTTTATTATCACCAGAATCTTTACGTACATTGGCAGGCTCATAACCACGACCTACTGCTACACGCAAACGCATTTTTAAATGACCACGATCACTTAATGTACCTAAAACTAAATCAGGATTGATAATCTCTACATTGTGAGGTAACTCAATATCTGATGCTAGTACAGTGCCAGGACCTTGTTTGTTAAGGGTCAAGAATACTTCATTTTGATCATGCAATTGGATCGCTAAACCTTTTAAATTTAACAATAGATCTAACACATCTTCTTGCAACCCTTCAAGGGTTGAATACTCATGATCAACGCCTTCGATTTCAGCTTCGATTACAGCTGCACCAGGCAATGAAGATAATAGAATACGACGTAGGGCATTACCTAAGGTATGCCCAAAACCTCGTTCTAACGGTTCGAGCGTGACTTTGGCGTGTGTTTCATTGACCGTGTCCACATGAATGGCATTCGGTGTAAGAAACTCAGTAGCATTTAGCATCATTTGTCACCTCGACTTTATAGTAAAATTAATTATTTAGAGTACAACTCAACGATTAAGCTTTCGTTGATTTCGGTTGGTAAATCAGCACGCTCTGGCGCTTGTTTAAAAGTACCTTGCAATTTGCTGTGATCAACTTCCAACCATACAGGCGTACCACGTTGACCCGCCAATTCAATTGCGTTTTTAATACGTAATTGTTCTTTGGCTTTTTCGTGTACGGCAATCACATCACCATCTTGCAATTGGATTGAAGGAATGTTCACACGAACAAACTCATCACGACCCGCTTTTTTTACTAGAATAGCACGATGGCTAACTAATTGGCGAGCTTCTGCGCGAGTTGCACCAAAACCCATACGATAAACAACGTTATCGAGGCGACGTTCTAACATTTGAAGCAAGTTTTCGCCAGTTGCGCCTTTCATACGCGCAGCTTCTTTATAGTAGTTTGAGAATTGACGCTCTAACACACCATAAATGCGTTTTACTTTTTGTTTTTCACGAAGCTGTGCAGAATACTCTGACGTTTTGCTACGTGGATTACCATGTTGACCAGGGGCACGGTCAGCTTTTTTGGTTTTTTCTTCGTACGCTTTTACGCCTGATTTTAATTGTAAATCAGTACCTTCACGACGAGAAAGTTTTAATTTTGGACCTAGATAACGGGCCATGAAAGTCTCCTTATACGCGACGTTTTTTCGGTGGACGAGTTCCGTTATGAGGAATCGGGGTTATATCGCTAATGCTGTTTATTTTATAACCCAATGCACCTAAGGCTCTTACCGCAGACTCACGACCAGGTCCTGGACCTTTAACCAAGACATCAACATTCTTGACACCATATTCTTGTGCTGCTTTACCAGCAACTTCAGCCGCAACCTGTGCAGCAAATGGTGTAGATTTACGTGAACCACGGAAGCCTTGTCCACCAGCGGTGGCCCAAGCCAAAGCATTACCTTGACGATCGGTAATCGTTACAATGGTGTTATTAAAAGACGCATGGATGTGCGCTACGCCCTCAGCTACCGAGCGGCGAGTCACTTTTTTGCGACTACGAGTGTCTTTTGCCATCTTTTAGCTTCCTAAGTTAATTATTTTCTGATTGCTTTACGTGGACCCTTACGAGTACGCGCATTTGTTTTTGTGCGTTGACCATTTACTGGTAAACCGCGACGATGACGCAAGCCACGATAGCAACCTAAGTCTACTAAACGTTTAATATTCATCGAGATTTCACGACGCAAGTCACCTTCAGTCGCATACTCTGCAACTTGGGTACGGACAGCATCAAGCTGAGTATCATTTAGTTCACTGATTTTAGTAGTTGGTGCAATGTTTACCGCTTCTAAAATTTTAGCAGCAGTGGTACGACCAATACCAAAAATATAAGTGAGTGAAATGATAGCGTGCTTGTTGTCCGGAATGTTTACACCGGCAATACGAGCCATTGACATTTCTCCAATTATAAGGAAAAGATGAGTTAATCATCTACTGATGTAGCATTTTGAAACACTTGGTTATCTACAAATGTGTCAAAATAACGACAAGTAGCGGATAATACAGTATCCGCTACCTGATTTCAAGTCCAATCTAACAATTTAGATTAACCTTGACGTTGTTTATGACGCGGTTCTGCACTACAAATAACGCGAACAACGCCTTTGCGGCGTACAATTTTGCAGCTACCGCAGATTCTTTTTACAGATGCTTGAACTTTCATTTTCAGCTCCTAGTAGTAGTTATGAATGCTTGACTTCCATAGTTTGCATCAGCGAATAATCATGGTATTGGTGAGTCATTAAGTGCGCTTTAACTTGGGCAATAAAGTCCATAATCACGACCACACTAATCAGTACTGAGGTACCGCCTAGATGAAACGGAATACCAAACGCAGATTGCAATATCATCGGCATCAAACAAATAATTGTCATATAAATCGCACCAATAAAGGTTAAGCGATTTAATACATGATCTAAATAACGTTGAGTTTGTAAACCTGGACGAATACCTGGAATATACGCCCCACTTCGTTTCAAATTCTCTGATACTTCTTTTGGACTAAATACCAACGCGGTATAAAAATAACAAAAGAAAATAATCAAGGCTGCAAAAATTACCAAATACAGCGGCTGGCCGGGTGATAACACTAATGCCATATTCTGCAAGAAACTTTGAAAAATATTGGGATTGGGTGATTGACCTACCCACTGTCCCAAACTCGCTGGGAATAACAACAATGAACTGGCAAAAATCGCTGGAATAACCCCTGCCATATTAATTTTTAATGGCAAATGCGATTGCTGCTGTGCATATATTTTTCGTTCTTGCGATTGCTTTTGGGCATAGTTGACTGGGATACGGCGCTGTGCACGCTCAATAAATACAATCCCCGCCACCACCGCTAACGCCAATAAACTAAATATCAACAAGGCAATCATATTCATTTGACCTTGCTGGACAGAGTTAATTGACTGTGTGACCACTTGTGGAAAAGTCGCTACGATACCCGCTAAAATTAGCATTGAAATACCGTTACCAATACCACGTTCAGTAATCTGTTCACCTAACCACATCAAAAACATCGACCCTGCAACCAACGAGGTTACCGCAGGAATATAAAAACCAAGACCACTGGTCAATGTAAGATTCTGACTAATCAGACCTGTACACATACCAATTGATTGAACCAAAGCTAAGGCAAGGGTTAATTGGCGTGTATACTTGTTGATTTGGCGTTGACCGGCTTGGCCTTCTTTTTTTAATGCATCCAATGATGGTATAACCGCCGTCATCATCTGGACAATGATTGAAGCAGAAATATAAGGCATAATCCCGAGTGCCATGACTGACATCCGCTCTAATGCCCCACCAGAAAACATATTAAACAAACCTAAAATAGTATTTTCATTGGTTTGAAAAAATTTCGATAAGCTTTCTGGATCCATACCAGGAATAGGTACGTGTGAACCGAAACGATAGACGACTAAAGCACCCAACAAAAATAGTAAACGATTAAATAATTCATCGTACTTACGAATAAATGCTAGAGGATTCATCGATGTTGAATGCTTAGTCATGTAGGATTACTCCTCAACAGTACCACCAGCTGCTTCAATAGCCGCTTTAGCACCTTTAGTCACTTTAACACCTTTAAAAGTATATGCTTTGGTTACGTCACCTGAAAGGATGATACGAACACGTTGCATATCGTGGCGAATGATATTCGCTGCTTTTAAAGACTCAACGCTTACCACGTCACCATCAACTTGGTTCAATTCTGATAAACGCACTTCTGCCGTTACCATTGCAAGTTTACTGGTGAAACCAAATTTTGGCAAACGACGGTATAAAGGCATCTGACCGCCTTCAAAACCTGAGCGAATACCAGAACCTGTACGTGAGGTTTGACCTTTGACACCACGACCACCGGTTTTACCGATACCAGAACCGATACCACGACCACGGCGAAGTTTATTTTTTCTTGAACCTTCAGCTGGGCTCAATTCATTTAAACGTAGACCCATTATACTTCCTCCACTTTAACTAAGTAGTTAACGCGGTTTACCATACCACGGGTCGAAGGGGTATCTTCAACTTCGACAGTATGTCCAATACGACGTAACCCTAAACCTTTCAAACAAGCTTTATGGCTTGCTAGGCGATGGGCACTCGATTTTACTTGAGTAACTTTCATTTTTTTCATGTTAGCTCACCTTAGCTTAGCCCAAGATTTCTTCAACTGATTTGCCGCGTTTTGCCGCAACTTTTTCAGGAGAAGACATTTCTTTTAACCCGTTGAAAGTTGCACGTACAACGTTAGCGGCATTGGTTGAACCATAGCATTTTGCTAATACGTTTTCTACGCCTGCAACTTCTAATACTGCACGCATTGCACCACCCGCGATAACACCGGTACCTTCAGAGGCTGGTTGCATATACACGCGGCTTGCACCGTGGCTAGCAGTAATAGGATGTTGAAGGGTTGTACCTGCTAAATCAACGGTAATCATATTACGTTTGGCAGCTTCTAGTGCTTTTTGAATCGCTGCAGGCACTTCACGCGCTTTACCACGACCAAAACCAACACGACCATTACCATCACCTACCACTGTGAGTGCGGTGAAAGAAAAGATACGACCACCTTTTACAACTTTAGATACACGGCCAACTGTGACTAAGCGCTCTACTAAACCGTCTGTTTGTTCAACTTTTGCCATGATTAGAACTCCAATCCATTTTCACGAGCGGCTTCAGCTAATGCTTTAACACGACCATGATATTTAAAACCGCTACGATCAAACGCAACTTTAGTAATACCGGCAGCTTTAGCGCGTTCTGCAATTAATTTACCAACGGCAGTTGCAGCTTCGATGTTGCTAGTTTGACCAGCACGTAAAGTAGTATCTAACGTTGAAGCTTGGGCTAACACTTCACCACCCGTTGGTGAGATAACTTGTGCATAAATGTGGGTGTTAGTACGATTAACAGATAGACGATTTACGCCTAAACCACGGATATGTGCACGGGTTTTTTTCGCTCTGCGAAGGCGAGCAGCTTTTTTATCAAACATGTCATTTCACCTTATTTTTTCTTAGCTTCTTTACGAGCGACATACTCATCGCTATAACGAACGCCTTTGCCTTTGTAAGGCTCAGGTGGGCGATAGCCACGAATGTTTGCTGCTGCTTGACCTAGCTTTTGTTTGTCGCTAGATTTTAACACGATTTCAGTCGCAGTTGGGGTTTCAGCAGTAACACCTTCAGGTAGTACATATTCGATTGGGTGTGAGTAGCCTAAGTTTAGGTTAACTTTATTGCCAGCAACAGCGGCTTTATAACCAACACCAATCAATTGTAGACGACGTTCGAAGCCTTCAGTAACACCTTTAACCATGTTGCTTAATAATGCACGAACTGTACCAGTGTGCATCCAACCGTCTTTAGTGTCAGATTTTGGTGAAAGAATAAGTTGATTATCTTCCTGTTTTAGCTCGACCAAATCATGCAGGCGTAAAGTTAGCGTACCTTTGCTACCTTTAACTTCAACCTGCTGACCGTTCAAAGTAACACTTGTACCATTTGGTAGTGCTACAGGGGCTTTAGCCACACGAGACATACGGGTAATTCCTATAAAAGTGATAAAAAAACGAACAGGCACAACAAACTATGCCTGTCCTTCTTAATGTTAATTAAGCCACGAACGCAATAATTTCGCCGCCTAATCCAGCTGCACGAGCTTCACGGTCACTCATGATGCCTTTACTGGTAGAGATGATTGCTACACCTAGACCTTTTTGGACGCTTGGTAGTGCATCTTTACCACGGTATTGACGTAAACCTGGACGACTATAACGTTTAATCGTCTCAATAACTGGTTTACCTTCAAAATATTTTAACTCTAAGGTTAATTCAGTTTTACCTGTACCAACTTCTTCAGTTTCTGCGGTCGCAACATAACCTTCTTTCACTAGCAAATCAGCAATTGATTTACGTAGTTTTGAGCTTGGCATAGTCACAGACGCTTTTTGAGCCATTTGTGCATTACGGATACGAGTCAACATATCAGCAACGGTATCTTGCATACTCATATTGTTTCCCCTTACCAGCTTGCTTTATGAACGCCAGGTACATCACCTTGCATTACTTTTTCACGAATCATGTTACGTGAAAGACCAAATTTACGGAAATAACCGTGT
The DNA here is from genome assembly GCF_032248735.1 of Moraxella sp. DOX410. Lineage (NCBI taxonomy): Bacteria > Pseudomonadati > Pseudomonadota > Gammaproteobacteria > Moraxellales > Moraxellaceae > Moraxella > Moraxella sp. DOX410. The sequence goes on along the minus strand of NZ_CP135138.1, from coordinate 516,192 downwards.
GGACGACCTGTCAATGCACAACGATTACGTAAACGTACTGGTGAAGCATCACGTGGCAGTGCTTGTAATGCCAGCATGGCGTCCATACGTTCTTCATCAGTTGCGTTGATGTCGCTGATAATTGCCTTAAGCTTTGCACGCTTCTCAGCATATTTAGCAACAGTCGCTTCGCGTTTAAATTCGCGATTAATCATACTTTTCTTTGCCATATTGCCTTATCCTTGCTGTTAGCCCTTAAATGGGAAGCCGAATGCTTTAAGCAATGCACGACCTTGATCATCAGTTTTTGCGGTAGTCGTAATGGTAATATCTAAACCACGAATACGGTCGATTTTGTCAAAGTCAACTTCAGGGAAAACGATTTGCTCTTTGATACCTAGTGAATAGTTACCACGGCCATCAAATGCTTTATCTGTAAAACCGCGGAAGTCACGGATACGTGGAATAGCGATTGAGATTAAACGATCTAAAAACTCGTACATCTGTTCGCCACGTAACGTTACTTTACAGCCGATTGGCCATTCTTCACGGATTTTAAAGCCGGCAACTGATTTGCGAGCTTTGGTTACTACAGGTTTTTGACCGGCAATTGCCGTCATATCCGCTAATGCACCTTCAAGCACTTTTTTGTCTTGAGCCGCATCACCCACACCCATGTTTAGGGTGATTTTGGTGATTTTAGGGATTTCCATAACGTTGGCTAAACCAAGCTCTTGCTGAATTTTTTGCTTAAGCTGTTCGTTATATTGTGTTTTAAGTCTTGCCATTACTGATACCCTTAGATGGTTATGCAGTCGCCACAACTTCACCAGATGAACGATAAACGCGTTGTTTTTTGCCTTCATCATTCAATTGGTAAGAAATACGATCTGCCTTTTGGGTTGCTGCATTATAAATTGCAACATTTGAAATGTGTAAAAATGCTTCTTTCTCGATAATACCACCTTCAACGCCAGTCTGTTGGTTTGGCTTTTGGTGTTTTTTAACGATGTTGATGCCTTCAACTTTTACACGGTCTTCTTTTACTGCTAGTACTGTACCTTGCTTGCCTTTATCTTTGCCAGCAATTACAATCACTTGGTCGCCTTTACGTAATTTTGCCATGTTTTCCTCACAATACTTCTGGGGCTAATGAAACAATTTTCATAAATTGTTCGCCACGTAGTTCGCGGGTTACTGGTCCAAAAATACGTGTTGCAATTGGTGCTTTATTGTTGTTCAACAACACAGCTGCATTATCATCAAAACGTAGTACTGAACCGTCAGGACGGCGTACACCAAACTTCGTGCGTACGACTACCGCGTTCATTACATCACCTTTCTTGACACGACCGCGTGGAATTGCTTCTTTCACAGTCACTTTAATGATGTCGCCTACTGATGCATAACGACGATGTGAGCCACCTAGCACTTTAATGCACATAACTCGTTTTGCACCACTGTTGTCTGCAACTTCCAGCATTGTTTCAGTCTGAATCATCGCGTTACTCCATAAATTGGCAAAACAAGTCTTTGCCAGAATAAGCCATTTTTAAGGTGGCGTATTGTAGCAGTTACTGACTTGCTTTGCAATTATAACTATCTATTTAAGTTAAATTAAATATTAACTGCTTTTTCTACAACGTCTACTAACACCCAAGATTTGGTTTTTGATAGTGGACGTGTTGATTTGATACGAACTGTATCACCAACGCCACACTCATTGTTTTCATCATGAGCATGTAGTTTGGTAGAACGACGAATCATTTTGCCATACTTGGCATGACGAATACGACGCTCAACAAGTACCGTAATGGTTTTATCCATTTTGTCACTGACAACTTTACCAGTGACTGTACTTTGTTCAGTAGCGTTAGCTTGGTTGGTATTTTGCTCACTCATGATTAAGCCCCTTGGTTTTCGGTGTTCTGTTTTTCAGAGATAAGAGTCTTGATTTGAGCAATCGTACGACGATTTGCTTTAATCTCATGGGTGTTGCCTAACTGACCAGTGGCTTTTGCCATACGAAGACGAAATGTTTCTAATTGTTTTTCGTCTAGTAATTGGGTCAGCTCTTCGACTGATTTGTCTTTAAGTTCACTGATCTTCATTACATTATCGTCCGTTTAACAATGGTGGTTTTGAAAGGCAACTTGGCAGCTGCAAGCGTGAACGCTTCAGTTGCTAGCTCGTCAGAAACCCCTTCGATTTCATAAAGCATTTTGCCTGGTTTGATTTCGCATACCCAGTATTCTACTGGGCCTTTACCTTTACCCATACGAACTTCTAGTGGTTTTTCGGTAATTGGTTTGTCTGGGAATACACGAATCCAAATTTTACCACCGCGCTTGATACGACGTGAAATCGTACGACGAGCAGCTTCGATTTGACGTGCAGTCATACGACCACGTTCTACTGATTTAAGTCCGATTGTACCAAAAGATACGCTACTACCACGGTGAGCTAACCCCGTATTACGTCCTTTTTGTACTTTACGAAACTTGGTACGTTTTGGTTGTAACATATCGATTAACCTCTGTCTTTAGCTGGGCGCTCACTACGTGGGCGGTCGCTACGATCATTACGAGCACGACGTTTTTGAGGTGCACGTGCTTGTTTTTCTTCTTTGACTGGATTATATACACGGTTCATGCCGTCAAGCACTTCACCACGGAAAATCCAAACTTTTACACCGATAGTACCGTAAGTGGTTTCTGCGCGTACATTTGAGTAATCAATGTCTGCACGTAATGTATGCAAAGGTACACGACCTTCACGATACCACTCTGAGCGAGCAATCTCAGCGCCGCCAAGACGACCTGATAGCTCAACTTTGATACCTTGTGCGCCAGCTTTCATACTGTTTTGAACAGCACGTTTCATAGCACGGCGGAACATGACACGACGTTCAAGTTGTGAAGCAATACCGTCAGCTACTAGACGTGCGTCTAAGTCTGGTTGGGTGATTTCTTCAATGCTAACTTGTGCCGGTACACCCATTAATTTGGTAAGTTCTTTTTGTAGGCTTTCAATATCTTCGCCTTTTTTACCAATGATGATACCAGGACGTGCCGTAGCGATAGTGATTTTAGCTGCGCCCGTAGGACGTTCGATGCTAATACCGCTGATCATCGCTGCTTTAAGCTTTTTCTCTAAATATTTACGAACTTGTAAGTCGTTGATTAAGTATTCAGAGTATTTTTTTGGATCTGCATACCAATTAGCGTTTGATTTACGGATTACGCCAAGACGGATGCCGATTGGATGAACTTTCTGTCCCATATTATGCTCCTACCTTAACTGTGATGTGGCAAGTACGTTTGCTAATACGGTCAGCACGACCTTTGGCACGTGGTAAAACACGTTTTAACGTAATACCTTCATCCACATAAATGGTAGAAACACGCAATGTATCGATGTCTAAACCATTGTTATGCTCAGCGTTAGCAATCGCAGATTCTAAGCATTTTTTAACCAATTTAGCGGCTTTTTTGTTGCTAAAGGTTAAGATATCTAATGCACGCTCGATTGATTTGCCGCGAACTTCGTCAGCAACTAAGCGTACTTTTTGTGCCGAAATGGCGGCACCGCGTAATTTTGCAGTTACTTCCATGATGAGCACCTTATTTCTTAGATTTCTTGTCAACGCCATGACCACGATATGTACGGGTTGGGGCGAATTCACCAAGTTTATGACCAACCATTTGCTCGTTTACGATAACAGGTACATGTGTACGACCGTTATGAACAGAAATAGTTAAGCCGACCATTTGTGGCAAAATCATTGAGCGACGTGACCAAGTTTTGATTGGTTTGCGTGAGTTAGTTTCTAACGCATTCTCAACTTTGGCAAACAAGTGCGCATCGATGAATGGACCTTTTTTCAATGAACGAGGCATGAAATTATTCCTTATTTCTTATTGACGCGACGACGGCGGATAATCATGTGGTCAGTACGTTTGTTAGAACGTGTTTTAAGGCCTTTAGCCTTTTGACCCCATGGGCTGGTTGGGTGTTTACCGAAGTTACGACCTTCACCACCACCGTGTGGATGGTCAACTGGGTTCATTGCAGTACCACGAACGGTAGGACGAACGCCACGCCAGCGGTTTGCACCTGCTTTACCCAATGATTTAAGGTTATTTTCAGTGTTTGATACTTCACCGATAACCGCACGACAATTTACGTGGATACGACGAGTTTCCCCTGAACGTAAACGAACGATTGCATAGATACCATCACGACCCAATAATTGAACCGCAGCACCTGCTGAACGAGCGATCTGTGCACCTTTACCGATTTTAAGTTCGATATTGTGAATCACTGTACCCACTGGAATGCTACGTAGTGGTAAGCAGTTACCTGGGCGAATTGGCGCAGTTTCACCAGAAATAACGGTATCGCCTTGTTGCAATTTTTTTGGTGCGATAATGTAACGACGCTCACCGTCTGCATATTTAAGTAATGCGATGTGTGCAGTACGGTTTGGATCGTACTCAATACGCTCTACAACAGCAGGAATATTGTCTTTGTTACGTTTGAAGTCAACAACACGGTAATGCTGTTTATGACCACCACCGATATGACGGGTAGTGATGCGACCGTTGTTGTTACGACCACCAGTTTTGCCTTTTGACTCTACTAATGCTGCATAAGGACGACCTTTATGAAGGTGTGGATGCACCACTTTCTCGACAAATCGGCGACCTGGTGATGTCGGTTTGGCTTTTACGATAGGCATTGTGTAATCCTTATTCGTTGTCAGCAGCAGGTTGTTCTGCTACGTCGGCTACTTGAACATCTTGACCAGCTTTTAAGGTCACATAGGCTTTTTTGAAGTCTTGACGACGACCTACCGTGCGACCAAATCGCTTTGTCTTACCTTTAACATTCAAAGTGTTAACTTTAACTACTTCAACACCTTCAAACATTAATTCTACGGCTTTTTTAATCTCTTTTTTTGTCGCGTTGGTGTCAACTTTGAACACTTGCACACCTAAAGTATCGCCCAAGATTTGAGATTTTTCTGAAAATACAGGTGCTTTTAGTACCTGATATAGTCTTGCGTTATTCATGCTAACACTCCCTCAATTTCTTTGGCGGCTGCGACAGACATGATGACTTTGTCAAACGCAATTAGGCTAACTGGATCAACTTCAGTGCTACCTAGTACGCTGACGTATGGAATATTGCGAGCAGCTAAGTAAAGATTTTCGTCAACTTCATTGGTAACGATTAATGCTTTAGGGGCATTTAAGTCTTTAAGTTTAGCGATAAGCTCTTTAGTTTTTGGTGCTGAGATGCTGATGTCATCAACCAATACTAAACGGTCTTGACGAATCAATTCAGCAAGAATGCATTGCATGGCACCACGGTACATTTTACGGTTCACTTTTTGTGACCAATCTTGTGGTTTGGCTGCAAATGCGCGACCACCACCGACCCAAATTGGGCTACGGATGGAACCTGCACGTGCACGGCCAGTACCTTTTTGACGCCATGGTTTTTTACCACCGCCAGATACTTCACCACGCGTTTTTTGAGCACGGCTACCTTGACGACCACCCGCTAAATAAGCGGTAACTACTTGGTGTACAAGTGCTTCGTTGAATTCACGACCAAATGCTACGTCTGATAGCTCAACCGCCGAACCTGTTACTGTATTTAGATTCACGTTAATCCCCTTGATTAAGCTTTAACTGATGGACGTACGATAACGTCGCCACCGTTGGCACCAGGAATTGCACCCTTGATAACTAGGATACCTTTTTCAGCATCAACTGAAATCACTTCTAAGCCTTGTACGGTCACACGTTTGTTACCCATTTGACCTGGCATTTTTTTGCCTTTAAATACACGACCCGGTGTTTGGTTTTGACCTGTAGAACCCACAACGCGGTGAGATACTGAGTTACCATGTGTCCAATCTTGTGAACGGAAGTTGTGGCGTTTGATACCACCTTGGAAACCTTTACCTTTGCTGGTACCAATTACGTCAACGATTTGACCTACTTGGAACAAGTCAGCAGCGATTTCACTACCTGCTTCGCGGCCTTCAAGTTCGCTGTCTTCGACGCGAAATTCCCAAGTGCCACGACCTGCAGCAACGCCAGCTTTTGCAAAGTGACCTTTTTGAGCTGCATTAACACGAGAATCACGACGTTCGCCAGTTGTTACTTGGATAGCTTGATAGCCGTCTGTGTCTTGTGTTTTGATTTGAGAGATACGGTTGGCAGTAACTTCAACAACAGTTACAGGAATTGAAACACCTGCTTCTGTGAAGATACGAGTCATGCCGCATTTTTTTCCGACTAAACCGATCGCCATGTTGTTAACCTCTTAATTTTTACTGTTATTCAATATAGGTCTGAGTCCTAAGGATGAAACCTAAGGGGTTAGCCTAATGCGATTTGTACATCAACACCCGCCGCCAAATCTAACTTCATCAGTGCATCGACTGTTTTGTCAGTAGGCTGAACGATATCTACCATACGTTTGAATGTGCGGATTTCGTATTGGTCACGGGCATCTTTGTTCACGTGTGGTGAGGTTAAGATGTTAAAGCGTTCAATGCGAGTTGGTAGCGGTACTGGACCACGAACTTGTGCACCTGTGCGTTTTGCGGTATCAACAATCTCTTGAGCTGATTGGTCAATCAGACGATGGTCAAAAGATTTAAGTCTGATACGGATTTTCTGGTTAGCCATGCCAGTAAGCTCCTAATATAAAGTTTGATATGGGTTAATTTGCGTTGGGTGTTAAGCTGTTATTGAGTAAACACCTAACTTGTATTTTTTACCTGTTTTTGACAGGCACTTTTTGAAAATAAAAAAATTTCAGTCCCACTCAAACTATTAACTTGCAATACATAGATAGCATGATTAATAGTCGGTGAAACTGTATTCTTTAATTTCGTGTCGCAATCAATGGAGCGACTGTATTAAAGGGCTTATTCTTTTATGAATTGACGAATCATCTTCGTCGCCCTGCAATAAGTTAAGTGGGCTGTATTATACCGATTTTTTGGGTAAAAGCAATAGGCTAATCTAGCAAAATATCATATTGTTCTTGATTAAAACGGTTATCACTCTCCAAGTTAATCGGACGACCCAGCAAATATTCCATCTCTGCCACCGTATCCGCTTCAATGGTTTCAAGCAAATCAATCACCCCGCTATTTGCGACCACAGTAAATTTCTTGGGGGCATTATAGGTTCTGGCGCAGCGCATCAATTCGCGGAAAATCTCCAGACACACGGTTTCGGCACTTTTGACAAAGCCTTTACCGCCACAGGTTGGACACGGCTCACAAAGCTGTTGTTGTAAGCTCTCACGCGTGCGTTTGCGAGTCATCTCTATCAGCCCAAGCGCTGAGACTTCGCTGATGTTGGTTTTGGCATAATCGCGTTTGAGCTGTTCTTGCAGGCTTGCTAGCACTTCATCGCGGTGTTGTTGCTCTTGCATATCGATAAAGTCAAGAATGATAATCCCGCCCAAATTACGCAGTCGCAGCTGACGGGCGATAGCGTGGGTGGCCTCTAAATTGGTTTTATACACCGTATCTTCAAGAGAGCGCCCTCCAACAAATGAACCGGTGTTGACATCAATGGTGGTCATGGCTTCGGTTTGGTCGATGATAAGATAACCGCCTGATTTGAGATTGACACGGCGATTGAGCGCGTCTTTTAAATCCTCTTCAACGCGGTGAACATCAAATAACGCCTGCTCGCCTTCATACAATTGAATACGTGGATAAATCAGTGGGACAAATTCTTTGGCAAAATGACGAATAGCGTCAAACACTCGGGCGTTATCGACCGTCACTCTTTCAGTCTGCTCACCAATCAAATCTCGAATCGCGCGCAAAGGTAGCGACAAATCTTGATAAATCAGCTCAAAACGGCGATGGGTCGGCGTTTGCTCACGGCGGGCTTGTACCATACGCCAAAGCTGCAGTAGATAATAAATATCTTCTTCAAGTTTGGATTGCGGGATATTTTCGGCAGCGGTACGGGCAATCAATCCGCCTTGTAGATTGACTTGGTGCATCAGCTCGCCAAGCTGTGTTTTTAACCGCTCTCGCTCATCGCCATCAATCCGCTGTGAAATCCCGATATGTTCACCATACGGCAAGTACACCAAATAACGCGAAGGCAATGACACATCCGTCGTCAGTCGTGCGCCTTTACTGCCTAATTGGTCTTTAATCACTTGTACCAAGATACGCTGTCCTTCATACAAGCGGTTTTCTATCAACTCGCTAGGCGGTGGCTGATAGGTGGTTGTGGTCATCGCAAGCGTGGTGGTGTCAGGGTCTAAGGTGTTGTCAATTGCGGGGTTTTGCGGTTTGGGCGGTTCAATGGCTGAGAGCTTAGGACGCAGGGTCTGCATATCATTGACGTGCAAAAATGCGGTACGCGATTGCCCAATGTCGATAAACGCCGCCTGCATGCCTGGCAGTACGCGCACCACTGTGCCAAGGTAGATATTGCCCACTGAGCCAAGTTTGCTATGGCGTTCGATAAAGATTTCGTTGAGTATCCCATCTTCGAGCACCGCAACTCGGCTCTCAGATGGGCTGATGTTAATGAGTAGTTCTTCGGTCATTGTAAACAGCTTTTTAAAATTTTTAGTTGCCGTTATTCTACTCGAAGTTAGTTATCTGCACAAAGCTAAACTAAATTAGCTGTTGTTTTAGTTCATTGATTGTGGTCACAAGCCTGGTTGGATGTTCTTTTGCTAAAACATCGGCTTTTTCACAGCCGTAACTTACAGCAATGCTATCCATCTGTATTGCATTTGCCATACGGATGTCATGAATACTATCACCGATGAATATAGCCTCTTCAATACTTTTATTGTTTTCGCTCAAAATTGCTTGCAGCATGAGCGGATTGGGCTTACCAGCGGTTTCGTCAGCGGTTTTGGTAGTTGTGAAAAAGGCTTCAATTCCAGAGTTTGGCAATACTCGCTCCAGACCTTTACGTTTCTTGCCTGTTGCAATGGCTAAGGTTTTGCCTTGTGCGTGTAAATCTTGAATCAATTCTTTAATACCATCAAACAGTTTGTCGTTGTCGCAATGCTTGACATAATATTCTGAGTAAGTCGCTAAAAGTTCATCATATTTATCGCTGTCATTAGGAAACAAAATTGGAAACGCATCGACTAACGCAATGCCGATAATAGATTTTGTCGCTTCATCGGTGACGGTTAAACCGTGCTTTTTAGCAGCATAGCGCATGGCATCGACGATTAAGCCAACCGAATCCATCAGCGTGCCATCCCAATCGAAAATGATTAGGGATTTGTTTTTGAAATTATTTGTTGTCATTTTCTATCTTCAATTTCATTAAAATAGGGAGATAATAATTTGTCTTGCTGACATTCAAACTTACCTTTTTTTAAACTATACACTTGAAATTGATTGTCGAATCCTGCTTTATCTTCATCGTCAAAATAATGAAGCAACCCATATGAACCAACAGCATTTTTAGCAAGCCACTGATAAATTTCTAAAACGTCAAAAAATTCTTGCGATTTATGATTATGAAACCCAAAAATCATAAATTGATAGTTGCCATTTAGAATACCCGTTTTAATCTGTGGATTTTCTAAATTTTTAAAGGTCATATCTATTTTAGAAAGAAATTCTTGCCAAATTTTACCCATCATCTCTTCAGATTCGTTGGCTTCATTAAAACCTTCTCGGACACACACCCAACCATAATATTCAATCATTTTCATTACCAATTAAACTTTGCATATCCTCTGGCAATTCGGCTGTAATTGTTTCATATTCTGGAATAGCAAGCTGATAAGCATGCAAGCACAAACGGCGCACGCTTTTATCGCCTTTAGCTACATTCGGATTGTATTTATCATCACCCAATAATGGATGCCCGATACTCGCCAAATGAACCCGAATTTGGTGGGTACGCCCTGTGAGCGGTTTGGCTTCAATTAAGCTGACTTTTTGACCATTTAACTCAAATTTTTGCAACACGTTAATTTGGGTTTGGCTTGGCTTACTGTCTTCGGATTTTACATCTACTTTGACACGGCGTTCACCGCTTTTGCCTTCTTGTGTGGCAGGCAACGTGTATTTTAGTAGCGGTTTATCAATGGTTTGTGTTTCGCTACTTATCCAACCTACCACCAAACACAGATAGGTTTTTTGCAAGGTTTTTTCTCGCAAATGCTCTTGTAAAGTTTTAAGGGTTGAGCGTTTTTTGGCAATCATTAGCAAGCCAGAGGTATCTTTGTCAATGCGGTGTACCAACTCAAGGTATTTTTTACCCGTTGCTTCTCGCATCGCTTCAATCACGCCAAAACTCTCGCCACTGCCGCCATGCACCGCCATACCCGATGGTTTATTGAGCACGATTAAACCCTCATCTTCATACACAATGCGCTCTAGCAAGCTCTGGGCAAAGTCAGGACTAATCACGGGTTTTTCACGCGTGGCAAGCTTGATGGGTGCAATGCGCACCACGTCATTACGCTGCAGTTTATCGTGGGGTTTACAGCGTTTGCCATTGACACGGATTTCGTCAGAACGAATCATGTTATAGACATGTGAGCGCGGCAGTCCTTTAAGACGACCCAACAAAAAGTTATCAACACGTTGGTCATGCTGCTGGCGCGTGACGGTCAGGTAATTGACTTTAGCAAAATCTAAAATATCGTCATCTGCAGACTGGGGCTGTTTGCTAGGCGGTTGTTTGCTAGGCGTGCGTTTTGGGGTTTGATGAGCCGATTGCTGCGATGGGGTGTCGCGTTTTTTGCTAGGATGGGCAGGAGGTTTGGGAGACTGCGAGTGCTCTGTCATATTTTGATAGCCGTTTACATAAAAATTTGCTATAGTTTAGCAGTTTAGTGCCTGTGCCGCTATGAATTCGCGCCATCAATTCGACTTAAACCCTGTTAAGCTTCCTTACAACGTAGTGTATGCGGGATAATTAAACTGTCGCTTTTGCTGTCGCCCATACAGCCGAAATTTATTCACGGCCGTATGACTCACGATAGGGCGCACTAAACTGCCAATATTTAATTTATAGATTTTAAGACTGATTTTAATCAATATCAGCACACGACATACGAGTAACGAAGATAATTGTCATTTGAAAACATGTTCAAATAGTTTGTAAAGATTAGTGATATATAGAGATAACAGATAAATGGTGGGTTTTGTGCCTTACAACCACAAAACTGCTGGTAACGATTAGCGTATTATGCGCCTAGGTAAATGAACTCAGTAGTTGCGATTTTGAGATAAAGGTTGACGGTTTTGGACGATTTACCATTTTAAATTGCCCACGCCTTTGTAAAACCTAACTTATCAGGCTTGCCATTTAAAGCGAAAACTAACGCTAACACTTTTTGACCAATAGAGAAACAGGGTTCATTCATTTGTCCTAAAACAGACATTGTTTTGGTCAACAACCCCAATCCAGCATGACGGTAGCGTTTACCTAGCAGGCTTACAACCTCGCTATGGCAATAATCCAACTTAATCATGCAATTTTTGATGAACAACAAACCTTGTTATCAAGCCGCTTAAGCTTGGTATCAGCGAGTCTAATCAAGACTGTTTGACGTTGTTTCATCAAATGTTTGATAGCAACATTTATCTACGCTCGTATGTTTTGTGTGTTTAGGAGAAAACACATGAAACGCATCCTCATCAATGCTACCCACGCCGAAGAAATCCGTGTTGCCCTGTGCAATGGCAATCACTTATATGATTTCGATTTAGAAAACCGTACCCGCGAGCAAAAAAAAGCCAATATTTATAAAGGTCATGTGACCCGTGTCGAGCCATCGCTTGAAGCGGTATTTGTGGAATACGGTTCACAACGTCAAGGTTTTTTACCGATTCGTGAAATCGCCCCAGAGTATCTAGCAGGCGACCCTCGCTCTACCACTAACATCAAACAACTGATTAAAGAAGGCGATGAGCTCATCGTGCAAGTGGAAAAAGAAGAACGCGGTAATAAAGGCGCGGCGTTATCTACTTTGATTTCATTGGCGGGTCGTTATTTGGTATTGATGCCCAACAATGCGCGTGGCGGCGGTATCTCTCGCCAAATCTCTGGTAAGTTGCGCGATGAGATGAAGCAAGCGTTAAGTGATCTAAGACTACCCAAAGGCATGAGCGTTATCATCCGTACCGCAGGGATTGGTAAAACCACGGATGAATTACAACAAGACCTTGACCATTTATTAAACATTTGGAAAGGCATACAACAACAAAGCCAAAAATTTCCCTCACCTCGCCTGTTGCACCAAGAAGCTGGCGTAGTCACCCGTGCCGTACGCGACTACTTGCGTGATGATATCACGGAAATTTGGGTCGACAATGAATACGCCTATAATGAAGCGGCGAATTTTATTGAAGCGGTGATGCCGCAGCAAGCGAATAAACTGCGCAAATACACTGACTATGAGCCGATGTTTGCCCGTTTTGGGATTGAAAAACAAATCGAAACCGCCTACCAACGTGAAGTACGTTTGCCAAGCGGCGGTTCGATTGTGATTGACCAAACTGAAGCCTTGGTATCGATTGATATTAACTCATCAAAAGCCACCAAAGGCGCGGATGTCTCAGAAACGGCGTTTAATACCAATTTGGAAGCAGCAGATGAAATCGCTCGTCAATTACGCCTGCGTGATATGGGTGGTTTGATTGTTATTGACTTCATTGACATGGCAACTGATGACCACCAAAAACAAGTGGAAAATCGTCTCAAAGAAGCCACCAAAAACGACCGCGCGCGTATCCAATTCGCTGAAATTTCACGTTTTGGACTACTTGAAATGAGTCGTCAACGCTTGCGTCCGTCACTTGAAGAAGCGACAGGTTACCTCTGTCCCCGTTGTCACGGTACCGGTATGATTCGTGACTTGCGTTCACTTGCCTTATCAATCATGCGTCAAATCGAACAACGGGCGCTACAAGAGCGTCATGGCGAAATACAAGCCGAAGTGCCAACCGATATCGCGGCATTTTTACTCAACGAAAAACGTGAAACGCTCGTTTGTCTTGAGCAAGAAAGTGGCACGCGCATTACTATCTTGCCGCATGCCCATCTTGAATCCCCCGAGTTTAATATCACTTATAACAGTGACGGGTTTGCGCCATCGAGCTATGAGCGTGTCGCCGAAAGCCAACAACAAGAATATAAAGACCGTGGCTACGATACTAGCAACTGGCACACCGATGACAATGAAATCAGCCGTGTAGCACCGACAGGTAATCATAGTGCCTGGAGCAATGCTAGCAACGCCACCAACACCACGCCTAGCCCTGCAACGCCATCCAACAAATCTCAGCAAACTGCCAACAATACGACTGCCGCCAAAGCTGCCGCGCCCCAGCCCGTTCAGCCAGCTGCCACTGTGCCTGCAACTTCTGCAGTCGCTTGGTTATCGAACTTGTTTGCCCCTACCCAGCAAGCACAAGTCACCCCACACTTTAGTGGTCAAGATGCCGCTTCGGCGATTGAAAGTCTCGTCAATACCGGCGCACAAAGCTTGGGGGTGCAAGGTCAAATCAATCACGCCGCATTGACGGCAAGTATCCCTGCGGTGAGCGCAAACACCAGTGAAACCAGCGCCAATCCTTATCAAGAAGCGTCTCAACAACCTTCAGCCACGGCTGAATCAAGCGATAAAGATGCCGAGCGCCGTAAACGTGGTAACCGCAAGCCAAAAGCTAAAAAACCAAACCGTTATCAATCTGAAACGAGTGAAGCAGAAGTTTCATCACAGGACACTGACAGCAATAAAGACAAGTCAAATGATGCGTCAAAAACTGCCAAAACTAGTGAGCTGCCAAAACGCGAGCCGAATAGTCGCCGTGACAGCCGCGGGGTCAAAGAACGTCGTCCAACACTAGCGAATGAAGATAGTAACGCGGCTGTAGTCAATGATGTGACAGCGACTGATACCGCTGTTGCCCCTGTCGATGGTAGAAAAAACAACCAATCCAGAGCAGAAAAACCGAAAGGCACCAAACAACGTGACCCCAACAGTGTGCAAGTTCAAGTATTTAAAACTGAACAACAACAACCTATAGCTGCGGTTGAAACAACGCATCTCTCGCTAGATGATAGCAAAGGGGAAATTGCAAAACCTGAGGCGCAGCCAATAGCATCAGCTTCGATGCCCGAACAGGCAATTCAGACGCCAGTTAACCCTAGCAACGTTACAGTGTCCAATGACGAGGTAGCAGAGCTTGCTAAAGCATCGACACCATCTGCGCCATCAGCTGAGCCAGTCACTGCACAGCTGGCAGTGACACCGAGCCAAGGTCGTGCCAAAAATGACCCACGCGAAGTCTATAAGGCTTATCAAGCGCAATTTAGCCCAGTTGCCTCTGTAGTGAGCACTTCGGTGACAAAAATTTCAGGTACGGTGAGTCAGTTTATTAACCAGTACTTAGATAATGCCGCTGAAAAAATGGCAAGCGACAGCGTGGTTAGCTGCTTTATCCAAGCCATCGATGCTTTTAATCATCAAGCTGCTACTACCACTACCCCCGCAAAAGATAATGTCGTAGTGGCTGAACAACAGCGTTTTGGGCAGTACTTTAGAAATTATGGCTATGCCAGTCTATCCGCGCAAAATTTGGATGATTATCATACGGCCATTTTGCCAGCCAATCAGTTCCAACGCCAAGCAGGCAAAACTGACGCTGCACTACCAGCGGTAACTAAACGCGCCATCAATGACCCACGCGGTTCTTTGGTTAATACTGCTGTCACTCAAGCGCCGACTGACTCAAACCCGTCAGTTGCTGAGCCTATCTCGAATGAAACTGACAGTGGCAAAGGTCAAGTAGAAGCAGCCTCAACTCAATCAGCGTCGCCTAACCAAAACCATCTGTCCTATCAAGCAGGTACCGTAGGCGCATGGATTGTGGCGCGTTTGGGCGAGCAAGGTCATGCTTTGATTGGGCAAGGTAAATTGGTCGAAGCTTACTTGCAAGCACACAATGCGCCAGTCGCTAACCGACCAACCGAGCCGGTCTCTGTGACAACAATAGCAGATGACGCTACAGCCAATCAGGACGTTGACTTAGTGCCAACAGCTGATGAATCCGCAGTAGCCTTTAATACTGACAGCGAAGGTGTTGAAGCAACGGACGTAGAAGATAGCGCAGAAGCAGCGGCGCAAAAACGTAAAACCACACCGGTAAGTTATAAGAACATGATTGAAAGTGTGGCAGAGCAAATGAAACCGGCAACCGTTGGTATGCTGACCTTGGCAACCCCAAAAGCACCCAAAACCCGGACGCGTAAAGCTAAGGCGAGCGAAAAACCAGCAGCCAAACCCAAAACGCGTACCAGTAAAAAGGTGGAAAATGCCGTGGTTGTCACTAAAAAATCCACCACCACTCCCCAAACTGACGTAGCGCCCTCTCACGATGAGTCGGTAACGCCGCAGCACAATCAGTAAATCAATCTTGTTTGCGTGCCTGTATAGCAATAAAAAAAGCAGTTCGACATGAACTGCTTTTTTATTTTAGCTAAAAATTTTAGCTACAAATTTTAGATACAAATTTTAGATACAGTGAATGGGCGGACTCGTTTAATGGGCAGGCTTATTACGAAGTTTTGAAATGACTGTCATGATCGCAACTACCACTAAACCTGCTACCAAACCAACCAGTGCATTTAATAAGTTGGTGGTTAAGCCTGAAAACGCCCCTGACAAGTCACCTAAATGCTCAATCCCATGATGTAACGCACCAAAGCCATGCGCCAAAATACCACCACCGACCAAGAACATCGCCAAAGTACCGGCGATTGATAGCACTTTCATCAAAATAGGCGCAAAGGCTAATAAGGCTTTACCTATATTTTGTGCCGCTGATGACGACTTTTGTTGTAAGTGCAACCCCAAATCATCTATCTTGACAATCATGGCAACAAAGCCATACACACCCACTGTCATGATGAGTGAAATTACTACCAGTGTTACTGCCTTATCCAGTAAAGGCACCGTTGCCGCAATGGTACCGAGGGAAATCACAATGATTTCAGCCGATAAAATAAAGTCCGTCCGCACTGCCCCTTTGATTTTCTCTTTTTCATGCGCCACCAAATCTATGCTTTCATTGGCATTGGCTGCTACCCGTTCGGCTTGCTCGGGGTCATTGCTGCCAGCGTGGGGCCAAAATTTGTGCACCACTTTTTCTGCCCCTTCATAACACAGATATAAACCACCAATCATCAATAACCCGGTCACTAAGGCTTGCGAAATCGCACTAATAATCAAAGCCAGTGGCACCAAAATCGCTTTATTGACTAAGGAGCCTTTGGCGACACTCCACACCACAGGTAACTCGCGATCGGCTTTTACCCCTGACACTTGATTGGCGTTAAGTGCCAAATCATCGCCCAACACGCCCGCCGTTTTTTTGGCAGCGACTTTTGTCATCACCGATACATCATCTAGGATGACGCTAATATCGTCGAGTAAGGTTAACAAACTAGCAATTGCCATGATAAATTCCTAAAAAATAGTAAAAGATGAAAAAATAATAATAGTTATAACTAGCTGACGATTTATTAGTTTACAAATTTGTCATTCAAACACAATGTTTAAATTGTATTGCAACTTATCAAAAGTTATTTGCTTAAACGCTGAATTTTTTTAAAAAACCTAGTTAAGCAAACTTTGTTAAACAACCTTTTAATCCATTAATAGAACTTGGCTTTG
Source organism: Moraxella sp. DOX410 (assembly GCF_032248735.1). NCBI lineage: Bacteria > Pseudomonadati > Pseudomonadota > Gammaproteobacteria > Moraxellales > Moraxellaceae > Moraxella > Moraxella sp. DOX410. Next base: position 499,488 of record NZ_CP135138.1, on the reverse strand, counting down.
AGCCGGTTGCTTTTAGCGCACCAAAAGATTGAAACAAGCGGAAAGATTGAGACGAGCAGAAAGATTGGAACGGGCAAAAATGTGAGCCCCGACCTAGTAGACCTGATAGATTATTAACAATAAGTTGACAGGGGTAGCGCTCATACGCCATAACAATATGGTAAAATAAAAACCTATATTAACGTTCTGTGGGTTTTCTCATGCTCATTCGTTTTGCAACTTATCGTTCTAAAACCTCATTAGCTACCCGTTTAATTACCAGTGTCATCACCGTGGCTGGCATTGTTGGTTTGGCAGGTTGTGATAATGCCCAATCGCGCACACCCGTCAATTCTGAAAGTCAGAAACACGAAGCGAGTAGCAGCTCAGCCACCGTGACAAAAAATGAATCACAGCTACAGCAAATGCTGGCGGCAAATTTAGCCGAATCAGGTATCACCGCAAAGATTACCTCGGTGACAGCGACCAGTATGCCAAATATCTATTGGGTTAAAGCCGAAGGTTTACCGGCGTTTTTCACCGATGCGACAGGTCAATATGTGGTACAAGGGGATATCATCAAAGTCGGTGGTGCCAAACCTGAGCATATCTCAGCGAACTTGCAAGCGCAAGATGCGAAAGCCAGTCTTGCCACTATTGATAAAAAAGACATGATTATCTTCCCTGCTAAGGGGCAGACGAAAGCGGCAATCTATGTGTTTACCGATGCAGATTGTGGTTATTGCCGTAAATTCCACAGTGAAATTGATGAAGTAAATGCACTGGGTATCGAAGTGCGTTATCTACCTTGGCCACGTAGTGAACAAACCATGCCTATCATGGAAAAAATCTGGTGCAGCAGTGACCGCAAAAAAGCTTTAACCGATGCCAAATTGGGCCTGCCTATCAATGCACCGACTTGCAGTAACCCCGTACGTAAAATTTATGAGTTAGGCGCAAATTTGGGTATCAATGGCACCCCAGCCGTGTTTGACACAGAAGGTCATCAACTTGGCGGTTATGTGCCACCTGCTGAATTGGCACAGGCGCTCAACCTCAAATAAGTTCACCCCTGATGGGATAAAAACCAGCTAGTGCTCATTAGCTGGTTTTTTTATTTTAATTTTTTTGGGCAATTGGATTTTATACCTTACCAATCACAAGTTAGCATGGTATATTTAGCTAGCCAACTTTTGAACTTTTATTTTTATATTTTTGACATTTGAGAATTTTTTTTATGAATAATCGACCTATTCAATTAGCGATTTTAGGGCTTGGTACTGTGGGTACTGGGGTGGTTGAACTACTACAAAACAATCTTGACGAAATGACGCGTCGCACAGGACGTGAGATTAAAATTACCCACGTAGGCACGCGTCGCAACCGTACCGATATTCCAACAGACATCAAACAATCTGCCGATTTGCTTGATATCGTTCAGCAAGATGATGTGGATATTGTGGTGGAATTGATGGGCGGTACCACCACGGCTAAAGAGGTGATTTTAGCGGCAATCGAGCATGGCAAACATATTGTGACTGCCAACAAAGCCTTACTAGCAGAACATGGCAATGAGATTTTTGCCAAAGCGGAGGCCAAGGGCGTCAAAGTGGCGTATGAAGCCGCGGTTGCAGGCGGTATTCCGATTATCAAAATCTTACGTGAAGGCTTAGCTGCCAACAAAATCGATTGGCTTGCAGGTATCATCAATGGTACAGGCAACTTTATCATGACTGAAATGCGCGATAAAAAGCGGGACTTTGCAGATGTCCTCGCTGAAGCCCAAGCGTTGGGGTATGCCGAAGCCGATCCGACATTTGACGTCGAAGGGATTGATGCTGCGCATAAATTGACGCTGCTTGCATCAATCGCGTTTGGTATTCCACTACAATTTGACAAAGTTTACTGTGAAGGCATTACCAAAATCACCAAGCAAGATGTGCGTTATGCCAACGAGCTTGGCTATCGTATCAAGCATTTAGGGTTTGCCAAACGTCGTATTTTAGACAGTGGCGAAGAAGGTATTGAATTACGTGTACATCCGACTTTGATTCCAAAACAGGTATTACTTGCCAATGTGAATGGGGTAAAAAATGCCATCATGGTTGACGCAGAGCCTGTTGGACAAACCTTGTATTACGGTTCGGGTGCCGGGGCAGGCGCAACCGCATCCGCTGTGATGGCAGATGTGGTGGACATGGTACGCGCCCTTGCAGAGACCAATGATTCAACTGCCAATTTGGTGCCGCATCTAGCGTTCCAGCCTGAGACATTAAATAACACACGCATTTTATCGAGCGATGAAATGATCACAGGCTACTATCTGCGCCTACAAGTCAAAGATGATTTGGGTGTACTAGCAGAAGTTACCCGCATTTTAAGTGAGTCTAAAATTAGTATTGATGCAATTTTGCAACAGCCAGCGCATGATGATACTAGCACTGATTTGCCAGTCATTATTATGGTTGACCCCGTTGTTGAGCGCAATATGAATGAAGCGATTGCTAAAATCGAAGCGTTAGATACCGTGACCGATAAGGTGGTGCGCATTCGGTTGGATGAGTTAATGCAGTAAAATTTGGGTAGACTTGACTGAGATATTTTACAGTATTTTCAGTAGTTTAATTTACATTTTAACTATGATAATATGAAATGTATCGCATTAGCAAAACTTAAAACATCTATTGTGATTGGCATGGTTGCCGTTTACAACCCTGTTTATAGACCCTAGTGATTTAGGTCGTAGTTTGCTTGTGACAACAGAAACCCTAACTCAAAGGAAATTTAATATGGAAAATTCAGTCGTAATCGTAGATGGCGTTCGCACCCCAATGGGTGGATTCCAAGGTGATTTGAACGAAGTATCAATGCCAGAGCTTGGTGCAACCGTCATTAAAGAAGCCGTCAACCGTGCTGGCGTAAAACCAGAAGAGATTGACGAAGTTATCATGGGTTGTATCTTAACCGCAGGTGCAGGTCAAAGCCCAGCGCGTCAAGCGATGCGTAAAGCAGGTATCCCAGATGCCACAGGCGCAGTCAATGTCAACAAACTTTGTGGTTCTGGTATGAAAGCCATTATGCTAGGTGCCAACTCAATTCGTAGTGGTGAGTTTGATATCGTGGTAGCAGGTGGTATGGAATCAATGACCAACGCCCCTTATGTGCTACCAAAGGCACGTGGTGGTTATCGCATGGGAGATGGCGAGATCAAAGACACCATGTTCTTAGATGGTCTTAAAGATGCTGATACCGGCAAGTTAATGGGTGCATTTGCGCAAGAAATGGCAGATAAACGGGGTATCACACGTGAGGCGATGGATGCATTTGCTATCGAATCGCTAAAACGCGCCAACACCGCCATCAATGAAGGTCACTTCAAAAACGAAATCGTTCCGGTTACTGTCAAAACTCGTAAAGGCGATGTAGTCATTGACACGGACGAACAACCCGGTAAAGCCAATGTAGACAAAATCCCAACCTTAAAACCCGCGTTCTCAAAAGATGGTACAGTCACTGCCGCTAACTCAAGCTCAATCTCTGATGGGGCAGCCGCCGTTGTATTGATGTCAGAAGACAAAGCTAAGGAAAAAGGCTTAAAACCACTTGCCCGTATCGTTGCCCAAGCCACCCACTCACAACACCCAAGCGAATTTACCATCGCGCCCATCGAGTGTGTGAAAAAAGTTTTAGCAAAAGCTGGCTGGAGCAAAGAAGACGTTGATCTTTGGGAAATCAATGAAGCATTCGCTATGGTAACCATGCTTGCTATGCAAGAAAATGACCTTGATCATGCTAAGGTTAATATCGAAGGCGGTGCTTGTGCATTGGGTCATCCCGTGGGGGCATCGGGTGCGCGTATCGTAGTCACACTCATCAACTCACTCAAACGCACAGGCGGTAAAAAAGGCATTGCTAGCCTATGTATCGGTGGCGGTGAAGCGGTTGCCTTAGCCATTGAGTTAATCTAATTGTCTTATGCAAAAAAAAATCCCTAAGCTGTATTAGGGATTTTTTTTGCGAATCAATCAATCAAGCAATCATCTGATTTTCATGTTGATATAACTTATGATTGCCAAAGCTAAAAGATTCCCTATCACTGTCAAGTAAAAAGCCCTACGAAATTCTGGCTTGGTTGATTTATGGCGCAATAACCAATGGGCAAACACCGCCCCTACCCAACCCCCAGCAAAAGCTAATTTATGGAGTGACGCTTCTTGCACGCGCCAATCACCATTTTGCGCAGCTTTTTTATCATGCGCGTACAGCAGATAGGTCGCCAAACTTATCGCAAAATACCAACCTATAATCCATAAGGGTAAGTGCTTAACGAGCACAACAGCGGTCAGTAACACAAAAAACAGCACCCCAATAGCCACCCACATGAGTAATGTTTGATTTTTAAGGTCGTTTTGAGCTTGACGAACTTGGCGGGCATTTTGTTGGACAATTTTTTGTCTAACAAACGTCTGTTGCTGCACGTTGATAGCACAGGGTTTGCCATCTCTACCTTGCCCTATTTCAAAAACTACCGCTTCATCAATCACAGGACGCTGGTTCGCTCGGTATTCACTGATATGAAAAAAAATGGCTGGGTCTTGCCAATTGTTATCGGTTTGCTCAATAAACCCAAAGCCTTTGTCATCTTGCCAGCGGATTATTTTGCCCTGATATTTTGTCATTGAAAATCACCTAATATATATGTTGATAACTCATTATTTTTTATTACTTATCTTTTATAACGCCTTATTGGGTGGGCAATGGTGTTTCGCGCTAAGTGCTCTACCCAACTTTTTTTATATGTTTTTAATTTATTGCTAAAAGCCAATTTTTTTTACGCTTGGTTGCAAAAGTTACTTAAGACAACTGCCAATTACACCCTCTAAACAAAAATTTATCAAATCCTACTACTTAATGGGAGCTTTTTTCAGTAATCTTGTTTGCAAGTCGAACGATTAAGCGTATAGCATTTTTCATCGTTTTTATCATCGGCGATTTCAACAATCAAGCATCTGTTTCAACAACCAAGTAGCTGTGAAACATCTAATTTGTTGAATTTTAAAAATTTTATTATAACAATTTTCATTTAACTATAAAAAACTATCTTATATTTATTTAGTTTTTAACTTAACTACCTTAATAAAAAATAAATAATAAGATATCTAAAGGAGATTTTTCCATGGCAAGTTTAATACGTTTACGCGATATCCAAGACACCCACGTTGACCTTTTAGGTAACGATTATTTTGATCCAACTGGTAAAAACGCTTATGGCGCCAATGGCGACAAAGTGGGTAGTATTCAAGGTGCTTTAGTTGATGAGAGCACAGGCCGTATTCGCTACTTCATTGTTGATGTAGGTGGCTGGTTTAGCTCGAAAGAAGTTTTAGTACCAGCGGGTCTAGCTCGTATTCAAGATGACAATGTATACTTTGATTCGCTCAGCCGAGATACTGTTGAAACAATGGATAGCTACGATCCTGACTACAACTACAGTATTGAAGAACAAACGGTTCGTGACCGTCACGTATTTGACCGTGCTGCCACACCTGTTAAGCTTACTGATAACGATTACCAATCACCTAATACATTACAGTTACTTGAAGAACGCATTTCAGTCAATAAAGACAAAATCGTAGCGGGTTTACTAAAAGTTGGTAAACATGTTGTGTCTGAGCCACGCACTGTCAACGTTGAATTAACTGAAGAACAAGCGCATATCCAGCGTACACCAGTTAATAAACCTACTGATCGCAGCATTGGTGATAATGACAATGCTACTATTGAGGTTGAACTTGAAGCAGAACGTGCAAATGTTAACAAACAAACTTATGTTACTGAAGAAGTTAACGTAGATAAAGTGGCACAAACTCGCACTGAGACCTTTAATGAAACCGTTCGCCGTGAAGAGTTAGATGTACAAAAAGATGGCGTTGAGCGTGTAACGGGTGTTGATACCGTCGATGGTAATGTATCACCTGCAATTGATCCAAATGCGCCCCGTAAACTTTAATAATTAATATCATTAGATAATTGATTACTATAGATTTTAACTTCTGCCAACGGTGTTGCCATTGGCTTGAAAAAGGCAGATGATTTCATCTGCCTTTTTTGTGGTTGTTATATATTATTACAGGATTTTGGAACAATAACTTTGCAATGGAAAACACTTTATGAAAAACCCGATGACAAATACTACCGAACTAGACACTAATGATACCCATACTCACGATAACATTGTTAAAACCGTCGATCTTCGTGAAGATACCACTAACACCTTAGAGCTATTAGCTGAACGCCCCCTAGTGCAAATTGAGCGATTTATCAAAGACAATATTAAATTATCAAAAAAAATTATTAGCCAAACGGTCAACGTTCCTGTGACACTCAATCAAGAAGTCTTAGTGATTGAACATGTATTTGCCCAGCCTAGCACCTCTCATGATAATTTAGTTAGCGTGGTTACTAATAACGTCAATGTGCCACAGTTGATGGTGAATGGGCAAGCGATTACTTTAGGCGATACCCCGATTGAGATTCCTCTACTTCAACAAACAGCGAAAGTGAATATTGAAACCATTGTGGCGGAAAAAGTACAGTTAATGACCCAAAATGTCAGTCATGAAACGCAAATTCCTGTGACATTGCGTCATGAAGAATTGGTGACTGAAAAAGTTGAACATGATGAGCCTACGGTATTAGCGACAACGCATATCGCCCCTGAAGAGGTTAACCTAGTTTCAAAGTAATCCCATTCTACTTTGGGTGAGCTCGCTTTGGCTTCTGTTGGTGTGTCTTTTGTTGGCGTGTGTTGGTATGTAATTTGGGTGTGGCATACATCAACATAAAAGTAAGGTCAAAATGTCACACCCAGCATTTTTAATTGATTAGGTTTAATCAATTAGGCTCGATGATGGGCGGGTAATGTTGATTTATGGCTAATCTCTGGCAGTAAATCCAAAAACCCTTGGATATAAGCCACCTCTTTACTTGTGGTACGGGTCGCCGCATAAAGCTGGCAAAACACGCCTTCCCCCAATGCCCTTGATATGACCCAGCCTTTTTTTTCGTATTCATTGACCACCCAATTCGGTAACGAGGCAACCCCTCGTTCACTCGCAACCAGCTGAATTAACATCGCGGTCAATTCTGTGGTTCTTAGTTTCTTGGGCGCAAGTCCTGCAGGGGCAAAAAAATGCGCGATGATATCGAGCCGCTTGGCCTCCACAGGATAGACGATGAGCGTTTCATCAATCAAATCTTCTGGCAAAATCGGCGATTTTTTATCGACCAATGGGTGCGTCGGTGACAACACCAAGCGACTTTCATATTGGAATAACGGCAGATAGCTGATTCCCTCCAAGGGTAAGCGACTGGCTGTGATAAGCACATCAATTTCTTCATCGAGTAGCATTTGGTGAGGCTCAGGTTCAAAGCCTGAGCTAAAGTCCAGCTCAACATCTTGCCATTCCCTGCGATAACGATTAAGGATAGGCATCAACCAATCAAAACAGCTATGACATTCCGAGGCCAAACGCAATTGTCCCGTTTGACCACGACCCAGTCTTTTAAGGTTGGCGGTGGTACGATTAAATTGCGGTAGCACACTGTCCGCAAGTTTGAGTACTTCTTTGCCTGCTGGGGTAAAGCTTAGCGGTCTTGAGCGGCGATTGACAAGGCTAACACCATAATAATTTTCGATTTCTTTGAGCTGATGGGACACCGCTGATGCCGTGACATACAAGTCCTCAGCCGCGGCAGCAAGCGAGCCTTGCTCACGTAGTGCGGTCAATAATTGAAGGTGGCGGATTTCAAGCATAAAATAATTTTACCGTTTGCCAAGCCCAAAAGAAAAAAGTTCACGATTTGGTGAAACCATGAACTACTTTAACAAGAAACGTGAAAAAAGTTAATCAATTTCAAGTCAAAGCGGCCGTATTACTCAATCACTTTGACTAACTATCACTGATAATGTGCTCTTCTTCATCTTTGAAATTACGCGTCACAAGTAACTGGTCAATTTTATGATGATCAATATCGACTACTTCAAATTTATAACCTTGATATTCAACAAAATCCGCAGGGCGAGGAATTTTGCGCAGTTTGTACATCATAAAACCTGCTAAAGTTTCATAATTGTCCCAATCGGGAAAATCTTCGATACCGAGCGCATGTTTGACATTTTCAATCGGTGTGGTACCTTCAATCAGCCATGAGAATTCATCACGCTGGATAATCTGCTGCTCATCTTCAATCGGTGCGACCCAATCCCCCATCACTGTCATCATGATATCAGATAGCGTAATGACACCGACAATGAGCGCATACTCATTCATCACCACGGCAAATTTTTCTTTACTGGAACGAAAACGGTCTAGCAGCTCGGATAAAGTTAAGGTATCGGGGATGATTAATACATTACGAATCGTAGTTTCATTGAGCAAAATTTGCGACTGGTTACTAAGAAGTTTTACTAAGATATCCTTGGTATCGACATAGCCAATCACTTCATCAATATGGTCTTTACATACCAAAAATTTTGAATACGGGTAATTGGCGATTTTTTGGCGGATACTTTGCTCAGACTCGCCAAGGGTGAAATACACCACATCCTCACGGGTGGTCATGCTAGAGGGCACATTACGTTCTTCAAGCTCAAAAACGTTTTCGATAAAGTGATGTTCTTGCTTGAGCAATACCCCCGCTTGCGCTCCTGCATCCACCACGGCAGAAACATCATCAAAGGTGATATTTTCTTCTCTTACCATGTTGATTTTGAAAATTCTAAAAATCAGATTTGCCAGCCCGTTGATAATCCATGCCAGCGGCTTAAATACTTTGATTGACAACAAGACAGGTTCAATCACCGCTAACGCCACGCGTTCTGGGTTAATCATGCCAATGCGCTTGGGAATCAAATCAGCAAACAAAATAAACAACAAAGTGACTAGCAAAAATGACATCATAAAACCGATATTATCGAGCATTTTGCCTTGATAAAATGGCGAAATAAGGTCAATAAAGTAGGGACGAAGCGCAGACTCACCGACAATACCGCCCAAAATTGCCACGGCATTTAGCCCAATTTGTGAGGTAGCAAAAAATTCGGCAGAATTTTCTTGTAAATGTAGAATTTTATTGGCGCGATTGTCACCCGATTCTGCCAACAACTTTAGCTTGATGCGTCTAGCACCTGCCAGGGCAATTTCGGAAATGGAGAAAAAACTGGAAATCAACACTAATATACAAATAATTAGTAGATTTTGGAATAAACTCACAATACACCTATATTTATCTATTTTTATCTAGACAACATAACAGATTTGGTAAAAAATTTCTTAGACTTTATAGTAAAGCAATAATAGTAAATAAACAGTGATAAAGAAACGGTAATAAAGAAATATGATAAATAAAAAGGGATGAGAAAACATTGGTAAAAAAATGGGTAAAAAACTTCATGCGTAAAAAAACCCTTGATTGAAATCAAGGGTTTTTGTTAGAACAAACTGCTTATACACGTTCAATAATGGTGGCAATCCCTTGACCCAGACCAATACACATGGTGGCAAGACCGAGTTGGGTGTCTTGTTGCTCCATCACATTTAGAAGTGTGGTGGTGATACGCGCACCAGAACAGCCTAGTGGGTGACCTAACGCAATAGCACCACCATTTAGGTTAACGATGTCTAGTTTGTCTTGTAGGTTTAAGCCCTTAAGAACCGATAAGCCTTGTGCGGCAAATGCTTCGTTAAGCTCGATGGTTTGCATATCGTCAATGCTCATGCCAGCGCGTTTTAAGGCTTTTTTGGTGGCAGGCACTGGCCCATAACCCATGATAGCCGCATCACAGCCTGCAACTGCCATACCGCGAATACGGGCACGCGGTGTTAGACCTAAATCTTTGGCTTTTTGTGCAGACATGATAAGCATCGCAGATGCACCATCAGATAAGGCTGATGACGTGGCAGCTGTTACGGTACCGCCTTTAGGATCAAATACGGGGCGTAATGCCGCAAATGATTGCATGTTGGCATCGGGACGAATGACTTCATCGATAGTGCAAAGTTGTAGGTTACCGTTTTCGTCATGACCTTCAATGCCGATGATTTCGTTCTTGAAACGACCTTGCTGTGTCGCTTCCCACGCACGGCGATGTGATTCTACACCAAACGCATCTTGTTCTTGACGGCTGATGTTATTCATACGTCCAAGCATTTCAGCGGTTAAACCCATCATGTTAGAGGCTTTTGCATAGTATTTTGAAGCCTCTGGGTTGATGTCAATACCGTGCATCATGCCCACGTGACCCATATGCTCAACACCGCCAATAATAAACACATCACCTTGACCGGTCATGATTTGTGCCGCTGCGGTGTGAAGCGCTTGCATGGATGAACCGCATAAACGGTTGACCGTTTGACCTGCCGTAGTACGTGGTAATTCAGCCAATAAACCGATGTTACGACCGATGTTCATACCTTGCTCTAGGGTTTGGTTGACACAGCCCCAGATGACATCTTCTACAAGTTTGGTATCAAACGGGTTACGTGCTACCAAAGCTTTAACAAGCTCCGCAGACATGCTGTCAGCGCGTACATTGCGGAACATACCATTTTTTGATTTGCCCATTGCGGTACGAACGCCATCGACAATCACGACATCTTTTGGACTTAATGTAGTCATTTTATTCTCCTTAAAATTTATAATCGTCGATTACGCTTGTGGGTAAAAAGTTTTACCATTTGCCGCCATATCACGAATCATTTGTGGCGCTTCATAGGCTTTACCTAAGCTTGCGTATTTGTCGCAAAGGGCTAGGTAATTTTGTAGACCGATTTGGTCGATGTAACGACATGGGCCACCACGGAATGGCGGGAAACCAATACCCATAATCATCGCCATGTCTGCCTCTGCAGGCGTCGATACGATGTTGTCCTCTAAACAGCGAACCGTTTCATTACATAATGCAATCATCAAACGATCGATGATTTCCTGGTCTTCAAACTGTTTTGGCGCATCGATAAATGGTTTTAATAATTCAACGGTTTGTGGATCGGCAGTTTTAACTGGCTTGCCTTTTTTATCCGTTTCGTATTTGTAGAAACCAACGCCATTTTTTTGACCTAAGCGATTGGCTTCAAACAATATCTGACCGCTCACTTTGTAGTCTGGTTTCATACGGTCTGGGAAGCCTTCCGCCATCACTTCTGCCCCGTGAACCCCTGTGTCGATACCCACAACGTCCATCAAGTAAGCAGGACCCATTGGCCAGCCAAATTTTTCCATGACTTTATCGATTTGAACAAAATCAGCACCTTGTTTGATCAATAAGTCAAACGCACCGAAATAAGGGAATAATACGCGGTTTACTAAGAAACCTGGGCAGTCATTTACCACCACGGGCACTTTACCCATTTTTTCTGCTAACGCGACCGTAGTCGCTACCGCTTCTTCGCTTGATTTTTCACCACGAATTACTTCAACTAGGGGCATACGATGGACTGGGTTAAAGAAGTGCATACCGACGAAGTTTTCTGGGCGCTCAAGTACCGATGCAAGATAAGTAATTGAAATGGTAGAAGTGTTAGATGCCAAGATTGCATCTTTTTTCACCAAACCTTCAACTTCTTTTAATACCGCGTGTTTAACTTTTGGATTTTCAACAACCGCTTCAATCACGATGTCAGTCTCACCAAAATCACCGTAGTTTAGCGTAGGACGGATACGGCTTAAGGTTTCGCCCATTTGTGCTGGGGTTACTTTACCGCGTGCCATACCGCTTGATAGGTGTTTGCTGGCCTCGCGCATACCTAAGTCAAGTTGCTCTGACTTGATGTCTTTCATGATGATTGGCAAGCCTTTTGAGGCAGCTTGGTAAGCGATACCGCCACCCATGATACCTGCGCCCAATACAGCAGCTTCTTTAATATCATGCGCTTTGGCGCTGTGAGTTTTAGCGAGTTTGCGAACGGCTTGGTCGTTTAAGAATAGACCGACTAGGCTTTCTGCTTGTGGGGTTTTTGCTGCTTTTGCAAAACCTGCAGATTCAATTTCTAACGCTTTGTCACGTGGTAGGTTCACGTGTTTTTCGATAGACTCTAACGCGATTTTTGGCGCTGGGTACTGCGCTGGATTGGCTTTTGAGAACAGTGCACCTTTGGCTGAATTAAATGCCATCGCTTGTTCTAAGGCGTTTAATTTGACTGGATTGATTTTTTCGTCATGGCGTGCTTTCCAATCTAGATCGCCTGCGATACATTTTTTGACTAAATCAATCGCTGAAGCCTCTAACTGGTCAGCGGCAACAACCGCATCCACCATACCGACTTTTAATGCAGCGGCTGGTTTTTGTGCTTCGCCAGTTGCAATGATTTCAAGCGCGTTATCGATACCGATGATACGTGGCAAACGCACTGAACCACCAAAGCCTGGGAAGATGCCCAATTTAACTTCGGGTAAACCGATGCTCGCTTTGTCACTCATGACACGGTAGTCACACACCAACGTCATCTCTGTACCACCGCCCATTGATGCGCCATTGATTGCCGCAACTTTTGGGAAAGGCAGGTCTTCAAAACGGTTGAATGTTTTGTTGATGTCAAGTACCCAAGAAGCAATCTCGCCTTCTGGTTTTTTGAAGTTACCAACAAATTCAGTGATGTCCGCACCAGCGATGAAAACTTTTTTTCCTGAAGTAACGATTAGACCTTTAACGTCTGAAGATTGTTCTAATGCCGTGACTGCTTCGCCAAATTCTTTGATGGTGGTTTGGTCAAATTTATTAACGCTCTCAGTTTGATTATCGTAGTTTAATTTAGCAATACCGTCTTCGAGTAGCGATACCGAGATGCTATTTCCTTGATAAATCATTGCTAACTCCTTGAGTTATGTTGAAATCAACGGGGAAAACCGAAAAAATGATGTTTTGCACGATGTCTTTATATGATGTCTTTAAAAGATGCTTGTTAAAAGATGCTTATTAAAATTTTTACATACCGCAGACAAAACAAAATCTTGACTAGTTTACTATGTTTGCGATAAGTTGAGAATAACGCAAATGACTGTTTAGTCATTGGCTAGCCCTTGTGTATCTTTACCCTTGTGTATCCTTATTTGTATCTTACAGATTTTTCATAGTAAGCGAAAAACATGGCAAAATTTTTAAAACCTTATCAGTTGGTCACTATCTTATCTTTATTGGCGATGACCCACCCGCTCAATGCTACACCCGTACAGACCGTTATCCATTTTGGCAAAAACCAAACCAGTAAAATGTGGGTTGGTCAATTATCGCCCAAGCAAGACAGCCTACTTTATCAATTCAACGCTAGCAAAAATCAATACGCAACCTTAGTATTGATGCCTCGTAGGGGCTATGCTGAATTTGCCAATGTCGGTGTTATTATATCCCCTACGGGAAACGTTGATGGGGGCAAAGGCGGTATTGTTTATCAAGGCTGCTTGCCACAATCAGGCAACTACACCATCCGCATCGCACGCAATTTGATGGCTAGCAACGGCGCCGCTGCAGGTTTTGTTGCCAAACTTACTATCTTACCAGTTGGCAAAAGTCAGCAAAAATGTCCTTAAAGTAGCCAATTTTTATCCCTAAATCCTCTATTTGAATTCGACATACTGCTTGACATAATTGGCGCTTAGCGTGGTGGAATTGACACAAATCTGTAAACTGCCAACAGGCACCTCACTTTCGAATTCCTGCAGATGCGCTTTGATAGCGTCGGCAATCCGCTGCGCCAATGATTGAATGGTAGCGTCATCACGCCCTGGCATCAGATAAAAATGCGCCATAACAAAGGCTTCATCTCCGCTATCGGTCAGTCCCACCAATACGTGGTTTGGGTAGTAGATACGTGATTTGATATCACTTTGTAGCTTAAAACTGCCAGACTGCCATAACGTATCATTGACCCGTGCTAATAGGTTATCAGGCTGACTAATAAGATGGTCGTGACTCACTTCAATAATGACATTGGGCATGGTGTTATCCTTTACTCTTGAATTAAATCTGCAAATTTGGCGTTTACTGCGCCTGCTAAATCTGACGGCGACAACTCAATTTCCAAGCCGCGTCTACCGCCACTACAATAAATGGTTGCAAAGTGTTGTGCCGACTGATCGATGACCGTGGGCAGGCGTTTTTTTTGACCGAGCGGGCTTACCCCACCTAGCACATAGCCTGTGGTACGTTCTACCAATTTGGGATCTGCCATTTGTGCTTTTTTACTACCGATGGCTTTGGCGATTTTTTTTAGGTTTAGTAAATGCTCAACAGGCAATATCGCAACAGCGAGTTTGTCATTGTCGTCTTGCACTACCAAGGTTTTAAATACCCGTTTCGGCTCAACTTGTAGTTTTTCTGCCGCTTCAAGCCCATAGCTTTCACTATGCGCGTCATGATGGTATTCATGTAATTGGAAGTTGATTTTTAGTTTTTTGGCAAGATTAACGGCAGGTGTCATAGCGGTTTCTTAACAGGGTTTGGTGATTGAACATAGTCATTCATCATAACTAAACTGCGGGTTAAAACAAAGCACATTGGGTATAAAAAACGTATAAAAAAACCAGCCAACTATTTTGCTAGTGACTGGATTTAGTGAAGTGCTAGATACTAGTTGTTGCCTAGGCTTGAATGTATAGCCTTGATTTTATAAATGGCGCACTACCTATTAGCTTGCTTTTGAGACCATATAATCAACGGCAGCTTTTACTTCATCATCAGAGGCTTGACTACCGCCTTTGGCTGGCATTACACCAGATTTTCCTTGATAGCCGCCGATGGCGTGTTTATACAGCGTCTCTTTACCTTGCGCAATGCGGGGTGCCCAAGCGGCTTTATCAGCAAGTTTTGGTGCACCCATTAAGCCTGCTGTGTGACAAGTGGTACATACACTACCAAACAATTTTTCGCCAGCATCAGCAGAAACTGGGGTAGCGGTTGCTGTCGTCGTGGTGGCAGCGGCTGAAGCGGCTGTCGGTGGCACAAATGAAGCAGGCTGTGAAGCCACTGGCATGGGATGGTTTGCACGAGCGATTTCACCTTGCTGTGCAGCAATTTCTTCGGTTGGTTTGCTTTCGGCTGACTCATGCTTACTACATGCGCTCATGGTAAGACCCAAGGCAATCATAAGACTGGCTAGCGTGGCATTGCGTGTTGATATCGGTAGCATAACCTTTTCCTTTCAAATAAGGTGAAATCTAATTTCACATCAATGTATAAATTTTTAATAGCCCTACAAACTGTTTTTGCATGGTAATGTTTTGCGTGGTAATGCCGACTGGCAAATGGCTAGTACGACATTTAGCGGTATGTTGTTATCACATGAGAATTAGTGACTATATTAGCATTACTGCGGTATGAATAAAATAACATTTTAAAGCCACCTTGCTAAATCATTACTATCATTGTGTATTTTGTTACGATGACAGGCAAAATTTTTTTACTGGCTAGATAAAATAGGGCAATTGGCTAGGAGGAGGATTTTTTAATTTAACAGGTTATGAAAAAGCTAAAATTTACATTGACTTACATGCAATATTTAGTTAAAATTCGCACCTATTTTTATCCTAATCTGAGCTGATGCCAAACCATGGGTAGGTTGGCTAATAATCACCTATACAGCCGGATTAATGTTCCTGACCCACTAACCCCGCTTTGTTGATAGCACGTTAACTGTCTATCACTCAGCCTAGACTTAAGGAGTCTACATGCCAGCAGTAAAGGTAAAAGAGAACGAACCTGTAGATATCGCAATTCGCCGCTTTAAACGTGCTTGTGAGAAAGCCGGTATTTTAGCAGATGTACGTAAACATGAGTTCTATGAAAAACCAACTCAAGAACGTAAACGCAAAAAAGCAGCTGCGGTAAAACGTTACAAAAAGAAAATGTCACGTGAATCAGTACGCACGACTCGTCTTTACTAAGGTAATTTGTCGACAGACAACCCAATACCAGTAAATGATAAAATCCACTTTGTTAAGTGGATTTTTTTATGCTATGTTGCTAGCCACAATTTTAAAAACGCCATTAGCTAACATGAGGGAGCGTTAAAACCATGAGTACCATAAAAGACACCCTGACCGATGTGGTCAAAACCGCCATGAAAGCGCGTGAGCTTGAAAAAGTTAAAGTGCTACGCAGCGTACAAGCGGTGATAAAACAAATTGAAATTGACCGCCAAATAACGCTCGATGATGCAGGTGTACTAGACATCTTACAAAAGCAAACCAAGCAGCGCCAAGAGTCGCTCGCGATTTTTGCCGCCAATGGTCGGGAAGACTTGGCACAAAAAGAACAATTCGAGATTGATGTGATTAGTCAATTCTTGCCACAACCCATGAGTGAAGCAGAAATTGCCAATCTGGTAGCTGCTGAAATTGCTGAGCAAGGCGCCACTTCAATGCAGCAAATGGGCGCTGTGATGAATTCGCTGAAAGTCAAAACCGCAGGTCGCGCTGACCCCGCTTTGATTTCAAAGTTGGTCAAAGCGACATTGGGTTAACCCTTTAAAACATGATAAAAAAGCCATAAGATTTGTACTTATGGCTTTTTTATTGGGTAAATTGTTACTGATGGGTTTGCATCACCTGAGAAAGCAAGTCTAAAGTTTCTACCAGTGGCAGTCCAACCACATTGCTATAACTACCGTCAATCGCTTTGACCCACGCAGCACCCAGCCCTTGAATGGCATAACCGCCTGCTTTGTCTTGTGGTTCGCCTGTATGCCAATAATGCGCCATCATGCTGTCAGTAAGTGCGATAAATTTGACATCGGTTCTCACCACAGTGCGGTCAGCATAATCCATCTGCCATTGACCGCTACGCTGCGCCATTCGGCTCACTTGTACCGCGGTCCATACTTGGTGCGAGGCATTGCTCATTTGCCGCCACATCGCACAGGCATCGGCAAAATCGTTAGGTTTTTGCAGCACTGCCCCATCCGGCAATACGCCAATGGTATCGGCGGTAATCACCACACACTCGGTCATAGCGTTTGGCAAAACTTGTAAAGCGGCTTGCGCTTTTTGACTCACCATACGCCCAATATAGTCAATCGCCGATTCCTCTGCTAGCGGTGATTCATCAATGCTAACTGCCGCGCAAGTATGTGGCACCGCAACTTGATCTAACAACTCACGCCGCCTCGGTGATGTGGACGCCAAGATAATCGGTATAGTGGCATTAAACTGATACATAGTAACTTCTCAATACGCTTATCGCGTATAACGCAGCATGACAGCGACTAATAGTGGCCAAATTAAGGTGCTGACGGCAACGGTATAAAGTAATTGGGGTGCGAACACCCCTTGGGTAAATAAATGCAGAAAAATTAACGCAAGTTGATAAATCAGCAAACAGGCGCCCGCAAGCAACCATACCAAGTTTGAGGACAATTGACGTAAATAACCACTAACAAACTTAATAAAAAACGCCACCAGCACTGCACATAAGGCTTGCTGACCGATTCGGCTATCTGTGAGTAAATCAGCAAACAAACCAACCACAAACGCCAATCCCATACCAATCAAAGTCGGTTGAAATATCAGCCAAAAAATCAGCATCATGATCATCCACATCGGACGAAATAGCGCAATCTCTGCCGACAGCGGATACACACTGAGTACCGATGCGATGATAAAACTGATTGCCATCACAATATATAAATGCTGTTTGGTTTTTTTGCGCTGAACGACGACCATAATCAGTGATTTTAAACCTTTTGCTGAAGCAGTAAAACATAAGACGTATTGATAAAATTGGCAGCGGGTTTCACCATAATCTTGGCATAGCCCCCCGCTTGCTCGGCTTCTACTTTTGCCACGCGCCCAACAGGAAATCCGGCAGGAATACGACCGCCAAGCCCTGATGAAATAAGCTCATCACCAATGCGTACATCCGATGCCTTAAAGATATAATCTAGCACCAAATACTGCGGATTACCTTTGCCCGATACGATGGCTTTTTGCCCGGTACGTTTGATAGTCACTGCAACGGATTGTTGGTCATCACTGATTAACACCACACGGCAGGTATCGGGATAAACATTGACGACTTGTCCAAGAATGCCGTTTTCATCAATCACCGTTTGCCCGACAATCACTCCGTCTTTGCTGCCTTTATTGATGACCACCATTTGCCGCAGTGGATTGCTATCGGTACCAATCACGTGCGACAACAGCAAATTAAACTGGTCTGGTGTGGTGGCAGATAAAATCCCTTGCAGTCGGGCATTTTGCGCAACAAGATAATCTTGCTGCTGCAACTGCGCTTTGGCATGCACCAGCTCAGCTTTTAACTGGACATTCTCACGGCGTAACGCTTCTTTTTCGGTCATAGTACTATCAAGCCAGCCTGCAAAAAAACTTGGGTAAGCCGATACTTGATAGATGGGCTGCATGGCGGCATGGGTCACGGTACGTACTGGCTGAAACCAACTGCTATTTTTACTATCCAATAACATCAGCACAATCGCCGCAAACACCACAATAAGGGTCTTGCGAATGGCGAGTGGTTGTTGGGTAAAAATGGTA
The DNA here is from genome assembly GCF_032248735.1 of Moraxella sp. DOX410. Lineage (NCBI taxonomy): Bacteria > Pseudomonadati > Pseudomonadota > Gammaproteobacteria > Moraxellales > Moraxellaceae > Moraxella > Moraxella sp. DOX410. Next base: position 480,963 of record NZ_CP135138.1, on the reverse strand, counting down.
AGTGACATAAGTAACATCCAAGTAAAATCGTGACAGTCAATACAGCAAGCGGCATAACACAGATAAGGGTAACAAAAATCTTTTAAAAAAAGCTATCGTAAAATCATCTTGTCAATAAAGCAATAAAACCGCTATTAAAAAATAGCGGTTAACGGTAACACATCAGTTAACATCAGACAAAAATCATATTCAATGCTTTGTTATTGATAAACTCTAGCGCTTTACCACCACCACGGCTGACACAAGTCAAGGGGTCTTCAGCTACCGTGACAGGCAAGCCTGTCTCGCGTGAAATCAGCTCATCAAGATTGCGTAATAGTGCGCCACCACCGGTTAATACAATACCACGCTCTGCGATATCGGCTGATAATTCAGGCGGCGTTTGCTCAAGCGCCGCTTTGACACCTGAGATAATACCAGCAATAGGATCGCTTAAGGCTTTTTGGATTTCGGCGGATGTCACCACAAATGATTTAGGCACCCCTTCTGCCATACTACGACCACGCACTTCCACTTCCAAGGGGTTTTCGGGATCTTCAATTGCCGTTCCTACTTCGGTTTTGATACGTTCAGCCGTGGTTTCACCAATCACACAGCCGTGGGTACGGCGGACATGAGTAATAATCGCTTCATCAAACACATCACCGCCGATACGGATGGAGTCGGCATACACACAGCCTGATAGCGCAATCACCGCAATCTCTGTGGTACCACCCCCGATATCCACCACCATCGAACCGCTGGCTTCATGCACGGGTAATCCTGCACCAATCGCAGCTGCCATAGGCTCTTCAAGCAATAAAGCTTTGTTTGCGCCTGCTGATTCAACCGCTTCACGAATCGCACGACGTTCTACCAAGGTTGATTTACAAGGCACACAAACAATCACGTTTGGATTGGCCAAAAAGCGTTTCACTTTCACTTTGTTGATAAAATGCTTGAGCATTTTTTGGGTCACTTCAAAATCGGCAATCACACCGTCTTTGAGTGGACGAATCGCAGTGATATTATCTGGGGTACGACCTAGCATTTGTTTGGCATCAAGACCGACGGCCGCAACGGTAGGATTTTGGGTACGGTTACTACGAAGCGCAACAACCGTTGGTTCATTGAGGACCACACCTTTACCTGGGGTGAAAATTAACGTGTTGGCAGTGCCAAGGTCGATGGCGATATTACTTGATAAAAATCCGAAAAGGCTCATGTATCATTTCCCAGTGATAACAAAACTACACTGCAAGCAAAGCAGAAATTAGCGGGGTGTCTAATCGCACATCGAGTCAAGGACGCATTTTTTAAAAGCATTTATTTAAAAGCTTTTAATGCCGATGTTTCTAATGCCCGTGTTTCAAAACCACCCTATTGTGCCCACTAACAAAAAAATCTGAAGCAAGCTGCTTACCGCTGCTGTATTTTACATAAAAAATAGCAAGAAACTCTTAACGATTAATAGTTAAAAGGCTATCTTTTTACATAAAAAAAAGTGACGATGATTTTAAAGAAGTTTAGGCGATAGTGACTTTAATGCGATTAATTTGCGTTTAGTAAGAATAGTGCTAGATTATAGCGGTAAAATATCGCAAAATATAGTGATTTAATCACATTCTATCTTTATTCACGAATTTTTTGTGACAAATTATTTAGGTCACATCACCCTATTTTTTCAAATTTGTTATTAAAAGCAACTAAACTTATGCAACTGTTTTTTATCAAGTTTTATCACGCTTTATTATAGCCTGTTGCTATAATTGGCTGGTGTAAAATCGCATCAAACATTTGCCTTGTTTGTCCGTTTTTTATTTTTGTTTGTACTTAAGGAACTCATCATGTCGCAGACGCTTTCAACTGATGAAATTATGAACATCGCCAAACTTGCTCGACTTGGCGTGACTACTGAGCAGGCAGATAGTTATGCCAATGACCTAAGCAAAATTCTATCGATGATGGATATTTTGGCAGAGGTCAATACTGACAATATCGCACCGCTTACCAATGTCCATGATATGACCCAGCCACTGCGTGAAGATGTTATTGGCGGTAATGGGGTCGAAGTCAATCGTGAGCTAAATCAGTCCATTGCGCCAAGTGTCGCTGATGGTCTATACCTTGTACCACAGGTCATTGAATAAACCACAGCTCATCGAATAACTTGTCAAATTTTTGTTAATTAATTATAAGTGAAAATTATGTCTGAACTACATACGTTTTCGGTTGCCCAATTGGCAGCAGGTCTAAAAAATAAAGACTTTAGCAGTACCGAACTTACCCAACATTTTCTTAATCGGATTACCCAGCATGATAAAGCCATTAATAGCTTTATCACAGTCACGCCTGAACAAGCATTAGCGCAAGCTGCCGCCGCCGATAAATTATTGGCAGAAGGCAAAGGCGCAGACTTGACGGGCGTGCCACTGGCTCATAAAGACATTTTTTGTACCCAAGGCGTTTTAACCACTTGTGGCTCAAAAATGCTAGAAAACTTTGTGGCGCCTTACAACGCCACCATCGTTGAAAACTGCCAAAATGCAGGCTTAGTTATGCTTGGCAAAACCAGCATGGATGAGTTCGCGATGGGCTCGGACAATGAGTCATCATACTTTGGCGCCGTGCACAACCCTTGGGATATCAGCCGTGTACCAGGCGGCTCATCGGGCGGGAGCGCAGCTGCGGTTGCGGCAGGTTTTGCGCCCTTTGCCACAGGCTCGGATACCGGCGGCTCGATTCGCCAACCTGCGTCATTTTGTGGCTTGACAGGGATTAAGCCAACTTACGGACGTGTCTCACGTTATGGCATGGTGGCGTATGCGTCAAGTTTTGACCAAGCTGGCAGCTTTGGTAAAACCGCAGAAGATTGTGCTTATTTGCTCAACGTGTTATCAGGTCATGACAGCAAAGACTCAACATCTGCCAACAAAGACGTGCCGGATTTTTTCACTAGTTTGACCAGCAAACGCCAAGCCAATGCCAGCCATGATAAACCGCTTCAAGGGTTACGCATCGGTATCCCAACCGAATACTTTGCCGATGGCTTAAATAGCGAGGTTAAAGCCAGTGTAGAAGCGGCATTAAAACAATACCAAGCCTTGGGTGCAAGCTTGGTAGATGTGAATTTGACCAAACCTGAAATCACCCTTGCCACTTATTATTTGCTCGCCCCAGCCGAAGCTTCATCTAACTTATCGCGTTATGATGGGGTGCGTTATGGCTACCGCTGTGATAGCCCAAAAAACTTGGAAGATTTATACACCCGCTCACGTTCTGAAGGCTTTGGTGCCGAAGTACAGCGCCGTATTTTGATGGGTACCTATGCGCTATCAGCGGGTTATTTTGATGCCTACTATGTCAAAGCGCAAAAAGTGCGCCGCCTCATCAGCCAAGATTTTACCAAAGCCTTTGAAAGCTGTGATGTCATTGCCACCCCAACTGCGCCAACGACGGCTTATAAAATCGGTGCAAGCCTTAGCCCTGCCGAAATTTATATGGGGGATGTTTATACCATTGGCGTGAATTTAGCCGGTTTACCTTCATTAAGCCATCCGGTGGGTTTTGATGGTGACAATCTGCCTGTCGGCTTACAGCTGATTGCAAAGGCATGGGATGAAGAGACGCTACTGCAAACTGCCGATGCGTATCAGCAAGTCACTGATTTTCACCAACAACTATCACCCATCGCCAAAGCCTAAGGAGCCTTGTTATGACAAACGAAAATAAACCGCAAGCGCCTTTAGTGGATGGCTATGAAGTGGTTATCGGTATTGAAATCCACTGCCAACTCAACACCAACACCAAAATTTTCTCATCGGCTTCCACCCTATTTGGGCAAGAACCCAACACCCAAGCCAATATTGTTGACCTAGCCATGCCAGGTGCGCTGCCTGTACTCAACAAAGATGTGGTAGAAAAAGCGGTGATGTTTGGGCTTGGCGTCAATGCTGAAATTGGCATGATGAACGCCTTTGACCGTAAAAATTATTTTTATCCCGACTTGCCAAAAGGCTACCAAATCAGCCAAATGGCGCACCCGATTGTCGGTACAGGCTATATCGACATCGTGGTCAATGAAGGTGAAAAAAACGAATATCCCAAACGTATTCACATTACCCGTGCTCACTTAGAAGAAGATGCCGGCAAATCGGTGCATGATGCGGTGCCACAAATGACAGGCGTGGATTTAAACCGCGCCGGTACGCCGCTGATTGAAATCGTCTCGGAGCCTGATATGCGCTCAGCTGCTGAGGCGGTTGCCTATGTCAAAGCCATTCACCAGTTGGTCACTTGGCTCGGTATTTCTGATGCCATTATGGCGGAAGGCTCATTCCGTGCCGACTGTAACGTCTCCGTGCGAAAACCCGGTGCCGACTTGGGTACTCGCTGTGAGATTAAGAACCTTAACTCGTTTCGCTTTATTGAGCGTGCCATCACGGTGGAAATCGAGCGTCAAATTGACTTGATTGAAGACGGCGGCAAAGTCATACAAGCCACTCGCCTATATGATCCCGATAAAGACGAAACGCGCTCAATGCGTACCAAGGAAGAAGCCAATGACTACCGCTACTTCCCAGACCCAGACCTTTTACCTGTGCATATTGATACCGCAACTTTTGAACAAATCAAAAACGCCATGCCAGAGTTGCCAGTGGCACGTCGTGAGCGTTTTCAATCGGCGCTTGGCTTACCTGAATATGATAGCCGTATTTTAACCGCTAGCCGTTCGCTCGCTGATTACTTTGAGCAAGTAGTGGCAAAAGTCGGTCATGATAACGCCAAACTGGCTGCTAACTGGATAATGGGTGACCTGCTCGGTGCGCTAAATAAAGATGAAAAAACCATTGAGCAAAGCCCGATTTCAGTGAGCCAATTTGCCAAACTGTTAGAACGCATCAAAGACAATACGCTATCAGGCAAACTGGCTAAGCAAGCCTTTATCGCCCTATTCGCTGGCGAAGGCGGTGACGATGACACAGCCGTGGATAAAATCATTGCAGATAAAGGTTTAAAACAAGAAACCGATACAGGCGCGATTAAAGCGATTGTCGAAGACGTGTTGAAAAACAACCAAGCGATGGTCGATGAGTACAAGTCAGGCAAGGAAAAAGCCTTTAACGGTCTTGTCGGTCAAGTGATGAAAGCCTCCAAAGGCAAAGCCAACCCGGCTCAAGTTAATCAGCTGTTAAAAGAACTAATTGGATAAGTTGGTATTGCAAATTCTGTCATTTTTGGTAGAATAGTACACCTTTCGGGGCGTAGCGCAGTCTGGTAGCGCACTTGCATGGGGTGCAAGGGGTCGCGAGTTCGAATCCCGCCGTTCCGACCAAATTAAAAAGGCTTACGTTTTCGTAGGCCTTTTTCTTTTTTGAGCTTTTTTTTTACCTATTGTCACAGTATTTTTACGTGAATATGACAGTAGTTTTTTTGTTTTGATAGATAATTTTTTGATAAAATTTTCTCACTATTTGGCCGTATTTATTTGACTGTATTTTTTGAAAAATCATGAGCTCGAGCATTAAATTATTCCTTGCTAAGTATAAACTGACAAATTTGGCTGCGGCTTTGGTATGCGCTGTTTTACCCCTCCCCGCGCAAGCCGATAGCGGTCATCAAGCACAAACCAACAAAGATGCGATTGTACGTTCTTGTCCCAATCGTCTATGCCCCGTGGTGCAGACCCTGCCCAAAGGCGTCAAGTTTAGCTGGGTATTAGCCAAAAATGGCTTTGTGAACATTGCCGATTCTACCTTGTGGGTATCCACTGCTGACATCAAATAACTGGTTGTATGTTTTCAAATTTTTCTTAAAAAGCCTGTCATGAATATGATGGGCTTTTTTGTTATGATAGTCTAAGCTTAATGTTAAACGAGTCGATTATGTGTTACCCAAGAATCATTATTTCAATAAAAAAACAACAACTTACTCTATGTCTTAGCCCCACCCAATCACAAACTTACCCCGTCTCTACTGCCAAAAATGGTATTGGACAACTACAGGATACTGGCTGTACACCGCTCGGTGCGCACCTGATTAGCGAAAAATTTGGTGATAATTTACCTATCAACAGTGTTTTTGTGGCACGTCAATTTACCGGCGAAATTTATGACGATCATTTGGCAACTACATTCCCCAATCGAGACTGGATTTTGACACGGATTTTGTGGTTAGAGGGAAATGAAACGGGCTTTAATAAAGGCGCCAATGAGCAAGGGGTGTGTGATACCAAGGCGCGTTACATTTACATTCATGGGACGCCCAATACCGAGCCGATGGGCATTCCGCTTTCTCATGGCTGTATCCGCATGCGCAATCAAGACATTATCACACTGTATGACCAAGTGGATATTGGTACAGCGGTCGAAATTTTGCCGTAAATTTATCAAAATTAACCTTAATAATATATTAGATAAAATTAATAAATACAATTAATGGTTAAAAAAAATTACAAAATAGTTTTTATTTATTAGTATTTTAGGCATATAATAGCCGTGTCACATCAATCGGCTTTAACTTTAATTAATAAGGTAGATTGATTATCAAATAACAATGAAAAGGAGCTGATTATGTCAGTCGAAACATTACACAATATTGCAGAAACTCGCCGTTCTATCTATATGCTCAATGACCAATTACCTGTCTCAAAAGATGAGGTAGTTAAACTGGTTGAACATGCCGTGTTACATACCCCCTCTTCATTCAACTCACAATCAAGCCGCTTGGTGGTATTGTTTGGTGAAGACCATCAAAAACTTTGGCAAATCACCGAAGATTTGCTACGTGCGATGGTGAATGATGATGAAAAATTCAAATCAACTGCCGATAAAATGGCCATGTTTAAAGCCGGTGCAGGGACTATCTTGTATTTTGAAGACCAATCAGTGGTCAAAGGCTTACAAGAACAATTCCCGCTGTATGCGCATAATTTCCCAGTATGGGCAGAACACACCAGTGCCATGCACCAATATGCGATTTGGAACGCCTTAGCCGCGCTCAACATCGGTGCAAACTTACAGCATTACAATGGCGTGATTGATGAAAAAGTGGCAGAAACATGGAACATCGATAGCAACTGGAAACTCATTGCGCAGATGGTATTTGGTGGTATCGCCGCCCCAGCAGGTGAAAAAACCTTTGAACCTATTGAAAAACGCTTAAAAGTTTACGGAAAATAATTTTCCAATACGCGTTTTGATAGGCGTTACAATAAAAGCAAAAAGCCAATATCTGACGGTATTGGCTTTTTTATATAAATTTGATTGCCAATCACTAAAAAACTGGGTCAATCAAGCTGCTTTTTCGGTAGCTGTTTGTTAGCTTTGAGCAGTAACATCAGGGCAGAGAGCAAAATAATCAGCCAACTTGCCGATAAAACGCCAAACAGCATTTTACCATAACGCGTAAATCCATATTCTTCAGGCAGGTATAAATACCCAGAATACGGCGCTTGTACCAAATCCATGGCAATGGGCGTCGTTAAATTCTCTTGGTTTGCAAAGGTGATGTTATCAAGCCAGCCATTTTCTTGCAGTGTTTTAGCCAATTGGGTAGAAGGCGCTTGTTGCAAATCACTATGTTCAATGCCGACATGCAGGCTACTTAATTTGGAATCCGTGTCATCAAAACTCATCCAATCGATTTTGGCGTGGATAGGTATGGGCGATAAAAAATCGCCAATGCCTTTACCTCCAATCGCAGAAAATACGACGGCAAAAAATAACGTGAAGGCAATGCCTATCTTGGGAACACTTGCGATGAGCATAGCACATACACCCGCCAACACCATCATAAATCCGATATTGGCTAAAGCAAGGTTGGCATAAACATCCAAGTAGCTACCATTACGCTCGGGAGGAATCAACAACAGACCTACAGAAATTAATACAAGCCAGCCTACTGCATGGGCAATGATGGCTTTCTTGGCAATGCGAGACTGCTTATCATAATTTGAAAAACAGATAAACCATAATAAGGCAAAAGCAAAGCTCAATAAAAATTCCACAAAACCGACAATATACATCGTGGTTTCTGTAGTCGGTATCGAGATTAGCGGTTGAATGATGTCGTCCATGACTGACCCAACTAGTAATACAATGATTGACTGACTGATGCTTTCTACTCAGGCACTTTTACAGGCATCAGCCACTTTTACAGACACTTTTATTTTATTCTCTGTTATTTACATACAATCAAGTCAAACTATGACCAAAACTTTGGCGCATTTTTCACCGTTTTTAGACTCACCGCGCATTGCTCGGCACTCGCTTGCTCACGCCCGCTAAACCAACCCACCGCAAATAGTGCATTTGGGTCGGTTTTGGCTTTTTCCAAATAATTGGCATGACCGACCACATTGTCATTGTATTCACCGAGTACGTCTTGTGCAGGCTCTAAGTATTGCAAGAAAGCATTGAGCTCAGCTGCTTTTTTCCCTTTTTTGCCATTGGTTTGGCTGGCAAAAAGCGGCGCAGCAAACTCACTGACATAACGCAGGCTTTTTAGGTCTTTACGGACACCATGCTGGCTTTCTGTATCGAGACTGGCAAATTTATCACTTGCTACAGCAATCGCGGTAAATAGTTTTTCCAACTTTTTGGCAACAGTGGCTTTGGCTTTTGGGTTGTCCGCAGGTACGGCTAAATGGGTAAAACCAATCAGCTCTAACAACAGAATTTGAAAATCATTGGCTCTGACGGCATCAATCGGCATGATATCGACTGCCGTTGACCACTCGACATGCGGTGCACCGACTGACTCTAGCAGGGGCTGGGTTTTTATTTGCAAGATTTCTTTATCACGATACTCCCCTAGCAGGCTAAAGGTTTGTTTGAGTACCATCAGCCAATTTGGGTCGATATAATCTTGGGCAAATTTGAAATGTTTGAGAGCAGTACGTAAACGCCGAATACCGACACGCAGTTGATGTACTAAGTTACCATCAGGACTGCCTTCAGCAATTGCAGAGGCGTTGGGCAAAATCTGCACGAGGCAGTTATTGACCACTGCCTGCAAAAACGCAAATTGGCTGATACCTTTGTGTAATTGCAGCACAGCCAAATCCGCTTTGACAGGCTGGGCATATTGCTTATTCGCGAGTAGCAAACTACCCCGCTGGGCTTTGGTAACGGTTGATAAATATAATTTGTATTTTTTGCACCAAGTTTTTGCAATGTCAATCAAATCCCTTGGGTCACCCTCAAGGAGTTCAAATTCAATTTCATGAATATCCGATTGGGTTAACCCATGATTATTGGCGGGTTTTTGTGAGTTTAGGCGACCTATGCCAACCTTGCCGATATCATAAGCGATTTCGATGCGGCTGTTATTTTTCTTAATTTGACGAGAAGTGCGCTGCACATCGGTGAAATATTGCACGGTTAAGGCTTGAGCAAGCTGGTCCAGTGGCATGATGCTAGTCAGCTGCGCTACGACTGTTGGCTGTGTAATCAGTGAAACATCGGGCACAAGGCTACTAACATCAAGGGTATCTGGCGTACCCGTCAGGCTCAGCACGGTATTGAGCTCAACGCGTTTGGCAACGCCATCACCCGCTGTTTTGAGGGTTTGTACCCATTGATTGTCTTCAAAACGAATACGCAGGGCGATGCCTTGTTTGGCAAGATGTTGATTGGGGGTATCAAAATAATACGCCGATAGCCGCTGTTGCCGCGCAGTTTTGGTGTCGATGTTTTTTCTTAAGACGCCTTGTTGATAGCTTGGGACAGCAAACTTGAGTTCTAGTTCGTGCATGATGGTGTCGATTAACCTATATAGCTAACGGATAAAACACCATCATAGCACAACTTTGCTTTTTAAAAATAACCACTTGGCTCATTTGTTAATGGTAAAATTTTAAAGCATTTAAAGAATGCCCTATGATAAGGGTTGACAAGTTATGAGATTACATCCAAACCTTCTTCTCTGAGCGATTTTTGTACCGCAGGTTGTGACTCCACGTTGTTAATCAGTTTTGCCAAATTCCGATACCCAGATAAATCCAATTTTAGCAAATGCGCCCAGCGCAAGGTGACATACAGATACACGTCAGCAATAGTAAACTCACCTGACATATAGTCTTTATCAGCCAAGTTATCATTGGCGATTTTAAAAATTTCAATGACCCGTTGTTGCGCTTTTTCAGCGACTTTAGGCTGCAAGTCTTTATCATCGATAAATGCCCCAGCGTCGAATAAAGGCAAAAAGGCTTTATGCACATCCGCATTGGCGTAGCTGAGCCATTGGTGAGCTTTGGCTTTTTGTTTATCACTGCCTTTACCAAAAATATGGACTTGGGGGAATTTTTCGTCAAGGTAGTGTAAAATCGCCACGTTTTGCGCCAAATAAAAATCGTCCGCTTCTATTGCTAGCAGTGGCACTGTGCCTTGTGGATTTTTGGCAAGATAATCTGGCTTTTTTGCATCTGCATGGCTGATAAGTTGTAAGTCATAATCCACCCCTGTCAGGTTAAGCGCCGTATGCGGTACAAATGAACAGGCGCCTTTAAATCCGTATAATTTTAATTTTTGCATGATTTTCTCTTTGGGTTTGCTAGTAAAGTAAAGTCAGGTATTGATATAAAAAAAATCCATTTTAAGCTATCATAACCACAAAATTTTGATGAATTTTGTAATAAATATTTACACTGACCCTCGATTAAATAGGTTTTTTAATAAATGCCAAACGCTACCGCTGACCAAACCCAGTCTAACCAACTCACCAAAAACCCAAGCAAAAAAATCAAACCCACCGCGCGGGTGCGTAAACGTTTGCAAGACGCCCCACCCGTTACCCTAACAGTGACCAACCTTGCTCATGATGGACGTGGCGTGGCAAGTTACGGTGACCAGCCCGACCATCACCTCGATAAACATGGCAAAAAAGTATTCGTTAGCTTTGCGCTGCCCAACGAGACCGTGAGCGTCAAAATCACAGGCTCACGTAAAAGCATGGAAGAAGGGGACGCGGCTCTCGTACTGGCAAACCCAAACCCTGAACGCACGACCCCACCTTGCCCGCATTTTGGGGTGTGTGGTGGCTGTAGCTTACAGCACTGGCAACCCGATGGGCAGATTCAATTTAAACAATCGGTACTGGCAGAGCTGCTCGAGCACCAAGCCCATATCCAGCCTGAACACTGGCTTCCCCCATTGGTTGCTGACCGTTTGGGCTACCGCACCAAGGCACGGATGGGCGTGCGCTATGTCGAGAAAAAAGGCACGGCGTTGGTCGGTTTTCGTGAGCGCGCTAGCAATTTTTTGGCAAATTTAAATGAATGCCATGTGCTTGACCCGCGTGTCGGCTTTGAAATTGAGAACTTAAAAGCGCTCATCAGTTCGCTTGACGCCCGTGACCATATTCCACAGCTTGAGTTAGCGATGGGTGAAACGCTTGAGGATGTTATCGATAGCAAAAAATCCATTGCCGTTATTGTCCGTCACATGGTGGATTTGGGTGAGGATGATATCGCAAAACTGCAAGCTTTTTTTGCCGAGCGTAACTGGCAGTTATTGTTACAGCCCAAAGGTAGCGACACGGTACATCGTATTGACCCATTGTATGAAAATACTGCCCATGCGCGCCCATCAAGCCTGACTGTGCCACCGACGGGCGGTTTGTTTTATAGATTACCCGAGTTTGATGTGACGTTTGAATTCTCGCCACTGGATTTTACCCAAGTCAATTTGTCAGTCAATCGTAAAATGACCAAGCTGGCAATTGATTTATTAGCGTTGCAGCCAGGCGAGCGAGTGCTTGATTTGTTTTGCGGCTTGGGCAATTTTAGTCTGCCACTGGCGCGTCAAGTGGGTGATACGGGCTTTGTGATTGGGGTGGAAGGCAGCAGTGAGATGACACAGCGCGCCAAAATGAATGCCACCGCCAACGGCTTGCACCATACCGACTTTTTTGCCCAAGATTTGACCAAAGATTTCTCGAGTGAGCCTTGGGTTGGGCAAGTCGATGCGCTGCTGATTGACCCACCCCGCTCAGGCGCTTTAGAAGTGATGCAGTATCTGGATAAATTCAATGCCAAACGCATCGTCTATGTGTCGTGCAATCCGATAACGCTTGCCCGCGATACCGCCGTGCTACTTGACAAAGGCTACAAGCTCACCCATGCGGGGGTGATGGATATGTTCTGTCACACAGGGCATGTGGAAAGCATTGCAAGATTTGAGAAACGCTAAAATTTGGCTTTATTCATACAATTCATATAGCGTACGTTGACTTTATCAGCGTACCATTTGGTATTGTAATCGCGGCTGAGTTTTGCCCCAGAGATGACCACCTGTGGCATGATGGCGGCAAGGGCATTTTTGCCAGTTTTCATTTTATAAAGACTACCAATGGTGCGATAGGTTTCGGTATTTTCAAAATCTTGGCTTTTTTCTTTTGCCAAGTCCATACGCACTTGTCGCTCCGTCAGGCTAATCATGCCTTGTTGTATCATCGATATCAGCGCCTGCTCACTTTGGCTGATGTTAGCACTGATTTTATTGCCTTTTTCATAAATCAATAAATCACCATCATAGTCTATTTCGGCTTTGGATAACTCTTTTAGCATTTTTTGGAAAGCGGCATTACGGCTTGAATACATCCCTGAGTTGTAGTCAGCGAAGCGATAAATCGAGTCTTGATAATTGGCTTTATACAGTAGTAAGCGATGGATACCATAGTACAATCCGCCATATTGGCTATATAGGTCTTTACGCAGTTCAAGGTTATTGCCACTCATACGGCGATGGTCACGCGCATAACTCACTTGCACCTGCATTGAGCCTAAGGTGGTAATCGGGTCTAATTTTTCTTCGATATCCCCACCTACCAGTTTGGTGACGCTGTTCAGCTTGCTGGCATAATATTTGCTTGAAAAATACGCAAACATCTGATGATAAATGTCGTCAAGTTCTTCTTCGGTTTTGACTTTAGCGATTTGTTTTTCAAAGCTGTTGTCAGGCGTTGGCTCAGTTTTTAGCATGGTGCGAAAATATGGGGCTAGCGTTGAGCCCAATTTTTCTTCCAACTCCTCATTCATCGCTTTTAGGCTTGATTGCCCTAAATTCGCGACGGGCGGATTGGCTTTAAAATTAGACTCTTGGTCGATAATGGCGACAGCGGTACAAATATTTTGCGCATTTTTTTCTATTTTTAAGGTATCAAAAATTTGGTTGATGTCTTGTGCCCAGCTTTTGCTATCTTGTCCACGTTTGGGAATCAGTTTGGCAATTTGTTTGGCACCAATGGGCGAGTTAGCCTCGGTTTGCGTTTGAAAATACTCACACCCTGTCAATCCAAGCGATAAAGTCAGCGTTATCGCCAACATTGACAGGGTTTTACCAAAGTTCGCAAGGCTTTTTGAGCGGGTCATGGTAAAATCTGACGCTATAGTAGTCGCATTTGTAACAAAATGAGATGGTAATTTCATTAAACTCACCTATACTGAACAAGATAGTTTATCTTAATTTGGATTGAGATTCGCTCAAATCGCTGATTGGGTCGTTGCCTAACACTCATTTGAGTGATACAAAAATTTTATCGACGTATTGACTTGCAATTGTTTGCTAATAGACACATCTTAAAAAATTAACACATGAGTAAGCGTAATAAAGTTAGTGTTAAATGGCTAAACACGGGCACCCCAAAACGGTTAAAATATATAAAACGGTTAAGATATATAAAGTGACTATGGCATTTACTTTATTTTAACGTTTAACATTTATTTTAAGGCCTAACACGCCCAAAACCAACGCACTATCATAGCTAAAACGCGCTGCTATAGCGACTACTCTGTCATATTTTATTATTGCTAGCGCAGTATCGAATCAAACTTAATCACACAAAAATTCACAGGGAAAGTGAGTTGATAATTTTAAACGAACAAGGTTAGTTTTTTTGCTCTTTGAGGAAATCTGGTAAGTAAGGTGTAGAATTGACATGGTAAAAATACGAGAAAGTTTGCCGCTATTGGATGGAAAAGACGTTGATCATGATAGTACCACGATGATTGCGAGTATCACTGCCAGCCAGCGTCATTTCACCCATACTGACTTGCCCATTGTCTCTGAGCCTGCCAGCCACATCATCGATGAGCATACCATTGATACCGAAGCTTGGCTGGCATCGATGGCAAAACGCGCTCATCTCACTGAGCTGCCTGAGCTGACCAAAGCCTGTCAACTACTCAAAAATCAAGATTTAAGTACCGAAAGCAACCGCTCTAATGCGTTTTTGACTGGGATTGGGATTGCGGATATTTTGGGTTATCTGTACCAAGATGAAGATACACTCGTTGCTGCGATGTTATACCGTGCTGCGCGTATCCAAATTTTTACCCCCAAACAAATCCAAGCCACCTTTGGCGATGAAGTCGCAGAGCTGGTTAAAGAAACCCTAGCGCTGGGGCGACTGTCCGATTTGATAGAGAACAACAAGCGCTTAGAAGACCACTTTAACAACAACCAGCGCGAGCAGTTATCGGGCATTTATAACATGCTCATCTCAATGACCAACGATGTGCGCGTGGTGTTAATCAAATTGGCTGAGCGTACTTTTGCGATGCGAGAGCTGTCGTATGCTAGTCCTGAGCGTCAGCAACGGGTCGCCCGTGAGGTCATGACAATCTACGCGCCGCTAGCGCATCGTATGGGTATTGCCCAGCTTAAATGGGAGCTTGAGGACTTATCATTTCGTTATCTTGCGCCTGACCGCTACAAAGAAATCGCCAAATTACTCTCCGAAAAACGTAGCGAGCGCGAAACCTATATTGACCGGGTTGCCCAACAACTGCGCGAGGCGTTAGCTGCCCAAGGGATTGACGGGGAAATCACCGGTCGTGTCAAACACATCTACTCGATTTATCGTAAGATGAAACTCAAATCACTGTCGTTTGACCAGTTATATGACATCCGCGCACTGCGGGTACTGGTGCATAACAATGCCGATTGTTATCACGTACTGGGGCTGGTGCATGGTTTGTGGCGTTATATCCCCGAACAGTTTGATGACTATATCACCAACCCAAAAACCAATGGCTATCGCTCGCTACATACCGCGGTGATTGCTGAGAACAAATCGCTGGAAGTACAGATTCGTACCTTTGACATGCACTATGAAGCTGAACTTGGCATGTGTGCACACGTCAACTACAAAGAAGGCACCAAAAACAAAAAAGACGACTATCTGACCAAAAAAATTAGCTCACTGCGTCAGTTATTACTCAATCAAGAAAATGCTGACAATCATGACCCGTTAAAATTTGTATTAGATAAACATGTTGAGCATGAGCAAGGCGAGCTCGATGAAGAAGAACAAGTCGTTGATTTTGGTGAATTTGAGCGGATTTATGTGTTTAGTCGTGATGGCGATATCATCGAATTGCCCAAAGGCTCAACCGTACTTGATTTTGCTTATCATGTGCATACCCATGTCGGCAATCGCGCCCAAGCCGCTCGCGTCAATAAACGCTATGTACCGCTCACCTATCAGCTCAAAACAGGCGAGCAAGTTGAGATTATTACCAAGCAATCACGCGAGCCAAACCGTGATTGGCTCGTGGCATCCTTAGGTTATATCAATACCAGTCGCGCTCGCAGCAAACTGCGCCAATGGTTTAATAAGCAAGACCGTGATAAAAATATCGAAACAGGTAAGCACATATTAACCAAAGAATTGGCGCGCATGTCGGTACACCCTAACAGTATCGATTTAAATGACTACGTCAAATTTTTCAATGCCAAAAACAGTGATGATATTTTGGTAGGGCTAGTCAATGGCAACGTTGAATTGCATAATTTGACCGGTCATATCAGTCGTCATCTAGATTTAGAACCCGAAGTCACTGAGACTGAGCTTATCCCCAGTATTCACCCCAAAGCCACAGGCAAGCTGGATGCATATAAAATCGAAGTCGATGGCTTGGATAACATTGCTATTCACTTGGCAAATTGCTGCTCGCCCGTGCAAGGTGAGCCAATTGCAGGGTACATTACCCAGTCCAATGGCGTATCCGTCCACCGCAGTGATTGCGTCGAATATGAGCGACTAGTGGAGCGTGAGCCTGAACGCGCCATTAGTGCTGCTTGGTATGGCAATAAAGGCAAAAGCCAATTGGTACAAATATACCTTGAATCGTATGACAGGCGGGGCTTACTCAAAGACCTGACCCAAATCATCGACCAAGAAAATGTCAATATCCGCCAAGTCGACACCCTAAGCGGGGATGATGATATCGCGCGGTTAAATTTTACCATAGAAGTGACGGGGCTAAGTCAGTTGTCCAAGCTTTTGGCAAAACTAGAGCAGCAACATGGTATTATCTTGGCGCGTCGTATCGTCAATAACAACAAGTCTTAATACTTTAAATAGGAGTCACACGGCACATGCCAGAATTGCCCGAAGTGCAGACGACCGCGACGAGTCTGCAACCTTTGCTCAATCAAACCGTTGAAAAAGTTAGCGTCTTTCAACCCAAATTGCGCTGGGCGGTGCCTGATGACTTGGTAAGTTTGATAGATTATCAACTTATCGACATTGAGCGCCGAGCCAAATATCTGATTCTCACCTTTAAAGGCGGCGCGGCGCAAAAAAAACTGCTCATCCACTTGGGGATGTCGGGTAGCTTACAGCAGCATCCTGTGGGGTTTGACAAGCGTAAACACGATCATGTGATTTTGACGTTTAATAAGGGCAAAAAACTCACCCAACTGCATTATCATGACCCACGGCGGTTTGGTATGTTACTGTGGTTAGAGGACTATGAAGACAAGCTGATTACTCATTTGGGTGTAGAGCCATTGTCAGAAGACTTTAGCGCTGACTATCTATATCACCATATCCACAATCGCAAAAAACTGATAGAACGCCCCATCAAATCGGTGATTATGGCGCAAGAGATTGTGGTCGGTGTGGGTAATATCTATGCAACCGAAAGCCTATTTTTATCAAAAATTCATCCGTTGACCCCTGCCCATCTCATCAGCCATGAACAGCTGACCACCTTAGTAGCCCATATTCGACAAGTCCTACAAACATCGATTGAAAAAGGCGGCTCAACGTTAAAAGATTTTACCGTAGCCGATGGACAAACGGGGTATTTTCAGCAGACGTTACTGGTGTATGGGCATAAAGGCGGTGATTGTCCGAGCTGTGGCACTACCATCGAAAATGTCAAAATCAATCAGCGGGCGAGCACGTTCTGTCCCACTTGCCAGCCGCTGATAACCCACAAAAAAACAGTGAAAAACCCCCTCAAAAAACTGCTTAAGAAATAACCGCTCTCCATTAACGTAAAAAAACCTGCGGCAAAGACAATTTTACTTGATAATTCTTGGCAAAATTGATGTAATGTTCATGAACTATTCAGCAACAACCTAGCAAAACTTGTTAGGTACAACCTGTCAGTCGACCCCAGTTATTTGGTTATCTAGTTGCCTAATTATTTATTCATTTAGTTAGTTAGCTAGTTACCTCGTTAATGGGGGCTTGCTGCCAGTTAGGAACCTGCTATGAAACTATTAAATACAATTGCGTCAGCCGTAGCCTTGATGGTTGCAACGATGACTTGCAGCTTTGCCGCTACCGAAATTGATGAAGAAGATTTTGGTCCAACCTATGGCTCTATGGTCGCTGATACCATTGTGGGTAAGCCATTGGGCGCATTGGCAGTGGTGGGCGGCGTGGTGACAGCAATTGCCAGTATGCCATTTACCATCTATAACGATGAAATCGATCAGGTAGAACGCAAGCTGATTCTTGAGCCACTCGCGGCGCTCGACCGCTGCTTGGGCTGTACCCCTGCTGAAGACCAATATTTTCGCTCACAGCGCCCTAATAATAACCAAGTGCGCGTCACCGTTGATGGACCTTCTGAGATTTTAATCGACACCAACCAAAAAGTTGTCGTTAAAACCCCTTAGTTTTTTCGTCAACGATTTAAGCAAGCAATTGGCCGCCGCTGATTGCTTTTTTTATGACTGTTATGTTCATGATAACTTTTTTGCACCCATAAATTGTTTGCTATAGTCGCTTTTAAACGAGTCTGCTCATCATTTGTCAAAATTTGGCTTACTGCTCGTATAAAAAGCGCTCGTATAAGCTTGTATAAAAAGTTGATTACCAAGGAAGATAACCGTCATGTCAAATCTAACGCTAAAAACACCGTCAGCCTTAGCCTCACACCCTACGCAGCAAACCATTCAAATAGCCACCAAACACCCTGCCACACTGGCGGCGACGGTGTTTCGTCCTGATACGGTTAAAGCAGCAGTGATGATTGCGCCGGCAACAGGCATCAAACGGCAGTTTTATCAAAATTTTGCGCAGTATTTGATGGAGCATGGCTATGGCGTCATCAGCTATGACAATGAAGATATTGGCGAGTCGATGCAAGGCGACCTCAAGCACTCTAATGCGTCACTGATTAGTTGGGGGCGCTACGATATGACTGCGGTGCTTGATAGGCTGATTCAAGAGTTTCCCAATACCACCTATCATCTGGTCGGTCATAGCGCGGGCGGTCTATTATTTGGTTTGATGCCCAATCATCACAAGTTCACATCCGTGTTTAACGTTGCCTGTTCGTCTGGGCAAATCCGCAATATGGCGATGCCGTATCGTGCCAAAGCCATGTGGTTTATGGATGTATTTATTCCCGTGTCCAATGTGTTGTTTGGCTATACCCAATCAAGCAAAATTGGCATGGGCGAAGATTTGCCCAAAAATGTCGCCAAACAGTGTCGAGATTGGTGCAATGGCGCAGGCTATATCAAAACCGCTTTTGGTAAAACAGTGAAAACCCACTATTACAATGAGGTTAACTTGCCTGCTATGTGGGTGAATGCGCCCGATGATGATATCGCCAATGATAAGAATGTCGCCGATATGATTCGGGTGTTTCCCAACATGCAAGCCACCACCCGAACGCTAAAACCCAAAGATTATGGCTTACAGCATATCGGTCATATGAAGTTCTTTAGCCGACAAAACCAACTGCTCTGGCAGCAAACCCTGGATTGGTTGCACCAACATGGGTAATTAAACAAGGGGCATGGTGATTATGCCCCTTGTTTGCTGCTAACAGTCGGATGAAAACAGCACTTTAAACCCTATCATTTTCAAAGATAGATTGCTAATAACCCACGCGGTTAAAACGGCACGGGGCTTTCCCATTCCATCCATACACCCGTATTGGGATGCTTTAAACGCAATTTGCGTGCATGTAAGCAAAGCCTAGGCGATAAATCAAACGCTTGACCGTCCAATACATCTTGCGCGTAGATGGGGTCGCCAAGCATTACATGCCCGATATGCAGCATATGAACGCGTAGTTGATGACTGCGCCCTGTGACAGGATACAAGGCGACACGGCTAACTGCCTTACCCTCACGCAGTTCGTGGTGCAAGGTTTCATATTTCGTATAGGCGCGTTTATCCCAATTCATATCGACAATATGCTTGGGTTTTTGAGGTGGATCGTAGCGTACGGGCACATCGATTTCGCCTTGCTGCGGTGGCGTTCCCCAGACCAGCGCTTGGTATTCTTTGCTCGGAATACGGTCGATAAATTGTTTGCTGATATGGCTTTGCGCCTCGCTATGACGCGCAAAAATGATAATCCCTGAGGTGTCCATATCAAGTCTGTGAATAAGTTTGACGTTGGGGTCGGCTTTTAGCAGGCGCGATTGTAGGCTGACTTTTAATTCTTTACCATCGACTGATAACAGCCCGTGCGGTTTGTCGATGACCCAAATGTCGTCATCACGATAGAGGGTAACAGATTTGGCAAACTCATCAAAAAAGTGTTGCGGCTGCTGACTTTCTTCAAGATTACGCTGTGCAATAGATTCTGGGGTTAACGCTTGGGGGAGTTGTCGCATGGGTGGTTTTTATTCTCTAAAATCTATTTGATTGAAAATTGATAGTCTTTAAATCACTATTTGCGCTCTGACCTTTGGCAAACTTCACCAAAGGCAACCGTCCAAACGCAATTAAAAATCCTTTGGCAGATTTTTTATGTACAACCGTTACGCTTTCGCCATTATCGCAAAGACTTCTTTTGCCGCTTGCAAGGTCGCATCCAAATCTTCTTGTGAATGCTCACTACTCATAAAGGCTGCCTCAAAGGCGGATGGCGCAAGATACACACCGCGATCGAGCATACCGTGGAAGAAGGTCGCAAATTTTTGCGCATCGCATTGGCACACCTCTTCAAAGTTTTGTGGCAATGTATCGCTATCAGTAAAAAACATCCCAAACATACCGCCACAGCGCGTGGTTTTAAAGCCAATACCCGCCTCCTTCGCCAACTGTTCAAGATTATCAGTCAAGTAAACGACTTTTTCGCTTAATGCTTCATAAAAACCTTCAGCCGTGAGCAAATCAAACATGGCAATACCGGCACGCATTGCCAGTGGATTGCCCGATAAGGTGCCTGCTTGATACACACCGCCTAACGGCGCGATACATTCCATAATCTTACGTTTACCACCAAACGCCCCAACTGGCAGACCTGCACCGATAATTTTACCAAACGTAGTTAAGTCAGGTGTGATGCCAAAATAGGCTTGCGCTGACTGTAAGCCAACCCTAAACCCAGTCATCACTTCATCAAAAATTAGCACAGCGCCATGCGCGGTACACTCAGCACGCAAGATATCATGAAATTCTTGCGTGGGTACAATCATGTTCATGTTGCCGGCGATAGGCTCGACAATCACACAAGCGATGTCATTGCCAAATTGCGCAAAGCAGTCTTTGATGGCTTGCGGGTCGTTGTAACGAATCGTGAGGGTGTGTTTGGCAAAATCAGCAGGAACCCCTTTTGAGCTGGGTTCACCGATATCTAGCATGCCCGAACCTGCTTTGACCAGTAGACTGTCGCTATGACCGTGATAACAGCCTTCAAATTTGACAATTTTGTCGCGCCCTGTATAGCCACGTGCTAGACGAATCGCGGACATGGTGGCTTCAGTACCTGAGCTGGTCATACGAATTAATTCAACACTGGGAATCAATTCGCAGATTTTGTCAGCCACTGTGGTCTCAAACGTGGTGGGAGCGCCAAAGCTTAACCCGTCATCTGCCGCATTTTTGACCGCTTCGATAATATGGGGGTGCGCATGACCCAAAATCATTGGTCCCCATGAGCCGACATAATCTATATAGGGTTTGCCTTCGGTATCATACATTTTGCTGCCACGGGCACGGCTAATAAAGACAGGCGTCCCCCCCACGCCTGCAAACGCCCGCACAGGTGAATTTACACCGCCAGGGATATGGGCTTTGGCTTGTCTAAACAGTAATTGGTTGGTTGTCGAGTTGTTTGAGTTATTTGAATTCATGGGGCTCTCAGCTGGATAAATTTTTGCCTATTTTAACAAAATTCGGGGGTATTGAATACGCTTGCCGTCTATCTTGAATTTAGCTGGCTTGAATTTGGCTGGCTTGACTTTGGCTGACGAAAAATAGGGCTCGTTGATAAAAAATGTGGTTTTGGCTTTTTTGATATGTCCCTACTTTTTTGCCTCAATGGTAGTGACCAAGTGAGCACTATTTTTAACGCTAAAAAACCCCAATGCCGTGCACTGGGGTTGTTGTTTTGCGGTTTTTGACCCATTATTTTACTGGGCAATTATTTGTGGGCTTTAAACGAGATATTGGGTACTGCCAATTCGTTATATTCGCCTTTTTCATTTGACTTCCTCCCCTTGCTAAAGCAAGGGGATTCCTTCTACAAGACGGTCAAGCCCGACCGCAAGAATGTTCCGACTGGCATTGATATCTCTATCATGCCATGTGCCACACGAAGCACATATCCATTCTCTTATTCCAAGCGATTTTCTACCTTTCGGACTATTGGCGGTGATTTCACCGCAACACGAACATCGCTGGGTCGTGTATCTCTCATTCACGATTTCAAAACGGCAACCTGCGTTCTCGCATTTGTAGGTCAGTTGTCGTTTCAGTTCAAACCAGCCTGCATCGTAAACCGATTTGGCGAGTTTGCCTTTTTTACTATTAAATTGATTACTCTGAATATCACCCACCACGATTAGCGCATTATCTTTGACTAATTGGGTGGTGAATTTGTGTATCAGGTCTTGCCTTGTGTTTTTGATTTTGGCATGGATAGCCTTGATACGTTTTTTGTTGTTTGAGCGTTGGGCTATAGCTAATTGTTTTGCATATTTTAGCGTTTGCTTAATGGTTAGCTTGTCACCGTTTGAGGCGGTGGCACTGTCTTTAAGCCCTAAGTCAATACCTACACTACCTGTACCGCATGATTGTTTGGGATAGTCTTTAACTGTGATACAGGCATACCAACGGTTACGGCTGTCTTGGACGATTTCTAGTGTGTTAATTTGATATAGCGATAGGTTGTAGCTGTCCCATAGGTCGATGACCAGCTTTTGTCCTTTGGCTAGGCTTAGTTGCAAGGTGGATTTTAAGCCCTTTTTACCTGTTTGGTGTGTGGCGATGTGTTTGATGGCGGATTGTTTAAATGGTAGCCAGCCTAATGATTTACGTTTTGAATTTGGGTTGTTGGTTCGCCATGATAATTTAGCTTTTTTGAATTGTTTTCTAGCTTTGGCGTGGGTTTCGTTGATGGCTTGAATGGTTTGCGAGTGTAACCCCAGTAATTCACCGCTACCTTTGGTGTATTCGTTTAAATCATACGCACTAAAGAATTTGCCAGTACGCTTAAGATGCTCGTAGCTTAACGCATTGACATAGTTCCATACGAAATTGACCGAACCGCTTAGGCGGTTGAGTTTATCAGTATGTTTGTCTCGTATGCGTAACTTGAGTGTTTTCATGCAAATTTTATTTTAGCAAAATTTATGCAAGCGTTATAGTGTACAAGTTGCCTTATATCCACCGCCTAAAGTCGGTGGTTTTACGGCAACGGATGATAAACTGGATGACTAAATATCTTCAAGCTTTAGCACATCATAAGCGGGCGTTTCATACGGGTGTGCCTGTTTTAAGGCTTGCACAACCGCTTTGATGCGCTCATCTACAACCACCATCTCGACTCGCCATTCTTCGATTGTTTGTAATTGATTGGTCGTACCAATAAAGGCTTGATTGCCTGCCAATGGCATAAACTGTCCTGTGCCCAACACCTGCCAACAGCAATACTGATAATTGCCAATCTGCCCTGCCCCTGCGTCAAACAAGGCTTGCTTTACAGCCTCTAGATAATCGGTCGGTATATATGTGGTAAGTTTATACATGGGTTACCTTATTAAACTGTTAAACCCTATCATCATGGTTTTGTATTTATTTTAATCTAGCTTTAATCTAACATAGTTTTTTTGCAAAAAGCGCGTTGGTTGTCGGTTTTTCGTTGATTATTCTCCCGTTTTAAAAAAATTCACCCTTAAACGCGCTATATATTATACAATATTGTATAATATATATTATTGTGAAATGCTTAGGTGGCGTATGTTGTTATTTTCTATTGCAGATTATAGTCATCCATTGCTGGGTGGTATGTTGATTGGGCTCTCTGCGGTTATGCTTTGGTGGAGTATTGCCAAGATTGCTGGCATCAGTGGCATTGTTGCCAGTCTCTGGCAGCCAAACTCACCCGATTTTGCTTGGCAATTGGCGTTTTTTGTGGGCTTGTTGGTATCGCCTTGGGTGTTTGCTATGTTCTGTAGCTTGCCAACCATCACGGTATCATCATCGCCTTGGCTGTATGTCATCGCAGGGTTATTGGTCGGTGTGGGTACGCGGATGGGCTCAGGGTGTACCAGCGGTCATGGTATTTGTGGCAATGCACGTTTTTCACCGCGCTCACTGCTGGCAACCATTGTCTTTATGTCCGCAGGGTTTGTGACGGTGTTTATCGGTCGTCATTTGTTGTCATTGATTTAATTGAGACGTTAGGGGCATATATCATGCGAAAAGAAATTGTGTTATTGATTAGTGCTATCTGTGGGTTGGTTTTTGGTACGGGTTTGATTGTCAGTGATATGGCAAACCCAAAAACCGTGCAAAGCTTTCTTGACCTAGCAGGCGATTGGAATCCTGCGTTGATGTTTGTGATGGTTGGCGCGCTCATTGTCGCGACCATCGGTTTTAACTTAAGTCGCTTAAAAAAGACCAGTCTATCGGGTGCACCGTTTCCACCGATTCGCCGCGGTATTGACAAGCGCTTGGCGATTGGGTCGATGATATTTGGGGTTGGTTGGGGCATCGCTGGTATCTGCCCTGCCCCTGCGGTGGTACTCATGGGCATGGGCATTTGGCAAGGGGTGGTGTTTTTTGTCGCGATGCTAGTGGGTATGGGGATGGTGATAGCGTTTGATAAAACCCAATCAGATTAGTCATCAGCAGGGTGAAATAACCGATAAAACCCACCCGCCATGAGCCAGCTTGCTAGTTGCTGTGGCGTTTCTGTTTGCCCTTGCCGTACCCAATGAATATAGGTGTGATACAGCATCCCTGAGGCAAATACCAGATTGTACTCCCCGCTTTTATCCTGTGTCGCGGTCATAGCTTGGCAAGTCAATGCCTGCTTTTTGCGATATTCGATAAAAATTTTGCTGTTAAGGAGGGTGTCTAAAATAAGCCCTTCAAAGCCTTGATTGAGCAAAATCTTGGTTGATAACTCAAACTTGCTCAGATAGTCAAACACGCGTACCAAAAACGCATAAAACTCGGACTCGCTTGCCGCCGCCAAGTCGATAAAAGGAAAATCATGCTCAATCTGCGCCAAATAGTCTTTGAGTAGCGCAAGCTTACTATCGTAATTGCGGTAATACCCCATGCGACTCACGCCCGCCTTTTGGGTCAGCTCGGTGACGCTGATATCGGCAAATGGGGTGGATTCCATAAATTTTAGCAGCGCTATAGCGAGCGAACGTCTGACCACGGTGTTGGCATTACCCATGATATGCGCCTGCTGTCCAAAATCACTCAAACTCGACTCAATACTCGTACCTGTGGGCGATGGAAGCGGTGTGAAGGTTGGCTTTGGCACACGTTAATCCTTTCAACTTAATCCTTTCAACTCAAGCCTTTACTTAATTTATCAAAACAAAACGAACCCAAATGTCACAGTTGCAGCAGCCTGCTGAAAAATTAGTATACCCTAATCAGGTAGCGGGTTGAACTGTTCAGCAGTAAACCGCTGTTATACAAAAACAGATACAGCCAAAAAGTCACTACAAAGTAGCACGCGGCAGGTCAGCTATAAGGACAACTATTAAGGAAAATAAGGGGAAAGCGATACATGAAAGGTCAATCATTTGATACGGATTTTTTGGTTATAGGCTCAGGCTTTGGCGGTAGCGTCTCGGCGATGCGACTGACCGAAAAAGGCTATCGCGTGATTATCGCGGAGCAAGGCAAGCATATATCGCCCGAGACCATGCCCAAAACCGTGCGCGATATCAAGCAGTTTTTGTGGTTGCCTGCGCTCAAGTACAAAGGTTTTTTTTCGCTTCAGCTATTTAAGCATGTCATGGTGCTGCATGGTAACGCGGTGGGCGGTGGCTCAATCACTTATGCCAACACCTTATTACAGCCAGAAGACAAAATTTGGCAACAAGGTAGCTGGGCAGGGCTTCACGATTGGCAAGCGGTGATGCCACAACATTATGAGACCGCCAAACGCATGCTAGGCGTGAGCCAAAACAAAAAAGTCGGCAACGCCGATTTGATGCTACAAAAAATGGCAAACTTAAGTGGCGTGGGCGATAGTTTTTATCTTACCGATGTGGGCGCCTACTTTAGTGACCATGACAAGTATGCTCATCCGCCTGTCAATGGCGACCCGTATTTTGGCGGCGCAGGTCCTAAGCGCAGTCCCTGTATAGGCTGTGGTGGCTGTATGGTGGGCTGCCGTTATGGTGCCAAAAATACCCTAGATAAAAACTATCTGTATTTTGCCCAAAAAAATGGCGCTACCCTGCTCGCTGAAACCAAAGTCACGGATATAGTACCGATAGCTGATGCTAGCAAATCGCCTGGCGACCCTGCCTATCAAAACGGCTCGCAAGGCTATCGGGTGACGCTACAATCGACGGATAAAGGGGAGTATCAAATCACCACCCAACAGATTGTACTGTCAGCGTCCAGCCTCGGTAGCCAAAAACTGCTGTTTGAGCAGCGCCATAAGGGCAATATGCCCCATATTTCCCCTTATCTTGGCAAGCGTATCTATACCAATGCTGAGTCCTTGCTAGGGGTGCGATTTTTGGATGACCAACATGGCGCCATGAGTGATGGCGTGGCTATCGGCTCTGGGATTTATTTGGGCGATGGCACACACATTGAGGCGACGCGCTATCCTGAAGGTTTTAATATTGCGTCATTTTTGGCGACGTTAAGCAATTATAAGAACGGCAAAAAAATGTCGCTACTGGCTTGGTTATGGTGTTTTATAGCGCAGTTTATCCTCAAGCCCCGTCAGGCGTGGCGTGCATTTCGACCGCATAATATGGCAAAACAAAGCCTTATCTTGCTATGTATGCAAAGCACGCCCTATGCGCTTGAAATGCGCTATCAAAAAAGCCCGTGGTGGCGGGCTTGGTTGGGTGGTCGCTACCAGATGCAAACCCATGGACCTGCCATCCCCGCCTTTATTCCAAAAGCCAGCGCGTTTGCCGAGCAGATGGCAACCCAAATGGGAGGAATTGGTTATGGCGTGTTGTCGGAAGTATTTTTGAATATCCCGACCACCGCACATTGTATGGGTGGGATTTCGCTGGGCAATTCTGCAGCAGATGGCGTGGTCGATAAGTACCACCGATTGTTTAATTATCAAGGGTTTTATGTCTGCGATGGCGGCAATATCTCGACCAACTTAGGCGTCAACCCAAGCCTCACCATAACAGCATTGACAGAGCATGCCATGAGCCATATTCCACACAAAGCAACCCAGTTACTGCATGGTGCGGATACCACGAGGCAAAACGTGACGCTGGTTCAAAAAGATGCTAGCAAGATACCGGCTTAACTGCTATGTTGAGTTAAAATTTAACTAAATGATTGGGATAATACATGACACCTCAAGACAACTCAGATGCAACTAATTCGGATGCAACTATCAATGCCATGCAGCAGCAGTTTGACATCATGCGAACGGCTAGCCGCCAAGACCAATATGTCGATTGGTCAATTCGTAGTGCGCGGCTAAAAAAATTAGAACAGCTGGTGATGGACAACCAAAGCGAGATTATCACCGCTATTCATGCCGACTTTGGACAGCGCCCAGCGGCTGAAACCACCATGCTTGAACTATTCCCAACGCTTGAAGCAATTCGTTATACACAAAAGCATGGCAAGGCTTGGTCTGCCAAACAGCCCGTCAAAACTGGGATTTGGTTTTTGCCCGCTCGTAGCTATATCCAGCCGCAGCCATTAGGACTCGTAGGCATTATTGCACCTTGGAACTATCCGTTGTATTTGGTGATTGCACCGCTAGCTGCCGCATTGGTCGCAGGCAATCGTGCGATGCTCAAAGTCTCAGAAGCGTCACCGAACTTTGAGCAGTGGCTGGCTGATGCGTTACCCAAGTATTTTGCCGCAGACGAAGTGACCTTGATTACAGGGGATATCGAAGTCGCGCAAGCCTTTAGCCGCTTACCGTTTGACCATTTATTTTTTACTGGCTCTACCGCAGTGGGCAAACATATCATGAAAGCCGCTGCACACAATTTGACCCCTGTCACCCTTGAGCTGGGCGGCAAGTCCCCTGTCGTGGTGACGCCAAGCGCTGATGTGGCAAAAACTGTCAACCGCGTATGGACAGGCAAAACCATGAACGCAGGGCAAACCTGTATTGCGCCTGATTATGTGTTAATACAGGCGGATAAAAAACACGCCTTTATCGAACAATCAACCGCATGGCTTGACGCCCACTACCCCAATCTTGCAGACAACCCTGACTACAGCTTTATCATCAACCCCAAACAAGCCAGCCGCGTGCAAGGTTATCTTGATGACGCCAAACAGCGCGGTGCCACCATCATTCCACTGACCGATTATGAAGTGAATATCGAGATTGGATTTTTCCCACCGATAATTGTCACCGATTTACCAAGCGATGCTAAGTTGCTGACAGAGGAGATTTTTGCCCCTGTATTGCCACTGGTATCCTACCAAGACTTGGCGCAAGCGGTGGCGTATGTGAATGAGCGTGACCGCCCACTGGCGCTGTATGTGTTTGGCGAGGACAAAACCGACACCGACTACGTGCTCGCCCATACGGTGAGTGGCGGCGCCTGTATTAACGAAACGATTTTTCACATTGCCCAGCAAAATCTGCCGTTTGGCGGTGTCGGGGCATCGGGGATGGGGCGTTACCACGGCAAATATAGCTTTGACACCTTCTCTCATCCAAAAGCGGTGTTTAAACAAAGTCACCTTAACTTCGCGCATTTGCTTCAACCACCGTATGGCAAGACCTTTTGGAACATGATGAAGGTGATATTAAAAGCCTAGTGATTGCAATGCTTAGAGAAGCTTGTATTGATAATCTTGCCTAGATAACCGTTACTGTCACTCTTGTAAATTGGTAACATCATATGAGCTAGCTCATTGGTACGTGCTAGCTCATTGATAATAGTTGTCGTGCTTTTTGAGCCACCAGTTCATGTTATCTTGGCGTTTGGCGCGAAATTGCGCCAATCTTTTGGCAATAGCCGCATTGTGCGCTCGTGCGGTATCAAGCCCAAACAGAATCGGCACACTGACAAGCACGCCATAGCGCCATTTTGGGCTAGGCAGTCCCAAGCCATCACCAATATCATCACCCACTAAAGTCCGTGTGACACTGGCATTGACCCGCTCAACCAGCTGTCCACGTCTGTTGTTTTCACCCATAATTTGCGAGGGTAAATCATGCAGCGCTTTGGCGAGAGGTTTACCAAATTCAAAATCTAATTGCTGGGTTGCCAAATAGCTATAAAGCCATGCCCACGCCTCGGTTTCATCTTCAGGAATGCGCGCCAGCTCAATCCCCATCCACCAACTTGCCAGTTGCCATAAGTGCATAATGCCTTGGGACTCTTCGGCGCTGATTCTTGCCCCCAGTAATTTTAGTCCGCGCATAATGAGTAGTGAAAACTGCAAGTGGGTTGCCACCATATCGGTTTGGTTAATGGGCAACCCCCAGTAGCCACTGTCCCAATCATGGCGGCATAATTGTTGTCTTACCAGACCGTGTATCTGACGCACTTGCAGACTTTGTCGCCAGCCTTCTGTGCCGATTGCCAATGTGGATTGCTGGTTGCGGCTAATCGCTGGGTACTCAGACACTGCCAAAATATATGCATAGGTTCGCATGAGCCTTGGCAGTGCATCATGCACTAACGCCCCTGTTTTGATGAGTGGCAATGACAGCGCAGGGATACTATACCCTGCCATTAGCGCGACATTACGCAGTAACCAAATCAGCATCAACGGATAGCGCCGATAGGCAATTGCACCAATCTCGGCAAGCTTGGCATCATACCAACTTGGATATTGGCAAAACTGCTGATAAAGCGTCTCAAACGCTGGCTGTTGCAATAACGCTTTGGCTGCCGATACGTTACTCGTTTGCGCTATCCCTTGCTCATGCAAAATCAATTGCTGCAGAGGTTTGGCAAATTTGATACCGCTGGATAACAGCGTATCGACAGGCTGATCTGCGATACCGTACCCCTGCTGCATCTGTTGCAATAAATCCTTTGACACCTCAAAATCACGGGGCAATAAAAATCGTTTGATACGCTGCAACACTTGTAAATCAGCATGGTGGTCAATGTCAGTATTGCGCCCCAGTGTCGGCAAATCGGTTTGATAAAGCGGGTTCATAGCAGTGATAAATCAGTAATGAATGAATAGATAGCCTAGCGTATTTTGGCAACTAAAAAACATCTATGCAGCAAAAAAATTGATTTTTTTTGTTTGAAGATGTTCGCCCTTAATCGATTGGGTATATTTACTGGATGGATTTGACCATAGCTTGTCTGATGGGTTTTAATGACCTGTGGAATAATGATTGGTTGGATAACGAAGAGTTGGGTAATGATGACTAGCATAGCGCTAGTCCATTTTACATGTATCATGTCACATTTATAGAACTATTTTGTCGCTGACGCTAAGCCTATTTTTGATTACACTATAGCCAACCTCTCTTGTCTTAACAGTATCAAAATCGAGCTACCCTTTGAAATCACCTAGAATCTTAGAAACGCCACCCAATTGGACCGAGGATGAAAAACCCGCGTTACCCGGTTCCCCGCCGAGTATTGCTCACTCTCGATCAAAAAGCATTGTGTACTTTGTCATCGGCGTTTTTATTGCAATTTGTGGTGGCTTGGGCAATGGCATTATTACCGCCAATTTACCGCAAATCCAAGGCGAATATGCGCTGACACCCTCACAAGTGGTTTGGATACCTGCTGTGTATGTGATGGCAAATGTCAGCGCCAACCTGCTACTGTTTAAAGCGCGTCAACAATTTGGGTTACGCTGGTTTTCTGAAATATCGCTGCTGATGTTTATGCTAGTGATGTTTATTCATATATTTGTGCAAAACTACCCGATGGCTTTACTGGTCAGGGCGATGGGAGGCTTTGTCGCGGCGCCGTTATCCTCACTCGGGCTTTATTATGTGATGCAAGCCTTTAGTAGTCAGTATCGCCTGCAAGGTTTGTATATTGGCTTTGGGGTCAGTGCGCTGGCGATTCCGTTAGCTTGGATAATGTCCCCTTATTTGGTCAATGTGAACGACTGGACTCGGCTTTATACCTTTGAGTTTGGTTTGGCGCTGTGTTGTTTTGCGATGGTGGTCGCCGTCAAGTTGCCACGAAGTTTACGTATTGAAGTGTATGAAAAGAAAGACATTCTCACCTTTTTGTTATTGGCGCCCGGTTTTGGTTTACTGTGTGGTGTGCTAGTACAAGGGTCGATTTTGTGGTGGAAAAACTCACCCTTATTGGCGTATATGCTCATTGGCGCGTTGGCGCTGTTGATGTCAGGCTTTTTCTTTGAGCATTACCGCAAAAATCCTTTGATTATGACCCGCTGGCTCGGGAGTTTTGCGTTATGGCGCTTTGTGGTCGGTGCTTTTTTACTGCGTTTGATTATGTCTGAGCAAAGTTACGCAGTGGTGAATTTTTTAAAATCCCAAGGTCTAACGTCCGACCAGTTTGTGGGTTTTTATACGGTCATATTTTTTGGTATGTTGGCAGGTTTGATAGTCAGCGCACTGACCTTTTCACGGGATCATTTGATTCCGCCAATGGTGGTGGCGACTTTGCTCGTAGCGATTGCCAGTGTGTATGATGCCAATATGCTCACCAGTGACGTACGACCCCAAAATTTTTATCTCAGTCAATTTGCAGTCGCGTTTGCAGGCTCACTGTTTATGGGTCCATTGGTATTGATGGGATTTGGGCTGACGCTGCGACAAAGCGTCAATCATGTCATCACCTTTATCATCTTGTTTGGGGCGACCCAAAACTTTGGTGGGTTGGTAGGCTCGGCTTTTTATAGCACCCTGCAACAGCAGCGCACCCAGTATCATAAACAAAGTATTTTACAGCAAATGCAATCGACAGATGCCACGGTAACCCAGCGCCTTCAACAATACCAAGCAGGGTTTAAACCCGTCATCACCGACAGCAATTTGTCGCAGCAACAAGCCCAACAATCCCTCAACCAAATTGTCACGCGAGAAGCGCAGATTAAAGCGTATGGCGATATCATTACTGTGAACAGTTACATTGCCACGTTTTTATTTGCTTGGGGTATGATTAATATCGCCCGCAAAAAATACATTGAAAATCGGCAAAAAGTAGCAATTAAGCAAACTTAGACTTGATAAGCTAGATGGGTATAACAAGGCGACCCAATTAGATAACTGTTTTTAAATAACTGTTTTTTCAGATAACAGTTTAATGATAAATTGAATGACCAATAAAATTTAATCATCAATAAAATGCTTACGGAAAACCCAACTCATGAGTAGTGAAGCAACAACCCAAAATGATGCGCCAGCTGATGACAGCGATAATAAACCCACACAGGCGCCTGAAAAGATTATCAACCCTAGACCGATTACCTTAATTATCATGTTGGTGGTTTTTTTGCTCGGTGTTGGGGTGATTTTATGGGCATGGCATTTGGGTCCGTTTAATACGCCACTGCAACAAACCGAAAACAGTTATGTTAAAGGCAATATCACCCTATTGTCGGCACAAATTAATGGTTATATCGAAAAAGTTTACGTCACTGATTTTGAGGACGTCAAACAAGGTCAGCCGTTGGTTAAAGTCAGCAGTGCTAACTACTCACAGCAAGTGGTACAAGCGCAATCAGGGTTGGAACAAGCGACGACTAATTTAGCCAACCAGCAACAAATCATCGAGCAGCGCAAAGCCGATGTCAAAGCCGCGCAGGCAAAAGTAGCACAAGTTAAAACCCAGCTAGAATTGTCTATCCAACAGCTAAAACGACTAGAATCCTTGGTCGGCGTTGGCGCCGTGTCACAAAATGAAGTCGATACTGCCAAAGCGGCGGTTAAAAACAATGAAGCACTGATGAGCCAAGCAATAGCCAGTGTCGATGTCGCCCGCGAAGGTCAAAAGACCGCGGAAGTGGCAAAAATTGGTTTGGTGGCACAGATTAAAAGCGCCAATGCACAGCTAAATCAAGCCAATACCAACCAAGAGTATGGCTTAATCACCGCCCCGACCTCAGGTAAATTAGGGCAAATCAATATCCGTACCGGTCAGCTGGTGACGCAAGGCACACAGTTGGTTTACCTCATTCCAAAATCGATGTGGGTCATTGCCAATTTTAAAGAAACCCAAATTGATAAAATGAAAATCGGGCAAAAAGCGTGGTTTACTGTCGATGCCCTAGGCAAACAAAAATTTACGGGGGTAGTCAAAAGCATCTCCCCCGCAACAGGGTCAGAATTTAGTGTCATTAAAACCGACAATGCCACCGGGAATTTTACCAAAGTGGTACAGCGCATTTCTGTACGCATCGACATCGATGGCAACCAAAGTCGTCTGAATGAATTGATGCCAGGCATGTCGGTAGTGGCAACAGTAGATACGTCAAGTTAGCAAATTAACCCTTTTTTATTCTCCTCTACCAAACGCAATTTAGTCAGATAGGCTTAAAAAATCTTTCGCTAAATAAGCTGGGTTAGGATATTGATAGAACCCCTCACCCGTGGCTTCACCCAGTTTGTTAGTATCGACCAGTTCTGCTTTGAGCTTTTCAGCGGGCTGCTGCAAAGAGGGGTCCATTTTTGCCAGTTCATTAAAGATGTTGTAGTTGGTTTTCATGCCATTTTTATCCAAAATCGCCATCGGTCCAAAGGGTGAACCCGTGGCTATCATCCACGTTTTATCAATGGTTGCGGCATCGGCAACGCCGTTTGCCCACAGTTTTAACCCCGCTACCAATAACGGAATCAATAAGCTATCCAGCACATAGCCTGATTGTTCTTTTTTTACCGCTATCGGTAACATGGCAATGGCTTTGGCAAATTCGATGACGTCAGCATAGACTTGTGGGTCGCAGCTTGCTGCCGCCATCAACTCCACCGTATTACGGATATGGATGTGATTGGCAAAATGCAGCATCAAGAATTTTTCTGGACGGTTAGTAAAGGTCGATAACACGCTTGGCAATAGCGTCGATGAGTTACTGGCAAACACGGTTTTGGCAGGGGCGGCGGCTGAGGCTTTGCTATAAAAATCTTGTTTGATGTCTAAGCTTTCTGGCACCGCTTCAATCAATAGGTCTGCATCTTTTAACGCCTCATGCAAGTCCGTGGTGTAAGCCAAATTTTTGCTAGCTGCTGTCACTTGGGCATCGGTTTCACCTAGGTCATGCTGATGCTGATTGGCAAGGTCGGTAAAGCGAGCTTTCGCCTTAGCAATCGCGTCATCGTTAATGTCATAAATAGTCACGTTAAACCCATGAAACGCACATTGCACCGCAATTTGGTTGCCCAATACGCCACTACCTGCCACGGTAATATTTTTATAGGGTACTTTGGATAAATCCGCTTTAGGTGGTTTTAAAAAGTCAGGATTTTTAAAGGCGGGATTGGGGTATTGATAAAATCCTTCGCCCGTTGGCACACCCAGTTTATGTTGCTCGATATACTCTTTTTTAAGCATATCGACGACCGCTTGGTCCTGTTGTTTGCCCTTAGCTACAGCAAGCTTGTAAATATTGTAAGGGGTAGTCAGCCCCAGCATATCATAAAAAGCAAATGGTCCCATCGGCGAGCCTGTGCCAAGCATCCAAGTTTTGTCGATGGTTTGAATGTCAGCAATACCTTGGATATACAGCTGCATCCCTGCATTTAACCAAGGATTGAGTAGTGAATTTAGTACATAGCCCGAGGTTTCTTTGTTGACGATAATAGGCAACATACCGATTTGTTTGGCAAACGCAGTCACCGCATCAAATACATTAGGGTCAGTATCGGCATGCGACATAATTTCGGCAAGATTGCGCTTCCAAATCTCATTGGCAAAGTGCATCATTAAAAACTTAGCAGGACGGTCGGTAAATTTGACCAAATCACTGGGCAACATGGTAGATGAGTTACTGACAAATACGGTTTTCTCGGGTGCGGCTGCTGAGGCTTTGCTATAAAAATCTTTTTTGATGGCGACATCTTCGGGCACCGCCTCAATCAACAAATCTGCGTCTTTTAAGGCGGCGCTTAAGTCTGAGCTATAACGCAAGTTTTGCTCAGCCTGTTTGGCCTGTTCGCTTGTTTCGCCCAAATCATCCTGATGACGTTTGGCGATATCGGCAAATTTGGTTTTGGCTTTATTGAGCACCTCGTCATTGATATCATACACAACGACTTTAAAACCATGAAACGCCGCTTGTACCGCGATTTGATAGCCCAAAACACCACTGCCTGCGACTGTGATATGGGTAAAATTAACAAGAGGATTCGACTCTGACATACAATACTCCTAGATTGATTGGCAAATACGCAACTTTATTTTTGGTATTATCGTATTTGCTAATCACTATGTTTAATAGCTTAAGTTTAATGAAATAAGTTTAATGGCGTAAAAAGGTAAAAAACCGTTAGCCCAGTCACAGGTTAACGGTTGTTGAATGATTGAGGGCGATGTAGTTTTTCACTCAATGGGTGAAATTTTACCCCAAACAATGCCCCCATAACCGCCCCGCTACTGGTTTTTTGCCAAATTTAAAGGTTATAAAAATCTTTATCAAATGCCTGTTTTAAATTGGTTGGTTCGGCACGTTTTTTATGATTTAAACGATGGCGCGTGGTCGAGGCGGTTTGATAGGCACGCAGTCGCGCGTGTTGTAAGTTACCAATCGGACGGTTGGCTTCAATACAGCGAAACGGGGTAAATGACAAATGTTCCATAATGTCAAAGTTGCCGTCATCCGGCACATCTTGGCAAGGGATGGTGAGTTTTGCCACTGTCACAAAAGGCGCATCTTTTTCATCCCATTCTTTGGTCAAATCATTGATGGGTTGGTCTTTTAAGTTACGGCACAGCTGGATTTGCACATCAAACTCATAATCATGCTCACGGATTTCTTGTAAAATCAAAGGACGAATCGCCTCGCTGGTGGCATTGACATCTAGGTCACGGCGTTTGATTTTGGCTTGTGACGCTTTGGTCGGGGCGACACGGATTTTTGCCATATAGTCGCCATGACGCACCGCCCCTTGTGAATAAAAACTGTATAACAAAGTATTTTGCGGTTTGATGGTTTTAAATTTACTAAAAGCCCTAAAAGTCTTGAGGGATTCTTTGGATGGCAGTTTTTTGCCATATTGGGTAATCCAGTCAAAGGCAAATTTGGCTTGACCTTTTGCGCCTTTGGCAAAATAATCATTTAATTGTAAAAATAGCCGTGAAATATAACTATAGTCTTGGATAGTATTACAAAAGAAAATAGGAAAATTAATCAGATTATAGTCAAAGTTTGGGCTATCTGGCTCATCTGGCAGTAATTTGTCGCCTTTGACACCAAAGACTTTAATCGCCAACCCTTGAGAAAGCCCCAGCTTGTTGTCGGCAGCCACACGAGATGAGCCGTTAGAAAAACGAATCACCGCTTCATGGCGAGCGGGTTTGGCATAGATACCTTGGGCATATTCTTTGGGCAGTTTTGGTAAAATCTCAAAGTTGGCTTTTAACGCACAGTAGCCTTTGGCATGGGCATCTCGGGTGTGATAGTTGATTTTGCTAACGGTGTCTGATTTACCGATATAGTCACGAATATCTGCGGTGATTTGGTCGATGGCTTTTTCATCGTCACTCGTAAGCTGGTCGATGGCTGGGTCAAACTTGGCATAACGACGACCGAATAATTTATTTAACATGATGATTGTCCTTTGTTATTTTCATTATTTTATAAGGTTAGGTGGACTACAACAGCCTAACCTTTTTTTATTTAGTTTTACGCTAATATGAATTTTCGTTAAGCTCACTAATCCATTTAAGTGCCGACAAGCTCGGTACAAAAAGATATTCACCGCCTTGTAGGGTATTAAATTGCAAAATATTGGTATGACGCTTACGAATTGGCTCATCGGGTACGGTAAACACATCGCTATCAGCGTCACTACCTGCGTGTACGCCTAGCAGTGGGTCACGTTCTTCCCCAAGGTTCATAAAGTTACCGTCATTAATCCATTGGCTTTGCAAAAACTCCAGCGTGTCCATGGCATGCGCGTTGATACCAATAAAAAATAACCCCCGCTCTTGACCATCGTCTTGGGTCACGTTGGGCGGCACGATATCGCCATACGAAACGCTACGGCGGATGATACGGTGAAGACGCACATCGCTTAGAATAAAGTCTTTGGTATTGCGTGGGTTCATACGGCGAGCATGGGCACCAAATGGGCAGCCTTTGCCATAGGGATCATCCGTGTAGTCAAATTTATTGTTTGCTACATTATCTTTACCGAGGGCTTCATCATCGTGATCTGGGCTTAGGGTAATAGGGGCACCCGAACGCCAGCGACCGAACATTTTTGCACCCAGTTTATCGGCTTTAGCTGGGTCATCGTCGCTTTGTTCAAGACAATAGCGGTGAAAGTCAGCCACATTACTGCGGTATTTTCGCAGTACCATAAACGAGCCATTTTTTCCCAATACTTCAGGCTGTGGCATGGGGGGTACCACGCCCGCTTCACCTTTATAACCTAACACAAATTCACCCGCCGCAATTGGGCGTTCGGTGTTATTTTCAAGGCTGATACCACTGCCATCAACTTCTGGGTTACTGATCCCATCGCGATAACCAAACACGTTTTTGACCTCACCTTTTACGCCAAAATCATGTTCCACCAAGATTTCGATAGCGTTACGGTTAGTATCTAGATAAGGGGCAAACGCCTGTTTAAGTTCGGCAAGTTTGGCTTGCCATTTTTCTTGGCTATCGGCAATCACCGCGCCGCAAATATGAATATCGCCTTTATCACCAAATGGCGCAAGCCAGTTACTAGGGTCATTATCGCCTTTGTCACCCAAGATATCGGAGCGACCTGCCATCCCTGTTTTGAAATTTTCTGGGAAAGAATCAAGCGAGCTTTGCGGTAAGCCTAAAGCTTTTAGCCCCTCATACGTCATCACAATGGTCAAATTGGCATCCATATCTTTTCGGAAATTTTTTGAGCCTGTGACGTTTGGTAATACCGCTTTTAGTAATTCACGACCTGCGTTGCTGTCATTGACTTTTAGCGCGACAAGCGTGCCATAGTAAGGCGCAGGGCGGTCATGCAAAATGATGGCTTGAATATCGTCAAGTTCCATCGTGGCGATATTAGGATAGATAGCGTTCGTTGCCCGTGTGGTGACGCTGTGCAGCTGCGTGCTGATTTTTTGTTTCGCTTCATGTACCCGTTCTTTGACACTGCCTTCTTCAGCGGGTGTATCGCTGTGTTCAAATTTGTCTTTAATGGCCTCTATGCCATGCTCGATACCATCTTGTAGATGGGTTTTTAATTTGCCAAGTAGGCTTTCATTCGCTGGGTTGTCGTTATTCATGGTCGTTCCTAGCAGAGAATTTCAAAAATTTGATGCTAAGAACCTGCTCACCATACACCACGCTAAATATCGTTTATGGTAAAAATCACGCAACAAATGGCTTTTGTATCGAAATTTTAACCTAAAGCTTGCCCATTCAGAGTATGCTTAGAATAGTACCCTTATAATAGTACGCTGACAAACGTGATATGGTGAATACAAGTTCTAAGTCAGCTTATTGGGCTTGTTCAATGGCTTTATTGATGCCACGCACGATTTTGTCATTACGCGCAATATCACGAACCGTCAGATGAGGCACACCCACATACCAACCGGTAGCGGTAATCTGATGGTCAAGGATGAATTGCTTAACCGTCGGGCTTTTAATCCCAGGCCAACCCTCTACATTGCCA
The DNA here is from genome assembly GCF_032248735.1 of Moraxella sp. DOX410. Taxonomy (NCBI): domain Bacteria; kingdom Pseudomonadati; phylum Pseudomonadota; class Gammaproteobacteria; order Moraxellales; family Moraxellaceae; genus Moraxella; species Moraxella sp. DOX410. The sequence continues at coordinate 442,559 of NZ_CP135138.1, read as the reverse complement.
AAAATCAAGTCCATGAGTTCTGGAATTTTGGTAGCAAAGTCATTAATGTAAGCATCCCAATCGCCATCATAGGCGGTACAAAACAGTAGCTTGGTGTCATTGTCTAAAAACACCAACCGCAAATCATGCAAGGTGCCTACATTGGTCGCCCCTGCAAGATTGCCTTTGGTGATTTCTAAAATTCGCTTGATACGAGCTGCCCCATCTTTGGTTAAGGGAGCGATGGCGGTGAGTTCAGACACTTTGCCTGATTTTAAGCCCTTTTCACCGGCACTGGTGACAGAATGGTCATAGCCATCATCACCGCCCTCTTTGAAGTTTGCCATGAGCATTTGTGCTTTCAATGCCACATCGTCTAATAAAGAAAGTTTTTCGTTGTTTTCAGTTGTCATGTTTTATTGCCCTTATAGTTAGTTGATCATTAAGTAAAGTGCTTGATTTAAATTTATTTATCCCATTGTTTTATTATTTAAGATTTAAATCTTTTTCATTATATAAGCCGTAAAAAGTAAAAAGCGCTAAATTAACTTTTATCACCCATAAAATTACAAAACTAAACTATTGATTAAAAAATGACATACTAGAAACCATAAAACCGAAGCATTAATTTAAAAAATTCTCATTACAATCAATAGATTATTTAACTTTTAAATATAAAATCTGTGTAGAAAAATCACTTTTCCTGCTATGTGGGACCTCAAAAAATTTGGGACCTTGGACTTTGATGATTAACTTTAGCAAAGTAGCTTGCTGGTCTAATCTCACCCTATAACTGGCTACCACTTTTAAAAAAAGTGTTTATCAGTTAAAAGGTCTATCAGTTAAAAGATGCTTATCATGGCTAGGGTGGATTCCGCGTACTCTGTCGGATAATAGATATAGATAGGTATAGACGAGACGCAAAACGTGCCTTAGTTAGCACGTTTTATCACAAGCATTTAAGACGCCTTTAATATGTCTTTAAAATAAATTTAAGAGGCAATAGCGTGTTTGGGTATGGCAGTAGCGGGTGTTTTTGGGGTTGCAGTGTCGCTGGTTTGTTGCGGTGGTGCATAGTTATTAGCGACAATCTCACCAAACGGTCCTGTCAAATTTGGCTTGACCAAGGTGTTTTGGGTGTCTATCGGTAATAATGGGAAAACCAATTCAGCAAACCGATACGCCTCTTCTAAGTGTGGATAGCCTGAAAAAATAAAGTTATCAATGCCCAAATCCGCATACTCTTGAATACGCGCAGCAACGGTTTGTGGGTCGCCCACCAGTGCCGTGCCTGCGCCGCCACGCACCAGTCCAATTCCTGCCCATAAGTTGGGCGAAATTTCTAAGTTATCACGGCGACCGCCATGCAAGGCTGCCATACGTTGTTGTCCCACCGAGTCCATTTGGGCAAATTTGGCTTGGGCGGCGGCAATAGTGTCGTCAGTGACATGACTTAATAATTCATCAGCGGCTTGCCAAGCGGCTTCATTGGTTTCACGCACAATCACGTGCAGACGAATCCCATAGCTTAATGTGCGACCTTTGGCAGCGGCTTTGGTTTTAAGCTGCTCAATCTTCTCTTTGACAGCGGCAGGCGGCTCACCCCAAGTCAAATAACTGTCAACTTGTTCGGCAGCCAGTGTTTGCGCCGCCTCAGATGAACCGCCAAACCACAAGGGCGGATACGGCTGTTGTAAAGGGGGATATAGCAATTTGGCATCCTCGACTTGCAAGCGTTCACCGTTAAAAGTAAAGGATTCGCCTGTGTGCGAGCGAGTCAAAATCTCTCGCCAAATCGTGGTGTATTCACTGGCTGTCTGATAACGCGTCGCGTGGTCTTCAAAGATGCCATCGCCTTTAAGCTCTTGTTCATCACCGCCTGTCACCAGATTAAGCAGTAATCGACCATTTGATAATCGATCAAAGGTGCCTGTCATACGAGCGGCAAGCGCGGGTGTCGTCACCCCAGGGCGTAATGCCACCAAAAACTTTAAGCGAGTGGTCGCATCAATGAGACTAGCAGCGACCAACCAAGGGTCTTCACATGAGCGACCTGTCGGAATCAACACGCCTTCATAGCCAAGGTTATCGGCTGCCACTGCAATTTGCTTCATATAAGTATGGTCAACGGTTCTTGCCCCTTTACTTGTACCTAAATAACGACTGTCGCCATGTGTCGGTATAAACCAAAAAATTTTCATCGTAACCCCTGCTTGTAAGCTCAAAAATTGATTAAGATAACTCGCCTTTTGTCATGGGCGGTTTATCGGTAGCCATAAGCTTAAAGCAAATATCGCGCAATAAAAAATAACAAAAACTGCTTTGGTTAGCACAAAAAATACTTAATAATTTTGCTGCTAACCCTATCAATTTAATCGCTAAAGCAGTGACATAAAAAAAGCTTTACAGTTTTCACCATAAAGCGTTTTATCGTCAAATGAAGTCATATTAACAGCAGATAAACAAACCCAAATCTTAAAAATAGCACAACAAGCGAGATAGCAAGCGAATTTGACGCGTATTACATCGGATGTAACAGACGCTAAGTTTTGCCAACTTGCTTATCAGGATTTTGCGTTAGCTGCTAGGTTGTATGGCATCATGCATTGTTGTTTGGGTTAATGTGGGGTTACACAAGGCTAAAAACTGGTAGCCAAATCCTCGTAAAAAATGCCCTTGTCGCACTGCGAGCAAGGTGGTATTTTGATGAAATAGTGGCTCACAACTGAGTAATGTTAACTGTGTGTCTTTATTGGGATTGAACGCCATATCAGCGATGATACCAATGCCCATACCAAATTCCACATAGGTTTTTATCACATCAGAATCCAATGCGGTCATCACGATATCAGGCTGTAATTCTGCTTTGGCGAACGCTTCATCAATCATCGTTCGCCCGGTATGACCACTAATGTAAGTGATAATCGGATAATGGGCTATGTCGGCAAGCGTTACCTGTTCAAGCTGGGTTAGCGGATGGTTTGGCGGCACCACAATCGCATGATACCAGTGATAATAAGAAAAAGTCACAAGCTCGCTATAGCTTGACAAGGCTTCGGTAGCAATGCCAATATCCGCTCGTCCATCAAGTAGCATTGCCGCAATTTCTGGCGGTGCGGCTTGTAGCAATCGCAAATGCACTTTAGGAAAAAGCTGTTTAAACGCTTGCACAACGGGCGGCAAAATATAACGAGACTGGGTATGGGTGGCTGCGATGGTCAATTCGCCTTTATCTTGGCTGGTATATTGTTCAGCCAAGGTTTTGATATTGTTGGCATCATGTAGCATCCGCTCTACAATCACCAACAAATCTTTACCCGGCTCGGTCAAACCTAATAGCCGTTTGCCCTTACGCACAAACAGCCCTACCCCAAGCTCATCTTCTAAGTCTTTGATATGTTTGGACACACCCGATTGCGAGGTAAATAATGCGTTGCCCACTTCGGTCAAGTTATAGTCACAGCGTACCGTTTCTCGAATAATACGAAGTTGTTGAAAATTCATAGTCTGTTGGCCCAAATAATCCGATAATCAATCAAATTAGTGTAAGCCGAGTAGACTAGGACAACAAACACCCATCAAACAAATTAATATTCCAAAATTACATATAACAATGTTAAAAATAAAATATTTCGAATAAAACTAAGCTTTTGATTGCTCAGGTGATATTGACGATAACTGCCCTTGTCAGCTCAGCTAATAATCACTAAGGCACTCTCCCATCAAGCAACGAATGGATGGGTTTTAGGCTGTGATTGAACAGTTTGCGGGTGTAATCTGGCTTCGGCGCTCGATAAATCTGGCACTGCCACAGAGGGTAATATTTCGGCTTGTTCGACTTGTTTATTAATGCCTAGCTGCTGATTGGCTTGCGCTGATTTTTCTTTAATGGCTTGGGCGCGTCGGCCTTTGGCAGGTGCCCACTCAAGTATCGGCAACGCGCGCGCCACCGCTAACACAATACGGTCACGCAACTGTTGGCTTGAGACGGTGTATTCTAGGGTAAAGTCTTTATCCGTCGCGTACACGCCAATTGGCAATGTCTGGGCTTGGAAAAAACTAAACAATGGGCGAAGTTGGTGCTCTAGTACCAGTGCATGACGCTCGCTACCGCCCGACGCTGCCAATAATACCGGCACATCCACGAGCGCGGTTTGCTCTACAAAGTCAAATAAGTGTTTAAACAATCCGGTAAAAGACGCGCGATACACCGGCGTTCCTACAATCAAGGCGTCCGCCGCCTCAATCGCTGCCAAGTCGTTTTGTACTCGCTCTGGCAGTTGGTTACGATAAATCGCCCCACTGAGTAAAGGCCCGATTTCACTCAGCTTGATAAAATGCACGTTGATGGGCGTGGCTTGTGCCAACTCATCTACAATATTTTGCACCAGACTTTCGGTTTTTGATGGTGTGTTGAGCCCACCCGATACCGCAACGATATTGAGTGGCATGGCTGGATTTGGTTGATTTGTGAAATTTTGAGTGATAGACATCTTTGTTCCTTAATTTAGTGTAATCAGATGAATCGATGACATGTCGATAACCTCATTAAACAAAAAATTAAGCCGCTTGTGAAACAACAATATCTGCATTATTTAGCTGATTTTTTGCTATATCAAATTTGCCATATCAAAGTGGTAAATCTGCAGAGCTACAATTGGCGTTTATCGACCCATTGAGCCAAACTATCGCCTGTGGCTTGCACCAACATCACCAATGTCACCAAAACCACAATGACTGATACCATCATTTGCACATCAAAGCGCTGATAGCCATAACGATAGGCAATATCGCCCAAGCCCCCCGCCCCAATCGCGCCAGCAATCGCAGACGAATTAATCATGGTAACAAGCGTCACAGTAAACCCGGCAATAATGCCAGGCAATGCTTCGGGCAATAACACATGCTGAATAATCTGTGTACGGTTACAGCCAATCGCTTGTGCCGCTTCTATGAGCCCTGGGTCAACTTCACGCAGACTCACTTCGGCAATTCGGGCAAAAAAAGGCGTCGCTGCTAAGGTTAACGGTACCACGGCTGCCCACACACCATAGCTTGTACCGACAATCATTCGAGTGGCTGGAATAATAGCCACCATCAATATCAAAAAAGGAATGGCACGCACAATGTTCACAGACCAACCCAAACTTAGATTGGTCAAAAATGATGGGGCAATACCTTGCTCGCTTGAATTGACCAATACCAATGCGATCGGTAACCCCAATAAAAATGCTAAAATCGCTGATACGCCAACCATAATCAGGGTATCAATCAACCCCGTCAGTAATAATTCAAGCATAACCAATTACCTCCACATGCAAAACTTGATGTCCCAAGCGCTGGGTCAATTGCGCGACATCTAAACCCGTGGTTGCGACGCCAACGACGATATTGCCTACCAAGTAGCCTTGAATGGTATCCACTTGACTTTGATACAAAGAGACGGGCGCTTCAAATTGCGCAAAAATTGCCTTTAAATCAGGGGCAGATTTTCTTGGGGTAACGTATCTTAGGTTGAGCAAAGTATGAGTGGCACTGTGTTTGTCGGTGAGTTTATCCTCACCCAAATCAATGGATGACTGATTATAGCCTAGTAATTCTTGGGTCATGGTGTGCATGGGTGAGGCAAATACTTTCCACACTGGTCCTGTTTCAACGATTTGCCCTTGGTTAATGACAATCACTTGGTCGCAAATATCTCGAATGACTTGCATTTCATGGGTAATGAGCACAATGGTAATGCCAAGTTTTTTATTAATTTGCTTGAGTAACTGCAAAATTAACTGGGTACTTTCTGGGTCTAGTGCTGATGTGGCTTCATCACACAATAAAATTTTGGGTTCATTCACGAGCGCCCGCGCAATGCCCACCCGCTGTTTTTGACCGCCTGATAGCTGGGAAGGATACATCAATGCTTTATCACTGAGACCCACCATCTCTAGCACTTGCGCCACACGTTTATTGATATCAGCCTGACTTACTTTGGCGACTTTTAGGGGCAAGGCGACGTTGTCTTGTACCGTTTTACTCGACAGCAGATTAAAATGCTGAAAAATCATACCAATGCCTTGTCGCAGCTGTCGCAGCTGTGCTTGGCTCAGTGCTGCCACATTGTTATCATCGATATAAACATGACCATCACTAATCGACTCCAAGCCGTTGATAATGCGTAACAACGATGATTTGCCCGCCCCGCTTTTACCGATAATACCCAGAATTTTGCCTGTTGGCACCTCAAGTGAGATATCTTTTAGTGCATGAATCGCTTGCGCTTGTCCTTGATAAAACTTATTGACCTTATCGATTCGGATATAGGGAGGTGATGAATGACTGTCATCTTGGGTAATATGAGTAAACGACTGCATAGCATGATCCTTTGTAATTGTTATGGCTAAAACTTGTTAACGCATTACGAGGTCCAACCTGGAAACCAAAGTTTCCCCCCGATTTCTTTATTTAGCACTTGTTTTACGTTAGGGGAAGTTTGATAAATGTGAATAAATTTTTTCAGCTGTTCGGCGCGCTCAGGATTTTTTTGGGCAAAATCATCCCGAGTGACAAATAAAATCGCATAGCGGTTATTGGTGGTATCATCAAAGACTAAAGCTTGATTGGGGTCAATGGTTTTGGCTAAGCGCAAATAATGCGGGTAGCTAAACACCAAATCAGCATCATCAACCGCTCGTGCGGTCTGCGGGCCTTCGACTTCAATAAACTGCAATTGTTTTGGATTGCTGCTGATATCGTTTAAGTTAGACAGAAAATTATTTGGGTCTTTTAGCCCAATTAATTTTGCCTGTTGCAGCAGTAGTAGCGCTCGCCCTTGATTAACAGGGTTGTTTGGCACCACCACACGGGCACGCGTCGGCAATGCTGCTAGGCTTTGGTATTTTTTAGAATACAAACCGACATGGGTGGCAACCCCTTTCCCCAAAGCCGATAGCTTATACTCTGGATGCTGTTTGAGTGCATTGGTTAAAAACGGCTGATGTTGAAAATAATTGGCATCGATGTCGCCACTGTTAAGTGTTACATTTGGGGTATTCCAATCCGTAAACTCGACTAATTTGACGTTGATACCTTGCTGTTTTGCCGCCGCGACTGCTTCTTTAAGTGGATTGGCAAAAGGCGGGCTAATACCGATGGTTAACGGATTGTCTTTGGTGACGTTTGATGCTTGGCTTTTATTGTAAAATGCCCAGCCGCTCAGTAACACCAAGACAGCAATGATAGTTACCCCTAAAACAGTAGCACGATGTTTTGCTGCGATTGCCATAATAGCTCCTTAAAAATGATGGTTTAAAAATAGCTGCTTAGAAATAGCTGCTTAAAACATAAAAAACTGATAGCACTAAAAAATGTCCTCTAAACAAGCCCTTAACATCGAAAGCTTTGCACTGGGTGTGAACTGGGTAATCGCTCACCTTTGCCAATGAGCTTATGGCGTAGACTGCCTTGTTTGTATTCGGTTTTAAAGCGTCCACGACGTTGTAGCTCAGGAATGACATACTGGATAAAGTCCTCGTAAGACTCAGGCGTGACCGTGCGAGTAACGTTAAAACCGTCAATTCCTGTCTCGTCCACCCAGGTTATCAACGCCTCAGCCACCTCGCGCCCATCGCCCACGATTAGCGGATAGCGTCCCCCTAACCGATGCTCTGCTATCAGCTGCGCTTTGGTAACCTGCTGCTGCTGAAAGCGCTGGTTTACCGACGCAATGCTATTGGTTTGTTGGTAGGCAATCACCTCATCATCGGCATACTGTGATAAATCAATCCCCACCGAACTTGAGTAATGTGCCAATCCTGCCTCGCTACTGGCATAGCCTTCATATTCTGCCAGTTTTGCTTGGGCAAGGTCGTGATGCTTGTCAGTCACTACTGTGATTCCCATCAGTATTTTGATGTCATTGGGATTGCGACCCTGTGCTTTTGCCAACTGGCGAATCGTCTCCACCTGCCGTTTAATCGCTGATTTTTCACCACCCCCAATAAAAATCGCCTCCGCGTGCTGGGTAGCAAATGCCAAACCTTTGGCTGATGCCCCTGCTTGAAATAACACCGGCGTGCGCTGAATAGACGGCATCACTTGAAAAACGCCGTCACTTTGGTAAAAACGCCCTTGATGGTGAATCGCTTTTACCTTGGCAGGATCAGTGAAAATGCGCGCCTGTTTGTCTATTTTGACTGCATCGTTTTGCCATGAGCCTTCCCAAAACTGGTAGCACAACTGTAAAAACTCGTCCGCTTGCTCATAGCGTAAATCATGCGCCTTAAGCCCTTGATTACCAATCAACCGCTCAGCGCTGTCCAAATACCCTGTCACGATATTCCATCCCAAACGACCTTGGGTTAAGTGATCTAGACTCGCCATACGTCTAGCAAATTGATAAGGCGTTTCATAACTTAGATTCACAGTGATACCAAAGCCCAAATGCTCGGTGACAGACGCCATGGCAGACACCAAGGTGGTCGGGTCATGGCTTGGCAATTGCACCGACTCTTTAAGGGTCACATCAATGTTATGTTGATAAACGTCATAACAGCCTGTGATATCCGCCAAAAACAACCCATCAAATAACCCTTGCTCCAAGGTTTTTGCCAAGCCTGTCCAATAGCTAAGCTCATTGAATCGATAAGATTCATCCCTTGGGTGCGTCCACAAACCATGATTGATATGCCCAGCGCAATTCATATCAAAGGCGTTAAGAATAATCGGCTTTGGCAGGTTATTTTCTTGTTTCACCGTCTCACCCATCACAACGTCCCTCGCCGTGGCGGCAATACCCCATTGAGTGCATAGTTGGCAATAAAGTAGTATTTCCACCGTGCCGCATCGTGCAAGGTATGCACCCGTGCGTTTCGCCAATACAGGTCTAGCCCTTTGTCACGTTGGCTACCGCGACTGCCTGCCAGCTCAATGAGCTGTGAGGAGGTTTTTAGTGCCACTTCGGTGCTTAATGCGCGCACTGCCGCGACCGCCAATGACGCTTGGGCAATATTTTGCTCATTGGGCGTTGGACGAGCGGCATCGATGGTTTGGGCAGCGTGTTTGAGTAACACCTCCACCGCTCGCACATCTGCCGCACTGCGCCCAATTTGCAATAGCGTGAGTGGGTCATCGGTGGCTTTATCCACGCCCGAATCAATCCAAGGACGAGCTTGCCGCACTTGTACCAAGGTTTCATCAAACGCCCCACGTGCAATACCTGTCTCAATGGCGGCGTGCAACAGCTGGGCGAATGGCCCGCAAACCGTGGGAATTTGATAGGCTGTATCCAAAGCAATGACATCGTCTTTATCTACAAAAACTTGGTCAAATAAGACCGTGCCTGAGCCTGTGGTACGTTGACCAAAACTTTGCCAATCATCAATCAGCGTGAGACCTTTGGCGTCTCGCTGCACAAATGCCAAAAATTCGCGGTCGTTGTCATCTTTTACCAAAGTCGGAATACGGTGTGCAAACAGACTGCCTGTGCAGTAAAATTTTTCGCCATTGATTAGATAACCGCCTGGCGTTGAGGTGAGTTTGGTGGTTTTATCAACGGCATTTTTGGGCTTAAACTCAGCCAGCGCATTGCCTAGCCGCGCCCCTTGTAATACTTCAGCAAAAATGCGTTGCTGCTGGGCTTCTGTCCCCGTGTTTTTTAATACTTCTAACGCATAGTAATGATTTTGCGGAATTTGCCCAATCGCCCCATCTGCACCACTCAACAGCGCAATGATTTGAGCGACGGTCCAACTTGATACATCAGCGCCGCCAAAGCGTTTTGGCACGGTGATTGCCCATAACCCTGATTGGCTCAAGCTTTCAATTTCTGCAAAGGGTAATAGCCGTTCGCGGTCTCGTTTTATACGCGCTTGTTTAAACGATTGGGCAAGCTGATAGGCGATTTCTAATGCTTCGTTGTCCGACTTGATGATATGGGCGACGGGCGTAGGTTTGATTAACGAGGCTTGAGCGTCCGTTACTGGACGGGTGATGGTATCTGACATGGTGTTTTCCTTACTTTCTAAATCCAAGCATGACGGTTGGGCAATTTGTGATTTAAGTAATAATCGCCCAATGCGTGTAACTTCCAGCGCACTGGGTCATGCAAAGTATGCACGCGAGCATTTCGCCAATGCTGATCCAAGCCATGCTCACTAAGTGATGAACGACTACCGCCAATTTCAAACAGTTTTTCAGAAATCGTGAGAGCGGCGTCATTGGCATATACTTTGGCTTCTGCCACTTTGATAGACGCGAGTGCTGCCTCTTCTGCGGTGACAAAATCCAATCTATCCAGCGCATCCAAATAATCAGCCGCTTCTTGCAGTAATAGGGTAGCCGCATCCAAGCGTACTTTTAACTTTCCCACTACTTGTAGCAAATACGGCTCAAAGCGCGCAGCTTCGACTTTGGCATCGACAATGGGACGGGCTTTTTTTGCCACAGCTAAGGTATCTTCAAACGCCCCTTCTGCAATTCCGACATCAATCGCCGCTTGTATCAGCTGAGAATAAGCCCCACGATACGTCGGTGCATCGCTAAGCAAGCGCTCATCAAAAATTAGCTCAGGTAGGACTTTGACTTGGTTGAGTTTGACCGTGCCGCTTGAGGTGGTACGCAGTCCAAAACCATCCCAATCATCTACTACCTCAACGCCCGTTGCGGTTTTATCAATAAGGGTGAGTACCACATGACCCTCAGGGTGTAAGGCTTTAATCGCCAAGTAATCGGCAAAACTGCTGCCTGTTGAATAGAATTTTTCCCCGTTAAGATAGTAACCATTGTTGGCAATGGTCAATGTCGTTGCCAAGGTTTTGCTGTCTTTGGTGTCACGTTCTGGCCCGCCATTGGCTAAGCGACTGCCTGACAAAATCTCGCCAAAAATAAAACGTTTTTGACTGTCATTGCCGATGATATTGATGATATTGAGTAGGCTGATTTGATTTTGTGGAATCAATCCAATATTGGCATCGGCTTTGCTCAAAATACGAAAGACCTCTGCCAAGGTGCGATTTGACACTTCGGCGCCGCCATATTGTTTGGGAATACGTATGCCGCCAAGCCCGGTTTGGCTAAATAGATCCATCACTGCAAAAGGCAATTGTCGCTGTTGGTCGCGCTCGTCGCGCTTGATGAGGGCAAAAGCCGCCACTTGCTTGGCAGCTTGAATGGCTTGCTCATCAGTGACAATGCGTTGCGCTTTGGCATATTTATCAAGTGGCTGATTAAAATCCGTCATGCTAATTCCTTACCGCTAAATGCTTGAATAAGGCATCATGGTAAAGATTTTTTTTCGCAAAGATAACCAAGATATTTTGCTATCTATAGCAAGAAATGTGATGAACAGCATGTCATTTGATTGATTGGGTGAACATAAAAAAAGCCCATTAATTTTTTAATGGGCTTATATCAGGGCTTAGACCAACAGGTAAATTTTTGGATAAATTTCTAACCAATAACAAAGCTAATTTGTAGGGATAGGTTTTTTCAAACCATCAAAAATATCCCCACTGTCGGTGATAATTTACTGTCAGCTGATATTGATTTTCATCAATACCCGCTGCTTTGAGGGCTTTTTTTAACTCCCACGTATCAAAGACGGCTTGGGAGCAATGATTGCTAAAGCCAAATTGTGCTAACACCGTCTTTGGTAATGGGATTTGACTTTTGATAGTGGTTGATTGGGTAATCATAAATTTATCCAATAGTTTGCAAACACATGGTTAGAGAGCCAATAGCCCAGCGGCAGATTGACCAAAACACCCGCTGTAAACGCAAGTACAGGTTTAATGCCCACGCTTGCCAATGCTTTAAATCGCGTTGTCATACCAATGAATAAAAACGTTAAGGTAAAAAACCAACCGCGATAGTCTTTGATAAGACCTAATGCTTGTTTATTAAAAGCTTCAGCGTTGGGTGCAATGAGTACAAATAAGGTAGTGATGATTGAGGCAATAAAAAAACCGATAATAAACTTAGGAAATCGACGCCAAATCTCTGATTTATCAATTCGCTCGTTCGTTGAAGCACGCTCCCAGACAGTGACCGATAAATAAGCTGCCAAAAATGCCCATAATCCAACAAACATATCTCGGCCTACCACTTTCATTAATGTAAAGGCTTGGGTAGCAGACTCATTACCAATCGCTTCAACCGCTGCAAAACCAGCAGCATCTGCAAATTCAGACGTTCCAATCCAGGCACCGGCAATCGCAGGTGGCAAATCCAACAACTTACAAGCAAATGGCAGCGCAAAAATCATAATTACTGCCCACACAATCACCAACGAAATTGACGCCGCCACATGCTCATGCTTGGCTCTACAGGCACCGCCAATGGCAATCGACGCTGACACCCCACACACCGAGCCACCTGCCCCAAGGGTCGCTGCAAATCGGTTATCAAGCTTAAACACTTTTGTTGCTACGAAATAAATGGTAGAAAAAGTCACAACCGAAACAATTAAGGCTTGTACGATGGCCGCCGGACCCGCTTTTAAAATCGTAGTGAAGGGTAAGGTTGCCCCCATTAAAACAATACCAATTTTGACATAGTATTCGGTTCTCAGCACTTCCTTTAATTTATCAGCAATTGAGGTAAAATTGCCAATTAACAGACCTATGAACAAGGCTACCAAAGGACTTTCTAGTTGCCATGCTTTGACAGTCTTATTACTGCTTAAAATCAAAATGCCCGCCGCCATCAAAAACAATAGGACAAATTTGGCTAAAAATGGGGGTAACTTTATTTCAGGTTGCGCGGATTTGGCACCCAAAAATAGCAATAACCCGAAACCAATTCCTAAGCTTAGCAGTCCTAGGATTGAATGGCTAACTAGGTTAAATAACTCACTAAAGTCTGACCAAGGTTTTATTTTGACATTTAAGTTGGCGATAGGTATTTGCGATATATACAAGGTGCAAATCACTACCACAATAAATAGTCCCAGTACAACCGACCAATTATCCTCATTTTTTAAAAATTTCATGACCTCACGCTCCTTTCTCCCAGTATTGATATAGCACTTGTATCAAATGAAAAAGGCATTATTCCATAAATTATTGATTACACTTAGTAACCATAACTGATATGAATATAATAAATTCTGCTAACAGGCGGTACTGTGAGCGCATAATGTTTAGGTGGATTTTACTTACTGACTTAGCACCAATAAAAGCACTGAGCAAAGCTTCGGCTAGCCCAGACAGAAAAATCAAATCGATTAATTTTATCATTAAAAAAGCCCATTAATTTTTTAATGGGCTTTTGCTCAATAAAGGGTGGCAAAGAGTGCCAAAAGGTGTCAGTTGCTTGTCATTGAACGATTGACAGACTCAATGCACCGCTAAAATCTTATCAAGTACAATTTGCTCAAATGGCGCAGTTTTAGTCATGTTATTACGGGGATGTGGCAATAAGATTGGCAAATCCAGTCCAATTTTGCCTTGTTCAATTAAAATCACCCTATCAGCCGTGATGACCGCTTCACTGACATCATGGGTCACTAAAATGACCGTAAATCGATGTTCTTGCCATAATTTGACCAATAGTTGCTGCATATCAAGACGGGTTAATGCATCGAGTGCCCCCAATGGCTCATCAAGTAGCAACAGCTGCGGACGATGAATAATCGCTCTAGCCAAAGCCACTCGCTGCTTTTGTCCCCCTGACAATGCCGATGGCCAATCATCAGCCCGCTCTGCCAAGCCGACTTCCGCTAACGCTTTCAACGCTTGCGCTTTCCAGTCTGGCGTTTTTAGCCCAAGCCCCACATTTTCCAGTACCGTTTTCCAAGGCAACAATCGGTCATCTTGGAACATCAGCCGCGTAGATTGTCGCCATGCCTGAGGTGACATGGCTTGGTTGGCAATTGACATGGCTGTCAACTCCCCGCTACTCGCTGTTTCTAACTGCGCAAGTAAACGCAGCAATGTTGATTTACCACAGCCACTGTGCCCGACAATAGCAATAAAATCCCCACTTTGAATGTGCAAATCTAGGTTTTTAATGACTTCTCGATTGTCAAATTTTTTGACCACATTTGTTAAGCTTAAAGCCAATCCTGCTGAGGTTTTTAATGGCGTTCTGGATGACGCTGACAATGGTGCTGACAATGGCGTTGACATTAGTGTGCTCCTTGTTGGTAAGCGGGGTGCCATTTGAGCCAAACAAATTCAAGCTTTTTGGCAATAAAATCGGCTAAAAACCCTAATAATGCATAAACCAAGATTGAAAACATAATGATATCAATCTGAAAAAACTCGCGAGCGTGCATGGCTAAATACCCAATGCCTGTGGTGGCCGAAATGGTTTCCGCCACAATCAGCGTCAGCCACATAATGCCCAATGAAAAACGCACCCCCACCAAAATACTCGGTAATGCCCCAGGTAAAATCACTTCTTTAAACAATGCCCAACCTGTTAAATCATAGCTTTTTGCCATCTCGACCAGATGTTTATCCACATTACGCACACCATGATAGGTATTCAAATAAATCGGAAAAAATGTGCCAACTGCCACCAAAAAAACCTTTGCCGCTTCATCAATCCCAAACCACACGATGACCAAGGGAATTAATGCCAAATGTGGGATGTTTCTCAGCATTTGAAAGGTGGTATCCAATAACGTGCGAAATACAGGCAAAGTGCTGGTCAACAGCCCAAACCCTAACCCAAACAACCCGCCAATCAACAACCCCGCAAACGCTCGCAGCGCACTAATACCGAGATGCTGCCAAAGCTCACCACTTTTTATGAGTTCATAGCCCGCTTGAACAACGGCATTGGGTGACGAAATATTTTTAAGGTAAGCCTCAGGCAGTAATTGAAAACTTGCTACCAGTTGCCAACCCGCCAACATGAGTAACGGCAACCACCAACCCCCTGTACGCCCAAATAGGGTTTTAACAACCTTGCGGGTTGACAATGTCTTGACTGGCGCATTCACCCTTATCGGTTTCGTCGGTAGCGGCTTTGATGCCGCTACCACTGAATTATCCGCAACAAAACTTGACGTTTTCATAAACAACCTCTCACTGCAAATTTATCAATGCAACTTTATTAATGACTGTTAAAAGCTTAACTGTCGGCTGTATCGCTTCAAAGTAGTAAGCGCAAGCTAGCGTCATAAAGATTACCTATTCTTTTTTTACTAGCTTTTTACTAGCCATAGTTTTACTTGGGTGGATACCAGACAATATCTTTTACCTGTATTTGTTTTGGCAGCAATTTATTTTTATAAAAAGTATCCGCTTCTTGCTGCTGGGCTTGAATGATGTCATCGGTGATATAGTTGACACCGTAATTTCTTGATTTCACCGAGGCTAACGCCACGTCAGGTTTTAGATTGGTGACTTTTTGGATCATTTTGCTAAAAGTTACCGGGTCAGCGGTAATCGCTTTATCCGCTTCATCAATGGCTTTGACAATGTCTTTAATCACATTGGGGTGTTTTTGAGCAAAATCCGTTGATGCCAAATAAAACGATGTATTATTGGGCTTAAGACCTGTAGCGTCGGTCAAAACTCGCGCTTTTAGCTCAATTTTGGCACTCGATAGATAAGGCTCCCAAACGGTCCAAGCATCCAATTTCCCCGATTCAAAGGCAGCACGGGCATCAGATGGCTGTAAATACTTGACATCTATGTCAGCAAAACTCAATTTGTCACGTTCCAATGCTTTTAGTAACGTATAATTAGCACTAGAGCCTTTAGTCACCGCCACAGATTTACCTTTTAATTCAGCCACTGACTTTAAGGTTGAATTGGCGGGGACAATGACGGCTTCAGATTGTGGTGAAGGTTTTTCATAGGCAACATACACCAGATTACTACCCGCGGCTTGGGCAAAAATAGGTGGCGTGTCCCCTGCGGTGCCAAAGTCAATATTGTTGGTATTTAGCGCTTCTAGCAGCGGCGGTCCCGATTGAAACTGCACCCAATTGACTTTGATGCCCGATTTTTCGAGCGACTTTTCAAGCAGCTTACTTTCACGCAAATACACCAACGCCCCTGAACTTTGTAATCCGATACGCACTTCTTCAAGTGGTTTTGAATCACCGCTCTTACTGTCATTGGTCTGTGCTTCATTGGTGGTTGCCGCATTGGCAGATTTGGTGGTATTTTGCTGGCAACCTGCTAATAGCAAGCTAATACTAAACCCCGAAATAAGTAGAGCAGAAACTTTTTTCATTACAATACCTTATGCAATATTTAGGACAATTTGTCCTTATCCTCAAAATTTTTCATTTTTTTCGAGATGAAATGCTATAAAGCGCTATCAAACATCATCGAATGGCGCTATTATTCCACAGAATAATAACAAAGCTTAATAATTATAATTGATAAGAATATAGAAGAATTTGCTAACCGCTTTAATTTATTGTTTATTGATAGCGGAAGGGTGTGTGGACAGATAAATGCTATTCTGCGTAGAGAAAAACATAGGGCGCAATCGCTACAGCCAGTGCTGGACCATTCATTTATTCAGGGTAATAATAGCGGACAAACATTCCTAGATTGTTGTTCGTGTATTTGTAAAATGCGTTATTCTCTTAGTCATGCCGTGAAATAGCTTGCCATAGGATATCAAACAAAGGATCAAAGTCAGCCGTCATCGGTTTGGCAGCGTGTCTTAACACGTGCATCAGCCCCAATCGGGTGATAAACCCCATAAACACATCTAATAAGGTTTTAAGCGAGACATTTTGATTAAGCTCCCCACGCTGCTGCCCATCCGACAACACTTGCAAAAAAGCTTCCATCAAATCCTTGTTTTCATAAATGGCAATATGTTGATAGTGGGAGACAGGAATCGCTGTAGAAAAAAACAATACCGCATCAGGATTGTGGTCAACAAAATCAAACATCACCCATAGCGTCTTACGCAGCCGGTCTTTGACACTATCAATACCGCTCAAATGGTCAATCATTCGAGCGGCTAGGCGACTAAGCACTCGATCTAAAATCACATAAATCAGCGTGTTTTTATCGCCAAAATATTTATACAAGGTCTGCAGTGACACGTTCGCGTGTTTTGCAATTGACTGCATAGTCACACTATCCGCAGCGACCTCACTCTCATCACTGGCATACAGCGTAATCACACTTTTTTCGATTTTATCTAAGGTTGCAGGTCGTATCTGCGCAAGTAAGGTTAAATCACCCATTGCATTACTAGGACGTCCAAGCGTCATTGGCTTTTTCAACGCAGTCATAATATTCTCTATTTAGATATTTAAAAAATAGTAATATATATTACTATATCCACAGACAATATTGTTCTCATTTTTTATCTTTGTTATGATGGCGGCATTATTTGGCTATTTAATCATAATCTTAGGATTTTTATTTAGTATTACATTGGTAATATAAATTACCTTCATAATATAATTTAAGGATAAATAACTATAAATAGCCGAGCAATTTTTTAAGGTAGTAATTAATATTACTATTATAACGGTTTAATTAATCTCTCAATAACGAACGAGGAATCAAGGATGATCAACCATTTTGAATCAAGCTGGATGAACGAAGAAGTCGCCATGCTAGAAGATACTGCCAAGAAGTTTTTTCAAACTTGGATTGACGAAGACATCGAGTGGCGAAAAAACGGCATGATGGATAAAGAAGCATGGCTTGAAGCAGGCTCGATGGGCTTTTTATGTGCGTCGATGCCTGAAGAGTATGGCGGTGCCGGTGGCGACTTTCGTCATGAAGCGGCTTTGATTTATGCCCAAGCCGATGCGGCCTTGAGCGGATTTGGTGGCTTTTTGCATTCAGGTATTGTGGCACCTTATATCTTGCATCATGGCAGTGAACAGCAAAAACAGCGTTGGTTACCAAAAATGGCAACGGGCGAATTGGTTGGTGCGATTGCGATGACCGAGCCAGGTACAGGGTCAGATTTACAAGCTATCAAAACCTATGCCATTAAAGACGGTGATGACTACATTTTAAATGGTTCCAAAACCTTTATCACCAATGGCCAGTTAGCCAACCTAATTATCGTCGCTTGTAAAACCGACCGTGAAAAAGGGGCTCAAGGGGTATCTCTCTTGGTGTTAGAAACCGATGGTTTAGCAGGCTTTGAGCGGGGTCGCAACTTAGAGAAAATCGGTCTGTCATCACAAGATACCTCAGAGTTGTTCTTCAATAATGTGCGTGTCCCACAAAAAAACTTATTGGGCAGTGTGGAGGGCATGGGTTTTATTCAGTTGATGCAAGAGTTGCCACAAGAACGCTTAATCATTGCTTTGGCGGCGGCGGGGGCGATTAAGAAATCAATTGAACTTACCATCGAATATACCAAAGAACGCCACGCCTTTAACAAGCCTGTGTGGTCATTTCAAAATACCCGATTTAAACTTGCCGAATGTAATGCGGACTACCTTGCCGTCAGGGCGATGTGTGATGCGGCACTCGAGGCCCATCTTAACAAAAAACTGACCGTACAACATGCCGCTCTATTAAAAGCCTTTACCACGGATAAACAAGCCAAAGTCACGGATGAATGCTTACAGCTATTTGGTGGCTATGGTTATATGCTGGAGTATCCGATTGCCCGATTATATGCTGATGCCCGAGTGCAAAAAATCTATGGCGGTACCAATGAAATCATGAAAGAGTTGGCGTCTCGTTTTATGTAACTCATCGTTTTATATGGCTGCGCCACTTTTTAGCTAGCCTAGATATTAGTATCAGATATTAGGATTAGCCATTAGCAATTGACAAATTTTAATCATGATTAAGGAAAATCAAATGAGTAATACCGCTTATATTTATGATGCTATCCGCACCCCGCGTGGCAAAGGCAAATCCGATGGCAGCTTGCACCAAGTCGCTCCAATTTGGTTAATCAGAGAACTGCTGACAAATTTACAGTCGCGCAATCAGTTGGACACGCAGTTGGTGGATGATGTGGTACTAGGTTGTGTCACCCCTGTTGGTGAGCAAGGCTCTGATATCGCCCGAATTGCGGTAATTGATGCCGGTTGGGCAAAATCAGTGGCAGGCGTTACCCTATCACGGTTTTGTGCATCAGGGTTAGAGTCGATTAATTTAGCCGCAAGCAAAATCATGTCGGGCATGGAAGATATGGTGGTGGCAGGTGGCGTGGAGTCTATGAGCCGTGTCAAAATGGGGTTAGACGGCGGTGCTTGGTACATGGACCCACGCGTCAATACCGCCACCGGCTTTGCCCCACAAGGCATCGGCGCTGATACGATTGCGACATTAGAAGGGTTTAGTCGCAGTGATGTTGATGCCTATGCCACCGAGTCTCATCGCAGAGCCCAGCAGGCTTCTGAGCAAGGGTATTTTGCTAAATCGATTATTCCTGTTAAAGATATCAATGGTCTGATGATTTTAGACCATGACGAAACCATTCGCGCTGATACCAGCGTTGAACGCTTGGCAGAATTAAAGCCCTCGTTTGCCATGCCAGGAAAAATGGGCTTTGATAAAGTGGTCTTAGATAAATATGCCACGATTGAAAAAATTAACCATGTGCACCATGCCGGTAACTCATCAGGTATCGTTGACGGGGCCGCGTTATGTCTGCTTGGTAGTCAATCAGCGGGACAAGCGGCGAATTTAAAACCCCGTGCCAAAGTCACGATGGCGGCAGTGGTGGGGTCAGAACCGACGATAATGCTAACAGGTCCGACACTGGCCGCAAGAAAAGCCTTAGCCCGGGCGAATATGCAGGTGTCTGATATTGACCTATGGGAAATTAACGAAGCGTTTGCAGCGGTGCCAATGAAAACGGCAAAAGACCTAGGGCTTAATATGGATATCGTGAATGTCAACGGTGGTGCGATTGCTATGGGACATCCATTAGGCGCAACAGGGGCAATTTTGATTAACACCTTGTTAGATGAATTGGAGCGCCGAGATTTGACCACTGGACTTGCGACCTTATGTGTCGGTGGCGGTATGGGTATTGCCACGATTATTGAACGTGTTTAAGTCGCCTATTTAATTGAATTAAAAAACTGAAGAAAAAAGGATGTTTCTATGACCAGTCTTACCAGCCAAGCGGCGAATCAATTGGCCAATTTTTCTGCCACTGACGACGATAATATTGTCATTTTGACCATTCAACAATCTCGCAAAATGAATGTGCTTGATGAGCATTTTAGCAATGATTTAGAAAAAATCGCTCAAAGTTTTATTCAAGACAAAGACAGCAAAGGGCTTATCATCACCAGCGATAAAGATAGCTTTATCGTGGGTGCCGATATCGACCAATTTGCCAATATCCAATCCCCCAAGCAAGCTTTTGATTTTGTGGAACATTTCAAAAAGGTGTTACGCAGCCTTGAAACCTGCGGTAAACCTGTCGTCGCTGCATTAACCGGCACTGCCTTAGGTGGCGGGCTTGAAGTAGCGTTGGGCTGTCATTATCGCATTGCCGTTGACCAACCGAATGCCAAATATGGCCTGCCTGAAGTCAAATTGGGCTTATTACCTGGGGGCGGTGGTACGCAGCGTTTAATGCGTCTTGTCGGTATGCAAAAAGCGTTAGAGTTGATGACCCAAGGCACTAAGCTTACCACCCAAGCCGCTCATCAGCTTGGCATTATCGATGCGGTAGTTACTGATAAAACATCACTGATTGAACAAGCCAAACAGTGGATTCATGAGCATCCAACCGCTCAGCAGCCTTGGGATGCCAAAGGCTTTAAAATCCCTCAAGGTAACGCCTTAACCCCGCAAAATGCCCAAATGCTGAGCATTGCCCCTGCGATGGCAAATCAAAAATCGCATGGCAACTACCCTGCCATTACCCACATTTTATCCTGTGTGTTTGAAGGTAGCTTAGTGGACATCGATACTGGTCTGGCGCTTGAGTCCCGCTATTTTGTCGCCTGTGCCATGTCACAAGTGTCAAAAAATATGATTGGCACGCTTTGGCACCAACTCAACAGCATCAACAAGGGCCAATCTCGTCCAAAATCTATCCCGCCATACCAAACCAAAAAAGTCGGTGTGTTGGGTGCAGGGATGATGGGTGCAGGTATTGCCTATGTCTCTGCTAAGGCAGGCATTGACGTGGTATTGCTCGATACCACGATGGAAAATGCGGATAAAGGCAAAATGTATTCAGAAAATTTGCTGGATAAAGCGATTGCCAAAGGCAGAAGCAATGATAGCAAAAAACAATCCTTGCTGGACAAAATTCAAACCACCACGGATTATGCAGATTTAGCGGATTGTGACTTGGTGATTGAAGCGGTGTTTGAAGACCGTGATATTAAAGCCAAGTGTACCCAGCAAACAGAAGCAGTCACCGCTAGCGATGCGATTTTTGCGTCAAATACCTCAACCTTGCCAATTACCGGTTTAGCCAAAGCGAGTGGCCGTCCTAAGCAATTTATCGGCTTACACTTTTTCTCACCTGTCGATAAAATGCCGCTTGTGGAAATCATTATGGGCGAGCAAACCGATGAAACTACGTTAGCCAAAGCCTTTGACTATGTATTACAAATTGGCAAAACGCCGATTGTGGTCAATGATAGCCGTGGTTTTTATACGTCTCGTGTGTTTGCCACCTATATCACCGAAGGCTCTGCTATGCTCTCTGAGGGCGTCCATCCCCGTCTGATTGAGGTAGCTGGTATCAAATCAGGTATGCCTGTCGGACCGTTGGCACTGCAAGACGAGGTGTCTTTAGGTCTGATGCTGCATATTAATGAGCAAACCAAAAAAGACTTACAAAAAGAAGGCAAAGAAATGCCGCATCACCCCGCCGATAGCGTGGTCGAGCTGATGGGCAAAACCCACGGGCGTTTGGGTAAAAAATTCGGCAAAGGGTTTTATGACTACCCAGAGGGAGGTGAAAAACAACTGTGGCCCGGGCTATCAAACTTATTCCCTGTCGCAGACAAGCAGCCTACTCAGCAAGAGCTTATTGACCGTTTTATGTTTATCCAAGCCAATGAAACCGCCCGTTGTTATGAAGAAAACGTGATTAATTCAATCG
This sequence comes from Moraxella sp. DOX410, assembly GCF_032248735.1. Lineage (NCBI taxonomy): Bacteria > Pseudomonadati > Pseudomonadota > Gammaproteobacteria > Moraxellales > Moraxellaceae > Moraxella > Moraxella sp. DOX410. Next base: position 420,605 of record NZ_CP135138.1, on the reverse strand, counting down.
CAGATGCCAATATCGGCTCTATCTTTGGCTGGGGATTTGCCCCGCATCATGGGGGTACCTTGCAGTTTATTAATGCCTATGGCGTTGATAATTTTGTCGCACGCAGTCAACAACTTGCCGAGCGTTATGGTGAGCGCTTTGCCCCTGCCCAAGTTTTAGTAGCTATGGCAAAAGCGCATAAGGAGTTTGTTAATGAATGACGCCATAGCCGCACTGGGTATAGCTGACTGCTTAACAGGGCTAAAAGTTATTGACTTATCACGCAACTTGCCGGGTCCATTTGCCACACGACTGCTCGCTGATTTGGGGGCAGATGTGATCAAGTATGAACCCAAGTCAGGTGACCCTGCCCGGGCGTTAGGCAATTTATTTGATGCTTTAAATCATGGCAAAGCTTGTCACAAAATGGACTTTAAAAACCCCGATGATATTGCTAAGCTTAAAAGCGACATTGCCACTGCTGATGTGATGATTGATAGTTTCCGCCCCAACGTATTAGAAGGCATGGGACTTTCGCCACAGGCACTGCTTGCGGACAACCCAAAGCTGGTGATTGTTTCCATCACCGGTTACGGCACGACGCCCAACTGGGCGGATAAAGCCGGGCACGATATCAACTTTATGGCAATGAGTGGCGTACTTGACCAACTCAAAACCGCATCGGGTGAACAAGCCATGCCCAATGTGCAATTTGCCGACTTGGCTGGCGGGAGTGACACGGCGGTTATCGCTTTATTAGCGGCCGTTGTCAATGCCAAGCTAACTGGCAAAGGTCGCCATATCATCATCAGCATGACCCATAGTTTATACAACCATTTGGTGATGCCAAAAGCGACGGGGAAATTTGTCAAAGCATTAACACAGGTAACACCGACGCCTGAGCAGGATTTTTTAGGCGGCGTGCTGCCATGTTACCGGCTATATCAGACACAAGACGGTCGTTATATGGCAGTCGGCTCGCTTGAGCTAAAGTTTTGGCAAGGCTTGTGTCAAGCGTTAGATGTTAATGAACATGCGGCTAGCCATTGGCAAATGGGCGTACTGCCTACTCATCCGCAGAGCCAAGCCGCTGCCCAAGCGATTGCCCAAAAATTTGCCTCGCAGCCACTTAGCCACTGGCAGCACTACTTTACCCAATTTGATGTGTGCGTGACGCCTATTTTAACCTTGGCAGAAGCCGCCTGTCATGAACTATTTGCTAATCAAGATGAGTATGGTAATGTTAAGCCTTGGTGTGATAATGATTGCAACTAGGCTATTCATTTGCGTCACTATCAACTCAAGGCACAGTAATTGATAGCAATCAAAAAGCGCGGCAATACGCGCACCCTAATAGGCCCATGAAAAAAACCTTTCAAGGGCCTATTAGCCTATTTTCTAAGGACAGAAAAAGGATAACAACATGGAAAATTTTTGGACAAAATTTTATGACCCTGCCACCGCCGCACACATTCCCGCTTTAACAGATCAATCGTTAATAGAATTTTTTGATGATCGTTTAACGGCCTTTGCCTCACGAGAATTCACCAGCAATATAGAGCGAGCGATCAGCTACAAAGAAGTGGATAACGTCGCACGCCTTGTCAGCCGCTGGCTACAATCCCAATCCTTGGGCCCAAATGCCAGTGTCGCTATCATGCTGCCTAACGTACAAGCGTATTTACCGGTCATGATAGGTGCGATTCGCTCAGGGTATGTTTTGACGCCGATTAATCCGCTACATACAGCTCGTGAATTAGAGTTTCAGTTGATTGATGCCAATACCGAAGTTATTTTTATTTTAGAAAATTTTGCTCACACTTTACAAAAAATCATTGATAAAACCCCAGTGAAAAAAGTCGTGATTATCCGTTTAGGGGACTTGTTAGGATTAAAGGGTAAAATAGTCGATATCGCTGTAAAATATGTCAAGAAAATGGTAGAGCCTTACCAAATTGACCAAAAGTATCAGCCATTACGATTGGGTCAAGTGATGAAAATCGCTAAATCCATGCCTTACCAACAGCCATCCAAATCACTTGATGATGTTGCCTTTATCCAATACACCGGCGGCACCACTGGCAGACCCAAAGGCATCTTGCTGACCCATCGAAATATTTTGACAGCAGTTGAACAATACTATCAGTGGTTTTTGCCGGTACTCAACCAACAAAAAAATGTCGAACAAGTATTCCATAGTATCCTAGCGTTGCCGCTATATCATATCTTTGCGTTTATCTTTTCCATGTTAGGCATGAAATCTGGCATGCGCATGACCTTGGTGACCAACCCTAAAGACATTGCCAGTTTTATCAAAATATTATCTGCTAAGCCGTTTCACATTCTTCCTGGGGTTAATACCTTGTTTCAGGCATTAGTTAACCACCCCGATTTTAAAAGTGTCGATACCCGTCAACTAAAATTATCAATCGCGGGCGGTATGGCAGCCACCCCCGCCACGGCCAAGGCTTGGCTTGAGCTTACAGGCTGCCCCTTAATAGAAGGATGGGGCATGTCCGAAACTATCGGTGCAGGCACGTGTAACCCCCTCACCAATCATGAGTACACTGGCGATATTGGCCTACCTTTACCGAGTATCGATATCAAAATCTGTGATGATGTGGGCAATGAAGTGGCGTTAGGCGAAGTGGGTGAAATCTGTATCAAAGGTGATAATGTGACTATAGGTTATCATAACATTGACAACACCGATTATTTCTTACCTGAAGGCCATTTAAAGACAGGCGACATTGGGATGATGATGCAAAACGGGCATATCAAATTAATGGATCGCAAAAAAGATATGCTGATTGTCAGTGGCTTTAATGTCTATCCAACCGAAATTGAAGCGGTGCTGTTAAATCACCCGAAAGTCCAAGAATGTGCCGTGATTGGCGTTGAGGATGCGCTTCAAGGGCAATCGGTTAAAGCCTATATTGTCAAATCAGATGACAGTTTGACGATAGATGAGCTTAAAGCCTTTAGTCATGAGCAATTAACCGGGTATAAACGGCCACGTCAATATACGTTTATTGAGCAATTACCCAAAACCGCGGTTGGCAAAATTCAAAAAACTGAACTGCGATTACTTGAGAAAAATAGTAAGTAATGGTGTCAGCCCAAAGAATGGTCGGATGTTTACCTTTCAACCCTCGAAAAACCACGTAACCCCTTGATATCACTACAATAAAAAAGCCTCAATCAGTCGACTGGGGCTTTTGGAATATGGTAGGCATAATCTGACTCGAACAGACGAAAACCTTTAAGTTAAATTACCTTAAATTGTATGTTAGCAAAATCCATTAGATATAGGACTTACGCAAAAGCAAAATTTTTTGCGTAAGTCCTAATATACAAGTTATGGTTTAAATCAATACGATAGTTTATTGCTGAAATGAGAAAGCCGTTAATGGGGAGTCCCAGTAACGGCTTACAAGTTCAATAAAAACAGATGTTTTGACTAAATTGTCGGCTCAATCTTTTCCCCATCTTCTTTGATAAAGGTTTTGGTTAAGGGCGTATCAATCAAATCTAGTACAACTTCGGAAGGACGGCACAGCTTAACGCCTTTATCACTCACAACGATTGGACGATTGATTAGAAGTGGGTCAGCTAACATAGCTTCAATAAGGTCATCATCAGTCAAACTAAGGTTATCTAGTTTATGTTCAGCGTAAGGCGGCACATTTACACGCAGTAATTGTCTTGGGGTAATACCCATTTTGGTAATTAAATCACGCAGGGTTGTTTCATCAGGTGGGTTATCCAAATACTGAATAACTGAAGGCTCAATGCCTTGATGTTTGATAAGAGCAAGCGTGTTACGTGATGTGCCACAGTTAGGGTTGTGGTAAATTGTGATATTTTGCATACTTGTTCCTTTTTAAGTTTTAAAATTATTGAATTATTGGCAACCAAATTGCCAATGCAACTAATGTAGCCACCAATACAGGCAAGGTTAAAATAATACCGACTCTAATATAATAGCCCCAACTCACCGTAATATTTTTACTGGCTAAAACGTGCAACCATAATAAGGTAGCGAGTGAGCCAATCGGGGTAATTTTCGTGCCTAAATCACAGCCTATTACATTGGCATAAATCATGGCTTGCTTTATCATGGGGTCATGGATAATCGCCTCATCAATCGCTAAAGCTTGAATTAGCACCGTTGGCATATTATTCATTACAGATGAAAGCCCTGCCGATAATAACCCTGTTCCTACTGTAGCTGTCATCATGCCATGATTAGCGAGTTGGCTTAACTCATGAGCTAAATAATCGGTCAGCCCTGCATTTTTTAAGCCATACACCACCAAATACATACCCAATGAAAATATCACCACTTGCCACGGGGCATTTTTGACAATCGGCAACACCGTTATTTTTTTACCCATTTTCGCTACCACAAGCAACACCAACGCTCCAACCCCTGCAATGAAGCTAATGGGTACACCTATAGGCTCAAGCACAAAAAAACCCAACAAAAGTAACGCCAACACCACCCAACCCATGATAAAGGTATTTTTATCCACGATAGCCGATTGTGGGTTTTCGATTAAATCCAACGCATAAACCGTAGGAATATCTTTATGATAAAACCCATACAATACCAATAATGAGGTGACAACCGCTACCACGTTTACTGGTATCATCACTTTGGCATAATCGGTAAAAGGGATTTTAAAAAAGTCAGCCGACACAATATTTACCAAATTAGACACCACGAGCGGAATACTGGCGGTATCAGCGATAAACCCTGCTGTCATAATAAAAGCAAGGGTAGTCGCAGGGGAAAAGCGTAACGTGGTTAAAATCACAATCACAATGGGTGTTAATATCAAAGCCACACCATCATTGGCAAACAATGCCGATACCACCGCCCCAAGTAGCACAATAAACGCAAACAACCGATTACCGCTACCTTTTGCTAATCTTGCAACGTGCAAGGCGATATAGCGGAAAAAGCCTGCTTCATCAAGTAACAGACTAATAATGATAATGGCAATAAAGGCAAAGGTAGCGTTCCAAACAATATTCCACACTACAGGAATATCGGCAACCGTTATTACCCCTAATAGCAAAGCTATTCCAGCCCCGATACTGGCCGTCCAACCGATACTCAAGCCTTTAGGTTGCCATATTACAAATATCAAAGTCACTAGAAAAATGAGTAATGCGGTAATCATTGACTGCCTATAGAAACCTGTTAAAATTGAGCTATACTATAATCTATATATTTGGATATGTAAATATATGAATAAAACAGACTTTCTCAAGGCGTTAAGCGACCCCACCAGATTAAAAATTGTGCGACTACTTAATCAGAAGCAAGCGTTATGCGTGTGTGATATCATCAGCGAGTTAGACCAACCACAGCCAACTATCTCACGGCATTTAAACCAATTAAAGCAAATCGGTATTTTAGAAAGTGAGCGTAAAGGCACTTGGATTTGGTATTCGATTAGTCAAGAGTTACCAAGTTGGGGCAAAGCGGTAATTGGTGCATTGGAATTAAATTAAAGGCGTTTCCTCGCTTAATTCAAAATACCTCTCCATGGGTGTTTTTCCCTTCAAAGCTGAATGTGGTCTTAGCCAATTATAGTAATGCTGCCATTCAGCCAATTGGTCCTGAAGGTTTTCGGACGTGATATCTACGCTTGCATAGAATTCAGTTGTATCAGTCTTTTGAGAAGGCTCAACTTTACCATTGAGATGTGGCGACCCTGGTTTATTGGGTCTAAATTTGATGCCATACTCAATCATTTTCTTCTGAACCTTTTCAGCAAAGAATTCAAGTCCACGATCGGTTTCTAAATAAGGCTATGTCTGAGCTGTTTTATTTTAGGGAGAGTTACAAGTGAATTATCTATAACTCTTATAATATTGATAACTCTTAAATCAAGATTTTTTTGATAATTAAAATCCATAACAACCAAATTTTAACAATTGACTAAATAAACACCTCAATATAAGTTATGAGATTAAATTTTTCTAAACGTCACTATTTGTCGTTTTACTATAAATACCCTATTGCATTCATGAACATGGTTTGACAGACTAAAGAAAAATCAACTTATGTCATCTCTATCATGTCAAACGCCAATCCCTATACCGACAATAGCTTTACGTCTTCTGACTTAAAGACCATCCTGCACTCCAAACGTGCCAATATCTACTACCTACAATACTGCCGCGTCATGCAAAAAGACGGGCGTGTGTTGTATCTTACTGAAGCCGAAAAAGAGAATCTTTATTACAACATCCCGATTGCCAACACCACTTGTATATTATTGGGCACAGGGACATCAATTACCCAAGCTGCCATGCGGATGCTGTCGCAAGCGGGGGTATTGGTCGGGTTTTGCGGCGGCGGTGGTACGCCTTTGTTTATGGGAACCGAAATCGAATGGATGACGCCGCAGTCAGAATATCGCCCGACTGAATATGTACAAGGCTGGCTATCGTGGTGGTGGGAGGATGGCAAACGCTTGCAAGCCGCCAAACACATTCAATTTGCGCGATTGGCATTTTTGCAAAACATTTGGAGTCGCGATCAAGATTTTCGGCAAATGGGTTTTGACAGTAGAAGTGACGCTGTGACGAACTTAATTGAACGCTATCGCGCTGATATTCCTAAGCAAACTGAAGTTATGCACTTATTACAGCTTGAAGCCCGTATGACTAAAGAATTGTATAAGTTAGCGTCAATTCATACCGATCATGCAGGCTTTAGCCGTGAGCATGACGGGATGGATAAAGCCAATGGTTTCTTGAATCACGGCAATTATTTAGCCTACGGACTCGGGGCAACCACTGCTTGGGTGCTTGGCATTCCGCATGGTTTTGCGGTCATGCACGGTAAGACACGGCGCGGGGCATTGGTGTTTGATATTGCCGATATTGTCAAAGATGCAATTGTGCTACCGCTTGCCTTTATTTGTGCTAAAGAAAATACCAGTGAGCAGGAATTCCGCCAAGAATGTCTGAATTATTTTACCACTTATAAAGCGTTGGATGTGATGTTCGATACGGTGAAAGATTTGGCATTAAAAAAGGACTTTTAAAAATTATAAACTTATGAAAATCAATGGATTGGAAAAATTAATTTATGCTAGTGACGTTTATTTCGCAATGTGAAAAAAAGGCGTTAAACCGTACTCGCCGTATTTTGGATGCGTTTGCCAATCGTATTGGCGATAACGTATGGCAAACCGCCATTACCGAAGATGGGCTAGACACTGTCAAAAAGTTACTACGTCAATCGGCAACCAAATCTACCGCCGTGAGTTGCCATCGGGTAAGGACACGGCAACGCAGTGAACTGGTGTGGGTGGTGGGGCGTAAAGACGCATTCAACAACTTAGGCTTTGTGCCTGTCAACTGGACAACAAAGGAAGTATTTATGGATTTGCCAATCGAAACAAAAAACATTCTAGCCAACACGCATGGTCAGCCACTAAGTCACCATTTATTTGCGGTAGGTTATTTGGCATACCAAATTATAAACAAACTAAAAATAGACAGTCCAAATTTGGCAAAATCAGCTTTTATCGCTGGCATTTTGCACGATTTGGGCAAAATTGACCCACAATTTCAACAATGGATAACCAAAAAATCTGCCAGTCCAAAATTTAAAGTCGCCAACGAAGATGAACCAGAAGATATCAAATTGCCCGATGATGGGGTGCATATTGATAGCACGGTAAAAGGCTTGGGAAAATTTACCTTTGAAACCCATCCAAGGCATCATGAATTGTCTTGGTTATTGGCTGCTTCCTTGCTAAAAGATGAAAAAAATTTAAACACCACTCAGCTAGCCCAAATCTATCACGGTATCTACTGGCATCACACGCGCCCTTATCGTAAAGAAGACAAATACTTCAGTAAAGCAGAAGGTATTGATAAGCTCTTTATCAAGTCATTAACTAATACGCATATTGATAAAGTAATTAACCAACTCGTAGCCGTTCTCAAAGATTTTAAAGTCATTGCTAAAAATTTTCAGTCAGAAGATTTTGATTTTGCCAATTTATTGCCAACCTTGTCATATCCTTACCAATTAACCAAAAATGATTTGCCATTGTATAAGAATTATAATGACTTATCCGATGAAGTGGCGGAATTTGTCAAAGATGTCAAACCCAATGCATTACACAATTTGGTACGAATGGCAGTGATTAATGCTGACCGAATCGTGTCAAAAATGCCGAGCGAAGATTTAGCCGAATATCTGGCAGAGGGTTCACTGGTGCATGCCTTAAACAATATTCTGCAAGAAGATACCAACTTAAAAATAGAAATTGACCGTTGTATTCAAGGCTTTAATCAAAGTTATCCCAATAGTGAACGGAATCAAAGCCAAGATACTGCTTCAAGTCAATTGGCTGAACTGACAGAAATTGCTGAATTTGATGGTCGCGATAATGTTGCCGTATTACAAGGTCCTGCTGGCTGCGGTAAAACCAAAATCGCCCTTCAATGGGCAGCCAAAACCAATGTCCAAAAAATCGTGTGGGTATGCCCACGCGTGCAAGTATGTTTGGGTATTTTGCAAGATTTAACCCAAGCAGACTATTTACCAAACAGCAAAATCGAAATTTTCACAGGCGAATACAAGAAAATTTTGACGAATGGACAGCGTTTTGAAGATATCGAAGAAACGGCTGTTGATGATTATTTTAGTGGCGATATTGTGATTACCACGATTGACCAAGTAGTGAATAACATTATTTCCCATCAAAAAATTGACGGCATGATGAGATTTATGCAGGCTCATGTGGTTTTCGATGAATTTCATGAATTAATTCCAATGGCTGCATTTAATTTGCTTTTTGCTGAACTTATCGAAGCCAAAAAAATGAGAAAACACCAAGCTAATACCCTGCTTGTCTCAGCAACACCCCATGATTTTTACGTCAAAAATGTGCTACAACTTGATGAGAGCGATATTGTCCGAGTGGATAGTTTCAATAACGCAGATTATCAAATCGAGTTTAAAAATTATGATGATCAAAATGGTGAAGTCAGTCCTTTAATTATCGATAAAGTGACTGATAATAAAGTAACCTTCGTCATTACCAATACCGCCCAAGAAGCCCAACTTGGCTTTTTACTCAATCAAAATGATGAGCATGCTATTTTGTTGCATTCAAAATACACCAAACAGGACAAAGCTGAATGGTTTGATAGGGTGTATAAGTGCTTTAAGCAAAATGGCAGCGGCAACTTCCAAATATTACGCAGCGGACCGATTGTGCAAGCATCGCTCAATATTAGCTGTGAGCGAATGTTTACCGATATGACCAGTCCCGAGAACTGGCTACAACGTCTGGGGCGACTTGACCGTTTTGACAGCAATAATTCTTTAAATATTTATACCACTGTATTACCAAAATCAGCTGAAACAGGCAAACAATCGAGTAGTAAAGCCAAATTCTTGGCAAATATGAATGTTTGGCACAGTAGCGTGGCATGGCTTAATTTTGTCAAAGATTATATTGCAGACAAGGGCGATACCGTCAAAATTAATGATTTATACCAAATTTATCAAGCCTTTTATGCCGATGAAAAATGCCAAGAAAAAGTTAGAGAAGACTTGAATAAATCACTCAAAGAAAGTGTCAAATTGATTAATGACAAAATTATTGATCCTATCAGTATGCCAAGCCGTCAAAAACAAAAAAACGGGGTCGCCAAAATTGCCAATGTGTCGTTGCGTGGCGATAACCGATTTGTGCAAATGGCGGTGTGTAAAGTGGATAACCAATTAACACCGACTTTTGTGGATGAGTATGCCTACCCCGAAGATACCGACCATAGCAAAATCACGGTAGGCTTGACCGAAAGAGTGAGCCGTATTCAAGGTGGAAAAGAAATGGCTCGAAACAAAGATAAAGATTTAACAGTTTTTATGGGGTCAATTCATGAAAGTATAATGAGACACAAAGGCTTTGAAATACAGAAAATCAGAAATGAAAAACAGCTTTTGGGATTGGCACGTTCGCCCGAATTTCCAATTTATCTAAGTTATACTCCAAGTGATTTGAAAGCTGTTTTGCGAGATGGTCATAAGTATGCTATGTATTATGTAAAAATATCTAAACAACCTGTGGGCATGATGTCGATTGATAAGTTAAAACAGCCACAGAGTATTGAAAACGATTTAGCCGATGAAGAAGTTTAATCAAAGATTTAGATTTTTATAGTGTTAAATGGATTACACTTCAAAAAATCCAATTTCCACAAATTTACTTAAGGAAAATCTCATGGAAAAAATTACTGGTATTAAAAGCGTTGATTTTGAAGTAGTGGCATATGGTCACGGTGTCGTAAATTGGAATGGTTCGACCACAGTAAGAGGTAGTGATGGTTTGGATATCAATAATCACTCTATGCCCAAGTTAAGAGGTTATTCTAATTTGACAGGCGAAGAAAGTGAAAAAGGTCATAAATTTAAAAAGGAAGCCACCGATATAGATTTTAAAGAAACACCACTTTATATCAGTCAAAACTGTATTCGTCATCATTTGTTTCGTGAACAAGCCTATGATTTACATTTTGCTAAAACGGTAGAAGATGTTAAAGAGTTATTAGCTTCTGTGACAGGCTTAGTTCGTGGCTATGTCGTTACTATTAAAGGAAGTCCAGTACAACCAAAACGCACCAGTGCCTTATTGATTGAAGACTTTGTGGAACAATGGGGGAATGGTAATTTTGAAGTCATGTCTCGAGCTGGCTCAAAGGAAAAAGAAGAAAATAAAAAAGGTCAAATGAAAAGTGATTCATTTTTTACGAAAACTACTTTTGGTGATACAAAATATATAGCTTACGGCTCAATTAGTATTGAACAACTCCAATTTATTTCATTAAGCCCTAATTTTGACCGCTGTGCAATGCCTATTACAGATACTGATGGTGAAAAATTTGCAAAGCAAATTCAAGAGTTTATCCAATCCCTAGACCCAAGCCGTGAGCCAAAAGCTACTTTTCATACAAACTTTGTGCGTAAGGGTACAATTTATAAGCAAGGCGAAGCTGGCATTTTGCTTGATGATACTGCAATAGATATTTTGGTAGAGACGACATTAAATATGATTGAGAACTTGGCTATTCGTCAAGCCAAAGGTTATATGTATGTTGATTCAGTTTCAAGAGATTATAACAGTAGTAGTAAAATGATGAGAATTAAGCCAACAAGAAGCCCAAATGATGTCGTTCCTACTAAACAAGAGCCTTATGCTGTGTATTTTCAAGCTGAATAATTGGTGATGATATGAAAATAATTATTGAATATGAATCATCATGGCGAAATTCTTTTTTAGATGGTAGTAATGATGAGCAATTACCAAAACAAGGACGTAATTTTGTGGCATCTAGTGCAAAATTAAAAGATAGCACAAATTTTCATCAGAGAGAAATCACGCAAAATACCGTGATGGGAATTTTAAATAGACTGATTGGTGACCAACGAAAACTCTATCAATCAAGGCAATCTGAAGATTACTACTTTGCGGATATGGAAAATCTAATTCATTTCCAAGATATTCCAAAAATACAATCAAATGAAGTGGTTTATCTGCGTAATATTGAAGGAAGTGATGACAAAAAAGGTTATATGGGTATGATTAATGCTAATCATCCCATATTTAAATCTGAGTATTCTTTTGAATTTTGGAATGTACTGTCTTTAAATATTGAACAGCTTTGTGAGTTTATTTTACGAGATAAGTTAATTAAAGATTTTGAACTAGAAAAAACATTACCACTTGACCCGCTCTCTATTCTTGGGCAACTTGAAGATATTAATAGTCGCAAGCCTATTGACTACGATGACAAAATTCAAGAAGTATCTAAGGTTTTGACAGTATTATTTGGTAAAAAGCCCACAGATAAATCTGGCTACGAACCTAAAGTAAATGCTAATGGAACATTTGGTGTTTTGCCTTTATATTGTTGTGCTTTATATTTACAAATGCAAAGAATTGAAACTAAACTTCATATTAGTATGCCAAAAGCACAGCGTGGTGGAATTAGTGGTATTTCGCATAATGGTTTTACACCTAAAGATTTTATGAATGCTTATGTGACTGAAGGGAAAAAACAATCATATGGTAGTCCTTATATTTTTGAGGATAAGCAAGAAAGAGTAAGAAAATTTTTAACCAAAGCCAATGGTCAGTTAGAAATTCGATTAGACATTAATGATGAACAAGCCAAAGAACTAAAGCAGATGATTGATAACGCAGGCGTTTCTAGTTTTTATTTAGGCAAAAAAGGCTTAGCTTATGTATCTGATATTCGTTTACGCTAAGGAAATTTCATGAAGTACTATCAAGAAATCACGCTAATCGCTGATGATATGCCTTTTTTTGAACTATGGAGTAAGATTTTCACCCAGCTCCACATCGCACTTGCCGATGTCAAAAACAGTCACGGTATTGACACCATTGGGGTCAATTTTCCCAATTATCAATATACCGAAAAACAGGGGAAAACCTTCGCCACTTTAGGACACAAATTACGCATTTTTGCCCCAAGTGAGCAGGCGTTGCAAACGCTGAATTTGGATAAATGGCTAGCGCGTTTGATAGATTATGTACATATCAAACGTATCCAGCCTGTACCCGAAGTGCATGGGCATGTAGTGGTGAGACGTTACCGCTACAAGAATTTTGACAAAAAAGTGGCGGAGTTTGCCAACTTTAAGGGCATCAGTGACCAAGAAGCGTTGGCGCATTGCCTTGCCCATAAGCGCGCTATCAAACACTACCCTTTTATCACCCTAAAAAGTCAAACCACCCAAAATGACTATAAACTGTCAATTTGGCAAGAAGTGGCGAAGGATGAAAAAAGTGGCAGCTTGAATACCTATGGGATGAATAATCAATCAGATGCGGTAACCGTTCCCCACTGGTAATCAACCTTGCCGACAGACTATAAGGGTGAATAACCCTTATTTTTGACTCAATAAAAATAGGTATAAATTTCAATCAGTTATATCCAGGCAAAAAATGTAGGGTAAAAAGGGTATTTTTACTTGGTAAGCCTTGCTATAACTGCTTTTTTTGGGATAAAATTCCTAATTCACCGCCACATAGGCGGCTTAGAAATTAGCCCCAACCGAGCAGGCGGCTGCCAATGCATTCACCGCCACATAGGCGGCTTAGAAACGACTAAAACATTTTTGCCAACGTCCACGCCACATTCACCGCCACATAGGCGGCTTAGAAAAGAAACTTTTTACTTCCATTGAGTTCTACCCAATTCACCGCCACATAGGCGGCTTAGAAAAGTTACGACAATCTGTCTATCTATCAACAACGATTCACCGCCACATAGGCGGCTTAGAAAATTAGCGCCATGCGTTATTTCTAACGCAGTAAATTCACCGCCACATAGGCGGCTTAGAAAACATTAGCTGTCTTTTGCCTTTGGTGCCAGCAATTCACCGCCACATAGGCGGCTTAGAAAAAATTAATTTTTCTGTTTTCGGTCACTCTCAAATTCACCGCCACATAGGCGGCTTAGAAATTACCGCCTTTGGTTTATTACCTTCTTGTACGATTCACCGCCACATAGGCGGCTTAGAAATTCTTTTGTTAAGTCAGCAACCGCAGTTGTTAATTCACCGCCACATAGGCGGCTTAGAAATGTTTACGGTAACCAGTCCGTCCGCAACGACAATTCACCGCCACATAGGCGGCTTAGAAATAGATTTGTTCACGGTACTATTCGCAATCTTGATTCACCGCCACATAGGCGGCTTAGAAATATACAACGCTAATGGCAAGATATAAAGACCAATTCACCGCCACATAGGCGGCTTAGAAAACTTTCGCGCATCTTCGATATAGATTTTTGTTATTCACCGCCACATAGGCGGCTTAGAAATCAATGTCATGATTTGCTAGATAATGCTTAGGATTCACCGCCACATAGGCGGCTTAGAAAACTCTAGTTATTCAGCGACATTGGCGGTCAATATTCACCGCCACATAGGCGGCTTAGAAAATGATTACTCCTAGATAAATGCCTGTCTTAAGATTCACCGCCACATAGGCGGCTTAGAAATTTTCTGCTTGCGGTCTTAAAAGCCACTTGCTATTCACCGCCACATAGGCGGCTTAGAAATGTTTCCGCTATCTCTTTAGCATTTGCCTGTTATTCACCGCCACATAGGCGGCTTAGAAAAATGGTCTTTTGACTTGCTGTCATCTTTGAGCATTCACCGCCACATAGGCGGCTTAGAAAAACACTTTGCGGTGTTGGTTTTTTTGTTTGACATTCACCGCCACATAGGCGGCTTAGAAACAATGCTGCCAGCGGTTGCAGCTGTGCTGCTTATTCACCGCCACATAGGCGGCTTAGAAAATTAAAACACCTGATAATTCAAGCTATGTGTTATTCACCGCCACATAGGCGGCTTAGAAAAATTAATTGATAGTATTTTTAGCTACGACAACATTCACCGCCACATAGGCGGCTTAGAAAAATCACAGCGGATAATGACCAATTTTTCGCAAATTCACCGCCACATAGGCGGCTTAGAAAAGACAAATAGTTATCGGCCGTTACCCAACCTTATTCACCGCCACATAGGCGGCTTAGAAAAATATGCACATCGCGCGCCTTTGTGACAAAGGATTCACCGCCACATAGGCGGCTTAGAAAAAAGAAATCAAAGCGCGTGCCGACGATATGGGATTCACCGCCACATAGGCGGCTTAGAAAAATATTGCTTGCCACAGTGATAAGCTGCTCGCATTCACCGCCACATAGGCGGCTTAGAAAGCGCTCTTTGGTATCTTTGACGATATCGGGCAATTCACCGCCACATAGGCGGCTTAGAAATTGCGCGAGCTTGCCAATAAATACACTGATGGATTCACCGCCACATAGGCGGCTTAGAAAGCTTGAGATAAAAGAGTTATCCGAACTCAACTATTCACCGCCACATAGGCGGCTTAGAAATGCTAATGAAGTAATTTTTGCAGAAGCCGCTTATTCACCGCCACATAGGCGGCTTAGAAAGTATAGTGCTGTGCTATACATCCCGATACCACATTCACCGCCACATAGGCGGCTTAGAAATTTTTTGCTAGTTTTGCAAGGCGTTTTGCTTCATTCACCGCCACATAGGCGGCTTAGAAAATCTGACGTTGATAATAGATTGCGCTGCTAAGATTCACCGCCACATAGGCGGCTTAGAAAAGTTATCCAAGACCCAACAACGCAAATGGCACATTCACCGCCACATAGGCGGCTTAGAAAAACTGCATCAACTTTAGTACCTACTTTTTCACCATTCACCGCCACATAGGCGGCTTAGAAAAGTCTTTAAAAATCTCTAAAGAAACAGAAAGAATTCACCGCCACATAGGCGGCTTAGAAATGCGAATAACGCAATTAAATATAAAGTCTCTGATTCACCGCCACATAGGCGGCTTAGAAAGATAACTTTCTAGGTTTGTCCAATCCACTCGAATTCACCGCCACATAGGCGGCTTAGAAACATAGGGGGTATACCCCAATAAAATCAACAAAATTCACCGCCACATAGGCGGCTTAGAAACGTGACGTTGCGACCGTGTATGCCGAGCAATTATTCACCGCCACATAGGCGGCTTAGAAAAATAGGAAAACACAACATGAAACAATTAAACAATTCACCGCCACACAGGCGGCTGAGTCTTAATTAGTAAAACAGTGAAGTTTATTTATTTTTACTAAAGTGACCAAAAACAAGTGGGTGTGAAATTAAAATTCTTAAAAAAATGCGTGGTCACCAAATGGTCACCTTTTGGTCACCATTCAATTCCTGTAGTAAAAAAGGTGCCCAAAATCACAAAAGTGGTCAAAATTTCAATCCTCGGAAAAACACGTAAACCCTTGATATCACTGCAATAAAAAAGCCCCAATCAATCGATTGGGGCTTTTGGAATATGGTAGGCATAATCTGACTCGAACAGACGACCCCCACCATGTCAAGGTGGTGCTCTAACCAACTGAGCTATATGCCTAAAAGGGTCTAACAATCTACTTGCGTAAGTAGGAGTGCCATTTTACCAAAAAATTTTGCTTTTGCAAGTGGTTTTAATTCTTCGCTTCAATTTTTATTGCGCCATCTTCAGCTAAGTTTTCGTTAAGGTTAGGTTGTTTTAATAGACTCAGCCACTCGGATGTACCTCAGCATCAACCTTATCCCGTGACCTGACAACTTTATCAAAAACTTAGGATGGCATTATGAAAAAATCATTAATCACCTCAGGCTTATTGGCACTCGCTATGTTATCAGCCAGCAGCGCATTTGCCGAAGCCAACTGCCAAGCGCACCCAAAAAACGAACAAATCCCGCAAGCCGATTTTCAAAAAGCGTTAGAAAAACATGGCTTTACTATCAAGAAATTCAAAACTGATGGCAACTGCTATGAAATGTATGGCAAAAGCAAAGGTGGCAAAAAAGTCGAAATGTACTTTGATACCAAAGACGGCAAAATCGTTAAATCAGAAATCGACTAATGATAGGATAAGCAAACCGTCCAACCAACGTAATTTGAGGTAGGTTTGCCAATGTTATGCCTTGACACGGCTAACTTAGCCGTGTTGATATTTTAGACAATGGAAAATAGCAATGTTACCACAACCACAATCTGCACAAACCGTCAAAGTCTGGGATATTTGGGTGCGCATCACTCATTGGGCAGTTGCTGCGGGTATTTTTGCCAATCTTATCGTCACTGAAGGCGGTAGTAATGTGCATGAGTACATAGGCTATGCCGTCGTAGCGCTCGTAGTGTCTCGTTTGCTTTGGGGATTGGTGGGTAGCCAATACGCCAGATTTAGTAATTTTTTCCCTACCCCAAACCGCATTCGCGAGCATATGACCGACATCAAGCAGCATAAGTTTCACGGTCATCTGGGTCACAATCCGTTGGGTGCGCTGATGATGTTTGCGCTGTGGGGCGTTATTATCGCGCTGGGTATCACAGGCTATCTGCAAACCACCGACCAATTTTGGGGGGATGATACCATCCAAGCGATTCACGAATTTTTAGCCAACAGTCTTTGGGGGCTAGTCCCTTTACATGTGGCAGCCGCGATTATAATGGGAAGACTACAACAGCAAAACTTGGTAAAATCGATGATAACGGGTGAAAAAAACTGTTTAATAAATACCTTTGCTAAAAAATAAGATAAAACCCACGGAAGACCCTCATGACCCGAATTTTACTGATTGAAGATGATGCCACCATTGCCGATGGTATTGTCAAAGGCTTGAGCCAACAAAACATGATGGTGGATTGGTTTGCTGATGCCAAACTCGGTGAAATAGCAATTCATGAAGGGGTGTTTGATGCTGTATTATTGGATTTGACCTTGCCGCGTGGTGATGGGATGACCATTTTAGCCAATTGGCGACAACAAAAGATTGACACGCCTGTCTTGATTATTACGGCGCGCGATGCCATTGCCAACCGCGTGGCAGGTCTCAATGCTGGCGCAGACGATTATTTGGTCAAACCGTTTGCTTTAGATGAAGTGGTTGCCCGTTTGCAGGCTTTGATTCGCCGTAGCCAAGGTCGCAGTCAGACTGAAATCCGCTATGGGGATGTCAGCTATTTGCCACAGCAGCAGCAAGTTTTTTATCAAGGCAAATGGGTGGATTTGACTGCCAAAGAAATCACCGTTCTTGAGCAGTTTATCAGCTATCCCAATTTGGTGCATAGCCGTGCCAGCCTTGAGGATAAGCTATACGGTTGGCAGCAAGATATCGAAAGCAATGCGATTGAAGTACATATTCATAACCTGCGAAAAAAACTCGGCAATGATTTTATCCTCACTCGGCGTGGTATTGGCTATTATCTCAATCCAGCCTTGCAGCGCCCTGAATGATTCCCCCGCTATCCTGCTTTAAGCTGTTACCTTTATGACGCCTTCCACCCAAAAAGCCTATAGTATCCAAAGGCAGCTGCTCAATTCCCTGCTCATCGGACTACCGATTATTTGGCTATCGATTACCCTCATATCGGTATGGCGGCTTTCGCACGAAATCAACGAAATCAATGACACCCAAATCACCCAATTAGCCCGCTATCTGATTGGTATTTCTCAAGACGGTAAACTTCATCTCGCCAACCCTGCCAATGAGCCTAAAATTTTAAATCTTGAAAATGGCTTGCTATCAGGCGATTTAGGGGATGCCGAAGAAGATTACATGGGTTTTGCGATTTGGGATCAAAACGGTAAATTACTGATGGCTGATAAAGACGGTCAGCATTTTACTTTTTTGCCCAAACAACACGGTTTTTTGGAAAACAACAGTGCCTATCAAGAGCTCAATCCCTTTAGTCACTCGTGGCGCCTGTTTTATGCGCATGACGACGCTACCAACCATCTCATCGCTATCGGGCAAAACCTTAATTCGCGTCAAGAGATTATCTATAAATCATTAACCATTCAACTCGTTCCCTCGCTGATTGGGGTGCTGCTATTGATTATGCTGACATGGCTGTCAGTGCGACGAGGGTTTGTTCCACTTAAACGGATTAGTGACTTGTTGAGCACTCGCAGCCCTGAAGATAAAACCCCTTTATCGGTCGATACACCGTTAGAAATTCAACCCTTGCTAAACGCGCTCAATGGATTATTTGATAAAGTCGCGGATACCCTTGAGCGTGAAAAACGCTTTACCGCAGATGCCTCTCATGAATTGCGCAGCCCGCTCACCGCCATCAAGCTACAGACCGATGTACTACAACAAACCATCTTGCAAGCCAATTTAACCGATAGCCAAACCGATGCATTACTGAGTCACTGCCGACGAATCAGTCACAGTAATGAGCGCGCCAATCGACTGGTTGAACAGTTGCTGATTTTGGCAAAACTGGCACCGCAGCAAGGGCTAGACCCGCAGACCTTTGCACCGATTGATTGGATAGCCCTATCCAATGACATTCTCTCAGAAGTCAACCGTCGTGCCCGCGAAAAAAACAGCCAATTGCGCCGTGACGTGTTAGTGGATGCCAAAGCTATCTTACCTTTGACAGGTAACGCCACTTTAATCGGCATTTTGCTGCGTAACCTACTGGACAATGCCATTCGCTATAGCCCTGACCATACCACGATTCGGTTAGTGTTAGATAGCGATGTGATTTCAGTCATCGACAATGGTAATGGGGTTGCACCTATCGACCTTGCTCGGCTATCAGAGCGGTTTTTTCGCCCTGCAGGTCAAGCTGAGATTGGTAGTGGCTTGGGTCTGTCGATTGTGCGCCGTATCGCTGAGCTGCATGGTTTGCAAATTACCATGCAGAACCTAGAACACAATGGTCAAATTTGCGGCTTTCAAGTAAGTATCTTTAAACGCTAATTTTATTCAATACTTAATTTATAAAAAAGGATACGTCCATATGTATCCTTTTTTAATAGAAAATTTGATATTAATACACGTTAGGCACATACATATCTTCAGCGATTGGCTCACGTTGGTAATTGTCGTGATGCTCGCGTTCTGGCAATACCACATTATCCCGTTGTATTTCTTGGTAGGGAATTTGTGAGAGCAGATGGTTGATGCAGTTTAGCCGCGCTTTTTTCTTATCATCACCCTCGACTACCCACCAACGGGCTTCTGGGATATGGGTGCGTTCAAACATCACTTCCTTGGCTTTGGTATAATCTTCCCAGCGGCGACGCGATTCTAAATCCATCGGTGAGAGTTTCCACTGTTTGAGCGGGTCATAAATACGGCTCATAAAGCGTGACTCTTGCTCGTCATCTGAAATAGAAAACCAATATTTGATTAAGCGAATCCCCGAGCGCACCAACATACGCTCAAATTCTGGCACTGACTCAAAAAACTCTTCGTATTGCGCGTCAGTACAAAATCCCATCACTCGCTCAACCCCAGCACGGTTGTACCAACTGCGGTCAAATAGCACAATCTCGCCCGCGGCTGGCAGGTGCGCGACATAGCGCTGAAAATACCATTGGGTCTTTTCTCGGTCATTGGGTGCAGGCAGCGCTGCCACACGGCAGACGCGCGGATTGAGCCGTTGGGTGATACGTTTGATAGCGCCGCCTTTACCCGCTGAGTCGCGACCTTCAAAGATGACAACGATGCGCTCACCGGTTGCTACTACCCAATCTTGCAATTTGATCAATTCTTTTTGCAGACGAATCAATTCATTAAAATAAATATGACGAGCGATTTTTTGGCTGTCGGTTAACGGCTGCCCGTTATACCGTAAATCTTGGATGTAGTCGTCCATTTCGGACTCAATCTCTTCATCATAGCTGTCAATCAAGTCTTCATGCATTTGTTGGCGCAGTTTGTCATTATTTTTGAGGGTTTCATCATTTAAAAAATGTGATTGGGGTAAGTCATCAAGCATATCGGTAATATGATCGCTGATAGTGAGGTTGCTATGTGCAGTGGGCTGATTATTTGGCATATTGACGTTCTCTAATGAGCATTAAAAATGCTGATAATATGACAAAATTATGAAGGTATGATGATACAAAAGGTTAAAAACATCAGCTTATCTGCGCTGGCTGAAGCATTAAGTATTGTTGAGGCGTTAAAAACCAACCAAGTTGACAAACTGCCTTTGACAGCAGACATTCCGCCTACATCAGGTTTACAGCGTCCCGATCTTTGGGCAAGCCTGTTGACCATTAAACAAACGCCTGCATTCACCCCGCTCGTCAAAACGGTAGCCGATAGTGAAGTCAAACTTATTTGGGCAGAAGCAGAATTTTGTGAGTTTGGTTGGCGCCATTCTCGCGAGCACTATAATACTGTTGACCGCTGGGTCGCTACGGCTGAGTTAACTGCCTTAAATACGTCGGGCGTGGATAAACAAAGCTTTAATGCGTTAAAAACCCAGTATTTGGCGCGCTTAAAGCCGCTTGCTGCCACTAAAAATAGTAAAGAAAGTTGCCGTGGCGCTGTGTTACCTTATATCGAGCCACCCAAAGTTGGCATAGCTGATGAGCAGTTTACCGTTAAATAAACTAACCAAATAATTTATCTGTTCTTGGCAAAGTTAAGATAGGCGCATAACTCGCTACAAATACCAAGAAGGCGACAATCCAAAACGCTTGAGCCATTGCCAGCGTAGCAAAGTAATAATCAGGCAGTATCCAACCCAATACCACCCTCGCCAACCAAGCCATCGTCATGCTAATAAAAATGACAGTAACGGTTTTGGGCGGCTGATGGATATTACGTCCGGTATGACCCAAAGATACCCGCGACATCATTGCCAGTGTCATTAGCCCAATACCTGATATCACAACGGCATGCATCGCTAAGCTGTGATTAATGATACCAAAAGGGACTAATACAAATAGGAAAAACCCAATCACCATACCAAAAAAGCTTAGCCAAAGTGACCACAGTAGTGGTTTTGACCAAATTTCTGGCAAATACCAGTTTTTAAGTCGTATTAAATTGCTGATCGCAATGACTAGCGCTGCCGTACCGCTGGCACACACTGCCCAACGATAGCCCGTTAGAAACACATCACTCAGCATAAAGGCAAAAAATCCTAACAGACTGAGCCGATCCAGCAAATCAGAATTTTTAACTTTCTGTCGTACTTCCCCACCCGTAGCTATCCCACGTTCAATAAACATTGGCATCATGCGTCTACCCATGGTAAGCACCACGCCAACAATCAAATACAACCCAAATAACAGGCTCATATGCATGCCATTATTGTTTTGGGTAAATAGCGCAACATAAAACCAAACCTGTCCGATGAATAATAAAAGCAACTTAGCCACGATACCGATTTGGCGTTTTTGCCGAACGCGATAAATCGGTAAGATAAGAAAAGAGGCGGTTAATAACCAAAATATGGTATCACTCGCAGCCGCTATCAGCGTGCCGGTGTTGATATTTATGCCGTTGGCCAAAAATAACACTCGAGCCAACGCCCAAGGTACAAAAATTACCAACAACTTATAACCATAAGGCATAGACTGCTGAGTCCAAGCTTTCACGGCGGTCAACAAAAACCCTGCAATCACTGCCAGTGCGTAACCATACAACATCTCATGACCGTGCCAGTAAAACGGCATCATCTGATGCGTACCATCAAACTCAAACCGCGTGGCAAACGTTATGTATGCCCATTTCAGCATCGTCAAAATCGCAAACACTGCTGCACCTAAAAAGAAAATGCGAAAGCCTAAATTGAGTACAGGATGGGGAGAATAAGGGGGTTTGTTAGGTAATCTGATTTGTTGCATGGCTATGCTCACTTATTAGGGCAACCATCGTTTTAACATGTATTTAAAATATATATTATAGCAAAGTGTAAATGAGAATAGCCGTTAACTTACATATTAAAGATTAACGCTATTTTCATTCTCTCTGCCTCATGCTTTTATACACAAATTAGGTTTTAGCTAAAATTTTCATTCAATAGGTTATTCCACAAATTGCACGATTGACTGCCTACAAAATGCTATAATCGCATTATTTAAAAATTTGATAATTGAATTAGGACAGGCACTTCGATGAGCATTAGCACCAGTAACGCACCTACCAGTCACAAACCCCACGACCCAGCCAATTTTCAACTCACGCCCCCTGCCAGCTTTCCGTATCAAGACCGTCAAGCCACGAATAAAGCGCGTTTAGCTGACCTGTTAAAGCAGCGGATTTTGTTCCTTGACGGCGCGATGGGGACAGAAATCCAAAACTATAAACTCATCGAGGCAGACTACCGTGGTGAGCGATTTGCAGGCTTTGGACGTGACGTCAAAGGCAACAATGACTTATTGGTACTGACCCAGCCGCATATTATCCGTGATATTCACCGCTCGTATCTTGAGGCAGGCGCAGATATCATTGAAACCAACAGTTTTAATGGCACGCAAATTTCGATGGCAGACTACGGCATGGAAAATCTCGTCTATGAGATTAACAAATCCGCCGCCGCCCTTGCCCGCCAAGTGTGTGATGAAGTCACTGCGACAACCCCAGACAAACCTCGGTTTGTCGCAGGGGTGATTGGTCCCACCTCTCGCACTTGCTCGATTTCACCCGATGTCAATGACCCAGCGTTTCGTAACGTCACCTTTGATGAACTGGTTGATAACTATACCGAGGCGACTTATGCTTTGATTGAAGGCGGTGCGGATATCATCTTGATAGAAACCGTGTTTGATACCCTAAACGCTAAAGCAGCGATTTTTGCGGTGACGGGCGTGTTCGAGACCATTGGGTTTGAATTGCCGATTATGATTTCGGGCACCATTACCGATGCGTCGGGACGTACGTTGTCGGGGCAAACTGCCGAAGCGTTTTATAACTCAATCCGCCACGCCAAGCCGATTTCGATTGGGTTTAACTGTGCTCTGGGGGCAGATGCGTTAAAGCCGCATATCAAAACCTTGTCGGATGTGTGCGAAACTTTTGTGTCCGCTCACCCCAATGCAGGCTTGCCCAACGAGTTTGGCGAATATGACGAAACGCCTGAGCAAACTGCCACCATGGTTGCCGACTATGCCAAATCTGGCTTGGTCAATATCGTGGGCGGCTGCTGTGGTACCACGCCCAAACATATCGCCAAAATTGTCGAGATGACGTCACCCTTTGCCCCGCGCCAGCTGCCAGACTACAAGCCAGCTTGCCGATTGTCGGGACTCGAAGCATTCAACATCACCCGTGATAGCCTGTTTGTCAATGTCGGTGAACGTACCAATGTCACAGGCTCAAAGAAATTTTTGCGTCTCATCAAAAACGAAGAATACACCGAAGCGCTGGACGTGGCTCGTGACCAAGTCGAAGGTGGCGCCCAAGTCGTTGATATCAACATGGATGAAGCCATGCTAGATAGCAAGGCGGCGATGATTCACTTTGTCAATTTGGTTGCCAGTGAGCCAGATATCAGCCGTGTACCGCTGATGATTGATTCGTCAAAATGGGACATCATCGAAGCGGGTCTTAAATGCACTCAAGGCAAATCTGTGGTCAATTCGATCTCGTTAAAAGAAGGCAAGATAGAGTTTGTGCAAAAAGCCAAGCTATGTCAGCGTTATGGGGCAGCGATTATCGTCATGGCGTTTGATGAAGACGGACAGGCAGACAGCTTTGAGCGTAAAATCCAAATCTGCAAACGCTCATACGATATTTTGGTTGATGAAATCGGTTTTCCGAGTGAAGACATCATCTTTGACCCCAATATTTTTGCCGTCGCCACGGGGATTGAAGAGCATAACAATTACGGCTTAGACTTTATTAATGCCACCCGATGGATTACCGATAATTTGCCCAACGCCATGGTCTCAGGCGGTGTGTCGAATGTGTCGTTCTCATTTCGTGGCAATCCCATTCGTGAAGCCATTCACGCCGTGTTCTTGTACCACGCTATCAAAAACGGCATGACCATGGGGATTGTCAACCCCGCCATGCTAGAGCTGTATGACGATATCGAGCCAGACGCTAGAAATGCTATTGAAGACGTGATTTTGAACCGCAACCAAGGCGAGTCAGGTCAAGACGCCACCGACCATTTGATGCAAGTGGCAGAAAACTATTTGAGCGGTAAGAAAAAAGACAGCACCGTCGATTTGTCATGGCGTGAATTGCCCGTCGAAAAACGCATTGAACATGCGTTAGTTAAAGGGGTAACCACTTATATCAATGAAGACACTGAAGAAGCACGGCTAAAATTCTCGCGTCCCTTAGACGTCATCGAAGGACCTTTGATGGACGGTATGAACGTGGTCGGTGACTTGTTTGGGGCAGGCAAAATGTTCCTACCGCAAGTGGTAAAATCCGCCCGGGTGATGAAGCAAGCGGTGGCATGGCTTAATCCGTATATCGAAAAAGAAAAAGTTGCAGGCGAAACCAAAGGCAAAGTGCTCATGGCAACGGTGAAAGGCGATGTGCATGACATCGGCAAAAACATCGTCGGCGTGGTGCTCGGCTGTAATGGCTATGACATCATCGACTTAGGCGTGATGGTGCCTTGTGAAAAAATCCTACAAGTCGCCAAAGATGAAAACGTCGATATCATCGGCTTGTCAGGCTTGATTACCCCAAGCCTTGATGAAATGGTGTATGTCGCCAAACAAATGCAGGAGCAAGGCTTTAATCTGCCCCTACTGATTGGCGGTGCGACGACTTCAAAAGCCCATACCGCGGTAAAAATCGAGCCTAACTATCAAAACGATGCGGTTGTCTATGTCGCTGATGCCAGTCGCGCAGTGGGCGTAGCGACGACTTTACTATCCAAAGAAAAACGCGTCGATTTTATCAGTGAGCTGCGTCAAGAATATGGCGAAGTCCGTGAACGTCTTGCCAATCGCCAACCCAAAGCGGCCAAGCTATCATATGCGGAATCGATTGAGCAAGGTTTCCAATACGACTGGGCGAACTACACGCCGCCTAAGCCCAACCAATTAGGACAAGTCATTTTGGACGATTATCCGTTACAAAATTTATTGCCCTATATCGACTGGACGCCTTTCTTTATCTCTTGGGGATTGGTCGGCAAATATCCCAAAATCTTTGATGATAACATCGTCGGGGAGGAAGCCAAAGACTTATTTGCCAATGCTCAAGCCATGATTGATAAATTAATCAAGGAAAAATTGGTCACAGCTAAAGCGGTGTTTAGACTGCGCCCTGCCCAACGCCCAAGCTCAGACACGGTGCAGGTACTCGATGAGCAAGGCAATGTCACGCATACCTTTGAGCATTTACGCCAGCAGTCTGATAAAGCCAGTGGTAAACCTAATTACAGCCTAGCGGATTTTATCAGTCCTGAAAAAACCGATTATCTCGGTGGTTTTACGGTGTCATTGTTTGGCGCAGAAGCACTTGCCAATGACTATAAAGCCAAAGGCGATGATTATAGTGCCATCATGGTACAGGCGCTTTGCGACCGCTTTGCTGAGGCATTTGCCGAACATTTGCATGAGTTGATTCGTAAACAATATTGGGGCTACCAATCCGATGAAAATCTCACCAATGAAGAGCTGATTAAAGAAAAATATGTCGGTATTCGCCCTGCGCCTGGGTATCCTGCCTGCCCTGACCACACCGAAAAAGGCAAGCTGTTTGACTGGCTTGATACCACCAATGCTATTGGGACGTATTTAACGGAAAGCTATGCCATGTACCCTGCCTCTAGTGTGAGTGGATTTTACTACTCGCACCCAGAGAGTGAGTATTTTAATGTGGGCAAAATCAGCGAAGACCAACTGCTCGATTATGCAGCGCGTAAAGGCTGGGATAAAGCTACCGCAGAAAAGTGGCTAAATCCGAATTTATAATGTTTACCTTTTTGTAAAAATGCTTGCAGTGATATAAACATTTTGTGTAAACTACTGTGTAACAGCACCACTACCGCTATCTATTCTCTCTGGAAACATTGGTTTAGAATATGTAGTGGTTTTCTATTGCCTATCAAAAAAATCCTTGAATAAACCCCATATTTTCAAATTTAACGGCATTATTCTTTGGTTTAGGAAAGCTTAAGAGCAAGTCTTTGATATTTTCTCGCCAAAATGTATCCTTGCTAATTATATTCAATAGATGGTCAATAACAATCAAATAAAAAAATAGTCTTTTATTATCAAGATTGTTTAATCCCTTAATTTGATGGTCTTTTTTTCCAATAACATCAATATTTACATTCCACAGACGACTATGATGGGCACAGATATTACGAATGTAATTGAGTGAACGTAGCCAGCTGGCGAACACATCGGCATTTCTCACTTGATAACTTTGGGCAATTAGGGTTCTTTGCTTATTAGGTAATCCTGTATAAAGTACCGACACTGCTCCAAAGTCCAAGTGATCAATCGCTACCCAAATAGGAATGGCTTGATAGTTTGTGGCATGGTGTATGATAGCAGGATTCTTTTTTGCTCTTTCAATCTGTTGGTCAAATTTCTCTTTCCACCTATCATAACTAGTTTTACCTTTTTTATCTTTGTATTGAGTAAAGCTTTTATCAAAGCTCTTTGGGTCTAGGTGAGCAATGGGGCTAGTTCTTCCCATGAGATGAGCAATCTGTGTTCTAACAGACATTTCTATGCTTTCTAATGCTTGTAAGACTAGCAGACGTAAGTGTTTATCAAAATTATATAGGTTTAGTACGTCTTGAAAATTTGTATCTCTAATAAATTTATCTTGTCTTTGTCCAGCATTGTCTGTTTGACGAAATGGATACCAATACCCACTAAGTCGATAATAATTGATTTGGGAAATGATGTGCTCCGCTGATTTTTTATCTTCAAAGCACATACCACGACTTTCGAGTAGTTGGATTTGTTGTTGATATGATTTCCAAGGTTTGCAGGGTTTTAGTGGGTTATTCGTCATATTGTTTTTGATACCACGCTCTTGCTTGTGTTTACTTGCTTGCTGCATCGCCAATTCGACAGGATTTTCGGGGTTATGAGGTTGTATTTTGAATCTCTTAAAATAGTGCAATCCTAATCACCCTCAAATCCATCATTTTGGCGATAATATCGTGTGTTACAAGATTTTAACATATTTGATAAAATAGTAGCTTTGAAAGCGCCAAAGATTAAAAATAATATTAACCTAAAAAAACCTGCAAGATTGCAGGTTATAAGCTTTTATGGAAATTTGAATTACTGCTCAATCGCGTAATCAATGGTGACAACGAGCCGCACCAATTTATCCACGCCATCTTTATCATACGTCCCACCATAATCCGAATCATCGGTATCAGGGTTATGCGCATCCAAAATATTAAACGACCCTTGCGACGCTGAGCGCATCACCCCCACTTTGGCATGACCGGTTTTGGCAAATTCTTCGGCGCGTTTGTTGGCATCATCGGTGGCTTTAGCAATCAAATCATGCTTGATTTTCTCAAGGTCATTGAGGAGATATTGCGGTTTTTCAAACGTCACGGATTCATGGCTGATACGATAATTTTGCACTTGAGCGAGCATATTGGTGATTTTATTGAGTTCTTGACTGCTAATTGACAGCGTTTGCGTGGCTTTATAGCCATTTTGGCGGGTGCGGGTTTGTCCCTGCTCATCCACATAATCTTCATTATACGGCTCAACGCTTATGGGCGTGACATTTTGACTAGATACGCTAAAACCTTTACTTGCCACAAATTGCTGCAGCGCTTTATTTATATCCTATAGAGTATAGCAAACAAATATTGAATATTAATGGGATTTTTTTAGCGCGATGGTTTTCGCCAAATTGTCTAATTGCCGTATGGGTTGTTTGTTATCCGTGGGCTGCTGATAGCGGATTTGTCGATATAGCGCGGCAAGTGCTTGAATGGCTGCCTTATCGGTGACTTTTGGCTCAAGTCGAGTAAGCCAAGCCAGCACCCCTTCACTATCCTGCCTGGCAAGCGTTTTGTCTTTTTTTGCCAAGCGATTGGATAACTGTATCATAATCCAATCATGTCTATCCCACACCCGGCGACGACGCCACCACAGCCACAATCCAAATAGCGCAAGGACGCTCACAAGGGTGACAAACATCACCATCACTTGCTGATAGACAGATTGGATATTCAGCCATTTAAACAGCGATGACCGCTGGCGGTCTTGGTCATAGCCGACCACATCGCGTTGCCAATAGTAGCTAGCTTGGTCAAACAAGCGGCGCGCTTGCTGCAGCATTTGAAACTGCTGATAGCTAATTTGCCCTGCCACGCCCTCACCAAACATTTTTGCCCCAGCGTCTTGGGTGACAGTGTCCATACCCTGCTCGACCCGATTGGGTGCGACAAAGCCCGTAGGATCTACACGCACCCAGCCACGCCCTTGCACCCAAATCTCGCTCCATGCATGGGCATCCATTTGGCGCACTTCCCAACTTTTGCCATCACGCCCTAACTGCCCACCTTGATACCCGGCTACCACACGAGCAGGCACACCTGCCGCTCGCATAAGATAAGTAAAACTTGACGCATAATGCTCACAAAACCCTGCACGGGTAGCAAATAAAAAATCATCGATGTGATTGTTGCCCAAGGTAGGGGGTGATAAAGTGTAGCGAAACTGCTGGCTACGCATCCACTGGGCGATGGCGTTGGTATAGGTAATCGGGTCATCGCCTGCTTGGTGGTAGAGTCGCTGGGCAAATTGGCGACTTTGCGGATTACCGCCTGCTGGCAATGCTAAATTGACCTGACGCTGCTGGGTGGATAAGGCTAAATTGATAGGCGCATCATCTAACCAATGCACTTGATAAGTGAAACGCTGATTGACAGTATCCCAATACCGTAGGGTAAAATCCGACGTCAGCCCAATGCCTTTTTGGTTGGTTATCGGATAATCAAGCCCAAATAACCAATTTTGTCCCGTCTGCTCCAAAATCACCCGATAGTCAGGGATAACGGCTAAGGTAAAGCGTTTACTCAGCTTCAACGTCGGCAACAACCAATCAGCAAACGGCTGATTGGGCGTCCAAAGCGAGGTGCGAGGATTGGCGCGCCAGGTGGTGCCATCAAAATCAGAAAATACCAAACCGCGCCAATATAAATTTTGTTGGCTTGGCTGATTGCCTAAAAATTCTACCCGAAACGCCAATTCAGTCGATTGACTGAGGTTGGCAAAATCGCCCGGTGACATACTATCTGACATGCCTGTCTTTGCTTGCACGCCGCTCAAATGCACCGACCATAGCGGCGGCAATCGGGGAAAAAATAAAAATAGAATAATGGTCAGAGGAATCGCTTGACCGACCAATAAGCCAAGCGTACGGTAGCGTCCTGTACCATCATCATTTTGCGCAATCATGGCAAACAGCACGACCATCGTGCCAATCGCCACTTGTAGCGTTGTAATCAAATCTTGGTTGATTAAGAACAGCCCTGCCAATACAAACAGTGATAAACTCAGCACCACATAGCCATCACGCCTGGTATGCAATTCTAGTAGCTTACTGACGGCACACAATAGCAAAAACGCGATACCGACATCCAATCCAAAGGCAGTACGATAGGTCAAATACAGCCCCACCAAGCTTGCAATAAATCCTGTGTACTGTATCAACTGTAATGAGCGCGGACGATACAAAGCGTTGGGCAACCAACGTCGCAGCGGTTGCAATTGAAAGAGGATAATAAAAAAGGCATACACCGATAGCCAAATGGGTAAATTTTTGACGTGAAAAGCCACAATCAACAGTTGAGATAGCAATATCCACTGAGTCGCCGAGATTTGGTTTAGGCGCTGAGATAAGGTTAAGCTAGGGGGATTTGGGTTGGGGCGACTCATGGCGTTTTTGCCAATCTTAGCAAACATTGCTGACGAAATGCTTGTCCTTCACCTATTGCGCCTTCACCATCAGGCAGTCGCAATTGAAAAGCGATTTGGCTTTGGGTCAAACTATCCACACCATAGCGCAGCTGGCTGAGTTTTTCTTCGTGCGTCACCGCAGGCATTTGATAGTAATCAAGCAATTGCTGCTGCCCCACACTCTCCACAAAACGTTTTGACATGAGTCCTTGCCCGCGCGCGACATGCGCCCACGAAATACGCGCCAATGATTCCCCTGGGACATAATTATCCAGCTGGTCAAAATCTTCCTGCCCTGCTTGGGTGTGTAAGGCAGCGGTTTGCTCATCATCAGATGGTACAAACTGACTGGCTTTCATCTCATAGCTCAGTGGCGCAGGATACACCCACGCGTGTCCTTCAAAAAATACGTACGACCAAGCTTGCAAAATCCCTAAGGGATATAGGGTACTCACCGTGAGCCTGGGTAACACAAATTTGCCACGTTTATCGGCTGTTAACCATAAGCTCACCTGTTGCGGCGCTTGTATTTGACTGAGCAACAGCCAATCATTTGGTTCGGACTGTGCATTGGGTTTGCGGCGTATCGGCTGTTTAAAGTCAAAGGCGTTGTTGGCAAAACTTAACCGAATTTGCCGATGCGGCTGACTTGACTCACTGCTAATTTGCAGTCGCACTTGCACTTTGTCACCCACTTGCGTGTCGCTGATATCCACCAGTTTGATTTGCAACCCTGCCAAGTGTGCAAAGGTATAATGGATAGTCACCACGAGTAGACTACCCAACAAAAAGCACAAACCCAACACCAAATTATTGGCGTAATTAATCCCTGCGACAAAGGTAATGATGAGTAAAAAAGCGTACAGCAATCCTTCTTTACTCAAAAAAATATATACGTTGCGCAGGTTGAGGGTGATGTCGCGGCTGATTGGCGCTCGACGCTTAAACCATGTTTGCAAGTAGTTTTCAAGTCGCTGGCGAATGGCAAACATGATAGGCGCGGGCTCTTAATTGGATAATTTAATCGGATAATAAAAATACAGCAATGAGAAAGTTTTTAACGCTAAAACACGTTATACATCATGGTTTACACCAGTACCGGCACTTGGCGTAACAACTGGGTCGCAATCGATTGGGGCTGCTCACCGCCCAAATGATTAAATGGGATAAAAGCTTGCCCCAAGCGATGATCGACGACGGCAGCAAATACCGCTTGGATATCTTCTGGCGTCACTTCATGGTAGCCACCCAAATAAGCAAAGGCTTGTGCCGCTTGCTTGAGCGCTAGCACACCACGGGTAGATAGACCATGATAGTCTCGGCTCTCACGCGTTTTCGCTACCAATCGCTGCAAGTAGTCAATCACAACATCTGCCATATATACGTCTTTGGCTTGCGCTTGTGCCTGCTGCAATGATTGGGTATCTAACATCGGGGTAATTTTGCTGAGCATTTGACGTCTATCTTTACCCAGTAGCAACTCTCGCTCTGCATTAATCGAGGGATAACCCAGCGATAAACACATCAAAAATCGATCCAGCTGTGACTCAGGTAAAATAAACACACCCGATTGCTGCGTCGGGTTTTGGGTGGCAATCACAAAAAAAGGTTCAGGGAGTTTTCGTGTTACCCCATCTTGCGACACTTGCCGCTCTTCCATCGCCTCTAACAGCGCAGATTGGGTTTTTGGGCTTGATCGATTAATTTCATCGGCAAGTAACAGCTGGCAAAATATCGGGCCTGGCTTAAATTCAAACGTGCCAGTATCAGTTTTATACAGCGAAATTCCTAAAATATCGGCAGGTAGCATATCACTGGTAAATTGCACCCGATTAAACGATAACCCCAAATGGTTGGCAATTGCGTGCGCCAGCGTGGTTTTACCCATTCCTGGTAAATCTTGAAGCAATAAATGACCATTGGCTAACAAACAAGCGACCGCCAGCTTCACCACCTCAGGTTTATCCAAGACGATCTCATTAATACTCACCAGCATGGCTTGCAATCGTTGTTGTAACGGCTGATTGTCTAAGTTACCCATCACCATGTGGTCTATCCTTTAAAGGTTTAAATTTTGTTTATCAATCATGTTCGCTAAAAATATCGCTAAAAGGCATAGCCACAAAGCGATTTAACGAAGCGTCGAAATATAGGCAATAATATCTTGGCGGACTTTGGCATCAGCGATCGGGTCAGAACGCATACGCGTTCCTGCGATGGTTTGTTTTGGATGGGCGATATATTTATCCAAATTTTCCGCTGTCCACGTCATATTGCTGTTTTTTAGTGCGTCTGTATATTGATAATCGGTTAATAAGGCGGATTTTGCCCCATAAATACGCAGTAATTGTGGGCCTTTCTCGTTATTTCCTGGCTGCAGCTTGTGGCATTTGAGGCAGGCTTCTTCGTATTGCTTTTTACCGTTATCGGCATCCCCTTGGCTATAAACGGGCAAGGTAACTGCTGGGCGCTGAGCGGGTGGCTGATGTTGACAACCTGTCGCAATGACGATACAAAGACCCAATCCTAGCATAGGCAATCGGTTTGATTTATGAATGATTGTTTGGTGCATGTTGGCGAACTCTTTTTTACTTTATAAATTCAGCGCTTGGATTTAGCTGGTTTCATTCTCGATGTGCATGGTGTCACTCGCTTTTTGCAAATAGGCCCCTTGCAAATAACGCGCACCGACTGTCCACGCCGCTGACATAGCGGCAGGGTCTTCAATAAAGGGCATCAAACAACTAGAACCACGCTCAGTGATTTCGCGCACTACCGTTGCCACGGTATTGACATTGTCATTATTGCTCAAATCTTTGATATAGCTGCGATCGAGTCGTACCAGCTGTGGTTTGACAAATTCCAAGACTTCCATTGCATTGACCGCCGAGCCAAAATTATAGATACCTAGGTGACAACCCATTTGGTTAAGCTCATTACTTTGTTTGGCTGCTACCGCTAGATAATCAATTACCATGGTTTCATTAAACTGCAACGTCAACACCCCCGGCTCGCTGGTCTCTAACGCTTGCATCAATCGACTCATAAAGCTTGGCAAGGTGGCATCGGCTAGTGATGTCGGGCTTAAATGCACTAATAATCTGGCACTGGCATCGACCTCATGACGGTAACGTTTTAAGTCTTTACAGGCTTGAATCAACATCCAACGGTCGATTTTATCCATCAACTGATGTCGGGTGGCCACTTCTAAGAATTTATCAGGTGCCATTAAGCTGCCATCTGCTAGCGGCAGGCGTAAAAATACCTCAAACATATTACTGACATCGTTTTCAACGTCATAAATCGGCTGATATAATAATTTAAATTTGCTGTGTTCTAGCGCATCACGCAGCGATTCGTACAGCGCGCTGTCATCACTGCTGGCAAAACTACTTGGGTCATATAAATAGAATAAATCTTTATCGTCGTTGCTTTCCTTATTGGCTTTGGCTGCCATGCCGACGGCTTGGATGACACGGTTAATAATACTATTGGTGTCAGGTGCACTGGCGTTGACTAATGTTGCACCAATGGTTACTGTGGTCTTAACCGTACGATGACCAATTTCAATAATGGTGCTATTTATATCGGCAACCAATTTTTGTCCCAATGCTGTCAAATCTTGTTGTCGCATATTAGGGATAATTAGCATAAACATGCTATCATTAAAGCGGCTCAAATAGCCATTTTTCACTCGCTTTTCCCCAATAATCTCAGTGAGATGTTGCTCAAGAATATTGGCAACGGCCACCACCACCCCATCAATTCCTTCAATCCCCACACTGGCATGGATTTTACCAATATTATCGACGCGTAACGCCATCAAACCCACCGATAGGTTTTTCTCAACAATCGCGTCACGCAGTCGGTGAAACAGGCTTTCAAAACCATGACGATTAAATAGCCCGGTGATTGAGTCAATGCGTTCCATCGCCTCAAGTTTTTTGGCAAGCTCAGCACTATTGGCTTGTTCATTGGGCTGGATAATGACTTGTAGACACGGCTGACCGTCATAGGTAGCAGCCGCTAACTGCAGCTTAGCGGCGAAGGTGGTATTATCTTTTCTAACACTTTCAAATTCAAATTCGACGTTTGTACGGTTGCCTTTTTCAAAGTCTTTTAAAAACGTTTTGAAATCTTGGATATTATTGCTCGCAATCAAGTCAACGACCGGCACCCCCATCAGTTCATCGAGCGTTTTAAACCCAAACATTTCAAGATAGGGCTCATTGGCATAAATATGTAAACCATCTTCAATATAAGCCACTGCACTCTTGGAGTTGGTGATAAGAATATTGGCACGCTGTTCGGCATCACTCAACACCATTTTTAGCCGCTCAAGCTCGCGGACGAGTTTATGATGCTCGTGTTCATGGCAGATACGAATAGCCATGCGCAATAACCTACTTTTGGGCAAAGCATCCGCTGCGCCCCAATAGGTATATAAAGGTAATAAAACATGGGTTTTATCATTGTCGCTAACAAGCTGCGTCTGGGCTTGCTCATTGGCAGTTAATGCGTCTGGGTAAGCAGTCGCGTCATCAGGCAACACCGCAATGACGGGGATGTGAGCATGGTGGGCTTTTAAGATCTCTTTGACGTCTTTAAACGATAAATCATACGCATTTCCCACCAAAACAATGTCCCAAGACTGGCGCAATAACTTAATCAGCTCATCTTTGGCATCCAAAAATCCTAAATTAACCTGTCTATAATAATGTTTTTCTAATAACCCAACCAACTGCTCGGCATACAGCTGGTTATCATCAATGATTAACAGATTGAGTTGGTTGTGTTTTTGCATCGATTCACTATCCCATTAAACGCTTGCCCATTAACGCTTGGTTTATAGAGCCATGTGCAAGCTATTATAAGCGAACTGTTTGATAAATTATTTATAATATTAGATTCAATTTCTTATTATATGATTAATCTTTCAAAACGGCTACAAGGATATGAAAATCTTTTATTTTTAATAGGTTAGAGTTAAAATGGCAGATTTTGTTACCATTTCTTAGCGGTTAGAAGTTTACGGAATTCTTACAAAAGCGTATTCTTCGATATCATCAGTCATATCAAGTAGCTCAGTCAGACGCACGTTAATTTCCTTGCTCTCAATACGCACCACTAGCTTGTCTGCCACTTGGTAGCCAAAGCGTGCCATCAGCAAACGGGGCTGGGTATCAGCGTTGTTTGGATCGCTAGGGATAATAAATGCCGCAACAAAATGTGGCTGACGGCCACCCGCATTTTGAAAGCGCACGCCACAGGGAATGGCATTTTGACAATGCACTTGTACTTGTGCCTCAATTTCTAAGTAGGTCTTGTTGGTGGGTTGACCGGTTGGCGTATCGATAAAACCTTGACGGTTGTCTTTGATGTAGCCGAGCTGCCAAGTTTTTGCGCCATTAACCTTTCGCAGCGCAATTAAGCAATTGACTTGCAATTGCCTCAGCGGATGATAGCTATCGCCACGGCTGCTGCTTGGATATGGGTCAACGAGTTGATTGGCATAGCTAAACACATGCGACAGGCACATGGATTGGGGATTTTCTTTGTTCAGCTCCACAACGGTAGATTTTTTAAGATACTCAGTATGTTGAGTTTTGGGTTTTAACCGCTCAGGCAACTCATTGGCATGAATGAGATTGCCCAAACTGGTTTTATTCGCAAGCATGTAATGGATATTATTAAATCCAAGTACCACTTCACATTTTGAATGGTTCTGATGATAGTGTGCCGCTGGTTTTAACCCATCTTGGATATTATTCAATACCAATTTGGCCTGACGCGCGCTGTTTTTTATCTCAGCATCGCTACTGTTTTGACCTTGGCTGATGGTTTGATGTAAGTGTTTAAACAACCGGCTAAACATGACAAACAGGCAATTGCTGGCTGCTGCAAAGGGATTGAATGTACCATCGATTTCTAGCAGTTTGGGCGGCTGCTTACCTTCTAAATCAATATACAGGTAAGGTTTTTCTAGCAAGTCTTTGCTAATTATTAGCGCTTCAATCCACTGGGTACTTACTTTTTGTATGGCTACAATATCCGCACGCCGACAAGCATACGGATTGGTAACCGCTACCGTCAAGCAATGAAAATATATTTCCTCAATCGATAGCGGTGCACCTTGTTTGTTATACTCATTGGCAGAATGCAGTTTGATTGGCAAGGAGATAGACTGCCAATCATTAGTGACCGCAAATCGATAGCAGGCATTCAGATATTGCCAAATCACCTGTGTATCTTTACGATAGCCGATATATTTTTCAAACAGCGATTGGCGCAGTAATAGCATGGTACTGTAGAGGGAGCGCTGAATGACTTGAGTGGAGGTAAGTGATTGAGGTGTTTGGCGAAATAGGCTAATGATGCCTTTTTTCTCAGCCACTTCAGGTCGAGCCGCTGCCCGTTGCCAGATGACATGGTAAAACATGATGCCTAGATAAAGCACTGATAGCACGGTATCTAAGCCTTGCTGTTTTTCTTCATCCAAAATCCCCGGCTGGGTTTGGTAATTCACCCGCAATTTGCCAAGTAATACGCTGACGGCTTTATTAACCTCATCAAATAATGCAAAGCGTTTGACATCGTCAATATCGGCAAACATCAACTGGTTTATCACGAATTTATATTCGTCATACATCTCACACGCCGACATACGATTAAATTGTATCTGCCAATCGGTCGTATCCTGCAACGAATCCTGGGTAACTTTGAGTTCAATAGGACTGGTCGGTATATCGTTTATGCGCTGTAAGAAATCGTCTAGTGTGAGATCCGTAACCATTTTTTTGCACCAAAATGCACAACATTTTTCGACTTATTTAACAACAATAAGTAACACAA
Organism: Moraxella sp. DOX410; assembly: GCF_032248735.1. Lineage (NCBI taxonomy): Bacteria > Pseudomonadati > Pseudomonadota > Gammaproteobacteria > Moraxellales > Moraxellaceae > Moraxella > Moraxella sp. DOX410. The sequence goes on along the minus strand of NZ_CP135138.1, from coordinate 383,498 downwards.
AAGCCAGGTTTTAGCTAGATATTTAAGATAATTGTACTATTTATCAGATAAGTAACAGATAATCTTTTATTTTAGTTGTTGTGTTTCAAAATATGTTAGTGGTTATACAAGTCAACGGGCGTTTTAAATGGCTTATTAGGCAACTCTCGTACCAACTTTGGCACCAAGTAGCCGGCACATTTGGCGAGTAATTCCCAGTACAGAGCGACTGCTTGCTCATCTGAAATATAGAAGTGGCTCGCCCCGGCAACTTTATCAAGCACATGTAAATAATAGGGTAATACGCCCGCTTGCCATAATTTTTCATTCAAGCTTGCAAGCGTATTTGCATCGTCATTAATCGACTTGAGTAGCACGGTTTGGTTAAGTAACGTAACACCCGCTTTTTTTGCCTTACCCAAAAATATTTGCGTTTCTTGGTCGATTTCATTGGGGTGATTGGCATGAATGACCATGACGATGTGACAGCGGCTGTTGGAAAATCGCGCAAGTAACGGCTCATCTAAGCGTTCAGGAATCATCACAGGTACGCGGGTATGGATACGAATGGTCTGCACTTGGGGTAGTGCTTCAAGGGTGGTGAAAATCTCCAATAAACGACGGTTGCTCAGCGATAACGGGTCGCCGCCGCTTAAAATCACCTCATTAACCGCGGGGTGCGCTGTGATGTAGGCACTGATGGCTTGCCAATCATTGTGGGTCGGTAGATTCTCGTGGTAGTCAAAGTGCTGGCGAAAACAATAGCGACAATTGACCACGCAAGCCCCGGTGACAGGAATCAGCACACGTGATGCGTATTTATGAATGATGCCTTTGACCGGATTGGCGTGTTGTTCATCGAGTGGGTCGGTGACAAAGCCGGTGACTTGTACCGTTTCTTGAAACGTCGGCAACACTTGCTTAAGCAATGGGTCATGGATATCGCCTTTCCCCATTTTTTGCACAAAGCGACGTGGCACTCTTAGGGGAAATTGACCGACCTGACTGTCAAAACTATCTATCGGCAAATCTAACGCTTGCGCCAATTCAGCAAAGCTCGTGATGGTATCAGAAAACGCATTTTGCCAGTTTTTTTGTGTCGCCAAATAGTTTATCATATACTGTTTATCCAATTGTCAATGCCGCTTGCTGATAACGCCTGTCGCTGATAGGGTTACCCCGTAGGCAGCGCGTTTTTAGCAAATTGGCTATTATACAAAGATTTGATTTACCTCGGTTATTTTTTAGTCGCAACACCTTATTAGGAAATTTTATGGCAACTTACTCAACCAATGAATTTAAAGCTGGCTTAAAAGTCATGCATGAAGGCAATCCATTTGCAATTTTAGAAAATGAATATGTTAAACCAGGTAAAGGTCAAGCATTCAACCGCGTCAAAATGCGTAACCTAAAAACGGGTAAAGTATTAGAAAACACCTTTAAATCTGGCGATAGTCTTGAAGGCGCTGACGTTGTTGATACTGAAATGAACTACCTATACAACGATGGTGAATTCTGGCACTTTATGCACCCAGAAAGCTTTGAGCAGCTACAAGCCGACAAAAACGCGATGGGCGATGCGGCGAAATGGTTAAAAGAAAATAGCAACGAAGAATGTACCATTACCCTATTCAATGGCGTGCCTTTAAGCGTTGCTGCGCCAAACTTTGTTGAGTTAGTGATTACCGAAACTGACCCAGGTCTAAAAGGCGATACATCAGGTGGCGGCGGTAAACCTGCAACTCTTGAAACAGGCGCGGTAGTACGTGTGCCATTATTTGTCCAACAAGGCGAAAAAATCAAAGTCGATACCCGCACTGGCGAATACCTATCACGGGTACAATAATATATTCTATTACCAAGAATTTTGAAAAAATAAAAGCCCAACTAACTGTTGGGCTTTTATTTTTTAACATGTGATTGAAAAATTTTTTGTTACGCTGTCACACTGACGTAGCATCATAAAAAAATCATTCGTCAAACGCGCATGGAAAAAATGATTACCCAAATAGAACAACAAATGAAATAATTCACCAAGATAATCAAACTAGCGTTAGCTCAAACCGCTAAAATACCAAGACAAACTAAAAGGCAAGTTAATATACAAATACCAATATAGACAACTCAAGGATATATCATGCCAGAACTCACCCCGCCAGAAACCAGCCCTGTCATCACCCTTGAAGCGCCGCAACCCGTTGCCGTTGTGCCACAAGACGAAGCCGACCAACTGGTCAAACTTGACCTAACCAAAGTGCCTGAACTTGATGCCAAAGTGAACGATTTTGTGATGCATGTATTACAAACCCCTGTCAACACGTCTGTATTCGATGAGAAAGTCAAAGCCATTCATCAGCTAGGTAGTGCCGAAATTCGCGCTTCCGCGCAGATTGCAAATCGCATGCTTGATCGTCCTGCCAAAAGCATGGATAAAGCCTTATTTGACAACTCCCCGATTGCCAAATCCTTGACTGAGCTACGCAGCGTGGTCGAAGACCTAGATCCAAGCCGACAAGGTTCGCTGTCAAGTCCACGCAAATTTTTGGGCATCATCCCAATGGGCAAATCCGTACAAGATTATTTTCGTAAATACCAATCTTCGCAAAACCATATCAATGCCATCATCGAAAGCCTGTATCACGGCAAAGATGAACTGATGAAAGACAATGCCAGCATTGAGCAAGAAAAGGTCAATATGTGGGCACTGATGCAGTCGCTCCGTCAATATATTTATGTCGGTCAAAAAATTGATGAACGTCTAGAGCAAAAAATCGGTGAGCTTGAAGCCACTGACCCTGAAAAAGCACGCGTAGTCAAAGAAGAATTGCTGTTTTATCTCCGCCAAAAAAACATGGATTTTTTGACCCAACTGGCGGTGAACATCCAAGGGTATTTGGCGCTTGATATGATTCGCAAAAACAACTTAGAGCTTATCAAAGGTGTTGACCGTGCCACGACGACAACGGTTGCTGCGCTGCGTACTGCGGTGATGGTGTCACAAGCGCTGAGTAGTCAAAAACTGGTGCTCGACCAAATCAATGCGTTAAATTCGACCACAAGTAGTTTGATTGAATCAACCTCAGTGCTATTAAAACGCCAAACCGCACAGGTACACGAGCAAGCCAGTAGTAGCTCAGTAGATATGGAAAAACTGCAAAAAGCCTTTAACCATATCTATGAAACTATGGACGCGATTGACGACTTCAAAGTCAAAGCATTGGGTAATATGCAACAAACAGTCAACGTACTAACCCAAGAAGTCGATAAAGCCCAAACTTATCTTGACCGCGCCAATCGCCAAACGGTGAGTGAAGTTGCCAACGAGCTGCAAATTGATGAGGAGAAATTGGGTAATATCAAACTTTAACCCCCGTTTGATTTGACTATGCGCAACCTCACGGATGATTGCGGTGTGTTTGCTGACACATAGCTTTAGTTACATGGCTTTAGTCAGACAATTTATTGGGTAATTTTGCAACCACTTGCGCGACCGTGTTATCCAGTTGACTGCTATCGCTCGGCATGACAGTGATATGAGCGATTTTTCGACCTTCGCGTTCTTCTTTATCATAATTGTGCACATGCACGCCAGCGATGGCTAGGACTTCGTCCAGTTTTGGGTACTCTCCGATGACGTTCAGCATGACAGAGGGTTTGACGATGGCTGTGTCTCCCAATGGCAACCCTGCCACCGCACGCATGTGATTCTCAAATTGACTGGTTACCGCGCCTTCAATACTCCAGTGCCCTGAGTTGTGCACGCGAGGTGCAATTTCATTGGCTAGCAATTTTTCAGCGCCGCCTTCAGAAGTCACAAATAATTCTAACGTCAACACGCCCACATAGTTTAGGTGCTCGAGCAATTTTTTGATATTACTTTGGGCTTGCTCCGTGAGGTTATCAACATTGGGCGCAGGTGCGGTTGATTTGGCTAAAATACCATTGCTATGTTCATTTTGCACGAGCGGATAATAGCGGATTTCACCGTTTTGGGCGCGCACTGCAATAATAGATACTTCGCGCTCAAAGTGAATAAAGCCTTCGGCAATGAGCGGCGCTGTTTTGGTTGCGTCACCAAGCTCTGCCCACGCGGTGTCGATTTGGTCAGCGGATTTGACCACAAACTGCCCTTTGCCATCATAGCCCCCGCGTGTGGTTTTGAGCACCAAGGGTAGCCCCAATTTGGCGGCAGCGGCTTGGATATCGGCTTTGCTATGCACTGCCATAAAAGGCACGGTGGCGATATCTAATTGATTAAACAAGTTTTTTTCATTTAACCGATCTTGTGCCACTGATAGCGCAAATGACGATGGGTACAAGGTTTTGGTGGATTCCAAAAACTGGGCAGGTTTGAGCGGGGTGTTTTCAAATTCTAAGGTAAAAATATCGCAGCTTTGGGCAAAATCTTCAAATTGCTCGCTACTAAACACTTTGCCCAGTAAGCGTGCGGGGCAATTGGCACTATCTTCCAAAAACACGCAGCGAATGCCCAGTGGCAACGCCGCTTGCGCCAACATCATACCCAGCTGTCCGCCACCTAAAACCCCAATGGTTTTGACAGGATAATTAGAATGATTGATGGTATAAAAATTGGCGGTTTGCATAGGCATGGTGGCGGCTCTTTTTGATAAGTGAAACACAGAAGAAAAATTATGGCTAATTATAAAGGATTTGCCCACAAATAAAAAATCTAAGCATAAAAAAACCCATAAGTCTTTAGTCTTATGGGTTCAACAAATCAATAAATAGGTTTTAAGCGTTAGCTATAATGCACGGGTTCTTCGTCATACACATTGGCATGCCACTGCGAGAGCTGCTTTTGCATTAAGGTTTGAATGGCAGCATGAATCATGCTTTGACCAATCAACTGGGTATCATCCCCCAACAGCTCTTTCACTTTGTCAGAAAATTCAATGCTTACCAAGTCTTCTGACTCGTCATTCGAGGTACGTAGTACCATCTTGCCATCATCTTGCTCGACAAACTCTAGCATCATCGCTTCTGCTTTGGTATCCTTTGCCGCTTGCATTAGGCTTTGGTAATCTGATTTTATATCTTTTTGCATTGTCGCTCCTCAATCTTTTATCCGCCCCAGTGACTACTTTGGTTACTACCTTAGTAGCTATCTTATGAACTAAGCTTATGAACTAGGCTAAGCAACTTGTTAGTCAACCTGTCTTATCGCTTTAATCAACGTAAGCATGGTTTAACGCTTGCATTTTTTTAAAAGCTTGTTGATAGCTTATTAACAGGTTTTGGCATATTGCATGATTATTAAAATGGCGACTTTCACGGTAAAAATCAAGCATAATTTATGATATTAACACAGCCACTACAATGCTTAATGCTTGAGGGTTGCTGTGATAAATTATTTAGCGAACCATGTAGCTTGAAACATTGAACTTACAACAATTGCGGAAATATACTTTTTAAGCCGCCAACAAAAATCTCTACCGCAACGGCTGCAAGTAGCATCCCCATGATACGATTGAGCACATTAAGCCCGGTATCACCTAAAAAACGACTCACCTGCCCCGCTGCCATAAAGCTTAGATAAGTAATAATACTAATAATCAAACCTGCGGTGATAATCGCTAGCATATTAAAATAACTATGCCCGCTCGCGGCATAAATAATCACGGTAGAAATCCCACCCGGACCAATCACCATCGGAATCGTCAACGGCACTACGGCAGATGCCGCCCCTTGAAACGCCACGCCATTTAAATCCCCTGATTTGCCGACATGCGGTTTGGCAACATTGCCAGCACCATTCATCATGCCAATGGCAATAATCAATACCAAGATACCGCCTGCGATACGAAATGACCCAAGCGAAATCCCCAGCAACTTTAAAATAGGCTCGCCTGCCAACGAAAATATCGCAATGGTCACAAACACGGTAATGGCTGAAATCAGTGCAACTTTGCGAGTTTGTTGTCGATTGGCGTCTTTGGTGATATCAATAAATAACGATAACGCGGCAAATGGATTGACCAGTACCACCAGTGCCAAAAATATTTTTAAGACTTGAGATTCCATGAGTATTGACTAACTTGTTGGGTGAAGTTGGGTAAATATGACAAAACAGTTATGGTAGCATAAATTTAAGTCAGCAGGGTTACGGCGTTAATCCGCTTAGAACTACCAGTACGCAGGCTAAGCCTGCATGATGAGCCCTAAATTAATGGCTCTCTAACGTTTGGGTGATTTTATCAAGATTTAAACTATCGGACATGGCATTAAAAATCTCATAGTATTTGCCTTGCTTGCGATAGAGTTCATCATGCGTGCCTGTCTCCACCACGCGCCCTTGCTCGATGACCACCAAATCATCAGCGTCAATAATCTGCGCGATATTGTGCGACACGATAATCACCGTGCGGTTTTGTTTGATTAAATCCAAACTGCGCTTGATTTGCTGGCTGGCAATGGCATCTAGACTTGCGGTCGGCTCGTCCAAAAAGACAATTGGCGGATTTTTGAGAAACATACGTGCCAGTGCAATACGCTGCTGCTGTCCACCTGACAAGGATTTGGCTTCGCTTTGGTAGCCTTTGGGCAGCTGGGTGATTTGTTCATGAATAGAGGCTTGTATTGCTGCTTGCTCAATCTGGGCTTGGCTGGCAGTTAAATCGCCATAACGAATATTTTCTTCAATAGTCCCGCCAAAAATATGGTTTTTTTGCAACACCAAACCGATTTGTTGGCGTAGTTCATGGGTATCATAGTCTTGCAAATCCTTGCCATCGAGCAAAATTCGCCCCTGCGTGGGCTGATAAAATTTTACCAACAGATTGATAATGGTGCTTTTACCTGCGCCACTCAACCCGACCAATGCAGTAATTCGGTTGCGCCGAATGCGAAAGCTGACATCCTGCAGGGCTTGGTTGCCGTTGGGATAGACAAAATCCACCTGCTGAAGTTCGATATCACCCTGCACCGTCGCAGGATTGACACCGCCTACCACTTCGATTTGGCTATCATCTTCTAAGATATCAAAAAACCCTTCGGCATAAGTCAGCGCATCATTGACCTCATCATAGATACGATGCAACTGGCGAATCGGCGATGCCACGTTTTGAAATAACAGCACATGAAACATAATCATGCCAATGGTCATCTGCCCATCAAGCACAAAATACGCGGTTAAAATAATAATCGCCACCACACCAATCTGCTCGATAAAGCTTTTGAGTGCATCATAGCCAAAGCCAATACCGCGCGTTTTGAGTTGGTTATCGGTCATCTCTTTTTGAATGGCAAAATGTTTTTGCGCTTCAATCGGTTCGCGGACAAAGGATTTGATCACGGTAATAGCGTTAATGAGCGAAATGATTTGCTCGCTTTTGCTCTCCCGATAGTGGCGCATCTGCCGACGAAAGCCTTGCAAGCGCGTGGCTTGTTTTTGACTGATATAAAAATAAATCGGCACAATCACCAGCCCTACCAGCCCCACCCACACATTGGCACTAAACATCACTACCAGCGCTACAATCGCATTGGCAAATAACGGCAACATATCAATAAAAAAGTTTTGCACCAAGCGGGTCAGACTACTGACACCCAAATCAATGCGCGTCTGCAGCTTACCACTGTCGTTATCAGGGTGGGTATAAAACCCCATGCGGTAACTTAAAATACGCGCCACGACTTTTTGCGATAAATCCCGGGACAAATTAATACGGATTTTTTCACCAAAATAGCGCTGTCCAAAGCTGATTGCCGCGTACAACAGTTCTTTGAGCAGTAGCACGATGCTGATAGTCGTGAGCAGTTTTGCACCTTCCTGCCACGGCTCGCTGAGTTTGAGAATCTCGGTCAAATGATCGACCGTGTAACGCAGTACAAAAGCATTGACCTGCGCGGCAAATGAACCAACCACCGTGAGCAGCAACGTCGCCATGATTAATGAATGATAAGGTTTTGCAAAAACGGATAATTTTTTGATAATTGACCACAGTACGGCGCCGCGCTCGCGTTTGTTGAGTGATGTCGGTGCAGGTTGATTGGCTGGCAGTGTCGACGTATCAGCTAGCGATGGACTAGGAGATTGGTTGGGAGATGGGTTGGGAATATTTGGCAAGAGTGGCTCACAAATGATTTTTCAATACGTTTGGTGGTTTAATATCTTTGGTAAAGTTTAAATAAAACGAGTAAGTTTAAGGTAGTTGGTAATTGTTGCATTCTTGTCCATGCGAAGCTTTGCACTACAAAATCATAAAATAATTTTATGATAATTGGTATTATTTATGAATATTTATTATGATTTGAAGCTTTTAGTGGCAAATACCTTTATACTGAGCAGACTTATTTTTACCTTTCATTTTCTATCTTAGTTAATAGCCTATTAAAAGGATTTCAGCGTATGCCATTATCATATAAAGCCCCCCTGCGTGATATTCGCTTTTTAACCAATGAAGTATTTAATTACCCCGAACACTACAAAACCTTAAAATCTGGTGAAAATGCCGATCCGGAAACCGTGGATATGATGCTTGACAGTTTTGCGGATTATTGTAGCAATGTGTTGATGCCACTATACCAATCAGGCGATGCTGAAGGCTGCCATTTTGACAAGGGTGTTGTCACCACGCCAAAAGGCTTTAAAGAAGCTTATGATATGTTCGTTGAAGCTGGGTACCAAGCCATACCGTTTCCTGAAGAATTTGGTGGCTTGAATATGCCAATGTCAGTCAACCTCATCAAAAGTGAAATGATGGGCACAGCAAACTGGGCATTTTCCATGTATCCAGGACTGTCGGTAGGCTGTATGAATACCATCATGCAATACGGCACCCCTGAGCAAAAAGCCACTTATATGCCAGGCTTGGTAGAAGGTCGTTGGTCGGGCACCATGTGTTTGACTGAGCCACAATGTGGTACCGACTTGGGTCAAGTTAAAACCAAAGCCATCCCACAAGACGATGGTACTTATAAGATTAGTGGTACCAAAATCTTTATTTCATCCGGTGAACATGACCTGACAGAAAATATCGTGCATATCGTTTTAGCACGCCTACCCGATGCGCCTGAAGGTACCAAGGGTATTTCGTTATTTATCGTGCCAAAATTCTTGGTCACAGAAAACGGCGACATTGGTGAGCGCAATCCCGTTAACTGTGGCTCAATTGAGCACAAAATGGGTATCAAAGCTTCAGCAACTGCAGTACTCAACTTTGATAATGCCACAGGCTATCTAATCGGTGAGCCAAATAAAGGCTTAAAAGCCATGTTTACCTTTATGAATACTGCTCGCCTAGGCACAGGCATGGAAGGCTTAGCGCATATGGAATTGGCTTTCCAAAACTCATTGCCTTACGCCAAAGAACGCCGCTCAATGCGTACCCTATCAGGTACCAAAGAGCCAAACCAAGTGGCTGATGCGATTATCCATCATGCCGATGTTGCGCGCATGCTACTCACCCAAAAAGCCTTCTCAGAAGGGGCGCGCTCAATGATTTATCACGCATCACGCTATGCTGATAAAATGTTTGAAGGCGCGATGCTCGGTGACGATGCTGAGTTCCACAAATGGGATGATAAATTGGGCTTTTATACCCCAATACTCAAAGGCTTCTTAACTGAACTAAGCATTGAATGTGCCAAACATGGTATGCAAATCTACGGTGGTCATGGCTATATCAAAGAATGGGGCATGGAACAAATCGCCCGTGATGCACGTATCTCAACCTTGTATGAAGGCACCACAGGCGTACAAGCGCTTGACCTACTAGGTCGTAAAGTGTTAATCCAATCCAAAGGCAAGGTGCTACTTGATTACACCGCCAATATCATGAAATGGTGTAGTGAATATGCATTAGATAAAGGGATGCGTAAATTCGTTTGGGAATTGACCAAATACTGTGCAGAGTGGAATACCCTCACCACACGTATTATGCTCACGGCTCGTAAAGACCGTGAAATCGTCTCAGCGGCATCCGATGATTACTTAATGTACTCAGGCTATGTCATCATGGGCTATCACTGGGCACGTATGGCAGCAGTAGCGTACGACAAACTCAAAAATGGCGGCAGCGAAACCAAAGAATTCTATGAAGCCAAAATCAAAACCGCTGAGTTCTATTTTGAAAAACTATTGCCACGCGCCTCAGGTCACTCAGAGAGCATGTTGGCACCAAGCGAGTTAATGGCGATGGATTTAGATAGCTTTAATTTCCTAGACTAATGGGTTAAACTTGTTGCGCCATTTTACAAAAAGGCTGCTCAACCTTAATGGGGGCAGCTTTTTTATTGCTCAAAATTTTAACACATACAAAAGAATTGATTATGGAATTTACTGCTTTTTCGCGCCAAGTCATTGACCAACTAGAATCGGATATCACAGCCTACCTCCAAGTCTGCAAGTTACCCTCACCGCTGCATGAAGCAAGCCTATACGCGATGACCAATGGCGGCAAACGGGTACGTCCTTTACTGGTTGCAGCAACTTTTGCCACAGTAAGAACCAACAACAGTCTTGCCCACCCATCCCATCCATTGTCTAATGACGTGCGCCGTGCCATGATGGCGGTGGAGTGTCTACACGGCTATTCGCTAGTGCATGATGACTTGCCTTGTATGGATGATGATGCGCTGCGCCGAGGTCGTCCTACTACCCATATCGCCTATGGTGAAGCCGCTGCCATGCTTGCCGGTGACGTGCTACAGACCTTGGCATTTGAAGCCCTGACCCATACATATTTTGGTGAAAACAGTGAGTTTGCTACTCCGCTTTCTGCCACGTTTGCGCCGCGAGCCCGGCGGATGGTCATGGGGCAAATGCTGGATTTAAATGGCGAACACCAACAGCTTAGCCAAACTGAGCTTGAAGCTATCCACCGTGACAAAACAGGCGCGCTCATTGAAGCGTCAGTATTGATGGGTGCCATCTGTGCCAACGCAACTGACAGCGAGCGGCAAGCACTCAGTAGCTTTGCCGAGCAGATTGGGTTGGCTTTTCAAGTACAAGATGATATTTTGGATGTGACTGCCGACACCGAGCAGCTTGGCAAACCCGCGGGTAGTGATGAGAAATTGGATAAATCCACTTATGTCAAACTACTGGGCGTGGAAGCTGCCAAAACCTACGCGCAAAGCTTATTTGATGCCGCTAAAAATGCGGTGATTGCTGAATTTGGCGATGATAACTATTTGCTCGATTTAGCGGACTGGTTGTGGGCGAGAGACAAGTAATTATTTCTTTCTAAACCCAGCAAACAAGCCTTCGTGGTTAATTTTTGGCATTTTCATGGTCACGGTGTTTGATAGCAAATCATGCAGCGCCAAGCCTTGCTTATTGACCCATGCAAACCAATAATTAAACAATAGCCCGATAAACATACTAAAATACAGCGCACCCACCGACTGGTGGATGAGATAGCCTATCATCCCGCAGACCACGGGTAATAAACACGCGGCTAATATCCGCATCATCGATTGCCGCCAACTCAGCAATGAGCCATCACGGTTCATGGTTTTAAGCCGCCAAGTCTGCATGCCAAGCGTCTGCCCTGCCTTACGCCAAAATACCCCATAAAACCCGACCAAGATAATCACGAACGCAGGGATTTGCACAATATTTCGATACCATAGCGGTAATGTCGCCGCTTGCTTCATATCCGTCCCTGCCAAACCTAGCAGTTTAGTCCCCAATACAATCAGCAGCATCTGCACAAAAAATAGCATCGCCAAAATCAACATACCATCATATAGCATAGCAATCAGCCGAGTAGCCGCTCTTGCCATCACGGGTTGTTGTTCTGGCAATGGCGCTGATGGTAAGGATTGCGGCTGGTTGTTGGTCTCAGCTGTTTTTAACATTGGGGTTTTGGTCTTAGGCATAGGTATGGCAAGCTAATGATGGTAGTGGTAGCGAAATTGTAGCCTAAATACAACCAAAAGGCTATGACTCAAACGCACACTCGAGACCCATCAGCGCATGGCTTAGATAAACATAACTGGGATAAACATAACTCAGATCAACATAAATGGGATGAAAATGCCTTAGGCAATAGTGAGGCAGTGGTGAAAAAAACGGAACGGCAAAATAACCCGCCGAGTAATATGAGGCATAAAAAAATAAGACATAAAAAAAATCGCCTAAACTCAAAGAGTGGCGATTAATTTTAACAGAGTAATTAGTGGTGCGCTTGGAGGGAGTCGAACCCCCGACCCTCAAGTTCGTAGCCTGATGCTCTATCCAACTGAGCTACAAGCGCTTAACTAATGTCTTCGTTTGAAGTGGGCGCTATTATAAGTTAGAATATTTATTTTGTCAAACTTTATTTTAAATAATTTTAAAACTAATTTTGATTCAATAAATGGCGGTGACGGAGGGATTCGAACCCTCGATACAGTTTCCCGTATGCAGCCTTAGCAGGGCTGTGGTTTCAGCCACTCACCCACGTCACCGAATTGGTCTTACTTATCTATAACACCGCACAATAATTTTAGTCAATGTCGCCATTAACCTCAAGTATTGTGGGTGGGCATTATAACAAACCAATCCAAATTTGCAAGACTTTTTAAAAAAATTATGTGAGAATAATTGCAGCACCTTGGCAGTGGCACCCTGCCTGCCTATGACCTAGTGGCTGTTTATGGCTCAGTCGTTATGTGATAATCTGTTTGAAATTAATGATTAAAAAAACCATTTAACTAATCCTTATAAGGATTGATAACCAGCCTGTGAGAATCTTATGTCAACCCCTGCTACTCTTGCCCCTATTCTAGTACCCAGCATGACACTGCGCCCCACTGTATTGTGTTTTTCGGGGTTAGATCCCTCAGGTGGTGCAGGCTTGCAAGCGGATATTGAGTCGATTGGGCAAGCAGGGAGTCACGCAGCGAGTGCGTGTACCGCAGTGACCGTTCAAAGTTCACAGCAAGTTTTTGGATTTGAGGCATGCGCAAGTGAGCTGGTAAGGGCGCAAGCACTGGCGGTGCTCAATGATTTGCCTGTCAAAGCCATCAAGTCAGGGATGCTTGGCACCACTGACAATATTGCGATGCTCGCGCAGCTTTTCACCGATGGCAGTATTGCAACAGGTACGCCGTATGTGCTTGACCCAGTACTGGTGGCCAACAGTGGCGGTGCGTTAGGCGACAAAGACACCTTGGTGACTGCCTTTGCCCAGTTGACCCCTTTTGCGACCCTGATGACCCCCAACAGCATTGAACTGCGTGATTTGACAGGCATCGACAATCTACACGCCGCCGCCAAAGATTTGTGCCAGCAAGGTGCCAAAGCAGTGCTAGTCAAGACGTCTCACGATAGCCAAGCCTCTGGTATCGAGCAATATTTATACATTAATGACAACCAAACCTGCCGACTGGCATACCAAGCGATTTTGCCAAGACTGGCGGGTGAATATCATGGCTCGGGCTGTAGTCTGGCAAGTTATATCGCAGGTCGCTTGGCACTAGGTGATAAGCTTGTGACAGCGGTACAATGCGCAGATATTTGGACACAACACGTGCTCAAAGTCGCTGACATTGTCCACCCTCATGGTCAAAGAATTCCCAAGCGCTTTCATTACAACTCAATACTAGGTCAGGCAAGCTAGTATGGGGTTATTATTGGAGTGGTCGATTGTCAAGACGTTGCTATGGCAGCTAGGTGTTATTGCCCATTTTCTCATTACGCTTTGGCTAGTGGTGCGGGTTATTCAACAGCAGCGCCACCAAAGCGTGGCCATTGCTTGGATTGCGGTGTTGTTTGCCCTACCTGTTGTTGGCATCATCGGTTATATGTTATTTGGTGAAATCAATATTGGGCATCAGTATCGTAAGCGCAGTTTGATGGCGCAAAAATTACTGCGTGACTTTGCCAACGCTCAGCATATTGATTTTAATGAAATTTCCAAAAATTTAGACACCGAAGCACGGCAACTGAGCAATATCGCCCTACTAAAAACTGGGCTTGGCGTGTATGACCATCATACGCTGACGCTGATGACAGACGCTGACCATATTTTTGCCAGTTTATTAGCCGATATCCGTGCGGCAAACACGATGATTTTGCTAGAGTTTTATATTGTGTCGCCACAAGGCCGGGTGATTGAGTTATTAGAAGCTTTGATGGCGGCTAGCCAGCGCGGCGTATCCGTGCATTTGCTCGCTGATAGCGTTGGCAGTCATGCGTTTTTTCGCAGTTCGTGGGTGCAAAAACTCAAAGACGCTGATGTTTTTGTGCATGAGTCGCTGCCCGTGGGTTTGTTCAAAACTATTGTCAAACGCATTGATATCCGCAATCATCGTAAGCTGGCTATTTTTGACAACTGCTATGGCTATACGGGAAGTTTTAATTTAATCGACCCCGATTTTTTCAAACAAAACGAGCATGTGGGCAAATGGATTGATGTCATGATACGGGTGGAAGGTCATGATAACGTCAATTCGGTGAAAGCCATGGCACTTGTCACGACCACGGATATCAGCGCAGAAACCAACGCCAATTTTTCCGGCCTTAAAAAAATCGTTAATCGCTTTACCAAGTCGTTCTATACCGAGTCGCTGTATATTGGCACATCAAAGCTGCATCATCGCAAATTACAACACGTGACTAATTCTCGCGGGGTAGGTCAAAACGCTAACACGCGTGTCGCTCAGCCGCCCTTGTTAAACATTTTGCCGCTGCAAAGCAACCTACAAGCTTACCCATCGGTGAGTCAAGTCAGTTTGCAGCTGATTCCATCGGCGCCAGAATTAACAGGGCATGTCATCTATGAAACCTTGGTGTGTGCGATTTTTGCCGCCAAAAAACAAGTGGTTATTACCACGCCTTATTTTGTGCCCGATGATGCGCTGCTGCTCGCTATCACTACCGCTGCCAAGCGTGGGGTCAAGGTGATTTTAAATGTACCCAAAAAAGTAGATTCGCTATTGGTGCGGTTTGCTTCACAGGCTTATTTTGAGCCACTGTTGTCAGCAGGGGTGCAGATTTATTTGTTCAATGCAGGCTTGCTACATGCCAAGATTTTGTGCGTGGATGACGATTATTGCTTATTTGGTACCGTCAATATGGATATGCGCAGTTTTTATCTGAATATGGAGGTGAGTATGGCGATTTATAATCGTACCATGACCCAGCAAATGCTCACTTGCCAGCATGAATACCTGCAACAAAGTGAGCCATTACAGCGCGATGGATGGCAGCAGCGTAGCTTTGGGGCAAAATTCTTGGACAACGCTATTCGCCTGTTTAGCCCACTGCTTTAAAGCTTAACTATTTAATCGTCGTTTGGAAAAGACTATAGGGTTAATAAATAAACACCTACAGTTTGCACCAAGGTTTCTAGCAAAATAATCAAGAAAAAACCCAGCATAGGGGCTAAATCAAGCATACCTGTGGCAGGTAAGACTTTGCGAAATGGCTGAATAATTGGCTCACTAAGCAGGGTGAGCAGGCCAAAAATTGCTGGCATTTTTTGGGTAAAAAGCATCACCCAACCCCCGATAAACGAGCCAATAATGATGTACTGACACATTCTTAAAAAATCAATCAGCAAGGTCACGGCCGCCACAAAAAACATCATGACAGGTGAAAAATGCCGCGATAGATAATCAACCATGGCTAAGTTCACCTCTGGCATATAAAACAGCCCAATATTTTGGCTATCAACGCGCATCATGCCAAGCACGCCCCAAATAAAAATCATCCGCAGCAAAAACAGCAACACCAAACTTGCGGTATTGATTCTGCCATCGCCAAGGGTTGGGAAAATACGTCCAAACACATCGACAATGCGTGTCATACGATAAATGGGTTTGGCAAACGCATCCTTTGCAGTAATGCCAGCAAACTGCAGCATAAATCGAAAGAAAACCAGTATCATCGCCGCCGCGACGACGATATCAAACAACCCTGCCAAAAGATTAGTCATGCCCTGTTTTTATCCTTATTTGCTGCTTACACACTTGTTAACGATAAGCCGTTAAGATAGTCAATTAAAATTTGCTGTTGTAGCCAATGTTATAGCCAAATCGAGTTATTTGCCAAACGCTTGGCTGAGCTCACGGGAGCGCTGCTCACATGCTAGCATGGCATCGGCAATAATTTGATGCATTTTTTTTGCATCCATCACTTCAATTGCTGCTTGGGTAGTCCCATTGGGCGAGGTCACTTTGCGACGCAGCTCAGCTGGCGTATCATGACTGGTCAATGCCATTTGCGCTGAGCCTAGTGCCGTTTGCATTGCCAAAGCCGTGGCTTGGGTTTGAGTCAGTCCCAATTTTTCACCCGTGGCAATCATGTTTTCTAACATATAAAAGAAATACGCAGGCGCTGACCCTGAGATAGCAGTCACGGCGTGCAGTAGCTCTTCGTCATCTACCCATAACACCAGTCCTGCCGCGGACATCACTTGCTGCGCGAGTTGCTGCTCCGCCTCGCTCACCCCGGCTTTCGCGTACAGGCCTGTGGCACCCATTTGAATCATCGCAGGGGTATTTGGCATCGCTCGCACTAGTTTGACTTGCGGCCCCAACCATTGGGCTAAGCTGTCGGTAGCAATCCCTGCGGCAATTGAAATAACCACTTGCTCGCCCCAGCTGTCTTTGACTGGCAGTAGTACATCTTTAATGACCTGCGGTTTGACGGCTAGCACGACCACATCAGCTTTTTCGATGGCGTGTTTGGTGTTGTCGACATTGCTCGCATCGTAGGTATTCAACCCTTTGGCTTGAAAATCCGCTAACTTCTCGGCATCGGTTTCAACCACATGCAGTAGGCTACTTGGCTGACCTTTTGCTAATAGCCCTGCGATAAGTGCCGATGCCATATTACCGCCACCAATAAAGGCGATGTTAAGAGAAGTTGTGGTTGCCATAGATGTCCTTTTTAGTCATTTTTTGTGGGGTGACGAAAGCAGTTAGAAGAAAGCAGTTAAAGGGTTCGCCCTCGCTATTATTCGCTAATAAGTCTATCATACCTACTGCAAATTTTGATGACAAATTTACAGCGTAAATTGGTGTATATAGCGCAAATTCAAGCGATTCATGGCGGTTTGATAACCTTAATCCATGATAGTCTCAGTCCATGATAGTCTTAAATCAATGACATTAACTATCAAGACTGTCTATCCAAACCAAGTGCCACGGACAAGCTGCTTGGGTAGCCAAATTCAGCTCACGGGCATCTGCCAGCCAAACACTGATATTCGGAAATAATAAAGCGAACTGTTTTGGTATTTGAGATGCCGTGAGCACCTTTTCTTCGTCGTCATTCATGATGACCACTTTGGCAAATTGTCGCTCCCAGCTAGGAATATCAAATCGTTGACAAAGTTTTTTAAACGATTGGTGAAACGATTGTGACAATAATTGAAAAGACTCATTGGGCAACACGGCTCTGCTAGCAAGCGCCAATTCTAGAGATAGCCCCACCGATATTTCCACATCGTCAGCCAAATTGGCTAATACCTTGTTATCTGACTTGCCATAAATCGCCTTCACATAATCGGCATCAAGACGGTATAACGTATCGCGGTATTTTCTAATCTCAATCCCCTGCCACTGCAAAATCGCTTGCTGGTCTGTTTGCGCTGATTGTAGTAACTGCTCAATTTGTACAATCAATTGCCGAGTGGGGGCAAATTTTTCTGAGCCTTTGACCCAATGATGCAATAGGTTAAAGCGTCTTGCTTGGCTCAATGCTTTTAGATTGGGGGTATGCAAACATTGCTGATGACTTGTCCAGCCATTTGAGCGCTGACATAGCGCCAAATCTTGTTGATATTGGTCATCAACTATGTGATGCGCTTCGGTTAGGTTTTGCTGGGTGCGGGTGATATTTTGCACTACCTTATGAAAGCGCTCATCAAGGAGTGGCAAAATCTGATTACGTAAAAAAGCGCGCTGATTAGTTACGCCAAAATTGGTAGGATCATCGACATGAGGGAGATGGTGCGCTGCTATAAAGTCGCTAATCTCATCACGCGTTACCCCAAGCAACGGACGCCATAACCAAATAGGTTTGCCAAATTCGTGTTGCACCCCAAATGCCGTCATACCTGTAAGCCCTGCCAACCCTGTCCCTTGGCATAGGTTCATCAACAAGGTTTCCACCTGATCGTTGGCGTGATGCGCCAAGGCAACAATGGCGTTTTCGCCTGCAATCTGTATGATGGCATGATAGCGGGCGGTTCTGGCTTGTTGTTCATTTGCTTGTTGTGTGCCGATTTGTTGTTCGTTGGCTTGTTGTTCTTGGCTGATTGTACTATCGGCGGCATAAACTTGCTGCGATTGCCAATCGATACAAACGCTGTCATAGTCGATGTGGTGCTTGTGGCAATAGGCTTCTACGAATTGTTGCCAGTCATCACTGATTTTTTGCAATTTATGATTGATATGAATCACATGAATCGGTAGTTGTAGCTGCTGACAGGCGAACAGTAATGCCATCGAGTCTCGCCCGCCACTGCACGCAATATAAATTTTAGTGGTAGACTTGGGGTGCGGGTTGATATGAGTTTGATAACTTTGTTTAATCGCTTCAATAACAGGTGACATGGGGACAGGTGACATAAGGGTAGACGACATAGGGATAGACGGCATAGTGCTCAAGCTCATGCGGCAAGAGAAAAACCAGGAAATAAAACAAGTGAGATAAAACAAATGAGATAAAATAATGGGCGCCTCAATAAACGCCCATGGGTCATTAAAATAGGTTAAATCACTGACAATTAAGCAGAGGCTTTTGGTAAGGACAGCGTAGAATTAAAGCTCATCAGTTTTTCATAGCGTTGTTGCAGACGCGTTTGCTCATCCAGCTTTATAAGCGCCGCTAGCTGTTGCTCCAGCGTGGCTTTAAGGTTGGTCATAGCCACATCGCTGTTGATATGTGCGCCCTCGCCTTCTGCGATGACTTCATCAATCAAGCCAAGGGATTTTAAATTTACCGCACTGAGTTTCAACGCCTCACTGGCTTGGGGCGCTTTTTCAGCCGTTTTCCATAGAATCGACGCACAACCTTCAGGCGAAATCACGGAATAAATGCTGTTTTCTAGCATATTGATACGATCAGCGACGCCGATCGCCAATGCACCACCTGACCCCCCTTCACCGATTACCGTGGCAATCACAGGCACATTCAATGATGAAAATACCGCAATACTTTGGGCAATCGCTTGGGCTTGACCACGCTCTTCTGCACCTACGCCAGGATATGCGCCTTGGGTATCAATAAAAGTAAACACCGGCAATTTAAACCGTTCTGCCATTTGCACCAGTCTAACCACTTTGCGGTAGCCTTCTGGGTTTGCCATACCAAAATTGTATTCAATACGCTCACGGGTGCTGCGACCGCGATGTTGACCAATCAGCATGACAGGCTGGTCGTTAAACATCGCCATCCCGCCCAAAATCGCTTTGTCATCGGCATACGCGCGATCCCCTTGCAGCACATCAAATTCCGTGAACAGCTGATTGGCATAATCCAAAAATAGTGGTCGTTTTACATGACGTGCAAGCTGTACTTTTTCCCAAACACTCATTGTCGTTATTCCCTTGTTTTACTGCAACTGTTGTCATCTCAATATCGTATGACAGATCTAAACGCTTAACTTTATTTAAAATTTAAAAATTTGCTTAGCTATTTACTTAGCTGTTTGTTTAACTATTTACTTAGCCATTTGCTTACGCAATAGCTGGCTCATAAGTAGTAACGGATAAGCTCATGCCCCACTTTTGCCAAATATCAATTTCATCTTGCAAATCTGACAGCACAAGACTTGCGTTATCATCCGCTAAATTTACCGAAACTTCCCAAGTATGGTTATCTTTAGCCGCTAGCTGAATCGGTAGCGTATCATGTTTGCTACGGCTGTGATGCACCAGTACCGCTAGGCGTAAAATCAGGGTTAAATACACCAGATTGTCACCGCCGACCATTTTGACTTCATCATAACTATCCGGTTTTAATTTACGGCGATGGTGCATCACGAGCTGCGACAAGCGTGTTTTATCGACTTGTGAGAACCCATCAATATCCGAATTTTCCAGCAAATAGGCACTGTGCCTGTGATAGCTACTATGGCTGATGGCAAGACCAATTTCGTATAAATAGGCACCACGGCGAAGTAAATCCGCGTCTTCTTCATCAAGCCCCAAGCGGTTTTTCACTTGGTCAAACAGCTGCTGCGCGGTACCTACCACACGTTTTGCTTGTTTTCTATCCACCGAATAACGCGTCATCAAGGCTTGTACACTGCGATCGCGTACATCTTCACTGGCAAAACGCCCGAGCATGTCGTACATGACACCTTCACGCAGCGCACCATCTGAATAAGAGATGGTATCAATGCCCAAAACATTCATCGCTGCGAGCAGCACGGCGACACCAGCCGGCAACACTGCTTTACGAGTGTCTTTAATATCGGCAAAATCAATATTGTCGATATGTTTTGCTTTAATCAGTAATTTTTGAATTTCTTTGACACCGCTGTAGGTCACCCGAGCATTTTCATCGGCAAGCCCAAGTTGCAGCAAAATTTGATTGACCGCTTTAATCGTGCCGCTTGAGCCCGTGACACTGTCCCAACCCGTTTTTTGGTATAAACGGCTAATACCAAGCACTTCTTTTCTCGCCGCAGCAATCGCTTTTTCAAACGCTTTTTCGGTGATAGCGCCGTCAGTAAAATAGGATTTGGTAAAGGCAACACAGCCCATCTGTAGGCTTTCGGTCAAAATCGGGTCAAAGCCTTTGCCAATAATAAACTCCGTCGAACCACCCCCAATATCAATCACCAAGCGTTTGTCGGTACTGGCATTGGTATGAGAAACTCCCAAATAAATTAGACGCGCTTCTTCTCGCCCAGCAATGACTTCTAAGGGTTTGGGTAAAATTAAATTGGCTTGTCGAATAAATTCATCCGCATTCTTGGCTTGGCGCAGGGCATTGGTAGCCACAATCCGTAACCGCTGTGGGGAAACAGCGTCTAGTCTTCCAACAAAACGGGTCAAACAATCCAGCCCGCGTTTTTGTGCCTCAAGCGACAAATAGTTGTTTTCATCAAGTCCAGCGGCAAGCTGCACTTTTTCTGACATTGATGCTAATTTTCGTACTTCCCCATGGTCTAACCGCGCGATGGCAAGATGAAAGCTATTTGAGCCAATATCAATGGCGGCCATAAGTTCGTTATTAGCAAGTAAGTCAGGCATATGTCACTTAGTGTCGGTTAAAGTCAATAATTCGATTAGACACCATTTTACGCATTTTCACCCTTGAGTAAAAGCCATTTTATTGCAACTGCCATTTTTGCCTCCTCCCATGCCTGTCCATCGGTAAAAAGAATTGACTGTAATATTTTCTAAAAAATTCTATCGTTACAATCATTTAGATACGATTAGTTAGATGCCATTAATGTTTCTTATCATAACTATCAAAACAATTAACCATAGCCATACCCTGTTTTGGGGTTGTGTTATGCTAAGATGACCCTATCATAATAATCACTATAAATTAATTTGCCTTTGGGTGTCTGTTTAATAGATTTCATTATCCTATCATTGTTTCTATCACTGTTTGATTGTATCCAATATTAAGATTTTTTTATTAGGCAAAAACAAGCACTGGGCAAAAACAAGGGTTTGGGTCATTACTTAACCGTAATCCAAAACCTAACAGTTAACAACATCAACACGTAGGAGTTACTATGTCTTCAGTTATTCATGCCGATGAAGGTACTTTTGAAAAAGCAGTACTACAATCAGATACCCCAGTATTGGTTGATTTTTGGGCAACTTGGTGTGGTCCATGTAAAGCCATTGCCCCTGTATTAGACGAGCTTTCTTCAGAATATGAGGGTAAAGCGCGAATTGTTAAAATCGACGTTGACCAAAATCCAAACCTAGCTGCACAATATGGTATCCGTAGTATCCCTACCTTATTTATGTTCAAAAACGGTGAAAAAGTGGATGCTACTATGGGTATGCAACCAAAAGCCCAATTGACTGCTCTTATCAACAAACACTTATAATCGCTAGGGTAAGAATCACTAGCGTAGGTTAAATTGAATTTTTATATTGGTAACGGTATATTTTTTTGATAATTACCAGTGAGATTCGCCGCGATTTTGATACTTGTGAGTAAAAAAATCGCGGTTTTTTATGCCCATACATTGACAAATGAATATGTCAAGTCGTATAGTGTGTCTCACAAAATAACTATCTTATCGATATGCTTAACGTTACGTTAGCAGGCATTTACTATTATTTGGTTTAGTACTTGGTATTGTCTGTTTGCAACGCTCAGTTAATCATTTCAAACGTTTCTAGTTTTTTCTCTTTATATTCTCTTCACACCCTACTGTCTTAAAACGATGCAGCGCCTTTGCTCAACTCACGTTTTGAGGTGGTTCAAAATTAGTTATTGATGATTTACCTATGAATTTGACTGAACTCAAGAAAAAATCGATTGCTGAATTGTTGTTGATTAGCGAGCAAATGGGTCTAGAAAACATGGCCCGTAGTCGCAAACAAGATATCATTTTTGCGATTTTAAAAACCCACGCCCGAAACGGTGAAGCTATCTATGGGGATGGCGTGCTTGAGATTTTGCCCGATGGCTTTGGTTTTTTACGATCGTCGGAAGGCTCTTACCTAGCGGGTCCCGATGATATCTATGTGAGTCCGAGCCAAATTCGCCGTTTCAATCTCAAGACGGGTGACTCAATCGCAGGGACGATTCGCCCACCCAAGGATTCTGAGCGTTATTTTGCCCTATTAAAAGTTAACGAAATCAACTTCGACACCCCAGACCGCTCTCGCCACAAACTGATTTTTGAAAATTTAACCCCACTTTTCCCCACCCAGCAGCTTCGCTTAGAACTGGGTAACGGTACCACAGAAGACTTAACCGGCCGTATCATTGACTTGATTGCCCCGATTGGTAAAGGTCAACGCTCAATTATTGTCGCCCCACCAAAAGCGGGTAAAACTGTACTGCTACAATCTATCGCGCAATCCATCACCAAAAACAACCCAGAATGTTATCTCATCGTGCTGCTCATTGACGAGCGTCCTGAAGAAGTGACCGAGATGCAGCGTACGGTGCGTGGTGAAGTGGTCGCATCGACCTTTGATGAGCCGCCAACCCGTCATGTACAAGTCGCCGAAATGGTGATTGAAAAAGCCAAACGCTTGGTTGAGCACAAACAAGACGTGGTGATTTTACTTGACTCCATCACACGCCTTGCCCGCGCTTACAATACTGTATTGCCTTCATCGGGTAAAGTCTTGACTGGTGGGGTGGATGCCAATGCACTAGAACGCCCAAAACGCTTTTTTGGTGCCGCGCGTAATGTCGAAGAAGGCGGTAGCTTGACCATTATTTCAACCGCTTTGATTGACACAGGCAGTACCATGGATAAGGTGATTTATGAGGAGTTTAAGGGGACAGGTAACCAAGAAATTACCCTTGAGCGAGACATTGCCGAAAAACGGGTATTCCCTGCCATCAATATCAAAAAATCGGGCACTCGCCGTGAAGAGCGGTTGATGGATGAGGCGATGCTACGCAAAGTATGGATTCTGCGCAAACTGTTACACCCAATGGATGAACTACAAGCTACCGAATTTTTGCTAGAAAAACTTAAAGACTCAAAAACCAATGATGAATTCTTTGAGCAAATGACGCGTAAAGATAAATCTTAATCGTGTTATCGCTTAATCCTGTTAATTAGCTGACTCATAGAAATGAAAAAGCTCAACCTGGTGTTGAGCTTTTTGTTGGTGTCTTTTTTATTGGCGTCCTTTGGGCTTAAATCGCAACGCTACTTAAATTGCACCACTAAAAGTATCGCATTGGTTGATATCACCCGATTTTAGACCGCGTGAAAACCACGTCATACGTTGTTGACTGGTACCATGGGTAAAGCTATCAGGGACAGCGGCACGACCACTGGCTTGGGCCAAACGGTCATCACCGATTTGCTCCGCCGCATTAATCGCTTCTTCAATATCGCCTTGCTCTAAGAATTGAACACGTTGTTGGTTACGGTTTGCCCAAACACCCGCAAAACAGTCCGCTTGTAGTTCTTGTCGCACTGATAAGTTGTTGGCTTGTGCTTCAGTGGCACGGCGACTGGCTTCATCTACTTTTTGGCTAATACCTAACTGATTTTGTACATGATGACCCACCTCGTGAGCAATCACATAAGCCTGTGCAAAGTCACCTGCTTTACCTTGGTTTTGTGCATCACCTGAGCCATTTTGGTCACCTGTAATACCCAATTTTTGGCGCATTTCTTGGAAAAAACTGGTATCAAGATAGACGCGTTGGTCAGCAGGACAATAAAAAGGCCCTGTCGCTGAAGACGCATTACCACAACCTGAACGCACCATGCCATTAAATAACACCAACTTAGGCTGTTGGTATTGCATATTGTTTTCACTAAAAATTTGACCCCAAACTTCTTCCGTGTCTTTTAACACCACTGAGGCAAATTTTTGGTCACGGTCAGCGGTTTGCTGGTCGAGGGTTTGTTGACCGCTACTATTTCCACCTGTGATTGCAGAACCTGTTTGCATAGCAGTCATAGGATTCATACCAAACACTAGCCACAGAATCAACCCAATGATAATACTACCAATACCGCCGCCCACAGCTTTACCGCCGCTGACCAGTACATTTGAACTACCGCCACGATCTTCCCACTTCATACCACTACCTCCTCAAATCTCGTCTTGCTTTTATAATATGCTTATTTTGGCATTGTAGCATTTTGCCTAAAAATTACTGTGTGAAATCGTAGTTTTATACAGATTTTTGAAAATAAACCCTAATAATATGCAACTAATGTAACTTATCTACCCATCAAAGCCTTAGAAATCTCATTAAGATTAAGCAATTATCACCATAAAAAATTATTTTTTAACTATATCCAATAGACCGCTAAAACAAAAAAATTGTAAATTTACAAAAATAAAGATATCTTTGCCATATTTTTATGCGTATAATACGTCATTTTCTGCGAAAAGCTAAAAAAGATATCTTTTTCGTGCGATATCAATAAATCTAAAAAGTTGTATTTGTGATTGCGGTGTTATTTTGTTACAACCTTTTATCAGATTTATTATATTTTTTTATGCGAAAGTTATTCTATCTTGACTAAGTTTCCGCTACAATATTGCCAGTTTCATGTCCCGTGTGTCTTTAATTCTAAATAAACGCTTTATTTAGAGTATCGTCGAGTGAATACGGGGTTATTTTCTTTAGGAGAACACGTAATGAACGTTAAATTAATCGCTGTATCAAGTTTAGTTGCTGCATCTTTAGCTATGACTGCATGTAGCAAAAAAGAAGAAGCTGCACCAGCTGCTGCCTCTACAACTGCCTCAACTACAGTTGCTTCATCAACAACTACTACCACTGTTGAAGCTTCTGCACCTGCAGTAACTGCATCTGCTGCAACTGTTAACGCTTCTACTGTTGTTGTAGACACTGCATCTGCTGCCGCACCAGCTTCTGCTGTTGCTGACGCTGCTAACCAAGTTGCTGATGCTGCTGCTGCAAATGTTGCTGATGCTTCTGCATCTGCTGCAAAATAATCAGTTTTTTAAACTGAACAAAAAGGAAACCCAAGCGGTTTCCTTTTTTTATGCTTAAAAATTTTATGGTTAAAGATTTTGTATGGCATAAAATTTTTCACATTATTTAGATATTAAAAAAGTGGGTCAATGCCCACTTTTTTAGCTACATGGCTTTCTTAGCCCGCTGATTTTTTAGCTAATTAATTTTTTACCTAAGTGGCTTTTTAGCTAAGTGAATTTATTGTTTAACAGGGGTAGCTGGCATAAACTGGGCTTGGTTGACATCCGTGCCATTGGCTTGATGCTGGGTTTTTAGTGATTTTGCTACTTCTGGCGGCATGTAATTCTCATCATGCTTTGCTAGTACCTCGCTTGCTACAAAGGTATTGCCTTCAAGTGAACCTGTGGCTACCACGCCCGAACCTTCGGCGAATAAATCTGGCAAGATGCCTTTATAAGATACCGGTACGGTGGATTTAAAATCGGTGATTTTAAATTTGACATTGAGCGGGTCTGTGCTATCTCGCTCGACACTACCACGCACGACCATGCCCCCTGCTCGGATACGGGTATCTTCAGGTGCCTTGCCTTGACTAATGGCTGTGGGGTCAAAATAATAGTCGGTTTGTTGTCCGACCGCATAAATCACAAGAACGACGGCAATGATTGCGCCAAATAAGGTTGCCATCACCCACATTAATTTTTTTTGTCGTACTTTATTCATCGCTTTTTTCATCTCACTTTTGATGAACCACACCCTATGGGGCTACTTTTCTATTATAACACCGATTAGGCCGATAGATACTATTATCCCCTGCCCTTAGCTGTACGCTGATGACGCTGTTGTTGGCGCGCCTGCTGGGTAGTGATATCTCGGTAGGTCGCTTTACGCTGACTACGACTAAAAAAGACAAGCGCGACAATGCCTAGTAAAGTCAGTAGCCAAGTTGACCACACATAACTACCATGCCCACCCATGGCGATAAACTCGGCAAAATTATGAAAATACGGGCTCATTGGCGACCTCAAGTTTGGCTAATAGATTGAAGTTATAGGATTAAAGCTAAAGGCTATAGATTTAAAAGGCGACATTTTAGCTAGGACAAGCTTAGCAATAATTTAACGATATAGCCGTTTGCATTCATCAATCACCCACTGTTTGCTGCTTTCACGTTGCAAAATCAAGGTATTGGTACGATAGATTGTCAGCGCAGCCACCAAGAAATAGCTGCCTAACATCATCAGTAACAACGGAATATACATATCGGGCGGCATTTTTGGACGCTCAGTTACGGTAAATGTCGAGCCTTGGTGTAGGGTATTCCACCAGTTGACAGAATATTTGATAATCGGCAAATTAACCGCACCGACAATCGATAAAATCGCCGCTGCTTTGCCACGACTGGCGGTATGTTCAAATGCAGCAAACAGCGCCATCACGCCTGCGTACAAAAACGCCAAAATCAGCATGGATGTCAGACGGGCATCCCATACCCAGTATGTGCCCCAAGTAGGCTTTGCCCAAATCGAGCCTGTGAGTAAACTTAACACACAAAGCATAAAGCCAATCGGCGCAATCGCTTGGGCAACCAAATTGGCGGTTTTAATTTTCCAGACCAAAAAAATCACCCCCAAGATTGCCATGCCCAGATAAATTGACATGGCTAGACTGGCAGTGGGGACATGGATAAAGATAATGCGATAGCTATTGCCTTGCAAATAGTCAGGAGGTGCAAACGCTAATCCCCAAACGGCACCCACCGCTAATAGCAGCGCAGCAATGACAGCTAAATATTTCACCCAAGGGGCAAAAATACGATAAAACTCTTTGGTGCCAACAGTTTTAAGAAACCCTTGCCAAAGGCGAGAAAAAAAGCCAGTTTTGCCAACGTTTGGGGTAATTTCTGCCATGGAATGCGCCTTGCTTTTTTTTCTAAAATGAATGTAAGCCATCAACAATAAGATAATTGTTCGCTTATTTTACTGGTATTTGGGGATTTTTTCATCTAAAAATCATCAGCTTAACCAAGCCAGTTTTAATGAAAATGCAATCACAAAAGGCGTGACGATGACTGCCAAAATACTGCCCGCCAGTAATAGGGCTAAAATCGGATAACCGTTAAGCCCCATGGCAAATTGCCCCACTGCCCCTGTGGCAAAAATCAGCACAGGGAGCTGCATCGGTAACGAAATCAATGGCACTAACACCGCGCCGTTTTTTAGCGATAATGTCAAGCTGCTGGCAATCGCTGATAAGCACAACAAAATCGGACTGCCCACCAAAATCGACGCACTCAGGGCAATGGCTGCTTGGCTGGTCAAGCCAAAAAGCGGCATCGCCAAAAATGCGAGCAGACACACCATTCCCGCACTGGTCAGCCAATGCACCATGAGCCGTACTAGCACCCAAGTGGGAATCGAGGCACGAGCGACAACCAATTGTGCCAGTGTACCGTTATCAAGTGCTGGGCGAAATAAGTTTTCCATACCCATAATCAGCGACAATAACGCTGCAATCCATACCGCAGGCACGCCTAGTTGCTGCAATAATTTTGGCTCCGTCCCCATCGCCAGTGGAAATAAGGTGATGATAATTAAAAACAACACCAGTGGATATAACCACTGCACTTTATTTTGCTGCTTGATTTGCCATTCACGTTGCCACAGGGCAGAAAAATCAATCATTGCAGTTGCCCCTAAACCATGTACAAGGTTAAATCTAATTGCTTGTTGGCGACGGCGACAGTTTGGTGACTGGTCATGAGCACTGCCCCACCGCGCTGAACGAATGTTTGCATCAAGTGTTCAATTTTGGCAATCATATTGACATCAAGCGCGGTCAGCGGCTCATCAAGTAGCCAGCAAGGAAATTGCGCTACATACTCCAGCGCAAACAGCAAACGTGCCAGACCCACGCGGCGCGTCTGCCCTGCCGAGAGTTGATAGCAGTTGATTTTCTCATAACCTGCTAACCCAACCCAATCGAGTGCTTGCTCAAGCGCCTCTGCGCTTGGTTTGATGCCATACAAGGCTAACAAAAATCGCAAATTTTGCTCAACGGTGAGTTGCAAATGAATACCCAATTGGTGCGCCACATAAAATGGCTGCACAGGTAACCCTGCCTTGCCCTGCCAGCTGATATCACCGGTCAACACAGGAATCAACCCTGCAAGCTGCATCAAAAATGTGGTTTTGCCGGTGCCATTTTCACCCACCAAATGACAAATATCGCCACGGTTTAGCACCAAATTCACCGCTTCACACAGCGGAAATTCGCCACGTTGTATGGTGACATTTTGACAGTTTAGCAGCGAACTGGTCGCCGAGATAGGTATAGCAGTGGGTGTTGGATTTGGCATAGCATTGGTTAAAATTTGCAAGTCATTAAATAGATAACAGATTAAATTGATAAACTATAGCCCTATACCCATTGTATAGATAATTGGCTAAAGTTGTGTAGAAAGCTTATTATATACTAACTTGCGACAGGTCTTTGTTATTATCCATATAAAGTATCCATATAAAGCTTGGTGATAGCATCAAAGTTTTGCCAACCTGTTTGTTAAATTTTTTGTTTTTTAACTGTTCTGCTTTTCGTTTTTCTTTCTATTTTTAGCTATTTTTTCTTGGGTAAGTGAAATCAATGTCCAAAAATCCGAAGCGTTTATGGCAACGCCTAAAACTGTTCTTTACTGCTGAAAAATCAGCGTCACTCCCTGTAGCCGATAAGACAACTGACTCTTCTGTTCAGTGTGCTGAGACAAACGAGCATACCGATGCTACTGGCTATCAGCCTTTTGCTAAAAACCCGGTCAATGCGGCGTTTGATGAACATAGCCATTCACAAGATGAACCGATTTTAGCCAGTGAGTCGCTTGATGCAGATGACGAATTAGAGATACAACCGATTACCCCCGATGACATAGAGCATATCTTAGCCAGTATGGGTTATCAATTTATGTATCACCCTGCCAGCGAACAAGATGAGCAAAGTATTCATCATTATACGATGCAAGTGTCGGATAAAGAGCGGCATTGGGGTTGTATGATTCGTTTTTTTAGTGAGCAGCAATTGATTGCGGTATACAGTGTTTATCCTACTGCGATTGCTGAAGCCAATCGCCCAGAGATGCTCGCCATGCTCGCTTATCTGAATTATGATTTGATGATTGGCAATTTGGAAATGGATGTGATGGATGGCGAGCTGCGCTTTAAGACGTCGCTTGATTTAGAGGTGACGGGGGTGAGCGAGCTAATTATGAGTTATTTGCTACAGAGTAATTTCTCGTTGTTTTCACGGCTGTATGACACCATTCGCGAGATGATTGAGCAGCCGCATACTACGCACGATTTGCAAGGTGCTGTAGACAAACTGATTGACTCTCAGCAAGCGCGCAATTTTTTCTTAGCATCTGATGCCATTCAATAACACGCGGTCGATATAAACAAAGGCGGTGACATTCATTCATCGCCTTTTTTATGACATAGTAAAAGCTGCTACAACATGGCAGCGACTTCCGCGCCTTCGCGAATGGCACGTTTGGCGTCCAATTCGCCTGCCAATTTTGCCCCACCAATCAAGTGATATTGGGCTGTCAAGTCATCACCCACGGCCGGCATTAAGTCATTGACCGATTCTTGCCCCGCGCAGATAACGATACTATCAACGCGCAATAATTGGCTATGACCGTCTGGGTTAGTAATCCAAATCCCTTCATTGGTAATTTTCTCATAGCCAATGCCGCTCACCTGTTTGACGCCATGCTTGTTGATATGAGCACGGTGCACCCAGCCTGAGGTTTTATTGAGACCTGCCCCCAAGCGACCTTTTTTACGCTGCATCAAATACACTTCACGGGTCGGGGTAATGGGCTCTGGTTTTACCAGTCCACCTTCGCTGTCATAGTGTGGGTTGGTGTCCACCCCCCACTCACGTTTCCATGAGTCTACGCTTTGCGGATGGGGTTGATAAATCACGTTACCTTGGGCATCTTTTTCAAACGGTTTAACATGGGTGGAGGTCAAATATTCGCTGACATCAAAGCCAATTCCGCCTGCACCGATCACCGCGACTCGCTTACCTGCAACTTTTTGACCCGATAGCAATTCGGCATAGCTCATCACTTGCGGTAACTCCACCCCTTCAAAGTCAAGCGCCCGTGGCACAACGCCTGTCGCAATAATCACATCATCAAACTGACCCGACTCTAGTTCCTCTTTGCTGACTTTGTGATTGAGCTTAAGCTCAATGCCTAAGCTGTCCACCAAATTGGTAAAGTAACGGATGGTCTCAAAGAACTCTTCTTTACCGGGAATCACTTTGGCATAGTTAAACTGGCCGCCGATTTTATCCTGTGCTTCAAACAAGGTGACCTGATGACCGCGTTTGGCGGCGACCGTCGCCGCTGATAAGCCTGCCATGCCTGCGCCCACTACGGCAATTTTTTTGGCTTTTTTGGCAGGTTTATACACCAGTTCAGTTTCATAACAGGCTTGGGGATTGACCAGACAGGTTGAGCGTTGGTTCTCAAATGTATGATCTAGACACGCTTGGTTACAGCCGATACAAGTATTAATTAAGTCAGTTTGTCCTAAACTGGCTTTTGTTACCCAATCTGGGTCTGCCAAGAACGGACGCGCCATTTGTACCAAGTCAGCTTGGTTATCTGCTAGCAGCTGCTCGGCAGTCTCTGGCATATTGACACGGTTGGCAGCAATCACAGGGATAGTCACGTGGCGTTTGACTTCAGCAATCACATCGGCAAATGCTGCGCGTGGCACCGACGTGACGATAGTGGGAACACGCGCTTCATGCCAGCCAATCCCCGTATTTATTATGGTCACACCGGCTTTTTCGATGGCTTTGGCGATAGTAATGACTTCATCCATGGTGTTGCCATCGGGCACCAAGTCAATCATCGACAAACGGAAGGTGATAATAAACGCTTCTCCCACCGCCTCGCGTACCGCTTTGATGACTTCAAGCGCAAAACGCATACGGTTCTCTAAACTACCGCCCCATTGGTCGGTGCGCTGATTGACGTGATTGCTTAAAAACTGATTGAGTAAATAGCCTTCTGAACCCATGATTTCAACACCATCATAGCCCGCCATTTGTGCAAGTTTGGCAGTTTTGGCATAGTCTTTGATAGTCGCCAAAATATTTTTTTCACTCATTTGACGGGGCTTGAAGGGTGAAATAGGCGACTTGATGGGACTGGCTGATACCGCCAATGGATGATAACCATAGCGACCGCTGTGCAGAATTTGCAAGATGATTTTGCAGTCATATTGGTGCACAGCTTTGGTGACTTTACGATGGTTTATCACATCGCCTTTGTGATTGAGCGTCCCGCCTGCCGGCACTAACCAACCTTCATGATTGGGCGAGATACCGCCCGTAATCATCATGGCAACACCCCCTTTGGCGCGCTCGGCAAAATAAGCGGCTAGCTTTGGATAGTTAAAAAACCGATCTTCAAGCCCTGTGTGCATCGAGCCCATCACAATACGATTTTTTAACGTGGTAAATCCTAAATCTAGGGGCTCAAAAATATGCGGATAATGGGTGTTATGAGTAGATATCCGGCTGTTATTTGACATAAATAATCCTTGGCAGTAATTTCCTTTCACTATTTGGTCACATTAAGGAATTAATCTTGTCACTTTGTCAAAGAGCTCGTTATTATAATCAATTCGTTAATGTGGGAATTCGTCAATTTGGTCACGCGATGTAGCTGTATCAACATACCTTAAGCATACATCAAACCAAAAATAGGTCAACCTATTATAAATAGTCATCTTTGAAAGCATAAGGCAAATTTTGTCCCGATGAGTCTACAAAAAAATCATGCTTATTTTTGTGATAATGCTAATATCAAGCTAGGATAAAAGTACAACCGAAGGGAAATTACTGTGAAGAAAATGATTGTGAGCACGTCTACGTCTTGTCTTGACGACCTTGGCATTCCAGAAAATGTCAAAATGTTGCCAATGAATATCCATATGGGCGGTGCCAATTATCTAGATGGACAAAACCTAAGCTTAGACAGTTTATCGCGTATTCTACTCGATACCCCCAATATCGACATCAGTACCTCTGCCCCCACTGAAAATCAGCTCATTGAATTCTTTTATCAGCTCATCAAAGAAGACGTGCAAGAAGTTTTATTCATCTGTTTGTCCTCTTCTTTAAGCCAGACCTACAAAAACTTGCTCAATATCAGCTCCATGTTTAGTCATCGCATGAAAATTTATATCTATGATTCACGCACGATTTCACATGGCGAAGCGATTCTTGTACAAGAAGCCTCACGCTTACTCAAACAAGGCACAGAAATCCCTCAAATCATCACCGAAATCAACCGCCTGCGCGATAAAATCCATATCTATTTGGCAGTTGATAACCTTAAAGGCATGATTCGTACCAAGCGTATTTCAGCCCCAGTCGGCTTTTTTGCCAATTTATTCGGTATTAAACCGATTGTAAAAGTCGAATACTCAGGTCAAATAGTCGCCTTTGAAAAGGTGCGTAGTTTTGAAAAATGTATTGAGCGACTCGCCGATGCTATCATCACCGCCGCCAATGGCAAAAAAGGTACAATGTATGTGCTTAGCGGCAATTTAAACCCTCATACCAAGTCCCTACTCAACTATTTATCGTTACGCGGTTATGCTAAAACCGAAGTTCTTCCTGCCGCCAGTGTCTCTATAGCAAATATCGGTGTATTCACACTTGGCTGCGTATTTGTCGAAGACTAAACCCTGACTGTGTTGTGCTAGCTTGTAAAACACAGTCAAGGCTTATCTATTTTGGTCATTTTTTTATATTTTATCAAAAAGCACACTGATATATAGGATTTGGTCAAAATCCTTGTTATGATAAAGGCGTTTATTTATTAACTACAGGGATGTCGTTATGCCAAACTTCCATACAGGGCTGGAAAAAAATCCTGCCAACTATACCCCGCTTACGCCCATTGATTTTATTGAGCGTACTGCTAGCATCTATCCCGATCAAACGGCGATTGTGTATAAAGATTATGAGCACAATGACCTACGGCAAAGTTGGGGCGAAACCTATAATCGCTGCCGCAAAATGTCGGATGCCCTAAAAAAACTGGGCATCGATAAAGACGATACTGTTGCAGTGCTACTGCCCAATACCCCACCCATGGTTGAAGTCGCATTTGGCGTACCGATGTCTGGTGGTGTGCTATGTACCTTAAATACCCGTTTGGACATCAATGCCTTGGTGTTTTGCCTACAGCACAGTGAAGCGAAAGTATTGATTGTCGATACTGAGTTTGAACAGCATATTGCGCTGGTTCAAGAGTCATTTCCTAATTTAATTATCATTCATGCCACCGACCCTGCCGTCACGCCCACTGAACAGTTTGGCAATATGACGTATGAAGAATTGATTGCCTCAGGAACCGACTTAGACAACTGGGAAAAACCAACTGATGAATGGGATGCCATCGCGCTCAACTACACCTCAGGTACCACAGGCATCCCAAAAGGCGTGGTGTATCACCATCGTGGTGCGACCTTAAATGCTGTCTCTAATATTTTAGATTGGGATATGCCAAAGCACCCTGTGTATTTATGGACGCTACCCTTGTTTCACTGTAATGGCTGGAGCTTTCCTTGGAGCATTGGCGAGCGCGCGGGTACCAATGTCTGCTTGCGCAAAATTGATGCTGATTTGATTTTACGGTTGATTGCCGATGAAAAGGTCACCCACTATAGCGCAGCGCCTATCGTGCACAACATGATTGCCAATGGTAATGAAGCGCTGAAAAAAGCCATCAAACATGAAGTACGTTGTAATGTCGCAGGTGCACCACCGCCTGAGTCTTTGCTCGCCAAAATGGAAGAAATGGGTTTTAAAATCACCCATGTATACGGTTTGACAGAAGTATATGGTCCCGTCACCCTGTGTGTTGAGCGCCCAGAATGGGACGATTTGACTGTCAGTGAACGCGCGCAAAAAAAATCCCGCCAAGGCATGAACTCACATTTGCTAGCGGGGTTTGATGTATTCAAACAAGGCACCACTACCCCGGTTGCAGCCGATGGTAGCGAAATTGGTGAGCTTGCTATCCGCGGTAATATGGTGATGAAAGGCTATCTAAAAAACCGCAAAGCCACCGCAGAAGCCTTTAACGGTGGCTGGTTTAAGACCGGTGACTTGGGCGTCAAATACCCAGATGGTTACATCAAAATTATGGATCGGCTCAAAGACATCATCATCTCGGGCGGTGAGAATATCTCAAGTATCGAAGTAGAAAACGTGCTGTATCGTATGCCCGAAGTGGAAAGCTGTGGGGTGGTTGCTGCTCCCCATGAAAAATGGGGTGAAGTACCGGTAGCCTTTATCGAAATCCGCGAAGGCTCAACCCTAGATCGGGAAGACATCATTGCCCATTGCCGTAAATATTTAGCAGGTTTCCAAGTGCCCAAACATATTATTTTTGCGCAAATCCCAAAAACCTCGACAGGTAAAGTGCAGAAATTTGAGCTACGTCAAGCGGCACGCTCACTGGCGCATGAAGAAGCAAAAATCACTCACCATCATCCGCAAAGCTATTTGGCAGCGACAGCCGATTCAAATCCGAGCACTGCCATGCCTAGCTCTGCCATACCTAGCAACACCCAAAAACTACCCAATGATTCACCAGAAGATGCAGCGCCCTAGTACTCAATATTAGCGCCTCGCATTGCATATCCTCACTAGGTCAGTGGGGATTTTTGTTGCAAAATATGCCTTGAAAACACCCAAAAAACACCCATTTATTTAGAGATTTTCTCATGTTATTTTTAATTAATTTTTAACAATAATAAGCGACAATATATGTCGTATATCAGTGATTTAACCCTATAATTTTCCGTATATTTTGTTATTATAGCCTTATCAATTCACTTCTTTTTTAACTTATCTCTGCTTTTAAATTTTTCCCTTTTTCATGAACCTTTTTTATTAATAAGGAGTCCTTATGGACGACAATAAAGCCAAAGCTTTAACTGCCGCTTTATCACAAATTGAAAAACAATTTGGTAAAAATACCATCATGCGCTTGGGTGATGAGTCAGCAAAAATCAACGTGGATGTAGTCTCCACAGGCTCATTGGGTTTGGATATCGCACTGGGCATTGGTGGTTTGCCAAAGGGTCGTATCGTCGAAATTTATGGTCCTGAAAGTTCGGGTAAAACCACTTTAACCTTGCAAGCAATCGCCCAATGTCAAAAACAAGGCGGTACCTGTGCTTTTATCGATGCTGAACATGCACTAGACCCTATTTATGCCAAAAAATTGGGCGTTGATGTCGACGCTTTACTTGTCACGCAGCCTGACAACGGTGAACAAGCGCTTGAAATCACTGATATGCTAGTGCGCTCAGGTGCGGTGGATATGATTGTTGTTGACTCGGTCGCTGCCCTTACCCCACGCGCAGAGATTGAAGGCGAGATGGGCGACAGCCACATGGGTCTGCAAGCGCGCTTGATGAGCCAAGCGCTACGTAAAATCACCGGTAACGCCAAACGCTCTAACTGTATGGTGGTATTCATTAACCAAATTCGTATGAAAATCGGTGTCATGTTTGGCTCGCCAGAAACCACAACCGGTGGTAACGCCCTTAAATTCTATGCGTCGGTGCGCTTGGATATTCGTCGTATTGGTGCGGTTAAAGACGGTGAAAACATCGTCGGTTCTGAGACCCGCGTTAAAGTCATCAAAAATAAACTGGCGCCGCCGTTTCGCCAAGCAGAATTTGACATTATGTATGGGACAGGTACCAATCATTTAGGTGAAGTGGTGGACTTGGGCGTCGATATTGATGCGGTCAAAAAATCGGGCGCTTGGTACAGCTACAACGACAGTAAAATTGGTCAAGGTAAAGCCAACGCTATTAGATTTTTGGAAGAAAACCCACAAATCGCCCAAGAGATTGAAGCCAAAGTGCGCGCTGCTAAGCTTGGTAATGTCGAACCTGTGCCAGAAGAAGCGCATGATGTTGAACCCCCTGAGTTTGTCGAAGGTATGCAATAATTGCCTAGCTAACCAAAACCCTAGTTTTTACTGGGGT
The DNA here is from genome assembly GCF_032248735.1 of Moraxella sp. DOX410. NCBI lineage: Bacteria > Pseudomonadati > Pseudomonadota > Gammaproteobacteria > Moraxellales > Moraxellaceae > Moraxella > Moraxella sp. DOX410. The sequence continues at coordinate 346,895 of NZ_CP135138.1, read as the reverse complement.
TTTTGTTTTTATACTGCTCAACTTGTTCCCCCGCCTGTTAGCTTTTTTTAGTCACGGTTAAAACCGCTATGCCAGATCCTAAATCCTTGTTAAAAAATATCGAAAATCAGTTAATGACTGATGAACAACGCCAAGCTTACCATGACAAGCTTAAAGCTGAGAGCTACATGCGTTGGCTGGCGTTTTATTATCTTGGGCGGCGTGAGCAATCTAAAAAAGAGCTGCGGGACAAACTACTGGCTAAAGGATGTGATGCGGCGGCTATCGAAACGCTTTTGACCGAATTTGAAGCAGAAGGCTATCAAAGCGATGAGCGTATGACATCTGCATTAATCAAAGAAGGTATCGGCAAGCAGCATGGTACCCAGCGGATTTTTCAAACGTTAAAAAAACACGGCTTAACCACCGTCCGTTCGGTCAGTGCGATTAATGCATGGATTGAGATGCACAATGATTTTTTTGAAGATTTATTACTCAATGATATTGAATCAGACACGGCGGATGACGACCCAGATGAGGCCTATGAAGTGGATTGGCTTGCCCAAGCAGTGGCAGCACGGGTACGAAAATACGGTGATGCCATCCCGACGGAGCCTAAAGAAAAAGCCCGTCAACTGCGATTTTTGCAATATCGGGGCTTTGCTGCCGATGTGTGTTTTGATGCCTTAAAGTATGACTTAACTACCCTCGCCAATCGCTAGAGCCACGGTTATTTTTTTACCGCCAATTGGTCAAAAATTGCGCCATCTTTAAAAAACTTGCTCATAATCTCATCCCAGCTACCAAAAACTTGATTTGGCTCAAACGTGGCAATTGCAGGAAATTGGCTTTGGTATTTTGCCAAAGTCGCCGCATCCACAGGGCGCAAATAATTCTTCGCCATAATCTCTTGGGCAGGCGTATCCCACAAACCTTTTAAATAGGCTTTTGCCAATTCAGTGGTACCTTTTTGCTCGGTAACGGCATTCACCACAGCGACAGGGTTACTAATCTTGACCGAATAGCTGGGATAAATAATCTGTAAGTTTTTATCGGCAAATTCTTTTTTGGTGATTTGTGCCTCATTCTCTGTGGTAATCAGCACATCACCGATTTCTCGTTGTAAAAAGCTTGTTGTCGCTGCCCTTGCGCCACTGTCATACACTGCCACATTGCTCAAAATTTGCTTCACCAGCGTTTTGGTTTTGGCTTCGTCATTATTGAAGTGATGCAAGCCATATCCATACGCACCCAAGAAACCATATCGCGCTGTACCACTGGTTTTTGGATTGGCAATCACGATACTGACACCGGGTTTTGCCAAGTCATCCCAGTCTTTGATTTGCTTGGGGTTGTTGTTGCGAACTAATAGTACCATGGTGCTGGTATAAGGTACCGCGTTATTGGGAAACGCTTGTTGCCAGTTTTTATCCACCAAGCCTTTTTTCACCAGCAGTTCTACATCTGAGGTTTGGTTCATGGTCACCACATCCGCTTTAAGCCCATTCGCCACGCTCAAGGCTTGTTTACTTGAGCCGCCATGCGATTGCTGGATAGTGACGGCTTGTTTTTGCTGCCCCGTAAAAATCGGGTTGTATTCTTTATACAACTCGCGGGACACGTCGTAAGATACGTTTAGCAAAGATACACCATTGCCGTTAGCGGCTGAAGCGCTGGCTGCACTCTCGTTTTTAGGTGGGGCTTTTTGGCAGGCAGTTAAGCTTGCCACTGCCATCACTGAAATACCGGCTAATGTAAATATTTTACCTTTAGAGTAAGTACGGGTGGTGAATGGGTGAGTTTGGGTCGCGTTTGTCATGTTTTCCTCATAAGTTTTCAAAGTGCCAAGCTAAACATCCAATGGCTTAATGATTGAAAATATAGTAAGGATTTTTAATTATACTGTCTTGGAATATTTAATACTTTCATTATTCCTTAGATGAATAAAAAAGCCCGTAATGCATACGGGCTTTGAAAGCACAATTCTGCGATTAAAATTTTAAAAACGGGTTTTGAATTTTGGCGCAACTGGATTGGCTTGGCCGTTAACTGTCGTAGTATTTGCACCTGCTTGGTTGTTTTGTCCGAATAATGGACCACCGCCACCGCCACCGCCCATGCCTTTGGTCAACCCTTGCACCGCTTTCATCATTTTGCTGATGCCCGATGGGTCAGATAACATTTTCATCATTTTTGCCATTTGCTTGTGCTGCTTTAACAGCTGATTGACGTGCTGTACGTCTTTACCCGCGCCTGCCGCGATACGGCGTTTACGGCTTGGGTTGATTTTATCGGGGTTTTTACGTTCAAATGGGGTCATGGAATGAATGAGTGCTTCCATTTCTTTGACCTTTTCTTCTGGTTTGGCATCTGATACCGCTTTTTGAACATCCGCACCGCTCATGCCTGGCATCTTATCCAAGAAGCCCGCCATGCCGCCCAAATTCTTCATTTGTTGGAATTGGGTTAGCAAATCCTCAAGGTCAAACTCGCCGCCTTTTTGGATTTTTTTCGCCATTTTTTCGGCTTTTTCGCGGTCAATTTTTTGCTCGACTTCTTCGACCAGTGACAGCACGTCACCCATGCCCAAGATACGCTGTGCGACACGCTCAGGGTGGAAGGGCTCAAGCGCGTCAAGTTTTTCACCACGACCCAAGAATTTGATCGGTTTGCCAGTGATGGCACGTACCGATAACGCCGCACCACCGCGCGCATCACCGTCAGTCTTGGTCAAAATCACGCCAGTCAAAGGTAGCGCATCATTAAAGGCTTTTGCCGTATTTGCCGCATCTTGACCGGTCATTGAGTCAACCACAAACAAGGTTTCTGACGGAGTGACGGCTGCGGTTAAGGCTTTGATTTCGTCCATCATGGCTTCGTCGATGTGCAGACGACCTGCGGTATCGATAATCAAAATATCTTGAAACTGTACTTTGGCTTGTTCGATGGCGCGTTTGGCGATATCAATCGGGTTTTGGTCAGCACTTGATGGCACAAAACTGGCTTTGACTTGCTCAGCGACTTGCTCAAGCTGCTTGATTGCCGCGGGGCGATAGACGTCCGCAGAGACTAGCATGACTTTTTTCTTATGGCGCTCTTGCAGATATTTGGCAAGTTTACCGGCTGTGGTGGTTTTGCCCGCTCCTTGCAAGCCCGCTAGCAAATATACAACGGGTGGTTTGCCTGTCATTTCAAGTGATTGGTTAGCACTGCCCATCATCTCGGTCAGTTCGTCATAGACGATTTTAACAAAGGCTTGACCCGGGGCGAGTTCTTTAAGGACTTCTTGACCTAGGGCTTTGTCTTTTACCCGTGACACAAAATCGCGCGTCACTGGCAAGGCGACATCAGCTTCTAGTAGTGCCATACGCACTTCACGCAAGGTGTCTTTGATGTTGTCTTCAGTTAGCTGCCCTGTACCAGAGATACTACGTAAACTCGTCGACAGGCGTTCGGTTAAGGTTTCAAACATATAATTTCTCTAATCTATTGCTATCAATTTTATAATCTTACTATTTTATGCTAAATTAGCTAAAACTGCTAATATAATACCGATAAAATCGCGATTTGTTGCATGGGTCATGCTAGTATAACCATCGCATTTTGCACGTATTTGATGATTTTTAATGAGGCTAGGGTGTTTGTAATCTTTGTACTTGCGTTAGTCTGTTATGGCTTAACTACCGTCTATTTGATGTGGGCAGTTACGCAACAAAAGCCCATCCGTAAAGGCATGGTGCTTGGGCAATTGCTGATTGGGTTATTGGGTCATGCGGTGGTGTTATATCCTGATATCATTACCCAAGGCGGGCTAAACTTTAATATTTTTAATGTCGTGTCGTTGACGACATTGTTTATGCTGTTATTTTATTGGGGGTTTTGTCTTTACCGCCAAATTTTGCCGCTTGGGATTTTGGCAACGCCGTTGGCATTTTTGGGCATGATGATTGGTTTTTTTGGCGATGCACCCTATCACCCGCTATCAACCATCAGTCCTATCTTACAAGCCCATATCATCATGTCTTTGGCTGCCTATTCGGTACTATTTATGGCAGCGATTGCCGCGATTATGCTACGGCTACAAATCAGCGAACTCAAACGTCAAACCTTTCACCGTGTCTGGGTCGATAAACTACCTTCACTCCAAAGCATGGAAGCCTTGCTGTTTGATATGATTACTGTCGGTTTTGGCCTATTGTCGATTTCGCTGTTGTTGGGCTTTATCGATACTACCAATTTACTGGCGCAGCATTTGGTACACAAGACTGTGTTTAGTCTGTTGTCTTGGCTGGTATTTGGGGCGTTATTGGTTGGACATTGGCGCTTTGGCTGGCGAGGTCAACGCGCGGCTAATATGACGCTATATGGTGTGATTTTGCTTGGCTTGGCGTTTATCGGGACGAAGTTTGTGTTGGAGCTGATTTTAAACAAATAAAAACCCCAATTTTATCGCTAAAACTGGGGTAAAATGCCGCTTAACTAAGTGATAAGTAAGCGGCTAAATTAAATAACTAGCAATTAGTTAGCCAATTTTGATTGTACGTAGCTGATAGCACTTTGCACCGTGGTCAATTGTGCGCTGTCTTCGTCAGGAATGGTAATACCAAATTCGTTTTCAAAAGACATCACCAATTCAACAAGGTCAAGTGAATCTGCACCGAGGTCATCCATAAATGAAGATTCATTTTTGATGTCTTCTGCATTCACGCCTAATTGCTCAGCTACTGCGGCTTTTACTTTTTGTTCGATTTCGTTACTCATGCTTCTCTCCTTGCATTGGGGTATATGATATATCGAGTAAACTACATATTAGAGCATATTATCATGCTCATTGCCTATTTCAAAATAAAATAATGCAACCTGTTACTATTTCAAAAACTGTATTTTAAGTTCAAAAACTGCATTTTAACGCTCGTTAGGTTGGTGTTTGGCAGGCTAAACCATTTACATGTACATGCCGCCATTGACGTCAAGCACAGTGCCGGTAATATAACCTGCTTCTTCACTTGCCAAGAAATTTACCGCAGCGGCGATGTCTTCAGGTTTGCCCAGTCTGACTAGCGGAACGGCATTAAGCATGGATTGAATCAATGCTTCATCAAGCTCGCTAGTCATGTCGGTGTCGATAAAGCCTGGTGCCACGCAGTTGACGGTGATTTGGCGTGATCCAATCTCCCGAGCCAGTGAGCGGGTAAACCCTTCAATACCTGCTTTGCTTGCCGTATAGTTGGTTTGTCCGGCATTGCCCATCGCAGCGACTACGGAAGTGATATTAATAATGCGACCCTGCCGCGCTTTCATCATGCCTTTTATGGCGCGTTTACTGGTGCGAAACACCGAGGTCAAATTCACGTCGAGCACGCGCTCCCAGGCATTGTCATCCATCCGCATGAGCAGACCATCTTGGGTAATACCGGCATTGTTGACTAGTACCTGTACATTGCCAAATTCTTTTTCAATGCTATCAAATAACTGGTTGATTTGCTCGGCATCTTGCACATTGAGCACGCGACCTGCACCACCCAATTCCTGTAGGTAATCATTGACTGCCGCTGCGCCTTCTTCACTGGTAGCAGTGCCGATGACAAGATAGCCTTCATTTGCCAGACGTTTGGCGATTGCTTGACCAATCCCACGGCTAGCGCCTGTCACTAATGCAATACGTTGAGTCATATACTTCCTTGGTTTTTTTATTGGGCTGATAATTGTTGTTTTATATTATCTAGTTTAGCCACTGTATCGGTCGCTAGAGTGTTAATTTTCTGCGCTTGACGTTTGGCTAGTCCTGTCAGCACGCTACCACTGCCACATTCGATTTGTAAGCTGACTTGCGCGTCTGCTAAATTATTCTCAATAGTCGACCATAACACGGGCATATTGAGTTGCTCAATCAAGGCTTGTTTGATTGCAGTGACATCGGTTTCTACCCGTGCATGGCGATTTTGTATCACCGGAATGCTGGGTGGGTTAAATGTCACGTTTTCCAATTCTGCGGCAAGCTTATCGGTGGCAGGTGTCATCAGCTGGCAATGTGATGGTACACTAACTTTTAGCGGCATGCTTTTTTTACCGAGTGAAGCAATTTTCTCTGACGCTAAATCCACGCCTGCCACATTGCCTGCAATTACCACTTGCCCTGGCGCGTTAAAATTGGCTGGACTGACCACTGCCTGCGTATGCTCCGCTACCACAGCATCACATATTTGTTGTACATCTTCATCAGGGAGACCTAAAATCGCCGCCATTTTGCCTGTTTGTGATTGCATGGCGGCGCTCATATACTGGCCACGATGATGCACCAGCTTTACCGCATCTGCCAAACTCAACACCCCAGCGGCACACAGCGCACTGTATTCACCCAGTGAATGCCCGGCAACATATGCCGGCTGTAAATCAAGCTCATCGCGCAGCACCCGCCAAATTGCCATACTAGCGGTCAATAGTGCAGGTTGGGTATACGCAGTATCATCTAAAGACGCGGCACCTGACGCCCCTTGGCATATCGCCCACAAGTCAAACCCAAGCGCTTTTGAGGCTTCATCAAACGTTGCTTTGACAGTAGGATACTGGGCTGCCCAATCGTTTAGCATGCCCACACTCTGCGAGCCTTGTCCTGGGAAAATCACAGCATATTTCATAGAGGCAGCATTGTCTTGGGATGAAGTGGCTGGTTGATTTGCGCTGGTTTGGCTTTGCATTGGGTTATCCATAATGTCCTAACTTATTATATTGTACTGCTTATGTTGTACCGCTTATGTTGTATTGCGTCTACTAGACCGCTAAAAAACATGGTCAAAAAAATTTGCTTAGGCGATTTTTTGGTCGATTACTTTACCAAAAGTTATCAGCAAAATCAAAATGGCGTCAGTAGCTTAGATTGACGTTATAAGCTTATCAAACTTAACTGGCAATAATATAACTTACTATCAAGCCAGTAGGCAAAGTAAGCCAGTAAATTTATGTGTACAATTGTACTCTGATTATTATGGCATATTGAAAAAAAAATTCTAGTTTTTTCTTTCGGGTATTTTTACATCAAAAACAAATAAAAAAAGGCTGATGAATTATCATCAGCCTTTTTGGTGCTTAGCCAATGCATACTAAGCTATGTCAAAGCCCTACATTTTGCGTTAATTATTCAGCAACGGCTGCTACTTTGAATAATTGACGACCACGGTAAAAACCGTCTTTGGTCGCATGGTGACGGATGTGTTTTTCACCAGTGGTTGCATCTACAGCAACAGCATTGATTGTGATGCGGTCGTGTGAACGACGCATATCACGGCGTGAACGGCTTTTACGGTTTTGTTGAACAGCCATGAGGTTAGCTCCTGTGCTTCTCGCTATTAAAACATCGTTCCCTTAACCTCATTACATCATCATGCAAACAACTTGGTATCGATATTTGGCATGGATATAAGGCAAACTATTGGAACAGACAATCAGATAAATTTATAAACGCCATATTATACGTAAAAAAACCCATTTAGCAAAGCCTTAACCGACATTTAGTGGCAAGTTTTTGTTACTACATGTATGACGGCGTATATAATGGCGTGGTTGTTATTAACTTTTTAGGCTTGCCAGTACCGCAAACGGATTTTCTTTTTCTGCCACTGCCTCTGGCAACTCGCCTACCTCAGTGACTGCCATTTCGCAGTCATCATGCTTGGGCGCTAATGGCAAATCAACCAATAACTCATCTTCAATCATTGGTAATAGCCACAGTTTATTGTCATCCGTTAGCTCATCAATCAGGATGATTTCTGTGCCTTCATCAAGCAATGCGACGTGATTTTCATCTTCAAGCAGTGCAAGCTCACTATCGACATCCAGACTCACTGCAACGGGGTCTAGGCAGCGCTGGCAGGTTTGCCAAAGCGCGCCCGTGGTATGTAATTGCCAAAATACCACGTCCCCTTTTTTCTGGATATCTAATATCACATCCAGTGGCTGATCGTTGTCATGATGTTCATCACCCAAGGCATAGATACGTGGCAAATCCTTGAGACTCACCTTGCCTTCCCAGTGATAATGGTTATCGTTGTTATGCTCCCAACGTGCCAAGTCAATAAACTTAACCAAGCTGGCACTGGCGCCAATCTCACTGGTGGTGTTATTGGCGGTTTTGGATGGGGCAGTTGTCGGTACATCTTGCGATGATTGTGATGGCACGTTTGATAAAGAATGTAGCGTCATTTCACCGCTCCTTTTAATTATGTTGCGTTGTAGTATAAAGCATACTGACGTCCATTGCATGGTAGCATGTTGTAGGCGTGATTTCCTAGTCGATGCGGGCGGTTAAATTGTATAATAGCAATTTTTATCAACCCTACTTTTGCTATGTCCACACACCTATCGCCACTATCCGCACAAATATCACCACCAACCCTTGCTATTTTTCCCTTTATGACGCTGCCTTTTGTCAGTCAATTCGCGGTGGCGCCTGTGTTAGCCAATGATATTGACACAACTGTGATTGACCAACAAAGTGCGAATTTAGCATTAAGGGTTAATTTTTTGCCCGTACTCGCCAGTATATCAAAGACAAAAAATCGCCCTTTGACTGACTTTCAATGGGTATCGGTGGAAGCATTACAAGTGCAATGGCTGATAGGTTGGTTCAAACGGTGGTTTTGCCATCGTGATACGATTTTGGTCAAAGGCGAGCATGAGCCTGAGTATTTTGCCGCGACTGATACCGAGCCTGCCAAAATTGTGTTTGCGCATGGATTTTTTGCCAGTGCCTTGCATGAAATTAGCCATTGGTGTATGGCAGGTCAAAAACGCCGATTGCTCAATGACTTTGGCTATTGGTATGCGCCCGATGGACGTAATCAGCAGCAGCAGCAACAGTTTGAACAAGTGGAAATCCTGCCGCAGGCGATTGAATGTTTATTAACGCTGGCCTGCAACAAACCCTTTAGCGTGTCTAAAGATAATTTGTTTGCTGATTTTGATACCAGTCAGAGCACTTTTGAAGCCGATGTACAAGCCCAAGCGGTGAAGTTTTGGCAAACGGGGCAAAAACTGTCAACCGATGCCAAAGTGTTGCTAAGCCAGTTAATCAAACTGCGCCCGCTACCATTGACCTCGTTTGATATCTCTCACAATTTTATCAAAGCGAATTAAATCAATAAAAAAGGCAGTCATTGAACGCTGCCTTTTTTATTAGGGATAAAAAATTAGTCTTCTTTATATTTGTCATGACAGGATTTACAGCTAGCGCCCAAATCGCCAAATTGGGTTTTAATGCCATCGACACTGGTTGCAGTTGCAGCGGCGGCATTAAGGGCACTGGCAGCGGTTTTAAATTTATCAATCTGCTGTTGGAACCCTGCAGCATCGCGCCAAATTTCATCTTTTGCTTCACCGCCTTTGGCTGTCTCTGGATAATGCACCCAAGGATTTTGGTTAAGTTTCTCGGCGGCGGCTTTGACTTGCGCGGCATCAAATTTGCTTGGATCTTTAACCATCGCACCAATGGTCTGGTTGGTTTTTTTCCAATCTTTCATGATTCTTTCACGCGCTTTTTTGTGGTCTTCTGGCGTCATGTTAGGGTCAACTGCCGTGGTCGACGTCGTTGTGGTACTTACCGTAGCGGTTGCCGTTGCACCATTGGCGCTAGCGGTAACTGTGGTAGCTGGCGCTGAAGCAGTAGTGGTGGTGGTGGTTTCTGTTTTTTTATTACAGCCTACCAGCGCCATCGCAACGATAAATGGGGTGGCAAATTTTAATGCAGTCGACATCGTCCTTTCCTTCCATGTTTTTGGTTTATATTGGTTTAATAATGAATGTTATTATCAGAGTGTGGATTAATCATCTCTAAGGATTTTAACAATTATTGGCAAAAAAATTATTATGATTTGGTAACTAAGCCTAACCACTGTGCCTAACCACTATGTGAGATAGGGTGTGGTTTTTTGATTAAGTGCTTTGTAGTTTGATTGCTTTGCCTTGGGCTTTGATGGGCTTACCTTGTAGGACGGCTTGGGCGATTTTGATATGTTTAGGGTCATGAAAACCTGTGATGTGATACAAGGTTAGACCGTCAGCATTGTAGATGATCATGCCATCGATTGTGTGCTCAATGCTATCGCTAGGCAATAATTGATAACTTGTGACTTTAGCACCTTGGTGATGGCTAAAACCTTGTTGGGTCAGTCGCAGTTCACCCCCTGTCAAAGTGGCCACCTCTTTTTTTCGGTTGAATGATTGCCACGCAACACCTGCGATGATGGCTAGTAAAATCATCAGCGAGCCGATGGCGACTGAGAGCATTTTAAATGCCATCAATAGCCCTACCCCGGCAATGGCGATACCCATCCAGAGTATTTGGGTCAGCTTGTTTGGTGTCACCGCTTGACTTTGCAAACCAATGGTAACGCCTGTCTCGGTGACTTTTAACATAATCATCTCTATAACGATTTCAAGGGCGTAGCGCCTACGCCCTTACTAGCCCAGCTTGTTTTGTTAGGCTATTTTACCAACCTAGCACTGCTTGTTGTTCGGCAATCAGCTGTTTGATACCTTCTTCAGCAATCGCTAGCATTTCGTCCACTTGCGCACGGGTAAAAGGTTTTTCTTCGGCAGTGCCTTGAATCTCAATAAACTCGCCTTTTTGCGTCATCACGACGTTAAGATCTGTGTCACAGCTTGAGTCTTCGCTATAGTTCAAATCCAAGAGTACTTCACCATTTTTGATGCCCACAGAGACCGCTGCTACCAAGCCAACCAAAGGATCGGCTTTGAGTTTTTTGGCGGCTTGCAGTTTTTCTAACGCATCGACCAATGCCACAGCCGCACCGGTGATACTGGCAGTACGAGTACCGCCATCGGCTTGCAGCACGTCACAGTCGATATGGATGGTATTTTCCCCAAGCTTTTCAAGATCTACCATCGCTCGTAAGCTACGGCCAATCAACCGCTGAATCTCTTGGGTACGACCTGATTGTTTACCTTTAGCGGCTTCGCGTTGGGTACGCTCGTGGGTCGCACGTGGCAACATACCGTATTCAGCGGTAATCCAGCCTTTACCTGTGCCTTTGAGCCAGCGCGGTACTTGGGTTTCGATACTGGCGGTACATAGCACTTTGGTATCGCCATAGCTGACCAGCACGGAGCCTTCGGCATGTTTGGTAAAGTTACGCACAAAACTAATTGGGCGAAGTTGGTTGTTTTCACGATTATCGATACGCATAAGATTCCCTAAAAGACCGCCTTGACGGTTTGGTAGATAGTTTTTAAGCAATGGGCAAAAATTACAGTGGTTTTATGCTACCTTGCCAACCCAGTTTTAGCAAGACAATTCCGTCGGCAACATCGCAGGTTGCTATTCAAGCCCTTCGCGCTTACGTAGCTCTTTACGTAAAATCTTACCAACATTGGACTTGGGCAGACTATCGACAAACTCGACATAGCGTGGGCGTTTGTAGCCACTTAAGTGCTGTTTACCAAACGCCAGTAGCTGCTCAGCAGTGACGCGGTTGTGTTTTCTGACCACAAATATTTTGGGCTCTTCCCCGCGCGTCGCGCTCGGCACCCCAATCGCCACGCACTCGAGCACATCGGCATGCTCGAGCATCACCGACTCAATCTCATTTGGGTAGACATTAAACCCTGACACCACAATCATGTCTTTTTTACGGTCAACGATTTTGATAAAACCGCGCTCATCAATGATGCCAATATCGCCTGTGCGTAAATAGCCTGTCGCGGTAAACGCATTAGCAGTCTCGACAGGTAGATTGCGATACCCCACCATCACTTGCGGGCCTTTGACGGCGATTTCCCCGCGTTCGCCAATGCGCACAGGTTGGTCGTTGTTGTCCAATAAGATGATGTCAGTATCAGGGGTTGGTAGCCCGACTTTGTTGGTAAATTCTGCGATAGTTAATGGATTAAAGGTAATCACAGGCGCAGTTTCTGAGAGCCCATACCCTTCGATAATCGGCAACCCTGTGATGGTATGCCATTTTTTGGCAACGCTAGGTTGGATTGCCATGCCGCCGCCAATGGTGGCTTTGAGTTGGGAAAAATCGAGCCTTCGAAATTCAGGATGCTGTATCAAGGCGCTAAATAGCGTATTGACCCCCAAAATAAAATGCGGCGGTGTACGCCTTAGCGTATTGACCAGTTCATTGATATCACGTGGATTGGGCACCAGCCTTGATGCAAAACCACGATATAAAATAAAAACACAGCAAATGGTGAATGAAAATACATGATACAGTGGCAACGACGCCAAAATAATATCTTCCTGCCCTTCTTCATCATACGCGCTGCGAATCAAAGCATCGATTTGCAGCAAATTGGCAATCACATTGCCATGACTGAGCATCGCGCCTTTTGCTGTCCCTGTGGTACCACCGGTATATTGAATTAATACGATATTCGATAACGTGAGATTTGGGCGCTCATAAGCCTTGCTAGCGCCCGCTAATAACTGACTAAAATAAATCCAATTACCTTTGGGCGGCAAATCGGTGGTCGCTGAGACCAAATTAATTAATGCACCTTTGAGCTTACTTTTTAAATCACCCAAACGACAGATGATTAAATGATGTAAATCGCGGTTAAGGTTATCGGCAATGTCTTTATAGGTATAAATAAATTTATCTAATATAAACAACGCCTTGATATCGGCATCATCCATTTGGTGCTCAAGCTCGCGACTGGTGTAGGAAGGGTTCATACTCACCAGCACCATGCCAGCACGGATGACGCCAAGAGTAATCACAGGATATTGCAAAATATTGGGCAACATCACGCCAATAGCATCGCCGACCTTGAGCCCTAACTGCTGTAAATAAGTGGCAACTTTTAGACTCAGTTTATCTAGCTGCTCGTAAGTAATCTGCTGATCATCGCAATAATACGCCACTTGCCGCGCATGTTTAGCAAACCCCGCTTCTAACATGTCAATCAGCGACGTTTGTTCATCTGGCATATCGATGGTACTACAAATGTTATAACGCTCGTAGCTAATCAGCCACGGTTGCTGATTTTCTTCCCATTCATACATCTCATGCATCGGGCGCCCATTGATTGGTAAAATAGCGTCATCCATAAACTCAGTATTACTCGTAACAGCCTATTGATATTCCCAATTTTATAAGGTTAATTGGGCGCGATGCAATAAAAAACCCAACTAATCTGATATAGAAAAGCTGGGTTTTGGCAACAAGTGTTAGCTTACTTTTTTTCTTCAAGTTTACGCAGTTCTTTACGCAGGATTTTGCCAACGTTTGATTTTGGCAATTCATCCACAAATTCAACTTTACGCGGACGCTTATAACCCGTTAACTCGCTTCGTGCATATTGCAGCAACTCTTCCTCGGTGAGGCTTGGGTCTTTACGTACCACAAACGCTTTTGGTACTTCACCGCTTTTTTCGCTCGGCACCCCAATTACCCCGACTTCTAATACTTTAGGATGCGCCGCTAGCACCTCTTCAACTTCGTTTGGATAAACATTAAATCCTGATACCAAAATCATGTCTTTTTTACGGTCAACGATTTTGAAGTAGCCTTGCTCATCAATGACAGCGATGTCACCGGTTTTGAAATAACCGTCTGCTGTCATTACTTCTGTAGTGGCTTCAGGACGCTGCCAGTAGCCTTTCATCACTTGTGGACCTTTAACTGCAATCTCACCACGCTCACCTGCTGCGACTTCATTGCCGTTGTCATCGAGCAGTTTGATATCGGTGTTGGGCATCGGGATACCAATTTTGGCACTAAATTGCTCTTGTGCCAAGGGGTTTAGGGTGGCAACGGGTGAAGTTTCGGACAAACCATAGCCTTCTAGGATATTGGTACCTGTAATACGTTTCCACTCTTCAGCGGTTGAAGGCAATACCGACATACCACCGCCTAGCGACAAACGCAATTTGCTGTGGTCTAATGCGCGAAAACCGGCGTGGTGCGCCAAGCCATTAAATAATGTGTTCACCGCAGGGAAGAACACTGGCTTATATTTTGCTAATTCTTTGACAAAACTGTCCAGGTCGCGGGGGTTTGGAATCAATACACCGGTAAAGCCCATGTTCATACATAGTAGCGCACAGGCGGTAAATGAGAAAATATGATAGAGCGGTAAGGCAATGACGACGTACTCACCCACCATTTGATTGGGGAACACTTGTCTGGCGAACTCTTGGCACTGTAGCATATTGGATACCAAGTTACTGTGGGTAAGCATCGCACCTTTAGCAACCCCTGTGGTGCCGCCAGTGTACTGTAGTACCGCAATATCACTGCCCTTGATACCCTCTGGGCGCTGATAGCGACTGGCAGACGCTTGCTTAATAACACTCTTAAAGGTCACATGCCCGTCAATTTGCCAAGCTGGAATGGCTTTTTTGACATATTTGACCACGGTATTGACGAGCATACCTTTGAAGGTACCCATCAAATCACCGATTGAACAGACGATAACGTGATCAACCATTTTTTTGCCGATATCTTGATAGGTTTTGGCAAAGTTTTCAACGATAAATAACGCTTTGGCTTGCGAGTCTTCTAACTGATGGGCTAATTCATGAGCGGTGTATAGTGGGTTGACATTGACCAAGATAAAACCTGCGCGGATGATACCAATCATACACACTGGGTATTGCAAGATATTTGGCATCATCACCGCAACGGTATCGCCTTTTTTTAGACCCAAACCCTGCAAATACGCCGCGATTTGGCGGCTATAAGTATCTAGCTGACGATAGGTCATGCTACTACCCATACACACAAAGGCATCACTACCATTGAATTGTTCGAAATTCTTTTCAAAAACATTCATTAGGTTAACTTCGTCACCGGGCATTTGCATGTTATAGTTCATGCCGTAATGCTGGTAAGTCTTTAACCAAGGTTTCTCATGATGATCGGTAAGCTTTGGCGCATGTGGCTGCGCTTCCATAGTATCGATGGGAGTATCGATGGGCGCATTGTATTGGGTATTGTTGTCAGGGGTTTGAGCTGAGGTGGTTGATTCATTCATGAGAAATGTTTTCCTTAGGTATGCGGTCTATCAGCGGATAGCATATTGATAATTAAAAGAATTTTTATAAAAAGGTCCATCCCACTACTAAAAATTATATTAAAAATCGCGGCCAAATGTGTTATTAACATACTAAATATTTACTCAATTCTCAAGCCTATTCTCTGTACTTATGGGATGATAAAAATGATTTCGCATCGAAATAGTTGTCCATTATTTAACCGTTAAAGCGGCTACAGTGTCCAATTATCTTTAAAAGGCGTTTTTGCGACACAGTTTGACGTGTAAAACTGGGCAAATTTGCCATGTCATGGATTAACACTTGTTTTTCTACTCTCAAGCTTTATGATATTTCCTCATACTTCTTATCTCTCTTTTGAACTTTTTTTTATTCTTTTATTTTTTGTCATTGATTAAGTAACCATTATGTCTGATACCCTTGTAGCAAAAATTACCAAACCAAACGATTTGAACAACCCCACTCGCTCAGTCGCGGAATTTACCGAAAACGCGTATCTGAACTACGCGATGTACGTCATCATGGACCGGGCATTGCCACACGTCGCCGACGGGTTAAAACCTGTGCAACGCCGTATCGTGTATGCGATGAGCGAGCTTGGGCTCAAAAATACTGCCAAACCCAAAAAATCAGCGCGCACTATCGGCGACGTCATTGGTAAATACCATCCGCATGGCGACTCAGCCTGTTATGAAGCCATGGTGTTGATGAGTCAGCCGTTTAGCTACCGTTATCCACTCATTAGCGGTCAAGGCAATTTCGGCTCGCCTGATGACCCAAAATCCTTCGCTGCGATGCGCTACACCGAAGCCAAGCTATCGGCTTATGCCAATACCTTGCTAAACGAGCTGGGTCAAGGCACTGTCGATTGGCAAGACAACTTTGACGGCACCTTGCAAGAACCCGTCACCTTGCCTGCTCGCCTGCCGAACATCGTGCTCAACGGCACAACGGGCATTGCGGTCGGTATGGCAACCGATATCCCGCCACATAACTTATCTGAAGTGGTCAAAGGCTGCATTGCGCTACTTAAAAAACCCACAATGACAGAAAAAGAGCTGGCAAAGTACATCCCTGCACCCGATTTGCCGACCAAAGCAGAAATCATCACCTCGCCTGAGGATTTGCTACAGCTATATAAAACGGGTCGTGGTAGCTACAAAATGCGTGCTACTTATCATGTCGATGACAAAGAAAAAAACTTAGTCATCATCGATGCGCTACCCTATCAAATCTCCGGTAATAAAATCATTGAGCAAATTGCCAATTTAATCAATGCCAAAAAACTGCCTTGGGTAACTGACATCCATGACGAATCCGACCACCAAAACGCTTGCCGTATCGTGCTTGAGCTGCGCTCTAACCGTGTTGATATCGAGCCGATGATGAGCCATTTGTTTGCCAGTACCGACCTTGAGAGTAATTACCGCGTTAATCTCAACATGATTGGCACCAATGGCAAACCCCAAGTCAAATCACTGCTTACCATTCTCACCGAATGGCTCTCTGTGCGCCGAGATACCGTCACGCGCCGTTTGCAATACCGCTTGGATAAAATCGAGCAGCGCCTACATATCTTGGCAGGTTTGCTGATTGCCTATCTTCATATTGATGAAGTCATCCGTATCATCCGTGAGGAAGAAGACCCAAAAGCAGAATTGATGACGCGCTATGATTTGACCGAAAGCCAAGCCAATGCGATTTTAGATATTCGTCTGCGTCAATTGGCACGCCTTGAAGAAATTGAGCTCAAACGTGAACAAAGTGACCTAGAAGCAGAAAAAGCCCAAATCGAAGCATACTTGAACAACCCAGACAAATTGACTGGCTTAATGATTGAAGAGCTCACTGCCGATATGAAAGAGCATGGCGACAAACGCCAATCGCCGATTGTAGAACGTACGGAAGCCACCGCGCTTAAAGAAACTGACCTAGCCCCAAGCGAGCCTGTGACAGTCATCGTGTCAAAATCAGGCTGGATTCGCTCCGCCAAAGGGCACGATGTCGATGCCGCCAATATGAATTACCGTTCGGGCGATGCCTACCTTGCCCATGCGCAAGGCAAGTCCAATGAAAAAGTCTATCTCATGGATAACACCGGTCGCAGCTATCGCCTCGATGCCCATACCTTACCCTCTGCGCGGGGGCAAGGCGAGCCGCTTACCAGCCTGCTAAAACCCACGGGCGGAGCAAGTTTTGTCAATGTGCTGATGGGACAAGATGACAGTAAGCTTATCATGGCAAGCTCACAAGGCTATGGCTTTATCAACACTTTTGCGGATCTTGATACCAACCAAAAAGCGGGCAAAAATGTGATTAATTTTGATGACGCCTTTAGTTTAATAACCCACCAAATTGCTGAGCAAGATACGCTAGTTGGCGTGGTCAGCTCGGCAGGGCATTTGCTGGTATACCCATTGACTGAGTTACCGATGATGAAAAAAGGCAAAGGCAACAAGCTGATTGATTTAAAAGACGGTGACAGCGTGGTCGCCATCACGACGTTTAGCGAAGGGGATAGTTTGGCATTGGATAGTGGTAAACGCACCTTGACGCTCAAACCGATGGATATTGCCAATTTTATGGGTACACGCGGTCGACGCGGCGCCCTCTTGCCAAAAGGGTTTCAAAAAGTGAGTGCTATCAGCAAAGCCAGTTAATTGAGTTATAGCTGATTTATTTCTAGTGAGTTTATTTTTAGCTCCTTCGTTGTTGAATCAATGCCTTTTGTTAAAGGCATTTTTTGTCCTTACCTTTTATGCTTAAAGTCCCGTAATAATTCAACACAAAAACCGCCTTTAACCGTTGGCAGAAAATCGCTATGCTCTGCCAACCCTCTCATCAAAATTAATCTTCCTATGTACGACTCCGTATTCCAAGACATCAAAACCCATATCGTTAGCTTCACAGGCTTAGAGCGAGATGCTCTACATATTTATGTCGGTATTGCGGTATTTCTTATAATAAGCCTACTTTTTAAAAATCACCGCTACCGTTGGTTTATTGCCTTATTCACGGTGATTGCTGCTGCCAGCATGGGTGAAGTGCTAGACAGACATGACCAGCTTATAATCGACAAGCACTGGTACTGGCAAGGCAGTGTGCATGATATAGTGAACACCTGCTTTTTCCCGACCCTTTTTACCTTGATACTCACCTTTACCCATTTTTTTGAGCGAAACTTTGAGCGAAATAGTGCCCAAGCTCATGGTTCAAAACGTTAATTGGCTATCAACTTTTAGCAAACTTTTGGTTCAATCTTGGCAAACTCAGCGATTCGGGGTAAAGTAATCTAATTTTTCACAGTATTTTTAACATCCCAATATTTTTAAAATCCCGGTACTTTTAAAATCACAGTATTTTAAAATTAGCTCTCTCGCATATATGGACAGCCAACCCCTTATGAATCCGCAATTACAGCTTTTGCACCCTTATCCGTTTGCCAAGATGGCAACCTTGCTACAAGGCATTACCCCAAACCCAGACTATGCCCCGATTAAACTGGGTATCGGTGAGCCGCAGCACACGCCGCCACAGTTTGTGTTAGACGTCATCAAAGACAATCTGGCTAAAATCCAAAATTACCCCACCACCAACGGTTTGCCCGAGCTGCGCCAAGCGATTGCCGATTGGGTACAGCGCCGTTTTCAGGTCAAACAATTAAATGCCGACACCCAAGTGTTACCTGTGATGGGTACACGTGAGGCGCTATTTAGCTTTGTGCAGGCAGCGTTTGACCGTGAGGATAGCAAACGACCTTACGTGGTGATGCCAAATCCGTTTTATCAGATTTATGAAGGGGCGACGCTGCTCGCTGGTGGACAGCCGTATTTTGTCAATTGTACCGCCGACAATAACTTTGTCGGGGACTATGACAGCGTGCCAAGCGATGTTTGGGAAAAAACCCAACTGGTCTTTGTGTGTAGTCCAAACAACCCAACTGGCTCGGTGATGGATATGGCGCAGTGGCAACGTCTGGTTGAGCTATCGGATAAATACGGCTTTATCCTAGCCAGTGACGAGTGCTACAGTGAGCTATATTTTGAGGTACCGCCGATTGGACTGCTAGAAGTCTGCGCCAAACTCGGACGCGATGATTTTGCCAATTGCGTTGTGTTTCATTCGCTGTCAAAACGCTCCAATCTACCTGGCATGCGCTCAGGATTTGTGGCAGGTGATGCCAAGCTACTAGCGCCATACGCCCAGTACCGCACTTATCAAGGCTGTGCGATGCCGATTCATCATCAGCTCGCTTCGATTACCGCGTGGCAAGATGAAGCCCATGTGGATGAAAACCGCAAACTATATCGCCAAAAGTTTGATTTGTGGATGGACAAGCTGTCAGACAAATTACCGCTACGCCGTCCTGATGCCGGTTTTTATTTTTGGTTACCGGTACAAGATGATGAGCAGTTTGTCAAAGTGATTTATGAACAGCTAAATATCCATGCGCTCGCAGGGCGTTACCTGTCTCGCGATACGCCCCCATACCAAAAGAACAGCGGTAACGCTGGCAAAAACCATGTGCGCATGGCATTGGTCGCAGATATCGCACAAAGCAGCGAGGCGATTGACCGATTGCTGACTTTAGACTTATCAAATTTGGTGTGATTTTTCATAAAAAAAGTGATGGCTAGCTACCATCACTTTTTTTGACTTTTGTAAGCCTTCAGCTTGTAAAGATTCAGCCTGCAACGACTGCTAGTCTTCAAGATTTTTTAGCAAGGTACTGACCTGTGCCAAGCGTTTGCGTTTTTGGTGGATATCATGACTGACAAAGATGTCATCGGTTTCAGGTAGCATAAACCAATCTGGGTGGCGAAAAGTGTTCTCAATATCTTGTAAGCCACTTTCCCAGTGCTCTTGCATGGTTGAGCCACTAAACTCGTAGTCTTTATAGCCGCGCTCATAAGTCTTTTTGTGATAAATCAGATGAATCACGTTTTTGACACCGACTTCCGTCATTTCGCGGGCTTTGTTGACGCACAGTTCTTCAACTTTATCAATTTTGGCATCGTCATCGATGATTTTGAGTAACTCTTTGATAAGGCGCGTATAACGCAGCTTTTGCGCCATAAAGTCAGTAACCATGCGGGTTTTGCTAGAGTATTGAATGTCTTTGATGCGCTCGTCAATCTCCATCATATTTTCTGGCACCGTGCCCTTGGCATTCCACAAATCCACTTGGAAAATCAATTGCTTGAGGTGCTCTTCATGGCTTAAGATTTCATTGAGCGGCGTGTTGGACACCAATCCGCCATCCCAATAATACTCCCCATCAATCTCAACCGCTGGAAAACCTGGCGGTAGTGCACCCGATGCAATAAAGTGATCGTAGTGCAGTTCTTCATTTTCATTGCTAAAAATGGCAAAGTTACCGTTACGCACATTGACCGCAGACACCGATACTTTCATCCGATTGACGTCATTGACCAGTTTTAAATCACAATAACGCTCCAGGGTTTCGCGCAGCTTGTCGGTGGTATAATAGCTTAAGTGATTGGGGGTGGTGTCATACGGCACAAAATAACGCGGTTTAAAAAAGCCACGCTGTCCTTCAATCATGGTTTGCCAAGCCTCAGCGGTAGATTCCATCACCCGCAACTGCTGCTTTAAAAAGCCATTTTCAAATATCCAAGGCATAAAATGGCTTACCATGTCAATCTTGCTGAGTTTATCTAGCTCATTGGCCGTTTGACGGTAGATGTTCAGCCCTGCAGGGGTGTAGTTACGATGGGTGATGGTGTTCCAAAACCCTTGTAGCGCCGCTAAGCGGTTCTCTGGACGGTTACCTGCGATAATGGCGGTATTGAGCGCCCCAATTGAAATACCTGAGATACGGTCAATTTTGATGCCTTGTTTATGCAGCCCTTCATAAATCCCTGCTTGGTAGGCACCAAGCGCACCGCCACCTTGCAGCAGCAACGACACGCTATCGTATTGTTTGACCAATTCTTTGAGTGGTGGCGTGCCTTGTGGTGTGGGCTGATTGGGGTTTGGGTTTGGCGGTTCTATCGCCGTGATTGGTGATGAAGTATCAGTTACCGGCTGGGGTGGTTGCGCAGGTGTGGAAATAGTTTTTCTAGTTGACATAGTAATCTCATCATCCATAAATATATTGTTTTTTTATCTAGTATAGAAGATATATCACTCAAGTATTGTAGCAAGATTTTATAGCGACAAAATGATATATGCGTGACTTTTTTGATGATTTTGTCATTCATGAGCCTTCGATTAAACATCTACATTGTTTCTTAAATATCTATGTTGTATCAAGGTGAATACGTGCAATTTTAAAAAACTGACTTCTAGTAAAAAAAGCGGCTCAATCATTGTTGTATTTAGAACGTAGGTATTTAGAGCGGAGATATTTGAAGCCTAAATATCTGGAGCCTAAATTCTGGAGCCTAGATATTTAGAGCCTATGCGCTACGCCCGTATCTTTTTAGCTAACAATTTGCCGTTTAAAATTTACCGTTCAAATGGACAGTTAATCGCCCAAATGCACGTCTTTGACAATCACTTGCTGATGGATGGGGAAATTACCGAGCGTCGCCCCTGCTTTGCGGTCAGCAAAATAATGTTGCAGTGTTTCAATGACATTTTGGAACGCCAAGTCTTCCCAAGGAATGTCTTCTTCGGCAAACAGCGCGCATTCTAGACTCTCGATGCCCACCCCAAATTTGCCATCTTTGAGCGAGCCGATAAACATCACATGAATCTGTCCGATATCGGGTATGTCGTATAGACAATATAACTCTAATCCACTGCCGATGGCTTCGGCTTCTTCAAAACACTCACGATTGCCCCCATCTTTCATGGTCTCGCCAAGCTCCATAAAGCCTGCGGGCAACGTCCAATAACCGTGCCGCGGTTCAATCGCGCGGCGACAGAGCAAAACTTTATCTTCATGGATGAGTAAACAGCCATTGATGACTTTGGGGTTTTCGTAATGGATGTAGCCACAAGACGGGCATACAATGCGCGGCAGACTGTCCATCGGCGGGATTTTGGTTTCGGCTAGATGACCGCATTGCAGGCAGTAAGGCATGGTATTTTCCTATTATTTTTATGTTTTGTGAGATGAAAGTCGTTTTAAGTATGGTAGCATTGATTGCAGGTTTTTACATGATAAAAATGATTTGAGCAGCTGATTATGAGAAAGTTTAGCTTAGTATTTAACTTGGTATCTAGCTTGATGTTTAGCTAGGTATTAAGTTTGGGATTATTAGCAGGTTGTAGCGCGCCGCATACCCAGCCTAATATGCAAAAACCTGTCTCAGCTATGCCAGCTTTACCGCTTGGTAGTGATATCGACAATAGACAATTAGTTTTAGATAAATTCGGTCAACTCAAAGCGCCCTATAAACATTGCGAAATTGCCCCTTAAATTTTGATGAATTAAAAAATATGTCCACAACTAGATTTCAAAGTCCCTTACTGACCCAACTGGCAGAGCGAATCGCAAAACTGCCATTCGACCCCACGCCGCAGCCGTATTCGGTACTCATCGCCATTACCAATGAGGCTGAGCCAAAAATTTTGTACTCATTGCGCGCTTCAGATATGCGAGAACATGCCGGCGAAGTATCATTTGCAGGTGGCAGACGCGAAGACACAGACGATAGCAACCAAGCTACCGCGTTACGAGAAACGCATGAGGAAACCGGTATTCATCCCAGTCAAGTGACTGTGTTGGGCGAATTGCCACTACAATTTGCCAAAAGCGGCAGACCTGTCAAACCGATTGTGGGGGTAATACCACCCGGTGTCAACCTTGTGCCCGAGATGTGCGAAATTGCAAGGCTATTTTGGGCAGATTTAGCCACGCTTATTCGCCAGCCGACTATCGATTATGCATATGATTTGGGGAGTCAAGTAATGGTATCACCCAGCTTTATCATTGATGGCGAGACCGTATGGGGCTTGACTGGACGCATCACCGCAAGCCTACTGGAAATGGGATTTGACCGCCAGATTGATTGGTATTTTAATGTTCACGATAAATAGCCAATCAACCACAAACCAATTACTGCAGCGCTGTCCACGCTAGCATTTCATCGAGCACGGCTTTGGCATTGCTATTATTTTTGACATTGTCGGCATTAATCATCCCAACCACTGCATACCATTTTCCCGATTTGCCTTGAACATACCCTGCCATACTGGTGACATTATCGAGCGTGCCTGTTTTGATCCAAGCATGCCCAATGGCAGGGTTATTTGGCTGGCGCAGTTTGAGCGCTTTGATGGTACCCGACTCGCCTGCCACGCCCAACGAATCACGATAAACCGTAAAATTGGGTGAATGATAGGCGAGAGTTAGCAGCGCTAACATACTATTGGGCGCCACGCGGCAATCACGGCATAAGCCTGAGGCTCTAGTCATCACAGGGGGCTGAGCTTGGGGCAGCTTTTGTTGCCACCACTGGTGGATGTAGGCAAAGGTTTTTGGATAAGTGCTGATACGCTGCTTGTCGGCATACAGCGGTAGCGACAAGGCGATTTGTTCCGTCATCACATTGTTGGAGTGCTGATTGATGTCTTTGATTTGTTCGTGCAATGGATTGGAGGCGACATAGCCCACCAATTTTGGGGTCAAGGGTTTGCCAAAGTATTTTAGGTATAAGCGAATATACCAAGGTAGTGCTTGCGGTATCGCCTTGGCTTGCTGCATATAGGGCACTGCAGGGTTGGCAAATTCAATATTCCCTGTAAAGTTTGGCAAGATTTTTTGCCAGTCAGCGATGATTTGTTGTTTGACCAGTACATCCCCATCAGGAAACGTCAGATAGCGCTTTTGCTCACCACAAAAGGCGGACGCGGTTTGGTGAAAGCTCAATCCTGTAGACGTCAATGTCCCAATCCAATCATCTTGGCTGCTATTGCAAGGCTCTTGACTGGCTTGCAGTGTTGTAGGCATAGTAAAGTTTGCCAGCGCAGGCTTTAGGATGACCTGATACGCCGCGACGTCTTTGGGATTAATCGAAGGTTTGCTTTGGATTTGCTCAAGATTTGCCGCTTCGTTATAAAGGTCAGATGTGTTCGAAGTAGTAGCACTGCTACCACTAGCGGATGCCTTAGCAGGTTTGATAGCTGCTATTGCATTAGGTTTTGCTATTGGCACCAAATCCACTTCCACCGTACCAAAATTGGTTAACAAAGCATTGGGCTGGGCATTATAAGGGCGTAACCCTTTACCATCAAACGCATTAACATCAAAATCCACCCCGTCAAACTGCTGATTATCGATGATTAAATTGCCTTGCACCTGCTTAATACCCTGTGCTTTGATCATGGCAAGCAGTTGGTACAAGCGCTCGTTTTCCAGTTTTGGGTCGCCACTACCCTGCACAATCACATCACCATAAAGCGTGCCTTTCCACACAAAACCATGCTGATACAATTTGGTTTGCCAAACAAAATCTTTACCCAAACTATCGAGCGCCACATAAGTGGGAATCAGTTTTTGCGTAGATGCAGGGGTACGTGGCACATCAGCGTTATAACTAAACAAAGGCTTTTGGGGCGCAGTCGATGCTACATTTTGTGCATTGTCCGTTAGCGGTTGTACCACCATGCTCAGGCTATCGGTCGGAATATTGGCTTGGGCAAGTTTGGCCTGAATCGTTTCAGGTAGCTTGTTGACTGGATCGCGCTGCCCCATGACTGCATGGCTTTGCTCGGTCACTGGGTCAGTGGGTATTGGCGGCTGGACTTGTGTGGTATCTGACGTATGACCCACCAAGGACAGACAAGCCATCCATAGCAATAAACCTGTTTTTAAAGACAATAATTGAGTAGCGCAGGTTTGCAGACCCACGGATTGGCGCGAATTTTTCATAACAACAGCAACAATGTGACGAATCTATACTAGGTATCGAATCTTATTAGGCAAAAATAAATTAGGCAAAATAAGCTGCCACCTTATCGCTTTTTGCCATAAAAATCCACTGGATTTCATAGCAAATCGGCTAAAATTAAGGCATTTAGACAAACTGCCGTAGCCTTCTGTTGCAATTCTCTACATTTCAATTTTTAGATATTTGCTAAACTGTCGCCTAATTGCCACATTGCAGTCACTGCTATTGCCGACTCAAACTTCAGTTGAGGATTCTTACCCCATTGATTTGGGTGAAAAAATTATTTAGATTAAAATCATTTAGGTTAACAAGTGATTTATATTAAAGTTATTTAGATTAAAGCTATTTAGATTAAAAAATTATTTAGGTTAAAAAAACTCTATGTTAAACAAATCTATCGCCACCTCTGCCATGACTATAGGCGCTATGAGTCTTGTGCTAGCGTTATCTGCATGCTCAAAAAAAGATGATAAAGCCGCAACCACCACTGCTTCTGCAACGACGACCACCACCACATCAACCTCTACGACTACCGCACCTGTGGTAGCATCCCAAGCCACCTCTAGCGCGCCTGCTAGTGCTGCCGTTACCACCGCTGCTTCGTCAGCCACGACAACTGTCACCACGCCAGCGACTGCAGAAAAAACCGCCAACGTTAGCAGCGCGCCTACAGTTGCCGCCAATAATGCCGCGGCTGCGGCCCCTAATCTTGCCCTAAAAGCAGATTTGACTCAGCTATTTAAAACCTTAAACGAGCTTGACCGCAATACCCAAGCCAAACAAGCAGAAATGGCAAAAAAAATGCAAAACGCCAAAACGCCTGCTGACCAACAAGCTTTCTTTAAAGAAGTGGTGGCACAGTTAGATTTGCAAAAAGCCACGCTTAACAAATTAAAATTTAATGACCCCCGTGTCGCACAAACCCGCGATAAAATGGTTGAAAGTATTACCAATAGCCGTGCCGGTACGGCGGCTTTAATCAAAAAACCAACGGCAACCCCAGAGACCAATCCAGAAATTGCTAAGTCAATGGAAAAAGCGCAAAAATCTGCTGAAGAAGCCCGTACCATGTTGATGCAATTAACCCAAGAAGCAGGCATCAAGCCAAAAGGCGCAGACGCCGCTCCCAGTAAAAAATAAAGTCATCTTTAAATAAAAAACTCTCATGATGAGAGTTTTTTTATGTCGGTTAGCTTTTATGACTTCATAAGCCTGCTATGACTTCATTAGATGGGTAAATAACATGGCAGTCATGATGGCATCATTGAGGGCATTATGGGCAGGTAATCGCGGGATTTGGTATTCTTCTAGCAGTTGATTGAGGTGTGGTAACTGCCCAACTTGGCTGGGGTCATGTCGATGCTGATTTTGTTGATACAAGCGACTGACATCGACAAGTTTATTAGCCAGTTCCACCCCCAAAAACGGTTTGGCAATGGCATTTAAAAACGCCATGTCCATGTCCACACAAAACCCAATTATCGGACGGTTTTTAAGCATTGGCAATAATTGGCTGAGCATCTCGTCATACGATAAGCCATTGTCGACATCTATCGGTCTTAATCCGTGAATCACAATGGTGTCATGGGTTGGCATCACAGGCGGACGGCATACCAAGGACAGCGCGCTACCGGTATCAATCACAAACCCGTTACTTTCTTTGCGTACCTGTACTGCACCGACACTTAAAATATAATCTTGTTTGGCATTAAGCCCGGTCATTTCTAGGTCTAGGCTCACCCACTCATTGGGGACTTTAGATAGCTGGGTATCAAACAGATAAGCGTACTCCGGCTTGCTGAGCCGCTGTTTTTGTCGCTCAAGTTTTTGACCGTCGAACAGATTTTTGATGCGATGAAACATGGCTTTTCTCTAAGCAATTAACACTATCTATTTAGTCAAAAAATATCTTCAATTAAAAAATATCTATTTAGTTAAAAAATATCTAGACGATAATGATGGGTAATAAAGGTTTTAAAATCTTTGACCATCGCCAAACATTCTTTTAACAAATCTTTTTCCAGTGCTGATAAGTGATTGGGATTTACCGCTCGCGCTGTTCTATCCTGGGTGGTCAATGCCACATCCAGTCGTTTTGCCATAAAAAAATCCAGTGCTTCTGCCAGATTTTGCGCCATGGTGTCATCTAGCACGTTTTGCTGTGCTAGCTGCTGCAGTCGGCTTCTGGTATTGGTCTCAGTGATATGATATTCCAATGACAATGCTCGCACGCCATGGACAATCGGGAATATCCCTGCTTTTTTTAGGTCAATATCAGTCTCACTGCCACCGACAAATTTTTGCCACCAACCACTGCTATCGCCAAATTGCAAAATTGGTTTGGCAAAACGGTTGATAAAGTTGCTAGTCGCCACATTTTTCGCGCTGACTTGCCAATGTTTTTGCAGCTGCTCAAAGAGCTTAATATCGCCGCAAACAAAATGCGCATCGACTAAGGTCGCAATCCACATCATATCTTCACTACTGCCACTCACGTACCATGCGGTGATTTGTTTTTCAAAGGCGGTTGAAGTTTTTCGCCAACGCTCGTTGCTAAGCATAATCTTGCCATCACAATAGGGATAACCCATATTCGCCAATGCCTCATTGAACTGCGCCGCATAGCTGGGCAGATTGTCATCTTTAAAACCATTGCGGATAATTAGCGCGTTGTCTTGGTCAGTACGCAAGATTTGTTCACCACGCCCTTCTGAGCCCATCACAAACAGACAGGTATTGTAGAAGGTGATAGCAGGCACAATCAGCTGCCATACCTTGGCGAACACTTGTAAATTCAAGCTTTGCACCATACGGCTGATAACATGGATTTTGATGCCGCTCGCGTGCTGCTCACGGATAAATTTACCAATCAATTCCACCGCCACCGCAACATCCTCTAGGCTCTGCGCTTGCTCAATACGAGCAACAATAAGATTGGAATGGTTGGTTAAAAAACTCAGTAATTCGGTTTGTCCCAAAATCCCAATGATTTGACCTTGACTATCAATAATGGGTAAACGGTGCGTACGAGTTTGTAACATGGTCAGCAAGGCTTCACTCACATCTTGCGATTGATGCACGGTATGGATTTTAAAATTGGTAAAGTCCAGCACAGACGTAGTGGCAAAATCAACTTTTTGCCCAATCGCTCGGCACACATCGGTTTGGGTAAAAATACCGATGCGCTCGACATACGCTGCGATGGTGGATTTTTCGACGCCTTGTGCGATGAGTTTGTCACGCTCTGCTTCGGTCATTCGCGCTTGTGACTTAACCAAAATATGCTTGATGTCAAATTGGTTCATCGCCATGGTGGCATCGTATAACGTTGCCGTATCATCGACAAAATGCGGCGGTTTGATATGCTGCCCCAAATTGGCAATCGGTTGATATAGCAGTTTTTGACTTTCACTTTGGGCAAGGCGGGCTTGGTGATGGTTGAGACGGGCAGCGACATCGGCAAACAAGGCGTTTTTTAAGGTGGGATTTTGCTCAGTGATAGCACTTAGTACTTGTCCATCGATACGGTACATCAGACTTTGCTGCTGGGTGATAAAGTTGAACACGCTGTTTTGCCTGACCTTGGTATCAAACCAATCGCCTGCATTTAAGGTAGAAATCAACGCATCGCCTTGTAACTGATGAACAAAGCCTTTAAGGATAATAAAAAAATCCCCTTGCCATCCAGTGGGTATAGGCTGCAATTTGTCCAAATAGACGATTTTACTGTGCTGCTGCAGATGGGTTCGCTGCTGAGCGCTTAGTGTATCAAACGGGGGCTGGTGTAGATGTTGTATGTCCAAAGTCTGTAGCGTTGAGCCACTCATATCACCATCCTTGTATTGCGGCTAAAAATAAATCCCATGTCCTATGAGTCTTGTTAGATTATAATCAAAGTTGTCTGAGGCAACAATCTTGTTTCAACAAATATAGATGGGTCGTGGTGGTATGTAATTTACAGCCGTCAAACATATATGTATGGGTAGTGAGTAAACAGATGAATTATTTAGGTTTTCTTTGTTTAGGTCTAGGGATTTTGACATTGGTCGCGGGTATGCTATGTTTTTTATTATCTAAAGTCAGTAAGGAGCCGCCTGTTAGGTATAAAACCCAACGCATTGCGATGGTGCTGTTGCCACTGGCGATTGTACTGCTTAGTATCGGACTTAAATTTAGTATGAGTGTGGTGAATCCTGAGGTGTAAATAACTAGCTTTGCTAACTAGACATGATAACTAAACCTAACAACTAGTCTTAACCACAAAATGAAAAATGCAAACATATAACAAAGGTCAGCCTAATATAAGCTGACCTTTAACCTAAATTAACCTAAATTCAAAACAACAATTAAGCGGGCTTGACAGCGACTAGCACACGGATACTATCAGGAATTAAGGATAAATGACCTAGTGCATGTAAGCCTTGTTCTTGCAAACGTTTTAATTGATTGATTTCTGCGTCTCGTACATTCGGATTGATGGATTGCAAATATTGCAGGCGCTCCACTTCACGCTCATAGCGCTGATTAAATACCTCTTTGGCTTGCTCACTTATCGCAGGTAATTGCTGGTTTGCCAATGTTACTGCTTGCTCATAGCGCACTTCGATGATGTCTTTACGCGCTTTGATGACTTGACGCGCTCGGGTTTTATCCAAACGATGAATATGCGACACAATCATATCAGGCGCAATTTTATCGCTAAAATCAGTCCCTTGCTGGCTTAAAAACACCCGAATGAGCGGCTTTGGCAAAAATGCGGGTAAATTAAGTAGCTTTGGCGCAATCGCTTCAACACGAAAATTGACTTCGACCAATACCAGTCCTTCAGGCATAGCATTACTTTGCAAAGTTGCAACCGTGGTATTACCAAACGTGCCTGCGTTGACCGTTTCAAAGATACTTTGCATCAAAGGATGCTCATAAGTCATAAATTCCATGTCTTCGCGTAGTAACGCTTGGTCACGCTCAAAGGTCAAGGTCATACCATCTTCAGGTACGGCCAGTCCTTGCACTTGCACTTCATCGCTCGGATGCAGCATCAATGAGCCATCACGCTGTCCACTATATTCCATATTGATGGACGACATAAAGCGTTCAAACAAACGTGGCAACATGTGGGTATCATCAAAATCACGCATGGTGTAAGCGATTTTACTGGCCACACGCGGGCGACAAGAATTGTATTCAAGCAGTCTGTCACGCCCTGCTTGCATGGCTGCTTCTAGTGCGATGCGCTGGGCGTTGCCTTCTTCAATCAACTGATCTAAAGTAATTTCTTGACCCTCATCTTCGACTTTTTGCCCTTCAAGTAGCGGTTTTAAATCCACAATAAACTGCTCTTGAACGGTTTGCGCCGTGGGTGAGATTTGGTTAAAAATATTTAGCGCTTCGTTATACCAGCGGTACATACGCTCAGTTGCCGTGCCTTCGACAAAAGGCACATGAATGGTGATCTCGTTTTGCTGACCGATACGGTCAAGGCGGCCAATCCGCTGCTCTAATGTATCAGGATTGGCGGGCAAATCAAACAACACCAAATCACTGGCAAACTGAAAATTACGCCCCTCAGAGCCAATTTCAGACGCCAACAATACTTGCGCGCCTTCAATATCGGCAAAATACGCAGCCGCTTGGTCGCGCTCCAGTAGGGTCATCTGCTCAGTAAAAATCGCGGTTTTAATGCCCGCATGCAATCGTAATACTGCCT
Organism: Moraxella sp. DOX410; assembly: GCF_032248735.1. Lineage (NCBI taxonomy): Bacteria > Pseudomonadati > Pseudomonadota > Gammaproteobacteria > Moraxellales > Moraxellaceae > Moraxella > Moraxella sp. DOX410. The sequence continues at coordinate 316,330 of NZ_CP135138.1, read as the reverse complement.
CTAAACTCTCAACCGTTGCCCCACTGCGCGCAATCAGTAGCACCTTTTGATGTTTTAAGGTGTTTTTAAGCAAATCAACCAACCAAGGCACTCGCGGGTCTTGTTCCAGCCAACTGCCATCGGGCTGTAACTCTTCTGGCCATAATTGTTCGCGCAATTTACCTTGGGTGTGATAACTGTCTTGCCAACTTATCGGTAGCGGCAGCGGATACGCCATTGAGCGCCGACCTTTGAAGCCAGAAATAAGCTCAGACACGCTCTCACGGGTGTTGCGAAATAGCACACGACCAGTACCATGACGATCTAACAATTCATTGATGGCGCGCGCACGACCTTGCTCGTCATCACTGATGTCGTGACCTAACAACTGAGCTAACGCTGATTTTTGGTTATCTGATAGCGATTGGTCACTCAATAACACCTCAGCAATTGCTGCGGTTTGCGCAAAATTTTCTTCTGCATCGATAAAGTCGTCTAAATCATTAAAACGATTGGGATCTAACAATCGTAACCGCGCAAAATGGCTTTCTAAACCTAACTGCTCAGGGGTTGCTGTGAGTAACAAAACACCTGCGGTTTGTTCAGCCAAATCTTCAACCAAATCGTATTTGTCATTGCCCCCTTGCTCACTGTCCCAATGCAGATGGTGCGCTTCATCCACAACCAGCAAATCAAACCCCGCTTCCAAGGCTTTTTCATGCAAATCTTCATGGTCGAGTAGCAAATCGATACTGGCAATAATCAACTGCTCAGTCGTAAAAGGATTTTGCTCAGGGTCATGCTCTGCAATCGCTGCGGTTCTGACCAAATCAAAAATAGCAAATTCAAGATTAAAACGACGACGCATTTCAATCATCCATTGGTACTGCAAACTATCAGGTACCAAAATCAAAATACGCTCAGATTTGCCGGTGATGAGTTGCTGGTGAATAATGAGACCCGCTTCAATCGTCTTGCCAAGCCCTACCTCATCGGCAAGCAGCACGCGCGGCGCGATACGTTTACCTACTTCATGGGCGATATACAGCTGATGCTCAATAATATCGACACGTGCACCCATCAAGCCTCTTAGTGGATGAGACGCCAAATAGGCTTGGGTACGCAGTAGCTCTTGGCGCAGTTCGTACCAATCATTTTGGTGGATACGACTGGCAAGCAAGCGCTCAAGTGGTTTTGCCAAATTAATATTAGCCGCAAGGCGCGTTTCCATAATCGCACGGTCATGACCTTCAACCGAGTATTTATAGACGCCATTGGTCTCTTCAAAATCGCTGACCACATACGATGCGCCATCTTGGTCATGTATGGTATCCCCGACTTTGAAAGTCACACGCGACAAAGGCGCCGATGTCTTGGCATACACACGCGTTTCTTCACTTTGCGGGAACAAAATATGCACGCAGCGTTCATCAACGAGCACGACGACGCCCAGCCCCAATTCATTCTCTGTATCCGACAGATAACGTTGTCCAATCGCAAAATCAGTCATACCGCTTAACCATGCTTCCAAATTAGAAATTTAAATGATGAAAAGTAAAACTGTTTATGATAGCAAAAATTACATTTTCAAGTGAATGATTTTGTTGATAGCTGCTGTTTAGTTATTCATCATTCGCTATCAACGGACTGACGACTGTGATACCTTCGGTTATGAGCGCTTGTGTGAGCATCTCAATATTATACACCGCGTGACCTTTTACCGTATTTTCAAAGTAAATATACAAGGTATCAAAATTGGCTTGTTGATTGGCAATGGTCTTTGCCCAAGCTTGCATTTCTACATTACTGTAGCGATAATCATGCCGCTCGGCCGCCGAATGGGCATCCCACCAGTCTAAGTTTTGCCCATGCATGCGTAAATAACCGATGCGGCTAGTAAACAACAGCCGACTGGGCGGTAAACCATGAATATTTGGGTAGTCCACACTACACCAAATCAAATTTTGCTGCTGAAAACTGGCGTAAACTTGCGGGATATGCCAGCTTTGGTGGCGAAACTCTATCGCCAATGGTAACCCATCAAACCAACTGGTCAAGGTTGCCAAATACTGACGATGTGCCACCGTTCTATCAAAACCATGCGGAAATTGAATCAATAACGCAGCCAAGCAATCTGCCGTCAAGATAGGTTCAATCGCCTGCAAAAAAGCTTGCGCGGTCTCTGCAGTGGCGGTTAATCGGTGGGTAAAATCTTGGTGAATCTTAATCGAAAATTTTAGCTGCCCATTGGATTTTTTGAGCATACCTTCATACGCTTTTCGACCTAAAGGCGCATAGAAGCTACTATTGATTTCAACAGTGGCATAATGACGACTATACTCGGTTAAAAATTCGGTTTTTTTGGTGTCAGCGGGATATAGGATTCCCAAAAAATCCGTATCACTGTATCCCCCTGTTCCGATATAGATGCTCATAGAAAATTGGTTCTACTTAATTGCAAAATTAGCCCAGCATTGATTAATAGAAATTAATAAAAGTCGTATATAGCGCCATCATCCATAACAAAAACAGCATCGTCAAGGCTAATAGCTGCGCGGCAGAACCTACATCTTTACCAATCTTTGCCAACGGATGACGTTCTGTCGATGTATGGTCAATCGACGCTTCAATACCGGTATTAAACAACTCAACGATCAGAGAAAAAAACGATGAAAACACCAATATCATTTTAATCGGCATCATAAAAGGTAAAAAAATCAGCGCAATTAATAAAATGCTATTGAGCCATGCAACCTGTCGAAAAGCCGCTTCATTTTGATATGCCGCAACTAAACCATCTTTTGAGTAACCTGCGGCATTAATGATGCGTTTGAGACCCGTTTTTCCCTTGGTCTGCGCGGCATACCCTTCTAAATGGCTAGCAAATTTATCAGAGCGCTGATTTGAACTAGGTGATGTCATGGTGGTAATGGGTTTTAAAAAATTTCCTCATTCTACCATAGATTAATCCTAGAATTTTCACAATCTATACTGCCGCGAGCATTGATAGCCCTTGATAAACAAGCTTTGAATCATGCGAATTTAAGGGCAAATAAAATCTATAAATATTGATTGCCATTTTACTGATAATGGCATAAATTCTAAGACTTCTGCTATTTTTTGCAGCAACCACGCCACCTTGCAATTTTTAGTTAGTGTTGTCACCTTATTTGATGAAAAATCTATGATGAAATTACGCGCCACTTGCCAACTCGATTATCACTTTTCCCAGCCAACCCCTGCAGTGTTTCTGCTAAGACCGCAATCAGGTTTAGCACAGCAGATCACTCAAGAAGAATGGCAAGTAACGCCACCCTTACCAGTTACAAGCTATAACGACAATTTTGGTAACTTATGTGACAGGGTTTTATTTCCGATGGGGGATTACCAAGTTAGCCTAACAGTTGAACTATATACTAGCGAATGGATAGATGTCGCACCCGGTATGCCAAAAACACCGATTGAGCAGCTGCCTTCAGATACAATGGTATATTTGTTACCCAGTCGCTATTGTCTGCCAGAATTTCTACTTCAAGAAGTCCAAATGATAACCCAAGATTTTGCCGAAGGTTATGACAAAGCGGCGGCAATTTGCGCCTATATTCACCAAAACTTTACTTACCAATATGGGAGTAGTACAGCAGAGACCACAGCACTAGACACTTGGCAACATAAAAAAGGCGTCTGTCGTGATTTTGCCCATTTGGGTATTAGCCTGTCACGGGCATTAGATATGCCCGCTCGCATGGTGGTTGGCTACTTATATCAACTTGACCCAATGGACTTACATGCATGGTATGAGGTTTTTATTGGCGATCGATGGTACACATTTGACGCCACGCAATCTGCGCCAAAAGGCGGTCGTGTGATTTTAGGTTATGGAAGGGATGCTGCGGATGTTGCTTTTGCGACTTTCTTCGCGCCATTTGAATTAAAAGATATGAAAGTTAATGTAGAAAAAATCGATTAATTTTGGCATAGATGTTTGAAATGGAAGCCTTTATTAGAAGGCTTTCATCCCAATTTTTTAATTACCAATATTCATAACTTAGATTGTTGCAAACCCACAAAGCAAAAAAACACCCCCTTTAAACGAATAAAGAGGGTGGTTTGGAATAGGGAGCTGACGATGACCTACTCTCACATGGGCGAACCACACTACCATTGGCGCATTGGAGTTTCACTTCTGAGTTCGGGAAGGGATCAGGTGGGACCTCCAAGCTATTATCGTCAGCAAAGGGGGATAGAGAAATGAGTTGTTTTAGAAGTAAAGTATGAGCTATATCAAGCGAGGTGAATATCGTTATTACCTACAAAGCCATTTAGGCGTTGTATAGTCAAGCCAAACGAGCAATTAGTATTGGTTAGCTACACATATCACTATGCTTCCACACCCAACCTATCAACGTCGTAGTCTACAACGGCTCTTTAGGGAAATCTAATCTTAAGGTGGGCTTCCCGCTTAGATGCTTTCAGCGGTTATCCCATCCGAACATAGCTACTCGGCAATGCGACTGGCGTCACAACCGAAACACCAGAGGTTCGTCCACTCTGGTCCTCTCGTACTAGGAGCAGATCCTCTCAAATTTCCAACGCCCACGGTAGATAGGGACCGAACTGTCTCACGACGTTCTAAACCCAGCTCGCGTACCTCTTTAAATGGCGAACAGCCATACCCTTGGGACCTGCTTCAGCCCCAGGATGAGATGAGCCGACATCGAGGTGCCAAACACCGCCGTCGATATGAACTCTTGGGCGGTATCAGCCTGTTATCCCCAGAGTACCTTTTATCCGTTGAGCGATGGCCCTTCCATACAGAACCACCGGATCACTAAGACCTACTTTCGTATCTGCTCGACTTGTGGGTCTCGCAGTTAAGCGCGCTTTTGCCTTTATACTCTTCGAACGATTTCCGACCGTTCTGAGCGCACCTTCGTACTCCTCCGTTACTCTTTAGGAGGAGACCGCCCCAGTCAAACTACCCACCATACATTGTCCTCAGCTCTGTTAAGCTTGAGTTAGAACCCCAACATTACCAGGGTGGTATTTCAAGGATGGCTCCACAGACACTGGCGTGCCTGCTTCAAAGCCTCCCACCTATCCTACACAGGTAAGGTCAAAGTTCAATGTAAAGCTGTAGTAAAGGTTCACGGGGTCTTTCCGTCTAGCCGCGGGTACACAGCATCTTCACTGCGATTTCGATTTCACTGAGTCTCTGCTGGAGACAGCGCCGCCATCATTATGCCATTCGTGCAGGTCGGAACTTACCCGACAAGGAATTTCGCTACCTTAGGACCGTTATAGTTACGGCCGCCGTTTACTGGGGCTTCGATCAAGAGCTTCGCTTACGCTAACCCCATCAATTAACCTTCCAGCACCGGGCAGGCATCACACCCTATACGTCCACTTTCGTGTTTGCAGAGTGCTGTGTTTTTAATAAACAGTTGCAGCGGCCTGGTATCTGCGACTGCCAATAGCTTTGTAGAGCATGTCTACTCACCATCGGCAGCGTACCTTCTCCCGAAGTTACGGTACCATTTTGCCTAGTTCCTTCAGCAGAGTTCTCTCAAGCGCCTTGGTATTCTCTACCTGACCACCTGTGTCGGTTTCGGGTACGATTTCTTTATGACTATCGCTTAGAAGCTTTTCCTGGAAGCAGGGTATTTGCCACTTCGCTGTACAAGTACAGCTTGCTATCAGATCTCATTAATAGTCTAGCGGATTTGCCTACTAAACCTAACTACATCCTTCCACTTGGACAACCATCGCCAAGCTGGCATAACCTTCTCCGTCCCTCCATCGCATCATAAACAAGTATCGGAATATTAACCGATTTCCCATCGACTACGCCTTTCGGCCTCGCCTTAGGGGTCGACTCACCCAGCCCCGATTAACGTTGGACTGGAACCCTTGGTCTTCCGGCGAACGGGCTTTTCACCCGTTTTGTCGTTACTCACGTCAGCATTCGCTCTTGTGATACCTCCAGCATGCTTTACAACACACCTTCACAGGCTTACACAATGCTCCCCTACCACTTAATTGAAACAATTAAATCCGCAGCTTCGGCTCCTAGTTTGAGCCCCGTTACATCTTCCGCGCAGGCCGACTCGACTAGTGAGCTATTACGCTTTCTTTAAAGGGTGGCTGCTTCTAAGCCAACCTCCTAGCTGTCTGTGCCTTCCCACATCGTTTCCCACTTAACTAGGAATTTGGGGCCTTAGCTGGCGGTCTGGGTTGTTTCCCTCTTGACGACGGACGTTAGCACCCGCCGTCTGTCTCCCGGATATCACTCATCGGTATTCGGAGTTTGCATCGGTTTGGTAAGTCGGGATGACCCCCTAGCCGAAACAGTGCTCTACCCCCAATGGTGTTCGTCCGAGGCGCTACCTAAATAGCTTTCGGGGAGAACCAGCTATCACCGAGTTTGATTAGCCTTTCACCCCTATCCACAAGTCATCCCCTGGCTTTTCAACGACAGTGGGTTCGGTCCTCCGGTAACTGTTACGTCACTTTCAACCTGCTCATGGATAGATCACTCGGTTTCGGGTCTATACCCTGCAACTAGACGCCCTATTAAGACTCGGTTTCCCTACGGCTCCCCTATTCGGTTAACCTTGCTACAGAATATAAGTCGCTGACCCATTATACAAAAGGTACGCCGTCACGGAACATGTCCGCTCCGACTGCTTGTATGCACACGGTTTCAGGTTCTATTTCACTCCCCTCACAGGGGTTCTTTTCGCCTTTCCCTCACGGTACTGGTTCACTATCGGTCAGTCAGGAGTATTTAGCCTTGGAGGATGGTCCCCCCATCTTCAGACAGAATTTCTCGTGTTCCGCCCTACTTAATATGCTTCTTATAACCTTTCGAGTACGGGATTATCACCCTCTACGATTGACCTTTCCAAGTCATTCCTCTAAATTATAATCAGTCGGCTCCTCCCCGTTCGCTCGCCGCTACTAGGGGAATCTCTATTGATGTCTTTTCCTCGGGTTACTGAGATGTTTCACTTCTCCCGGTTTGCCTCGTAAATAAATTTACGATACCTGTCTTATGACAAGTGGGTTTCCCCATTCAGATATCGCCGGATCACAGGATATTGCCGCCTCCCCGACGCTTTTCGCAGGCTGTCACGTCTTTCATCGCCTCTGACTGCCAAGGCATCCACCATGTGCACTTCATTACTTGACTATACAACCCTAAAGGGTCGTATAGGTAATGGTAACGATCTTCACCTATGTTTACGCTTGATTCAGTTCTCTTTACTTTTAAGTAATCAGTTATTCCAATCATTTCTTTGGGTCTGATTGGCTGATTACTAAGGTTAATTATCTTCGTTGGAACTTGATAATTAACCCAGACTCATTTCTCTATGTTGTTATTGAATTATCAGACCCTCGTCAGGTCGTGATTTCTGATAAAACAGATTGAAGTAATCTCTTAATACTTACTAAATTACTCTGTCTGCTTTATAACGTTAAGCTAATTATGGTGGAGCCAAGGAGAGTCGAACTCCTGACCTCCTGCGTGCAAGGCAGGCGCTCTACCAACTGAGCTATGGCCCCTGAGCAAGGATCAGCAAAGCATCGCTTTGCCCGAGCGCAAGAGAATTTACGAAGTAAATTCTAAAGCATTTAACCTCTGGTTAAATGGTGGGTCTAATAAGACTTGAACTTATGACCCCTGCCTTATCAAGGCAGTGCTCTAACCAACTGAGCTATAGACCCTGAACGAGGATTAGCAAAGCATCGCTTTGCCCGAGTGCAAGAGAATTTACGAAGTAAATTCTGAAGCCGTAACCCTCGAATTAGCTTATTTATACACAAGAACAACTTGCTGTGAATTCTCACTTAGTGCTTTAGTTAAGGAGGTGATCCAGCCGCAGGTTCCCCTACGGCTACCTTGTTACGACTTCACCCCAGTCATCGACCACACCGTGGTAAGCGCCCTCTTGCGTTAGGCTACCTACTTCTGGTGCAATAGACTCCCATGGTGTGACGGGCGGTGTGTACAAGGCCCGGGAACGTATTCACCGCAGCATTCTGATCTGCGATTACTAGCGATTCCGACTTCATGGAGTCGAGTTGCAGACTCCAATCCGGACTACGATAGGCTTTTTGAGATTAGCATCACATCGCTGTGTAGCAACCCTCTGTACCTACCATTGTAGCACGTGTGTAGCCCTGGTCGTAAGGGCCATGATGACTTGACGTCGTCCCCGCCTTCCTCCAGTTTGTCACTGGCAGTATCCTTAAAGTTCCCGGCTTAACCCGCTGGCAAATAAGGAAAAGGGTTGCGCTCGTTGCGGGACTTAACCCAACATCTCACGACACGAGCTGACGACAGCCATGCAGCACCTGTATGTGAATTCCCGAAGGCACTCCCGCATCTCTGCAGGATTCTCACTATGTCAAGACCAGGTAAGGTTCTTCGCGTTGCATCGAATTAAACCACATGCTCCACCGCTTGTGCGGGCCCCCGTCAATTCATTTGAGTTTTAACCTTGCGGCCGTACTCCCCAGGCGGTCTACTTATCGCGTTAACTGCGCCACTAAAGTCTCAAGGACCCCAACGGCTAGTAGACATCGTTTACGGCGTGGACTACCAGGGTATCTAATCCTGTTTGCTACCCACGCTTTCGAATCTCAGTGTCAATATTATGCCAGGAAGCTGCCTTCGCCATCGGTATTCCTCCAGATCTCTACGCATTTCACCGCTACACCTGGAATTCTACTTCCCTCTCACATATTCTAGCACCACCAGTATCACATGCAGTTCCCAGGTTAAGCCCGGGGATTTCACATGTGACTTAATGAGCCACCTACACTCGCTTTACGCCCAGTAATTCCGATTAACGCTCGCACCCTCTGTATTACCGCGGCTGCTGGCACAGAGTTAGCCGGTGCTTATTCTGCAGGTAACGTCTAATCTAATGGGTATTAACCATTAGCCTCTCCTCCCTGCTTAAAGTGCTTTACAACCAAAAGGCCTTCTTCACACACGCGGCATGGCTGGATCAGGGTTGCCCCCATTGTCCAATATTCCCCACTGCTGCCTCCCGTAGGAGTCCGGACCGTGTCTCAGTTCCGGTGTGACTGATCATCCTCTCAGACCAGTTACAGATCGTCGCCTTGGTGGGCCTTTACCCCACCAACTAGCTAATCTGATTTAGGCTCATCTAATAGCAAGAGCTTGCGCCCCCTTTCACCCGTAGGTCGTATGCGGTATTAATTCGAGTTTCCCCGAGCTATCCCCCACTACTAGGCAGATTCCTAAATGTTACTCACCCGTCCGCCACTAATCATATCTAGCAAGCTAGATAATCATCGTTCGACTTGCATGTGTTAAGCCTGCCGCCAGCGTTCAATCTGAGCCATGATCAAACTCTTCAGTTTAATCTTTCTATCTATTGTCGTCGCTATGCGATGTCAATAGATTTAATTTGTTGACTCAATTATTTATACTGTCTTTGCTCAAATAAACTTACGAGTATCTTCACTCTGACAATACAATTAATTAAAGTCTTAATTTTATCGCCCTAAGTGAAAATCCACACAAGTTGTTCTTGTGTTCGTTGTTATTTAATGTACCAAAGATATCGTCTATCATCTGGTGAGCTTGATATTGTAATACGTTTTGTTTTACGCTGTCAAGCTTTATTTTAATTCTTTCTAAGCTTCGTAACTTGTTTTACTTATTTGTAAACTCTTCGTCGCTCAGTGGTGGCGTATTATACGTGAATTGTAATGGGTGTCAACAGAAAAATATAAATAATTTTAAAATAATTACTAACTTTCTTTTATACCCATGATTTTATTCGTATTTTAACTGTTTAAAAAACTCAAATCTTCTTCTGGACGCTTGGTAAACACTTCACAGCCGTTTTCTGTAACCATCAGTGTGTGTTCCCATTGGGCTGACAATTTACGGTCTTTAGTAATTACCGTCCATTTATCGGGTAAAGTTTTGGTTTGCCATACACCTTGGTTAATCATTGGTTCAATGGTAAATGTCATGCCTGTCGTCAGTTGTAGACCGGTATTTTTTTTACCATAGTGCAGAATTTGTGGTTCATCATGGTATACGTCACTAATCCCATGTCCGCAATATTCTCTTACTACGCTAAAACGCTCTGGCTCTGCCACCGCTTGAATCGCTGCGCCAATATCGCCTACATAGGCGCCATTGCGAACGGCTTTCATCCCTGCATATAGTGCGTCTTGGGCAATTTTGCAGATACGCTGCGCCATGATTGAGCCTTCACCAATAATCCACATTTTTGAAGTATCGCCATGATAGCCATCTTTTATCACTGTGACATCAATATTGACGATATCGCCATCTTTTAGGATACGGCTATCATCGGGAATACCATGACAAACTACATGGTTGATTGAAGTACAAAGCGTATGCTGGTAGCCATGATAGCCGACATTGGCAGGAATGGCTTTTTGGACATCGACAATATAGTCATGGGCAAGCTTGTCTAATGCCCCTGTCGTTACACCTTCTTTGACATATTCATCTAACATCACTAAAACGTCGGCGGCTAATTTACCAGCGACGCGCATTTTTTCAACGGCTTCAGGGTTATTTAATAGTGTTTTCATACAATAATTATCTGATTTTGCAAAAATTTAAGAACACGTATTATAGCCCTTTTCGCCTTTTTCACAAAACTACTATTTGTTTAAACAGTTGTTACTTGAATTTTGGACGGGTTGTAACTATTGTGATGTTCTACAATGACAACAAGGGTTAGGAACGTCTATGGCTAATTCAATTAATATCGATACACAGAAGTATGTAAGACCGTCTGAAGCTGAAATCAAGGCAAATTTGAATGATGAGCAATATTATGTGACACAGCAAAACGGCACTGAACGCCCTTTTAGTCATGAATATGATCACCAATTTGAACGTGGTATCTATGTGGATATTGTCAGCGGTGAGCCGCTTTTTAGCTCATCGGATAAGTATGACTCAGGTTGTGGTTGGCCCGCCTTTAGCAAACCGATTGATACAGCGGTAATCAATGAATTGTTTGATGATAGTCACGGTATGCGACGTACTGAAGTGCGTAGCCGTGTTGCTGATTCGCATTTAGGCCATGTGTTTAATGACGGTCTTCCTGAGCTTGGCGGCATGCGCTATTGCATCAATGGCGCGTCGCTACGTTTCATTCCTGTGAATGAAATGGAACAAGAAGGTTATGGTGACTTAATCGGATTGGTTGAATAATCGCCATGTGATTTTGCTAAAACATATAGCTTAACCATATAAAAATATGTTAAAATAGCAGTTTGTCATTTTATCTTGAAATGGCAAATTGCTTTTTTTATTTACTAACATGACACACACATTGCTATTTTCAAGCTGACAAGCTTGATAAGAGTTAAGCTGGGTGTTTGCAAATTTGATTAATTAAAATCCTGTAGATTTTGATGCGTGTTTGCAAATCGGCTTAATCGGTAATGTGGAGGCATAACCCAACTTTACTTAAGGAAATCTCATGGCGTCAGCTAATCCTACCCAAGTTTCAATGCGTGATCTTTTAGAAGCCGGTGCACACTTTGGTCACCAAACTCGTTTTTGGAATCCAAAAATGGGCAAATTTATTTTTGGTGCACGTAACAAAATCCACATCATCAACCTTGAGCATACAGTTAAAGCGATGAACGAAGCACTAAACTTCGTTAACCGTGAAGCAGCACGTGGCAACAAAGTACTATTTGTTGGTACTAAACGTGCAGCAAGCAATGTTATTAGCGAACAAGCCGCTCGCGCTGGTATGCCGTATGTTGACCATCGCTGGTTAGGTGGTATGTTAACCAACTGGAAAACCATCCGTCAGTCAATTACGCGTTTGAAAGAATACGAAAAACAAGCTGAAGACGGTACGTTTGCTAAGTTAACCAAACGTGAAGCGTTAGAGCGTACTCGTGAAATGGAAAAACTTGAGCGTGCCTTAGGCGGTATCAAAAACATGAACGGTTTACCTGATGCAATTTTTGTGGTTGACGTTGACCATGAAGCGATTGCAATCAAAGAAGCAAAAAACTTAGGTATCCCTGTTATTGGTATCGTTGATACAAACTCAAACCCAGATGACGTAGATTATGTCATTCCTGCCAATGACGATGCGATTCGTGCGGTAACGCTATACGTATCAGCGGTTGCAGATGCAATTATCGCTGGTAAAGAATACGCTAAAACTCAAGGCGGCAAAGCAGCAAATCAAGAAGAAGCAGTAACTGAAGCACCCGCAGAAGCTGCGGCAGAATAAGGGTTACCGTAGTATCATAGCAGCGCATTGCTTGGGTTGTTATGATACTGTCATCAAAATTTTATAAACTAACTTTGATGAGTAAACACAAAATTAGCTTCTAAAAATTCGAATTTGTAGCGTAATATTAAAGGGCAAAAATCACCCATTTTTGTCCTTTAATCTTCAAATGTTTAGACAATAAACAACCCAATTCTCATCTATAATGATAATCAATTGAGGTATCTCATGGCAGAAATTAGTGCAAAACTGGTAAAAGAATTACGTGACCGTACAGGTCTTGGTATGATGGAATGTAAAAAAGCCCTGCAAGAAGCAGACGGCGACATCGAAACCGCAATCGATAACCTGCGTAAATCAGGTCAAGCAAAAGCTGCTAAAAAAGCAGGTAACATTGCTGCTGATGGTGCTATCATTATCGCTCAAGAAGGTAACAAAGCCTTACTACTTGAAGTAAACTGTCAAACTGACTTCGTGGCAAAAGATGCTAACTTCACCGCATTTGCAAACAAAGTAGCTGAACTGGCGCTTGCTAACGATACCACTGATGTAGCGGCTATCTCTGCATTGCCGTATGGCGATGGTCAAACGGTTGAAGAAGCCCGTGTTGAGCTCGTACAAAAAATCGGCGAAAACATCCAAGTACGTCGTGCAGAAGTGATTGAAGGTGACAACCTAGCCTCTTACCGTCACGGTATTCGTATTGGTGTAGTGGTTTCTGTTGAAGGCGGTAATGCAGACACCGCAAAACACGTAGCGATGCAAGTTGCGGCCTTCAACCCAATCGCGGTTGATGAAGCGAATGTACCTGCTGATACGCTAGCGCGTGAAAAAGACATCATCGAAGCGAAAGCAAAAGAATCTGGCAAACCAGACGCCGTGATTGAAAAAATGATCACCGGTGGTCTACAAAAATACTTGAACGAAGTGACTTTGTTGAACCAACCTTACGTTATCGACAACGAGAAAAAAGTTGGCGATATATTAAAATCTGAAGGTATGACGGTTAAAGCATTCAAACGCTTAGAAGTGGGTGAAGGCATCGAGAAAAAACAAGAAAACTTCGCTGAAGAAGTGGCGGCGGCTCAAGCAGCAGCAGCTAAATAATAAGCGACAACCGCTAGGTTGTAGACTTATTAAAAATACCCCATAAATTTGGGGTATTTTTTTGTCTAATTTTTTTTTAAATTCAAAAAAGCGAGTTGAAGGCTCGCTTTTTTATGTGAAGCGATTATTTGTAGATGAAGCGATTAATTGGCTGCGGCTAACGCTTGCTCAAGGTCAGCTTTGATGTCCTCAATATGCTCAATACCAATGGATAAACGAATCATGTCTTCGCTGACACCTGCTTTTTGCAACTCTTCAGCATTTAACTGGCGGTGCGTGGTAGTGGCGGGATGGCAAGCAAGTGACTTGGCATCACCAATATTGACCAGACGGGTAATTAATTGTAGCGCATCAATGAATTTCGCCCCTGCTTCACGGCCGCCTTTTAACCCAAAGGTTAGAATCGCTGATGGCTTACCACCAAAGTATGTTTGCGCAAGCTTATGCTCTGGATGGTCGGTTAATCCTGCGTACTTGACCCAAGCCACTTGTGGATGATGGTTTAAAAATTCTGCCACGGCTTGGGCATTTTGGCAATGTCGCTCCATACGCAAGGCTAACGTCTCTAGCCCAAGCATAATTTGCCAAGCATTCATTGGGCTTAGTGCCGCACCGGTATTACGTAAGGGCGCAACGCGTGCACGTGCAATAAACGCCGCAGCACCCATGGCTTCGACAAAATTGACACCATGATAGCTGGCATCTGGGGTATTTAAAATCGCGAAACGTTCTTTGTGAGCGCCCCAATCAAATTTACCACTATCGATAATCACACCACCCACCGAAGTGCCCGAACCACTCACATATTTGGTCAATGAATGAATCACAATGTCAGCCCCATGCTCAAATGGACGACACAATGTTGGCGTGGCGACGGTGTTATCAATCACTACAGGTACGCCTTTGCTATGAGCAAGTTCGCTAATTTTTGCGATATCCAGCACGTTACCCAATGGATTACCAATACTTTCACCAAATATCAGTTTGGTACGCTCATCAATCAAATCAACCAAAGTCTCAGGTTTGGTATAATCAAAGAAACGCACTTCGATACCTTGACGTGGCAACGCATGGGCAAATAAGTTGTAAGTACCGCCATACAAAGTTGATACTGAGACGATGTTATCGCCTGCCTCACATAGGGTTTGGATGGTATAAGTAATCGCCGCCATCCCGGATGCCACCGTCAATGCACCGATGCCGCCTTCTAACGCTGCCATACGCGCTTCAAGCACCGCATTGGTTGGGTTCATGATACGGGTGTAGATATTGCCGGCAACTTTAAGATCAAAAAGGTCAGCACCGTGTTGGGTGTTATCAAAGGCATACGAACTGGTGTGGTAGATAGGGACAGCGACAGCTTTGGTGGTCGGTTCTGGTTCGTACCCTGCATGAATGGCGAGCGTTTCTGGGCGATGCGGTGGGCTCATATATATTCCTTTAATTTAGTTTAATTAGCAAAAAAAATCTCTTTTGCATTGTAACGAGTTATTAATCAGTTTTGCAAATTCACAATAGAGCATTATTGGAACATTAATGCTGTGTTTTGGAATATCTATTTGTGGTGAATTGGCGTTTAAAAGCCAGTGTTTAACACAGATATAAGATAGTACGTCGTAAAATATAACTAATGAAAGTTTTAATTTTTTTTAGGTAACCAATCAGGCTTGCTCGGCTTGTTCATTGATTAAATATTCAGTTAAATTTAACATTTCTTGATAGGAATCAAGTTTAAGGATAAAGCTAGTAAAATCATTGGTTTGAATATGGGATAACCGCGTTAAACATTTTAGCTCATACACCAAACTATTGACAATATCATCATATTGTTTGAGACGTAAAACTTGGGTATCATCTGCTAGTGTTTGTGTTATTGTTAGCAAGGTCTTGGCTTTTGTCACTAACTGTTCTTTGTCCAATACCTGCCCATATAAGATATCGGTTATAGCCGCGACAGTGGCTCTTTTGGTGGCAATAAAATCATCAACTGTTTGCGTATCTAAACTTAATAGATAGACGGCACGGCTGATAAATTTATGGTATTCATCTTTTACCTTATCGATTTGCTTTGTTAAAAGCACCGTTTCGGTAATATCTACCACGCTGACAAATAGATGAATGGATTTTTTATTCTCGCTCTTAACCACCCGTAAAAATTCAAAATGCAGGTATTTTTTATTGGTAACGCCTGTTTCATCTAAAAAAATCAACTCGACTGTTTTAAGTGGGTTGATATCTTGAATCAACTCTTCATCCACGTTGGATTGGTACAGGTAATTGATAAAATGCTGTGTCGCTGTGATGTCTTTTTCGCTGACCATATTTTGTAACAGCTGGGGTAATGTCAGCCCAGCTAACTGCTTGCGCCCCAATAACTGCTCTAGTTTTTTTGAATAATGCTCACCAATGACCATTTTATCATCGATGAGAAACAAGCCTTTTTTGACTGTGTTCATGATATCGCGCATATCGGTCTGCGCTTTATCAATCGCCACATCCTCGTGATACATCTGTCTGATGGTGTAATGGATAAAAAAGATGATATAGGCTATCAAGGCAAAAAAACTGCAGTAGGTCAAATAGCGCGAATAATCTGCGGTACGGTAGGTGTCATTGAGATAAGTGTCGTAGCCAATATTCATCAATGACCAAATTTTGCCTTGGTTATGATAAGCGAACTCAGCCAATTCAACGTTGCCTTTTTCATCTTGCTCAGAGATTTGCGCGATTCTTTGGCGATAGTCTTGCCAAATAATGGCAAATTCATCCATCGCCGTTTCTTGCTTTGGATAGCGGGACAACTGTGCCATATAGCCGTCTAACTCAGCCGCCTGTTTTTGTAAGGTTTCAATGATCTGTTGTCTATCGTTGTGTGGCGTTATCGTTAGATACTGCGCACCGGTTGCTATCTGAAGCGTCAAATCACTGATGTTGCCGATGATATCCATATGCTGGGTAGACTGGGTCAAGAAGCGCGCAATATATACATTGATAGCCACAAACGCTAGCACAGACAAACACAGCACCACTAAGCTTTGTAAAAGAAGCCGATACCTTTTGGTATGCACCATATATCGAAACAAGCTATCGTTATTGCTGACTTTCACGTAATTACCCTAGACCAAGATAAATTAGAAAAGATAAATTAAAAAAAATAAATAATAGCTAAAACCCCACCGTTAAATACACAATTTACCAAAAGCTTTGAACTTGGTTATATTGGTTATACTGTTTATACCATCCTAAACCCTAGAGAGCAATTCAGACAAAAACATCCTTACAATAGTATCAAATACGCGTAAACTAGCCTGCTAATTTAGCAAAAACAAGCGTAAAAGTATCTTTAGCTTGTAAAAAAACCCATAATGACCGTTGTCAGTATGGGTTTAACCAATGATATTAAAGCAGGGGTATTAAAGCCATAGTATCGAAGCCATATGATTAAAGCCATATGATTAAAGCGTTGACTCGTATCTAAATTAGCTTATAACTGTAACTCACTGATATCTGCAACCGTTAAAAACAACCCACGCACTTTTTTTAGTAGCGCCAACCGATTGGCTTTGAGGTTAGCATCTTCACTATTCACCATTACCTGCTCAAAGAAGTCATCCAATGGTTGCTGCAGCGTGGCTAGCGATTGTAAAATCTGGGTGTAGTTGGCGTTGTCAGTGTGTTGATGCGGCTCAATACTTTGCGCTGCAGTTTGCACCGCTTGGTACAATGCTTTTTCGGCAGGTTCTTGTAAATAAGCCGTTTGTATTTGGCTTGCAATCTCACCCTCAGCCTTGGCTAAAATATTGGCAACACGTTTATTGGCCTCGGCAAGTTGTTTGGCGGGTGGCAAATCACGGAAAGCTTGGACGGCTTTGATACGATGGTCAAAATCCATTGGCACTTGCGGTTGTAGCGCCTGTACCGCCATAATTGTATCCACGCTCACGCCTTGGTCTTCATACATGGCACGGTAGCGTGAATTGATAAACTCCATCACTTGTTTAAAAGTTTTTGGTAAGTCATCAATTTTGCCTACATAACCCAATAAAGCTTGCTCAAGCAATACTACTAGATTTAGTGGCAGTTGTTTCTCAATCAAAATACGCAGTACCCCAATCGCCGCGCGGCGCAGACTAAACGGGTCTTTTGAACCCGTTGGCGCTTGGTCAATGCCAAAAATACCGACCAGCGTATCCAAACGGTCTGCTAATGCCAGTGCCGTTCCAATGTTGGTCGCCGGTAATTTATCACCGCTAAATTTTGGCAGATATTGCTCTTCGATTGCCGCCGCCACCGCTTCTGGCTCTTGGTTTAAACGCGCATAGTAAGTCCCTGCCACGCCTTGTAATTCTGGAAACTCACCCACCAAGGTACTGGCAAGGTCTGCTTTTGACAGCAAGCCTGCCCGTGCCGTTTGCTCAACGTCTTCGCCAATTTGGGTAGCAATAAAGGCAGCTAGCTTGGCAATACGCTCAGATTTTTCCCAAATTGTCCCTAACTTATCTTGGAATAAGCGGGTTTTGAGATTTTCAGTCAGCGCAAACAATGGCTGTTTTTGGTCTTGTAAAAAGAAAAATTCAGCATCGGCAAGGCGTGGACGTACCACTTTTTCGTTACCGGCAATCACTTGCGCTTTATCTTTACTGTCGATGTTACTGATAAAGATAAAATAAGGCTGTAATTTACCTTGGCTGTCAGTCAAACAAAAATATTTTTGATCCGCCTGCATGGTGCTAATCAAGGCCTCTTGCGGCACTTGTAAGAATCGTGGCTCAAAGCTTGCGCGTAGTGCTACTGGATAATCGACCAGCGCAGTGACTTCATCAAGCAAATCTTGCGGTACGATAGCAGTCGCACCTACTTCATCGGCAAGCTGTTGCACTTGTTCTTTGATAAGCTGCTGGCGTTTGTCAAAATCAGCGATGACGTGCGCCTCGGCAAGGTTTTGCTCATAGCTGTCCGCCGTGTCAATTCTAACCTTATCAGGATGATGGAAACGATGTCCGAGACTATAACGACCGAGTTCAACGCCCTGCGATCCTGTCTCACCCGACGTTAACCCTTGAATCGTTGCTGGCAGCACTTGGTCGTCTTTTAGTAGCACCAACCATTTGACAGGGCGAACAAACTCAGAACGCTCTGCGCCACTGCGCATGCGTTTGGCAATCGGTAACTCATCTAAGGCTTTTTGAAAAATACTCGGCAGTAACTCAGCCACAGGCTGACCGATAACATTCATTTCATAGCCGATATAATCGCCTTTATCACCTTTGATGGTAATCAAATCCTTGACGTCAATACCCAAGCCTTGGGCAAACCCTTGTGCCGCTTTGGTTGGATTACCGTCCTTATCATAGGCAGCTTTGACTGCAGGACCGCGTTTTTGTTCGATTTTATCGGGCTGTTTTTCACTAATTCCTTGAATCTGTAAGGCAAGGCGACGCGGGGCGGCAAAGCTTTTAATGGTATCAAAGCGAATATTGGCATCTGTTAGCGATTGGGTGACATGGTTGTTAAGTGCATCGCGCAATGTTTTTAGATTTTTTGGGGGCAATTCTTCGGTGCCAAGTTCAAATAAAATAGTAGACATGCTAAAGCCTTGTTGATTCAAATAGGGTAAATATAGGCGATTATAGCAGAAATTTAAGCCATAAAAATGCCCCATCAGCGGGGCAAATCAAGAAAACCGTCAGCGCAAAACGAAAATTAAACTTATCGGCTGGCGCTTGCCGAAGTTGTTACAGCGGTTGTGGTGACTGGCGTATTGACCGCCGCTTTTGGTTTGGCTTTGGCAGGATTGACCACAAAGTTAATGCCTAACAACAACAGCGTCACCCCTAAAATCGGGCGCAATTTTTTCTCAGGTAATTTACTGCTCAATAATGTGCCTACAATAATGGCAGGAATCGCGCCAATGAGCAAAAAGGTCAGCATGTGAAAATCCACACTGCCTGACAGCAAATGTCCGAGACCTGCGACCAAGGTTAACAGCACCGCATGTACCACATCCGAGCCGATGATACGAATGAGCGGCAATTGGGGAAAAATTAGCACCAGCGCCATGACGCCAAATGCCCCTGCCCCAACCGACGATAAGGTCACTACTACCCCGAGCAATATACCCATCAGCACCAATTTATATTTTGGGATTTGGGAGGTGAGACTGTCAGTTTGGTCATTTTTACGGTATTTGTCAAAAAACGCTTCGATACGGTTGCGAAAAATCAGCGAAATCCCGGTAATGGTCAACATCACGCCCAATATCAAGGTCATGATTAGTTTGATGGCGTTAATATTACCCAAGTAAGTAGCGACGAGATAATTGGTGACAATAGAGGCTGGAATACTACCAATCGCTAGCCATAGCACGATTGGCCAAACGACATTTGATTTTTTAAAATGTACCACACCACCAAAAAACTTGGAAATAGCGGCGTATAGCAAATCGGTGCCGACAGCAATATGCGGCTCTACTTTTAGCAGTAAAATCAGAATCGGCGTCATCAGTGACCCACCGCCCACGCCCGTCACCCCTACGCAGAATCCGACAAAAATACCCGCTAAAATAAAATAAAGTTCCACTCACCGCCCCTTGTTACATGGCTTACTTGCTGCGGCTATTGTAGTAGAATAGCGCGTCGTTGCCCTGTGGCGATTTTTGATATAAATATGCGAGATTAGAATATTCTGATCATTTGATATTTTTTATTAACGTTGACAATAAAATAAGGCAAAAAAAAGGCAATAGAAACTATCTATCTATTGCCCTTTTTAATTTGACCGTTCAAAGAAAATTTTTTCGTCGATGTGATGAAACTATTGTGATTTATCCGCTTCTTTCATCTGTTGGTTTGAAATAGCTTCTTTCGGTAGATATTTTTCTAACGCATCCGCTTTATGTGCGTCATCCGCCAATGGGAAGCCCAATTTGGCGCGCGTTTCTACATAGCTTTGTGCTACTTTACGCGCCAATGTACGCACACGCAAGATAAAGCGCTGACGCTCTGTCACCGAAATTGCCCCACGTGCATCCAACAAGTTAAAGGTATGTGACGCTTTGAGCACCATTTCATACGCAGGCAGCGGCAGATTAAGACTGACCAATTTGTCAGCTTGGCTTTCATAAAAATCAAATAATTCAAACATTTTGGCCACATCGGCATGTTCAAAGTTGTAGGTCGATTGCTCTACTTCGTTTTGGTGGAACACATCACCATAAGTGACACGACCAAATTCGCCATCCGTCCATACCAAGTCATACACACTGTCCACGCCTTGGATATACATGGCAAGGCGCTCAAGACCGTAGGTGATTTCTCCTGTCACTGGGAAACACTCAATACCACCGACCTGCTGGAAGTAAGTAAACTGGGTAACTTCCATGCCATTGAGCCAAACTTCCCAACCAAGCCCCCATGCGCCAAGCGTTGGTGATTCCCAGTTGTCTTCTACAAAGCGGACATCATGCGTTAAGGTATCGATGCCAATCGCTTTGAGTGACCCCAAGTACAATTCTTGAATATCCGGTGGATTGGGTTTAAGTACCACTTGGAACTGATAATAATGTTGTAAACGATTTGGGTTGTCGCCATAGCGACCATCCGTGGGACGGCGTGATGGCTGCACATAGGCGGCATGCCAACGCTCTGGACCCAATGCTCGTAAGAAAGTGGCGGTATGAAACGTACCTGCACCCATTTCCATATCGTAAGGCTGTAACACCACACAGCCTTTTTCTGCCCAATAATTTTGCAAAGTTAAAATCAATTGTTGAAACGTCATCATACGAGAATTACCACTATATAGTCGGTGATTAGGCAAACTGTATTTATCAAAATAGTTGTCCACGTGATTTTGATAAAGCGTCAGTTTTTTTAATTAGTCACATTAAAAATTTAAATTTTTTTGCGTCGCAAATAGCACTTAAAATAGGCGGTACAATTGCCGAACGATATTTTTACTTAAAACGCCCAAAATAGCAAACTTATCCAATTTTTTAGCTAGATATATAGCCATGGTTATTGCGCAAACTAAGGGATGAACAAAACTACAAAGTATTAAAACAATATACATTTCGCGACAAATCAGTTACCGCATTCTAGCACTTTTTTACTAGATTTACGAAAATTCCTGCTACCCTTGAACAAGTGATTTCGATGATTGATTATTGCCTTTTTTCAGCCGGTTTTAGCCTTTTTAATCGCTTGTTTTAAGATAAATCAGCCAAATTTGATACGTCATCCATTGTCGTTTTAGTTGGGTTTTGACTTTTAATTTTCATCTTTTAGCGCCATAATAACCTACACAAGCTTTTACTTAATTTATCTTAAGTATTTGTTTTTAATAACTTTTCATGAGGTCAACCATGCTTATTTCGGCAAGTCTATTATTAGCTGCTACGTCGTTAACTTCTAACTGGTTGTTTTTAATCGCTCTAGTGACTGTCGGTATGCTAGCGATTGCGTTTACCCCTTATCGTTTCGTATTGGGCTATTTTATGTTGGGTATGGTGTACTGGATTTCGGTGGAAGGGCTGCATTGGGCAGTCGTCACGCTGTCATCGTTGACTGGTACAGATGCGTATGTGGCGGCAATTGGTCTATCGATGATTCCGATTGTGATAGCGTTAAATGCAAAACCTAAGTTTAACAAAGCAGTGAGTCAAGCTACTACCAACCAAGCTATGTTAAAAAGTAGTGTTCAAATGAGCGCCGGTCATCGTCCTGTGGTGTTAGAAAAAGATACCGATTTTCATCAAAACTTTGTTCGTCATGCTTCGGTGTTTGAATCAAAACACTAATAACAACCCTATCCCCTTATTGCCAATTAGTAGCAGGTTATTTGACCCATCATGTTGATGGGTTTTTTATGGGGTTCAGCTTGATAAAAGCTAAAAGACTCGCTGTGTAACGCTCTTTAAATACACAAATCAAACGCTTTGATTACAAAAAATGATACTGATATGTTAAACATTACTGTAACTTGGCATCGATGACCTTATAATATATTGTATAACAAAGCTATTAAATCGTTTGTAGTAGCGAATTATAATTTCTTTGAAATGAGTGACTTAAGTATCGTCATTTATTTAAAGACCTTGCGCATTGCAATATCTATAAAATCTATAATTTTGGAGGACACGTATGTTATCTCAATTAACCCAAATCAAATCAGATCCCCTTGACGTATTATTGTTTGCCGTTGGTTTGCGTTTAACCCAACTTGCCAAAACAGGCGATGACAAATTTAAAGGCTTATTAGAAAACCGTAATTTTACTATTCAACTCGGCAGCGACGCGGAACAAACGTCACGTTACTACCAAATCAATAACGGTACTTTTAGCCAACATGCAGGTCCAGCCAAAGAGCCAACGTTGACGATTACCTTTAAAGACTCAATGACGGGTGTAAAATTGCTCACTAAAGGTGAAGCGACAGCATTTATGACGGGCATCCAAAATGGCGATTTAAAAATGTCGGGTGATTATTCACTGCTGATGTGGTTTAACCAAGTTGCAAAATTTATTGTGCCAAAAGTACCTGAGCCACTTAAACCTGTGGTTGAACAAGCAAAACCATTAATTGAAAAAGCCACACCTTTTGCTAAAGAACTTTGCAGTAAAGCCCTAGCAATGATTGGGGGCGCGAGCGCGGGTAAAGCATCTGGTAGCAGCAAATACTTTAATGAAGCCAACACCAAAGATGTCAATGCTGACAGTGATTCTGAAGCTACGAGCAAATTAGACACCCTTAAGGCGAAAGCGGCTGAAATTAAAGATGATGCGGTGGAAAAATTTGATGAGCTAAAAACCGAAGCCAAAGAAAAAATCGATGCACTCAAAGAAGATGCGAGCGGAAAATTAGCGGATATTAAAGACACCGCTAACGAAAAACTTGGCGAAACCAAAGAAAAGTTGGATGAGGTTAAAGCGCAAGCGGCTGATAAAATTGATGACGCTAAAGAAACTGCCACTGAAAAGCTTGATGAAGCAAAAGCAGCCAAAGATGATAAACTTGCGGATGCTAAAACCAAGCTTGAAGACGTCAAAGACCAAGCAGCTGAAAAATTAGCCGATGTTAAGAGCTTGGCCGGTGAAAAACTAGACGATGCTAAATCAAAGGTTGACGCGTTAAAAACCCAAGCCGATGACAAACTAGATGCGCTAAATGAAGAAGCCAAAGAAAAAATCAGTGAGGCAAAAGATAAAGTCGAACAAGCTAAGCAAACGCTGACCGACGAAACAGCCAGTGATTCTGACGTATCTGATAATAAAGCCATCGAAGAGAAGTATGAAGCGGCTAAAGATACTACTAACGCTCAAGATAGTACAGCTAAAGATAGTACAGCAGATAATGATAGTATCCGTCCTGACAACGTGTTTGCCAAATCAGCGGATAATGACAACTTAACGCCTGCGCTGCGTAAATCTGCTGAGATTGAGGCAAAGCATGCGTCTGATGAGGTCATTGCCGACAATGTCAAAACTAGCGCAGTCAGTGATGATAAATCACCTATCACCAATATTTCCATTACCCGTGGTGATAGCTCACAAGATAAATAAGCCATTGTTATTAAATAATAAAAAACAATCACTTTAGGTGGTTGTTTTTTTTTGGTATGATGAGACACCTTTTATTATTTTAAGCTTTGTTTTAATTAGGATTATAGCTGTCATGGCAGACTTATTAGCAATTCAACAATCAGAGCAACCGATTGGCACCACACTGACCCCCCAAAGCCGCCCAACTCGCGAGCAAATCCAAGCTTGGTTTGAACTACCTTTGATGGATTTACTGTTGCTCGCGCAAAACAAACTTCGCGAACACTTTCCACCCAATGCGGTACAAGTCAGTACCCTGCTATCAATAAAAACAGGCAATTGTCCTGAAGATTGCGGCTATTGCTCACAGTCAGGACACCATAGCACCGACTTACAACCTGAAAAGAAAATCGAAGTACAAAAAGCGATTATCGAGGCCAAAAAAGCCAAAGCCGCTGGCTCTAGCCGTTTTTGTATGGGTGCAGCATGGAAGCACCCAAACGATAAAGATATCCCCTATGTGGTTGAGCTGATTAAAGAAGTCAAAGCATTAGGCTTAGAAACCTGCATGACGCTTGGCATGTTATCCGGTAACCAAGCGCAAGTACTTGCTGAAGCGGGATTAGATTACTATAACCATAACCTTGATACCTCACGCGAGTACTACAACCATATCGTCTCCACCCGTAGTTATGATGACCGTTTAACTACCCTTGACCATGTGCGTCAAGCAGGCATTAATATTTGCTCAGGTGGTATCATCGGTATGGGTGAAAGTCGTGATGACCGCATCAACCTGCTGACAGAACTGGCTAATTTGCCAAAACCCCCTGAATCAGTCCCAATCAATATGCTAGTACCCATTGAAGGCACGCCGATTGCAGATCAGCTGCAAGGCACGCGCTTGCCTGTGCTTGAGTGGATTCGTACCATTGCTGTTACGCGCCTTGCTTGCCCAACCAGCTATGTGCGTATTGCCGCAGGTCGTGAAGGCCTAACCGATGCAGAGCAAGCCATGTTGTTTATGGCAGGTGCCAATTCTTTCTTTTATGGGAATCGTTTATTGACTACCGATAATGCTACCACCAACCATGATGATCAGTTGATTGCCGATTTAGGGTTGACGGTTGAAAAAGCCGAGCCTAGACAAATCCCGGTGACCAATGCGATGAATGGTCGCATCGGGAGTTTGGCTGTCGTTTGATATGCCAAGAAACCGCCGAAGTGGCGGTTTTTTCTTAGATGCTTTAACGATGCTTTAACAGAGTTCAACAGTATGTTAGCCAATTTTGCCCTTCAATCAGCCCTTGATGAACAGCGCCAAAAAGACCTGTATCGTCAACTGACGCCCATTCGTCATGGCGTCACGCCCACCATTGACATAGATGGCAAAACCTACGTCAACTTTGCCAGCAATGATTATTTGGGACTTGCCACCGACCCACAACTCATACAAGCATTTAGCCACGCTGCAAAAACCATCCAGCAAGTGGGTAGTGGCGCGGCGCACTTGATTACGGGGCATACGCTTTGGCATGAACAATTGGATACCACCCTTGCCCAAGTGACAGGCTATGAACGGGCATTAACTTTTAGTACAGGGTATATGGCAAATGTCGGTGTGATTCAAGCGTTGTGTGGTAAAGACAGCGTGATTTTCAGTGATAAGCTCAATCATGCCTCCATTGTCGATGGGGCAATCCTTAGCCGTGCCAAAGTCATGCGTTTTGGGCATCGCAATTATAGCCAATTAGAACAGCTGCTTTCGCAAAGTAGCGCTAAGCAAAAACTGATTGTCACCGATCATATTTTTAGTATGGATGGTACCCTTGCGGATTTGGCTGCGCTGCATGCATTAGCGGTTCGCTATGAATGCGCCTTGATGGTCGATGATGCCCACGGTTTTGGTTTGCCCTATCAGGCTTATAAAAAAGCCCAACCGCAAGCGGATATCTATATCGGTACCTTTGGTAAAGCGATAGGTACCAGTGGCGCATTTGTCGCAGGTTCGAGTCAGCTGATCGACTATGTGACCAATTTTGCCCGTTCATTTATTTATACCACGGCGATGCCCCCTGTGCTTGCCAGCGTGACTAAAACTAGCATAGCCATGTCGCACACCGATACTTTGCGCAGCAATCAATTACTTGCCAATATCAAACAGCTCAGTCAAGGGCTATTACAGCGAAATTGGCAAGTAGGTATTGATAATCAAATACCGACCACCGCCATTATTCCTGTGGTCATTGGCAATAATGACAGAACCCTGCAGCTTGCCAATGCGTTAAAATCTCGCGGTTTTTGGGTCTCGGCAATCCGCCCACCTACGGTGCCGGTAGGCACAGCACGGCTACGCTTTTGCGTAAGCGCTCGTCATAGTGAACAACAAATCTCGGATTTACTTGCTGTCATGCAGACTTTAAAATAACAGCTATTTGCAGACTTTTTTAGGGCAAGTTTATTTAGAATAAGCTGATTTAGGGTAAGCTTATTTAGTTGCATCATCATCGGGGTAAGCAATGACAGAATATTTTTTATGGTTTAAAGCCTGGCATGTGATTTCATTGGTGTGTTGGTTTGCCGCGATTTTTTATCTACCACGCTTGTTTGTGTATCATGCCATGAGTACCGATAAAATCAGTCAAGATCGATTTGCATTGATGGAGCGTAAACTGTATCGCGGCATCATGACACCTGCGATGATTGCCACTTGGATTTTTGGTTTGTGTATGCTGCTACCCAATTGGGACAGTTATAAAACCCAAGTTTGGCTACATATCAAGCTAGCCTGCGTCATTGCGTTGACGGTATATCATATAGCTTGTGGTCGATTTCGCTTAAAACTGATTGATAACCCTAGTTATAAAACCCATGTTTTTTGGCGGTGGTTTAATGAGGTGCCTGTGTTTATTTTAGTCGCTGTGGTGATTTTGGTGATTGTTAAACCGCAATTTGGCGCGTAATCATTTTAGCACTTCAGGGATCAAATCATAGCGCAAGGGTTCAATCATAGAAGGTTGCCATGATTGCCTGCGCTATGTTCGGTGAGCGCAAGGTGTAAATACGGGTCAAGGTCAGCTTGTTTGAGCAGCCAATCGACATAATCAGCCGGCAAGTCTTTAATGGCAACCCCTTTATGTTTACCAAAGCGCATTACCGTGGGTTTTCGGGCATGTTCACTGGCTTGATACAGCTGTGCCATATCGGTGATGCGATGCTGATAGCAGATAGCTTTTAATACCAAAAAGGTAAACCAAATATCGTATTTGGCACCATGCGCGAATTTGATATTTTTTTTGGCAACCTGCGGCTCAAAAAAACACAGTAGCGCGCCTAAACTATGGCTATCTAACTGCGGGAAAAAATGCCGCGCCAGTGCCAAAGTGCAAATACGCTTAATGTTTGATAAATCACAGTCAGCATTGGTCAGCACGTCAGCATCAAAGTCGATATTGTGCCCAATCAGATACTCGCAGTCTTTTGGTAACTGAAAATCAGTATGCGGCGGCTTGTCTGCCACATCGTCGTCAAAAATCCCTGTGATAGCTTGGCTGCCCAAAGTAATTTTTTTGTGTGGGTTAAAGCGCTGCTCAAAGGCATTGTGGGTCTGTAGTATCAGCTCGTCTGCTGGACTAAACACCACGCCAATGTAGGCGATTTCGGTCGCATGTGGCTCAACTAATCCATGCGCTTCTGTATCTAAAATATAACTACTCATAAACTTAAAACTTACTAAATCGCTCAATTCACCAGTTGTAGAGAATCATCATACACGATTTGGCGATAGCTTCGTTAGGTTTTAAGTATCTTATTCTCAGTATCTTGGGTACATCAATCGCTGCCTAAAGGTTTTGCTTGGTATTTGCCACTTCGCTAACCCTGTTAAATTAGCCAACTTAGCCAATAAGGGCGCCAACTCAACCAATAAGGGTATGGGTCTCAGGATAACGAATACGGGTCGGTTTAGGGGTGGCGATAAAATACGCCAAGGTTAATGGTCCAAGACGCCCCATATACATCATAAACATAATCACCCATTGCCCAGGTTCACTCAATGTCGGGGTGAAATTTCGCGATAAACCGACCGTTGCCGATGCCGATATCACTTCAAATAAAATATCAGTCAAATGCCCTTCTGGCTCAAATATCGTTAAAATAAACGCCGCTAAAGCAATCATCAAAATCGAGGTGCTCATCACCGCAAACGATTTTTTTACCAAGTGATCAGAGATAGCACGATGGAAAATCGTCACTTGCGGGTGCTGACGCAAATATGCCCTAGTCGATGCTAGGATAACCACAAACGTGCCGATTTTGATACCGCCACCTGTGGACATTGAGCCTGCGCCAATAAACATCAATATAAAAGTCAATAACGTACTGGCATCTGTCACTTGGCTATAATCAATATTATTAAAGCCTGCAGTACGTGACGTCACCGCCATAAACCAAGACGCAAACCACTGCCCAGCTTCGCTCAATCCGCCAATCGTTTTGGCGTTATGACGCTCAAGTAACCAATACCCCATACAACCAATGATATTGAGTGCCAGTGTGCCCAAAACCATGACCTTGGTGTGCAGGGTAAATTTTTGCCAGCGCTTGTGTTTGATGATATCTAAAATCACCAAAAATCCGATACCACCCGTGATAATAAGCAAACTTATGATAAAACTAATCATCGGCTGGTGCACATAGGCAGTCATATTGTTGCCATTTAGCGCAAAACCTGCATTGTTAAACGCTGAGATACACAGAAAAAATGCTTCATACATCGCATCTTTTAGCCCTTTTAGCGGTGCTAACAATAGCGTTAACCCTAAAAAACCCAAGCTCTCGGTGATAAAGGCAATTTTGATTACCGCTTTGGCGGTACTGCCAATTTGGTTGCTATGAGTACCCAACGCTTCTTGCGCCGTGATTGAGCCGGATAATCCCATTTTACCTTGCAGACTGGTCAATACCAAAATCGCAAAGGTCATAAAGCCTAGACCGCCAAATTGAATCAGCGCGGCAATCACCAGTTGTCCAAACGTGGTATAGTTAGCGGTATCTACGACATTTAGCCCCGTGACGGTCACCGCAGACGTCGCGGTAAAGGCTGCTGCTAACAGACTAATCGGTTGAATTGTTGCGATTGGCAATGACAGTAAAACCGTCCCCATCACAATTAACGCTAAAAACCCCAAGGACAGAATCGCAGGCGAGGACAACTGCAATCCCTGTTTGGTAGGCGGCTCTAGATCGTGAGTACTGGGTTTTGATTTATCAATAATCTTTGGTTTGTCGCCTTTTTTGACTTCACGAAACGGCATATCTACACCTAATTACTTTTTTTGCGTGAGTGGTGGGTTAAATAGCCGTTTGCCGAATGACTTTGGCAAGGCGACGCAGCGCTTGGGTATCACCACCCACCACCAATTTATCCCCACCTTGAAAGAAAAAGCCATCGGGTAATTGGTTAAAGATTTGCTGGTTGCGTTTTAGCATGATAAAAGTAATATCAGGATGGTTGTGTTGTACATCCGACCACGGGTGCCCTCGCCACTGCTCAGGCGGGTCTAGACGAACCAAAAACTGCTCGTCACCCAATGCCATGTATTGTTTGACCATCGGATAGTTCATTTTTTGGGCAATACGAATCCCCATGTCTTGTTCGGGGTGAATAATATTATTCACGCCTAAGCTTTTTAGGATTTGGTGATGGGAGTCGGTTTTGGCTTTCACCCATAGGTTTTGTACGTTTAGGCTTAGTAGGTTGAGTGTACATAGCAAGCTGGCTTCAAGGTTATCACCAATGCTCACGAGCACGCCGTCGAAACTTGCAAGGTCAAGCTCTTCTATGGTGTCTTTGTCGGTGGCATCAGCAATCACGGCACGGGTGACATGTTCACTGATGTCATCGACCAGTTTTTCATCAATATCAATCGCTAGGACTTGGTTGCCCAATTTTTCAAGCTCTTTAGCGCAGGTAATACCAAAAACACCCAGTCCGATAATGGCAAATTGCATTTTGATTTTTCCTTTCTTAGCCCACTTCCTGAGCAATTTTTTTTAAATCATCAATACAGATAACATATTTTCTCATTATTTTTTAGCGCGCTGGCGACTGGCTTCGTACAGCACCATGCCAGTGGCGACACTGACATTTAAACTTTGGATTTGCCCATGTTCATTGCCGGGCATCGGGATATAAACCAGCTGGTCGCAGGTATCTGCGGTCAAACGGCGAATACCGTCACCTTCTGAGCCCATCACAATCGCCACATCACCTGTCAAATCACAGTCTTGCACGGGCTTTGCCGTATCATCAAGTGCCGTACCAAACACAAACACCCCTTGTTTTTTGATGTCAGTGAGCGTACGCGCAAGATTAGTGACTTGGATAAAAGGCATTAATTCCACCGCACCGACGGCGACTTTTGCCACGGCTGGGGTAATGCTTGAGCTATGATTTTTGGGAATAATGACGGCTGAGACACCCATTGCCACGGCGGTACGCAAACACGCGCCAAGGTTGTTCGGGTCGGTGATTTGATCAAGTACCAGTAGTAATAGCGGTTTTCGCTCGGCTTGATGTTTGTCAACTAAGTATTTGAGATCTGCCTCATCTTGGAGTTCAGCAGGGCGGGCTTGCAATACCACGCCTTGATGCTGCGGACTTTCTGCAAGCTTGGTGAGTTTGTCTTTGGCGCTGATTTGTATCGCAATCCCGTAGGTTTGGGCAAGCTCGGTGATGTTAGCTACCGTGGCATCATCTTGTTTTTTACCGTCTTGAATAAAGAGTGTTAACCCATCGATACCGCGGTGTTGCAAGATGGATTGCACGGCATGAATGCCATAAAAATAACTCGGTTTTGCCATGATTGATGACCCTTTTTTTCGATTTTATATTTGCCTTGCCGCTAGCTTTGTATATTATTCGCTAGCCTTCTAGGTGGCAAATGTACTGCACGACTGCTTCATTACGTAGCTCATAACTGCTATGCCCTTCGACCAAGAACGCCTGACCGGCACGGTAATAAGTAAATTCTTCCTCGCCTGCCAGTTTGACTTCACACTCGCCTGCCAAGATTTCGATACGTTCAGATGAGTCGGTTTTAAATTCATAGGCTGGCACATCGGCATCACAAGGTAGCACGATTCCTAGCATTTTTTTGCGTCCATCTTCAAACCAAACGGTCCGACTAAAAGTACGACCTTCATAGTAAACATTCGCTATTTTTTCTACCGATACATGGTCGAAACGATTAGGTGACGTCATGAGATTCTCCTTAAAATACACAGTCAGTTGACTTGATAACGCTGCCTTGTTATAAAAAATTATAAAGAATTATAAAGATGGGCAAGTCGTTTTGCGGCAACCCGCTTTTTTTAGTCGACAAATGGGTTTTATAATCAAACGCAGTCCGTGACTTGTCGCAATCAGCCAATGGTATTGCCGATAGATTATTAACGGTTGATAAAAAATTATGTTCCGTTATCCTTATGCAGACGTTGTTTAGAGCAATAGGATAGCATCAAATTTAGTCAACTTTTATGACAATCTATTATAACAATCTATGTTTTATAACAATCGATGAAACCGCCCTCAACTTACCTAGGCGAAGATTGCTAGACACAGATACCCATCAAAGATAGCCAGCTGACGGAAATTTGGATTTTTGCGTTGCTTATTTTGTAATTGTCCCAATTATGCTATTGTTTAGTGTGAAACAGCTAAATGGAATTTTTACTGATTTTTGAAGACTTGTCTAGGATTATTGTGAGCTTTTCATGACAAGGTTACAATAAAGTTTTTGCAAATTTGACCGCCAATGTGCCACTCTTAACGTCAATGATAGGATTGATATGCTGACACAGTTAACCTTACAAAATTTAGCCCTCGTCACCAATGCTGAAATTGAGATGAATGCTGGATTTAACATTATCACTGGCGAGACAGGTGCTGGTAAATCACTATTGCTTGATGCCTTGACCTTGTGCGTGGGTGGTCGTAGTGACGCAGGTTTGATTCGGCATGGACAGACCACGGCAGACGCTTTTGCAGAATTTAATATCGGTCAATTACCCGAAGTCATGGCATGGCTGAGCGAGCAAAATTACCCATTTGAAGACGATACGCTGCTGATTCGCCGGCAACTTGCCAACCAAAACGGTACGCTTCGTAGTAAAGCTTGGCTCAATGGCATGCCCATTAGTATGAATGAGCTTAAAATTTTGGGTGGGTTACTGGTCAATATTCACAGCCAACATGCCCAGCAAAGTTTGCTACGTCCGCAGTTTGTGATGGAATGGCTTGATAGCGCCACGGGCTTAAATAGCCAAGCAAGCGACGTGAAACAAGCTTTTTTGCAGTACGAACGCCTTAAATCACAAGCCGCCCAGCACGCCAAAGACGAGCAATTGCGCCAGCAGCAAATTGAGCTATTGAGGAATCAATTAGCCGATATTGAGCCAATTGCCAGTATCTTATACAGTGAACTTGAAGCTGAGTACGATGAATTATCTAACCTTGAAAACCTCATGCAGCAAGCCGCCTTGTCGGTGCAACTACTCGATAATGACAGTGATGAGCCCGATGTGGTAAGCCTGCTTAATCGGGCGATTAGACTGTGTGAAGCACAGACTGAGCTTAGCCAAACCTATGCCGATTGTGTTGAACAGTTGTACTCAGCACATACCCAAATCGCTGAAGTGGCTAGCACCCTCAGCAATTATGCTGAGGGACAAAGCCTTGACCCCAAGCGGTTAGCACTACTTGATGAGCAGTTATCGACGTTCCACCGACTGGCGCGTAAATATCATACCACGCCGGAAAACCTTGTTGAAGACAGCCAAGCCTGGCAACAGCAATTAGATGATTTGCAATCAGTGATGTCGCCTGAAGCGATGGCAGAGCAAATTGAAGAAGCTTATCAAGCCTACCTGCAAAAAGCCAAAGCGTTGGATGACAGTCGCCAAGCCAATGCCACAACATTAGCTGAAGCCCTAGTCGCACGGTTAAAAGCATTGGCACTGCCCAATGTGCAAGCAGCATTTGAATTTACCCCACTTGATAAACCGCAAAGTATCGGGTTATCGCAAATTGAACTGCTATTTAGTGCCAATGTCGGTATGCCAATGCAACCGATTCACAAAATTGCCTCAGGCGGTGAATTATCACGACTAGCCCTTATTATGCAAGTCATTGATGCACAAGGAGTTTGCCGTAATACGACCACCGATATGGCAACCACCACCCGTCAGTTATTGGTATTTGATGAAGTGGATGTGGGTATCAGTGGTGGCACGGCGCAAGTGGTGGGCGAGTTACTGCGTGAACTGGGTGAAGAACAACAAATCATTGCTATCACTCACCAATCGCAAGTCGCGGCACAAGCCCATCAGCATATTTTGGTGTACAAGACCCAGCAAGAGAAAGCCCAGTCTCACTTAAAAATCCTGTCGGGCGATGACCAAGTGCAGGAATTAGCGCGCATGTCGGGCGGGGTCAATATCACCGAAGACACGCTCAAACACGCGCGCAGTTTGCTAGCAAGTCGCCGGGTAAGTTAATTTAATATCGCCTGTCGCTTTTAATGTTTATCGTTTTTAATCTTTGCCGCTTTTAAGTCGCTTTTAATTAGGTATGCCACTGAATGTCAAAAAACCAAAATCTTACCAACCATTTTTTGATAGCCTCGCCCAATATTGACGGCGGGATTTTCTATCAATCTTTGGTCTATATTTGCCGTCAAGACCAACAAGGCACGTTAGGGCTGGTAATTAACAAACCCATCGAAACCAGCAACGTCGCCAAATTGTTTGAAGAATTAAATATTGATGTGACAATCACTGACTTGCACCGAAAATTACCCTTAGATGGAGGTCCCATGAACCCGGAAGTTGGGTTTGTGATCCATACGGGACAGCCTGATTGGGTATCTTCGTTTGCCATCACCGAGAACGTCTGTATCACCACTAGCAAGGATATTTTACAAAGTATCGCCAATGGTCAAGGTGTTGAGCATTTTGAGCTTTGTCTGGGTCATGCCAGCTGGGGAAAAGGGCAGCTAGAAGAAGAAATCAACCAAGGCGATTGGTTTGTTTTGCCGGCATCAATGGGGCTATTGTTTGATATCGACCATCAGACTCGCTGGCAAGTCGCCGCTCAGCAGTTGGGCGTTGATTTTAACAAACTGAGTACGGATATCGGGCATGCTTAACCTGACTATGGCGCAAGATACCCATCACACCCACACTATCGAAACGGTGATGGGGCTTGATTTTGGCATCGCAAAAATGGGTGTCGCATTGGGCAATACCTTAACCCAGACCGCAAGCCCGTTGATGCAGTTTAAAATGGATAATGGCAAACCCAATTGGGATGAATTGCTAAAAATTATCGAGTCATGGCAAGTGAGCACCATCATCATCGGTTTGCCACTGAATATGGATGGCACTGCATCTGAGCTTGGCAATCGTGCCAAAAAATTTGCTCGTAGGCTCAAGCACCAGCTCGAAGAAGCGCATCGACCACGCCCGATTATTTTGGCGGATGAGCGCTTAACTAGCCGTGAAGCCAAAAATTTGGCTTGGGAATATGGGTTAATCAAAAGTGACAAAGAGCCGATTGATAGTATCGCCTCGGCAATTATGCTTGGCAGTTGGCTTAGAAGTCGCGAAGGAGCGCTGTTATCATGACTCAATTAAATGCGCCTGCCATGCCAACGACCAAAGGCTTTTCTGCGCCTGTTATTGGTTTGATTGAGCACGCACAGCGACTCAACAAATGGTCAATTTATCTGGTTTATTTGGCAATTGCGCTATTTTTATTATTCGGTACCCTAAAGAGCTTGTCACAGTTTAAGGACAGTCAAACGATTTATACTTTATTTCATTGGGTGCCTTACGGACTCGTTGGACTGACCATACCGCTATCCTGCTATGTGGCGTTTATTTTATACCGTTACCGTTTAAGCCAGCCGAGCATGCTTGCGCTGTGTATCGGTATGGGATTTGGCTTGTTTGTTATCAGTAGCTATGTCGCCCTAGCCGCCTGGATTGGGGTGGCGTTTATGTTTAAAGCCAATTTAACCCGTTTTTTTAATTTTATCCAAGAAAGTCGACAAGCAGAGAGTCAACATGCCTGATGCCAATTACCAACTCGATACCCAAGGGCTGATTTGTCCAGAGCCGATTATGCTGCTGCATAAAACCGTTCGTAAAGCGCAGTCAGGGGAAGTGATTCACGTCATCGCCACTGACCCTGCGACCACGCGCGATATCCCCAATTTTTGTCGCCATCTGGGGCATGAACTTATCGAGCAGCAAGACATCATAAACCCGCAACAACACCAAAACCCTGATCCGTATGCCAATGTGTATCATTACTGGATTAAGAAAAAAGCTGGTTAAAAAAAACTCCCCTTATCCTGAGATTTCAAGTCATTTATGTCCCAAGTCGCCGCGCGCCAACCGCGCCAAGTCAAAGCCTTACACCTTCATGATGAGCCCAGTTATATTCAGCAGTTTCGCCAAGAATTGCTAACCCGGGGACTTGCCACCAATACGCGCAATGCTTATATTCGTGACTTGATGCTGTGCGAAACCACCTGTAGCAAAGCCATCACCCGTTGGGACGCCAGTGACGTGTTGGCTTGCCTAGCGGCGCTCTATAAACAAGGCAAAACAGCACGCAGCCAAGCGCGTGCCTTATCATCGCTCAAACAGTTTTTCTTATGGCAAATCAACGCCAATCAGCGTGATGACAACCCGTGTGAGCATATCAAGACCCCAAAACTTGGGCGCGCGCTGCCCAAAGATTTATCCGAAAGTGATGTCGACGCCCTACTCGCCAGCCCAGATACATCGACCCCATTGGGCATGCGTGACCAAGCCATGTTTGAAGTGCTCTATGCCTGCGGGCTGCGTGTCTCTGAGCTTATTCATTTATCGTTAAGTGAAGTCAATCTCAATGCAGGCTGGTTACAGGTTACCGGCAAAGGCGATAAGACTCGGCTGGTACCCCTTGGCGAAGTGGCGATTGATGTATTGACCGATTATTTGACCGTAGCGCGACCGCAATTATGTATCATGAAAAATGGCCAAGAAAGTCGCTGCCAAGCGGTATTTTTGACCCAACAAGGCGGCTACATGACCCGCCAAAACTTTTGGTATGTCATTAAACGTTACGCCAAGCAAGCCGGCATCGAAAGCGAAATTTCTCCACATACCTTACGTCATGCCTTTGCCACCCATTTGCTCAATCACGGCGCTGACTTGCGCAGTGTACAGATGTTATTGGGTCACAGTGATTTATCAACCACCCAAATCTATACCCATGTGGCTACGGCAAGACTGCAACAGCTGCATCAGCTGCATCATCCTCGCGCTTAAGCTTGGTTGTAAGGTAAAAAAATAGCCCACTGACGGGCGCTTTTTTTACAGACAAATTTTTTGAAACCCATAAATCATAAAATCGGTTGTAAAGCGCATTGACCCTGCTTGCTCGCAGCGGTCGATTAGTGCCTCACGTCTGGCTGGCTGCGCCCGAAATGCATAGGGCGTCATCGTCAATAAATCTTGTAGCTGCGTAGCGGTAAGCGAAATCGTGGTTTCCACCCGCGTTTGCTTGACCAACTCAAAATACGGTGCTAATTCATCGATAAATTTGTCTGAGTCGTGCGCCACGATTTGTTCAAATAGCCCATCACGCATCTCAATCAAGTGATTGACGGCAGGCTTGGCAATCACTACAAAGCCCTGATCGCTGACCAACCGATGAAATTCATCCGCCAAAATCGGGCTAAAAATACTGGTCAATATACTCACCGACTGACTGGCCAATGGTACTTGCGAAGCAGATGCCACTAAACAATATTTTTGTGTGGTCGTGCTAATTGGTTTAAGTCGTTTGGCCGTGGCAATTACGGCAGGTTTGCTGATATCAAGCGCGACTAACTTACTTGGGTTAAGCTGTAAAAATCGCTCAGTGTAATATCCTTCGCCACAGCCAATGTCTAGCCAATTTACCGATGGTTGGGAGGATAATAGCCCTTTGCAAAAGTCATACAGCCCATCTTGCAGCGACTGATAAAACCCCGCTTGCAGAAAACGACGCCGCGCCATAATCGACTCATCACTATCGCCAGGGTTTTTGCTATGCTTATTTTGCACCGGTAGTAGATTCACATACCCTTGTTTGGCGACATCAAAGCCATGTTGCCGCTGCTGCGGATTTTCACCGGTGCATTGCCAAACTTTTTCACCCACCTTTAGCGGACTTTGGCAAATCGGGCAGTGAAAATTTGCAGAAAATGTCGAAGGGAATGCCACCATGAAAATATCTCAAAAAAGCTGTTAAAAACCCAATTGATGCAAAGCGCCGTTAGCGAACGTAGCAAAGTTAGCGAAGTTTTAACGTCATCAGCCCTAAAATAACCAAGACAATGGTAATAATCCAAAAACGGGTGACCACTTGGGTTTCTTTCCAGCCGCCTTCTTCAAAATGGTGATGCAGGGGCGCCATGCGAAAGATGCGTTTTTTACGCAGTTTGTAAGAGCCTACTTGTAGCATGACCGATACCGCTTCTGCCACAAATAAACCACCCATGATGAACAGCACAATCTCTTGGCGCGTCATCACAGCAATGGTGCCGAGCATCGCGCCTAAGGCTAATGCACCGACATCACCCATAAACACTTGGGCGGGATGGGCATTAAACCATAAAAACCCTAAGCCCGCCCCAACCATGGCACCACACACCACTGTCACATCGCTATTATAAGCAATATAGGGCACGTGGAGATATTCAGCAAAGCGAAAATCCCCTGACACATAAGCAAACACCCCTAAGCCTGCGGCCACCAACACCACAGGAAAAATGGCGAGACCATCCAAACCATCGGTTAAGTTGACCGCATTTGAGGTACCATTAATCACAAAATAAGTAAAGATAATAAACGCCAAACCCAATGGTACAGCGGAGAAAGGAATTGACACGTTTTTAAATAACGGAATAAGTAAATCTTGCATGGCGTGAGCTGTCGCCACATGCGGCTGCTGACTGGCAATCCAGTACAAGGACACACCAACAAATAAAGCGCCAACCGACAACCAAAAATATTTTTTGCGTGCAATCAAGCCTTTTGGGTCTTTATATTTGATTTTTAGCCAGTCATCTGCCCAGCCCACGGCGCCAAAAATCACCAAGACCACCATCAAAATCCATACGTAAGGGTTGGTTAGATTCGCCCATAATAGCGTGGTCACCAAAATACTGCCCAAAATCAAAATCCCGCCCATGGTGGGTGTGCCTGTTTTGGCAAGGTGACTCTGTGGACCATCGTTACGAATGGCTTGTCCATATTTGAGCGCCCGCAGCCGTTCAATGACGCGTCCACCAAACACCATACTGATACCCAGCGCAGTCAGCACCGCTAATAAAACGCGTAAGGTCAGCGATGACACAGCCGAAAATGGGGAATAAAATTGGCTTAGCCATTCAAATAACCACAATAGCACGAGTGGACTCCTTAGGGAATGTCGGGTAAAACAGGGATGCAATGTCCCTATCATGATCATGATGAAATAAATGAAAACTCGCTATGAAAACTATCTGTGAAAACCGTCTATAAGAACCGTCTCACGTTGACTCATCAGCAAAAAACCATCATGAAAAGTTGACTATTTTAAGTAAAAATTCACAAAAAATCAGCCAATTTTTATCAAATGGCTGATGAAAGCTCTGTTTTTAGCTAGGATGGCTGACGGGTTAACTCGTCAATTACCTGCTCCATCATCATATAGCGCGAGCCTTTAAACAAGATATGCCAAGCGTCATCACTACTCGTCAGCTTATCTTTGATCGCTGCAAGTAGGGTGGCTTTATCTGGATATGCCTGTGCTTGCATGCCGGATGCCTGCGCTTGCGCGACGGTAACAGGCGTTAACTCCCCCACCGTATACAGCACAGTCACGCCCGAGGCGGCAATAGCCTCACCGAGCTTGCGATGCTCCTCTTGCGCGGCATCACCCAACTCACCAATATCGCCCAATACCAACATGGTGGGCGCACCTTGACTCACCAACACTTGCGTGGCAGCAAGGACGGCACTGGGATTGGCATTATAAGTATCATCAATTAAAGTATGTTTACCAAACTCAATAAAATTGAGCCGACCTTTGGCAGGTTTGGCGGCATCGAGTCCTTTGGCGATATCATCAATCGACAGCCCCAAAGCTTGCGCACAGGCCGCGGCGGCTAAGGCATTGCTGATGTTGTGTTCACCTGCAAAGTTTAAGCTGACGTTTTGACTCTCGATTTCATCAATTTCAAAATTGAAATTTAGGCTAAATGTACTGGTATTACCGACTTCCACATCATCAGCAAACACATCGCCCATCAGTAGCACCGTATCTTCATCTGTTAAGCCAATTTCTTTGGCTTGTTGCATATCCACGCCAGCATCCGCCAAGGACACGTCACGCTCGCCAAAGGTCAGAATATTTTGGGTAAATTGTTGGGCATTATTGAGTAGCGTATCAAAATAATCATCACCAAATGGCACAATCGCTGTACCTGTGTCACTTAATCCTTGATAAATCTCAGATTTGGTTTTGGCGATATTATCACGCCCGCCAAACTCCCCCAAATGGGCCGTGCCGATATTGAGCACACAAGCGACATCAGGCTTGACAAGCTGGGTGGTATAAGCAATCTCTCCGACATGATTGGCACCAAGCTCCATGACGGCGTAACGATGCGCATCGGTCAGTTCTAGCAGCATCATCGGCACGCCCAAATCATTGTTGAGATTGCCGCGGGTGATAAGTGTCGGCGCAATACGGTTTAAAATACTGCCAAGCATTTCTTTGGCAGTGGTTTTACCGCTCGAGCCTGTAATCGCGACGACTTTTAGATTGGGATGTTGGTCACGGCGGTAAGCACCTAATTTGCCGAGTGCCAATTTTGTATCAGTCACTACGAGTTGCGGCAAATCACTTTCGACTGCACGACTGACAATCGCTAAGACTGCGCCTTTATCCTTGGCAGTTTTTACATAATCATGCCCGTCAAAGTTGTCACCTTTAATGGCTAAAAAGATATCGCCTTGTTCAATTTTGCGGGTATCGGTGATAATTTTTGTGGATGTCTGGGTAAAATCACTGTGAAAGGTTGGGTTTAGGTCTTTCACAGCTTCGGTTAAGTTGGCAGATTGCCAAATATATGCAGTCATTGTCGTCTCTTTATTCGGGTCTCTTTATTGGGGTCTTGTTATAGTTTATTACTAGCGAATCTCGTCATCTTGCCCATCATTGCGCACCCATACTTTCTTGATTCCTGCAGCAGCGAGCAACAACACTTCGCAATTTTTGGGGCGCGTTGCCAGTTCAAACTCACGGAATTTTTTCATATTATATAGACGCGGGCTATCGCCAATTAGCAGTTGCCAGATAAGCATGCCAATCCACATGCCATGGGTAAATACTAGATAGGTGCCATCGGGCAAGGCATCAAAATACGCGCGCACCTTTTGTACCCGCGCTACAAAATGCTCAAAACTGTCCGTCAGCTCACTGGCTCGGTGCGCAGAATGCTGTTGCCAAAAATCATCGGCAATCACACGAATGTCATCAAATGACAAATCCTTGATGGTGTCAAAATCCAAAAAGTTAAATTCGTGCAATTCATCGATGACAGTGGCTGTGCGCTTAGTGCGTTGTAGATAAGGCTGAGCCGTTTGCTGGGTGCGAAGATACTGAGAGACAAAAATCTCGGTGACTGGCTCGCTGATATGGTCAGTGAGCCACTCCGCCAATGCTTGCGCTTGCGTCTTGCCAACGTCAGTAAGATTGATGGCATGATTGGGGCGCACTGCTTGCCCTGCATTGGACTCGCTTTGGGCATGACGGATTAGGTAGATTTTTTTCATGATGCTAGGCTAAGTTATTTGCCAAATTTGTCAATGGCATTTTTCACCATCACTTTATCATCAAAATCGTGGCGTACCCCTTTGATTTCTTGATAGGTTTCATGCCCTTTGCCTGCAATCACCACGATATCGTTAGGCTTGGCATGCTGCACCGCATATTCAATGGCCTTTTGACGGTCTGGCTCGATAATGGCTTGATAGTGCTGCTGGCAAGTCATGCCCGCTTGCATATCGTTCAAAATCGCGTTAGGGTCTTCACTGCGTGGGTTATCGGCAGTCAAAATCACTTTGTCAGCCAGGCGCAGTCCTGCTTGCGCCATCAGTGGACGTTTACCCTTATCACGGTCGCCACCACAGCCAAATACCGCCCACAGCTCACCTGTACAGTGCGATTTTAAACTGGTCAACACCTGCTCTAGCGCGTCTGGCGTATGCGCATAATCCACGATAAAACAGCTGCTGGTCGATGGCACCCGATCCATACGACCTGTGGCGCCGCGAAGCTTTGGCACTGCCGCTTGGATTTGCGCCACACTCAATCCCATCGCGGCACTTTGTGATAACGCTAAGGCGCCTGCGATACTCGCCAACAAATTAGCCACATTAAATCGCCCTAACAATGGACTGTTCACCGTTAATTCACCTTGTGGCGTGACAGCCTTTGAAAGAGCAATGGTCAAATCACCCCCTTGCAAGCTAGGCAGGATAGCCTTGGCAAAAAAATCGGCTTTGTCATTGGTCAAACTATACGTCCACACGGTTAAATGGGATGCGTTAGCTGCCTCAATCATCAATTCACTAAATTCATCATCTAAATTAATAATCGCGTGAGTGAGGGTGGGAAAATGCGCTTTATCAAACAGTCGCGCTTTCGCCTGCGCATAATCGTCCATGTCAGTATGATAGTCGAGATGATCACGACTTAAATTGGTAAATATCGCCACGTTGACAGGTACGCCTTGCAGCCGCTGCTGGTGTAAGCCATGAGAGCTGGCTTCAATGGCTAAGGCTTGTACGCCTTGCTTGGCAAAATCATCAATCGCATGTTGCAGATTAAAGACTTCTAGGGTGGTGTGGGTACTTGGGGTAAGATTGGGCGCCCCTTTTTCACCAAGCACGCCATTACCTGCCGTGCCCATGACCGCAGTTTTGATGCCCGATTGACTGATGAGTTGGGCGACCAGTTGGCTTACCGTGGTCTTGCCATTGGTGCCTGTCACCGCGATGACCGCCGGCAACTGGGTGGGATGTTGCTGTTGCAAACTGGTTTGAATCAGAGAACCTAAAAAATCACGAATGGTGGGCAAATAAATAATCGGCAACATAAACTGCGACTGGATCGCGGATACATCAATTT
The DNA here is from genome assembly GCF_032248735.1 of Moraxella sp. DOX410. Taxonomy (NCBI): domain Bacteria; kingdom Pseudomonadati; phylum Pseudomonadota; class Gammaproteobacteria; order Moraxellales; family Moraxellaceae; genus Moraxella; species Moraxella sp. DOX410. Next base: position 274,142 of record NZ_CP135138.1, on the reverse strand, counting down.
CTGACAACACAAACGCCGCTTTGTCTGAGACTTGAGCAAGATAACCTGCAACTTTTTCCAAATCGAGGCTGTCGGTCGCGTTTTGACTTTTTAGCAATACAAATACATCGCCCTGACCCACTTGACGGCTATCGACCACAAACTGCCCAAATGGTTGATTCATGACAGGGTTTAACAGTTGTCGCACGCTTTCTGGTAGCGATAGCGCAGACATCATCGGTTGCAACGTAATCATAGCTTTTTCCATAGGGTTGTTATAAGTCATTGACACTTTCGATGCTGGCGGCAGTGGTTTCTTTACCCGATAGCGGCTTGTCAAACGGCACATTGTACAAACGCAAGGCTTCTTTCATCACACTGCGGAACACGGGTGCTGCAACCAAACCACCAAATTTGTAAACACGCGGGTCTTCAACCATGATAGCCACCACAAAACGTGGGTTGGAAGCAGGGGCAATACCGACAAACGCGGTGCGGTATTGGTCGTTATAATAACCGCCTTTGGGATTGGTGCGTCTTGCCGTACCGGTTTTACCCGCCACACGATAGCCATCGATGGCGGCTAAGGTTGCCGTACCACCAGGCTCAGTGACTGACGTCATCATATCGACAATGGTAAGGGCATCGCTGGTTTTGATGACTTGCTTGGCGGCAGGTTTGGCAAAAGGAACGGAGACATTATTGGTACTACTGCTATTGAGCGCGTTATCACGGGTACTTTTAAGGAGCGTCAATGGATGCATTACGCCCCCTGCACCTAGCACACTGTAAGCCTGCGCAAGCTGGGCGAGCGTAACTTGTAGACCGTAACCGTACGACACAGTTGCGCGGCGTGCGATTTCATTTTGCTCAGGCGTTGGCACTAGACCTGCAGATTCACCGGGTAATTTTAGGTTGGTTTTTGCGCCGAACCCAAAGGCTTTTTGCGTATCACTCATCGCAGTGGCAGGCAAAGAAAGGGCAATTTTTGCTGAGCCGATATTACTCGATTTTTGCAGTAGGGTACGCAGGCTAATGGTACCTAAATTGCCATGGTCACGAATAGTATGCCCTTGCACCACCATGCTCCCTGGACTGGTATTAACCAGTGAGTTGGCATTGTACTGTCCTGACTTTAAGCCCGTGGCAACGGTGATGGGTTTCATCACCGAACCGGGTTCAAATACATCCATCAAGGCATGGTTACGCTGGTTTTCATTGGATAAGCTATTTAAGTCATTGGCGTTAAACGACGGCCAGTTGGACATCGCCATCACTTCACCGGAGTTAACATCAACAATCATACCCGCTGCCCAGCGCGCTTGCTGCACACGTCCGACTTTTTCAAGTTCTTGGTACAAGATATATTGTAGCCGTGAATCAACGGTTAGTTGTAAGTCCTTGCCAGCGACCTCAGGTTTGACTTGTTCGATTTCTTTAATGCTGTTGTTTTTGGCATCACGCATGACCATGACTTCGCCATCTTTGCCCGATAGCATGTCATTAAATACGCGCTCTACCCCAGCTTGCCCTTGGTAATGCGTGCCATCTGTCATGTTGGTACGCGCCATAAAGCCCAATAATTGGGCATTCGGCTGTGGCTGTGGGTAGTAGCGCTGATAAAACGTGTCGGTACTGACCCCAGCAAAATTGGCATCAATGAGCGGCTGTGCTGCTTCAGGTTGCACATTTTTCATCAATGGAAAATAATGCGACCCTGCGCCCGTGGGCAATACGGCTTTGATTGCCTCTTTATCGGCAAGATTGATGTTGTCATTGATACGTACCGCATTTTTAAATTCGCTGACGCTAATGCCTGTCAATGCCGAAAGTTTTGCTAAATCCATGTTCTGCAAGCGTTTTGCAACGCGCTCAAGCTCACGGCTGACCGATTTACTCGGTTTAGACTTTTGCAATTCTTGTTGGCGCGCTTTGAGCTCATAGTATTCCACCGCATAATCATGCGGACTAAAATACGCAGAGGTTAATGGCGCTGAAATCGCAAGCGGCATGTTATTGCGGTCGGTGATCATACCCCGGTAAGACGGCTCTTTTTTGACGGTGGTAATGAGCGAATTACCTTTACCTTGATAGTAGGACTTATTAATGACTTGGATGTATGCCAATCGCCCAAAAATCGCTACAAATACCAGCCCCATCGCTATCCAAATGGACTTAAAGCGAATGGCATCTTCTTCAATGCTGCCTTGGCGTGATGCACCACTACGACGCTTTGACGCATTAATTTTAGGGGCAGTGACTTTGAGCACAGGCACTTTGGTGGGTCGCCCTGACATGGCATTGGCAACTTTGGTGGGTATCGATTTTTTATTACGAATAGTCACGCGGTTGCCTCATCAATGCTGCGTTTCTGGATTGATAGCTGGAGTGTTAGACTCGTTGCTGCTGGCGTCACTAGTAAATACCGTGACTTTGTTGTCGTGAATAATCATACGATCGGACAAGTTAGGGTAAAACATATTGAGTTCGGTCACCGCGCGGTTGGTCACTTGCGGGGTAGCGCTAAAAGTTTGCTGCTCAATCAGCATACGTTGGTGTTCCATTTGCAGATGGCGAAATTGTTTTTTGAGTTTTTGCAGCTCGCCATATTGTTGGTGATAAGTTTGGATTTGCTCGACGACGCTCACCCCTGTCCACAAAATCGCAATCACTAATAGCATCATCGCAACCGTATATAGACTAACGCCGCGATACTCGGTATCGAGCATCTCGCTAATACTGGCACCCAAGCCTTCACTGCTTTTTTTCATCGTCGTGTTATTTTTTACCGTTGCGTCGTTATTTTTGGCGGAGAAAAGACGCGTTTTTTTGAGCGAATTTTGGTTATCGCGGCCATTTGACATGGGTTTACTCGTCATGGGAGGCAGGGGCTGAGATTTTGGCATTTTTATATCAAAGAGCTTTTTATATCAAATAGCAGGGTATCAAGATAAAACAAGTCATTATAACGCAACCCATCTAAGTTTGGTTAATGCAATCGCTTTTTATTGTTTGTTATAAATATCATGTTACAAAAACGGCTGCTTTTACAATCGGGTGGCTGACCGAAGCAAAGCACTTCTGGCACGCGGGTTGGTTTTTATTTCAGTAGCCAACGGGGCGACACGCTCAGGCTTAGATAGGAGTTTGGGGCGTTTGGGTGGCATCGGCAAATTGGCATCTTCAGGATATTGACCTTTACTGTGTTTTTGCAAAAACTGCTTGATGATGCGGTCTTCTAGCGAATGAAAACTAATCACCGCCAAGCGTCCCCCGACCTTAAGCGCGATGAGCGATTGAGCCAAAAAGCTATCGATATCGCCGAGTTCATTATTGATAAAAATACGCATGGCTTGAAAACTTTGGGTGGCAGGGTGCTTGCCTTTTTGCCAATTGGGATGCGCCTGCTTGATGGTTTCTGCCAGCGCTAGGGTAGAATCATAGTGCTCCATTTGTTTGATTGCCCTTGCAATACGGCGGCTGTGTCGTTCTTCGCCGTAGTTATACAGCACATCGGCAAGCACGGTTTCATCCACGCGTTTTAACCATTGGGCGACCGATTCGCCACGAGTGGTATCCATGCGCATATCAACTGCCCCATCGCGCATAAAGCTAAAGCCGCGGCTACCGTCATCCAGCTGCGGCGAGGACACGCCCAAATCTGCCATAATCCCATCGACCTGTTCAATCCCTAATCGCTGCAGATTGTCTTGCAGTTTGGCAAAACTATCATGAATCACTATCACGCGCGCATCACTGGCTGCCAATGCTTGCGCCGTTTGTATGGCTTGGGGGTCTTTATCAAACACGAGCAGACGACTGTCTTTATCCAAATAAGTTAACAGCAATCGGCTGTGCCCACCGCGCCCAAATGTGGCATCGACAAAGGTGCCCGTTTTTTTGATGGTTCCTGTTTCTAGCGCCGCTACAGTTACATTGAGCACACTTGCCACCGTTTCTTTTAGCAAAACAGTTTCATGGATAAATTCAGGTGCGCTAACAGTCATAACAGGCTCAATGGGACAATAAGAAAAAAGAAATTCGCTAAACAATCGCTAGGGTAAAACAAATAAAAATCATAATTTATCTATTCCCCTATTATCGCTGAAGCAAGCCTAGGGTCAAGTAAAATCATAACCTTGGCTAAGTTTTATGATAAAAATGCTCATCTTTGATAAAACCTAGCCATAAAAAAGACGGTCATAAAACCGTCGTTAATATTCAATAATACTAAAGGGGTGCTTAATCGTCATAACCTTTAGGGTTTTGGCTTTGCCAACGCCAAGTGTCGGTACACATACGCTCGATATCAAACTCAGCTTGCCAGCCCAACAGATGCTTGGCTTTATCACTACTGGCATAACAACTGGCAATGTCGCCAGGTCGTCTTGGCGCTATGCTATAAGGCACGGATTGACCAGTGGTTTTGATAAAGGCATTGACCAATTGTAATACAGATGTCCCTTTACCTGTCCCCAAGTTAATCGGCTCAAATCCGAGCTGGGTTTGGTTTTCCAAATACTGTAAAGCGGCGACATGCCCTTTTGCCAAATCAACCACATGGATGTAATCTCGCACGCCTGTCCCATCCACGGTATCGTAATCATTGCCAAACACGCTTAACTGCGGCAGCTTGCCCACTGCCACTTGGCTGACATACGGCATCAAATTGTTTGGAATACCATTGGGATTTTCCCCTATGGTTCCGGTATGGTGGGCACCAATGGGATTAAAATAGCGCAGTGAAATTAATTGCCAGTGGTTATCTGATTTTGCCAAGTCTTCAAGCATATATTCAATCATCAGCTTGCTTTGCCCATACGGATTGGTCGCAGAACGCGGTGAGGATTCGACAATCGGCAAGGCTTCTGGGTCACCATACACGGTTGCGGATGACGAGAAAATCAAGTTTTTTACTTGGGCTTTGGCCATCGCATCGAGTAGATTGAGCGTGCCTGCGACATTGTTTTGATAATACCAAAGTGGCTTGGCAACCGATTCACCGACCGCCTTTAGTCCTGCAAAATGAATCACCGCAGTGAAGTCATGCGCGGCAAAGGTTTTGGCAAGCAGCGGTGTGTCCAAAATATCGCCTTCGATAAATTCAATAGACTGCCCCACAATTTGCTCTACACGAGCCAGCGAAGTCTGGCTACTATTGGATAAATTATCATACACCACAGGGGTGAAGCCTGCGGCAATTAGCTCAATTAACGTATGTGAGCCGATATAGCCTGCCCCGCCAGTGACTAAGATTTTTTTGCTTTGATTGGTCATTGTTTTGCCTATTTTTTACAGCCTATACCCGCATAAAAACCAACGAGCTGCTGAATTTGTGGTTCGGTTAACGTATTTTTTGCATCAAAAATGGGTAATGCAATGTTATTTAAACGATTGATATCCGGCTTGATTGGTAGCGACCAATTGACAATAAACAACGCTTGCACTTGCGTAAGCAGCGCATAGGCATCGTCAGTCAATGAAAACAGCGGATGATTACCGTACAACTCTAACAATTCTTCTTTGGTATTGTTGGCATACACAATCGTCTTGATATTGTATGACCACAATAATTTAATGAGTGGGTGAAACGCTGAATGGATGGTGCGTCCTGTACCATTACGATAGCCTGAGCCCCAAATCATCACCGTTTTATTTTCGATAAAACCATCAAAATATTGCCAAAATTCACGGAAAATCAGCTCTTTTTGGTCTTCATTAATCGATTTTACCGCCTCTAGCAATGACGTCTCCACTTGATTGCGCTTAAAACCATCAATCAAAAAATCCAATTCTAGCGGTAATGACTTGCCACCAAATCCCCAACCTGCTTTGAGATAATCTTTACCAATGCGTTTATCAAGCCCAAGGATTTGCTCAACTTGTTTGATATTGACCTGTTCACTGGCGGCAAGACGCGCCATTTCATTCATGAAAGATAAGCGTGTTGCCAACATTCCCATGATACTACTGCGCGCAAATTCTGCCGTTTTGATATCAGTAATAAAGTGCTTGTCACTTTTTTCAATGAAAAACAGCAAAATGTTGTTGTGCGCGCTACTGCCTTGCGTTTTTTCACCAATCAGTGCCAAATCGGCTTGGAAAAAAGAACTAAAATTCGCCCCATCTTTCATAAAAATAAACGGAAGATAATACACCCAAGTAGTCGTCAATTTGCGGGCGAATTGTTCAATCTCACCCATGGCTTTGACACCGCTGATGATAATCTGGGTGGTTGGGTTAAAATGAAATGAGCCAAATTGGTCAAGCGCCTGCGCTGACACACCATCGACAAACAACCAAATATCATCTGCGCTGACATAAGCTGAAAAATCATGGGTTGGCAAAGGCTGGGTAATGATGTTGCCTTGAGATTGGTACAATTGCCACAGTAGCACCATCTGCCGATCAAACTGGTAATCATTCATGACCTGCTGAAGGCTATCGTCATCGGTCAATAGCCTCACTTGGTATTCAAGGGTGGCAAGCAAAATACAAGCATTGATTGATTCATTGGTACTGCCAATTACATATACAGTTTTTGTCATTGTTTTCTTCTTTTATCCCTATCTATCATCAGCTTGCAAAGGTTGTTTTAATGGTATTTAGCAACTGATTGGTTGAGCTATCAAATGGCTGCGCTTGTTGCGGCGATAATTCTTGCGTTGATACCAAGGCATCAAAGACGGCATTAGCCATCACTTTACCCACTTCGACCCCCCACTGGTCAAATGGGTTAATCTGCCAAATGACTGACATAACAAATACTTTGTGCTCATACAGCGCAATCAATGACCCTAACGTTCTTGGGGTCAGCTGTTTAAGTAGAATGGTCGTTGACGGCTGATTGCCGCGATAATGTTTGAATTTATCCATACCACTATTGCTGTCTTTGATGGCGGCATTGCCAAACGCCAGCACTTGGCTTTGCGCTAAGCAGTTGGCAAGCGAAAGTCCATGCTGCTCAAGCAAGTTTTTATTGATTGTTTGGGCATCTGCGTAGCGTTTGATTGGGGCAATAAAATCACAACTGACTGCCTGTGTGCCTTGATGCAGCAACTGATAAAACGCATGCTGGGCATTGGAGCCAATATCACCCCACAAAATCGGACAAGTACTGTAAGTCACTGCCTCACCTTGGCGATTGACGGATTTACCGTTACTCTCCATCTCAAGCTGGGTTAAGTAGTTAGGAAAAAAAGATAACCGACCATCATAAGGTAACACCGTATGGGCGTTAATGTGTAAAAAAGTACTGTTCCAAACACCGAGTAGCCCTAACAACACCGGCATGTTTTGAGCAAAATCGGCGGTGGCAAAATGCCGATCCATCTCGTAGGCTCCTGCTAGCAGCTCATAAAAATTGTGCATGCCAATTTTTATGGCAATCGCCAGTCCAATCACCGACCACATGGAAAATCGACCCCCAACCCAATCCCAGAGCATTAGTTGGTTATCGACATGGATACCCCATTCTGTCATCTTATCCGCTTTGGTAGAAATCCCAATAAAATGACGACGCAAAATAGTGGCTTTGTTATCATGACTGGCTAACAACCACGACATCGCTGTCTTAGCATTGGACAGCGTATCAATGGTAGAAAATGATTTCGACGAGATAATAAACAGCGTGGTTTGCGGATTTAATACCTTGAGCAAACTATCGAGCTGGGTGCCATCCATATTGGAGACAAAATGCACACTGATAGGGGTATCTGTCCATTCTTTTAGTGCCGTTGTTGCCATCACTGGCCCTAGATCTGAGCCGCCCACCCCGATATTCACGACATCGGTGATTGCCTGACCAGAATACCCACGCCAGACCCCATTACGAATCCGCTCCACCAACTTTTCCGCTTTTTGCAAGCTGGTATGCACCTGCTCAATGACATTGACACCTTCGACCCAAACTTGCTCGCCTTGCGGCTGTCTTAGCGCAGTATGCAGTGCAGGGCGATGCTCAGTATCATTCACGATTTCACCTGTCATCAGCCGATGGATTTCTTGCGCTAACTCACGCTCATTTGCCAGTGTGATTAAATTACTAAGCACAGCCGCATCAATTTTTTGTTTACTAAAATCCATGATCATGTCGCACGCAGCAACGCGGTACTGTAAGCCGCGATTGGATTGCTGGCTAAACAGTTGATTAAGCGTGGCCATACTATCTGCTTGAGTAGACAGTGTTTGCCATGTACCATTCGTACTTGTATCGGTTGACATTCGCCTATGACCCTATATTAATTTGCTGTATGTTGAAACGCTTCAATACCCAATTGGGTGGCAAAATAACCCACGGCTTGTAAATAGCTATTCATGTCACCTGCATCAAAGCTGTTACCCACCATGCTAACCACGTCCACCCCTTGCGTGCTAATAAGCGCATCAATGGCATCGGTCAGCTGAATTTCCCCACCCACACTTGGCTGCGTGTTGGCTAGATAATCAAAAATAGCATTATTAAACACATAGCGCCCAACGACAGCCAAGTTAGAGGGCGCGTCCTCAGCTTTGGGTTTTTCCACAAACCCCGTCACAGCAAACGATTGGTTTTGTTCAGACTTCGCTACCATTTGTGTGCTGGCTAGCTTGGCAATGCCATATTTATGAATATCACTTTCTTTCACTGGATCAACCAATATCTGTGAATGCTGCTGCTTGGCAAACTGCTGTAGCATGTAGGCTAAATTCTGCTGAGTATAGTCAGTGTTATAGGGGTTCAAAATCACATCGGGTAATAGTACAGCAAATGGCTCATCACCTACAATGGCACGGGCTTGCAAGACCGCATGCCCTAATCCTAACGGTTTGCCTTGGCGCACACTGGTAACCGTGACCCCTGCAGGTAGCCAGTTTAAACTATCTGCTAGCGCCACTTTACCTTTACCCCGTAACTGGGTATCAAGCTCGCTATTGATGTCAAAATAGTTTTCAATGGCGGTTTTTTGCGCATGATTGACCAAGACAATATTGGTTAAACCTGCGGCAATCGCTTCTTCAACGACATATTGAATGGCTGGTTTATTGCCAAGTGGTAGTAATTCTTTTGGCACGGCTTTTGATAGTGGTAACATACGCGTGCCAAACCCTGCCACAGGAATAACAGCGTGAGTGATTTTTTTCGACATAGTGACTCTTAATAAGACAAGTTGTTCAAATAGTTTATATCAAGCTTAACATATTTTTATGGCAAATATTTTATCTGCCCAAGTATTTTAAATACATTATTAAAATTGATTGAAGGTATTTTGCTAACACCAGCGTTTGCTAACACTAGCGGATAATAAAAAAGCAGATAACCCAATGATTATCTGCTTTTGATTAGTCAAAATAGCTGATGATTACCAACCAGTAACTTCTTTTACTTTTTCACCGATTTTTGAAGGGTCACGGGTATAAGCAATACCAGCCTCTTCAAAGGCTTTGAATTTTTCTTCCGCTGTACCTTTACCACCAGAGATAATCGCACCGGCATGGCCCATACGTTTACCTTTTGGTGCGGTGACACCTGCGATATAACCAATAACAGGTTTAGTCACGTGGTCTTTAACGTATGCAGCCGCTTCTTCTTCAGCCGTACCACCGATTTCACCGATCAATACAATCGCTTCGGTTTGTGGGTCGTCTTGAAGCAATTTCAATGCGTCGATTTGGTTCATACCTGGGATTGGGTCACCACCGATACCGATACAGGTTGATTGACCAAAGCCAAGTTTAGTGGTTTGAGCCACCGCTTCATAAGTCAATGTACCAGAACGTGAGATGATACCGACTTTACCTTCTTGGTGAATGTGACCTGGCATGATACCGATTTTGCATTTACCTGGGCTGATCACGCCTGGACAGTTTGGACCTACCATACGGATGATTTCTTCGCCCTTGGCTTGTAGGTCAGCGTTGACGTTTTCTAAGTAACGTTTGGCTTTTAGCATATCTAGGGTAGGTACACCTTCGGTGATGACCACAATCAATTTTACGCCAGAGTTAATCGCTTCAACGATTGAGTCCAATACAAATGGTGCTGGTACAAAGATAACAGAGGCATTGGCACCCGTTGCTGTTACTGCTTCATCCATGGTATCGAATACTGGACGATCAAGGTGGGTTGTACCGCCTTTACCTGGGGTAACACCACCAACGATGTTGGTACCATAAGCAATTGATTGCTCTGAGTGTAGAGTACCGTTTTTACCTGTGAAACCTTGCACTAATACTTTAGTGTCTTTTCCAACTAATACGCTCATTGTTTTTCCTTTTACTTTTTATGTTTGATTTAAACGATTAACCAGTAGGGCACATAGCCCTACTCGCTCATACCTATAATTTCTTAATTAGGCATTATTAACCGCATCAACAATTTTTTGACCGGCTTCAGAAAGACCTTCAGCAGGAATTAATTTAAGACCTGAATCACGTAGGATTTGCGCACCTTTTTCAGCGTTATTACCTTCAAGACGCACAACCACAGGTACGGTGACATTGACTTCTTTTACCGCTTCGATAATCGCTTCAGCAATCATGTCACAACGTACGATACCACCGAAAATATTGATGAGTACGCCTTGTACTGATTTGTCTTCAAGAATCAATTTAAACGCTTCAACCACACGTTCTTTGGTCGCACCGCCGCCTACGTCTAGGAAGTTAGCAGGTTGACCGCCGTATAGTTTGATGATGTCCATGGTTGCCATCGCAAGACCGGCGCCATTCACCATACAACCGATGTTACCTTCAAGCGCAACATAGTTTAGGTCAAATTCTGAGGCTTTTAATTCACGCTCATTTTCTTGTGATTTATCGCGTTGTTCAGCGACTTTTGGTAGGCGATAAAGGGCATTTGAGTCGATGCCGATTTTGGCGTCAACACAGGCTAATTCACCAGATTTACGAACCGCTAATGGATTGATTTCAAACAACGCGAAGTCATTTTCCGTAAAGGCTTTATAAGCCCCTGTCATCAATTTGGCAAATTCGTTGATTTGTTTGTCTTTTAGACCCAGTTTGAAAGCGACTTCACGAGCTTGGCTAGGTTGTAAGCCTACCAGTGGGTCAACTTCTACTTTCAAGATTTTTTCTGGGGTTTCTTCGGCAACTTTTTCAATTTCAACACCGCCTTCAGTTGACGCCATAAATACCACGCGGCGTGCTGAACGGTCTACGACTGCACCTAAGTACAATTCAGTTGCGATTGGGTACATGTCTTCGGCGATAAGTACGCTGTTAACAGGTTGACCGTTGGCGTCAGTTTGGTAAGTTACCAAGTTTTTACCAATTAATTCTTCAGCAATTTGTTTGGCTTCTTCACGCGTTTTAGCGATTTTTACGCCGCCCGCTTTACCACGCCCACCGGCATGTACTTGGGCTTTGACAACCACAGCACCTGCGTTGCCTGCCATTTTGTCAAACGCTGCTGCGGCTTCGTCGCCATTTTTAGCGATGATACCTTCTTGTACTGGCAATCCATAGCTTTTTAATAATTCTTTGGCTTGATACTCATGTAAATTCATGAATTTATCCTCTCGGTTTTGGTTTACATTGTTTTAAAATTATTTTTGAATATTGTGGTCAACAGTGAGCTAACCTCGTTGATAATGAGGTTAGCTCACCTGCTTTATTCAAACTATTAATGCATAAGCTAATTAGCCCAGTTGCTTGTGAACTAGGTTATTTGCGCTTACGTTGAATCGCATGAATCGCGCGACCATCCGCTGACAGCACCGCCTCGTGTACTGCTTCAGAAATGGTTGGGTGAGCAAACGTCATCAATTGCAAGTCTTCAATACTTGATACGAATTCCATCGCAATCATGCCTTGATGAACGATATCGCCTGCGCCCGCTGACACGACATGCATACCCAGTAAACGGTCAGTTTTGGCATCGGCAACCACTTTGATAAAGCCTTGGCCTTCACCAGCAGCTAACGCACGGCCATTGGCGGCTAGGCTGAATTGACCTGTTTTGACTTCATGACCTTGCTCTTTGGCTTGTTCTTCAGTCAAGCCAACCCATGCAATTTCTGGGTGTGTGTAAATCACGCTAATAATGGTGTCATAATTGACTTGAACTTTTTCACCATGAATACGTTCAACTGCCATCATGCCTTCTTCCATCGCTTTGTGTGCCAGCATTGGACCACGCACCAAGTCACCGATTGCATATACGCCATCAAGGTTGGTTTGACAGAAGTCATTCACCGCTACCAGACCACGTTCAGTGAGCTCTACCCCTGAATTTTCGCCAAGTAGGTTTTCTTTATAAGCACGACGACCCACACAAACGATGAGTTTATCGAAGGTTTCTTGTCCTGCTTGACCTTTAGCGTCAAACGATACAAGTACCTGACCGTTTTCTACTTGAGCCTGAGTGACTTTGGTATCAATACGGATATCCATACCTTGGGCTTTTAGTAGTTTTGCCGCTTCTTTGCTCACGGCTTTGTCCGCCGCTGCTAAAAATTCTGGCATGGCTTCAAATACCACAACTTCACTACCCAAACGACGCCATACCGAACCTAGTTCAAGACCAATCACACCACCACCAATGACGCCTAGACGCGCAGGCACTTCGGTAAAGTCTAACGCACCGGTTGAATCAACGATATATTCGTTATCAATCGGGGCAACAGGGATATCAATAGGCACAGAACCAGAGGCCAAAATCACATTTTTAGCGGTAATAGTGGTAGGCGCAGAACCATCTAATGGAGTAAATTCAACTTGTTTATCCGCACCTTTACCATCAAGTAATTTACCTGTACCTTGTAGCCAATCAGCACCGTTACCCTTTAACAATGCAGCCACACCACCGGTTAATTGTTTAACGATAGCGTCTTTACGACTTAACATTTTGCTGATGTCAATCGCCACTTCACCTGTGGTGATACCGTGGTCGGCTAAATCATGTTTTGTTGCTTCGTAGCGATGTGAGCTGTCTAGCAATGCTTTTGAAGGAATACAACCGACGTTCAAACAGGTACCGCCTAACGCTGGCTCACCTTTATTAATACGTTTTTCGATACAAGCCACACTCATACCCAATTGGCCTGCGCGGATAGCTGCTTCATAGCCACCAGGGCCACCACCGATAATTACCAAATCATAGCTTTCTTTCATAATCTTCACCAAAAATTTGAATTGTTATTGTTAAAGTTGTTAAACAAAAAAGCCTGTATCAACCTTTGCCAATACAGGCTTTCTTTATTATAAATCGAGAAGTAGCATCGCTGGGTTTTCAACCAATTCTTTGATAGTGACCAAGAATTGTACGGCTTCTTTACCATCAATTAAACGATGGTCATACGACAATGCCAAGTACATCATAGGTAGAATTACTACTTCACCATTAACAGCCATTGGGCGTTCTTTTGTCGCATGCATACCCAAAATCGCTGTTTGTGGTGGATTGATGATTGGGGTTGACATCAATGAGCCAAATACCCCACCATTGGTAATGGTGAATGTACCACCCGTCATGTCTTCAATGCCTAATTTACCTTCACGCGCTTTTGATGCATAGTTACCAATCGCACGTTCGATATCTGCCATACCCATTTGATCAGTGTCACGTAATACCGGCACCACAAGACCACGGTCGCTAGATACCGCAACACCCACATCATAATAACCATGATAAACGATATCGCTGCCATCAATAGAGGCATTTACCGCTGGAAAACGTTTTAACGCTTCAGTAGCAGCTTTTACAAACAATGACATAAAACCTAGTTTTACACCGTGACGTTTTTCAAAACGCTCTTTGAACTCACTACGTAAGTCCATGATAGGTTTCATGTTCACTTCGTTAAACGTGGTCAACATTGCAGTTTCTTGGGTAGCGGCTAACAGACGCTCAGCAACACGGGCGCGTAAACGTGTCATTGGCACACGTTTGTCTGCCCGTTGACCGACGGCATTGGCAACCACTTGACCGTTGTCTGCTTTAATTGCATTGTTGGCTTTTAAGGTTGGGTTTGCCATGTCTTCTTTGGTCACACGACCGCCACGGCCTGAACCTTCAACGTCTGCAGGATTGACGCCTGTGGTATTCGCGGCTTTACGAACCGCTGGGCTTTGGTCTTTATAATCTGCTTCAGAAGTCGCTTGAGCGGTAGGCGCTTGTTGTGCAGCTGCAGGCGCGGCTTCAGCTTGGGCAGCCGGTGCTTGGGTTTCAGCAGGTTGGCTTGCTGGTGCAGCCGCGGTTGCGCCTTCAGTCAGCTCACCGATGACTTCAGCAGAAAGCACTGTGTCATCAACTTGTTTGAGAATTTTGCTAAGCACACCGTCAGCTTGTGCCACCACTTCCATCACAACTTTATCGGTTTCGATTTCACACAATACAGCGTCACGGCTTACTTGGTCGCCTTCATTAAAATTCCAAGCAACAATTGTACCGTCAGCAACGGATTCTGGGAATACGGGGACTTTAATCTCACTCATGGAAAACTCCTAGTTAATTTCACATTCTTTCATTTTTAATGGGTTAAATTCATTGTTGTCTTAGCACTCGGCGCAATTGCCTATACCAAAAACCAAGAAGGATTAGTACGCAGCTATTGGGTACTAATCCTTTAAAACGCTTAGTCAGTCGCTTGTTTTTCTGCGATTTCCGCTTTAGCTTCTAGCTTATCTTCGGTCGAATCTTCATTTTTTGGCAAACCCAATGCTTCGTTGATAACCTTTTGTTGCTGGGCAACGTGCATTTGCATCGAACCTGCGGCAGGTGCTGCTGATGGTGGGCGAGCCACTGGCTCAAGCAAGTAGGCTTTGGTCGGACGAGTCGCTGGTTTTGGCGGTGCAATCAAACGGAATAAGTGCGGTGCTAGATAGTACCAAGCGCCTTGGTTACGTGGCTCTTCTTGTGTCCAGACAATACCTTCAAGGTTTGGATATTTTGCCACTTCTTCCAAAATACGTGCTTCAGGTAATGGGTAAAGCTGCTCGATACGCACAATCGCCACATGGTTGAGACCCAATTCACGACGTTTTTCAAGCAAGTCATAATATACCTTACCGCCACACAACACTAAACGCGTCACTTGGTTGTTATCAAGTTGGTCAATCTCTGAAATCACGGTTTGGAACTGACCTTGCGCAAGCTCATCAAGATTTGACACCGCCAATTTATGACGTAGCAGTGATTTTGGTGACATCACAATCAGCGGTTTACGCGCTGGGCGAACCACTTGTCGACGCAAGGCATGGAAAATCTGTGCAGGTGTAGTTGGGGTTACCACTTGCATATTATCTTCAGCACATAACTGTAAGTAACGCTCTAGACGCGCTGATGAGTGCTCAGGACCTTGACCCTCATAGCCGTGTGGTAACAGCATGGTTAGACCACATAGACGTTGCCATTTGGTTTCACCTGAAGAAATAAATTGGTCAATAACTACTTGTGCGCCATTGGCAAAGTCACCAAACTGCGCTTCCCAAATCACTAGCGCATTGGGTACTGTCGTTGCGTAACCATATTCAAACGCTAATACTGCTTCTTCTGACAACAATGAGTTAAAGGTATCAAATCGTGCTTGGTTAGGGCTCATGTTGGCAAGCGGTACATACATACTGCCGTCTTTCATGTTGAACAGTTCTGAATGGCGGTGCGAGAAAGTACCACGACCCACGTCTTCACCCGTAATACGGACAGGGTAGCCTTCTTCTACCAGTGACGCATAAGCCAAGGTTTCTGCCGCGCCCCAGTTCAAGGGCTCTTGACCGGTTTGCATGGCTTTGCGCTGTTCAACCACCTTTTGCACTTGGCGTTGTAGCTCATAGCCTTCCGGCATTTGCGCCATTTTCTCACCATAAGCTTTTAATTTATTGATATCAACGCCCGTATCCCAATTGTCTTCAAGCTTATGACCAATATAAGGTGTCCAATCTACATACAGCGTTTTATTTGGCTCACGCACCAAGGCGCTAGCAACATATTCGCCTTTATCGAGCGACTCACGGTAGTCATCTTCAAAAGCCACAGCTTCTGCTTTGCTAATAACGCCTTCAGCGACCAATTTATTGGCAAATAGCTCACGAGTACTTGGCAGTTTTTTGATGACCGAATACATAAGTGGCTGAGTGGCGGAAGGCTCATCCGCTTCATTGTGACCGTTACGACGGTAACAGTACATATCAATCACGATATCTTTATGGAAAGTTTGGCGATAGTCGTGGGCAAGCTGCGCCATAAATACTACCGCTTCTGGATCGTCACCGTTTACATGAAAAATCGGTGCGTGTACCATTTTAGCAATGTCGGTACAGTATTCAGTTGAACGCGCATCTTCTAAGCGGCTGGTGGTAAAACCGACTTGGTTATTGATAATAATATGCAGCGTACCACCTGTTGAGTACGCACGGGTTTGTGACATTTGGAAAGTTTCTTGGTTGACACCTTGACCGGCGAACGCAGCGTCACCGTGTACCACGATTGGCAAAACGGCATCACCGGTTTTATCTTGACGGCGTACTTGGCGGGCACGCACTGATCCAATCAATACAGGCGATACAATCTCAAGATGCGAGGGGTTAAATGCCAAGGCTAAGTGTGCTTCGCCGCCCGGTGTCATTACGTTAGATGAATAACCATTGTGGTATTTTACGTCACCTGAACCCACGGTCGGTTGTTTTTTACCATCAAACTCATCAAACAAATCTTTAGGGTTTTTACCTAAGATATTCACTAATAAGTTTAAACGCCCACGGTGTGCCATACCGATAACCATTTCTTTGGTACCGTTTTCACCCGCACGCTGAATTATCTCATTGACCATTGGGATAAAGCTCTCGCCACCCTCAAGACCAAAACGTTTCACACCGGTATATTTACGCGCTAAGTATTTTTCTAATCCTTCCGCTGCTGTCAAACGCTCAAGGATAGATTTACGTTTTTCATTGTCAAATTTGACATAGCCAAGATTTTGCTCTAGGTATTTTTCAATCCAGCGTTTTTCTTTGGCAGTGGTCACATGGAAATATTCTGCACCAATGCTGCTACAATAAACTCGCTCCAACACTTGGATGATTTCACGCAGTGTGGCTTTGTCTTTACCAATGTTTAGGTCACTGACAGGGTAAACAGTGTCTAAATCCGCTTCAGAAAGACCATAGTACGCTAAAGTCAATTCTTCAACTTCTGGACGTGGCATCAGTCCTAATGGATCTAGATTAGCAATACGATGACCACGACGGCGGTAACTGGTAATCAGTTTTTGCACGCCCATTTGGTTGTCCGCAAATTCGCGAATTTCAGAAGGGCTGACAGCGCCTGCAGCTGATTGACCAGTAACTTTGTGGGCAGTGGTATTGCGAGCTAATAGCAAAAATTGGTCTTGGATAGTATGGTGAAGGGCGTTTTTATCATCATCTTTGGCAAACTGCGCAAAGTAAGGAATGTATTTTTCATCAACGCTTTGTGGATCTTGAAGATACTGTTCATAGAGTGATTCAAGATAGACTGCGTTATCTGCTGACAGTTCGGTAAACTGAGCAGATGAGACAGAAGTTTGGTTTTGGTTAGCCATGATTCTTTCTACTGTAGTATTTAAAGGTGGAAATAAAAATTTTAGGGAATAGCCTAGCATTTTTATAATTAACAAAAAATTTTGTTAAGGTAATAGTTACCATTCATTTACTAAATATAGCGACTCACGCCGCTTGGCGTGTATATAAATGGCTATCAAATGGCAGTAAAAGAAGAGTAATGTGAAAGTTAGTTTTCTCCTTCCTTAGAAAACCTAAATGAATATTCCCTATAGATACCTATCGTATATTATACAAAATTAATGATAATTTATCTCATTCATTAGGCTGAAAAGGTATAAAAAATATTATGATATTTGGATATCATTTATTACTTTCATTAATAGATAGCCAATTACTATGAATTTATCACATCCCAATAAAAAAAGCCCTGTCGATACAGAGCTTTTTTGTCACCAAATTTTGGTACTAACCTGCTTGATCTAAAAGCATGTTACGTAAGTGACCAATCGCTTTGGTAGGATTCAAGCCTTTTGGACAAACTGATACACAGTTCATGATGCCACGGCAACGGAACAAGCTAAATGGGTCGTCTAAACGCGCTAAACGCTCCTGTGTGCTAGTATCACGACTATCTGCCACAAAGCGGTAACCATTCAACAACGCAGATGGACCTAAGAACTTATCTGGGTTCCACCAGAATGATGGACAGCTGGTTGAACAACAGGCACATAAAATACATTCATATAGACCGTTTAACTTTTCGCGGTCTTCAGGTGATTGTAGACGTTCAGTCGGTGGCGCTGGCTGGTCATTAATCAAGTACGGATGAACTTTTTCATATTGCTCATAGAATTGGTTCATATCTACCACTAAGTCACGCACGACAGGTAAACCAGGTAGCGGGCGTAAAGTAATTTTCTGTGGCAGCGTGTTCATGTTGATAAGACATGATAGACCGTTTTTACCATTGATGTTCATACCGTCAGAGCCACAAATACCTTCACGGCACGAACGGCGGAAACTGATGGTTTCGTCCATTTTTTTCAAACGGACAAGTACGTCTAATAACATACGGTCAGAGTCTAAAAGCTCAATTTGGTATGTCTGCATACGGGGTGCTGCGTCTTTATCTGGATCGTAGCGGAAAATCTCGATGGTGCGAGTACCTCTGCTCATAATGCTAAACTCCACACGTTTATGGTATTGGTTTATAGGGTCTTCACAATAGTTTGCAAAGACCAAAAAAATATTAATTAGAATGTACGCACTTTTGGCTCAACATAGTCTACAGTCAGTGGGCTCTTACGAACAGGTTTGTAGATAACACGGTTACCTTCAGAGAACCAAAGGGTATGCTTCATCCATTCGTGGTCATTACGACCAAGCGGGGCATACGCATCATCTGCCGCACGTTCGTAGTCAACGACGGTGTGCGCGCCACGACATTCTTGACGCAGGGAAGCTGAAATCATTGTCGCTTTGGCAACTTCATAGAGGTTAGCCACTTCAAGCGCTTCAATACGGGCGGTATTAAACACTTGTGATTTATCAGCTAGGTGAAGACTATTGACCTTACTTTCAAGTGCCAAGATTTTTTGTACACCTTCATTCATTGACGCTTGGGTACGGAATACACCCGCATGTTGTTGCATGGTACGGCGGATTTCGTCAGCCACATCTTGCGCATTTAGCCCTTGAGTAGATTGCTGTAACACATTCAAACGCGCCAAAGTTTTGTCAAGGACACGCGGTGATAAAGGCTCATAGTCATGACGGTCAGCGGCGTGGAACTCATCAATGATATGCTGACCCGCTGCACGACCAAATACTACCAAGTCGAGTAGTGAGTTTGTACCTAGACGGTTGGCGCCGTGAACGGATACACATGAACATTCACCAATCGCATATAAGCCTTTCACGATTTTTTGCTCGGCGTATAAACCTTCTGCATCCGTACCTGCCTCAAGATCTGGCATGACAACTTGACCATGAATATTGGTCGGGATGCCGCCCATTTGGTAATGGATAGTCGGTACAACTGGGATTGGCTCTTTAGTGATGTCAACGTTCGCGAAGTTTTTACCAATTTCATAAACCGATGGTAAACGCTTCATGATGGTATCCACACCTAAGTGCGTCATATCAAGTACCACATAATCACCCTGTGGACCACAACCACGACCTTCTTTGATCTCTTGGTCCATTGAGCGTGATACAAAGTCACGAGGTGCTAAGTCTTTTAGGGTTGGTGCATAACGCTCCATAAAGGCTTCGCCATCTTTATTACGAAGTAACGCACCTTCACCACGACAACCTTCGGTCAATAATACGCCCGCACCTGCGACGCCTGTTGGGTGAAATTGCCAAAATTCCATATCTTGTAGTGGAATACCGGCACGCACTGCCATACCTAGACCGTCACCGGTGTTAATAAAGGCATTAGTAGATGCAGCGAAAATACGACCTGCACCCCCCGTTGCTAGGACAGTTGTTTTTGCTTGAAATACCGCGACACGACCTGTTTCTTGCTCCAGCGCGATAACGCCGTTAATGTCGCCTTTGCTATCTTTGACCAAATCTAGCGCAATCCACTCGATAAAAAACTCTGTGCCTTGCTCAAGATTTTTTTGATATAGCGTATGCAATAACGCATGACCTGTACGGTCAGCTGCCGCACACGCACGTTGTACCGCTTTTTCACCATAGTTGGCAGTATGACCACCAAAGGGACGCTGATAAATCGTACCATCCGCGTTACGGTCAAATGGCATACCCATATGCTCAAGTTCATAGACTACTTTTGGTGCTTCACGGCACATGTATTCGATGGCGTCTTGGTCACCTAACCAGTCAGAACCTTTGATGGTGTCATAAAAGTGAAAGTGCCAGTTATCATCACTCATGTTACCCAAACTTGCGCCAATACCACCTTGCGCAGCAACCGTGTGAGAACGCGTTGGGAACACTTTGGTTAATACCGCAACATTCATACCGCCACGCGCCAATTGTAGTGACGCACGCATACCAGAGCCACCGCCGCCAACGATAACCGCATCGAAGGTTAAGGTTTGAATATTGCTAATGGTGTTGTCTTGTTTTGTTGCCATTGCTTTAATTTCCTAAATGATGGTTCGATTTTATCCCCATAAATGCTTAAAAGCCCTGAGGTAGAAATCGATAAATACGTTAACAAAATTTATCTAACAGGATGTTTAGAAGAAAATCATCACGCCCCAAAATAAATAAACCAGGACTGCAAGAATCATGGCAGATTGCAGCACAAAACGTAAACCATTTGACTTAACGTAGTCTGTTAATACAGTCCACATCCCTACCCACGCATGACCCACTAATGCTAGTATCATCAATAGCGTAAATAAGCGCATCGGTAGGCTTAGCATAAAGCCTTGCCATAATTCAAACGTTGCTTGGTGGGTTAAGAACCAGCCCAACATCACCAATGAATAAACTGCCAATACAACCGCACTAATACGTTGTACCACCCAATCGCGAGAGCCTGAGCCTGTTAAACCTGTTGCACTTTTCATTAGAACATCACCCATACAAATGAACCCACAACCCAAAGCGCTGCAAGTACAAAGCCAATGAATGTCGCAGTGCGACCACTGTTTAATTCTTCATTCATGCCCATGTCGGCAAATAAATGTTTGAAACCCATCACAAAATGGTAGCCTAATGCAGCCACAAAGATCCAAGCCAAAAACTTCACCAATGGGTTGGTGAAAATATCTGCAAAGCCTTCAGCACTGGCAAGCGACGTTTGAAAAATCCATAACATCACAGGAATTAGGAGAAATAGCACCACACCAGAAACACGGTGGGTAATTGAAGCCAAAGCAATTGGGTTTTTTGAATTAACATTAATTACTTGGCTTAAAGGAAGGTCAATCGGTCGGTTGCTTTTCACAGCGGGCATCCTTTATTCGCAGTTATAACTTACCTGTGTTATCGCTATGCCAATATCCAAAATATCAAGCACGAACTTCAAATCACTTGCAGGATTTGATGAATCACATAGCCTGTCAAAAAACAGGTAAATCGAAGATAAGGAATAGCTAGCGTACTTTGGATTATTCACATAATAGATAGTTATTAGCCGCAAACCTAATCGCATCTCACAATTAAAAACTAATAAATTACAAACTAATAATCGACAAAAAGCCACCTACAATTTACTTTTTAATTTTGTTAAATCACAAAGCTAAAAAGTAAATTATGTTTAGCAAATATTAATAATACAAAGCTAGCCACCAGTAAAATTTTTATAATTATAAGAGTCTTTGATTACAAATACAAACAAAAACAGAAAAAAAACCATCTTTTATCAAACCCCTGTAGCGCACTATTAAAATTCAGAAATAATTTAATAAGATTGCGCGTTTTGAGACTCACCTATCTAGATATTTAACCACATCAAGGGTTAATAGAATGTCAGTAGCAGAGAGCATAGTTTTAGTTAACTGCTGTTAATTATAACTAACTGTTTGTACGCGTAAGGCGTAAATTTACTTTCATTTTTGGCAAAAATGCTGTTAATATAGATATGTTTTAGATTTGGGTTTTCGCTATTTTTCGCTATTAATAAAGTCGCCCTGCACGTCTCTGTGTGGCGGGGCAGTCACCTATCCTTGTCATTGCGCCAATGCATTTGAGCAAGTATAGGTCTTCTTTTTTTTACACGTCTGAGAGGATTTTATGTCAGAGAAAGACAATATTGCAACCTTGCACGTCAATGGCCAGGACTATGAGCTTCCTATCATTGAAGGAACATTAGGCGATCCTGTACTCGATATTAAGGCCGTACCCCAAGCTGGTTTTTGGACATACGATCCAGGTTTCATGTCAACCGCTTCCACTGAATCAAAAATCACCTTCATTGATGGTGATAAAGGTATCTTATTACACCGTGGTTACCCAATTGACCAATTAGCTGATAAAGCCGAATACTTAGAAGTTGCGTATGCACTCATTCACGGTGAATTACCGAATGCTGAGCAAAAAGCTGACTTCTATGAAAAAGTTCGTAAACATTCAATGGTAAATGACCAATTACGTCGTTTCTTTGAAGGTTTCCGCCGTGACGCTCATCCGATGGCGATTATGGTCGGTGTGATGGGTGCATTATCTGCGTTCTACCACAACAATCTTGATGTGAGCAAACAAGACCATCGTGAAATCACTGCGATTCGCTTGATTGCTAAAGTCCCTACTATCGCCGCCATGTGCTACAAATACAGCAATGGTCAACCATTCATGTATCCCCGTAATGATTTAAACTACGCTGAAAACTTCTTACACATGATGTTTGCAACCCCAGCGGATGTTAACTATCAAGTCAATCCAATCCTGGCAAAAGCGATGGATAAAATCTTTACGTTACATGCTGACCACGAACAAAATGCCTCTACCTCAACTGTACGTCTAGCAGGCTCTACGGGCGCTAACCCATACGCTTGTATTGCGGCAGGTATTGCGGCTCTTTGGGGACCTGCACACGGTGGCGCCAACGAAGCTGTACTTAAAATGCTTGATGAAATCGGCAGCGTAGACAACGTTGACGAATTCATGGAAAAAGTCAAACGTAAAGAAGTGAAATTAATGGGCTTTGGTCACCGTGTTTATAAAAACTTTGACCCACGCGCTAAAGTGATGAAGGAAACTTGTGACGAAGTATTGGGCGAGCTTGGCATCAAAGATCCACAACTGGAGCTTGCGATGAAACTTGAACAAATCGCCTTGAATGACCCGTACTTTAAAGAGCGTAACCTATATCCAAATGTTGACTTCTACTCAGGTATCATCCTAAAAGCCATCGGTATTCCAACCTCTATGTTTACCGTAATCTTTGCTTTAGCACGTACTTCTGGTTGGATCAGCCACTGGTTAGAAATGCACTCTGCACCTTACAAAATCGGTCGTCCACGTCAGTTATATACTGGCTACACACAACGTGATTTTGTGGCTGTTGAAGACCGCGACTAAGCCAATGCTTCAAAAATGTTTCGAACCAAAACCCAGTGTTACACTGGGTTTTTTATTATTAGATGTTAATCAATAAAAAAGGACGTTTTGCAACGCCCTTTTCATTTAACTATAACTTGCTAATCACTTCACCTTACTTATAAAACGCATTGGCGGTATAGGTATGGTCAGTCTCATCAATCACTTGGGTTAATTCTGGTATTTGCTGTTTCAGCGAGACTTCAACTCCTTGTTTTAGCGTCATATCAACTGCAGAGCAGCCTTGACAGCCACCACCAAATTTGAGCACTGCGGTGATACCAACCCCTTCTTCATGTACCAAATCCACCAATTGCACGTTACCCCCATGCGACGCTAGATTTGGATTGATTTCTGAAGACAACACGTAATTGATACGTTCCTCTAGGCTCGCATTTTCACCCAGTTTTGGCACTTTTGAGTTAGGCGCACGGAATGTCAATTGACCGCCAAAACGATCTTTATTGTAATCAATCACCGCATCTTCAAGATAAGGAATAGATGGGGTGTCTATATAAGCGGTAAATGTCTCATAATCCAATTTTAAATCATCCGGATTGTGTTCATTTGGCTGGCTATATGACATACAGCATTCTGCTCGCGGCGTGCCTGGATGTTCAACAAAAATACGTACGCCAATGCCGTCAGTATTTTGTTTTGCCAACAACTCAGTCAGATAACCTTGCGCTGAATCGGTAATTTTGATATTTGTGGTTTTTTCTGTATCGCTCATATGTCACCCTAGCTTGTCATCAATTTTTACCCATATTTTAGCATAAACTTGAGTAATTTACTCGGATTTTATTGGGGGTGATTTTTTGGCTTATCAAGGGTCGTCACAATATTTTTTAGCTAAGTCAAAACTTCAATCTAGCCACTATCTTTAACCAAAAATCTTTAACCAAAAATAACTTGGCATTGGTTGAAAGTTTAGGCAAGATAGTTAAAAAAACATGCTTTATCACCGAACTTTATCACCAAAACGCTATTGGATAGACCGAGGGCGTTATCATTCGCAAGGAGTTTGCGTCATGCCAAATAAAACGACAGACACTATCACGGTTACTAAAAACGACGTCACCGAAGATAAAGGGCGTTTTAGCACACCCAAAAATAAAAAAGGTTATCAATATGATTATTTGGTGTTTATCGGGCGTTTTCAGCCGTTTCACTTAGGTCATAAATCGGTTGTCGATGAAGCATTAAAGCTTGCTGAAAATGTGATTATGCTAATTGGCTCTGCCAATTTGCCAAGTAGTATTCGCAATAGCTTTAGTGTCGAAGCGCGTAGCCAAATGATTTTGGGCGCCTTTGACAAAAAAGAGGCCAAACGCATACATTGTGTCGGTTTGGATGATGCCTTATACAATGACACCAAGTGGCTTCAATACGTGCAGCAGTGCGTCAAGTCGGTTACTGGCGATTTAAACGCCAATATTGGTCTGATTGGACATTCAAAAGACAGCTCATCGTATTACTTGTCACTTTTCCCAAATTGGCAGTCAGTGGCTGTGCCTAATTTTCATGAGTTGTCTGCCACGC
Source organism: Moraxella sp. DOX410 (assembly GCF_032248735.1). Taxonomy (NCBI): domain Bacteria; kingdom Pseudomonadati; phylum Pseudomonadota; class Gammaproteobacteria; order Moraxellales; family Moraxellaceae; genus Moraxella; species Moraxella sp. DOX410. Next base: position 249,119 of record NZ_CP135138.1, on the reverse strand, counting down.
CAATCCGTGAAGGCTTTTTGCTTGGTGCCGATCCGTTAACCGATACGGTACCGCAATCGACAACCGATGTCATGAAGGCATTTAAAAAGACCGAAGCATATAAACGCCTACACGAAGAGGCTGGCTTCATTGATAAATACAAAAAACAATGGGAATCAAGCCCCTACCCGCCCACCTTTATGACCGTTGATGCCGTGGTCATTCAATCAGGACACATCTTATTGGTCGAGCGTCGTGGTATGCCAGGTCAAGGACTATGGGCATTGCCTGGTGGCTTTATTGACCCTAAAGAGACGCTATTTGATGCCTGTATTCGTGAGCTACGTGAAGAGACTCGGTTAAAAGTACCTGAAGCGGTTCTGCGCGGCTCCCGCCATAGTCAACACACCTTTGATGACCCGTATCGCTCAGCTCGTGGTCGCACCATCACCCAAGCGTTTTACTTTATGCTCAAAAATGACCCCAAAGGCTTACCGTCGGTGAAAGGTGGCGATGATGCCAAAAAAGCGTTTTGGCTACCCTTGGCTGAATTAAAAGCCGATAAACTGTTTGAAGACCATTATGCCATTATTTGTAAAATGGTCGGTCTCTGATTTTTTCCCGCCAAACTGATAGACGGTTTGGTTTTAACCTGCGCAAGCAATCACCAGAGGAGTTCTGTGATGTTTAGTCAAAATTTTGACAATTTTATTTTAAATACCGATAGCTATAAGACGTCGCATTGGCTGCAGTACCCACCAAATACCGAGTACGTATCTAGCTATATTGAAGCGCGTGGCGGTAATAGCAACTTTGAAAATGTGCTATTTTTTGGTCTACAAGCTTTTTTAAAACAGTATCTTACCAAACCCATTACTCACGCTGATATAGACGAAGCCAAAGTGCTACTTGCTGCTCATGGCGTACCGTTTAATGAGGCAGGCTGGCGACAATTAGTCGCCAAACATGGCGGTCTATTACCACTCCGCATTCAAGCGATACCAGAAGGTATGGTGGTGCCAACGGGTCAAGTATTGTGTCAGGTGGTGAATACCGACCCTGAGTTTTACTGGTTGACGAGCTATATCGAAACCACGCTATTGCGTGCTATTTGGTATCCTAGCACTGTGGCAAGCCTTTCTTATTATTGTAAACAAATCATCAAAGCAGGCTTGGAAAAATCGGCTGATAACTTAAATAATCTACCGTTTAAATTGCATGATTTTGGCGCCCGTGGGGTGTCTAGTCTTGAATCGGCTGCACTCGGCGCTCTTGCCCACTTGGTAAATTTTTCCGGTACGGATACCTTAAGCGCGATTGTGGCTGCCAATCGTTGGTATGGTATGCAAAATGACATGACGGCTTTTTCCATTCCCGCAGCAGAGCATAGCACCATGACCACTTGGGGACGTGAGCATGAAGCGGATGCCTATGCCAATATGATTGCCAAATTTGGCGGTGAAGGTAAAACCTTTGCGGTGGTGAGTGATAGCTACGATTTATGGAATGCCATAGATAATATCTGGGGTGGTGAGCTAAAAGAAAAAGTGGCGCAAACAGGGGGCACGTTAGTCATTCGCCCTGATAGTGGCGATCCGATTAAAGTGGTGCGTGAAGCCCTGCAGCGCCTTGCAGCAAAATTTGGCACCACCACCAACTCAAAAGGCTATAAGCTACTGCCAAGCTATGTGCGACTCATCCAAGGGGATGGTATTAATTCCACTAGCATGGGTAAAATAATTGATGCGGTGATTAAAGCAGGCTTTAGTAGTGACAATATTACCTTTGGGATGGGTGGCGGGCTACTGCAACAAGTCAACCGCGATACCTTGAATTTTGCTATGAAGACCAGCAGCGCACGGGTGGACGGTTTTTGGCGAGACGTGTATAAAGACCCAATTACCAGTGTGAGTAAACGCAGCAAACGCGGGCGTTTAGCCTTGGTCAAACATCAGGGTAGTTATATGACGCTGCGTGAAGATGAGCTTGCTGAGCAAAATAATTTGTTGCAGGATGTATTTTTGAACGGTGATTTATTAGTTGATGATACGCTAACCGCAATTCGTCAACGCTCATCCGTAAAATCATAATTTAACTCGTCGCAATCTTAACAGCCGTCTTAATCAGACGGCTTGTTACTTTTAGCGCTAATTAACCCCTGCCATTGCCAAATATTTTTGGTGCAACTGTTCAAGTTTTAAATACAAATCGTCTAAGCTACCGTTGTTGTCGACAATGTCATCGGCTTGTCTGAGCCTGTCATGACGCGACAGTTGATTTGCCATAATATTTTGAATACGTTCAGGCGTTTGACCATCACGTTGACTGGCGCGCTCAATCTGCAAGGCTTCATGACTATCGACCACCAATACTCGCTCACACAGATTGGCCAGCCCTGCTTCAGAGGCTTCTAGCAGTAAGGGTGCTACCAAAATTACATAGGGCGACTGGGCAGTTGCTAGTAATTCTTTGGCACGGCTGCGAATGGCAGGATGGGTAATTTGTTCCAAATCCATTAACGCTTGCGCACTGCCAAATACATGCTCTCGCATGACACGGCGATTAAGCTCGCCTGCCTCATCAATCACCCAATCACCAAATTTGGCGACAATTTTTTTTAGCGTTGGCGAATCTTTGGCGACGACTTCACGTGCCAATACATCTGCATCAATAATGACAATTCCATGCTCATCGAACCAACGGCTCACTTGTGATTTACCACTACCGATGCCACCTGTAAGCCCCACTACCAACATCGCAACCCCTCCTTGATTCATGGATAATTGACCCATAAATGACTTTATGACATTTTACCTAGATACCACGACATTATTGGTTGCCCATACAAAAGTGCTATCATGCCAGCAATCGCGATATAAGGTCCAAAAGCAAAAGGTTTGCTTTCACCTGAGCGCTTCATCAGCATCACACCCACAACCGAGCCGACAAACGCAGATAAAAGCACAATTAACGGTAGCATCAAAGGCCCTAGCCAAGCCCCCAAAGCCGCTAATAATTTAAAATCGCCATGCCCCATCCCGTGCTTGCCCGTAATAAGCAAAAACAATTGGTAGACAATCCACAGGCATAAAAACCCAAACACATAGCCAAAAATAGCCGCTGTGGGACTGACAAACAAGCCAAAGGCATTGACGAATAATCCTAATCCCGCTAACGGCAATGTCAATCGGTCAGGCAACAATTGGGTATCAAAATCAATACCTGTTAAAGCCACTAATGTCCATGTGAGCGCCAATCCTGCCAGCGTTTGCCAAGTAACGCCAAATTTCATAACAACCAGCACAGACAAAATAGCAGTGATGATTTCTACAAGCGGATAACGATAACCAATGGCGTGATGACACTGACTACATTTCCCTTTTAGCAGCAGCCAACTAATAACAGGCATATTTTCAAACCAACGTATCGAATACCCACAATGCGGGCAACGAGAGGCGGGACGGCTTAAGGTAATGGATTCATGATTGTCAATAACGGTTTCTGGATGGAGCAATAACTGGCATTCGCTCTTCCACTGCTGTTCCATCATCAAAGGCGTGCGATAAATCACCACATTTAAAAAACTACCCACGCATAATCCCAATAAAGCTACGATAATCAACGTCAGCCATTGCGACTGTTGTAATAACAACATAAAATCTGAAAAAATCCCCATCGTATCTAGCCCACCACCGAGCCCATTTGGAAAATTGGTAGATACATGGCAATCACCAGACCCCCTACCAGCACCCCCAAAACAGCCATAATCATCGGTTCCATCAGACTTGTTAACCCATCTACGGCGTTATCCACTTCGTTTTCATAATAAGTCGCCACTTTATCAAGCATCTCCTCTAGACTACCTGACTCTTCACCAATACCGACCATTTGGATAGCCATACTGGGAAAAAGATTGGTAGAACGCATCGAAAACTGCAGTTGTTGCCCTGTCGCAACATCGCCTTTAATTTTTTGCGTGGCATTATAAAATACCACATTATTGGTTGCCCCAGCGGTTGAATCCAACGCATCAATCAGCGGCACACCTGCTGCAAAAGTGGTAGATAAAGTACGAGAAAAACGGGCAACCACCGCTTGATAAGCAATATTGCCAAAGATTGGTAATTTTAAGGTAAGTCGGTCTAAAAAATCATTAAAGGGTTTGCTACGTTTTTTAGCTTCAGAAAAGCCAACAACAGCGCCTGCAATGCTAAATAGCAATAACCACCACCATTTTTGCATCCACTCCGACATATTGACCACCATTTGGGTAAACGCAGGTAACTCTGCGCCAAATGAATGGAATAAGTCAGCAAACACCGGAACTACTTTAACTAGCAAAATAATGGTAACGATAATCGCAACCACGATAACCGCAATCGGGTATTTCAAGGCTTTTTTAATTTTTGCTTTTAGTAGCTCGCTTTTTTCTTTGTACGTCGCGACACGCTCAAGCATAGTTTCAAGCGCACCTGATTGCTCACCTGCCTCTACTAATGAACAAAACAAGTCATCAAAATATCTAGGATGTTTGCGCAGCGCTGCAGCAAAGGTGCTCCCTGATTCCACTTCTGACTTGACACTAAGCACCAACTCTTTCATTGAGGGGTTATCGAGCGCATCTGCAACAATTTCAAACGACTGTGTAAGCGGTACACCTGCTTTCATCATCGTAGCCAACTGCCGCACAAAGATAGCAATATCAATTGCCTTGATGCTTTTTTTCATTTGAAAAATAGGCTTAGGTTTTTTCTTAATTGTCTTGACTTTGATGCCCTGCTTACGTAGCTGCGCTTTTGCCAGCTCAATATTGCGGCTGGTGGTTTCGCCTTTGACTTTTTCGCCACGGCGATTGACCCCATCATAGACAAAGTCTAATAACATTTCTGTTTGGACTTTTGCCATACCCTTAACCCCTTACTATCTCAACTAATCTTCAATAAAGACGGATGAAAAACGCACTATTCGCTAGTAACACGATACATCTCTTGGATACTTGTCGTGCCTTTTAGAACCTTTAGAATGCCAGAGCGCCTTAAATCCCTAAACCCTTGCTTTAACGCAGCGTCTTTAATCTCAATAGCGTTGCCGTCTTCCATAATAATTCGGGCAATCTCTGGTGTTACTTTCATCACTTCATAAATACCAACACGTCCTTTATAGCCATCGCGGCATTCAGAGCAGCCAACAGGCTCATAAATGACATTGCTGGGGTTTGCCAAGTCTTCTTCCGTAAAGCCCATTTCAAGCAAGCTATGTTTTGGTACATCTGTCGGTTTTTTGCAAGATTTACACAGGCGACGGGCTAAGCGCTGTGCAATTACCAAATTGACTGAGGTGGCAATGTTAAAGGACGCCACACCCATATTACGCAGACGCGTTAAGGTTTCTGGCGCTGAGTTGGTATGCAAGGTTGACAGTACCATATGCCCTGTTTGGGCAGCTTTGACAGCAATTTCAGCCGTTTCCAAGTCACGAATCTCACCGACCATCACAATATCAGGGTCTTGACGCAAGAATGATTTGAGCGCACTGGCAAAGGTCAAGCCAACTTTATTATTCACGTTGACCTGATTGATGCCTTCAAGGTTAATTTCAACGGGATCTTCTGCGGTGGATATATTGGTCTCAACTGTGTTTAAGATATTAAGACCCGTGTACAAGGAGACGGTTTTACCCGAACCAGTAGGGCCGGTAATCAATAACATCCCTTGCGGTTTTGCCAGCGCATCCATAAATATAGTAAAAGAAATTAAAAACTACCACAAATCCACATAAAGTAGAAGAATAGCTTATCGATATCATCAAGTCGCCAATCTTGTCTTAACCTTTTAACCCAAGCCCAAATATGTTCAATGGGATTGAGGTCAGGACTGTAAGGCGGCAACCAAAGAATTGTATGACCTGCTTGCTCGATAAGATTTTTAATATCTTCTCGAATGTGAAATCTAGCATTATCCATTACAATCAAGCTATGTGGTGACAATGCAGGTAATAACAGATTTTTTGTCCAATGATAAAAGACATCAGCGTTAATATTAAAATCGTATAGCCCTACAGCAAACAGCTGATTACCATGAATAGCCCCAATCGCATTGGTGGTACTTTTTAGCTGCCAGTTGTAGCTATCAAAGCATTTTTGTCCCCTTGGTGCATAAGCATAAGGGCGATAGCTACTAGTTTTAAAGCCACATTCATCAAGGTAGATAATAGGTCGGTTGCTGCTTTGATAGTCTGCCAGTTGCTCGATAAACACTTGACGTTTTATTTCATCTGCCTGTGGGTGTTTAAGTATCTTTTTTTTGAGTGATTTTAAGCCGCTTTAAGGCTATCCCAATTGCTCTTTGAGTGCAGTTGAAACGTACGGCTCGCTCTCGTTGGTAGCTATCAGGGTATTTTTCGACATCTTGCTTGAGTAAAGCCATGTCGATTTTGCCTTTACGAGTTTTAACCACTTTACGTTCTGGTTGTTTTTTCCAGTTTTGTAAAGTGCGTGTGCTGATATTAAATTCTTGGGCAAGGCTACGAATGCTTCTTCCTGCTTTGTGCTTGTCCAGTATCATTTGTCGGTAGTCGGTTGAGTATGCCATTTTGTTATTGTAGCACTTCTATATTTCTTTAACTATAGCTGCTTTTGGTCCGGCTCATAGCCGAGTGCATCAATGCCTAGCATCGCTGATGATGGGTCTAAAATACGCAATACGATTTTTTCACCAAATAAGGTTGGCAGTGAGTTGACACGAAAATCAATTGCCTTATCCTTGGAAATTTTTAATTTGATACGACCATCTTGCGGCACGCGGCGTTCAGAGATGTCCATTTGTGACATGACTTTCAGGCGGGCAGCAATTTTACCCGCTAGCTGCGTCGGTGGATTTGCCATTTTTTGTAACACGCCATCAATACGAAAACGCACGCGATAAGATTTTTCATAGGGTTCAAAATGTAAGTCCGAGGCGCCCATGGTAATGGCTTTGATGAGCATCCCATTAATGAACTTAACGACAGGCGCTTCATCATTGACATCTAAATGACTGGTGGCACTATTGTCTTCATCGGCACGGGTTTCATCAAACTCCACCGCTTCCATATCATCAAAATCAGCTAAATTAGTGGTAGTAAAGATTTTTTCGATGAGTGATTTGATTTTGTGGTGTTCGGCAACCACTGTTTCTACGGTAAACCTTGTACCAAACCGCAGTGCATCTAAAGCATCTACCCTTGTTGGGTCACTCATAGCAACAAATAAGCGGCTACCTCGTTGAAAAATCGGCAGAATATTAAATTCGCGAATAATTTTCTCATCAACCGCTTCTTTTGGAATATAGTTGACATTGATGGCATCCAAATCAATGAGTGGATCGCCAAATTCTCGCGAAATTACCCACGCTACCGCGTCAGCTTGCGCAAGCTTATTATCAACCACATAGGCGATTAAATTTATTTTTTGCTGCTGCGATTCTGCCAATACTTTTTGCATTGCCGCTTCGCTAATTAGTCCTTCATGCACTAATCGCGAGGCAATGCCACCAAAACCAGGAAGTGATGCTGCCATTGTTTTTCTCGTTCCCTCAATATTGATTCAAATGGGCTAATGTTTGTTAGTGTAAACTATTCATTTATATATTAACAAATCATTCTCGACAAATCCGTGAATTCAACGATAAATAATTTTTTATCGCATTTTATCTCTATCCATCAACCTTCATAAAACTGTTTTATACTTTATCCTTTCTTTAAACACCTCACTTGTGTAATCCAATAATTTATTCAGCAAATCGCTGCGATTGCTTATATAATACCTACCATTTTATGCCTAGTATTTTAAATACTCCTATTTTCATATCTTGATATTTTCAAATGGTGATGTTTTACATCATGATATGTTAAATAGCGTTACTTATATTTTAATGTTATCTTGACATTTATACTTTGCAAATTCATAGATAACCACTTACCTCAATTGACAGGGACATTATGAAAGCATCTGATTATGTAGCAAATTGGCAGAATTCTTGGGTGATTGCTAATTGGAAAATGAATCCTAGCACACAGCTGACTGTCACAGCCCTCATGACCGATTTACAGCAGCAGATACCTGCAGATGCACTGCAAAGCTGTAACGTGGTTGTCGCCCCGAGTTTTATTCATTTAGCGACCACGCAACAAGCCATCCAACATGGGTCATTGAACATCGGGCTAGCTGCGCAAAACTTATGCGCACAACACGCCGATAAAGGTGCATTTACTGGGGAGGTTTCGGGGGCTCAGCTCAAGGACGCTCAGGTAAATTATGTTTTAGTCGGACATTCAGAACGCCGTCAATATTTTAATGAAGATGACACTTGTTTAATCCAAAAAATTCGCAATGCCTTTGCCCATAATTTAACCGTTGTTTTTTGTATCGGTGAAACACAAGTCCAGTACGAGCAAAATCAGACCCAAGATGTGCTATCAGCACAATTAATGGTAGTTAAACAACTAGCCGCTGAATTTGCTAATGCCAAATTTGAAGGCGACCAAGTGGATAACGCCCACTTGGGTAGCTTAGCATCGCGATTGATTATTGCTTATGAACCCGTTTGGGCAATTGGTACAGGTAAAATCCCAACCATACAAGAAGTACAAAACATTCATGCCTTTATCAACACCACCTTAACGGACATCGATGCCTCTTTAGCGAGCACACCGGTATTGTATGGCGGCAGCGTGAAAGCAGATAATGCCGCAGAAATCGCCCAATGCCCAAATGTAAATGGAGTGTTGGTAGGCGGGGCATCACTTGACCCGACGAGTTTTACACAAATTATTCAAGCATTTGCCCAAATTTAAGGTAAAATATCACTCATTTAAAATTTTTTACTTTTGCCACTGACAGCGTTCTTATTGGGCATCAGTGCTATCAAGTTTTGTAGAGATAAGTATGTATAATGCAATTTTAGTGGTTCATATCATTGTCGCGATTTCAATGATTGGTCTGATTTTGGTTCAACATGGTAAAGGTGCCGATGCGGGCGCTTCATTTGGTGCAGGCGGTTCGGCAACCGTATTTGGTGCGTCTGGCTCTGCCAACTTTTTAACGCGCTTGACGGCGGTTTTAACGGCAATCTTCTTTATCACCAGTATGACACTGGCAGTATTTGCTAAACAGCAATCGCTATCTAGCCGTACCCTTGATACCAGCCTAGCGACTAATACTGCGCCTGCAAGCCCTACACCAACGACGCCTACACCTGCCAAATAAGCACCTGCCAAATAAACCCTTAAAAAAATGTTGCGTTATTGGTAGTTTTGACCTAGAATACAGCGTCTATTTTAGAGTGTTGTTATTTAAAAACAGCTTGGTTAAAGTAGTTTGGTTTTTTGCGATTGTGGTGGAATTGGTAGACACGCTACCTTGAGGTGGTAGTGCCGCAAGGTGTGAGGGTTCGAGTCCCTCCATTCGCACCAACTAAATTAATTTTAAATAACTGTTGACAAGGTTAATATCTCACTCTATAATACGCTCTCTAAATTGTTGCGGGGTGGAGCAGTCTGGTAGCTCGTCGGGCTCATAACCCGAAGGTCGTTGGTTCAAATCCAGCCCCCGCTACCACTTTTCTAGTAGCATTGCTTTGGTATCATTACTAGAAAAATCAATTTAGACACACTTTTATTGATTTAAAAGCCCACCAATTAGTTTGTGGGTTTTTTTGTATCTATTGGTTTCGAAAAAACTTAAGTTTTGCTAAATTAGCGGTTGCGTTTTAGTAACTTGCCAATTTTTAAAATCAACAAAGATGTTAATAATCAACTCTAAAGGATATCATGAAACTATCAACGAAAGTTGCTGAACTGACCCAAATCATTGAGCCAGCAGTAACTGCCTGTGATGTGAGCTTGTGGGGTATTGAATTTGTACCACAAGGTCGACGCTCTCTTCTTCGTATTTATATTGAAGCCCTACCTGAAGACCGTGCCGAAGGCAAACAAGTCACCATTGAAGACTGTGCTGCGGTCACCCACCAAGTCGGTGGTGTGTTGGACTTGCACGACCCGATTGCAGGCGAGTATCTACTTGAGGTGTCCTCACCCGGTTTAGACCGCGCGTTTTTTTCTGCTGAGCAGCTGCATGACTATGTAGGGCAAACCATCAGCTTACGATTGATTCATGCAATTGGACAAGGTAGTGATAAGCGCCGTAAAGTCACAGGCGAATTGGTCAATATTGACGAGCGCCAGTTGACGGTCAAAACCGAAAACGATCAAGTCAATGACCAACTTTTAGCCATCGAGCTTGATAATATTGATAAAGCCAATTTGGTCTACCAATTTTAGCTTTTAAATTTGGGGTTAACGCCTTTTTTACGCTATGTCTTCTAGCTAACTTTTTTCTAGCTAAAAGCAAGATTTTAAAGAATAAAGTCTAGAATGACTTAAATTATAGGTGATTACATGAATCGAGAAATTTTAACGGTCGTTGAAACCGTCAGTAATGAAAAAGGCTTAAATCCTGAAGATATTTTTGAAGCGATTGAGCAAGCCTTGGTGGTATCGACCAAAAAGAAAGTTTATAGTGAGCAACCTGAAGTTGCCGTGCGCGTGCATATCAATCGCAAAACAGGTGACTATGACACTTACCGTTATTGGACAGTAGTGGCAGATGAAGATCATGAAATGCCTGCCTGTCAGCTAGCGATTAGCGATTTGGATGAAAACGAGTGGAAAATCGGCGACGTCAAAGAAGAACAAATCGAATCCATTGAATTTGGTCGTATTGCCGCTACCCAAGCCAAACAAGTCATCATTCAAAAAATCCGTGAAGCGGAGCGCTCACTGGTGGCAGATGCGTTTGAACATCGTATCGGCGAGATGATTACCGGTGAAGTCAAAAAACCGGCGCGTGATGGTTATATCATTGATTTGGGCGATAATGTCGAAGGTTATCTACCACGCGATAAAATGTTGCCGCGTGAGCAGCTACGTATCAAAGGTCGTATCAATGCGATTTTAGAACAAGTCAATCGTGATAACCGTGGTGCTCAGCTCGTATTATCTCGTACCTCACCACAAATGCTAACGGCACTCATGCAAAAAGAAGTACCAGAGATTGCTGAGCAAATCATTGAAATTCGTGATGTTGCGCGTCAGCCTGGCTTACGTGCTAAGATTTCAGTCAAAACCAATGACCATCGTATCGACCCTGTGGGTGCTTGTATTGGTATGCGTGGCACCCGTATCCAAGCCGTGCAACAAGAGCTTGAAGGCGAGCGTATCGACGTAGTGGTATGGTCGGATGATCCAGTGCAATACATTATTAGTGCTTTGGAACCTGCGGATGTTGATCGTATTATTCTTGATGAAGATACCAAAACTGCAGATATCATCTTTGCCACTAACGATCAGTTGGCCCGTGCGATTGGCTCACAAGGTCAAAATGTGCGCCTTGCATCAGAATTAACAGGTTATCGTCTTAACATGATGCTCGAAGACGAGTACAATGCTCAACAAGAATCAGAAACCAAAGTGTATCGCGACCTATTCTACACACGCCTTGAAGTCGATGAAGATTTGGCACAAGCCTTGGTGGATATTGGATTTACCTCACTTGAAGAAGTGGCGTATGTCCCTGCTGAGACTTTTTATGACATCGATGGGCTAGATGATGACGCCATCGACGCAATCCAAGAACGTGCCAAAGAAGCGGTGATTGCCGATGAATTGGTCAAACAACAAAATATTAAAGAGCCAAGCCAAGAGCTTCTAAACCTTGAAGGCATGACTCAAGCATGGGCCTACAAGCTTGCCGAACGTGATGTCATCACCGTCGACGACCTTGCTGAACAAGCCATCTTTGATATCCAAGATATCGAAGGTCTTGATGAAAAGACCGCAGGTGAGCTTATTATGAAAGCCCGTGAATCATGGTTTAATTAAAAAAGGTGTATGAATGGCAGATAAAACCGTAAAAGAACTTGCAGCAATGACCACAAAGACCGTTGAAGCAATTAATAATCAACTGGTCAAGGCAGGGCTGTCTGCGCGCGGTGACAATGACATCGTCACCGATAGCGAACAACAAAAACTGGTCAGCTTTTTACAACAAAGTCATGGTCAAAATGACAAACCTCGCATTAGCTTAAAAAGCAAAACTACTTCCACTGCGCGGGTGACAGGCACTTCTGGTAAAGCCAAAAGTGTCAATGTTGAAGTGCGCAAAAAAATGGTATTTGATAAACCAAATCCCAATAAAATTGCTGAAGAACTAGCCTCTCGTGAAGCAGCGACTAAAGAGGCTGAAGAAAAAGCGCGTTTGGCAAAAGAAAAAGCCGCCCAAGAACAAGCTGAAAAAGACAAAGCCAAACAAGCAGCTGAAGCGCGTCAACAAGCTACCCTTGCAGCAATGCGTGCTAACTTAGGTGGTGGTAGTCAAGCTGCCAAAGAGCACACAACCACCAGTGTGGTAGTGAAAAAAGGCAACAAAACTGCTGCAATCGAAGTCAAAAAAGCTGACAAAAAACCTGCACCGAAAAAAGAATCGGATAGTGAACGTAAAGCGCGTGAAGCAGAAGAAGAACGCTTACGTCAAATCGAATCAGAAAACCGCCGTAAAGCCGCTGAAGAAGCTCAGCAACGTACCCTTGAGCAAATGCGTCAAATGGCGAGTAAATACAGCGAAACCGATACTGAAACTGCGATGGTTGTCAAAAAAGATGAACCATTGGCAGAAGGTTTGGTGGGCGCAGCGCTTGAAGATTCATTTGAACAAGAACGCCGTGAAATCAAACGCGGAACCGCAAGCACTGCGAACAAAAACCGTCGTCGTCGCCGTGACGATGAAGGTGAGCAAGAGATTAAGAACCGTGGTCGCGGCTTAAAATCATCGCAAGCCAATAGACACAAATTTGAGAAACCGGTTGAAAAAATCGTGCATAACGTTGAAATCGGTGAGACCATCGTGGTATCTGAACTTGCCCAAAAAATGGCAATCAAAGTACGCGAAGTCGTCAAAATGTTGATGAAAATGGGCGAGTTGGTCCGTGAAAACGAATCTATCGACCAAGAAACCGCTGCCCTACTTGTTGAAGAAATGGGTCATAACCCAGTGCTTGTGAGTTCAACGCAAGTTGAAGATTCATTACGTGAGGCGGTTGGCGAGAAAAGCAGCAACGTCCAAGCGCGTCCGCCTGTGGTTACTATCATGGGTCACGTTGACCACGGTAAAACGTCCCTGCTCGATAAGATCCGTTCAAGTAAAGTGGCATCAGGCGAAGCAGGTGGTATTACTCAGCATATCGGTGCTTATCATGTGCAGACTGACCAAGGTGTTATTACTTTCTTAGACACCCCAGGTCACGCCGCATTTACCGCGATGCGTTCTCGTGGTGCCAAAGCGACGGATATCGTGGTGTTAGTGGTCGCAGCCGATGATGGTATGATGCCACAGACCGCTGAGGCGATTGACCATGCGCGTGCCGCAGGTACCCCGATTATCGTCGCTATCAACAAGATAGATAAAGACAGCGCCGATCCAGACCGCGTGCTCAACGAACTGACCACTAAAGAAGTCGTTCCTGAAGAATGGGGCGGTGACACACCGGTGGTCAAAGTCTCTGCGTTAACAGGTCAAGGTATCGATGAATTGCTTGAAGTGATTAACCTACAAGCAGAAGTGATGGAACTTGAAGTCGCTACTGACGGTGCAGCGCAAGGTGTGGTGATTGAATCACGTCTTGAAAAAGGTCGCGGTGCCGTGGTCAGTTTGCTGGTCAAACAAGGTACTTTAAACCAAGGTGATTTGGTACTTGCTGGTGAATATTATGGTCGTGTCCGTGCTATGACCAATGAAAACGGTCAAAAAATTACCTCAGCGGGTCCTTCTATCCCTGTTGAAATCCTAGGTTTGCCTGATACGCCAGCAGCTGGTAGCGAGTTTATGGTGGTCTCAGATGAGAAACGTGCGCGCGAGGTTGCAGAATATCGCGCAGATCGTGAGCGTGAAAAAGTGCTTGAACGTCAAGCCAAATCACGCTTAGAAAACTTGTTTGACCAAATGAGCGATGCCAAACTGCCTTCCGTTAATTTGATTCTTAAAACTGACGTTCGAGGTTCACTAGAAGCCTTGTTAACCGCGCTTGATGAATTATCTACGGATGAAGTTAAAGTCAAAGTCATCTCATCGGGTGTCGGTCCAATCACCGAATCGGATGTGGTACTCGCTGAATCAAGTGAAGCGGTGTTATTAGGCTTCAACGTTCGTGCCGATACCGCTGCCAAACGCAAAGCGGATGAAGCAGGCTTAGATATTCGCTACTATAGTGTTATCTATGGGTTGATTGATGATGTGAAAGCGGCGATGAGCGGTTTACTTGCGCCAGAACATCGTGAGCAAATCTTGGGTATCGCTGAAGTACGTGAAGTCTTCCACTCTAGTCGCTTTGGTTATGCAGCCGGTTGTATGGTGACAGAAGGTAATATCATCCGTAACAAGCCAATTCGGGTATTGCGTGATGACCAAGTTATTTTCACCGGTCAATTACAATCATTACGTCGCTTTAAAGAGGATGTTAATGAGGTGCGTGCTGGTATGGAGTGTGGTCTAGCGGTGAAAGGTTATGAAGTAAAAGAAGGCGATAAGATTGAAGTCTTCGAAATTCATGAAGTCAAACGTACCTTATAAGTTAAGCTGACAACCTAATACTGCCAGCTTGCTATTAGCAACCTTTCCAGGGGTCTAATTAATCTAGGTTAATTAGACCTTTTTTTACTATAAAAAGGATTACCAATGAATCAACGTTTACAACGTCTTGCCGATCAAATTCAGCGCGACCTAGCGGTTTTGATTCGTGACGAGATTAACGACCCACGCTTGACTGGGTTTGTGACCATTTCTAGTGTCAAAATCAGCCCGGACTTGGGTTATGCTGATATTTATGTCACCATCATGGAAAAGTCGATGGATGATGCCATGGCAAAAGATTATCATACCGAGAGCTTAGAAGTGCTCAACAAAGCATCAGGTTTTTTGCGTACTGAGCTCAGTCATTTGCTAAAAACCCGCACTACCCCACGTCTGCGCTTTCACTATGATGAAGTGACAGCTAACGCTAACTATATGATGAACCTCATTTCTAAAGCGGTACAAAGTAGCGAAGGTCAGCCATCAGACGACTGATGCGTTGCAGGCTATAATAAGCTTATTTGTCACTTTGAGTCATTAACAGGGATGTTGAATGCAGTTACTTTGGGGTATCATTAAGTTTATCGTCATTATTCTCTCAAGCCTGTGGGTCGGGGTATTTGTATGGACGCATCAGCCCTTAGGCAGATATGTCAGTCTGGCACTGATTAGCGTATGGGTGTTTTTTACCCTCGCTGTTTTGGTCAGTATCATCAAACCGACCCTATTTTCATCCCTACTTTCTCATCAGTCTTTATTACTGATTTTTTTTGCGGTGGTGGGGATTGCCATTGTCAGTTTTTTTTCGATGTCAGCTAGCAATGAGCGTGATTGGAACCCCGAAGTTGCCCAAATGTTAGACTATCGGCTTGACAGTGATGGCAACACACTCACCATTAGCAATGTTAGAAATTTTGATTGGCAAGATAAAACCCATTTTCAGCCGCGCTGGGAAACTAGGCAATACGACTTGGCAAAACTGCAAACGGTTGATTTTATTGCCTCTTATTGGATGGGCGATGCCATTGCCCATACGCTAGTGAGTTTTGGGTTTAGTGATGGAAAGCAGCTTGCGTTATCTATCGAGATTCGCAAAGAAGTCAATGAACAATTTAGTACGCTGGGTGGATTTTTTCGCAAGTTTGAATTGGTGATTATCGCTGCAGATGAAAAAGATATTATTTATACCCGTAGTAATATCCGTCATGAAGATGTTTATATTTATCCCATCAACATGCCAAAAGACCATATTCGAGCGCTACTGCTTGCGTATCTAGTGAAAGCCAAGTCCTTAAAAACGCAGCCGGCATGGTATAATTCATTGG
Source organism: Moraxella sp. DOX410 (assembly GCF_032248735.1). Classification (NCBI taxonomy): domain Bacteria; kingdom Pseudomonadati; phylum Pseudomonadota; class Gammaproteobacteria; order Moraxellales; family Moraxellaceae; genus Moraxella; species Moraxella sp. DOX410. Next base: position 233,156 of record NZ_CP135138.1, on the reverse strand, counting down.
TAAATAACTGTACCACGGCAATTTATGAGCTGATTGATGATATCCAACCTTTGCCATTTGATTATCGTATCTTGTTATCAGGCTATATTCCCAGTTATCTGTATGACCAGCAATTGATTGATAACCGCTATAGCTTGCAACAGTGGCAACAACGGGCACATATTAACCCTAAGTCAAAGCCGTATTCTGTCAACCACCCTATTAGCGCAGCAGATTACTCGCAGCTGATTCGAACCGACTTTTAATGAATTGATAAATCCACAACATGATGACCCAACCAAAAACAGCCAAATCCATCGTCTCTGGTGTCTTACTGATTGATAAACCGCAAGGGATGACTTCCCAGCAAGTGGTATCAAAAGTCAAATACTTGCTCAAATCTGATGTGCACGACAGTAAAAAAGCGGGTCATACCGGTACCCTTGACCCAATGGCAACCGGGTTGCTGCCGATTTGTCTGGGAGAAGCGACCAAATTTAGCCATTATCAACTCGATGCCATCAAATCTTACCACGCCATTATCAAACTTGGCGAGCAAACCGATACCGGGGATGCTGAGGGTGAGATAATTGCCACTATTCCTGTGCCAAATGTGACACAAGCGATGCTACAAAGCGTCACTGAGCAATTTTTGGGTGAGATAATGCAGGTTCCGCCCATGTACTCCGCGCTCAAAAAAGACGGCAAAAAACTGTATGAACTGGCGCGTGAAGGTATTGAGGTGGAGCGAGCAGCACGTCCTCTCATCATTTATGAGCTGTCACTCACTCCCCTATCCGATCAACAATTGCAATTAACCGTTACTTGCTCCAAAGGCACTTATGTGCGCGTGCTGGCTGAAGATATTGCCAAAGCGCTGGGCACGCTAGGCCATCTAACAGCACTTAGACGGATACGCACGGGTGATTTTGAAATTGCCGATGCCATCCCATTAGCCGATTTTGCAGCGCTCGATGTTGCAGCGCGGTTTGATAAGCTATTAGCGGTGGATGCCTGCGTTCACTCACTACCAAGCTTAGTATTAGACGATAGCCAATCAAAGCGCATCCGGCAAGGTCAACGCTTAAACGTCAAGGCGACCATGTTAACTCAGCATCTCATCTTAACTGCCAGTCAAACGTTTCGCTTGTTTGACGACCAGCAGCAATTTTTGGGCACGGGACTACTTGAACCCAATGGTCGTTTACAACCGCTGAAGCTGGTCAATTTAAACTAGCCACAGTAATTCAATCAATCTAATTACCTTGCTAAATTTTTACTATCTTCACATAATTTGCTCACAGAGCGGTGTGATGTCACAAAGCGAGTACGTTTTTTATGCATTGATACAAAACGTGACGCTTTGCTAGCAGTTTTCACCCGTCCAGTGATTTATTCTTAGTGGTGTTGATTCACTTGCTTATTTCTTAGCAAGCTTTGCTAATAAAGAGCAAACAGCGGTTTATTGAGATAACTTTATACAATTAATTGAAATGTTATTAATAAAATAAAAATCAAATAGAAAAATCGAATAATAATCTCAAAATAAAGCGCTAACCTTACAGATGAATCAATAAGAACAACAATTTTTTTCTTTAACTCAAATAATGAAATAATAGGATAATTACCATGGCTAAGATTGCTATTTTACTTGATACCGACTTTGAACAAGTTGAATATACCCAAACCAATGACCTCCTTAAAGCTAAAGGTCACCAAACCACTTTAATCACCACACAACCACAAAAACAAGTACGCGGGCTTAATCATACTGACCCTGCTGACACCTTTACCGCTGATTTATTAATTAGTGAAGCCAACGCAGCCGATTATGATGCCATTGTATTACCAGGGGGTGGTGCCAATGCCGATGTGTTGCGGGCGAATACCGATGCCCAAGCGATGGTAAAAGCATTTATGAGTGCGGGTAAACCTGTCGCAGCGATTTGTCATGCACCGTGGATTTTTGCAGATACCGAAATTGCCCGTGGTAAAAAATTAACTGCTTATAAAACCATTGCCACTGACCTAAAAAATGCCGGTGCGCAATTTGAAGACAAATCGGTGGTGATAGATGGTAATTTGATTACCAGTCGTCAACCTGAAGATATTCCAGATTTTGCTGAAGCGATTGACCAAGCATTGACTAAATAAGCTTTGATTTTGATATAACAATAACGTAAGAAAAAAAGGAGATTGCCATGCAACCAACCACCATGACAGATTTTGAAAAAATGGAAAAGAAAGCGCCCGAAGCGACGTTTGTTGCTGACACAACGCCTAATGATGCGGACGAAGTGACTTCTGATAAGCTCACCACCGCGCCACAAGAGCAGCTTGACCGTCTGCATAGCGAAACACCCAAACAGCCTACGGGCAATCAGTAAGTTGAAAGCTTAAATCTATTAAAAGCCTTAATAAATTCAACACCCTAATGCAAATTAGGGTTTTTTTATTGGTCAATATTTGGTAAAATAATGCTCCTTTTTGAAGGTTAACTACTGAGAAGCGTGGTTATCCTGATTTTTTTACACTAATCGACTCGACTGATAGACGATTAGGCTTCTCATTTTATGCTAAAAAAGCTAGGAAAATATTATGTTGACTAACCAAGACCGCGCAGACGTAATCGCAAAATTTCAACGCGCTGAAAATGACACAGGTTCTCCAGAAGTTCAAGTGGCATTATTAACAGCGCGTATCAATGACTTACAACCACACTTTAAAGCACACAAAGCTGACCATCACAGCCGTCGTGGTTTGATTCGTATGGTTAACTCACGCCGTACCTTACTTGATTACTTAAAACGTAAAGATGCAGACCGTTATACTGCATTGATCAATGAATTAGGCTTACGTCGCTAATTTATCAGCACGTTATGAGCTTTATTCAATCAGCGGCTGCTTTTGGGTAGCCGCTTTTTTATGGGTTCAATATTTTTAGCCAATTTTGTTTTCACTTTTACTTCCGCTGTTAGCGTAGTCTTGCCTATCGTTTGCTATTAGTGGTTAAAGCGCAGTTAAAAGGTGGTGATTCACCGCAAAACTAGGTAAAATAGACAACGCATTGTGCCTGCACAATCGCAGTTTACACTTACTTTTTTTAAAGTATTTTTTAATTTAGGCTGATTTAAGGCTGCTATCAGGCGAATTGGTAGATTGCTTCTAACGTTTGTATTTTTTGAAAAGAACACAAACGTTAGGGGCTATTACTAAAACTTAAATCGCCCTATTCATCACACAAAGGATAAAACCGCATTATGTTTAATATCATTACTAAAGAATTCCAATATGGTAATCAACAAGTTACGTTAGAAACAGGTCGTATCGCACGCCAAGCTAATTCAGTGGTCGTCCACATGGGCGGCGTCTCTGTGCTAGTGGCTGTTGTGGTAAAAGACGAGGCGCAAGCGGGTCAAAACTTTTTCCCATTGACCGTCAACTACCAAGAAAAAATGTACGCTGCTGGTAAAATCCCAGGTGGCTATGGCAAACGCGAAGGTCGCCCATCTGAGATGGAAACCTTGACTTCACGCCTCATTGATCGCCCGATTCGTCCATTGTTCCCAGAAGGCTACTTTAACGAAATCCAAGTGACCGCCACGGTGATTTCGTCAGACAAAAAACAAGATGCTGATATCGCAGCGATGATTGGTACTTCAGCGGCATTGGCAATTTCATCAGCGCCATTTAATGGTCCGATTGGTGCGGCACGTGTCGGTTTTATCAATGATGAATATGTGCTAAACCCAAACCATGAAGCGCTAAAACAAAGCTCGCTCGATTTGGTGGTCGCGGGTACGTCATCTGCGGTATTGATGGTCGAATCTGAAGCCAAAGAACTATCAGAAGACCAAATGCTTGGCGCGGTACTATACGGTCACGCCCAGCAACAAGTCGTGATTGATGCCATCAATGAATTTGCCAAAGAAGTTGGCGTACAAAAAACCCAATTCGTTGCTCCTGCCGTCAATGAAGCCTTAGAAACTGCCCTACAAAATCAATTTGCTGCAGCGATTTCAGAAGCGTATACCATCAGCGAAAAAGCCAGCCGTTATACTCGCCTTGATGAAATCAAAAACCAAGCGCTTGAAGCCTTAGCCGGTGACGCAGAAGCCGAAGGCTATGCCGACAACGTGGCACAAATCAAAGAGCTATTTGAAACCCTAAAATACCGTACGGTCCGTGACAATATTTTGTCTGGCAAACCCCGTATCGATGGTCGTGACTTGCAAACTGTCCGTGCCTTAGACATCCAAGTTGGCGTACTGCCTTACACGCATGGTTCAGCGCTATTTACCCGCGGTGAAACACAAGCGCTCGTTACCACCACGCTTGGCAACAGCCGTGATGTGAACATGATTGACACCCTTGCAGGCACCAAACAAGACCACTTCATGCTGCATTATAACTTCCCAAGTTACTCAGTGGGCGAAACGGGTCGTGACAGCGGTCCAAAACGCCGTGAAATCGGTCATGGTCGCCTAGCACGTCGCGGTGTACAAGCCATGCTGCCAGATAGTGACCGTTTTCCATACGTGATTCGTATCGTATCTGACATCACCGAATCCAATGGTTCATCATCAATGGCATCTGTCTGTGGCGCATCACTGGCGTTAATGGATGCCGGCGTACCACTAAAAGCGCCTGTTGCTGGTATCGCAATGGGTCTGGTTAAAGAAGGTGAGCGTTTTGCCGTGCTGTCTGACATCTTGGGTGATGAAGACCACCTAGGCGATATGGACTTTAAAGTCGCAGGTTCTGCCAATGGCGTGACTGCGTTACAGATGGATATCAAAATCGAAGGTATCACCCCAGAGATTATGGAAAAAGCCCTACACCAAGCGCATGCGGGTCGTATCCATATTTTAAATGCGATGAATGAAGTCATTTCAACCAGCCGTAAAGAAATCAACGCCCATGCACCAAACTTTGCGGTGATTGATATCGACCCTGAAAAAATCCGTGACGTGATTGGTAAAGGTGGTGCAACCATTCGCCAACTGACTGAAGAAACAGGCGCAGTGATTGATATTGATGACAACGGTACCATTCGTATCTTTGGTGAAAACAAAGCAGCGACCAAAGCCGCGATTGCTAAGATCGAAGCGATTACGGCAGAGGTAGAAGTCGGCAAGACTTATACAGGTAAAGTGGCTCGTATTGTTGAGTTTGGTGCGTTTGTTAATGTATTACCTAACACTGACGGTCTGGTGCATATCTCACAAATCTCTGATGCACGTATCGAGAACGTGAATGATGTGCTAAAAGAAGGTCAAATGGTGAATGTACTGGTACAAGACATCGACAACCGTGGTCGCATTAAACTTACCATGAAAGGCGTGGATCAAACCATCGCGCCAACTGCACCTGCTGATACTGAAACGCCAGCGGCTGAATAGTTTTATTAAAATTTAGCTATCAAAAATTAAAAACCGCTTTATCGTCAGATAAAGCGGTTTTTTTGGGATAAATTTTGGCAAATGCTATGAAACCATCATTACAGTAATTAGAAAAAATGCCCGATAATAAGAAGGTTTTGACCCCGTTGGCATTTTACTACTTGCAATACGCCGATGGCGACAATGAATCGCTGAGTAGCCCTCGATAAAACCTCAACCATTGAAAACTATTTAAACTAATAGCGTTAGCGATAAACCACCAAATTCAAATTACTCACGGGCTGAAGGTATTTTTCCATTAATGGCAAAATATCTTCATCAAAACTTTTGTCTTTTGGCAAAATGAGTTCATCACTTGCCAATATTGCCACACGGCGAATACCTTGATACCGTCCCCAATCAAACACAACTTTCTCTAACTTTTGTAACGCTGACACCATATACTCAACATGCGGCGGATTTTCGGCAAATTCTGTGATTGCCATATCCACGATGAACTGTGGCTTTGACAACGCCCCACCGACTGCCATACCCGCCAAATCACGCTGCGGCGTAAACTGTAACACATCACCGAGTAACAGCTGCGAACGCTCACAGGCTTGCTTGTAAACGGTATAATGCTCAGGATATAGCGATTGGTATTTAAGTAAGGCGCGATGACGAAAAATACCTGACACCGGGACGGGCATAATGAGCGCTTGATAGCGGTCTTGAAACAAGGTTTTTTTATCGACTTGGGTCAGCACTACTTAGCCTGCCAGTTATTTATTGATTATTATTTGTGGGTGGTTATTTGTTAGCGGCTTTTTGCTGCTCAAGCTGTGCAACTTGCTGTTCTAGCAGCTGGATACGCTCTTCTTTTTTACTACTCAGCTCATTCATCATACGCAGCTGGTCTTGCATCATGGTTTCTTGCTCTTTTAGCTGCGCGCTCTGCTCTGACAATCGACTTAGCTCTTCTTTGGCAATCGCCGGATCTTCAGGCAGTGTCGGTGCAAGAATTTCTTCTGGCGTGATTGCCGGTAGCGCTGCGGTCGCATGGACTGAACTAGTGGTTGCCTCCGCTGCGACGGTTGACGCGGTAGGCAAGCTAGCGCTAGCTTGTGGTTTTACTATAGGCGCTGTAGTTTTGGTTATTGCGTGTGCTTGGGTCTGCGTCTGTGTCTGTTTCTGTGACTGCGCGGTGGATTTGTTGGGCTCGCTTGACTGCCCCATAAAAAACCATGCCAAGGCAGCCAGTGCCAACCCTGCACCCACTAGCAACCCAAGTTGATTGCGTTTTTTTAACGTCCGTTTCGCTAGTGTTTTACCTGCCGGCCTTAAAAATGGGTTTGGCGTCTGGGCGATAATCGGTTTAATTTCGGGTTTTGTTTTGGTTAATAGAACGGGTGGCGTCGTCTCGATAGTTTCGATAGTTTCGATAGTCTCAATAGCCTCGATAATTTTTTTATCACTATTTTCATCACTACTTTGTGATGCAATGGGCTGTGGTTGCGCGCTATGACTGTCTGGTTCTAGGTTTAGGTTTAGGTTTAGGTCTGGCTTAGCTTCTAGCGGTAGGTTATCAATATCAAATATCAGCGCGTTATCGGTTGTCTGTGACGGTACGGGCTGTGATACTGTCGATGTATTGGCAGTGTCTTCGATAGTCACAGTGGTGTTGGGTTCAACATCACTGGGTAGCTCATCCAAATCAAAATCATCAAAACTCAGCTTTTTAGGCGCGACAGTATCAGCCGCTTTTGTGTTATCTGCGGTATAGTCGGTTTTGCCATGAAGTAATTCATCTTCTAACTGGTTCAAATCAATGCTATCTAGCGAAAACGCATTTTTGATTGCTGTCGTGTTTGGAGATGTGTCTGGGGATTTAGTCGCTTGCATCGGCGCCTGAGTTGTATCAAGCTGCAACGGATTATCTGACACACCTGTCGTTGGATTTTCAGCCAGCTGTGATGATGGATTGGCATCTTCGCTAGTCGGGGCTATAGAGTCATTGTCTTTTTTTAGGCTAAATAATTTCATGTTGGGTCAAATCCCTATCCATGTCGGGCGGGTCAGATGTCTGTACGATTTCATGCTAGCGATGTATATGCCAAGCTGGCATGAAAATGATGGTGTACATTCGTTTGCTTGTTACTATAACAAACCGCAATCAAAAATAACAACTTTTGAGATAAAAACCTACTTTGAACGCCATACGTTGACCACCCTAATTGTATGACGGGCACTTAAATAGTTAACCTTGTCAAAATTTACCCAAACCGCTTAAACTTGGCTTATTTAAACCTGACAATACCCGCGCCATCGTCGCCATAATGAGCAGTTTCCTGATGATTGGATTGCTGAATGTCAACAATCTCATCGGGTGTTGGGCGACGCTCGGTATAGCCACATGCCGTACACTCGATATACTCATCATACTCGGGCTGATATAGCTGAATCTGAACAACTTTATCCAGTGCTTTACAGCTTGGACAAGCCACCCCTGCCAAAAATTGACGTTTGGGGCGATTGGATTGATATCTCATAGTTTCTTCTTTTTACTAGCCTGTATTTTGACAACCGTGTTACCGAGCTTGGGTGTTGGCGTTATCGGTGTCATCGCTCAGCAGTTCATCATAGCTGCTGGTTAAAAATCCTGAGTGGCGTAACAGCGCATCAATACGTGCTTCACGACCGCGAAATGCCTCAAAGTTGGCTTTTGCAGATTGGCTACCGCCTTTGGCTAAAATGTTATCGCGGAAGGATTTGCCAGCGTTTTTATCAAAAATACTCGTTTCCTCAAACTTGCTAAATGCATCGGCTGACAACAGTTCTGCCCATTTGTAAGAATAATACCCTGCCGCATAGCCCCCTGCGAAAATGTGGCTAAAGCCATTGGCAAAACGGTTATAACTGGCGGTCGGCATAATCGACACATCGGCACGCACGCTGTCGAGTAACGCCAATAACTGGGGATAGTCGGGTGCTGGGGTTTTGGCATGCAATAACAAATCAAATAGCGCAAACTCTAGCTGGCGCAGAGTTTGCATGCCGCTTTGGAAATTTTTGGCAGCGAGCATACTTTGCAGCATGCTCTCTGGCAGTGTTTCGCCCGTATCGACATGGCGGCTGATTAATGCAATCCCTTCAGGGTGCCATGCCCAGTTTTCCATAAACTGACTGGGTAGCTCAACTGCATCCCACTCGACCCCATTCACGCCTGCCACATCGCCAACATTCACTTCAGTAAGCAGATGATGCAGTCCATGTCCAAACTCATGAAAGAGGGTTAACACTTCATCATGGGTTAATAAGCTGGGTTTGCCGCGCTGTGTACCCGTTGGCGCAGGGCTAAAATTTGCCACCATAAAACAAACGGGTAACTGCTGATAACCACTATCATCGTGTTGATAACGCGCTTGAAAGCCACTCATCCATGCGCCACCGCGTTTGCCAGGACGGGCATATAAATCAAAATAAAAACCACCGATAAGCTGCTGATGTTCATCAAAAACTTGATAAAAACGCACGTCATCATGCCAGCGCTGTGTGCTTGCAGTTTTATCTTCAATCTGAATGCCATACAGTTTTTGCACAATCTCAAATAAGCCTGCGATGACTGTCGGCACTGGGAAGTACGGACGCACTTGTTCTTGTGATAGATTAAATTGACGTTGTTTAACTTTTTCTGCCAGATACGCCGTATCCCAGGGTCGCACCTCATCGCCCTCATCACCGATGCCAAACGCCATACCTTCAACCTGCAGTTGTTTTAAATCCTGCATGGCAAAGGGTCGTGCTTTGTCTGCCAAATCCCGTAAAAATTGCTCTACAGTGTCGACATTGTCCGCCATTTTGGTGGCAAGCGATAACTCAGCAAAATTGTCGTACCCCAATAACTGGGCTTTTTGTGCGCGTTTTGCCAAGATATCCGCCATGATATCGGCATTATTAAATTCTGGCTGCGCTGACAATTCAGAGGCGCGAGTGACATACGCACGATATAAGGTTTCGCGTAACTCGCGGTCATCGGCATACGTCATCACCGCAAGATAGACTGGGATATCAAGTGTCGCGACATAAGGCGTTGCCAATACTTGCTCCGGGAATTTTTCTGTGTATCGCCTGCCCGCATCTGCCAGCATGGCAAGCGCAGATTCAGGCAGTCCTGCCAGTTGCGATTCGCTTAACGGTAAAAAGTAGCTTTGGGTGGCATCGAGCACGTTATCGGAGAATTTAGCCGATAGCGTAGATAACTCGCTGGCAAGGGTGGCAAATTGCTGTTTTTGCGCCTCCGCTAAACCAACACCGGATAACTCAAAACTTTGTAGCGCCAATGTCAACGAGCGTTGTCTCGCAGGCTCTAAACGCTCAAAAAATGACTGATCGCTCACCACACGCTGATAGCGTTGATACAGCGGGAGATGTTGACCAACCGCCGTACCGTAGGCAGAAAGCGCGGGCAATAATGCATGGTGCAGTTCACGGATTGGCTCATCACTGACCACGCTATTTAAGTGCGATAGCAAGCCCCAACTGCGGTCTAATGCTAAATTCACATGGTCAAAAGCGATGATATCATTGAGCGCTTGCTGGCTGCTGAGTTTTGTATCGTTAACTTGGCTATCAGCTTGCGCAGCTTTGTTATCGAGCCTAGCTTCATCATCGAGCATAGTCAAAAACGCATGTCCATTCGCCAACGCCTCATCGATTGCCGTCTTGAGTCGCTCAAGCGCTAACTGATTAAATTCAACAAGGTGCAAATTTTTTGTCGGATTTTCTACATCGTTGGTCATATTGTTTTCCAATTTTTTATCGCTCGTTGATGATTGAGAGTAAAAGTCGTCATTGCCCAAAATTTTAGCATAAAAACCGCAATGCTTGGCAAAGCTACCCCATTTTACTACATAGGTTTACTACATGCGTTTGCGACATAAATGTCGACAACCATTATATTGTGACAATTTTTTGTCAAAACAAGCCAGCCATACAATTTCACGTTAAAATAATGCCATGTTTATCATTGTGATTTTATTATGCGCTCACTAACACCTAAAAAAATAACACCTAACCTAGTAGCATCAAACGAAGTAGCAGACGCCAAACAACCAAAAAACAGCCTAATCATCACCAGTTATAACATCCATAAAGGCATGTCACCCCTCAATCGTTTTGTCAAAATGGAAGGCATCGCCGCTGCCCTTAACCAAGTGCAATCTGATATTATCTGTTTACAGGAAGTCCAAGGTCAAAATCTCAAACGGGTGGTGAAATACAATGAATTTCCCGACCAGTCCCAACATGAATGGTTTGGCGAGTATCTACAGCTTGAAAACAGCTATGGCAAAAACGTCGAATATAACCACGGTCATCATGGCAATGCGGTGCTAAGTCGCCATCCGCTCGACCCCAAACACAATGTCAATATCACAGTGAGCCGCCTTGAGCAGCGTGGTGTTTTGCACTGCGAAATCCAGCCCGAAGGCTGGCATACGCCCATTATCGTGCTTTGTGCGCATCTAAATCTGATGGAAAATGACCGTGAAAAACAATATGAGGTGATAAGCCAGTATATCAATAACGAAATCCACCAATCCACGCCGCTGATATTGGCAGGCGATTTCAATGACTGGAAAAAATTATCCTGTCAAAAGCTTGGCTGTGACCTTAATTTACAAGAAGCTGTGCTGACCCACCATGGCAAATTACTGCCCACTTTCCCTGCCAAACTCCCGGTATTAAGCCTTGACCGTATCTATGTGCGCAATCTACAAGTACACCGTGCTTGGGTGCATAAGGGACAACCTTGGTCAAATCTCTCTGACCATTTGCCGGTTAGTGCCGAAGTCAGTCTGCTGCCAAACTAAAGATTAACAGATTAAACTTGCATGATTTTTGCAGCAAGGTAGCCTAGCAATTTTTATAGATATGACTGTCAATTTTTGTCCTAGCGAAACCCGATTGGACGTTTTAAGCCACAAATTTTAGACGTCAGGCTTTAGACATCGGTTAGCCAAATTGACGCTACACTGGAAATCCTCATGCAACCAAAATTACTCATTATTTTTGCGATATTAGGCATCACCGCACTTGCTATTTTTAACCTAATATCATCACATCGTACCCAGCAAGTCATTGCATCCAATCAAGCCAATAGTAGTGCCGCCTCAGCGCCCTTAGCCATAGCATCAAACGATACCTCATCGATTGGCGAGCAGCCTAAACAAGTGCTTGATAAGGCAACAACAGATTTGAATAAAGCCGCTCAGACCTCATCCAACAACTTGGCAAGCGCAGAAAAAACCACGCAATAATAACTTGGCGTATTAGCTACTAGTACCGCCAAATAAGACTGGTTAAACCGCTAACATCAAGTGGCTAATATTAAATAGCTAAGATTAAGTAGTCAAAGACGTTTTTTGTTCTAGCAGGTATATGTATGAACGATAAAAAAAGGGCAAATTGTATTGCCCCTTTTTTTCATTAACGAGATTTATTACGCGCGTTACTTTTATTTTTAGCGCTTTTTGCTTTCCTAGCACTCTCATTTGGCTTAGATTGAGCGTTAGGATTAGATAGCGCGTTGGGATTGGATTGAACAGAATTAGAGGCCGCTTGCGATTGACCGCGACTTTTGCCTTTACCGCGATTATTAAATGACGATTTTTCCAGCTGTGCCACCAAATCAAAATCAATCTGCTGGGTCTCCATATTGACGGCAGCGACTTTGACACGGATTTTATCACCGAGTCCAAACACCAGTCCTGATTTTTCACCAAATAACTGCTGCGCCTTGTCATCATATACAAAGTAATCTTCGCCCAAATGCGAGATATGAATCAAGCCATCAATGAATAAATCGGTGAGAGTCACGAACAAGCCAAAATTGGTCACTGTGGTAACCACCGCATCAAACGCTTCACCGATATGGTCTTTCATATAATGGGCTTTGAGCCACTGCTCAACAAAACGGCTGGCTTCATCGGCACGGCGCTCTGTCATTGAGGTCTGCTCACCTGCATCTTCTAGTGACCAATCTGGCAGCGGCGCTTTTTTGCCTGTCACTTTCGCTTTGATGGCACGGTGTAGCATCAAGTCGGGATAACGGCGAATCGGTGAGGTAAAGTGGCTGTATTCCTCATACGCAAGCCCAAAGTGTCCAATATTAGTCGGTGCATAGTTGGCTTGCTGCATGGAGCGCAGTAGCACGCTATGGATACTAATCGCATCAGGGCGCTCGCGTGTCGCTTCAATGATACGCTGATAATCTGCCTGTGTCGGGTTTTCTTCAGGAAATGACAAACCAAAATGCTTCACAAAGTCACTGACGCGAGCGGCTTTTTCTGCCTCTGGGGTATCATGATTGCGATACAAAACCGGCAATTCATGCTTGAGCGAAAATTCAGCCGCGCAGGTATTGGCAAGTAGCATCATCTCTTCGATGAGCTTATGCGAGTCACCACGCGTCCGTGCCACGATAGCGCTGATTTTGCCTGCTTCATCAAACTTGATATAAGTCTCTTGGGTTTCAAAATCCATCGCATGGCGCTGTTCGCGTTTGACCAATAGCACTTTGTACAAATCATACAGCACATCAATCGATTTTTTGACCGCTTTATTACTGGTGATAGTGACAGGCACTTCGGCTTTGGGCGTTTCCCCTTGCGCTTGGGCAAAATAATCATTGACTTGGTTATAAGTCAATCGCGCTTGAGAGTGCATCACGCTTGGATAAAACTCATAGCTGGTCACGTTGCCGCTACGCGATAGTATGATGTCGGCTACCATACACAAGCGGTCAACACTTGGGTTTAAAGAGCAAAGCCCATTGGAGAGTTTTTCAGGTAGCATCGGCACCACAAAATGCGGGAAATACACCGATGTACCACGTTCATAGGCTTCTTGGTCAAGTACTGAGTTGGCAGTCACATAATGACTAACATCGGCAATCGCGACCACCAAGCGGTAGCCACCGCCGCGACGTTTTTCGGCATAGACGGCATCATCAAAATCGCGCGAGTCTTCGCCATCAATGGTGACTAGCGGCAAGGCACGTAAGTCAATACGGTCTTGATAATCTTTTTGCGTCGGCTCTTTATACGCATCGACTTGCTGCATGACTTTTGGGCTAAACTCATGGGGAATATCGTAATTTAGCAGCGTGGTTTTGATAATCAATTCACGCTCGTTATCATCGACCAAGCTTTCAGTAATTTTTCCCGTTGCGTATTCATGTTGGGTGGGATAGTCGATGATATCGACTTTGACGGGGTCGCCAATTTTAAGTTGTAGCGCTTCGACGTTTTCTTCCGTCACCGTAATCGGTTGATGATTGTTTGGGCTAATGAGTTCTACAAAGTAACCATCGTCATCTTTTGCAAGTTTACCGATATATTGTAGCTGGGCATGGGATACCACCGACAACACACGTCCCATCATACGACCACGGTTGTCGGTGCTAGTAGCGATGGCTTTTACTTTATCGCCATGAAATACCCAGCGCATTTCAGTTTCATTCAAAAACAAATCCGGCATATCCTCAAGCACGACAAAGCCAAAGCCTTTGGCATGAGCAGCGACCACGCCAGTCACAGCATCGTTCTCAGTCAATGGGCGATAAATGTAAGGATTGCCGCCGTCGGCATCACGGCTTAATTGTCCATCCCGCAGCATGGCTTTTAAACGGTTACCCAGTGCATCGTACTCGTTGTCATCTAAATCAAAAATCGTCGCAAGCTCGTGTTGGGTAGCTTGTCCGCGCTCAAGTAGGGTTTGCAAAATCAGTACGCGGCTTGGAATCGGGTTGTCATAGTTGGCTGCTTCAACAGCGGCATTGGGGTCTTGCCAATTTTTCATATTGTTGTCGTCTTTTCTTATCATTTAAAATTTGTCATTTAAACTTTGTCATGCAAATTATTTTATCACCTTAGTTAAATGCTAGGGGAAGTATTATCCATCACAGCGATAAAATCATGTTAAAATTTTGTTGCTAAGCTTAGTTTTAGTTCAGGCTTTAGCTCAGCTTAGGTTTTTAGGCTTTATCGCCTTGTATATGGGTGCGTTGCAAGCGTTTTTAAATGGTGGGTTTTTAAATGGTTCGTTTTAAGCTTTAATATAGCTGGAATTAAGCCTTAATATAGCTGGCTTCGATAGCGAGTGTTCAATGGCTAACGGTGAATTACCACAGTGATATAGACAGCGACATAGATTGGTCAAAAAAATAACAGAGGGGAACCCATGAAAGCAAGAATTTTAGCCGTTGGACAAAAAATGCCAGCTTGGGTGCAGACGGGATTTGACGACTATTATAAACGTATTCAGCCGATGCTCAGCACCGAAATCGTTGAAATCCCCGCCTGCAAACGTACCAAAAACCCCTCGCCTGCCGAACTTGAAAAATATGCCATCACCGAAGGCGGGCTAATTCTGCAAGCGCACCAAGCCAAAAATTCAGCAGGCAAACGCGAGCAGCTGATTTGCCTAGACGTCCGCGGCAAAAATCTATCAACCGAAGATTTAGCGGCTAAAGTTGGCGAAGCCATGCAGTTGGGTGACGATATGGCGTTTGTGATTGGGGGTGCTGATGGCATTTCAAAAGAGGTATTAGCCCATGCGACATTCAAATGGTCGCTGTCCAATCTTACCTTGCCGCATCCACTCGTGCGTGTGCTACTGATGGAGCAGCTGTACCGCGCTATGACCATTATCCATCATCATCCGTATCATCGCGGTGATTATTTTTAAGTTTTTCCCGTCAACCTGTTATATCTGATTATGTATGGAATCGCTGACATGGCTTGTTTTTGCGAATTTTTCCCTTATTTATCCTATTAATCCTTTTTAGTTAATCCTTATCCTTTTTAGTTAATCCTTATTCATTCGTTATCATTTCTATTTATCACGGCAACTTTAAGAAAATTGATGGAAAAAACCGAAAAACAACCAATCAGCCTGCAGCCATTTTTACCCAAAACACCGTACCCGCTTTATACCTTGCCCAGTTTGTTTATCTCACATGGGGCGCCGACGATTGCCATCGAAAACAACCGTACTACCCAAGCGCTGAATAAATTTGGGCAAAATATGCCAAAACCACGCTTGATTATCATCATTTCTGCGCATTGGCAAAGCCAGCATCTAGAAATTAATGGCAATGCCGCGCCCGCTACTTGGCATGATTTTAGCGGCTTTCAAAAAGCGCTGTATACAATCGATTATCCTGTCAAAGGTGATAGCCTGATTGCCGAGCAGCTGGCACAGCAGTTGCAGGCTTTGGGCGTTAACACGTCGGTCAATCGACTGCGTCCGTTTGATCATGGGGTATGGTCGCCGCTGGTGCATTTGTATCCGCAGGCAGATGTGCCGATTGTGCAGCTTTCGCTACCGCAGCATTTTGATAGTTATGCGTGTTTTCAGCTAGGGGCTTTATTGGCGCCCCTACGGGCAGAGCAAGTATTACTCATCGGCTCTGGCAGTGTCACCCATAATTTGGCGCAGGTACAGTTTGATAGCGGTGAGGTGGATGCTGAGGCACGTGAATTTAAATATTGGTTGATTCATCAACTCAAACAACATATGCCAACGGCTTTAGATTGGCGGTCACATCCATTTGCCCATCACAATCACCCCACCCCTGAGCATTTATTGCCGTTATTTTTTGCGGCAGGCGCAGGCACAAAGATGAGCATCGTGCATGAAAGTTTTGCCCATTTTAGTTTGGGTATGGATGTGTATCGGTTTGATTAATCCTTAGTCCACATCCGCCACATCGAGGTTTTTGTCGATTTGAAATACCAAAAATGCGCCAATAGTCATGAGCATAAACATGGTAATACCCAGCTTGGCCACGGGATTAAAGGGCAGGATATTTAATACTAATCCGCCAAAAATACCGACGACAAAGTTAAGTGAGCCTTGCAAGGCACTCGCCATGCCAGCGCGGCGTTTTTGAAATGCCAAAGCAATGGCACCTGAATTGGGCTGAGTGAGTCCTAACCCTGCAATACAACAAAAAATGCTGGCGAGCACCAACGGTAGCCAAGCTTGCGTGCCAAAAACTAAGCCTAGCAGCATCAAACACGCCGCCGCGATTACTTGCATCACCGCCCCAAATCGCAGCAAGCTGACTAGACGATAACGGTTCACCAGCCATTGATTGACCTGTGTCAACCCAATAAAACCTGCCGCATTCATGCCAAAAATCCAGCTAAAATGCTGCGGCGTCACCCCATACCCTTCCATAATTAGCTCAGGTGCCGCGCTGATATACACAAACATCGAACCCATCAGCAGCCCTGCACCAATCGCAGGATAATTAAACTGGGTGTCTTTAAGCAAATCCCAGTATTGACTGAGCACGTCATTCATCGGACGGTTGTTGCGAAACTCATCGGTCAAGGTTTCATGCAGAAACAGCCGGGTCAGCACGATATTTAAAATACCAAACCCTGCCAAAAACCAAAAAATCACCCGCCAACTGGCGACTTTTAACAACAACGACCCCAAGCTTGGTGCCAAAATCGGCGCAATCCCCATCACTAGGACCATCAGCGAAAATGCCTTTGCCATTTGCTTGGGATGCAAGCGGTCACGAATCATCGCCCGCGACACCACCGTTCCCACACACGCGCCCAACGCCTGTAGCGTTCGTGAGACAAACAACACGTATTCATTGGTGGTGGTGGCGCACATCACCGAAGCAATCACATACAGTACCATGCCCACATACAAGGGCTTAATGCGCCCAATCCGATCCGAAATCGGACCATAAAACAACTGCCCGACCACCAATCCCACAAAATAGGCAGGCACCGAATTGGACATAAAAGCCGTTGCCACGCCAAAATCTTGTGCCATACTGGGCAAAGCCGGCAAATACATATCAATCGACAGCGGACCGATGGCAATAATCAACCCCAAAATCATAATCCAAACGGTTGGATAGTCTAAGTCGTGCGATGGTTGGGGGTGCGGTGTTGGCGGTAGGTTCATAGTGATCAATTTAAATAAAAAAGCGCGTCTAAATAAAAAAGCAGGCAAAAATTATAAGTCGGCTATTATAAACAAATTTCCCTAAAATATTTTTCGTTATCGTTTAGTTTATGTGAGCAATCAACCATGCAGATTGGCTAAAACACAGCATAAAAAAGGCAGCCTTTGCTACCTTTTTTAGCCTATACCTTGACAGCTTACTGCAAAAAAGTACCCAAACGTTGACCCATTGTCACAGGCACTGAATTATAAAGACCTGCACCCCAAGCCATGCCCGCTGATTTTGGTAATACCACAATCGCCGTTGAGCCCAAATAAAACCGCCCAAGTTCATCGCCTTTTTTCAGCGTCATGTGATGGGTTTGACGCTGCACGCGATCGCTACGTTTGATTTTGCCTGTGGCCACTGTTTCAATCCCTGCTACAATCATCGCCCCGACTAGCACAACGCAAGCTTTACCAAATTCGGTATCAAACACACACACGCAGCGCTCGTTACGGGCGAACAAATCGGTAATGTTTTCAGCGGTCTCGTTATTGACCGAAAATAGCTGTCCTGGCACATAGATGGTCTCTACCAAGGTACCGTCAAACGGCATATGCACGCGGTGATAATTGGTCGGTGCCAAATACACGGTGACAAAACTCCCCTCTTGCATGGCTTTACCAAGTTCATAATCCGCGAGCAATTGCCCAACTTCATACGATTTGCCTTTGGCTTGCAGGATTTGGTCTTTATCGATTTGCCCCAATTGCGATATCATGCCATCTGCAGGACAGATAAGCGCATCTGGGTCATCATCAATCTTGCGCGCGCCGTCTTTGAGCTCACGGGTAAAAAAATCATTAAAACTGTCATACTGAGAAAAACTACCGCGCGCATATTCCTCTAGCTTGATGCCATACACCGAAGCAAAGGTACGAATAAAGGTTTTTTTCACCATCGGATGACGGCTTTGGGCAAGACGACCTGCGATTTCACTGATTTTTTGTTGTGGGACAAGCGATTGTAATGTGGTAAACAAGGTCATAAGTTACTCGAGATTGGCATTTTAAAGTTGGCTTATTATAATCAAAATCCCCCTTAGAATCACGGTATATTAAACACTGGGCTACGAGTTAAGCGACAAGCTAGCTGTTAAGTTAAGCCGCTTACGCTCAAACTGACGGATAGGAAAAATCATGAAAGCAGTACTACAACGGGTGAAATTTGCCAAAGTAGCAGTTAACCAAGCGCCTCACTCACAACAAATCGTCGGCGAGATTGCACACGGCGTACTTGTTTACCTTGGCCTTGGGCATGATGATACGCTCGCCATGGGGCAAAAAATGATTGATAAAATCCTCACCTATCGCGTATTTGAAAATGAGCTAGGCAAAATGGATAAAAATGTGCAAGAGGTTAATGGCGGCTTACTGTTAGTGTCGCAGTTTACCCTCCTTGCCAATACCCAATCGGGTAGACGTCCTGATTTTAAGCCTGCGATGGCACCCGACACGGCCGAAGCTTTGTTTGCCCAGATAGTAGGGTATGCCAAGACGCAATATGCAGCTGTGCAAACAGGCGAATTTGGCGCAGATATGCAAGTCAGCAGTTGCAATGATGGTCCGATAAATTTTATTTTTGAACTGTGATGCGACCTATATTAAGTAATAAAAATTGAGTGAAACGCCGAATTTTTTACAACAGCACAAATAAAACCTCTAAAAACTTATCGTTGTCATTTTTTTGTCATATTCTGAAGTTGTAATATGGGCATTGTAATATTATTGTCATAAAATTATTTTGGTAAACAGTTGCTTACTTTATCGCTTGAGAAATTTATGAAAAATGAAACTATTTTGGTAGTGGAAGATGAGCCTGCCATTCGAGAAATGATCGTAACCACACTAGAGATGGCAGGATTTGATTGTTTGCAAGCCTCAGAAGTCTCTCAAGCCCATCATTTGGCGGTAGATCATCGCCCCAACCTTATCTTATTAGATTGGATGTTACCCAATGGGCTATCAGGCATTGATTTATGCCGCCGCCTGAAAAAAGATGAAATGCTCTCTGAAATTCCTATCATCATGCTCACCGCCAAAGGCGAAGAGGACAACAAAGTCCAAGGACTTGACGCTGGGGCAGATGACTATATCACCAAGCCGTTTTCCACCCGTGAATTGGTTTCCCGTATCAAAGCGGTATTGCGCCGTAGTAGCGCATTGTCAGGCGAAAAACCCATTGACGTAGGCGGCTTGTCGCTAGACCCTGCCAGTCAGCGCGTGAGTGCCAATAACAAAGCGGTAGATATCGGACCGACAGAGTATCGGCTACTTGCTTTCTTTATGAGTCATCCTGAGCGCGCTTATACCCGCACCCAGCTACTCGATCAAGTGTGGGGTGGCAATGTGTATGTCGAAGATCGTACCATTGACGTGCATATCCGCCGCCTGCGTAAAGTGCTTGAGCCATTTGGGTTTGCGGACTATATCCAAACTGTACGTGGCACAGGCTATCGCTTTTCTAATAAAATCGACTAACAATAGCCTTATTAATCGCATTGAAATTTTTGCCAACTTATCCCAACTTCGCTATAGTAAGCTTTCTCAATGGATGCTAGAAAAATTAATATGTGGGCGAGCATTTCACCCGTCGTCACAGCTGGGGTTGCCGGGCTGTTGATTGGCGGGCTATTAGGGTTTTGGGGTTGGGGACTGGCGATAGGGCTGTGCCTGTATCAGCTATATTTTTTATGGTCAATACAACGCTTTAAAGCATGGTATAACAAAAATCCCGATGAGCCGCCGCCTGCATTTGAGTCCAACCTTAGTGTCGTTGCCAGCAATATCTACCAAGTCAATCGCCAAGAGAAATTGGCGCATCAGCAAACCGTTTCGCTGGTGCAAAAAGTGCGCGACTCGCTAAGCGCATTGCAAGACTCGATTATGCTGATTGACAAAAATGACTGTATCGAATGGTGGAACAACTCTGCCGAGCGGCTTTTTCAATTTAAAGCGCCCGACCAAGGTCGCAATGTGTTGACCATTATTCGCAACCCGCTTTTTCATCAATATTATCACCACATTGAAGACTATCCAGATGGTGTGCGTATCCATAACCCGTCTAATATCGAGCGCTATGTGCAGTGCAAGATTACCAAATTTGGGCAAGAAAAATTACTGCTGATTTATGATGTCACCCGTTTTCAGCATTTAGAACAGATGCGAAAAGACTTTGTGGCAAATGTTTCGCATGAACTTCGCACGCCGCTTACCGTCATCATGGGGTATGTGGAGACTTTGAGTGAACAGCCTGATTTAGATCCGCGTATTGCTCGCGCGTTTACTCAGATGATGCAGCAAAGTCAGCGCATGAATAACATCATCAATGACTTACTGTTATTATCTCGACTAGAGAACGATGAAAAGCCCGCTGAGCCCAAAGACATTGATATTCCCAAAATGCTGATGCAATTGTTTGACGATGCGCAAATGTACAACAAGTCATACGACCATATGATTCATTTGCATATCGACAGCACGTTACATATTTTGGGTTATGAAGATTATCTGCGAAGTGCGCTCAGTAACCTGATTACCAATGCCATGAAATACACCCCCAAAGGTGGGGAGATTAGTATTAGCTGGCATGAGTGTGACGCGGGGGTATGTTTTAGCGTGACCGACAATGGCATTGGTATCGAGCAGCGCCATATTCAGCGCTTAACCGAGCGTTTTTATCGCGTGGACACGGGTCGAAGCCGTGACACAGGGGGTACCGGTTTGGGGCTAGCGATTGTCAAGCATGTCTTATATCAGCACCATGCCACCCTTGATATCACCTCCACGGTTGGCAAAGGCTCGACCTTTACTGTGACCTTTCCAAAATCCGCCAGTATTCCAACCCAATCCCTTAATCCTGCATGCCCACAAAGTTAAAATTTACTTGTGGCTGACGCCCTTGCATGATATCAGCAATCGCTTTTGCTGAGCCGTTCGAGTGCGTCCAGCCCAAAGTGCCATGTCCGGTGTTGAGATACAAATTATCAATACGTCCGTGGCGATTGACCGCGCGACCGATAATTGGCACATTTGACGGTGTCATCGGTCGCAGCCCTGTCCAATAATTTGGCTGAGTCAAATCTACCGCATCCCCAAACACCTCTCTTACCCGCCGCGTAATGGCTTGGCAACGAACGGGATTTAGCTCAAGGTTAAAACCGTTAAATTCAGCCGTTCCTGCTACTCGCAAGCGATCGCCTAAGCGCGAGTATACCAGTTTAAACTCATCATCAATCAAGCTCACATAAGGTGTCTCATCGGGTCGCAACACGGGGTACGTGGCTGAATAGCCTTTGGCAGGATAGATGGGTAGATTGATACCCAAATCTTTGACTAAGGCAGGACTATAACTCCCTAACGCCAGTACATAAGCATCCGCAGACAGTATCTGTGACTGCGCTGGCAAAGCGGCATTATCTCTGCTATCAACGGACATTACTTCCACACCGTCAATGTGTTGGTTATGATAAATAAGTCGTTTGATGGCAGTATTAAATAAAAATGTTACCCCTTGCTGTTGACAAAGTGCGGCCAAGCGATGGGTGAATTTTTGCGCATCCCCTGATTCATCAAGTGCCGTATAAGTCGCCCCAACCAATTCTTTGCCAATACCAGTTAACGCAGGCTCTAATTCTATCGCTTTATCCACACTAATTACTTGCCGATCACAACCCAATTGCTGCATCCGTTTAGTGGGTGCTATCGCTGCTTGAAACTCAGCATGATCGGTATAAAAATGCATAATACCGCGTGTCAAACAGTCATAATCAATGCCCGTTTGCGCCCTGACTTCGCCGAGTACTTGCCGAGAATATAATCCTAAATTGACCATCTGCACCAAATTAGCATCGGCACTTTTCGCATTACACTGCTGCAAAAACTGCCAACCCCATCGCCACAGCGCCATATCAGGGGCTGCATCTTGTCCCGCGTTGCCCGGCAAACCCAACAACCGACGCCAGCGAAACAACAATGGCGCATCTTCTCGAAATAACCATTTTAGCGCTTTATAGGGTGTATCAGGATTTGCCCAAGGCGTAGCATGTGACACAGATATTTGCCCACCATTGGCAAACGATGTTGACAATGCCGCGCTACTTTCGCGCTCGATTACCGTTACCTCAAACCCTGCTTGTCGAAGCTGCCAAGCAGTGGTGACACCCACCACCCCTGCACCAAGCACGATTACCTGCTTTGTCATAACTTGCCTTACTGTCATTAGCTGATGAATATGTATAGATAAAAAAGGTAGATTGACTAGCAATCAATAAAAAGCCCCCAGTTATCATGGAGGCTTTTTTTCATTTATAAATAACATGGGCTGAAATTTTAATCTATCAGCTTTTTTACAAACCGTTATTTGCTTAATTTACTGCTGATTTCACGCAGCAATAGTACTTCTTCTGAAGGTTCTGGTGCAGCCGCTTCTTGTGCTTCGCTTTGACGGCGTAGGCGGTTCATAGCTTTCACCAACATAAAAATGATAAATGCCAAAATAATAAAGTTGATTAAGATGGTGACAAAATTACCATATGCAAATACAGGCACACCCGCTTTTTTGAGCGCATCATACGTCATAGCGGTGCCTGCAGGTACATCACCTAACACCACAAACATATTGGTAAAGTCGATTCTGCCGCCCATAATCGCAGAGATAATCGGCATAATAATATCTTCTACCAACGACGTGGTGATTTTACCAAATGCGCCGCCGATGATGACACCCACTGCCAAATCCATCACATTGCCTTTGAGGGCAAACTCTTTAAATTCTGACATCATACTCATATAACTTCTCCTACTTTCAAAATAATTGCTACAATCGTTGACTAAAAAGCCCTTATTATCATAAGGAATTGTATAAAATTTTAAACCTTTGCTTTGCCAGTGTGTAGATTAAATTAAAAAAGCTTGTAACAGGTACAAGCTTTTTGTAAATAAATGTTAGGCTTTTTCAAAATTTTTATCGCGTAGATTCGCTATTATTTACGACCGTTACGTTTACGCTCATTTTCAGTCAAGTATTTTTTGCGTAGACGAATTGATTTTGGTGTCACCTCAACCAGCTCATCATCTTCAATAAATTCAAGCGCTTGTTCAAGGGTGAAAATGATTGGCGGCGTTAAAATAATCGCATCATCGGTACCACTGGCGCGCACGTTCGTCAACTGTTTTGCTTTGGTTGGATTGACTACCATGTCATCGCTACGTGAGTTTTGACCGACAATCATACCTTCATAGACTTCAGTTTGTGGCGATACAAACATACGACCGCGTTCTTGAAGGTTAAATAGCGCATAGCCCAATACAGTACCATTCACCATAGAAATCAACACCCCATTTTGGCGTTTTGCCACATCGCCTGTTTTCACAGGACCATAATGTGAGAAACTTGAGGTCATGATACCGGTACCTGAGGTAATGGTTAAGAACTCAGAGCGAAAACCGATTAAACCACGTGACGGTACTACCGCTTCAATACGGATACGACCTTTACCGTCAACTTCCATATTGGTCAATTCGCCTTTACGGTAGCCCATTTGCTCCATTACCGCGCCTTGGTGCTGTTCTTCAACGTCAAAAATCACATTTTCAAACGGCTCTTGTTTCTCACCCTCGATTTCACGAACAATTACTTCTGGACGTGACACACCCAGCTCAAAACCTTCACGGCGCATATTCTCAATCAATACAGATAAGTGAAGTTCCCCACGACCTGAGACTTTAAATTTATCAGGACTGTCGGTATCTTCTACGCGAAGTGCCACGTTATGAATTAACTCACGTTCTAGGCGCTCACGAATATTGCGTGACGTCACGAATTTACCTTCTTTACCCGCGAATGGTGAGTTGTTCACTTGGAAAGTCATCGATACGGTTGGCTCATCGACACTTAGCGGTGGTAAGGCTTCTACATTTTGTGGATCACAGATTGTATCAGAAATATTTAACGCATCGATACCCGTGATACAGACGATATCACCTGCCTGTGCCATAGGTACTTCGATACGGTCAAGACCATGGTAACCCATGATTTGTAGGATACGGCCGTTACGTTTATTACCTTCTTTATCAACAATCGTTACAGGTGTATTGGTTTTAACTGACCCACGCTGAATACGACCGATACCAATCAAACCTTTGAAGTTATCATAATCAAGGCTTGAAATCTGCATACGGAATGGACCGTCCGTATCCACCTGTGGTGGCTCAACAACATTAACGATGGTTTCAAACAATGGCTGCATATCTTCTGCAAGCTCGTCAGGCGCTAACCCTGCAATACCATTCATTGCAGAGGTATAAACGATGGGAAAATCTAGCTGCTCATCTGTCGCACCCAAATTATCAAACAAATCAAACACCTGATCCATGACCCAGTCTGGACGTGCGCTTGGTTTGTCAATTTTATTAATCACCACGATTGGCTTTAAGCCACGGGCAAATGCTTTTGAGGTCACAAAACGGGTTTGTGGCATAGGACCATCAACGGCATCAACTAATAACAACACACAGTCAACCATCGACATCACACGTTCAACTTCACCACCGAAGTCGGCGTGACCGGGGGTGTCGACGATGTTAATACGGTATTCAACGCCGTCTTTAGGATTGGTCCATTTGATCGCCGTATTTTTGGCTAAAATGGTAATACCACGCTCTTGCTCTAATGCGTTAGAGTCCATGACACGTTCAACTTCTGCGGCACGCTCACCAAAAGTACCTGATTGTTGTAACAGTTTATCGACTAAAGTAGTTTTACCATGGTCAACGTGGGCAATAATCGCAATATTGCGAAGATTTTTGATTGAATCTGACATAAAAAAATAGCTCTTGAAAATTCGGCTAGGAAGGGAAATTAAAACACGCGGTAGTATAACATCTTATCATTAAAAATAGATTAAATTTATCTAAGTTGAGTTTATAGCTGATAATAAAAATAAAAAAAGCTACCAACGAGGGTAGCTTTTTATATTTAATAGCTAATTATTGTACGTTCATGTCTTTAGTTTGAACGGTTGTACCAGATTTGTTACCAGTGATGATAGCATATACACGACGGTTCATTGCACGACCTTCAGCAGTATTATTGTCTGCGATTGGGCGGTCATAACCGTAACCCACTGTGCTAATACGTTGTGGTGCAACACCAAATTGGTTAACTAACATTGATTTAACCGCATTTGCACGTGCTTCAGACAAACGTTGGTTATAGCGCGCAGATGGACCAGTTTTTGAAGCATGACCTTCAATAGAAGCTGTTGAATTTGGATATTCATTCATTTTTTCAGCAACTTTTTGGATTTCTGGTTTGTACTGATCTTTGATGACAGTTTTGTCATTGTCAAAGAATACACGTAATTCCATACGCAACGCATCGTCAATTGGGATTTCACGTGGGCAACCATCAGCATCTACAACAACGTTTAATGGTGTACCTGGGCATTTGTCAACGCTATTTGGTACGCCATCTTGGTCGTCATCACCATCAGTCACAACGATTGGCTCAACAGGTGTAGGCTCAACTACTGGGGCGGCTGGTGCCAAGTGACCACCTAGAACCACGTTAAGACCTGCTAACGCTAGACCTTCCCACCAATCATTATCGAAGTTATAGATCGCACGACCTTCACCACGTAAGCTTAATGCGTCATTGATTCGGTAGTAAGCACCAAGACCTAAGTTACCGATAGTGTCTTTAGAAGTTGCTTTGCTGCCATCATCAAATGCCATTGAGGTTTTTGATTGACCTGCACCGATTAACACATATGGCTTGAATGGGCTGTTAGTATAGCCACTAAAGGTTTCAGTACCGATAGTAAAGTTACCTGAGTATGATTTTTGTTCAAACTTATGTCCGTTAACTTTATCGCCGTTGCCATTTAATGCGTCAGAATCAGTTTCACCGTACTCTAATTCAAGTGCGATAGTAGGTGTCAATTCAATACCAATACCTGCACCAGTGTACAAGTCGTTATCTTGGTGAGTACCTGCGAATTGTTCGCCTTGTTTGTCTTCAGTTTTGCTGATACCATCTACATAATGATAACCTAGTAGTAAAGGTGTAACAGTAACGCCTGCGTTAGCGGCTACTGGCATAACAGCTGCAGCAACAACTGCTAGAGCGATTTTATTTAGCTTCATAGAAGTCCTCCAAAGGATTGGCTCATTTTAAATTAAAATAACCTGATAGTTAATTCACAAAATAATACATCAAAAAACATGTACTTTATGAACTTGTTAAATATAGCTTAACGCCTAAAAATTGTGTTTACAACTCTTTTTTTTACATTGCTACACAATATTACACGAACATCACAATATGTTATATTTTTATTTTTTAGTAGCCAAGCTAATCGCTTACGCTCGATACTAAGAATTCAACAACCATCATGATTCGACATTACACATCAAAACTATACACTTCTCTCGAAAAGGATTTTAATACAGTCTATTTAAATTTACCATATCTTAAATTCATACTGTCACTAAATGATACATTCTAGTGACATTCACTTACTAAATAAATGAGACATTTACGTTTCAGGCACAACAGTTTTTTCTCAATAATGTTTTAGAACCAGTAACAATAGGTATTTGAACATTTAAACCCATCTGTGCCTATGAAATCCTTACTATCTAGAATAGACATTCCATTACCTGATAACATCAGTCGTTTAGTCGCTTTCATTCACTTTCTAGCCACCAGCCTTACCTTATAGTTCAATATTTGTTTGTTAATTCTTTTGAACTCTATATAATAATGAACTAAAGTCCTTTATTGTGTTATCCCATCATCACTTAACCGGTAGCTTTAATAGCATGAATGATTCGAAAGCCAACGTATTCTCAATAAAAAGACAGGGGTTTACTTTAATTGAAACAGTCGTCGTTTTGACTGTTTTATCTATCATCGTAGCGATGGCTTCGATTACTATTACCAACAGCTTAAAGCAAATGGAAGCAAAAAGCACCGCTTCAAGCTTAATGAATTTTTTAAGCAGTGCAAAACAAGAGGCGTTGATTTATCAAAACCCTGTGATAGCCTGTGTCGCCAATGATAACTTGGCTTGCGTGACAACTGGCGGTCATCAGCTGATTAGCTTTATCGATAAAAATAACAATAACAGCTATGAGGCAGCGGTAGATAAACTCAATCATCAGCTTACGTTAGATTTGTCCTGGGGGGTGCTGACGGCAAATATCTCGCTGAATAACAACTATATTATTTTTAAGCCAGAAAACGCTAGACCCATTGGTTATATGGGTAATATTCAATACTGCCCTTTAGATGGTAAGGTCGATAATCGACTAAAGGTAAGTTTTAGTAAAACAGGCATTATTAAATATAAGCCCTACTCAGTTGAACAATTTAATTGCCCCTAATAGCTAGGCTTTTGCTGTAAATGCTTTTCTCATTGCGCTCACCGCTTCGCTAAGTCCCATAAACACACTGTCTGCAATAATGGCATGACCGATGTTTAGTTCATGGATGCCATCAATATCAGCAATGGGTGCAACGTTGTCACGGGTAAGACCGTGCCCTGCATTGACCAGTAAACTTGCTTTTGCCTCGTGGGCATGAGTCACGGCTGTTTTGATACGGGTGATTTCATGGCTAATTTTAACTTGGTCATGTTGCAAACAATAGTCAGCATAAGCGCCTGTGTGTAGTTCAATGGCATCTGCCCCGAGCGCAATGCTTTTATCAATTTGTGCCAACTCTGGATCAATAAATAGTGATACTTGAGTGCCGACTTGATGTAACTGTTGAATCGCACTGGCTATTTTGTGCTGATTACCAATCACATCAAGCCCGCCTTCGGTGGTCAGTTCTTGGCGTTTTTCAGGGACAAAGCACACCCAAGCTGGCTTAACATCACAGGCTATCGCTACCATCTCGTCAGTGACTGCCATTTCAAGGTTCATACGAGTGGTTATGACTTTGGCGAGCCGATAAACATCATCATCTTGAATGTGACGACGATCTTCACGCAAATGCAGCGTAATACCATCCGCCCCCGCCTGCTCACAAATTAACGCACCTGCCACAGGATCGGGATACGCCACGCCACGCGCTTGACGCAAGGTTGCAATATGGTCGATATTGACACCAAGTAAGGGTTGATTGCTGGTCATGACATTCCCTATTTTGTCTATGATTGATACTGAGTAAGCTTATTGATATTGGGTAAGCTGCTGCCAAAGTTCTCGGCTTTGCAAGGTTTGATAATTGAGTAAATTATCCATCAAATGTCGGTGCATCGCACTGATGCTATTGACCAATTGTTTGGCTAAATCAAAATCTTGTTGCATCATTTGGTTAAACATCGTTTCATCTTGCAAACATTGATACCAAGTTAGCAGCTGCTCACCTGTTAATGCTATGTCGGTTTTATCCAAGGGTAAAACTGGCATAAATCCCTGCTGTAGTTGGTATTGATAATGCTGCGATAGGATTATTAAATCCCCTAACGCATCTTTAGCAAAATCGAACCCATAGCCTAATTGTTCAAACAATACATTTTCAAAGCGTCTTAAATACCACTTTAAACGGGTCATATCATATGGCGATTGCGCTGGGTCGACAAACAGCGTTGCCATGTTTGCAACGCACTGCTGGTATGCTTGCCATATCTCAGCAAACGGCTCTTCAACAGGCAATAGTTTTTGCAAAATCTCGTTAAGATACATGCCTGCATACAGGCTTTGTCCTGTAAGGGTAATGTGATTTTGCAAAATTTGGCTTTGACTAAAGGTTTTTAGGCTGTTTTTACCATTGCCAAAAAATTGTATGGGGACAAATAGCGGTAAGTTTTTTTTACCGATACCATGTACTACGCCCCATTCTTCACTAAACAGGTAAATTAAACTACGGCTTTCACCATACGGCTTCTGGTGCAGAATATAACCTGTTAGCAGTTGATTGCGCATAGTAGCCTTTAGCCTATAACCTAGTAGCCCAAGCTCGTTAGCGCACGCTCATCATCTGACCAGCCTTTTTTGACTTTGACCCACAGCGTTAGCATCACTTTTTTATCAAACATTTTTTCCATGTCTTGGCGCGCTTCGATGCCGATTTGTTTGATTTTTTCGCCTTTATCACCGATGACAATCACCTTTTGACCCTGACGCTCGACAAAAATCGTGGCATCGATGAAGGTCACAGCTTTACGCCATTTGCCTGTTTTTGGGTCTTGATGTGCGGGCTCATCCTTGAAGGTATCAATTTGTACGGTTAAATCGTAAGGAATCTCATCGCCCGATGCGCGCATCACTTTTTCACGAATGATTTCACTGGCTAAAAAGCGTTCTGAACGGTCAGTGACTTGTTCTGCATCATAGATGGGCGCTGCAATCGGTAAATGCTTACCGATGACTCGTACTAGCTCATCTAAGTTATGCGCACGTAATGCAGATACGGGCACGATATCACTAAATACTTGGGTATCATGCAGTTTTTGTAGTAGCGCGAACAGCTGAGACTCGTCCTTAATGGTGTCGCTTTTATTAATCACTGCAATCACAGGTACACCCAAATTTTGCACTTTGGCAAACACCAGCTCATCATCTTCCACCCATTTTAGGCTATCAATCACAAACAATACCGCATCAACGTCTGCCAAAGCCGAAGTTGCTGCCTTATTCATGCGCTCATTGATAGCGCGCACTTCGCGGCTATGGATACCTGGGGTGTCAACAAAAATCGCTTGTAATTGCTCGTTGGTCAAAATTCCCATAATGCGATGGCGGGTGGTTTGGGGTTTTCGCGAGGTAATCGACAATTTTTGACCCAACACATGATTCATCAATGTTGATTTACCCACGTTTGGACGTCCGACAATGGCTACATACCCCGTGCGAAAATCCACTGCGCGCACGGGCGCTGCTTCACTTTGCCCACTGAAGAATTGACTGATAACATCCTGGTTGTTGTCCGCTGATGGATTGTCGACAGCTGGGTCAGTGGTGGTTTGTTGGGTAGCGTCTGCTTGGTTAGACATAAAGTGGGATCTCAACATTGGTTTAAAGGGTACAAATTATTGTAGAATAGTTTTGAGCAAATTTCAGTAAGCATTTCAGCAAATTTGGGTGTTGACGTTATGGCAGGTCGGCAAATTAGCGCAGCGGGGGTAACAAATCACTGATTTTAGCCAGCATGGCTTCGGCGCAGCGCTGCTCGGCAATACGGCGACTTTCCCCTTGTGCTGTGACTAAAGCTTGGGTCGGTGCTATGGGTTTGGCGGTTTTATTGTCAAAAATAATTTCGACTTGGCAGCTGACCACAAAAATTTGATTGGGGGCATTGCCAATGGTTTCGGTCACTTCATAGCGGGGCAGCGCAAGTTGGTGTGCTTGCAACAGCTCTTGTAAACGGCTTTTGGCATCTTTTAGCACTTTTTGTTCTTTCACTTTTTCGAACAAATCTTCAAACCACGCCAGCACACAAGCCTTAACCGTATCAAAATTTTGACTATCAAGATAAATAGCGCCAATCAAGGCTTCAACGCTATCTGCCAAGATTGAGGCGCGCTGACGACCACCGCCTTTACGCTCGCCCACCCCTAAAATCAAATAATCTGACAAATTGAGCTGCTTTGCGATAATCACCAAGGTCTCTTCGCGCACAAGCGATGCACGTAAGCGACTGAGCCGACCTTCATTATAGTCGGGATAGCGCAAAAATAAGGCTTCTGCGATGATCACACCGAGCAATGCATCTCCCAAGAACTCTAATCGCTCATAATTGTGTTCGCTATCAAATGAGCGATGCATGAGTGCCATAATGGGTAAATTCACATTATCAAACTGATAACCCATTTGATAAAACAGCGCGGTTAATTGACGCACTTGTGGCGGTAGTTTTTTGAGATTAAAGGTGGGGATAGTGATTGGTAAATTCATCTGCTTCAAATTGTTAGAAAAGTATTCGCCAGTGAAATCATCACATGGCTATCACTTACTTAAGATTGGGGATAACTATTGCTTGGCGACTTTGGCATCTTCTGCGCTAATGGTATCTTCAAAGCGATTGACGATATCGACGTTACCAAAAAAGTTGTTTGCTTCATCGTATGTCAGTTTCACTGACATCGCACCTGGCGTATTATCCACCACTTCCACGACGTCCTCTGCCTTTTGGCTGAGACCGTTGATATGCCATTGGGAATTGACATTACCTAAAAACTCTTTGACACTTTCTTTATTGTCATTGGACTTTTTGAGTTCAAAAGCCAACGATTTTTTGAGTTGGTAGTGACCGACTTGGGCAGGGATAATAGCTAAACCGAGTTTGGCACACACGACGATGAGTACAATCATAATCACGATACCCGTTACGCTGGCGCCGCGCTGATGACTTGGTAGGTTCATGCCGTATTCTCCTTTTATCATCGCTCAAGATAGGTTAATGTAAGCTTTAGTTAATTAAATATTCTCAACAACAAAGGCTTTGATATCCAATTTTTTAAAGCAAGCGGTTAGTGTATTGCGCCATTGCGATTAAAGGTGGGTAGACTTAATCCACTGGCTTTGTGCGTCCACACATACACGGCTTTACCCGCTAAATTTTGATCGGGTACAAACCCCCAAAAACGACCATCAGCACTGCGATCACGGTTATCGCCCATCACAAAATAGTGTCCTTCAGGCACTGTTAGTTGCCATTGTTGACCTTGGCTTACCATCAATTGAGGTGAGGCTTGCTGCAAAAAGCTGGCATATTGAAACCAATTTTTGTCACCCAAATAGCGCACCAAATGTTGATGATTACTGCTGGGCGATTCTTGCACATACTGGGCTGTTTGTTCTTCTTGATTGCCCAGTTGCGCTGCTTGTTCAGCTGTTACAAGCTCACCAGTCT
Organism: Moraxella sp. DOX410; assembly: GCF_032248735.1. Lineage (NCBI taxonomy): Bacteria > Pseudomonadati > Pseudomonadota > Gammaproteobacteria > Moraxellales > Moraxellaceae > Moraxella > Moraxella sp. DOX410. The sequence continues at coordinate 200,894 of NZ_CP135138.1, read as the reverse complement.
CGGTTTTACCTGGCGGATATAGCTGCGCTGTCATCTTAGGGTCAGGGGTAAAGTTTGCTGGCGTGGTCGCAATCGCTTTGCCATTGACGCTTAACTGCCCGTTGTTAAAACTCACCGTATCACCACCCACGCCAATCACCCGCTTGATATAATAAATTTTTGGGTTCTCAGGATAGCGAAATACCACCACATCACCATGCTGTGGCGCGCCCAAATCAAGCACCTTGGTATTGACCAGTGGCAAGCGGATACCATACGCGTATTTATTGACCGCAATAAAGTCACCCGTATACAGGGTTGGCACCATCGACGATGAGGGAATATTAAATGGCTCAATCAAAAACGAGCGCACCACCAAGACGATGGCTAAAATCGGAAAAAAATCATAAGCCCATCGCACCGGCGCAGTCGATTTCTCCAATCCTTTGCTTTGCTTTTGCTTTAGTACCAATTTATCCAGTAGCCAAATAGCGCCCAAAATCAAGGTCGCAGGGACAAGAATCAAATTAAAATCAAAATCCATACTTGCCTCTACGACTGGTTATCCACTTTTAACACCGCCAAAAACGCTTCTTGTGGAATCTCAACACGTCCCACTTGCTTCATGCGTTTTTTACCTTCTTTTTGCTTTGACAGTAGTTTTTTCTTACGTGACACGTCACCGCCATAACATTTGGCAAGTACGTCTTTACGCATGGCTTTGACAGTGCTGCGGGCAATGATTTGGCTACCAATCGCCGCTTGAATTGCCACGTCAAACATTTGGCGCGGAATCAATTCTTTCATTTTTTCAACCAGCTGATTACCGCGATAGCGCGCTTGCTCAGCATGACAAATCATCGCCAATGCATCAACTTTTTCGCCATTAATCAGCACATCTACCCGCACCAATTTATCTGTTTCAAAGCGCTCAAAGCCGTAATCAAGTGACGCAAAGCCACGTGACACCGATTTTAGACGGTCAAAAAAGTCCATGACCACTTCACCCATCGGAATATCAAAGGTCAACTGCACTTGCTGTCCCATAAACTTCATATCAACTTGGATACCACGACGCTCGATACATAATGTCATCACGTTACCCAGATAATCGGGTGGTACCAGAATGTGACAGCGCGCAATGGGCTCACGAAACTCATCAATCAGACCTGGGTCAGGCATTTTTGATGGGTTATCGATTTGGATAATCTCACCACTCCGTTTTTTGATTTCGTAGATAACGGTCGGGGCGGTGGTAATCAAATCTAAATCGTATTCACGCTCAAGACGTTCTTGGATGATTTCCATATGCAGCATCCCCAAGAAACCACAGCGAAAACCAAACCCAAGGGCATCAGAGGTATCAGGCTCAAAAAACAACGCAGCGTCATTGACTTGCAGTTTTTGTAGCGCTTCACGAAACGCCTCAAAGTCACTCGAATCGACAGGGAACATACCGGCATAGACTTGCGGCTTGACCTTTTTAAACCCTGGTATGCTATCTACATCTGGAGTTTTGGCAAGGGTAATGGTATCGCCCACAGGCGCGCCGCCAATGTCTTTGATACCGGCAATCACAAAACCCACTTCGCCGGCTTCTAAGATATTGGTCTCAAACGATTTTGGGGTAAATACCCCAATTGACGTGACAATATGCGTGCCTTTGGTCGATTTGATATGGATTTTATCGTCTTTTTTGAGCGTGCCTTGACGTACACGTACCAGTGACACAACCCCAAGATAATTGTCAAACCATGAGTCAATAATTAACGCTTGCAAAGGGGCATCACGGTCGCCTTCAGGGGCAGGAATACGCTCAACAATCGCTTGTAGCAAATCATCCACGCCCACCCCTGTCTTGGCAGAAACGCGCGGTGCATCCATCGCTTCAATCCCGATAATGTCTTCAATTTCTTGAATCACCCGTTCAGGATCCACTTGCGGTAAGTCAATCTTGTTGAGTACCGGTAATACTTCAAGACCTTGCTCAATCGCGGTATAACAGTTGGCAACCGACTGCGCTTCTACGCCTTGTGCGGCATCAACCACCAGCAAAGCGCCTTCGCAAGCTGCCAGTGAACGCGATACTTCATACGAAAAATCGACGTGCCCTGGGGTATCAATAAAGTTAAATTGGTATTTGTCACCGTTTGGGTGGTTATAATACAGCGTGACAGATTGGGCTTTAATGGTAATACCGCGCTCGCGCTCAATGTCCATCGAGTCAAGTACTTGCGCCTGCATTTCACGTGCTTGTAGCCCCCCACACATTTGGATAATGCGGTCGGCAAGCGTAGATTTACCGTGGTCAATATGGGCAATAATAGAAAAATTACGAATATGAGATAAGGCGGTCACAATTACCTACTAACAAAAAAGTATATGATTAAATTTGTAGAAAAATAGCCTTATTGTAACGTATTTTTCTACAATCACCTACTGAATTTATTGTGACAGCTTTTGGGAGGTCTTGACTTCCTCCCCTTGCTTTAGCAAGGGGATTCCTTCTACAAGACGGTCAAGCCCGACCGCAAGAATGTTCTTGGCGGCATTAATATCTCTATCATGCCATGTGCCACACTTAGCACAAGTCCATTCCCTTATTCCAAGCGATTTTCTACCTTTCGGACTATTGTCGGTGATTTCACCACAACACGAACATCGCTGGGTCGTGTATCGTTCATTCACGATTTCAAAACGGCAACCTGCGTTCTCGCATTTGTAGGTCAGTTGTCGTTTCATTTCAAACCAACCAGCATCGTAAACCGATTTGGCTAGTTTGCCTTTTTTGTTGTTAAATTGATTGGTTTTAACGTCACCCACCACGATTAGGGCATTGTCTTTGACTAATTGGGTGGTGAATTTGTGAATTAGGTCTTGCCGTGTATGTTTGATTTTGGCATGGATAGCCTTTACACGTTTTTTGTTTTTGGCTCTTTGAGCAATGGCTAAATCTTTGGCGTATTTGAGCGTTTGCTTGATAGTAAGTTTGTCACCGTTTGATGTGGTAGCACTTTCCTTTAAGCCTAAGTCTATGCCTACGCTACCTGTACCACATTGCTGTTTTGGGTATTCTTTGACGGTGACACAGGCATACCAACGATTACGGCTGTCTTGCACGACCTCAAGGGTGTTGATTTGGTATAGGCTAAGGTTGTAGCTGTCCCATAAGTCGATGATAAGTTTTTGCCCTTTGGCTAGGCTTAGTTGCAAGGTGGATTTTAAGCCCTTTTTACCAGTTTGGTGCGTGGCAATATGCTTAATGGCAGATTGTTTAAATGGTAGCCACCCTAATGATTTACGCTTAGAGTTTGAGTGGTTAGTGCGCCAGCTAAGTTTAGCCTTTTTGAATTGCTTTCGAGCTTTGGCGTGGGTTTCATTAATGGCTTGAATGGTCTGACTGTGTAAGCCTAGTAGTTCACCGCTACCTTTGGTGTAGTCGTTTAGGTCATAAGCACTAAAGAATTTGCCGGTTTTTTGTAGGTGCTTATAACTCAAGTCATTGACGTAGTTCCATACGAAATTCACCGAACCGCTTAGACGGTTCAGTTGGTCTATATGTTTATCTCGTATGCGTAGCTTGAGTGTTTTCATGGGTTTATTTTAACACATTTAGCAAAATTTTGTGCGTAAGCATGGTTACGGAGTTGCCTTATATCCACCGCCTGAAGTCGGTGGTTTTACGGCAACAGAGGATAAGCTTTGGGTGTCAATATCTGTTGCATACCCAAAGCCCCAAACAAAGCCCAAACCCTCCCCAAGCTAGGCTTTTTTGACGACGCTGGATTTGAGTTTCATCGCGCCAAAACCGTCAATTTTACAATCAATATCATGATCATCGGGCGCATCATGGAGCAGGCGAATGGATTTGACTTTAGTGCCAACTTTAATGGGCGTGCTTGCGCCTTTGACTTTTAAGTCTTTAATAACCGTCACACTATCCCCATCTTGTAACACATTGCCGACGGCATCTTTAATAATTTGTTCGCTGGCTGCTTCGGTTTCGCCCGCTTGCCATGCCTGCTGCTGTGCTTCAAAGCCACATATCGGGCAAATCAATAAATCGCCATCTTGGTACGTATAATTTTCTTTACACTTGGGGCATGGGGGACAGGCAGGTAAACTCATAGCACACGCTCAATTATCTGAAAAAAAATTTAATAGTCGTCAGGTAGTGTATTGTACGCGATAAGTCACCTCAATAATAGTAATCAGCTAGCACAGACAAACCCGCTGACAGATGACCTAGTAACAGCATTTAGTCAAGCAGAACCTAATAAAGCATGATTGCAGTCCGAGCCCAATTGTGCAAAACTTTGATTATAATTTTTTTAGCCAATAAAAAGAGAGACACCATGACAAATTTCGTCGTCTTTGATATAACCGGTGCCGATGCCCAAAAATTCTTGCAAGGACAAGTAACCTGCAACGTCACCAAACTCAGCGATCAATTCCAAGCGACCGCGATTAGTAATCTCAAAGGGCGCGTTGCGTTGGGTATTTGGATTAGAAAAATAGCGGATGACGCTTACCAAATCGTCATCAGCCAAGACTGTGCCGATGAGTTTGCCAAGCATATCAAAAAATATGCGGCGTTCTCAAAACTCACCCTATCAGCCCCACGTGATATTTTTGCGGTTGTTGACAATGGGGTACCTAGTTTTAGCGAGTCAGACAATGGCACTGACACCGACGCTAATCGCAAAGCATGGCAAAAAGCAAGTATCGCTACAGGCAATTACTGGATTGTCAAAGCCACCGCAGGCTTGTGGCAACCCCAAGAGTTGCGTCTACACCAACAAGGCGGAGTGGACTATGATAAAGGCTGTTATTTAGGTCAAGAAATCATTGCGCGGTTATATTTTAAAGCCAGCCCAAAAGCTTGGCTCCACCGCGTAGCAGGTACCGGTGATGTACCTAATGCAGGTGAAAAAATTGGCAACGTGGATGTGGTCAATAGCATTGCCACTGACACAGGTTTTGAAGCCTTGGTCGTCGGGCGTCCCGATGATATTGCCGCCAGTAATCTGACCATTCTTGAGTTACCTCAAGCACTGCAACAACCGGTTGCCCGCCAACACTAAACACCTACCAAACTTGATTAAAATAATTGCGTTAAAATAAATCGGTTAAAATAAAAAAGGCATTTCGCTGATGCCTTTTTTAACCGTTTTTTTAGGTTTATCAATACCTAACCCATTTCAAACCTAAACCATTTTATAACTAAACCACTTCGCCAGCCACAAACCCGCTTGCCCAAGCCCACTGAAAATTGTAGCCACCTAGCCAACCAGTAACATCGAGCACCTCGCCGATAAAATACAAATTCGGTTGTAACTGACTTTGCATGGTTTTTGAAGAAACTTTATCAGTAGCAACGCCACCACGGGTGACTTCAGCTGTACGATAACCTTCAGTGCCTGATGGCGTCAAACGCCAAGCATTGAGCTGCTCACCGAGCTGCGCTAACTTCTCGTCTTTGATATTGGCAAGCTCAGTCTCAGCCATGTCTTGCCACAATAAATTTTGCAAAGTAGCCACCACTTTTTTAGGTAGCGCCGCCGCGCCTATGTGGTCATTTAGTACGGTTCTGATCAGCTGTTTTGGGTGCTGTTTTTTTTGCTCAGCTAAAAATGCTGCCATATCAAGGCTTGGGAATAAATTGATAAAAATCGGCTCGCCCACGTGCCAATAATTCGATAGCTGTAACATCGCAGGCCCGGATAAACCGCGATGGGTAAATAGCACGGGCAACCTAAAACTGATACGCTCGTTAAACGCAATGACCTCAAAACTAACCCCCGATAACGATTTAATCGCATCGCCAATCTTATCGGTAAAGGTAAAGGGTACGAGTCCTGCCGATGTTGGCACAATGGTATGCCCAAATTGCTGCGCTACTTGGTAACCAAACCCTGTCGCACCCATGGTCGGAATTGACAGCCCGCCTGTGGCGACTACCAAGGATTGACAAGTTAAGATTTGCTCGCTACTTTTTTGATTGGCTTGTTGATTAGCCTGTTGATGAGGCTGTTGACTAGCTGGTTGATTGACCGTTAAAACAAACCCCGTATTATCGGGTAACGCTTGGATTTGCTGGATGGCGGTTTTTAATTGAATGGTTACTTGATTGGCGCGGCATTGGGTCAGCAGCATTTGCAAAATATCATTGGCAGAGTTATCACAAAACAGTTGTCCATGCTCACGCTCATGATAGGGAATCTGATACTGGCTAACCATGCCAATAAAATCCCAATTTAAATAGCGTGACAATGCTGATTTGCAAAAGTGCGGATTGCTACTTAAATAATGCTTGGGCTCAATGTCATAGTTGGTAAAATTACAGCGCCCACCGCCACTCATAAGGATTTTCTTGCCCGCTTTATTGGCATGATCTATTACGAGTACACGCCGTCCGCGCTTGCCCGCTGTCAATGCACAAAATAGCCCTGATGCCCCTGCTCCGATGATGATGACATCATATGCAAAAGCGGACGGTGCGCTGGTTGACCCAGCGTGATTTTGAGCCGTGTCAATCTTTGGTGAAGTACTTGGTGAAGTATGTTGTTGCTGCATAATAACCGCTATTTATTACGTAAAAGACGAAAGTGGAATCCGCTTAGAATCAAGATTTTTGCCCAAGATCTGAAAAAATATCCCTAAAATATCTTGAGTAACATTGCAAAATTTGTGATTTTTTGCCAAACTAAGGAAAAGGCACTCTAAAATCAAGGATTAGATTGTATTGCATTTTCATAGTGAGCGGACGTTTATTGATGGCTCGTTTCATGGCTCTGTTGATAGCCCGTGTTACTGCCAGCTTGTCAATGTTAGTTTATCAAGGTGAAAATGTTGTTTTTTAAGTTAAGCCCGCTACCTATTTGAGCCGTTTGTCAGTTCGTAGCCAGTTAGCGTATTACCCCACCAACCTACGAGTCACAACAAGGAATGTTTTATGAAGAGCTACCCTCATAGCGCTGAATTTGCCGCTAAAGCCAACACCACTCCCCAAAAATACGCCGAGACCTATCAAGAGTCTGTGGAAAATAACGAAGCGTTTTGGGCAAAACGCGCTGAATGGATTGATTGGATAAAAAAACCCACCAAAATCAAAAACGTCAACTATGACCTAAACAATTTTAGCATTAAATGGTTTGAAGATGGTGAGCTTAATCTATCGGTCAACTGCCTTGACCGTCATGTGGCTGAAAACCCTTACAAACCTGCGATTATTTGGGAAGGCGACCACCCCTCACTTCACAAAATTATCTCATACAAAGAGCTACATTCAGAAGTATGCCGCCTTGGTAATGCACTGCGTCGTAAAGGCGTCAAAAAAGGCGACCGCGTCACTATTTATTTACCGATGATTCCTGAAGCGGCAGTTGCGATGCTGGCTTGTGCGCGGATTGGTGCGGTTCACTCACTGGTATTTGGCGGATTTTCAGCAGAGAGTCTAGCCAGCCGTATCATCGATAGCCAATCAAAAATTGTCATCACCGCTGACGAATCTGTGCGTGGCGGCAAACATACGCCGCTTAAACAAAATGTGGATCGTGCGCTAGACCAGGACGGTACCGAATGTGTTGAAAAGGTCATTGTGGTGTACCGTACCGGTGAATCCATTCCAATGAGCGGACGCCGCGACATTTGGTATCACAACTTAATCGACAATGCGTCGGAAGACTGTCCACCAGAACCAATGAATGCCGAAGACCCGCTATTTTTACTTTACACCTCAGGTTCAACTGGCAAGCCCAAAGGCGTGGTACATACAACGGGTGGTTATTTGACCTATGCCCTATCCACCTTCCGTGATGTGTTTGATATCAAAGACAATGACGTATTTTGGTGTACCGCGGATGTAGGCTGGGTCACAGGTCACACCTATGTGGTGTATGGACCGCTTGCCAACGGCACAACGACCGTGATGTTTGAAGGGGTGCCACAGTACCCAGATTGGGCGCGTATCGGTCATATCGTTGATAAGCATGACGTTACCATCTTGTATACTGCGCCAACCGCCATTCGCGCGATGATGAAAGAAGGTGATGATTACGTTCGTAAATCAAACCGTTCTAGCTTACGTCTATTGGGCTCGGTGGGTGAACCTATCAATCCTGAAGCTTGGAACTGGTATTATAAGGTGGTGGGCGAAGGTCGTTGTCCGATTGTTGATACTTGGTGGCAAACTGAAACCGGCGGTATTTTGATGGCCCCAATCCCCAATACGGTTGATCTCAAACCAGGCGCCGCGATGAATCCACTGTATGGCATCAAGCCAGCGATTGTCGATGCCGAAGGTACTGAATTAACGGGCGCTGCCGAAGGCAACTTAATCATCAAAGACAGTTGGCCAGGTCAAATGCGTACCATTTGGGGAGACCATAAACGCTTCTTAGAAACTTACTTTAGCACCTATCCAGGCGCTTACTTCACAGGTGATGGTGCCCTGCGCGATGAAGACGGTCATTATTGGATTACAGGTCGTGTGGATGATGTCTTAAACGTCTCTGGGCATCGCCTAGGTACAGCAGAGATTGAAAGTGCTTTAGTATCGCACCCTTCAGTCGCTGAAGCGGCGATTGTGGGTATGCCGCATGAGCTTAAAGGACAAGGCATTGCCGCTTACGTCATCTTAAAATCAGACGAAGAGCCAAGCGAGATGCTCAAAGGTGAAATCAACCGTCATGTCCGTAGTGAGATTGGTCCAATCGCCAACTTAGATTCGCTCTATTTGGTCGAAGCCTTACCAAAAACGCGCTCCGGTAAAATCATGCGCCGTATTCTGCGTAAACTTGCCGCGCATGAATTTGAAGGTTTAGGCGATACCTCAACCTTGGCAGAACCAGAGGTGGTTGATAACCTTATCAATGTGGTTAAAGCCGATAAACAACCCGCTTAATTTCTGCCCAAAATTGAAAAAACGTCTGTAGTTACAGGCGTTTTTTCATGGTTTTTTAATTGTTAGAGACCTTTGCACAAACCAGCGACTATCTCTCGACACCAATTTCAAACTCAACTAAAAACTGGAATTGGTGTTAAAAAAGCGAAAAAAGTCACCGAATTGGCATAAAAGTCTCCTAAATTGCAGTAAATTAACGTCTATTGGCTAGTTTTGCCAACCAACAGACACAATAATCCTAAGATAGTCCGTATTTTCGCTTCAAACCTAGGGCAGTTTTTAAATTATGCACAATGCTAGCAAGCAATGTACGGGTATGAAATTGCATTAAGCCAAGATGACGAGCCTTGCTCATCCCATAATTTAAAATGACCGAATACCCGTTCTACCGTATTTCTGGTTTGGCTCTTTTGGGTATTGGTACGTTTCTGTTGTTCGGTAAGTGGTGTATTACGCCATGCCCTATCATGGATATGATTGTTGATAGGCGGTTCATGCTCGGCAAGATAGTTGTCATGGGCTTGGCTTTTATACGCACTGTCGGCGTAAACGGCAGATTCATCACCTGTTAAAAGCGTGGTAAAACATTGTGAATCATGGACATTGGCTGGGGTAGTTTGAATCTTTTTGACAAAGCTGTCTTCATCACAATTAAGATGGATTTTAAAGCCGTAGGTGGTTTTTACTTTGCCTGTGCTGTCTTTTTTACTGACGTATGCAGCTTCGTTATCTTGGGTATTGTCGGTATGTTTGCCTTTTTTAGCTCGTTTGTTTTTGGCTTCAACGATACTGGCATCAATGATGCTAACACTGCCTGCTTTGATGATGATATTTTGCTCGGCTAGTTGCTCATTGATTTGGTTGAATAAGGGTTCAATGAGTCAAAGTTCACCTAAGTGTTTGTGGTATCGCCAGATGGTGCTGTGGTCGGGTACGTTATCGGTAAGCGATAGACCAACAAAGCGACGAAATAGTAAATCTCTTGCCAGTTGTTTTTCCATGGCTGGGTCGGATAGGTTATAGAGTTTTTGTAGTAGTAAGATTTTAAACATGATGACAGGGTGAAAGGCACTTTCGCCACGGTCACTGCTATGAACGTGGCGTAAGGTTTGCTCGATAGTTTGCCAGTTGATTAGGTTATGTAGTTCATCTAATTCTTTGATGGCTTTGTGAGCGTTAATGAGACTGTCTGCTAGGGAGAGTTGCCCTGTTTGTTTCCATGCCATATTGGTATCTTTCGCTATCTGGTTAATTTTACTTTATTATATCAATTTTACAAACTTTTGTTTATTTGTTCGTGCAAAGGTTTCTAATTTATCTCTCCTCAAATATTTTGGAAAACGCCATGCGATTAATGCAACCCTTCCATACGTTGACGAATCAAATTTTTGACTATGTCAATCTTCCTCATAGTTTGACTCATACCACCGATTTGAACCAAACCGATAATAAACTTGATGCGCTTATTACGCCATCTGGGGGTTGGGGTGCGTTGATAGCCGTGCAAGGTAATATGCGAAAGCAGCAGGCATTGACCCGTGCGCCAATCACATTATTAGACCTAAATCAGCCATTTGGCACTAAGTGCCCAAGTTGTGCATTTCCAAACGGCAAAAAAAAGCCCATTAATTTTTGTGAAAATGGGGCTAAAGCAACGGCATTTGAAACCACCAAAAAAACCGTGACGGCTGATTTTTTTGCCAAATATACCGTCACTGAACTGCTCGCGCAAAGTGATTATTTCTTGGAAAACCAAGGACGCTTGACTGAGCCTATGCAGTACAATGCGGCGACTGATAAGTACGAACCCATCGAATGGGAAGCTGCTTATCAGTTGATTGCCAGTCATCTCAATCGATTGGATGACCCGAATGAAGCTGTCTTTTATACCTCTGGTCGAGCCAGTAATGAAGCGTCGTTTTTGTATCAGTTATTTACCAAATGCTATGGCACGAACAATATGCCAGATTGCTCCAATATGTGCCATGAAGCAAGCAGTGTGGGGTTAAAAGATAGTATCGGCTTAGGTAAAGCAACCATCGTAATGGATGACTTTGAGCATTGTGACAGCGTGTGGAGTTTTGGGCATAATCCAGGTACCAATCACCCACGTATGCTAGAAACATTGGCAAATGTCGCTGAGCGTGGTGGCAAAATCATTGTGATTAATCCGCTTAAAGAGCGGGGACTTACCCGTTTTCAAGATCCAAAACGCCCAAGCCAAATGCTGACAAATGGTAGCACGCCACTTAGTCACTATTTTTTCCAGCTAAACATTGGCTCAGACTATGCGTTAATGACGGGCATACTCAAGCATTTAGATAATTGGGATCGCGAGGCACGGGATAACGGTAAAGCCGCTATTTTTGATCATGACTTTATTCAAGCCCAGACCGTAGGCTTTGATGAAATGATTGCAGGGGTAAGGGCGACCGATTGGCAAACCATTTATCATATTACAGGGTTAGACGCGCAGCAAATTGAGCAACTAGCCCAGCTTTATCGAGAGAGTAAACGTCCTATTTTAACATGGTGTATGGGCATCACCCAGCATCGTCATGGTACGGACAATGTGCATATGTTGGCAAATTTAGCCTTGGTTATGGGGCATATTGGCAAGACAGGGACGGGACTTGCGCCGATTCGTGGGCATAGTAATGTTCAAGGTAACCGTACCATGGGTGTATGGGACAAGCCTTCAGATAAGCTACTTGATCAAATCGACAAAGTTTTTGGCATTAAGTCCCCTAGAGCGCATGGCTATAACGTTGTAGAGACCCTTGAAGCCATGCAACAAGGCAAGGTTAAAGTATTTATGAGCCTAGCGGGCAATTTTGCAGTGGCAACCCCCGATAAAGCACGTACAGAAGCGGGTATTCGCGGCTGTGAGTTAACGGTACAGATACAGACCAAGCTCAATCGTAGCCACTTGATTCATGGTAAAGAAGCCATTATTTTACCTTGTTTAGGACGAACTGAAATTGATAAGCAAGGCGACAATAACCAATACATTAGTATTGAAGATTCCATGTGTAATGTGGTGTTGTCACAAGGAGCGCGTCAGCCTGTTTCACATAAATTGCGCGCTGAAACTGAGATTATCGCAAGTATCGCTGCGGCTACACTTAGGCATAGCCCGATTCGTTGGGCTTGGTATGTAGAAGATTACGACCGAATTCGTAATGACATTGCTAAAGCCATTGAAGGCTTTGATAACTTTAACCAAAAAGTCTATACCAAACAAGGCTTTCATCTACCGCATCCTGCCAACCGTTATGAATGGCAGACCCAATCTGGTAAAGCCACCTTTTTCTTTACACCGTTAACCGAGATTTATGCAGATAAATTGACGGCTCAGCCCGATGATTTATTAACACTAACCAGTATCCGTTCTCATGACCAATTCAATACCACCATTTATGGGTTGGATGACCGCTATCGCAACGTTTTTGACACGCGGCAAGTAATTTTTATGAATGCTGATGATGCTGATAGATTGGATTTAAAAGCAGGTGATAAGGTGACTATCCAAAGTGAATACGGCGATGGTATTGAGCGAAAAGTCACAGGCTTTCAAGTCATTTTGTATGATATCCCTAAAGGCAATCTAGCCATGTACTACCCTGAAGCCAATCCACTGATTGCGATGACAGATTTTGATAAAAAATCAGGCATGCCTGCCTTTAAAACCGTGTCGGTTAGGCTGAAAAAATGTGCTTAATAATCATAGGGTTGCTTAAAAAACCCTATGGATGATTGTTAAATGTAAAAGTATCATTGAATAAAAAAGTGATGATTGAAAAAACAGGCTGAAAAGTTGATAAAATAGTGACAAGTGATTTACACTAGCCATCAAATGCCCAGCCTGTTCTAGTCTATCAGGTTGCCCCAGCTTATCTAAGCGCTTGTATTAAGCGGTTGTATAAAGAAAAATGGCGTAAAAAGCGGTAAAAAGCCCTATTGATCAATCAGTCGTAATTGAGTCTTTTGAATTTTGCCAACCGCGGTTTTGGGCAATTGTTCAATAAATGCATAATGACGTGGGCCTGCCTGTGGTGCCGCCTGTGTATTGAATAAAGGCAACATCATCCAGTGATTTATTTGGCGGTTGATAAGGTAAATTTTGAGCAGCTGTTAATACCTGACTTAAGCGTAACGGCTGATAGTTGTTGTCAATTTGGTAAGGTGCTACCAGTTTTTTGACATATTTGACGCCAAGATTGACAAACTTGCCTTTAACGCCTAGCAAATCACCCAACGTGATAATCACTACTCTTTTAACGGGCGTTTTATCGATGACTTTTTGTAAGGTATGGGCAAAATTTTCTTGTTAAATATTTTTAAAAATCCAATTCAAATTTTTAATTTTAATGATGATTTAATTAAACCCAATTGCTTACAATTTCAAGCTTAATCATGCGATAATTGGTTATGTTATAATGCCGACCAAAGGCATTTTTAATAAAACCAATATAACAAGGATAAACCGATGACAGATATGACTGCGGCCACAGCGCCATTAGATTTTAGCAAACCTATCAAATCGCGTGCTGCGGTAGCTTTTGCTGCGGGAGAACCATTACAAATCGTCGAAATCGACGTTGAACCACCGCGTAAAGGTGAAGTACTCGTCAAAATTACTCATACGGGCGTTTGCCACACGGACGCATTCACCTTGAGTGGCGATGACCCTGAAGGGGTTTTTCCAGCGGTTTTGGGTCATGAAGGCGCAGGTATTGTGATGGCAGTCGGTGAAGGGGTAACCAGTGTACAACCTGGTGATCATGTCATTCCGCTGTATACGGCTGAATGTGGTGAATGTTTATTTTGTAAAAGTGACAAAACCAATCTATGCGTCGCGGTGCGTGCCACCCAAGGTAAAGGCGTGATGCCTGATGGTACTACCCGTTTTAGCTATCAGGGTCAGCCAATTTATCATTACATGGGCTGCTCAACGTTTAGTGAATATACTGTCGTTGCTGACGTATCGCTTGCCAAAATCAATCCTGAAGCCAATCCTGAGCAAGTCTGTCTATTAGGTTGTGGCGTGACCACAGGACTAGGTGCGGTAAAAAATACCGCTAAAGTACAAGAAGGCGATAGCGTCGCGGTGTTTGGGCTTGGCGGTATTGGGCTTGCTGTTATTCAAGGCGCCAAACTTGCCAAAGCAGGCCGCATTATTGCGGTTGATACCAACCCCGACAAATTTGAGTTAGCCCGTGAGTTTGGCGCGACCGATTTTGTCAATCCAAAAGATTATGACCAACCCATTCAACAAGTGATTGTTGAGATGACAGGTTGGGGTGTGGATCACAGTTTTGAATGTATCGGTAACGTCAATGTCATGCGCTCGGCACTTGAATGCGCGCATCGCGGTTGGGGTCAAAGCGTAATTATTGGTGTCGCTGGCGCAGGTCAAGAGATTGCCACTCGTCCGTTCCAACTAGTGACAGGTCGCCGCTGGTTAGGCTCTGCATTCGGTGGGGTGAAAGGTCGCTCACAACTGCCAGGTATGGTGGAGCAAGCCATGCACGGTGATATCCAACTGGCACCTTTTGTCACCCATACCATGGGGCTTGAAGATGTTAATACCGCATTTGATTTGATGCATAAAGGTGAGTCCATTCGTTCAGTGTTGCATTACTAAACCATTACCAAACTTGGCATTATAAAGAATGGGAAATTCACCATGAAAAAAATTGAATCGCATAAATTGCACGGTGGTGACCTACAAGTGTGGCAGCATACCAGTGCTACCACACACACGGAGATGAAATTTGCCATCTATTTGCCACCCAAAGCCATCGCCCATGAAGCAGCCAAAACCACTGAAACAACAGTTCAAAAATGTGCGGTGCTGTATTGGCTATCAGGGCTGACGTGTACTGAGCAAAACTTTATTCAAAAATCTGGGTTTGCTGAGTATGCCAGTCGTCACAACGTGATTGTGGTAGCACCCGATACCAGTCCTAGGGGTATTGATATTAGCGGTAATGATGTGCCTGATGACAGCGCTTATGATTTGGGGCAAGGGGCAGGCTTTTATGTGAATGCCACCCAAGCGCCTTGGGCAACGCATTTTCAGATGTATGATTATATCGTCGATGAGTTGCCTAATCTAATTGAACAGCATTTCCCAGCCAGTGACCAGCGCAGTATTTTTGGTCATAGTATGGGTGGACATGGCGCGCTGATGATTGCCCTACGCAATCCGCAGCGCTATGCCAGCGTGTCGGCTTTTTCACCCATCGTCGCACCGTCACAAGTGCCTTGGGGACAAAAAGCCTTTAGCGCTTACTTAGGCGATGACCAAAGCACCTGGGCAAACTACGATAGCTTAGGGTTGATGAAACAGTCTGCGCATAGCAAAAAATTACCGCTATTGATTGACCAAGGTAGTGGGGATGAGTTTTTGGCTGAGCAGCTCAAACCTGAGCTTTTTGCGCAAGCTGCCAAGGATGCCAATTATCCGATGACGCTGCGTATGCACGACGGTTATGACCATAGCTACTATTTTATCAGTAGTTTTATCGCTGACCATTTTGCTCACCACGCCGCTGCCCTTCAAGCTTAATCACACAATCACTTGTCACACCACCTTGCTGACAAGTGATTGACCATTTTGTAATCGCATTACCCCCTCCGACATTTAAAATAACCACAAATTTGCGATGATTATTTTGTCCGCGATCCTATCTGATAAGGAAGATTGTCATGGTTGACAAGCGCACTGATATCACGGTAACCCCTACCCATAAAGAGCCCTATTTGCAAGGCGTTGTGTTTCGCTACAGCGTGTTTGTCATTGCCTTTGCTATCCTTGCGTTGGGGATTGTGCTACTTAAATGGTGGCTGATAGTGATTGGTCTGGTGGGCTTTGTGGTGGGCATTTATGATTTGATACAAGTCCACCATGCCGTCTTACGTAACTACCCAATTTCGGGACATATTCGTTATCTATTGGAAGAGTTTCGACCTGAACTGCGCCAGTATTTGATTGAAGATGACCAAGCCGCCGTGCCGTTTTCGCGCCAGCAGCGTGCGCTTGCTTATCAACGTGCCAAAAACGTCAGTGATACCAATGCCTTTGGTACCTTAGAAAATCTATACCAGTCTGGCAAAGAATGGTTTTTACAATCCACCCTTAGCTACCCCCTCAAAGAAACCAATTTTCGTATTATGGTGGGCGGTGAACGATGCCTGCAGCCCTACTCGATGTCGGTGTTTAATATCTCTGCCATGAGTTTTGGCAGTCTTTCAGCCGCGGCAATCGAAGCGCTCAATCAGGGCGCAAAACTCGGTGGATTTGCTCATGATACAGGTGAAGGTGCGATTAGTCCGTACCACAAAAAACACGGCGGCGATTTGATTTGGGAGCTGGGTACCGGGTATTTTGGATGCCGTAATCACGATGGCACGTTTAGTCCCGAAAAATTCGCTGAGCGCTCGCGCATTGAGCAAGTCAAAATGATTGAAATCAAGCTGTCGCAAGGGGCAAAACCTGGTAAAGGCGGGGTATTGCCCAAAGAAAAAATCACCCCCGAAATTGCCGAAACCCGTGATGTACCGATGGATGCAGACTGCGTTTCCCCAGCGAGCCACTCAGCCTTTACCACCCCGCGTGAAATGGTGCAGTTTTGGCAACAGCTGCGTGAACTGTCAGGGGGCAAGCCGGTTGGTTTTAAGCTGTGTGTCGGACAGCCTTGGCAGTTTATGGCGATTGTCAAAGCTATGATTGAAGCAGATAATTACCCTGATTTTATCGTGGTTGATGGTGCAGAAGGCGGTACAGGTGCTGCGCCTGTTGAGTTTATGGATAATGTTGGCATGCCACTACTCGATGGCTTTTTGCTTGTGCACAACACACTGGTGGGTGCGGGGGTGCGTGACAAAATCAAAATCGGTGTCAGTGGTAAAATCATCTCTGCCTTTGATATCGCTCGCATGCTAGCGCTAGGTGCAGATTGGTGTAACTCAGCGCGTGGCTTTATGTTTGCGGTGGGCTGTATCCAATCACGCGCGTGCCATACCAACAAATGCCCAACTGGGGTTGCTACCCAAGACCCGTATCGTCAACGGGCATTACATATTCCTGATAAGGCACAGCGGGTCTATAATTTTCATAAAAACACGCTTAAATCATTGGCAGCGATTGTCGGTGCGGTAGGTTTAAAACACCCAAAAGATTTACAAGCGTATCATATCGCCAGACGCCTGGAAAATGGGCAGATTAAGCTATTATCCAAGTTTTATTATTTTACGGAACCTGGCGTGTTACTGGATTTATCGGCGCGCTCAGATGTTTTTAACCAAATGTGGGTCATGGCAAATCCTGATAGCTTTTTGGCAAATAATGAGGCGTTAATTGCTTACAATCACGATGTACGTCACGCCCATGAGCACAACGAAAAGCGCTTTAATGAAGGTAATTACCCTGAGCGTATCGACAGCTTCGATGAAACTGCAAATAGCTATTATACCTACGATGATGACCCTTCTTAATACTTTTCCACAAAAAAACCGCTAACGATTAGCGGTTTTTTTGTGCCAGCTTAACTTATAGCTTAGTTTATTCCACCGTGACGCTCTTGGCCAAATTACGGGGTTTATCAACGTCTGTACCTTTGGCAAGCGCAACATGGTAAGACAACAATTGTACAGGAATGGTGTGTACTATGGGCGATAACACACCAATATGACGTGGGGTACGAATCACGTGTACGCCTTCACTATCAGAAAAATCACTGTCAAGATCGGTAAAGACAAACAACTGACCGCCACGCGCCGAGACTTCTTGCATATTGGCTTTGACTTTGTCGAGTAGGCTGTCATTTGGCGCTATCACCACCACAGGCATGTTTTCATCAACCAATGCCAGTGGACCGTGTTTTAACTCGCCAGCAGGATAGGCTTCTGCATGGATATAAGTGATTTCTTTGAGCTTCAATGCGCCTTCTAATGCAATCGGGTAATGAATACCACGTCCCAAAAACAGCGCGCTTGGCTTATCAGCAAATTTGCTTGACCAGCTGCTAATCTGTGGCTCAAGATTGAGCGCATATTGAATATCATTGGGCAAGCTGCGCAGCGCATTGGTGTATTCGACCAGTTTAGTGTCATCCACATAGCCACGCACACGACCGAGTGTCACCGCCAAACCAAATAAAGCCACTAACTGGGTAGTAAAGGCTTTGGTTGAGGCGACCCCAATCTCCGCACCGGCTCGGGTGTAGACTACTAGCTCACTGGCGCGAGGCAAGGCGGATTCCATCACGTTACAGATGGATAGACTATGTTTGTGGCCCATGGCTTGTGCGTATTTTAGCGCCTCCATGGTATCTAGCGTTTCCCCTGATTGCGAGATGGTGATAATCAATTGTTTTGGATTGGCAATCACCTCACGATAACGGTATTCACTGGCGATTTCGACATCGGTGGCAATTTTGGCAATACTTTCCAACCAATATTTGGCGGTCGATGCAGCATAATACGACGTGCCACAGGCAAGAATCTTAATACTGTCGATATCATTGAAGACGGCTTCAGCATTTTCACCAAAGTTGTTGGCGATAAACCCGGCATCCAAAAAGATTTCGGCGGTATCTGACACTGCTTTTGGCTGCTCGTAGATTTCTTTTTGCATAAAGTGGCTATAAGCCCCTAGTTCAAGAGACGCTAAGGACACTTGCGAAGTGGTGGCTTTGCGGGTCGCTGGATTGCCTTGTTTATCAATCATTTGTACCACGCCATCTGCCGTCAACTGGGCAATATCACCATCTTCAAGATACATGATTTGACGGGTAAAGGCGACAACTGCTGAGACATCGGATGCGATAAAGGTTTCATGTTCACCTAAGCCAATGAGTAACGGACAGCCCATACGCGCCACCACCATGTTTTGTGGCATATCATTGGCAATCACCGCAATCGCATACGCGCCATGAAATTGCTGGGTCGCCGCTTGTACCGCTTTGAATAAATCACCACCGTTTTGTACATAGTGCTGGTGCACCGCATGGGCGATGACCTCGGTGTCGGTTTGTGACTCAAAATGATAGCCATTTTGCTGAAGGCGGGCGCGCTCGGCTTCAAAGTTCTCGATGATGCCGTTATGTACCACCGAAATCAAATCACCCGAGATATGCGGATGCGCATTTGGCTCAGTGACGCCGCCGTGGGTCGCCCAGCGAGTATGACCGATGCCGGTGTGACCATACACGCCGCGCTCTTTGGCAGCGGCTTCCATCAAGGCAACACGCCCTACTCGGCGCACGCGTTTGAGTCCTTCATCGGTTTGCACCGCAATACCCGATGAGTCATAACCCCGATATTCTAGGCGTTTTAAGCCATCGGTTAAAAAATCTACCACATTGTCTTGCGCACGAATGGCGCCAACGATACCGCACATAAATGTTCCTTAGTATCAGGTTTTTGATAAAATTTAAATATATTATCGGTAAAAACTTACTCCAAGTCGTTAAGTAAGCTATTGTTAATCTATCATAATACAGAACAGTTTAATCTTTGTTTGGCAATATCAAACCATTGTTTCTCTCGCTCTACACCAATAAACGCACGAGTTAGATTTACACTTGCCACGCCTGTTGAACCCACTCCCATAAAAGGGTCAAAAATTAACTCATTTTCATTGCTATGAATTTGAATAATTTCTCGCATTAACGTAATGGGTTTTTGGGTGGGGTGAGCCGTTCTTTCCTTGCCAAGTAAAGTTGGCGTTTGAAAAAAACCACGTTGATATGGTTTGTTTTCAGGTTTATTAAAAATCCATTTGCTATTTTTGGATTTTACCCCCCAAATCATAAATTCCATATCTTGCACATATCGCCGATTGATATTTCTTGGCATCGGATTTGCTTTTTGCCAAATCATAATATCTTTAACCACGCCACCCAAATATTCAATTTTTTGAGTAATTTGAGAAATAAAACGGTATGAACAAAAAATTATCATTGAGCCATTTTTGTCGAGTAGCGGATACGCCAAATCTAGCCAAGCTGATGGGTCAAAATTCCAATCCCAATCGCCAAAATCCACCCCTTTTCTTGGATTATTCATCGTATGAAAATTATTATTTTGCGAAATGGCATACGGTGGGTCGGTGATAATGTGATTAACCATTTTGCTTTGCTGTTGTAAATTTTTCATTACATTCATACAATCATCATTAAATAATTGATAATGTATATCTGAATTAAATAAAGTAATATTCAAACTTATCCCCTTTATTTAATCAGCTTTTGCAGGGCTTTAGCAATTTCAAACGCCAATTTCGGTGGAACAGCATTACCAATTTGTTTACAAATTTCAGTTTTTTTACCATAAAACACAAAATCATCAGGAAAACTTTGCAACCGAGAAGCTTCTCTTGGGGTAATTGCTCTATCTAAAACTGGGTGTGAATTGCAACCATTGCTTGGCGTATCAAATCGTGTATCAATCGTTGGCGATACACTTTGCCATTTTAATCGTCCCCACGTTGTATCAAATTTTTGCTTACCTTTCAAATATTCTGGTAAGCTAGACTTATCTCCTTCAGGGGGAATTAATGCTAATTTAGCCAAAGCTACTGCATTATGATTAGTGGCTTGATGATTGTATAATTTTTCTGAATTTTTCCGCATCTCAAGCTGGTAATCAGACTGTGGTAAAGTAGGATAATCTTGTAAAAATTGCCCATCTCCACTTACCAAAAAATGTAAATCACTTATCGCATCTGCCACCGTCACCAAAGGTTTTTTTTCAATGGTATTAAAATCAAACGCCTGTTTTTTGGTTGCGATAATAAATATCCGTTCACGGCTTTGTGGTACGCCAAAATCTTTGGCATTTAATACCTTATATTGCACAAAAAACCCCATATTTTTTAGACCTAATAAAATCTGATTTAAAAAATACTCATTGGTTTTATTGGTCAAAGCCTTGACATTTTCCATCACAATAAATTCAGGATTAATGGCTTGAACAATTGCCAAATACTCTTTAAACAAATAATTTCGGCTATCTTCTAAGCCCAATTTTTTGCCTTTTAACGAAAAACCTTGGCAAGGAGGTCCTCCCAAAATCCCTTGAATTTGGTGTTGTTTAGCAAAATCAATAATTTGTTGTTTTAGCTCTTGTGATGTCAAATTACCGCATAAAATTTGGCTATTTTTATGATTTTTTTGATAAGTTTCTAAGGCTTGGGCATTAAAATCTACGCCCAAAACAGGCTCAAACCCTGCCTGTTCAAAACCATACGACAATCCACCAGCACCACAAAATAAATCTAGTATTCTCATTATGTTATCTTAATCTATCGTAAATAAATTGCACGCAATTATTATTATCAGTAAAGTTTAAACAAAATTCTTTCACATTCGGAGCATTGACTAAAATTTCAGAAATCATTTGTTTTTGATACGTTTCTTCCGCTCGATTTTTGGTTAAAGCACGATGACAGGTAGGGCAAACTTTCACCAAATTATCAATTTGGTCAAGTGTCTTGTCTGCTGAAAATGAAATAACGTGATGAATTTCTAAATAATAACGGTCGGAATTGCGAAGTTTAAAGGTACGATTATCAAGTGGATAATGATTTTTGCAACATACGCATTCATCATCAAAAAAAGCACGCACATATTGAACAATTCCTTGATTGCGTTTGATTTTTTCATCAATTACATTGTCATATAAAAAGCCCAAATCTTTGCGTAACTGCTCAATTTCTCGCTCGGTTTTTTGTTGATTTAGAACATTGTCTTTATAAAACATCAATCTTTCAATAAAGGTTTTACTTTCTTGGGCGATGTTTTTGGTACGAATTAAGGCTTGATTTTGTTTTAAGATATCAGCTTTGAATTGATTAATTCGAGATAATTGGTTGGTAAAATTATCAGCAAAATACCGTAAATTTATGCGAAATTGGGTATTACGTTCATTTTCGCCAGTAATAAACTGATCTTGTAATTCTCTAAAGTTCAAGTTTAATTGACGTAAATCATTAATATTAGTTAAGAGTTTAAATAAACTATCTAAATAAAATGAGCTGACAATTTGGCGAGGTAAATCCAAACTATAAAAATTCAGTTTAAAATCAGGGCTACCACGAAACGCAAAAAATGCCAATAAAATCAAATCTGAAAACTCATCATCAGAAATTTGACTTTCAATACGTTTGATTTGAATTTGCTTATAGATATGTTTAAAAAATTCATCAGTTACGAATAAGCTTTTTATAAAAAATTGGTGTTTCGTACCATTTAACTGAAAATCCAGCCCTGAAAATTCTGATAATAATTGGTTGTTTAATTGATAGATCTCTTCAGTTAATGGATAAGGAGCATATTTTGACGCTTTATAAGATGATTCAATTACAAAACCTTTTGCACCTTTACTATCGAAGGGTTTTGAGTTAGCGAATGTTATTAGTAGAGCATTTAGTGATGCTTGTTTTATAAAAAGCTCAAATTCTAAGATTTTCATATTTTCTCACTATTTCACTTTAACAGGACGTTGCCAACCTTCAATCGTGACTTGTTTGCCACGGGCGATGGACAGTTTTTCGGCAGGGCAGGCTTTACTGATGGCACTACCAGCGCCAATGGTGGCACGGTCACCAATGGTCACAGGGGCAATCAGCACCGCATTTGAGCCAATTCTAACTTCATCACCGATTTCGGTTTTAAACTTATTGACGCCATCATAATTGGCAGTGATAGTGCCTGCGCCGATATTGGTCTTTTGTCCAATGGTGGCATCGCCCAAATACGCCAAATGATTGGCTTTGGCGCCGCTTGCCATTTGGGTGTTTTTAAGCTCCACAAAGTTACCGATATGCACGTCTTTATCAGTGACCGCATTGGGGCGCAGACGGGCAAATGGTCCGATTTGGTTGTCTGCGCCTACTACCGCATTGTCAAATAAACTGTAAGGTTGCACCACGGTGCCACTGGCGATTTTGCTGTTTTTGATGATACACCCTGCGCCGATTTTGACGTTGTCACCTAGCTCACAGTCACCTTCAATGATGACATTAATATCAATTTGCACATCTTTGCCAACTTTTAGCGAACCGCGTAAATCAAAACGGCTTGGGTCAATCAAATGTACGCCTTGTTTCATCAGCGCTTGGGCTTGATGCGTTTGCCAAGTACGCTCTAGATTTGCCAACTGCAGACGGTCATTCACGCCTTCGATTTCAAACTGATGGGTCGGCGATACGGTGGCAATTTCGATGCCATCATCCACCGCCATTTTGACGATATCGGTCAGGTAATATTCGCCTTGGGCATTGTTATTGGTCAAGTTATTGAGATATCGATGCAAAATATCATTGGCGACACAGTACACACCGCTATTGATTTCAGTGATTTGTCTTTGCTCATCGTTGGCATCTTTTTCTTCGACAATGGCGATTACTTGGTTGTTGTCACGCACAATACGCCCCAAGCCAAATGGGTTGGCTAAGTTTAAGGTCAGCATGGCAAAACGGCTCTCTGTATTTGTCAATTTCTGCAAGGTATCGACGCCAATAAGTGGCACGTCGCCTGATAAAATCAAGCTTTTACCCTCTTTAGGCAACACCGGCAAAGTCATTTGCACCGCGTGACCCGTGCCCAATTGCTCAGCTTGCTCGACCCAATCAATTTGTTCATCGGCAAAGGCATCTTTGACTTGCTGACCTTCAAAACCATAGATAATGATATTTTTTTGGCTACCCAACTGTTTGGCAGTGGCGAGTACGTGATGTAGCAAAGGCTTGCCTGCCAGCGGTTGTAGTACTTTTGGCTTGCTCGATTTCATGCGAGTGCCTTTGCCTGCTGCCATGATGATGATGGTTAAGTTGGTCATGGGAATTCCTTATTCTTTTTTAAATTAATTTTAATGATACAACAGGTTAAACATAAGTAACGAGTACACTTACAAAAACTATTAGCACAACCCCCGCCATCAGCCCCGCCAAAATGTCATCAATCAAAATACCAAAACCGCCACTGACATTTTTGTCCACCCATTTAATCGGAAAGGGTTTTAAAATATCAAAAAAACGAAACGCGACAAATGCAGCAAAGTATAGTAGCAGTAAACTTAACTGATGACCTTGCAATAAAGCATCATCATAGAAATGCAGCCATAAAATTGGCAAGAGTGACACCCACATCCCGACCCATTCATCCCAAACGATATGCGGGTCATCGTGTACACCCATCAAATCCGATGTTTTGCCACAGATATAACTACCGACTAGAGCGCCCACCACCGTCACCGCCAAAAACCCCCAAAAGCCAAGCCACAACATCGGAATGGCAACCACCAGTCCACCCACCGTGCCCCACGTCCCAGCAGCGCGCTTTGGCAATCCTGAGCCTAAGCCGATACCGAGCCAATAAATCAGCTTTTCCCAAACGCTCGCGGTTGGCGGACAAGGCGGGCAAACATTGGCTTTACGGACGTCGGGTTTGTGCAGTTGAGTCATAGGGCGTTCTTTGGCTAAAAATGCTGATAGCCAGTGATCGAAAATTCAATTGGTTGGTTATTATAAGTCAGCCTCAAGCCGTTTTCTGTGACAATTTTGCCAATGGCAAAAATTTTATCCGAAAACTGTTGATTAAATTTGACAAAATTTTGCTCACTCATGGTAAAGCACAGCTGATAATCATCACCGCCATTGAGCTGATGTTGCCACTTTTCAGTATTTGGTAAACCCTGTAATCGTGGATGCGTTGGAATGCTAGCCAAATCGACCACCGCGCCCACCTTGGATGCAGTTAGGATATGACCCAAATCCTGCCCTAGCCCGTCTGAAATATCAATCATGCTATGGGCAAACCCACGTAATTTTTGCCCGAGCTCAACTTGCGGAACAGGTAAATCGAGTGCCGGCTGTAAAGCGATTTGTTGTAAAGCGATATTGTGCCGCTCAGATTTTTCAGCGTGTAAAATCTGCTGTAACGCAAAACTTGCTGAGCCAATCTCACCGCTCACACAGATGATATCACCGACTTTTGCGCCCCCTCTGGTAATAGCTTGCCCGGTTGGCACAAAACCCAGTGCAGTGACAGAGATGGTTAAGGTGTTAGATTGGGTGGTATCGCCACCGATGAGCTCGACATCAAATCGGTTGCAAATGTCCGCGATGCCTTGGGCGAATGGTTTGAGCCAGTCATCCTGTGCAAGCTTAGTAGGCAAGCTAATACCCAGCAATATCGCATAGGGTGTCGCACCCATCGCTGCCAAATCGGATAAATTGACCGCGACCGATTTATAGCCGATGGCATAAGCGGATGTTGAGAAGGGAAAATGCCGACCTGCAACCAGCGTGTCAATACAGCTCACCAGTTCGCAATCACTCGGCATGCTGCTTATTGCGCAATCATCCCCAATACCCACTTGGGTCAAGGGATTGTTGCGTGTACAGTGTTGAAAATGTTGATAAATCAAAGAAAATTCGGACATCTTAGCCATCCGTATCGAGCATAAAAGGGCATATTGGCTACACCCTTTACGGTATTATTTTTCTTCTTCAGTGGTCGCTTGCGATGGCGGCTGCGGCGCATCCTCTGTTTTGGCTTTTTTGGCATCTGCTTCTACTTCAGGCATACGCACCTCTTTGGCGATTTTATCCATCACCACGTGAATCATTTTATAACCATCTGATGAGCCAAAATGGGTGTTGAGCTGAATCGCTTCATCAATCACTACTTTGTAAGGCACTTCCAAGTGCTGCTTCATTTCATAGGCACCGACAAGCAATACCGCTTGCTCCACTTTATCTAGACGTGTCCAAGGGCGATCAAGTAGGCTGTCGATATAGGCGATTAAGTCATCGCTTTGCTCAATGATTTTGCTTAGTAGCTCGTGATAATAGCCCAAATGCACCGTGTGCATGGCATTCTCACTGCGGGTATGCGCTTCGATTTCGTGCGATGGGTTGCCTGTCAACAGCCATTCATATAGCCCTTGCACCACAAAACGGCGTGCTTTACGAATCGCGGTCAGGCTGGTTTTATAATTGATGGCGTTGTCTTGACTCGCCTGCTCTGGTGGGGTGTGGGTTGAATTGTCAGTCATATTGCTACCTTATTCACCAGCCATTTGTGCGTCAATTTGACCCAACACGTTAATCATCTCAAGCGCGACCATGGCTGCTTCTGAGCCTTTGTTTCCTGCTTTGGTACCCGAGCGCTCAATGGCTTGTTCGATGCTGTCTGTGGTCAAAATCGCATTAATAACAGGCACGTCATAATCCAACCCAATCGCGCCCAAGCCTTTGGCAGATTCACCAGCGACAAAATCAAAGTGCGGCGTGCTACCACGAATCACCGCGCCTAAGCCGATGATAGCGTCAAATTTATCGGTTTGTGCCATACGGGCAACCGCCAGTGGAATTTCCCAAGCACCCGGTACACGCACGACAGTAATATTGCTACCTGCGATACCATGACGCAGTAAGGTATCAATCGCGCCGCTGACCAAACTTTCTACCACAAAGCTGTTAAAACGTCCTACCACCATACCGATTTTGGCGTGGGCATTGGTGTGTAATTCACCGCTGATATGCTGTACTTGGGCGAGTTCGTTTTGAAGATTTGCCATGATGATTACCTTTAAATTGTAAAAATTAGAATCTGATTTTGCTAGGTATGATACCATCTTTGTTAGGTTTATTCATGTTATTTAGCATGACCCTGAGTTACTCGCACTAAAATAAAAAATCCGCCACAGCGACGGACTTTTATACAAAACAATTAAGCTTATGGAGTCAAAAAGCTTGGCAATGCTTTTTGACGTTTTTCCAATTCTTTGGCTTTTTTCTTACTGACACCGCCTAATACCTCAATGGCATGACGCAGGCGCTGCAATGTCATATCCGCCCCAATCAAATACATTGAATTCATCACAGGCGTGCTTGACTTGCTACCTGCGATGGCAATAAAAAATGGCGACATAAAATCACGCAACTTAATGCCCATCTCGCCTGCCAAACCAGACAATACCGCTTGGATATGCTCCTCCGTCCATACAGGCAAGGTTTCTAACTGCCATTGCGCAAGTTGCAGAATCTCCACGGTTTGCTCAGTGGATAACACTTTATGCTCAAAGTCCACCTCACTAATCGTTGGCAAGTTTTGGAAATAAAAGCCCGACCAATTCACCGCATCTGACAACAAGTTAATGCGTGGCTGGATGGCTTTGGCAATCGCGGTAAGTTTGTCGCTGTCATTGGCCCAATCGAGAATTTTGGTTTTTAAGGCTTCGGGTGACAGTGAGCGCAACCATTCGCCATTGAGCCAAGTGAGTTTTTCCACGTCAAAAATCGGACCGCCAAGCGACACCCGTTTGATGTCAAAACTGGCAATCATGTCATCCAACGTGAATTTTTCGGCTTCATTTGGCATCGAATAGCCCATCCGTCCCAAATAATTAAGCAAGGCTTCTGGCAATACACCTGCATCACGGTAATAAGTGATAGACGTTGGGTTTTTGCGTTTGGATAGTTTGGATTTGTCGGGGTTTCTAAGCAGTGGCATATGACAGAGTACGGGCATATCCCAACCAAAATATTTATACAACAGTTGATGTTTTGGGGCAGAGTTAATCCACTCTTCGCCACGGATGACGTGGGTAATCTGCATCAAATGGTCATCGACCACGTTTGCCAAATGGTAGGTTGGTAGACCGTCGGTTTTAAGTAGCACTTGCATATCCACTTGTGCCCAAGGAATCTCGACCTCGCCACGTAGCATATCGTCAAATTTGCAGACACCCTCGTCTGGCACACGCATACGAATGACAAATGGCTTGCCTTCGGCGGCGAGCTTGTCCGATTGTTCACGCGTAAGGTTCGCATAGCGACCGTCATATTTTGGGGTCTCACCCCGCGCCATCTGTTCGGCTCGCATTTGGTCGAGTTCATCACTGGTGGCAAAACAGCGGAATGCATGACCTTTGTCCAACAGTTCTTCGGCGTATTGTTTGTAGATGTCTTTACGCTCGCTTTGGCGGTACGGTGCATGTGGACCGCCGACGTCTGGACCTTCTGCCCAGTCAAGACCGACCCAGCGCAGGGCGTCCAAAATCATTTGTTCAGATTGCGTGGTGGAGCGCGTTTGGTCGGTGTCTTCAATGCGTAGGATAAAGTCACCGCCATGCGCTTTGGCAAAGGCAAGGTTAAATAGTGCGATATAGGCGGTGCCAACGTGGGGAAAGCCTGTGGGGCTTGGGGCAATACGGGTACGGACTTTTGACATGGATTTCTCAATTTTACAAAAATTTCAAATTAGCGGCTATTATAGCCGACTATCGAATTTTTATAAATTGAATCCTAGCGATGATAGGTGGCTGATAAAATATAAATTTGGAAGGCAACGCTAAATGCTAGATTGACTTTGGCAGTTAGCGTTATTTTTGAACACTAATTCAATTATTTATCCTTGCGATGGCGAATGATTTCGACAATCATTGGTACCACCGAAAACACAATAATGGCAATCATAATCCACGAAAAATGTTCTTTGACAAAAGGTAATTGACCAAAAAAATAACCTAGCGTGGTAAAAGATACGACCCATAATACCGCGCCAACGATGTTGTAGCGAGCAAACTGGGCATAATTCATGTTACCCATACCGCCTACAAACGGCGCAAACGTGCGTACAATGGGAATAAAACGGGCAATAATAATGGTGCGTCCGCCGTATCTTTCATAATAATCGTGGGTTTTTTGCAAATAGCTTTGCTTAAAAATCTTGGAATTGGGATTGGAAAATAACTTTTGCCCAAAGTGTTTGCCAATCTCAAAATTGACAAAATCGCCCAATACTGCCGCCACAATCAATAAACCAATTAGCACAAAAATATTCATATCGCCCACTGCGGCAATGGTGCCTGCCGCAAACAACATCGAATCCCCTGGCAAAAATGGCAACACCACCAGACCCGTCTCGCAAAACACAATGGCAAACAAAATCGCATAAATCCAATTGCCATAGTTGTTGACCAGCTCTTGTAAATGATCACCGATATGCAAAATAAAATTTACCAACCACATGGGCTATCCTTATAATTTTAGACAAAACAACAAAATATAACTAATCTACAGTCGTTATATGAAGGCAACATTAAGCAGGCATCATTATAGCAAGAATGGGTAAAAATTTTGTGCTTTTAGGCAAAAATCATCTTGACAGCAAAATAAGTTTTCAATAAAATACGCGCACTCTTAGGCAAAGCAGTCTAAATAATTCCCAAAATGGGGCTATAGCTCAGTTGGTAGAGCACTTGCATGGCATGCAAGGGGTCAGCGGTTCGACTCCGCTTAGCTCCACCACTATTAAGTCTGCTTAGAGCACCTCGTGCGATTGCGTCCCCATCGTCTAGAGGCCTAGGACATCGCCCTTTCACGGCGGTAACCGGGGTTCGAATCCCCGTGGGGACGCCACTTATTTTAAAAAAAGCCATTGTCTGACGGACGATGGCTTTTTTGTTTTTGCTGTCTGTTTCTGGTAGGCGTTTTTAGTATGTAGTGTTGCCTTGCCACATCCTAGGTTACAGTGTTTTGCTTTTCTCCATGCCCCATGCCCCACCCCACAAAATCAATTTTCCTTGCGCTCAGTTGACGCTTTGTCATCAAAATTAGCATATAATTGAGCGCGCAATTGCATATGTGATAGATAAATGATTTTTTGGCTATCTGCTTTAACCTACTTGATTCTAGCTACTTGATTTAAGCCACTAAATTTTACCACTCGAGTTTTGACTCGCTGATTTTAAGCTATTTGATAACTGGGCGAAGACTATGGCAAATTTTAACACCCACATAAGCGTGGCTTTTGTCGCAAGTGGCGTCACTGGCTTGGTGATTTATAAAGCAGGGATGCTGACCGCGCCTGAATATTTGATGTGTGTGGTGGCTGGTACCGTTGGTGGCTTGCTGCCCGATATTGATTTGGACCACTCGGTACCCGCGACCGTAGGCTTTAATGTCGTATCGCTGTTGTGCGCATTTTTTATTGTTATCTTGTGTGTCGGGCAGTTTTCGTTGGTTGCATTGGCAGGATTATGGTTAGCATCTTATTTGCTGATGCGCTACGGGGTGTTTAATTTATATAGCAAATTGACGGTGCATCGTGGTATCGTGCACTCGATTCCCTATCTGGGGATTATGGCGATGACCCTCGTGTACGCCAGCTTTTATGGGTTTAAGCAAGGCGCTGTTATCAGTTGGTTTTTAGGGCTGTTTTTGATGTTTGGCGCCATTGTTCATCTGCTGTTAGATGAGATGTTTAGCGTCAACCTGTTAGGGCTGAGTGTCAAAAAATCTTTTGGTACTGCGTTTAAAGTGTTTAAATTCGATCAAGTAGGCTGGTATTTGGGCTTATATGCCGTGTTGGCTGCCCTGATTGTGTTTGCCCCGCCATTTAAATTATTTTGGCAGACGCTACAAGACCCGATTAGTTGGCTTATTTTAAAGAAAAATATCTTGCCTACCGCCATCAACCTACCGAACATTCATTAACATGATACATACGTCACCTTGCCCTTGCGGCTCTACACTGTCTTATGCTGATTGCTGTGCGCCCCTGCATGTGGGGCAAAAAGTCGCCGATACCGCAGCACAGCTAATGCGCTCACGCTACTGTGCGTTTGTGCTTCAATATGTCGAGTATATCGTTGCCACCACCGCACCTTTTCAGCAGCCGCTACTCGATACAAAAGCAATTAGCGACTGGGCGCAGCAGACCGATTGGGCAGGACTTGAAGTCATCAACTATCTAGCAAAACTTGGTAAACGCCATGCTCAAGTAGAATTTAACGCATTCTTTCACTCAACCACTGGCAAGGATGCGCATCATGAACTTTCTACCTTCGTCAACATCCTCAGCGGTCGCATAAACCGTTGGTATTTTCTAGATCCAACAGTCACCATGCAAGTTACCCAAAAACAGCCTTGCCCCTGCGGCAGTGGTGAGAAATACAAACGCTGCTGTGGACAGTTTTTGGCTTAATCGCTGCGCCATTGATAACAAAAAATTTAACAACCACTCTACAATTTTTTTGTTTTTTAAAAGGGCTTTTTTGCTAGACTAATTTTATTTGCGATTTTGCGATAAAGACAACGATATTAAAGGAGAGTCCCATGCCAGCGCTACGCCAAGATATTGATCCAGACGGTTTATTAGAATACTCTGTGGTCTACACCGACCGCTCGCTCAATCACATGTCCAAAAAATTCCAAACCGTGATGAATGATTTGTCCACAAGCTTAAAAAACGTGTACAACGCCGATGCGGTGGCAATCGTGCCGGGTACAGGGAGTTACGGTATGGAAGCGGTTGCGCGCCAGCTTGCCACTGACCAAACAGTGCTCATCATCCGCAACGGCTTTTTTAGTTTTCGCTGGACGCAAATCCTTGAAAAAGGTCGTATCACGGATGACGTGACCGTCCTGACCGCACACATCGGTGACAACAGCGATTCAATGGGGCAACAACAGCAGTTTGAGCCAGTGGCAATCGACGCAGCTGTCGCTGAGATTCAATCCAAAAAACCTGCGGTAGTATTTGCCCCGCATGTCGAAACCGCCGCAGGCTTGATGCTGCCTGATGACTACATCAAACAACTTGCCGATGCGGTGCATAGTGTCGGTGGTTTACTGGTCATTGATTGTATCGCATCAGGCTGCGTGTGGCTTGATATGAAAGCGTTGGGCATTGATGTGCTCATCTCTGCTCCACAAAAAGGCTGGTCAAGCACGCCATGTGCGGGGCTAGTGATGATGAATGAACAAGCGGTTGCCAAAGTGGAAGCTACCGAATCGACCAGTTTTGGGCTAGATCTCAAACAGTGGCTCACTATCATGCGCGCTTATGAAAATGGCGGTCATGCGTATCATGCGACGATGCCAACCGATGGGCTGACCAAATTCCGCGATACCGTCAAAGAAGCCGAAGCGATTGGACTTGATAAACTCAAAAGCGCCCAATTTGAATTGGGTCAAAAAGTGCTCTCTGTCCTCAATCAACACGATATTATCAGCGTCGCAGCAGCAGGCTACCAAGCGCCCGGTGTGATTGTGGTCTATACCGACCGTGATGATATGCATAAAGGTGCAGCATTTGCAGCCCAAGGCTTACAAATTGCAGGCGGCGTCCCGCTGAAAGTTGGCGAACCTGACAGCTTTAAAACATTCCGTTTGGGGCTATTTGGGTTAGATAAATTAACAGATGTCGACGGTACAGTCAGCCGTTTTAAGCAGGCGCTTGAGAAAGTATTAGCTTAATGATTAGCGTATGCATTAGCGCATTGATTAGCATAACCACGGTCTATTTTAAAAGCTCTGTGTAACAGAGCTTTTTTTATCTCTTAACACTCACTCATACAGCTTTTTTGCCATGCGAAAGGTATTGCAATGGGCTTCCACCACATCGTCGATGTTTTCTGAGTAGCCGCCACCCATCACCACAGCCACTGGAATTCCATGGGCTTTGGCTTGGCTAAATACAAACGCATCACGCTTGGCACAGCCGTCACGGGTGAGCGCAAGTTTACCGAGCTTATCGGTGGCGAGCACATCCACAGCGGACTGGTAAAACAGCATATCGGGTTTCACTTTTGTGATGAGTCTGGGTATCGTCTCCATTAATATTGCTAAATACGCCTCATCGCCTGTCTCGTTTGGCAAATCAATATCCAAATCGGATGCTTGCTTTCGAAATGGATAGTTTTTTGCGCCATGCATACTGAAGGTAAATACTCGCGGTTCATTTGCCATCAAATGCGCTGTACCGTTGCCTTGATGGACATCCAAATCCACGGTCAGAATTTGGGTCGCCTGTCCACGTGCCAACAATAAATTACTCGCCACCGCCACATCGTTAAACACGCAAAACCCTTCGCCATGATCGGCAAATGCATGGTGGGTACCGCCTGCGATATTGAGCGCGACACCGAATTGTTTGGCGAATAACGCACATTCATAAGTGCCGTGGGCAATCACACGTTCCCGCTCAACGAGCCTTGGCGTCATCTCAAAGCCGATGGCGCGCGCGTCTTTGGCGGGCAATGTTTGCTGTTTTAGGTGCTGCCAGTACCTTTGTGTATGTGTGGTGAGAATTTCGTCTTCGCTCAATCGCTGCGGGGCAAAAAAATTGGCTTGGGTCAATGTACCCTCCGCCAATAACCGCTCCGCAATCATCGGATATTTTTGCATAGGGAAACGGTGACGCTCAGGAACGTCATATTTAAAAATATCAGAATAAGCGACTTTTATCATATTATAAGCTCGCCCCCACTTTGCGGGCGATGGCAATGCCTTCTTCAATGGTTAAGCGGGTCGGATTATCAGGGGTATCTTTAAATAAAATATCGCCATCCCGAAACATCAAACATTCATCCACATAAAGCTGTTGCCAGTGTTCGTTGTAAGTCAAAGGAATGGTAGTAATCAAGGTCACTTTGTCGGTCTGCGAGGTCACCTCGCTAAAATCAATCGCCAGCTCACTGTCAGCGAGTTTCGCCTCACCAAATGGCGCTTTACGGGTGATAAAAAACAGCAAGCTGCCTGCATAGGCTAGCTGCCAATCGCCATTGCTAATGAGACAATTAAACAAGCCCAACGCCGATAACTCACGACAAATCGTGGTCAAAAACTGGAATAACACCTCGTTGCTGGGTGGCTCACTAAACTGTGATTTGAGTCGATTGAGCAGATAACAAAATGCCATCTCCGAATCGGTTGTACCTACGGGCTGATAGTGGGTGGGCACAGGACTGAGCTGATCAATAAAATCCATCTGCAATTGCCCATTATGCGCAAACGCCCATTCCTCACCCCATACCTCACGGACAAATGGGTGGGTATTAGCCAAGCAATTTGTGCCTTGCGTGGCTTTGCGAATATGACTAATCACATTCATCGCCTTAATCGGATAACTATTGACTAAATCCGCCACCGGTGAGCAGAAACTTGGCTTATCATCGTGAAATTGACGCAGCCCTGCTTTACGATTACCCTGTGATGGGTCGGGATTTTTTTCAAAAAACACAATACCAAACCCATCGGTATGGATATCGGTCTGCCCGCCCCGCTGACGAAACCCCGCAAAGCTAAAATGAATATCAGTGGGTGTGTTGCAATTCATACCCAGAAGTTGGCACATGGTGATTAGGGTTCCTTTCTACTGCAATTTTGCTGAGTCGTTATGGTCTACCAAGCCGTCATCCGCTAGTTGCGAGGTGTCATCGATATTATCGAGCAAAGCTCTGGCTTGCTCAACATCTTCAGGGGCAACCCATAGTACACCGCCTGTGTTCAATCCCATCAGATCAACGAGTTGGGTCTGTACATTGATGCCGTTGTTTTGTAAATAGATGGCGTGGGTTTCTGCCAATAAGTTGGTCGGGTATTGGGCAAGTTTTTGCCAGTGATTGCTATCGTTCATTTCTATAGTCCTGTAAGCATGGATTTGACAGTGAAGATAGTATAACAATTAGAGTGAATACGCCCCCAACCCTGCGTTATTCTTTTTAGGATAAACGTAATCGGGGCTTTCTTTTATCCTTTTTTTACCAATCTATTTGTTTTATCAATGTGCCTATTGACGATTTGGTAAATTATGCCATGTGATAAAAACACCGCAATGCCTTATTTAACCTTCCCCCAATGAAAGCTGGCTAGGCGTTTCATCAAATCAGGATTTTTCACCATAATATTATCGCCCGTGCGACCTTGCTGACGGTTATAATAAATCACATTCAAACGCAGCAGCCAAAACGTCACGCCCGCCATAGCAAGCATAATCGGCAATGCCTTTTTTTCATCATCGCTCAAAGCGCGTTTGCTCTCGTAGCCTTGTAAAAACGCTTGCATTTTGGCGTCATCAAAATTCACCGCTTCGCCATCATTGGCGTTACCCCAAGTGGTGCAAAAATCATTAATAGTAATCGCCACATCCATCACAAAATGTTCAACACTGACTTCGGTAAAATCAAGCAAACCTGTGAGTGTTGGTTGGGTTTCATCACTAAAATCCCACAGCGTGTTATCGGCAAACATGTCCAGATGACATAACCCTGTTGGCAAATTTTTGCTCGCTACGGTTTCGTAGGCTTGCCAAATATCACTCATCAGTTTGGCTTCATCGCTTGGCATAAACTTGGTTTCACGGTCACGCACCAAATGCCAAGGATATAACTCAACGCCATAGTTTTGTGCAGGGGTCAAGGTTTGCAAGGTTTGGTGAAGAACGGCTAAAGCCTCGCCCATTTGGCGACACATATCAGGTGTGGTTGCTTTCGGGTGACCGCCCGAGAGTTTTGGTGACACCACAATGGCTTTGTTGTCAAAATACAGCAAAAACTCGCCGTTTTTGGCGGCTAGCGGTGCTGCTACAGGTAGCTGGTCTTTTAAGCGATTTAGGATAATCGCCATTTTTTGAATTTCATGCGGTTTGCGTTCTTCAAACAAGGTAAATACATAAGACGGCTCACCGGCTTTGTCCGTGGTTGTTTCAATAAACCAATTACTGTTTTTGATACCCTGTGTGATAGGTATGGCTTTGGCAAAATCCACGCCAAATTGTTGGCAAAAATCACTAAATTGTTGGTCAGTCAACTGGGTATATACAGACATAAGGCATCCTTGAAGCGCAGCACACCGATAAAACTGCGGTAATGGCAAAGTAAATTTGATAAACTTACGGCTATTATAGAAGGAAATCGAATATGTTAGCAAAACGAATTATCCCTTGCCTTGATGTTGACAATGGTCGGGTGGTCAAAGGTGTGCAATTTGTCGACATCAAAGACGCGGGCGACCCTGTTGAAGTGGCGCAGCGCTACAACGAACAAGGCGCGGATGAAATCACTTTTTTGGATATCACCGCTACCCATCATGGACGCGATACCACCTATCACACGGTTGAACGCATGGCAGAGACCGTATTTGTACCGCTGACCGTGGGCGGCGGGGTGCGCAAAGTCGATGACATTCGTCACTTGCTAAACGCGGGCGCGGATAAAGTATCGATTAATTCAGCGGCAATTTTTAACCCTGAATTTGTCGGTGAAGCGGCAGCGCGTTTTGGCAGTCAGTGTATCGTGGTAGCGATTGATGCCAAAAAAGTGGGTGACAATCAATGGGAAATCTTTACCCATGGGGGACGCAAAGCGACTGGTATTGATGCGGTGGCATGGGCGGTCAAAATGGCAGGGTTTGGGGCCGGTGAACTGCTTGTGACCTCGATGGATTCAGATGGTACCAAAAACGGCTATGATATCGCCCTGATGAAGCGCATTACAGATAGCGTAAATGTGCCAGTGATTGCCTCGGGTGGCGTCGGTAATTTGCAACACTTGGCAGATGGGGTGCTGCAAGGCGGTGTTGATGCGGTACTAGCGGCGAGTATTTTCCATTTTGGCGAATATACCGTGGGGGAAGCCAAGCAGTTTATGGCACAGCAAGGCATTGAAATGCGCTTGTAATGGCGAGCCTTGTGAGAACGATAGCCGTTGGTAATAACTAAAAGGGCACAGCAAAAAATAGCCCAAACTAGCCAAAACTGCTATGATATTGGCATTTTCGATAATGACTAAATTGCCATGTTTCCACTAATTTTAACTCACCCGCAATGGGATCCTGTCGCTCTGCATTTGGGACCTATCCAAGCCCACTGGTACGGGCTGATGTATTTACTGGCTTTTGCTGCCGCTTATGCGTTGGCTTGGTATCGCACTAAGTCACGCCCAGACTGGAATGCCGACATGGTCGCTGACCTGGTATTTTATGGGGCGATGGGCGTGATTCTAGGCGGTCGTATCGGCTATGTGCTGTTTTATCAATTGAGCGAATTTTTAGCCAATCCGATGTATTTGTTCAAAATCAACCAAGGCGGCATGTCGTTTCATGGGGGATTTTTGGGTGTTGCCATCGCAATGCTATTTTTTGCTCGCAAATATCAAAAGAATATTTGGAATGTGCTAGATTTTATCATTCCCTGCGTGCCAACCGGACTGCTGTTTGGTCGTATTGGCAATTTTATCAATGGCGAATTGTGGGGTCGCGTGTCTGATGGTGGTTACAACTGGCTGATGCTGTTCCCGCAAGCGGTCAATGAAGACAATGAATTGCTCAAACAGAGCCCTGCCCTGCAAAGTCTTGCGCAAACCTTTATGATTGATGGCAACAATTATTTGTTACTCCCCCGCCATCCGTCACAGCTGTATCAGGCTTTCACTGAAGGGGTGGTACTGTTTGTTTTGGTTTGGTGGTTTGCCAGTCGGCCGCGTCCGCGTATGGCGGTTAGTGGTTTATTTGTGATGGGCTACGGTATTGCGCGTTTTATTACCGAATTCTTCCGCCAACCTGATGCTGACCAAGGTTTTATTTTATTAGGGTGGATGACCAAAGGGCAAATGTTAAGCCTACCGATGATTATCGGTGGTTTGGTTTTATTGATTTGGGCGTATAAAAACCAAATCTATGATTGGGGCAGTCAAAAGAATGTGGACTAACAAAGAAAATTAACCAAGGAACTCATCACCCATGATTACGTCAAAAAACGAACAAGCCTATTTGGATTTACTTAAACTGGTGCTAGCTAACGGCATACAAAAAGGCGACCGTACGGGTACCGGTACCATCAGCTATTTTGGCGCGCAGATGCGGTTTGATTTACAGGAAGGCTTTCCACTACTGACCACTAAAAAAATCCATACCAAAAGCGTGATTTATGAGCTGCTTTGGTTTTTAAAAGGCGATACCCATGTCCAATACTTGCAGGACAATGGTGTACGCATTTGGAATGAATGGGCAACCGCCGAGCAAACTGCCCGCTTTGGCAAGCCTGAAGGTGAACTTGGCGCGGTATACGGACACCAGTGGCGCAACTTCGGGGCGAGCAAAAAAGCGGACGGCAGCTACCATTCAGATGGTTTTGACCAAATCAGTTGGGTGGTGAATGAAATCAAAAATAACCCAAACTCGCGCCGTTTGATTGTCTCTGGCTGGAATCCTTTGGAGGCCAACGAAGTGGCCTTGCCCCCTTGTCATACCCTGTTTCAGTTTTTTGTCGCAGATGGCAAATTATCTTGTCAGTTGTACCAACGCTCGGCGGATTTGTTTTTGGGTGTACCTTTTAACATTGCCAGCTATGCTTTGCTTACCCATATGATAGCCCATGTGACCGGGCTTGGCGTCGGTGAGTTTGTGTGGACGGGCGGTGATTGTCATATCTATAACAATCATCTACAGCAAGTGCATGAGCAGCTTAGCCGCGAGCCGTTTGCCCTACCCAAACTTTGGCTCAATCCTGACATTACTGACATTTTTGCGTTTGATTTTAACGATATAAAAATTGAAAATTATCAAAGCCATGCCACAATTAAGGCTGAAGTCTCTGTATAAGCTTGCAGCCCAACGCCAAAACTCACAGTAATCTCACAACAATAAGGATAAATCATGAGTTATTCTAATGTGGAAGTCGCCCAAATCGTGGCGATGAGCCAAAACCGCGCCATTGGCAAAGATAATCAATTGCCTTGGCATATCTCTGAGGACTTAAAACATTTTAAAAAACATACCAATGGCGGTATCGTGATTATGGGTCGCAAGACCTTTGAATCCATGGGCGCAAAACCCTTGCCCAACCGTACCAATTTTGTGATTACCACCAATTTGGACTACCAAGTAGATGATGATGCCGTCATTGTGATGCACAACCTAGATGACGCACTGACCCAAGCCTCATCGCTCGCTCATGGTAAAGGTTTGCAAACGATTTGGGTGATTGGTGGCGAGAAAGTTTTCCAACAAGCCCTACTGTTTAGTGATCGCTTAGAAATCACTCAGGTCGATACCGTGATTGACAACGCAGCGGCGTTTTATCCAGAGATTACCAGTGATTTTGTCAAAACATCAGAAAGTGAAAAATTCACGGATGAACAAAGCGGGTTAAGCTATCAGTTTGTCACTTACCAAAAAGCTTAAGCTTGACAGTGACGACTTAGCGCACAAAAAAACCACGTTATCTAACGTGGTTTTTTTGTGCATTCATCAATGTATTATTTTGATTGTTCTTGAGATTTGACCGCTGAGGCAACAGGTGGTGCGATATTTGGAGTGTCACCTGTTTTGGCTTTAATCTCTGCTTTGGCTTCAGCCGTTGAGGCATTGCGCGCTTCAATGGTCGATGTTTTTGCAGTAGCCGTTGGTGCAGAAGATGGCGTCATAGAAGCATTGTCTGGGCTAGCAACGGTGGCATTTGGACCTGTTGCGGTGTCTGCATTGGCAGTGGCGGTGGTGGTTTCACCCGCCGCAGGTGAGGTTGCCGCAGGCGTCGAACCCGCTGGTTTGGCAGCGGCAGCAGCAGATGCAGCGGCTTTGGCTTCCACTTCAGCATTGAGTTTTGCAACGTCAACGTGGTTACCAGCGGGGCGAACAATTGCTGAAATAAGGATTAATAAAACCACGCCTAGAAACGCTAAAACGCCAATTAAAGAGTAACTAAGTTCTTTTTTGACATTGTTTTCCACGACTTCATGATGAGCCATCGTAAACCTCACTGTAAATCATTGGGGCAAGAGTTGTTGAATCTAAATGAATTCAAATCTAATTTATAACTATTATACGGAACTTTGTAACCATTATATACTAAATTTTTGCAATTGGTGACAAAACCTTACTGCATTTAAGGTTTTTAACGTGTTTTACGAACCAGCCAACTAATCAGTAGCAATAGCGCTGCCAGTGCCAAGATAGGATAACTACCCCAGCGCATAAATGGTGTATTGCCAACCCGCGATTGAATCTCGCCCCGTAGCACCGTGCGTTCAAATGCTGGCGCTTTGGCAACAATGTTGCCTTTATCATTGATAATGGCGGTCACACCTGTATTGGTCGCGCGCATAAACCAGCGACCGGTTTCAATCGAGCGCATTTGCACCATTTGTAGATGCTGTAATGGACCTGCCGATGTGCCAAACCAGGCATCATTGGATACAGTCAATAAAAAGTCGGTATTTTTGGCATTGCGGCGGGTGGTATCAGGATAGGCAACTTCATAACAAATCGCCACGCCAACTGGGTGGTTTTTGACTTGCAAGGGTGCTTGGTGCGCAGACCCACTGCGAAAACTCATGGTGCCACTCATCAAGTTTGGCAATGCCCAATCTAACATACCTTCAAACGGGATATATTCGCCCACGGGTACCAAATTTTGTTTCTTGTATAAGCCTTTGGCATCGGCGCCCAAAGCAATCACACTGTTGTAAAATGGCTCGTATTTATCAACTTTTGGGTCGTATTTATTGACATCGACATACGGAATACCGGTGAGCCATGCGGTATTGCTTTCGCGGGCTTGGGCAGCAATTTGGCTGATAAAGGGCATGGCGTCGGTCTGAAACATCGGAATTGACGACTCTGGCCATAAGATAATGTCCTGCCCCCATTCTGTTTTACTTAAGCCTGCATAGATACCCAGCGTTTGGATTTGGTATTCTTGCAGCCATTTTAAGTCCTGCGGAATATTGCCTTGCACTAACGAAACTTTTAGATTTGGTGTGCCTTTGGGGGTCGTCCATTGCGGGGCAATAAGCCACAGCGCAACGCTTGCCAGTAACATCACAGACGATGGAATTAAAAAACGGTATTTTTTTCGCGCCGCTTCCACCAGACTTGCTGAGACGAACACGGATACAAAGCTCAGCGCCAACACCCCAAAAATTGGGGCAAGGCTCGTCAGCCAAGGTTGCGCTGTATAAGCATAGCCCACGAATAGCCAAGGAAAACCTGTAAATAGCCAGGTTTTTAACCACTCTTGTACCACCCATAATGACGCAAAGCTTAGCGGCTGTTTTGCCACAAAGCGATTAAAAATGACTGCCAAGGCGCCATGAAACAATCCCATCCCCAAGCCAACAAAGCCAATCATCAGCAAAGCTAATAAGGTAGGGGTATCGCCATAGGTATGAATGGAGGTAAACAACCAAAACGCGCCCACGCTCCACAATCCCATGCCATACATTTCACCAAGCCAAAACGCCCGCCAATTTGACATTGTGGGCAATAATAGCCAATACAGTACCAGTGGCGATAACAGTGCCACTAGCCAAAAATCGTAAGGCGCTAACGCAAAGACAAATGCCGCACCCGCAAGCCAAGCCAGCACCAGTTTGAGTAACAGGGGCTGTTTGGTATTGGCAGATTTGGCACTATCATGATGAGATTGTACAGAAAGTTGCTTTTTTAGGGACTGGGTAGTAAGACGCATTGGCGAGTATTGCCTTTAGGGTTAAACGGTTTTGCAAACATAAGTAATGGGACTAATCGTCGAGCTGATTATACCCTTTAACCAGTTCAATTTCTTGGATAAATCGACCATCTGCTGACAATACCGTCAAACGACAATCGTCAATAAAGACGGTTTGACCCAACACCTCATTGACTTCGCCAAGCTCTTGCATGACCAGTCCGCCCATACTAGCGACATCCTCACTATCAAAATGGGTACCTAACTGTTCATTACAGTCTGAGACTGAGGTGATGGATTGCACAATCCATGTGTCAGGCTGGTTGGGTACAGGCACTATATGATTGATATCGGTATCTTCTTCGATGTCATCATGCTCATCGATAATATCGCCGACAATTTCCTCGAGTAAGTCTTCCATCGTCACCACGCCTGCTGCCACCCCAAACTCATCAATGACAATAGCCATATGAATTTGGTTTTTTTGAAATAGACGCAGTAGGTTGTCAGAGCGCGCAGTTTCACTGATATAAATCGGCTGACGTACAATCGCTTCAAGATTAAAATGGTCAATATTTTGACCTTGCGCCTTGGCGACCAAAAACGGAATCAAATCTTTGGCAAGTAAGATACCCATTACCGTGTCTTTGTTGTCATCGGTAAATACAGGATAACGCGAGTGGGCGGTTTCCATATAGAGCGACATGATATCTTGCAAGTTCTGGTGCTGGGTGATGCCTGCAACGTGGCTGACAGGGGTCATGATTTCTCGCACTTGAATAGCGGGTAAATCTAGCACGCCCTCTAACATATCGACGGTGTCGGGCGCCAAAAATCGACGCGAATCATGTACCAATTTGACTAGTTCATCACGGGTTTCAGGGGCGGTAGATAGCCAGCGTTTCAGACCGCGTGACCAGCTACTGCTTTGTGGTTTGTTTGACAAGTGTGAACTCGAATTGTCGTCTGACATAGCCGACGAGACCCTCATATGGCGAAAGATTTTTTTACCTTACCTTAACCCCATGATGATTGCAATGGTATTTTTCTTAATTTTATTGTATTTTTTGGCTCATTTTACTCACCTATCAGCTTGTTTAGTGCTAGCAAAGCCTTGAATAAACAAGCACTATTGGCGAATCCAATGGATTACCCGTTCTTCTTGCTCAAGCTCAGATACCTCTGTTTCAGACTGACAGCGTCCCGCCACGCTGATATTTTTTTGGCGCATCATGGTTTGTGTCACGGCGGCATCTTGAGTGAGGAGTAAATGCCAGCTTGGTAGTGGTTGTCCGTAGTACAAGCGCTTGTAGGCGCAGCTTGCCGGTAGCCAATACATCTCGCCAATGTTATCGATGGTTAGGCTGATGCAGTCGGGCACATAGTCGCGCCTTGTTGGGTAATGCTGGCAAGCCCCTGTGGCACAATCAAGCAGTCGACAGGCAACATCACTGTATTCAACTTCATCGGTGTCATCGTCTTTAAATTTAATCAAACAACACGCCCCACAGCCATCACACAATGCTTCCCATTCAGCTTGAGTCAGTTGTTCTAACGAAAATCGCTCCCAAAATTGCGGGCGTAAGGTAACAAATTGGCTCATTATTTTTTCAACTTTTGGCTTGTATAAAACAGTGACAGTATTATAACGGAAAATGCGATGCTTTCAGTATACAGTAATGCCTGTATTAACCGTTGCACTGACTTGCCACGCTCTCATTAGCGTATGAATCCAGCGTTTTTATAACGCCAGTGTCTTATAACAATAGCAACCAATAATATCATTTACCATAACATAAGGATGCATGATGCCAATTCAAATTTTACAACTCGAATCTACCACCACCGATGGCGTGGAGCTTAAAAGCTATGTCTGTCTACCAGAATCAGCTAGCCACGACAACCCTGCCCCAGCGATTTTGGTGGCGCCTGAATGGTGGGGCGCCGCCGCTCACCCACAAAAAGTCACTGAGCGTTTAGCCGAAGCGGGTTTTGCTGCCGTCGCCATGGATGTGTATGGCGAAGGTAAACTGACCACAGATGCCGCCCAAGCCAATGAATGGATGAGCCAAATGCTCGCCGACCAAGACATGTTGATGGCGCGCTGTAAACTCATTATGGATGACTTTACTGACCTTGAAGCTGTTGACACGAACCGTTTGGGCGTGATTGGTTTTTGCTTTGGCGGTAAAATTGCCTTAGACATGGCGCGTGAAGGTTTCCCGCTCAAAGCAGTGGCGACTTTCCACGGCAATCCTACCCCAAAACAACCGGCACAAAAAGGCAAGTTCACTGCCAAAGTATTGGTGGCACATGGTGAAGCCGATAGCATGGTGTCAATGGATGCCATTGAAGGGCTAAAAAAAGAGTTGGATAACGCCGATGTAGAGTACACAGTCGATGTGTACGAAGGCGCCAAACACGGCTTTACCAATCCTAATGCTGACAAACGCGCCGAAGAAAATGGCGTGGATTTGGGCTATGATGCAGATGCGGCAAAAGCCAGCTGGGATGAAATGATTGCGTTTATGCAAGACAATCTTGTATAACATATGCCAGTTGCATCCTAACAGCAAAAGCAATATCCATGAAGATATTGCTTTTTTTATGCCTATGTCCCAGTTTGAGTCCAGTTTTGTTAAGTCTGTTGTCAGTCACTATTGAATACTAACTAGAAAGTCTTATATAGCTATCACGATATTAACCCGATGGTGAATTTTGAACGCACATCCGAACACCAGCCACTCAATGATGCTAAGTCCTAATCAGCATTTAAGCCACAATCATACCCAAGCGCATACCGAAACACATACCGAAATAGAGCTTGATAGTTTTGCACCGCGTATTTTGACCTGGTTTGACCATAGCGGGCGTCATGATTTGCCGTGGCAGCAGCATCAGCTTGACACGCCAGACCCCTATCCGGTGTGGTTATCTGAAATAATGCTACAGCAGACACAAGTGGCGACGGTCATTCCTTATTTTGAGCGATTTATGGCAAGTTTTCCCACCGTGCAGGATTTGGCAAACGCATCTTGGGAGCAAGTCGCTGAGCATTGGGCAGGGCTGGGTTACTATGCGCGTGCGCGCAACCTGCATAAAGGTGCCAAGCAGCTGGTGGATATCATCGAGCAAACTGGCAAATTTCCGCAAACGGTTGCCCACTGGGAGCAGATTTCAGGGGTGGGTCAATCTACGGCAGGCGCGATTGTGGCGATGGGTGTCAGAGCTGACCAATATGGCGGTGACAGAGGGGTGATTTGCGATGGTAATGTCAAACGTGTGCTGACCCGTTGGGCTGGCATTGACGGCGATATCACCAAAACTGCCACAACCAAAGCGCTTTGGCAACTCGCCGAGCGCCTAACACCGAACCGTGATAGCGGGCACTATGCGCAAGCGATGATGGATATGGGTGCGACGCTATGCACCAAAGCCAAACCTGCCTGCCTACTGTGTCCCGTGCAAGCCGACTGCGTGGCAAATGCCCAAGGCAAGCAAAGTTTTTATCCGGTAAAAAGCAAAAAATCACCCAATCCCTCTAAGTTTTCGCTAGCGTTAAAGCTGGTTTGCGATGACAAAACCTTGTGGCTACAACGTCCTGACACTGGGATTTGGGGTGGACTGTGGTGTTTACCATTGGCCTTTGTCAAAAAACAACAGGGGGCAAAAAACACAGAGGCGCCGCTACTGGCAACCTGGCAGCAAGAGTCAACATTTGAAGCCGAATATAACACCGCTGAGCAGATTATTTTTGCGTTCTTACAAGCCGAGCAACTGCTAAATATCCAGCAGGTTAATTTAG
Source organism: Moraxella sp. DOX410 (assembly GCF_032248735.1). Taxonomy (NCBI): domain Bacteria; kingdom Pseudomonadati; phylum Pseudomonadota; class Gammaproteobacteria; order Moraxellales; family Moraxellaceae; genus Moraxella; species Moraxella sp. DOX410. Next base: position 155,956 of record NZ_CP135138.1, on the reverse strand, counting down.
ATAGCCCTGATACTGTCAAACATAGCCTTACCCATTTTCATTGGTTTTTGACCCCGCTCATTATGACGCTGACGATTGACCAGGGTATGCGGCTGACGCAAACTCTGCAACAAGCGCTGCAAACGCTGTCATGGGTAGATGATTCAGCGCAAAACAGCTTAGCCAAACCGAAAGCCATGCAGCTATTGGTGAGTGGTTAAAGCTTGTAAAATTGTCGCAGGCATTAAGTCAGGGATAATAGTTATGTTAAGATTGGCCTGCTGTAATAACATTTGCTCTGCAATACGCGACTGCAATACCAAATAATAACAGCTGGCAGCCATTTGAGTGTTTGCTGTTAGTTGTTGCCAGTTTTGCCAGGCGGTCAAACTTGAGATGAGTACAACGATGGGTTGGTTGTGGCTCTGCGTTTGCTGCCAAACCGCAAATGCTTGGGTAGTTGCGCTTGGTAAAACCCGTTGGTACAAGTTTAGCAAATGTACTTGCACACCTTTTGCCGCCAATGTATCCGCCAATAGTTCTCGCCCGCCGATGCCGCGCCATACCTGCAAGTAATCGCCTTTACCAAGCGATTGGATTACCGGCAAATTCAATAGCCCTTCATTGTTTTGCGCGCGTTTTTCATCAGGAAAAATAATGGTAGGTGGTGGCAACTCTGTGAGCTGCTGCCAGGTTTGGTTAAAGTAATTTGCGGTTTTGTCACCCACCGCCACCCATGTAATCTTTTTGGACAATTCCGTTAGCTTGACTAAGGTAGCAAGCCTCGCTAAGCCATACTTTACTGCCGCTTCGCTGACTAGCACCACCACTTGATAACGGTCAATCGATTGTAAACCTGCCTGCTCTGCCACTGTCATCGGCTTTTCTACCAACGTCAACAGCGGCAGGTCAATCACTTTAACGCCATGCTGACGCAAAAATAGACTTAGCGGCTTGGCTCGCTGATCAGGTCTGGTATTGATAAATTGCATGGGTAGGAGGATCTCAATATCAGCCGTCTTGATAAATCTGTGCCAAGATTTTGTCCGCACCTTGTGCAATGAGCGCTTCAGCCACCACCACGCCCACGGCTTCGGCAATTTGCTCAGACTCCCGTGCGTCATCAACTAACGCGTTATGATGCTCTGCTTTTAACAAGGTTTTACCATCTACACTGCCGACCCGACCCTGTAAATAAATTTGTCCATCTTGAATGGTAGCAAAGCCTGCAATCGGTACTTGGCAACCACCCTGCAAATGACGATTCATGGCGCGTTCTGCCATCACGCATAGACGGCTTGGCTCGTCATTGAGCGGTTTTAATAGTGCCAGCACCTCGGCATCATCACTTCGGCATTCAATGGCAAGCGCACCTTGTCCGACCGCTGGCAGACTGATATGTGTATCAAGTTCATGGCGGATACGATCGGTAAGCCCCAAACGCGTCAAGCCACTGGTTGCCAAAATAATGGCATCATACTCACCTGCATCTAGCTTGGATAAGCGCGTGCCTACATTGCCGCGTAAGCTGATAATCTCTAAGTCAGGACGATATTGCTGAATTTGGCATTGACGGCGTAAACTTGATGTACCAAGTTTAGCCCCTTGTGGCAACGCATCTAGACTTTCATAGTGATTTGATATAAAGGCATCGGTTGGCTGCTCACGCTCACAATATGCGCCAAGTGTCAGACCTTCCGGAAGCACCATGGGTACGTCTTTGAGTGAATGCACGGCGATATCGGCACGTTTTTCATACAAGGCTTGCTCAAGCTCTTTGACAAACAGACCTTTTCCGCCGATTTTGGCCAGCGGGGTATCTAGGATTTTGTCGCCTTGGGTGACCATCGGTACTAGATTGACGGTCAGGCTTGGGTACAGCGCTTGCAAACGCGCTTGGATGTGTTCGGCTTGCCACAATGCAAGCGGGCTTTGGCGAGTGGCGATATTTAAAGTGGTTAACGTAGTCATAGCAGTATCTTTTTAGCATTCGATAAAAATGCCTAACTCTCTAAGCTAGGCATTTGTCAGATGGGTATCTGTCAGTGATTCAGCGAGTTAGGCAACAGTATAGCAAAATGTCAGGATAATTTCTCTGACTGCTCGCTAAAGCATACGCAAACATACGAAAGACGACACTACATACACTACATTGATTGGATTTTATCGCGTAGTAATGGCAAATGACGGCGGCTGACGGCAAGCTGGTCAGGCAAACCTTTGAAACGAACTTGGTACTGACCTTGGTCAATCGCTTCAAGCATTTCTAGGTAGTTAAGATTGATTAACGCATTGCGATGTATACGAAAGAACGCATCCCCAAATTCTTGTTCAAGCTCTTTGAGGGTTTCATCAATTAAAACCGTGCCACCTTTATGACGGATTTGCACGTATTTTTGGTCCGCTGTAAAGTAATAGATATCTTGCAGCGCAATCAGCTCCACCCCGCGATGGGTACGCGCTGCAATATGCTGACGATTGGACTGTGCTAACGGGTCTTCTAATCGACTGATTTCATTGAGCTGTGCATTACTAAGCAATGACGCTCTTGATAGTACCTGTAACAACTCTTCTTTGTTGGCAGGCTTTAGCAAATAGCCAATCGCATGTGCTTTGAATGCGGCAATCGCATAATGGTCGTACGCGGTCACAAAAATAATGGCTGGTGGATTGTTAAGTTCATTAAGCTCTTTGGCGCAGCGGATACCATCCATTTCTGGCATACGAATGTCTAACAAAATTACATCGGGTGCGGTTTCTTTGACTTTTGCAATGGCCTCAATACCTGTGGCTGCCTGTGCAACAACCTCATGTCCTTCTTCTCTTACGATACGCGTTAGCCTCTCTCGGGCCAGTGGCTCATCGTCACAGATCACAACTCTCATTGTTTACTCCTTTGCTCCTTTGAGGTCAAAAACACATGTATTTAACCCTACAAGTCTTACTTTCTTCACAATCTAATGCCAAATCCAACACAACCACTTGGTGAGCAATCAAACACTCATAAAATAGCGCTTAACTGATTAGATAAACTAATAAACGCATTGTTTTAAGTAGACGCAAATTAATATACCATAGTTTGTTAGATAAAATGTGAAATGCCGCGTCAGATTGGTGACTTTTTTATGCCAATTCCGACTAACAAAATAAATGGGCTAAAAAGCTGCGACATCCTTAAGGGGGTAGCGAATTTGAGTGATTAACAATTGACCAGATAATTCAAAGTGAATACTGGCTTCATGACCAAAATACTGACGCAAAATTGCCACTTGGCTATTAAACTGCAGTTTTTGGCGAATATCTTGACAAATCAGCTGATACGTTGTTGCCGGTAGCTCAATTTCGATATCAATTTTGGCAACATCGTTTTGCCAATCGATACTAATAATAATGTGAATGGGGTCGGTGCTGTTTTCAACAATCAGTACGATCAGTTTTTCAATCACTATTTGTAGCGATAATGAGGTAATTACCATGTCATAGAGCAAATCTTCATCGGGCAAATGCCAAGTTACTTTCAGCTTTTTATCAAAACGGTATTTTTCGATGCTCAAATAGCTTTCGCATAGCTCCATCTCATCAAGTAGCGCAATCTCACGCGTTTCATCAAAGCTCACCCGATACAGATTCGAGATATGACAAATCATTCTCTCGGCTTCATACGCATCGGTTTCTATCAGATATTGCATAGTATTGAGTAGATTAAAGAAAAAATGCGGGGTGATACGCGCCTTTAACTGCTCGTTTTGCTCGATGAGTTTCTGTTGGTTACGCAGTTCAGCGCGGCGAATATTTTGGTACTGTATCTCAAAAAAGGTGAGCAGCACCGCTATCATCAAAAAGGCACATAAAGTATTCACCAGGGTTTCTAGTATCAGCGTATTTAAACTGACTTCATAGCCCAGTGTGAAAAATAACAGCAACCGACCTAGCAAACTCAGTACCGGCACGATAATAAACGAGGTCGATAGCAGATAGGCGGTGATTTGTTTTGAACGCCAATTAAATTCTCTGAATTTTTTGGCAGAATTCGCCACAAAAACCATTTCACCCGTCACAGTTAAGATAGTAATCACCACCGTTTCAATGCTATGGCGGATAATCAAACTGATATCATTGGTAAAAGTTAAATACGTTAAAATCGAAACCAGTGAAAAAAAAGCGATATAGCTTGCCCACAGTTTGATGGTCTGTTTTTCGCTCAGATTGGGCAGGAAAAAAGTGCTGGTGAGCGGCTCTTTAATCCGCTTGAGTGAAATTTGTGAGGCATCCTCAGTTTTTGCTATACTAGCCCTAGATTTTGCAGAGGGAATTAGCAGCTCTAGCAATCTCATTGTCTTTATTCCTTTCAAACTTACACAAAAAATGGACGTATTATGAGCAATCAAATTTCCGCTGATTCTAGCACATCTAGTATGTGGGGTGGACGTTTTAGCGAAGCCACTGACAGTTTTGTCGCTGAATTTACCGCGTCTGTCGGATTTGACCAACGTTTTGCCAATCAAGACATCGCAGGCTCGATTGCTCATGCCACCATGCTGGCCAAAGCGGGGATTATCACCGAGGCAGACAAAGACCAAATCGTTGGCGGTTTGACCCAAATCAAACAAGAAATCGCCAATGGCAAATTTGTTTGGTCAGTGGCGCTTGAAGACGTGCACATGAATGTGGAGTCTCGTCTGACCGCTATTATTGGCGATGTCGGCAAAAAACTGCATACAGGTCGTAGTCGTAATGACCAAGTCGCAACCGATATCCGTTTATATCTGCGTGACCAAACCGATATTATTTTAGGATTGTTAAAACGTCTACAAACGGGCTTACTGGATTTGGCAAGCCAACATACCGACACTATCATGCCAGGCTTTACCCATCTGCAGACCGCGCAGCCTGTCAGTTTTGGTCATCATGTGATGGCATGGTTTGAGATGCTAATGCGTGATAGCGAGCGCTTGATTGATGGTCGAAAACGTATCAACCAAATGCCCCTAGGCGCCGCAGCGCTGGCAGGTACGACTTATCCGATTGAGCGGGAATTTACCGCACAGCTATTAGGCTTTGAAGGGATTTGTCAAAATTCGCTGGATGCCGTATCCGACCGTGATTTTGCCATTGAATTTGCCAGTAGCGCAAGCCTGTTAATGATGCACTTGTCACGTATGAGTGAAGAAATCATCTTGTGGATGTCAGCGCAATTTGGGTTTGTGGTCGTCCCTGATCGTTTTTGCACGGGCTCATCGATTATGCCACAGAAGAAAAACCCCGATGTGCCAGAGCTGGTACGGGGTAAAGCTGCACGCGTGTTTGGCGATATGATTACCCTATTGACATTGATGAAAAACCAACCGCTGGCTTACAACAAAGACAACCAAGAAGATAAAGAGCCGTTATTTGACGTGGTAGATACTTTAACAGGCTCTCTACTTGCTTTTGCTGATATGCTACCAAACTTGATTCCAAACAAAGAAAATATGCGTGCCGCGACCATGAAAGGGTATGCGACCGCCACCGATTTGGCGGATTATCTAGTGCGTAAAGGCTTAGCCTTCCGCGACGCGCATGAAGTAGTGGGTAAAGCAGTAGCATTAGGTGTGCAAAAAGGCGTGGATTTGAGTGAATTATCGCTCGATGAGCTTCAAGGCTTTAGCGACTTAATTGGTGAGGACGTGTTTGAATATCTGACCCTTGAAGGCTCGCTCAATGCCCGTAACCACATCGGCGGTACAGCGCCCAATCAAGTCAAAATGGCGATTGAGCGTGGGCGTCAGCGTATCGAACAATTAGGTCATTAATATGCCAAAACTGTTCTCGTATGGCACATTACAACAAGAAAATGTACAGCTTGCTACCTTTGGGCGTACACTGGTGGGTAGTAAAGACCAACTCATTGGCTACCAGTTGGGTGAAATTGAAATCACCGATGACGATGTGGTCGCCAAAAGTGGCAAACGTTTTCATCCGATACTACTTAAAACCAATAACCCAACCGACAAAGTGGCAGGTGTGATTTTTGAGATTACCGAGGATGAGCTTGCCCAAGCCGACCGCTACGAAGTCGATGCCTACGCACGAGTAGAAGGTCACTTTGACAGTGGCGCTACCGCGTGGATTTACGCCGATGCAAGAGACATAGACTAGCAACTATTAAAAGGATAACAAATGGAAACTTATAACCCTGCTGACCACATGGTCATGTGCCGTAAATACAAACAAAAGCTACCCAAAATGCCAAAACCGCCGTTTCCTAATAAGCTTGGCGAAGAATTGCAAAACACCGTGTCTGCCAAGGCGTGGAACGAATGGCTAGAGCACCAAACCATGCTCATCAATGAAAATCACTTAAGCATGATTGACCCAGAAGCCAAAAAATTTATTACCGAGCAGCGCAATAAATTTTTGGATAATGAAGACTACGAACGCCCAAAAGGATGGACAGCGCAAAAATAACCTTTAGCATGTATTCAACAAGTCTTTGACAAGGATTTTCAATGTCTCAATCGATTGAAACTATTGACCAAAAAACACGCTTAAAATCTATTTTAGGCGGGTCAGCGGGTAACATGGTCGAATGGTACGACTGGTATGCGTATGCAGCTTTTACCTTATATTTTGCCCCTGTATTTTTTCCAAAAGGCAACCAAACGGCTCAATTGCTGAGTGCCGCAGCGATTTTTGCGGTGGGCTTTGTCATGCGACCGATCGGTGCATGGATAATGGGCGTTTATGCGGACAAGAAAGGTCGTAAAGCAGGTCTTACGCTATCAGTAACATTAATGTGCTTAGGCTCATTGATGATTGCTGTGACACCTGGTTATGACAGTATTGGGATTTTCGCCCCAATACTGTTGGTGACTGCTCGTTTAATTCAAGGTATCAGTGTTGGTGGCGAATATGGGGCTAGCGCCACTTACCTCAGCGAGATGGCGGGTAAAGACAAGCGCGGATTTTTTTCCAGTTTTCAATATGTTACGCTGATTTCTGGGCAGTTAATTGCGCTAGTGCTTCTGATTATTCTACAGCAAGTTTTAACCCCTGCTGAGCTCAAAGCTTGGGGCTGGCGGATTCCGTTTGTCATTGGGGCTTTGTTGGCGTTTTTTGTATTTTATATTCGCCGTGGCTTGCTTGAGACAGAATCCTTTAATAAAGTTGATACCAGTAGTTCGCAAAAAAAATCCGGCGCATTGGCTTTATTTAAAGAACACCCCAAAGCGGCATTTACGGTCATTGGATTGACGGCAGGCGGTACGTTGGCATTTTATGCTTACACCACTTATTTGCAAAAATTCTTGGTCAATACGTCAGGCTTTAGTAAAGAGTCAGCCACCCAAATCACCGCTATTGCGTTATTTATTTTTATGCTTTTGCAACCTGTCGCTGGGGCATTATCCGATAGAATCGGGCGTAAACCGCTGATGATAGGATTTGGTGTGATGGGGGTGTTATTTACTTACTTTATTTTTAGCACCTTGGCAGGCACGACAGACCCGTGGATGGCGTTTGCGTTATGTTTGTTTGGTTTGATAATTGTCACAGGCTATACGTCAATTAATGCGGTGGTCAAAGCTGAAATGTTTCCTGCGCATATTCGTGCGTTGGGCGTGGCGTTACCCTATGCCATTGCTAACACTTTGTTTGGCGGTACAGCCGAGTATGTGGCATTGTCCTTCAAGCAAGCAGGTCATGAAGAATGGTTTTTCTTATATGTGACGATTATGATTGGGATTTCATTGATTGTTTATGCACGTATGAAAGATACCAAAGAACATAGTTTAATTAATCATGACTAGCCCATTAATAAAAGAATAAAGCTAGTCAACAAAAAACCCCAAATAAATCTATTTGGGGTTTTTGCTTTTTTGGTATTGATTAAACCATGACAATCAAAGTTTAACCCATTTAGGCAGATAATAAATAACGCAGTTAAAGCCTTAAGCTTGCGCTTCTTCTTTACGCACTGACAGTTTTTCACGGATACGTGCTGATTTACCAGAACGGTCACGTAGGTAGTAAAGTTTGGCGCGGCGTACATCACCACGACGTTTTACTTCAATTTTTGCAATTTGTGGTGAATGGGTTTGGAACGCACGTTCAACACCTACACCACTAGAGATTTTACGTACGGTAAACGCAGAGTTTAAGCCGCGGTTACGTTTAGCGATAACAACACCTTCAAATGCTTGTAGACGCTCACGGTCGCCTTCACGCACTTTTACTTGTACGACAACAGTGTCACCAGGACCAAAACTTGGTACGTCTTGCTTAAGCTGGCTATTTTCGATTTGTTGAACCAAAGGATGTTTGTTACTCATGAGATTTTCTCCTCTCACTGGGGACAGAGGCTAAGCTGACTAAGGTTGGTTGATGTCAGCAAATGCGCATACTCCCCGCTAATTTTATGTGCCTTGATATCAATCGACACGATTAGGGCATCCGTCAAGTGGATGAATCTGGGTTGCTGTCTTTAGCAGATTGCGCTGCTTCTGTCAGCCATTTTTGTTGCTGTTTGGTTGGCACAAATGCTTGCCACAAATCAGGACGCCTTAACTGGGTGCGTGTTGCCTGCTGAATAAATCGCCACTTGGCGATGTTGGCATGATGCCCTGACAACAGCACGTCAGGCACTTTCATCCCTTGAAATTCAGTCGGTTTAGTATATTGTGGACAATCGAGCAAGCCCTCCACGAAGGAGTCTTGCTGCGCCGATAAATCATCGCCCATTACATTGGGCAATCGGCGTATCACGCTATCCATCAACACCATCGCGGGCAATTCGCCGCCTGTCAGCACGTAATCACCAATTGAGCACTCGATATCGACATACTGACTCAGTAGTCTTTCATCGATGCCTTCATAACGACCACATAACAAAATCAAGCCGTCATATTGGCAAAAATCAAGCACCCTGCTTTCGCTCAGTGTCTTGCCTTGTGGCGATAAATACACCACAGGACAGGTTTTACCGCGCGCATTGGCTTGCGTTTTGGCGTAGTCGATGGCTTTTTGTAACGGTTCTGCCATCATTACCATACCAGGACCCCCACCAAACGGACGCTCATCGATACGCCGATAATTGTCTGTGGTAAAATCTCTTGGGTTAATCAGCAAGATTTCCGCTTGCTTGCGAGCTAGCGCCCGCCCAGTGATGCCAAAGTCAGTAATACTAGCAAACATTTCGGGCAAAATGGTTATTACCGCAAAAAACATACGCTACACTCACTTTAGCTTGGCATTAATAACGCCTTATTGATTGACAAACTCACATCGAATAAACGCTAGGTACCCATCAAGGATGAATACGCAAATGTTAATCATCAATGTTAGTTATCAACGTTTAATAATCACTGCCCCAATCGACCATCAGGGTTTGCTCGGCTAAATTTACCTCGCCAATGGTCTGTTTGTGCCAAGGAATCAGGCGTTCTTCGCCATCCACACTATCAGCAGTCGGCTCGACTACCATAATGGCATGTGCCCCTGTTTCAAACAGCTCTTTTACACGTCCTAAAATGACATTTTCTGACTGGCTAATCACCGTCAAACCAATCAAATCTGACCAATAATATTCGTCTTCTGCAAGCTCGGACAGATTGTTTTTTTCTGCCCAAAGGCTCACGCCAAACATAGTTTCTGCGATATTGCGGTCGGGTACTTCGTTAAGTTGTACCACGTAACCTTTACCTTGTTGTCGCCAGTTTTTTACCGTTAAGGTCTTTTGACCCATAGCAGTATTGATGACCCAAGGCTGCATATGAAATATCGCTTCACGGTCTTCAGTAAAGCTAAATACCCATAGCCAGCCATGAATGCCATAAGGCTTTTTTAGCTCGCCAATTTTAAATAGCGATGCGTTAGCCTCATTGGTATGCAAGTCTGTCGGTTGTTTTGCCATATTAAAGTCCGCTCTACTTAATTTTTATAAAAAATTAAGCAGTTGCTTGTGCTTTGCTAGCTGCTTTAAATAAAGCGGCAACACGGTCAGAAGGTTGTGCGCCTTTGTTGATCCATGCTTGGTAAGCGTCAGCATTGATACGTAATGGCACTTCTTGACCTTGCGCTAGTGGGTTAAAGAACCCGATGTTTTCGATGTAACGACCGTCACGGGCATTGCGTGAGTCGGTTACCACGATTTGATAAAATGGGCGTTTTTTCGCACCACCGCGTTGTAAACGGATAACTACCATAATGTTCTCTCTGTGAATGCAATCAATTGAATCTAGTTCAGTGGTTAGAGCCTAAAAGACCCAAACAATTGAAAAAACGGCATAAATACAGTTTTAGCAAAGTTTAGGTACACCAAAAAGGGCAATAGTTTAGCATATTTTTATCAAAATCAATAGCTTTTTGGGCTAAATTTTGACTTTTTATAGTTAGCGCAAGTTTAATCACATTAAAGCTACGTCATCACCCACAGGTGACCAAGCGCCGCCTGTATTGGCGGCGATCATAATAAGACCTGCAAAATACCATCGCATTTTTTGGTCATTGATGATTTTTGACACCAGTGATACCATCACAATGGTGGTGGTTAATATGTTATGCTCAAAGGCAATCGCCATGTACCCTACTTTGACTTCCTCCCCTTGCTAAAGCAAGGGGATTCCTTCTGCAAGACGGTTAAGCCCAACCGCAAGAATGTTCCGACTGGCATTGATATCTCTATCATGCCATGTGCCACACGAAGCACATATCCATTCTCTTATTCCAAGCGATTTTCTACCTTTCGGACTATTGGCGGTGATTTCACCGCAACACGAACATCGCTGGGTCGTGTATCTCTCATTCACGATTTCAAAACGGCAACCTGCGTTCTCGCATTTGTAGGTCAGTTGTCGTTTCAGTTCAAACCAGCCTGCATCGTAAACCGATTTGGCGAGTTTGCCTTTTTTACTATTAAATTGATTACTCTGAATATCACCGACCACGATTAGGGCATTGTCTTTGACTAATTGGGTGGTAAATTTATGGATTAAGTCTTGGCGTGTGTTTTTGATTTTGGCATGGATCGCTTTGACACGCTGTTTGTTTTTGGCACGTTGGGCGGTGGCTAAATCTTTGGCATATTTGAGCGTTTGCTTGATGGTGAGTTTGTCACCGCTTGAGGTAGTGGCACTGTCTTTAAGCCCTAAGTCAATGCCTACGCTACCCGTTCCGCATTGTGTCTTGGGGTAGTCTTTGACGGTGATACAGGCATACCAACGGTTACGGCTGTCTTGGACGATTTCTAGTGTGTTAATTTGATATAGGCTAAGGTTGTAGCTGTCCCATAGGTCAATGACTAGTTTTTGTCCTTTGGCTAAACTAAGCTGTAAGGTGGATTTTAAGCCCTTTTTGCCTGTTTGGTGGGTAGCAATGTGTTTGATGGCAGATTGTTTAAACGGTAGCCAGCCTAATGATTTACGTTTTGAATTTGGGTTGTTGGTTCGCCAGTTTAGTTTGGCTTTTTTGAATTGGCGACGCGATTTGGCGTGGGTTTCATTGATGGCTTGGATAGTCTGACTGTGTAAGCCAAGTAGTTCACCGCTACCTTTGGTGTAGTCGTTTAGGTCGTAAGCACTAAAGAATTTACCAGTCTTTTTTAGGTGTTTGTAACTCAAGTCATTGACATAATTCCACACGAAATTGACCGCACCGCTTAGGCGGTTGAGTTTATCATTATGTTTGTCTCGTATGCGTAGCTTGAGTGTTTTCATGCAAATTATTTTAGCAAAATTTATGCAAGCGTTATAGTGTATGAGTTGCCTTATATCCACCGCCTAAAGTCGGTGGTTTTACGGCAACGGCTGATAAAAACCCCTGCTATCACCCCGTATAACATTATCACGACCCCTGTTATGCTAATACCCACATGCAAAATATCTTAACCTTAGTTGGCATTATACGGTAAAATTATCGCCAAATTCTAGCGACACGCATTTTGACCGCCCTAGCTCAATTTGCGCCAACTGACAACAGGACAACCCCATGACGACGTTATCAACTACGCCAACTTTAATTATCCCTGCCATTGACCTCAAAGACGGCAAATGTGTGCGCCTAAAACAAGGGCGTATGGAAGACGATACCGTATTTAGTGACGACCCTGTCGCAATGGCAAGCCGCTGGGTAAAAGAAGGCGCTCGACGCCTGCATTTGGTGGATTTAAACGGTGCTTTCGATGGTGTACCGGTGCATAAAGACGTCGTCACCGCGATTGCCAAAGCCTACCCAAATTTACCCATTCAACTCGGTGGCGGTATCCGTAGCCTTGACACCATCCGTCATTATTTAGAAGCAGGCTTGACCTATATTATTATCGGTACCAAAGCAGTCGAACAACCTGAATTTGTTGAACAAGCGTGTCAGGAATTTGCCGGTCATATCATTGTGGGTATTGATGCCAAAGATGGCATGGTAGCGACGCATGGCTGGGCAAATGTGACCGATGTCAAAGCGGTTGATTTGGCAAAACGCTTTGCCGATGCAGGCGTATCTTCTATCGTCTATACTGATATTGCGCGTGATGGAATGATGCAAGGCGTCAATGTCGAGCAAACAGTCAACTTGGCAAAAGAAGGCGGTATTCCGGTGATTGCCTCAGGTGGGGTGACGGATTTACAAGACATCGAAAATCTAAAACCCTACAGTGATTATCTTGAAGGTATCATCACAGGGCGTGCTATTTATGAAGGTACTCTCGATATTGCTGCGGCGCAGGCGCTTCTCGATAGCTAGCAGGCGCTACTCGATAGCTAAATGATATTTAATTCGCTATATGACGGAAGGTCAGATTAATTCTACCTTCCGTTACTTTTTTGGTTTTAGGCAGACTGTGTAACCAATGGCGCTGGGTTTGTCCGCGCATGACAATCAGCTGTCCATTTTGCAAGGGAATCTCGACTTTTTCCTTGGTGATGCGGTGCTTAAATACAAATTTACGGGTTGCCCCTAATGAAACAGACGCGATAATAGGCTCATTCCCCAGTTCGCTTTCATTATCAGCATGGTAGCCCATACCATCATCGCCTGTGGGGTAATAATTAAACAAACAGGCGTTAAAATTTGCGCTCATATGTTGCTCAGCCAGTAGCAATTCTATGTACTGTTTTAATGCCAAAACATCCGCAGTCCAAGGCGTTGCCGTCTTGCGTTGTCCAGAATAATGATAATCGTTTTCACTCATCCACACGATTTGGCGGTGGGTGACATGGGTTTTGCCAAAAATTGTGACAACGTCAGGCTGCCAAGGTAACTGCGTTAAAAAATGCCGATAAAGCGCATTGGGCTCATAAGCGGGGTTGTCAAAAACCTGCCCAAAATCATTGACAATGCCATCATAGGGCAACAAATTCTCGTTGGGATTGGCGGCAAATAATGTCATGTTAGCTTGTCAAATTCAGCTTTTGAAAAATGAGCTTGGCGCATAATTCTGGTGCTTCAAGTGGCAGTAAATGTCCATAATCATTGAGCACCGTCATTTGCTCATTGGGCACGAATTTATCCCACATCTGACGCACTTGTTGACTGATAAACATCGACGGCTTACCGATGATTAACTGCACAGGCACTTTGTTGTCGGCAATAAGCTGTTGCAACGGCTTCATAATCAGCGGTGTGCCAAAATAATTGGCGAGTTCTTGCTTGGGTGAAAAACGTAACGTAAGTTCAGCCCGCTCACTTGGCTCTAGACTATTTTTGGCATAAATTAAAAGGTGTTCATCGCTGATACGTTTGTACGCTTTATGACGGCGAAGAAACTGATAATACGCATCCACACTGTCCCAGTTGGCTTGTTTGACTTGGGTACTTTTAAATGGTTCTCGGGTCATTTTCACCACGCGTGGCACCAGGCCATAAAGCTTGCCTTGCTGAGTGGTAAAGGTAACAGGGTCAAGTAAGTAAAGCGCGCTAAACAAATCTGGGCGTTTGGCAGCTGCGATGGTGGTGGCAGTTGCCCCTTGTGAGTGCCCGATACCGATGATTGGTTTGTCCTGGGTTTTTTGCAAAAATTCTATTAAGACATCCGCATCTTCTTCACGAGTCATTTTGTCCGCGGTAGGTTTATCGTACCATTCACCCCGCATGGTTAGCGCGGTGATGTTAAGATGTTGCGCTAAGTCGTTCAAGAGTGGCTCATAGACGCCTAATGCAAAGCCATTACCGCCGTAAAAATGGGCATTCTGGCTGGCGGTGGGGTTTTTGATGTTATAGTATTTGGCGTTTTTGCCATTTAGCTTGATGCATTGTTCTTCCATGCCAATTGTCCTAATTAATCACTTTTTTAGCCACTTTTTAGTGACTAAAAGGTGACTTGGTTACTTGATTATAAGACCCAGTGAAAGGTTATGGCTACCCCTTTTGTGACTTGGCATTCACCCTTGCCCTTGGGCGGTATCAAATCTAGCGTAAGTTAGCACTGCCTTTATTTAATCATCTTCCCCTAAGAACCCACCACTTTGTCTTGCCCATAATTTGGCGTATACACCATTTTGAGCTAAAAGCTGGGCATGGCTGCCTTGTTCGACAATTTGCCCTCTATCCATCACTACCAATCTATCCATCGACGCAATTGTCGATAATCGGTGAGCAATCGCAATCACCGTCTTGCCTGCCATCATATCGTTAAGGCTGTCAGTGATAGCGTATTCCACTTCGCTATCGAGTGCTGAGGTCGCTTCATCGAGCAGCAAAATCGGGGCATTTTTGAGCATCACTCGAGCGATGGCAATGCGCTGGCGTTGTCCGCCCGAGAGCTTGACCCCTCGTTCACCGACTTGGGTATCCAAGCCGACATTGCCTTTTGCGTCGCTTAAATGTTGGATAAACTCCCACGCATGCGCTTGTTTGGCGGCGCTGATGATTTGCTCATCGGTGGCATCTGGGCGACCATAGGCAATATTTTCTCGCACGGTGCGGTGTAGTAATGAGGTATCTTGAGTGACCATGCCAATTTGTTGGCGTAAGCTCTCTTGGGTGACATCGCTAATGTTTTGATTATCAATCAAAATCGCGCCCCCATCGACATCATAAAAACGCAGTAGCAAATTCACCAAGGTTGATTTACCTGCCCCAGAGCGCCCCACTAGACCAATTTTTTCACCTGCTTTAATTTCAAGGTTAAAATCATCGAGTAGTTTTTGCTTGGCATCAGTGTCATTGGTTTTATTGCCACTGCGACCATAATTAAAATCGACATGGCTAAATTTGATTTCGCCTTGCGTGATGAGTAAATCCCTAGCATTCGGCTTATCTACCACGGTATGCGGTTTTGACAAGGTTTTCATGCCGTCCTGCACGGTACCGATATTCTCAAACAATGCCGCCGTTTGCCACATTATCCAATGGGTCAAGCCGTTAAGACGCATCGCCATCGCAGTCGCTGCCGCAATCGCCCCCACGCTTAGGCCATTGTAATACCACAGGTACAAACCGAGCGCTACCGTAGTACCGACCAATACCACATTAATCAAATGATTGACCAGCTCAAGGCGGGACACCCAGCGCATTTGGTCATGCACCGTATCCAAAAACTGGCTCATCGCATCTTTGGCATAAGTTAGCTCACGGCGAGAGTGGCTAAATAATTTTACCGTCGTGATATTGGCATACGCATCCGTAATCCGCCCTGTCATCAAGGCACGCGCATCGGCTTGGCGACTGGCAGAGTTTTTAAGCTTGGGGATAAAATACGCCACAGTGGCAAAGAACATCACCATCCATAACAGAAATGGGATGAGTAACCAACCATCAAGGTGAAATAAAATAATGCCACTACTGACAAAATACACCAATACATACACCAGCATATCGGCAATGGTCATAATGGTATCGCGCACCGCAAGCGCGGTTTGCATCACCTTGGCAGATACCCGCCCGGAAAACTCGTCTTGATAAAACTGCATGGATTGACCGAGCATTTGACGGTGAAAACGCCAGCGCATCTGCATCGGGAACACGCCTTGCAAGGTCTGAAAATGAATCAGCGAACTTAACCCAACCAAAATCGGGCTGACCACCAACACGGCCGCCATCATTAGCAAACTATCGCCTTTTTCTGCCCACAGATTAGCGGGCGTATAAGCACCCAGCCAGTTGACGATATCGCCAATCCACTTATAAAGTAGCGACTCATACACGCCTATCAAGCCTGTCAAGAACATGAAGGCAAAAATCCAACCACGCAGACCCTTGGTACACGCCCACAGAAACTTCAGAAAATTATCCGTCGGTAGGTTGTAATTGTCTTCTGGATAGACTTCCAGACGATTTTCAAAAAAACGAAATAAACCCATAATTGATTATCAGTAGTTTAAAATTATCTGTGTTATTTTAGCAGATATTGAGGATTGATAGCAGGGTTGCCGACGGCTAGCTACAATCCTTTACATACAAGTAAACAATTTTCAACTTAATCCTAAGAGGTAGTTATCAAAACTTTTTTATCGCCATAAAAAAGCCATTATTCTAGAATAATGGCTTTTTTTGAGGCTTTTTTTGAAGCTTAGTCAACCGCTACAATATTGGGTAAAAGTGCTAAAATAAAGCAATACAAATGATATTTTTATGAAGCCTTATAAAGTTTGTGCGATAGATTGATGATAAGGCAAATTTACTGCGGTTAATTCGCCTTTTTTTATCCACTAATCAAACCGATAAATATCCATACCCAGATTATAGTGAGCAAAGCTTTCATGCACCACCGACATCACATCCCCTGCGCCCCGCGCAAAAAATACAGGCAATAAATGCTCGGGCGTTGGGTGATTGTGGCGAGCCAAGCTATGCGTCTGCCAATCAAACATCGTTTTGTCATTGGTTTTTAGCTGATCTATTATCCAGTGTTTAAAGGTTTTGGCTTGCGGCTCAATCTGTTGGCTGTTAAAACGCACGCCATACAAGTTATGGGTAATACTACCCGATGCCACAATCAACACCCCTTGTTGCCGTAGCGGCGCAAACAACTGCCCAAGCTGATACAACTGACTAGGGCTAAACCCGTGTGGCAACGACACCTGCACGATTGGCACATCGGCATTGGGGTACATGTGTAGCAGCGGTGTCCAGACACCATGATCAAATGGTTGATTGTCGACCACTTTAACCGCCACTTGCATTTGCGCTAGCTGCTTGGCTATACTTTGCGCAGCCGCGGTATGACCGGCTGCGGGGTACTGGATTTCAAATAGCGCTTTAGGAAAACCGCCAAAATCATGCAAAGTGCTGGGGGCTGGATTGGCGTTGATCAGCCACTCGCCACTTTCCCAGTGCGCCGACATGATGATGATAAGCTTTGGCTTGGGTAAAGCTGCGCCGAGCTGACGCAGCGCCTGAGTAAACGGCGTATCTTCGATCGCAATCGTCGGTGCCCCATGCGAGATAAATAAACTCGGTAGCGTTGGCTTGTCAATGTTTGCGCCGAATACATCAGTTAATGTTAAACCCTTCATGGCGACCTCCTATTGTTATCACCTAAGATTTTGATTACCTAAAATTTTATTAACTAGGCACTGACCGCTTGTCCGCGATTATCAATGGAGAAAGCACCCGCGCCTGCGACAGATAAGTATAAGAAAGCAAAGCTATACAGCACAGCGGCTTCCCCTTGGTTGAGCAGTGGCAACCAAAAATTATCAATGCCCGCGTGCATCATAAAGTACGCCACTGCCATTTGACCTGACAGAATAAAAGCGACAGGACGCGTGAACCAGCCCAAAATCAGTAACACGCCACCGACCAATTCTAACACGCCTGCTAAGCCCATCAGCGAAAACAATTGCAAGCCATCAAACATCGCCACATGCGGCACCCCAAATAATTTTGCCATGCCATGTAGCATAAAGGTGTAGCCCAGTACGATGCGAAGCAAGCCAAGTACATAAGGTTGGTATCGAGAAACATTGTTCATTGTTGTGTCCTATTAGTCTAAAGTTAAATTCATGAATATATGTGATGACGCCATTATATTGATATCTTATTAAGAGAAAAACACATAAAATATTGATATATTATTTCTTATTAGTTGATAATTGACATGACGCATTCAAGCGTTAACTCACTTAAGGATACGTATGGATACGCTCAAAAGCTTGCAAGTGTTTCGCACCATCGTAGAAAAAGGCAGTTTTACCAAAGCCGCTGATGCACTCGATATGTCGCTTGCCATGACCAGCAAACACTTACAACACCTTGAAGCCTATGTGCAAGCCAAGCTGTTACATCGCAACAACCGTAATTTGAGCCTCACTGAAGTCGGTCAACAATACTACGCAGAAGCAGTACACGCCCTAGATATTTTGCAGCAGGCAAAAACCAAGGCACACGATGGCAGTGTATTGCCGGAAGGAAAACTGCGAATCATTGCACCGGTATGGTTTGCCACACCCTATTTTGTCAATCTGCTTGCCAAATTCCAGCAAGATTACCCAAAAATTGAGCTAACAGTTGATTTGGAAAATCGCTTCACCGATTTGATTGCTGCGGGCTATGATCTAGCGCTGCGGGTGGTCAACACGCCACAAGATAATTTGATTGTGAAACCGCTCGGTAAAATAGATTTTTATTATGTCGCAAGTCCGCGTTTTCTTGCGCAGCACGAGCCGCCTACGTCTGTAGAGGCGCTCACTAACCTGCCAGGGATTTTACCCAACTATACGCACATGGCAACCACACTCAAACCCTATAACAGCAGTAATAACACCGTGATGATGGCACAGATGGCGCTGACAGGCATGGGCGCTGCGATATTGCCCGAATGGCTGATTGAGGATGAGACTGCGCAAGGACGACTGGTCAAATTGTTTGAGCAGCCATTTAGCAGCGTAGCGATTTATGCGGTCTATATGAATCGGGCATTTTTAAATTTAAAAATACGCTTATTAATTGATTTTTTGGGGGAGAACTTAATAAAAAACGATTAGCGTAAAAAACGATTAGCCTGTTAACTGCTTTTACCCTTTAGGTCACGAGCCTTAGGTTCGAGTAATCAACGAAGCCGGCATCCGACTGGTTCAGGTTGTTTGAATTGTACAAGTTGGGTATTGACTATTGCTATTAGTATGCGCATTATCTGATTATGTATTGCAATAATTTTTAATAAAAAAATTTTTCATATAACAACAATTTAGTAGAAAAATATTCGTTTAATTTTTCACCAAAATATTTCTCTTGCATCAATTTGGTTCATGTCATGATTTTTATGCGCCTATGGCATAGATTTTTTGTTTTACACTGCACCAACTTCAATAATTCGATTAATTTTGGGGCAAAATTGAGCGATTTTTAATCTATTTTTCAACTATTTATGCCTTTTGCTTTGTTTTTTTTGGCATGAAACTTGATGAATTATTTAATAAGTTATTTATAGAATAATCTGTCAAGAAAATGTCTGCCATCGTGAGGCAAAAACTATTCCATCTTTTGTCATACATAAGGAGCCAATAATGCCAATTGCCAAAGCATTTGATGAACTGCAACTCGCCGATGGGCAATATAGACATTCGGCACAACAGGTGGGTGCTTGGCTTCAAGAAATGAATTCAGACACGTTAATTAGTTTGAATAACCAAGCATCGGATATTTTTTATCGCCGCGGCGTGACCTTCACTGTGTATAGCGATGCCAGCAACATTGAGCGCATGATACCCTTTGATATCATCCCGCGCATCATTGACATCCAAGAATGGCAAGTGATGGAAAAAGGCTGCCAACAACGTATCCGCGCGCTCAATCAATTTATCCATGATATCTATCACGAACAGACGATTGTCAAAGAAGGCATTGTGCCAAGCGAGTTTGTGTTTAAAAACAGTGGCTACGAGCCGTGGATGCTGGGTATCAACTTGGATAAACCCGTCTATGCCCATATCAGCGGCATTGATTTGATTCGCGACCAGCACGGACAATATTGTGTGCTCGAGGACAACTTACGCACCCCTTCTGGCGTCTCTTATATGCTCGAGAGCCGCAATGTGTCACAAACCTTACTGAGTAAACTCTACCAATCTCAATCGGTGTTGCCGGTGGCGGACTATCCAAAACGGTTAAAGGCGTGTCTATCAAGCACCACCAACAAATACGACCCACAAATCGTGGTACTCACCCCGGGACGTTTTAACAGTGCGTATTATGAACATGCGTTTTTGGCGCGTGAGATGAATGTGCCCTTGGTGCATGGCTATGATTTGATTGTAGAAAACAACCATGTCTACATCCAAGGGGTACGCGGCAAGGTACAAGTGGATGTGATTTATCGCCGTATTGACGACCCATTTTTGGACCCGTTGGCGTTTTTGCCCGATTCAATCTTGGGGGTGTCAGGGCTGATGAGTGCGTATCGCGCAGGCAATGTGGTGATAACCAACGCCCCAGGCACAGGGATTGCTGACGATAAAAGCCTTTATCCGTTTGTACCCAAGATAATTGAGTATTATTTGGGTGAAAAACCGATTTTACCCAATGTGCAAACCTATCAATGCAGTGATGCCGATGAATTGGCATATGTGCTCGACCATATGCCAGAGTTGGTGATTAAAGAAACACAGGGCTCGGGGGGATATGGGATGCTGATAGGACCGACGTCAAGCAAAGAGCAAATTGCCGCTTACCGCAAACGTTTACTAGACAATCCAGCAGGTTTTATCGCCCAGCCGACCATTAGCTTGTCCACCAACCCAACCGCGGTTGCCAGTGGCATCGCACCGCGCCATATTGATTTGCGTCCTTTTGTATTGTCACATGGCGATGGCACAGTGGATATTGTGCCAGGCGGATTGACGCGAGTGGCAATGACCGAAGGCTCATTGGTGGTCAACTCATCCCAAGGCGGTGGGGTAAAAGACACTTGGGTGGTCGATACCGTCAATGGCAAACTCAGCGGCAAACAAGGCCCCGCTCATTTGGGCACCATTCAAACCAACCATGAACGAAAATCGCAATCATCGACTTTATTGGCGTATGAAAATATCAACCATAATCGCTTAATTTTACTGTTATCAACAGCGAGCTACTTAGTGTGGCTAGGTCGATACAGTGAGCGCTTACGCTACTATGAACAAATCATTACACGCCTGTCAAATGACCAGTGCAGCCAAACAGATGTCGATGCAATCGTGCACAATCTTGGCTTGCCGATTTCAGCCGATGCTGATGCCCTATATGACTACCTTGCCAACAAAAAGGTGCCTGAAACCATTGGCTTTATCGAGCAAAATGTCCAAGACGTCAAAGGCGTTATTGGCAAAGATACGGCTGAACTTTATAACCTTATCAAACGGTTAGCCAATACAGGAGCGTACCGCGCTGCTAGCCTACAGCTCTATGCCTGCAATGCGTCGATGCAACAAGAAAACCCGATTGTGGTCACGTTTTGGCAACTCGGACAATGTTTTGAATCGCTGGACTGTCATATATTGATGAAAAAAGATTGCCGTGAGTGCGTGCAAAAACTTAAAGAAGTTGTTAATACATTGCCAGAAAACACCCGCTGGCGTGAGCTGGATCGATTGGTCAACCAACTGTTAAAGTCTAATCAACCCAAAGATTTTCAGTCACTATCGGGCGCGTTTTCAAATATTTTACAGCAAGGTGTATAAGCCAAATCTATTAGATGACTACCATCATTTTGACAAAAATAAGCAGTTAGTGAGAGCACAATGAGACTTATAATCAGCCACCAAACCAATTATTTTTATGAACAACTTGCCTTACGCAGTGTGCAATACATCCGCATGACGCCGATGACACTGCCCCACCAAACCATCCATAACTGGCAAGTGATGCTGCCTAAAGTCGCACAAATGCAAACGGATGGCTTTGGCAACCAATGGCTCACCCTAAGCCGTCACGAACCGCACAACAATTTGCAAATTCAAGCCTTTGGTGAAGTAGAAATTAACGCTGATACCTTATTTATCCCTGACAATCAGCAAGTGCCGTATCAGATTTTTGCCGTCCCCACCAAGCTGACCCAATGCTCCGAAGCCATGCGTGACTTTGCCCATGACGCGCTTGAGCAGTTTTTGCAAAGTGAGGACATCGATTCCCAGTTAGCCATCCTCAAATCATTGGCAAAAGACTTGCTCGATAAAATGCCCTATACCAAAAGCGTGACCCATGTCGGCACCACAGCAGAGCAAGCGTTTGCGATGGCGGCTGGGGTGTGCCAAGACCATACCCATGTATTTTTGGCACTGCTACGGGATAAAGGCATTGCAGCGCGCTATGTATCGGGTTATATTTATGAAGCAACCCAAGCGCATATGGCAAGCCATGCCTGGGCAGAGGTCTGGCTTGCGGGTAATTGGTACACCTTTGATATCTCTAACCAACATTTTACCCCCAATTCTCACGTCTATATCGCCTTTGGGCGTGACTATGCCGATGCGGCGCCAGTGCGCGGGGTGCGAACAGGTGGCGGTGACGAGCGACTGTATAGTCAAGTCATGGTATCTACAAGCCCCCAGTATATACCGCAGCTTAACGCGCAGTTTGCAGCGCAGCAGTAATTTGCCACTATTGATTCACCACTATTTGCTAAACCAATATTTGCTAAACCAGTATTTGCTAAAGAGGAACAACCATGACCTATTGTGTGGGTATCCGACTCAAAGACGGGATGATTTTCGCCAGTGATACTCGCACCAATGCGGGCGTCGACCAAGTATCGATGTTTCGCAAAATGTATCAATACGGCATTGAAGGCGAGCGGTTTTTGGTGCTACAAACCGCGGGGAACTTGGCGACGTCACAAGCGGTATTTACCAAATTAGATAACGCCATCAAACTTGCGCAAGAGCGTAATCTTCATACCGTCCCTACCCTGTATGATGCCGCGCAATTGGTGGGTGAGTGCCTGCGAGAAACCACCATCCATGCCCAAACCATCGCACAAGAAACGGATACCAAGTTTAGAAGCAGTTTTATTTTGGGTGGGCAAATCAAGGGGCAATCCCCCGAAATTTATTTTATCTACCCTGAAGGCAATTGCATCAGAGCAACAACCGATACGCCTTTTTTTCAGTTAGGCGAAAGTAAATACGGCAAGCCTATTTTAGACCGCTCCATGAATTATGACGCATCACTCAAATCAGCGATGCGAGCCATTCTGATTTCTTTTGATTCAACCATCCGCTCCAACTTATCCGTCGGTATGCCCATTGATGTGTTGGTCTATCACAATGACAGCCTACAGATGCCACAAGGGTATCGCATTGATGAAAACGATGAGTACTTTGCCAGCATCCGCCAACACTGGTCAGATGGGCTGAGAAAAATTCTGGCTGAACTTGAAGACTCACCGGTGAGCTATTGGCAATAGCAACTGTCACACAGTTAAAAATAAACCCACGTCAAACCATCTAGCAGGTTCTTCACTGTGTCCTCCCCTGTCGATTTATACCGCGTTTTTGGTTATGCCATTTATGGCATATACCGTTCTTGAAATAATGCGCTCCCATCTATATCGACCTGTCTTAGGCAATTCAGTGGTTATAGTTCAATTGCCTTGCCATAGATAATGCAAGTACCTTGGGTTTTTGGTAGGCGGTTATTTTGGTGGGTATGGTATGATGTGATTTTTTATGATTGTTTGGTTTTTATACTATGCAGCTAACTGATTTGGCACCTTGGGGTGAATCACTCAGAATCGCCGTAGAAGTCATCGGCACCATTGCTTTTGCCTTGTCAGGTATCTTGGCAGGTGTGCGCAAACGTATGGATATGTTTGGGGTAGCGGTGCTGGGATTTTTATCGGCGTATGGGGGTGGTACGCTGCGTGATATTTTGCTAGAGCGGCGTCCGTTTTTTTGGGTGTCCCAAGAGCTGATGTTATGGCTGGTGTTTGCGCTTTGTATTGTGGTGATGCTAGTCAATAGCCGCCGCCCGTTTCGTATTACGCCTGCAGCGATTCAATTGGCAGATGCGTTAGGGTTGGGCTTGTTTGTCGCCTCTGGGGTACAAGCATCACTGGCAAGCGGTATGCCGATGGCGGTGTCAGTCATCATGGGGATTATCACTGGGGTATTTGGCGGGGTGATGCGTGATATCGCCTGTGGTGAGATGCCCACCGCGTTTTTTGACCATCGTCCGTATGCCATGTGTGCGTTGGTTGGCGGCTGGGTGTATGCGATTTTGGCAGTTTACAGCTCGCTTGCCGCTTGGATGATTATGTTCATCAGTACCGTCACCACCACAGGACTGCGTATTGCCGCGCTGGCGTTTAATTATCATTTACCCGGTTGGAAAAAAAGCGCCTCTTAGCCAATAGATTGGGTAGCTAACAGATTAGTTAGCCATCAGACTTGGTAGTTATCAGATTTGTCAGTCATCGGATATGGCTTGACTGCGGCAATCCGTTAATGAATTCAAGGCTTTATCAAGCGGCTAAATCAAGCGAATAATACCGATGCTCGCATTTGATGACGTCAAGCTGGTAAGTCAGATACGCATGATTGCCTGTTGGTATGATTGTTTGTTGGGATGTCAAGCGCTGCAGCCGCAAGATAATGATACAGCAAAATCTCGCTATATCATTATCTAAGCTTAGCGTATGCGGCGGTTTTGGACAATAGTCGCTGTCGGTATCTAGATGGCTTACTTTTGCCAGATTGAAATAAATACTACTTACACCAATCGCTCGACCGCTTTTTTCTTCCAAACAAATTGGTAATACAAGCCTTGTAAAACGCTCATCACTATAAAATTCGCCACATACGCCCACCAAATGCCTTGCAGTCCAAAATGACGACTGAGTAAAATCGCACTGGGAATCTCTACCAATAAGATACTGCCGATACTGATAAACATAGGCTGCCACACCATCCCAGTAGCGCGCATCATGCCACTAAAAATCATGCCACTGCTAAAAAAAAGCAAACTCCATAACACAATGTGCAATAACTGCTGTGCCAGCACAATCACGCCTTCCACCGTGATAAACATCGCCATCAAATAACGGGAAAAAAGATACGCCAAAACAATCAACCCACCCGTAATAATGAGATTGGTCAACATGGCAGTGCGAGTGACGCAGTTTAAGGCACTCGCTTTACCTGCGCCAATCGCTTGCGAGGCATAAATTGATGCCGCTATCGCAATCGACATGGCAGGAAATTGCACATAGCTCAACACTTGGTTGACTGCGCCATAAGCTGCGGTAGCATTGGTACCAAAGCCATTGACCAGCCCAATAATCACCAAGCCAGATATCGCGCCCGTGACCATCTGAAACGCGGTAGGCAACCCCAGCCGAATCACTTTACGCGCGATGTCGGGTTGGATGCGTATATATTTGAGTAATTGAGTATCAATTTGTAAGGGGTGATTTTTGGCACGGGTATAAAAAAACAAAAACAGCAATACCAACAGCTGTGACAATAAAGTCGCAATGGCAGGGGCTTGGATATCTAGCTTGGGTAACCCAAACCAACCTTGAATGAGCGCAGGCGTCACCACAATCCCAATCACAATAGAAATACCCACGGCAAACAAGGGCGTCACCGAATCGCCCACCCCGCGCAATAACGAAGTATAAGCGATAAATAAAAACAGTAGCGGACTTCCTGCCAACATCAATTTGGCATAACGGTTTGCCAAGCCTTGAATCTCAGCAGGGACGCCCATCTGCACAATAATCAATTGACTGAGCAAGCTGCCCGTAATCGCAATCATTACCCCTAATATCAAAATAATTGCAAAGCTATTGCCGGTAATTCGTTTGACCAAATCCAACTCTTTGGCACCCCAAGCCTGCCCTACCAAAATTGATGAGCCTGAAGCGATACCGATGATAAATGCCATCAAAAAAAACAGCACTGGGGCAAACACCGATACGGCGGCAATCGCCTGCACCCCTAGCATCTGCCCAACAAAAATGGTATTAATCGTTCCTGACAGCGATTGCAGGATATTGGTCAGCAATAAAGGCAACAAGAAAAACAAAAACGGTCGCCATAGCGTGCCGACCGAACTAAAATCTGGAAGTTGTTGTGATTTTTTCATACCGTCAAATTTGCTTAATGATAATTGCTTCTTAATAATAGTTGCTTAATGATGATAATGATAACGATGGCTATTTTAATTATTTTTTTGCTACCTACCCGCTAGGTAAATTTATACAGTGCTAGATAGCAACCCAAAGCGTATCGAAAGGCCAAAAAATCTACCAACGCTGGCAAAATTTCGTTCATAGTAAACGATTGCTCAACAACATATCGCAATAAAATGTTAACTATCTTTCGTTATCCCCCGTCATTTTACCGCTTACTTTAACAAAGATAACAAACGACACATATTCTCAAACTTTTATGGTCGATAACTCTGTTAAACTTTACCCTGTGCTTTGGTGCATAAGTGGCGATAACCAGCCGCTTTGATAATGACAGAATCAAAAAATTCACTAAAAAAGAGAACAATAATGACAACCGACAACCAAACCGATACCCAGCAATTTCGCAGCGAAAAAGACACTATGGGCGCCGTCAACGTCCCTATAGATGCTTACTGGGGCGCGCAAACCGAGCGTAGCCGCAATAACTTTAAAATCGGTGGTGAAACCTTACCACAGCCGCTGATTGAAGCCATGGCATTGGTCAAAAAAGCCGCCGCCATCACCAATGCCAAATTAGGGCGTATCAGTGATGATAAACGTGACCTTATCGTGCAGGCCGCCGATGAAATCATCAACGGGGCACTGCGTGACCAATTTCCTTTGGTGGTTTGGCAGACAGGCTCTGGCACCCAGTCAAACATGAACATGAATGAAGTGCTTGCCAACCGCGCCAATGAACTTGCCGGTCAAAGCAAAGGTCGTTATCAGCCGATTCATCCCAATGACGATGTCAATCATGCTCAGTCTACCAATGACAGCTTTCCCACCGCGATTCGGGTAGCGGCGGCGCGTCAGATTGTCTATCTGCTTATCCCCGCGGTGCAAAAACTGCGGGACACCTTAGCAAGCAAATCTGAGCAGTTTGCTGGCATTGTAAAAATCGGACGCACCCATCTGCAAGATGCCACCCCTTTGACGCTAGGACAAGAGTTTAGCGGCTATGTCAGTCAGTTAGATCATGCGCTCATTCGTCTGGATGCCGCGCTACAAGGTCTGTATGAACTGCCTTTAGGCGGTACGGCAGTCGGTACAGGACTCAATGCGCATCCTGACTATGCCGAGCAGGTCGCGCAAACCCTAGCTGCATTAACCGGTGTGCCTTTTGTCACCGCGCCCAATAAATTTGAAGCGTTAGCGGCCAGAGACGCTGAAGTTTTTGCCTCAGGTGCCCTAAAAACCTTGGCAGCGAGCCTCAATAAAATTGCCAATGATGTGCGCTGGTTGGCTTCAGGTCCTAGATGTGGGATTGGTGAGCTTAAAATCCCTGAAAATGAGCCAGGCTCATCCATCATGCCAGGTAAAGTCAATCCGACCCAGTCTGAAGCCATGACGATGGTCGTCGCGCAAGTGATGGGTAACGATGTCACCATCAATATGGCGGGGGCGTCGGGTAATTTTGAACTCAATGTGTTTATGCCAGTCATTGGCTACAACCTGCTGCAATCGATTCGCTTACTTGCCGATACCTGTGATAGCTTCAATGATCATTGCGCGGTAGGCATCGAGCCTGTGACAGAAAAAATTGATTATTTCCTACACAACTCATTGATGTTAGTCACCGCGCTCAATCGACATGTTGGATATGAAAATGCAGCAAAAATTGCCAAAACTGCTTATAAAGAAAATAAAACCTTAAAACAAGTTGCCGTTGAACTCGGTTTATTGACTGACGCCCAATTTGATGAATGGGTCAAACCTGAAGCCATGACTAGTCCAAAGTGATTAATCGAAAGTGACTAATTCAAAAATGATTAGTCCAAAGTCATGTGAAGGTTAATGCAGCGTAATCACACTCTTTAATCAATCAATTTTTATCAGCAAATTTTTAGCCAGATGACTGTCATCTGGCTAAAAGCTAACTCACGTATCGTTGGCTATTTACTAAATCGCCACTAGCTCCCTGATGCCTTTTTCTGGCATATCACCGCCCATGCCTTGGGCAATGACTTGCCCCCGTGCCATAACCGTATAGTTATCGGCAAGTTCTTCGGCAAAGTCATAAAACTGCTCGACCAAAATAATCGCCATATCGCCTTGGTCAGCCAAGCGACGAATCACCCGCCCGATATCTTTGATAATCGATGGCTGAATTCCTTCGGTCGGCTCGTCCAAAATCAGCACCCGTGGCTCAGATGCCAGCGCTCTGGCTATCGCTAGTTGTTGTTGTTGACCGCCTGACAAGTCACCGCCCCGACGTTGGCTCATTTCATCGAGCACAGGAAAAATCTCATACAAATGGCTCGGGACTTTTTTGGCTTTGCTGCCTTTAAACTTTGCCATGCCAATCAAGATATTTTCTTCTACGGTTAAGGTTGAAAAAATATCTCGCCCTTGTGGCACATACGCCATGCCTGCGCGCACGCGGTTTTCAGGCGACAATTTGCTGATGTCTTTGCCATCGAGCAAAATTTGACCCGATTTAATCGGTAAAACCCCCATCAGACACTTTAACAGTGTGGTTTTACCCACGCCATTGCGACCGAGTACCACAGAACACTCACCCACAGGCGCGGTCAAACTGACATCGCGCAGAATATGACTGCCGCCATAATATTGATTGATTGTGTTTACTTCTAACATCGCTATCCCCTATCGCCCTAGATATTTTTCGATGACATCGTCGTTGGCTTGTACTTCAGCAAGCGTGCCTTCTGCCAAAATTGCGCCTTGCGCCAATACCGTCACTTGCTCACTGATGGTGTCAATAAAGCTCATGTCATGTTCAACCACCACCAAGGTATGGTCTTTTTTGAGCTCCAAACATAGCTCGGCGGTGCGTTCAGTTTCGGCATCGGTCATGCCTGCCACTGGCTCATCGAGCAAAATCAGCTTAGGACGCTGCATCAATAGCATCCCAATCTCCAGCCATTGTTTTTGCCCGTGCGACAACAATCCTGCCGGTTTATTGACAAACTCACCCAAGCGAATCGTCGCTAAAGTCTGGTCAAGGGCATTTTGGGCATCTGGGTCAAGCTTGCTAAACAGGCTTTTTTTGACCCGCTTGTCTTTGGGTGCGGCAAGCAGTAAGTTCTCCATGACGGTAAAATTTTCAAACACCGTGGGTTTTTGAAATTTTCGCCCAATGCCAGCTTCGGCAATTTGCTCGGTGGTCATGCTGGCAAGATTGTGGGTTTGTCCAAAATATACTGATCCTTCCGTGGGGCGAGTTTTACCGGTAATCACGTCCATCAGCGTAGTTTTACCCGCACCGTTAGGTCCGATGATACAACGCAGCTCGCCTTCTTTGATGTACAAGGATAAGTTGTTTAAGGCGCGGAATTTATCAAACCACACGCTGACATCTTCCATATATAGGGCAATGCCTTTGCTAAAATCCGCTTCTTGTGACTTTAGCCGTCCGTAGTTGCTCTCAGCAAAGTCATTGATATTGTTATCGTTTGTATTCATAACAGACTCTTTGATGTGTTATTAATGGGGTGTTTATGGGGTATTAGTCATCGGGTACAATCAAACTAACTACTTGGTTGCAGGCGGTCAGCATGACGCCACTGACGCCACTGACGCCACTGACGCCACTGAAGCCTAAGATTCTTTTTTTGCTTCTATGTTTGTTTCTTGGTTTGTTTCTTGATTTGTTTCCATATTTTTTACGCTTGGCTCGACCGTTTTTTTGCCATGCGTGATTTTATCCAATAGACCAATAATGCCTTTGGGTAAAAACAAGGTGACGACCACAAACAACCCGCCCAAAATCAATAGCCAAGCTTCGGGATACGCCACGGTAAAGTAAGTTTTCACCGCATTGACCACACCTGCGCCCAATATCGCCCCAATCAGCGTGCCGCGTCCACCTGTGGCGACCCAGACCGCCATTTCAATCGAGTTGACAGGATTCATCTCACTGGGATTGATAATGCCCACTTGTGGCACATACAACGCGCCAGCAATCCCTGCGATAATCGCTGATAACACCCACGCAGATAGCTTGTACCATAGAGTACGGTAGCCAAGGTATTGCAAACGGTTTTCGCTATCACGCACGGCGCCCAGTACGCGACCATACGGCTTGTGCATCAAATAACGCAAGCCAAGGTAGGCAAGCATCAGCACGAATGCTGTGGCAAAACATAGCAAGGTGCGCGTCATGGGAGCAGCGATGTCCATGCCCAAGATGGTTTTAAACCCGGTAAAACCGTTGTTACCGCCAAACCCAGTTTCGTTACGGAAAAATAGGAGTGATGCGGCAAACACCATGGCTTGGGTGATAATCGAGAAATACACGTCTTTGATTTTTGAGCGAAAGGCAAAAAACCCAAATATAAAAGCCACCAATGCCGGCACCAGCACCACCAATATCATCGCCCAAGCAAAGTTGTCTGTGCCTGCCCAAAACCAAGGCATTTTATCCCAGCTTAAAAACCGCATAAACTCCGGCAAGCTATTGCCTGATGCTTGGCGCATCAGATACATACCCATCGCATACCCGCCAAGGGCAAAGTACAAGCCATGCCCAAGGCTCAAAATCCCCGCATAGCCCCATACCAAATCCAGTGCCAAAGCAACCATCGCCAGACACATGATTTTGCCAATCAAAGTAACCCAATAAGCAGATAAATGCAGCGCTGAATCGGCAGGTAGCAAATGCAACCAAGGCAACACCATCAACACCGCAAAACAGCCCATAATTGCCAAGCGACTCACTGGTTTATCTGCAAATAATTGTAAAATACGCATTTTTTAACTCTCCAATGATTACTCGACAAAGCGACCTTTGAGGGCAAACAGACCTTGTGGGCGTTTTTGGATAAATAGCACCACCAGCACCAACAAAATAATTTTGGCAATCACCGCACCCATGCCAATCTCAAGCACGGTGCCACTCACCCCTAGACCCAAGGCCGCCAGTACTGCCCCCCAAATTTGACCGACACCGCCGACCACTACTACCAAGAAAGCATCGATGATGTAGTTTTGCCCCAAATCAGGACCGACGTTGCCCACTTGCGCCAAAGCACAGCCTGCCAAACCTGCCAAGCCAGAGCCAAGCCCAAATGCCATCATATCGACACGCGCCGAGCGAATACCCACCGCACGCGCCATTTGCCGGTTTTGGGTCACAGCACGTACAAACAGACCAAAGCGGGTGTATTTGAGTAAAAACACCAGTAATAACAATACGATAATGGTAAAACCGATAATGGCAATACGGTTGTATGGCAGCATCAAGCTTGGGGTCAAGGCGACAGCACCGCTTAGCCATGAAATATTGGAAACTTCGACGTTTTGTGCCCCAAAAATCATGCGAACCAACTGCATCAGAATCAAACTCACCCCAAACGTGGCAAGCAAGGTTTCTAGCTGTCTGCCATATAGCGGACGTATCACTACCCGCTCAATAATCATGCCAATGACGGCGCTCACCAAAAACGCCAGCGGAATCGCGGCAAGCATGTACCAATCGACATAGCCTGCCAAATGGCTTTTAAAAAAACTTTGCACCACATAGGTGGTATAGGCACCAATCATAATGAGCTCACCATGCGCCATGTTAATGACACCCAATAGACCGTAAGTAATAGCAAGTCCCAACGCCGCCAACAACAAAATACTGGCGGTACTAAAGCCAGAAAACACGTGTCCTGTCCACTCACTGGCTTTGATACGCGATTTGACTTTGTCTTGGGTTGTTTGTAAGGCTTGTTTGAGCTCGGGTGAATGGCTGGTTTGTTTTGCCATCGCTTCGATATCGGCTAACACATCGGGACTGTTACTGGACGCCAAGGTTTTTAAGGCCGCAATCTGGGTCATCTCATCGCCCGATTGCAAATCCATACGCGCTTGCAGTTGCGCCAATGCTGCTTTTACCGTACTGTCTTTTTCATTGGCATAAATATCGGCAACGGTTTTTTTATCGAGCGTGGCGATATTGTCAGCTAGGATATCCACCGCTTTAAGGCGCTCGCTGGCATCGTCGGATTTGAGTTTGGCTTTGGTTTGCCCTAGGGTCAACGCCGAACGCAGCGCGTTATTGAGCGTGACTTGGTTTAGGTCGCTTGGCCAATTGCTTACCAAGGTATGCGCAGGATAGCGGTAGAGTTGGTCGGTATTTTCTAAAGTATAGACATTGCCGGCATCATCACGGTACAGCTCGTCTTTATTAATCAGCTCGACCAGTTTGTCATAGGATTGGCTCGTGCCTGTCCAGTTGTTGAGCATGGCTTGACGCCCCGCAAAATCGGCGGCTACGAATTTTTGAATATCATCGCCTGCGCTGGCTGTGGTGCTTGTGGCTGCGGTAGTTGGGGCTGCTGTGGTTACTGTACTGGTCATCGTAGTGGCCGAAGCGGTACTTGCCTGTGCATTACTCACGCTTGGCAACGCAATGCCCATCGTGGTCGCTAGCGACATGCTGAGCACAATTTTTTTACTTTTTTGCAAAAACTGCCCGAGAGAATGATTACCATTGAGCATGATGGTCGCTCCTTAGTTTGTATGATTAATCTTTATGATTAGTCCATCTGTTTGGTGGTGTGACGGATCAATGTTTAAATCAATAAAAGGTGAAATCGTAAAATTTTGGCAAAAAAATAAGCCATACCAGCTGGGGTACTGATGCGCGGTATGGCTGTCACAACATCGATTGTTAACTTCATTCAAGCTTATTGGAAAGGCTTATTTCGTCATACTCACTTTGGGATACTTATTTTGGGATATAAGGACTCCAAGGTTCCGCTTTAATGGCATCTTTGGTTTTGTAAACCACATCAAACTGACCATCGGCACGGATTTGCCCAATCATCACAGGTTTGTGTAAGTGGTGATTTTCGGCATCCATGGTTAGCGTGTAGCCCGATGGCGCGGCAAAGCTTTGACCTGCCATGGCAGCACGGACTTTATCCACGTCGGTGGAGCCCGCTTTTTCAACCGCTTGCTTCCACATATTGATACCCACATAGGTGGCTTCCATTGGGTCATTGGTCACGACTTTATCGGCATTTGGCAGTTTGTGGTCAATGGCATATTTTTTATAAGCATTCACAAACTTGATGTTGACAGGGTTTTTGACCGATTCAAAGTAGTTCCATGCTGCCAAGTGTCCGACTAATGGGGTGGTGTCGATACCACGAAGTTCTTCTTCGCCCACAGAGAACGCCATCACAGGAATATCCGCCGCTTTGATGCCTTGGTTACCAAGCTCACGATAGAAGGGGACGTTTGAGTCACCATTGATGGTGGAGATAACCGCGGTCTTTTTACCCGCTGAGAATTTTTTGATATTACCCACGATGGTTTGGTAATTGTTAAAGCCAAATGGGGTATATTCTTCCATGATGTCGCTATCTGCCACACCTTTAGACTTTAAAAACGCCCGTAAAATCTTATTGGTGGTACGGGGGTACACATAGTCAGTACCCAATAGCACGAAGCGTTTGGCACCGCCGCCTTCTGGTGACATCAAGTACTCAACCGCAGGAATGGCTTGTTGGTTGGGCGCGGCGCCGGTATAAAAGATGTTTTTGGACTGCTCTTGTCCTTCATACTGCACAGGGTAAAATAATAAGCCGTTTAATTCTTCAACCACAGGCAACACAGATTTACGAGAAACCGATGTCCAGCAACCAAAGATAACCGCGACTTTGTCTTGTGTCAGTAGTTGGCGCGTTTTTTCGGCGAACAATGGCCAGTCTGAGGCAGGGTCGACAACCACAGGCTCAAGTTTTTTGCCCATCACCCCACCTTTGGCATTGATTTCATCAATCGCCATCAACGCGGTGTCTTTGAGCGATGTTTCAGAGATTGCCATGGTGCCTGAGAGTGAATGCAAGATACCCACTTTGATGGTATCGCCATTGCTAGGGGCAGGTGCACTACCGGTGGCAGCAGTGGTTGACGTGCCACTGGCTGGTTTGGCATCACTTGATGATTGCGGTTTTGAACAACCTGTCAACATCATACTGCCCATTACCGCTAGGGCAACCAAGGATCTGCCAAATGCACGACGGCTTAATTGACGCTCAGTCGTGGTTAGCTCGGTGGTTTTTTTGTCTAACATGTGTCACTCCTAAAATAGTTGGATTGCCGTTTTAAGGTAGGGCGTAACGGATAGGCTTTGGCTATCGGTTGCTGGTTGTCTTAACTGACTATAATGACATTTCAATTAGTGTGCCAATCTGCATGTTAAAAACTATTTTTGAAAATTTTATCAATTAAATCAAAAGGTTGAATTGTTATAGTTAAAAATAGTTATTTTAAACAATCGTCCATTGGATAAATGCTGCTATTAGATAAAAAATGGGCAAACTTTGGCGACCTTAGCGATTTCACCAATCTGATGAACTCGGGGGATTTTTTGCACTATTACCATTCATCTGGCATTGCTCTAGTATTCCTATGGCATTCATCTAACATTGATTGACGCTAAACAACGCTTTATCGCCAGTGTCTTTATGACAGTACCCAATTTGTTGCATAAAAAAAGTGCATGCCCGACAGCTTGCACTTTTTATCAAAAATGTTGTTAATCCCTAGTTAATCGCTAGTTAGCCAATACCAGTGCCATACCCAATGCCGCCATGATTGAAGGTAGCCAAGACAGCTTGGGATGCGCATGGGCTTGTGCTTTTACCCAATTCATCACCCCTGCTCCCACAGCAAACAAGGCGGACATCGCGGTTATCATGCCTAACCCAAAGCCTTGACTCACGCTACTGACTGGCATCTCCACGGCATGCGCCATACCATGAAATAGCGTCAAACCAAATAAACTAATCGCCATCATGAGCGAAAAGCTTTTCTGATTGGCTTGTGCTATCTTGGTGCGCTGCGCCAAAACTGCGACCGCTGTCAACACCACCGATAGCAAAATC
This sequence comes from Moraxella sp. DOX410, assembly GCF_032248735.1. NCBI lineage: Bacteria > Pseudomonadati > Pseudomonadota > Gammaproteobacteria > Moraxellales > Moraxellaceae > Moraxella > Moraxella sp. DOX410. The sequence goes on along the minus strand of NZ_CP135138.1, from coordinate 121,069 downwards.
GCACCTTCAATAATCGATGAGCCAATCGCCACATGAGATAGTTGCACCAAAGCAAAGCCTAACAGTAAGCTCGTTACCAATAAGCCCAAACCCAGTTTTTTGTGACGGGCAAACACCATGCCCATGCCAACCGCAAGCACCACGTGGTCAAGACCTGAGATAGGATGCATGAGCCCTGCGGTGACGGCCTCCATTAAATTTACCGAACTTACACCTGCATGATGGGTTAAGCCATGACCGACATGCGCCACTGCCACACTTGAAAGGCTAAAAAGCGCGGCTGCCAACGCCGTTTTTTGGGTTAAAGTTTTCATTATGTCTCCTTGATTTTATCGCATTTTTTACATATTTTCGCTTGAGCTTGGTAAATGTTGTACCGGCTGTGACGGAATCTCTAGCGCTCTTAGCATGCCCTGTTGTTGGATAAATTTGATAATGTCATCCAAACCGTCTTGAGTTTTCATGTTGCTAAACACAAACGGCTTATCGCCGCGCATTTTTTTGGCGTCTTTATCCATAATCGACAAATCCGCGCCCACGAGTGGCGCAAGGTCGGTTTTATTGATAATCAGCAAATCTGATTTGGTAATCCCGGGTCCACCTTTGCGGGGGATTTTGTCGCCTGCACTCACATCAATCACATAAATGGTCAAATCCGACAACTCTGGGCTAAAGGTCGCCGCCAAGTTATCACCGCCCGACTCAATGATAATCAGCTCAAGACCGTCAAAGCGATTTTGCAAGGTGGCCACGGCATTAAGATTAATCGACGCATCTTCACGAATCGCTGTGTGCGGACAACCGCCCGTTTCCACCCCAATAATCCGCTCAGCGGGCATGGCATCGTGGCGGGTCAAAAACTCCGAATCTTCTTTGGTATAAATATCGTTGGTAATCACCGCCATGTTGTACACGTCTTTGAGACGGCGACACAGACTCAAGGTCAAAGCGGTTTTGCCAGAGCCAACAGGCCCGCCAATGCCAAGGCGTAATGGGGATAAGCGAGGCTGTTGGGTTTTGGTTTTTTGGGTAAAGCCAGTCATGGGGTTTCCTTGTGATTGATGTTAAAGACGGGTTGTTAAAGACAGGGGTTTTAGGAACGAAACAGACGACTATATTGTTGTTCATGATGACAGGATAATTCTGCCAACGACGGTACAGACGCTGATAGTTGCAAGTGGTTGATTAAAATTAGTAATGTTTGGGCATGCTGCTGTGCCTGTAAAAATTGTGGCGCAATGTCTTGTAGCTTAGCCACAACCGCTTGCGGATGATGGATGGCTGTCAATGCCGTTTTGACTTTGCTGGCTTGCGTTTGGCAAAGCTTGGCAATCGGTTCATCCATCGCTTGCCCCAATTGCCAAATAATACGCTGCCCTGCCATTTGTCCCAGCGGTAAGGTTTTGACAATCGCTAAGGTCAGATTTTCCATTTGAGCAAACGCATAGGTCATCATGCTATCGGCTATGGGCAGTTGCCAAAAATACGCCAAGCGGGCAAATAACGGTAAATAGCCTTGCGCTATCCAATCTTGTGGCATCGCAAGGTCGAGCACGCCATCAAGCCAGGCACAAAATGCCTGCGCCAATTGTTGACTCTCTAATAAAAACTCATGGCTATCACGGCTTGCTCCATAAAAATTGGCTAGACTATCCACCAAGCTGTGGTGATTTTTTTGCGCTGACAGCTGCATCATACTTGCCATCAGCGGCAATTCAAAATTGAGTAAGACCTCTTGCTGATACGCCTGCAAAAACGCCAAACTACTGGCTTCATCATGGATAAAGCCTTGCTCAATGGCAGACTCCACGCCTTGGGAATAGGTATAACTACCAATCGGCAAATTGCTCGACGCTAGCATCATCAGCTTAAGCAATTGTTGTGGCGGCGCCGTCTGTGTGAGGTGCGATATTGTTGTCATCGTTTTCATGAAAAAAACGTGGCTTTGGTTAAATCGCCGACGATTGCACTTTGCGTGTCGGCATGGCTTAACCGATTATCATGCCCATGTGAATGCCCGCCATGCCCATACGCCCCTGTTTCGGGTTCAAAAGCGTGCGCCACTTCGCTCACGGTTAAGCCCAATTTCACCAGCATATCGGCAAGCACATAATCAGGCTCAAAATACAGGGCATAATCATTGTCATGCTGAACCAACATCAAAGGCACATGACGGTTGCCCAAATGATAGGCCCCGCGCATCAGTTCAAAGGCATTGTCGGCGGTGACTTTGGTGAGGGTTTGCGGTTTGGCAAAAATTTGTATCATGTCGCCTGACGCATTTTGTACCACATCACCATTTTTTAACGTGCCAGTACGGGGCAAATCTATGCCAATGGCTTCACCATTTTGCAGGTTCGCACGAAAGCGTGACCGCTGGCGTGTGTCGAAATCGAGCTGCAAAAACTGCCCGTTTGCTTGTTGGTTGACCAAATCTGCTTGCTGTTGGTCAGTTAACTGTTGCACCCGTTGATTATAAATTTTCATTACTATCCTTTGTTAAATTTTCTACCTATTTAGAAGTTTGCCCATGACAACCGAATTGTTGACAGCGACCCTCTTTAAATTGATGTTCACAGTTGTTAAGCCCGTACAGCCAATGCGAACAGTTTGGGCAAAGATTTTGCATTGGCGATACACTGTTAAAAAACTCACTGCCACATTCATCACAGATGAGATTGTTCGGTTCTAGTCATCACATTGGCATTCATGGCTAAAATCACATTTAAAATAAAAAATAACGCTGTGCCATTGGCAACACAGCCGACGGCTCGCAAGTGAGAAGCTCACCGTCAGCACGTACTTCATAGGTTTCTGGGTTAATCGACATCTCGGGGCAATAGCTATTAAACCGCATATCTTTTTTGCGAATGTTCCGAATACCCTGCACGGGTCGAATCACTTTTTGCAAACCGAGCTTATGTTGGATATTGTTGTCAAAGGCGATTTTGGATACAAAGGTGATACTGGTTTGGTGGGTGGCTTTACCAAGGCTTGCGAACATCGGACGATAATGCACCGGCTGCGGGGTTGGGATGGAGGCATTGATATCGCCCATCGGGTAAGCGGCGATGCTACCACCTTTTAAAATCGTGTCAGGTTTGACCCCAAAGAATTTGGGCGACCATAGCACCAAATCCGCCCATTTACCGACTTCTACCGAACCGACTTCCTCAGCAATACCGTGGGTAATAGCGGGATTAATGGTGTATTTGGCGATATAGCGTTTGATGCGAAAATTGTCGTTGCTCTTGATGTCATCCACATCGGTGAGCGTGATACCTTGCTCGCTGTGGCTAGATACATCGGGTGCTAAAAATCCACGTTGGCGCTTCATTTTATCCGCCGTTTGCCAAGTGCGGATAATCACCTCGCCCACCCGTCCCATCGCTTGCGAGTCGCTACTCATCATCGAGATTGCCCCCAAATCGTGCAAAATATCTTCGGCGGCGATGGTTTCTTGGCGGATACGGCTCTCAGCAAAGGCGATATCTTCGGCAATCGCAGGGCTCAAATGGTGGCAGACCATCAGCATATCGAGATGCTCATCAATGGTATTGATAGTAAACGGTCGCGTGGGGTTGGTCGAAGACGGCAGCACATGCGGCTCGCCAATCGCCCGCAAAATATCAGGGGCGTGCCCGCCGCCTGCGCCTTCGGTGTGAAAGGTGTGAATACAGCGGTCTTTAAAGGCATTTAGCGTGCTTTCTAGATAGCCACTTTCGTTGAGCGTATCGGTGTGAATCGCCACTTGCACATCATACTCTTCGGCAACGCTCAAGCAGTTGTCAATCGCTTGCGGCGTGGTGCCCCAGTCTTCATGCAGTTTTAGCCCGACCACGCCCGCTTCGATTTGCTCGACAATCGGCTGCGGTAAGCTGACATTGCCTTTGCCCAGTAGCCCAATGTTCATGGGCATATCATCAAGGGCTTTGAGCATGGTTTCGATATGGTATTTGCCGTTGGTGCAGGTGGTAGCAAGCGTGCCTTGGGCAGGCCCTGAACCACCGCCAATCATGGTGGTCACCCCAGACATCAACGCAACTTCCGCCTGCTGTGGCGCGATAAAGTGAATATGGGTGTCAATCCCGCCCGCGGTCAAAATTTTGCCTTCACCTGCAATAATCTCAGTGCTTGCGCCAATAGCAATGGTGACATTGGGCTGAATATCGGGGTTGCCCGCCTTGCCAATCGCCCAAATTCGGCTGTCTTTTATCGCCACATCGGCTTTATAAATCCCGGTATAATCCAAGATAAGCGCGTTGGTAATCACGGTGTCAGCCACCTCAGCAAACGGGCGCTGCCCTTGCCCCATGCCATCACGAATCACTTTGCCACCACCAAATTTGACCTCTTCACCATAGCTGGTAAAGTCTTTTTCCACTTCGAGCCACAGCTCGGTATCAGCAAGACGCAGTTTATCGCCCACGGTTAAGCCAAAATGCTCGGCATACATTTGGCGGGGTACGGTTTTTTGTGATTTTGGTAAACTTGCGGTATCCACAGATGCGGTGGCTTGCCCCATCACCCGCCCAGCAAACCCAAAAATCGCCTTATTGCCACCAAACTCGACCAGTTCGACTGATCGCGCTTGCCCTGGCTCAAAACGCACTGCTGTACCCGATAAGATATTTAAGCGAAACCCAAGCGCCTTGTCACGGTCAAACGCCAGTGCGTCATTGGCTTCGGCAAAATGGTAGTGAGAGCCGATTTGAATCGGTCTGTCGCCGGTATTTTTGACCAAAATAGTTTGGACGGCGCGCCCTTCATTCAGGATAATGGCTTGGTCTTTTAGCTTATATTCGCCAACTTTCATGGTTTACCTCTTATACTGTTTAAATTACACAATCGGTTGGTGAATGGTCACCAGTTTGGTACCATCTGGAAAGGTGGCTTCCACTTGCACATCGTCAATCATCTCGGCGATACCATCCATCACATCCTCAACCCTAAGCCACGTGGTGCCTTCGCCCATCAACTGTGCCACTGTTTTGCCCTCTCTTGCGCCTTCGAGCACCAACATACTGATATAGGCTATTGCTTCTGGATAGTTAAGTTTTAAGCCACGTTGTTTGCGGCGCTCGGCAACCAGTCCTGCGGTAAAAATGAGTAATTTATCTTTTTCGGCGGGGGTTAAATGCATGGGTTACTCCAATTATTTTTTCAGTGTTAAAAATTAGACCTTCACTGCCATTAGGTTGCCCAAATTCGGGGCAAATGACTGTCTTGTTGCCACATTAAAGTGCGAATCTCACCACGAACTGCACCAAAACTGTCAAAACATTGGCGGACATCATCCCCCAAATAGCGAATAATCATCACCTCGCCTGTTTGGGTGCAAGAGACAGGCAAGCTATGGTGGTCGATAAATAAGCGTAATTGCTTGACCCATTCAATCAGCTGTTTTTGCGCATCAACGCTTGGCACAACCCATAAGCTGGCAAAGACGGTATGGTTATTGAGACCCACGGCTGAGCCAAACCAATCGTGTTCGGCACAGTGATGTAAGGTATCAGCAAGCAGCAATTTGGGCTGCTCATCCACGCGCCAAAATAGGTTTGATAACCGCATCTCGCCTGTACTGTAGCGCTCGCCATGATACTCTCGCCCTAACAGGTTAATTTCCCAAGCGATAACACTGGCAGCTGGGCTGATAAAAAACTGATTGGTGGCATGGGCAAAACTTGCGTTATAAAAACAGTTTTCTTGCGGTAGCCATTCAAAACGGCTGTCATCTTGTAGATAAACCGTGACATTTTGAACAGCATAACTATTTGAATTCTCTTGAGTTTCTTGGTTTTTTTTGGTTTCTTGGGTTTTTCTGGCTGATGGGCTATCATCGGTTTGCTTGTTAGCGGTGTAACTTGGTAAATTGCCGTACCATTTATTTGCCCCGGGCGTGGTAATCACAGCGTGGGCGTGATGTTTTACGCCAATGTCAATATCGAGTTTATCGCCTAAGGCGATGCCAGCAGGCGGATACAGCATGATGACATGACAAATACCTTGCTGTTCACCGCTTTCAGGATACAAGGCTTTTTGTACCCGCAAGGCGCCTTGGTGGTGGCGTTGTACCAAATTGGTGCGCGCATGCTCACCCGCATGTTGGGCGTCAAAAGCTAAAGTAAGGACTGAGTGCCAAGCCATATCTATCTAACTATATGAAAAATATATGGTTTTATAGAATGCAAGGGCTGTGCCACATTGGTGCAGTGAGCTTTGATACCAATATGGATATAACATTGATACCAACATGCTGAAGCCCAAATCAGGGATGTTTACACGGTTTGGGCTGTTATTAGACTTGAGTATCGACTTCTGTCAGTTGCCGATGCCGCTGCAAGGGCAGTTTAATAGAGTTTAGGAGGGTGGCTAAAAGGATTAATATCATCCCTGAGTACTGCATGCCATTGAGCGATTGGTGCAGTAATACGATCGACAATACAATCGCGGTAAACGGCTCAAACACGGTGAATACCGAGGCTTTGGTCGCAGGGAGTTTATGTAAGGCTGACATATACAAGAAAAACGGAATCACGGTACCCACTAGGCTGAGCCCCATCACCCACAACCAAGTGATGACAGGCATGCTGAATGCTTTGGCATAGGTTTGATAGGTCATCGGTAGGAATAATAAAGCCATGGCACTAATCACCACCGAACTAAAAAACACCAAGGTTGGTGGATAGTGTTTGTGTAAGGCTTTTTTTCCTAAAATGCCATACAGTGAATAGCACACCCCAGACAATAAACCAAACACAATCCCCCAACTCAATGTAAAATTTTCACTCAGCGTTGTCAGTGCCACGCCCAATACCGCGATGCAAGCTAAGGTAAATGATTTTTTTGTTATCGGTTCTTTTAATAAAAAAAATGCCAATACCAAACTAAAAATCGGCGCCGTATATAGTAGCGATACCGCAATGCCCGCGCCCACAAAATTGACAGCGATAAAATAGCAAACAGTCATGCCTAACACACCAATCAACGATTGCAGGCTCAACTGTAATATCTCGCCGACTGATAACTGCCTAATAGACGTCCACAACGATGGCAATAACATCAGTAGCATCATAGCAGCGGTCACCACTCTTAAAATGGCAATTTGCACACTATCAAAACCCAGTTGATGTAGATAGGTGGTAAAGATACCCAGCGTGCCCCAACAGATAGCCGCCACAATGACTTGCAAGCCACCCATCGTCGCATGATTGAGCGTGTTACGGGATTGGTTGGTAGCGAAAGCGGGTTTACGAGTCACTGGCAATTCCTAAAAAATGGGGGATAAAAAAAGTGATTCTAGCAAACAAGGTTGGCTAAAACCACTTTGGGAAAAAACTTAAATTAACTTCATGGGGTTATTGATAACCGTGATTAATCAATTATTTTTCTAACATCTTTTTAACCTTTTTCTAACCTTTTTCTAACATAGACACACTATCGGATTTTTTATACATCACCGTTGCTACCAGTGCAATTACGCTTGCTATCACCAATAACCAAGCTGGTGCGATTTGACTGCCTGTTTTGCTCATTAACCAAGTTGCCATCAAGGGGGTTGTGCCACCGAGTAGGGCATTGGCTGAGTTAAAGGTGAAAGCAAAACCTGAATAACGCACCTCGACTGGGAAAATCTCACTTAAAAATGCCGGTAGTGTACCGTCATTGACGGATAATAAGAGCGAGAACACCAGTTGAATCAACACAATGGTTAAAAACCCACCCAGGCTTAGGATATGAAACAAAGGCACTGTCAACGCGATAAACAACACAGATGCGATGATCAGCATGGTTTTCCGACCGTATTTATCGCCAATATGTCCCCAAAAAATACCTCCAAATGGACGGACAATAAAGGATAGCGCAAAAATTGCATAAGTTGACATCAATGCGACGGTTGCATCGGTTTTAGCAAAAAATACGCTAGCGATGACAGTGGCAAAATAGCCATACGATGCGTAATCAAACCACTCGACAAAGTTACCAATAAAACTGGCTTTGGCGGCTTTTTTGAGTAACACAGGATCTTTAACATACGGCTCTGCAGCTGGTTGTTGCATTGCTACAGCAGTGGGTGAAAGTGCAAAAGTTGTCATTTAGTTTCCCCTTGGTTGGTAGTAAGTCGTGCTAAAGTAAGCTAACTGATGATGTTATGCGCGGGACCATAGGCGAAGCCTGTGATATTGTCAGCGCCTGTTTCAGTTAAAACCAAAATATCATGTTCACGATAACCGCCTGCCCCTGCCATACTCCTCACTGCTCGTCGTGAGCAATACTGTAATTATTGGGTTTGGTATAATATGTCAGCCAAAAACGTAGCGAGGCGATTGAGACATTCCAATCGGGGCAAGTGCCTGTATTTTTGATTAGCCTAAAAGCAGGCGGCGTGAGACTAAACCTGACCGCCGCCGACACGGTGATTCATTATAACCCTTGGTGGAACCCTGCCGCCAAACTTGCTCAATCTATTGTAAGCACCGACCATGAAGGCAATATCAAGCTGAGTGAAGATGAGTGGCTAGGGTTGTTTGACAAGTTTTTAGGATATGTGTTGATGGGTATGATTCATAGAAATCGTTTCAATTTAACGTTTTCTTAACATTTTCTATGAATCATACATATTACCGCTCATCTTGTACCATATCAGGTGGTTGCTTTTATTATTTAAAAACCTATTCATCCCACTGCCAATGAATAGCTAACTGGTCTAACACTGTTTTGGCTTTTGGTTGATGTAATGCATCGCCCTCTAGGTTGACTAGCACAATAAACCCATAAGTAGGGTCGTCTTTGCTGCTGACGGTAGCATTAATATGATGTTGTAGTAGTAATTCACTGACAGCCATTACCGTCGCTTGACGTTTTAGTGCAGGTTTAAATACTTTACCCACGGCGGTTAAGGGTAATGCATCAATCACGTAGATGGCTTTAGGAATCGCCGCTTTTTCGCCAATGTTTTGTTGGCAAAATTGCATGAGTTTATCAGTATCTAAGCTAACACCCGGCTTAGGGGCAACGAATAAAACAGGTAACTCGCCTGTATAGCTATCAGGCTTACCAATGGCAGCACAGCCGGCTACGCCTTCGTATTGATAAACGACTTCTTCTATCATTTTTGGGTCAATGTTATGTCCACCTCGAATGATTAATTCCTTTTTTCTCCCCGTCAAGAAAAAGTAGCCGTCTGCATCTTGATAGCCCAAATCGCCGGAATTAAACCAAGTTTGATTGTCAGAGTCAGTGACCCAAATCCCCTGATTTTGCTGCGCCAAATAATAGCCGACAAACACATTATCGCCGCGAATACAAATATTACCCACCTCGCCTGTGTTGGCAACTCGCACAAACTTGCCATTATCATCAAGCATCATCACTTGCATAGGCTGATACGGGAAACGTAGCCCTATTGAACCAATTTTCTTCTCCCCAAATCTTGGGTTGGCTGAACTACCACAATTACCTTCCGTCATACCATACGCTTCAATGATTTGCACCCCTGTTTGTTCTTCAAATTGCTTAAATACTTCTATCGGCATCGGGGCTGCCCCACACAAACAGTGTTTTAGACTCGCAATATCATGGTCGCCAACTGGTAGATTTAATAATCCAGCAAAAAGCGTGGGCACACCACTAAAAAAACTCACGCGATAATGCCCAATAATCGCCCAAAAATTTGCCATCACCCCATCGCCGCGATAGCCCTCTGGCGAAACCAGCAAAATTTCACCACCCATCGATAACGGTAATAATCCTGTAACCATGACGGCATTGACGTGAAATAGGGGTAGTCCGCACAGCGCGACATTGCCCTGATTTAGCATGTCATCACCAAACAATGCCCGTGCCTGCAAGACATTGGCGACTTCATTTTTATGATTACGCATGGCGATTTTGGGCATGCCAGTTGTACCACCGGTTCCGAAGAATGAAGACAAATCCTCAGGCCCAATGGTACGGGGGTTAATTAATCTATCTTTGGGCTGGTTGGCAATCCCAGCATAAAAGTCATGATAGGTGACCGTCTCTGGTAACTGCTGTACAAATTCTTTACTTGCATCTGGCAAGGTTATATTAAGTTGATGGGCGAAATGATGAGCCATCGTCACCCCAATGATATGCTGCAAACTTGGGGTAAGCTTGGCGACCGCGATGGCCTTGTCCCAAAGCTGCGGCTTGTTATGTTGGCTTAGTATTGGCGCAAGCGTGATGAGTAGCGTGGCTTTGACTTCATTTAATAAGCCGGCAATCACAGAAGGTTCAAGCAATGGGTTAATCGGAAAAATAATACCCGTTGCCTCACCGCCCCAGATACAAAAATGGGTTTCGGGTAAATTTGGCAACAATATCGCAATGACCGTATCTTTATCCGCGCCCAACGAATAAAGCATATTGGCGGTTTGACGTATATATGCCAATAGCTCCCGATAGCTATAGCTTGTGCTGTGTTGATACTGCGTAGCATTTAACACAAAGGTAAGGGCTTTTTCATCGCCAAACTGAGCTTCGCTCTCACATAGCATCTGATAGGTGCTGCTAGGCAGGTTTAAAGGAAAATTTTGCTCATATTGCTCTAGGTCATCCTGATTTTTTATTTGCTGGTTCATCGTGTCAAAGTCCTTTTTACTATTAAATTAATTATCGCAATACGCCAACATTGCCTCTAGAAATAATACGGTATGTCAGTCAAAAGTTCTGGTATTGTTTCGTACATATTTGCTACAGTTAGCTGATGTGATGGACAAACTCAGTTAACTCATGAAACTACGGGAAAAAGGATGTTCCGATGATTGTACTTTGGCTTGCTATTGTTATTATCTTTATCATTGTTGCCACCGCAAAATTAAAATGGCACCCGTTTTTGGTGTTGATTCTTTCAGCATTTTTAGTCGCACTGTTTTATCAAGTTCCTATTGCCACTGTGCCTAAGACCATTGCCGAGGGCTTTGGGAATATTTTAGGTTATATTGGCTTGGTCATCGTATTTGGCACAATTATTGGACTTATTTTAGAAAAGACGGGTGCGGCAATCGTGATGGCAGAAACCGTAATTAAGCTACTTGGCGAACGGTTCCCAACGTTAACTATGTCAATTGTCGGTGCTGTGGTATCGATTCCTGTATTTTGCGACTCGGGATTTGTGATTTTAAATTCACTAAAAGAATCATTGGCGAACCGTTTAAAAGTTTCTAACGTCGCTATGAGTGTTGCGTTGGCAACGGGTCTTTATTCTACGCATACTTTTGTACCTCCAACCCCCGGCCCTATTTCTGCCGCAGGTAATCTTGGTCTGGAAACCAATCTTGGCTTAGTCATCGGTATGGGTCTATTGGTTTCGGTAGTGGCGGTAACCGCAGGGTGGTTATGGTCCCAGCGTTTTTTAACGGCCATTCCTGAGGCAGACAATCCATTCATGTCAACTGACAAAGCCGCAGTGATGCAAGCGCGTGAGCAATATGGTGAGCTGCCATCAGCCACGATGGCATTTTTACCGATTATTGTGCCCATTATATTAATATGCCTAGCGTCTATCGTAGCATTTCCTTCTAAACCATTGGGCAGTGGATTATTGGCTCAACTATTAGGCTTTGTTGGTCATCCACTTTCCGCTTTACTTATCGGTCTGTTTTTATCGTTTTTACTTATTAAAGGGAATAATAAAAGTCAACTAATTAGCGATAGCATCGCTGAGGGCTTAACGGTAGCGGCGCCAATTCTATTGATTACCGGGGCTGGGGGCGCATTTGGTGCCATGTTAAAAGCCACATCGGTAGGTACTTATTTGGGTGAAACGCTGAGTAGTTTGGGTCTAGGCATTTTAATGCCTTTTATCGTTTCGGCGGCACTCAAAACTGCTCAAGGATCAACCACGGTGGCATTGGTAACCACCTCTGCCTTAGTCGCACCGATGTTAGGGCAAATTGGGATGGACAGCGATATGGGCCGAGTGCTTTGTGTCATGGCAATTGGGGCAGGCGCGATGACCGTATCCCATGCCAACGATAGCTATTTTTGGGTTGTCAGTCAGTTTAGTCGTGTGAGTGTGCCACAAGCCTATAAAGCACATACTGTCGCTACAGGTATCCAAGGTGTCGTTAGTATGGTGTTTATTTGGTTATTATCGATTATTCTGCTTTAAGTCATACGCTGTCATAAAATAACTTTAGGAAAAGCACCGTGAAAATTGTTATTGCCCCAGATTCATTTAAAGAAAGTCTCACTGCCAGTGAAGTATGTGATGCCATTGAAACAGGATTTGCCACTGTTTTTAAAGAAGCTGACATCATTAAAATACCGATGGCAGATGGTGGTGAAGGCACGGCTGCCGCGCTTAAAGAAACGCTGTCTGGCCAATGGCAAAGTATCATTGCACATGACCCTTTGATGCGCCCGATTGAGGCAAGCTATGTGCTACTGCCCAATCAAACCGCCATTATTGAGATGGCAAGCTGTGCTGGCTTGCACCTACTGACACAGTCAGAGCGAGACCCAAGTATCGCTACCACTTATGGCGTGGGTGAAATGCTACTTGATGCGATTGATAAAGGCGCAAAACATATTATCCTAGGTATCGGTGGCAGTGCCACCAATGATGCAGGTACAGGTATGCTAAAGGCCTTGGGCTATCGTTTCTTGGATTCACAGCATCATGAGCTTGCGCAAGGTGGTAAAGCATTAGCGGCATTGGCGTTTATTGATAGCAGTGGGGTTAGCGATAAAATCACCGATATTAGTATTACCGTCGCCTGTGATGTGACCAATCCATTATGTGGCAAACTCGGTGCTAGCCATGTGTATGCCCCGCAAAAAGGGGCGACGCTAGACGATATCGTTATTTTAGATAATGCCCTTAGCCATTTTGCCAATATTGCCAGCCGTCAAAATTTCCCCGATAATCGTAATGAAGCAGGCGCGGGTGCCGCAGGCGGTTTGGGTTTTGCGTTAATGACGTTTTTATCGGCAACACTGACAGGCGGGTTTCAGTTGGTAAGTGAATTTAGTAATCTTGAGCAAATGGTTCAGCAAGCAGATTTGGTCATCACCGGTGAAGGGAAGATGGATTTTCAAACGTCCATGGGCAAAGTGGCATCAGGCGTGCTATCAATTGCCAAAGCAGTTAATGTGCCCGTTATCGCCATTTGTGGCGTAGTCGATGACCCCCACAGCCATTGGAAAGACGATGGTTTTACAATAGCGATTCCCAGTATTCAAACTTTAAGCTCGCTTGATGAGGCACTTGCTTTAGCAAAACAGAATGTTGAAAAAACTGCCTATAATATCGCGATGGCGATGCAATTGGGTCAACAATTAAACCGTTAGTATTTAGCCACATAGTGATAAACCCCGACTTTTGCAGTTGGTCATGTAACGCCGCAAAGGCAATATCAATACTTTGCTCAGGTAAGTGTTGTAATTCGCTTAGTTGCTTTAACGCGTCAATGGCAGGTTTGGGTACTTTGCTTTTTTTATCTAGAATGTAGATACAAGCGGTTAAATCAGGCTGGGTTAAAAACTCATTAACGAGCTTCCCCGCACCGGCATCGCCGATGCCATCCCATAGGGTTAAAAAGCGTATCCAAGCCAGTTCATCCAAATAATTCACGCTGACTCGTAGCATACTAATTAAATCTTTAACATGCGCCGCTTCCAGTAACTTAGTACCACCGATAAAGATATAAGGAATATCCGCTTCAATCAGCGCACTTTCTAGCTGTCTACCTGAAAAGGCTGAACGCAGTAGAATCATATGATGATGCCACGGTGTGCCTTTGTTATAACGGTGCTGTAAATCTTTTATCACCCATCGTGCTTCATCAAACTCATTGCCAAAGCTATGGAGTACAGGCTTAATACCTTGTCCACGGTGAGCGGTTAAACGTTTTTTATAATCTAATTCACTTCTATCCATTAACCAATTGGACAGATCCAGAATCTCTTGAGTTGATCGATAATTTAAATCTAGGGTTAACACTTCAGCATCCGGTACGCGTTGTTTAAAGCTATGGATATTTTGAAAGTCAGCACCGCGAAAACCATAAATGGATTGGGCGTCATCACCGACACAAAATAATTGACTGCGTCCGATAAAAGGTTGCAATAGTAACCACTGCAACGGGTTGGTATCTTGCATTTCATCAACCAGTAGATATTTGGTCGTTTGGGTTACTTTTTCTAATAACCATTCATCAGCATTTAAGTATTTAGCGACATATTCTAGGATATCGTCATAATCAAGATAGTGACGTTCTTGCTTTTGTTTTTGATAGCCTGCCATGATAAGTTTTATCTCATCCATCACTAGCTGATAGTCGGGTAACTGCTTATATAGCGCATCTTCAAATTTGGTTTGGGTATTGCGGGCATAGGAATACAAATCAGCGAGTTCTTTTGCTTTCGGTAGCTTTTCACCCACAGGTTGCTGACGCCTGTTTTGAAAGGTAATGGTTTTACCCGTTGACGTGATTTGGCTATTACGTTTGTCTTCAAGTTTGCCACGAAGTAGCTTGAACATCATGATTTGGTCATCACGGTCGATGACGTTAAAGCCTTGTAATCCAAACACTTTTGAATAGCGACGTAAGATACTTAAACAAAAGGTATGAAAGGTCGATGCTCGCAGTCCTTCGGCTTGCAATCCTAAATGGCTCTCCACACGGGTGACGATCTCGCTAGCAGCACGGCGGGTAAAGGTGACGATTTGGATTTCATTGGCAGGCACACCTTTATCAATCAAATAGGCAGCGCGAGCCACAATGGTCTTGGTCTTACCACTACCTGCTCCTGCCAATACCAAAGTATTTTGGGCATCAGTGGTCGCAGCTTTGTGCTGGGCGGGGTTGAGTTCGGCAAGAAGGTTGTTTATTGTCATAGAAGTATTCGGAATTGATAGCTTGATTTTAGGCTAGCAAACTAATGAAACGCTGTCTAATGTTTTACTCATTAAGGAGGGCTTTTAAGAAAATGACTTGTTAGTTCAAACATCACAAAACAGGTTAGCGCCCTTTAAAGTAGTACTTAACAATAATTTCACAGTCGGGGACACAAATTTCAAAGTTAAATTTTAGGCTTGGCACAAATTTGGCACAATTTTGTCACACAGATTTTTTAGTGTGACAAATTGAGGAAAAGTGGTCATTAAAATTAATTAAAAAATCTTAAAGTATGATTGGTAAGTTATTGATTTTTATGCAATAAAAAAGCCACTTTATATTAAAGTGGCTTTTTTGAATTTGGAGCGGGAAACGAGATTCGAACTCGCGACCCCGACCTTGGCAAGGTCGTGCTCTACCAACTGAGCTATTCCCGCATTAGGTGGTCAACTAGCAATTTTGAATGTTTGTTGCGTCGTTGTGGATGCGTATTATAAGGATTTTTGACACTGCGTCAAGCATTTTTGCAAAAAAAATTCAAAAAAATACGTTTTTTTTAATTTTAACTATTTTTTATTGCAAAGTAGCTTTTTTAGCTGCCTATTCTCGTATGACCTTTTTTCTTTCTACCCATAGTTATTAGCTTGTTTTATCACACTCTGAAACACACCATGTGTCTATCGTTACGCAATTACTGCAAATCTCAGCAGATTGTTTTTTAGCGACTTCGCTATAATGCGTTTAATTTTCCTACTTTCTTGGTCCTTTTTGCTGTATTTGGAGATAACAATAAGATGAAAATTTCAAAAAAACTTATAATGTCAAGTTTGGCGGCATCGGTCATTGCGGTAGGTGCCACAGGTTGCTCAACCACCACTGATACGGGGGCGATTGGCGTTGAACGTAATCAGTTGTTGGTAGTATCCGACCAACAAGTGCAACAACTTTCCAAGCAAGCTTTTCAACAAGAAATTGCCGCTGCCCGTGCCAAAGGTCTGCTTGATACCAATCCTGCCCAGTTGGCGCGTTTACAGAAAATTTCTCAGCGTTTGATTGCACAGACAGGTGCCTATCGCAGCGATGCAAGACAATGGCCGTGGGAAGTGCATGTCATTAAGAGTAATGAGCTCAATGCGCACGTATTACCAGGTGGTAAAATTGTCTTCTACTCCGGTATTATCGATCGCTTGAGTCTAACCGATGCTGAGATTGCTGCGATTATGGGTCATGAGATGGCGCATGCATTACGTGAGCATACCCGTGAGCGTCTATCGCGTGACGTGGCAACCCAAACAGGGATTGGTATTGCCGCGAGCGTCTTAGGCTTATCTCAAGGTCAGGCACAGTTAGCAGGCTTAGCTGGGGATTTGGGTATTTCTCGTCCCAATAGCCGTACCCAAGAAACGGAAGCCGATTTGATGGGGCTAGAGTTGATGGCACGGGCAGGTTACGACCCTAATGCAGCAGTTAGCCTATGGCGTAAAATGCAGAGTGCGGGCGGTCGCGGCGAGCCACCTCAATTTTTAAGCACCCACCCGGTGAGCTCAACACGTATTGCCACCATTCAATCATTATTACCACGTGTGATGCCGTTGTACCAACAAAGCCGTTACCGTTAATTCTAACTTCGTATGTCATAAGCCAATATCTAGCTGATATTGGCTTTTTTAGTGAGCAAATTTAGTATTCAAAATAAGGGGTAGATTAAAAATCTGCTGATCTCTAATAATCCATAGCCCTTCACTTTACCCAACAGGCTAGCCAGCCTAACAAGTTGTCAAAAAACCGATTGATTGAAGTTTTTTAACTATCTCAACAGCACAGCGGCATCGTCAGTGGCATAATAAGCGTTTGGTCACCGCTATAGGGTAAATTCATGAATCAGCTTGATATTAATTTGCTAGTCTTGTTCGTCATTTTGGGCTGCGGTATTTTTGTGCACAATCCCACGATTTGGGTCAGTGCGACTGCGCTGATTATCATCAAATTTTTACCCCATAACCAACCTATCTTTTCTTATATTCAGCAATATGGACTCAACTTGGGTATTTTGCTGCTCACCATTGCCGTCATTGCGCCCATCGCTTCCGAACAAGTCAGTAGCAAAGCCTTGATGACCTCTTTTGCCAGTTGGCGCTCATTATTGGCTATTGCCGTGGGATTGCTGGTGACTTGGCTGGGTGCAAGAGGGGTGAATTTAATGAAAGTTGACCCCAATGTGGTCACGGGGTTGATGATTGGCACAGTAGCAGGGGTGGTATTGTTTCGCGGGGTGGCGGTCGGTCCGTTAATTGCCGCAGGGATTTTATCCTTGCTATATTGGTCGAAGTGAATCATAGAAGCTACTGAGCCATCAAACATAGAGAAAAATTGAGCGGTATTGACACAAGATTATTTTTGCCCCTCAAACCCATTTGATAGATTAGGCTACCTTAAAACTATGCTAAAATAGCTAAAATGCGGTAAGTGGTGACCAGTTGGATTTGTCATTGGCTACCCATTTTTGATGAATAAAATCAGTGAACCGAGGACGACATGAGTCAACTTGCTACCCCGATTGCCGATGCCGTGACAGCGCGTTTGCAAACGTTACAGCCCAGTGTCTATCAGCTAGAAAACGAGTCAATGCGCCATGCTGGCTATTTTGAGGGCAAAGAAACCCATTTTAAACTGACCATTGTCAGTGAGGCATTTACCGGCAAACGCTTGGTACAGCGTCATCAGTTGGTGTATGGACTCATCCATACGTTACTGTCACAAGGCGGTGGGCAAATTCACGCGTTTTCAATTCATGCTTATACCCAAGCAGAATGGCAAGCGGTTGGGCAATCTCCTGAAAGTCCCAATTGCGCGGGACAAAACGCAGGGTGATATGATAAAAAAGAGTGTCAACATAAGCTAAAACCACAGACCCATTGAGTTCATTTACGCTATATTATGATAAAAAAGGTTGATGTATGAAACACGCACATATGCTGATGGCATTGATTTTAATTGCCTTATTCTTGTGGCAAGCCGTGTTGGTATTTACCGCACCAAAAGGGCAAGGCTTGCCAAAATCTGCCAAAATCGGCGCCCACGTGATGTATGCCTTGGTGATTTTAACAGGCGCGGTGACGGCGATGCCATTATTTGGCGCAGGTATAGTGCCGCATTGGTTGATTGCCAAGATGGTATTACTCATTGTTGCCATTTCGGCGACTGTCAAAGCCACACGCCAGACGACTACGCCCAATCAAGCCAAAATAGGTATGTTGATTGCTTTTATTGCCTATATGGGTATTTTGACGCTAGCGTTTGTTAAACCGCTCAACCTATTTTAAGGCTAAAGCAGTGAACATAAGGGAGTAGGATAATGAAAAAATTAGCTATCTCAATACTTTTAGCGACGGCCGCCACGGCAGGTTTGACAGGGTGTATGACCACGCCTACCCCTGAATACGTATCCGCCAACAATTACCAAAGCTATGACTGTGTTGCGCTTGCTAATGAATACACGCGCGTCAATCAATACATTGATGCCAATGCCAATCAGCGCACCGGTTTGCAAGCTTCAGGTATCGGGATTGGCGTATCGGGCAATCGCCATGGTATTTATCCTACCGTGAGTGTCGGCTTAGGCTCAATCAATGGCGGCAACCGTCATAATCTATCGATTGCTATGGGACAACGTGATGCGATGCTACAAGCCGCTCGGTTGAAACAATGCCCCTTTGCTACCGGCATCAAACTCTATAGCGAAAAATAATTTATCCCATTTTACCCTGTTGAGTGTAGAACCCATCTTTCATAGTGAGATGGGTTTTTTTATGGTCAACCAAATCAGTGGCTGGCTTAGGGGTAGTAAGTGTCATTGAATACCTATTGAATATGTATCGAATATTTTTTTAGCTTAAAGATAATTTTTATTTCGATAAAGATTGTCTCGTTTTAGATTGACAAGTCCATAATTTATTGATTAATATGTCACATATTGATGGTTAAACACGGTAAAAATTTTAAAAAAATGAATTAAAATGCGTGTGAGAACAATACTTTAAGTCAAGGAATACTTGGGTATTAATCAGTGGGTAAAAATTTTTACTCAGGTAAACACGAAGTTTTCACTAGCTTTCGTCAATACCTTTAGTAAACCCCCCAAAAAACGATAGAAAAACACGCTAAAAAACACGATAGTAAGGATGCTACCATGACCAAAGACGTGCTAACCCTGCCACGCATCGTAATGGGTGCGAAATCTGCCAACGCCCCACTCACCCAAAGCTATGATAAAGGACCGGTCACACCACTGATAGAATTGACCATTGGTGATTTTTTTGATCAGATGGTGGAACAAAACCCCGATAAAGACGCCTTAATTTCTGCTCACCAAAACATTCGTCTCACCTACCGCGAGCTACAGCGTAAAGTCAATCAGCTAGCCAGCAGCATGATTCGTATGGGTCTACAAAAAGGCGATCGCGTGGGTATTTGGTCACACAACAACGTTGAATGGGTCATCATGCAATTGGCGACAGCCAAAGCCGGTATCATATTGGTCAACATCAACCCTGCGTATCGTATCTTTGAGCTTGAATACGCCATCAACAAAGTCGACTGCCAAGTGCTGGTATTGATGCGCCACTTCAGATCTAGCGACTACGCGGTGATGCTGCAAGAGCTTGCACCTGAAGCGCGTCACCAAAGCTACCAAAATTTAGAGCTCGTGCAATTACCCAATCTCAAACGGGTCATCTGGATTGATAGCCCAGAGTCCACTGAGGATTTTAGCTATATGCAAAAATTCTCAGCATGGATTGCCGAAGGCGATGCCGATGATCCGGCAGTGGCGGAACGTGCCAAAAAGCTCAACCCCAATAACCCCATCAATATCCAATTTACCAGTGGTACCACAGGCACGCCTAAAGGCGCGACGCTTACCCACCGCAATATTTTGAACAACGGTTATTTCATCGGTGAAGCCATGAGCTTCACTGCCGATGACCGTCTGTGTATCCCTGTCCCGCTTTACCACTGTTTTGGCATGGTACTGGGCAACCTTGCCATCTTGACCCACGGTGGCACGATTGTGTATCCCAACGATGGCTTTGACCCCATCACCGTACTTGAAACCGTGCAAAACGAAAAATGTACAGGTCTGCATGGGGTACCGACCATGTTTATCGCCGAGCTTGACCACCCAGATTTTGCCAATTATGACTTATCGACTTTACGTACCGGCATCATGGCAGGCTCAAGCTGTCCGATTGAGGTCATGCGCCGCGTGATTGACCAAATGCACATGAAAGAAGTCACCATTGCCTATGGCATGACCGAAACATCGCCCGTATCTTGTCAAACCAACCAGCACACGCCACTTGAAAAACAAGTCTCAACCGTAGGTCTGGTACAGCCAAACCTAGAAGTCAAAATCGTCAACCCAGAAACGGGCGAAACGCTTGGCATCGGTGAGACAGGTGAGCTGTGTACCAAAGGTTACTCAATCATGCTCGGCTATTGGAATGACACCAATAAAACGGCGGAAGCCATTGTCGATGGCTGGATGTATACCGGTGACTTGGCAACCATGGACGAAGAAGGTTATGTCAAAATCGTCGGACGTAGTAAAGATATGGTGATTCGCGGTGGTGAAAACATTTACCCTGTTGAAATTGAAAACTACCTATATCGCCACCCAAAAATCCGTGACGTCCAAATCGTGGGCGTACCCGACAAGAAATTTGGTGAAGTCCTTGCCGCTTGGATTATCCCCAAAAAAGACAGCAACTTAACCGAACAAGACATCCGTGATTTTTGTAAAGATCACATCGCACACTATAAAGTACCGACTTACATGAAGTTTGTCGACGAGTTCCCAATGACCGTCACGGGTAAAATTCAAAAATTCAAAATCGTGGAAGCGATGACACAAGAATTAGGACTCTAAATTTTCAACTTCATCAAAAACTTAACATAAATACAGAGGGCATCTGATAGCAATTTAGCTGCACCCTTTGACAGAATTAGGATTTACAATGACGGTTATCCAAAGTAAATTAAGCCCAAATGGTGCGGAGTTTCAAGCCAATGCCGCTGCCATGCAAACTATCGTTGATGACCTCAAAGCCAAACTTGCGGTCATTGCTCAGGGCGGTTCAGCGTCTGCCCGCGCCAAACATGTGGCTCGGGGTAAGTTATTGCCCCGTGAACGTGTCGAGCGCTTGCTAGATGCCGGTACGCCATTTTTGGAAGTCTCACCGATGGCAGCGTATGGCATGTATGATGCCGATATCCCTGCCGCAGGCGTGATTGCTGGCATTGGTCGTGTCGCTGGTATTGACTGTATGATTGTGTGTAACGATGCCACCGTCAAAGGCGGCACTTACTACCCGATGACGGTCAAAAAACATTTACGGGCGCAAGAAATCGCGCGAGAAAACCGCTTGCCATGTATCTATTTGGTGGACTCTGGCGGCGCGAACTTGCCCAACCAAGATGAAGTATTCCCAGATAAAGACCACTTTGGTCGTATCTTTTTTAATCAAGCCAATATGAGCGCCGAAGGCATTCCCCAAATCGCCGTCGTCATGGGCAGCTGTACTGCAGGTGGTGCCTATGTGCCCGCCATGAGTGACGAGTCGATTATCGTCAAAGATCAAGGGACGATTTTTTTGGGGGGACCACCACTGGTCAAAGCTGCCACAGGTGAAGAAGTGACCGCCGAAGACTTAGGCGGTGGCGATGTGCATACCCGTCTGTCAGGGGTGGTTGACCACCTTGCCCAAAACGATTTACACGCGTTATCACTGGCGCGCAACATCATCGGCAATTTAAACCAACAAAAAACACCCATCCACCACGCTACTGCGCAAAAAACCCCGCGTCCACCCAAATACGATGCCAAAGAATTGTACGGTATCATCCCAACTGACACCCGTAAGCCCTTTGATATCCGCGAAATCATCGCACGTATCGTCGATGGCAGTGAGTTTGATGAGTTTAAAGCCCGTTTTGGCACGACGCTGGTGTGTGGTTTTGCCCATATTGAAGGTATGCCAGTGGGTATTATCGCGAACAACGGTATTTTATTTAGCGAATCAGCGCAAAAAGCTACCCATTTTATCGAGCTATGTTGCAAACGTAAAATTCCGCTGGTGTTTCTGCAAAATATCACAGGCTTTATGGTGGGGCGCAAATACGAAAATGAAGGGATTGCCCGTCATGGTGCCAAAATGGTGATGGCGGTTGCCAACGCCAAAGTGCCGAAGTTTACCGTGATTGTCGGCGGCTCATTCGGTGCGGGTAACTACGGTATGTGTGGTCGTGCGTACAGTCCACGTTTCTTGTGGATGTGGCCAAATGCGCGTATCTCGGTGATGGGTGGCGAGCAAGCGGCGTCGGTATTAGCAACGGTCAAACGCAGCCAGTACCATGCCAAAGGTGAGCACTGGTCAAGCGAGGACGAAGAAGCGTTCAAAGCGCCAGTGCGTCAGCAATTTGATGAGCAAGGTCATCCGTATTATGCCTCGGCTAGACTGTGGGATGATGGCGTGATTGACCCAGCTGATACCCGACAAGTATTGGCACTCGGTTTAAGTGCCGCTTACAACGCACCGATTGAAGACACCACCTTTGGTGTATTTAGAATGTAATTTTCAGCGTGTAAAATCGGAAGTCTTGGTTGTTTGTTCTATCACCATCGAGCAAGCATCAAAAATACTCCCACATTACCCAATAAAAAAAAGGAAAAACACGATGAAATTACCGACTTATGATAGTTTACTGTTAGACATTGACCAGCACGTGGCGACCATTACCCTCAATCACCCCGACAAACGCAATGCCTTTAATGACGATGTCATCCAAGAACTGACCGATGTGTTTCAATTTTGCGCTGAGCAAGACGAAGTACGTGCGGTGGTATTGACTGCCAATGGCAAAGCCTTCTGTGCCGGTGCAGACCTAAACTGGATGCGCGCGATGGCGGATTATAGCCACGATGAAAACTTGGCAGACGCTGGCAAGCTTGCGCAAATGCTAGCCACCATCTACCACTGTCCAAAACCCACCGTCGCTGCCATTCAAGGCGATGTATATGCAGGCGGTATGGGTCTAGTCGCGGCTTGTGATATCGCCATTAGCGTAAAAAACGCCAATTTTTGCTTAAGCGAAGTCAAACTTGGCTTGATTCCTGCGACCATTAGCCCGTATGTGATTCGTGCGATGGGTGCACGAGCCGCGCATCGGTACTTCTTAACTGCTGAAGTATTTGATGCCAAAGAAGCCAAAAAAATCGGTTTTATCCATGAGCGGGTGGATGAAGAAGAGTTTACACAAAGCCTTGATAACTTGGTCAAACACTTGGTCAACGCCAGCCCAAATGCTGTCAAGGTGTGTAAAAAACTGGTGCAGGATGTGGCATTTACCGAGATTAATGAGCAGTTAATCAAAGATACCGTTGCAGGCATTGCCGATATCCGCGCATCTGCCGAGGGTAAAGAAGGCGTACAGTCATTCTTGCAAAAACGCAAACCAAGCTGGCTTGAATGACTGAGCCAAAATAACTGAGGTAAAAAGCTGGATTTTATAAGCCAAATTTTATAAGTATGCCAAGTTAGATTCGCGGTGATGCGGTCTTGAAAAAATAAAAAGGGACGATTATGTTTTCAAAAATCTTAATAGCCAATCGGGGTGAGATTGCTTGCCGCGTGGCAGCCACCGCCAAAAAACTGGGCGTGCGTACCGTTGCGGTCTATTCAGACGCTGACCGCTTTGCCAAGCACGTAGCCGTGTGTGATGAAGCCGTTTATATAGGCGGTTCTGCGCCCAAAGACAGCTACCTGCGTTGGGAGCGTATCTTGGAGGCGGCCAAACAAACAGGCGCACAAGCGATTCACCCAGGCTATGGATTTTTGAGTGAAAACGACGAATTTTCCCAAGCGTGCGTGGATACGGGTTTGGTGTTTATCGGTCCCCCTGCGTCTGCCATCACCGCCATGGGGCTTAAAGCCGAGTCCAAACGCTTGATGGAAGCTGCCAATGTACCACTCATTCCAGGGTATCATGGCACCAACCAAGACCCTGAGTTTTTGCATAGCGAGGCCGACAAAATTGGCTACCCTGTGCTAATCAAAGCCAGCTCTGGTGGCGGCGGCAAAGGGATGCGGTTAGTTGAAAAAACCGAAGACTTTATTGACGCCTTAGGCTCATGTCAACGTGAAGCCATTAGCAGCTTTGGCAATGATAGCGTATTGATTGAAAAATACGCCCTGCGTCCGCGTCATATTGAAATTCAAGTCTTTGGCGACAGCCACGGCAACTATGTGTATTTATTTGAGCGTGATTGCTCAGTACAGCGCCGCCACCAAAAAGTGCTCGAAGAAGCCCCTGCCCCCGATGTCAGCGTGGCAATGCGGGAGGCGATGGGCGCGGCGGCGATAGCGGCGGCAAAAGCGGTGAATTATGTGGGGGCGGGTACGGTTGAATTTATCGTAGAGCAACGTGACCCTTCACCCGAAGATAAATTTGGCGGCATGAATTTCTACTTTATGGAAATGAACACGCGCCTGCAAGTTGAGCACCCCGTCACCGAAGCAATTACCGGTACTGACCTGGTCGAGTGGCAACTGCGTGTTGCCAGCGGCGAGCCGTTACCAAAACAACAAGCAGACTTGACCATCAACGGTCATGCGATTGAAGCACGTATCAATGCTGAAAACCCAGACAACAACTTCTTGCCTGTCACAGGTGCGTTAAACGTTTACCGCACGCCAACTCACAGCGAGTTTAGGGTGGCAGATGTGCGCATAGATGATGGCGTACGCGAAGGCGATGTCATCAGTCCTTACTACGACTCGATGATTGCCAAACTCATCGTCCATGCGCCAACCCGTGAGCAGACGCTTGCCAAACTAGACCAAGCCTTGGCAGAAACCCGTATTGTCGGTCTGCCTAACAACGTGGCGTTTTTGCGTCACGTGGTGCAATCAGATTCGTTCAAATATGCCAATCTTGATACCGCATTGATTGAACGTGAAAAAGACGTACTGTTTGGACAGCAGCGCGGTGAACTACCTTGGCTGGTAGCCACCGCGATTGTCAACGAGCTTGCCCAAGAAGCGCAAACCCAAAACCACGACCCCTTTAGCAAAACTGACGCATGGCGCGCGTATAGCCAGTATGAGCGTCCGTTTGATTTGGTGTATCACGATAAGCCACTACGTGCGGTTATCAGCCAAATTCAGGCGCAAGTTCAGGGGCAAGCCAAGGAACAGGCATTTCATCTAACGATTAACACCATTGCCAAAGCGGAAAAACAAGACGCGGACGTTGTCACGCCCATCTATCAAGGCGATGTTCGTTATTTGCCCACTGCCGATGATACCTTCACGCTATGGCTAAGTGACGGAGAAACAGCCGGCAAGCGCCAACAGATGCAGGCATGGCGACACAATGAGCAAGTATATGTGTTCTCAAATCATGCCAGCGATGTCATCACCTTGGTGGATAGCATGGCGCATGTGGGCATCGAGCCCCAAGATGGCGGCAGCCTAAAATCGCCCATGCCAGGTCAAGTGGTGGCGTTTCGGGTCAATGTGGGCGATGAAGTGAAAAAAGGTCAAGCCTTGGCAGTGATTGAAGCGATGAAAATTGAGCATACCATCAATGCCCCTACTGATGGTACGGTGGCAGAGCTGCTGTTCAAAGCAGGGGATTTGGTATCCGATGGCGATGAGCTATTAAAACTTGATACGGGCAGCCAATCATGAACTATCCAAACTTTGTCAAAATCATCGACGTGGGCGCAAGAGACGGACTACAAAACGAAAAGCAAGCCGTACCCAGCGATGTCAAAATTGAGTTGATTAACGGCTTGATTGATGCAGGGGTGCGCAAGCTTGAAGCCACCAGTTTTGTGTCGCCAAAGTGGGTACCACAAATGGCAGACAATGATGCCGTATTAAACGGCATTGTCAAACGCGATGACGTGGTATATTCGGTGCTCACACCCAATATGAAAGGCTTTGATGCCGCCCTTGCCCACCGTGACCAATTTGCCAATTATGAAGTGGTGATTTTTGGCTCAGCGAGTGAAGCTTTTAGCCAAAAAAATATCAACTGTAGCATCGCTGAGAGTATCGAGCGATTTGCCCCGGTGGCTGACGCCGCCAAAGCGCATGGTATCAAGGTGCGCGGTGTCATCTCTTGTACCGTAGGCTGCCCGTATGAAGGCGAGATTCACCCCGATAAAGTCGCCTATGTGACAGAAAAACTCGTTGCCATTGGCGCTGAACATATTGGCATTGCAGACACCATCGGCGTGGGCACACCTATCAAGGTGCAAAAAGCGTTGGATGCTGCCTTGCGTTATATTGATATTGACAATATCTCTGGACATTTTCATGACACCTATGGTCAAGCGCTTAGCAATACCTTAGCGGCATTACAAATGGGTGTATGGCAGTTTGATACCTCGGTGGCAGGGCTTGGCGGCTGTCCGTATGCCAAAGGCGCAACCGGCAATGTTGCCACTGAAGATGTGGTATATCTGCTACATGGCATGGGTATTGAAACGGGCATTGACCTCGACAAACTGGTTGATGTCGGACAAAAAATTAGCGCGTTTTTGGGCAGGCAAAATGGCTCAAAGGTGGCAACAGCGATTTTAAATAAACGTAAATCTTTAACAGTCAGTTAATAAACAAGGAATGACTATGAACTTAGGACTCGATTACCAACTTGGCGATGACATCAACGCCCTACGCGAAACCGTCAAAGCCTTTGCCGATGCCGAAATCGTCCCACGTGCTGCCGAGCTTGACCGCACCGACCAATTCCCGATGGACTTGTGGCAAAAAATGGGTGAGCTTGGACTGCATGGCATCACTGTACCCGAAACTTACGGTGGCGTGGACATGGGCTATGTGGCGCACATGGTCGCCATGGAAGAAATCAGCCGCGCATCAGGCTCAGTGGCGCTAAGCTATGGCGCGCACTCCAATTTATGTATCAACCAAATCAAACGCAACGGTACAGAAGCCCAAAAACAAAAATACTTGCCAAAGCTCATCAGCGGTGAATTCATTGGTGCCTTAGCCATGAGTGAACCCGGTGCAGGCTCAGACGTGACCAGCATGAAACTACGTGCCGAAGACAAAGGTGGCGTATATGTACTAAACGGCTCAAAAATGTGGATTACCAATGGACCTGATGCCGATGTGATGGTGGTGTATGCCAAAACCAACCCAGAGCTCGGGGCAAAAGGCATCACCGCGTTTTTGGTAGAAAAAGGCATGAAAGGCTTTTACACCGCGCAAAAACTCGACAAGCTCGGTATGCGCGGCAGCCACACAGGTGAGATGGTGTTTGACAATGTCGAAGTGCCAAGCGACAACATTCTGGGTGGTCTTAACAACGGCGTTAAAGTCTTGATGAGTGGCTTGGACTACGAGCGTGCGGTACTCGCTGCAGGTCCTATCGGGCTGATGCAAGCAGTGATGGACAATGTCATTCCCTACATCCACGATCGCAAACAATTTGGTCAAGCCATCGGTGAATTTCAGTTAATTCAAGGTAAAGTGGCGGATATGTACACCACCTTACAGGCAGGACGCAGCTTTCTTTACACCGTGGGCAAAAACTTGGATATGCTAGGCTCAGACCATGTGCGCCAAGTACGTAAAGACTGCGCCAGCGTGATTTTGTGGACAGCGGAAAAAGCCACTTGGATGGCAGGAGAAGGTATCCAAATCTTTGGCGGCAATGGCTATACCAACGAGTACCCACTGGGGCGTATTTGGCGTGATGCTAAGCTATATGAGATTGGCGCAGGCACCAGCGAAGTACGGCGTATGCTGATTGGTCGTGAGCTGTTTAACGAAACCGCTTAATTGATTAGCTTTATCAGTACAAGCCCTAGCTAAAACTAGGGCTTTTTTATTAGATTGTCAAAATAGGTTGTCAAAATCCGCCTTATCAGCTGTGCGCTATGTTAAGGTTGATTGTAAAATCGCTTGGTATTGCGCCGGTTTGAGACGGGGTCCGAACTGCTGAATGATTTGGCTTGCAACGCTACTGGCTAATTTGCCACAATCTGCCAACGCATGACCGTGCGATAGCGCATATAAAAAACTGCCCGCAAAATTATCCCCTGCGCCATTGGTATCTAGCACTTGGTCAACGGGTAACGATGCCACGTCAATCAATTTTGTTTCACGTGAAACATCGTCTCGCACGGCAACGATTGACCCTGCTGCACCATTGGTCATCACTGCCATATTGGCAACTGACAATAACGCTGCTGCCGCTTGAGAATGACTGCTTTGGTTGGTAAATAGCTGCGCTTCATCACAGTTACAAAACACCGCATCCACGCCACCCTCTAGCATCGCATCAAGTCCTTCACGACCAAATTTGACCACGGCAGGGTCGGCAAAACTGACCGCGATTTTAGCCCCTTTGTCTTTAGCTTGTTGTTTTAGCTGGGCAATCGCCTGTTGTACCGAGGGTGACATAGCGAGATAACCTTCAAGATACAACCAATCAGCATCATTGAGCGCATCAAACTCAATATCGGTTTCACTGATTTCTGCTGAAGTGCCCAAATGCGTTTGCATGGTGCGCTCGCCATCTGGGGTCACCATCACCATACAACTGCCTGTAGTACCATCAGCAAATGACTTGGTAGATGTCTTGATACCTGCGGCATTTAAATCAGCCAAATAAAAACGCCCTGCCTCATCTTCACCGACTCGGCAAGCGTAAAAAGTATCGCTACCAAGGCTTGCGGCGGCATAGATACTGTTGGCAGCTGAGCCACCGCCGGCTTGTTTGGTTGCGGTGATGTTTTGCGTGGTGAGCGAGGCGATGAGGTCAGCTTGCTCACTGTGACTGGCTAGGGTCATATTGCCTTTGGTCAGGCCTGTGGCGTGAAGCTGTGCATCGGTGACGACAAATTCACTGTCAACTAACGCATTGCCGATGGCGACGATTTTTGCCATTGTGGTTCCTTTTTAACGATTTTGGAAAAAATATATAAGTTAAATTCAATGTGGTGTCATTGTAAATTAAAACCGTTAAAGTTAATATCTGAAAATTGGCTGACACGGGCAAATGATTGGCGCTGTGTTATCTGTGGTATCTGTGTTTTTTTGCCTTTATAAAGCAGGTTTTGACCCCATTTAACTCAAAATAAATCCGACAAAACTGCTATACTTTCTGTTTTTTTACAGTTGGTTTTGCTGATAAATTCTGACAAATATTATGATGACACACAGGTAACTTCATGCCCGCAACTTCTCCCGACACTACTTTAGATTTGACCCTGCACCCTGCTTTTACCCTACGCTCTCATGAGCGCATCGATGCGTTATCGCTTGATGTAGTGGTGAGTGAACATAACGCCACGGGGTTGATTCATTATCACCTAGCCCACCCGAGTGATGAAAATGCCTTTATGATTGGTTTTCGCACCCAGCCGATGACCGACCGCGGTGAAGCGCATATTTTGGAGCATACCAGTCTATGTGGCTCTGAAAAATATCCCGTGCGCGACCCGTTTTTTAGCATGATTAAGCGCTCGCTCAATACGTTTATGAATGCGTTTACCGCGGCAGATTGGACGGCGTATCCGTTTGCCACCCAAAATCGTCAAGATTATTTTAATTTGTTGTCGGTGTACCTAGATGCGACATTTTTCCCAAGTTTAAATCCGCTCGATTTTGCCCAAGAAGGGATTCGTGTGGAGCTTGATGAAGACGGCAAACCCCAGTATAAAGGCATTGTGTTTAATGAAATGAAAGGCGCGATGAGTGGCGAGATTGACCAGTTGTATCATACGCTGGCGCGTCATTTATTCCCCACAACCACTTATCACTACAATTCTGGCGGTGAGCCTGCTGCCATTACTGAGCTTAACCACGCTGATTTGGTCAAGTTTCATCAAAGTCACTATCACCCAAGCAATGCGGTGGTGATGAGCTTTGGCAATATCCCGATGGCAGAGACCCAAGCCCGTATCCATGAGGATGCATTGGCGGTGGCAGGCAAAGCGTTTGCTAAAGGGCAAAAACACGCCTCACGACTCGAAAAATCATTGACCGCGCCAATCAGCGTGACGGACACTTACAGTGTCGATACGGTGAAACCCAAACAAACCCATCACGTCATGGCATGGTTATTACCATCGATTTTAGACGGCAAGCAGCGTCTGGCTATGCGACTACTTGAAGGCGTATTGGTTGAACATGCAGGTTCGCCGCTGCGGGCGTATCTCGATAGCCATCCGCTGGCATCTGCCCCGACGCCGCTACTGGGCTTGGATGACAGCCATTATCAGATGGTGTTTTATGCGGGTGTCCGTGGCTCTGAGCCTGAGCATGGCGATGCCATTGAGCAAGGGATTTTGGACTTACTCAAACAAGTGGCGGACCAGCCTGTGGACAGTGAAGCGATTGAAACCATTTTGCACCAAATCGAAATCGACCAACGTCATATCGGTGGCGATAGTATGCCATATGGTCTAAATTTGATGCTAGAAGGCTTTAGTACTGCTATCCACGACGGCGACCCCATGCATGTGTGGGATATCGATGAAAACCTAAACTGGCTACGTGAGCAAGTACAAAATCCTGATTTTATCGCCGATTTGATTCGCAAATTTTTGCTCGACAATCCGCATCGCGTGCGCTTGACACTCATCCCTGATGCGAGCAAATCTGAGCAACAAGCCAAGGATGAGCAAGCCAAACTTGACACCATTGAAGCGGCACTGACCGATGACACCCGTAATGCGCTCATCAGCCAAGCCAAAGCC
Source organism: Moraxella sp. DOX410 (assembly GCF_032248735.1). Taxonomy (NCBI): domain Bacteria; kingdom Pseudomonadati; phylum Pseudomonadota; class Gammaproteobacteria; order Moraxellales; family Moraxellaceae; genus Moraxella; species Moraxella sp. DOX410. The sequence goes on along the minus strand of NZ_CP135138.1, from coordinate 90,409 downwards.
CTTGCCGAACGCCAAGCTACGCCTGATGATGTGGATTTGCTACCCAAAGTGGGATTGGCGGATATTCCTGCCCAAATTCAATTTAAAACAGGTAAAAAGCGCGATATCATTTTAAGCGGTGTGCCAAGTACGTTGTATGAATATGAAGCAGGCACCAACGGTCTGTACTATTATCAAGTGATTATGCCCCTAGAGGGACATGAAGCGCTCATCAATCACCCAGATTTACCAACGTATCTGAGTTTGATCAGCGAAGTGGGCACGCGCAAACACGATGCTTTGGCATTTCAAGCGCGGCAAGCACGTCATTCAAGCGGTGTGACTGTCAGAATCAGCCAGCGCACGTCACCTGATAATCCCGAAAAAATGGATAGCTTTTTGGTGGTCGCTACCCGCTCATTGTCACGTAAATTTGAAGCGATTGAGTTGCTTAAAGAAGTACTCAACGACACTATTTTTACTGAATATGCGCGGATGGAAGAGCTACTGACCCAAAAACAAATGGGCTGGCAATCGCGTCTTGCCAATGCAGGTCATGCGTATGCCATGCAAACAGCGAGCCGTAACACCAGTAAAATCGCCCGTCTTGAATATGTACGCGGTGGTTTGCCTGCATTAAATAGCTTAACTGAATTTTTGCAGCAAGCGGAGCAAGATAGCAGTGCGTGGCAAAAGCTGGGAGAGCGCTTAGACAATTTACATCGCTACATCAAAGCCTTGCCAAAACAAGCACTTATCATCGCCGAAGCAGAGATATTACCCACGCTGCAACAAGCGATTAGCGAGAGCTGGCAAGCGCCTGTTGACGAGCCTACCGCTACCTTAATCGAATCGCCCATTACCACTGACGGTAGCGATATCGCGTGGCTTGCGCAAACCAATGTATTTCATCATGCGCTTGTCTTTGATGCTGTGCCGACCAACCATCCCGATGCTCCTGCCTTGATGGTACTCTCAAGCGTGCTACGCAACAACTATCTGCATCGTACCATTCGTGAGCAAGGCGGCGCGTATGGCGGCGGGGCGAGCTATGATAGCAATGCTTGCTCTTTCAAGTTTTATAGCTACCGTGACCCGCGTGACCAAGCCACGTTTGATGATTTTTTGCGTAGTATTGATTGGTTACTCGCGCAAACTACAGGCGAAAAAACCGATGCCTGGATTGAAGAAGCGATTTTAGGATTGATGGCAGGCATGGATAAGCCCGCAAGTCCTGCGGGTGAAGCGGTGAAGGCGCTGTTTGCTGAGTTGCATGGTCGCGGCAAAGACTGGCAACAAGCGATGCGTGCCAAAATCTTGGCGGTCAGCCTTGATGACTTACAGCGGGTGACAAGAACTTATCTTAAAGACAAGCCATTTACTCGTGCCAGCCTTGCGCCGTTTGATAAAGCTGAACTCATGCAAAAAATGGGTTTTCAGATTGAAAAAGTGCTATAACAAACGTAATAATAAAATTAATCATCTTAATAAAAAAGGCGCTATTATTAGCGCCTTTTTTCATCTTTTACACTACCTGTTTTACACAACCAGCAACTCAATTTTACCCAGTCCATCAATTTGCGCCAGTATGGTATCGCCTTTCACCACCGCACCGACGCCCGCTGGCGTGCCTGTAAAAATCAAATCCCCTGCTTTGAGCTCAAAAAACTCAGATAAATTGGCAATAGTCTCTGCCACATTCCAGATTAACTGATTGATATTGCCTTGTTGTTTGGGCGCGCCATTCACCGCTAGTGAAATATTCGCTTGTTGTATCTCAGCAACGCTAGCAACGGGATAAATTTCGCCAATGGGTGCCGAATAGTCAAACGCCTTGCCAATCTCCCACGGGCGACCGTTTTTCTTCATGGCGTTTTGCAAGTCGCGGCGCGTCATGTCGAGCCCCACGGCATAGCCAAAAATCAGCTCATGTGCCTGTGCTACACTCACATTGGCGCCATCTTTGCCAATCGCAACCACCAATTCTACTTCATAATGTAGCGCTTGCGTTTTAGTCGGATAAGGCAATTGGGCAACGCTATCGGGTCGAACCGCAATAATCGACTCGCTGTCACTGGCTTTACAAAAGAAAAATGGCGGCTCACGGTCTGGGTCACTGCCCATTTCTCGGGCGTGGTCGGCATAGTTGCGCCCCACGCAATACACGCGGCGGACAGGAAAGGTTTGCTCAGATTGATGGATGGGCAGTGCCACCACTGGCCTGGGTGGAAAAATGGTATTCATGGTGATTCTACTTGGTTGGTTGGAGTATCAGATGGCGGCTGGGTGATGGCAATATCAGTGACATGAGTGACATGCTGGTCAGCTGCTAAATTGCTAGCAGGTTGCCACGCTTGCAAAAACTTATCATGGCGCAGGCTATTGTCTTGATTGGTGAACGATTGCAGATAGTCTCGGGTGGTGAATTCCCATTGCTGACTTTGTTCAGCTGAAAACTGTCCCGTCAGTCTTTGGTAGCGCAAAAAAATCAGCCAAGTATTGAGCACATCGCTCTCGCAATAAGTGGTGAGCTTATCCCATGCTTCTGCTTGCACCATAGGCACCACATCATAGCCGTCCAACGCTTGCTTGCCTGCAAAGCCGCATAGAGATGCGACGACATCGAGTTTTTGCGACGTGCTATTCATGGCAAGTTTCACCATCAAATCGGTATGACGGTCATGATAGCGGTTGATATAGTTGTTGTATCTCATCTCACCGGTTTGGCTAAACAGCTTGGGCGCAGTCAAGCCATGCTGCAATGCCCGATACACCATAACCGGTATATCAAAGCCCTTGCCATTCCAGCTCACCAACAACGGATTTTTTTCAATGGCATTAAAAAAGGTTTGAATCATTTGCGCTTCGCTATGGTCAGCCAGCGACAGCGATTTTAGGGTCATTTTGCCGCCCGCCACCCACAACACCGAAAGACATGCGATTTGGTGCAAAGGCAGGGGCATAAAAGGATGCCCAACATCTTGCTCACGCAGTGCCATAAGCTTGGTCATGGCATCGTTATCCGATAACCCAGCCAACTCAGGGTATAGCCGCTTGCCTGTGGCAACATCGGGTATGGTTTCGATATCAAATACTAAAATCGGCGCTGGCGTAGCCATAATACTTCCTTGTTAGTTTCTGCTTTATGCTTTAGGTTATTGGGTATTAAGCGTCATCTTTAACACCAAACAACCCTGTTGATAGATAACGATCGCCACGGTCACAGACGATAAATGCAATCACCGCATCCGGGTGTTCTTTAGCGATTTGGTACGCTGCCCACGCCGCACCACCGGATGATACCCCCGCAAAAATCCCTTCTTCGCGGGCAAGCTTACGCATAAACACTTCCGCATCGTGCTGATCGATGTCCATCACCCTATCCACCAAACTTGGCTCAAAAATCTTTGGCAAATAAGCGGCTGGCCATCTACGAATTCCTGCGATATTAGCACCTTCAGCGGGCTGTAAACCGATAATTTGCACGTTTGGGTTTTGTTCTTTTAGGTATTTGGACACGCCCATGATGGTGCCTGTGGTCCCCATTGAGCTAATAAAGTGGGTAATCGTGCCATTGGTTTGCTGCCAAATCTCAGGACCTGTGGTCAGATAATGCGCTTGTTTGTTGTCAGGGTTGTTAAACTGATCGAGTACGATGCCTTTGCCTTCTGCCTGCATTTGCTGAGCAAGGTCGCGTGCCGATTCCATGTTATCGACTTCAATCAATGTCGCCCCATATGCTGCCATCGCGTCTTTACGCTCTTGGGTAGAGTTGCTAGGCATAATCAGCGTCATCGCATAGCCGCGCATTGCCGCGACCATGGCAAGGGCGATGCCCGTATTGCCACTGGTGGCCTCAATGATGGTGTCGCCTGGCTTGATAGTGCCACGCCTTTCCGCTTGATAAAACATATTGTATGCAGGGCGGTCTTTCACTGAGCCCGCTGGGTTGTTGCCTTCAAGTTTGGCAAGCAGGGTGGCTGTGCCTTGGTCGGTTTGCGGTGCAAATCGCGCTAGCTTAACCAGTGGCGTATGTCCAATGCAGTCATTGAGCGTGCTGGTTTCAGTGATAAAATTATTATGGGTCATAAGACAACCTTAGTTTTTGGCCATGAACTTTTGATAATACGAGTTTTGCGCAGACGCATTTAGTCTAGCTTATAGATTAGTTAGCGTTGATTAGTTTTTTTAACAGTAATTTTTTTGAATTGCGCGCGTAGTTTAGCAAAATTCGTATCACCCGTCAGTGGCGAATCATGATTATTGTGCCAGTCATTTTTCAACCGCTATCCCATCTGATTTTATCTCGATTTTTTGCTAGGGTATAGACTTGTCAAAAATTTACTTGCGACAAAAACCCTAGCCGCGCAAGCAAAATTGGCTAAAATCCTATAAAATGAAACGCTATACCCCAAAACCCTGATAAAAAATCTGATGCCTAAATTAGGCTGATGCAAGGCTAGCAATGTGAGCAAACGATTTCACTTGGATTTTTCCACCGCTTATGGACAGTTGATACTGTTGGTGTTTTTGCCGATTAGCGCACTCGCGTTGACGGGTGGTTTTTTGGTGTTATCGGATACTAGCCGTGCTGCGCGTACCATTCAGCAATCAACCGCCGATAATTTGCTGGTGACTCTGCAGCCAGTCGCCGCTTCCATGCAGGCGAATCTGATTAAAATCAACCAAGCGCTATCTACAACTAGCACTCAGCCTAATAGCAATAATCGCTCAAGTAAAGATAGCGCAAATAAAGCTGAGCTATCGCCCAAAGAATTGGCGACACTGCAAGCCAATGTGAAATTTGCCCTACAAAATGCCATCAACGACAAACACTTGCAAGGCGTGGCGATTGTCAACGAACAAAGCAAAGTGTTGGTCAGTTTTGGGGATTTGTCACAACAGCCCAATCCGCGCTTGTTGCCTTTTTTGGGACGACACCTTGAGGCGCAAAGTAATGCACAGCAAACTTATTTGCTGACGCAGCTCAATACCCAATCCAACAGCCTGTTTAATAGCAAGGGTAGTAGTTTATTTGGTCGAAAATTGGTACTAAGCCCGCCCGCCAATGCGACTGCCCCACTACCGACCTTGTGGCTTATTGTCAATATTGATAATGAGCCGCTACAAGTGGCTCGCTATCAAGTGATGTTGGCGTTAGCGATTACCGGACTTTTTACTATTTTACTGCTGCTATTGACCACCCACATATATGCTAGACGCTGGATTGCGCCGATTTATGAGATGCGGTTACATTTGCAGCGCACCAACGCCAACAACCTATATAAACCGATGACCATCAACGCCAGTGGTGAAATCAACCAACTGCAACAGGATTTGGTCAAGACCTTAAGGCGTCTGCATAAAAGTTTCCAAGAACTCAAGAATCACGCCGAACAGACCGAAGATGATTTGCGATTGGCTTTTGACGAGATGGAAATGCAAAACATCTCCATTCGCAATGCGCGTGATGCGGCGGTTTCAGCCAGTCAAACCAAATCGGCATTTTTAGCCAATATCAGTCACGAATTACGCACCCCACTGAACAGTATTGATGGCTTTATCAACCTATTATCCCGTCATGGCGGCTTAAACGCCGAGCAAGACTTGTATGTGCAAACAATTCGTAAGTCTTCAGCGCACCTATTAGCACTGGTCAATGACGTGCTTGATTTTTCTAAGATTGAAGCCGGTAAACTGGTACTAGATAGTCATGAATTTGACCTGTATGCCAGTATCTACGATGTGGTGGATATGCTATCGCCACTTGCGGCAGAGAAAGATTTACGCCTGTCGGTGTTCTTCTATGACGATGTGCCGCATTATCTGGTGGGGGATGCGTTACGCACCAAGCAAGTGTTGACCAATCTTGTTAACAACGCCATCAAATTTACCGATGATGGCGAGGTCATTGTGCGGGTCAGTCTGGATGATGACATCGATGATTTAATTCATATCAGTGTGCAAGACACAGGGCGCGGGATTTCGCCTGAGCATCAAAAAGTGCTGTTCCAAAGTTTTTCCCAAGGCGATCCTTCGATTACTCGCCAGTACGGCGGTACAGGATTAGGATTGGTGATTTCAAAACAGCTTACCTATCTGATGGGCGGCAATATTGGTTTTTATGACAACGCCACTGAGCAAGCGGGTGATGCGAGCCAATCGCACAAAATCAAAGGCACGACGTTTTGGTTTACTTTGCCGATGAGCATCAGTAACCAAGAGCAGCAGCGGCTGCTTATCCATGACCCTATCTGGCAGTTACCCGCCATCGTCCCGCCAAAAACCGATGCCGGTTATGTAGCGGCTGATGCTATCGCTGCAGTAAATATTTTGGTTTGGATTGACCATCCTGCAAGCTTACAAGTGTTAAAAGGCTCGCTGCGTGAATTGCCGATTGCCATTACTACCGCAAGTACGCTAGCCAGCCTACTTGAATCGCTCAAAGAAACAGGCAATCATTGGGATTGGGTCATCGTGGACAATGGTACCACTGAGGACACCACGTCGCTGCTCAAACAAGTACGCTTACATTATGCCGGTAAATTGCTACTATTTGGCTATCAAGTCAATCTTGAGCCAGAATTGTTGTCGCGTTACCAAGCACAAGCCTTGTATCAGCCGCTCGACCGTCGCCAGCTTTACCAGCTGCTCGATAGCAATTCTGCCAGCAGCCAAGAGCCAACACTGCCGCAGTGGCATGGCTTTACTGTGCTTGCCGTAGATGACCATCTGCCCAATTTGTTGGTACTAGAAGCGTTATTGGCTGAGCTGAGCATTAATGTGGTGACGGTTAATAGTGGGTTTGACGCCATTGAATACATCACCACCCACCAGTCACAAAGCGATACCGCCGTGGATTTGATCTTTATGGACATTCAAATGCCAAGAATGTCAGGCAGTGAAGCCGCCATCCAAATCCGTAAGGTTGAAACGCAAGCAGGACATCAACATATCCCGATTATTGCCCTGACCGCGCATAGTCTATCGGATGAACGCGATACATTATTGGCATCTGGAATTGATGACTATGTGGGCAAACCAATCAGTCAAGCCCAGTTATTGCAAATCCTGCAACGCTGGTTGGGTAAACACAGCACGTCCGTGTCCACTAATTTGACGTCTGATTTAGCAGCTGATGTGGCTTCTGACAAATCGGCTATCAACTCACCCATCTCGGCGCGGTCGATAGCGTATATAGCCTCTGGGGCAAATCACCCGCGTACTGCACCTGCAACCCCCAAAGAGAGTGCCGTATTTGCTCATACGCCATTAGCCGCCTCAGCGACTACCACCGATGACAACGCTAATCTACCAAGCCTACCATCGGTTAGCAGTCAGCATAGCGCTGAGTCACTAGCAAGTCTTGCGGTCATTGATTGGGATGATGCGGTGATGCGGGTAGCAGGTAAGCCTGATTTGGCAGCCAATTTAATTACCCTGCTGATTGAATCAATTGAGCAGGAAAAAAGTGACCTGCAGCAGGCTTGGCAGCGCCACGACAGGCAAGCCTTGTCCCACGCGGCGCATCGCATTTTAGGGGCGAGTCGTTATACGGGCGTACCACAGCTCCGCCAAGCCAGCCAAAATCTTGAAGACAAGTGCTTGCTAAATATCAACAATAGCTCGCCTGCGCAATTTGCCATTTTGGCGCCTTATTACGAGCAAATGCTACAAGCGCTCGATAACTTGGCACAGGCTGATTTGAGCCAATTCCCTGCACTCAAATATGCCCAGCTCAAAGAAAACGACATGACTTGGAAGATGATTTGACACCCATCACCACAATGCCGCCTAGGTTTGGCATACTTGCTATTCCACGTTACCTTTCTTAAACGTATCGTCCGATATCGCCTCTTGTGCCCAACCAACAAAATCAGTAAAGTGAGATTAATGATTGCAAATCTTCGCGTTCTTGCAACATTTTTTTAAGTTTATTGGGTTGGTCAAATTTTAAGGAGGCGTATGTCGGTTTTGTCGGTATCAAAAATATTGCCGGGTGTAGGGTTTTTGCCATTTCCTAAGCGTGCTACTGCTGTGTCTTTAGCGCAGCGTATCAAAGCGGCAAACGATAACCTTGCGCCCGATGTGCGGTTGGAACTTAGCGGTGATGATAGCGTCATTGTTTGGCTGACACGGATTGACAAGCGCAATGCGTTAAGTTTTGCGTTGATGGATAAACTCATTGATTTAGCCCACCTGCTCACTACTTGGACAGACGTGCGGGCGGTGATTTTGGCAGGTGAAGGTAAAAGCTTTTCTACCGGTATTGATTTGGCGGATTTAAACAACCCAAAAAATCTAAAACAGGTCGCTTGGGAGCTTATCAAACCGTTCCAAAGTAAATTTCAAAAAGTGTGCCTTGTGTGGCGAGAACTACCGATGCCTGTCATCAGTGTATTGCATGGACATTGCCTTGGCGCAGGACTACAGTTGGCGCTGGCGACCGATATTCGTATCGCCACAGCGGATTGCCAATTTGCCATTATGGAAGCCAAATGGGGACTGGTACCGGATATGGGACTGACCCAGTCTGCGATGGGGGTGCTACGCGCCGATATCGTCAAGGAGTTAGCGATGACGGCACGGATTTTTGACGGTCAACAAGCCTTTGACTACGGTGTGGTCAGCCATCTAAGCGATACACCGATGGCAGTTGCGAAGAATTTGGTCACAGAATTAAGTAATCGCTCCCCCGATGCCGTCTTGGCGAGCAAACGCATCATCAATGCCATGTATCACACGCCTCCAACAACCTTGTATCAAGAAAAACTGTGGCAAATCAAATTACTGCTGGGACAAAACCGCAAACTTGCCGTCAAAAAAGCCAAGGATGAAACCGTCAAATTTATTGGGCGTCAATTTAACTAATTTAACCTATGGCTTAATTGACCTTGGTGAGTGCCATCATGCTAAGACCCCTGTTCAAACGTCGTCTTATTTTTTTAGCCAGCCTGTTTTTGGTGTGTATGGCGATTTTGTTTTTTATCGCCTGGTGGGGTCGTCTGCCTGCCAACACGGGCAAATCCAGCACCTATCAGACTGCCGTCATTACCAAAGACCATCAAAAAACGGTGGCAACCGATATGCCACCTGATGAGCCCTCCAGCCGTTTTCGCCAATTTGGCTCGCAAAGCATGGCCGATGGCATCGCAGAGTTGGTTAAAAGCCATCCACAAAAAACGGGCGTTTATCCCTTGCCAGATGGCATGGATGCGTTTGCCGCACGCATGCTGCTCATTAGCACCGCAGAAAAAACGCTAGATGTGCAGTATTATATTTGGAATAACGACATCACTGGCAATCTAATGTTTCAAGCCATCAAAGAAGCGGCAGAGCGCGGTGTACGCGTGCGATTATTGATAGATGACAACAATACCCGTGGTCTCGACCCAACGCTGTGGGTACTCAATGAACACCCCAATATTGAAGTGAGATTGATGAACCCCAATCGTTTTCGCTCGTGGCGCTGGCTAGGGTTTGTGGGCGATTTTGAGCGGCTCAATCATCGTATGCACAACAAATCCATCACCGCCGATAGCCAAATCACCATCACAGGCGGGCGCAATATCGGGGATGAGTATTTTTCTTTAGACCAAGAGATGGTATTTTCTGACCTAGATGTGCTGATGGTTGGGCATATTGTGCCGCAGATGTCACAAGCGTTTGACCAATATTGGAACCATAAACTGGCTTTTCCTATCACCGATTTGGTTAAAAAACCTGAGACATCCGCCCTAAACCAAGTGTTTACCCCAAAAACCCAAAAAGCTGATAAACCCGCGTCGCAACAACTCGACCCTGTGCTAAAGCTGAAAAACGACTATCTAAAGCGCTTGGTGGCAATCGACTTTGTCAACCAAATCAAACAACAAAAATTGCCGCTCTACTGGGCAAGCGTGCAGCTATTGACGGACAATCCTGATAAACTGGTCAGCAAAGCCAATACCCAAGGGTTAGACATCAACCAAAGCTTAGGGAAAATCACCCACGAACTCAATTTAATCTCTGCCTATTTTGTACCGACGAAGCAAGGCAAAGATTATTTTATCAACCTTGCAAACAAAGGCGTAGCGGTGAATATTTTGACCAATGCCATGAGCGCCACCGATGTCAAGCTTGTGCATTCTGGCTATGCCAAACACCGCAAAGACTTACTCAAAGCTGGGGTCAAGCTATATGAACTAAAGCCCAATGCCATCAAAGACAATCTACGTGATTCATACTTGACGGGAAGCTCTGCCACCAGCTTGCATGCCAAAACGTTTGAAAGCGATGGTGAAAAGGTGTATATCGGCTCGTTCAACTTTGATCCGCGTTCAGCCTTGACCAATACTGAACTTGGCGTTGCCATCGCCCACCCTGTACTTGCCAACAAAATCCGCAATGAATTTTTGCAAGCCTTGCCAAAAACCAGCTACACCTTGTCGCTCAAAGATGACAATATTCAGTGGTCAACGCTCGAGAACGGTCAAATCGTCACGTATGATGAAGAGCCTCAAACCAAGGCTTGGCAGCGTACGCTAGTATGGATGCTATCGCACCTGCCGCTTGAAAAATTTTTATAAGCTGTCATTGTTATGAACGACAGCATTCACCAATACGCTTAGCGCAATTGGCTATCTTTACTACCACGGCGATTAAATAGCTCAACTTTTTGCTGATGCTGTTCTAGCGATTGTTGACAACGCACGCACAAGTGCACCCCAGGCATCGCAAGACGCCGTGCTTCAGGGATTGGGGCATCGCACTCCTCACAATGCGTTAGACTCTCACCCTGTGGCAATGCCCGTTTTGCCCGTTCAATCGCATCATTAATAGTCGCTTCAATTTGCTCGTTTTCTGCGCCATCCGCAGCCCAACCACTTGCCATATTTTTCCTTAGATTTTAATAGGTTAACCATAATAATATGGTAGTGGTTTTATCAAATTTCAATAGCGTATTAACGCCGTCATCGCGCCATTTTATTGTGGCTGTAAATCAATCACCTGACCTTTGATACCTGCCGCTTCATCACTCATCAAGGCAACATACGCACTCATCAAGTCTTCGGGCGCAAGCAAGGTGTTGGGGTTTTCGCTCGGATAGGCAGCAGCCCGCATTTGGGTACGCGTGGCACCGGGATTGATGCAGTTAAAGCGCAGGGTGGTGGTTTTTTGGGTTTCTTGGGTGAAAATATCGCTCATCCCTTCTACCGCCAATTTTGACAGCGCATATGCCCCCCAAAACGCGCGTGGACGGCTACCAACACTGCTAGAGGTAAACACCACTGAGCCACTTTGCGCAGATTTGAGGAGCGGTAACAAAGCTTGGGTAAGGGTAAAGGTGGCATTAAAATTGACTTTCATCACTTGCTCAAAAATAATCGGGTCATACATCTCAAGTGGGGTCAATACACCGAGCAACCCTGCATTGTGTAAAACACCGTCCAAATGCCCGACTTCACGCTCAATCAAAATCGCCAATTGCTGCATTTCTGTGTAGCTTGCGCTCTCTAAATTCATCAGTAACATGGCAGGCTCGGCACCGCCTTCTGCTTCAATTAGGTCATATACAGCTTCAAGCTTGCTCGCGGTTTTGCCGAGTAGTAGCACGGTCGCGCCATATTTTGCATAGCTTAGCGCTGCTGCTTTACCGATGCCATCACCTGCCCCTGTGACCAAAATATTTTTACCTTTTAGACAATCGGCAGGTGGGATAAAGTTACGGATATCATCATGGGTTGCTAAAGTCATAGTTTCCTCAAAATTTTTCTCAAAAGCTCGCTAAAAAATTCCCTAAAAATCGGGCAAATTGTTAACACCTTGTCTATGCATCAAGCGCCTAGTTGCTTGTTTAAGTGTCCGCTAAAGCATCCGTCCAATCGCCCAGCAAAGCGGTCAATTCAGCGACGCTATGGATTATGTTATCTGCACCCCAACTGCCCAAATCCGCTTGGTCTTCAGGGGGAATGTAGCCATAAGCTGCCAAAATCGTGCGCATATTCGCCGCATTGCCCGCTTGAATGTCACGGATATGGTCACCGACATACACACAATTTTCAGGCTGTAGCTGACGCCCGAGTTGTTCGTTCAACCGCGCTACTGCCAAATACATGGGCTCTGGGTCAGGTTTGGTATGTTTGACATCATCAGGGCATACCAGTACCGCACAGCGCTCAGTTAGCTCAAGTTTCTCTAACAAATTTTCCGCCAAATAACGCGGCTTATTGGTGACAATGCCCCATACAATACCACGTGATTCCAAGTTTTTTAGCAGCGAATCAAGCCCATCAAACAAGCGGCTATCGACACAGATATCGGCCTCATAGGTGTCCAAAAACTCTTGCCGATAAGCCAACAAGGTTGGGTCATCCTCAGTCACATCGGCAAGCTCGCCAAACATTAGCTTGACCATCGCTCTGGCGCCTGCAGAAACTTGCTCGCGAATGGCGGTATCACTGGGCGCTGGGTGCTGGTGTTTGGCGCACATCACCTTAATAATCCGGATAAAATCAGGTGCCGTATCAATCAAGGTACCATCAAGGTCAAACAATACGGCTTGGCATTTTTCAGTCATTTTTTGCTCAAATCAACGATTAATATTTAAGTAAAGCCAACTACTGAGGCTTATATACCGCCATCATGTAGTTAACGTCAACATTTTGTGCCAGCCAATAGTGCTTGATAAGTGGATTGTAATGTAAACCAATTAAATCTTGACGTTTGCAGCCTGCACGCTGGGCAAATCGATCTAGCTCGGCTGGGGTGATGAATTTTTCATAATCATGTGTGCCGCGTGGCAACAAGCGTAATAGGTATTCAGCGCCAATCACCGCAAACAGGTAGGATTTTGGGTTGCGATTGATGGTCGATAGTACCAATACGCCATTGGGTTTGAGCAAAGTAAAACAAGCATTGATAATGGACTGTGGGTCTGGCACGTGCTCGAGCATTTCCATACAAGTCACCACATCAAACTCACCAGCATGCGCTTTGGCAAAGTCTTCTACAGCAACACAAGCAAAATCAATCGCTTGGCTAGTTTGCTCGGCATGGATTTGTGCTGCCTTGATATTGGCTTCTCCCAAATCAATACCCGTCACCGTGGCGCCGCGCACTGCCATGCTATGCGACAAAATACCACCACCACAGCCGACATCTAACACTTTCTTGCCCGTTAAGCCTGATTGCTGGCGGGCGATGGTTTGCTGTTCAATCCAGTTTAAGCGTAGCGGATTGATTTGGTGCAAGGTGGCAAACGCGCCTGATTTGTCCCACCATTCATTGGCAAGGTCGGTAAATTTTTGTACTTCTTGTAAGTCGACGTTTTGCTGTAGATTCGGTTGTGTCATGATGATAGTTCCGTTTGATTTTTACTTCGCTATTTTTTTAATTCGATACTTTTTACTTTAATAGCGTTACTTCAATAGCGTGTTATCGCGTTTTTTGAAATGCGGTTGCTTGCTAACCACAATGGCTATCAAAAATAGCCTTATTCTAACAGTTTTTAGCCCATTCGCTGTAGAATTTATGTGGCAGGCTGATAGCGTAAAATTGTAGGATAAATTTGTAGGGTAAAATAGCTTATTGCTGCATAACCCCATAACCGTCCAACTTTAAATATTACTGATAAATTAAACTTAAAAAATATGCTTTGTAATTTAGAAAATTTAACTAACATATTGCTTATGTTTTTCACCACTGTAGTTTTTTTTAGTTTACAAAGGATTACACTTAGGCACGTCCTCAATTTATGCTAGTATAACGCGCAGGTATTTTCGTATTTTGAGCCCTGCTAGCAAGCGATTTTCTATAAGATACTATTGTTTATAAGATACTATTGTTTATAAGATACTATAAGATATGAGCCGTGCTAGACCCTATGATTTGACTGTTAATGAGGCAACCATGAAAAAATTAGCAATGACCGCAATCGCCGCCGCTATCGGCTTGACCAGTTTATCCACCCAAGCTGCAGATTTTGTAGCGGGTCAAGACTATAAGGTGCTTGCAAACCCAGAGAAAATTGAAGGCAATAAAATCATTGTTCGTGAATTTTTTTGGTATGGTTGCCCACACTGCTACAAATTAGAACCTTACATGGCACAGTGGTCAAAAAAATTGCCAGCTGATGTGGTGTTTATGCAGACGCCAGCTGCGATGAACCCTGTGTGGGAACAAAACGCGCGCGGTTTTTATGCCGCACAGTTATTAGGTTATCAAGGCAAAACCCACCAAGCGATGTTTGACGCCATTCAAAAAGACCGCCAAAAATTGTTTGACCAAGCCTCTATCGGTCAATGGTACGCATCAAAAGGCGTGGATATCAATAAATTTAACAGCATGTACAATTCTTTTGCGGTGAATACCCGTATCGCGCGTTCAAAAGATGCGGCGCAGCGCTTCCAACTGTCAGGGGTGCCTGCGGTTGTCGTTGATGGAAAATACGTTGTGGAGGGTGAGGATGGTAAAGTGCCACAAGTAGTTAACTATCTCATCAATAAAGCCCGTGCGGAACGTGGTGGTAAATAATCCGACAGCCATTTGCTGAAGATTAATAGTTTTAGCCCAGATGGTTTTAGCTTAAATAGTAAAAAGCCGTTTCAATGAATTAACGTTGAAACGGCTTTTTTATGGTAGTTAATAAAACCTAGTGGTCGGCTGGCGTGCCGCCTTGTGCCACAATCCAATTTTCTAGCTGTTTGGTTTTTTCATCCAATAGCATTTTATCACCGCTTGCTTCGACATTGAGACGAATCAGTGGCTCAGTGTTGGAAGCGCGGACATTAAAGCGCCAGCGTGGAAAATTGACCGACAAGCCATCGAGTTTATCAAGGGTCGCCGTTTGGCTATCAAATTGTGGGTAGATTTCTTCAAGTTTTGCCAACACCGCAGGCGCAGTGATACCGTCTAATTTAAAGTTAATTTCACCGGATATTGGGAAGGTCTCAATCATCTCATCAACTAGTTGCGACAAGCTTTTGCCAGTTTTTGACAATAACTCAATCACCAATAACCAAGGAATCATGCCACTATCGCAGTAGTTAAAATCGCGAAAATAATGATGCGCAGACATCTCACCGCCATACACTGCATTGTTTTCACGCATGACTTGCTTGATAAAAGAATGCCCTGACTTACTGATGGTCGCTTTGCCGCCTGCTGCTGCGATGACGCTTTCGGTATTTAAGATATTGCGCGGGTCATACACAATCGCCTCGGCAGGATTTTTATCCAAGAAAGCTTTGGCAAGCACCCCCACTACATAAGTGCCTTCCAAGAATCGAGCGTTTTCATCAAAGAAAAAACAGCGGTCAAAATCGCCATCAAACGCAATCGCTAAGTCCGCTTTCTCTGCCAATAGCTTGTCTGCTGTCACTTTACGATTGGCAATAATCATAGGATTGGGAATACCATTGGGAAAACTGCCATCAGGCGCATGATTGATTTTGATAAAATTAATAGGCGCATTGGCAGCTTGTAGACGCTGCTCAAGCAAATCAATCGTTGGCGCGGCACTACCGTTGCCACAGTTGACGACTACTGTCAAAGGTCGTAACGCGTTGACGTCAATATAGCTTATGAGATGGTTGATATAGGCGGTTTTATCTTCTTTTAACTGATACTCGCCTTTACTGGCTGCCGCTTTGAACACGCCTTCTTCTGCGATTTGTTGAATGTCTGCCAAGCCGGTATCCGCGCTAATAGGTTTAGACTGTTCACGCACCAATTTTAGCCCGTTATAATTAATGGGGTTGTGACTGGCGGTCACTTCAATACCGCCAATCGCGCCATAGTGGCTGGTGGCAAAATACACTTCTTCAGTGCCTGTCATGCCCAAATCAATCACATCAATACCTGCATCTAATATGCCTTGTATGGTGGCTTTTTTGAGGGCTTCACTACTGGGCCGAATGTCACAGCCAATCACAATCGCTGGTTTTTGCTGATTTGCTAGCGGCGCACTTAAAAATTGGGCGAAAGCACGTCCGATACGGTAGGCGATGTCCTCGTCAAGGTTTTTACCGAGTTCACCGCGGATGTCATAGGCTTTAAAAGACGAAATTGTGATGGGAGAAAAATCATTCATATACGTGGCTCATGGGATTAAGAATTAAGAATGTCATTCAATTAACTGTTAATTATTCACAATCAATTATTCACTAGCAATGATCAACTATCACCAAACACATCACGGCTATACACTTTTGCCTCGACGTGCGCTAATTCGGGATGTAATCGGTTCGCGACAATCACGTCGCTCGTTTGTAAAAAACTGGCTAAATCATTGACTACAGGACAATCCATAAACTGCGGTGACGACAGACTGGGCTCATAGATTTGTACATCAATGGCATGTTGTTTGAGCAGCTCAATAATGTCCAAAATCGCAGAATCTCTAAAGTTATCGGCATCTTTTTTCATACTTAATCGGTACACACCCACAGTATTAGGCTGCTTGGCGATAATTTGACGGGCGATAAAGCGTTTGCGGGTATTGTTGGCATCGACCACCGCATGAATCACATTGGCAGGAATCCCTTCATAATTGGCTTTAAGCTGTTGGGTGTCTTTGGGTAGACAATAGCCACCATAGCCAAATGATGGGTTGTTGTAATGCATGCCAATACGCGGGTCTAAGCTCACACCGGTGATAATCGACTCACTATCAAGCCCCATGCTTTCGGCAAAGCTATCTAACTCGTTAAAAAATGCAATGCGTGTGGCAAGGTAGCTGTTGGCAAATAGTTTGACCGCCTCTGCCTCAGTAGGCGGCATGATTTGGCTGGGAGTATCAGTTTGTTCGCTGGCAGTTTGGTATTGGGTTATTAATTGGTGGCAAACATCTTGCAGCGCTGGCACATGGTTTATATCACAGCCAACGATAATACGTGACGGATGCAGGTTGTCATATAACGCTTTGCCTTCCCGCAAAAACTCCGGCATAAACAAAATACGCGTATCAAATTTTGCCTGCATGTCAACGGTAAATCCAATCGGCACAGTCGATTTGATCACAATCGGCACTTGTGCGTTGTGAGCGCGTACGGTTTGGATACTGGCTTCCACCGATGAGGTATCGAATTTGCCAGTGGCGACATCGTAGTTGGTCGGTGTGGCGATAATCACCAAATCTGCGGTTGAAAAATCCGCCTCACTTACCAACTGCGCTGTTAAATTCAAGGACTGGGTTGCCAAGAACTGCGCAATCAACGCATCGTCAATCGGCGACTCTTGCTGTTGTAATTGGGCAATTTTTTGGGCATCGATATCGACCAAGGTGACTTGGTTAGCAAGTTTTGGCTGGGCTAAAAGTACCGCATTGGACAGACCGACATAGCCTGCCCCAATGACAAAGATAGTTGTAATCATGGGTGATGAAACCTTACAAATCGCAGCAAAAATTAGCGAAGCCGTCGCGTATTTTTAGCCTTGATATTTCTTATATTTTTAAATTAGGTAAGTTTGTGCCAATATCACTATAGTTTGACAAAATGGCCTAGCAATGACAACGATTATTTTGCCGCATCTGTGTTTTAGGCATCTGTATTTAAAGCCTCTGTATGTTAGGCATCTAGACTGTCAAGGCAAATACTTACCAATGGACTTAGATTGCCATGTCAAATGCGCTAAAATAGCTAGATCAATTATATTGTGAATTTTTCATCATTTACTATCAATCACCCTTTAGAGATAACGATGCAACCAACTTCCAATTTTGCTGACCTTATTGCCTTAATGGCACGACTGCGCCAAGACTGCCCTTGGGATAAAAAACAAACCAACGATAGCCTCATCCCCTACGCCCTAGAAGAAACCTATGAGCTCGTCGAAGCCATACAATCGGGTGACATTGACGACATCAAGGGTGAGCTTGGCGATGTGCTGTTACAAGTGGTTTTTCACGCTTGTCTATATGAAGAACAGCAGCAGTTTGATATCAGCGAGGTGATTTTCACCTTGCAACAAAAACTCATTCGCCGTCACCCGCATGTGTTTGACAAAGAAAATCTAAAAACCGATGAAGATGTCAAAAAACGCTGGGATGAAATCAAAGCCTTGGAAAATGCCGAAAAAGCCAAACAGGGTAAACTGGCAAACCATCGCCGCACCCTTGATGCGGTCAAGGCAGGCTCAGCGTTAATGCAAGCGCAAGAACTACAAAAAACTGCCAATAAAGTCGGTTTTGATTGGGATGTGGTGTCGGGTGCGGTGGACAAATTGGATGAAGAAGTGGCAGAGCTCAAAGAAATCTTACCAATCGATGGTCAAAAACCGACGCCTGAGCAAAAAATGCTACTAGAAAAAGAACTGGGGGATTGTTTTTTTGCCCTAGTCAATATTGCCCGCAAACTGGGCATTGATAGCGAAAAAGCGACTTTGACCACCGTACATAAATTTCGCTCTCGCTTTGGCTTTATTGAAGATGAGCTCGCCAAAATGGGTAAAACTCCTGAAACTGCTAGCTTAGAGGAAATGGATAACTTGTGGGATTTGGCAAAACAGCATGAAAAATTTGTATAAGGGTTTTTGAGCACGGGCTATGTTTTAGGTTTTAGGTTTTAGATTTTAGGATTATTGACAGATGATACCCTGTGTACATGCCGTGTACATTTTTTTGGTAAAACAGTTTTTTAGCTAAGTTTGTACTACGTTTGGCTTTTTTATTGCTCAAGATTTATTGTTCCAGAAGCGTTAGCAAGGTATACTGAGTCAACAGAGATTTGACCGTTAAAGCAATGATTTTTCGATTATTAGTTGGCTCAATTTTTGCCATTTTAGTTCTAGCCATTTTAGTTCTAAGTGTATCGGCAGTGCCCGCACAGGCGCAAGTATGTACCCCAAGCTTGACGCCCGAGCAGGCTTTTTTGGCCGTGACAAATTTGACGGGGACTAACGATAATACCACAAACCCCCCTGCAAATCTCCTTGCCAGTTCATCTAAAGTGATTAATATCAATACCGCCAGTGAAGCCGAGCTTACACAGCTTGATGGTATCGGTGCCAAAAAAGCCCAGCAAATTATTTTATACCGGCAAATGATAGCGCCGTTTGCCACAGCGGATGACCTAGCCAACGTCAAAGGTATCGGCAAAGCGACTGTCGATAAAAATCGCCACCGCATCACCACCCAATAGTGATAGCTCAATAAAGCATTGGCAATCATCACAAGCCTATTCTCATATTTTATACACGCTGTACTAGCAAGCAAACCGTCTCATCCTACACCGCTAACGTCCTACAAATAATCAATCGTTCAACAATACTTTTTGTTCACTGGATTTTTTGTAACCGTGAATTAATATCCCTAGTTAGGCAGAAATTTGGTACACTAACCGCTAATAAATTTCTGCCGTTTTCATGGATTTTGGTTACTATACATGGCAAAAAAAACTCGCAAATCACCTAGCACGGCAACCGCTGTTGGCAATACCCCAACCGATTATGTTTTAGATAGACAGTCGGCTCGCCGGGATGCCAAAAAACTGGGCTTAAACAAAGCTGATTTACCCAACTCCATCAAAGAAGTGATTAGCACACTGACGCAGGCGGGTTTTGAAGCCTACATCGTCGGCGGTGGGGTGCGTGATGCCTTGTTAGGCTTAAAGCCCAAAGACTTCGATGCTGTGACCAACGCCACCCCAAACCAAATCAAAGAAGTATTTGGCAAACGCTGCCGCATCATCGGACGGCGTTTTCAGCTGTGTCATGTGTATTCTGGTCGTGATATGATTGAAGTTGCCACCTTTCGCGCGCCGCCTAAGGACAACAATCATCTCACCGAAGACGGCATGATCATGCGTGACAATGTGTGGGGTGATATCTATCAAGATGTGGTGCGCCGCGACTTTAGTATCAATGCCCTATACTATCAGCCATTTGACGATATCGTTTATGATTTTTGTGGTGGGCTAAAAGATGTTGAAAACCGCACCATTCGTCTGCTCGGCGACACCCAAAAACGGGTGGAAGAAGACCCTGTACGTCTACTACGAGCGCTGCGTTTTAAAGCAAAATTGCAGTTTGATTTTGATAACGCCTTAAACCAACAATTCAACGCGCAAAACTGGGCATTATTGGCGCAAGTATCCCCTCACCGCTTGTATGATGAAACGCAAAAAATGTTCACAGGCGGCTACTTGGTGCCAATGCTGCCGCTGCTATTTGATTATGGTGCGTTTTCCCAGTTGTTGTTTTACCCACCCACAACCGTGACACCACTACTCAACCAAGTCACCATCAATACCGATAGGCGCATAGGCAGTGGTAAAAGCATTAACCCTGCGTTCTTTTATGCGACTATTTTGTGGGAAAACTATCTGTATTTATTGGATAAGTTTAAAAAGAACACACCGTTTAGCGACGCGCAAAACCAAGCCGCCAATAAAGTGTTGGACAAGCAGCGCCAGCACACAGCCATGCCCAAGTTTGCCGAGCAATTTATTAAAGATATTTGGCTCATGCAGCCAAGACTTGCCCAGCCGCGCAAAAAAAATCTGCAAAAGCTGTTTGAAAACCCACGTTTTCGCGCTGCCTATGACTTTTTGATGATGCGTGAGCAGGTAGAAGCCAAAAACCAAGCGCTTGCCAAACAACATGGCGCAGCGATTACGTTGGATGATGAAAGCACTAATGGCATGGGGCATTGGTGGGCGTGGTTTCAAACCCTAGGTGCCAAACAGCAGCAACAAGCGATTGATGAGTTTGACCTTGAATCGGTGCGTTTGCGCTTTGCGAATATTGTCAATCAGACCAGTTTTGAGGACGACAGAGTTGCTTACCAAACTAGCGATGCGGTGCGTGATAATAAGGCAGACATGGGTAGCGATTTTAGTCATGCACAGCGCCGCCGCGAACGACGTCGTTTGCCGTTTGAAGCAAGCAGTCAAATCGAGCGTGAACTGGTACAAGATACGGCACTATCTACCAAAGCACACAAACCAACACAGCAGCAGCAACTTGAAAAAGCCCAACTGCAGCAGTTATCGCTTGCCAGTCACACCAACTCAGCACCCGCTAAATCACTTATCGTAGCGCCAATCACAGCGCAAAGAAACGATGACCACTCTTATCAGCTGACAGTTTCTGCTTCAGTATCAGCTTATAATGAGACAAGTGCACACCCAAATAATTTACAACTGAGTCGCTCACGCAAACGCGACAAAGCCTATTTATCGGCAGCCAGTGTACCTGCCAAACGTGCGCGACGTACCCCCAGCTCAGACTGGTCGATTTTGGAGCAACGTCAGCAAGCGGATATCGCAACATCCGCTAGTGATTTGCGTGGCGAACCTGTCAGCCCAACACCCGTCAAACAAAGCATTGACAATCAGGCGGTGACTCATACTCATGCCGATACTGATATTGGCACTGACATTCGCACTGGCACGGTCAAGCATTCGGCACCCAATGAATCAATGATTGACAATGGCGTGGTACAGCCAAAGCCAAAGCGTGCGCCACGGACGCGTAAAAAAGCGGTTACTGATAGCAAAGTCTCAGCAGAAGCGGTGACTAAGGACGAGGCACCGGCACCGGCAAAACGCACTCGCAAACGCGCGGTCAAAATCGACGGTCATCAGCCATGATTACGTGCTATATCGGCTTGGGTGGCAATATCGCAAACGCACTTGGTACGCCAAAGCAGCATATTGCCAATGCCATTGCGGCGTTTTACGCATCGCCGCACTTTGCCAATGTTACATCATCATCACTGTATCAATCCAGAGCCTTTGGGGTCACCGACCAGCCCGATTTTTTTAATGCGGTGGTAAAAGTTGATACCGATTTGGCGCCCTTAGCCCTACTGGATTTTTGCCAAAGTTTGGAGAGCGCTGCCAAGCGCACGCGTTTGCGCCACTGGGGTGAGCGTAGTTTGGATGTCGATGTATTATTGTATGGCGATGACACAATCAACAATGCGCGTTTAACCGTGCCACATGAGGGCTTATTTGCGCGTAATTTTGTGCTGATTCCGATGCTAGAGCTTGACCCAACCCTTATGGTAAATGGGCAAAAATTGGCAGACTTACCGACCAGTCAACAGTGGCAGGGCTTGGAAAAATTAACCGGAGTTTAACTCATATCAGTTAACATGGTTTGTAAAAATTAACAAATTATTGGTGCTATAGATTTGAAATCGCAAAAAATTAAACCATTGATAAAGTAACGTTTTTTGTTTTTCCTATTTCTTGTTTTTGCCTGTTTCTTTTGCCCTTGCTTCTTTTAGCTTTACTTCTTTTAGCTTTACTTCTTTTAACCTTGCTTTTTAAAGGAAACCGCATGAGCTACGTTAGCAACCTAGAATCTAACCCTGATTCAACAACTGAGTCAACTTCTGCCGCAGCGACGACCAAGGCTAAATTACCTGTGACCTTGTCCACTTTAAACAAACTCAAAGCCAATGGCGAGACGTTCTCGTGCTTGACATGTTATGACGCCAGTTTTGCAGCAGCCATGCAAGTTGCCGCGATTGATACGATTTTGATTGGCGATAGCCTTGGCATGGTAGTGCAAGGACAAACCTCAACCTTACCTGTCACAATCGCAGACATGGTGTATCATACCCAAAACGTGGCTCGTGCCAACAGTCATGCACTGATTTTATGTGATTTACCTTTTATGAGCGTTGCCACGCTTGAGCGCGCACTCGATGCCAGCCAAGCGGTGATGCAAGCCGGCGCCCATGTGGTCAAAATCGAAGGCGGTGCCGAGCTTGCCAAAATCGTGTCAGTGCTTGCCAACAACGGCGTGCCGACCTGTGTGCATCTAGGTTTGACGCCGCAATCAGTGAATGTGTTTGGTGGCTACAAAGTACAAGGCAAAACCGATGCCCAAGCGGAAAAACTCATGGCTGACTGTCAAGCAGTGGTAGAGGCGGGCGCCGCCATTTTACTGCTCGAATGTGTCCCTGCTGAGCTTGCCAAAAAAGTGCGTGACACTTTCCCCGTCCCAGTGATTGGCATCGGTGCGGGCGTGGAGTGTGATGGTCAAGTGCTGGTGATGCACGATATGCTTGGGGTATATACCCGTAAACCTGCCAAATTTGTCAAAGACTTTTTGACCGACGAGCATAACGAAACCAAAGATATCACCGGGGCGTTTAAAGCCTATCATAAAGCGGTCAAAGACCGTACGTTCCCAACGCCAGCCCATAGTTTTTAGTAATCATAAAGGCAAAAAAATGCAAGTATTTCATACCATCAACGCATTACGTGACACCTTAAAACCTTTACGCCATCAAGCGGCTGCGCCAAAGATAGCGCTGGTTCCCACGATGGGTAATTTGCACAGCGGTCACGTGACCCTCGTCAAAAAAGCCAAAGAACTTGCCGATATCGTGGTGGTCAGTGTATTTGTTAACCCAACCCAATTTGGCGTGGGTGAAGACTTTGATACCTACCCACGCACGCTAGAGGCTGATGTGGCAAAACTTACCGACGCGGGGGCAAATTTTGTGTTTGCCCCAAGCGTGGAACAAATGTACCCAACCTACCCTAACAACGTGCAAGTGCTATCAGGTGATATTAGCAAAATCTTGTGTGCCAACACTCGCCCCACCCACTTTGATGGTGTCGGCTTGGTGGTGAGTAAACTGTTTAATATCGTCCAACCTGACATCGCTGTTTTTGGCAAAAAAGACTATCAACAACTTGCCATTATCCGCCAGTTGGTCGCTGAGCTAAATTTCCCGATTGAGATTGTCGGGGTGGATATCGTGCGGGCTGAGGACGGGGTGGCATTATCGTCTCGTAATCAATACTTAAGCGAAGCAGAACGTCAACTTGCCCCCACCTTGCAAAAAAGCTTGCAACAGCTTGCCAATGAGTTAAAAACTGCCAATTTTGCCGATTTTGACCAGATTATTGCCGGCGCAATTGATAAGTTAAATCGCGTGACGGTGGCTGATTCAGGCTTTAAAGTGGATTATTTGGAAGTTAAAAATCGCTTATTACAACCGCCGAAGCCCACTGATAAAGACTTGGTAATTTTGACCGCCGCTTTTTTGGGCAAGAAAACACGGCTTTTAGATAACCTAGAGTTTAGTCGGGAGTTAAATCAGGAATTTAGTCCGGAATTGAATCAGCAATTGGGGCAGCAATCGGCTAGCGATTTTAATCAACAACCTACCACCGCATCTGTAAAGGATTAACTATGTCAAAGCTGCAAGTTATCATTGTTTCAGGACGTTCAGGTTCGGGTAAGACATCGGTTCTCAATATCATGGAAGACTTTGGCTATTATCCAATTGATAATTTGCCACTCTCGCTAGTCCCTAGTGCCATTGATAAACTTGTACATGACAGCCAAATTTATAAAATCGCCATTGGTGTCGATGTACGCTCACCACAAGCGGACTTATCGCGGTTTGCCGAGGTCTATCATAAGCTGATAGATACTTATAGCAAACCGGCGATTAAAATACTGTATGTGACTGCCCAAGAAAGCGTCCTGGTGGCACGGTTTGACGCCACGCGCCGCCTGCATCCGTTAATGGCAGTGTCGGGCAATCTACCCAATGCCATCAAAAAAGAAATCGATATTTTAGAGCCGATTGCCATCCGCGCTGATATCAAAATTGACACCAGCCTTCTTAATATCCACCAACTCAAAGAAGTCATTCGCGATCATTTGGGCGTGGATAATGCGGTAACCGTCAATATTTTATCCTTTGGGTTTAAATATGGGGCACCGATTGATGCCGATTTTATCTTTGATGTGCGTACCCTGCCAAACCCCCATTGGATGATTGAACTGCGCAACCAGACAGGGCTAGATGATGGTGTCAAAGCATTTTTTGATGACTATAGCGAAGTAGATGAGATGGCGAATGATATTATCGCTTTTTTTAAAAAATGGCTGCCGCCTTTTTTGCACAACAATCGCCACACCGTGACCATCGCTATCGGCTGTACTGGGGGCAAACACCGCTCTGTGTATATCGCAGAAAAGTTGGGCGAGTCACTGACCCAATCGCTACCCAAAGAGATGGTGGTACGTATCAAGCACCGTGAAAAAAATCGCTGGTAGCACGTTCTGAATCAACTTTGTACTGATGATTGATAACTTTGAGACTGATAAATGATTAATTTTGCTGAAATGGATATGGCGGTTAGCCGTACCGAACTAAAAAAAGCCCATGAACGCCTACAGCGACTGGCTGAACCGCTTGCCAATTTGTCAAAAAAACAAATGAAGGCACTGCCTGCCAGTGAGTTTTTTTTGGATGACTTGCTGCAGCTTGCCGATATCACCAGCCATGAAGCACGCAAACGTCACATTAAGCGTTTGGGCAAATTGCTGGCTGAAGAAGAACCGCATGCGATTGTCGAATTTTTATTTCGCCATACCTTTAGCCCTGAGCAACAAGCCAAAATTGAAAGTTGGCAAACGCGCCTAAATTTGCAAGATGACAATACCTTAAAACAATTTACCAAAACCTTTTTTGACAGTGAATTCAACACCATCAAGCAGCTGCTGATTTGGATTGCCTACGCCGAATACACCCAAGATGATGAATTGATGAATGAGAGTGTGGCTGATTTACATACTTATATCCGCCAAGTGGCGATTTTGTCCAAAGGTAAATAGTCGGACTGATTGCCAGTTTTCTAACCACTTATCCCTAAGTTGCGGGGCTAGTGGGTATAGCGAATGACTGTATCAGTAATTTATCCGCTACGCATTGGGTTATGGCGCTATCCTATGAGTCGATTTTTTACTGCCAAAGCTATTTTCACCATAAAATAACGTAAAATTGCTTTTATTTTATAGAGTGAGCCGCTAAGGTATGCCATCAGCCTTAGCCATCCTGCCCGCAATGAGCCATTTTCACCAGTTACGTCAACATACCCAGTCCAACCCCAATTATCCCAACCAAATTCGCCAGTGGCGCGTGATTGTCATGGCGATTTCGGCATTTATTTTTAATACCACCGAATTTGTGCCGATTGCGCTGCTGTCCGACATTGGTCATAGCTTTGCCATGCCGGTAGAAACGGTGGGGCATATGATCACTATCTATGCTTGGATTGTGGCTATTTTGTCGCTCCCTGCCATGCTTGCTACTGCCCATATCGAACGGCGTAAGCTATTGATAGGGTTATTTGTTATCTTTATCGGGGGGCATGCGGTATCGGTGATGGCGCAAAGTTTTGCCATGCTGTTGGTTGGGAGAGCATTGATTGCGCTAGCACATGCGGTGTTTTGGTCAATTACCGCAAGCCTTGTGGTGCGTGTGGCGCCCAAAGATCGTCAAACCAAAGCCTTGGGGCTATTGTCGATGGGTAGCGCACTGGCGACGGTGCTTGGGCTGCCGTTAGGTCGGATGATTGGGCAGTGGCTCGGGTGGCGGATGACGTTTGGTACGATTGGCGCGGCTGCGCTCTTGGCAATGATTATGGTGTGGTGGATTTTGCCAAAACTGCCGAGCAAAGATGTCGGCTCAGCCGCAAGTTTACCCAGTATTTTTAATAACGTCCCCTTGCTCACTGTTTATACACTCACTGTGCTATGTGTGACGGCACACTTTACGGCGTATAGTTATATTGAGCCTTATATGCTGACGATTAGTCAGTTTAGTCAGCAATTTGCCACGGTTATTTTGCTGAGTTTTGGGGTGGCAGGGTTGCTAGCGAGCTGGCTATTTGGACACTTTTATGACCGTTTCCCACGGGCGTTTTTGATT
The DNA here is from genome assembly GCF_032248735.1 of Moraxella sp. DOX410. Taxonomy (NCBI): domain Bacteria; kingdom Pseudomonadati; phylum Pseudomonadota; class Gammaproteobacteria; order Moraxellales; family Moraxellaceae; genus Moraxella; species Moraxella sp. DOX410. Next base: position 63,759 of record NZ_CP135138.1, on the reverse strand, counting down.
AGCGCGATGGCAACGCTGCTGTTTTCTTTGTTAGCATCTGCTTGGCTGCCCCATGTGCCAATCTTGTGGCTTGTCCTAGCGATGCTGTGGGGCTTGGCAATTACGGCGATTAGCCTTGCTTTGCAGCTACGCGTATTACAGCTTGCGCCGAATGCCACTGATGTAGCGATGTCAATTTTTTCAGGAATTTATAACGTTGGTATCGGCGGCGGCGCGTTCGTCGGTGGACTGGTGATTGCAAGCCTAGGCCTGGCTATGGTGGGTTATGTGGGGGCAGGTATCGCGCTCATTGCCATGGTTTGTTTAATGGTGTATTTGGCGCGTACCCAAAAGTAATCAAATCCAATAGCTTACTGGTAATTGCGCTTAGACTTACGATTGGGCTTGCTTGCAGGTGACTTTTCCCACTGACAAGTTAACTGACATTCAGCGTTTCTACCAATGCCTGTTTGAGTTTTTCTAGTCGCTCATCTGATAGTGGTTTGTCTTCATGGTCAGTGATAAAGAACATATCTTCGGCGCGCTCACCCAATGTGGTAATGCGGGCAAAATGCACTTCAATATCATGCGCCAAAAACACCTGACCCACACGCGCAAGCAAGGCTGGCTGGTCAAGGGTTTCCAAAATCATCATATGCTGATTGGATTGCGGGTTAAAATTAAAAGACACTTTGGTGGGCACATGAAAATGCTTGAGCTGTCTGGGCATGCGTCGCTGCGCTACCTCAGGTAGCGTTGGACTAGTAAAGGCTTGTTTTAGATGCTCAACGAGCTCAGTTTGGCGCTCGGTATCGGTGAGTAGCGTGCCATGTCGGTCAAGCAGTACGTAAGAATCTAGGGCAAAATCTCGCGAGGCGGTGATGACGCGCGCATCGAGTACGTCCAAATCCATTTGGTCAAACACGGTCATGGTCACCGCAAATAAATTGGATTGGTCATGGGTGTAGATAAATACTTGCACGGCATCGAGTGCCAACTCGCGATGTTCACGCAAAATAATCAGCGGCTCAGGTTGCTCGCTCTCTGTGCGTTGTTTTTGTACCTCATCATGCGCCATGATGGCTTTAGAATGCCAAACAATATCGCTTGGGACTTCACGCAAAAAATACTCTTCCCCTAGCCCATCCCACAAGCTTTCAATGTCAGCCAAGCCATTATCACCCGCTAGCAAATCACGGGCGCTTTGCTTGTTACTGGCAATCATGTCTTGGCGGTTCATCGGCGCATCGATATCAGCCCGCAGGATACGGCGGGTTTGGGTATATAGTTGACGCATCAAGGTTGCCCGCCAACTGTTCCAAAGCTGCGGGTTGGTGGCATTCATATCGGCAACGGTAAGCACATACAAATAATTCAAATAAGTCACATTCCCGACTTTATCGGCAAATTCTGCGACAACTTCGGGGTCAGAGATGTCTTTTTTCTGCGCGGTCATCGACATCAATAAATGCTGAGACACCAGCCAGCCGACAAGCTCGGCATCGGCTTGGCTTAACCCATGTGACAAGCAAAACTTGATGGCATCTTGCTCGCCAAGTTCACTGTGGTCACCGCCCCGACCTTTGGCAATATCATGGAAAATCGCTGCCAACACCAGCATCTCTTTACGGTCAATACGGCGGTAGATACCGCTGACAAGGGGATAAGTATCAACATAAGTGTCATCGGTAAAGCGGTGCAACATACGTATCAACATCAAAATATGGGCATCCACCGTATAACGGTGGAACAAGTCATATTGCATCAACCCAGTAATTTGACCAAAAGCAGGCAAATAGCTACCTAGCACGCCATAACGTTTCATGACTCGCAGTCGCCAAAATAGCAGATTTTGCTCTTTGATATTGTCCATAAACATGGCTTTGTTGGCGGGGTCATTGCGAAAATGCTCATCAATGCCGCGCGCGGCAATTTTCAAAATCCGTAGCGTGCGGGTACGAATATGGCGAATATTTTGCTGACCCATCAACAAAAACATTTCTAAAATCGCGGTCGGATGTTGGGCAAATACCCGCGTATGCGTCACCGCGATGCGATCACCGACCAGTTTGAAGCGCTCATTAATCACCTTACGTACCGGGCGCTGCTCATCGGGTAAGCGTGCTTCAATCAAGGTTTCATAGTAATGCTGGGTGAGCATTTCAGACAATGTTGAGTTTGACATGGCATAGCGGTAATAATCGCGCATAAACTGCTCGACTGCGGCATTGGGATGCGAATTGTCACGGTAACCGATGCGCTCAGCAATCAGGCGCTGATAGTCAAATAAAACACGGTTTTCATTGCGTTTGGCAATTTTGTGCAGATGATGGCGAATCAACCACAAAAAATCTTCCGCTTGTTGCAGCTCATCAAATTCTTTTTCGGTAATAAATTCTTGCTGCACCAGTCCAAACAAGTTTGTCACGCGAAAATAGCGCTTACTAATCCAGCCGACAGTATGAATATCGCGCAAGCCCCCAGGTGCGTTTTTCAGGTCCGGCTCTAGGTTATACTCCGTCGAATTATGTTTAAGATAGCGCTCTTTGGCTTCTGCCATTTTGGCCTCATAAAACTTGGTTTGTGACCAGTTTTTATTGAGTAGCTGCATCGGTAACCCAGCTTGGGCAACGTTGCCTGCCAAAATTCGTGCTTCTAACAGACTTGTTGCGACCGTGATATCATCGTGGCAAGCCTTATCACATTCTTCAACGGAGCGCACCACCAAAGCAGGATCAATCCCAATATCCCAAAGCTTCGCGACGAACGGCGAAATTTTTTGGTTCAATGCCTCATCAATCGGGTTTGGACTTAACAGCAATAAATCCACATCCGAAAACGGGTGCAACTCCCCACGCCCATACCCCCCTGTGGCAAACAGCGTTAAATCAGTTTGATCGAGTTCATACAACTCAAACAAGGCTTCCATCATGCTATCAATCGCACAGCAGCGCCCCATGACGACTTGGCGAATCGGTGTGCCAGATGCCAACGCCTTATCCAAGTCCGCTTCTACTGCTGCTAACCAAGCGGGTATGCCAAGATTGGCTTCGCCTTGCAGGCTAAGCGCAGGCAGTGGGGTAAAATACGGTAGTATCGGTGGGCAAGTAAACATAGCAAATCCTAATCAATGCCATTGTTATCAGAGTTAGCAGAGCAATTTTCAGTATTACAAATTTGATGCAAAAAAGCTAGCCACTGCTTGTAGCGAAAACTTGGGCTTAAAAGCTCAGCGATAGGAAAATTATTGCTTGTTAATTATTGATTGTCAAAAGACGGTGACGCTGGCTCGTCATCAAGCAGGGTGTTGTTATGGGTAAGATAGGGGCATTTGTCTTTGCGAAAGGCATGGGTCAGCTGTTGTGCCACAAAATTGACGGTTTCTACGGGCTGTTCGCTAGCCGTTTCCCGCAATAGTTTGGACGGTGCATGGGTTAACGTTTGGGTGAGTTTACGGGTCAGTTCGGTTAACACGGCTTCGGCTGCATGACCATCGGCAAGCTGCTGTAAGGATTGGCTTAAAATCATATCCGCATGGTGTTTGGCTTGCTCACGGTACTGCTGAATATCCTGCCCCACTTGGCGCACCAAGTATTTGCGCTCAATCGCCACCACGATTTGGCTCACCAACAATTCTGCTTCTACGGCAGCTTGGCGACGCTGTTCAAGGTTGCCTGCAATCACATGTTGTAAATCATCGATTGAGTATAAATACACGTCATCTAGCTCACTGACGGTAGGTTCAATATCGCGAGGCACTGCTAAATCAATCATTAACATGGGCTGATGACGGCGCTGTTTTAACGCCTGTTTCACCATGGTTTTATCAATCAAAGTATATAAGCTACCGCTACAGCTGGTTACAATATCCGCTTGCGGCAACACGCTGGGTAATTGATCAAGCGGAGTAATCTCAATCTGCGGCACAATCGTTTCAAGCTCAGAGGCAAGCAGCGCGGCACGCTCAGGACTACGATTACAGATGATGACTTTGCCGACACCTAAACCTGCGATATTGGTCGCAACCAGCCGATTCATCTCACCTGCCGCAACAACCAGCAAAGTGTTGTTGCTAGGTTTTTGAAAAATTTGGGTCACCAATTTGGCGGCGGCAAAGCCTAACGACACCGCTTGTGAGCCTACCCGCGTTTCATTGCGCACTTGTTTGGCGGCGGCAAATACTTGCTGAATCACCCAGCTAAGCTTACTCGAGATAGCTTCTTTGGCACGGGATTGGCGCACCGCCTGTTTAATTTGTCCCAAAATCTGCGGCTCGCCCAAAATCATCGAGTCTAGCCCAGACGCTACCCGCACCCAATGTAGCAGTGCATGGTTATTTTGATATTGATACAGGTGTGGCGCGATTTTTTGCATGGGCGTGTTTTTAAAAGCCGCTAGCCATTCAATCACTTGTGACATCGTGCTAGGAAGGGTCTGTCCTTCAGGGGCTAGGGCATAGATTTCAGTGCGGTTGCAGGTCGATAAAATCACCGCGCCTTGGGTGATCGCTTTGAGCGAATCTAAGGCAATCGGCAAATCTTCAGCAGCAAACGCCAATTGCTCACGCATGGCAACTGGTGCTGTTTTATGATTTAACCCAATAACCAGAAGCTGCATATAACGTAATGACCTTAAAAATGACCGCGTTTATCAAAGCCGATTTTTGTGAACCCAAGTTTGCTAGCTAAGTGTGCTAGCTAAGCGACATCCAGCCCATATCAGCCTATCGACGTTTGTCATGCTTGATAACACAGGGGGAAAAGTGGCAATATAAAGAAACCTAAAGCAACTTAATAATAACCACTTAATAAAAGTAAATTAGAAAAGTGGATTATTATACCATTGCTAATAACAAATGAAAAACATCCTGCTTTTTTGATTTAGGGAAATTCTTTAGCCACGCTTTAAAGCATTACAATTTAAAACATTAACATATCTAGCATGCCTAGCATTTTGGACAGTCATTCGAGCTATCATCATATTTTTTTACTTAACTCTGCCACATTCGCTTATTTGGTTGCTATTTACCCATACGATTTAACCATAATTCTACATAGTTGAATCCGTTGACCCCGTATAATTTAAGTTTTTCATGAACATTTTGTTACATCTTACTTGTCACTGATTGTAATACTGACTGTAATTTTTAGGTACGTTACTGTCCAAGCGAGCTAAATGCTAAAATTGTTTCCAGCGGTTATTTCATCGGCTTGTTGCGCTGTGCGTGGTTGTCCCCTCAATCCACGCTTTTTTGCGTCGAAATATGTCAAGCCTTATTGTTTATCGATTTATTTACCGATGCATTTATCCACACCGCAGCAACTTTTTGTCAATCTAAAGCCGAATCTGAAGGCTAATTTAAAGCCGCTTGATGTATTTAAACCTTTTACCGCTTTAGGCAAAAATGTAGTCGCGACTACGGTCACGTTGGCAAGCTTATTGTTTAGCCCAGCGGTTTTTAGTGCGGGGGCAAATTTTGCATCCGCTAGTGAGTCTCTTAATCATTCTCTTAGTCAGCCGAGTGCTGTGGTCAGCACCCAGCCAAGCCTGTATGCGATTTTGATGGCAGAGTTTGCCGCAGATCGCGGTCGTATCGATCGGGCGTTAGCGACCTATAAGCAGCAGTCTTTTTTGGCGGATGCCGCCCCCGTCTTTGAACGCGCACTGGGTTTATCTTTACAAAATGAACCACCACAGTTGTCACTCGCTTTTGCCAATGCGTGGCAACAGCAAAATCCTGACCATGTGCCGGCGATTTTTTATGTGACCCATTTGGCACTCAAAGCGCACGAGTATGAATTAGCCGGCGAAAAGCTCAATCAAATTTTGCAGTACGATCCTGACGCTGATTTAAGTCAGATTTTGATTGGGATTTATCCCACCGAAACCCGTGACCAAGCTGAACTGCTTGCTACGCTCAATCGATTAGATATCAAAAACAACCCTTCACTACTGGTGATGAAAGCAGGTCTGCTGCTACAGTTTCAACAGCCCAAAGCCGCGTTAGTGGCGATTAATCGGGCGCTTAAAACCAACCCAAAAAGTCCGGCTTTTTTGATTTTAAAAGCAGATATCCTGCAAGCGTTATCGCCCAGTAATCAAGTGATTGCGTTTATTGCGCAGGCGCGTAAAACCGTGCCTGACAATAAAGCGCTATTTGTCTATCAAATTCGCTATATGCTAAAGCAAGGCAAAAGCGCGCAGGTATGGCAACAGCTCAATGCCCGTGCTAATCAGCAGTTTTTGGCAGATGAAGAAATCAAACTACTGGCGGCTTTGGTAGGTATTGATTTGAAAAAATACGCCGCAGCAGATCGCTTGCTCAAAGCATTGCTTGCCAGCCCCAACTTTAAGGACCAAGCCAATTATTATTTGGCTGTCAGTGCCGAACGCCAGAACCTACTCAATGATGCGATTGGCTACTATGGCAAAGTGATGCAACCTGATTTGGTGCTCAAAGCCAGACAGCAACAGATTGATTTATTAATCTCGCAAAGTCGTTTTGAGGAAGCGATTGCCAGTAGCATCAAATTACGGGAACAATTTGACAGTTTTGCGCCGCAAAGCTACATCATGCAAGCCAATATTTTGCAAAAAAATAACCAAACCGCGCAAGCGTTAGCATTGCTTAATAGCGCACAAACCAATTTACCCAATAATACCGATATCTTATTTGCCAAGGTATTGTTACTGCCCGATGATGATTACACCAGTAAATTGCGACTGTTAAAAGAGTTGATTCGCCTTGCACCGGCAAACGTGGATTATCAACTCGAATATGCGCAAACCTTGGTCAATTTAAAACAAAATAATGAAGAAGTGACCGCCCTACTGACGGCATTAATCAATGACAAAGAAGTCGGTTTAAAGGCGCGGCAAATATTGTCGCAACAAGCGCTGCATCAGGCTAATAACGCCACCGTCATTAGTCTGTTATCAGATAATTTTGATATCGTACCCGATGTGATTAGTGGCCTGCTGCTGCAACAAGCCTACTTAAATTTGGGCAACCAAAAAGAAGCGGCTCGCATCAACCAAATCTTGGTCCATGAACTCGGTTATCAACCCAAAAATCTGCAATAGCGCTGCCTAAAATCGTCTCTAAGCATGACGACTAGCGAGCAATGACGGTTGTAAGGCAGATAAGCGGCAAGTAAATGACAGGTAAATGGCAGATAAACAACAGATAAATAATAACCGCTTTTTCACCAATTTGAGCAGTTAAGCAAAACAGGCTTAACAATGGCTATTTATAGTTTACCCATCAGTTTTTTAAACCATTATACTTGAGCGCAACCAGTTAACATTTGATGAAAACTTGATTAACAAATTTGATTAACATTTGAGGATATTATGCATTTATTACCAGCGGTCACCAGCAAAGTCACGGTGTTAAGTATTGCCTGTTTGGGCATCAGTAGCATGCTGCTAACAGGCTGTCAGTCAGTACAGGCAACAACTAAGCCTATCACCGCCAAGCCTGTCACCACAGTGATGACAAATCCTGTGGTCAATACCCAAACTGCCACGACGCCATCGACTACCACTACTGAGCAAGTGGCTGCAAGTACGCTACCAAGCGCGCAATTTACCATCAATGGTAAAATTGGCATGACCACGCCGCAGCAGGCAGGCAGCGCGTTTTATATTTGGACACAGCAAGGACAAAACTTTGCCATTGAGATTGCAGGTGCGATGAATGCAGGTCAAACCAAAATCAGCTACAATGGTCAATCTGCGACGTTAACTAATGAAAAAGGCACCATTAATGCCGCTACCCCTGAAGAATTGCTATTACGTGCAACCGGTTGGCAAGCGCCCATTTCACAGCTGCCTTACTGGATTCAAGGTCAGCCAGCACCGAGTGATGCCAATGATAAAAAAGACAGCACTAATCGCCTAGTCAGTGCCCAAAATGGCGATTGGACAGCCACTTTTAGCTATAGCAACAGTAACGATAAACTGCCTTCTCGCTTAACTGCCAGTCATCCCGATGGCTATAAAGTGGTGATGACCATCAATCGGTTAAGCTAGTCATGCAACCGAAAAGAAGCGTGAGGTGTTCCTCAACGCTTTTTTATACCATTAACTGTTAGCATTATGAATTTTTTGCGGACGCAGCTTTGGCATACAACCGACACCAAGCCCATGCCACCGCCGCGCAAATCCCCCATGCCAAGCTCATAGATACCAGGGTATGACTGAAAAAATGGTCACCTATCAACATTTTGTACCCACCCATTAGCCAAGCTATCACCGTCACTATCGCTGCGATTTGCCAGCGCTTGTGCCAAAGACTTGGGATAAACGCCCAAGCATACAGGGCAAACCCAGCACTGGCATGCGCCGCAGGGAAGCATTTTGAGCGGGTGCCGGCTTGGATGTCTTCTAGTATCGTGAGATAAGGATACTCACCGCCAAAAATTTGCAAGTGATTGGGACACACCACATGCGTCACCCCTTTAAGTGATGCGATAATCAAAGGTACTAACACCATCACGAAGAATAGATAGCCTATTTCAGTCAGTGATAGTGGGCTAAAAGGCTTAAACCATGCCTGTTGCTTGGCAAGCCAGTGACTCGATGTACGGCGTTGTAATAAGTAGCATTGTAGCCATGCGATTGCCATATAGACTTCAAACGCAATTAATAATCTTTTGGGAATGGTATAAAAAATTAAGTTAGGGAGTAGTGATTCTTTGGCAAGCAGCCAGCCATCTGTGGGGGAGTAAAAATACTGGCTGATGGCTACATCAATAGCACTGTGCTCCAGCGTTAGCGTAAAGATGATAGCCAGCACCAGTCCGAGCACGGTCTGCCTACTGGCAAAATTTTTTAATTTAGCGATCTGTATACTCATCTATTTTGAACCATCTATCTTGCTGTCGCTGGAGTTGGACGCACTTGTTATGTCTAACATTACTTAAATGGCTCTAATTAACCAAATGGCTTTACTGGATAACTTTACTTGATAAATAATGGTTTGCCTTGTACGGTTTGCGCACGCACATCAAACAGTTTTAACAAGGTTGGGGTAATGGCATCATGGGTGAGTTCAGTATTAGATGGCACTGCTTGAATGCCTGAGTGCTTACCTGCCCAAAACATCGATGCGACGTGTTTTTGCGCTTTAGGCGCGATTTTATAAGGCATACCATGTAAATAGATGCCGTTTTCGCCCAGACTTTCACCGTGGTCACTGACATACAGCATCGCCACTTGGTGGGTGCTGTCATATTTGTCTAACCAGTTCACCGTTTTTGCCAAAAAGTCATCGGTGGCAAGTAGCGCATTATCAAAGGCATTAATCACGCTTTGTGGGTCGCATTTGGCAAGTTCATTGCTTTGGCAGACTGGGGTGAATTTTTCAAATTGCTTATCATATCGTTTAAAATACGCAGGTCCGTGATTACCCATTTGGTGTAGCACAATTAGCGTGTCCTGGTTAAGGGTATCTTGGTTAGCTTGCTGTTTGACGTAGTCATCCAAACCTACTAACATACCCACATCGCGGCACTCGCCATAGGGGTTGGTATTACACATCGTATTGTTGCGCGCGGTTTTATAATCGACAAAATTCTCCGCGGGCAAACGATTAGTGACGCCTTTTGAGCTTGAGTTGTTATCACGCCATAAGATATTGACCTTTAGGCGATTTAAAGTATCAAGTACGTTCTCTTGGTAGTTGGCGGTATCCACATCGTAGTCTTTCATACCGACATAACTAAACATACAAGGCACCGAATAAGCGGTTGAGGTACCGCAGGCGATGACTTGGTTAAAATTAGTTACCCCAGCCGTCGCTGCCATCTGTGGGAAGGTGGTTCGGTTATACCCATTTAGCTGCACATGGTCGCCGCGTGCGGTTTCTCCGACTACAAATACCACCAGTTTTGGCTTACGGGTGGTGGGATTGCTCACCTGCACCGCATCGGTTGCATGCATGATTTGGGTTTTGGGAGCTTGTGCTTGTTTGAGCTGTATACTGGCAAGTTTACCCAGTGCATATACAGGGGTTGCAGGATTGGTATAGCTACGAAGCTGTTTATGTTCACGGAAAAAACTGGCGTAATTTTTACTCATCGCCAAAATCGGTAACACCACCAAGCCGAGACTGACCAAATACGTAAAGCCGCGCTGCAATAGACTGCGCTTAATGGGGGGAAATGTGACCTTTTGCCACGCCACCCCCACACTAGGCAATACCCCAAGCAATAAAATGCGTAAGATAAAATTGACATTAAACAAATCGGCACTTTCTGCTTTATCGGTTTGTAGCGCATTTTGTAGCATATTGACATCATAGACAGTGCCATAGGTATCGGTAAAATATGCCGTGACTGCTGCGGTCAATAGCAAAAAAATCAATACTGCTTTAAGGGTGTAACGATAGCTAAGCAGCACAATAACCAGTAGCATCACACCGCATAGCACCAACGGCAATGAGCCTATAAAGCCAATATGCTGGGCAAACGGATAGACATCAGTGGCTTTATCAAAGAAAGTAACGTTTGCGGTCAGGGTCAAAAATAGCGCGACAATACCCATCATCACATAAGCATTAATACCTTGCTGACGCCATGCTACCCATCGAGAGTTATTCACTGACATACGATTACTCACCTTATCCAAATGCACCAAAAAATAGCCATTATATAATAACCAAATTTAGGATGAGGCTATCATACAGATTTAGCTTAACTGAAACTTAAGACAACCATCCATCAAGCAATTATGCTAAAAAAACCACCGCAATCGCTACAAACATTGGGTGGTGACAGCGACACAGAGAGTTGATAGCGCTAGGCGGTGGCAGGCTGTAAACTGGCAAACGGAATAAAGGCGAGTAATGGCTCATAATCCTGTTTGAGCTCACGTTTTCGATAATAATCTTCCACCATACGCGCTTGCTGCTCTATGCCATAACGACCAAATGGCTTATTGGCTTGCAGCTCGTAGCTATAGCGCCGATTGAGCAGGGCGCGGCGAAACACCTTAATGCCTTGTTGGATTTGCCAGACATGGGTCAATTCATGCACCAGCCACGCGCGCAGATAAACATTTTGCTGACTAAAATCATCACAAAAATCTGCTGGATGAAAATATACATGACCATTGGGACTGACCGCATATCCCTTGAGCACCCACCATGCAGTTTTTAGGCGTATACTATCAAGCTGTAACGTATCACCAAATACGCTACCCGCGATGGCTTTTTCGCCCGCCGTTAGTGGACGGCATCGAGCAGGTTGTTTTGAAAAACACATTATCATTTCACAGAGTTTGTCCAAGATTTGGTTGACTAAAAAAGCCATCACGGCTTGCCAAGGCCTTGCCAACGCCTTGACAGCTTTTATTTTTAGCAAAAAATACTGGATAACAAATACAAGTTTGTTGGTATCCTAGTTACTATTTTATACTAAATCAACATGCACTAATTAAAACGTGCGCTAATTAACAAGGAGGGCTTTATGCCATTAGAATCCGTTGCCATCAATAACTTTGAAAACAACAGCATTGACGATCCTGAACTTAAATTGCGGGTGGAAAAATTGTACGACAGCTCGCCTGAGTTTGCTACAGGTCGTGATGCTGTGGCGTTTTTTGAAAAGGCCTTTGCCAAGGGTGATATCCTGTACTTGGGGATGTTTAATGAAAAACCGATTGCCGCGATTGGCTGCTTTAATGAAGGCATCGAGTCTAGCCGCTTGCTACAGTACATCGTACTACATCCTGCCAATCGCGGGCGCGGTCTTGCCCCCAAATTTGTCAAACAAGTTACCGATATTGAGCGCAAAAAAGGCAATACCAAGTTTGTACCTGGCTGCGGCGCAATTCATCGTATTTTAGCCATGTACGAGTTGATATAACTTGATATAACTTGGGATTTTGCCAGTTACTAGCAACTTTTTGCAAAAAGTTTAAAATAGTGCTTGACACCTTTGGCGATTTTTAGTTTAATAGCCGCTCAAATACTGATGCTGACAAACATGGCGCGGTAGCTCAGTCGGTAGAGCAACGGATTGAAAATCCGTGTGTCGGCAGTTCGATCCTGCCCCACGCCACCATCATTTGTCTTAGGTATAAATCGATTAACCCCAAGCTTATTAGTTTGGGGTTTTTTGTTGTCAGTCATTTTTATATCACTGCCCCCTATCAACTACCGCCAAACTTAACTGTCTAGCGGTTTTATCAGCTTAAATCTTGGCACAGCTTCGCCATTGACTTCCACCGTTTCGGCAAACATCGCAAGCGGTCGCACCCAAACCCCATACGCTTGGTAGAGCGCACGGTAGACGACCAACTCCTCTTCAGTTTCGCTATGTTTGGCGATGTGCAGCACTTGATACAGATTGCCTTTGTAGTGCTGATAAATACCCAATGTAATCTCAATCACGAGTTTTGACATCCAATAATTCAATTTCAAAGGTTAAGTCTGAATTTGGCGGGATTTTTCCGATTTGGCGCTCACCATACGCCAAGTGACTTGGCACAATGAGTTTGCGCTTGCCACCAACTTGCATGGCTATGAGATTGGCAGGGTTTTCAACTTGGGCTTGATAGCCGATTTTTTGGGCGTATTCGCCACCCAAAACGCCCACGTCCCAACCTTTAATCACCCGCCCTGTGCCAATCACAGCTTCAAAGGGTTGCCCGCGGTGATGCGATGAGTCAAATACCGTGCCATCTGGCAGATAGCCCGTGTAATGCGCGGTAATCAGTGCCCCACGCTCGGCAGTTTTACCTGTGCCGATAATTAGGTCCTGAAATTGCAGTTTACTTGTCATATTTATTTTCCGTTATTTTCGTTATTTTCCCTTATGCGATAGTTGGATAAACTCTTGCACTTGCTGACACAGTATGTCCCATAGGTTAAGCTGGGCATTGACGCTTCCCCACGCATTATGGGGGGTAAAAATCACTCTTGGGTGGTCTTTAAGTGTGAGTAATGGGTCGTTGTCTTTAATCGGTTCATATTCAAACACATCTGCCCCATAGCCCAATAATTTACCTTGTGTAACGGCATCAGCCACTGCCTGACTATCGACCACGCCACCGCGCGCGACATTGATAATCAACGGTTTTTTTGTCATCTTGGCAATGCTATCGGCATTCACTAAATGCTGCGTTTGCTCGGTCAATGGACAATGCAGGGTAATGACATCGGACTGAGCAAGGACATCATCAAACGCGCTATAGTCGCTATTTCTTGGCGGTTTGTTTTGGTGTTCGGCTATCAATACTGTCATACCAAAGACTTTGGCAATTTCCCCAACCCGTTTGCCAATCGTGCCATAGCCAATAATGCCCAGCGTTTTGCTTTCAAGGTCAATGAGTGGTGTATCGAGCAGACAAAAGCGACCATCTTTTTGCCAGTCACCCTTGACCACTTCATGATGATAGTGGCGAGCCGCTCGCATGGCTGAGAGTATCAGCTTGACTTCCTCCCCTCCCTATCGTTCGGGGATTCCTTCTACAAGACGGTCAAGCCCGACCGCAAGAATGTTCCGACTGGCATTAATATCTCTATCATGCCGTGTGCCACACTTCGCACAAGTCCATTCTCTTATTCGCAAACCTGCTCTACCGCTCAAGCTACTGGACATATCGCCACAGCACGAGCAAGTTTGGGTAGTGTATTTCTCATTTACGATTTCAAAACGGCAACCTGCGTTCTCGCATTTATAGGTCAGTTGTCGCTTGAGTTCAAACCAACCTGCATCGTAAACCGATTTGGCTAGTTTGCCTTTTTTACTGTTAAATTGGGTGGTTTTAACATCACCCACCACGATTAGGGCATTGTCTTTAACTAGCTGTGTGGTGAATTTGTGGATTAGGTCTTGCCGTGTGTTTTTGATTTTGGCATGAATCGCTTTGACACGCTGTTTATTTTTGGCGCGTTGGGCGATGGCTAATGCTTTGGCATATTTGAGCGTTTGCTTGATTTGTAGTTTATCGCCATTTGAGGCTGTAGCACTGTCTTTTAAACCTAAATCAATACCGACGCTACCAGTTCCACAAGTGGTTTTAGGGTATTCTTTGACGGTGATACAGGCATACCAACGGTTACGGCTGTCTTGTACCAATTCGCAAGTGTTAATTTGATATAGGCTAAGGTTGTAGCTGTCCCATAGGTCGATGACTAGCTTTTGTCCTTTGGCTAGGGATAGTTGCAAGGTGGATTTTAAGCCTTTTTTGCCTGTTTGGTGGGTGGCAATATGCTTGATGGCAGATTGTTTAAATGGTAGCCAACCTAAGCTTTTACGCTTTGATGTTGGGTTGTTGGTTCGCCAGTTTAACTTTGCCTTTTTAAACTGTTTACGGCTTTTGGCGTGGGTTTCGTTGATGGCTTGAATAGTTTGCGAGTGTAAGCCAAGTAATTCACCGCTACCTTTGGTATATTCGTTTAGGTCGTAAGCACTAAAGAATTTACCAGTCTTTTGTAAGTGCTTATAACTCAAGTCATTAACATAGTTCCACACGAAATTGACCGAACCGCTTAGGCGGTTAAGCTTCGCTATGTGTTTGTCTCGTATGCGCAACTTGAGTGTTTTCATGGGTTTAAGTATAATTGGATTTTTTTATTTTACAGTTGGTCTAATTATATGTCAAACGATTTAAGACGTGGTAGGCACGTTGTTTACAATCTTCATGTGCATTTGGTCTTTGTGGCGAAATACCGCAGAAAAGTATTTACCAAACAGATTTTAGACGATATGCAAGTCATCTTTGAGGAAGTTTGTTCAAAGTTTGAGGCACAATTGGTTGAGTTTGACGGTGAAAACGACCATGTGCATTTATTGGTGGTTTATCCGCCTAAAGTAGCTATTTCTAGTTTGGTGAATAGCTTGAAAGGTGTGTCTAGTCGGTTATTGCGTAAGAAAGAATATCCGTCTATTAAAGAGCAGTTATGGGGCGATGCGTTGTGGTCGCCGAGTTATTTTGCAGGTAGTTGTGGTGGTGCTCCCATTGAGATTATCCGCCAGTACATTGAACAGCAGAATACACCGCACTAAATACCATCTGTGCGTAAGCATGGTTATGGAGTTGCCTTATATCCACCGCCTGAAGTCGGTGGTTTTACGGTAACAGAGGATAAAAAATCGCCACCCACATGTAACTCTCGAAATCCTGCCCAATTTCCTTTTAATTCATGGTCTTTCCACTCTGCCCCTAACGGCTCATTATTGGCAATTAATAACAGCATGACTTCTTTGAGCCTAACCATGTCATAACGCCCTGTTTTAACTAGCCTTTGCCAATCATTCAAAAAATCTTTGGTAAAATCTGAGGCTCTTGGTAAATTCGTGCGTTTTGAATTAATCGTCTTTTTCGAGGGCATCAAACAATTCCTTGTTACTGCTAAATCGGGCTTGCTTGTCTGCAATCATGGCTTCAACGTCTTGCATCGCTCGTTGCGTGGTGGCGTTAGGAATTGCGACGTCAAACGGAATAGACTTTGTTGCCGTAACTTGACGTAAAAATAGACGAATCGCTTGCGCAGGCTTAATACCTAGTTCGTCAAACACTTCAAAGGCTTGGCGCTTTTCATTGGCATCAAGTCGAAATTGATACATAGTTGATTGTGTCATAGCTACTGACCTCTATAAAAAGCAAAAATGTAGTGATATTGTCACTACATTTTAAAATAAAACCATTGGTTAAGCAATAGACTTTAGGAAATCGTCACTTTGGCATACGCTTTTTTGCCTGCTTGAATCACCACCGTTTGTCCTGCCGTGAGGGCAAATCCTGCATCCACGACCTGCCCATCCACTTTCACCGATTGGTTTTTCAAAAAGTCTTTGGCTTGCGCCGAGTTTTTCACCAAATTGGCTTGGTTTAACACTTGCGTGATAAACAACTGCGCTTGACCATCAAGGCTAATCGTCACCTCTGGCAAATCCACTGGCAATTCACCTTCTACCAAGCGATTGCCCGCTGATTTGTGAGCATTTTCGGCGGCTTCTTTGTCATGGAAACGCTCAATCAGCTCTAGTGCCAAAATACGTTTGACTTCTTGCGGATTGCGCCCGTTTTCGATGTCTTTTAGCAAGGCTTCGACTTCATCCATGGGTTTGAAGCTAAGTAACTCAAAATAACGCGCAATCAAAGTGTCTGGCATGGACAAGATTTTTTGGTACATTGAGCCTGCGCTGTCATAAATGCCGATGTAATTGCCAAGCGATTTACTCATCTTTTGTACGCCGTCTAAACCTTCCAAAATCGGCACGGTGATACAGACTTGTGGTACTTGACCGTAGCGAGATTGCAGGGTACGACCCATGAGTAGGTTAAAGGTTTGGTCAGTACCACCTAGCTCAACATCAGCTTGCATGGCGACTGAGTCATAACCTTGCACCAGTGGGTACAAAAACTCATGAATCGAAATCGGCGTTTGACTGTGATAGCGTTTTGAGAAGTCATCGCGCTCGAGCATACGGGACACGGTTTGCTGGCTTGCCAAACCAATCATGTCGCCTGCCGACATTTTGCTAAACCAATCGGAGTTAAACATCACTTGGGTTTTGGCGGGGTCAAGGATTTTAAATACTTGCTCTTTATAAGTTTGGGCATTCTCCAAGATTTTTTCTTCAGACAATGGCGGACGAGTGGTATTTTTACCCGTTGGGTCGCCAATGCGCGCGGTATAATCCCCAATCAAAAACAACACTTGGTGTCCCAAATCTTGAAAATGCTTGAGCTTATTGATTAAAACCGTATGACCCAAGTGCAAATCGGGTGCGGTCGGGTCAAACCCTGCTTTGACTCGCAGTGGGCGGTTTTCCTTGAGTTTTTTAATTAAATCGTCTTGCGAAATAATTTCGTGCGTACCACGTTGGATGAGTTTGAGTTGTTCTTCTGGTGCTAAAAATCTATGAGTAGACTCGGTCATGCTTACCTCGAAAAAAGCGCGGGTTAAAACGGCTGAAAAAAAGTGAAGTTTAGCCATTATAGCAAATTTGCAGATAAAATAAGGCAGGCTTTTAGTATGCTATAATCAAGGCACTTTCTACTTTGACAGCCCTAACGAGAATAATTATGAGCCAAACGTTGCCGACTGGACTACCTGCAAACCTGCCTTTTGATGAAGGATTTTTTAGCCATTTTACCGACCTCATGGATGATATGATGCGCACCAAAGAAAACCCGCTTGCCGACTCGCCGTATGTGATTGGCATGATGGGTGGCACCAGCCTTGACGGACTCGATGCGGTGCTGTGCCAGTTTTATGAGATTGATGAAGACAATGATGAGCCTGTCGAGATTTTGGCGACGGTAAGCGAGCCGTTTCCCGATGATTTACGCGCCGTGTTGTTAGCGCTCACCCAACCAAACGGGGTGGCACAACTCATCGCTGATGGTAATTTGGCGTTCCAGAGCGAACTGGATGTATTTGGTTGGGCGAGCGTGTTTTATGCTGAATTTGCCGCAAATTTGGTCAATCAATTGCTCGAGAAAGCGCAGGTCACCCCTGATGAAGTAACCGCGATTGGTTGTCATGGGCAAACTGTGCGCCATCGCCCACAGTGGTCATTTAGCTTGCAACTGCTTGACCCGAATGTACTGGCTGAGCGCACTGCTATTGCGGTGGTGAGCGATTTTCGGCGCCGTGATATGGCAGTGGGTGGGCAAGGCGCACCACTCGTGCCTGCGTTTCACCAAGCCATGTTTGCTACACCGCCTTATCATGCCGATAAAGTTGTGCCAAAAGTGATTTTAAATTTAGGCGGTATCGCCAATATCACGGTACTTGATGGCAGTGATGATGTAATTGGATTTGATACAGGGGTGGCAAATTTGCTCATTGATGCTTGGTGCCAGCGCCATACCCAACAAGCTTATGATCACAATGGCGACTGGGGAAAATCGGGGCAAGTGCTTGAGCCATTATTAAGTTTGCTTTTGACCCACCCATTTTTCGCCAAGCCGTTCCCAAAAAGCACTGGGCGAGAGGAGTTTAATTTGGCTTGGCTTGACGCTATGCTAGAACAATTGGGTCAGCAATTCCCCAGTTTGGCGTATTCACCTGCCGATGTGCAAGCGACGTTGGTGGAGCTTACCGCTAAATCCGTCAGCGATGCCATTGTGTCCGTCACTGATGGTGCGCAAGGCGAGTTGTTTGTCTGTGGTGGTGGGGCATTAAATACCTATTTAATGAGCCGTTTACAAGATAATTTAGCCACTTGGACCATACAAACTACCGACAAAATTGGATTGTCGCCGTTGTGGGTCGAAGCCGTAGCGTTTGCATGGCTGGCTCAGCAGACGATTTTGAACGTACCGAGTAACTTGCCGAGTGTCACCGGGGCAAGTAAAAAAGTGGTGCTTGGGCAGGTGTGTTTCTAGAACAATTGGTTTTAATTTGAAAGTTAAATCAATTGTTTTAAAGCGATAATTATGTTATAGTTTTAGCTATAAATGGATTGGGGGTGCCCAGTCGGCGTTATAGTCTCGGTGGATTCATCGGGACTTTTCGCTTTTTAGGAGTATGGGTTTTTAGTTTACTATCTCTCTACTTATGGAAAATGCTTTAACCCCACTTGGTCAAATTCTCTGCCAACTTGGTTTCGCCCACCTTTACAATAAAATTTTGCTTTCAAAATTTCAAATGCACGATTAGCTTGATCTGGTTGATACACATAACGACCAATCGGGCGAGCTACCAAATCCACCAATTGTAAACCCACAGAGTTAGTCATTTTTGAAACGACTTTGACCTTGAAAGGCAAAGGGATTTTAAAACGATTTTCACCATTGCAAATTCGCAAAAATTCCAACTCTAATTCGTTATCTTCTTTTGCACCACGACTCTCTACTGCCACAAACGTGATTTTATCCTGTTGAGATTTTTCAATCATCAATTCATAAAGTGTTTCGATACAATGCTTTAGGGAATAGTGATAAGCGTGTAATTCTTTGATTTGCTCAGCTTTAATTTTATGCTTTTCAATTACATGAGCGATTAAAATAAAGTTACTTTCACTCATGATTTGATTCAACTTTTCTAAAAATTGACGCTTTTCTTCAGCTGATTTAAAAATATTGAAATCGCCTTTTTCTTTTCGAATTTCATGCTCATGTAAAACCACGAAATCATGTCCAAAAGTATCAAACTTTAAACGTTGGACTTTGGGTACAACTTTATTTAAGTAATGCGATTTATAAAACACACAGAAAGCGAGAGCGAAAATTGGATAACTCTTATCAATAGACGTTAAGCTATGGTCGCCACTTTCGTCCACATACACCATAAAATCGCTAAATTGTGGCATTTATAACCCTTAAAAACATTGTTTAATTTATCAGATATTATATACAATCAACCTAAAGACGTTAAAGTTATTGTGTTTACACTCGTACACTATTTTTGCTAAACTTTCATAAAATGTTATTCAAAAAATATTATTCAAAAATTCGAGCATAAAATGACCACAAAAATTAGCCCAAAAAAGCCCCGCTACGACGAACGCCCCGACCATGAGCGTATTGTCATCACAGGCATGGGAGCCATTACCCCGCTAGGACTCGATGTAGAGAGCACTTGGCAACGGCTCATTAATGGCGAAAGCGGCATCAAAGCGATTAGCCATTTTGACGCCACTGACTACCGCGCACAAATCGCCGGCACAGTGGATGGTTTTGATATCAGCTTGTATATGAACGCCAAAGACGCGCGTCGGTATGACACCTTTGTGCAATATGGCGTTGCCGCAGCAGCGCAAGCCTTGAAGCAAGCAGGCTTTATTAGTGAGTTGCAAGCCGCGCCTGTACAGCAGGTTGACCCCGACCGTATCGGGGTGATTATCGGCTCAGGGATTGGCGGTATCACCACCATTGAAGATACAGCGGTAAAACTTAATAGCGAAGGTCCGCGTAAAATCTCGCCGTTCTTTGTGCCCTCAGCCATTGTGAATATGGCAGCTGGGCAAGTGGCGATTCGTCATGGGATTAAAGGGTTAAATCTTGCCACTTCTACCGCTTGTACCACAGCGACTCATGCGATTGGCTTGGCGGCACGGTTGATTGCGTATGGCGATGCCGATGTGATTGTGGCGGGCGGCTGTGAAAAAGCCTCAAGCCAACTCGGTATCGGTGGCTTCTCAGCAATGCAAGCGTTATCAACGCGCAACGATGCACCCACCAAAGCCAGTCGTCCATTTGACAAAGACCGTGATGGTTTTGTGCTGGGTGATGGTGCAGGCGTGCTAGTGATGGAAAGCCTTGCCCACGCCAAAGCGCGCGGTGCGACGATTCTGGCAGAGTTTGTCGGCTTTGGCATGAGTGATGATGCCAGTCATATCACTGCGCCACCGGAAAATGGCGAAGGTGCCGCTATGGCGATGCGTCACGCCTTGAGTGATGCTGGCATTGCCCCCAGTGACGTTGGCTACATCAATACCCATGGCACCAGTACCCCAGCGGGTGATGTGGCAGAAAGCCGTGCGATTGCGGGTATCTTTGGTGAGAATATGGTGGCAAGTTCCACCAAATCAATGACCGGTCATCTACTGGGTGCTGCAGGGGGTATCGAAGCGATTTTCACCGTTAAGGCGCTGCAACAACAAATATTGCCACCGACCATCAATTTGGATCATCAAGACCCTGAGTGCAAGCTTGACTATGTACCGCATACAGCCCGAAAAGTCGACCACTTAACCCATGCGATTTCTAACAGCTTTGGATTTGGGGGTACTAACGGCTCGCTGTTGTTTGCCAAATGGCAGTCACGATAAATAGCAATCACTGTGATGACAACATTGACCCTTTAACGGTGTGAATTTTGAAAACGGCTATTGAAATTGTAGCCGTTTTTTCGTTAAATGAAACTATCCTATTTCATCCTTAACGCTGGACACCATTCATGTCAGGATTTGCCTTCTCCCACCAATTTTCAAAGCGCTGGCTTGCCACCCCTACCCCTGTCAAACACGCGATTATTCAAGAACTCGATGATATCGTTACCTTGCTTTACCCGGATACCGACCTTGATGAGTATCAATTTAGCGTGCATAATTTGCATGATAAAGTCGAGGAATTACTGGCTATCGAGCGTGATAACCAAGAAAAATTACAAGCGCAAGCACGTGAGCGCGAGCTTGAAGAACAACACAGGCTAGAACAAGAACGGTTAGAAATTGAACGCCTAGAAACCGAGCGTTTGGAAAAAGAGCGCCTTGAGCAACAACGACTTGAAGCTGAGCGCTTAAAACAAGAAAGGCGTGAAGCAGAACATCTTGAACAACAGCGCCTTGAACAAGCACAGTTAACACAGGAAAACGAGCAAGAACGCCAAGCGCAAGAAGAACGTCTACAACGCGAACGCCAAGCACAAGATGACGCAGCTATTGCGGCACTCGAGCAAGAACGCGCCATTGCCAAACAAGCGCATCTGGCAAAACAAAGCAATCCTGCACAACCAGCGACGCAACTATCAACTGGCTCAATCGAGGAAGCAAATCACCAGCTAGATGCACAAGCTCAATCCACGGATGCCGCAACCAGCGATGTCACGATTGAGCGCCATCGCAGTGAGATGGTCTATGCCATTGATCATACTGATACCGCTGATAACACTGATAACATTGCCGAGCCGTTAGCTGATGACCCAACGGCTGCCGTGATGACCCATGAAACGCGCGTTACTGACCCACTTGTTGATATTGCCAACCCATCTATCGCCACCACGCCCGCTATTGAACAAATCAAACAAGATATCGTCAAACAGCTGCAAGGCTATATCGACAACTATTTGCTCGAATCAATGACGCTGATGAATGAGGATTTGAATCAATGGCTCAAAACCGAAGTGGAAAAACAGCTGACTGTTCGTTTATCACAAAGCCATTAAACAGGCACTTGACTAAAGATATCGTTAGATAACTCATAATGATGACGGGCTTTGATACATTGCTCGTCACCGACTTGTACCGATTGGCAGGTGCTTGAACGTTTATCATAGATTTGGCAAGCCACCGAGTTACCAACTTCGCCCGCTAATGCAATACATCTGACCGGCTTTGTTTCGGTACCTTTCATACAGGTATAAAAATCATTGACTTTGACCGTCATATCCTCGGGGATACCGAGTGTCTCGCCTTCTGCCCAATAAAAAGACACCCGATAGTTAGCGCAACATGCGCCACAGTGCATGCAGGTATCGCTATCCGAAGCTGCGCTTGATTTAAAAAAAATTTCTGCCATTGTTACAATGCCATGTCATTATCATTGTTAACTACCCATTTCAGCCAAAACGGCTAAAAATTTAATATCAGCCATGCAACACTTTATAAATGGTATTGGCCATTACCTTACCAATGCCATTTACTTGCCCAATTTCATCTTGTGATGCGCCAAGCAGCTGCTGCAAGCCGCCAAAATGATTGAGCAACTCTCGGCGGCGTTTTTCTCCCAACCCAGGGATGGCTTCTAGCACCGAGCTTGAGCGGCGTTTATCGCGTTTTTTGCGGTGTGCGGTAATGGCGAAGCGGTGCGCTTCATCACGGATATGCATAATCAAATGCAGTGCCTTGCTATCAGCCGGCAAATCGAGCGGCTCACGGTCAATAAAATGCAGTACTTCAAGCCCAGCCTTGCGACCTTCGCCTTTTGCCACCCCGACGAGCAAGGTTTGGGTTAAAATCCCCAGCTCGCTCAGTACGTCTTTTGCCATATTAAGCTGCCCCTTACCGCCATCAATCAGCAGTAAATCTGGCAGCGGCTGCTTGCTATAGCGGCGGTTTAATACTTGCTTCATGGCGGCATAGTCATCACCACCCGTGATGCCATGAATGGCATATTGGCGATAGTCGCGTTTGCGTAGCCCGCCTTGGTCAGCGACCACACAGCTTGCGATGGTGGCTTCACCCATGGTATGGGAGATATCAAAACATTCGATACGGTCGAGCGATTTGCCTTGCAGCGCCTCTTTTAATACCGCATTGAGCGCGTTAAAGCGAGATTTAACTTCCAAATAATCGCCCAATTTGGTTTGCAGGGCGTTGTTGGCATTCATTTGGGCAAGGGTGAGCCATTCGCTCCGCTGCTCACGAACTTTGGTTTTTATCGTCACCTTTTTGCCAAAGGTTTCAGTTAAGGCTTCTGTCATCGCGGTTTGGTCGGGCAACTCATGGCTTATAATCAGCTCTTCGGGCAAATCATCACTGACTTGAAAATAAAACGAGCTGACAAACTCAGACAAGTTATCCGCTATGTCGTTTTCACTATCCACATCAGGAAAATAATTGTTGCCGCCCAAAACCTGCCCATTACGCACATTCATGACATGCACACAGGTAATGCCCGCTTGACTGGCGATGGCGATGATATCGGCTTCACCTTTGACCGTATATACCGCTTGTTTGGCTTGTACTTCGCGTAGCATCGAGAGTTGGTCGCGATACAAGGCGGCTTGCTCAAAGTTCATGTCTTCAGCCGCCTGCTCCATTTTACCCACCAATTTGACTTGCAAATCCGTGCCTTCACCTTTTAAAAATCGAATGGTGTTGTTGACGTCATCGGCATACTCTTCGGGCGACACCAGCCCGACACACGGCGCTTTACAGCGTTTGATTTGGTACTCTAGGCAAGGGCGCTGACGCTGGGCAAAAAATGTATTGGTACATTGGCGCACCATAAAAATTTTTTGCATCATTAACAAGGTTTGCTTGGCGGCATGCGCCGAAGGAAAAGGTCCAAAAAATCTGCCTTTTTGGTGTTGCCCTTTACCGCGCCCATAGGCAAGTCTTGGATAAGGTTTATCCGCTGAGATAAACACGTATAGATAAGATTTATCATCACGCAGTAGCACATTGTAGGGCGGTCGATGCAGCTTGATGAGGTTTTGCTCAAGCAGCAGCGCTTCGGTCTCAGAGCGGGTTATGATGGTTTCGATGTTGTCGATACGTTGCACCAGCGCCCGCGTTTTGGGGTGGTCGATGGTTTTGGCAAAGTAGCTGTTGACGCGGCTTTTGAGCGATTTGGCTTTGCCCACATAGATGATGTCGCCATTTTTGCCCAGCATTTTGTACACGCCTGGCAAGTTGGGCAGGCGCTTAATCAAGTGATCCAATCGCGCTTTGCGGTCGGCAGTCGCTGCAGCAATTTCAATGGTGGCTGAGTCGATACTGGGCGTTTTGTTTTTTGGCATTGCTTGTTTACTATTTCACGATTTTTATACTATATTAAGTTAATTCAATCACTTTTCAATGCAAGTAAGATTAAACTTTAACAGGGACGGCCAGATATAAAACCCTTCTACCCGCCTAACAAGTCATCATGCGATATCCTTGCTTATGTCCTCGCTGCATATAATGGTAATCGTAAAAAGACTTTTACAAGTAGCTACTATCTGCTAAAAATCTATTCACTAAAAATCTTTGCCACTTTTGACACGAATAGTTTGTCCAGCCGGGCGTTTTTTTACCCAATTGATAAATTTTTGCATCTCGGTATGTTCTTTTAGCCGCTCAACCGTATGGTAGTAGCTGGATAATTCTTGGTTGCTAAACACTTCATGCACTTGTGCATGACAAGCAGGACACAGCATGGCGATGTCGTTTTTCATTTCGTCACGGCTAAATTCGCGTTTGGTACGGGCTTTGTCGTGGCGGGATTTGGGAATCAGATGATGTTGGGTTAATTCAACTTCATCACGTCCACACAATTCACACGGTGGCGATGGCGCTTTTTCAGCCAAAATCGCCTCCCAGAATGCTGCATCTTCGTTATTTTTTGCTTTACCTTTTGCCATTAGTTTGTCACGCTTTGCTATCAGTTGTATCCATCATACAATAGCATTGTTGCTTTGCCAATGGCGTGTTGTGCAATGCTTTTTTCATGTTAAAAACGAGTCTGCCATGTTATCCAAGCTATCCAATTTATCCAAGCTATCTAGGTTATCCAAGTTATCTAAGCTAAGCCAAACCTTTCAATCTCAAGCCAAAGACTACCTTAATCCGTTTCATAACCCCAAGTTGTTAAAGCAGTTTTTTAACTTTTATCCGCCATATTTTGGGGCGGGTATCCGTGTTGAAAGCCTTGATTTCGCCACCCATCATATTCGCGTGCGTTTACCCTTAAACAAACTCAATCAAAACATCGTCGGCACCCAGTTTGGGGGCAGTTTGTATTCGATGACCGACCCATTTTTGATGATTTTGTTGATGCAAGCGTTGGGCAATAAGTACGTGGTATGGGATAAGTCGGCGAGCATTGATTTTGTTAAAGCGGGCAAAAGCGATGTGTTTGCCGATTTTCACCTTGATGACACTGAAATCGATACCATAAAATCCTTAGCAAAGGATGGTAAAGCGGTGTTCCGCAACTATGAGGTACAAGTGGTTGATGACCAAAATGAGGTGGTCGCCACCGTCACCAAGACCCTATACATCCGGTTACGAGCCTACAGTAAATCAAAAACCCAAACGCTGAGAATTTAGCTGAAGGGCGTTAGTCTTTGACCGCCATGGTGATGGTATAAGTTTTACCTTGCTTGATTTTATCTGAGTTACCAAACACTTCGGTAAATGAGCGTTTCATAAAGTCTCGCAAGCCGTTGATGGTTACCACGTAAAACCGTGCGCCACTTTCCATCGCATTATACGCATCGAGCAAATACAGATAATGCTGTTCTTTACTGGCTTTGGCAGGTAAGTTACTCATCACTAGGCTAAATTTTTTATCTTTTTCAACATCACGAAAGCCATTGGATAGCTGAACTTGGGCATTATTTAAATGATTTTTTTGACAGTTAAGTTTGGCATATTCCACCGCCACAAAGTCTTTGTCGATGAGCAGGTGCTGTCCGTTTGGGCATTCACGGGCGGCAGTCATACCCAGTACGCCATAGCCACAGCCTAGGTCGATTGAGTGGTCATCGGCTTTGAACTCGATATAGTCAAGCAGCATAAGGCTACCCTCGTCGAGTTTTTCGGGCGAGAAAATACCCCAAGTGCTGGTAAAGTGAAACGGCTTGCCGAGTACCTCTTGGGTAAATTGGATGTCTTCGCGCCAGTAGGCAGATTTTTTGAGTAAGTCAGGGTCGATGGGGTGCATGTTTATTCCAAAAATTAAAGAAGGGTTAAGCCAAATGGCTGATACGTGCTGAATTTGCCGGCGGACTAAAAACAAGCCATAGTAAAATATGCGTATCAACGATAAAATGGGGCTTTAGTTTTTTTGACAGCTTTTTCATAGATTGATAAATTCTTCTTCGGTCATCTCAAAATCATCTTTGATGGTAAAACTGCCTTTGCCAACCATTTTCCCAAATTGGCGTTTGGTTTTTCGCTAGGCTGTGAGGATTTTCCTAAATTTTGAGTGACCAAAAAATTGATAAAATCCAATGCTGTTTGCTGACTTGCAGGCGGCAGTATTTGCAATTGGTGAACGGCTTGGGCAATCGTTGGGCTTGGATTAGTGATTTGCAATTTTATTCCTTAAATCTATTATTAACAAACAAGAAATAAATGAGAGTTTGGGCAGTCAGGAATACCCATACTCATTTTTTTTGGGTAAGTTTCATCAGTCGGTAAACCACCGCCTCCAACACGAATTTCATCGCCTTCCTTATACTTTTTACCTTCAAAAGTAAGTGTTTTACTGGCTTCATCCCAATTTATGGAACTCTTTTCAAAAATAGGTTGGGTATAATCGTTTCCATTCGCTATTACCAAACAACTACCTTGTACTTTTAAACGACCACTTAATGCTGCTGCCATACAAGTAGGAATTTCATTGGGTTTTGGTTTGGGGCGTACAAAAGTCGCTACTCTTGAATCGGGAATTTCTTTACCTATTTCAACAGGTTTTGGTGTGGAAGCTGGCGGAATTTCAGCTTTTTCTATAAGCGTATTTTGCTGACAACCATACAAGCCAAAAACCATCGTTAAACCAACCATTTTTAACTTTGAAAACATTTTAAAATCCTTTTAAATCACCTTACTAAAACGATTGCCTTCTTTACTCGCCAAATAAGTATCAAAAACCATTGCCACATTACGTCCCAAAAGTCGCCCTTTTGGTAGCACCCGAATCCCTTTGGCATCCATATCAACGAGTTTATCCGCTTGCATCTCCCCCAGTTGGCGGATTTCATCAATAAAATAGGTCATCGGGTCAATACTAAAGCGCGCATTCACATCTTTAAAATCAATATAATCATGGCATAGCAGATTCATAATCACATAACGGCGCAGCAAGTCAGGCAAGCGCGCAGAAATCACCTTCACCGCAGGCAATTTTCCCGCATTGATGAGATTTTGGTAATCATTCAAATCCGTTGGATTTTGCAAAATATGCAGACCGATTTGGCTAATCGACGACACCCCAAACCCCAGTAAATCACAATTGCCATGCGTGGTATAGCCTTGAAAATTGCGGTGCAATTTGCCCTCACGTTGCGCAATCGCCAGCTCATCATCAGGCTTGGCAAAGTGGTCAATGCCGATATATTGATAGCCTGCGTCAGTCAGCGCATGGATGGTATTACCGAGCATGGTCAGTTTATCGGCAGGGCTTGGCAAATCCGCTTCATTAATCTGACGCTGACCTTTAAATCGCTCTGGCAAATGGGCATAGTTAAAAACAGACAGACGGTCTGGCGAGATAGTGATGATGCGCTCAACCGTATTGCGCATGCTATCCAGCGTTTGGTGCGGTAAGCCATAAATCAAGTCAATATTGATAGAATGAAACCCAAGGCGGCGAGCTTCCGTCATCACGCCTTGAATCATTTCTTCTGACTGCACACGATTGACGGCAATTTGTACTTTTTCTTGCAAATCCTGCACACCAAAACTCACCCGATTAAATCCAAGTCCACGCAATATCTCAAGCGTGGTCGGGCGCAATTCTCGCGGGTCAATTTCAATCGAATAATCTGCGGTAGGTTTATTGCTAAAAGTAAATTGGGTTTGCAAAAAGTTCCACAATTTGACCAGCTCATCATCGGTCAAAAAGGTCGGTGTGCCGCCGCCAAAATGCACTTGTTCGACGATAGGGTCCCCTTGCATCAAGCTGCGTTTATGCCGAATTTCGGCAAAAAGATACGCTAAATAGTCGCCCGAATCACTGTTTTTCTTGGTGATGATTTTATTGCAGCCGCAGTAATAGCACAGGTGGCGACAAAATGGGATGTGAAAATACAAGGACACTGGCACCCGTGGGTCTTTTTCTGCCAAAACGCGGGCTTCCATACCGTCAGCAATGGGGGCAAATTCTAGCGCGGTTGGGTACGAGGTATAACGGGGACCTGAGCGGTTGTATTTATTGATGATAGCTTCGTTAAACAAATGGCTTTGGGTCGTGTAGCTACGATTGGCATTGGCATACGGATTTTCGATGATTTCGACAGGACGATCAAAGGTGGGCAGTTCGCTGTCAGATAAAGGGCGAGTTTGGTCTGTCATAATAGTCTCGTATAGCGTGTAGCGTAAAATTCTCGGAATATTGGTTGTGATTATAACATAGTCATCCTAGATAGCCGATGATGAGAAAATAGATGAACTATGCTATGATTTAGTCGTTTTTTATCAAAAATTGTCTAGTTGCTGCCATAAAAAAACGGCCTGTCTTGTGTCAAGGTAGCCGCCAAGTGGTTGAAAAAGGATTTTAAAAATGTCGTTTGCTCAAGTATATACGCGCTCGGTGGTAGGTTTAAACGCGCCAAGCGTGATGGTTGAAGTACATTTATCGCAAGGATTGCCTGCAGTCACCATAGTGGGCTTGCCTGAAGCCGCGGTACGCGAGAGTAAAGATAGGGTGCGCTCTGCCATTATCAACTCGGGTTTTCAATTTCCCAATCGCAGATTAACTATCAACCTTGCCCCCGCGGATTTACCCAAAGATGGCGCACGGCTTGATTTGCCCATTGCCATAGGCATCTTGGCAGCGAGTGGTCAAATTGATGAAACCGTGCTTGCGCAGTACGAATTTATTGGCGAATTGGCACTCAATGGCGATTTACGAGGCATTGCTGGTGCGTTGGCAGTATCACGAGCACTCAAGGCGGCGCAGCGCACCTTGATTGTTCCCAAAGACAATGCCGATGAAGCGGTCAAAGTCGATGGCGTGAAGGTGTTGCAAGCCGATACCCTCAAAGCTGTGTGCCAACACTTGATGAACGAGCAACAACTTAGCCAAGCCGAGCATAAAACATCTTACCAATCAGCCAATTATCAGCTAGATTTAGCCGATGTCAAAGGACAACACCAAGCCAGACGTGCGCTAGAGATTGCGGCAGCGGGCGGACATTCGCTACTATTTTGTGGCTCACCTGGGACAGGCAAAACCTTGATGGCATCTCGCCTACCCACCATTTTGCCACCGCTCAACGACCATGAAGCGCTTGAAGTTGCCAGCATCTATTCGATTGCCAACAGTGATTATGACTACGGCACACGCCCTTTTCGCCAAGTCCATCATACTACTTCAGCAGTGGCGCTCGTGGGCGGCGGCTCATCGCCCAAACCCGGTGAAATCACGCTCGCCAATCGGGGAGTGTTATTTTTGGATGAGATTCCAGAGTTTGATCGCAAGGTGCTTGAGGTACTCAGACAGCCCATCGAGAACAAAGAAATTGTCATCAGCCGTGCCAACTCTCAAGTACGCTTTCCCGCCAATTTTCAGCTGGTAGCAGCGATGAATCCCTGCCCCTGTGGCTACTATGGGGATAAATCAGGTCGCTGCCAGTGCCGACCCGAGCAAATCAAACGCTATCAAGAAAAACTATCAGGACCTTTGCTGGACCGTATTGATTTGCATATTACCGTGCCTGCCCTGCCTGCCAGTGATTTGCAGTCAGCACAAAGGGGTGAATCTTCTGCGGTAGTGCGTGAGCGGGTGATACAAGCCTATCAGCGTCAGCAAGCCAGACAGGGCAAAGCCAATAATGAACTCTCCCCCAGTGAACTTGACCAATTTGCGCCGCTTGGCGATGCAGAAAGTCGTATTTTGGCAATGGCACAAAGTCGGTTGAATCTGTCCGCGCGCGGCTATCATCGCGTCCTTCGCGTCGCCCGCACGATTGCGGACTTGGCAGGTAGTGAAGCAATCCAAACCGCGCATTTAACTGAGGCATTAAGTTATCGTAGTCAATTAACGAATGCCTAATTTTCGTGCTAACTCATCATATAGCAAGGCTATAAAAACGGATGCTCGCGAAAAAACGTGGGCGGCAGGTTATCGTATTGCGTGTCGTTGACGTATTTGGCTTCAAACTGTTTCTTTAGCGCTTTGTAGTCCGCATTGGCGCGGCATTCATCCCATTTTTGCTTAAAAATTTGTGCAGATTGGGCTTTGATTTGTGCGGATTCAAGCTGCTGTGATTGCTGCGGCAATTGCTCACGCCCATGCGCGCCACTTTGTCCTTTTTTAGCGTCAGGGACAGCGCCGTCATATTTTTTGCCCCCTTTGTGATTGGCATAACGACGCGAGCGCGTATAACCCATTTGGATAAATTTACGCGCCATATCAGCACCGACAAAATCCCCTTGAGCAAGGTAGTCCAAAAACATCGCATAGATAGTATCACTACTCTCGCGCGCAAGTTCTGGCGTAGCAAATCGCCAATGCGGCAAAATCTCGGATTTATACGGCTCTACCAATAACACCCCTTGCTCACCGCGCCCCACCCGATACAACCCTGGATGCTCGCGAAAATTCAGCGTGTCAAAGTTGAGATGATAATTAAACTCGTGCATGACTCAAAAACTCAGTCAGCGTGGCAAAGTCATCAAAGGTTTGGGTCGGGTGATAGTCACGAATATCCTGCCCATAGTTATAGCCGTATGACAATCCTAATGTATCCATGCCCGCATTTTGCCCTGCCAAAATATCGTTTTTGGAATCACCAATCATATAGCTTTGAGCGATGCTAAAGCCTAATTGGTCACAGACATGCAGTAGTGGCATTGGGTCGGGTTTTTTTGCAGGCAAGCTATCACCACCCAAAATATAAGCAAAAAGGGCTTGCCAACCCAATTTTTCGACAATCGCAGGAACAAAATCAATGGGTTTATTGGTGGCGATAGCGAGGGTATAGCCTTGCTCTTTAAGCTGACGCAACCCTTCGCTCACCCCTACATAGGGCTGGGTTCTGACACAGGTGTTTTGATGGTAGTAGTCAAAGAATAAAGCAAGCGCCTGATTGGTATCGTTTTCAGTGAGATTGGGGTCAATGGTTTGTGAGCCTGATAAGGCACGTTGCACCAGCACTTTGCCGCCATTGCCCACCCAGTTGCGGATGACATCTTCGCTAAAGTTGGCTTTGCCAAGCGTGGTTAGCATCGCATTGACGGCGTCCGCCAAATCTGGCACGCTATCAATCAACGTACCGTCCAAGTCAAAAATAAGTAATGATTTTTGGGTGATATTTTCCCCAGTGGGTGTGGGGATTGGGGTTTTAAGTGATTCGCTAGACATGGTGTTTCCTATCGTTTTTTCACCAAAAGTTGATAGGCTACAGTGTAGCAGAATCACTTAAAAATACCATGCAACCGTCCATTAAAATAACCTAACACGGATAGCTCACTGCCTCTAACAGTAGGTGTTGCTAGCAAATGTTAGTTTTCGCCATTGCTCGGTTGATAATCTAGTGAGGCATCGGCGATTTCATGGCTAGCTGCGGGGTTAAATGCACTGTCTTTGTTGGCACCCAGTTTTTGATAACGCACATCTTCACCGGTAATACAAAAAATCAATTGCTCAGCGATATTACGCGCATGCGCACCAATACGCTCTATCGAACGTAGTACCCATAAAATATCAATGACTTTTGCTACATAGCGACCATCTTCCATGATGTAGGTCATCATCGCACGTGACGCAGATTTGTACATCGCATCAATTTCACTATCTTGCTCTATTACTCGGTAAGCACCTGTTGCATCAAACTTGGCAAAAGCTTCTAGCGCATTTTTTAGCATCATCTGCACAAAATTACCCATTTGATGCGCTTCATGATACCCAATCGGTGATTGACCTTCTCGGGTGGCACGGCGCGCCATCTTGGCGATTTTTTTGGCTTCATCACCAATACGCTCAATGTCAGCACTGCATTTGCTCACTGCCATGATTAGGCGTAAGTCGGTTGCGGCAGGTTGACGACGTGCCAATACTTTGACCACCGAATCATCAAGCTGCTGCTCAGTAAAGTTGATTTCTTTGTCACCATCAATGACATCTTCGGCAAGCGCCACATCACTTTTTACCAAAGATTCAATTGCTTTGGTGAGATTGGCTTCTGCCATGCCACCCATTTTTAAAAATAAATTGACCAAGTTTTGTAAATCTTGGTCATAACTTTTTGATAAATGCTCACCAATTAAATTCATATTTCCCTTCCTAACTCATGGATTGTGACTCATGGACTGTGCAAAATTGTGATTAAAAAAGACGTTAAAGAAAAGCTAACTATAACTAAAAATTACGACAAAATGATGAAAAATAGCGCGCCTATTCGCTGATATTGCATCATATAAACCGAGCAAAAAACCTAACAAACATTTCAATGTCATCAAACTTTAACATAACCGTAATAGATTTGACATTTTGTTACATTAACATGGCAACAATTTTTCAGCTTTGGGTGATTTAAAACGCGACACATTAGTTGGCGACTCCCAAGCTAAGTTACCATCTTCCCTGACAATCATCTCATTTGTCCATCAAGGAATCATTATGAAACTATCACATTTAATCGTCAGTGTGGCATTCGCTGCTGTAGGCGTACAAGCCAATGCTGTCAACATCACAGGCGCTGGTGCAACCTTCCCACAACCTGTTTACTCAAAATGGGCAAGCGACTACCAAAAAGCAACGGGTAACCAAGTAAACTATCAAGGTATCGGATCTTCAGGCGGTATCAAACAAATCCAAGCAAAAACGGTTGATTTTGGTGCCACTGATGCGCCCATGAGCCCAGCAGAGCTAAATGCCAGCGGCTTAATCCAATTCCCCGCAGTCATTGGCGGTATCGTACCTGTGGTCAACATCGCTGGCGTCAAACCCGGTCAATTAAAACTATCGGGCACCGTCCTTGCTGACATCTATATGGGCAAAATCACTACTTGGAACGATGCACGTATCCAAGCATTAAACCCAGGTGTTGCCCTACCTGCCGCTAAGATTACCACCGTTAACCGCTCAGACGGTTCAGGTACTACTTTCGTATTTACTAACTACCTAAGCCAAGTATCAAGCGATTGGAAAGCAAAAGTAGGCGCGGACAAAACCGTTAAATGGCCTAATGCTTCAGCAAGCGTGGGTGGTAAAGGTAACGAAGGCGTATCAAGCAACGTACAACGTGTTGCAAACTCCATCGGTTATGTTGAGTATGCTTACGCAAAACAAAACCGTTTAGCTTATACCCAACTTCAAAACCGCGCGGGTAAATTTGTCCTGCCTGACGATTCAACGTTTGCCGCAGCATCAAACATTAACTGGGCACAATACCCTGGTTTTGCGGTGACGATTACTAACATGCCAGCAGCCAACGCTTGGCCAATCTCTGCAGCGACGTTCATCCTCGTACCCCGTACGGGTGGTGCTAAAGCGAAAGAAGCGCTTAAATTCTTTGACTGGGCATTTACTAACGGCAATGCACAAGCAACCGCTCTTGACTACGTTCCGCTACCTGCCGACACCAAAGCTGCGGTTCGTAAAGAATGGACGAAAGTTAAATAGTCATTTGCGTCAGCTTACTACGCAAATTAACCCTGCCGATAGGCGGGGTTTTTTAGCTTAAAATTTTGCCAAAAAAAGCATCAAATCAGCTGATTATCTAACACTTTGACCGTCTCATCGGTCAGATTGCCCGCAGCTTTTTGTAGGTCAATGTAGGCATTTAAATAATCAAAATACGCATTAATCAAATCGCGTTTGGCAGCGTGATATTGGCGCTCTGCCAGTAGTGTATCTACCATCGAGCGCACCCCCAAATCATAGCCTGTTTTTGACGCTTGGGCGACGCGGCGATTGGCCTCCACCGCAACTTGCTGGGCTTTAATCGTGGCACGCTGTGCGACCAAATTTAAATACGCTTGGCTGGTCTGAGTCATCGCAGCTTGGTACACATAGGCGAGGCGACTTTTTGCCGCTTGCGCTTGCAGAGTGCCTTGCTCAACGCCTGCGCGTGTCCGCCCACCGGTATAAAACGGAAAATCCACTTCCACCCCAAAGCTATAATTGGTGCCATCAATAGCGCTAACATTATTATGGGTATAGTCTTGCCACCCCACATTGCCTACCAAATCGACACGGGGGTAGATATTGGCTTTGAGATAATCGACTTGTTTGTTGGCAATCGCCACTTGGGTTTGTGCTAGCTGAATATCGAGATTATTATTTTGTGACTGCTGCATCCAGTTTCCGATACTTTGACTTGCCACAAGATTTAAATCAGGCGGTAACTTGATACTGTCTAGCTGATTGATTGGTTGACCGGTGAGCAGTGATAACTGCTGTTTGGCATTCACGATTGCCACGTCATTGTTGGCGATAGAGGCGCTGACGCTTTCAAGCCTTGCACGGCTTTCTTCGGTATCTACCCGCGCCGCTACCCCTTGTGCGAGTCTCGCTTGCATCATGTCATTTTGTGCTTTGAGTGCGGTGAACTCGGCATTAAGGCTATCTGTCATCGCTTCAGCGCGCAATACATTGAGATAGGCTTTGCTGATTTGCTCGATGAGTTGTTGATGCTGCTGTAATAGCTGGATGTCATTGGCTTGACTGGCGAGCACGGCTTTTTCATAGTTTGCCCATTTATCAGCACGAAACAAGGCTTGGCGCAGTCCGATACCAATTTGGCTTGCGGTATTGCCCGTGTCAGGGATGTTATCGTCTTTGGGATAAAACTGGTTATGTTTGACACTGCCTTGCAGCCCCACTTGCGGCAGCATATCGCCAAACGCTAGCTGCACATTTTTTTGCGTTGCCAAATAGTCATATTGCTGCCCTGCCCAATTGCCATTGGTGCGGTGGGCGGCGCTATACAATTCCCACAAATCTTTTGCCATCACGGCTGGGCTGAGGGACATCGACCCTATCAATGACACTACCATCGCCCCTAACCGCCATCGGGCGCCAGTCGCTTTACGATTCCACAAACAGATGCATTCCATATCAATAATTACAACATTTTCAACAACCAAGGAGCCTCTATCATACCGATAGTTGTCAAAAAAATCAGTAATTTAGTGCAGTAAATCATCATCACAAAATGGCTAAAAATCTATTAGGTAAACCTGTGAGTTTTTGTTAATATGGAGGTATTGACTCGGGGTGCAGTTGGATGACATACCAACGGCTGAGACATACCCGTCGAACCTGACACGGTTAATACCGTCGTAGGGAAGTCGTCTATTAGGTTAGTTAGACCAGTATTTTTCTAGAATTAGTTTTTTCTAGAATCAGTTTTTTAGAAACAGTCATACTCACCTATCTTCGCCCGAGTCCAGCAAACCATCACTTCATAACATAACATGGACTCGCTATGAACCAACTTACCAACGTTACTCACAAAACCCCTGCCCACCGTGACCCTACCGATGACCGCTTTGAAGAAGAAGCGCGTGATTTGACGCGCGCGTTGCCGGCATCTCGCAAAGTCTATATCCAAGGCTCACGCCCCGACATCCAAGTGCCGATGCGAGAAATCACCTTGACCGATACCCCGGTGGGCGGTTTTGGCAAGGCAGAAGGCGAAAAAAACCCACCGTTTTATGTGTATGACACCTCAGGGGTGTATACCGACCCCAATGTCGAAATTGACTTGACTAAAGGCTTACCAAAACTGCGTCAAGCTTGGATAGAAGCGCGTGGCGACACCGAGCAGCTTGCCAAACTCTCAAGCCAATACGGCAATGAGCGTGCCAATGACATCGCCACTGCTAACCTGCGCTTTGGGCATATCGACAAGCCAAGACGGGCGATCAATGGCAAAAACGTCACCCAAATGCACTACGCCAAACAAGGCATCATCACCCCAGAGATGGAATACATCGCTATCCGTGAAACCCAAAAGCAGCATGACCTGACAGATTTGCGTCAGCACGCTGGTAACAACTTTGGTGCCAACACCCCCAAAATTATCACCCCAGAATTTGTGCGTGCCGAAGTCGCTGCGGGACGGGCGATTATTCCCAATAACATCAATCACCCCGAATCAGAACCGATGATTATTGGTCGTAATTTTTTGGTTAAAATCAATGCCAATATCGGTAATTCAGCCCTGGGCTCTAGCATTGACGAAGAAGTTGCCAAAATGACCTGGGCTACCCGTTGGGGCGCGGACACCATCATGGACTTATCAACCGGTAAGCATATCCATGAAACCCGTGAATGGATTATCCGTAACTCCCCCGTGCCCATCGGTACCGTACCGATTTATCAAGCCCTAGAAAAAGTGGATGGCGTTGCCGAAGATTTGACATGGGACATCTTTAAAGACACTTTGATTGAACAAGCCGAGCAAGGTGTTGATTATTTCACCATTCACGCGGGTGTACTGCTGCGCTACGTACCGGTGACCGCCAATCGTTTGACAGGCATCGTCAGCCGCGGCGGCTCGATTATGGCGCAGTGGTGTCTTGCCCATCATAAAGAGAATTTTCTTTATACCCACTTTGAAGAAATTTGCGAGATTATGAAAGCCTACGATGTGGCATTTAGTCTGGGTGATGGTTTGCGCCCCGGTTGCCTACAAGACGCCAACGATGATGCGCAGTTTGGTGAGCTCAAAACCTTGGGCGAGCTGACCCAAGTGGCATGGCAACATGACGTGCAGGTGATGATTGAAGGTCCAGGGCACGTTGCTATGAACCGTATCAAAGAAAACATGGACTTACAACTTGAAGTCTGTAAAGAAGCGCCTTTTTACACACTTGGACCTTTGACGACGGATATCGCCCCAGGCTACGACCATATCACATCCGCCATTGGTGCGGCGATGATTGGTTGGTATGGTACTGCCATGCTGTGCTATGTCACGCCAAAAGAGCATTTAGGCTTACCCAATAAAAAGGATGTCAAAGACGGTATCATCACTTACAAAATCGCAGCACATGCAGCAGACTTGGCAAAAGGACACCCAGGTGCCCAAGCGCGGGATAACGCCTTATCAAAAGCGCGTTTTGAGTTTCGCTGGGACGACCAGTTTAATCTCAGCCTAGACCCAGACACGGCACGTGAATTCCATGATGAAACCTTGCCAAAAGAAGCGCATAAATCAGCGCATTTTTGCTCGATGTGCGGTCCAAAATTCTGCTCGATGAAAATCACCCAAAACGTGCGGGATTATGCAGCAGGGCTTGAGTTTAATAAACCACAGCTTGGGCAAGATATCACCCCAGATACAGGCGAGTTATCGGATACAAGCCACGCTATCAAGCAGGTGGATACTGAATTGGTCGGGCAAGTGGGTGAAGCGTCTGCCGATGAAGTCCGCCTAGGCATGGAGCAGATGAAGCAAAAATTTATTGAAGAAGGCAAACAGCTGTATAAAGAAGTTTAAGCCCCAGCTAATCTAACGCCGCTATGATGTACAGCCGCTAGCATAGTCAACTTGCCAAATACTGGTTGCAGCTTAGCGGCTTTTTTACACCAATTTTTATCATATTTTTTATTGATTTTTCAATCAGTTACCTGTTACGGTAGTGCCTTTTTAATGTGCCATTAATTAAAGTTAAAAAAAACGCGCGAACCTATAACAGCTACTAATTTGCAAAGTCGTTTAACCCGCAAGTTGCAAATCGTATTTAATTGAATTAAAAAAACAAGCGTACTACAAAGAAATCAAGAGGTTTTTATGCACCCTAAAATGCTAACAGCTTTGACCCTTGCCGTGCTTGGCTCAGTGGTTACACATGTCGGGGCTGCGCATGCAGCGCCTACTAATCCCACGCCTGCCCGTGCTGCCAACCAAACTGCACCTACTCTGCTACAGCAAAATCTATTGACTTTAATCAAAGCTGGTCAAGCGATGGAAGCTGAGACCCAAGTCAAACAAGCTGAAATCGAAAAAAAATACCAGCCTAAAGTCGCTGAAGCCAAAACCGATGCCCAAAAAGCCGCGATTCAGACCCAGTTTTTAAATGAGGTGATTGCCTATAAAAGCTATCAAAAACAAAAATTTGCGGCAATCAAATTGACCGAGCCAAGCGTATCAAACTTGCGTGACCAATATATCGAAACGCTAAATAGCGATATCGCTGCCGCTCAAATCGTCATCGCCAATCCAAAACCGACCGCTGACTCTAAGAAAAAATTTGCAGAACAACTCACCAAATCAAAAAATTTAACGCTAGCAGTGCGTAATGGCTTAGAAACCCTAATGAAAAAAGCGGGTTTTAAAAAACAAGTGCTACAACCCAAAACCAAATAAGCATTCGTTAATAAAAAAGCCGAAACACTTTGATGGTGTTTCGGCTTTTTTGTTGCATAAGCAGTTGATGCTAATCTTTCAGCCCAAGCACATCTTGCATATCAAACTGTCCCGTTTGCTGCTCATTGACCCACACCGCAGCACGCACCGCACCTGCAGCAAAGGTCATGCGCTCACGGGCTTTATGGGTGATTTCAACCATCTCGCCATCGGCGATAAACATCACCGTATGGTCGCCGACAATCTCGCCACCGCGAATGGCATGGATACCAATCTCGCCTGCTTTTCGTGCGCCAGTTTGACCTTCGCGGCCATAAATCGCCACGTCTTTTAGGTTTTGACCGCGTCCTTTGGCAACCGCTTCAGCCATCATATAAGCGGTGCCCGATGGCGCATCAATTTTGTGTTTATGGTGGGCTTCGATAACTTCAACATCGGCGCTGTCGCCAAATGCTTTGGCAGCCATTTCAAGCAGTTTAAGGGTTAAATTTACTCCAGTTGAGTAGTTGCCCGCATACACGATGGCGATTTTTTCACTTGCCTGTTTTAAGATGGCGTTTTGCTCATCGTTTAAGCCTGTTGTCCCAATGACCATATTGACGCCTTGGTCAGCACAAAGTTGTAAGTTTTTGGCAGTCGACTCAGGCAAGCTAAAATCTATGAGCACATCAATATCATGAATGACGCCTGCCAAGTCATCGACCAAAGCGACATTAGTTTTGTCGAGATTAACTAGCTCGCCCGCATCCACGCCCAACAAGCTTGAGCCTTGACGCTCTATCGCCCCTGCAAGGGTAGTTTGTGGATTTTGTGCCACTGCTTGAATCAGCATACGTCCCATGCGCCCACCTGCGCCTATGACCCCGATTTTTACCATTTGCTTATCCTTTATCTCGCCCAATTACCTAGTGTAACTTGCTAATCTGATTTTCTAGCCTGATTTTCTAGTATAACTTTCTAAGTTCAAATCATAACAGCTTGTCTCGCTGAATCCTAGCTTAGCTCAATATTGCCTTATACAAAAAAACCCTTGCAATCATTACAAGGGTTCGATGTTTCACGTGAAACATCTATCAAACACTATAAACCAATAAAACCTAGTCAAACAAGTCTTTGACATCTTCTTTGAGTTTATCAAAGAAAGATTTTTTCTGGGGCGATTGTTGATGATCACCCATGGATGATTGTAGCTGACGAAGTAGCTCTTTTTGTTTGTTGTTAAGGTTGGTCGGTGTCTCTACCACCACACGGCATAACAAGTCACCTTTCATCGTCGTGCGCACGGGGGTAACGCCTTTGCCTTTGATACGGAATACTTTGTGGCTTTGGGTGCCTTCGGGAATGCGTAAATTGATACGTCCTTCAAGCGTTGGTACTTCCACCTCACGACCTAAGGCTGCATCCGCAAAGCTGATTGGCACATCCATGTATAAATCAGCGCCTTCACGGGTAAAAATAGGGTGCTGTGCCACACGGATTTCAACATACAAGTCGCCGCTTTCACCGCCTGCAATCGCTTCACCTTCGCCCGTTAAACGTACCCGATCACCATTGTCGATACCAGCAGGAATGGTGACTTCAAGGGTGCGTGATTTTTCTTTAACACCCGAGCCATGACAGTCATTGCAAGGATTTTTGATTTGTTTACCTGAGCCGCCACAGTTGGGGCAAGTCTGTTGCACAGCAAAAAAGCCTTGCTGCATACGTACCACACCCGCACCACCACAAGTTGCGCAGGTCACGATATCGCTGCTGTCTTTGGCGCCCTTACCATCACAAGTTTCACAAGGGGCAGGTGCGGTAAAGGTAATTTCTTTTTTTGTCCCTTGCACCGCTTCTTCAAGCGTCAAATCAAGCATATAGCGTAAATCTGAGCCGCGTCTGCTACGTCCACCCCCTGTGCGACCCCCAAAAATGTCGCCAAAAATGTCTTGGAAGCCGCCGGCGCTGCCACCACGGCCGCCGCCCATGCCGCCAAAAATATCGCCAAAAATGTCTTGGAAGTTTCCACCGCCAAAGCCGCCACCGCCCATGCCATTCTCAAACGCTGCATGACCCATACGGTCATACGCTGAACGTTTGCTATCATCGCTTAGCACTTCGTATGCCATCGAGGCTTCTTTGAATTTTTCTTCGGCGGCAGGGTCATCAGGGTTACGGTCTGGATGATATTTCATCGCAAGTTTGCGGTAGGCTTTTTTGATTTCTTGTTCATTAGCGGTTTTATCTACCCCTAATACTTCATAAAAATCGCGTTTTGACATAGTAACTCCTTTGGCAGCATAGTTTTGACAGTACGGAAGAGTGGATTCGACCAGTAGCAACGTTTAGCAGCTGCCAAACCTTTGAAAGACTAAAATTTAAAAATATGCAATATAGTGGCGATTTTTGTTAAATAATCAAGCAAATAATCGGCAATCAGCGCAAAAATATTTTGCTTTTTTTGCAAGAAAAATTCGCAATAGCCTAGCCCGTTGTTTTAAACTAATTAGCAAACTCTAACTCTGATAGTGATTTATGAAAAAAGTATTATCTTTGCTAATCATCCTTGCACTGATTGTCGTCGCATGGGTATTTGCTTCCCCTTATTGGGCAGTGTACCAACTGAAAAAAGCCTATGATGCACAACAAGCAGACACTATCAGTGCAGCGATTGAATTTACGCAACTGCAGCAAAGTATCAAATCACAGCTAACTCCTGTATTGGTGGAAAAAGCCAATCATGTGGCAAAATCCCCTATTTTGCAGATGCTCAATATCACGCTAAACCCTGATGACCTAGTGAATAAAATGGTCAATCAAGCCGTGGATAATACCGCCACGCCAGAGGGCGTACAGTATGCGCTGACAGGACAAGCGACCACCGAGCTGCTCAAAACAAATGTCAAACTACTGGGGGGCTTGGTGGCAGTAGCGATGGATAAGATTGATATCAAAGACTTGATTTTGGCGCGCAATTCAACTGAGCTTAATCAAAAAATCAAACAACAACTACAATCGCCTAATCCCAATGCCACCACAGCAACGTCGCAGACCCAACCCACCACACACTATTGCGGTGTTAACTGTTTTGAAGTCACCGGACAGGTACGTGGCTACCCGTTAACGCTCCACTTGCAGCGCCAAGGGCTCATTCATTGGAAAATCGTGGGTGTGACACTGCCGCTAAATACTTAAAACTGGTCAATTTCTTCAGCGGTCAAAAATCGGCTTTCGCCTTTTTCTAATCCTGCTAAGGTAATGTTACCGATGCTGGCACGATGTAGCTCAATAACTTTATTGCCAAAATAGCCCATCATGCGTTTGACTTGGTGATATTTGCCTTCCGTGAGTACCAACTTGGCATGGGTAGCATCAGAAAAACTTAACTCAGCGGGTTTGGTTTTATCATACTCGTCCTCAAGCATGATGCCTTTTGCCAATTCTTTGATAGCAAATGCCTGTTGTGCTTCAGTCATTGGGTCGGCAAGGGTCAACTCATACACCTTTGCCACATGATGTTTTGGGCTGGTGACGCGGTGCAAAAAGCCACCATCATCGCTAAGCAGCAGCGCACCTGTGGTGTCGACATCGAGTCGCCCTGCAATCCGCAAGCTACCTAGCTGGGGTACATCAATCAAGTCTGTGACAATCGGCCACTCTTTTGGCTTTAGGGTGCACTCAAAGCCTTCTGGCTTATATAACAGTAAGTAGCGATTGCCCATCGCGACCGATAATGGCTCACCCGCCCATTCGATATCGTCACCCACTTCATCGATATGTAGACTTGCATCTTTGACCACCTCGCCATTGACAGTGACTTCGCCTGCGTGCAAGATTTTTTTGCAGTCTTTACGCGATAGCTCGGTGGCTTTGCTTAAAAATTTGTCTAAACGCATTTTTTTGTTATCCTAGTGCTTGTTTTGTTTATTGTAACATAGATTAACCATGACCTATTACACGCTTAGCGACCCATGTACTGCCACACTTGAGATTAAAAAAAGCCAATTTTTGGGCTTTGGCTTTGCCATTGATAGCCGCGAGCAATTAATGTTTCACGTGGAACAATTACGCAGCCAGTATCCCGATGCACGCCATGTCTGCTATGGCTATATTATTGGCGACCCGCACAACACCACCTCGGCAGGTTTTGATGACGATGGTGAGCCCAGTGGTACGGCAGGCAAGCCGATTTTAAACGTGCTACAACATAAGGGGATTGGTAACTG
Source organism: Moraxella sp. DOX410 (assembly GCF_032248735.1). Lineage (NCBI taxonomy): Bacteria > Pseudomonadati > Pseudomonadota > Gammaproteobacteria > Moraxellales > Moraxellaceae > Moraxella > Moraxella sp. DOX410. The sequence goes on along the minus strand of NZ_CP135138.1, from coordinate 21,189 downwards.
CGTGGTCATTGTGGTGCGTTACTTTGGCGGTATCAAACTTGGTGCAGGTGGGCTGACACGTGCCTATAGCAGCAGCGCGCAAGCCGTGGTTGATAACATGAATTTGCACGCGTTTGTGCCGTTAAGCGTGATAATGATTGAAACCGATTTTGCCAATGAATCCTTTGTTAGGCATACATTAGACGGCTTTAATGCCACGATTTTAAAGGTTGATTATGGTAAAAATGTCGTTTTGACCGTAGAGGCTGCGCAAAAGTCGGTTCAAGCCCTCAGCGAAAAAATCGGCTTTTACGGTACTGTGAAAGCGAGCGACTAACTACAGCCGTAGCGTAAAAGTGATAGCCTAGCAAAATTGTCCTCAAAAAAACCTACAAAACACCCCAAACTTAGCTCACAAGTCGCCATGAAAAAACTGTCAAAAAGCCGTAAAATAGTCAAAAATTATAACAATCACTAGGTATATTATGAACATTCACCAACTACCCCTAACGCCATTTCGCACCCCGTTTTTCTTAGCCAACCCCCACGTTCAAACCATTTTACCCAAGTTTATCAAACTGCCAAAACCTAACTATCAGCGACACCTTCACCCTGACCGTACCGGCACCACCCAAGTGGCTTATGACTTTGTATTTGCCAATACCGACAATCAGCCAAATCTTGATAAGCCATTGGCGGTGATGTTTCATGGGCTTGAAGGCAGTAGCGACAGCCATTATGCCATTGCCTTTGTCCACCAAGCCCACCGATTGGGGTATGATGCGGTTATCGTCCATTTTCGCGGCTGCGGCGGGGTGGATAATACCTCAGAATTGGACTATAACGCGGGTGATACTGCCGAAGCGGTACATATGTTTGACCTGCTAAAAACTCAGTACGGCTATAGCCGAATTGTAGCCAGTGGCGTGTCGCTCGGCGCCAATATGCTGGCGCGTTATATGGGCGAGCAAGGCGATGCAGCTGCCTGTGAAGCAGCAGTGGTGATTTCTGCGCCCGTCGATTTGACGACTTCGGCAAAAGCCATGCATCGTTTTGTCGCCAAACGGGTGTATACGCCTTATTTGCTCAATCCTTTATTGCAAAAAGCCTTCAAAAAGGTGGATGATCCATCATTAATTAATGCATTAAAAAATATCAAGATGATTGATGAGTTTGATGAGTTATATACCGCGCCGCGCCATGGTTTTGGTACAGGGGCGAATTATTACATCCAAGCCTCTGCCCTACCTGTACTCAAAAATATCACTAAACCCACGCTGATTATCACTGCCAAAGACGACCCATTTTTGGGCATTCTTGCCACCCAAGCCGATGTGTCACCTTGTGTGCGCTTACTGTATAGCCAGCATGGTGGGCATGTGGGCTTTGTACAATTACAAAACAAAAAACTCAATGTGAATTGGCTGCCTAGCACCAGCTTTAAATTTTTTCAGGCTTGTACTGACTGATTGCTATTGCTTCAATAAAAAACGCCATCACAATGACGGAGCTTTTTATTTAGTAAAGTTAATGAGAGGTTTTTTATTATTATAGAATGCCGTAATTCACCATGGCTTTAGCAATCTTGTTAAAACCTGCTAGATTGGCGCCTTTTTTATAATCAATGCTGCCATCCGCTTGTTTACCATGGTTAAAACAATCGTCATGGATATTTGTCATGATGGTTTTTAATTGCTCATCAAGCACCGCAAAGGTTGCGTATTGACGTACCGAGTTTTGTGACATCTCAAGACCGGATACCGCAACCCCACCGGCATTCGAGGCTTTTCCCGGCGCATAGATGACGCCATTAGTTTGGAAGATGGCGATGGCATCGGCATCACTGGGCATATTGGCACCTTCTGCCACGTATTTAACGCCATGATTGACCAGATTTTGCGCATCGTGCCCATTGATTTCGTTTTGGGTGGCGCAAGGTAGGGCAATATCGGCTTTGATATGCCATGGACGGCTACCGTCGATCCATTCTGCGTCATCACTGGTACCGACGAAGTCTTTTAAACGTTTATCTTGCGCTTTATAAGTTTTGAGCGCTTCAATTTGCTCTAAGGTAAAGCCATGCTTGAGATATAAGGTGCCTTTTGAGTCTGATAATGTCAGTACCTGCGCGCCAAGCTCAATACATTTTTGTGCCGCATGTAGCGAAACATTGCCCGCACCTGAGACTAGGACAGTCTTAGCCATCAAGCCGTCATGATGGGCTTCTAGCATGTTTTGTAAAAAATACACAAGACCAAACCCCGTTGCCTCGGTACGAATCAAGCTACCACCTTGTCCCACTGTCTTACCGGTTAATACCCCCGTAAACTCACGATTAAGCGTCTTATACATGGCGAACATATAATTAATTTCACGGCCACCGACACCGATATCACCCGCAGGTACGTCTATATCTGCACCAATATAGGGCGCTAATTCGCGCATAAAGGCATAGCAAAATCGGCGGATTTCGGCGTCTGATTTACCTTTTGGGTCAAAGTCTGAACCGCCTTTACCCCCACCCATGGGCAGACCGGTCAATGCGTTTTTAAAGATTTGTTCAAACCCTAAAAATTTTAGTACCGAAAGATTCACACTGGGATGAAAACGGATACCGCCTTTGTAAGGGCCTAATGCATTGTTAAATTGCACACGCCAACCGCGGTTGACTTGAACATTGCCTTGGTCATCTTCCCAGTTGATACGAAATTGAATAACACGGTCAGGGTTGGTTAAGCGGTCAAATAGATTAAGGTGTTGATAAACAGTGGATTGGTCATAAACCGCTGCGATATCTTCCCAGAATTCTTCGACCGCTTGGATAAACTCTGGCTCATTGCTATGACACTGCTTTAAAATGCTTAATAACTCACTGCTTTTCATACCACTCCTCAATGCTTTAACTTCATAAAAATAGTGCAAAAACACTATTTTGGTGAATTTATAGTAACTTATCACTGTCATAGTAATTTGTAAAACTATTTTGTAATTTGTAAAACTATTTTTCTGTACCCCTTTGGCAGGATGGGTTGCCGAAAACTAGACATGGGTGTTTGCGAGCAAGTTAACCTACAACTGGATTTAATAGCTGACAAAGCCTAATTTGTCCTTTAAAATTGTTAATTTTTAGCAAGGTTTAGCGGCTTTGGTTAGCCGCTAATGCGTATTTGACCTAAGGCAAACTTATGCACATTCATATTCTTGGTATTTGTGGTACCTTCATGGGTTCGTTGGCGCTGCTTGCGCGTGACCTTGGACATACCGTGACAGGCTCAGACGCCAATGTCTATCCACCAATGTCCACCCAGCTTGAAAATGCGGGTGTTGAGATTATGCAAGGGTACGCTGCTAGTCATTTACAACCTGCACCTGATTTGGTGATTGTCGGCAATGCCATGAAGCGCGGCATTGAAGCGGTTGAATATATGCTCAATGAGCGTATTCCTTATACCTCAGGTCCGCAGTTTTTGGCAGAGCAGGTATTGCAATACCGTCATGTATTAGCCGTCGCAGGCACGCATGGCAAAACCACCACTACCACGATGCTGGCATGGATTTTACACTATGCAGGCATTGATGCCGGCTTTTTGATTGGTGGCGTGCCACTGGTTGATACCCAAGATGAACGCCTAAAAAAAGCGTTTGCCCACAGTAGTTATTTGGGGAGTGATAAAACTGCGGATCATGAAGGTTACTTTGTCATCGAAGCGGATGAATATGACAGTGCTTTTTTTGATAAACGCTCTAAGTTTGTTCACTATCGCCCAACCACCGCAATTTTAAACAACCTTGAATACGACCACGCCGATATCTTCCCAAACCTTGCCGCCATCCAAACCCAGTTCCATCACATGGTACGCATGATACCGTCAAATGGCAAAATCATCATGCCAGCAGATACCGAAAGCTTGGAAGAAACCCTTAAAAAAGGCTGCTGGACACCGATTTGGCGGACGGCGATTGCTAGCACTAATCCCCACGCGGATTGGAAAGCCAAGCTAGTGAAACAAGACGGAAGCCAATATGAAGTTATGTTTGATGGTCACAAAGGACAAGTCCATTGGCAGATGAGCGGGCTACATAGCGTCAATAATGGTTTAGTGGCAATTGCGGCAGCCTACAATGTTGGCGTATCGGTTGCACAAGCCTGTGAAGCCTTATCCAATTTTGCGGGTATCAAACGCCGTATGGAGCTGGTCGGCACAATCGATAACCACGGCAAACATATAGAAGTTTATGACGACTTTGCCCACCACCCAACCGCCATTGAAACCACGCTCGATGGTGCCAAAAAACGTTTTGCGGATAACCCAAAGCGTAAAATTTGGGCAGTGATTGAACCGCGTTCAAATACCATGAAACTCGGTACCCACCAAGGTTTGCTTGCGCCATCAGCGAGTATCGCCGACCAAGTCATTTGGTATCAACCTGCCAATCTAGATTGGTCAGTTGCCGATGCGATTGGCAATGCTGCCAACCAACAAGTGATGACATCGACCGATGCGATTATTAAGCATATTGCAGCGCACATTGGCGATGACGATGCGGTGATTGTAATGTCAAATGGCGGCTTTGAAGGCATTCATGGTCGACTGGTGAAGGCACTGCAGCAAGCCTAACTGTTTTAACCTTGTAAATTTGCTAGCAAAAATCGTGATTTTTTAGCATACTCATGATTACTTGTACAAATATTAGGTTACACAATGCTTACCCGAGTCATTTTTAATCAAAAAGGCGGTGTTGGTAAATCCAGCATTGCTGTCAACCTTGCCGCGATGAGTGCCCATCAAGGTTTGCGTACCTTACTCATCGACCTTGATCCCCAGTGCAACGCAACCCAATATATCATCGGCGATGATGCCACAGACATTCATCCCGCGCATATCACAGAACCCAATATTGAAAATTTCTTTTCGCAAACCCTGCAAGCGACGTCTAGCCCCATGCCGATGATGTTTGCATTTCCGTTTGGCGGTATGGCGGGTAGTCGCAATCAAGGGTTGGAGCATTGCATTCACACCACCCGATTTGATAATTTATCACTGATTCCAGCCAGCCCCATGCTTGCCGATATTTTGCAGCCCCTTGAAAGCAAACATAAAATTTATAAATTAAAAGACGGCTTAAACCTTTTAAGTCAGCAGTTTGATCGGGTGTACATTGATACACCACCGGCGTTTAACTTTTTTACTTTGTCGGCATTGATCGCGGCTGATCGTGTCATCGTCCCGTTTGATTGTGATATTTTCTCCAAACGCGCGCTGCAAACCTTGGTGCAAAATATCTTAGAGACGCGCCAGGACCATAATAGTGACTTGTTAATTGAAGGTATTATCGTCAATCAGTTTGACCCACGTGCCAATTTACCCAAAGAAGTGGTACAAACGTTGGTCAATGAAGGCTATCCTGTGTATGAGACCAAACTTAGCCCTTCAATTATCATGAAACAGTCCCACCATCAAAGCTTACCGCTAATTTATTTGGACGCTAAACATAAACTCACCCAGCAGTATGCTGCGCTTTATCAAGAAATCGAATCCAGATAACGGAACTTACATTTAATCGTCTCTACTGACATAGCATTACATTAAATAAAAAATCCTCTTAATACTTCAAAGAGAACTTACATAATTAACAAACCAACATTTTAACTCCTGATAGCTTGGCTATAAAATGACAGTCATCAGAGAGGCAGTTATTAGTTAAAACCATAAATATAACAATTTAGCGCTGTAACGCCTGCCAATCGATTAGGCAACAAAATAAGTTAAAAATTAGACAAGTTAAAAAATTAGGAGTGTTAAAATGAGCTTTATTTATATGATTATCATGGGTCTTATCGTTGGTGTTATCGCGCGTGCTATTAAGCCAGGTGCGGACGCAATGGGCTGGATTCTTACCATTGTACTCGGTATTATTGGTGCGTTAGTAGGCGGTTTCTTAGCAGGTATGCTAGGTATGAATGCCAATGGTGGCTTTACCGGTTTAATCTTTTCAGTGATTGGTGCCATTATTGTGCTATTCGTTTATGAACTAGCGACGGGTAAACGCCGTATTGGTTAATGCTGCATTAATTAATTAAGCAATCAATTTAAAAAATCAATTAAAAAAAGGCATTTAAATTAAATGCCTTTTTTATTGGCTAAAATTCTTTGAACAGTTGGTATGTTGGCTTTAAATTTTTTTCAGTTTGATTTTTTTGCGGTCATTGTCTCACTAAGTTTAGAATCTCAGCTTAGAATAATGCTATATTGTTGACTTGGTTTCTAGTACCAAATATCTACTAGACACTGATAAGATACTAAGGTAAACACTTTCATGGAACAACTTGTCAATTTTCACACGCAAAATGGCGTTTTAGAAATCCAGTTTAATCGTGCTGATAAAAAAAATGCCCTAACCAATGCCATGTACCAAGCCGTACAAACCGCGATGGAACAGGCAAAAAGTGACGATAATATTCGAGTGATTTTGTTTACGTCAACCGGTGATTTTTTTACCGCAGGTAATGATCTTGTCGATTTTTTAACCAAAGCAGAAAATGATGATGCTGAGCTTAATGCGTTAGATTTCGTGCAGTTTTTGGGCGATTATCCTAAACCCATCGTGGCAGCGGTGACAGGCTCAGGCGTTGGCATTGGCTTGACGCTGCTACTTCATTGTGATTTGGTGTATATCGTAGAAAACGCTAAATTATTAGCCCCCTTTGTGGATTTATCTTTGGTGCCAGAAGCAGGTTCGACGCTTTTGCTGACGCATAGAATTGGTTATCAGCGTGCCTTTGAGGTGTTTGTGATGGGTGAAAAAATCACAGGCAAACAGGCAGTTGAATTGGGCTTAGCCAACCAAGCTTTTGCTAGTAGCGATGAAGTACTAAGCACGGCGCGCCAAAAAGCAGAAATACTCGCCAAAAAATCGGTGCCATCGGTAAGACAAACCAAAGACTTGATGCGTAATGCCACGGAAATCCTAGCGCGTATCCAACAAGAAAACATTCACTTTAGTAACCGTCTACAGACGGATGAAGTCAAAGCGATACTGCGCAAATTTGTCCATAAACAGTAAAGCAAAAAAGCCTTTTAACTAGCAAATTAAAAGGCTTTTATTTGAGTCAATTTATTAGATAGCTATTATTTGGCTACCACAAACTGTTCAATTTGCGCCCGCACCAAATTTGCATCGTTATCAAGCACAGTCACATACTGTGCCAAGCTTTCGATATTATCGGTATGTTTGGGACGGGGAATGTCAAGTTGACCAACAGCTTCGGTGATGGTCTCGGCAAATTTGGCTGGCAATGCGGTTTCGGCGCAGACAATGACCTCACCCTCTTTGCGTACTTCACGAGCCACTTTTATCCCATCAGCGGTATGCGGGTCAATTAGCTGGTTGTCTTCGGCATACACTTGTTTGATCGTGGCGATACGGTCGGCATGCGTTGATTTACCCGATGCAAAGCCATATTTGCCATTGATATTTGCCATCAAATCCGACATATCAAAGCCTTTACCTACGTTGACATCCTGCCAAAGTGTATTAATTTTTTCGCCATTTTTCTCAGCGAGCAGGTACACAAAACGCTCAAAATTCGATGCTTTTGAAATATCCATCGATGGGCTTGATGTCACATAGGTCTTGTCAGCGGTACGCGGGCTATATTTGCCAGTAGTAAAAAAGTCGTGCAGAACGTCGTTTTCGTTGGTGGCAACGATTAACCGCTCGATGGGTAATCCCATTTCACGGGCAATATGTCCCGCGCAGATATTACCAAAGTTACCCGATGGCACGCAGAAACTGACCTTTTGGCTGTTGTCGGTGGTGCTGGCAAAGTAACCTTTAAAATAGTAGACGATTTGCGCGAGGATACGACCCCAGTTAATGGAGTTGACAGTCCCAAGGCTGTATTTGGCTTTAAATTCGGCATCTTGCTGCAAGGCTTTTACGATATCTTGGCAGTCATCGAACATACCTTTGATGGCGATGTTATGGATATTTTTGTCATCGAGGCTATACATTTGTGCGCGCTGGAACTCACTCATTTTGCCATGTGGCGACATCATAAACACTTCGATATTGTCTTTGCCACGCAGCGCATATTCAGCAGCCGAGCCTGTATCGCCTGATGTCGCACCGATGATAGTCAGACGCTCATTTTTTTTCTTTAACACATATTCAAAAGCATTGCCCAAAAACTGCATGGCGATGTCTTTAAATGCCAGTGTTGGACCATTTGATAACTCGATGATTTTGATGCCATCTTTGAGTGTACGAACAGGGGTGATATCGGGATTGCCAAATGCCTGCACGGTGTAAGTTTTCTCAATCAGTGTTTTTAAATCATGTTTTGGAATATCGGTGGCAAATAATTGCATGATTTCAAAGGCAAGCTCAGGGTAGCTTAAAGTGCGCCATTGGGTGAGGGTTACTTCATCAATCTGTGGGTATTCTTCAGGTAGCATTAAGCCGCCGTCTGGGGCAAGTCCCATCAGTAACACATCACTAAATTGCATAGGGGCTGTTTTGCCACGCGTGCTGATATAGTTCATCTTTCCATCCATTTAATCAATTTGATGCAGTTTAGCATAAACCTAGCATTGCAATGAATGCCAATTTTTTACCCAAGTTTTTGCAGTAAGGCATAATAAAAGCCATCGCCATCGTTTTGATGAAGCGGCAAGCATTGATAACCGATGTCCCGTTTGATTTGGTTGGATAAATTAAGGCTAAAATCCACGATTTGCGCCGCTTTGTGTGTGGCTAAAAACGCTTGTAATTGATTTTCATTCTCTGCTTTTAACATCGAGCAAGTGATATAGAGTAGATAACCATTATCGGCTAAATTATGCCAACAGTTTGCTAAAATATTGGCTTGTAACGCGGCAGTTTGCCCTACATCTTCTTCAGTACGTAGCAATGCAATATCAGGATGGCGGCGAATCACACCCGTTGCGGTACAAGGTGCATCAAGCACTATCACATCAAATTGGGTATCTGCTTGAAACGTTGTGGCATCCTCACATACCAATTGTACATTTTCTTGCTTTAACTGCAAACGCTCAAGGTTTTGGCTTACCCGTTGTAAACGTTTTTCATCGCTGTCCAAAGCGATTACATGCGCGATATTTTGATGTTTCACGTGAAACGTTTTTGACTCATCAAGCTCCAATAAATGCGCCAGTTTACCCCCGGGCGCAGTACAAGCATCTAGTACCGTCAAAGATTTATCCAAGGCGAGGCTTGCCAAAATATGTGCTGATAACTGGGCATGTTTATCTTGCACACTGACCCATCCTTCGGCAAATTTAGGCAAATCGGTGATTCTTATAGCGTCAGTGAGTTGAATGGTTTGCACCTTCTCAATGCCAATTGACACTAGGTCAAAACCGATGCCTTGTTGGGTTAATATATTGGCATAATCCTCTACACTACAAAATTTGCGATTGACGCGTAAGAATATGGGCGCAGGTTGGCGAAGCGCTTGTCCAAGCTCGGCATAGTATTCACCCCAATCCTGTTTGAGCTGTTTGGCAAGCCAATTGGGTAGACTGTGATTTTTCTCAATTTTTTTGGCAAATTTGGCAGGGTTTTTTTGCACCTTTCGCAGTATGGCATTGATGAGTCCAGCACCGTAACCTTTATCCAGTTGTTTGACTGCTTCGACCGTTTCACCAATTGCCGCGTAATCTGGCGTGTCCATATACAGCAGTTGGTACAGTCCGATATTGAGTGCTGCCCATACGCCTTTGTCAGTGACTTCATGCTCAATCAAGCTTTCACCAATACGAGCGAGTGCCCACCATTGACGCAGTGTGCCAAGCAATAATTCATGGGCAAAGCCTTTGTCTTTGTCGCTCACTTGGTTGAGTAGTGGCTCAAGCAAGCTAGCTAAGGACTCACCTTGTTGGATACGCTCGAGGGTGGCGACAACTTTGGCGCGAGTGTTAAGCTGAGAATGTAATTGGGTCATGATGTGCCTAATTGATTATGAGTGAAAAATATCACCATCGTTGAGTTTATCTCCATTGGCAATTTGCTCAGCGGTTAACGGCTTACCACCTGGCCACTGCATTTGGGTGATATTAATCAAATGTTGTGCACCCTGATGTTGGTGGTTGGTCGCGTTTTTGCCACACGCGACCAAAATCGCGTTACGACCCACACTGACGATTTTACCTGCGGGTTCATAGATTTGTTGGTCGAGTTTAATGGGCGCTGCTTCTATTATTTTGATACGCTGATTGGGGTCTTTGTTTTCATCAAGATAGGTAAAGGCATTTAACGCACGGATTTGACGCTGAATACTGATGGCATCATTTTGCCAGTTAATCTCACCCTCTGCCGTGGTGATTTTCTCGGCATAATTAGCCAAAGCGTCGTCTTGTTTTTCGGCTTTTTGTTGATAGTTTTCTACATCAGACAGCACCGTCACAATGGCTTCACCGCCTAATTTGGCTAATTTATCATGCAATAGTTGGGTGGTATCTGTGTCAGTGATGGGGCAAGCTATCTTATACAGCATATCGCCCGTATCGAGTCCCTGCGCCATTTGCATAATGGTAATGCCTGTAATGTTATCACCTGCCAAAATCGCACGCTGAATGGGCGCTGCACCGCGCCAGCGTGGCAATAATGAGCCATGAATATTGATACAGCCAAATTTTGGGGTATGTAGCACGCCAAGCGGTAAAATCAACCCATAGGCCGCCACCACCATGATATCGGGTCGATAGTTTTTGAGTGTTTCACGTGAAACACTCCCATTGGCTGATTTTAAGCTAAAGCTTTCAGGTTGTTCTACCGCAATGTTATTTGCCAAGGCAAGTGCTTTGACGGGCGATGCACTAATTTTTTGCCCACGACCAGATTTGCGGTCAGGTTGTGTATAGACTGCCACAACGTCAATATTAAGGGCTTTTTGGTGACTGATGAGCGCTTGTAAGGCGACTTTAGCAAATTCGGGCGTACCAGCAAATACGACCCTAAGCGGGGTTTGAGACATGATAAATTTCGTCTTAAATACAATAAATTTCTGCTATTATAATATGAATTGGCACAATACTTAAATCTAGCATTGTGATGATGGGTTTTTTTCTTTTACCTTCATTGACCGTTTTCTTTATTGGGTATATCACGCTGTGTCAAACCAGTTTTCTCTCTACAATCGCCCGGCAGCTCGGCGACTCATCGTAACCTTAGTGGCTATCGAACTGATACTGATAGTGGCAGGTTATGGGTTGCTAGGTTTTTATGCGTTGCAGCAGCAACAGCAGCTTGGTAAAAGCTACCTCATTGAGCTGGTTGATAAACTCAATCATAAAATTAGCCATCATGAGTACGATTGGAGCCAAGTCACTTTAGATCACCATGCGGTGATTAAAAATTATCAGTTGATTATCGTTGAGCCGACGGGTGCTACTACCGTTGTCAAAAACAACCATGACGATTTTTCTGTCCCCTTACCCAATTGGACGCTATCTAACAAACAAAGCAATAAAATGTTTTATGATATTCATGGCTTTGAAGTTTGGCAGAATCTGGCAGCGGGTTACCGCTTATATGTTAAAGTACAATACTTCCCGCTTTGGCGTAATTTTGCTAACCCTATCTATTTGCTGCCGCTGCTACTAGGGCTTTGCCTATTTTTATATGTGATGATTCAGCTACGAAAAGTTTATGATGTTTGGGATAAATTTCTCGATTACGCCCAAAATTTGCAATTGCAAATTAGTCAAGGTTATCAGCCTGCCAAGCTTCATGAGTTTCGTGACCACCCTGAATCGCGCTATTTGGCTCAGCTATTTAACCGATATGCTTATAAGATGGGGCAATATTATGATAAGGTTCGCGAGTTAACCTATCGACAAAATATTTTGATTGATACTTCACCAATTTTGCTATTTATCATGAGCAGAAATGGTCGGATTGTTTACTTTAATCATAAATTTTCACAAGTGTTTTATACCCCGTTTCAACCGGGTTCGATGTATATTCTCAGTGACTTTATCACCGGTGCCAATAAAACCACGCAGCAGTTACTAAATTCGCTCGAGAATATTCAGACTTATGCGACCTTACCCGTGACCAATCTACAGCGAAATCTGTATTTTGATTTACGCATTACCCCGTATTATAACCGTTTTGGTCAACTACAAGGTTATAGCTGTGGCTTACAAGATACCACCGATTATCACGATAAGCTGCAAAAAGCGTGGGTCGAAGATAAATTTACTACTGATAAACTAACCAATTTTAATAAAATGTGGGCGGTAGTGGGGCATGAATTGCGTACTCCACTCAGTGGTCTAGTCGGCATGATAGATCTACTTGCTGAAGATAAAGCACAGTTTAATAGCGAGCAACAAGAGACTATCGCAACCCTGCAACAATCTAGCTATACCATGATTCAACTGCTCAATGATATGCTTGATGTGGCCAAATTAGACGCAGGCAGGCTACAAACCAATGTCACGTCTATTGATCTCTTGCAGTTACTACGCCAAACCACTGGACTGATGGTTGGTAACGCCCGACGTCAAAAAATTAGTCTGTATATTTTTGTGGACCCATTTACCCCACGTTTTATTGATTGTGATGAAGGCAAATTACGCCAAATTATTTTAAACTTATTGACCAATGCGGTAAAATTTACCAAAGAGGGCTACGTGGCTATCACGGTTGATAAAACCGATAGCCGTCACCCATTAATCGCGGCTAAAACCAGCCAAAATATGACTGTCAGCAAAGATTGGTTAAAAATAACGGTAAAAGATACCGGTTTAGGTATTAGCGAAAAAGACCAACAAAAATTATTTTCCTACTTTGAACAAGCCAATGATTCCATTAGTCGGCAGTTTGGCGGTACAGGACTTGGTTTAGCTATTTCCAATAGTTTTTCACATTTATTGGGTGGCTTTATTCATTTAGAAAGTCAATTTGGTCAAGGCAGCGAATTCCAACTATTTTTACCGATTCCAAAGTTTAGTCTGCAACCTGTTTACCAACATAAAACCAGGAATTTAAGGGTAACACTCATTCTTATCTCGCCATTTTCTATCTTTGAGCGAGCGAATAAAGTTTTAAGTTATGTGGAATTATCGCACCATATCTTCACAACTATTGATGAAACCGTTATCAATACGATTAATAACCTTAATTTGCAAGGCTTGGTTCCTGTCTTTGTGATTGATGATGCAGCACTCAAAGCCAACAACCATTTATTAAATAATATTCATTTTTATAATGATGCGATTAAAATTATTTTAAGTATTGAATCACCTAAAACTCTGCCACCCGAGCTGCAATTACAATTTGATGGGTATTTGCAAAAACCTGCGTCTTTAAGCCTGTTGATTGCTGAGGTGAATCATCTATATGAGTTAAAAATCAAAAAAGAAAAAACCAATACCCATCTGCCCGTACAACTGGCCTTTAAGCAATTTTTGCAGCAGTACCCCAATCCCTCTAATTCTAGCGTTAACGTAGCATCCGTAACGCCCCCCGTTAATAACCCTAATCTGTTATTGGATGGACCAATTCAAGTGGTTGATGAGGGCCACACCAATCTTGAGAGCCCAAACGATGCGCATTCTTCTAGCCAAAAATTGATATTGATAGCAGAAGACAACCCGGTTAATCAAAAAATTGCCAAAAAGCATTTGGAAGCCTTGGGTTATCGCTATCTTGTAGCATCCGATGGCGAGCAAGCAGTTAAGTTACTCAGTGAAAATCGTCAGCAAATCGGCCTTGTGTTGATGGACTGTCGCATGCCAATTCTAGATGGTATTGAAGCGACGCGTATTATTCGCCTCAATAAAGATAGTGTGCCGATTGTTGCCTTAACCGCCAATGATTCTGATGATGATAAGAATATCTGTTTAGAAGCGGGGATGGACAGTTTTTTGACCAAACCCATCAACAAGCAAAAACTCATCGAAGCCATCAATCATTACATGGTCTGAGACAATAAAAAAGACCAGGTTAACTTGGTCTTTTTTTGTTTGAAGTAAAACGTTATGAGGGTCGAGTTTTAAAAGTAAATTGGTTGGTGGTTCTTTGTCCATCATTATAAAGCAGTTGCGCTCTATTTGCTAAACCCATTTTGTTGTAGGAAGCTTAATGTAATGCCTTCATGATTAGAATTTGACATGGTGTCTGGTGTTGACACAAGAAGTTTTTCTAAATATCTGGCTACCACATCCACCTCGATGTTAACTTTTGTTGCCACTTTCCAATGTCTGCTTATGTTGGTGACCTGCGCTGTATGAGGGATGATATTTAAACTAATCACATTACCTTCCACCAAATTACTGGTCAGGCTAACACCATCGACTGTTACAGAACCCTTGGTAGCGACATATTTGGTAAACTCGCTTGGAATCTCAATCTCTATGTAAATCGAGCGCGAATCATTTTTTATCAGTTTAACTGTACCCGTGGTATCAACATGACCGGTGACAATGTGTCCGCCAAATCGTGTGGTAGGCAACATGGCTTTTTCAAGGTTTACTACATCGCCAACTTGCCATTGTTGCATCGCTGTTTTATTGAGTGTTTCACGTGAAACATCAACGGCGTACCAGTCTTTACCTTGTTCTACAACAGTGAGACAAATCCCGTTACTTGCAATCGAGTCACCCAATTTGACATCAGCAAAATCCAAATAGTCAGATTGAACTTTTAAGCGTACATCACCCTGTGTTGGCGTAATGGCAACAATTTTTCCAGTCGCTTCAATAATACCTGTGAACATTGTTTATCCTTGTTTTTTATGATATCAATGCATTTTAATGTACTTTTACGACTATCACAAATATAAAATATTATTTAGAATAATTAAATTATAATTGCTGCTGGACTCTAACTCAAATCGAGCATCAAGCGTTCAAAAAATTAACATGATAGAGGTAGCTTTTGGTGGATAACTTACCATCATAGACTACTTATGACCTTGTTTATCTACTTATCCACTGGTCTTAATTGTGATAGATTACGGGTGTTTTGTGCTATGTTTCATGTGAAACACCGCTTATAGTCTAGTATTGCAGTAAAACATAGCTTTAATGACTGTTTCATGTGAAACACTTATCCACAAAAGAAATGCTGGTTTTAACGCTTTCATTAAATTTAGCTAACAATGTGGATAAGTTTTAAAAAGCGAAAAATATAATAATTTAACTATTTTATTTTCAGCGAGATTTATCCAACCCATTATGTGTATTTACTTATCAAAACGATAGGTTAATTTGATATCAGTCTCCATTGTTTCATGTGAAACTAACGAAGCGATAATTTGCTGGTGGATATGCTGTGCCGTAAAGTTAATCATGGGCTTAGCATTGTTACCCAAAATGCATGGCGCTTGATACACGACTAATTCATCTACCAAACCTTGTTGTAAAAAACTAGCAGCGACCGTCGCACCTGCTTCAACTAGCACATCGTTAATTTGGTAATTGTCTTTTAAAGTGTTGAGTAGTGTGGTTAAGCTCATAGTTGCGTCTTGGATAAGCAAAACGGGACGCTTGTTGATTTGACTTTGGTACCATGCATCCGTCATTTGGATGCGTTGACGACGGTCAAGCACTACCAATAGCGGCTGGGGTATGTCGTCTAAATTTACCCCTAATTGCTGACTACGGATATTTAGCGCAGGATGGTCTTGTAGGATGGTTTCGCTCCCCGTAATAATCGCCCCTGCCTGCGCTCGTAAACGCTGTACATCCTCGCGTGATTGGTCGCTGGTTATCCATTTTGACTCGCCATTTGCCATCGCGGTGCGTCCATCCAAACTTGTCGCTATCTTTAAGCGCACAAAAGGCAAGCCGCCACGCATGACTTTAAAAAAGCCTTCATTTAATTGATAAGCCGCTTGCTCACAAATACCGGTAATGACTTCGATACCTGCCTGATGCAGTTTGGCAATACCACCACCATCAACTTTAGGATTAGGATCGACAACAGCAATCACCACACGGCTGATACCCGCTTTGATTAGCGCATCAGCACAGGGCGGAGTACGTCCATGATGGCTACAAGGTTCAAGCGTGACATACGCTGTTGCACCTTGCAATTGCTTGGCATCATGCTCATACGCTTGGCGAAGGGCAAATACTTCGGCGTGGGGTTGTCCTGCTTGATAGTGAAAACCTTCGCCAATGACTTGATTATCTTTGACAATGACGCAGCCGACATTAGGATTGGGACGGGTGGTGAAACGTCCTTTTTTAGCCAGCTCAATGGCGCGTGACATGTAGTATTGGTGCTGATAGCGCTCAGCGGACGATAAAGTTGCCGTCATAAAAAACTTAGGATTGTAGATGTTTGAGCTTGTGTGGGTGAGTCAAATCTTCGATACGTTGATTGATTTCTTGTTTATTGGCATCAGTGGTGAGGTTTGACACCATGTGTTTAAACGCTTCAATATCTTGAAAATCACGATAGACGCTAGCAAATCGAACGTAGGCGACATCGTCAATTTGGCTTAGCTCTTTCATGACGATTTCACCTAAAATTTTACTGGGCACCTCACGCTCGCCGAGCTGCCTGAGCTGTTTTTCAATACGGCTAATCATGGCTTCAATGTTGTCGGTCGATATTGGACGTTTTTGTAACGGTAGCTGCACTGAGCGACGCAGTTTTTGTCCATCATACGGCTCAATACGACCATTGGATTTGATGATACGGGGCATTACTGCCTCAATGATTTCAAAGGTAGTAAATCGCTCTTGGCACGCGGTACACTGACGACGACGGCGTACCTGCGCCCCTTCTGCCGCGAGTCTTGAATCAATGACTTTGGTATCTTCAGCATTACAAAATGGACAGTGCATGCGATTTCCTAGCTAAGTTTAAACCTATTACGTTATTTACCAATACAAAAACTGCCAAAAATCTTACCCAATAAATCATCGGCGGTAAATTCACCGGTGATTTCGTTGAGGCTAATCTGTGCTTGGCGTAGGCTTTCCGCCACCAATTCACCCGCATGAAACAAATGCAGTTGTTCATCGGCTTCTTGCAGCGCCATTTGGGTACGGCGCAGCGCATCAAGATGGCGGGTTCGTGCAATTAAGCTATTTTCAGGGGGGTGAAAACCGACTTTATCACAGATTTGATTGACCAATTCTTCAAGCCCTGTACCATATTTACAAGACACATAGACGGGGTGATAAATCTGCTCTTGTGATGAAAATTGCTTGGGCAAATTTTGGTGATTGTCGGATAAATCAATTTTGTTGGCAATCATTAATATCGAATTGGCATTGGGTAAGCTACCAAATAATTCCGTCGCCAATCGTAACGGCTCATGCTCACGGTGCGCATCATACACCATAAGCAGTAAATCAGCTTGGGTGATGGCTTGTCGTGCTCGCTCAATGCCCGCCTGTTCCACAATATCATCAGTCTGACGTAGCCCAGCGGTATCGGTCAAATTCAGCGTTAGACCATTTAACACAATGGTTTCTTGTAGGATATCACGGGTTGTCCCGGCAATATCGGTCACAATGGCACGCTCTTGCCCTGCTAAGCGATTGAGCAAGCTAGATTTTCCCGCATTGGGTCGCCCGGCAATCACAACTGAGACACCATCTCGCAGCAGCTGCCCTTGTTTGGCAGTGGCTAACACATTGTTTAATTGCTCACAAACTTGGCGTAATTGCTTGGCGATATGCTCATCTGCCAAAAAATCAACCCCTTCTTCATCCGGGAAATCAATAGCGGCTTCAACATACAGCCGTAGCTGAATTAACTGCTCAAGCAGCGCATTAATTTTTTGTGAAAACTCACCGGTCAATGAGCGCATGGCACTTTTTGCGGCAGCCACACTGGTGGCATCAATGGCATCAGCAATCGCTTCTGCTTGTACCAAATCAAGCTTATCATTATCAAAAGCCCGCGCCGAAAACTCGCCCGCTACCGCTTGATTTGCACCCAATTCAAACACACGGGTCAAAAGCTGCTGCTGCAAAATCATGCCACCGTGACCTTGCAACTCAATCACATCTTCACCGGTAAAAGAATGGGGGGCAGGGAAATATAACACCAATCCTTCATCAATCACTGTATCATCACTATCATAAAATCGGCAAAAATGGGCAAATCGCGGTTTGAAAGCTTGACGACCGGTTAACGCCAAGGCAATTTGGTAACTGTTTGGACCTGATAGGCGTATCACACCAACCCCGCCACGACCGATTGGTGTTGCAATGGCGGCAATGGTTGAAGTAAGCACTGTCTGAGAGTTATTTAACATAATTTTTTACAATCTAACATTTTGGGTAGTCAGCATTGACTTAATGCTGATATTTTAACATCCGTTCACTGATTACAACATGATTATTTTTTGCCAATAAAAAACCCTTTAAACAACTGTTTAAAGGGCGGTTAACTTACTGATTGACGAATTTAGACCACGTTACGTGCTGCCTCTTTTGCCGCTTGCTCACGCTCAACTTTCTTATTGATAAAGTATTGCTGCGCCATACTAAACAAGTTGTTGACCGTCCAATACAGCACTAGACCCGCTGGGAAGAATAGCATAAACACGGTGAAAATAATCGGCATAAATTTCATCACACGGGCTTGCATAGGATCTTGCGGCTGTGGGTTTAACATCTGCTGGAAAAACATCGCAGCGCCCATAATCAGTGGCAAGATAAACAATGGATCCATGGATGATAAGTCACGAATCCAGCCAATCCAAGGGGCATGGCGTAATTGGACCGATTCGACCAGTACCCAATACAACGCCAAGAAAATCGGCATTTGCAGCAATACAGGTAAACAACCTGCCATTGGGTTGACTTGCTCTTCTTTGTAGATGCGCATCATCTCTTGTGACATACGCATACGGTCATCACCATATTCTTCTTTTAGGGCTTGTAATCGTGGTGCCACTGCGCGCATTTTTGCCATCGAGTGATAGCTTTTATTGGCAATTGGCATTAACGCGATTTTAACCAATAAAGTGAGTGCAATAATTGACCAACCCCAGTTGCCCAATACTTTATGCACATTATCCAAAATCCAAAATAGGACTTTTGAAATCGGCCATAAAATACCGTAATCAACAGTTTTATCTAACCCCTCTGCCAAAGGCTTTAAGTTGGTTTGAATTTTTGGACCTGCATACAAGGCAGACGTTAACGTCACTTGCTTGTTGGGAGCGACTGACACAGGGTTACTGGTAAACCCGATAATGTGATCTTTGCCAGCTTCACGGCTATAAAAATTTGCTGTGTAATTCTTTGGCATCCAAGCGGTAACAAAATAGTGCTGTACCATACCAATCCAGCCTTTATCACTGCTGGCTTTTAACCCATCATTGAAATTACCAAACTTGAGTTTGTTGTAAGGCTGATCTGGTGTGCCCCATGCGCCACCTAGGTAAGTCGATAGGCTAATTGCGCCTTTGTCACCTTTACCTGGATCTTCGCTATTATCACGTTTTAACTGCGCATACATTTGTCCTTGCCAAGGCTGCGTGCCGTTATTGGTGATGTTATAGCTAACGTTGATAGGATATTGACCTTTGGTAAACTTATACGATTTGATGATAGTTACACCATCTTTTTGATAAGTTAAAGGAACGACCAATTCGGCTTGATTGGGCTGCATGACAAATTGGTTACTAGGTGCGGTAAAAGTCGCACGACCATTGCTATTATCAATACCATTGGCGCCAATCAACCCTGACTGAGCCACATATACGCGATTACTATCTTCTTCAAGGAGTACAAATGGCTGTTTGCTATCTAATGTTTGAGTCTGCTCTCGAAGCGCGGCGTACACCACATCGCCACCGACTGGATTAATACGAATATCGTATTTATCCGTCATCACGCTAATGAGCTGTGCGCCCGTTTTCTGGGTAGTGGGAGCGGCGGTTGGTGTGGTTGCTGTTGCGGTTGGAACATCGCCCGTTGGCGTACTTGAAGTCCCCGCCACTGGCACATCATTGCTACTGACCGCTGTGGTTGTTGGGGTTATCGCCACGGGTTTATTTACATTGGTATAATCATCCCGCCATGCCAGAA
The DNA here is from genome assembly GCF_032248735.1 of Moraxella sp. DOX410. NCBI lineage: Bacteria > Pseudomonadati > Pseudomonadota > Gammaproteobacteria > Moraxellales > Moraxellaceae > Moraxella > Moraxella sp. DOX410. The sequence continues at coordinate 1,174 of NZ_CP135138.1, read as the reverse complement.
TCAGCAAATAACCCGTAATTAACATTGCGATAATAATCAATGTCCGTAAAATTTTTTGCATATATAGCTATCCTATCTAATGATATTGCTTGAAATCACTAGTTGCTAATAAAGGAAAAACAATTAAAAAATAGAAGACATTCTACTAAAAAAAAGTTAAAAAAGATATTCCATAAATAGTTGACTCAATTACGCTATTTAAGACTCGCAACAAGTTTTTATAATTTCATCAACCCAATAAATTAATGATAGTGATAAGCATATACCAAAAAGTAAGACGGCAATGTGTCAATATAATGATAACGGTAGCGATATAATGGCTTAGGGACAAAATCAATGCCATGCCCACCCCAAGGATGACAACGTGCGATACGCTTGGCTGTTAATAATCCCCCTCGATACCCGCCATGTAATCTTATCGCCTCTAGACCATAACTAGAACACGTTGGATAAAAGCGGCAACGAGGTGCCAACCAGGGACTAATCAAACGCTGATAAAATATAATCATCAACAGCAAAAATTTTGCTAATAATTTATCCATGGATTAAACCCAGATTTTTTATTACCTTCATTGGAGTAAAGATATTACGAACTGCCGCTAAAATTAATTCCGCTTCAACTTTCCAATCTTATCATTGATTAAGTTAAAGCCCATCGCTAATTGCTGGACAATTGCTTGATTTTGCATATCATCGGAAAACTGCTTGATAGTTAATAAAATATCAACTTGAGCATTTAGCTGGTGCTGATGCAACCGAAAATACTCTCGCGTTAATCGCTTAATACGATTTCTTTCATGGGCACGTTTGACTTTCTTTTTAGTAATCGCAAGACCCAACCGATTTACTGCAGCTTGTCTTTGGCTATCAGCTAAAACCACTTTGACGAATAACAACAGATTAGGTTGATGAATTTTAAAAACGACAACATGCTGTGACTGATCTTCACCAGTTTTGGTATGACGACCCGACATCGCTTTAAAATCTTTGGGCGTTAGCAGCCGCTGTGATTTATCAAATTTAAAAGGTTTGTCTGCAGTCATGAGGATAAGTCCAAATCAATACCAAAGCACCATTAAAAGCTATCAAGATTTGATGGATAGGGTAAAAACAGGCTGAAATAATAGAGTAGAGGAGTACGCTAAGCGTAGGTTACGAACGGACTTCGGGTATA